>CAWFBG010000014.1:0-36959 GCA_963813925.1 uncultured Planctomycetaceae bacterium
CCCTCCCCCGGCCCGTTCCCCCTTTCCTCCCGCGGACGGAGTCGTGCGGTCCCGGATCGCCGTACACCCTGGAATAAAGGAGTCCTCCATGCGCTTGCGCGGCGTGTGTACGCTCGTCGCCCTGTTTTCGTTGCTTTGGACCTCGGGATGTTGTTGGGACCACTGCTGCTGCCGTCGGCCGTTCCACCATCACGAGTACGGCTGCGGCTGCGGCTGCGAGTCCAGCTGCTACACCCCCAGCTGCGGCTGCAACGCCGAGCCGCCGATTCTTACGGCGGCGCCGGTCCCGACGGGGCCGGCCATTCCGATGCCGACCCCGCTCATGCCGGGCGGGTCGCACTGACAAAGGGATGCCAATTTGGCGAGCGGCCGGCGTAAGCCGGCTGGTTTGGCCCGCACCAGCCGGCTTACGCCGGCCGCTCGCCGTTGAAGTTACGGCCGCGGGTTTTGCATCTCCAGCATCCGGTCCAGGGAAGAGTTAATCAGCAAGTCGATCACCTTGACCGAAACGCCCTTTAATCCGGTCTGCTTTATCTCCAGCGTCAGCACGTCGGGCGTGCGGCCGAGGCCGAGGCCGAGGACGGTGGGCGGCAACGGCGCGACGGCCTTGGCGGCGTCTTCGATGGTCTTCTCCGCGCGCTTCGTCATCTTCGGCGCCTCGGGCGGTTTGTCGCCGGGGGCCGGCGGCGGCGGGGCGGGCGGCGGGACCGGGCCGAACGCCGGCCGGGTCGTCGCGACCGGCCGTTCCATTTCCTTGAAGACATCCACGATCCCTTTACCGAGGGAAAAGACGCCGACGGCCAGTGGGTCTTCCAAGTCCTTGACGGCGGCGGCCGTCTTCTCGTCGCTGAGCAGGCCCGTCTTCTTGGCGCCGGCCGCCAGCGCCGCCGCCACCCCCTTGCGATCCGGGCCGATCACCAGGAACGCCCCCTCCCGGCCCATGTAGAGGTCTTTCGCCCCGAACAGGCTTTCCATGCCGCCCGCCGCCACGGCGCCGATCGACCGGCCGTCCACGTCCTGGCGAACCGCCGCCGGCGGCTCGCCCGTCGCCAGGCCGAGCAGCTTCGGCACGCCTTGCTCCTCCAGATACTTGGCGGCGTCGGCGTCGGTCGCCTGCAACACCAGCAGGCTCGGACGCCCGAACGGCAGCGACTCCACTTCCGTCGTATGCGGCCACGGGTGGGGGCCCGCCCGGCCTGGGGGCTTCCATGTACGACATCGTCGTCGTCAGCGGCGCGTCCAGCACCACGGCCGCGCCCTTCAGCCGGCCCAGCACGTCCTTGGCCACATTCAGCTTTACCCGGTCTTCCAACTCCTTCAACATCTTGCTAGGCGCCGGCCTCTCCGCCTCGCCCGGCCCCGGCTTGTCGAGGGAGTCGATCAGTTCCATCAACTTTCCCCATCGCTTTTCGCCGTCGTTGAGGTTCAGGCTCAGCGTCAGCAGGCCGTCGCGCGGCGCGAAGTGGAGCACGTCCGGCTGCGCGGGTTTGGCCGTTAGCAGATCGACCAGGGGGCTGGACTGTTTGGGGTCGAGATCGACGGGCGCCTTCAGCTCGACGGCGCCGTACTGGAGGGTCAGCGAGGCCACGGCGCCGCGCACTGCCTTGGGGTTGACCGCCGCCTTGACGATGCGCCACTCGCGCGCGATCGGGCCGAGGTCCTTGCCCGCCTCGTCCATGTGCTGGGCCAGGGCGGCCAGGTCGGTGTAGGCGAACAGGCCCGGCTTGTCGCGTTGCTTGGCCGCCGCCTTGTAGGAGGCGACGCTGGCCAGCGACGGCTCGGAACTCTTGCCCTTGAATTGCACGATCACGTCCTTGACGCCCTGGGCCGAGGAGCCGAGGACGATGGTGGACGGCAGCAGGGCCATGAACGGCCCCGAGTCTTCCCAGGTCGGCATGGGCGGCGGCTGTCCCGGCGGGCGGGACGATAAATCTGCGGCGTTCGCGGGAGCTGCGCACGCCCTCGGCCTCGGCCACGCCGCGGATGCTGAAGTCGGCCGTGAGCATGGTGGCAGGTAGAAGGTCGGAAAATTGCTGTCGCCGGCCAGCACGACGCCGACGACCTCGGGGCCGTCCTTGTTGACGCCGGTGACGGCGAAGGCGGCGCCCGGATGCGGCCGCACTCGTTGATCATTTCCGGGCTGAGAAGCAGGCTCATCACGGCGGCTTCGTTGAAGATGTAGAACGGCGCGTTGTCGCCGAGCTTCTCGCGGAACCGGGCCATGACGGCCGGCATGTCGTCGAGTTCGGAGCCTTTGACGAGGGCGGAGATTTCGCGGGCCAGCCGTTCGGGCTGGCACACCTCGACGCAGGCCAGCGTCTGGGCCGGCAGCAGTTCGGCGGCGTCCTTTACCTCGGCGCGGGCGGCCGCGGCCAGGGCCAGCACGGCCAGCACGGCGGCGATCCGCCACGGGGATCGGAATGTCACGAGCGACCTCCTCGGCAAGTCGGGAATGCACGGTCGAAGGGAGAGGCGTCCCGACGGCCGAAAAGCGTGCGGCGGTGTACGGGTTTGGACCAGCGTACCGGAGCGGCGGCGGCGACGCCAGCGAAAAGCGGCGGAATTTCGGCTCCGCGGGATGCCCCTGGTTCCCACGCGGAACGTGGGAAACAGGAAACCAATTCCCCCTCCCCGCCCCCCGTCGTATAATCCCCATCGGCCCACCGCTCGCCTCCCGCCGAGAACGCCGCCATGAAATTCCGTCACGCCTTCCTTCTCGCCCTGGCCGCCGCCGTCGCCGCCCTGGCCGCCGCCGCCGCCCCCGCCGACGACAAGGAGCCGCTCTTCCCCCAACGCCTCAACGTCAACCCGCCCCCCATTGCCTCGGACAAAACGGTCCAGTACGATTATGACATCGTTTATGTCCGTGTTCCCCGCAAGGGCGACGACTGCGCCGAGCCAATGGGCCGAGATCGCGCACCCGGCCCTCATGGACCCCGGCGGCGACCTCATGCTCCTCCACCCCGACGGCAGCGAGGAACGGCTGGTCGAGGGCGGCGACGACGGCTCCGTCGCCGACCCGGCGGTCTCCTTCGACGGCCAGTGGGTCTACTATTCGCACATTCGGGGTCTCAAGGGGACCAGTCAGAACGGCCAACCGCCCTTCGGCGGCGCCGACATCTACAAGATTGAGGTCAAAACGCGCAAGATCGTCCGCCTGACGGAGCAGGTCTTCACGCCGAACACCGGCGCCGCGGACTGGTGGACGGGCTTTGGCAAGCCCGACGAGAAAAAGACGTGGCTGAACTACGGCGTCCTCAACATGGGTCCGTGTCCGCTGCCCGGCGGCCGGCTGGCCTTCGTCAGCAATCGCAACGCCTTCCGGCCGCCAAAACATCCTTCGCCGACCCTGCAACTCTTCACCATGGACGACGACGGCGGCAACGTCGAGTGCATCGGCCATTTCAACCTCGGCATGGCGCTGCACCCGACCGTCCTCATGGACGGCCGCATTTTGTTCAGTTCGCTGGAGTCGCAGGGGCTGCGCAACTCGATCCTGTGGGGCCTGTGGTGCATCAACCCCGACGGCACGCACTGGCAGCCCGTCATCAGCGCCTTCGACCCCGGCGACGCCCCCAACGCCTTCCACTTCCAGACGCAGCTCTCCGACGGCCACATCGTCGCCGAGGAGTATTACAACCAAAACAACGACGGTTTGGGCGCTTATTTCAAGCTGCCGCCGCCCGTCGCGGCCGGCGGCGACGGCTACCCCGCCTTCGGCCCCGCCGACCTCGCCGACCCGCGCAACCCGCCGCTCGGCTTCGGCCGCTTCTACAACGCCAAGGGCAAATACTACCGCCTGCCGTTCAGCCCGGCCGGCATCGAATCGCTCACGCGCTTCGCCAACAACGGCGAAGGGCCGGCCGACCCGTCGGTGTTCGACAAGCCGGATTCGCCGGCCGTCGGCAAGTTCACCCACCCGTCCGGCGCCCCGGACGGCAACCTGCTGACGGTATGGACGCCCGGCCCTGCCAACCACCAAAACGGTCTCAAATTGCCGGCCCCCGACGGCGGCCTCTACCTCATCAAGTCCGGCAAGCCGATCGACGACCCCGGACAGATGTTGCTCATCAAAAACGATCCGAAATATAACGAAGAGTGGCCGCGCGCCCTCGTCCCCTACAAAAGGATCTACGGCGTCGAGGAGCCGAAACGGCTGGCGCCTCTGGCCAACGACGGTTCGCTGTCGAAGGAATTGCCCGAGGGGACGCCGTTCGGCCTGGTGGGAACGTCAAGCCTCTACAAGCGCGAGAGCTATCCCGACGGGGCCGTGCCCAGGGGCGGCGTGACGGCGGGCTTCGCCGGCGGCCGCGACCGCACCGACGGCTTCCTCGGTTTGGATCCGTTCAACACGTCGGAGAACGGCGCCTCGCTCAACTGGTTCAACCAGGGGGCGGAGGCCGGCCGCTACACGAACGACGACATTTGCGCTATCCGTATTCTCATGCTGGAGCCGACGACCGACCGCAACCGCGGCCCCAAGTCGGGGCGGCTGTTCCTCAACCACGCCAACGAACGGATGCGCATCCTCGGCGAGATCCCGGTGCGGAAATTCGCCGGCGACAAGCAGCCGCTCGACCCGGACGGCAATCCCGACACCAGTTTCCTGGCCAAGATCCCGGCGGACACGGCGTTCACGTTCCAGACGCTCGACAAGGACGGCATGGTGCTGAACATGGCCCAGACGTGGCACCAGCTGCGGCCCGGCGAAATCCGCGACGACTGCGGCGGCTGCCACGCCCACAGCCAGAAGCCGACGCCGTTCGACCTGACCGCCGCCGCGAAACCGAATTATGAGGTCTACGATCTCACCCAAAGGACGCCGCTGCTGACCACCAAGCGCTGGACGAGTCCCACAAAAAGTGGGACGCCAAGGGCGAGATCGGCCTGCGCTTCCAGAAAGGGGTCAAGAATGTCGAGTATTACCGCGACGTGAAGCCGATCCTCGACCGCAGCTGCGTCGCCTGTCACACCTCCAGGAAGGGCAAGGCGGCCGGGAACCTCGTGCTGGACGACGACGCCCTGGTGCATTTCGGCAACGAGCCGGAAGTGCCGGGGACGTACTACCGGCTGGCGCGGGACTCCGAGGTGCGTTACGGCTTCAAGCCGGTCATCCACAATGGGACGTGGCGGCAGACCAACGCCTCGCGCTACGTCCGCAAGTTCCAGTCGCGTCGGAGTTTGCTGATCTGGAAAGTCTTCGGACGGCGCTGCGACGGCTGGACCAACGACGACTTCCCGACGGAAACCACGCCGGGCGACGGGACGACGCTCCACCAGAACGGCGAGCCGACAGCCGACACGCCGCGAAACCGCGACCGGGCCGACCTCGATTTCGTGGGCGGCGCCATGCCGCCGCCGGACGCCGTGGACGGGACCTTCGTCGGCCCGGACGGCGACACCGTGAAAGTGCCGCCGCTGACGGCCGAGGACCGCCTGACGTTGGTGCGCTGGATCGACCTGGGCTGCCCGATCGACCTGGATTACGACGCGGACCATCCCGAGGAGCGCGGTTACGGCTGGATGCTGGACGACCAGCGGCCGACGCTGACGCTGACCTACCCCAAGGCCGGGGCCAACGCCGCCTTGACGCGCCTTCTCGTCGGCATGTGCGATGCTTACACCGGGCTGGACATGAACACGTTCAGCGTGACGGCCGATTTCGCGTTGGCCGAAACGACGGCGGGCGACAACCTGGCGGCGAAGTTCAAGCCGCTGTCGCCGGGCGTCTGGGAACTGAAGCTGGACAGGCCGATCACGGACTTAAAGGAGGGCAAGATAACGGTCTCCATCAAGGACCGCCAGGGCAACGTCAGCGTGGTGGAGCGGACGTTTTCGGTGGGAAGGCGGCCCGGCGGCCAGGACCGCGGCATGGGCTTGCTCCCGTATGACGGGCTGGCAAGCCGTCGCGCCGCGGAAGCGCCGCCTGGGGAATCATCGCCCTCACGGGGCAGGACGGCAAGCAACGAAGCCGAGTCCCGGCGTCGGCGGTCGCTTCATTGGGAAGCGCCCCCTTCGCCCCGCAGGCGCTCGTAATCCTCGGGCGTGTCCAGGTCCCACAGCACGGCCGCGCTCGGTGCCGGGACCTCCAGAATTTGCTCGGGCCGCGACCGCAAATAGTCGTCGATCCCTTTCCCGCCCGGGTGCGCCCGAATGCCCGAGACGTGCCGCCAGGCGATCAGCGTCGGATGGCCGCGCCGCCCATCGTGTACCGGGACCATGATCGACTGCGACGGCCGAGCGGCGTAAGCCGCCCACAGCCGCCGCACCACGTCCGCGTCGAGCGCCGGGTGGTCGGCCGGGGCCAGCAGCCAGGCGTCGTCCGGCCGCGGGTGGAAGCGCTCCTCCAAGAGGCGCAGCCCCCGCTCCACCGTCGCACGCATGTCGGCGGTGGCTTCCGGCAGGCGCAGGACGCACGCGCCCGCCGCCTCGGCCAACGCGGCCAGTCCCGGGTCGTGCGGCCCGACGACCGCCAGCACCGCATCGACCCCGCCCTGTCGCAGGGCCGCGACGACTTGCCCCAGCACGGTTTGGCCGCCTAGCGGCAGGGACAACTTCGGCCGGCCCATGCGCGAGCCGAGACCGGCGGCGGGGACCACGGCGAAGATCATTCCGCCGCCCTCCGCGTCGCGTCGGGGCCGAGGTTGCGCCAGGCGATCAGCTCCGCCACGATGCTCACCGCGATTTCCGGCACCGTTTGCGAGCCGATCTCCAGGCCGAGCGGCGCGTGGACGCGGGCCAGCGCCTCCGCCGGCACGCCGCGGGCAATCAGGTCTTCAAAGATCAGTTTTATCTTCCGACGACTGCCGATCATGCCGACGTAGCCGCACGCGGAGGTCGCCAGCCGGAACAGGGCCTCCTCGTCGTGCCGGTGGCCGCGGGTCAGGATCAGGGCGTACACGCTCGGCGTCAGCGACGGCGTCAACCCGGCGAGGGTCGGCCCAACCTCGCCGACGATGCGGCGGGTCGCGGTCGGGAAGCGCTCCGGCGTCACGAACTGCTCGCGGTCGTCGAGGACCCAGAGTTCAAAGCCGACCTCCGCGGCGAAGCGGGCCGTCGCCTGGCCGACGTGGCCGCCGCCGATCAGGAAGGCCGTGGTGCGCGGCGGCGTCGGAAGATAGGCGACGCCGTGCCGGGTCTCCGGCCGTGGACGGGCCGACAACGGGATCAGATGGGCGCCGACCATCGTGGGCGACTCGCGGAGTGAGTCGCCGGCCAATCGCGGAGCGATCGGACCACTTTGGGCCGCGAGAACGCCGTCGGCGTCGAACAGGAATCGCTGGCCTTCGGCCAAACCGGCGGCGTCCACGACGACGACGGCCTCGGTGAAGCCCTGGCCCTTCTCCACGAAATCATGCAGGCGCCGATAATAAGGCCCCGCCTCCGACCCGGCGGGCAGGGGGGCGAGGAGGATAGTCATCCGGCCGCCGCAGATCAGGCCGTCGTCCCATCCGTGGATGTCGTCGAGGTGAAACGTCCGCACTTCCGCACGGCCGCCGGCGTGCAACGCCTGGAGCGCCCGCAACTTCACTTCCGCCTCGACGCATCCGCCGCCGAGCGTGCCGACCTGGCGGCCGTCCGGGAAGACGAGCATGGCGGCGCCCGGCTTCTGCGGCGTCGAGCCGCGCGTCTCGACCACGGCGCAGTAGACGCACGGCCGGCGCCGATCCAGGGCGGCGTTGACCTCGGCGAGCAATTCACGCATGGGACAAGTCCATCGGCAGCGACCGCAGCCGGACGCCGGTCGCCTGGAAGACCGCGTTGCCGATGGCCGGGGCCGTGGCGATCAGCGGCGTCTCGCCGGCCCCCGCCGAAGGGATGTCCTTGCGGTTGACCAGCACCACGTCGAGGACGGCCGGGGCGTCGCGGAAGCGCGGCACGCGGTAGTCGGCGAAGGCGGCGTTGAGGATCTTGCCGTCGGCGAAGTCGATATGCTCGAAAAGCGCTCCGCCGAGGGCCATGATCGCCCCGCCCTCGATCTGGTTCTTGAGGTGGTCGGGGTTCAGGATCGCCCCGCAGTCGAAGGCCGCCACGAGCCGCTCCACCTGAATCCGTCCCCTGGCGCGGTCCACGGAGACCTCCGCGCAGGTCGCCACGTAGCTCCCCTTCTCCGTGGCGCAGGCGACGCCGAACCCGCGGCCGGCGGCCGGCTTGCCCTTGCCCCAGCCGAATTTCTCCGCCGCCGCTTCGAGGACCGCGCGCAGGCGCTCGTCCTTGAGGTTCTTCAGGCGGAAGGCCAGCGGGTCCAGGCCAATCTCCTTTGCCAGATCGTCCATGTGCGATTCGCGGACGAAGGCGTTGGCCGTGGCCGCGAGGCCGCGGTACGACCCCTGCTTGAGCGGCGAATCGGTCGAATGGAACACGGTGCGCCGGTTGGCCGCGTCGTAGGGCGTCGCCAGGGCCGACCCGCCGGAGTTGTAGTTGTGGCACTCCCAGGCCGTGAGCGTTCCGTCCTTCTTGACGCCGCCCTTCACGTCGATGACGCCGGCCGGCCGGAAGTAGGCCCAGGTGAATTCTTCCTGCCGCGTCCACACCACCTTGACCGGCTTTCCGGCCGCCCTGGCCAGCCGCGCCGCCTCCAGCGCCGCCTCGCCGGTGTGCTTGCCGCCGTAGCCGGAACCCATGTCGGGGGCGATGACGCGGACGCCGTCCTCGGGCAGGTTGAGCGCCCGGGCCAGATCGCCGCGGACGCCGAACGGCCGCTGCGTCCCGGTCCAGACGGTCAGCTTGCCGTCGGACCACTCCGCCACGGCGGCCCGCGGCTCCAGCGGGGCGTGAGCGATATAGGCCACCGTGTATGTCGCTTCCAGCCGGGCGTCCGCCGCCTTCATCCCTTCCGCGACCGAGCCGCGGGAATCGCCGCCCCGGCCGAACCCGCCGCCCCCGCCGCCGGCGTGGTCCCTGAGGTGCTTGAACAGGTCCTTCGCGGACGGCTGCGGCGTCTCGCGCCATTCGGCCCGAAGGGCGTCGAGGGCGTCCTGGGCTTGATGTTCGCTCGGGGCCGCGACGGCCACGAAATCGCCTTCGTGAACCACCTTGACGCCGGGCAGCGCCTCCGCGTCGGCCGTCTTGACGGAGACCAGCGTCGCCTTGAAGCTCGGCGGCCGCAGCACCTTCCCCACGAGCATTCCGGGCCGCTTCACGTCCGAGGCGTACTCGTGCCGGCCGGTGACGAAGGCGCGGCCGTCCACCTTGGCGACCGACGTTCCCGCCGTGGTCCACTTGTCGGCCGGCGTGGTCGGGGCGTCCTCGCCGACGACGCGCATCAGCTTTTTGCCCTTTGTCAGCTCGCCGAAGTCGAAGGACGGCTTCCCGTCCCTCCCGACGACCTTGCCGTCCTTGACGGCCAGGGTCGCCCGATCGACCTTGCCCCGGTCGGCCGCCAGGCCGATCAGTTCTTCCCGCGCCGCGGCGGCGACCCGCCGGAGTTGCGACGCCATCCGCGGCGTCGTGCTGCTGCCGAACGTGCCCATGTCGTAGGGCGTCAGGGCCGTGTCCGCCATGACGAGGCGGATGCGCCCGACCGGCGTGTGCAGCTCCTCCGCGACGACCTGCGTCAGCGACGTGCGGATGTTCTGGCCGATCTCCACCTTGCCGGTGTAGACGGTCACGACGCCGTCCTCGCCGACGTGCAGCCAGGCGCCGACCTCCCTCGGGCCCGACCCCCGTGGGCCGCGACGTTGGCCGAAGGTCGCTTCCCCGAGCAGCAGCGCGACGATGACGCCGCCGCCGGCGATGCGGAAGAACTGCCGCCGATCCAGCTCCCAGGCGAGGGCCTCGTGCAGCTCGTAGCGTTCCGGTTCGATGAAGAATTCCGGGGACGACGACTTGCTCATTTGCGCCCCCTTTCATCCGCTTTGCCGCGTCCTGGACGGCGGCGACGATGCGGACGTAGGTCCCGCAGCGGCAGAGGTTCTTGTCCATGAAGCGGACGATCTCCTCCCGACTCGGCTCGGGCTGCTTGCTCAGCAGGGCCACGGCCGACATCACCATGCCCGGCGTGCAGTAGCCGCACTGGAAGGCGCCCGCTTCGAGAAACGCCGCCTGAACCGGATGGAGCTTGTCGCCGTCCGCAAGCCCCTCAATGGTTTCGACCTTTTTGCCCGCCGCCACGTCCATGCGCACCACGCAGGAGCGGACGCGGTTGCCGTCGAGCAGGACGGTGCAGGCGCCGCACTGGCCTTCGCCGCAGCCGTATTTCGGCCCGGTGAGGCCGAGTTCCCCGCGCAGGACGCCGAGCAGGCTGCGGTCGCCGTCGGCGTCGAGGGCGTGGGCCGTGCCGTTGACGTGCAGTTCCTTGACCTTCGCCATGACCTCCCCCTTAACATCGGACGCGCGACGAACTTTTCGGAGCGAGGCAGTCGGGAAATGGGGGCCTCGGGCGCAGGCGTTTCTGGAGAATGTATGCGGCGAGCCATGAAAACGCAATGAGAAAGGGCCAAAGTGGAGCAGCGGGCCGTCGGCCGTCGCCGCAAGGAAAACGCGGCAGCCGGCAAGTCAGGCCGCCCGGAACAGAATAAGAGACTGTTCCTGAAGTGCGGCAGGCACAGTCCGCCCTACACGAATCGCCGGCTTTCCGTAGGGCAGGCGGCGCCTGCCGCCCCCGGCTTTGCACCACGGAAGACTAAACGCGATCTTTCGTGGTGCAGGATTCGTTTCCGTGGTGCAGGTTACTCCAACTCGCGTTCCCACACGATGTCGCCCTTGCCGGTGCGGCCCATCACGAAGCTCTTCAGCTGCCAGCGTTGAGACTCAGATTGGCGGATTTGCAGGCAGACTTCCCCGTTCTTCCGCACATCAAGATACAGAGTAATGCCGAGTTCCCTCAACTGCGGGCACTCGATTGCATTTTTCTCGGACACCCGCGTTCCAAACGTCGCCACGGTGCAACCCTCCCAGCGCTGGCGTTTCAGGGTTCATCCCGGCCGGACCATCGGCAGCACGTCCGCCGAGCCGGCTTCCGCCTTCTCGTCCTTCCAGAATTCAGCCTCGATGCCCAACTCACACTGCGCCTGAATCACGCAGCGGATGTTGTGGCAGAGGAACTTGCAAAGCGCCTCGTTGACCATCGCCGCATCAGTCTTGGCCCGGACGTGGTCCCGGAACTTCGCCTTTATCATACTGAACGCCGACTCCACGTTGGAACGCTTGTGGTAGTGCGCCAGGAATTCCTCCCGCCGGTAGAGGAAATAGTGAAACACGCGCTCGAACATGCCGCCCGCCGCGCCGGTCGCGTTCGTCTTGTACGCGATGAACGGCGTCCCGCCGACCCGCACGACTTCTTCCATGTTCTCGGCGCTGCTGTATCCCTTGTCGGCGGAAACCTCCCGGATCGGGAAATTCTCCGCCGTCGTGCGGACCAGCGGCGGGAGCAAGGGTGAATCGTTGGCGTCCCGGCCGCGGATTTCCACGGCGGTTACGATGTTGGTCTTCACGCCGACCATGACGTGACACTTCACCCAATCGTGGCCGGAGCGCGTGACGCCGTACTTCTCATCGTACCATTTGACGAACCGATTTGTCGAGAATCCCGACGAATCGGCCGCGAAGTCCACTTCCACGGCCTTCAAGGGCAGGCTGGCGCGGGTGACGAGATCGCGGAGGATCGGCGTCAAGTCCGGGTTGTCGAAGTGACGGATGATGCTGTTGAAGTGCGCGACCTGGGAGACGTGGCCCTTCTCCCGCGCGTCCTCCAGGTCGCAGGCGAACCGCCGCGTCGGCATACAGGTGTAGACCTTGAACACCATCGCAAAGACCACGTCGGCGGTCGGGATGCGCTTCTGGCCGCGCTCCGGGTCCGGGAACTGCGGGACGTGGCGGCAGAGGTCGGCGAGCAGCGCTTGCAGGCGCCGCTTCTCCGTGGTCTTCGCCTCGTTGTACGCCGGCCAGACTTGCCGATAGGTCGGCTTCTTCGGGACCGGCTCCGCGACGACGACGGGCGACGCGCCGCCGTGGTCGCGTTCGCGGGCCAGCCGGGCCGCGTGGATGTGCTTACAAGGGAGTTGACGGAGCGTAAAATCGTCGCACTCGCACGACTCGCGGCCGTCCAGCACGACTTTGTACTTCGTCGTCGTGGTCTGCGACGGGACCAGCCACACGCCGTCGGCGAAGACGATCTTCGTGCGGGCGGCGATTTCCAGGCCCTTCAACTCGCGCAGGTCCACGGCTACTACTCCAGGCAGGTGTTCACCTGGATAGTAATATACCGGATAAGTAGGTAGCGTTTCCACCTCGGTAGTAACATCCTTGCCAAGAACAACTGCCCGGTGATATACTTGCTGGGTATGGGTAAGGTTCAGCTACTCGTCTGGGGCTTCCGGTGTGAACGCTGCGGGCATGAGTGGGTTCCGCGCGAGAAGCACGAACCGCGCGTGTGTCCGCGATGCAAGAGTCCGTACTGGAACCGACCCAGGAAGGAACGGCAGGCAAGCAACGGAAAGGCAAAAAAGCCGAACGGGCCGTCGGGTAACGAGTAACTGGTCTTTATCCGATTCTCTCTCTATCTTGTCTCCTTGACAATAGAGGGACATTTGGCGAGAAGGTTCGCGCCATTTTGGCAAGATCGTATCAACGCAACTCATTATCAGGAATAGGTTTGAGTAAAGCAGTCTCGTCGCCGAGACAGTGAACTTGACTTACAGCACGTTTGTCTCTATCGTAGAGGTGCCAGATGGGCCGTACAGCCAGACCCGACTTAATTTATAAGGCGATCTGCGCGGGGCACATCCAGTGGAAGGAGTCCGCTGTTAGAAACATGCTACAAAGTGAGAGGACGAAAAGGTTTACGTCAATCGGCGTTAATAGGTGGTTACGTGGGTACGCTCTCGCTACCGGCTCCGGCTGTGTGTGTGCGCGGCCGGAAACCAGAGATTACTGGCTCGAGGTAAACCCAGACGATCCTTGGTGGTACAAAGTCAACATTGAATTTGAGGAGCGTCCGGCTCGCCTGTTCGTGGAAATGAAACTGGTCGATCCGGATGACGAAGACTACCCGTGGGCTGAGGTAGTCAATTGCCACTTCTAACACAAGAAGAGGAGCTTGTCGATGTCCCAGAGGGCTTACTCGCCGAAGTGCAGCGATTGCCGCCAGCGGACGATGGTCCTCTCTCCCATTCCCTACTCTGTCACGATCAACCATGACGGGCGAGAGTACGCTGTCGAGATCCCTTCCCTGACGGTTCCGAAATGTTCCAACTGCGGCAACTTCGTCCTTGACGACGAAGCGCTCGCGGAAATCGACAGGGCGTTCCGCCGCAAGGCGCACTTGTTGACACCAGAAGCGATCCGGGAAGGTCGCAAAAGGCTGGGTTTGGATCAGCAGGCGTTCGCCGACCGTCTCGGTATCGCTGTTTCGACGCTGTCCCGGTGGGAGAATGGTATTCAGGTACAGCAGCGCAGCCTGAATCGCGCGATGACAGCCTACTTCCGTTCGGCCTCTATGCGTCAATGCTACGCGCAAATTGAGAGTACAGAGAAAGGGGAGTGGGTGCCCGTCCCGGCGGAAAGCCGTCCGGTCACAGCGGGAATCACGATTTCTACTGCTACATGGGATGCCGGACCTCTGAAGTCGATGACAAACTCGCTCCCCATCACGGCGATAAATACACCTCCCGACCCCGCCCTTGATGCCGCGACAGTCCTCCCGCGTAATATTGGCGGGCGATCACTCATCCTGCGTACTCCCGGAGGGTGCTGACATGCCGAGGCCCGGCTACATCCTTTGCGCCGCTTCCGGTGCGCTGGATGAATACACGAACATCGTCAGCCTATTCGGCATCGCGGAGGCCATCCAATTTCAAAACGTCCAAGCGGTTCCCGGAATCGTTACCACGGTGCGCGAGTTGCATGTGCGGATCGTTGCAACGTGGTTTAGGGGAGAAGGAGACGCCGACGACGGCGAATTTCAGGCCCAAATAGTCGGCCACTTTCCACAGCAGGAGGCGCCGCTCGTTCTTGCCGAGTTCGCTCCTTTCCGTTTCGTCCATCCGCTCCATCGGATTATCGTGCCCGAAATAACCTTCCCGCCAATCCTCGCTCCCGGCTTCCTGCGCATCGAGTGCAGATTACGGCGGCGGGAGGAGGATGTGTGGAACTGGAGTCAGAGTAACGAGATACTCGTTCTAGAAGAAGCCATATCAGGCCCCACACCACCCGCCCAGCCTCATGCCGATCCGGGGCAACGGGCATAAGCAGTCCCGCACGCTATGCGATTCACGAAAGAAAAGCGGCCGGGTTACGCTGTTTCGTAACCCGGCCGTTTCCCTGCGCCGCATCGGTTAGGGAGCAGACCCGCCGGTAAGGGAGCAGACCCGCCGGTAAGGGGGCTTTGCTCCCTAACCGCTCCGAAAAGAGCGATTAGGGAGCAGGCGGAAGGGCTTGGGAGCAGCCCGAACGACGGTTGTTTGCACCTGCGCCGCCCGACCGATTATACTGGATCGATCGGGCGGCGTTGCGTTTGCAGCCGTAGAAATTTCGTTGCAGAAGGGAAGACGATGAAGATGGAAGTCGTCAGAACGGGTGACAAGGGCGTTGTGCTGGCGCTGCTGGAGCGTTGCCTTGCGTCTACGCAGCCGCTTTGCGTGCAAATGCAGAACCTCGATGGCGTATACGCCATCGAGGTTCTGCGGGTGACGAACGAGGCCATGCCGGATAATACAGAGGCGACGGTTAGTAGTTGACCCTTGCCGCTGTCACTAGCTCCAAGCCGCTCCAGGTTGAGCCGATGGACTGCGTCACGAACACGGCGTGGGCGTAGCCGGTCATCTCGGCCGCGAACTTCGCCTTCCTCCACACTTGCTCCCGGTCAAAGTGTCCGTCAAGGCGATACTCCGCCGGCGGCAGGTGGTACTCCAGGCCCTTGTCGCTGACGATGGTCCGGACGAATCCTTCGCCTTCCATCAACTCATGTAGTTCCTCGTAGCCGCTCCACGTCTCGGCGCCGTGGAGTACGACGCGCACGATGAACGAGGCCATACCTTTTTCCCTCTTGGCGACATGCGGTGCCGCCCGCCGCCCCAGCATTCACGTTGATCCGCAGCCGGAAGAGGACTATAGAGGAACGCGCTGGCGGACCTCGTCCGACTGGCAACCGTGCCGGACCTGCGGCGGTCCCCACGACTAGACCGCAGGCCGGCAGTTTCCTTTACATAGGAAGCATAGGCCATTCTGGTACAATCGTCAAATCTTTGCTTCCTGGTACGAATGTACCAGAACGCCTGCGGTCATTTTGGTTGACAGTTGGCCATTGCCGTTCTACTGTAAATAGTGCGGGGAACTGCGGGTTGGCCTACCAGGAGTCCCAGCCATGCCAGCAGATAACCAAGAACGTAATCGGATGATTGTTGACCTGCCGTCAGAAGTGCAAATGGCTATTCGACTTAGAGCAGTCAAGAGCGCCACGACAACCGGAGCCGTCGTCTGCGAGGCCGTGCAACTGGCCTTCGCCAAGGACGTGCAAGAGGCCAAGGCTGCTCTGGCTGAACAACAGAATTCCTCGAAGCCAAGCACCGGACGGCAAAAAACCTGAATCGCTATGTTGCCCTAGCGTCCCGTACCTTCGCACAATCCCCCCGACCCGCGACCCCGCAGCCTGGCACCTACCGTGCCAGGTTCTTTTTTTCGGTTCATCCGGGGGAAGCGTACTTCGTGGTTGAAAAGGCGTGGACATGCTGTTCCCATCTGAGGTTTGGGAAACCATCTTCAGAAGGGAGCCGTCAGCATGTCCACCAGCCTACTCTACCACGCCTTCGGCATCCGAGGCTACGACTACGTCAAAACCGATTACCGAGAGGGACGTGTGGTCTTCACCATCCATCGACGGCCCCACACCTACCGCTGTCCCCTCTGCGGTTCGCGGCGGGTCGCGCCCCGGGGATGCCAGGAGCGGACCTTTCGGGCTGTGCCCATTGGCGGCAAGCCGGTCTATGTGATGCTGGCCATTCCGCGGGTGGAGTGCCCGACCTGCCAGGTGATCCGCCAGGCGCCGCTGGACTTCGCCGACCCCCGACGCAGCTACACCCGGGCCTTTGAGCGTTATGCCCTGGAGTTGAGCCGGATGATGACCATCCAGGACGTGGCCCGGCATCTACAGGTCAGTTGGGATGTCATCAAGGACATCCAGAAGCGCGACCTGCAACGACGTTACCGGAAGCCCAAGCTGAACAAGCTCAAGCAGATCGCCATCGACGAAATAGCGGTCGGCCACGGTCACCGCTACCTGACGGTGGTCCTCAACCTGGAGACGGGGGCGGTAGTTTTCGTGGGCGAGGGTAAGGGGGCCGACGCTCTGGAGCCGTTCTGGAAGCGGCTGAAGGCGGCGCGGGCCCGGGTCGAAGCGGTGGCCACGGACATGTCGCCGGCCTACATCCAGGCCGTACGGGACAACCTGAGCGACGCGGTCCACGTGTTCGACCACTTCCACGTCATCAAGCCGTTCAACGAGAAGTTGAGCGACTTCCGGCGGGAGCTGCACCGGGAGGCCACGGACCAAATGCACAAGGAAGTGCTCAAGGGGACGCGCTGGCTTTTGCTCAAGAACCCGGAGAACCTGGATCCCAAGAAAAAGGAGCGGGAGCGACTGGAGGAGGCGTTGCGCATGAACCAGCCCTTGGCCACGGTGTACTACCTGAAAGAGGACCTGCGGCAGATCTGGGGGCAGCCGGACAAGGCGACGGCGGCGCGGGTGTTGGAGGACTGGATCCGCCGAGCGGAGGCGTCGTGCATCAAGGTGTTGCAGAGATTCGCGGCGACGCTGGCGATGCACCGCACGGGCATCCTGGCCTACTACGACTGCCGGATCTCCACGGGACCTCTGGAAGGGACGAACAACAAGATCAAGACGATGCAGCGACAGGCCTACGGCTTCCGCGACAAGGAGTTCTTCAAACTCAAGATTTATGCGATCCACGAAACCAAGTACGCTTTAGTCGGATGAACCTTTTTTTTTCTACCCCGGCCGCACATCCGGCGTCCCGGTCGGCGCGTCGTCATTCTGCCAGAATTCGGCTTCGATGCCAAGGACGCACTGCTCCATGATGACGCAGCAGATGTTGTTGCAGATGAGTTTGCAGTAGACCTCGTTGACCATCGCCGCGTCCGTCTTGCTCCGCACGCTGTCCCCGAATTTCCGCTTGATGGCGCTAAACGCCGATTCCACGTTGCTCCGCTGGTGGTAGTGCTGTAAGAATTCATCCCTTCTGAACTGGAAATAGTGGTACATCCGGTCCCACACCGCGCTCGCGCCTTCGATACTGTTCACCTTGAATGGGATGAACGCCGTGCCGCCCAGCGACTCCACGAGGTTTAGGTTGTCGTTGCTCAGATACGCCTTGTCGCCCGTCACTTCCTTGACCGTGAAGTGCTGCGCCGTCGCCGCGTTGACCATCGGCGTGAACTGCGGGCAGTCCGCCGCGTCCCGGTCGAGAATTTCCGCCGCGACGATCACGTTCGTCTTCACGCCGCAGAGAACGTGCGCCTTGACCCAGCTATGTTCGCTCCGGTATTTGCCATATTTCTCGTCGTACCAGCGGTCGAATTTGCTCGCGCTGAAGCCGGTCGAGTCCGGGGCGAAGGTGGTTTCAACCACGCGGAGCGGCAGGCTGCTTTGCGTGACCAGCGCCTTGAGCGCCGGCGTCAGTTCGGTGTCCTCCAGGTGCTTGTTGATCGTGTTCGTGTGAATCGACCGCGACAGGTAGCCCTTGACGTGCGCGTCGGCAAGGTCGCAGCCGAACCGCCTGCTGCTGACGGTCGAGTATACCTTGAAGCAGCAGGCGAAGATGGCGTCCGCGATGGACAAGGGCACTCGTCCGCCCTTGCTGCGGTCCTTGGCCGGCGGTTCCGGAACGCCACGGCAGAGGTCGGCCAGTAGCTCTTGAAAGCGGTGCTTCTCGGTCGTCTGTGCCAAATTGTACGCCGCCCACGGCTGCGAGTACGTCGGCTTCTTCGGGACGGCCTCGGTGTCGAGTTCGGGCGCCTTGTCGCCGTCATGGCGCTCCAGCGTGAAGCGGGCCGCGTGGACATGCTTGCACGGCTTCTGCGTCAACTGGAAGTCGTCGCACTGGCACGAGACGGCCGGCTTGAGGGTGACGCGGTACTTGCCGTTGCCGCTCTGTGACGGGACGTGCCACACGCCGTCTTTCCAGACGATGCGGGTACGGGCGGCAAGTTCTAAGCCCTTCAACTCACGCAGGTCCATGAGGCACCCTACTACGAGCGGTTCTGAACGCCCGTGCATTGTAGCAACTTTGTTGCTACATGGCAGGTCAGTAGGATTGCTTTGTGGATTTTCTGCTGCTACAATCGCATCATGGCCGGAAGACACAAAAAACCGGAGCCGGAAGCGAAAACGTACATGCTGCGCATTCGCATGACGGAACAGGATCGCCGGCTCTTAGAGGAAGCGGCTAAGTCCAGAAGCCTGGAAACTTCGACGTGGGCGCGGTCTGAACTGGTGGCTCTGGCGAAGAAGCTGCTTCGGTCGGGATAGGTTATTGAGGCTCGCAGTCGGCGACAATAAGGTAACCGATGGCCTTGGTGACCTCTCGCATCTTCTCTTCGCCTATGACTGCAATTGTCCCTTTTTCTAGATCGAGTTCATCCTTGAGATACACAGAAATCCCTTCTGCTTGGGCGACACAGTCCTCGTCCAGCCCATGCTCCTCTGCACGGAAAGCGACGCAGTTAGGGAAAGCGGAGCGCTTCTTGAAATTGTCCGTGGTGAAAGGCACGGCGACCACGTACTTGCCGCGATTGAGTTCTTCGCGGGAGACGATGAGAACGGGGCGGTACTTGTCACCGCCCCCAAAGGCCAGGTAGACTTCGCCCGGTTGAAAGGACATCAGTACGGATTCTCACCCATCCAGGTCAAGCGGGCGCGGCGAGCGCTCGCCGCCCACTCTTCCGTAATTCCTTCCTCAACGGCCCCTTCGGGTTTTTGGGTCTGGACAGGCGCCGCCTCTATGTCGCTGGACCGCGCACGAGCGAAATACAACCTCTCCCACGCAGACAAAGGTCGCAGCGTCGGCCTGCGCAAAGGCGACACCCTAGATCTTTTTTTCCGCGTGAAGACGGAACCAGGACGAACCACGAACACGGAGAACATCGTGAAGTCACGGAAGCTTTTCGTGGCAGTCATTGTGTTGGGGGCATTTGTCTTCATTTGCCGCTCCCAAAGTTCTTCAGAAACTCGCTGATCTTGGTCTTGAGGAATTCGTCCACGATTTTCAGCCTGTCTCCGAGTACCTTCGGAACTTCTTTCCAGTGGCTGGGCTGCATCCAGCGACCTTCCACTTCCACGGACATCTTGGCGGGTTCGTCCGGCAAGGACTGTAGGGTAAGGGTGGCGGCCCAATCCGCCCCTTCCTTCTTGCCGGCCCCTTGGTTGGCCGACCGTTCCTCGCCGATGTCAACTGGTTTCTCTATCGGATTCTCAGGATCTTCTTCTTCGTCGTCTGCCGATTTTTCGTCAACCTCAAAAGGCGGGAAGCCCAGCCGCAACCCGACGAACTGGCATGGCCGGTTGATAACGCCGAGCTTGTCTGTTTCTTCATCGCCTACAAGGCGAAGTCCGCCCAGGATCGCCTCGCGCGCGTCTCCCCCGATGTCCACCAAGTATTCGAGAGTGGCGGTGGTCCCTAAGAGAATCTGCGGCGCCGCGACTTGTTCAATCGCCTCGATGACCTGATCGACCAGAATCTCGAAGCGCTCCAGCCCGCCAGTCGGGAAGCGGTGTTCGATCTCGACCTCTTGATCGCCCACCTTTACTTTAATTGCCCCTCCGGCTTGTCCCTGTCTCGGCTGGCGACGGGTAAACTCCCATGACTCGTCCGACATATGAATGTCGGTCCATTCATGGTGAGCCGACAGCTTTTGGGCAAGCTCCAGCGCGTTCTCTCGGATCATCGCCACCAGAGGGTAAACGTCGAACGTGACCTCGAAGCTCTGGGGGCTGAATTTATCTTCGCGCTTGCCGGAACCCTTGTTCTTGCCCGCCATCGTTTTCACCGCTGTGTGCGTGTGTCCCTTGCCAGACGAAGAGGTTACACCCTCTGATTGCCGTGTCAAGCCCCTTCCCTCTTTTACTATATGACAGGCAAGAGACGGTGGCGGTTCGATGCGCCACGCATTTCGCCTAGCGTTCGGGACGACCGCCGCGCGCCGTGTCCAGAAGGCGTTTGTCCAAAATTAGTTGCGGCGGACAGGCTGTGACGGGCCTTGCGGCAAGGCAAGTCTGTTTTTCAGGAAGAATCGCCACGCCCGCCAGACCGACATTCGGTCGATTTGTCGAGCGCAATGCGCCGGCCGGAGGCGCGAGACACCGGTTCTGTGTCGCGGCTGGGCGGCGAGGTTGATCCAGGTTTGGATCAAGCGCGACCATCTGCCGTCAGCAGAACGGCCGGGCAATGTTCGCCCGGCCGCGTATCATGCTCAGTAGCCGTCACCCAGTTTGGGAGCAGGCCCGCCGGTAAGGGAGCAGCGGGCCGCTAGGGAGCAAAGCCCCGGTAAGGGAGCAAAGCCCCGTCAACCCACGTTCCACCGCAGTTTTTTGTGTCAGCTGTCGATGATGGGTTCCAGCTGAAGTAACTCATAAGAGTCATCCTGCTGCTCTGTTGAATAGTGGACCTTTATTATCTTTAGAACCACAGCCTTATACCGCATGGGCAGTTCCACTGTGTGTCCAGCGCGTATAACGTCACCCGATCTTCCTTTAATTCTCTCGCCCCGATCGGTGAGAAATTGGAAGGTTCGCCGTACCGAGTTAGCCGCCGTCAGCCGTCCACGCAAGGTGATTTGCTGGCTGTGTTCGCCGCTCGTGGCCGAAATCACGTCCGTGAGCTTCTGAAACTCTGGCTGATGGATTAGCATCTGCTGGCGCGTGCGGTGGCCTGATCCCCATTCAATGTCTGCGCTGAAGTGCCCTTTCGCATGGGCGTCAGGTTGAAGGCCGTTGCTGCGTCGTCCGGTTTGCCCGACCGCCGTGGACGGGCGAACGGCCATTGACGAATGCGTCAGGTCAATTATGTCCGATTGGGGCTTTGGAGAAAAGGGACGTCGTCGAATCGGACTAAATCGGACTTCCGCGAAAAATCCGGTTTGCCGCCGTCTCTCCCCAACTCCCACCCGCATCGCCGCTTGCGCGATCCGCCGCCCGACCCGTCCCGAGTCCGATCTGGTCCGGTCTGTGGTCTGTGTTGCAGGTGATTGACTCGACTTTGCCCAGCCGGCCACGGGAACGAAACAGGCGGGTCCTCGACCTCGCCCGCAAGATCAAGGGCAATCCGGTCCTGGCGAGAACTCACGGCGTCTTCTTGTCGCCGGCCGTTTCCTTCTCGGCGCGATCCGCGTAGTCGGTCCCGGTCAGCGCCTTGAGCTTGTCCAGACACTCGCGCGACCGGCCGGCGTCGCCGCGCACCGAGTCGAACAATTTCCACAGGTGATACAGCGCCCGGGCGTGCTCTTCGCGGTCCTGCGGGAAGAGCGTATCGACGCGCAGGTAGTCCCAAAACGCCTCCTCCGGCTGCTTGCTCTGCAGGTAGTAATCGCCCAGCGCGTTGTAGGCCAGCGCCTTGAGGTTGTTGTTTTCGCCGGCGTTCTTGATCGCCTCCTTGAGCGGCTGCTCGGCCTCCGACAGTCGGCCCTGCGCCACCTGCGTGGACGCCAGATAGACGTTGACGTAGGCCCGTTGCGGGTCGTCGGGTTTCAGGCCGGCCGCCACGCCCTTAAGCGTCTGCTCCGCGTCGGCGTACTTTTTCTCGCGCAGCAGCATCCGCGCCACCCGCAGGTTCGTGTCCAACCGAATGTCGGCCGGCACGTCCGGGTCGTCGGCCAGCGCCTTGTACACGTCGCGGGCGCCGGCCTGGTCGCCCTTGTCTTCCAGCAGCCGGGCCTGCGCCTTGGTCGCCGGCACGATCTCCCAACCGCCGCCGTTGGACGTGCGATAGTCGTTCAGGGCCGCCACGGCGTCGTCCACCTTCGTCGGGTCGTCTCGCGCCTGTTCCGCCTTCAGCATGGCGATCCGGTAGGCGATGTAACGCTGGGCGCTCGGCGACTCCTTGGCCTGCTTCTCCAGGTTCTGGTAGAGCGCCAGCACCGCGGCCAGCTTGGTCTTGCGCTCCTCGCCCTTGAGGGCCAGCGCGTCCTGTTCCTTGGCGTAAGGCGTGTCGAACTCGATCGAGCCGACCGCTTTCAGGTCGTAAGAGATGTGAGCGATCTGGTCGGGAGGAATCAACTGCGAATCCTTGCCCACCTTCACCTTGACGCCGGCCGGCGTCTCCGACTGGATCACGCCCTCCAAGATCACGTCCTTGCCGCCCTTGGGGTCGTGACGGATGATGGTGGCGTCGGCCCGAACCGAAGGCGCGGCGAACAGGCCGAGGCACGCGGCCAGGCCGGCGGCGAGCGCGATGCGTTTCATGGTTCTATTCACCTTATGGGTATTCAAAGTCGATTACCTGACGTTGCGCGGCGAGCGGGGGGCGTCAGCCCCCTGATTTAGCATCGGGTCGGTGATGATAGGAAGAATCAGGGGGCTGACGCCCCCCGCTCGCCAAGGCGCCTCAGCGCGAGGCCGCCCCCTTCAACTGGTCGTAGGCCGCCTTCAGGTCCGCCTCGGCGCCGAGCAGCGTGGTCACGCGCCCCTTGGCCGCGTCGCCGCCGAAATCCGGCCACAGCTTTTCCAGGTCCGCGACCAGGGCCGCCACGTCCGAGACGGCCTTGTCGCGCATCCCCTTGTCCTTGATCGCGTCGGCCTCCTTCATGCCGTCTTCAATCGCCGTGACGTAGCCGTCCACGAAGTCCGCCTTCAGGTCCGGCTCGGCGTCCATCAGATCGCGGAAGCGGCCGCGCGTGGCGTCGTTGACGAACCCGTCCTGTCTCTTCGCCAGGGCCACGGCCAGGGCCGCCGCCATCTTCACCCCCTTGGCGTACTTCTCCGGCTCCTTGTCCTTCAACTTCCGCGCCTGACGGTAGGCGTTTTCCACCATCAGGAAATAACACTGAAGATAGACCTCTTTCATCCGCGGATCGGTGTCGATCCTGCCCAGCAGCTTCTGGATCAGGGCGTTGGCGAACTCGGCCGCGTCCTTGTTCTTGCCCTCGGCCCCGAGCAACGCCACGTCCTCGACCAGGGCGTCCACCCGCTTGCGCCCCCAGCCCGTTTTCGGCTCGCCCATGATGGCGGTCATGGCCTTGCGCGCCTCTTCCAATTCGCCGTTCAGCCGCCGTTCCTTGACGTACTGGACGCGCACCATCTGGTAGAGGTCCACGTCCGTCTTGGGGGCGTCCTTGGGCGGCTCCGGGACCTTGTCCAGCAGGTCGGCCGCGTCCTTGTGGCGGTCCATGCTGGAGTAGATCTGGGCCGTGAAGTAGATCAGCTTGGGCGTCAGCTTGGCGCCCGTCAGCGGCTTGATCGTCTCCTCCAGGATCTTGCCGAAGGTCTCCTGCGCCTTTTTCAGACCGGCTTCGTCCTTCTTGCGCTTCAATTCCTCCAATTGCGGAGGGATAAACACCACAAGCTGTTTGAGCACCTCGGCCGCCCCGGCGTCGGCGGAGTCGCCGGTCGCCAGCTGCTTGTAGCAGTTGAGCACCACCGGCGTCCGGTCCAGCTTGTTCAGCTGGATGGTGGCCCGCAGGTCGTGGTCGAGGATGCCGCGCGCCAGCGGCGGATTGTTCTTTAGCTCTGGATGCTGGCCGGCGGCGATCTCGTCCACGATCGGGTCGAGCAACGCCATCACCTTGTCGGGGTGGTTCGCCTTGGCCTCGGCGTCGGCCTTGGCCCAGCGGGCGTAGAGGCGGAAGTTCTTGATGCTCTCGGCCAGTTCGACGCGCAGCTTGTCGTCGGCGGCCTTGTCGGCGTCGAGACGCACCGTCGGCAGCTTCGGCAGCAGCGTGGTCGTGAGCTGTTCCATCTCGTCGAATTTTCCCAGCTTGAAGTCCTCCTGCGCCAGGCGGACCTTGGCCAGGAAATAGACCTTGTTCACGATCGGGTCGGCGCCGGCGACCGGCTCCGGGACTTTCGCCAACGCCTCCAGCGCCCGCTTGCGGTAGCCGTCGGCGCCGGCGCCGGGGATCGGCTTGAGGTTCTCCTTCTCCGCCTCGAAGGCGATCTGGGCGAGCTGATACTGCGACACGGCGTACTGGGCGTACTCGGGCGTGATGCGGCCCAGCGTTTCGATGGCCTTCTGAACGTCCTCGTCGCGCTTGTCGGGGTCTTTTTCATTGACCAGGAGCAGGGCGGTTTGGAAGCGGGCCGTGTCGCCCGGTCCCCCCTTGGGCCACGTCTTTTCCATGTAGCCGGCGAAGTCGAACAATTTGCCCCGCAGCGTTTTGAGTTCCTCGGGCGTCCGGCCGGCGCCCTCGGCGGCGCCGACCAGTTCGGAATAGCACTGCAAGGTGTAGATGGCGCAATCGGCGCCCTGGGCCGAACGCGGGTCGCTGCGCGAACGGCTCGGCGATGGCGATGGCCTCTTGGTACTTCTTGTCGTTGAGGTACTGGAACGCCAGCATGGCCTTGGCGTTGCCCAGTTCCAGGCCTTCCTCGCCGCGGCCCTTGTTTTCCGCGGCGAGCTTCAGGCCGCGCTCCAGCGACTCCGTGACGACGGCCTGATGTTCCTTGTGCTTCTCCTCGCGCTGGGCGTCGGTGAGTTTGGGGTTCGTTTCGTCCTTGGCCGCCTCCGACAGCTCCCACTGGGCGCGGACGTAACAGTCCTCGAACGACTTGAGGTTCTCCACCTTTTGCGTGAAGCCGCCTTGCTCCTTGTAAATCACCTGGAGCTTCAACTGGCGGGCGCGGTCGGTGAAGTCGTTCTCCGACGCCTCCACGTTGCGGAGCAGCGTGCGGGCGTCTTTGAGGTAGGCGTTCTTGTTGGCGGGCGTGAGCTTGGGGTCTTCCTGCGTCTCCTGGAAATAGACCTTGGCCAGGAAGTAGCGGAGGCCGTAGCCCTCCGGCGTCTTGAGGTAGTTGGGGTAGTCGCGCAGCCAGCTCTCCGCCGTCTTGATGATGTAGGCCGGGGTCTCCTTCGGCAGTTCCGGCGTCTCGCGCATGGCCAGAAGAAGGAAATAGCGCGCCAGTCGCTGGGCCTCGGCGGCGGTGCGTTTGTTCGCGTTCAAGACGACGTTGTACTCGGCCCGCGCCTTGTTGGGGTCGCCGTTCTCGTGGAAACAGCGGCCGTACCACGCATGGGCCACCCAGCAGATCGGGTTGGTATCGTCTTTCGACATGAGCTTACGGAAGGCCGCCTGGGCCTCCGTAACCTTATTCGCCCGCTGCACCAACACTTCGCCTTTCATCGCCTCGCGCGGGTAGGTCTGGGCCTGGTCGAAGAGGTTCAGGGCCAGGTTGAGGTCCGCCTGGAGGCGGGCGTCCTCCAGTTTCTTTTTCTCCTTGTCGTTGGCCTTGGCCAACTCGGCGTCCAGCACCCTGGCGGCCTCCTTGATCTGGGCGCCGGCGTCTTCCAACATCGCCCTGGCCCTGGCGGCTTCCGGCGTCATCTCCTCGGCGAAATCCGGGTTCATCAGGGCGCGGCTCAGCTGCGTCCGGCCCTGCATGACCGCGACCTGGGCCATGTCGAGTTTCACTTCGCCGCCGCGCGGGCTGCCGGGGTTGGCGGTCAACCACTTTTGCATTTCGTCGCGGGCCTCGGTGTAGAGGCTGAGGCGTTTGCCGCTGTCCGGCTCGTCGCCCGCCGCCGCCAGCTTGGCCTTGGCCAGTTCCAGCGGCAGTTGCTTGGCCAGCTCCGGTGAAGCGTTTTTGCCGATGCGCTCGAGGTACTCCAGCGCCAGGTCGGGTTTGCCCTGATTGCGAAGTTCCTGGATGAACCGCATGTCTTCCTGGACCGAGGCGTCGTCGGCCGCGGCGGGGCCGGCGGCCAGGAGGAAGGCGCCCAAAAGGACGAAAAGGCCATGTTTCATGAATGCAAGCCCCAGGCGTTGGAGTGGGACGGCAAGAGCGACAGTCGGCGAAACGACGGGACGCACCGGCGACGCGAAGACGCATCACGCAGAGGTTAAGACGGGCGGCGGCCCGGAATCTTTACTCAGTATGGAGGACGGATCGGGGGAATGTCAAACGGATTTGGGGCGAGGGGGTTCTTCTCCGAATTTCCTTATCCTACTGGACGAGGGCCGGACGAATCGGGTACGATTCTCTACCAATGCTTGCCCGCCGGGAGACGGCAACGATGCGTGTACGCCTGAGCCTGGAAGGCGGGGAGGCGGTCCCCGCCCGCTTGGAATTGCGCCCCGACGGGCCGACTTCCCTCGGACGCGGCCTCGACAATACCATTGTCCTCAACGACAAGTGCGCCTCCAAACAGCACGCCGAAATCTACCCCAAGGAGGACCGGTGGTTCGTCCGCGACCTCGGCTCGCGCAACGGCGTCACGGTCAACGGCCGGCGCGTTCGCGGCGAGGCGGAACTGCCGGCCGGCGCTCGGCTGGTTCTCGGAGACGTCTGTTTCCGCTTCGCGGTCGAGACCGGCAGCACGGACGAATTTCCGGCCGTCGGCGACCGCGAGGGACCGCCCCCGGTTGCGGCGGCGGCGGCCCACGACGACGAGACCGATCTGCAACCGGACGAGCTGACGGCCCTGTACCAATTCCTATCCGGTTCGTTGCAGGAAACCGGCCCGCACGGCCTGGTCCGCCTGGCGCTCTCCGCACTCCTGCGGGAGACGCGGGCCGACCTGGTGGGGTTTCGCAGTTTCGACGCCGACGACCTGCTGGTCGTCCTGCCCGAGCAGGCGCGGGTGGACGCCCGGCTGAGCAGCCGCCTGACGCAAAAGGCGCTTCGGGACGGCCGCACCGTGCGGCTGGCCGACCCCGCCGACGCCGACGACGACCTGAGCGGCGAAAGCCTGGCCGGCTTCCGCGACGCCTTGTGCGTGCCCCTCCGCGAGCGCCCCGGCGCCGAGGACGACGGCCCCGGCCCGGCGCCAGGCGCCCTCCACGTTTACCGCCACAGCCGGCCGTTTTCCGTTCGGGAGGTCCGCTTTTGCGAGGTCCTGGCGGGCTGCCTGGCCGGCTGCCTCCGCGGCGTGCGCGACCGCCGCGCCCTGTCCGCCGACAATTCGCGTCTCCGCCTCGGCTCCCCGGCCGGCGACGACGCCCTGGTCGGCGACAGCCCGGCCGTGCGCGACCTGCGCGGCCAGATCGTCCGGCTGGCCGACCACGCCGGGGCCGTCCTGATTCAAGGAGAAACCGGCGTCGGAAAGGAGTTGGTGGCCCTCGGTCTCCACCGCGCCAGCCGGCGGCGCGACGAGCCGATGGTGACGGTCAATTGCGCCTCGCTCAGCGCGAACATGGCCGTGGCGGAACTGTTCGGCCACGACGAGCGGGCCTTCACCGGGGCCGCCGGCCCGCACGCCGGCTTCTTCCAGCAGGCCGAAGGCGGGACGCTGTTCCTCGACGAGATCGGCGAACTGACGCCGGAGATCCAGGGGATGCTGTTACGCGCCCTGGAAACGCACAGCGTTCGGCCGCTGATGGGCAAGAAGGACGTGAAGGTGGACGTCCGCGTGTTGGCGGCGACGAACCGCGACCTGGAACACGAAGTGAAGCTCGGCCGCTTCCGCAAGGACCTGTTTTACCGGCTGACCGTGTCGATCAAGGCGCCCTCGTTGCGGGACCACGCCGAGGACGTGCCGGCCCTGGCCCACCACTTCCTCGCCAACCTGCGGAAAACCGACCCGCGCCGCCTGAGCCTGACGCCGGCGGCGCTGGATCGGCTCCGCGCCTATTCCTGGCCGGGCAACGTGCGGCAGCTCCGCCACGTCCTCGAAGGGGCGGCGGCCCTCAGCGGCAACGGCGAGATCGACGCCGCCGACCTGCACCTGACCTCCGGCGTCGCCGAGGACCAGGCCGCGATCCCGTTGAACCTGGAAGAGTTGGAGGCGTGGGCGATCGGCCGGGCGCTGGAGCAGACCGGCGGCAACAACACCCGCGCGGCCGAGGTGCTGGGCATTCACCGGGACACGTTGATCGCGAAAATCAAAAAGTACGGGATCGCCCGACGGACGTGACGGCGCAACAAAAACCCTCTCCGGGCCGCGTCGATGAGACGCCCCGGAGAGGGGATGGTTCGACAAGAACGGGCGCGGTCAGGAAACCGGCTTGTTGACGACCACGGGGGCCGGGGCGGCGGATTCGGAGGTTTCCTTGCCGTGGATGGCGTCGAAGACTTCCTGGCGGTGTACGGGCACTTCCTTGGGCGCCACGATCCCCAGGCGCACCTTGTCGCCGCGGATCTCCACCACGGTCACGGTGACGTCGTTGTTGATGACGATACTTTCGTTTTTTTTCCTGGACAGTACAAGCATCGCCGACTATCCTTCCCATTGTCAAGAGGTCCATCGGGAGGCCGGAGCGAACCCGTCCGCACGGCTTGACCAACGCGCGCGGATCGTGTTGGGAGGGTGGTTTTTTTCCTCGCCCCTGGCGGAAGGTTCGGCGTCCGCGTTTGGTGCGTCCGACCCAAAAAGGTCGGAACCCCAAGCGCCGCCTACACTTCATCATCATTCAATCTAACTGCCCTGGCAAACTCCGTCAAGGGTTGCGCGTGCGCCGTCGGAACTTTTTCCCGGTTTGGCATGAACCAGGGACGCCGGAACTTCCTTACCGGTCGCACGTCCCGGTGGAACAGATCGGCCGCTTTCGGCGCGGCAGCCAGGGCCGGACCACGGCGAAGGCGCGATAACCAAGCGACAGCAGGCCGTGCAGGACCGGGAGGCGCGCCAGCCGGGCCAGCCGTCGGTAGGCGGGGATCGCCTCCCACAAGGCAATGAACGCATCGAGACCGACGCGCAGCTCCTCGCCGACCTTCACGTGCATCAACCGGCGAATGCGCCGGGCGTCGAGTCCGTGGGCGGCGGCGTCGAAAGCAGGCTCCGTGAAGTCCACGAAATGGACGGCGTCGCCCACCACTTTTTTGCGGTAGTGGGCGATCTCGCGCGAGCAGAGCGGGCAGAGGCCGTCATAATAGAGGGTCAGCGGCGGTGGGTTCATGACCTCATTCATAGCCAGGGGCGGCGGCCGGCCGTCCTGATTCGTGGTCCGGTTGCGGGTGTCTGGAATCGGCGTGGGTTCGCCGCGACGCGCCAGCGGAGCGCTTGGGATGAAGCGCTCCGCTGGCGCGTCGCGGCGAACCGGACAAGAGCAGCCGGACCAGGAATGGGAGCTTCATTTGTCCTTGCGCCGCCCGACCGTCAGCGACACCGGCTTGTCCTGAACCTTGAACTTGGACCGCAGCACGAAGCCGCCGTCGAACGGCTCGTACTCGAACGGCCCGTCGCCGAAGGGATCGCGCGTGGATTTGGCCGCGTCCGGCCCGTCGATGAGGATGGCCAGGGCGGCCTTCCGCAGCGCCCGCCGCGCCAGGAGCCGGTCTTCGGCCTTGCGCACGTTGTTTACCGCGGGGAACAGCAACTTGGACACCGGGTTCTCGGCCGATTTCGCGTTGAGCGCGTCCCACGCCTTCTCGAACTCACCCGGCGGCAGGGCCAAGGCTTTGGCGGCCTCCGCGTACAGCGGGCGCGTCTGCTCGGCGTATTTGACGACGCCCTCGGCCGTACCGCCGCACTCCTCCAGAAACGCCTTGGCCCTGGCCTTCGAGCCGCCGCCTTCGGACACGCTCAGCTCCTCCAAAAGAGTTATCAACTTGTCCTTGTCCTTTGTCTTTTTGACCTCGCGGATGAACCAGTCCAGGCCGGCGCGCTCCTCGCCCACTCGCATCGCGTCGGCCGCGGTCATGTACGGCGGCAGCGCCTCCAGCCGCGCGGCCAATTTCTTCAGGGCGGACTTGTCGAGCTTGGGCAGACCCTCGGCCAAAGTGTCGGTGACGCCCTGATCGATGGCGATGCCGACGAGGACGGCGATGAGCGTGCCGTCGCGGGAGACGTGCCGGCCCAGCGTCAGGGCGTCCACGGCGTCGTCCACGGCCCCGGCCGTGTTCCCCTCCTCGAACCGAAGGCGGATACGCAGGCGCGCCAGCCCGGCCAGGGTGCGCGCCGCCTGACACTCCGGCAGCCGGGTGCGGATCCCGTCCTCCTCCAGGCTGACCGCCCAGACGCAGCGCGGCAGGGCGGCGCCGAAGTGCATCTGCTCCAGGGAGTAGTCGGCGGAGGCGACCAACGCCTTGGCCTTGTCGTCGAGCGGCATCGACGCCAGGTCCGCCGGCTGCTCCTTGCCGTCGAGCTTGGGCATGGTGGAAAACGCCTGCCAGTATTTCAGGGCGGCGTTGGCGGCGAGGTCGTCGCCGGCGGCGGCCGGCCCGGCGACCAGCAATCCCAGGCCGAGTGCGACGCAGAGAGATTTGAACACTTTATTGACCTCCATTAGAAGTTAAATCGGCGAGCGGGGGGCGTCAGCCCCCTGATTTAACATCTCGTCGGTGATCGCATGAAGAATCAGGGGGCTGACGCCCCCCGTTCGCCGGGAAACGCCATTAGTCATGCGGTGTGAAATACCGATCCGAAAGGAAGGCCGTCCGCGACCCGGCAACCGGCCAGGCGAACGGCGGAGCGACCCGATCCAGCATCGCGGAGGCGTCGGCCCCCGGACGCCGCAACGCCTGCTCATAGGTCCAGAGGGTCGCGGGCCGGGTCGTCGGAGCGACCGCGACGCGCACCGCAGGCGACTGGACAACGCGCGGAAGGCGGAAGGCGAGCAGCACCGAAGCCGCCGCCGTGAGCAGCACGGCCGTCGCCAGCCAGAGGCGCGTCGATCCGCCCCGACTCCGTTCCGGCCATGGAATGGCGGCGATCAGACGGGTCTCCAGACCCACGGGCACGGGCGGCGGCGGCAGGTCGCGCAGCCGGCGCCCCAGCGCCTCATCGCTTTCCGGCCGTTCAAGGGACATGGGGGTGCTCCGCCGTCAGCAGGGTTCGCATCCGGCCCAGGGCAAGGCTCGTCCGCCATTTGATGGTGCCGGCCGGTTCGCCGATCACTTCGGCCATTTCGCGGTAACTCAGCCCCTGGAGGTAGTGCAGCACCAGCAGCACGCGGTCGGCCGGATCGACCTGTCGCAGCGCGGCGTACAGTAGCCGCGATTCGTCGTCGTTGGCCGCCGCCTCGAGGGGACACGGCGGCGCCGGCGTTTCGCGCGTCTTCAACCGCTCCGCCAGCGCCGCCGAGCGCCGGCCGGCCCGGCGGGCGTCCACGAACTTGCCGTAGGCGATGCGATGCATCCAGGTGGCGAACGCCGACCTTCCCTCGAAGGCGCCGATCTTCTCCCACGCCGCGGTAAACGTTTCCTGCGTCAAATCCTCGGCCTCGGTTGCGTCCCGCGTCAGATGCCAGAGAAAGCGGTAGACCGCCGAATAGTGGTCATGGATCAGGCGGGTACACGCCTCGCGCCGGCCCGCGCGGATTCCCTCCAGCAGCTCTCGGTCGGCTCGCTCCGTCACGTCCGCTCCACGCCGGGCGCCTTGTTCCATCCGTTAGACGAACGCCGCGGTCGAGGTGTTGCGCGAAATCGCCTTCGCCCCCTACAATAGACCTACGCCCGCACCGCATCCCGCACCGCGAGGTTCCCTCCGCATGGCCCGCTTCCGGCGCGCCTCCGCCGCTCCCGACGACGACCTTCCGCCCCCGAAAATCACCGGCCGAGGCCTGCGCGAAGTGCTCCGCATGGCCCGCTATCTCCGGCCCTACTGGCCCAAGTTCGTCGCCGCCGTGGTCGCGCTGATTTTATCCAGCGTCCTCGGCCTGGCGTTCCCCTTCGTCACCGGCAAGCTGGTCAACGCCGCCCTGCCGGGCCGCGGCGGCGACCTCTCCCTCCTCGCCGACTGGAGCGTGGACCGCATCGCCGTCGCCCTGATGGTCGTCCTCGCCTTCCAGGCCGCGTTCTCGTTCACGCAGTCGATCCTGTTCACCGAGGTCGGCGAACGCGCCCTGACGGACCTGCGCCGCGACGCCTACACGCGCCTCATCCACCTGTCGATGACCTTCCACGTCAAACGCCGCGTCGGCGAGTTGTCCAGCCGCATCGCCGCCGACGTGGCCCAGATCGAGGACACGGTCGTCGCCTCGCTGCCGCAGTTCCTCCGGCAATCGGCCATGCTCGTCGGCAGCATCGCCCTGATCGCCTTCACCTCCGTGCGGCTAACGCTGGTGATGCTGTCGGTCTTCCCGGCCCTGATCGCCATCGCGGTGGTCTTCGGCCGGCTCATCCGCCGCAACTCGAAGGAGGCCCAGGACCGCCTCGCCGACGGCAACGTCGTCGTCGAGGAGACGCTGCAAGGCATCGCCAGCGTCAAGGCGTTCGCCAACGAGGACTACGAAAAGGACCGTTACCGCCGGGCGCTGGACCGCTTCCTGGACGAGGTGCTGCGCGGGGCCAAGTACCGCGGCGGTTTCTTCGCGTTCATCATCTTCGCGCTGTTCGGCGCCGTGGTGCTGGTGTTGTGGTACGGCTTCCGTATGGTGCAGGCCTACGAAATGCGCCTGGGCGACCTGGCGAGTTTCATGCTCTACACCATGTACGCCGCCGGCGCGATGGGGTCGTTTGCCGACCTCTATAGTCAGTTACAACGGACGCTCGGCGCCACGCAGCGCGTCCGCGAACTGCTCGAAGAGAAGACGGAGGAAGAAAGCGCGCCTCCGCCGGCCGCCGCCGTCGGCCGGCTGCGCGGCGACGTGACCTTCGAGAACGTCGGCTTTCGCTACCCGTCGCGGCCGGACGTGGAGGTGTTGCGCGGCGTCAACCTGGCGGCGCGGGCGGGGCAGCGCGTCGCCCTGGTCGGGCCGAGCGGGGCCGGCAAATCGACGGTGGCGTCGCTGCTGTTGCGCTTCTACGAACCGGAGAGCGGCCGCATCGTCATCGACGGCCGCGACGCCCGCGATTACGGCCTGCGCGATCTGCGCGGCCGGATGGCGATCGTGCCGCAGGACGTGCTGTTGTTCGGCGGCGCGATCGGCGACAACATCGCCTACGGCCGGCCGGGCGCGACAGAGGCGGAGGTGATGGAGGCGGCCCGCCAGGCCAACGCCCACGACTTTATCAGCGCCTTTCCGGAGGGCTATCGGACGCGAGTCGGCGAACGCGGCGTGCAGCTGTCGGGCGGCCAGCGCCAGCGCGTGGCCATCGCCCGCGCCATCCTGCGCGACCCCGCCATTCTCATCCTCGACGAGGCCACCAGTTCGCTGGACTCGGAGAGCGAGAGCCTGGTGTTGCAGGCGCTCGACCGGCTGATGGAGGGCCGCACCTCGCTGGTCATCGCCCACCGGCTTTCGACGGTGCGCTCGGCGCATCGGATCTTCGTGCTCAAGGACGGCGCGGTCGTGGAGGAGGGGACGCACGAAGCATTGCTGGCGCGGCCGGAGGGCGTGTACCGCACGTTGTCGCTGCTGCAACTCGAAGGGGCCGCCGTTTAACCGCCTCAATAAGTCCGCGAGAGGGTGACCCGCGGGGGATTCGATCCTCTGCGGCCGCGGACGGTTGCCCGCGGGAGACGTTGTAGACCCAAGAGGGAGTTCGGGACGAATCGCAACCACGGCAAGAGGCGCCGGATCCGCCGCGAATCTTCACGATGCGTTGTCGGTTCGCAGACATCAAAACGTATACCCCTCATCTCCTCCTGATCCACTCTTCCAAAGTGTATTTCCCCGCCGTGAGCACGCGCGCCCGTTCCGCCGGCCACGCCGTTTCCGCCGAGTCGGCGGCCCAGGCGACGCGAAGGCGGCGCCTGATTTCCTCCGCCGACAGGTCCAGGTTGCGCAAAAAGGCGGCGTGGTCGCGGCCGGCGCGGTACTCCGGCTGACGCGGCGGCGGCAACAGGTAGCGGCCGACGCGCGACGGGTCGAAAGCATACAACAGGGTGCCGTGATGGAGAAGAAAGCGGCGTTTCCGCTGCTGGGCGTTGCCGGAGAACTTGCGTCCGGCCGCCGCGAGGTCGCTGGTCCCGGCCCGTTCGACGCCGCTCAGTTCCGGAAACGCCGCGGCCACGCGTGAAAGGATGTAGGCGTAGGACGAACGGATGCCGGCCAATTCCGCCGTCCGTTCGCCGTCGAGGACCAGGGTGTAGAGCAGGCAGCCGGCGCCGAGGAGCACGGTGCCGCCGCCGCTCGAACGGCGCAGCACGGGGACGCCGTCGGCCCGGCAGGCGGCCTCGTCCACGTCGTCGGCCAGGCGGCCGCCGGCGCCGAGCACCACGGCGGGACGCGGCCATTCCCAAAGGCGCAGCACCTCGCCGCCCGCGCCGTCCTCGGCGCGGAGCAGCAGCGCCTCGTCCAGGGCGAGGTTTTCGGCCGGCGTCGGCAGGGTAAGGTCGAGAAAGTTCATGGTCGGGTTCGGAGGGAGCGACGCCCGACCTCATCTTACAAGGCGGCCGGCTACACCATGAACGGCAACAGTTCGTCGTAGCGCAGCGGCTTCAGGAATTGGCCGCCGAGGTAGTGATCGCCGTTGACGACGCGGTAACAGCGCACCACCTGGATTTCGGCGGAGAGGGCGAAAGTGTGGGCGGCGTTGATGAACAGGACGGTGAGGGTCGTGCCGGGAGCGAACGGTTGGGCGGACAGCAGGCCGGCGCCGCGCACCGAGACGTTGTGGACCCAGCCAGGGATTTCGTTCGCCCCGGCTTCCCGGATGAGGCAGGGCGTCAGCCGGCCGGGGGCGAGGCGCCGGGCCTGGCGGCGCTCGACCTTCTTGCGCTGGGCGGCGGTCACGGCGATTTTCGGGACGATGCGTGTAATCATAATGGTGTCGATTGCGCCGGGGAGGGTCGCGCAATCCTAGTTCGCGGTCGGCCGGCGGTCAAATCGGCCGGCCGCTCATCGCATGGGGCCTGGGGGTGCCATGCTTTCGCGGCCGTCGGGGACTTCCCACGCCCACCGCGGCTTGTGGGCCGCGAAACCATGTTTGACGTTGCCGGACGCATTCGGGCGAAACATGCTTTCGCGGCCCGCCAGTCGAGGTCGGGCGCGGCATGTCGGGGAGGGCCGCGAAAGCATGGCACACACATCATCTCATATCGTGACCTTTAGCGCATCCCCGCGACCGCCTCCCGACGCAGCCCCTCGATCGTCTCCGTCAACCGTCCGAATTGCTCCGCCGTCAGCGGACCCGACGCCGTGAAGCGCGGCCGGCCGGCCGCGTCCAGCACCACGACGTTCGCCGCGCCGGCCGTGAACGGAAATTGCTTCTTCATCTGGTCGTCGAAGTCGAGCCACACCGGCGCGTCGGGCGACGCCGCGCGGATCGACCCGCGCACCACGGCGCGGACCACCGGGCCGACCTTGCCGACGCAGGCCACCGCCACCGTCCGCACCTCCGGGCCGGCCGCCCCCGCCGGCCGGCCGGGCAGCGGCCGCACCGGGGCCAGCCGCGCCTGGCCGGCGACAGCCCCGCGGCCGTCGGATGGAAGGCGACGTGCAGCCGTTCGCCCAGCGCCCGGTTGGCCTCCGCGCCGGCGCGGTCGCCGTAGAGCAGCACCACCACGTCGCCTTGCAGGGTCGCCGTACTCTGTGAATGTCCGAACTGGTCTTCCATCGACACCACCACCGGGGCCGGCGCCTGCGCGAGCACCGCGGACGCCGTCAGGATCAGCGCGACGCCGTTCATGAACCGCCTCCTTCCGCCGTGCGCCGGGCCTCAGCGCGGGCGAAGCCCCACAGGGCGACGGCCAGGAAGAGCGCGCTGAAGCCGGCCATGACGCCGGCGCACCGCGCCGCCGCCAGGAAACCCATCCCCTGCCACGACACGCCCTCGAAGCCGCGCGCCGCCCAGGTCGTCGGCAGGGCCAGCGCCGCCCGACGCACCCATTCCGGCAGTAGAAACGACGGCAGCCACAGGCCGCCCAGCATGGATAGAATCAGGATCGCCAATATCGCCACGCTCCGCGCCCGGCCCTCTTCGCCGCCCAGCGCCGCCACCAGCAGCCCCGTGGCGGCCGACAGCAGCGCCGCCGCCGCGGCCAGCAGCGTGAAGCCGGCCAGGGAGCCGGTGATCGTCACGCCGAACGCCAGCCGGCCGAAGCCGAACGTCGCCGCGATTTGCAAAAGCGCCACGACGGCCGTGGCCAGCGCCTTGCCGGTCAGCAGCGTGGTCAGCGTCAGCGGGGCGGCGCGCAACCGCCGCCAGATGCCCTGCCGCCGTTCGCGCAGCAGCATCAGGCCGCTGTCCATGCCCCAGAACAACAGGTATTGAAGCGTCATGCCGCAGAAACTGTGGCTGTAGGAATCGACGACCGCCGGCCCCGAGCCGCCGACCGCCGTGTACTCCACGTCGAACGGCCGGTCGATCTTGAGGGCCGGGTTCGCCGCGATCAGCGGGCCGAGCGCCTGGCGCGCCGCCTCGCGCATCACGACTTCCGTGAGGACGCCTTCCGCCCAGCGGCTTTCGATTTCGCTGGCGGGGTGATGCAGCAGCCGGACGGACGGCGCGGGACCGCCGGGCGATGCGAGGCGGCCGAAGCCGGCCGGCAACACCACGGCCACGCCCGAACCGCGTTCCGCGATCCGTTTTATCGCGGAAGCGCGGTCGGTCTCCGTCGCGTCGAGCTTGTCGGAGGCCAGGAGGTCGGCGACGACGCGGCGCGTCAGGGGGCCGTCGTCTTCGGCCACGACCAGCAGCGGCAGGCGCACCGGCTCGCCGCCGGCCGGCCGGTGGAAGACGGCGCCGAAGACCGACGCCAGCAGGATGGGCACGGCGAAGCAGAGGACGGCGCCGCGCCGGTCGGCGAAAAACAGGCGGAGGTCCTTGCGGGCCAGCTCCCAGGCGAGCAGGGGTTGAAGCTTCATGCGTCGGCGGCGCTCCTTGCCGTCAGCTCCAGGAACAGCCGTTCCAGCCGTGGCGCCGGCTCGTCTTCGTCCGTCTGGCCCGTGAACAGCTCCGCGAGCGCGCCGCAGGCCGCCAGCCGGCCGCGGTCCAGGACGCCGACGCGGTCGCACAGCCGTTCGGCCTCTTGCATGTGGTGCGTGGCCAGCACGACGGCGCAGCCGCGTCGCCGCAGCGCCTCCAGGCTGTCGAA
>CAWFBG010000015.1:0-929469 GCA_963813925.1 uncultured Planctomycetaceae bacterium
GCCATTCCTTCGCCCGGTACTGGATCGTGGCCAAATCGGTCGTGGTGTAGGTAAAGGCGCCGTCGCGCTTGCGGATCAGCGACGGCGCTGCGTTCTCGCCGCGCGGGATGATGACCGCCCCTTCGCTCTCCTGGGCGATGCCCTTCTCCCGCAGGTCTTTCACCACCCCCGGCAGCATCGGGTTATAGAAGCTCTCGCCGAGCGTGTGGTCGAAACGCACGTCCAGCCGTCGGTAAATGCGGTCGATCTCTTCCAGACATGCGGGCATGAACATCTGCCACAGTCGCACATTCTCCGGGTCGCCGGCGTGCAGCTTCGCCGTCTCCTGACGGCAGGCCTCCTGCACCGGGTCGGCCGCGTCTTCCGTTTCCTCGTCGTCCGATTTCTTCTTGAACCGGCCGCGCACTTCGAGGTACAGCCGCGCCAGCTCGCGCACCGCGTCGGCCCGGAACGCCGCCTCGTCCCTCAGATTTTTGTATCCGTAAAGGAGGATGCCGAACTGGGTCCCCCAGTCGCCGAGGTGGTTGTCGGTGACGACGGTGTGCCCCAGGAAGCGCAGCAACCGGGCCAGGGCGTCGCCGATGATGGTGCTGCGCAGGTGGCCGACGTGCATCGGCTTGGCCACGTTCGGCGAGCTGTAGTCGATCACGAACGTCTTCGGCGGCGAAACCGGCGCCACGCCGAGCCGGTCGTCCGCCGCCATCGTTCGCACTTGCCGCGCCAGCCAGTCCGTCCGCAGCCGCAGGTTGATGAAACCCGGGCCGGCGACTTCCGGCGGTTCCAGCAGGTCGTCGAGGCGCAGCCGTTCCACCAGCGTCTGGGCCACCGTCCGCGGCGGCTTGCCCAGCGCCTTGCCCAGCGACATGGCGCAGTTGGCCTGGTAATCGCCGTGGCGGGCGTCCTGCGCCGGCTTGACCATCGCCGCATAGGGCGCGGGGTCCGCGACCAAACCCGTCAGGGCGTCGTGGAACCGCTCTTGCAGCGCTCGCAAAACATTCATTGTGTTCTCTTTCCGCCCCGGCCTCTTGCCCGGAGAAGTGAACAAAGCGTACAGGACGGGCCGCATGGACCGCCCCGCACCCGATATCGGCTTCATCCCGCCCGGCCCTACTCGCGCTCCCAGTCCACGCGCCGGGCGTCGGCCCACAGGTCTTCCAGCCCGTAGTATTCGCGCGTGGCCGGGTCGAAGACATGGACGACCACGTCCCCGTAATCCTGGACCACCCACTTGCTTGCCTCGTAGCCCTCGATGGACAGGCGGCGGTCGCCTTCGCGGTGGAGGGCCGCATCGACTTCTTCGCAGATGGTGTGGACCTGCCGGCGGCTGCCGCCGGTGGCCAGGACGAAGAAATCGTAGAGGGGGGTGATGCCTCGCATGTCGAGGACGACCACGTCGCGGGCCTTGTTGTCGGCCGCCACGCGGGCGCAGAGACACGCGCGTTCGAGGGAGGAAAGGGTAAGACGTTGTGCCGCTCGAGTGGTGACGATGCTCAAAGGACCTCCTTCCGGCTTTGCGATCCGAGGGGGGAGGTCGGCCAGGTTAGGCAGGGAGACGCGCTGAAATTCGTCGTCGCCGGCGCCGTTGGTCACCTCCGGACCGGATCAAACCAGTCCCACGTTTGAACAGCCCAAAGACCGGGAACGGGCGAAGCTTCCCCGGAAGGCCCCGAACCCGCCGCGGGCCGGGACGCCCTCCACGTTCTATTTTCCCGTATTGAGGGGCGGTCGTCAAGCATGGGGCCCCCGTTCCGGTTGTTCGGGTCGGGGGAATCGTGCGGACGCGGCCGTTCGCGCCTGCAAAACCGGCGCAAATCCACCCGCTCTCCACACATCGAGACAGACAAGATCGGGGGGGAAGGGGTTCGCGCGTCGGTTCGCCGCGATGCGCCAAGCGCTCCGCTGGCGCGTCGCGGCGAACCGATCCGCGCCGGAAGAGACTGCGGGCCGTTTTGACGCGGGAAGCGTCTCTGTCCGTCCTCCATCTGCTTGTCGAGGGCAACAGCCTCCGTAGCATCCAGCGTCTTACCGGCGTCCACCGCGACGCGCCTCATGCTTCGTGTCGGAACGCGCCTGCGCGGCGTCACGGACCGACGATTCCGCAATCTGGAGCTGGACCATCTTCAATGCGATGAAATGTGGACGTTCGTGCGGAAGAAGCAGGCGCCACTCAAGCCGGAGGAGCGAGCGGACCCGGCGCTGGGCGACCAGTACCTCTACATTGCACTGGACGAAACGACCAAGTTGGTCCCGTCTTTCGCCATCGATAATCGCACCGTGGAGACGACCGAACTGTTCATGGACGATCTGGCCGGGCGGATCGTCGTCCCGGCCCTGCTGGCGCCCGGCCCGCGCCAGATGATCTCCACGGACGAGTTCAACGCCTACCCGAACGCCGGGAAGTGTCTCCGTTTGACTGGGGCGAGCCTGCGGCGCCAAGCAAGGGCAAGCCCGTCCCTTGCTCGCCCTTGCTTGGTGCCGCGGGCTGACGGTCTTGAAACGACCTTAGCCCCCGCCGCCCAAAACTTCGCGGCACGACGATTGCTCAATGTTTCCCTATCCGTCACCATAGCAAGGAGGTGTCTCGATGACCGCCGACAACGCGAGCGCGCGCAACCAGGGCGACGAAGCCGTTCCGGAGGAAGCCCCCTTTTACATCGTCGCGCCTTCGCCGACCGCCGACGACCAGGCCCGCGTTCTCAAACAGGGCGACGCCTTCGCCGTCTTCGACCACTACGGCGACGTCAAGCCCGTCGGCCTCGGCGAGGAAGGCCTCTACTACCACGGCACCCGCTTTCTCTCCTGCCTGCTGCTCAGCCTCGGCCCCGACCGGCCGCTCTTCCTCAGCTCCACCGTCAAGGAAGACAACGACGTGCTGGCCGTGGACCTCACCAACCCGGACGTCTCCCGCGACGGCCGCGTCGCGGTCCCGCGCGGCAGCCTGCACATCGCCCGCACCAAGTTCCTCTGGGGCGGCGTCTGCTACGAGCGCCTGCGCCTCAAGAACTACCACGAGGCCTGCATCGACCTCAGCCTCAACCTCACCTTCGACGCCGACTTTTCGGATATATTCGAGGTCCGTGGGATGAAACGCGCCGCCCGCGGCCGCCGGCTCAGGCCCGTCCTCGACGGCGGCGCCGCGACGCTGGCCTACGAGGGGCTGGACGGCGTGACGCGCCGTACCCGGCTGACTTTCACGCCGCCGCCCACGCGGCTGACGGCCAAGACCGCGCGATTCGAGGTGTCGCTGCCGGCGGGGGGCGAGACCGCCCTCGACTTCGCCGTCGCCTGCGACGTGGGCGACGCGGCGGCGGCCGTTCTGCCTTTCAACCGGGCCGAAATCGAGGCGGCCGCCGGCGCCGCGCCGCGATGCGCCTTCGCCCTCCGCGGCAACGACCGCTTCGACGACTGGGTGAATCGCGCCTGCGCCGACCTGCACATGATGGTCACGGAGACGCCGACCGGGCCGTACCCCTACGCCGGAGTCCCCTGGTTCAGCGCGGCCTTCGGACGCGACGGCATCATTACCGCTCTGGAATGCCTCTGGTTCGACCCGTCCCTGGCCCGCGGCGTCCTGGCCTATCTCGCCGCCAACCAGGCCGTGGAGGTCGATCCCGAGCGCGACGCCCAGCCGGGCAAGGTCCTCCACGAGACGCGCGGCGGCGAGATGGCCGCCCTGGGCGAAATCCCCTTCGGACGCTACTACGGCAGCGTGGACGCCACGCCGCTGTTCGTGCTTCTGGCGGGCGCCTACTACGAACGCACCGCCGACCGACCGTTCGTCGAGTCGATCTGGCCGAATCTCGAAGCCGCCCTGCGCTGGATCGACGACTACGGCGACGCCGACCGCGACGGCTTCGTCGAGTACGCCCGCAGCAACCCGCAAGGCCTCGTCCACCAGGGATGGAAGGATTCGCACGACGCGATCTTCCACGCCGACGGCTCGTCCGCGGCCGGTCCCATCGCCCTGTGCGAGGTCCAGGGCTACGTCTACGCGGCCCGCCGCGCCGCCGCCCTGCTGGCCCGCGTCCTGGGGCACGAGCGGCGGGCCGACGAACTGGACCGCCAGGCGGCGGCGCTGCGGGAACGCTTCGAGGCGGCCTTCTGGTGCGACGACCTCGACGCCTACGCCCTGGCCCTCGACGGCCGCAAACGGCCCTGCCGCGTGCGGACCTCCAACGCCGGCCAGTGCCTATTTACCGGCGTCGTCTCCCAGGAGCGCGCCGGCCGCGTCGCCCGGACTCTGCTGGCCCCGGAGTCGTTTTCGGGCTGGGGCGTTCGCACGGTCGCCTCTTCCGAGGCCCGCTACAACCCGATGTCGTATCACAACGGCTCGGTGTGGCCGCACGACAACGCCCTCATCGCCTGGGGCCTCGACCGCTACGGGCTGAAAGACGCGGCGGCGGAAATCGCCGGCGGACTGCTCGGCGCCAGCCCGTTACTCGATTTGCACCGCATGCCGGAGCTGTTTTGTGGCTTTGCGCGGCGGCCCGGCGAAGGGCCGACGCTCTACCCGGTGGCCTGCGCGCCGCAGTCGTGGTCGGCGGCCGCGGTGTTCCTGCTGGTCCAGTCCTGCCTCGGTCTGACCGCCAACGCCCTGGAACGCCAAGTCTGTTTCCGCGAGCCGCGTCTGCCGCCGGGCGTCCGGGAGTTGCACATCCAGGGGCTGCGCGTCGGCGAGGCGTCGGTGGACTTGCTGGCGCGGCGCCACGACGAGGACGTGGCCGTCAACGTCCTGCGGCGCGAGGGCGATCTGCGCGTGTCGGTGGTGAAGTGACGGGCGCCGCCTTCCCCCCTCTCCCCTCGGGGGAGAGGGGTCGGGGGTGAGGGGAAATGGCTTCGGAACCAAAAATCCCTCCCCCCCGACCCCTCACCCCGAGGGAGAGGGGAGCTGCGGAGTAGAATTAGCCTGCCCGCGCCGCCCGGTCGAGCAGGGCGCGTACCTCCTCGTCCGTCGTCTGCGTGAAATCGTCGTACCAAAGGCCGACCGCGTGGAACGGCTCTGGCGTCCGGACGCACACCAACTCGTCCGCCTCCTCGCTCAGTCCAGCACAGATTTCGGCCGCCCCGACCGGGACCGCCACGACGATCCGGGCCGGGTTCAGCGTTCGCAACGCGGCCACGGCCGCCCGCATGGTCGAACCCGTCGCCAGGCCGTCGTCCACCAGCAGCACGACGCGGCCCGCCACGTCCGGCGGCGGCCGGTCGTCGCGGTAGGCCCGTTGGCGCCGCGCGAACTCCTGCCGCTCCTTCTCCGCCGCCGCGTCGATCACGTCGTCGGGGATGCCAAGCGTGCGCACCACGTCGTCGTTCAGCACGCGCACGCCGCCGGCGGCCAGGGCGCCCATTGCCAACTCCTCGCGGCCCGGCACGCCCAGTTTGCGCACAAGAAAGACATCCAAAGGGGCGCCCAACGCCCGCGCCACCTCGGCCGCCACGGGCACGCCGCCGCGCGGCAGCGCCAACACGCGCACGTCCGGCCGTCCCGCGTAGGCGGTCAACCGCGCCGCCAATTGTCGGCCGGCGTCGGCCCGATCCCGGAACAACATCGCCTCCCCCTGCCGTGTGGCGTTGAAGAATAAGACAACCGGCAGCAAGTCCGGCGCCAAGGGGCGCAATCCCGACGGGGCGAGCGGCACGAAACTTGCTTGAAAGTATCGATGCCCGACAAACGCCCTGGAGGAAGTGAGCAGCAACGTCTGCTCTTTTTTAGGCCGATTCGGGACGGAGGAGAAGACGGGGGGCGCGGCGGCGCGGGCCGGGTCGGCCCGCGCCCGCCGATTTCTGGCGATTTGTGCCGGGCGGCCTTCGCAATATGCCTCATCCGCGAAGGCCGTCCGGAGCATTTTCCGGGACGGTGTTCCGGTTAGCCGCGACGCGCCAGCGGAGCGCATGCGGGGCGCGATGCTTTCGCGGCCCTTCCCGGACGGGTCGCACCCGCCTCGACTTGCGGGCCGCGAAAGCATGTTTCGCCCGAACGCCTCCGGCAAGGTCCAACATGCTTTCGCGGCCCCGGTCCATTTGGGACATAGGTCGCGTCGGGGGAGAGCCGCGAAAGCATGGCGCCCCGCGCGTCGCGGCTAACCGGACCATGAATCAAGCGCCGACGCCGACCGCGGAGGAGTTGTCCGTGGACAGCTGCGTCCAGGCGCCGTCGAAAAACCAGATTCCATAAGGAGAAAACTCGCCGACCACGGCGCCGTCCGCCGCGATGGCGAGCTGGGCGGCGTCGGTCCCGGTCAACTGGCGCCAGCCGGTGGCGTTCTCGTAGCGCCAGACGCCATATCCGGGGAACTCCGCCGCCACGTCGCCGGAGGCGTCCACGGCCACCTGGGAGGCGTCCGTCGAAGTCAGCAGTTGCCAGCCGGTGGCGTCCTCGAAGCGATAGACGCCGTAGCCGGCGAAGTCGGCGGCCACCACGCCCCTTCCCGCGATGGCGATTTGCGAGGCGTTGGCCGCGTTCAGCAGCCGCCAGCCGGTGGAATCTTCATAGCGCCAGACGCCATATCCGGGGAACTCCGCCGCCACGTCGCCGGAGGCGTCCACGGCCACCTGGGAGGCGTTGGCCGGCGTCAGTTGCCGCCAGCCGCCGGCGTCCTCGTAGCGCCAGACGCCGTAGCCGGCGAACTCTCCGGCCACGACGCCGGCGCCGGCGATGTCGAGCCGCGTGGAGTTGTTGGCGGCGGTCAACTGCCGCCAGCCGGTGGCGTCCTCGTCAGCGCCACACGCCGTAGCCGGCGAACTCGCCAACCACGTCGCCGTTGGCGTCCACCGCGATCTGCGTCCCATCGACAGGGGTCAGCTGCTGCCAGCCGGCCGTCGGCGAATAGCGCCACACGCCTGTGCCGCTGAAATCGGCGACTTCATAAGAGCTGGAAGCGCCCGGCCCGCCCGGAGTCGGCGTCGGACTGGTGGACTTGCCGATCAGGCCCGCCACGATCAGGTTGGCCACCGGCGACCCGCGGCCGGTGACCAGATCATAGCCGAGTCCGGCCGAGTATCCGCCGTTGTTGCCGCTGGTGACGTCGTGGAAGTCGCTGGCGGGCAGCCGGTAGAGCATCGGCAGCGTCTGCGTGCCGCCGTCGAGCGTGCCTTCGCCGGCCAGCGCCCGCCCCTGGTCGGCGATGGCGATCAGGGCGGACCACTGCGGCGCCCGGCGCTGGTGCCGTAGGCCTCCAGCCAGCCGCCGTAGGAGGAGGTGTCGTAGACCGCGAAGGGCGAAGCGCCCGAAGCGTCGTAGGCCACGTCCGGAACGGCGCGGGCGGTGGAACTCTGGGTGACGACGCCTTTTTGCCAGGCGGGCTGCGAGACGCCGGTGCTGAGGCCGCCGCCGCTGCCGCTCCAGGCCGTCTCGCCGACGTAGTTGCCGGCCGCGTCGGTGGTCAACTGCGTGCCGCCGACCGCCAGGACATCGGCCGAGACGGAGGGCCAGTTCGGGGCGCCCGCCGAACCGTTGTCGCCGGAGGCGGCCACGAAGGTGACGCCGTTGTGGCCGGTCGGGGTGGTGAAGTAATTGTCCAGCGACGCTTCGCCGGTGAATTCGCCGGCGGCCCAGCTCATCGACACCACCGACACGCCCGGCTGGGTGGCGGCGTAATGCACGGCCGTGAGCAGGTCGGCGGAGTTGGCGCTGGCGGCCTCGACGAGGAGGATGTTGGCGCCCGGGGCGATGGCGTGGGCCCACTCCACGTCGAGGCTGATTTCCAGCCCCCAGCCCTGGTTGGCGGCCGGGAGCGAGGCGCCGCCGTTCTCGTTGACGACGGTGAGTTGGGGGTTGGCCAGGCCGAAGGTGGCGTCGAAGGTGCGCAGGTCGCTGGCGATGTTCGGCTGGCTGAAAGCGTCCACGATGGCGATGGTTTGGCCGGCGCCGTTGCCCTGAACGGCCCCGAAGGCGATCTGGTTGAAGCCGTAGGCCTGTCGGACCTGCGCGGGGCTTAGGCCGGCGGGCAGCCCCGAACCGGCCGCCGGGACGGCGCCGCCCGAGGCCAGCAGGAGCGCGGTCGGCGAAACGACGGTCGGCACGGTACGGTCTTCGAGGCGTTCCAGACGCAATACGGATCGACGCGGACGAGATCGGGGCGCGGCGCGGAACCGCGCCGCCAGCGCGTGCAGGAATGCGCGCATAGGAAACTCCGTCAACGGCGCGACCCCGACCTCCTTGCGGCCACGCGCGTAAGAGTGTCCTTCCAAACGCCTGAAGCGAAAGGAATAGTTCGGCAATCCACCGAGGACGAACGTGAATCCTACCGGGTCATCATACGGCGCGTCCGGTCGGCCGGACACGCCGCGCGAGTCCTTCGCGTGGCGAAGCCTCGGGGGTGGTCTTCGCGGATCGTCTAGGGTGGCGACGCTTGACGGGGGAAGGCCGCCGATTCAATCCGTGTCGCTGGCGGACGGGGGGAGGGGGAGGGCGCTTTTCGGCGCCGCGTCAGACCGTGCCGCGACTGCCGCAACCTTATGTTGCGTGGGCGGGCTTGTCAAATCGACGCGGACGGGGGGTGGGTTGCGTCCCGGCCCCCACGCACGACGTGAGGGCCGGGAAAAGAGGTGTTTTTTGTAGCTTAAACGCGTTGGGTTTCTACCGCCCCGGGGGCGGAACAGGCGGCGGCGGGGGCGGCGGGGGCGGCGGGGCGGGGACAAAGAGGACGGGCGGCGGGGGCGGCGGCGGGGTCAGGCGCATCAGGCGGTCCTTGAGGCGATTGACCTCGGCGACCTCGCTCCCCGACTGGGCGATCACGTCGGTGGGTCGGCCATATTTCGGGCCGTAAAAGGCCGCATTGGCGTCGTGATCGACCAGCAGGCCGGCCCCCTCCAGCGAGACGCCGGCGAACAGCCCGCGGCTGCGCGAATAGGAATAAATCTCGGCCTTGAGCCGCGCGTCGGTGTCGGCCTCGACCTGCCGACCGAGCGGCCCGGCGGCCACGCCCACGTCGCCGCCCAGCGTGACCTTGTCCTTGCCGCGGAGCAGGCGGTTGAGGCTTTCGCGAGTCTTGAATACCAGGATCACGTCGGTCGATTGGACGCCGATCTGCCAGCCGACGCCGCCGCCGGCCAGGGTGATGAAGACGGGATTGCTCCAGCCGCCGTCGGGCTGGTGGGCCAGCACCACGCCGCGGCCGAAGCGGCCGTCGATGACCAGGCCGACTTTGACCACGTGGGGAATGACGGCCACGCCCGCGGCGCTTCGCAGCAGCGCCGGCGGGATGCCCTTGAGCGGGATGTCGCTCAGGGCCTCGACGGAGTCGGCCGCCGATTCCAGCGTGGACAGGTTACGGTCGTGGGCCGACAGCGGGGCGACGACCAGGGCCGTCGCCGTTATTGCTCCAATGAGCGTCTTAAATGTCATCATATCGTTCTCGTTCCTCCGGAGCAGGACAGGGCGGCGGGACGCTAACGCCCGGCCGCGGGCAGGTCAAGACGAACGGGCGGCGGGCTGACATAACAGCACCGATGATGATGCCAGAAGCAGCAGCCCGTCGATCCCAGGGCGGCCGCGAGAAAAAGTCCGTGGACGAGGGAGCGTATCCGCATGGAAGGGACTCCCGGAACGAGGGCGACGCCGGGCAAAGGGAAGCAAGGGCCGTGCCGGGCGCGGCGGCCTCCCCAGACGCTTGGGATAAACGTCGTCCCAGAAGCACGTTGCGTCGGATCGACGGTTCGTCGGCCCCGGCGATCCGGGCGCACCCTTTGCACGATCGGGATGGTCGTTTGTAAATTGTGCCGGCCCGCGCGGCAATCGCGAACAAACCGTGACGGCGGCATGTAGGTTGCACCGGAGTGTGCATCGGGTACGGGATTAGGTCGTTTCTGGCCATCGGTCTTTAGCCCCGGAGGGGCGGCGGTCAATAACCAGGGGCTTACGCGCCTGGCTATTGACCGCCGCTCCTCACGGGGCTGAATACCAATCGCCGGAAGTCACGGAAGCTCACTCCCCTTTTGGCGGGCGGGCGGCCCATTGTTCCTTCTCCTCAGATCGCACAAGAGGCTGAACTGACATTTTCGCCGCCCGCTTGAAGACCACCATCCCCAGTGGCGGCACGGTGAGGTTGAGCAGATAATCGCGGCCGTGGTAGGGGATGGGGGCCGCCTCCAGACCGCCGAAATTGCCCTGGCCGCTGCCGTTGTAGAGCGGCGCGTCGCTGTTCAGGATCTCCTCCCACAGGCCGCCGCGCGGCACGCCGATGCGGTAGTTGTGCCGCGGCACCGGCGTGAAATTGCAGACCACCAGCAGCCAGTCGTCCGCCGACTTGCCCTTGCGCACCAGGCTGATGACGCTCTGCTCCCAGTCGTTGCAATCGACCCAATCGAAGCCGGCCGGGTCGCAGTCGAGTTCGTGGAACGCCGGCTCGGCGCGGTAGGCCGTGTTCAGGTCGCGCACCCAGCGCTGCAACCCCTTGTGAAACGGCTGTTGCAGCAGGTGCCAGTCCAAACTCGCGTCGTGGTTCCACTCGTTCCACTGGCCGAATTCGCCGCCCATGAACAGCAGCTTCTTGCCCGGCTGGGCGTACATGTAGCCGTACAGCAGCCGCAAGTTGGCGAACTTCTGCCAGTAGTCGCCCGGCATCTTGGACAACAGCGACCGCTTGCCGTGGACCACCTCGTCGTGCGACAGCGGCAGGAGGTAATTCTCGGTGAAGGCGTAGAGCATCCGGAACGTGAGCCGGTTGTGGTGGTACTTGCGGTGGACCGGGTCCTGTTCCAGGTACGAGAGCGTGTCGTGCATCCAACCCATATCCCATTTGTAGCCGAAACCGAGGCCGCCGACGTAGGTGGGCCGCGACACCGCCGGCCAGGCCGTCGATTCCTCGGCCACGGTGATCGCGTCGGGGTAGGCGCCGTACACCTGCTCGTTGAAGCGGCGCAGGAAGTGCGATGGCGTCGAGGTTCTCGCGGCCGCCGTAGCGGTTCGGGACCCAGTCGCCCTCTTTTCGCGAGTAATCGAGATAGAGCATGGAGGCGACGGCGTCCACGCGCAAGCCGTCGATGTGGTACTTGTCCAGCCAGAACAGGGCGTTGCTGATGAGGAAGCTGCGCACCTCGTCGCGGCCGTAGTTGAAGATGAAGGTGCCCCAGTCCTGGTGCTCGCCGAGGCGCGGGTCGGAGTGCTCGTAAAGATGCGTGCCGTCGAAATAGGCCAGGCCGTGCTCGTCGCGCGGGAAGTGGGCCGGCACCCAGTCCAGAAGGACGCCGATGCCGCGCCGGTGCAAGGCGTCGATCAGGAACATGAAGTCCTGCGGCGTGCCGAAGCGGCTGGTCGGGGCGAAATAGCCGACGGTCTGGTAGCCCCAGGAGGCGTCAAGCGGGTGCTCCGACACCGGCAAAAACTCGACGTGCGTGTAGCCCAAGTCGTGGACGTAGTCGGCCAGACGGGACGCCAGTTCACGGTAGGACAGCCAGCGGTTGCCCTCCTCGGGGACGCGCATCCACGAGCCAAGATGGACTTCGTAGATGGCGATAGGCGCATTCAGGGCGTTGGCGCGCGCCGCGCCGGGCCATCCAGTCGGCGTCGCCCCAGTCGTAGCCGGACAGGTCCCAGACCTTGGAGGCGGTCTCGGGGCGGATCTCGCCGGCGAAGGCGTAGGGGTCGGCCTTATCGACGCGGTAGCCGTTGTACTGCGAGACGATGGCGTACTTGTAGAGGACGCCGACGCCGACGCCGGGGACGAAACACTGCCAGATGCCGGACGAGGCCACCGATCGCATGGGGTTGGCGGCCCGCTTCCAGCCGTTGAATGTGCCGATCACCGACACGCGCCGGGCGTTGGGGGCCCAGACGGCGAACTGGGTGCCGGCCACGCCGTCGCGCTCGGCGACGTGGGCGCCGAGCTTCTCGTAGGTTCGCGCATGATTCCCCTCCGAAAAGAGGTGGATGTCGTAGTCGGTGAGCAGTTCCTTGGGCACGGCGGTTGTCCTTTCGACAGAGTTTCTTTCCCCCCTCTCCCCTCAGGGGAGAGGGGTCGGGGGTGAGGGGTTTTTGGTTCCGAAGCCACTGCCCCCTCACCCCCGACCCCTCTCCCCTGAGGGGAGAGGGGGGATGAAGATCATCCGGCCCCGGCGGGCCGCCGCCCGAGGAGGGCGCGAACGCCCTCCAGGGGGATGCGGACCCAGTCGGGCCGGTTGTTGAGTTCGTAGACCAATTCGTAAAGGGCCTTGTTCAGCACGAAGGCGCCGAGCAGGGCGGAATAATGCGACGGTTTCCGGGGGAAGAAGGCGGCCTTGCCGGCCGTCTCCCGGTATTCCCGCAGGAACGACTCCGAAACCAGCCGCCGCCACGACTCCGCCCAGGGTGCCAGCCGCGCGAAATCGTCCGGCCGGTCGCGCGTGAAGGCGAACAGGCCGGCGTTTGCCGCGTAGTCGAAGGACCGAAGCATCCCGGCCACGTCCTTGAGCGGCGACTGTTTGCGGCGCCGTTCGTCGATGGTTCGCGTCGGCTCGCCCTCGAAATCCAGCAGGACGAAGTCGTCTCCCGTCCGGAGCACCTGGCCGAGGTGGTAGTCGCCGTGACAACGAATCTTGCCGAAGGCGATGGCCGACTCGTCGGGAGCAGATCGGTCGAGGGTCAACGATTCCAGCAGATTTTCGATCTCTTGACGCCGATTTTCGGGCTTGGCCCCTCGCAACGCCGCGATGGCCTTTCGCACTTGGCCCCGGCTGTCCGCCGTCACCGCGTCCAGGTCCGCCGGTGTCAGCGGCTCTGGGGTGAAGGCGGGATCGCCGCGGCCGTCCGCCAGGGCCAAATGCAACTCGGCCGTCCGACGCCCCAGCGCGGCGGCCGCCCGCCGATAATCGCCGACGACTTCCCCGGCGGTCGCCGCGTCGGGGCCTTCCCGGCTGGCGGAGGCCCGCTCGAAATAGAGTCCCAATTCCTCCAGCGTATACGCCCAGCCGTCCGCCTGATGGGCGACCAGTTCCTGGAGAATGGCGAGCGTCATGGGGGGCGAGCCGGGCCGCAGGTATTCCACGCCGCCGGCGGCGCGGGGGATGCGGTCGAACCGACTCTTTTCGGTGAGGAATCGGCCGATTTCCAGGTCCGGGTTGATTCCGGGTTCCAGCCGGCGAAACACCTTGAGCAGCAGCCGACGGCCGTACTTGATAAGGGAGTTGCTGGAGGTCGGAGGGGCGAGAACGGCCGGCCGCGCTTCGTCCGGCCGGCCGCGCAGCTCGGCGAACGCGGTGGTCGGGAAGGAGCGGACGCGGCCGGCGTGGGTGGCCAATTCCTTTCCGCCCGCGATCATCTCCAGCAGGGCGGCGCGGACGGCCTCCTCCGTCAGGACGTCGTGAACGAGCGGCTCACCGTCCGGCCCCGTCGTGAGCGGGACGAAGTACAGGTCGGTCGCGCCGTCGCCGAGTTCCGCCTCCACGAACGTCAGGACCGCACGGAGGCCGGCCGGGAATGGCGCCCAGTCGGCGACCCGCACGGCCTTGAGGCCGCGCGCCTTGCCGCCGAACCAGCGCTGCGCCTGCAGGAACGGCGCGAGGGCGGCCTCGATTTGCGGCTTGCTGACGTCCATCCGATCCCCCGTCCGCGGCCATGAATAACCGGGTTCCTCGGTTAGCCGCGACGCGCGGCGGAGCGCGTGGGGACCGAGCGCTCCGCCGGCGCGTCGCGGCTAACCGCCGGCGCCTCACTGAAAATAATCGAAATCCCGCTCCGTCTTGACCCGCTTCCTCAGACGCAAAATGTGGGCGGGACAGACGCCGGGGTCGAGCGAAACATAGTTGGCCTCGCCGTGCCACAGGAAATGGGCGTCCGTCAGCAGGTCGTGGACCTGATACGACGAGTTCGGGTCCACGCCCAGCTCGCTCAGCGGCACGCCCACGAAGCCGGACTGCGTGTGGTGCGGATCGACGTTGACCACCATGAGAAGGATGTTGGACAAGTCCGGCAGCGTCTTGCTGTAAAAGAGCAGGTTTTCGTTGTCGGTGGTATGGAAGCGCAGCCGGTGGTCGTAGTGCAGCGCCGGGTTCTCGCGGCGGATGCGGTTGACTCGGGCCACGAACTCCCGGAAAACGCTCGGCCGCTCCCAGTCCCAGTGACGCACCTGATACTTTTCGGAGTCGAGATATTCCTCTCCCTGGCCGAGCGGCGCCGACTCGCAATTCTCGAAGGGCGGCCCGTACATGCCGTAGGAGGCGCCCAGAGTGGCCGCCAGCACCAACCGCAGCCGGAAGGCGCCCGGCCCCTGCCGCCACAAGAACTCCGGCAGGATGTCCGGCGTGTTGACGAATAGGTTCGGCCGCAGGTACTCGCGGACGGCCGTCTGCGTCAACTCCGTGAAGTAGGCGGTGATCTCCGGCCCGGTGTTGCGCCAGGTGAAATAGGTGTACGACTGCGAGAAGCCGCACTTGGCCAGGCGGCGCATCACCTTGGGCCGCGTGAACGCCTCGGAAAGAAACACCGCGTCGGGGTAAAGCTCCCGCGCCCGGGCGATGAGCCATTCCCAGAAGTCGAACGGCTTGGTGTGCGGGTTGTCCACGCGGAAGAGGCGCACGCCGCGCTCCGCCCAGAAGACGATCACGCTCAGCAGTTCGTTCCACAACCCCTGACAGTCGGTACACTCGAAATGGAGAGGGTAAATGTCCTGATACTTCTTGGGCGGGTTCTCGGCGTACTTGATCCCGCCGTCCGGGCGGTGGCGGAACCATTCGGGGTGCTCGCGGACGTAAGGATGGTCGGGCGAGCACTGAAAAGCGATATCCAGGGCGACGGCAATGCCCCTGTCCCGTGCGGCGGCGACCAGGTGGTCGAAGTCGGTCAGCGTGCCGAGCTGGGGATTGATCGCCTTGTGTCCGCCTTCGGGGCCGCCGATGGCCCACGGGCTGCCGGGGTCGTCGGGGCCGGCGTTGAGCGAGTTGTTCGGCCCCTTGCGGAAGGCGCGGCCGACGGGATGGATGGGCGGCAAGTAAAGCACGTCGAAGCCCATGTCGGCGACGTAAGGCAGGCGCTTTTCGCAGTCCTTGAACGTGCCGTGGCGGCCCGGCTCGTCGGCGCACGAGCGGGGGAAAAGCTCGTACCACGCTCCGTAACGGGCGCGTTCCTGTTCGACCGTGACGCGCAAAACGTGTTCATAGGTCGCGCCGAGGCTCCGATCCGCGAAACGGGCCATCAACTCCACCAGGGCCGCGTCGAGCGCCGTCTGGATGCGCACGGCCTGGTCGGTCTTGCGGCCCAGGGCCGCGGCCTGCACGCGCAGCCATTCCCCCTCGGCCGCCGGGGCGCGGCGGGCCGCCTGCGCCACCAGTTCGGACCCTTCCAGCAACTCGCCGGCCACGTCCTGGCCGGCCTCCGTCTTCTTGACCAACTCCTTGCGCCAGGTGGCGAAGCGGTCGATCCACGCCTGAATGGTGTATTCGAACTGTCCCAGGGCGTTCGTTTGGAAGCGGGCGGACCAGCGGTCGTTGCCCAGCAGCGTCATTGGGACTTCCGTCCATTCCGCGTCGTCGGCCGGCGTCCCGACGCGGCGGAAACGCAGCACCGCCGACAGCAGATCGTGCCCGTCCGCGAAAACGTCGGCGCGGACCTCCACGTCCTCGCCGACCGTGCGCTTGATGGGAAACCGCCCCTCATCCACCTCGGGTTCGACGCCCTCGACGACCACGCGCGACGGGGCGCTCTTCGGCAGAGGGGCGTCGGGGGCGTCAGCGGTCGCTGCCTCGGAAACCGGATTCATGGATATTTCACGCCTCAAAAGGGTTCCATCCGTCCTTGCCGCGGGGCGGCGTCTTCCCACCCCTACCGCCGGCAAAGGGCCGTGTAAAAGTCATACGTCCGCCGGGCGACGCTCTGCCAGCTAAACAGCCGTTCGACGCGCTCGCGCGCCTGCGCGCCCATCCGCCGGCGGCGTTCCGGGTCGTCCAGCAGGGCGTTGATCGCGTCGGCAAGATCGCGAACGAACCGCCCCGGGTCGCGCGGCTCGAAGTCGGTCGCGCCCTGCGCCTCGAACGGCACCAGCAGCCCCGTCTCGCCCGGCGCCACCACCTCCCTGATCCCGCCCACCGCCGACGCCACCACCGGCGTCCCGCACGCCATCGCCTCCAGGTTGATGATGCCGAACGGCTCGTAAACGGAGGGACAAACGAACAAACTGGCCTGGCTGTAGAGGGCGATGACCTCCTCCTTGGGGAGCATTTGCGCGATCCAGACGACGGCGTTGGCCGTCTCGCGGCGCGCCCGCTCGACCCGTTCGGTCATTTCGCGGCCGATTCCCTCGGTGTCCGGGGCGCCGGCGCAGAGCACGACCTGCGCTCCCGGATGGATGTATTGGATCGCGTTGACGAGGTGAATGATCCCCTTCTGCCGGGTGATCCGGCCGACGAACAGCACGATCGGTTTTGTCGGATCGATTCCGTATCGGGAAAGGACGGTTCGATCCGGGTTCGGCCGATACTGGTCGAGGTCGATGCCGTTGGGGATGACGCGGATGCGCTCGTCGGCGACGCCGTAGAGGTCGTGAACGTCCCGGCGCATCGCCTCGGACACGGCGACCACGCCGTCGGCGTTCTGGTACGCCGTCTTCTCCAGCCAGGTGCTGGCGTTGTAAGCCGTGCCGAGCTGCTCGACCTTCCAGGGGCGGTGCGGTTCCAGCGAGTGCGTGGTGAGCACCAGGGCGGCACCGGTCAACTGTCGGACGAGGCAGCCGGCGAAGTGCGTGTACCAGGTGTGGCAATGGACCACGTCGGCCTTGGCGACGGCCGCCGCCATTGCCAGGTCGCGCACCAGCGGGTCCATCAGCTTGCCGCGCCGGGCGTCGGCGCAAGGGATGGAACAATCCGGCCGCACGCCACAAACGATCAAGTTGTTTTCACGGCTGGATTGATCTCCGAAACAATAGACCTGGACCGTATCGCGTCCCGGTTCCAGCCGCGCCAACTCGCGCGTGAGATATTCGACGTGGACCCCGGCGCCGCCGTAGACGTAGGGCGGGTACTCGTTCGTGAGGATCACGATGTCCATGTCGCGCCTCTCCTCCCCGCCGCCGGATGCGGGGCCTCGCCGGACGCACCGCATCCGGCGACGCCGCGCTTCACAGGGAAGAGTATAGCAAGCAACCGGCCCGGCCGCACCGTCCGTGCGCACCGTGGGCCGCGGCAATGCCCTACTTGCCCTTTTCCTTGGTAGTTTCCTTGTCCTTCGCCGGTTCTTCCGGCGCCCAGACGCGCGACAACTGCTCCGTCACGCATTTCCAGGCGCCGTCGCGGCGGACAAAGACGCGGGTCCAGCGGAACTCGTCGTCGAACGCCCGGGTCTTCGATTTGCCTTTGATCTCGGCTCTTCCCGTCACCACGGCCGTGTCGGCGTAGAGGCGGACCTTCACGTCCGAGTCGTCGAACTTGTCGAAGGTGAGAACTCCCGTCTCGAGCGCTTCGAGGGTCTTCTTCTTTTCCAACAACCTCCCGGTGGCGCTGGTCAGGACGTAATCGTCGCTGGTCAGCCGATCGAAGGCCTTGGCGTCGCCTTTCAGGATGGCTTCGGTCAGGCTCCGATTCGCCTTTTCGACCGACTCCGCCGCCTGGCCGTCCTTCCCTTCCGTTTTGCCGTCGGCCCGCGCCCGGGGCGACAGGTACGTCGCCGCCAGCGCCATGAGTAGAATCGCGCTCAACCGCTTCATGATTTTCTCCTCGGGGTGAAGAATGGGCGAAACCGCGGGCCGTGAAGGCGGTGCCACGCCGCGGCTCGATGCCTGCGCCGTGTGCGTCTTTCATCCGTCCCGGCCTTATTTTTGGTTCATCCGACTAAAGCGTACTTGGTTTCGTGGATCGCATAAATCTTGAGTTTGAAGAACTCCTTGTCGCGGAAGGCGTAGGCCTGTCGCTGCATCGTCTTGATCTTGTTGTTCGTCCCTTCCAGAGGTCCCGTGGAGATCCGGCAGTCGTAGTAGGCCAGGATGCCCGTGCGGTGCATCGCCAGCGTCGCCGCGAATCTCTGCAACACCTTGATGCACGACGCCTCCGCTCGGCGGATCCAGTCCTCCAACACCCGCGCCGCCGTCGCCTTGTCCGGCTGCCCCCAGATCTGCCGCAGGTCCTCTTTCAGGTAGTACACCGTGGCCAAGGGCTGGTTCATGCGCAACGCCTCCTCCAGTCGCTCCCGCTCCTTTTTCTTGGGATCCAGGTTCTCCGGGTTCTTGAGCAAAAGCCAGCGCGTCCCCTTGAGCACTTCCTTGTGCATTTGGTCCGTGGCCTCCCGGTGCAGCTCCCGCCGGAAGTCGCTCAACTTCTCGTTGAACGGCTTGATGACGTGGAAGTGGTCGAACACGTGGACCGCGTCGCTCAGGTTGTCCCGTACGGCCTGGATGTAGGCCGGCGACATGTCCGTGGCCACCGCTTCGACCCGGGCCCGCGCCGCCTTCAGCCGCTTCCAGAACGGCTCCAGAGCGTCGGCCCCCTTACCCTCGCCCACGAAAACTACCGCCCCCGTCTCCAGGTTGAGGACCACCGTCAGGTAGCGGTGACCGTGGCCGACCGCTATTTCGTCGATGGCGATCTGCTTGAGCTTGTTCAGCTTGGGCTTCCGGTAACGTCGTTGCAGGTCGCGCTTCTGGATGTCCTTGATGACATCCCAACTGACCTGTAGATGCCGGGCCACGTCCTGGATGGTCATCATCCGGCTCAACTCCAGGGCATAACGCTCAAAGGCCCGGGTGTAGCTGCGTCGGGGGTCGGCGAAGTCCAGCGGCGCCTGGCGGATCACCTGGCAGGTCGGGCACTCCACCCGCGGAATGGCCAGCATCACATAGACCGGCTTGCCGCCAATGGGCACAGCCCGAAAGGTCCGCTCCTGGCATCCCCGGGGCGCGACCCGCCGCGAACCGCAGAGGGGACAGCGGTAGGTGTGGGGCCGTCGATGGATGGTGAAGACCACACGTCCCTCTCGGTAATCGGTTTTGACGTAGTCGTAGCCTCGGATGCCGAAGGCGTGGTAGAGTAGGCTGGTGGACATGCTGACGGCTCCCTTCTGAAGATGGTTTCCCAAACCTCAGATGGGAACAGCATGTCCACGCCTTTTCAACCACGAAGTACGCTTCCCCCGGATGAACCTTATTTTTTTCTGGCAACCCTCTTCCGGCCCCGTGAGGGGCGGCGGTCAATCGCCAGGAGCGTACGCCCCTGGGGCGAGGACCGACCCCACCGGTCGTTTCATCCCAGCCCCGGAGGGGCGGCGGCGTCTCCGGCGCGGCCGGCACGCCCCGGCCGCCGAGGGTTTCACCCTCCCCAGGGGCTTACGTCCCTAGCTCCAGCCCTGTCAAGGTGCCTGTGGTTTCAGTAAGCTGGCTTCCAGCGTAAGGATACACCAAAACCTGGTAGGGAAGCCGCCATGCTGCTCAACTCGGTTTTCAATCGCTTCGTTCAAGAGAGTCCGGCGGCCGTCATGGTCCGGGGCCTGCTCGAACACGTGCTGACCCCGGAGTCGGTGGACGCACTGTTCGAGGAACACGCCGATAGCCAATATACTCGCGCGCTGTTGTTTTCGCAGACCGTTGAGCTGATGGGTCAGGTCGTGTGTGGAATCTATCCCTCCGCCAATGCCGCGTACCAGAAGCAGCGTGAACGCTTTACCGTGTCGCGCACGGCCGTTTACGACAAACTCAACGGCGTCGAACCCCAGGTGTCCGCGGCCTTGACCCGCCAGACGGCCGCGAGCCTGACGGCAGTGATCCGTGAGCTCGGGGGCGCGTTGCCGGACCTACTGCCCGGTTACCGTGTCAAGATCCTCGACGGCAATTGCCTGGCGAAAACCGAACACCGCGTGCAGGAACTGCGGACGATCGCGGCGGGTCCGTTGCCCGGCAAATCGCTGGTGGTGCTGGACCCGGCGTTGATGCTGGCCATCGACGTGTTCCCGTGCGAGGACGGGCATACGCAAGAGCGTGCCTTGCTCGACCAGGTTTTGGCCACGGTCGAGGCCAACGACGTGTGGATTGAAGATCGCAATTTTTGCACGCTGGGCTTTTTGTTCGGCGTCGCCGCGCGGGACGCCTGCTTCGTGGTCCGGCAGCACCAGAACTTGCCCTGGGAAGCGGTCACCGAACTGGAGTACGCGGGCGAAAGCGAGGACGTGGAGGTCTGGGAGCAAAAGGTTCGGCTGAACAACCCGGAGACCGGCGAAACCCTGATCGTGCGGCGGCTGGAGTTGCGTCTGCCCACGCCGACGCGCGATGGCGACCGGGTGATCCATGTCTTGACCAATCTGCCGGCGCGGGTGGCCGGCGCCAGTCTGGTGGCGGATTTGTATCGGAAGCGTTGGAAGATTGAATCGCTGTTCCAGGTGTTGGAATCGACGCTGGAGAGCGAGCAGACCAGGCTGGGATACCCGAAAGCGGCGTTGTTCGCTTTTTGCGTGTCGTTGGTGGCGTATAACGTGTTGGCGGTGGTGCGCGCGGCGTTGCGTGCGGTGCATGGTCGCGAGGTCGTTGAGGAGACGGTATCGACCTATTACCTGACGGACGAGGTCAAGGGCGTGTATCGGGGAATGATGATCGCGATCCCTGGCGCCGAGTGGGAGCAATTCCGCGACCTGACCGTCGCCCAGTTGGCCGTGCAATTGAAGGAACTGGCGAGCAATGCTCGCTTGTTGGCTTACCAACGTCATCCGCGCGGGCCGAAAAAACCGCGACCCGAGCGCATTCATCACAAGGACAAGCCACATGTGTCCACCGCCCGGCTGTTAGCGACTCGGGATAAGAAAAGACGGGCACCTTGAAAGGGCTGGTCCCTAGCTCTTAACCGCCGCCCCTTACGGGCTGACTCCCTCCTTACCGAATACAACGCACTCGTAGGGCCGCAACTCCGTTACCGCCGCGCCGTCCGGCCGTGTGCCGCCGTAAGCCGTCGCCTCCGAGGTGAATAGCAGTGCGCTACAAGGGTCGGTCAGCGGCCGTGGTTGCGCGGTCAGATTGAAATAGGAGTTCAGGTCATTATGGCCGCGCACCAGATGCAAGATCACTGCCGTATTCTCGTCGGGCAACAGGCGGGCGGCGCGTCGGCTGAAATCGCGGAGGGCGGGCCAACGCCGCCGACACGCCAACAGGTCCTGTACCAGCCGCCGCATTCCCGCCCGTCCCGAGCCTTTCGGCCACGACCAACTCAGTTTCGACGCCGCGAACGTGGCGGCGTCTTGCGGATCGGGGACTTGCACGCCGCCCGCGAAGCCGTAGTCCCGCTGCCGGCCCTTGCGCACGTTCTCAATCAATTGGCGGTCTTCAAACGAGCAGAAAAACAGGAACGGGTTTTCCTCGCCGTATTCTTCCCCCATGAACAGCAGCGGCAGGTGCGCCGCCAGCAGCAGCAGGCTGGCCGCCAACCGCCGCGCCGCCGGGCCGACGAGGACGCCGAGCCGCTCCCCGAACGCCCGGTTGCCGACCTGATCGTGCGTCTGGACGCTGCCGACAAAGCGGTCGCCCGGTCGGCCGTCCGCCGGCGCGCCCAGCGACGGCCGCGGTATTCGCTATAAACCCCGTCCAAAATAAAGGTCCGCTCCAGCAGCCGGGCGTAATAGGCGGGCCGGCCGAAATCGACGTATTTGCCGTGCCGTTCGCCCGTCAGGTGGGCATGGACCTGGAGCTGAAAGTCGTCGAGCCATTCGGCGTCGAGGCCGTAGCCGCCGCGTTCCGGCGGCAGCAGCACCCGCACGTCGTTCAGATGGCTTTCCGCGATGACAACGGCATGTCGTCCGCGTCGTGCCGCCGCCGCGTCGGCCGTCTCCTTGATTTCGCGGAGGATGTGGACGGGCCGGCCGTCGTGCATGGCGTGAACGGCGTCGAGCCGCAGGCCGTCGAAGTGGTAGTCCTCGATCCAGAGGCGCACGTTGTCGAGGACAAAATCGCGCACGGGGTCGGAACCGCGGCCGTCGTAGTTGAAGGCCGGCCCCCAGGGTGTCAAATAACGACCCGAAAAGTAGGGAGCGAACTCGCCGGCGTAGTTTCCTTCCGGCCCGAAGTGGTTGTAAACCACGTCGAGGAAGACCGCCAAGCCGTGCGCATGGCAGGCGTCCACGAGCCGCGCCAGGCCGTGCGGGCCGCCGTAACTGTTCTGCGGGGCGAAAAGGTGAACGCCGTCGTAGCCCCAGTTTCGCGCCGGGGAACTGCGCCACCGGCATCAATTCGACGGCCGTAACTCCCAAATCCCGGAGGGCCGCCAGCCGTGGGATAACGGCGTCGAACGTCCCTTCCGGAGTGAAGGCCCCGACGTGCAACTCGTAGAAGACCAGTTCCTCGCGCTTCGGCGCGACCCAGGCCGCATCCGACCAGGGGAAGCGTTCGGGGAATAGCACCGCCGACGGCCGATGCACGCCGTCCGGCTGCCACAGGGAACAGGGGTCGGGGCGTTCCGGCCCGTCGCCGAGACGGTAAGCGTAGCGTTGCCCTTCCGGGACGGCGGCCTCCGTATGACGGAAGTAGCCGCGCCCCTCCGCTTCCATCGGCAGGCGCCGCCGCCGGTCGCCGTCGATCAGGACCAGATCGACCTGGTTCGCCCGCGGCGCCCACACCCGCCATTGCACCGAACCGTTCGATCGGCCGAGCGCGCCGCAACGACGTTGCTCCCACTGTTCCACGTCCGCCTCCGCCGAATTCCTACCGCTTTCGCGCCAGCAGCACTCCGTCGCCCACCGTCTGCAGACAGGCCTCGACGCGGCCGTCGTCGCGGACCTTGAGGTTCAACGCCCGGATCGCTTTCGTCTCCGCGTCGTTGACCTTGGGATCGGCGACCGCCCCGCCCCAAAGCATGTTATCGACGGCAATCAACCCGCCTGGCCGCACCAGGCGCAGGCAGGCCTCGTAATAGGCGTCGTAATTCTCCTTATCGGCGTCGATAAAGGCGAAATCGAAGGTGTCTCCGGCGCCGTCGCGGAGCAGCACGGCCAGCGTCTCCGCCGCCGGCCCGAGGCGCAGCTCGATCCGATCCGACAGACCGGCCTCTTGCCAGTAGCGGCGGGCGACGCGCGTCCACTCGTCGCTCACGTCGCAGGCAATCAGTTTACCGTCCGCCGGCAGCGCGGCCGCGACCGCCAGGGCGCTGTAGCCGGTGAACACGCCGACCTCCAGCGCCCGCCGCGCCCCGCCAGACGCGCCAGCAGCGCCAGCAGCGCCCCCTGATCGGGACCGATTTGCATGGCGCCATGCGGCATCCGGGCGGTCTCGGCGCGGAGTCGCTGCTGCACCGGCGTCTCCTTGCTGAAGACGCCGTGAACGTAGCGCTCGATCGCCTCCAACACGACGGTTTTCCTGGTCATCGCGCTCTCCCATTTCCCCGTCCCCGCGTACCGGGATTACCTTACGGCGCACCACCCATACCATGACAGGGGCGACGCGAAAAAAGGCCGTTCGTCACTGAGGTCCCATCGGGAGGACGCGCATGGTCCGCTTGCTGATCGCATCCCTGGCCCTGACCGCCGTCGCGCCGGCCGCGCGGGCCGAGGACAAGGTTTTTCTTCCGCCCGAAGGCGGCCGCGTCGTCTTCCTCGGCGACAGCATCACCTTCGCCGGCCACTACATCGCCTACCTCGACGCCTACCTCTTCACCCGATTTCCGGATCGGAAATACGAGTTACTGAACCTGGGCCTGCCCAGCGAGACCGTCAGCGGCCTTTCGGAACCGGACCACCCCTACCCGCGCCCCGACGTGCATGAGCGCGTGGACCGCGTCTTGGCCCGGACGAAACCCGACGTCGTCGTGCTCTGTTACGGCATGAACGACGGCATCTATTATCCATTCAGCGAAGAGCGATTCAAAAAGTATCAGGAGGGCATCAAGGACTTGATCGGCCGCGCGACCAGGGCCGGCGCCCGCGTGGTCGTGGTGACGCCGCCGCCGTTCGACCCGCTGGCGATCAGGGACAAACTGCTGCCGAAGACGGCCGACAAGTTCAGCTGGATGCGGCCGTATGAAGGCTACGACGACGTGCTAACGCGCTACTCGGAATGGCTGTTGACGCTGCGCGACAAGGGCATCGTCGTGGCCGACGCCCATGCGGCAATCAGTCGATACCTCGCCGAGATGCGTAAAAGCGACCCGAAATACCGCCTTTCCGGCGACGGCGTTCACGTCAACGAGACCGGCCACTGGCTGATCGCGCAGGCGATCTTGCGGGCGTGGCACGCGCCCGCGGACGTGGAAGCGGCCGTGATCGACGCCAGGGCCGGCAAGGCGGCGGCCGGGCAGGTGAGCGACCTGACGGCGGACGGCGGCGGAGTGAAGTTCACCTGGCGGACGCGCGTGCCGATGCCGATGGACCCTGCGTGGGACCACCGTCTGGCGGAGACGGAGAAGATCGGCGAACGTCTGGACCGCTACACTCTGACCGTGCGCAAGGCGCCGCATGAGAAGTACGGCTTGTTTGAAGGCGACAAGAAGCTCGGCGAAGCGGGCCGCGAGGAACTGACGGCCGGCGTGGACCTGACGCGCTTCAAGGACCTGTCCACGAACGTGCGCGCCGCGGAGATCGGCAAGCTGACGGCGGAGCGCGATGCGATGCTGGGCCTGGCTTGGCTGACCGACGTGGGTTACAAGCGGCCGGACACGCCGAAGGGTATCCCGCTGGCGGACGCGGAGAAGAAAGCGGCGGAGTTGGAAACGAAGATCCGCAAACTCGCGGAACCGGAGACGATCACGCTGCGGCTGGTTCCGGTCGAGAAGGAATAACGCCATGAACGAGGAACAATGGCTCAGCTGCACGGACCCATACGACATGTTAAATTACTTCCCCTGCAGGTGGGACCGTCGCAAGTTGTTGTTGTTCGGGAGTGCATGTTTTCGGCGGGTCTGGCACCTGCTAACGGACATGCGGACCCGACACTGTATCGAAGTGGAAGAGCGTGTAGTGGATGGTCAGGCTACGGAAGACGAAGCGGCAACTGCCTGGGAAGCCTTCCTGGCGGCGGCTGACCAGGACGAGTTGGAAGGTTTTCGGGGCCTTGACACGTTCGAAGCGATTCGAAACCTCATTTGTTTTGTTGACCCTGCTGCTTCGCTGTGCGTAGCTTCAGAAATTGCGGAGGGCGTTGGTTGCGTTGCGGAACAAGCGAAGTGGGAGGAACGGGCCGCCCAGTCGTGCCTGCTCCGCGACATCTTCGGAAACCCCTTCCGCCCCGTACAGATTGCTCCAGGTATGTTGGCGTGGAACGATGGAGCCGTAGTCAAGTTGGCGAACGTGATCTACGAGCAGAGGAGGTTCGAGGACATGCAGCTGCTGGCGGACGCCCTGGAGGACGCCGGCAACACGAACATGGACATCCTCGCCCACTGCCGCGAGCAGGGAGCGGTTCACGTCCGCGGATGCTGGGTCCTCGATCTCCTGCTGGGCAAGTCCTGAGCGGTCAAGCCGTGGCTGCCCAACCGGACGATCCGTCGGCCTCCGGCTCTGGCGCGTGTTCTCCCTGCACCTCGTCCGACTCGGACGCGTCATCGCGGTAGCCTTTGCGACGCCGCCCACGAACGGCGGCCCGAAGGTCGGGCAGAGACGGAAAAGCCGGAAAACAAAGCAAAAAGCGTTAGCTTGCGACTGGCGGACGCCCAGGCCGCCCTGTGGCCGCGCCGGCTCGCGGACGATTCGGCCCCGACGGCCGGGTCATCGACCTAATCGTTTCACTTTAAGGCGGTCGGCGGCCGCGCCCGCAAAACCCGTACCCCGCGGGCCGCGCGCCGGAAACGCCGTGCGTAGCTTTAAACACTCAGGTAAGCTGCGGCCGATAGGAAGGTTGCCGAACGACCCTGGCTTTTCGGTCCTTCGAGAAATCCGGACTGGATATCCAAGGTCTCTTCCGCCCGTTCGCAAGACGAAACGGGCGACGCGAGGCCGCACGCCTCGGCGTGGCAACAACCCCCCTGGTCGGTGGACGACTGCGGCGACGGAACGGACCACATCGGGTCGTCCGCGCCGCGCCCATCCGACCCTCCCCGCTTCGATCAACGACGACTCGAGGACGCACCAATGACTTGTCCGCCACGAACGGCGTCTTGCCCCGTCCGCGCCTGCCTTCGCCTCGAAGCCCTGGAAGACCGCACCCTCCTCAGCGCCGCCGCCTACGACCCGACGCAAATCCTGGTGCAATTCCGGACGGCGGCGCCGGCAGGCCCGGCGCCCGTGCTCAACGTCCCAGGCGCCGTGCTTGGACCGCAACTCAACTCCGTGCCGGGGTTGTACGAGGTGCGCCTGGCGGGCCTGTCCGTGCCGGCCGCCCTGGCGCTGTTCCAGGCCGACCCGCGGGTGCTGTCCGCGCAACCGGACTATCTCGCAACCGTCGCGGGGACACCCAACGACCCGCAATTTCCGAACCAGTGGGGTTTGCAGAACACCGGCCAGAACGGGGGCGCCGCCGGCGTCGATATCAAGGCCACGCAGGCCTGGACCGTGACGACTGGCAGCCCCGGCGTCACCGTCGCCGCGATCGACACGGGAATCGATTACGACAATGCGGACCTGTATCAGAACATCTGGATCAACCAGGCGGAGGTCCCCAACTGGTGGTACACCAAGTCGAGCGACGGCACGTTCGACAAGGTCGTGTACAAGTCGCAAATCGTGACGGCGACGCCCGGCGTCATCACCTTCGCCGACCTCAATAATCCGGTGAACAAGGGACTCGTCTGGGACACAAACGGCGACGGCCGCATCGACGCGGGCGACCTGCTCCGGCCGTTCTCCCAGGGCGGCTGGGACAACAACGGCAATGACACCAAGGACGGCGACACGGCCCATCCCGACGACTTTTTCGGCTGGAATTTCGTCAACAACGACAACAACCCGTTCGACGAAAACGGCCACGGCACCAACGTCGCCGGCACCCTGGCGGCGCAGGGCAACAACGGCGTAGGCGTGGCCGGAGTCGACTGGAACGTCCAGATCATGGACCTGCAGGTCTTCGACTCCACCGGCACCGGCAGCGTCGCCAACATCATCGCCGCCATCGACTATTCCATCCAGCACGGCGCGAAGATTTCCAACAACAGCTGGGCGCTGGTGGGGGCCAGCGGCGACACGTTCAACGCCATCGCAGCCGCCCAACAGGCGGGGCAAATCTTTGTCGTCGCGGCCGGCAACGGCGGCGCGAGCCAGCCGACCTACCCGGCCCTGTACACGCCGCAGCTCAACAACATCGTGTCCGTGGCCGCGATCACCAACACGGGTCAGCTCTGGTCGAACTCCGATTACGGCGCCTCCACGGTGACGCTGGCCGCCCCCGGCGTCGGCATCCTCAGCACCGCGCCGGGCGGCCGCTTCGTCTCCTACACCGGGACCTCCCAGGCCGTGCCGTTCGTCACGGGGACGCTCGCCCTGGTGTGGGGCCAGCACCCGACCTGGACCTACCAACAGGTCATCGCGCAGGTGACTTCCACGGTGACGCCGTTGGCCAGTCTCAAGGGCAAAACGATCACCGGCGGCATCGTCAACGCGGGCGCCGCGGTCGGCTACGTCGCCGCGCCGCCCGCCGCGGCGCACGTCCTGAGCGCGGCGTTCAGCGGGCCGGACGGCCATTCGCTCAACAGCATCCTCGTCACCTTCGATCAGATCATCGACCCGGCCAAGTTCACCGCCGCGAACGTCCACCTCACCAACCCGTCCGGCCAGACCGTGCCCTTGACCGCCGTCATGCTGGCGCCCGGCTCGGACGGCCATCAATACCTGATCGATTTCAACACGCAGACGGCGGGCGGGGTATATACGTTGTCGATCCCCGCGGGCGTCGTCGATCACCTCGGCGGGTCTCTGACGCCTTACACCGCCAGCTTCACGCTGACGCCGGCGACGTACACATTTTCCTCGACCGGGGCCGTGCCCGTCCCGGCCTACGGCACGGTGTCTTCCAGCATCACGGTCAACCAGAGCTTTACCATCACCGCGGTTAAAGTGCAGCTGAACATCACCGCCGCCCAGGACGGCCCTCTGTATCTCTATTTGCAGGCGCCAAACGGCACACAGATTGTGCTGGCCCTCGGCCGCGGCGGCGCCGGGGCCAATTTCGTGAACACCGTCTTCGTCGATACGGCTTCGACCGCCATCGGCTCCGCCGCCGCGCCGTTTACGGGATCGTTCCGTCCGGAAATCCCTCTCTCCATCTTCAACGGCATGAACGCGGCCGGCGTCTGGAAACTCACGGTGCAGGACCGATCCGGCAACGTCGTCGGCGTCATCAACAGCTGGTCGTTGATCTTTACGCCCGCCGTACCGGGGAGCAGCAGCGCCGCGGCGGCCGGTGGGCAAGCGACCGGCGCCCAAGTGCAAGGGAGCGCGCCGCGCCCCATCGTGGATAGGACGCCCACCGGCGCGGCCGACGCGGTGTTCATCTCGTGGTTCAACCCGGACGGCGTTCGTTTGGGGTAGGCGCGGAACGGTCCCGCGAAAAGTTTCAAACGACGTCCCTTCAAGCATAAACCCGGTAATCGATGTCGGGGAAGATGTTGTGTCGCCGTTCGATCTCGGCCAGCCAGTGCTCGTCGATCTCGTTGCGCTTGAGCGATTCGTAGAGGTGGTTCAGGTTGGCGACGTGAACGCGCGTGCGCTGGACGGCGTAATCGACCATGGTGCCGGTCTTGAGGATGAAGGCCCAGTCGCTGGACTGGGCCAGCAGCAGTTCGCGCGCGGCCTGGTTGAGGGCGCGGCGGCGCAGCGGCGTCGTCTCGGGGTTCTCGCGCTAGTTCCACCAGGCGGTCGGCGCCTTCATGCAGGTGGCGATAGATCCAGTCGTTGGAGCCTTCTAGCCAGACCTCGTTGTAGCCCTTGTAGCCCCAGCTCGACATCGTCGGCTGCGACACCTGCTGGTGCGGGAATTGTTCCAGATACTCCGGGACCGTGATGGTTTTGACGGTCTGTTGGTCGTAGTGCAGCTTGCGCAGCAGGAAGTTGATCCAGTCCGGCCCCTCGAACCACCAGTGGCCGAACAGCTCGGCGTCATACGGCGCCACGATCAGCGACGGCCGGTCCATCGAGCCGGACAGCCATTCGACCTGCTTTTCTCGGTTGAACAGGAAGTTGCCGGCGTGCTCGGCGGCCTTGTCCAGCGCCGTCTTGGGGTCGTAGGGCTGCTTGTGGTCGGTGCGGCCGGTGATCTTGTAATACTTGACGCCGAGCAGACTGCGGATGCCGGTCTGGTGTAGGTGTGGCTTGAGGTATTCGTAATCGAGGTCGAAACCGACGTCGCGGTAGAAATCGCGATAATTGTAATCTCCGGGGTAGCCTTCGATGGCGCTCCAGACCTGCTTGGACGATTCGGTGTCGCGGGCCAGGGCGGCGACGTTCGAGCCGGGGCAGAGGATGGGGGCGTACACGCCGTATTTCGGCCGCGGCTCCGCGAACAGGACGCCATGCGTGTCCACGAAGAAATACTGAAGACCGGCCTCCTTGAGGAGCTTATCGAGGCCTTCGATGTAGCCGCATTCGGCCAGCCAGATGCCCTTGGGCCGTTTGCCGAAGTGGCGCTCGAACTCGCGGCAGCCGATCTCGATCTGGGCGCGGCGGGCGTTCTCGTTGACCACCATCAGCGGCATGAAGCCGTGCGTGGCGGCGCAGGTGATGATTTCCAGCTTGCCAGTGTCGAAGAAGCGGCGGAACCCGGTGAGTAGGTTGTTGTTGTACTGCTTGACGAAGATGTCGCGGGCGCGGGTGAAGCGTTGGTGGTACATCTGGGCGAGCGGATGGAACTCCGGCGCCCAGCGGGTGCGTTCGAGCTCTTTGTTGGTGAGGGCGATGAGGTTGTCGATGTGGCGGACGTAGCGGTATTGCAACAGCGGGTCGCTGAGCATGGCCGCCAGGGTCGGCGTCACCGACATGGTGACGCGCCAATCGACGCCGTCGCGCTCCAGACCGTCGAACACCTCCAGCAGCGGGATGTAGGTCTCGGTGATGGCCTCGTAGAGCCAGTCCTCTTCGAGGAAGTCTTCGTACTCCGGGTGTCGGACGAACGGCAGATGGGCGTGCAGGACCAAGGTGAGATAGCCGACTGGCATCGCGCGTATTCCTTCTGGGGTGTCGCTCTCGAGTGGCATCCAGCAAGTGTGATAGGACTTTGGGGGAAGGATTTCAAGCGACGCGACGGAATGGGGGCGGTTCGTTTAGCCGCGACCCGAAGGGGAGCGCTTAGTCTTGATTCTACTCGGCCGCTTCCGCGCGTGGCCGCGACCCCAGCCTTAAGTAGCTCATTCGCAGCAGATCGCGCAGGTCGGCGTCGTCAGGGAGGAGCCGGCTGCCGCGCAGGTAGTGAACGGCCGCTTCGGCGCGCCGGCCCATCAGGTCGGTGACGTGGCCGAGCAGAAGCTCGTTGCTGGCGGCGTACTGGCGCGGCATCAGGTCTCCCGGCGCCGCGTGTTTCACGAACCGCGCCGCGTCCACGCGGCACGCCATGAGGTGAATGAGGTTTTCGGCGATGGTATTTTGGTAACCGGCGCCGTAGGTGGAATAGGAGAGGACCGGCCGGTCGTCGGTGTTGAGCGGGCCGGCGCCGAGGTATTTGTCGAGTTGTTCCTCGGCAGTGAGCATCGTGTAGGTTAGCCGGCAAGGGTCGTCGAGGCCCGCCTCGGCCAGGTCGGCGGCGACCTCCGGCCGGCGCATCCGCCGCGCCCAGGCATCCAGGTCGATGGCCGGCGCGGCGGGCGTGCCGACGACAATCAGGAAGTCGGTGGCCAGCGAATTCATGTACCAGACGCTGGTGTGCGGGAACACCGTGTGGAACGAGCGGATCAGCGTCCTGAGGTCGGCGTCGCCGATGCCGTCGGCGGGGACCCAGGCGGCGGCCACGCCGTCCGGCGTCAGGCGGTCCTTCATCAGCCGGAAGTATTCCACGGTATAAAGATCGCCGTTGCTCCTGTATTGAAGATTGGTGCAGTCGGTGACGACGGCGTCGTAGCGCACCGGGGCGACGCGGAGCCAGCCGCGGGCGTCGTCGAGGATGAGACGGTAGCGCGGCCGTCGGAGGACGTCGTGGTTTTCCGACTCGAAGTTCGCGGCGGCGGCGGGCACCTTGGCCTCGATCTCGACGCAATCGACGTCGACGCCGTGCAGCCCCATGCTATAGCTGGTTCCGCCGCTGCCGAAGCCGACGGTCAGGGCGCGGCGCGGGGCCGGGTGCAATAACAGCGGCAGGTGGGCCAACATCTTCTGGTCGATTACGCTGGTCAGCGACGTGCCTGCCACGGGCTGGCCGTCCACCATGATGAGTCGCGTCGCGTTCGGCTCCTCCACGACGGTCACGGTTCCGTTGTCGCCCTCGGCATAATAAAGGAGTTTTTCGGGTTCTCTTATCGCCGACTTGGTGAAGCCCCCGGCCGGGGCCATGAACCAGCCGACCAGCATCGCCGCGCCAGCCGCGACGCCGATCCCGGCGCGCCAGACGAAACCGGGTCGCGGCGCCCGAAGCCAGGCGACGAGGCCCACCAGCGCCGAGGCGGCGACGACGAGGCCCATCGTGGCCTGGATGCCGAGTCGCGGGATGAGGACGAAGCCGGCCAGGAAGGGGCCGACGACGCAGCCGAGGGTGTTGACGGCGTAGAGGCGGCCGACGGCGCCGCCGAACCGTTCGCGCTCCGAGGCGACGGCCGCGACCAGCAGCGGCAGCGACAGGCCCATGCACACGGCCGGCAGGAACACGGCCGCCGCGGTCAGGGCCGCTTCGCCGAGGAAGACCGACGCGACCGAATTGCCGTCGTAGCAGTATTCGAGCCATTGTGGAGTTGTTTTGAAGTATGAAAGGCCGGCCAGGGTGAGGCCGGCGAGGAGCCACTGGCAGAGGGCCAGCCGCCGCCAGGAATCGCCCGGCCGCCGCATCCAGCACGTTTGGAGGAAGCCGCCCAAGCCCAGGCCGAGCAGCAACACTGTCAGGATCAGGGCGAAGCCGTAAGCGCTGTTGGAGGTCAGGATGCCGAGGATGCGCGTCCAGGCGACCTCGAAGCCCATCGACGCCACCCCCGTCAGGGCCGCGCAAGCGAACGGCAGCCATCCCGCACCTTGGGCGAGCGGCCGGCGTGAGCCGGCCGGTGCTTCACCATCTCGGAGACAGGATGCTACACCGGCCGGCTCACGCCGGCCGCTCGCCAAGGGCGACGCGGAACGGCCGAGCAAGGCCGCCCCCAGCGCCGCCGCCCCGTTGACGGATACGGCGACAAATAAGGTCGTCTGCATCCCGATATAGTGGAGGAAGAGGAAGCCGGTCAGCGCGGCGCCGAGGACGGCCCCGAGCGTGTTGACGGCGTACAGCAGGCTGAACGCGCCCGGCAGGTCGTCGTCGCGGCGGGCGGCGAGCCGGCTCATGATCGGCAGGGTGCCGCCAATCAGCGCGGCCGGCCCCGTCAGCACGATCATGCTCAGGCCGAAGCGGATCAGCGCTTCCAAACCCGGGCCCGGTTGCAGGCGGGCGTGCAGGAAGGTGTAGAAGGCGGTCACCAGGGCGAAGCCGGGGGGGACGAGCAGGGCCGTGAGGCCGATGGCGGCCTCGACGCCGGCGTACAGGCGAAGCGGGTTCCGGGTGCGGTCGGCCCATCGACCGAACGCCAGGCCGCCGAGGGCTAGGCCGCCCATGAAGGCGGCCAGCACCGTGCTGACCGACAGCGTGCTGACCCCGAACACCAGATTGAGCAGCCGTTGCCAGACGAGTTCGTACACCAGCGCGCTGCCGCCGCTGAGAAAAAACAATCCGTAAAGGAGGAAACGTCGCATGGCCTGGCCTCCGGTTATGGCTTCGCGGAGGACGCGGGCGGCAGGACGGGAACCGCGACCGGCCGCGCCGCGGCGCAGGGCAGCGCCTTCTCCGGCGGCTGGCCCAGCGCCCAGTAGAGCCGGAACTGCTGGCGGTTGTAGCCGATGACCTCATCGAGGTATTGGAGTCGCGCCTGGTTTAGCTGCTGCTCGGCGAGCAACGCCTCGAGGGGTTCGTAATTCATGCCCTTCTCGCCGCCGAGTCCGAACGTCGATTTCAGCAAACGCTGCCACATCAATTCGGCCTGGCGCACGTCCTCTTGGGCGTCGGCCAGCGTCGCTTCGCGGCTGCGGGCGAGTTTCGCCGCCGTGGTCACGTCGGCGGCCACCAGCGCCGAAGTCTCCACCACGCGCAGGTTGGCCGCGCGGTAAGCCGACCGATATTCGCGGGCCTCGAACAGGTCGCGCAAGCCGAGGTTGCGTAGCTGCCACACGGCCTGCGCATACAGGTCGTCGCGGCCGGCGGTGGCGTTCAGTTCCGGAGTGCCGCCGGCGTAACTGCCGCCGTAGTAGGTCAGCTGGATGCTCGGGATGAGCGGCCGCCATCGGGCGCTGCGCCAGGTCTGCAAAGCCGCGACCACGAGGGCGCGGTCGGAGGCCAGCTCCGGCCGGTTCAGCAGACCGACGGCGACCAAATCATCCAGCGAGGGGGCCGGCGGCACGAGCGTGATCGGCACGACCGTCTGGTCGGCCGGACGGAGATCGACCGTCGGCTCCAACAACAACAGCTGCGCCAGGCGGGCGGAGACGGCGGCGGCCTGGCCCTGGAGGTCGATGCGCTCCTGGCGGCGGAACTCGACCTCGGCGGCGGCCCGGTTGGCGTCGGCGGGCTTGGCCAGCTCGCTCTTCACGCCGGCCCGGGCGAAGCGAAGCGTCGTCTCGGCGTTGGCCAGCGTCTCGGCGTTGACCGCCAGCGCCCCGTAGGCGCGGAGCAGGTCCAGATACGTCAGGGCCACGTCGAGCTGGACGTCGTCGGTCACGACGCGGGCCCGCGCCGCTTCCGCCTCGGTCAGCTGACGATTGACCAGCGGGGCGAAGAAGGCGTCTGCCAGCTCGAAATTCAGTCCGACGCCGCCGCCCAGGAATACCGCGTTTCGATCCACCGTAAAGACTTGGCCGCGCGAGTTTTGTATGTTCCCGTCGTGATGATAGAACAGCGGCAAGGTGGTCGGGTTGTAGGGATTGCCTCCGGCCCAGAGGTTCGGCAGCCAGAGCACCTGGGCCTGATGCAGCCGTTGGTAGGCCTCTTCCACGCGCTCGCGGGCGATGGCGATGGTCGGGTTGCTGGCGTTGACCCGATGGAGGGCGTAAGGCAGGTCGATGGGCACGGCCGGCGGAAAGATGCTGGCCGGGGTCGATACGGAGCCGGCCGTCGAGGGGGCGGCCGGCGCGGGAACAGGCGCCGGCGCCGGCCGGGGCGGCGGCCCCTGTTCCGGCGGGAGTACGGCAAAATGCGACGGTCGCACCAGCGGCGCCGGCATCGACACGTAGGCGGAGTGCGGGTCATTGACTGGCGGCGTCAGGGGTGGCGCCTGCGCCGCGCGCGAACGCCCGCGATCAGGCTCAGGAAGACGACAGTCGCCGACATCCGGGCGAAGGCGAAAGCTCGTTGTCTACACACAAGCGCCTCCTTGATCGATTTTCGGCCTCTCGTACTTAGTATCGGCCCGCCCCGCTTCCGACTTTGCCGAACCTGCCGGAAGATTCATGCGAGCATTTCGGCCCCACCCGGCCGTTTCTCCGGGTATAATTCGGCTAGGAGAAGAGTTGGTTCCTCCTCTTCGCCCCACACCTCGGAGTCGTCCCGTGTTCACCATCCGCCGCATTCTCCACCCGACCGACTTTTCGGAATACTCGCAACACGCCTTCCACATCGCCGTCGATCTGGCCCGCATCCACAAGGCCTCGGTCCTGGTGCTGCACGTAGCCCGGCCGTTGAGCGAGGAACAGGTCAGTTTTGGCGAGGCGTCGGCGCCGCAGCCGGCCGAGTACCATCACCGACTGGAGGCCGCCGAGAACGAGGCCGCGGACGCCGCACCCGGCGTCGCCGTCGAGCGCCTGGTCCTCGACGGCGAGCCGGCCCACGTGGTCGCTCGGATTGCCCAGGAGCGACGATGCGACCTGATTGTCATCGGCTCGCACGGCCGAACCGGCCTTAGTCGGATCCTGATGGGAAGCACCGCGGAACACATCATCCGTTTGGCGCCGTGCCCGGTGCTGACGGTGAAACTGCCGCACAAGGAATAGCCGGAAGCGTGGAAGCCGCATGGCAATGTCGTCCGCCTCCTGGTCCCTCACCGCCCGCCTGGTGTTCCCGGTGGACCGGCCGCCGCTGGAGCGCGGCGTGGTCGTCGTGGACGGCGAGAAGATCGTCGCTGTCGAAGCTCACGGCGTCCGCACCGCCGATTTCAACCTCGGCGACGCGGCCGTGTTGCCGGGATTGGTCAACGCGCATACGCATTTGGATTTGACGGGGGCGCACGGCCGCGTGCCGTTCACAGGGGATTTTACGGAGTGGCTAAATGCAGTGATCGCTCACCGCCGTGGCGTGGCGGCCGAACATATTCAGGCTGACGTCCGCGCTGGCATGGCCGAAAGTGTGGCTTTCGGCGTCAGCTTGGTTGGCGACATTTCGGGGCAGGGGCTGAGTTGGCCCATTCTTGCCGAATCGCCCCTTCGATCCGTCGTGTTCTTTGAACTCCTTGGTCTGACACGAAGCGGGGCCGTCCGAGCCTGCATGAACTTGAAGGCCTGGCTCGCGGACAAGCCGCGCGCGGGACCGATATGTCGGCCCGGCGTCAGTCCGCACGCCCCGTATAGCGTCCGAAGAGAAATGTTTCGCCAGGCGGCGAGTCTCGGGTTGCCCCTTGCCGTGCATCTGGCGGAAACGGCCGCCGAACTGGAGCTTCTCGAACGCCACAGCGGTCCATTCGTCCCGTTCCTGCGAGACCTGGGCGTTTGGGACGCCACTGGGCTGGCGAAAAGCCCCGACCGCGTGCTGTGGAACACGCGCCGCGCCGCCTCGGTCGCCTTCGCGCACGGCAACTACCTCAAGCCCGACGCGAGGATTCCTACCAACGGCGCTATCGTCTACTGCCCGCGCACCCACGCCGCTTTCGGCCATCCGCCGCATCCGTTTCGTGAGTTCCTTGCCCGCGGCGTCCGCGTCGCCGTCGGCACCGACAGTCTTGCGTCCAACCCCGACCTCGACGTACTGGCCGAAATCCGCTTCCTCCATCGTCTCTATCCGGATTTGCCCGGCGCCGTCCTGCTGCGCATGGCCACGCTGTCCGGCGCGGAGGCGCTGGGCTGGGCCGACGAGACCGGCAGCCTGACGCCGGGAAAGTCCGCCGACCTGATCGTCGTGCCGCTGCCGCCGGGCGAGGACGCCGACCCGCATCGCTCCATCCTCGGCGCCGACCTTCCCGTCCGCCGCGTCCTCTTCCGCGGGCGCTGGGTTTATCCTTCATAACGGGCGCGCGTCGCCCGGCCGTACTTCCACCACGGCCGGTTCGCACGAATCCAGCGCCTCGCGCAGGCGCGCTCGAACGTCTCGTCGGCGTCGGCGCGGGCATAGCGGGCGCCGAAGGACCGCACCAGCGCCCCGAAATCCGGGTTGCGGAGATCGACGCCGATGAACCGGCCGTCGTAGCGCCGCTGCTGCGTGGCCCGGATCAGCGTCAGGCTGTTGTCGTTGACCAACACCACGACGACGGGAAGCCGTTCCTGCACGGCCGTCGCCAACTCCATGCCGCTCATCAGGAAACCGCCGTCGCCGACCACGGCCACGACGGGGCGATCCGGCAACGCCGCCTTGGCCCCCAGCGCCGCGGGCAGGCCGAAGCCCATCGCCACGGACCCCGCCGGGTGCAGAAAGGTGCGCGGCCGGTTCAGCGGAAACTCCGCCATCAGCAGGTAGGCCAGCCGCGTCACGTCGGCGGAAACAATGGCGTCGTCCGGCAGCACGCGCCTCATCGGCCCGAGGAGGTCGATCCCCGGAAGCCGCCAGGGTTCGCCCGTCGGTCGCGGAGGCGCCCACGGCGGCCGGGCCGGCGGCAATAGCGGCAGCAGTTCCTCCAGGGCCAGCCGGGCGTCGGCGTGAACTCCGAGCGCGACGGGGTAATGGCGGCCGATCTCCTCGGCGTCCACGTCGATCTGGGCGACCGACGGCGGCAGGCGCAGCGCCCAACTGCCGGTGGCCAGTTGCGTGAACCGGCAGCCGATGGCGAGCAGCCCATCGGCCTCGGCGAACAGCGGAGAGAAAAAGGCGTCCATGTTCGTCAGGTCGGCGGTGGCCCGGCGCCAGGGGATTCCCGCCGCAAGGGGGTGGTCGGCCGGGAACGCGCATTTGCCCATCGCGGTGTGAAAGACCGGCGCGCCCAGCCGTTCGACCGTCTGGCGCAACACTCCTTCCGCCCCGGCGGAAAGGGCGCCGCCGCCCGCCAGCAGCAGCGGCCGCTGCCATCCGGCGACAAGACGGGCCAACGCTTCCACGACCCCCGAAGGCGGCGAAAGGGGGGGCGCTGGCGCGGGGGCCGGCGGCCACGGTTCGGCCGTCGACTCCGCGCGCAGCACGTCCAGGGGCGCCTCGAAGAGGACCGGCCCCGGCCGGCCGCGCGTCAGTTCGGTCCAGCAGCGGTCGAGCGTGGGGACCAATGTCTGCACGGAATCCGCCCGGCCGCGCGCCTTGGTCCAGGTTGCGGACGCCGCGAGCTGGTTGTTTTCATGATAGTAACCGGAGCGCAATCCTCGGCCGGCGGCGGGGACCTGGCCGCTGACGAGCAGCACCGGAGTGGAGTCGGTGAAGGCGGCCGAGAGCGGCGTGGCGGCGTTGAAGACGCCGGGGCCGCACACCGCCAGGCAGACGCCGGGCCGGCCCGCGGAGCGGGCGAAGCCGTCCGCCATGAACGCCGCCGCCTGTTCGTGGCGGGCCAAAATGTGTCGGATCGCCGACTGCCGGTAGAGGGCGTCGTAGACCGGCGTGAGCTGGCCGCCGGGGTAGCCGAACACGCGGCGGACGCCGTACTCGGCCAGCCGGCGCACCAGCAGGTCGGCGGCTGGAACAGGTGTTTGCGGGTCGCTCATGGCGCTCTTCCGGTGAGTTTTCGTCCGCCCTCTCCCTTTGTATCGAACCGCCGGGGACGTGCCGCCGGGCGCCCGCCGGGGTAAGATCACCACACGCCGGCCGATCCCGCGCCGGCCTCTTTTTCACAGGGAGAACCCGCTATGCAGACGAAGCCTTGGATTTGGAGGGCGGCGCTGGTCGCCCTCTTCACCGGCCTGGCGACCGTGGCCTGGGCCGCGCTCGCCGACGTTGACCCGTATGACCAGTCGGGCGTGCCGCTGGAGAAGCAGCCGACCAACCCGGCGCTCAAGAAAATCGTGCTGGTGGCTGGCCACAAGAGCCACGGCCCGCGCCAACACGAGTTCTTCGCCGGCTGCGCCCTCCTCATGAAGATGCTCCAGGAGACGCCGGGCGTCTTCCCGGTCATGGCCCGCGACGGCTGGCCGAAGGACCCAGAGGCCACCTTCAAGGACGCCAAGGCGGTGGTGCTCTACATGGACGGCGGCAGCGGCCACCCGGCCATCGTCCCCTCGCATATGGCGGAGCTGAAAAAGCTCATGGACGACAAGGCCGGCCTCGTCTGCCTGCACTACGCCGTCGAGTTCCCCAAGGCCAACGCCGACCCGATCCTGGGCTGGTTGGGCGGATATTACGAGACCGGCTATTCGATTAACCCGACCTGGACGGCCGACTTCAAGTCGATGCCGAAGCACCCGATCACGCACGGCGTCAAGCCGTTTTCGATCAAGGACGAGTGGTACTTCAACATCCGTTTCGCGCCGGGCATGAAGGGGATCACGCCGATCCTGGAGGCGACGCCGCCGGACTCCGTTCGCGGCACGCCGGACGCGAAGTCGCACCCCGGCCGCGAGGAAATCATGGCGTGGGCGTTCGACCGCGCCAACGGCGGCCGGTCGTTCGGCTTCACGGGCGCCCACTACCACGACAACTGGGGCAACGAGGATTTTCGCCGCTTGGTGGTCAACGCCATCCTGTGGTCGGCCAAGATCCACGTGCCCGAGGACGGCGCCAAGGTGGACCTGGACCCGGCCGACCTGAACAAGAACCTTGATAAGAAGCCGTAAAGCGGATCAAAGCGGAACGACAGCCCGCGGAGGAATGTGCGAAGACGGATGTCTTCCGTGGGCCTTTTTTCACCGATGAGGGAGGAAGGATGGCGAAATCGGTGCTGCCGCGCGTTCAAGTGATGGTGCTGTGCGACGAGATCGAGCCGTCCGCCGATGAAGAGGAGGTGTTCGATCTGCATGGGGTGCGAACCTTCAGTAGCGCGCCTTCGTTCCCCTCTCTTCATCCGCAGCTGTGCGTCTACCTGTCAGCAGGTTTGGGCGCGGCGGAACAGGAGGTGCTGCTCCGCCACTTCCGGCTGCCTCCGAACGGGCCGTCGCCAACCGTGCGTGAGGCGGTTCGCCTGGCGGCGCGTTTGGGCGGCTTCTTGGGCCGCGGCGGCGATGGCGAGCCGGGCGTCCAGTGCCTGTGGCGCGGCTCGAAGGAGTGGCGGGCCATGTCCAAAGGCTATCGCTTGGGTCTTCAATTATCGTCGCCCTAACCGTTGTTGGTAATGCATAGGGCGGGGCCTGGGAACGCGGTCACGACACGGCCGCCGGCACGGCCGTTCCAACAAAAAAACGGGAGGAAGCCTCGCTTCCTCCCGTGTCGCGCGACGTCCCGGCTCACATATTGTTTTCGCGTTTCTCCTCGACGAGCGTGCGGATGCGCTCGGCGAGCAGGGCCACGTCGAACGGCTTCTTGAACGCCTCGCTGTATCCGTATTTCGTCAGCGCCTCCGGCTCGGCCTCGTCCTCGCTGGCCAGGGCGAGGATGAGGGTGCTTTCAAATTGCGGGTTGCGGCGCAGGTTCGAGGCGATCTGCAGGCCTTCGCTGCGGCCCATCGCCAGGTCCACGATGATCGTGTCCGGATGGAAGCTTTCGGCCTGGATGCCGGCCTCGAAGCCGCTCATGGCGGTCTCGTACTTGATAATCCTCGTCGTCGGGCAAGAGTTCCTGGACGCGGCTGATGAACAGCGGCTCGGCGCCGATGATCAGGATCTTGTGCCACCCCTCCTCCTCCAGCTCGCCCAGCGGCATGCCGTGCTCTTTGAGGAAGCGGATGAGGTGTTCGCGGGGGATGCGGCGGTCCTGGCTGCCGGGGATGCGATAGCCGCGCAGCCGGCCCGAATCGAACCACTTGCTCACCGTCCGCGGCGCGACTTTACAGATTTTCGCGACCTGGCCGGTGGTAAACACTTTTTTCATGGCAGGCACTCCCTTAACTTGTATGCGCTGGGTCCTCTCCGGGGTCGGCCGATGCGGGGGGCCGGTCGCGGAGCCTTGTTTACCGCCCGGGCGCGTCCCCGAGGGTCCGTCGGGGGCGTGCGGCCGCGGCCGGGCGGTACCGGCGCGGCGGCGGGCCGGCCAAATAGCGGAGACAACCTGTGCGCCGCACCAGTCCGCCAGCCCGGGGGCCAGGAGCGGGGATGGCGGGGTTGGTCTTCCGCCTTGGCTAGTGCAGAAGATCGTCCAGTGGGCCGCCGCCGCATGAGAAAAAGGCCACAAACTAGGGAGGCTCTGCCGATTCGCCGTCCCGCGCCCGTTGCGCCCGCCGCCCGGATTGCCGCGCCTCGCGCGGAGGCGCATGGCCGGCCCTCGGAACCGCCGGGGATGCTTGTGCTTACGCCTCGGAGGATCGGGGCTGCGACCGCCGGCGCCGGCAAAACGGGCCGAACCGGCGGCGCGGGAGACGGCGAAAGGAGAGGGCCGTCCCTCTGTTCCGCTCCCATTCTAAGGCCGCGGACAAGGGACGCGCGTAAAAATCCGGCGCCGCGACTGGGAAGGGAGAAAGCGAGCGCGACAACTTTGACTCTAATTCTCTAAATATCTTCTGGACAGGCGGCGCGGAAAGGATAAAATGCGGCCGTCCCGCCGTTCGGCGAACCGGGTGACGGGCGACGCCCGGCCAGCCGGCGGCGGGACATTTTTCTCCCGCCTCTATCCCTCAATCAGCCGCTTGCGGAAGACCACCATATCGTCGCCGTCGGCGTAGTAGTCGCGCAGCACCCCCGTCACTTCGTAACCGTGCTTGAGGTAGAATCGCCGCGTCGGATCGTAATGAGGCAGCGACGAGGTTTCGATGAACAGCACGCGGCCGGCCTTTTCGCGGATCTCCTCCTCGGCGTGGCGCAGCAGACCGGATCCGACGCCCCTGGCCTGGATCTGCTTGGCGACGGCGATCCAGTAGAGATACCACGAATGGTCCGTCATGGCGGCCGGTGCGTAATAAGCATAGCCGACGAGCCGCCCCTCGCGTTCGTCCACGACGGCGACGTGGCCGAAGCCGTGGTTGGCCTCGTGGTATTCATCGAGGACTTCTTGGAGGGCTTGAAGCTCATGTTCCTTGAAGACGCCGGTCGCCCCGGTGAGGGCGAGCAGCGTCGGCGTATCGGCGGGCGCGACGGGTCGGATCATGGGATCTCCTCGGGGACGATCGGGCGACCTCGCCCATGTTACCAAATCCCGTCATCTTCGCCTTGTGCGGCGGCGTGAGCTTGTCGTATATCTCAGTCCAGGTCCGGCTGACGGATTCTGGTTAGCCGCGACGCGCAGCGGAGCGCTTCATCCCAAGCGCTCCGCTGCGCGTCGCGGCTAACCGAACAGATAACACCGGACCCTGAATAAGGACACACAGAACATGGACGTTCGCATTCTCGACCTGGACGGCGCCCTGACCGCTCAAGAGACGCTGGTCCGCGGCGTCCAGGTGGTTGACGGCGCCCGCGCGTGGGGACCGCGCATCCGCCTGGGCTGCGGCTTCGGCCAGTTCCGCCGCTTTGAGCTTGACCTTTCGGAGCAACTCGACGGCGAGACCGACGCCGAACCGCACCTGACCTATTACGGCTCCGGCGACTTTCACCACGTCAGCCTCGCCCTGATTCGCCGCCTGCGCGAGCCGTTCAACCTCCTGGTGCTCGACAACCATCCCGACTGGATGCGCGGCGTGCCGTTTCTGCACTGCGGGACGTGGCTGCGGCACGCGTCGCTGCTGCCGCTGGCCCGGCGCGTCTTTCACGTCGGCGGCGACGTCGATTTCGATAACTCCTTCCGCTGGATGGCGCCGTGGCGTCAACTCCGCGACGGCCGCATCACCGTCTTCCCGGCCTTTCGCCGCTTCCTCCGCGGCGCCTGGGGACGCGTCCCGCACGAACCGTTGCGCCCGGCGCCGTTCACCCATGCGACGCGAACCCGCGTGGAACAGCTTCTTCGTCCCTTCCGCGATGAACTGGGCCGCCGTCCGCTCTACATCTCCCTCGACAAGGACGTGATGGCCTCCGCCGAGTCGGTCGTCAACTGGGATTCGGGCGTGCTCGGAATGGGCGAGGTGACGGCGGTCCTCGACGGCTTTATGTCGGCTGCGCGCGGACGCCTGGCCGGCATGGACGTGGTCGGCGACTGGTCGCCGGTGGAAGTGCGAGGCCGGTTCCGAAGCTTGCTACACCGCGTCGAACACCCAGTACTCTGCGTTGACGCGGCCCACGCCCGGCGCGTGAACCAGCAGGTCAACCTTCGACTGTTGGCCGCTCACGGCGCCGTTCCCGCCACGGCCACGAAGGTCGGTTGAAAGCGTCCGCCTTGACACCGGCTCGGCCTTTGTGCGACCTTGGCCGGCCGCTGGCGCCCTCGCCCCGTCAAGGAACCTCCGCCATGGACGGCCAATCGAATTCAGCCGCCGGACGGCGGCTGTCGCTGGTGTTGCCCGCGTTCAACGAGGAAGCCGGCGTTCGCCAGGCCGTGGTCGAGGCCGACGACGCCCTCGCCGCCTTCACCGACGACTACGAAATCCTCGTCGTGGACGACGGCAGCCGCGACGCCACCGCCGCCGTCGTCGCGGGACTGACGGCGACGCGGCCGCGCGTGCGCCTGCTGCGGCACGAAGCGAACAGGGGCTATGGGGCGGCGCTGCGAACGGGCTTCGAGGCGGCGCGGTTTAATTTGGTCGCCTTTACCGATGCGGATTGTCAGTTTTACCTCGCCGACCTCGACCGCCTCCTTCCGCTGACCGAGCGTTGCCCCGTCGCCGTCGGTTGGCGCGAGGCGCGCGAAGATTCCCGTTTGCGCTGCTTGCTGTCTCGCGGCTACAACATGCTCACGTGCGCCCTTCTCGGCACGGGCGTGCGCGATTGCGATTGCGCCTGAAGGTGTTTCGGCGGGACGCCTTGGCGGCGATTCTGCCGGAAGCCAACGGCTTTTTCGTGAACGTGGAGATGCTGACCCGCGCCCGTCAGCTGAGGTATGAGGTGGCGGAGGTCGGCGTCCGTCATCGTCCCCGCGCTCGCGGCAATAGCACCGTATCGGCGTGGGACGTTCCGCGCACCTTCGCCGCCCTGCTGCCGTTCTGGTGGTCTTCGGTGCTGTTCCCCGGCGCGGCGCCCGAACCGGCCGCGTCGCGCCGTCCACCGCTGGGGGCGCTGGCGCTGCTCCTCGTCGTCGCCGGTCTGCTCTTCTTTTCGCGCCTGCACGCGCCACTTCTGGAGCCGCAGGAGTCCCGCTACGCCGAAATCCCCCGGCAGATGCTGGCGCGTGCGGAACTGCTCACTCCCGTCCTGAACGGCCAACCCTATCTCGACAAGCCGCCTCTTCTTTACTGGACGGTGATGGCGAGTTATGCGGTCTTCGGAGTCCACGATTGGGCCGCCCGACTCGTGCCGGGTTTGGCCGGCCTTTTCACGGTCCTCCTGACCTACTTTTGGGGCCGGCGCGTCGTCGGCGAACGGGCCGGCCTGTGCGGGGCGCTGGTGCTCTGTCTGTCGGCGCGGTTCATCTACCTGGAACGCGAACTGACCATGGACTGCCTGCTCTGTTTATGGACCACGGCGGCGCTGGCGGCGGCGCACGCGGCCCTGCTCGGCCGCCGGCTTCGCGTTGGCTGGTGGCTGCTCTCGGCCGTCGCGTGCGCCCTCGGCGTTCTGACGAAGGGGCCGGTGGCCCTGGCGCTGGTCGCGGCGCCGACGGCGGCCTACGCCCTCCTGGAGCGGCGCACGGCCCGCATCACGCTCCGTCAGTGGACGGTCTATCTTGTCGCGGTCCTTGCCGTGGCGGGGCCGTGGTACGCGGCGATCCTTGCCGCCGAACCGGACTTCGTATGGTCGTTTTTCTGGAAGCACAATGTTGTCCGCTTCGTGGCGCCGTTCGACCACGCGGAGCCGGTGTGGTTTCACCTACCTTCCCTGTTGTTGGGCATGCTGCCGTGGACGTTGCTTCTGCCAGGCTTCGTGCGCTTTCTTTGTCGGCGGTCTCCGCGCGCCGCGGCCAAACGGCCGCCGGCCCTCGGCTTCTTCGGACTGGCCGCCCTCTGGTCGCTGGCGTTCTTCTCCGCGGCGGGATGTAAGCGAGCCGTCTACATCCTTCCGGCCTTGCCGCCGATCGCCCTGGCGTTGGGCTGTTATCTCAGCGCCCTGATCGCGGCCGGTTCGCCTCGGCGTTCGTGGGCCAGGCTGTGCCGTCGCGGTTCGCGGTTGGCGTACCGGGCCGCATTGCTGGCGTTGTTGCTCGGCGCGGGCGCCGGACTGCTGGCGCCCTACCACCACCTGATTCGGCCGGCGACCGGCTACGCCCTGGCTGGCGCGTCGCTGGCCGGCGCGTCGCTAGCCGTGTGGTTCCGGCAACGCATTTCCTGGCCGGCGTGCGCGGCGGCGACGTTCGCCGTGTTGCTGGCGGGAGTGCAGGTCCTCCAACCCGCCTATAATCGCCAATACTCCCTCCGCGATTGTCTTCATGAAGCCCCGCAAACGCCGGCGCTGCCGGTGGTTTGCTACCCGCAGGGGTGGGATTCTGTGAAGTTCTACCTGCCCAATGCGGACGTGCGGGTCTACGGCCCGGATCAGCGGGCGCGGCTTCTGCGCGACGTTCGCTCGCGGCCGGGCACGCTTTTGCTGGTCAAGTCCGGGCCGCTGCTCGACGATTTACTACACGACCTGCCGGATACCACGGTGGAGTTCGTGCGCCGCGGCCGACACGGCGAGGTAACGGCCGGCTGGGTCCGCGCACGAACCGAGCCGGCCGACGACATGATGGCGGAAAAATGAGCGGTTGATCGTCGCGCGGCACTCACCCGGCGACCGGCTCGCCGGAGACGGCTGCGCCGCGACCGGCGATGCGGCCGCCACCGCGCGCCAGGGCGGCCTCCACCATTTGGACCGTGAAGTCCTCATGCGTCAGCCCGGCGGAAGTCAGCCCGCCGGCCAGGCCGGCCACCGGACTGAAATCGGGGTTCGGGTTGATTTCGAGGATGTAGGGCTTGCCGGTCGTGCGGACGCGGAAGTCGATGCGGGCGTAGTCGCGGCAGCCGAGAAGGCGGAACGCCTGTCGGGCCAGCGTTTCCAGCTTCTCGCGGAGGCGCGGCGTCACCCGGGCCGGGTACACCGGCGGCGTGGACTCGTAGTCGCGCGAGCCGGGCTTCCACTTGGCGTCGTAGGTGACGATCGGCCAAAAGTCGGGATCGACGTCCGTGAAGAGGATCTCCGAAGGCGGCAATACGCGCAGGTCCGGCGCCTCGATCACGGCGACGGTCAGCTCGCGGCCGCGGATGAACTGTTCCACCAGCACGGGCGGCCCGTAGGTTTCCAGCAGGTGGGCGATGCGGGCGTCGAGGTCGAGCTGCGTGGCGACGACGCTGCCCTGGTCGAGTCCGATGCTGGCGTCCTCCAGGGCGGGTTTGACGATGACCGGCCACTCGAGCGGACAGGGCGGCGCCGGCGACTCCTCGACGACGAAGAACCCCGGCGTCGGCAGACCGGCCCCTTGCAGAAGGTGCTTGGCCAGGTGCTTGCTGCGCGCCAGGCTCAGCGTCTGATAGGGCGAGCCGGTGAACGGCAGGCCGGCCCATTCCAGCAGGCCGGCGACGTGGGCCTCGGTGCTGCCGAAATCGGCCAGCCCCTCGAAGAGGTTGAACACCACGTCGGGACGCAGGCGGCGCAGCCCGGCCGTGAGCATGTGCGGGTCGCGGCAGACGCCCAGGCGTTCCACGTCGTAGCCCGCCTTGGCGAGCGTCTCATGGACCGCATCGACGGTGTAGAGGATTTCGTGTTCCGAATCGGCGTAGGGATGGTCCTCGGCCAGGACGGGTTCGTTGAACAGGATGACGACGCGCGGCCGTCGCGCCGGAACGTCGTCGAACGGATCGTCAATCATATGGCAAGTGCCGCCCGGAGAAGGGGACCCTCACGAGAGTGCCTGGCGGGTAGGGCGAGAAATCATTCTCGCAACTAGGCCGCACGGTCCGTCCCGGAACAAACCTTGAGACGGCGTAAAACGCTCCCTTCCGTCGGCGTAGACGTCAGGTCGCGGCGGTCGGTTGTAACGGCGCGGCGTGGCGGTGCAGGGCCGCCTCGAACACGCCGCGGATCAGTTCCTCATAGGTCCACCCGGCCAGTCCGGCCAGGATTACCAGATCGCCGGACTCCGGATTGAGGCCGGGAAGCGGATTCACCTCCAGAAAGTAGGGAACGCCGTCGCGGAGACGGAAATCGACGCGGGCCACGTCCCGACAGCCGAGGGCGCCGGTAAGCGCGGAGGGCGGCCTGCTCGACTGCCTGGATTCGGCCGGGCGGCAGGCGAGCCGGGCATTCATAGCGAACCTGATGTCGCCAGTCGCGCTTGACTTCCAGGCTGTAAACGAAACGGTCGGTTCGCTGTTGCGGCAGCACTCGCATGACGCCGATGACACGTGGCGGGCTGTTGCCGATCACGCCGACCGTCAGCTCATCCCCTTCGATGTATTCCTCCACCAGCATCGGCTGGCGATGATCATGGCGAAGCGCTTCGATCGGCCGACAATGCAGTCGGCCGCGTCATCCACGACACACCCGCCGCGGATGCCCTTGCTCGAACCTTCCCAAGCGGGTTTGACGATGGCGGTGTAAGGCAGGCGATCTCGCGTTTCCAACTCGTCAAGGTCTTCGTTCGGCTCCCAGACGGTCCAGCGAGGGACCGTCACGCCGGCCGACTGGACCAGCCGTTTGGCACAATCCTTGTCCAGAGTTACGGCAAGGGTCAGCGGGTCGGAGCCGGTGTAGGGGATGCCGAGCATCTCCAGCACGGCGGGCACCCGCGCCTCGCGCGATCGGCCGACTCCCTGGCCCTCGGCGAAGTTGAACACGAAGTCCGGCGGGTCGGACAGGAGCCGTCGCAGCAACTCACGGCCGTCGCCGAGTTTCACCACCTCGTGACCCAATCCGCGCAGCACGGCGGCCACCGCTTCAACGGTGGCGGGGCTGTCGAACTCCTCCTGGTAGTCGTCCGGGGCGCCGGCCGGCGGAGGGGCGTCGGTCTTCAGGTCGTAGGTGATGCCGATTCTCATTCGATCTCTCGACACCAACCCGAAGCGCAAGCGAGGGAGTCGGTCGAAAACCTCGCTTGCGCTTCGGGTTGGTGTTCCCTCGCTTGCGCTTCGGGTTGGTAAAACGTATCTCCCTACGAGCCGCATCCATGCGTCAGGACGCCCAGCGGCAGCAAATCCTCCACCGGGGCATGGCCGTTGCCGTTGCAACCGCCGTGATGACCGTTGTGGCCGTGTACGTGAGCGTCTTCCTCGGCCGCCGCCTGGCTCGTCAGCACGTGCAGCTGACGACGGGCCATGCGTTCGCTGTTCTCGGGGATCAGGGCCGACTTCGTCCCCTGCAACAGCGAACTCACGCCGCGCGTGGCCGTCTTGCGGATCGTTTGCGTCCGGTCCTCCGCCTGGTAGCGGACCAGCATCCCCTCGAAGTTCCGCAAGCACGACGGCGTCGTCGGAAGCGGAGACGAGGTAGTTCGGCATCAGCGGGATCTTGCCGCCGCCGTGCGGGCTGTCCACGACGTAGGTCGGAATGCCCAGGCCCGACAGGTGGCCGCGCAGACCCTCCATGATCTCCAGCCCCTTCCAGACCGAGGTGCGGAAGTGGCCGGCGCCGATGACCGGGTCGCAGTGGAACAGGTAGTAGGGCCGCACCTTGATGCGCAACAGCCCGCGCATCAGGTTTCGCATCGTTTCGAGGTCGTCGTTGACGCCCTTCAGCAGCACGGTGTGGTTGTTGACCGGCATCCCGCCCTTGAGCAGGGACAGGCAGACGCGGGCCGCCTCCGGCGTGATCTCGCGCGGGTGGTTGAAGTGCGTCTGGATCCACACCTTGCCCGACGAGGCCAGCAGGTCGATCAGATGCTGGTCGAAGAGCTTTTGCGGCAGCGTCACCGGCACGCGCGTGCCGATGCGGATGACGTCCACGTGCGGGATGGCGCTGAGGTTGTCGAGAAAGAAACGCAGCTTGGCGGCCGGCAGGGTCAGCGGGTCGCCGCCGGAGACGATGACGTCGCGGATCTCGGGGTGGTCGCGGACGTACTCGATCATGCGCTCGTCGTTGCGGCTGACGGCGTCCCAGCCGCCGCGCACCATCGTGGCCCGCTTGCGCGTGCAGAAGCGGCAGTACATGGTGCAGACGTGGGTCGTGACGAGCAGGGCGCGATCCGGGTAGCGGTGCGTCAGGCCGGGGACCGGCGAGTCCTTGTCCTCTTCGAGCGGGTCTTCCAGCTCGTACCCCGACGGGTTGGCGTCTTCCAGCGGCGAGGGGACCGACTGGAGGCGGATCGGGTCGTTGGGGTCGTCGGGGTCGATCAGGGAGAAGTAGTACGGCGGGATGGCCGTCTTGTACTCGGTTTCGAGCGAGCCGATGGCTTCCAGCTCCTCCGGCGTGAAGGAGAGCAGGTCGCGCAGCTGTCGAACCGATCGGATGGCGTTTTGCGATTGCCATCGCCAGTCGTCCCACTGGTGGTCGGGGACGTCGCGCCAGAGCGGGTGGCGCCTGGGCTTACCGGGAGGTTCTTCCTCTTCGACCCCGCCGACCGTCCGGGGGGTGGGCCGAGGAGAAAGCCCGGTGTGCTCTTCAACTTCGCTCATCGTCCGAGAGGCCTCCATAGAGGAGAGGATCGCTCGTCCGCTGACAGGGGGCCGTCTTCCGCGAGGCCCCAGCTGCTCAGAGAACGGCGCTACATCGACGCTTCTTCGCGGATGCTACCGCGATGTTGGCAAATTGCAAGGGCCGTCGGCGGCAATTCCGCATATCGCGTCGTCCTTTCGCCCCACTTCGCGCCAAGATCGGCAAATTGAGCCGGCCTTCCGCCTTCCGCCTCGCCCCTTCGGTCGCACGGAAGTCGTTTGCAACCCCTGCGCCCTTCGGCGAAACCGGGCGCTTCACAACAGCCGTTGCGAACTGGAGCAAGTGTAGAGTGGACGCCCTTCGAGGCCAAGACGACTTCGACGAAAATCGGGCGCTTTCCGCGAAATTATCCAACATATCGGCCTCGGACGGGCAAACATTGAGCCTGGACACGTTGTTCTTGAGAAAAAAAATCAGGGGGCAGGGTCAGCGGGGTCAGAAAAAGAGAGATGGAGGATGTTATTCCTGTCTGGTCAGCTGTCATCCGATTAGTGGACCCTGACCCGCGACCCCCTTTCCTCTGGTAGACTGTCGGCATGAAATCCGCACCTTCCGCCAACGAGCCGGGCCTCGAACGGGTCATGGGTCCGATCACCGGCGTCGCCATCGTGATCGGGACCGTCATCGGCTCCGGCGTCTTCAAGAAGCCGCAGCTGATCGCCCAACACGCCCCGTTCTTCGGCCTGGCGGCTCTGGCCTGGGTCGCAACGGGACTGTTCATTTTGCTGGGCGCCCTGGCCTACGCCGAAGTGGCCGTGCTCTACCCGCGGGCCGGCGGCAACTACGTCTTTCTTCGCGAGGCTTACGGACGGCTCGCCGGTTTCCTTTGGGGATGGGTCGAATTCTGGATCATCCGCGCGGGTTCCATCGCGGCCCTGGCGACGATCTTCACCGAGTCGCTGCACGACGTCCTTCGCAATCCGACCGTTCTACAAGCAGTCGGCCTCGCCCCCGGCGACGTGTTGGGCGTCTGGGCGCGAAAAGGAGTGACCGTCGCGGTAATCGTCGCCCTGGCGGCGGTGAACGTGCGCGGCGTGAAATGGGGCGGCGGATTGCAGGTGATCGTCACCGTGGTCAAGGTGGCGTCGCTGGCGGCGATCGTGGCGGCGCCGTTTCTGTTGTGGGCGTTGCTGCGGCCGGATTCGCCCGCCGCGCCGCGGCCGGCCCACCTGGAACCGACGTGGCCGGCGACCTGGGCGGCGGTCCCGTTCGCCGGCCTGGGCACGGCCTTCCTCGGCGTCTACTGGGCCTACAACGGCTGGATGAACATCACCCCGGTGGCGGAGGAAGTGCGCGATCCGCGACGCAACATACCGCTGGCGCTGACGGCCGGGGTCGGGACCATCATCGTCCTGTACATCGGGGCCAATCTCGCCTACTACCTGATCCTTTCGGGACCGGAAATGGCGGCTGTCAAGGACACCACCGTGGCGACAGTGTTCTCCATGCGATTGCTGGGACCGTTGGGGGCTGCCGTGGCGTCGGCGGCAGTGATGTGTTCGGTCTTCGGGGCGCTCAACGGCAACCTGCTGATCGGGCCGCGCCTGCTCTACGCGATGGGACGCGACCGTCTCGTCCCAGGTGCCTTGCGGACGATCGACGCCCGCTCGCACACGCCGGCCCTGGCCACGTGGGTCCTGGCGGCGTGGTCGTGTCTGTTGGTTTTGGGCGTGGCGGCGTTGAACCGGAGTGGGGTGTTCACGGGAAAGCCGTTGGACTTCGACGTGTTGACCGACTTCGCCATGTTCGGCTCCCTGACCTTCGAGACGCTGGCGGTGCTGTCGATTTTCGTGTTCCGCTTCCGTCTGCCGAACGCCGAGCGGCCCTACCGCTGTCCCGGTTATCCGGTCGTGCCGCTGCTCTACGTCGTTTTGCCCGCCTTCGTACTGACGAGCATGGCGATCACGCAGACGCTCCAGGTGGCGGTCGGACTCGGCTTCATCGCGGCGGGGGCGGCGGTGTATTTTCTGCTCGGCCTTGGCGGCGAGCGGGGGGTATGAGGTTTACCGGCCCGAGGCGCCCTCGCGGGCGCCTGGGTTCGGTTCGTTTTTGACATCCTCAAAACCGCCCCCCTACAATGAAGGAGCGAAGTGGACGGCCTCTTTACCACCGGAGAAGTCCCGGCCATGCGTTTCCTCACCGCCATCCCGGTTTACAACGAAGAACGCTACCTGGAAAGCGTCCTGCATGAGGTGCATCGTTACAGCCCGAACATCCTGGTCGTCAACGACGGCTCGACCGACCGAACGCCGGATCTGCTGGCCGGCCAAGGCGGCATCGAGGTCATCACCCACCCGAAGAATCGCGGATACGGGGCGGCCCTCGTCTCCGCGTTCGACTACGCCATGCGGCATGACTTTGACGTACTGGTGACGATGGATTGCGACGGCCAGCATGAGCCGTCGCGCATCCCGGTCCTGTTGGAGGCGATCCACGACGCCGACATCGTGTCCGGAAGCCGCTACCTGCGCGACTTCCGTCAGGATTCCCTGGCGCCGGAAGACCGCCGTAACATCAACCGAGAGATCACCACGGAACTGAACGCGCGGTTCGGCCTGCATCTGACCGACGCCTTTTGCGGCTTCAAGGCCTACCGCCGGGAGGCGCTGGCCAAACTGCACATCACGGAAACGAACTGGGGCATGCCGTTGCAGCTATGGGTGCAGGCGGCCCGCGCCGGATTGCGCGTCAAGGAAGTGGGCGTGCCTCGGCTCTACCTCGATCCCAAGCGGGCCTTCGGCGGCGTGCTCGACGACGCCGCCGAACGACTGGCCTATTACCGCCGCGTGATCGCCGCCGAAGCCGAGGCGCCCTCGCGCCCGGCGTGTACCGCGCCGGCGCCCTGTCCCTTCGGCGCATTTTCCAAGAGGACGTGTCAGTGAACGAAGCCGCCGTTCCGCGAGCGCCCGTCGAGGACGGCGCCGTGACGGCCGTGCCGCCGTTGGTGGAGGTCGGACGCCTTCTGGCCGACAACCGGCAGCGGTTGCGTTTGCAGGGTCGCGTCCTGGCGGATCGGGATTGGGGGGATTTACAACGGCAGGCGCGGCGAAGCGCCGTCGAAGCCGCGCGGGACTACCTGAGTCGGCGCGGCGAGCCTGTGCCGGAAGCGGACGGCGAACATCTCCTGATGGCGGGCCATCAGCCCGAGTTGTTTCATCCCGGCGTCTGGGTCAAGAACTTCGCCCTAAACGGCCTGGCCCGGCGGCACGGCCTCACCCCAATCAACCTCATCATCGATAACGACACGGTCAAGACGACGGCGTTGCGAATCCCGACCCGCGCCGCCGTGGAATCGGCCCACCCGCACGCCGTTTCCGAGCCGTTCGACCGCTGGACGGGCGAACGGCCCTGGGAGGAACGTCCCGTCGTCGATCCGGCGCTGTTCGCCGACTTCGCGGAGCGCGCCGGGGCGCTGTTGAGGGGGTGGGGTTACGCGCCGATGCTGCCGGCGTTCTGGACGGCGGTGCGGAGCGAGGCGGGGCGGACGCCGTTGTTGGGGGAATGTTTCGCGGCGGCCCGGCGGACCTATGAACGCCGCTGGGGTTGTCACAACCTGGAGTTGCCGGTCAGCGTCCTGTGTCAGACGGCGCCGTTCGCCCATTTTGCCGCACACCTCTTGGCCGAGTTGCCCCGATTCCACGCCGCTTACAACGCCTGCGTCCACGACTACCGCCGCCGTCACGGCATACGCAGCCGCAACCATCCGGTGCCGGACCTCGCCGAGGAGGACGGCTGGCTGGAGGCGCCGTTCTGGGGGTGGCGCGTCGGGGCCGTCCGGCGCGGCCGGCCCTTCTCCCGAACGCATTCCAATCGTATTGAAATCCGTATCGGTTCTGACATCTGGCCGGCGCTGTCGGCGGGCGACCCCGCCGGCGATTGGACGGAGCGCGAGCGGCGCGGCATGAAGGTGCGCAGCCGGGCGCTGACCAACACGCTTTTCGCGCGGCTATTCCTGTCCGACCTGTTCATCCACGGTATCGGCGGCGGCAAGTACGACGAGTTGACCGACGACCTGATCCGCCGATTCTACGGGGTCGAACCGCCGGAATATCTGATCCTGTCTGCGACTCGGTTGCTGCCGTTTCCGGCGGTCCCGGTCGGCCCGGAAGACCGGCGCCGCGTCGCGCGGGAACTGCGCGACGTGTACTGGAACCCGCAGCGTTATCTGCCGGCGGTGCCGACCGAGGCCCAGCGGGAGGCAATAGCGCACAAACAGGCTCTTATATTGCAGGAGCCGACGGATGCCGCCCGGCGGCGGGCGCGCTTCGAGGCGTTGCGAGCGGCGACGGCGGCCCTGCGCGCCCCGTTGGCCGGCCGCGAAGCCGAGCTTCATGCCGAACGCGACCGGACGGATCGCGCCCTGAAGGCGAACGCCGTTTTGCGTCGGCGCGACTACGCCTTTTGCTTGTACCCGGAGGATGTGTTACGGCCGTTCTGTACGCAGTTTCTTTGAATCATTAAGGATCTTCTTTGTTATTTTCGCGTTGGATAGTGCAGCTGGGAGCGATGTCCCAGGCCCCGCCGGCGTTGCCGCGGAAGTCGCAGCCGGTGACGACAGCTTTCGAGTCCTCTTTCATCAGAAGGCCCACCCCTCGATTGTGAGTCACCCGGGAATTGGTGAGCGTCACGATGGTCAATGTCTTATAACCCTCGCGCCGACAGTTCTCCGTTAGAGATTCCACCCGCATTCCCCATTTGTTTCCAGTCACGTCGCAGTCTTCCAGACTCACCGTTGAACCCATGCTGATACCGACGCCGCCGTCGCCGCCGTCGGCGACCCGGCAACGAGTCATATCGACCTTTGACTCCCCTGTTACGGCCACATTGTCAAACCCCCCAGGCCCAGCGAGGAACTTGCAATCGCTGGCGTCGAGGTGGCTGCGACGATCTATCCAAATGTTGTTCGCCTTCGTGGCAGAGATTGTGCAGGATCGCAACCTCACGTCGGAATCCTGAGCCCCTAGGCCCTGGTCATGTGACCGCTCGATCGTGCAACGCTCGGCGGTCAGGCGGCCTCCAACGACATAGATGGCACATCCTCTGAGGCAGTCGTGCAATTTACATCCCACTAGATTGACCGTCGGGCGCTCTCCCTTGGCTAACAGGATCTCCGAATAATGGGGGGCGCTGCCGTCCTGCAAGGGGGCATGCGCAAGGTCGCAGTCTTCCAGGCGACAGCTACCTTGGGAAACCGCGACGACCGATTCTCTCATGGACCGAATGGTCAGGCCGCGCAGCAGCACCTTCTCCGCCTGCGACCGGATGGTCGTGTCTTCTTCACAAAGGATCGTGACTCCCTCGCGTGGACCGCGGCCGACGATCTGCACGTTTTTGGTCAGCACGAGCGGATTCTCGCGGTAGACGCCGGGCAGCACTTCGATCCGTGCGCCCTCGGGGACCGCCTCCACGGCGTCCCCGAGCGAGACGAACCTTGCGCCCTGGCTCCGACCGTCCACTCGGTCTGCGGCGCAGGCTCCAGACGGGCGCGTACGACCAGAGCCGCCTTGCCCTCGTCCAGCGCGACGCGTTCGGCGTAGGGCGTGAACCCTTCTTTCTTGACCTCCACCTTCCGGAGACCCGGCCGGACGTGGACCTCGGCCGTCTTGCCGCCGTCGACCCAGGGGCCGGTGAACGGCACGCCGTCCACGTCGATTTCGGCGTTCGGCTCGTTTACCTCCACGACGAGGGTCCCGTCCGGCGCCCTCCCCTTGAACACGCCGGCTATCCACAATCCGGCCACGCCGGCCAGCAGGCCAGCCACGACGAGGACGCCCAAGACCGCTCGGGGCCTCCAGCCCCTGGCGGCGGCTGGCTTGGCGCCGGCAGGAGGAGGAACCGGCATGGCGCCCTCCGCGGGCCGGAGGGGTATGGATGCGGGCGGAGGGTTCGGCAACGACGGAGCGCCGCCCTGCCCCGGCGGCGTCGCGCCGCGCGCAGCAGGTTGGCCGCCTCCTTCGCCGAGGTGAAACGATCCTCCGGTTTTTTGGCGTGCAATTTGGCGATGATGGCGCACAGCCACTCGGGCGCCTCCGGGATGATCTCCCGGATCGGACGCGGCGCGTCCTCGGCAACGCGCTTGAGGACGGCCAGTGTGGTCGAGGCGCGGAACGGCGGCCGGCCGCTGCACATCACGTAGAGCACGCTGCCCAGGCTGAACAGGTCGGCCCGGTGGTCGATCACCTCGCCCAGCGCCTGCTCCGGCGCCATGTACATGGGCGTGCCGGCGATGACGCCGCTCTGCGTCAGACTGGCGTCGTCGGCGGCGCGGGCCAGGCCGAAGTCGGTGATCTTGACGCGATCGGCGCCGCTCTCCAGCAGGATGTTACTCGGCTTCACGTCGCGGTGGATCAGCCCCATCGCGTGGGCCGCCGCCAGACCCTCGGCAATCTGGCGGCCGATCCGCGCCACCTCCGGGGCGTCCAGCGGTCCGGTTCGGTCGAGCCTCTGCTGGACGGTCTCCCCGGCGATGAACTCCATGACCAGGTAGGGGATCGGCTGCTCTTCGACGTCGTAAATGGCGACGACATTGTCGTGGCGGATGGCGGCGGAGGCGCGGGCCTCGCGCAGGAAGCGCTTGCGGGCCGGGGACGTGGCGGCTAGTTGGGGGGCCATGACCTTGACGGCGACGACGCGCTGCAGCATCTCGTCGAACGCCTTGAGGACGATGCCGAAGCCGCCGCGGCCGAGCACCTCGAGCACTTCGTAATGCCCCAACCGGCCCAGCGAGCCGGGCTTGGTGGACGGCTGCAAGAAGTCGAGCGGGGCGTCCTCTTGGTCGTCGCCCGGCTCAGTCGGTGGTGAAGCCGGTTCGGGCCGTCCCGCCGGGTCGAGGGCGGCGGTGGCGTCCGGGGTCGACGCGGCGCCGTTCGCCATCTGCTCGGCGGCCGGGCGCTCCAGGAAATCGCCCGCACTGCCGTGGGTCCCCAGGAGCATTTCGACTCGCCGCCGCAGCGCCGCGTCGCCGGCGCAAGTCTGATCGAGATAGACGGAGCGCGCGGCCGGGTCGGTCATTGCGAGGGCGGCGGCGAAGAGGTCGCGCTCGACTCATGGCGAGATCCGGGGTGAAGGGTAAGGGGTCGTCTAATCTTATTCACGTTCCGGTTGGCGGCGTCCGGTTTCTCTCTCGCCTCTCCCCTCGGGGGAGAGGGGCCGGATCGGGACAGGCCTCGCCGGAACATGAATTAGTGCGATTTCCGACCCCGGTTCGCGCAGCGGCGCCTCGAAGTTTTTCGAGGAAACTTCACGCCGCGCGGTCAAGCCCCGTCGCCGCGAAGCTCGGCCAGCAGCCAGGACCGGGCGTAAGCCCACCAGGAATCCGCGGTTCGGGGGGAGACGCCGAGCACTTCCGCGGCCTTCTTGAGGGTCAGGCCTCCGAAATAGCGCAGCCGCACCAGCTCCGCCGCCTGGGGATCGACGGCCGCCAGCCGCGCAAGCGCCTCGTCGAGGGCCAGCAGGTCTTCGGAGGCTTCCGGGGCGGCGAGCCGCTCCCGGTCGAAATCCCGCCGGGTGCGATCGCCGCCGTGCTTGAGACGTTGCTTCCGGCGGGCGTTCTCGACGAGGATGCGGCGCATGGCCTCGGCGGCGGCGGCGAAGAAGTGGCCGAGGCCGTTCCACGGCTGGGCCGGGTCGCCGCCGACCAGGCGCAGATACGCCTCGTGGACCAGGGCGGTGGCCTGGAGCGTCTGCCCCGGCTTTTCATGCGCCAGCTTCTGCGCCGCCAGGCGACGCAGTTCGTCATAGAGCAGTGGCAGCAGCCGGCCGGCCGCCTCCGGTTCGCCTCGCGCGACGGCGTCCAGGACCTCGGTGACTTCTTGCATGGACTTCAAGAATAAACGCCGCCGCGTCCCTATGCAAACACTTGCGGTCAAACATTCGCGCCATCACCCGGTTCGCTCTTGGTTCCGGTCGCCCGAAACCATTTCATTGGGACTCCAAATTGAGCCGCTGACCCCGAGAGCCTGTCGGCGGTGCTGCGGGTGCTCGGCGCCCCGTTGGCCCGTATGGAGGATGTGGAAGGGGCGTTGCGCGAACGGCGGCAGTCGCTCTGGCGGCGGCCCCGCATTGGGCTTCTTTCGCTTCGTCCCCGCCTCTCCACGACCGATTATCCCGCGCGGCCAGGTCGGTTCGCATCCCCTCCACGGTCGCGGCCTCGGTGGGCGACCGGCTCAGGGGTGGACCTGAATCGGGAAGGCCGCGCCGGCAACTAGCGTCCGCCGCACGGGCGGCTGCACGCCCACGACCTCGTAGGTGAACGCCCCGGCCGGGCGGGACAGGACGCGCCTCTCGCCCGGCGTCAGCAGATAGCTCTCCCCGTCGATCACAATGGCCACGTCCGCCGGGTAGGTGTTCAGCAGCACGATACTGCCGGTTGCGGGCGCGGCGTAGGCCGAGGTCCGTTTCACCGGCGGCAGCGCGGCCCGCCAGCCGTCCACCTCCTTGTGGAGCTGTGCGACCTGCTCTTTCAGGTCCTCCAGCTCCTTCCGGGCCGCCCGCCATGCGCCGGCGTCCGCGGGCGGGCCGTACCCCGCGATCCGCTCGCCCGACGGCCTGGCGTTGCGCGCGTCGTCCAGGTCCTGCCGCAGCCGTGCGATCTGCTCTTTGAGTGCGTCCACGTCCTTCGACGCGGGCTGAGCAGCGCCGCCGACCGCGGCAGCGGGCGACCGGGCGGCGTGAAGATCGTCCAGGTCTTTCCGCAGGCGGCCGACTTCCTCCCTCAAGGCGTCCATGTCCTTCCTGGCCGCCTGGAAGCTGCGGATCGTGTCGCTGCGAAGCTGGTCCAATTCCTGACGGGTCTCGTCCGGCTTCGGCGGCTCGGCGGGGCCGGCCGATTGGGCCGCGACCGGTCCGGACGCCGGCGTCAGGGCCAGGAGCGCCGTCAAACAGAGCGTCGTCCAGGTGCGGGTCATGGGGCCGTCTCCTCGGGGCGTTAGGGTTTCAATGCTCGCCGTCCTTGTAGCCCCTCCAGAACGGGGCCGGGTCGATCACGTCGGGGAAGCCGTCGCCGTCGCTGTCCTTCAAGTATTTCAGGTCCAGCCCGTAAGCCGCGCGGACGTTCGTCAGCGCGAACGATGTGATCCTCTCGCCGTCCGGGTTGCGAACCGGTCCCTCGATCTTGCCGGGGACGTTGAAGAGCCACTCGGGATTGAACCGCTCATAGCCGGTGTCCATGCCCGCGACCATGAAATGTTCGGCGATCTTGCCGTCGCCGTCGATGTCGCAGGGCAGGCGGTCGGTCTGGTACAGCACCAGGCTCCCCAGGAAGTCGAGCAGCCGCCGGCGGTCGTCCGGGTCGAGGGCCGTGTACGCCTTGCGGGCCGCCATGGCCTCCCCGCCGTGCCGCCGGATCACGTCGTTCAAAGACAGGCTGGCCCCGTCGTGGCCGTAGGGCGAGGTGGTCCCGACGCCCCACAGCGGCGCGGTTCGCCACTTGCGGATGACCGAGCCGTCGAACTGAATCTGGTAAAAGTCCTTGCCCAGGTCGTGGTACTTGAAGTCGGTGTAAATGCCCCGCACGGTGTACGCCCCGCGGCGGGGGAGCCACAGGCCGCCTTTCCGATCCGCCAAGTAGACCATCGTGCCTTCCAGCCGCTCCGACTTGCCGTTGTAGCCGACCTTCAACTCGAAAAAGCGGCGGTCGCCGGCGTAGCGCCGGGTGTAATCGCGGTCGGCGGGGTTCGCCGCATGCAAGTGCCAGTCGCGGACGTGGCAGGCGGCGCAGCCGACCTGTTTGAACAGCCCCTCGCCCCGGCGCAGGTCGGGCGTGATCTCGCCCCGGGCCGGGGCCGGATGATTGAGCAAATACCACTCGGCCACGTCGAGGTCGCCCTCGCTGATCTCCTCGCAGTACCCGTCGCCGTCGGGGTCGTCCAGGCTGATCCCGGTCGGCCCGCGCTTAAGCCCCCGGTCCTTCCCCGCCGCCGTGACGCACTGCTGGCAGCCGGGGTTGGACACGCGGGAGAAGCCGCGTCCGTCGGGGTCGTCCAGCGTAGTCGGGTCGAACGCCTGAAGGCCCATGTGGATGTCGAACGGCGTGGCGATGAACGACCGCAGCGTGGTCGAGACCGGCGGGTTGCCCGGCTCGGCCAGGTGGCCGAAGCCGAAGCACTGCACCTCAAAGGTGTAGCCGGCCACGCCCGGCGAACGCAGGTCTTTGGCCTTGGGCAGCCGTTTGCCGTCCTTATCGACGTAGATGATGGAAAAGAGAGGGTTGAGATCCGGCTTGCCGTCGCCGTCGCGGTCGTCGAAGGCGCCGTAGTCGATCTCGGCCCGGTCGCCGTCGATTCCCTCGGGCAGGTTGTGCAGGACGCAGCGCTTGCCCTTGGCCTCTACGAGGCTGATCCAGCCGTCGCGGTTGTCGTCGGCGATGGCCAGGGCCTGGAGGCGAATCTGCTGGCCGATCATCTCGACCAGGCCGGCGCCGAACATGTGCGGCGTGTTGCGGCCGTCGCCGCCGTTCTTGGCCATCGTGGCCCCGGCCCCGCCGTCGCGGTAGGGCGTGTTGTGGCAGATGGCGCAGGTGTTGACGCCGCTGCGGGACATCATGCGCGTCTTGCCGTCGGCCAGGAGGGGTCCGTCGAGCTTGCCGGCCTGGCCGTAGACGCCGTCGCGCTCACGGAACTCGCGCTGGAGGAGACTGCGGCCCCACTGGTAGCCGAGCCAGGGGTCCGCCTGCTGGAGGTACAGGGAGCCGCCGGCCAGGGTGGGGTCGGTGGTGTGGACTACGCGGACGCGGGGATTTTTGATGGAGCAGCCGGTCAGGTCGTGCGGCGTTTCCACCGGGTCGTCCTTGGAGTTGCCTGGCCGCTCCTGGAGTTGGGCTCGACAGGACGTGAGGCAGCCGCCGAAGAGGAGCAGAAGAACGGCGGCCGCCGGCGCGCCGACGGGCGGCCGGAAGGGCCTGAGTGTGAACATGGCTCACCTCGCGTCAGGGTGGCAGAAGGGCGTCGCTCCGGCGTCCGAACCGCCCCGGCCGGAGAGGCCCGGGCGCGTTCGCCGCACTTCTATGATGAGGCGCGCTTGCGGGCGACGCCAGAGTACAAGGAACATTCGATGCACGACGCACTCCGGGGCGGGTTGGAATATCCCGCACTTCCGGCAAAGTTGACATGGCGGACCGGTTCGCCCCATTAACCTTGCTGGGACGGTTGGATCGTGGGCCGTGCAAGGCTACTTCATATTTCGCTTTCAGGACGGGCCGCGCCCGACCCGGCGGTTGGCGGCCGTCGCTCCCTCCCTCCCTTTCGCTGCCGCGACCGACACCCGACGGCGAAAATGATTTGCCCTCGCCCCAACAATCTGGTAGTAGGGAGGATGATACCGCTACGCGCTCCCTCCTCGCCCCCCGCCGGTTGGCTTCGCCCACGAGGCCGTCCCGCCATGTACGCACTCGGCCGCCCCGCCGTCGTCTGCCTCTTGCTCCTGGCCGCCGCCGCCCACGCCCAGTTCGTCGAAACCACGGCCGACCCCGCCTCGGTGCGCCTGCACGGCCCGACCGCCGTCTACACCCTGCTCATTCAGGGCCGCACCGCCGACGGCCGGCTGGTGGACCGAACCCGCGACGCCCATTTCCGTTCGCTCGATTCCAAGATCGCCGTCGTTTCGGCCGCCGGGGTCGTCCGCGCCGCCGGCGACGGCCGGACCACGGTGGTCGCGGAAATCGACGGCAAAGCGCTGGACGTGGCCGTCTCGGCCGAGGACGCGACGGCCCCGCGTAGGTTCAACTTCCAGAACGACGTCGAACCGCTGCTGAGCCGCTACGGCTGCAACTCGGCCGGCTGTCACGGCAAGGCGGAAGGACAAAACGGCTTCAAATTGTCGGTATTCGGCTTCGACCCCGCCGCCGACTACGCCGCCCTGGTCAAGGAGGCCCGCGGCCGACGCGTCTTCCCCGCCGCCCCCGATTACAGCCTTGTCCTCCGCAAAATATCCGGACGGATCGCCCACGGCGGCGGCGTCCGCATCGCGGCCGGGTCCGGCGATTACGAGACGCTGCGCGGCTGGATCGCGGCCGGCGCCCCGCTCGGGTTGCCGACCGACCCCAAGGTCACGGCCGTGCGCGTCGAGCCGCGCGAGCGCGTCCTGGCGCCGGGCGGCAAGCAACAGCTGCGCGTCATCGCCACGTATTCCGACGGCCGTGAGTCTGACGTGACGGCGCTGGCCAAGTTCCAGTCCAACAACGAAGGCCTGGCGTCGGTGCAGTCCGACGGCCTGGTGACGGCCGGCGACGCGCCCGGCGAGGCGGCGGTGATGGCCGGCTTCATGAACCAGGTCGATCTCTTTCGCGTCGTCGTGCCGCGGGCCGGGCGCATCGACCATTACCCGGCCGTGCCGGAAAACAATTTCATCGACCGTCTGGCGTTCCAGAAGCTGCGCAAGCTGAACATTGTCCCGTCCGACCTGGCCGACGACGCCGATTACCTGCGCCGCGTCTACCTGGACGTGATCGGCACGCTCCCCACGGCCGTCGAGGCGCGGCGCTTCCTCGACGACACGCGGCCGGACAAGCGCGCCCGCCTCGTCGATGCGCTGCTGGAACGGCCGGAGTACGCCGATTACTGGTCTCTTCAATGGTGCGATTTGCTGCGCGTGGACCGGCAGGCGCTGGGTCGGAAGCGAGCTTACGCCTACTACCAGTGGGTGCATGATTCGGTGGCGTCGAACCGGCCGTGGGACCAGTTCGCGCGGGCCGTGGTGACGGCGGAGGGGCCGCTGGGCGAGGACGCCCCCGCCTGCTTTTACAAGGCAGTGCCCAAGCCCGGCGATGAGGCGGGGACGCTGTCGCAGGTGTTTCTGGGCGTGCGCATCGGCTGCGCCCAGTGTCACCACCACCCGTTCGACCGCTGGTGTACGACGGATTACTACGGCATGACGGCGTACTTTTCCGGCCTGGCCGTGAAGCCGACCGACGGCGGCGAGGCTCTGACAGCGGAGGGCGCCGCGACGGCGACGAACCCGCGCACCGGCGAAGTGACTTTCGCCCACGCGCTGGGCGATCCGCAACCGACGACGGCCCCGGCGCCGGGCGACCGCCGCGCCGCCCTGGCCGATTGGATGACGCGACCGGAAAACCCGTTTTTCGCCCGCAACCTGGCCAACCGCGTCTGGGCGCACTTCCTCGGCCGCGGCCTGGTCGAGCCGGTGGACGATGTGCGCGTCACCAATCCGCCGACCAACCCCGAACTGCTGGACGCGCTGGCGAAATACGTCATCGAGAACAAATACGATGTCAAAGCGCTGATTCGGGTCGTCACGGCGTCGCGCGTCTATCAGCTGTCGTCGAAGCCGAACGCCACCAACGAGCGCGACGATCAGAATTACTCGCGGGCGCCGTTCAAGCGGATCCCGGCCGAGGTGCTGCTGGACATGGTCTGTCAGACGACCGGCGTCGGCGAGCGTTTCGACGGGGCGCCGGCGGGGACGCGGGCGATCCAGCTTTGGGACAGCAAGGCGTCGCACTATTTCCTGAAGGTGTTCGGCCGGCCGGAACGGGTGAGCGCGTGTACGTGCGAACGGCGGCGCGAGCCGAGCACGGCCCAGGTGTTGCATCTGTTGAACGCCCCGGAGATCCAGGCCAAGCTCGACCACGACGCGGGGTATGTGGCTAGGCTGGCGGAGCGCGGGGGCGGCGATGAGTCGCTGGTGGACGATCTGTACCTGACGTTTTACAGCCGCCGGCCGACGGACGAGGAACGCGCCACGGCGGTGGCGTATGTGCGCAAGGCGAAGGACCGGCGCGAGGCGGTGGAGGACCTGGCGTGGTCGATGATGAACTCGCTGGAGTTTGTGTTTAATCATTGAGGGTGTCGCACGACCGCCCCACGGGGTATCATAGGGACATGACGAGCCAAGCAACCACCGGGACACACGTCGCCCCGCTGATCGCGGAACACATTGAAATCACGCCCGGCGTGTGCGGCGGCAAGCCGCGCATTGTCGGACACCGGATCACGGTGCAGAACGTGGTAATTTGGCACGAGCGCGGCGGCCTCAGTCCCGATGAGATCGTATCGCGGCATCCCAGCATCACGCTGGCGGACGTATACGCGGCCCTGACCTACTACCACGACCACCGCGACGAGATCCGCGCTCAGATTCAGGCGGATGAGGAGTTCGCGGATCGTCTGCGGGCGGCGTCATCTTCGCCGCTGCAAGAGAAGTTGACCGTTCCGCTGTAACGACCACTTGGGGGGCAAACAATGAGTCGTTCGGCCACATTCTGCGACGGCGTCGCCCGCCGCGATTTCCTGCGATTGGGGACCGCCGGCATCTTCGGCCTCGGCCTGTCCCTGCCGGAACTGCTGGCGCGGCAGGCCCGCGCCGCCGAGGCCGGTAAGCCGACGAAAGATGTCTCGCTCATCTTTCTCTTCCTCCACGGCGGCATGAGCACCATCGATACCTGGGACCTCAAGCCGGACGCCCCGGTCGAGTTCCGCGGCGATTTCAAACCCATCGACACGGTCGTCCCCGGCGTCCGCATCGGCGAACACCTGCCGCGCGTCGCCCGGCAGATGGACAAGATCGCCCTGATCCGTTCCTTCCGCCACCACAACTCCGACCACGGGCCGGCCGACCACTACATCCTGACCGGCTACTTCCCGACGGCCGGCTTCAACCCCACCCTCAGCCCCAACAACCAGCGGCCGGCCCACGGCGCCGTCATCGCCCGCACCCTCGGGCCGCGGGCTGCCGTGCCGCCCTACGTCTGCCTGCCCAAGATGCACCCCAGCGCCGGATCGGCCTACCTCGGCCCGACCGCCGCCCCGTTCGTCATCGACGCCGACCCCAACGCCCCCGACTTCGCCGTGCCCGACCTGGCGCCGCCCGCCGTCATCGACGCGACCCGGCTCGACCGTCGCGAAGAATTGCTGGCCCGCATCGACCGCTTCCGCCGGGCCGCCGAGGCGCGCGACAACCACGACGCCCAATCCGTCAGCGTCTTCCAGCGAAAGGCGTTCGAGCTGATGACTTCGCCGGAGGCCAAAAAGGCGTTCGACATCCGCGCCGAGACCGACGCCCTCCGCGACGAGTACGGCCGCAACACCCTCGGCCAGTCGTGCCTGATGGCGCGGCGGCTGGTTCAGGCCGGCGTCCGCTGCGTCACCGTCGATCACAGCAACTGGGATACGCACAACGGCAATTTCCTCGTCCTCAAGGAGCAATTGCTGCCGAAGCTGGACGCCGCCCTGTCCACGCTGTTCCGCGACCTCGCCGACCGCGGGATGCTCGAGCGCACGCTGGTCATCGTCACCGGCGAGTTCGGGCGGACGCCGCGCGTCAACAAGGACGCCGGCCGCGACCACTGGGGACCGGCCTTCACCGTGGCCCTGGGCGGCGGCGGGATCAAGGGCGGCCGCGTCGTCGGCAAGACCGACGCCCGCGCCGAAAAGCCGGCCGACGAACCGCACGGCCCCGAAGACCTCGCGGCCACTCTGTACCATCTCATCGGCATCGACCCCGATCAGGATTTTTATACTCCCGAAGGGCGGCCGGTGAAGGTCGTCAACAACGGCCGCGTCATCCAGGGGTTGCTATAAGAGGTTTCACCACAAAGACACAAAGAGCACAAAGAAGACAAAAGACAAGAGGGCCAGAAGCATGTTTCCTCCCAGCGGCCGCTTCAGGCTTCTCTTTCTTTCTTCTTTGTGCTCTTTTTGCATTTGTGGTGAATCCGCTTGGGCCGAGCCGCCGGTGGCGTCCTATCTCTTCCCGGCCGGCGGGCGGCGCGGCACGACCGTCGATCTTCACGTCGGCGGTCTCTTCCTCCATAAAGACGCCGCCTGGGAGCTAATCGGCCCCGGCGTGGAGTTGGCGTCGCCGCACCTGGGACCGGCGCATACCCTTTGGTTCGAGGGGCCGATGCTGCCGCTGCCGGAGTCGCAGCAGGCGGAAGATTACCCCAAGGACACGGCCGCCCGCGTCCGGATCGCCGCCGACGCCGCCCTCGGCGTCCGCCGCGGCCGCGTCTGGACGGCGCAGGGCGCCGCCTCCGGCCTCGCCTTCGTCGTCGGCGACCTGCCCGAAATCGTCGAACGGGAAATCGACGGCGGCCCCATCCCCACGGACGTGCATCTCCCCGTCACGATCAATGGCCGCATCTTTCCGCGCCAAAACGTGGACGTGTGGACCTTCCCGCTGCGTCGGGGCCAGACCGTCGCCTGCGAAGTGTGCGCCGCCCGCATCGGCTCGCCGCTCGATTCGTACCTGGAGGTAATCGACCCGACCGGCCGCGTCGTCGCGGCGAACGACGACGCCCACGGCGCCGACTCGTTCGTCCGCTTCACGGCGGCGGCCGACGGCAAGTACGGCGTCCGCATCCGCGACGCCAACGGCCTCGGCGGTCCCGCCTACGTCTACCGGCTCACGCTCACCACCGACCCGTATGTGGATCGCGTTTATCCGCTGGGCGGCCGGCGCGGCGAGGCGACGCGCCTCACCCTCTACGGCCAGGGCGTACCGGCCGGGCCGGTGGAGGTGAAACTGCCCGGCGACGGCCCGCGGGATTACGCCTGGCGTTTCCCTTGCGGCGACGGCAAGGCGGCGAACCCGGTGCTGCTCGACCTGGACGATCTGCCCGAAGTGTTGAAGGCCGGCCCGAGCGGCAAGGCGCCCGTGCCGGGGATGCTGAACGGCCGCATCGACAAGCCGGGCGACGTGGACAATTGGAGTTTCGCCGGCAAGAAGGGACAAGCCCTCCGGCTGGAACTGCGGGCGCGTCAGCTCGGCTCGCCGTTGTTGGGCGTCCTGACCGTGTGCGACATAAAGGGCAAGGAGCTGGCGCGGGCGGAGGCGCCGCCGACGCAACTCGACCCGACGCTGACGTTCACGCCGCCGGCCGACGGCGTGTACCGCGTCCGCGTCGCCGACCGTTTCCCCAACCGCGGCGGCCCGGAGTTCGCGTACCGGCTTCGCCTGGCGCCGGCCGTCGTCGGCTTCCGGCTGCAACTGGCCGCCGACGTGCTCACCTTGCGCGCGGAGGTCAGGCGAAGCTCAAGTTGACGGCGGAACGCCTCCGCGGCTTCAACGACGCCGTCCCGCTGATCATCGACGGGCTGCCTCCGGGCGTGAAAGTCGCGCGAAATCCGGTGATCCCCGCGGGACAGCCCGCCGTGGAGATCGCCTTCACCGCCGACGCAAAGGCCGCCGTCGCCGTGAGCCGGCTCAGGGTCCACGCCCTCTCCGAAACCGCCGTGTTGCCGGCGCAACGCGGCCAGCCGGAAACGGACACGGTGCTGCTGGCGGTCGCCCTGCCGACGCCTTTTAAGATCGTCGGAGACTACGAATTAACCCAGTCGCCGCGCGGTTCCGTCCGCCATCGCCATTACCGGATCGAACGCGGCGGCTACGACGGTCCCATCGAGGTGAGCCTGGCCGACCGCCAGGCGCGCCACCTCCAGGGCGTCCGCGGGCCGACAATCGTCGTGCCGACCGGCGTCAGCGAATTCGATTACCCGGTGGAACTGCCGCCGTGGATGGAACTGGGCCGCACCTCGCGCACCTGCATAATGGGCGTCGGCGTTGTCAAGGACGGGGGCGGGGAGCATTACGTCAGCTACAGTTCAGTCCAGCAGAACGACCAGATCATCGCCGTGGTGGAGGCCGGCCGGCTCGGCGTGGCCGTGGAGAAGCCCGCGATCCTGGCGGTACGGGGGAAGAGCGTCGCCGTGGCGGTGAGGGTCAGTCGGGACAAGGGACTTGTCGGGCCGGTCAAGGTGGAATTGATCCTGCCGCGACACCTGCACGGCGTCGCGGCCGAGCCGCTGGTCGTGCCCGCGGGCCAGTCGTCCGGAGTGCTGAAGGTGCATTTCGCCGACGCGGCGGGGCCGTTCAACATGCCGCTGACCGTGCGGGCGACGCTGACGGCCGGCGACCCGGTCGTCGCGGAAACGAAGGTGGACGTCGTGGCGGACGAGTGAGGGACGCCAACCCGAAGCGCGGGCGAGGGATGAGGTTCAACGGGTTCGCCGGCGCTTCGGGTTGGTATGGTGCTAAAACCCTCTTAACTCTCCGTCTTTTCCATGTATTCCGCGATGCGCTCCAGGAGCCGGCAGGCCTCGCCGCCGCTCAGGTTCTCGGTGTACCGGACCTTGAACATCCGCTCACCGCGCCAGGGGCCTTTGTGCTCCTCCTCCGAGTGGACGACCACCCCCAGGAAAGTCTTGCGCCGCATCAATTCGTCCAGCAGTTGTCGGGTCGTCGCCAGCTCGAGCGCCGTTGGTTGCATGGAGGTCCCTCGCCGGTCATGGGTCTCTTTCGCCCCCTGGGGCGGCATTGCTCCCCATGAGGCGCCGGCCGCTGGGGCGGTCGCATTCGGACGGTTTCACATTCTAGCTTCCCGTTCCGATGCGGGAAATAGCACCTTCGGGAGCGGCGACGCCGGTTCACGCCGGCCGCGACCGCCAGTAGTCGAGGGTGTCTCGCAGCGTCTGGTCGAGGGAAAAATGCGGCGTCCAGCCCGTCTCGTGGCGCAGCTTCGACGCGTCCACCCGCGCCGCCGGCGGATCGACGGCCCGCACCAATTCCGCCCGCTGCCGCACTTCCACCTTCAACCCGGCCAGCGCGACGAGCCGGTCGAGCACGGCCCGCATCGACGCGCCCTGCCCCGTGCCGACGTTGTACGCCTCCCCGGCGCGTCCCCTGTCCATGAGCAGCAGGTAGGCGGCGACGGTGTCGCGCACGTCGGTGAGGTCGCGGCTGGGGCCGAGGTTGCCCGTCTCCAAAACCGGCGGCGCTTCGCCGCGCTCCACGGCCGCGATCTGCCGCGCGAAGTTGGCGACGGCGAACTGAGCACTTTGACGGGGACCAATGTGGTTGAACGGGCGGACGCGCACCACGTCCAGGCCGGGGTGGACGGAAGTCTGATAACTGAGCAGGTCGGCCGCCGCCTTGCTGGAGGCGTAGGGGCTGCCCGGCCGCAGCGGATGGTTTTCGTCCTGCGACGGGTCGGCGCCGTCCGCCGGGCCGTACACCAGTCCGCTGCCGACGAACAGGATGCGCGGCCGGCCGCCCCGGCGCGCCGCCGCCTCGTACAGCGTGCGCGTGGCCGTGAGGTTGCCGGCCCAGGCGGCGTCCGGCTCGTCGAACGACCGGCCGACGTAGGGGTATCCGGCGAGATGATAGATCTGCTGAGGATTGATATCGCGCAGGGCCGTCTCCACGGCCGCGCGGTCGCACAGGTCGCAGGGCCGCACCGCCGCCCGCGCGGCCAGGTGCAGCCATTCGGCCGGCCATTCGCCCCGGCGGCTCAGGCCGAACACCTCGGCGCCCCGCGCGCCAGCAGCGCCTCGACCAGCCAGCCTCCCGCGAACCCGGTCGCGCCCGTCACGAGGATACGCATCACGCCCCGCCTATTATGCCGTCGCGCCGAGTCGTGCGAGGTCGGCGTCCACCATGCTCCGGACCAGTTCGGTGAAGCCGACCTTCGGCTGCCAGCCCAACTCGCGCCGCGCCTTGGAGGCGTCGCCGATGAGCAAATCCACCTCGGCCGGCCGCACCAGCGCCGGGTCCTGGACGACGTAGCGCTTCCAGTCCAGGTCCAGGTACTCGAAGGCCGTCCGCACCAGTTCGCCGACGCTGTGCGTTTCGCCCGTGGCGATCACGTAGTCGTCCGGCTGGTCCTGTTGCAACATGCGCCACATCGCCTCCACATAGTCGCCGGCGAAGCCCCAGTCGCGGCGGGCGTCGAGGTTGCCCAGCCGCAGTTCCTTGGCCAACCCCAGCTTGATCCGCGCCGCCCCGTCCGTGACCTTGCGCGTGACGAACTCCCGGCCGCGGCGCGGGCTTTCGTGGTTGAACAGGACGCCGCTGCAGCAATACATGTCGTAGCTTTCGCGGTAGTTGACCGTGATGAAGTGGCCGTAGACCTTGGCCACGCCGTAGGGCGAGCGCGGGTAGAACGGCGTCGTTTCCGACTGCGGCGTCTCGCGCACCTTGCCGTACATCTCGCTGCTGCTGGCCTGGTAAAAACGGATCCCTTTTGGGTTGAGAAGGCGCACGGCCTCCAGCACGCGCGTCACGCCGATGGCGGTGAACTCGCCGGTCAGGACAGGCTGCTTCCAGCTCGTGGGCACGAAACTCATGGCCGCGAGGTTGTAGACCTCGTCGGGCCGGACTTGCTGGAACACTTCGATGAGCGAGAGTTGGTCGAGCAGGTCGGCCTGGTGCAGTTCGATGCGGCCGGCCAGGTGGGCGATGCGCTCGAAGTTCTCGGTGCTGGAGCGGCGGACGACGCCGTGGACTTCGTAGCCGTGGGCGAGCAGCCATTCCGCGAGGTAGCTGCCGTCCTGCCCCGTGACGCCGGTGATGATCGCCTTCTTCATGTCGCCCCCCGGTTGCCGATGGGGTCGGCCCACGCGGGCCGACCGACAGACCATACCGCCGACGCCCAATCCAAGTCAAGAAGGCCGGCCGGATCGGGCCGCCCCAAGGAGTGCGATCGGTGGGCCGAACGACCGGGAAGCCGGGTCGCATAACCGACCGGTTCCGCAAACCATTGACGGCCCCCGTCCGTCTTTATCCATGTACCGTCGGAGCCAATGTCTTTCTCGCATTCCCGAAGTGAAAGGACCAGTCATGCGTCGCGCATTCCTTCTGGCCGCCGGCACGGGCCTGGCGGCCGTCGCCGGCGTCGCCACTTATCTCGCCTGGCCGTCGCACTCCCCGGCCGACCCGCCGAGGTTGGCCGCGGCGCACGCCGTCGCCGCGGCGCCGTCGGAGACGGCGACACAGCTGCCGATCGGCCAGGTGGTTTTGTTTTCCAGCGGCGTCGGCTACTTCCAGCGCGAGGGGACCATCGACGGCGACGCGGGCGTGGACCTGTCGTTCCCCACGCAGGACATCAACGACCTTATTAAGAGCATGGTGCTGCGCGACCTCAACGGCGGCCACGTCTCCGCCGTGTCGTATGACAGCAACGCCCCCGTCGAGAAGACCCTGCAATCCTTCGCCGTCAACCTGTCCAGCAACCCGACGTTCGGCCAGGTGTTGAATCAGGCCCGCGGCGAGAAGGTCGAGGTGGTGTTGCAGCAGGCCAACGCCGCGCAACCCGGCACGCTGACCGGCGCCGTCATGGGCGTCGAGCAGAAGCCGGAGGGCGTGGACAAGGCGGTGGTCAACGTCGAGCAGCTGAACCTCTGGTGCGCCGACGGCATGCGCTCGGTCAAGCTGGCCGACGTGCAGCGGGTGCGCTTCCTCAACCCGGTCATGGACAATGAGGTCCGCAAGGCGCTGGACACGTTGACGCTTTCGCACGACACGCAGAAGAAGGCGGTTCGTTTGAATTTCGTGGGCGAAGGGAAGCGCGAGGTGCGCGTCGGCTACGTCATCGAGAACCCGATCTGGAAGACGAGTTACCGCCTGGTGCTGGGCAAGGAGAAGGAAGACAAGCCGTTCCTGCAAGGGTGGGCGGTGGTCGAGAACGCCACCGACGAGGACTGGAAAGACGTAAGGATGGCGCTCGTCAGCGGCCGGCCCATCTCCTTCCAAATGGACCTGTATACTCCACTCTACGTGCCGCGCCCGACCGTCGTGCCCGAGTTGTTCGCTTCCCTCCGACCAGTCACCTACAACGGCAACCTCAACGCGAATCGCGATCTCGCCGACGCCATGCCGACGGAGGAAAGGGCCAAGGAAGTGATACCGTCGCTCCGTCAGTTGAAAAAGGCGGACATGCTTGCCGCGGACAAGCCCAGCGATGGAAAGTTCGCCGAGCAGCTCGCCCTGGGACTCAGCGATCGAATGAACCTTGGAGGATCGGGCGTCTCGACGATGGCGACGGCGACCAAGCTGGGCGACTTCTTCCAGTACGCCCTGGACAAGCCGGTGACGCTGCCGAGGCAGAAGTCGGCGCTGCTGCCCATCATCAACAAGGACGTGGAGGGGACGCGCGTCTCCATCTACAACGAGCGCACCCAGGCCAAGTTTCCGCTCCTGGGCCTGAAGTTCAAGAACACCAGCGGACTGCACCTGATGCAAGGCCCTATCACGGTCTTTGAAGGCTCCAACTACGCCGGCGACGCCCGCATCCTCGACATGGAACCCAACGAGGAGCGGCTGATCTCCTACGCCGTGGACCTGGGTACGGAAGTCAATCCCGTGCCGTCCTCCGACAATGGCCGGGTAGTGCAGATCAAGGTCAACAAGGGCATCCTCTACAGCCAGGCCAAGGTGCGCGAGACCAAGACCTATTCCGTCGTCAACCGCAACGACCAGGAACGCCTCGTCCTGATCGAACACCCCGTCCGCAATGACTTCCATTTGACCGACGACACGACGAAGCCGGCAGAGACGGCCAGCGACGTATATCGCTTCGAGGTGAAGGTCCCGGCCGGAAAGACGGCGACGCAGGTCGTCACGGAAGAGCGCATCCTGAATCAGGAGTTCCAGCTGACCAACAGCAACGACGACCAGATGCGTTACTTCCTAAACTTAACTGTGGCCAGTCCCAAGGTCAAGGACGGGCTGAAGCAGGCGCTGGACCTCCGCGCGGCGCTCAACAAGACGCAGCGGGAGATCGCCGAGCAGCAGTTGCAGCTCAAGACGATCACCGACGATCAGACGCGGCTCCGCGCCAACCTCAAGGAGATGCCGCCGACGGCGGCGGCCTACAAGCGCTACCTGAACAAGTTCGACTCCCAGGAGACGCAGATCGAGAAGTACCAGGCCGACATCAAGAAGATGCAGGCGACCGCCTTCCAGCAGCAGAAGGAGTTCGACGACTTCCTCAGCAACTTTTCCGCCGACTAAAGGCGGAATGAAGATCTCACGCAAAGACGCAAAGGCGCGAAGAGTTTCTTCGCGCCTTTGCGTCTTTGCGTGAGATCTTATTGTCCCAAGTCCGGCATCAAATCCGGGAGTCTCGGCACGCCGCCTTCCGGCTTGAATTGCAGCAGCACGCCTTCCGCCCTTGCGCTCTCTCCCGTCGTCGGCTCCTCCCGCAGCGCGTCGAGGCGGTACAGCCGCGACCGGCTTCGGCCCCAACGCAGCGTCCGGCCGTCGCGCAGCGGCAGCGTCGCGTACAGCACGTCGCCGGGGGCGTAATCGAGCTTTTGCCCCGGCTTCGATGCCCGGAAGGCGTAGGCGTGCAACGGCCGCTCGCCCACGCGGGCGCCGTCGTCGGCCGGCCGGAAGACGAGCGCCGGCCGCGCCTCGCCGCCCGCCGGCGCGTGGTAGATCGTCAACGGCTCGCCCGGACGCGGTTTCAAGTCCAGCTCGTCCGGGATCACAACCGTTATCGATTCTATATCAATCTTAAAACTCTTTTTATCCAGAAAGGCGGCTAGCGCCGCAACGGGTTCGGGCGCGGAGGCGTCTGCCAAGCGCGCCAGGACGTGGGCCAGGCCGCGCCAGCCGGCCAACTCCTTGGGGTCGTTCAGCCACTCGCGCACCGCCCGCCACCGTTCCGGAGTCTCCGCGTCGCCCGGCCCAAGCTTGCGCGCGCACCAGCGCCCGCGCCGGTTCCAGCAGCCGTTCGTAGTCGCGCCGCGCCCGCGACGCCGCCTCGTCGGCCACGGCCTGCGGCAGCCCGCCGTCGCGTACGAACTCGGTCGCGTACTGCGGGTAGGCGGCCCCCAGGTCGCGGAAACGGGCGCCGGCCTGTTCCAGCGTCAGCCCGTCCGGCGGCACGACCAGCACGGCCGGCTTGACCTTCAGACCCTCGATCAGGCCCAGCGCCGCCCCCACGTCGAGCAGCCGCCGCAGCCGGCCGCGCACCGCCTCCCACTGCGCCCGCGCCGCCGCCACCGACCCGAACTCCTCCACGGCCGCGTAGGTCAACGGCGGCTCGATGTTCGGCACGGAGGCCGCGTCGGCGTAGGGCGGCTTGCGGGCGGGGTCGAGCTGGCGCTCCGCGTCCGCCGCCCAGCCGTTCCAGTCCGGGCCGCCGGCGTCGTGGCCGGCGAACGTCCAGAGCGCGTCGCCCTCCGCATAGGCGCGCTGATACCACGTTCGCAGGGCCGCGATCGCCCCCAAGAGCGCCTCGTCCTCCTCCGACAACTGGCGACGCAGCCGTCCGGCGTCGGTGTCGTCCCAGCCGGGCGCGGCGGCGCCAGCGGGCCGTCCAGCCGACCCTGGATGGCGTGCAGCTCCTCTTCGGTCAGCGCGTTGCGCGGCCGCGGCGTCTCCTCCAGCCCCTCCAGCCACGGGATATAAGTATCCAATTCCGACCGTCGTTCTTCCACATAGGCGCGCATGTCTATCGGCAGGGCGGCGAAGTCGGGGGCGTCGCGGATCGCCTGCCACTCGGCGAGATACGGCCGCAGCCGTTCCGGCGAGCCGCGCAGCCGTTCCTCCGGCGTTTTCGGCTCGACGTAGCGGAGGGTTTCGACGCGGATTTCCAGTTCGGTCGGTGGCCGGCGCAGGGCGTCGGCCACGATGAGAGAGCCTGTCACCGCCAGCAGCCCCAGGAAACCGCCTACGAGGGCGATGGTCATCTGGGCGAGGCGGTGGTTGGAGTGCTCGCGGCGTCGGCGGAACACAGCCGCGTGGCCGATGCACTGCCGGAACAGCTCGGCGACGCCGTAGGGGTCGGTCGGCCGGGCGGCCCCGCTCGCCAGCGGCGGACGCAGGACGGCGGTGGCCCAGAGGTGGAGGTGGACGCGGCCGAAGGCCGGCGGCCGGCGGCCGGCGAAAAAGGCCTGGAAACGACCGCCGATGTCGCGCTTGCGTTCTTCGATCTGTTCGAGCCAGTCGGCCGCGGTTTGGCCGGGACTGCGCCAGCAGGTCGCACTTGGTCAGCACCAGGAAGACCGGCAGCCCGCCGACGTCGGTGCGCAGGCCGCGGCAGTGCTCCATCCGGCGGAGAAAGCGGTCGAACACGGCGAATTCGGCGTCGATTTTTTCCGGCGGGGCGGAGGCGTCCACGGCCAGCACCAGGGCGTCGGCGTGCAGCATCTCGCGTCCGAGCGCGCCGGCGACGGCGGCCGGTTCGCGAACGAGGGCGTCGGCGACGCGGCCGTCGCGGTCGAGCACCACGGCGGTTCGCGGGCCGTCTTCGCCCTTCTCGGAGGGTTCATAGGTGAAGGAATAGGCGACGACTTCCTCGTCGGTGGGATCGGGGCCGTGTTCATAGACGCGGCGGCGGAGGTCGGCGAGGTTGGGCGACGGGTCGGCGAGGGCGCCGCCGAGCAGGTGCGGCTGCACCTCGGCGGCCTGACCGAGCGCCCCCAGCAGCGACGACTTGCCGGCGCCGGGCGGGCCGAACAGCACCAGGCGTAGGGGGTCTTCGGGCATGGCGTTTAGCCTGTCGTCAGCCCCGGAGGGGCGGCGGCCATTCGCCAGGAGTGAAACCCCTGGCGATTGGCCGCCGCCCCTCACGGGGCTAACACTCCATCTATCGGTTACTAAGAAGACCACTCCAATCCTTGAAGGGGTAAGTCACGGCCCTGTCGGGCGTGTACTTGTGCATCGTCATCCAGGCGAAGCCGGTCGCCTTGGGGTTGGCCGGGTCGGGGTCGGGCAGGGCGACGCCGTCCGCCTCGGCGTAGATGGTCCGCACCACGGCGGCCCGCTTCGCGGCCGGCGGCGCCAGGTCGTAATCCGTCCCCTTCGTCTGCAAAAACCAGGTGTTGTCGCGGAAGCCGTGCAGCATCCGGGCCGTCGCCGCCTTGACGAACTCGTCCTTCCTGGCGACGTCCAGTTTTTTGTCTTTTTTGATCGCGTTAATCAGGATCTGCGTCTCGGACACGTCGAAGCTGACCCAGCCGTAGGGCGGCAGGTAGGCCTCCAGCTTGCAGTGCGACGGCGAATTTTTCGGGAACGGGTTGATGCCGTAGGTGACGCGCGTGGGGACGTTCAGGGCGCGGCCGAAGGCGGCGCAAAGGCCGTGGTAGTCGCTGCAATGGCCCGCCCGTTCTTCCAGGGCGTGGTCCGAACTGGCCCGCAGCGACGCCCGCGAATGGTCGTAGGTCATGTTCGCGTTGACCCACCCCATCATGTCGGTCAGGTCCCTGACCGGCCCGTGCGATTCCGGCTCCGCCTCGTGGAGGACCTTGCGCAGGTTGTCGTCCACCGTCACGCTCCGGTCGCTGCGGAGGTACGGCGCGAACGAGGCCGGCCAGCGCTCGACGCGCGCCACCTTCGACGGGTCGAGGTTCCAGCGCAACTCGTGAACGGCGACCTTGAACCGGTGGCGCACCATTTGCGCCCCTTCGGGCTTGGTAAACTCGAAATAGGCGAATTGGTTGCCGAACACCTTCTCCCTGCCGATCCGCGGTTCGACGATCATGGGGAACGTGCTCAGCCCCTTCTCCTCGACCTGCTGGGCCGAGTCGGTCTGCGGCAGCGGCAGCCAGACCTTGAGCACCTTGGCGTGGTTCGGCGGCGTGACCACGGCCGCGAAGTCCACGTCGTAGGTCACCGGGTCGCTTTGCACGGCCGTGTAGGGGGCGTCCGGGTCGAGCTTCGCCGCGTCGGCCGGCCCGACTCGGTCGCCCGCCGGGCACAGGCCGCCTAGCAGGAAAAGGGGGGTCGTCAGAATAGTAAAAAGAGCGCCGTACTTCATAATTCGGGGTTCCTTTCTTCCACCGGGGCGGGCAGGGCGGGCTGCACCAGATGGCGATAGAATCCGCCGCCGAGCAGCGCCCCCACGACGGGGGAGAGCAGGTAAACGGTGAACGTGCCGGAGCCGCGCGGCCCCGGCAGGGCGATCCGGCCCCAGCCGGCGAGGGCGGCGAAGACGCGCGGGCCGAAGTCGCGCGCCGGGTTGAAGCACGCCTGCGTAAGCGGGCCGATGACGGCGATGAGGGCGGCCACGGTCAGGCCGATGAACACCGGGGCCAGCCGGCCGGCCGGGGCGGCCGTGTTGCGCGGGTCGGTCACCGCGAATACGACCAGGGCCAGCACCATCGTCCCCAGCGCCTCGGCCACGCAGGCGACCGGCTCAGAGACCAGGGCGTTGAGGCGCTCGTGGTCCTCGCGCTTGTACGCCTCGGTCCCGTCGGCCATCCGGCCGGGGTTGGGAAAATATTCTCCATAACACATCGCCGTAATCTCACTACCTGGCTGGCCGCGGACGACGTGCTTGACGGCCTCTTTTTCGGCCAGAAACGGGGCGAAAAGGAAGAAGAGCATGGCGGCGGCCGCGAAGGCGCCGACGAACTGGGAGGCGGCGTAGAACACCACGTCGCGCCAGGCGAAGCGGCCCCAGACGGCCAGCGCCAGGGTGATGGCCGGGTTGATGTGGGCGCCGCTGACGCCGCCCACGACGAAAATCGCGAGCATGATGGCCAAGGCCCAAACGACGGCCACCTGCCACAGGCCGGCGAGGTTGCCGGTGAGGATGGCGACGTGGACGGCGCCGCAGCCGAAGAAGACGAGCAGGAAAGTGCCGACGGCCTCGGCGAGACATCGCGCCGGCAACGGACTGGTCTGCGCCGCCATGAGACGGTCCTTCGGGGTGCGCCGGAAACTTGGAACGCCGATATTCTAATAATCGTGAGACAGACGGCGAGAGGGAGTCACTCGAACGACCGGATCGGCGCCGGCGGCGGGTTGGTCGGACGATCCGGGACCGTCTGCCAGATGGCGGGGACGTGTGGATCGCTCTGGTAGCCGTTCGGGGCGAAGGCGACGGCCCAGTTGACGGTCAGGGCCAGCAGCGAAGCCCCGATGCCGCCGAGGGTCACGCGGAGGTTGGGGCCGAGGCCCAGCATCCACGCGATCAGACCGAGAATCCCGAAAAGCAGGGCGAACAGGACGATCGGAATGCCGAGGACGGGGACCACGCCCAGAATCAGGGAGATGATCCCCTGGACCAGCGAGGTCATGCCGAGGCCGGCGAGCGGGCCGTGCGGGCCGGTCAGACGCATGTCGGACTCCTTTGGGTCAATGCCCGGGCATGAACGGGATGATCCCGCGGCTGGCGTAATCGGTCATGCCCAGCACCAACAGCAGGACGAGCCAGAAACAGGCGACCGCGATCACGATCCACGTCACCCGCGAGCTGATCAGGGCGCGCATGAAAAAAACCGCGACCAGGGCGCCCTTGACCGCGGCGATGGCCAGCCCGATGACGACGTGCCAGACGCCCCGAAGGTCGATGTACGAGACCGTCACCGTCAGGACGGTAAACACGATCAGCAGGGCGCAGACGACGACGTAGGACGTCACCGAGATGGTGCGCTTCTCCGCCATGACCGTCTCCCTACAGAATGTGCAGGTCCGCCAGCGTGTGCGTGCCGAGCAGGTAGAGCATCGGCAGCAAATATATCCAAACCGTGTCCACGAAGTGCCAGTAGAGGGCGGTCACGTCCACCGGCGAGTAGTAGGCCGGCGCGAACGTCCCCCGCCGCGCCAGCGCCAGCATCACCAGCACGAAAACGATGCCGACCGTCACGTGGACGGCGTGCAGGCCGGTCATGATCCAGTAGAACATCAAAACCAGCTTCACTGCGGCACCTGGTCCGGCGTCAGCCCGTCCTTCACCCATTCGTTGTCGTCGAAGCGCCAGCCGGGGATCAGGTTGTCCCGGTAATCCGTGTAGTATTCAAATCCCTTGAGTACCAGAAACGACGCCCCCAGCAGCGCCGTCAGTCCCAGGAACACCGTCAACTCCTTGCGGCGGCCGAGCTTGGCGTAATGCACCGCCAGCACCATGAACAGGCTGATCACCAGCAGCACCACGGTGTTGAGGCCGCCGACCATTCAGCTCAGCTTCTCGCTGGCCTTCTCGAAGGCCGGCCCGTACTGGATGTGGTAGGCGCCCAGGCCCAATAACAGGGAGCCGAAGAACATCACCTCGGTGGCCAGGAACACCCACATCCCCAGCGTGCCGGCCTCGTGCTGGTCCTCCAGGGTGCGGTACTGCTCCTCCAGCGGGTGAAAAACCACCGCCGTCTGGTCGAGTTCGTCGCGCAGCCGCATGGTCGTGTAGGAAGGTTCATGGCTCATTTTGGGCTTTCTCCACGTGGTACTCGTAGGGGCCGCGCACGACCACGGGGGTTTCCGCGAAGTTCTCCTTCGGCGGCGGCGACGGCGTCTGCCATTCCAGGCCGGTCGCGCGCCACGGGTTGGGGCCGGCCCGCTTGCCGTAGCGCAACGACAATAAGAGACAGCACAACGGCAAAATGTAGCCGACGCCGAGGATCGAGGCGCCGGCCGACGACATGACGTTTCAGACCTGGAACTCCGGCGTATGCGTGGTAGCGCCGCGGCATCCCGGCGTAGCCGACGATGAATTGCGGCAGGAAGGTCAGGAAGAAGCCGACGAAAATGATGATGGCCGACAGCTTCGACCACCACTCCGAATACATGCGGCCGGTGATCTTCGGCCACCAGTAATGCAGGCCCGCCATGTAGGCCATCACCATGCCGCCGACCATGATGAAATAGAAGTGGGCGATGACGAAATAGGTGTCGTGGACATGCATGTCCATGCCCAGGCAGGCCAGAAACAGGCCGGTCAGGCCGCCGGCCGTGAACAGGCAGACGAAGCCCAGCGAGTAGAGCATCGGCGCCTGGAACGAGATCGACCCCTTGTAGAGCGTGGCCGTCCAGTTGAACACTTTGATCGACGACGGCACGGCCACGAGGTAGCTCAGGAACGAGAAGATCATGGCCGCGTAGAGGGAGAGGCCGGCCACGCACAAGTGATGCGCCCAGACCAGGAAGCTGAGCGCGACGATGCCGAACGAGGAGAGGGCCACGAAGGTGTAGCCGTAGAGGTTCTTGCGGGCGAAACAGGGGATGACCTCGCTGACGATGCCCATGCTGGGCAGGATCATGATGTATACGGCCGGGTGCGAGTAGAACCAGAACTGGTTCTGGAACAGCAGGGGGTCGCCGCCCAGGGCGGGGTCGAAGATGCCGATGCGGCAGACGCGCTCGATGATTTCGAGGATCAGGGCCATGGTCAGCGTCGGCACGGCCAACAAGAAAATGAAGCTGGTGGCGTAGATGGTCCAGACGAAGATCGGCAGCCGCCACCACCTCAGCCCCGGCGCCCGCAGGCGGTGGACGGTGACGATGAAGTTCAGCCCGGTGAGGATCGACGAGAAGCCGACAATGACGATCCCCGTCAGGGCCGGCACGACGTTGGTGTGCGACGAGCTTGTGGTGTAGGGGGTGTAGAAGGTCCAGCCGGTGTCGAGGCCGCCGGCCGGCATGGCGTACAGCGTCCAGGCGCCGCCGAGGACGAACAGATACCAGCTCGCCAGGTTGATGCGAGGGAAGGCGAGGTCCTTGGCGCCGATCATCAGCGGCAGGCAGAAGTTGCCCAGCACCGTCGGCGCCACCCTCACCAGGAAGAAGAACACCATGATGACGCGCTGCATGGTGAACAGTTTGTTGTAGGTGTCGGCCGTGACCAGTCCGCCGTCCGGCGTCATGAGGTTGAGGCGCACGATGGTGATGGCCAGGCCGCCGAGGAAGAACATGATCGTGACGGCGACCAGGTACAGAAGCGCGCACCGGGGCGCGGGCCTTCTCGTCGGCGCTGTGGCAGCTGATGCAGCGGTATTTGAGGAACACCTTGCGCCCTTCCAGGGCCATCGACCCCTCGGCGCGGAGGTGCAGCCAGCGCTCGTAGTCGGCCGGCTCCATGACGGTGACCACGCCGACCATGCCGGCGTGGTTGGTCCCGCAGTATTGCGAGCAGAAAAGGTGATATTGACCGGCGCGGATCGGCTGGAACCAGACGCTGGTGTAGCGGCCGGGCAGGACGTCCATGTGGACGCAGAAGGCCGGGACGAAGAAGCTGTGGATGACGTCCTCGGAGGTCAGCATCAGCTTGATGGGCCGGCCGACGGGCACGTGCAGTTCGTCGATCTCGCGCTGGCCCTCGGGGTGCTGGATCTTCCACATCCACTGTTTGCCGACGACGTAGACCACCGTGGCGTCGTCCGGCGCCCGGTAGGAGTCGAAATAGCCGATCGCCCCCAGGGCGAAGAAGACGATGAAGATCAACATGGGCGCGATCGTCCGGGTCAACTCCAGCGGCGTGTTGCCGCGCATCTCCGGGGGGATCGGGCGCCGCGCCGCCGCCGGTAGCGCACCGCGAAATAAATGAGCGTCACCGCCACGCCCAGTCCGACGACGCCGCAGACGCCGGTCAGCATGTAAAGCAAGTCGTCCACGCTCACGGCCGTGGTCGAGGCCTGCTGCGGGAACCAGACGATCTGCGCGAACATATCGTCACTCCTTCGCGGTCGGGCCGGACGCCGGGCGGGATATGCGGCGCAACACAAGGACCAGCCCGCCGATGGCCAGGAGCGTCAAGACGCCGCCCAGCCGGACGAAGTTCATGACCGCGGGGCCGTACTTCCCCACGGAGGGGTCGTGATGGAAGCAGAAGAGCAGCGCCTGATCGACCACCGTGCCGACCTTGTTGTCGGATGCCTGCACCAGACTCAGCTCCAGGTCGCGCGGCGGGTATTTGACATCCAGGAAGTAGCGATAAAGTTTCCCGGACGGGGTCGCCACCATGATGCCGCTGGCGTGGGCGAACTGCTGGTGGTACTCGTCGTAGGTGCAACGGAATCCGACGGCCTCGGTCAGCCGTTGAATGGACTTTTCCTCTCCGGTAAGGAAGTGCCAGCCCGCGTCGGCGCCCGGCCGGCCGTAGCGCTCCAGATACGTTTTCTTTTTGGAGGCCGCCAGTTCCGGCCCCTCGCGCGGGTCGAAGCTGACCTTGACGACCTGATAGTCCTTGCCGGCCGTGAGCGACATGTCGAGCATGGCCCGCGTCAGGCCGTTGAGGACTTCCGTGCAGAGCATGGGACAGCGATACCAGGCGAGGACCAGGATGACCGGCTTGCCCTGGAAGTAATCGCCCAGGCGGACTTCGCGGCCGGCCTCGTCGTGGAAAGCGAGGTCGAGGGGGAACTGTTCGTTGACTCGCTGGTCGAAGCCGACGCCGTGAAGCGCAGGCGGCAGCGACGGCTGAGCGTAGCAGCAAGAGCCAACCGCCAAGACGCCAAGTGCGCCAAGAAGGCAGACAAATGCTTGGCGCACTTGGCGTCTTGGCGGTTCGATTCGTTTCAGTCGGAATCGCGTCATCGCTGCCCTCCTCGGAATTCGAGCCCGGAATTGGGTTCGCCGGAATCGACCAGCCCATCCGAACGCCGCCTCTGATCGGCCGGCGGCTCGGCGCGGGCCGGCAGTTTGTTTTCGAGCATCTTCATCGCCCGCTCGATGGGGATGTGGACGAAGCCCTCCTCCGTGGTCGGCCCATACGAGTTGAGGACTTCTTCCCTGGACGCCTGCCTCTCGTAGACGTTCGGCCTCTCGATGCCGGCCATGCGGTCAACCTGTTCGAGGCGCGGCCCCGCGGGCAAGGCGGCGGAGGGGCCGGGCGCGAGCGGGAACGGCGACTGCTTGACCTCCGCCTCGTGCCCCTTCCAGTCGTTGAAGAACACCGCGACTCCGCCGTAAATGAAGGCGCCGACGACGGCCGACCCGATGAGGATGAACAGGATCGCCCGGAAATTGGCGTCGGTTGGCTCGCGGCGCACGTCGGGGTGTTCGGGCAGTTGCTCGTCGGGGCGGGTTTCTTCAGGCACGAGCGGCCTCCTCTTCTTCGCGGCCCTCTTCCTCATCGACCACGCGCAGGTGGGCTGCCGACTCCCGGCTGAGGTCGTGCAGCGGCAACAAGGCGGCGGTGCGCTTCAACTCGAACAGGAAATACGCCAGCCAGAGGCCGCCCACGGCCAGGGGCGTCAGGAAGTCCATCCAGTGGTCGGCGATAGTGGTGTCGGGGAAATTCGGCACGACCAGGAAGTAGGCGAATACCAGGTGCATGAAGAGCATCAGCCAGGCCACTTTCTCCAGCGAGCGCGGGCTTTCCTTGATTTCGCGCATCAGCAGGCTGAAAAACGGCACGACCAGGCCGAACAGGAACAGCGCCCAGGCCACCCACTGCCAGCCGTGCCGCGCCCGCGGCAGATACCAGATCACCTCATAACGCAAATTGGCGATCCAGATTAGCATGAACTGGAAAAAGACCATGTACGCCCAGAGGATGAGGAACGTCAGCAGCAGGTTGCCGAGGTCGCGGAAAACGTCCGGCGAAACGAACTCAGAAAGCGGCGGCCGCGGCGCCAGCCGGACCAGCACCAGCAGCGTGAAGGCGAGCGCCGACGCCAGTTCCGAGGCGGCTACCAGCGGCCCGAAGATGGTCGAATGGAAGGCCGGCTGAAGCGACATGATCCAATCGACCGAGGCGAACGTCAGCGAGACGCCGTAGACCACCAACCCCGGCCCGCTCAGTCGCTTCATTCTCTCGGAAAACGCCGGGGCGCCCGTCTCGTCCTGGAGGCGCGACCAGCGGTTGAGGAGGAAAGCCATGAGCGACCAGAGCACGAAATAGAGGACCGCCCGGCCGAAGAAGAACGGCAGATTCAGGTAGATGTGCTTGTATTGCAGGGTCCAGTCGGCCGCGACGATTTTGGGATCGGTCCACGGGTAGAGGTAGAGGACGCCGCAGGCCACCGGAATGAAGAGTACCGCCAGGATCGGAATGGTCCGCGTCGTCGCTTCGAGGATGCGGCGGACGAGGAAGCCCCAGGCGCCGCCGGTCAGGTGGTAGATCATGAGGATGACCAGCGAGCCGAGGCCGATCCCCAGGCAGAAGACGTAGGCCGCCAGGTACGCCCGGAAGAACTGCGTCGGGCTGAAAAACGCCCCGACGACGCAGACGACCAGCGCGACGGCGCCGACCACCAGGCGCGGCGTTGCAGAGCGCTCAGCCATTCACGTTGTTCCGGCGCGAGGGGGTTGCTCATCACGGTTGTCCCCCGCCCCCCTCCCTACCCTCCCCCCGCGGGTGGGGGAGGGATGGGGTGGGGGTCTGTTCGGCGAGCAGGTCGGCGGGCACGTCTCTTGCCGGAAAATGCTGGCTTAACTGCAAGGCGCGGATGTAGGCGGCGATGGCCCAGCGGTCGCGCGGCGGCACCTGCTGTTCGTACTCGGGCATCGAGCCGTAGCCGTTGGTGATGACGTCGAAGAAATGGCCGACGGCGACCGTGCGCAATCGCTCGATATGGTACGAAGGCGGCTGCGTGTAGCCGCGTTCGACGATCTTGCCGCGGCCCGTGCCCAGGGGGTCGTGACATACCACGCAGTAAATCATGTACCGCTCCCGCCCCAGTTCGAGGACTTCGTGCGTCACCGGAAAAGGGAACTGGTCCACGTCGTTGCTCTGTTCGTCGGCGGCCGTGGCCAGCCCTCCGAACACGCCCGGGCCGCCGGCCGAGCCGATCAGGGCGAGGGGAAGCCGCCAGGCTTCGGGCTGCCGCCGGCGCTTGCCGGTGAACAGGTGCAGGTCGGTGCGAAGGTAACCGCGGGCCACCGTGCCGGGGACGAGCGGCCTTTCCTCCCGCTCGTCCGCGAAGAACGAACTGGTTTCGTCCGGCCGGCCGCTCGGCTGCACGGCCATCTGTTGCTGGCAGGCCGGGGACTGGACTTCATGATGCCTCCATAGTACAGCGAACGATCCCCCCTCGGGTTCGTCACCGTCATTGGACGGTGCGCCCCCTTTTGAGATCCCGCTACGGTTGCGTGGCGAACAGCTTGGTGAAGCGGACGAACGACTTTAGTATCTCGGGCCGACCCCGGAGCCGCTCCAATTCCTCGACGATTTTCGTCCGTAGGACGTCGAGGGCGGGGGGCGTATAGTTGGGGAGCCTGCCGTACTTGACGTAGCGCCAGATCCCGTCCGCAGGGTTCAGCTCCGGCGCGTAGGGCGGCAACGGCTCTATGAGTACGTTCTGCTCGGCGGCCAGATAGTCCTCCACCGCCTCGCACTCGTGAATCGGGATCTGGTCCCAAACAACCGTCAGTGGCTCCGGGATCGTCCCACGAAGCGTGCGAAGGAAGGCCACGAGGGTCGGGCCCTGGTAGTTCTGGTTGTCGTCCAGCGTGTCGTACACCAGGTCGGCGCTCCCCAACGACGGAGGGATGACGATCGCCCCGATGACGGAGATCCGCTCGTGCGGGTCGCCGATTCGGTGGACCGGCGTCTGGCCGCGGGGCGCGTAGGTGCGCCTCACCGTCGGCTCCAGCTGGAAGCCCGTCTCGTCGATGAAGCAGAGACGCGCGCCCGCGCCCTGGCGGACCGCAGGATTTGGGGGAAGGCCTCCTTGACCCAGCGCTCGATCGCCTTATCGTCCCGGTCCCTGTGGTGATGGTCAGGCCTCTGGCACGTCCAGTTCAACCGCTCCTTTAAGATCCTGCACACGTGCCCGCGGTGATACTGGACGCCGAAGTGCTTTTCGATCACCTGGCCGACGCGCCCGGCGGTCCAGAGGTTGTTTGACCAGCCATGCGCCGTCGCGCCTTCCGCCAGCAGTTCCTCCAACGTCCCCTAGTCCTCGTCCGTTAGACGCCGGGGAGCGCCAGGGGAAGGGCAGGCAAGCAAGACAGCCGATCCGTCCTGACGGGCCGCCGCCGTCCAGCGGCTGACCGCCCCCTCGCTCACGCCGAAGGCCGCGGCAATGGTTCGCTGACTCCACCCCCGTTGTTTCAACTGCCAGGCCCGCAGCCGCCGCCATTCGCGCCAATCACCGGCGAAGGAGCGGCAGTGGTCCAAGCTCTCCGCGTCGCCTCCGGTTCTCATCGCAAAACCTCCTGCGAAGTCTACGAGGGCACGCCCTCACGTGACGCCGTGTGAATCAGGGGCGGGGTCTTTCCGACATTCCGGATCAGCCTTTTCGCTCCTTCGGCGTCGTCAGTTCCTCCGGGTGGCTCGGGGCCCCCAGCTTTGAATGGGCCTTCAGCCGGCGAAGCCGGCCCAGTTCCTGGCGATCCGCCCAGACGACCCACCGTCCCTGGGGCGATGTCTGGCGGGCGTGGCACCATCCCCTGACCACCCACTCCCGGAGCTTCCCTCGGGAGACGCCCAGCCTCCTTGCCAGCTCTGGCAAACGCCATTCGTCCTTCCGCAAGCCCTCCTGTGTCGGTCGCTTGGTAAGGCCGTAGCGACGCAGCAGCCCGTAAACGAGGTTCGCGTTGTAGTCGCCGCGTTGCCGGGGCGTTACGAACCCCTCGGCCGTCAGCGTCGTGGCGATGGACGCGGCGGTTCGTCCCTGCCTTTTCAGCTCCGTAATGCGTGCGCGAAGCCGGTCGCAGTCCTCCAATTGGAGCCGGCTCCGAACCGGCCGGATGACCTCGTGCCGGCTGGTGTAGCCGCCTTTCCAATGGATCGTGACGTCGCAGTGCTCCGTGTTGCCGTGGACGAGCACCACGACCTGGTCCACCAAGCACCGGATGATCTCCTTGCGATCCGCGTTGGTTGTGCTTTCCGCCTCCCACAGGGCCGGGATGTCCGCGGCCAACGCGGTGATCCGCGCCCGTTCCGCTTCCGTCACTCGCTGAGGCCTGTCGCGGCTAAAGCGATCGTAATCGTCTTCGACGCGCCGCAGTTCCAGCAGCGCCGCCTCCCAGCGCTGCTCCAGGGTGCGGGCCACCAAGCGGTTTTCCGGCTCCACGGCCTGGTACTGGCGCTCCGCGCACTGCACCTCGTAGCGAGCCCGCTCCAGTCTCTTTTTCCACTGGTCCTCCAGACGGTCGCGCTCCTTCTGGCCGTCCTCGATGGCACGGAGGCTCAACTTCAGACCGGCGGGCTTGAGCGCCTCCAGGACTTGGCGGATCACGAGGCCGTCAATCACGCGGGCCGTGACGCCGTGGCAGGTCTGCTCCCGGATGAGTTCCAGGTGGCGCGAGCAGAAGTAATAGGGCTTCCCCGGGCGGGAGTGGAGGGTGCGGAACCGCCGGCTGCAGGAACCGCAGACAGCCACGCCGGCCAGCAGCGCGTCCCCTTGCCGGGGCGCGCCGGGCGAGTTCGCCCGGTACAAGTTGCTTTGCAGACGCTTCTGATTGGCCTCGTACCGGTCCCAGGAGATGTAGGCCGGCATACGGTCCTTCAGCAGGATCTTCCAGGCGTCGGCGCGGTAGCGCTTCGGGCAGCGGCGGACGCGGCCGCCGACCGACGGCCCGCGTTCGACTTCCTTCCGCCCGAACACATAGCGCCCGCGTAGTTTGGATGGGAGAGGATGCGCCACACCATTCCGAACTGCGGCCGGCGCCACTCCAGCTGCCCGCGCCGGGACCCCCGGTTGATGCGGACCCCCAAGCGAATCCCGTTCTCCACTAGGTAAATCAGCACCTTGCGGGCGCTGCCCAGCTCGTCGAACTTGTCGAAGATGATTCGGATCACACTCCGGGCTTGTTCGTCGCTGTCCAGCACCACCTCTCCGGACGGCAGCTTCTGGTAGCCCACGGGCGGGGCGATGTGCATTTCGCCGAGTTCGGCCTTGTGCCAGATGCCGCGTTGCAGACGGTTTCGCATGGTGAACAGCTCGAATTCGCTCATGGTCCCCTTGAGCCCGAGCAGGAGGCGGTCGTTGCTGTCGATCGGGTTATAGACGCCGTCCTGGTCGCCCAGCAGGGTGCCGAACAGGGCGCACAACTCCAGCAGGTGATGCCAGTCCTTCGAGGACCGGGCCAGCCGGCTCATCTCCAATCCCAGCACCAGCCCGACGTGCCCTAGGGTCACCTCCTCGAGCAGGCGTTGAAAGCCCGTGCGCTGGTCCGTCCGCTTGCCGCTCTTGCCCTGGTCCTCGTCGATGACGACCACCCGCGCGCTCGGCCAACCCAGGGCGACCGCCTGGCCGGCGAGGGCGTATTGGCGAGCTCTTCGATTCGGCGTGCTCCAGCACCTGGATCGGCGTCGATTGTCGCACGTAGACGATGGCCGATCGCTCCAGGTGACGGGGCAGAATCTTCGTCGAGCGAGCGCCGCACAGCAACGGCTCGAGGGCGTGGCCGGACGCCTCGGATGATGCCGGGGGCGGCGCTGTTGAGTGAATAATCATGAGCCACCTCCGCGGCGGGCGGGGGCGGGAGCTCCTGCCGGACGACCCGGCTGAGCGTTTGCAGCAGGCGCTCCTGGTCCTGGGCGGGCAGGTTCAGCCACAGGTCGCGGAGCGGGACTCGCGCCGGACGCGGGCGCGGGGGGGGACTGGATCGGGTTCAGATCGCATGGCGCACTTCCTTGTTGTTGGTTCCGCCGGCGTTGCTCCAGCCACTCGGCCAGCTGCAACAAGGCGGATACCGCAATTATCGCGGGCGGCGGGGAGGATCGACCACCCCTGAAGAGAGTTGCCTCGTGTTTTTCGGTCTGGCAGCAGCAGCAAGAAAACGAACCGCCAAGGCGCCAAGGTAGCCAAGAAATCAACGGTCGTCTTGGCGCTCTTGGCGCCTTGGCGGTTCGTTTCCGTGCATGTCTCACGGCGCCTCATGCGGCACCTCCAGGACCTCTTTCGCCCCCTGCCCCGCCAGGAACTCTCGCGTCGCCACCGGGTCGAAGCGCGGGTCGAGCGCCTCGATGCACAGGAAAAACCCGGTCTGGCTGGCCTCGGTGAAGCGCGCCACGTTGAAGACCGGGTGGTGCGGCCGCGGCAGGCCGTTCAAAAACAACATGCCGAACAGCGCCGACAGCGACGCGATCAGGATGGTCACCTCGAAGGCGATCGGGATGAACACCGGCCAGCTGAGCAAGGGCCGGCCGCCGATGTTGAACGGGTAGTCGGCGCCCATCGTCCAGCTTTCCATGAAGAAGCCGGAGATCGCCCCCACGACGCCGCCGGCCAAGACCACGAACGGCACCTGCGTCCGCGGAGCATCGAGCGCCGCCGAAAGGCCCCTTACCGGATAGGGCGTGTAGGCATCCATGACGCGGTAGCCCTCGCGCCTGGCCCGGCGCGTGGCCTTGAGGACCGCCTGCGGCGTCTCGAACTCGGCCAGCAGGCCGTAGTAGGGGGTCGGCGGGTTCATCGGCCCTCCCCGTGCGCGTGCGTGCCCGGCACCATCGCGCGCAGCTCCGACATCGACATCAGCGGCGCCAGGCGGATGAACAGCAGGAACATCACCAGAAACAGCCCGATCGAGCTGAAATAGGTGAGGTAATCCCAGACCGTGGGGTGAAACATGCCCCACGACGACGGCAGGAATTCGCGGGACAGGGTGGAGGTGATAATCATGTAGCGTTACAGCCACGTGCCGATCAACACGACCACGGAGACGATCAGCAGCGCCGGCTGGTTGCGACGCGCCCATTTCGACCAGAGAACCTGCGGTGCCAGGGTGTTGCAGAAGAAGACGACCCAGGTGATGACGGCGTACTGGCCGAAGCCGTTCAGGCGGAAGGTGTAGAGGTAGCGCTCGACCTGGTCGGCGCCGTACCAGGACATGAACTGCTCGCTGAGGTAGCCGTAGGAGGTCAGGAAGCTGGTCGCGAGCACGAGCTTGGCCATCACGTCGAGGTGATCGACGGTGATGAAGTTTTCCAGGCGGTATACCTTGCGCAGGATGATCGCCAGCACCAGGACCATGGCGGAGCCGGAGAAGATGGCGCCGGCGACGAAATAGGGCGGGAACACGGTCTCATGCCAGCCCGGCAGGTTGGACATGGCGAAGTCGGAGCTGACGACCGAATGGACGGAGACGACCAGCGGCGTGGCCAGGCCGGCAAGCAGGAGATAGGTGATCTCGTAACGCTGCCAATGGCAGGCGGAGTTGCGCCATCCCAGCGCCGCCATGCCGTAGCCGACGCGGGCCAGGCGCGTCGTCGCCCGGTCGCGCAGCGTGGCCAGGTCGGGGATCATGCCGATGTACCAGAAGATCACCGACACCAGGAAATAGGTGCTGACCGCGAAGACGTCCCAGATGAGGGCGCTGCGGAACTGCGGCCACAGGCCCATGGTGTTGGTGTAAGGGAGGAGCCAGTAGAAGAACCAGGGCCGGCCCAGGTGCAGCAGCGGGAACACTCCGGCGCACATCACGGCGAAGATGGTCATGGCCTCGGCCAGTCGGTTGATCGACGTGCGCCATTTCTGATGCATCAAGAGTAGGAACGCGGGTATGAGCGTTCCGGCGTGTCCGATGCCGATCCACCAGACGAAGCAGGTGATGGCGAAGCCCCAGGCGACGGGGATGTCGATGCCCCAGATGCCGACGCCGACGGCGATCAGGTAGGCGATGACGCCCATGAAAAGCAGCAGCAAGAGCGTGCTGCAGGCGAAGGAGGCGTACCAGCCCAGGCCGGTCGGCCGGCCGAGGACGAGCGCGCTGATCCGGTCGGTGATCGAGCGCAGCGTCACGCCCGGCGCGATGTAGCTCGGCCGGCCGTCGGGTTCCCGCGTCCCGGCGGTGGCGGCCGGGAAATCGGGGGCGTCCGTCGCCATGTCAATCCGCCTCCATTTCCGGGTTGGGGTTCCGCAGGGCGGCCAGGTACGTCGTGCGCGGCTTCGTGTTCAGGTCGGTCAAGAGGCCGTAGTGAAGCGGCGAATCCTTCATCTTCTTGACCGCACTTTTTTGGTCGTTGATATCGCCGAAGGCGATGGCCCCGGCCGGGCAGGCCGCCTGACAGGCGGTGAGTATTTCGCCGTCGAAGATCGGCCGGCCCTCCTCCTGCGAGTCGATCTCGGCGTGGCGGATCCGCTGCACGCAGTAGCTGCACTTCTCCATGACGCCGCGCGACCGCACCCTCACGTCCGGGTTGTACTGCTGGCGTATGCTTTCCGTCTCGTAGTCGGCGTAGTGGAAGAAGTTGAAGCGCCGCACCTTATAGGGACAGTTATTGGAGCAGAAACGGGTGCCGACGCAGCGCTGGTAAATCATTTCGTTGAGGCCCTCGGCGCTGTGGAGCGTGGCCTCGACTGGGCAGACGTACTCGCACGGCGCGTTCTCGCAGTGCATGCACGGCACCGGCTGGAAGTAGAACTCCTTGGGGTCGTCCGCCGGGCCGGCGGCGTAGCGGTCGATGCGCAGCCAGTGCATCTCCCGGCCGCGCGACACCTGGTCCTTGCCGACCACGGGGATGTTGTTCTCGGCCTGGCAGGCGACGACGCAGGCCGAGCAGCCGGTGCAGGCCGTCATGTCGATGGCCATGCCCCATTTGTGCTCTGTATAGTGGTATTCTTTGTCGTCATACAGGGTGAGCGGCTTCCGCGCCCTTTGCGTGTCCTTCTTCTCTTCTTCCCGGTCCTTGTCGGCGGCGAAGTCGGGGTGTTCGCGGTACTCGGCGAGCGTGCCGGCGCGGACGACCTCGCGGTTCTCCATCAGGTGGTGTTCCTGCACGCAGCAGAGCAGGTGCGTCTGGTCGGTCTTATTCACCTTCAGGCCGCCGGCGAACCAGGGGTGGTCCGTGGTCCGCAGGGCGTAGGCGTCGAAGCCGACGCCGTCGCCGACCTTGCCGGCGTTGCGCCGGCCGCCGCCCAGGTAGACGGTGACGGAACCGTCGGCGTGGCCGGGCGTGATCCAGACCGGCGCCGTGACCGAGCGTTCGCCGAGCTGCAACTCCACCACCGGTTGATGGTAGCCGCCGTGTTCGCCGCCGTGGGCATAGTCGCCCAGGCCAACGCCCAATTCCTTCGCCGTCTTCGGACTCATGAGGGCGGCGTTGTCCCAGGCGAGACGCGTGATCGGCTTGGGAAGCTCCTGGAGCCAGCCGTTGTTGGCGAAACGGCCGTCGTACAGCGTCGGGTCCTGCTGGAACGTCAGTTCCGTCCCCCCGGCCTGCGCCGCGCCGGCGCCGAGGTGCTTTTCCCATCCCTCCTTGAGGGATACGGTTCGGGGCGGGTGCGCCGAGCCGGCCACGACGCCGTCGTGGAGGGCCGTCTGCCAGAAGTCCTCGAAGTCCCCCGCGGCCTCCGACCCGAGCGCCTGCCGGTGCGCGGCCCAGTAGCTCCGCACGATCGCTTCGGGCGGCGCCTCGCGCCCCCGGCGAGCACGGTCATCAGTTCGTGGGCCGACCGGCCCTGGTACAGCGGCTCGATGAGCGGCTGCACGATCGAGGCCGTGCCGTCGAAGGCGCGGGTGTCGCCCCAGGATTCCAGATAATGGGCCTCCGGAAGGTGCCATTCGCACAGCCGTGAGGTCTCGTCCTGATGGAGGCTGAGGTGGAAGTGGAGTCGGGCCTTTCCCATCCGCTCCGCGAACCGCAGGTCCGCCGGGGCGTTGTAGACCGGGTTGCCGCCCACGATGACCAGGAGATCGACCAGTCCCCTGTCCAGGTCGTCCGCCAACTCGGCCAGCGACGCGGCGTGGTCGATCGGCCGCGCCGCCAGCGGGGCCGTGTGGAAGACGGTCTTGCCGACGATGCCGAGGTGGTGGTTAATGGGATGGGCAAGCAGGTGAACGGCGGCCGGCTGGCGGTCTCCGGCCACGACAACCATGGTCCCGGCGGGCGCGCTGACCGCAAATCGTTGGCCACGCGCCGCATCCACTTCGCCGCGTCCGCCGGCAGGTCGCCGGCCGCCGGGGCGGCCTTGCCCCTCAACTCCGCCGCCAGGGCGCGGGCGAACGCCTCGATGTCGCCGGCGCAGGGCAAGCCGGTGATCGGCCTTGGCGCCCGTGTTGGTCAACGCCGTCTCGACCACGTACAGCCGGTTCATGTCCGCCTTGCCGGCGTCGTCATTGTCCGTCCGCAACCGCCGACCCGCCATGAACTCGGCGACGTAGCGGACGCCGCCGGGGCGCCGCAGCCGAGGCAATCCGCGTCCGGCGACAGCACCACGTCGGCCGTCCGCACCCTTGTCGAGGTCGTAAAAGCGATAGTAGGCGTCAAGGGGTTCGCCGTAGGCCGCCGCGGCGGCGCGGTGGGCGGCGTCGCGGGCCAGCGGCTCGTATTAATGCCATTTTTCCTCGGGAAACTCCTTGAAAACGCCTTCGATCTGGTCGCCGAGCGTCGGCGACACGACCGTTTCGGTCAGCAGGCGCAGCCCGGCCCGCGGCGCGGCCGCTGCTTGTCGAGGGCGCCGCGCAGGGCGGCGAGGGCGTCGTCCCAGGTGGCCGTCTCGCCGAGGCGGGTGACGCTCTGGGAGCGATCCGGGTCGTACAGCGTCAGCACCGAGGCCTGATGATAGGGGTCCGTCGCCCCCAGGCTGGCGGGGTGTTGCGGGTTGCCCTCGATCTTGGTCGGCCGGCCGAGGTGGCTTTCGGCCAGCAGACCGACGCCTACGCCGCCCATCGTCATGGCGGTGGCGAAGAACAGCGGCTTGCCGGGTACGACCTCTTCCGGCGCCCGGACGTAGGGCTTGAGGGTGATCGACGGGGCCGGCCGGATCGAGCAGCCGCCGACGCCGGCCAGGGCCAGCGACGCCCCCATCAGCGTCAGGAACCGCCGCCGGCTCAGGGGGCTGGACCAGCCCGGTTCCTGTTCGGGAAATTCCCGATGAATCAACTCCCGAAAGGCCGGCGTGTCGGCCAGCTCTTCCAACGAACGCCAGTATTTCTTCCCCCTGGCACCCTCCAATCGGCCCTGGAGGTCGGCGAGTTCCGGGGACAAATTTTTGCGCGGGTTCATCGGTGACACGTCGTGCATGAGGTCAGATACCGGGCGTCGTGAATGTCGTTCTGTTTGAACAGCTTCTGGCCCCGTTGCTTCTGGTCGGGCGAAGGACGCCATTTGACATCGAATATCTCGTCGAGCGGCCGGAGGTTGGGCGCCGGGTTGCGGTGGCAGTCCAGGCACCACTCCATCAGCAGCGACGGCTGCTAGCACCAAACGGTTTTTCGGGCCGTAACGCTTAACTTCCAGTCCTTACGGACTACAATTCTCCCTGCCTGGGTTGCAGGGAGGATTCCTCATGCTCACCATGGACGGCACTTGCGCCTCTTGGCTCGCCCAAGCGCAGATCGCCGAACAGCGACTCACGGCCGGGCAACGCGGCTTGCTCCAGGCGGCCTTTGCCTTCCGGCGACGCTGCGGCGACGATTACTACTCCAGCCGGTTGCTCAGCCATTTCCTCCTGCACTGCGATTCCGGACTCAAAGTCGCTCAGATCGCTCGATTGGTCGGCGTCAGCCGGCCCACGGCCTCGCACCAACAAGGGGTGTCTTCCAAGGAGGCGATCCAGGCCGCCCACCACCGCCTGGCCGGCCGGCCGCATGGCAAACTGCTGCCGCGTTACGCCGGCCCCATCGCCGAGTTCATGCTGACTCACGCCGACGCCACGCGCTACGACGTGTTGGCCTTCATCCAACGCACCTGGGGCGTCCACGTGTCCACGGTGGCCTTGCACCACTTCTGCAAGAAGTTCGGCCTCGATCGGGCGACGCGGGCCGCGGCCGCGGCCCCCGAGCCGGCCGTGCAGCCTGCGGTCGCGCCGGCCGCGCCCGGCGGCGTGCCACCGCGCCAACCCGTGCCCCTGCCGCCGCCCCCTTTTTCGTCACCAAGACCCAGCACGCCGGCGCGTTCCTGTTGATGCCCGAAGCCCTGGACTGGTTGGCCACGGCCCAGGACTGCTTCACCGACGATTACGGTTCCTTGCGTCCGGGCCTGTTGACCAGCGTCTTCTCCTTGGTGACCGGCCTGGAGCGAGTTTTTCACCTGGACGAGATGGCCGACGCCGGCTTCGCCCGGTTGTGCGGCGGCCGCCGCTGCCCGTCGCGCCACACCGTCGGCGGTTGGCGGCGTCACCTGGCCTGGTATGAGGTCGATGCCTTCTGCCGCCGGACCTGCCCGTGGCACTTGCTCCGCAACGCCGACGCCATGGTCAGCTTCGACGAGCACACCATCCCACGCTGGACCAAGAAGTTTCGCATCGGCAAGGGCTACGTCACCACCCGCAACAAGTACATGCGCTGCGAGAAGCTGTTCACCGGCTTCGACCTGACGAGCGGCCGCTTCCTGGCGGTGCGCGGCACGCCGGGCGATGTGGGTTTGCAAGAGCTGGCGGCGCCGCTGGTCCGACAGGTCTTGAAGCACGGCCGGCCGCGCACGCTCCACGCGCTGTTCGACGCCGGGGCGGCCAAGTCGGACGCGGGCGTGCGGACCTTGTGGGATCTGGTCGAGAGCCAGCGGCGCCTGGACGTCACGCTGCGCGCCTGCCGCTACCCGCACCGAATGCGGGCCTGGAAGCAATTGCCCGGCGGCTTGTTCGTATCCGTCGAGGAACCGGGCGTGTGCGTCGGCGCCCCGCCCAAGGAAGTCCGCCTGGCCGAGACGCAAACGGTACTCAAGGGCGAGACCGCGGAGCAGGCGGTGCGCACCATCATCTGCCGGGAGGTCCGACCCGGTCCCAAAAAGGACCGCTGGCATCCGCTGTACACGACCTGCGCCGGCGACCCGGAAGACGTGCTGACCATCTTCCGGGCTCGACAAGGGCACGAGCAGGCCCATCGGGTCGAGGTTCACGACCTGTTGGTGGATGCCGTACCGTGCGGCTACGACAAGGAGAGTCCCGACCGGCGGCGGCCGCGCTTTCACCGGGGGCCGTTGCAGATGTTCGGCTGGCTGGTGGCGTTGGTGTACAACGCGGTCGCCGACCTGGGCCGACAGTTGGGCGAGGGCTACGCGGGGGAGCACGTCCGGACCCTGCGGCGACAGTTCTTCAACCGGCCCGGCCAGTTGTACGAGACGCCGGAAGCATTGATCGTGTACCTGGACCCGTTCGCGGGCCAGGAGGCGTTGGCCCCCGCGATGGATAGGATCAATGCGCGGCAACATCGCTTGCCCTGGTTAGACAACCGTCGCTTGGTCCTTTCTCTGACGCCAACCGGCCCATCCCGCGACGGGCCGTAGTGTGTCATTGTTAAGCGTTACGGCCACAAAAACCGTTTGGTGCTAGGCCGTGTCCGGCAATCGTAAATGCATACAATATCAGTGGTTCGGTCGCTCGTTCTCTTGCCATGGAGATGAACCATGAGACGCTACGAACTATCTGATCCACAATGGGCGATTCTGGAACCCTTTTTCCCGCCCACCCATTCGGGCCATGCCGGACATCCGTGGAGTGAGCATCGTCCCATCGTCAACGGCATCCTCTGGATCCTCCACACGGGCGCGGCCTGGCGTGATTTGCCCGAACGCTACGGCCCCTTTCAGACGGTCCATGACCGCCTGACCCGCTGGCGCGCCGATGGCGCCTGGAACCGCATCGTCGAAGCCTTGATCCGCCAACTGGAGGCGGAAGAAAAACTCGATCCCGATACGTGGTTCCTCGACGCCACCATCCTGCGCGCCACGCGCGACGCGGCGGGGGCGCTCAAGCGGACCCAGGCCCGACTGGTCGGCAGCGAGCGGACGCATCTCGTTGAGCCGCCGGATCATGCGTTGGGCCGCTCGCGCGGCGGTTTCGGCACGAAGATCGACCTGATCATCGAAAGTCACGGCATCCCGCTGGCCATCGGCATCCAACCGGGCCAGGAACATGAGAGCCGCGCGTTTGAAACCATGATGCATCGCAGCACACAACGGCAGCGGTTGGGCCATCGCAAGTGGCCCCGCGAATTCATCGCCGACAAGGGCTACAGTAGCAAGCGGATTCGCCAGTGGCTCAAGGGTCATCACATCCACGCGGTCATTCCCAAGAAGAAGAACGAAACCCCCGACCCCGCCTTTGACAAGGAAGCCTACCGGAAACGCAACCTCATGGAGAGGATGATCGGGTGGTTCAAATTGCATCGCCGGCTGGCCACCCGTTATGAGAAACTCGCCGTCAACTTTCTTACCTTTTGGACGGTCGCCTGGATTACACTACTGCTGAAATATCTATTGTCGGACACGGCCTAGTACGTGAACGGCATTTCGTCAATGCGTGCGTGGCAGGTCGTGCAGCCGACGCCCTTGTGGACGTGGATGCTGTGGTCGAAGTAGACGAAGCCCGGCAGGTTATAAACGCGCTGCCACGTCAGGGAGCGGTTGGTGCGGTAGCTCTCGCGCACCGGCGCCAGCATTTGACTGCCGACCCAGATCTGCGAATGGCAATTCATGCAGGTCTTGGTGGGCGGCAGGGTGGCGTAGGAGGAGTTTTCGACGGAGGTGTGACAGTAACGGCAGTCGATGCCGAGGACGCCGACGCGATGTTCGTGGCTGAAGGGCGCCTGCTGAACGCGGTCGATGCCCTGGCCGGTCCCATACGACGACCGGCCGTAGACGAAGGCCCCCCATACCACGAAACAGGCGAGCAGCGGCAGGCCGACCACGCTGACAGGGTACCCCTCTCGATTTTGGGGCGGAGCATTGCCCCGCGTCCCCTCGTTCCCAAGCCCCGCTTGGGAACGAGGGGACGCGAAACTACGTTGCGCGTCCCTTCCCCGACCGGGACGCGAAGCGGAGCTTCTCACCCGCGCGTTCCCAAGCAGAGCTTGGGAACGAGGGGCGACGTGCCAGGTCCAAATTCGGGAGGTGTACCCGTCGGCGAGCAAGCCGCCCCTGGCTCCCATGGCGATCTCGTTTCCTGGCGGTACGGCGGTTGCACTCATCTTAGATAGAACGAAGACGCCGAATTCCGCTCGGCGCAAAGAGGTCGCGAAATGAGAGAGCAAACCGTCCCGGTAAATACCTCCGACGTGCGAGCCGCCCCCACCATCACCTACGGCGAACTGGTCCGCCGGACCCTGGTGGTGGTCTCCGTCTGCGCCGCCTTCGCGCTGGGCGTCCTGCTGATCGGCTATGCCATTCAGGTCGTCCTCCTGGTGTTCGCCGCCGTCCTTGTGGCGGTCCTGTTGCGTGGACTGGCCAACCGGTTGAACGAGGCCACACGCCTCGGTCGCGGATGGTCGTTGGTCGTCGTTGTGGTCGTACTGGCGGGCGTCCTGGCCTTCGTGGGATGGCTGCTGGCGCCGGGGCTGGCGCGCCAGGCCGATCAGCTGAGCACTGCCCTCGCCAAGGCCGGCAAGCAATTGAGCGACACCGTCAGTCAGTACGACTGGGGCCGCCGCCTGATGGAGCCGTCGAACAAGGCGTCGCTCCTCACCGGGGTGGCCGACTTGTGGGGCGGCATCACCGGCTTGTTCGCCGCCTCCCTGAGCATCTTCGTCGGCGTGATCGTCGTCATCGTCGTCGCTCTTTTCCTCGCCGCCGACCCCGGAACCTATGTCAACGGACTCGTCCGACTTCTGGCGCCGCCGCGACGCCGACGGGGGCGGGAAGTCCTGGAGGCGGCGGGCCGGCGGCTGGCCTGGTGGCTGGTGGGCCGTAGCATCGCAATGACTGTGGTCGGCGTGGCGACGGGGATCGGCCTGTGGCTGCTGGGCGTGCCGCTGGCCCCGGCGCTGGGTCTGGTGACGGGGCTGCTCAACTTCATTCCCACCTTCGGCCCGCTGATCGCGGCCGTGCCGACCGCCCTGGTCGCGCTGACAGTGTCGCCGATGGAGGCGGTGTACGCGGTGGCGCTCTACACGGCCGTCGCCTGTCTCGACGGCTACGCCGTGACGCCTTTGGTTCAGATGCGCGTGTCGCACCTCCCGCCGGCGCTGCTCCTCGTTGTTCAGGTGTTGATGGGGGTTTTGGCAGGCCAGTTCGGGCTGGTCGTGGCGGCCCCGCTCCTGGTCGTCGTCATGGTTTTCATCCAGATGCTTTACATCGAAGACGTGCTGGAAAAGCCCGTCAGCGTCCCCGTCGCGCCGTCGGGCTGACAAGACGGCGCCCTTTTTGCTCCCTTACATACCTGGTTCCCACGCTCCGCGTGGGAACCAGGGCTTTCATCCCGGATCGCCGACCATGTTCAACCCGTCATGGCGCGTTTGCCGCCGCACCGAGGCCGTTCGTCGTCCCTCGTCCTGGGGGCCGACGACTTCGGCCGGTCGAGCGACGTCAACCGGGCGGTCGAATGGGCGTGGCGGGCCGGGATGCTCACCAGCGCCAGTCTGATGGTCACGGGCGAAGCCTTTGAAGAAGCGGCCGACATGGCCCGGCGGATGCCCGGTCTGGCCGTCGGCCTCCACGTCGTTCTCGCCGACGGCCGGGCGGTTTTGTCGCCCGGCGAGGTCCCTCATCTGGTTGATGTGCGCGGCCGGTTTCCGAGTGACCCGCTTCGTGCGGGACTGCGTTACGCAATCCTCGGGCGCCGCGGTCGGGAGGAGCTTCGGCGCGAACTCGCCGCCCAGTTCGAGCGCTTCGCGTCCACCGGCCTGGCGTTGGCGCACGTCGAAGGCCACTGTCACCTGCACGCTCACCCGGCGGTCTTCGGACTGGTCGTGCCACTGGCCAAAACATACGGCGCATGCGGAATCCGCCTGCCCCGCGACCGGTTCCGGGTCGCGGTACGCCACACGCCGACGCGCGACTGGCGGCAGGCGGCCTAGGCTACCGTCCTGTCCCTGCTCTGTCGCGGCTACTCACGCCGCCTTCGCCGCGAAGGGTTAACGGCGCCGTCGCACGCTTACGGCCTTTACGAGAGCGGCAATATGCGTGAGAACTACGTTTTGGACGTACTCCGCCGGTTGCGAGGGCCGACGGCCGAGGTCTACTTCCACCCCACGGTCGGCGAACGCCTCGACCCGCTGGGGCCGAACCGCGGCGACCTGGAAACGCTGCTGAGTCCGCGGGTGCGGGCCATGATCGCGGCCCGCGGATTGATGTTGACCAACTACCCGGCCCTTCGCCGGGGGGAAGAAGGGGACCATGCTCGCCGGCCTGTTCTTTGTGGCGACTGTCCTTAGCCTCGTCTACTGGGCCGCGGTCTGGCTGGCCCTGCGCCGGTTCTTTCACGCCGCCCGCCGCCCGCCGTCCCCTTCGCCGCCGTCGGTCTCCGTCCTCAAGCCGGTGAAAGGCTCCGACGCCGACGCCTACGAGACTTTCGCCAGCTTCTGCCGTCTGGATTATCCCGATTACGAAATCCTCTTCGGCGTCGCCGACCCGGAAGACCCGGCCGCCGACGTGGTGCGGCGGCTTCAGGCCGATTTCCCGGAACGGAAGGTCCGGCTCGTGGAGGTCCCGTCGGGGGGCGGCAACCCCAAGTGCGCCAGCCTGCATCAGCTGGCGCTGCGGGCCGAGGGCGAGGTGCTGGTGATGAGCGACGCCGACGTGTTCGCGGCCCCGGATTACTTGCGTCGTGTGGTCGCCCCGCTGCGAGACCCGGCCGTCGGCGCCGTGACCTGCCCCTTCGCCAGCCGTCCGGCCGACTCGTTGCCTTCGCTTCTGGAGGCCCAGTACCTGGACGCGGAGTTCGTCCCCTCGGCGATCTTCGCGCACGAGGCGCTGGGGGTGCTGGTCGGCCTGGGGGCCACCATCGCCGTGCGGCGGCGCGACCTGACGCGCGCGGGCGGCTACGCCGGCATCGCCGATTACCTGACCGACGACTATCAGGTCGTGGAGCGGATCAGCCGGCTCGGGTTGCGCGTCGAGCTGTGCAACTACGTCGTCACCCACGTCCTGGGCGACGCCGGTTTCCGCGAGCAGTGGGACCGCGAGGTCCGCTGGGCCTTGGGGGTGCGGACCTGTTCGCCGCGCGGCTACCCCGGCCTGCTGCTGACGTACACCGCGCCTCTGGCCCTCGGGCTGGCGATGGCGACCGGGTTGTCGGCCGCCGGCATGGCGATGCTGGCGACGGCGCTGCTCCTGCGACTGCTGTTGGCATGGCGGATGCAGGTCTTGCTGCGCGGACGGGCGGATTGGCGGAACCTCCTGTGGCTGCCGATTCGGGAAGGCCTGAGCCTGCTGGTGTGGACGGCGGGGCTGACCGGCCGGCGGGTCACCTGGCGGGGGCGCGTGTTCGACCTGAGTCCCGACGGCCGCCTGGAGCCGAGCTAATGGCGACAATACCACTCCGGGAAACGACGGCCCGATCGCGGCAAGGCGGCCCGGGCGCGACGGCGGTGCGGATGCTCGACTTCGTTCTGCGCCGATTCATGGGGATCGAGGAATACTGCCGCGGCCGGACTGCTTTTTTCGGATCGCTCTTGTACGTTCCTCTGAAGAAGTCCGTTTGGCCGACGGCGCGCTCGTTCGGCGCGGCGACCCGGTCGGCGATCTGCACTACTGGAACGAATACATGCCCTCGCTCGCCGAGGGGAAACCGGCGTTGGCATGGGCGCTGGCGGTCGACCGGGCGGTGCGGCGGCCGCTGCGGGAACTGGCGGAGTTCGTCGAATCCGACCCGCGTTACCGGGGGATCCAGGCGATCACCGGCGAAATGGGCGGCCTGCCGGTTCACGGGGCGCGAATGCTGGCGGCTGCGGGAAGCCGGCTCGGGTTCGAGTCGCGGCCGGTCGAACCCCCACGCGGCCCGGCGGGGCGCCTGCGGCGCTGGGGCGAAGACGTAATGCTCCGCCTGCTGGCGTGGGGCTACAATCCCGTCAGCCTCCGACGACGCGGCGCCCGGCCGGCGCGGTGTCGGCTCTGGATGAGCCGGGAGGCGCTTTTGTCGCGTTACGGCCCGCGGACGTAATTTATGTGGTCATTCGGTATCGCTTTCGTCTGGGCTGGCGGAGTCGCTTGGCTGCTGTGGCGGGCGGTGCGGCAGTTCGGACTGTATCAGACGCTCCGGCCGGCCCCGGCGGGCCAGGACGACCTGCCCGACCTGGCGGTGATCGTGCCCGCCCGGAACGAGGCCGCGCGCATCGGGCGGTGCCTGCGCGGCCTGCTCGCCCAGGATTATCCGACGGAACGACTCCGTATTATCGTGGTGGACGACAATTCCACGGACGGCACGGCGGCCCTGGTCGGGCGGATCGCGGCGGAGGACGCGCGGGTCGTGCTGATTCACGGCCGGCCGCCGCCGCCGGGCTGGGCGGGCAAGCCGCACGCCTGCGCGCAGGGCGCCGACGCCGCCGGGGCCGGCCGGCTCTGTTTCCTCGACGCCGACACGGTCCCCCGGCCCGCGCTGATGCGCACGGCCGTGCTCGCCGCACGCGAACGGGGGATCGATCTGCTGTCGCTGGAACCGTTCCAGGAACTCGGCGGTTTCGCGGAACGGCTAATCATCCCATCGGGTATGTTCCTGATCGCTTTTACGCAAGACCCGAGCCGCGTCAACGACCCGACCCTGCCCGACGCCACGGCCAACGGCCAATTCCTGCTGTTCCGCCGCGAGGCCTACGAGGCGGTGGGCGGGTTCGCGGCGGTTCGGGACGAAATCTGCGAAGACAGGGCGCTGCGCGGGCCGTCAAGCGGGCCGGATTCCGCCTGGCGCTGCTGGGCGCCGAGGAACTGGTGAGCGTGCGGATGTACACCGGTTTCCAGTCGCTGGCCGAGGGGCTGTCGAAAAACGTGGTCGATATGGCCGGGGGCGTGGGGCCGACGCTTGCCGCGGCCGGGATGGCGCTGGTTATGGGCTGGGCGCCGATCATCGTGCCGCTGTGGGTCGGGGTCCGTCAACCTGCGGCGCTGGCCGTGGCCCTGGCCGGCTCGCTGGCCCTGCTGGGGACGCACCTGGCCGGCGCGCGGCACTTTCGCATCCCGTTCTGGTACGGCTTCCTCTTTCCGCTGGGCTACACCCTGGCGGCGGCGGTGGCGCTGTACGCCGTGTGGCGGCGCCTCCGCGGCGTCGTGGTCTGGAAGGGCCGGGCCTACTCGCCGGCGGGCAAACCCCTGTCGTCGTAACGGGCCGGAGGGCCGCGAATGATCTCGGCGCCGGACGCAAGACCCCGAGCCATCACGGCGCTCGCCGTCGCGGCGGCCGCTCTTTTACTCGCTTATCCGCTCCGTTATGTCCTTTTGCCGTTCGCCGTCGCCGGCGGCCTGGCCTTCGCCACGTCCCCGGCGGTCGGCTGGCTGCGCCGCCGTCTCCGCTTCCCGCGCGTCGCGGCCGTCCTCGCCGTTTTCGTCCCCGTCACCGCGGCCTGCGCCGCCTTGGCCTACTGGATAAGCACGACCCTGGCGCGGCAGGGCAAGGAACTGGCCGACGCCGGGCCGGTCGTCCTCGGCCGGCTTCTCCGCGCCGTCATGGGCGGCGACCCCGGTCGGGCCGACGCCCTGGCCCAACAGGTCTGGCAACGCTTCGGCGAGAATCTGACGCAATACGCCGACGCGGCCGCCCTGGTCGGAGCGGCCTTCGCGTTGCTGATGGCCGGCGTGTTGACGGTCGTCCTCTACTTCTATTTCCTTTACGACTCGGAACGGCTGGCCGGCGGGGCGTTGTGGCTGGTCCCCCCCGCCTGGCGGGAGCGGGTGCGGTCGTTGGCGTTGCACGTGCGCCCGATGCTGCGGCGCTACGTGGTCGGCCTGGTGGCCGTTGTGCCCTTCACCAGCGTGGCCTCGTGGGTCTGGCTCGCGCCGGTCATGGGCGTCCCGCACGCGGAGCTGCTGGCGCTGACTACCGGCCTGCTGGAGCTGATCCCGGTGGCCGGCCCCATCGCCTCGGCGGCCCTGGTCAGCACGGCGGCATTGGGCCGCGGCGGCGTCCCGGCGTTGCTGGCGTTTATTATTTTCTATATCATCCTGCGTCTTCTGATCGATCAGGTCGTCGGGCCGCTGATCCTCGGCCGGGCGGCGAAGCTGCACCCGGTGGTGGTGCTGTTCGCCTTCCTGGCGGGCGGGGCGCTCTACGGCCCCCTCGGCGTCCTCCTGGCCGTGCCGTTGGCCGCCGCGGTCAAGATGGTGCTGGCGGCTTATTACGAGAATATGGAGACCAAAAAGGCTCCATAATGGCGCCTCCTCACGGCCGCGCGGCGGAACGGGGCGGGGCTTTCGCCACGGCGTTCGCCGGCCAGTCGCTCACGGATTCACGCCCCCTCCAGCAGCCCCGTAAACGCCCGCCCCTCGCTGATGCTCACCGGCCGGCCGAGGCGGTCGGGAGCCGTCGCGTCGGGCGGCAAACCGAGACAGTGATACAGCGTGGCGGCGAAGTCGGCCGGCGACACCGGATTGTCACTCGGAAAGGCACCCTGCCTGTCCGACGCCCCGTAGGCTTGGCCGCCGCGGACACCGCCGCCGGCCGGCGGGCACGGCCTCGGAAGGAACGGTGGCGGCGAACGTCGGCGGCGGCTATACTCATCTTCTGACACCACCGATCCCGCAAGGTCGCCGCCATGCCCGCCGACCCCCCCGACGCCGACGCCCTGCAACGACGGCTGCCCGTGCCGCTGGCCCAGCTGCATCGCCGCGCCCGCAACGCCAAGACCGCCCTCGAACGCCATCTCGCCGCCCATTACCTCTGGGAAGCCGCCCTTAAACTGCTCGCGTCCGTCGCCGTGATCGAATACGCCCGGCGCGGCCCCGCCGCCCCGGACGTGGCCGAACCGCTCAAGTCGCTCGCCCGGCCGTCGCTCGGCCACTGGTGGAAGTTCGTCCGCCTCCTCGTCCCCGCCCTGGCCGACGCCGGCGACCCCGCCTTCGTCCGCCTCCGCGACGGCCTGCTGGGCAAGCCGCGCACCGACTCTCCCCGCGCCGCCGGCCTGGACGCCCTACTGCGAGAGGTGCTGGAACACAAACCGGGCGCCCGGAACACGGTGCAGTTCGCCGAATTGTTCAACCGGCTGGTGACGCTGCGCAACGACGAGGTCGGCCACGGCGCCGCCGGCCAACGACCCGCCGCTTTCTACGAGCGCTCTGCCCCGGCCATGCTGGCCGGCGTGGCCGAAGTCCTCGACCGCCTCGACGTGTTGGCCGGCCGTCGCCTTGTCCACGCCGCCGACGTGCGCCGGCTGGCCGACGGCAACTGGCTGGTGGAGCGCTTCGACCTGTCCGCCGACAGCGTGCGGCGGCTGGAATCGCTGACGGTGGCCGAGGCGGAGGCGGCGCGGCTGCCGCGGCCGGGCCGGCTCTACCTGTGCGGCCCCGACGAGGCCGACCCGTGGCGGTCGCTGCACCCGCTGTTGGCCTACGACGCCGAGGCCGAGCGCGTCTTCTTCCTCAATTCCCGCGCCGGCAAGCGGCGGGCGGAATACCTCTGTTACACGACCGGAGAAGTCGTCAAACGCGACGAGCTGGGCCAGGACCAGCGCGAATTGCTGATCCAGGTGCTGGGCGGCCCGGTCGATTCCGCCGCGGTGCAGGCGTGGGCCGAGGCCAGCGCCGCCGGGGAGGCGCCGCCGCCGGCCGGGGCGGCGCCGTCGCGGACGATCGGCGAGTTCGAGCTGATCAGCCGGCTGGGCCGCGGCGGAATGGGCGTGGTCTACCGGGCGTGGCAGCCGTCGCTGGGCCGGCAGGTCGCCCTCAAATGCCTGATGGGTCTCGGCGATCCCAAGGCGGAGGCCCGCTTCACCCGCGAGATCCACGCCCTCGGCCGCGTCGATCACCCCAACCTGGTGAAGGTGTTCACGTCGGGGTCGGACGGCGACCGGTGGTTTTACGCGATGGAGTTGATCGAGGGGGCCGACCTGGCGGCGGTCTGCGCCCAGCTGGCGGGCGGGGCGGCGACCTCGGTGAGCGAGGAGGACTGGGCGGCGGCGGTGAGCACGGCCTGCGAGCGGCGGAAGGCCACGGAGCAGCCGGCTGACGCGGCGGAGCCGGTCGCGGAGGAACCGGCGGCGCTCCCAACGGTGGGCCGGCCGGGGCGGGCCCACGTGGCGCGGGCGGTGGAGGTGGTGCGTCAGGCGGCGGAGGCGGCCCACGCCCTGCACGAGGCGGGCGTAATCCATCGGGATATCAAACCGGGCAATATCCTGTTAACGGCCGACGGCGGCCACGCGGTGCTGGCCGACCTGGGGTTGGCGCAGCTGGCCGACGAAAGCGAGGGTCGGCTGACGCGGACGCGGCAGTTCGTGGGGACGTTGCGTTACGCCAGCCCGGAGCAGATGCTGGCGGCCAAGCTGGACCGGCGGGCGGACATCTATTCGTTGGGGGCGACGCTGTGGGAGCTGTTGACGCTGCGACCGCTGTACGGGGCGACGGACCAGACGCCGACGCCGGAACTGATGCTGAAGATCCAGACGACCGACCCGGAGCGGGTTCGGAAGCACAACCCGCGCGTGCCGGCCGACCTGGAGGCGATCGTGGCGCGCTGCCTGGAGAAGGACCGCGGGCGGCGTTACGCCACGGCGGCGGAGTTGGCGGCGGACCTGGGGCGGTGGCAGCGCGGCGAGCCGGTGCAGGCGCAGCCGCCGTCGCTGAGTTACCTGCTACGGAAACAGGTGCGGCGCTACCGGGGGCCGCTGACGGCGGCGGCGGCGATGCTGCTCGTCCTGGCGGCGGTCGTGGTGGTCGCGTTCGCGCTGCTCCTGACGGCTTGGGACAAGGCACAAAAGAACTATGAGACGGCGGACAAAAATGGCAAGGCTTTGCAGGGCGCCTTGAACGAGAAGCAGCAAACGCTCGACAGCCTAAACAAACAGCTCTCTGTCTCCGCCCGCATCGCCGCTGGTCGTAGCGACGCCGAGTACCGGGCGGGCAACCTGCGTGACAGTCTCAACTGGATGCTGCGGGCCTACGAGGTGGCGCCGCGGGAGGATTCCCTGCGCCCGAGTTACGTACGCCTGATCGGGGGTCGGGGCCGTGGCCTCTCCGACCTCGCCCTCTGGCATGACGGCCCCGTATGGTCGGCGTTGTTCAGCCCCGACGGCCGCACGATCGTCACTGCTAGCGATGACAAGTCCGCCCGCCTGTGGGACGCCGCCAGCGGCCAGGAACTGCAACGGCTAACGCATGGTGCTCAGGTGTGGTCGGCGTCGTTCAGCCCCGACGGCCGCACCGTCGTCACCGCGAGCTTGGACAAGACCGCCCGGCTGTGGGACGCCGCCAGCGGAAAAGAGCTGCAACAGCTCCCGCATGAGGGCGCGGTGTGGTCGGCGTCGTTCAGCCCCGACGGCCGCATGGTCGTCACCGTAAGCGAGGACCATACCGCCCGGCTGTGGGACGCCGCCAGCGGAAAGGAGTTGCAACGTCTTACGCATGGTGCTCAGGTGTGGTCGGCGTCCTTCAGCCCCAACGGCCGCACCGTCGTCACCGCCAGCGAGGACAAGACCGCCAGGCTGTGGGACGCCACCATCGGAAAGGAGCTGCAACGTCTGACGCATGAGGATCAGGTGTGGTCGGCGTCGTTCAGCCCCGACGGCCGCACGATCGCCACCGCCAGCGAGGACCATACCGCCCGCCTGTGGGACGCCGCCAGCGGAAAGGAACTGCAAAGGCTCACGCATGACGATGGGGTGTGGTCGGCGTCGTTCAGCCCCGACGGCCGCACGATCGCCACCGCCAGCGAGGACCATACCGCCCGCCTGTGGGACGCCGCCAGCGGAAAGGAACTGCAAAGGCTCACGCATGACGATGGGGTGTGGTCGGCGTCGTTCAGCCCCGACGGCCGCACGGTCGTCACCGCCACCACGCACAAGACCGCCAGGCTGTGGGACGCCGCCAGCGGCCGGGAGTTGCAACGGCTAACGCATGAGGATTGGGTGTATGCGGCGTCGTTCAGCCCCGACGGCCGCACCATCGTCACCGTCGGCGAGGAGAAGACCGTCCGTCTGTGGGACGCCGCTAACGGCCAGGAGTTGCAACGGCTCATGCATGAGGATGAGGTCGCGGCGGCGGCGTTCAGCCCCGACGGCCGCACCGTCCTCACTGTCAGTGACGACAAGACCGTCCGGCTGTGGGACCCCGTCCGCGGAAAGGAGTTGCAGCGGCTAACGCTTGACGATCGGGTAGATGCGGCGGCGTTCAGCCCCGACGGCCGCACCGTCGTCACCGCCAGCAAGGACCAGACCGCCCGGCTGTGGGACGCCGCCAGCGGAAAGGAGCTGCAAAGGCTCACGCATGAGAAATGGGTGCGGGCGGCGTCGTTCAGCCCCGACGGCCGCACCGTCGTCACCGCCAGCGAGGACAAGACCGCCCGGCTGTGGGACGTCGCCAGCGGCCAGGAGCTGCAACGGCTCACGCATGACGATAAGGTGCGGGCGGCGTCGTTCAGCCCCGACGGCCGCACGGTCGTCACCGCCAGCCGGGACCACACCGCTCGGCTGTGGGACGCCGCCAGCGGAAAGGTGCTGCAACGGCTCACGCACGAGGATCAGGTGCGGGCGGCGGCGTTTAGCCCCGACGGCCGCACGGTCGTCACCGGCAGTGACGACAAGACCGCCCGGCTGTGGGACGCCGCCAGCGGTAAGGAGCTGCAATGCCTAAGGCATGAAGATCTGGTGTTGGCGGCGTCGTTCAGCCCGGACGGCCGCACGGTCGTCACCGCCAGCGAGGACCACACCGCCCGGCTGTGGGACGCCGCCAGAGGCAAGGAGCTGCAAAGGCTCACGCATGAGGGTCCGGTATTTGCGGCGGCGTTCAGCCCCGACGGCCGCACGGTCGTCACCGCCAGCCGGGACCACACCGCCCGGCTGTGGGACGCCGCCAGCGGCAAGGAGCTGCAAAGGCTCACGCATGAGGGTCCGGTATTTGCGGCGGCGTTCAGCCCCGACGGCCGCACGGTCGTCACCGCCAGCCGGGACCATACCGCCCGGCTGTGGGGCATCGATTTCCTCTCCGTACCCGATGACGTGGACCCAAACCGTCTTCGCGCCTGGGTCCTAGCACCAAACGGTTTTTGTGGCCGTAACGCTTAACAATGACACACTACGGCCCGTCGCGGGATGGGCCGGTTGGCGTCAGAGAAAGGACCAAGCGACGGTTGTCTAACCAGGGCAAGCGATGTTGCCGCGCATTGATCCTATCCATCGCGGGGGCCAACGCCTCCTGGCCCGCGAACGGGTCCAGGTACACGATCAATGCTTCCGGCGTCTCGTACAACTGGCCGGGCCGGTTGAAGAACTGTCGCCGCAGGGTCCGGACGTGCTCCCCCGCGTAGCCCTCGCCCAACTGTCGGCCCAGGTCGGCGACCGCGTTGTACACCAACGCCACCAGCCAGCCGAACATCTGCAACGGCCCCCGGTGAAAGCGCGGCCGCCGCCGGTCGGGACTCTCCTTGTCGTAGCCGCACGGTACGGCATCCACCAACAGGTCGTGAACCTCGACCCGATGGGCCTGCTCGTGCCCTTGTCGAGCCCGGAAGATGGTCAGCACGTCTTCCGGGTCGCCGGCGCAGGTCGTGTACAGCGGATGCCAGCGGTCCTTTTTGGGACCGGGTCGGACCTCCCGGCAGATGATGGTGCGCACCGCCTGCTCCGCGGTCTCGCCCTTGAGTACCGTTTGCGTCTCGGCCAGGCGGACTTCCTTGGGCGGGGCGCCGACGCACACGCCCGGTTCCTCGACGGATACGAACAAGCCGCCGGGCAATTGCTTCCAGGCCCGCATTCGGTGCGGGTAGCGGCAGGCGCGCAGCGTGACGTCCAGGCGCCGCTGGCTCTCGACCAGATCCCACAAGGTCCGCACGCCCGCGTCCGACTTGGCCGCCCCGGCGTCGAACAGCGCGTGGAGCGTGCGCGGCCGGCCGTGCTTCAAGACCTGTCGGACCAGCGGCGCCGCCAGCTCTTGCAAACCCACATCGCCCGGCGTGCCGCGCACCGCCAGGAAGCGGCCGCTCGTCAGGTCGAAGCCGGTGAACAGCTTCTCGCAGCGCATGTACTTGTTGCGGGTGGTGACGTAGCCCTTGCCGATGCGAAACTTCTTGGTCCAGCGTGGGATGGTGTGCTCGTCGAAGCTGACCATGGCGTCGGCGTTGCGGAGCAAGTGCCACGGGCAGGTCCGGCGGCAGAAGGCATCGACCTCATACCAGGCCAGGTGACGCCGCCAACCGCCGACGGTGTGGCGCGACGGGCAGCGGCGGCCGCCGCACAACCGGGCGAAGCCGGCGTCGGCCATCTCGTCCAGGTGAAAAACTCGCTCCAGGCCGGTCACCAAGGAGAAGACGCTGGTCAACAGGCCCGGACGCAAGGAACCGTAATCGTCGGTGAAGCAGTCCTGGGCCGTGGCCAACCAGTCCAGGGCTTCGGGCATCAACAGGAACGCGCCGGCGTGCTGGGTCTTGGTGACGAAAAAGGGGGCGGCGGCAGGGGCACGGGTTGGCGCGGTGGCACGCCGCCGGGCGCGGCCGGCGCGACCGCAGGCTGCACGGCCGGCTCGGGGGCCGCGGCCGCGGCCCGCGTCGCCCGATCGAGGCCGAACTTCTTGCAGAAGTGGTGCAAGGCCACCGTGGACACGTGGACGCCCCAGGTGCGTTGGATGAAGGCCAACACGTCGTAGCGCGTGGCGTCGGCGTGAGTCAGCATGAACTCGGCGATGGGGCCGGCGTAACGCGGCAGCAGTTTGCCATGCGGCCGGCCGGCCAGGCGGTGGTGGGCGGCCTGGATCGCCTCCTTGGAAGACACCCCTTGTTGGTGCGAGGCCGTGGGCCGGCTGACGCCGACCAATCGAGCGATCTGAGCGACTTTGAGTCCGGAATCGCAGTGCAGGAGGAAATGGCTGAGCAACCGGCTGGAGTAGTAATCGTCGCCGCAGCGTCGCCGGAAGGCAAAGGCCGCCTGGAGCAAGCCGCGTTGCCCGGCCGTGAGTCGCTGTTCGGCGATCTGCGCTTGGGCGAGCCAAGAGGCGCAAGTGCCGTCCATGGTGAGCATGAGGAATCCTCCCTGCAACCCAGGCAGGGAGAATTGTAGTCCGTAAGGACTGGAAGTTAAGCGTTACGGCCCGAAAAACCGTTTGGTGCTAGTACGCACCGTCAAGGACTTCACGGAGGAAGGGACGTTGCGCCCACTGAGCCGGGATGAATGGGAACGGCAACGGCGGACGCTCGACGCGAAGAGCGGCGACTGGCAAAAGCCCCCCGACGCGCGGCAGTGGCGTCTCGTCCAGGCAGCCGACGCCGAGGCCGCCCAGGACTGGTTCGCCGCCCGCTTCCACCTTAACCGCCTTCTTTTGACCGATCCGAACAATGCGGATCTCCTTCGCCGCCACGACGAGGCGGAGGCTCACCTGGATTCCGGCCCCAAGGCACCGGTCAAGTCAACGCCGACACCCGACCGCCCCCAGGCGCCCTGAGACGGGTTCCCCTTCTTGGGACGTGACGCGGTCGGATGGATCGACGGGTAAAACCTACTTCCCCAGCAGTTCTTTTTCCAACTGCTCATGGGTGACGAAATGGCCCGCCTTCATGCGCTCCTCGGCGGCGCGAACGGCCTCCATGTCGATGGGCTTGGCGAGGGCGGCGCGGACGGTCGCCAGAACCTCCCGCAGTCGGGACCGCAACGATTCGGCCTCATCGGACGCGGCGCGGATGTCGTCGGTCAACGCCGGCGGGGCCGTCGGGACCGCGGCGGCCACGGGCGGCGCGTCCCGCTCCAGCCCGTCCAGGACCGGACCCCAGCGGGCGACGAAGGGGCGCGCTACGGTCCCTTGATCCAACTCGGCCTCCAGGGCGTCCCGCAAGGCCCGCACCGCGTCTGGCGACAGCATCACGCCCCCTCCAGCAGCCCCGTAATCGCCCGCCCCTCGCTGATGTTGACCGGCCGGCCGAGACGATCCGGCACCGTCGCGTCGGGCGGCAAACCCAGACAGTGGTACAACGTGGCGGCGAAGTCGGCCGGTGACACCGGGTTGTCGCTCGGAAAGGCGCCCTGTTTGTCCGACGCCCCGTAGGCCTGGCCGCCGCGGACGCCGCCGCCGGCCAGCATCGCCGAAAACACGTTGCCGTAATGGTCGCGGCCGGCGTCGCCGTTGATCCGAGGCGAACGGCCGAACTCGCCCGTCCAGACCACCAGCGTCTGGTCCAACAGGCCGCGCGACCGCAAATCCTCGATCAGGGCCGACGACGACTGGTCCAGGGCCGGCAGCAGCGTGTCGCGCAGGGCCGGGAAGTTCGGCGTCTTGCCCACGTGATTGCCGTGCGTGTCCCAGGCGGGAACGGCCACGCTGTCCTTGTGGCCGTTGTTGATGAAGGCGTCGGGGTCCTTGCGGTCGGGCCAGTAGACGGTCACCATCCGCACGCCCGACTCGACCAGCCGCCGGGCCAGCAGCAGACTCTGGCCGAAGACGTTCATGCCGTATCGCTCGCGCACCTTTTCCGGCTCCCGTTCCAGGCGGAAGGCCCTGGCCGTCGTCTGCGAGTCGATCAGGTCGAACGCCCGCCGATAGAGCGCGTCCATCTGCACGGCCGTGTCGTTGCGCCGCAGGCGGTCGTCCCGGCCCAGCAGGTCGCGCAGGTCGCGGCGACTCCGTTCGCGGTCGTCGGCCACCCCGGCAGGCAGGCCGGTCAACGGCGGCGAGAAGTTCAGGCTCTGGTCGGGCGGCACTTCAAGGCGGAAGGGGTCGCCGACGCGGCCGAGGAAGCCGCCGTTCTGGCCGGGGACGATGTTGGTGCTGGTGGTTATGGACCACGGCAGCGAGACGAACGGCGGTACGCCGTGTACCCCCGGCCGGAAGCGCGTCAATACGGCTCCGTAATGGGGGAAATCGTCGGCGTTCGGCCCGACCTCGCCGAGGGCGCGGGGCCGACGCCCGGTGAGCATGGTGTGGCCGGCCGAACCGTGGGCGTTGTCGCCGTGGGCCAGCGAGCGGATGATCGCGTACTGGTCGGCCAGCCTGGCCAGGCGCGGCAGGTGTTCGGTGATCTGGAGGCCGGGGACGTTGGTGGCGATCGGCTTGAACTCGCCGCGGATTTCCGGCGGCGCGGCCGGTTTCATGTCCCAAATGTCGATGTGGCTGGGGCCGCCGAACAGGTACACCAGGATGCACGACTTGGCCCGGCCGAAACTTCGTCCGGCGCCCGGCGAATCCGCCCGCAGCGCGGAGATATTTCCGCCCAGGATTCCCAGCGCCCCGCCGACGCCGAAACGCAGACAGTCGCGGCGCGTCCAGCCGCCACGCAGATCGACGGCGCTGCCCCGAATGGTAATCATCTCATGTCCTCGTTAGAGGAATAACCCGCCGGGCCTGCCGCGCCGCGTGGAACCGCCGGGAAGATTCTATCATCTTTCCGTCCGCCGCCCCACCCTGGGATCGCGCCGTCACGACGGACTCGGCGACGAAGGCTCGCTCTCGGCCGGGTCGAACAGGGAACCGACTCGCGCCAACTCGTACTCCTCGGTCGTTTCCACGTTGCCGTAGACGTGCCGCGAATGCGCGCGTTTTGAAAAGAGGAAGAGGTCGCCGCGCGCCTCCGGATCGTCGCGCCAGCGGGCGACCCACCAAGGCGTCAGCCGCACCCAGGCGGCCCCGTCGGGGACGGCGAGGAACACACCCCCGCAAGCCGCCGTCGCCGGCCCGGCCGCCTCCGCCGTCCCCCAATGAACTAGCGACCCCGGCCCGCGCAAGTCGCGCCAGCGCCGCCCCCCCGCGCCGCTGGCACGCCAGCATTCGATAGGCCCAAAGGGGCGTCAGGTCCCGCGCGAAGGCTTCCAGGTCGGGCGTGATTTCATCGGCCAAACGCAAGGCATCCGCATGGTCCTGCGGCCAGCCGCTGTGGGTCAACTTGTTCCGGACGGCCAAAAGACGGGAAATGCGGTCCTGGATTTCCGGCCGCAGCCGGCAGCGCTTCCCGGCCGGCGGCGCGAACACATCGACGATGAGCGGTTCGGGCAACTGGTCCCGGTACTCGGCCAACACCTGCAGGGCCGTTCGGAGGCCTTCGGCCCATTTCCCCAGGCTTGGCCGCTGCTGGTCGAATGTCCGTAGGAGCGCGGCGTCCGCCTCGCCGGGCGTCAGCCGCGGCCGGAGCGGCTGGTAGTAGGCGAGGGCCAGGGTCGTGGCGTACTTCAGCAGCGCCTTGAACAATTCGATGAGGTGGCGCAGGCGCTCCGGGGCGTCTTCGGCCCGATCGACCCGGCCGGCCGCCACGGCGAGGGGGAAAGGCATTTCCGGCCTCTGATAGGGCCGGTCGCCGCGGCTGAGCAGGCGGTGCCGTAAGCCGTTGACGCGCCCGCGCAGCCAGCGCAGGCCGTTGGCCCGCACGGCCTCCTCCGCCTGCCGCAGGCGCTCCTCCGCCTCTGCGGTCTGCCCCTCGCGCACGTGTACCCGCGCCATCTGGCATAGCGTTTCGACCAACTCCGCCGGCGCGCCTTTGCCCCCTTCCAGGGCCTCCGCCGAAAGGCGGTAGAGGTTCAGCGCCTCCGGTGCCTCGCCCCGCGCGGCCGCCAGGTCCCCACCGGCCCGGAGCACCAGGGTCCTGAGGAACAGGTCCGCCGGTCGGCCCGCCTCCCGGTTCGCCTCGGCGAGGTTCTTCTCCGCCTGATCGTACAGCCCCAGGGCCGTCTGCACCTGCGCCAGGCCCAAATGACCGAAGGCCACGTGCCGCGCCAGCCGATAGTCCCGCGCCTGCCGCAGGTAGTCCTGGTAGGCGCGCACGCTTTCCTCGAAGCGGAATTGCTCGCGGAGCAGCCCGGCCAAGTGGCTGCGCATCATCAGGACGCCTTCCTGGTCCCGCAGCGTCAGGCTCAGTTCCAGGTCCCTCTCGAAATGTTCCCGGGCGCGCGACAGCTGCCACAGACGCTGGTAGGTGCGTCCCAGGTTGCCGTGGGTGATCGCCTGGCCCTGCAGGTCGCCGCCCGCCTCCTTCAACTCCAGACTAAGTCCGTAATGTTCCAGCGCCGCCTCCAGGAACCCCAGCAAGCTCCGGGCCGTCCCGAGCACGTCCTGCACCTGGCCGCGAAGCCCCGACGGGCCGTGGTCGGCGGCCAGGGCGTCGGAGGCGTCGAGGTGTTTAAGGGCGTCGTACAACTCGCCGCGTAGCAGGTGGATGTGGCCGAAACGGTGCTCGTTTTGCGCCCGCAAGACCGGCTCGTCCAGGTCGGAGAGGAGGGCGCGGGCTTTGACGGCGCAAACCAGGGCGTCCGGTAGGGTGCGCAGAGTGGCGAGGGCGAGCGCCAGGCCATTGTACAGCCGGGCGCGCACGGCGGCGGGTGCCTGCCCCAGCGGTTGGTCGGCCAGCCGCTCGCAGGTCTTGAGCACGTCCCGCGCCTCAGAGAACTGGCGCCGGTCGAGATGCGCCTCGGCGACCTCCAGGAGGCTGCGGATGGACCCCAGAACCGGCTCCGGCAGCCCCGCGCCCGCCGGTGCGGCGCCGTCCGCGGGCGGGGCGGAGATGGACGCCGGGCGGCGGCCCTCCCCTGCCAACTCTTTCAAAACTTTTTTGACGTCCGCCACGGCGGCCCGGCGGTCCCGTTCCGGGTTCAGGCAGGGCACGTGCTGGATCATCGCCAGGATCACGTCCCACTCCATCGGCCAATCCTCGGTGAACTCCTCGACGACCAGGGGGACTATGCGCGGGCGGCCTTGGGTTTTCTGGGCCAGCTGGTGGGCGACGCGCAACTCGGCCCGGACCCACGGGCTCTCCTTGGATGCCCGGCTCACCACGATGACGAAGACGTCGCAGCCTCTCAGACGGTCCTTGATGTATTCGTCGAACAGATGCGCCTTGGGGATTTCGCTGTCATGGAAGACCTCGTGCCCGTCGGCGGCCAACTCCTGGGCGAGCCAACCGGCGACCTCGGCGTCGGCGGGAGTGTGTCGGTAGCTGACAAAAACCTTTACCACGATGGATTCACCCGTTGAGACCCGTCGCACGAGCCATGGAGCACCGCTCGGGCAGGCGGTTCGTTGCAAATATCACGCAGGGAAGCCGCCAGATACCGGGTAAACTGACCCCTTGCCCTCTTCCGCCTGGCGGGGGGGAAAGAAAACAGATCGGCGCAGCCCGGTATGACGCCTCTCGTCTTCGCCTCCCTTGTTCTTACCGAGAGTTATAAACTACCAGGGAAATGCGGATCGGGAAAGCTAAAACCCACGAACTTTGTCTTAGCTCGATCGCGTCGCCCGACTTGTAGAATGAGTTGTCCGGCGCCGCCATGTCCGCCTCCGTTCGTGTACCCCTCTTTATGCGCGCGAGGCGGCGGGCGTTGAAGTGAAGAAGGGTGGGAGGCAAGGCGGGCCGTCGCCGTCATCCCGCCGTCAGGATCAGCATCACCAGAAGCAACCCGTTGTGCAGGGCGTGGACCGTCATCGACGGGACCAGCGACCCCCTCCATTCGCGCGCCGCCGTGAAGCCGAACGCCAGCGCCATCAGCACCGGGATCGCCAACGCCCCCTGCGGGTGCAGCGACGCGAACACGAAACTGACCAATACCGCGCTCAGCACGACGCTCAGCGGCCGGCCCATGCGGCCGGTGGCCTCGCGCAGGTGGCGGTAAAGGACGCCGCGAAACATCGTCTCTTCCATGATCGGCGCCATGACGCTGGCCAGAAACAAGGCCTGGAGCCAGCCCGACCAGCCGGAATGCACGATGTAATCGACGATCGGGTGCGTCGGCGTGTCGGTGGGGCCGAACAGGTCGTGGCCGCCCCACTGCTGTCTCAGTCGCATCACCACGGCGAGGAACACGGCCCCCAGGATCACCAGCGGCAACGCCGCCAGGTAGCAGACGACGCCGTAGAACGGTTCCAGGGCCGGCCGGTCACCCGCCCACCAGCCGATGTCGCGGCGCACCTGCCGCCACGGGGCGCCGCGAAGCACCGGCCACGCCACGGCGGCGACCAAGCTCAATACGCCGGGAATGCCGGCCTCCAGGCCCAGCGGCACGCCCGGCAGCATCGCCAACGCCCGGCTCAGGCCGACGTAAAGGACTAACCAGAGGGCAAAACTCTCGGCGTAGACGCCGCCGTAGGGCGAGCCGACGTGGACGCGGGCGCGCATCCGCCGCCACAGCACCGCGAACAGCACCAGCAGACAGACGCCGATGGCGCCGCCCCCCAGGCCGATCGCCGCGATCAGGCCTTCGACCACGACCGAACGTCTCGCCGGAGCCAGCACGGCCGCCCGCGCGGCCTTGTTGGGACCGCCGCGCGGGTTGAGGGCCAGGTCGCCGAGCCAGCCGAGCCGCCGCTGCAGCGTTTGGCGGTCCGCCTCGCCGACGTTCGCCGCGGACAGGTCGCCCGCGGAATAATCACGGTAGAGCCGGCCGAGGATGTCGGCCGTGGCGCGGCCGTTTCGGATCTCGGCCTCGTCGGCGTGCGGGACTTCGCCCTTGTTCAAGAGGTCTTTTAACTCGTTCAAACGGGCCAGCGCCTCGTCGGGGTCTTTCAGCTCGCCCGCCAAAACGACGAAGCCGAGCCGTTGCGCCGCCGGGCCGCGGTCGAGGTCCTTGGCCTGCTTGTAGATCTGGTTCCCAGCCGGCGCCAGGTCGGCGGCGCCGACGAGGGCGCGGGCCTGGATTTCAAAGACGTCGATCTGCTGCCCCTCGGTCGGCGGCTGACGGAGACGATAGACGAACATGCCCGTCACGGCCGCAATGACCACAATCCACGCGATCACGGGATGGCCGCGCGGCAAGCGGACGACGCCGGTCGGCGGCCCCGACGCGGGAGGATTGTCCGTGAAGTCAGTGGACATCGCCCCCCCGTTGCGCCTTACTCACCGCCGTGGGCGTGTCGCTCCAGAGGCGTTCGCCGCCGATGAAGGCGTCGGCGTTGTCGCCGCGCCGCGCCGGGCGGCAGCGCCGACAACTTTTTGACGTTGCCGCCGCCGAGCAGGATGTAGTCCGCCACGAAAGCGGCCTTGAGACGTTCCACCACGTCGAACACCGACGCCTGCCACTTCTCCCGGCCGCGCCGCTCCAGGGCGGCCACGCCGACATACTCCTCGTACGACTTTTCTTTCCGGTAGGGCAAATGGCCGAGTTCCAGGCCGACGACCACGTTATCGACGATGAGCGTTGTGCCCAGGCCGGTGCCGAGGCCGAGGAAGAGCATCCGGCCGCCCTCGTATCCGCCCAGCGCCTGCATGGCGGCGTCATTGATGACGCGCACCGGCTTGCCGAGACCGGCTGACAGGTCGAAGTCGAGCCAGCCGTGGCCGAGGTTGACCGGCTCCCGGACGATCTTGCCGCCGACGACCGGCGCCGGGAAGCCCATGGAAACGACGTCATAGATCCAGTCGGCCGCGATGGCGCGGACGCCGTCGATCATCTTTTGCGGCGTCATGGCGGGACCGGATTCAAACTTGCGCACCTCGTCCTGTTCCGACAGCTTGAGTTTGACGTTTGAACCGCCCACGTCGAGCACGAGTATTTTCATCTTCTGTCCTCGAATATCCCGGTCAACACCCGATCATTCTAGTGGCGCGAGGTGCGGTTAGCCGCGACACATCCCCCTAAGTCGGTCCCACAACAATAATGCCACCAGCGTCTTGGCGTCGCAAATGGTCCCATCCAGCGCCCAGGCCGTCGCCTGTTCCCAGGCCACCACTTGCGGTTCCATCGTCTCGTCGTCTTCCGGCCGCATGGCCCCCGGCGTGAGGTTTTCCGCCAGGAACAGATGCGTCCGCTCGCTGAGCACGCCCGGCGACGGGAAGAAGGCGGCCAGCTGGCGCCAGCGCCTGGCCTGATAGCCGGTTTCCTCGGCCAACTCGCGCACCGCCGCGACCTCCGGCGACTCGCCCGGTTCCAGCGTGCCGGCGGGGATTTCCCAGAGCGTCTCGCCGAGGATGAAGCGCGGGTTGCGCAACAGACAGACGTGATCGGCGTCCACCAGCGGCAGGATCGCGGCGGCGCCGGGGTGCATCACCGCGTCGCGCTCGATCGGCCGGCCGTCGCGGCCGATATCGAGGTGGTGATAGACCTCTATCTTTCGGCCCCGGTGAACGAGCGTGCGCGGCATGGGAGGCCTCCGGCGGGGGAACCACTTTGTCGGCGACGACATCCTATAACGACCGAGGCCGACCGTCCGCCGTCCGCTCCGTCATTCGCGTCCTGGCACGAGACATGCACATTAGTCCTGGGCCGCTTGCCGTTGGTCGCCGCCGCCGGTTGTGGTAACATAACGGCGTTGGTTTCGCCCGTTCCTCAAGAGGCCCGACGTGTTCGCCGCCGCGGAAGATGGCAGTCCGTATCTGTGGATCGCGCTGAGTCTCCTCTCCATTCCGGCCCTGATCGTCCTGAACGGTTTGTTCGTAGCCGTCGAGTACGCCCTGGTGTCCGTCCGCAAGACGCGCGTCGAGGAACTGGTCGCTCAGGGGACGAAGGGCGCCAAGGCGGTCGATTCCGCCGTGCGCCACCTGAGCCGGTCCATCGCCGCCACGCAACTCGGCGTCACCCTCTCCAGCATCGGCATCGGTTTCATCGGCGAGCCGGCCATGGCCCAGGCGCTCGATCCGCCGTTCCGCCTGCTGTTCGGCCCCTGGCATGCCGCCGCCGAACTCACCGTCGCCACCGTGCTGGCCTTCCTGCTCATTACGTTCCTGCACGTCGTATTCGGCGAACTGATCCCCAAAGCGCTGGCGCTGCAAAACGCCGATCATGCGTCGCTCTGGCTGGCCCGGCCGCTCATCGCCTTCGTGCAGCTGACGCGGCCGCTGCTAATGCTCATGAACGGCGTCAGCAGCTTCATCCTGCGCCGGCTCGGCAGCCGGCCGGTGGACGGCGAGGAGTCGGCCCACTCCATCCAGGAGCTGATCCTGCTGATCGAGGACACCGAGGAGGCCGGCGTGCTCGACCCGGACCAGGCCGATTTCGCGCAGAACATCTTCCGTCTGTCGAACAAGTGCGTCCGCGACTGCATGGTCCCGCGCGACAAGATGGCTTCCCTGGAGGTGCATACGCCGCCGGACAAGGTCCTGGAGGCAGTGCGCGCAGGCGCCCACACGCGGATGCCGGTCTACGAGGGCGCGGTGGACAACATCGTCGGCATTGTCAACACGAAAGACCTCTTTTATCTGTTCAGCTTGCAGGGCGTGGTACTGCTGCCCGACGCGCTCTACCCGGCGTTGTTTCTGCCGCCGGACGAGTCGCTGGACAACGCCATCCGGCTGTTCCGCAAGGCGCGCCGGCCGATGGCCCTGGTGCGCGACGACGACGATCACATTCTCGGCCTAATCACCCTGGAAGACGTATTGGAAGAGATCGTCGGCGACATCGAGGACGAACACGACCGGCCCACGGCGAAGTTGCGCCGGCGGACGAAAATCCGGCTCGGCAAGGTGACGCCGCCGGCCAAGCCCGCCGCGCCCGCGCGGCCGGCGCCGACCGGCAAGACGGCGTGACCGTCACCCGCGCAGCAGCGCGTTCAGGTCGCCGCCCGGCCGCACGTCCACCGGCTCGCGGCCCTTGCGAAACACGCGCGCCGGCGCCCCGATCAGCTCCACGCGCCCCTCCTCCAGGCGCAGCACGCCGCCCTCCCATAAGCCGATGACCGGCGCGTCGTTCATCTCGTGAAATTCACGGATGCGCTCGTCGCGCGTCTCGCCGAAGTGTTGCTGATACGTCTCACCCACGAGGAGGTAGGCGTTCCCCATGAAGTAATGCGGGTTGACCTGGAACGATACCAGTCCCAGGGCCGTGAAGGTCGGCGGCTGCACGATCGGCATGTCGTTCGTCGTCTTCATGGTCGGGCAGGCCACGTTGCAGCCGGCGCTGACGCCAAAATAGGGCGTCCCCTCCCGGACCCGCTCGCGGATCGCGTCCAGAAGGCCGTGGCGGTGCAGGGCGTCCATGAGGCGGAAGGTGTTGCCGCCGCCGACGTAGACGCCCTCGGCGTGGCGCACGGCCGCCGCGAGGTCGGGACGGCGGTGAATGGGGTCCAGCTCGTAGCCGGCGTGCAGGCCGCGCGCGACCATCGCCGGAGCGTAGCCGTCGAGGTCGGCCGCGGCGTAAGGCACGAACAGCAGACGCCGGATCGGCCCGAAAAAGGAGCGCATTTCGTCGGCCAGGACCGCCACTCGTTCGGGCGTCCGCAAACCGCCGCTCGCCAACAGCACGCGCATCGCCGAACCTCCGGTCCGTCGCCCACCCGCGCCCCTACCGTGCGATCCCTCGCGGCGGCCGCGGTTTGCCGTCCTCGTTCGCCGTCGCCTCCAGCTTACTGGCGCCGCCCGTCAGGTTCTACCAGCTCTCCTCGTCCAGCATCCGGCAGGCCGACCCGCGTCGCCGCCGTTGACCGCCGCCCATTCCGAGGCCGATCATGAGGGCAATGAAGAAAGTATACCAGCGATGGCCCGCGCTTTGCTGAATTTCGTTGCAATTCGCCGATTTCCGTTGCAAGATCGAATTACGTTGCAAAGCCGTTCGATGGGAGTCCGCCATGTTCGCCTCCGGATCGATCACCGCTCTCCTCGAGCGTTTGAAGGACGGCGACCACGAGGCCGCGCGCCTGCTCTGGCAGCGATACTACCCGCGTCTGGTCGCGCTGGCGCGGCAGAAGCTCCGGGGCGCCTCGCGTCGCGCCGCCGACGAGGAGGACGCGGTCCTCAGCGCCTTCGACAGCTTCTGCCGCCGCGCCGCGCAAGGACACTTCCCCGACCTCAAGGACCGCGACGGATTGTGGGCCTTGCTAGTGGTCCTCACGGCCCGCAAGGCCGCCGACCTGCTCCGGCACGACCACCGGAAGAAACGCGGCGGCGGGATGGGCGGCGGCGAATCGGCCCTACGGCCTGCCGAGGGCGACGGCGCCCCGGCCGGTCTTGATGACCTGGCGGGTGACGAGCCGACGCCGTTAGAGGCGGCCCTGCTGGCCGAGGAGGTCGAGACCCTGCTGGCACGGCTGCGCGATCCGATGCTGCGCCAGGTCGCGGTCTGGAAGTTGGAGGGCTACACCAACGCCGAGATCGCCGTCCGGCTGGACTGTTCCGAACCGACCGTGGAGCGGCGGCTGGCCATCATCCGCCGCTTACTGAAAGCACCGTGATGGCTTGCGGGCCGGTCTGGCGATTTCCTTTCCAGGGGCGTCGCCGCGACACGGCCGCCGCGTCGATGCGGGGAGGGCCGGGATGAGCGAGCTATCGGCACTGCTGAACGATCTGCCGGAGGAGGCCGTTTGGCGGCTGGAGGAAATCTGTTGCCGCTTCGAGCAGTCCTGGCAGGCGGGCCGGCGCCCACGCCCGGAGGAATTCCTCGCCGGCGACGAGGGCGTTGAGCGGCTGGCCGTGTTGCGCGAACTGCTGCGGTTGGACGTGTGTTACCGCCGCCGGGTCGGCGAAACGCCCGCCGCGCGGGACTACGCCACGCGCTTCCCCAACGCCGCCGACCTGCTGAGCGAGATGTTCCCCGGCCCCTCCGAGGGCCGCGCGGGGCCGCCTGCGCCGCGCCCGAGGACACGGCCGACGCCGAGCGCACCGGCCCGCACCTCGGGGCCATGAACTCGGGTCAGGGGGATGCGTCGGCAAACGAGGCCGATGCGTCCGGCCCTTCCTCTGGCACCCCGCCGGCGGGACGCTTCCAGAGGCTGCGGTTCCACGCGGCAGGCGCCCTGGGCGAGGTGTTCGTGGCCGAGGACGTGGAACTGCACCGCGAGGTGGCCCTCAAGGAGATCAAGCGGGGGCGCGCCGGCCATGAGGAGGGCCGGGTGCGGTTCGTCCTGGAGGCCAAGATTACCGGCAACCTCGAACATCCGGGGATCGTGCCGGTCTACGGGCTGGGCGCCTACCCCGACGGCCGGCCCTACTACGCCATGCGCTTTATCCGCGGCGAAACCCTGGCGGCGGCGATCAAGCGTTTCCACGGCCAAACGCCGGCGCGGTTCGACTCCCTGGCGTTCCGGCAGTTGCTGGGCCGTCTGGTGGCGGTCTGTCAGGCCATCGCCTACGCCCACAACCGCGGCGTGCTGCACCGGGACGTCAAGCCGGACAACGTCATGCTGGGCAAGTTCGGCGAGACCCTCGTGGTGGACTGGGGACTCGCCAAGGTCGTGGGCAGGCCGGACGGCGGCGAGGCGGGCCAATGCGAAGAGGCGCCGTTGAATCCGCCTGGGGACGGGCTGGCGCCGGCGACGATGGGGTTGGTGGGGACGCCGGCCTACATGAGTCCGGAGCAGGCGGCGGGGGAGGTGGAGGGGCTGGGGCCGGCAGCCGACGTGTACAGCCTGGGGGCGACGCTGTACGCGCTGCTGACGAACCGCGCCCCTTTCAAGGGTCCGGTGGTCGAGGTGATCAAACAGGTGGAGCGTGGGGAGTGGCTGCCGCCGGGTCAGGTGAACGGGTCGGTCCCGGCGCCTCTGGACGCCATTTGCCGCAAGGCGATGGCGTTGCGTCCGGAGGAACGCTACGGTTCGGCGCTGGCGCTGGCGGAGGACGTGGAGCACTGGCTGGCCGACGAGCCGGTGGCGGCCTACCCGGAGCCGGCGGGGGCGCGGCTGCGCCGGTGGGTACGGAAACGCCCCCGGCGGGTGACGGCGGTGGTGGTCCTGCTGGTGACGGCGGTAATCGGCCTGACGGTGGGCACGGTGGTCCTGGAGCGATACAACCAGGAGGCGCGGGATAACCTGGTGATGGTCGAGGGGCAGGCGAACTACTTCAAGGAGGTGAGCGAAGACCTGATGATGAATGAGCCGGGGATGCAGCCTCTCCGTCAGCGAATTTTGCTGAAAGTGCTGGGCGACTACGCCGACTTCCTGAAGAAGCGGCCCGGGGACGCGAAGGTTCGTGAGCTAAGGGCGGGGGCGAAGCGGCAACTGGGGGAGTTGTACCTGCAAACGGGCCGGCAAACGGAGGCCAAGGCGCTCGCGGACCAGGCGGTGGCGGAGTACACGGGGCTGAGCCAGGAGGCGCCAAAGGACCGGGAGTTGAAGTTTGGGCTGGCGCGCGCCCGGCATCTGCTCGCCGACTGGCAGGTGCGATCGGGCGACCCAGGGGAGGGGTTAAAAGAAGTTGAGCGATCGATCGAGCTTCTGAAGGGGTTGAACGCCGAGGAGCCGAAAAACGGCGAATTCCTGCTGGCGCTGGCCCGCGATTACCAACTGCGTGCGGCGGTCGAAGGCCAACAGGGCGACGTCGAGTCCGGACTCAGCGACAACGGACGGGTTCTGGAGATTCTGATCGAGGTGGTCCCCAGCATCGGCCAGCTGAGCCAGTTCGGAAGGGGGTTGTTGACCCACCCCACGATCGGGGCTTGGAACGACACTTGGGGCGGGCGCTCCATGGGCTCCGCGATGGTGCCCTGGCCGAACCTTCTCCTGCTGGGCGCGCTTGCACCGACCAGGGGATCTTGCTGAGCGCTTCCGGGCGGAATGGCGAAGCCGCCCGGATGCTCGAGCAGGCGATCACGGTCCATCGCCAATTTCTGGAACAGGACGCACGATCCAGCTCGTTTCGGCACGGACTGGCTCTGGCCCTCCTCCACTCCGGCCGCGTCCAGGTCGAACTCGGTCTGCCGGGGAGGGCTGAGGCTGAACTACGGGAAGCACTCGGGCTGATGCGGCAATTGGTCCAAGATGATCCGCTCATCCCCGAATACCGAGCCACCCGCCTGCTGGCCGTCGGCTATCTGGGCGACGCCCTTTTCCGGCAGGGCCGGACGGTCGCCGCGGCGGAGTTGCTCCGGGAGGTCGAAAAGGAGGGGGAAGAAGTCCTCGGCGGCCCCCGCCAGAACCTCGGTCTGCGTCGGCAACACGCCCGGTTGCTCCTCGTGCTGGGCCGTCTCGAGGGGGAGTCCGGAGACCTCGACCGCGGTCTCGAACTTTGCCTGAAGTCCCATGAAAAACTGGAACGGGCTTTGGGCCAGACGCCGGGTGATCCGTCGTTGCGGAGCGACTGGTTGGCCGGCCGAGAGGCGCTGGCCCGGTATCGCTTCCTAAAGGGATCTCTCACCCGCGATGGCCGGATCGCCGATCAGCAAGTGATCCTCGAGGCGCGCAAAGACCTCGACGGGCAAGCCCCACGGTCGCCCCGGTTCCAGGGGGAGGTAGCCGGGTCGGCCGTCGTCCTGGCCGGCCTGTTGCTGGAGACGGGTCGGCCGGCCGAGGCGCTCGCCTGCGTCGATGGGGTGCTGCCTGCCCAGGAGAAGGCCGTGCGAACCGAGCAGGATCGTCTGAAGGCGGAGGTGACGGAACAGCAGGAGGCCGAGCCAATCAATCCTGGCAACCCCAATTCGTTCCGGCTCTTCCTGCGGAAAATGCCCATCATCCCCGACCGTTCGCTGCACCGCGACTGGGCGATGCTCCTTGCTTGCCGGGGGGCCGCGCTGGCCCGTCTCGGCCGGAACCGAGAAGCCGTCGAGGCCGTCCGGCAAGCCGTCGGCGTCACCGCCGGTCTCCTTACCGAGGGCGGCCCATCGCTCCGCTCGCCGCGTTCCCTGGCGTCGCTCCGGGCGGACGTCGCGGAATTGCTCGGGTCGCTGGAGCCTTGTTACCTCTACGACCTGGCCGGCCGCCTTGCTCTGGCCTCGACGCTGCCCGGCGAGGACGACAGGCCCGACCCCGCCGACCAAGCGGTGTTGCTCCTCCGCTGCTCCGTCGCCGTCGGCTTCGACAACGCCCACAAGCTCCGCACCGACCCGGCGCTGGAGCCTCTGCGGAAGCGCGATGACTTCCGGAACCTCGTCCGCGACGTGGAGGCGAGGCTCAAGGGGGGCTAGGGCGCCCCTCCGAACCATTACTAAAGTTAAGGGAGAGCGCCCATGCCGAACCGGCAATCCGCCGTGCGACACGTGTGCTGCTCTCCCAGGAGATTGCGTACTATGGGCGTCCAACGCAGAACGGCCTTTACCCTGATCGAGTTGCTGGTGGTGATCGCCATCATCGGCATCCTCCTCGGCCTGATCTTGTCCGCCGTGCAGAGTGTGCGTGCGGCGGCGAGTCGCATGCAGTGCCAGAACAACCTAAAGCAAATCGCCCTGGCCGCCTTGAACTACGAGAGCGCCAACGGGGTATTCCCGCCGGGGCAGAACGTCAGCCCGAACTCGACGGACCCGAACCCCTCGTACAACTGGCCAGTACCCTATGCCGGTCCGTACACGGGCAGTATGGCCTATCTGCTGCCCTACATCGAACAGGACAACGTTTACCAAAAGCTCTATAACTTCGATCCGGGTCTGTTCCAGCTCAACAGCCGGTCTCCCGCCTGGGCTTACGGCTACGGACCCTGGGACTTCCAGGACCCAAGCGTCCCGGCGTCGCAATGGAACGGCACGGGCAAGGGTTACCCCGACGCGGCCAACACCAAGATCAAGACGTTCTTGTGTCCGGCCGATCCCGGGACGAAGGCCTTGGTTGTCGTCGATTGCCTGAACTTCAACGTCACCCCTCCGGAGGGATGGGGATGCGTGTGGGATTATGTGTACAACACCCCGGGATACGGGGCGGAGTTGGGGCGGACTAACTACGCAAGCGTCGGCGGCGGCTCCGGGCTGGTCCCGGCCGGCTCCCCACCGAACCTGTCCATCTTTGCACCGTACACGGGGATCTATTACGAGAACTCGCAGACCAGGGCCACGGACATAGTAGACGGAATGTCGAACACATTGGCCTTCGGGGAGACGCTGGGCGGACTCCACCTTGACGGCTCCCGCGACAGGGAAATCTCCTGGATGGGGGCCGGGTGGCTCCGAACCATTTGGGGCCTCGCGCCCATCTACGGCGCCAATAACAACGATTACTATTTAGGCCAGTTCCAGAGCAAGCACCCCAATGGGATGGTGAACTTCGCCTTCGCCGACGGCTCGGTTCACGGGATCAACCAGTCGGTGGACTTCAACGTCTACATCTACGCCTCGGGCATGAGGGACGGGCAGGCCTACAACGCCTCGGACCTGGGCTATTAACGGACAATTCCTAGTTCTATTGACGTGAGACCCCGTCATGCCATCGCTTCGACGACTCCTGCTCGCTTCCCTGCTGACCGGGCTTATGATCGGCTGTCAGCCGAAGCGTGAACCTGTGCGGGCGGAAGACGCCAAGCCTGGGGTTTCGGAAGACGGCAAGCCGTCTAACCGCACGCTCGAAAAGTTCAAGAAAATCCAACAGGAGCCTCAAGGCCCATCCCTCCGTCCGGCTCGGCAGTAGCCCGCGCTACGGCGCTCGCCTCATTCCGAAGGCATTCCCTTCTTTTGGCTGAGCGGGACCGACCGTGGAGCGGCGGCTGGCCGTCATCCGCCGCTTACTGAATGAACCATGATGGCTCCGGAGGGCGGTCTGACGATTTCCCTTCCAGGGGCGCCGCACGGCAGCCGCATCGACGCGGAGGACCGGGATGAGCGAGCTATCGGTACTGCTGAACGACCTGCCGGAGGAGGCCGTTTGGCGGCTGGAGGAAATCTGTTGCCGCTTCGAGCAATCTTGGCAGGCGGACCAACGCCCTCGCCCGGAGGAATTCCTCGCCGGCGCCGAGGGCGCCGAGCGGCTGGCCGTGTCGCGCGAACTGCTGCGGTTGGACGTGTATTACCGCCGCCGGGCCGGCGAAGCGCCCTCCGCGCAAGACTACGCCACGCGCTTCCCCAACGCCGACGCCCTGCTGAGCGAGATGTTCCGCGGCCCCTCCGAGGGCCAGGCGGCCCCGCCCGCGCCGTCCCCCGAGGACACCAGCCCCGACGCCGAGCGCACGGGACCGCACATGGGGGCCTCGGATTCGTGTCAGGGCGATGCGTCGGCGAACGGGGCCGATGAGTCCGGCGCCCCGCCGGCCGGCCGCTTCCGGAGGCGTCGGTTCCACGCGGCCGGCGCCCTGGGCGAGGTGTTCGTGGCCGAGGACGTGGAACTGCACCGCGAGGTCGCCCTCAAGGAGATCAAGCGGGGGCGCACCGGCCGTGAGGAGGGCCGGGTGCGCTTCGTCCTGGAGGCCAAGATCACCGGCAACCTCGAACATCCGGGGATCGTGCCGGTCTACGGCCTGGGCGCCTACCCCGACGGCCGGCCCTACTACGCCATGCGTTTCATCCGGGGCGAAACCCTGGCGGCGGCGATCAAGCGTTTCCACGGCCAAACGCCGGCGCGGTTCGACTCCCTGGGGTTCCGGCAGTTGCTGGGCCGTCTGGTGGCGGTCTGTCAGGCCATCGCCTACGCCCACAACCGCGGCGTGCTGCACCGGGACGTCAAGCCGGACAACGTCATGCTGGGCAAGTTCGGCGAGACCCTCGTGGTGGACTGGGGACTCGCCAAGGTCGTGGGCAGGCCGGACGGCGGCGAGGCGGGCCAATGCGAAGAGGCGCCGTTGAATCCGCCTGGGGACGGGCTGGCGCCGGCGACGATGGGGTTGGTGGGGACGCCGGCCTACATGAGTCCGGAGCAGGCGGCGGGGGAGGTGGAGGGGCTGGGGCCGGCAGCCGACGTGTACAGCCTGGGGGCGACGCTGTACGCGCTGCTGACGAACCGCGCCCCTTTCAAGGGTCCGGTGGTCGAGGTGATCAAACAGGTGGAGCGTGGGGAGTGGCTGCCGCCGGGTCAGGTGAACGGGTCGGTGCCGGCGCCGCTGGACGCCATTTGCCGCAAGGCGATGGCGTTGCGTCCGGGGGAGCGCTACGGTTCGGCGCTGGCGCTGGCGGAGGACGTGGAGCACTGGCTGGCCGACGAGCCGGTGGCGGCCTACGCGGAGCCGGCGGGGGCGCGGCTGCGGCGTTGGATGAGGAAGCGCCCGCGCACGGTGACGGGGGCCGGGGTGCTACTGCTGGCCTTGGTGGTCGGCCTGACTGCGGGCACGATCTTCCTGGAGAAGAGCAAGCGCGAGGCCGAGGAGAACTTCCGGATCACCCGAGAAGCGGCTCACAACTTTCTGGTGACGGTGAACGAGGAGGACTTGCTGAACGAGCCAGGGATGCAGCCCCTGCGGCAAAAATTGCTGAGCCAGGCGCTCGACTACTACAAGGAGTTTCTGGAAAAGCGACCGGGAGACCCGATCGTGCGGCAGGAGGCGCAGACGCGAATCGGCAACTGGCGGAAGTTTACCATGAAGCGGGCAGAACGGAAGAGGCGAGAGCGCTGCTCGAGCAGTCTTTGACGGAGTACCTCGATCTGCGCGGCAAGGCGCCGTCCGATCCGAACCTCGATCGCGGGCTGGCCCAGGCGTTCCTGGTGCGAGCGGACGTACAGATTCAGTCCGGGGAGCCGGTACAGGCCCGGAACGATGTCGAACAGGCGCTCCGGCTCCTGGAACCTTCGATCACGCAATTCCCCGACGACGCCAAGCAGTTGAAATTGCTCGGTCGCGCCCATGACCTGCGTGCGACCGTGCAGTCTCAGTCCGGGCTCCTGGAAGAGGCCATCGAGGACAACGCGAAGGCAGGGCGCCTTCTGTGGAAGGCCCACTTCATCCTCCTCCAGGAGTATCACGGAATGTCAGGGAGGAACTTGGCACATCTCAGCGAGGGGCGCGAGGGCCAGCGCGTCGACGAGAACGCGGAGTTTCGAGGACAGTTTCCAACGGCGTTTCTGGTGTTCCAGGCCTGGCTGAACCAGGGACAGCTCCAGAAACGCGCCGGTCGGAAAAGCGCCGCCGTCGCGTCCTTGGCGACGGCCGCCGAATCCTGCCGATTCCTCCAGGGCAAGTATCCGTTTTTACAGACATACAATCCCCAGAATGCACGCTTGCGGATCGGGTTGGCCGTCGCCCTGCTCGAGGCCGGCCATGTCCAGGTGGAGCTCGGTCGGCCGGGGGCGGGGCAAGCCGATCTCCAGGAAGCACTCCAGCTGGCTCGCGAGCTTCCGAGGGATTCCGCACCGGGCTCGCCGGATTACAAGGCGATCCTTTCCCGAGCCGCGGGAAATGCGGGAGAAGGCCTGTTCCGGAGCGGCAGGACGGTCCAGGCGACCGCTTTGCTGCGCGAATCCGAAGCGGCCGCGCAGGAGGCGGGGGCCGCGGACGGCAAGAACCCGGCGATATTCGCTCAGCGCGGCCGGGTCCTCTCGGTCCTGGGCCGACTCGAGGGTGAACGGGGCGACCTCACCGGCGGCCTGCGTTCCAGCGAACAGGCGCTTGAGGAACAGGAGCGGGCCCTTCAGGAGGCGCCTTGGGACAGGGACCTGCGCAGCGACTGTCTGGATACGCGTGAGGCCGTCGCCCGATTGCGATTCCTGGCAGGACAACAAGACGCGGACGCCTGGGCACGGGAGCAGCGGCAGGTCCTGGCAGAGCGAAACGACCTGGCGCGCCAGGCGCTCGTGTTGCCGTACTTCCAAGAGAAGGCGGCCGCGTCGGCGGTCGTGCTCGCCGGGCTGTTGCTGGAAAAGGGGAAGGTGCGGGAGGCGGCCGGTGTGGTGGAGGAAGTGCTGCCCCTTCACGAACGCCTGGTGCGGGAAGACCGGCTCGTTGCTCGGCTCACCGCGAAGGCAAACGATCCGCCCAGGAACGAGGACGTTCAGTTGAGCGGGCGCTTATTGGTGAACCCTCCGGACTTGCCTGGCGGCTTCTGGGACCGGCAGCCGCTGCGGGAGCCGGAGGATTTTGAACTGCGCCGTGTCTGGGCCGAATTGCTTGCCCGGAAGGGAGAAGCGCTGGCCCGGATGGGCCAGGTCGCGGCCGCGGCCGAATGCGTCGACAAGGCCATTGCGATTGCGGAAGAACTGGTGCAAGGAGACCGGACCATCCTGTGCCCGCCCTGCTCGTGGTCGGCCGTCTGGCAGGTTCTCGCGTTGCAAGCGTACCGGCGCGAGCCTTGTTACCTGTACGATCTGGCCTGCTGCCTGGCGCTGGCCTCGACGTTGCCTGGGCAGACGCGTCAGTCTGACGCCGCTGGCAGGGCGGTGGAGGCCCTGCGCGACCTTGTCGCCTCAGGCTTCGACAATCCGCACAAGCTCGAGACCGACCCGCGTTTATCTCCCCTGCGCAGCGCGCTGACTTTCGGAAGCTCGTCCTCGAGCTGCAGGCCCAGGCCGGAGAACAGTAACCTCTTCAGCGTTGAAAGGATACAGAAGATGCGTGACCGACGAGCCGCCTTTACCCTGCTCGAGCTTCTGGTGGTGATCGCCATCATCGCCATCCTCATCGGCCTTTTGATGTCGGCCGTGCAGAAAGTGCGCGACGCCGCCGCCCGCTTGCAGTGCCAGAACAACCTCAAGCAGATCGCCCTGGCGGCCCAAAGCTACCACGACGCCAAGGGAATGTTTCCCCCGGGAGTGAACGTGAGCCCCTACTCGACGGACCCTAATCCGCAGTACAACCCCCCTCCCCCGCTCGCGGGGCCGTATGTCGGGTGTCTGGCCTATCTTCTGCCGTACATCGAGCAGGTCAACGTCTATCAAAGTATCCTGAATGACGTGCCCAACATCTTCGACCAGAACACGACGGCCCCGGCCTGGGCCTATGGGTATGGGCCCTTCGACTTCCAGGATCCGAACTTGGTCCCGTCGCAATGGAACGGGACGGGCAAGAATTACCCGCGGGCAGCCAACACCAGGATCAGCACCTACGTCTGCCCCGGCGACCCGGGCACGAGCGGCGTGAACGTCTTCGACGGCATGGGCTGGTATTACACTCCTCAGATCGGGTACTATTATGGCTACGACTATGTGATCAATATCCCCAGCTACGGGCACGATCTGGGGCGCAGCAACTACCTCTGTGTCGGAGGGGGCTTCGGAAAGGTGGACCCTCAGGACACGGCTCACGCCCAGTTCTATCCCTACACCGGGATCTATTACGGCAATTCGCAGACGAGGATCAACGACATCACGGACGGCACGTCGAACACGCTCGCCTTCGGGGAGTTCCTGGGAGGGGTTTCCCGGACTGGCGCCCCCCGTTTTGGAGAGCTGTCCTGGATGGGCTCGGGAATGTTGCCAGCCAAGTACGGACTGGCGCCGATGTACGGGCCTCAGGGCAATGACTATTACTTCCTTCAATTCCAGGGCCCACATTCCGGCGGCGCCATCGTGAACTTTGCCTTCGCGGACGGGTCAGTCCACGGCGTCCGGCAGTCGGTGGACTTCAACGTCTTCCTCGCCGCCTCGGGTATGGCGGACGGCCAGTCCTACAACGCCTCTGACCTGGGCTACTGACAGACGTTTCTTGGCTCCATTGACATGAGGCCCTGCCATGCCATCGCTACGACGGCTCCTGCTCGCTTCCCTGCTGACCGGGCTGGTGATTGGCTGTCAACCGAAGCGTGAGCCGGGGCGTCCGGAAGACGCCAAGCCGGGGCGTTCGGAAGACGCCAACCCGTCTAACCACACGCTCGAAAAGTTCAAGAAAATACAACAGGAGCCCCAAGGCCCATCACTCCGTCCCAAGCAGCAGTAGTCCGCGCTCTTGACCCGGCGGCCCCGTTCGGATTGTATATGGGATGGCGGCCGCCGCCCTCCCGGACGGGCCAGAAAAGTACCCCGCGTGGAACGGTTCGAACCACGGTCGGACGGCCGCCGCAGCCGCCATCACCCGGCAGGAGGCCGCGATGAAGACCGCCCTATCCCTCCCTCTCACCACCGCCGACCAGCCCACCCGGATGGACGGGCCTGCCCGCCTCCTCTGGCAGGAATGGCGGCGCGGCCGACGGCCCGACGTGCGCCAGTTCCTCGCCGGCCTCGCGGAGGCGTCGCCGGCCGAACGCACCGCCGTGTTGCTCGTCGATCAGCGCGAGCGCTGGCTGGCCGGCGAGCGCGTTCCGGCGGAGGCGTATCTCAACGACTATTTCCATCTCCAGGAAAACGACGCGGAGGCGCTCGAGCTGGTCTACGGCGAGTTCCTGCTGCGGCGCGAGGCCCACGAGGCGCCGACGACGGCGGAGTACTTCCTGCGCTTCCCCCGTTTGGGGGACGCGCTGCGCCGGCGGCTGGAAGTCGCCGCGGCGGAAACGCCCCGGCCGGCCGTGGACGGCTACGAGTTGATGGGCGAGCTGGGCCGGGGCGGCATGGGCGTCGTCTACAAGGCCTGGCAGCGCGACCTTCGACGGCACGTGGCCCTCAAGACGGTGCGCGGCGACGACCCGTTCGGCGAGCGGCGGGCGCGGTTCCGGGCGGAATACCGGGTGTTGGCCCGCCTCCAGCATCCCAACATTGTGCAGATCCACGAAGTCGGCGAAGTCGGCGGCCGGCCCTACTTCGTCATGGAACTGGTGGAGGGCGGCGGCCTGGACCGCTTGCTGACGCGCGGCCCGCTGCCGGCCCGGCGCGCGGCCGAGCTGACCGCCGCCCTGGCGCGGGCCGCCCACCACGCCCACCGGCACGGCGTCGTCCACCGCGACCTCAAGCCCGGCAACGTACTGCTGACGGCCGACGGCCGGCCCAAGATCACTGACTTCGGCTTGGCCAAGAGGCTGGAACCGGGCGAGGCATCGCAAGCCGGCTGTCGGACCCTGGCCGGCGCCATCCTGGGCACGCCGAGTTACCTAGCCCCGGAGCAGGCCGAAGGCAACGCCGCCTCCGCCGGTCCCGCCGTGGACGTGTACGCCCTGGGGGCCGTGCTCTACGAGATGTTGACGGGCCGGCCGCCGTTCCAGGGGGCGACGGTGCTGGAGACGCTGGAACAGGTCCGGTCGCGCGAACCGACGGCGCCGACCAGCCTCCGACCGACGACGCCGCGCGATCTCGAAAATATCTGTCTGAAATGTCTGCACAAGGAGCCGCGCCGCCGCTACGGCTCGGCCGAGGCGCTGGCCGACGACCTCGACCGCTTCCTCCGCGGCGAGCCGACGCGCGCCCGGCCGACCTGCGCCTGGGAGCGCGGCTGGAAGCGGGTGCGCCGCAACCCGGCGGCGGCGCTGCTGTCGGCGGTTCTGGCGTGTACGGCGGCGGCCCTACTGATTATGGGCGGCTGGTCGTATTCGCGCGTCCGGCGAGCGCTGACCGACCTCGGCCGCGAACACCAGTCGGTGCTGGAAAAGAACCTGGAATTGCAAGGGGTCAACCGCCGCCTCCGTCAGGCGCTGGCTGAACTGGGCAAGGAACGGGAGGAGGTGGAACAGAAGGACGAGGAACTGGACGCGGCCACGCTCGATGGTGGGGCGGGCGGGCCGCCGGCAGCCCTGTACGAGTTGGGCTGCGTGTACGCCCTCTGCGGCGCCACGGAGAAGGGCGGCGCGGTGGACTACGCCGCACGGGCGATGACGATGTTGGAACGGGCCGACGATGCCGGCTACTTTCACGACCCGAAAAATCTCATCGCCTTGGGCAACGACGCCGACCTGGCTTCGCTGCGGGGGCGGGCCGACTTCCGGGCGCTGCTGCGAAAGGCGGAACGTGAAAAGAACGCCTCGGCCGGCCCGTAGCCCGGACGGGCGGGAAGGGGCGGCCTCAAGCGTGAAGCCGCCGCAGCACGTCATGGGCCGTGACGACGCCGACGAGGATCTGGTTGTCGTCCACGACGTAGAGCTGGTGGACGTCCAGCTGCACCAGTTGTTCGACGACTTTATCGGCGGTCGTCTGGGGCGTGACGGAGAAGACGGCCGGCGTCATCACGTCGGCGACGTGGGTCGGCGCTTCTTCGGCCGACGCGGGGGCGCTCTCGCCGTGGTGAACGAGGACGTCCGACCGGCTCAGGACGCCGACGGGCCGGCCGGCGTCGTCGATGACGGGGGCGGCGCTGAAGCCCTTGGCGGCCATCAGGGCGACCGTCTCCGTCAGGGTGGCGTCGCGGTGGACGGAAATGGGTCCGGGCGACATCAGGTCGGCGGCGGTGGACGCTTCCAAAACCATACACACGGCGGTCGGCATGGCGGCGGTCCTCCCGGCGACGGCTCGGAACCTATTCCTACCTTTATAGGCAAACGCCGCGCCGCGTGTCCGTCCGGGCCGGAAGCGTGAGCGACGGAGGCGAAGACCGTCGCTCACGCTTCCGGCCCGGACGGAACCCGCTCACTTCTTGGCCAGTTCCGCCTCGATGGCCCCGACCACTTCCTTCGATTCCGGCTGCACCTTCGGCTTGAAGCGGGCGACGACCTGGCCGTCGCGGCCGACGAGGAACTTGGCGAAGTTCCATTCGATGGCGCCGGCGAACTTCGGGTCAGTCTGCTTGGAGGTCAGGTACTGGTAGAGCGGGCAGATGCCGTCGCCCTTGACCACGACCTTGGACAGCATCGGGAACTTGACGTGGTAGGTCGCCTCGCAGAACTCGGCGATTTCCGCGTCGGAATTCGGCTCCTGGCCGCCGAACTGGTTCGCGGGCACGCCCAACACCACCAACCCCTTGTCGCGATACTTCTCGTAGAGCGCTTCCAGCCCCTTGTACTGCGGCGTGTTGCCGCAGAAGCTGGCCACGTTGACGATCAGCACCACCTTGCCCTGGTACTGTGAGAGGTCGTTTTCCTTCCCGTCGAGGGACTTCATCTTGAAGTTGAGCACGGCCGGCACAGCCTTGTCTCCTGTTGGGGGTTCTTTTTCGGCGGCGAAAACGGCGGCGGGGGCCAGCGCCAGCACGCCGGCGAGGCTCAGCACGATGGGACGCATCCGGGTTTCTCCTGGGGTGGGGTGTTCGTCGGGCGGCCGTCGGTAGTGTAGACGGAGGGGGGGTGAACGGCATTCACCTCACGACAGTAGGCGAGCCGGGTCGCGTAAGCGCCCGGAGATGAGTTCAGTAATTGCTCCGTCCCTCCGGACGCTTACGCGACCCGGCTCGCCCCACGCGCCCTGCCCTATCCACCCGGCCCCGTTGCTGGTATCCTGACCCGTGAGGTGGACCGCCCGCCGCGGCCCATTACGGAGGAGGGACCGTTCAGCCCCATGACCGACCCGAAGCTCATCCGCAACTTCGCCATCATCGCCCACATCGACCACGGCAAGAGCACGCTGGCCGATCAGTTCCTCCTCAAGACCGGCGCCATCACCGCCCGCGACTTCCGCAACCAGGTCCTCGACGACATGGACCTCGAACGCGAACGCGGCATCACCATCCAGATGCACCCCGTCACCGTCTATTACGACTATAAAGGGCAGAAATACGAGCTGAACCTCATCGACACGCCCGGCCACGTCGATTTCAACTACGAGGTGTCGCGCAGCCTCGCCGCCTGCGAGGGCGTCATCCTGCTCGTCGACGCCTTCCAGGGCGTCCAGGCCCAGACCGTCGCCAACGCCTACCTGGCCATCGAGGCCGACCTGACCATCGTGCCGGTCCTCAACAAGATCGACCTGCCCATCGCCCGGCCCGACGACGTCATCGCCGAGATGCAGTCGGCCCTCGGCGTCGAGCCGAACGACGTGCTCCGCGCCAGCGGCAAGACCGGCCTCGGCGTCGAGGAGGTGCTGCAGGCGATCATCGAGCGCGTGCCGCCGCCGCCGGGCGACCCCGACGCCCCGCTCAAGGCCCTGGTCTACAACAGCCATTTCGACACCTACAAGGGCGTTGTCGTCTACGTCCGCGTCAAGGAGGGCGCGCTGCGGAAGGGGCAGCGCATCCGCCTGATGCGCGGCGGCCAGGAATACGAAGTCACCGACGTGGGCCAGTTCCGTCCGGCGCCGACGGCCGTGGACGAGCTGTCGGCACGGGCCAGGTCGGCTACTTCATGGCCCAGATCAAAACGCTCTCGGACGTCCACATCGGCGACACCGTGACCGACGCCCTGAACCCGGCGGCGGCGGCCCTGGCCGGCTACAAGGAGCCGAAGCCGATGGTGTTCAGCGGGCTGTACCCGGTGAACAACAACGATTTCGAGAACCTGCGCGAGGCGCTGGGCAAGCTCAAGCTCAACGACTCCAGCTTCACCTATCAGCCGGAGGTCAGCGAGGGACTCGGCTTCGGCTTCCGCTGCGGCTTCCTGGGGATGCTCCACCGCGAGATCATCCAGCAGCGGCTGGAGCGCGACAGCGAGCTGGACCTGGTGCAGACGGCGCCGAACGTCACCTACGAAATCCTGACGCGCAAGGGCGAAACGCTGGTCATCGACAGCCCGCAGAAGGTGCCCGACGCCGGCCAGATCGAGGAGTTCCGCGAGCCGTTCGTGCGCATCAATTTCCTGCTGCCGTCGGAGAACATCGGCGACCTGATGCAGATGTGCTCCGAGCGCCGCGGCGTCTACGTCCGCACCGAGTACCTCAGCCCGACGCGGGCCATCCTGGTCTACGAGATGCCGCTGGCGGAGATCATCTACGACCTGTACGACAAGCTCAAGTCGGTGACGCACGGCTACGGCACGATGGATTACGACTTTCTCGGCTACCGCCCCGCCGACCTGGTGCGGCTCGACGTGCTGGTGCATCACAACCGCGTGGACGCGCTGTCCACGATCGTCCACCGGGCGACGGCCGACCGGCGCGGCCGGAAGCTTGTTGAAGAAGCTGCGCGAGGAGATCGACCGCCATCTGTTCGAGGTGGTGTTGCAGGCGGCGATCGGCAGCCGGATCATCGCGCGCGAGAACATCGCGCCGATGAAGAAGAACGTGACGGCCAAGTGCTACGGCGGCGACATCACCCGCAAGCGCAAGCTGTGGGCCAAGCAGGCCGACGGCAAGAAGCGCATGAAGCAGGTCGGCCAGGTGGAGATTCCGCAGGAGGCGTTCCTGGCGGTGCTGGAGTCGGACCAGTGAATTCTTTCCGAGTACAATAGGAGAAGAGCGGAGCAAACGCCGCGCGTCGGCAGATCAATGGGAGGGGTGCGATGAAGGGAACTCACGAGAGGAAAACGGGCGTTAACGGTTTAAGCGACGTTGCCGATCAACAAAAGGCGGAACTTCCCATGAGTCTTCCGGCCCCCAAGCCCGAGGCGGCGGATCCTGCAAGCACGGAGCCGGTTAGAATTCCGCCTCGGGCCTTCCTCCGTGCCATGGCCGCGATCGCGTGGTCCTCGTTCCGACACCCGTTCTCAACGACGGTCATCGACCTCTCCACGGGCAAGGTCGTCCGGGAAGCGTAATGCGCAGGGAGGGTCGCAGTGGCACGCCCAAAAAAGCCGCCGGTGATTTCCATCAACCCGCTGTTCAAGCTGCTGATCTGGGTGAACTCTCTCCTCTGCCTCCTGACGTTCATCGGCATGGTCGTGATGGCGTTCGCCGCCCCGAAGGACCCAACCCCGGCCCAAGTGCAACTTTCGACGGCGTGCGAGACGGTATTCAAGATGACGGCCGGTGCGTTCATCGGCCTTCTGGGCGGCCGGGCCGCGGCGCCGGACGCCGCGCCACAGGCGACGCCCACTCCATCGGCGGGCGCCGCGCCTTCCCCGCCAGGCGTGTGACCATCGCGCCGCTCGCCCTTGTGTCGCGCGGAACCGTTTCCCGTTTCCTCATGGTGCCTCATGGCTGACGACAACCTTCCGCCGACTTCCCCCAACATTACGCCAGCGGACCCGCACGCCGTCACCACCGCCGCGAACGCGACGCCGGCCCACACCCAAGGCGTTACCACGGCCCCGGCCGTTGCCGCCGACGCCTCGCCGGCGGAGATCGCGCAAGGGCTGCTCCGCTCCGTGCTCCACGCCGTCCTCGGCGGCGTCGTCGGCCTGGCCCTGGGGTTCCTCCTCAACTTCATCTGCATCTTCCTCTTCCACTGGCCCAACACCACCAGCACGCTCATCCTCATGCTCGGCGGCGGATTGTTGCTCGGCGTCGCCTTCAGCGGCTCCCTCGTCCGCCTGCTCGGCCTGACGCCGCGCGTCCGGCCGGGAGGGCGATCCGTCGTGGTCGGCGGCGACGAAGGGCGGTCGGAAATCCAGCTTTTAGCCTCCTGGCTCGTCGGCCTGATCCTCGTCCTCGCCTGCGGCTGGGGGTTGGTCGCTCTGAGCTATTACCTGACCGCCTCGCTCCACCACGGCGGCGAAGCGATCGCGACCGCCCTGTCCGCCCTGCTGTCGCTGGGCCTGTTCTTCCTGCTGGAATACCGCCACTGGCTGAGCCGGCTCATGGGCCTGCGCGTCACCCCCGGCAGCCCCGCCTGGAAGTCGGCCGTCTTCTTGTGGATCTTTGGGATTCCGGGGTTGCTCGTGCGCTCCACCCTCGCCGCCCGGGAATTGCCGGCCCACGAAAAGACGCCGGCCAAGACTCCCGCCGAAGCGCCGCCGACCGACGGCTTCCGCGAGATCGTCGAAACCGTCGTCTTCGTCGTCGTGCTGGTGTTGCTGCTGAAGTCGTTCGCCGCCGAGGCCTTCGTCATCCCCACCGGCTCGATGGCCGAAACGCTGCTCGGCTACCAGAAAATGGTCGTCTGCCCCAAGTGCGGCTTCGAGTTCCCGGTCAACTGCAGCCAGCAGATCGACCCCCAGAGCGGACCGCCCGACCCGATCATTGGCGGCACCTGCCCCAATTGCCGCGAACGCATCCGCTTCCCCGGCCCTGACGACCCGCCGCCGCTGACCGGAGACCGCGTGCTGGTCGCCAAGTTCATTTACGACCTGTTCGAGGCGCCGCCCAACCGCCTCGACGTGGTGGTCTTCAAGTTCCCCGGCGACGAGTCGTTCCCCCGGACGGGGCCGTTCCGCGACGGCGTGCCGATGAACTACATCAAGCGGCTGGTCGGCCTGCCCGGCGAGACCATCGCCATCCACGACGGCAACCTCTACGTCCTGGCCGCGCCGGACGCCAAGCGCATCGCGGACGTGCGGAAGAAGCTCCACGACGAGCTGGGCCGCGACCCCACGCCGGACGAGATGCACGACCGGCTGCTCAAGCAATACGGACAATTGGCGTATTTCGATCTGGAAAGGGAGCCAGACCCCGTCAAGCGCGCGGAGCTGGCCAAGGAACTGTGGATGAAGGACCACACGCACGTCAACGACCGCGACGCCGAGCAGCTTTTCCAAGACGGCGCCTTCCAGATCATCCGCAAGGCGCCGGACACGATCCTGTCGATGCGGCGCATCGTCTACGACAATGACCATCCGGCAAAAGACCTTATCGGCGTCCAGCCGCCGCGCTGGGCCGACCGCGACGTCACCGCCGCCTGGAAGTCCGACGAAGCACACCACAGTTTCCAGCTGGCCGCGCCGGCCGACGACAAGGTCCACTGGCTGGGCTACCGCCACCTGCTGCGCGACATGGGCGACAAGCCGGAGCTGATTACCGATTTCATGGGCTACAACACTTGGGAGGGCCAGCGCCTCGGCCACCAGGCGCCCGGCGAGAACTGGGTCGGCGACCTGAGCCTCGACTGCGACGTGGACGTTCCCAAGCCGCAGGGCGAACTGACGCTCGAACTGGCCAAGGGCGTGGACCGTTTCGAGGCCCGTTTCAACTTGGCCGACGGCGAGTGCAAGCTGGTGCGCATCGAGGGCGATCAGGAAACCGTCCTGGATCACAAGCTGACGGGCCTCAAGTCGGGGACGCATTCGGTGCGCTTCGCCGACGTGGACGAACGGCTGACGGTGTGGGTGGACGACGCGCTGCCATTCGGCGACGGCGTGACCTACACGCCGCCGAAGAACGAGGGGCCGATGAAGGAGAACGACCTGGACCGGCCGGCCGGCATCGGCGTCGAGGGGACGGCGGCGACGGTGCGCGGCGTCAAGCTCTGGCGCGACAGCTATTACACCGTCGGCGTCGGCGGCAACCCCGGCCGCTCCGACGCCGGCTACGGCGTCCGCTACGACGACCCGACCACCTGGGACGAACTGGCGCACCTTCCGGTCAAGACGATGTTCGTGCAGCCGAACCCCAAGCACTACCTCTGCCTGGGCGACAACAGCCCCGAGAGTTCCGACGGGCGCACGTGGGGCCTGGTGCCGGATCGGCTGCTGCTGGGCAAGGCCATCGCCATCTATTACCCGTTCAATCGGTTCGGGCGGATTCGTTGACGTGTTGGGCGAGCGGCCGGCGTAAGCCGGCCGGTGTAGCCTAGCGACTCCGGGCAGTTGAAGCACCAGCCGGCTTACGCCGGCCGCTCGCCGGCCGACGGCAGGAGCCACGGATGACCAGCGGCGAAACCACCATTCGCGTGCGCTACGCCGAGACCGACCGCATGGGGCTGTTGCACCATGCCAATTATCTGGTTTATTTCGAGCAGGCGCGCACCGAGTTGCTCCGCTCCCTCGGCCTGACGTACAAGGACATGGAAGACCAGGGCTTTTTGCTGGTCGTGACCAAGGTGGAAGTCCGCTTCCGCCGGCCGGCCCGTTACGACGACCTGCTGACGGTGCGGACGACCGTGGAGAAGACCATGATGGTGCGCATCGACCATCGCTATGAGGTGTTTTGCGAGGGCCAATTGCTGGCGGAGGGTTCGTCCACGCTGGCCTGCGTGGACCGCGACGGCCGGCCGCAGATGCTGCCGGAGTTCCTGCGCGAGGAGGACGGGAAGAAGCCGGCATAGGAATTGCTACAATTGGCATCTACCAGTCCGTAAAGCCGCGGGCCGGTTGGGGAGTCCGACGTGCGACCCTTCCTGATCCGAACCGTTCTGCCGCTGTTGTTCAGCGTGCTGACGCCGTTGGCCGCCGTGCTCATCGCGGCCGCCCTGCCGGACGACGCCCGCTCCTTCTACCTCAACCACCTCACCGCCCTCGACGGCCTCATCCTCGGACTCGGGACGTTTTTGTTTTTGCTGCAAATGCTCCTCGGCCTACGGGCAATGCGCTGGCGCGGCGCGTCGTTCGACGAACGGCCGGACCCGTGGCTGACGCACCTCGCCCAGGCCGCCGAATGGTTCCCGCTGCTGGGCCTGCTCGGCACCGTGGCCGGCATCCTGCGCACCTTCGGCGCCATTAAAGGTCCGACGCCGCCCGAACAGATCGTGGCGCTGTACGCCCCCGCCATCACGGCCACCGGCAGCGGCCTGTTCATGGCCCTCATCAACATTCTGCCCACCTGGGTCGTGCTGATCGGCCGCGACCTCATCCGCACCCTGAGCGGCGAGGCGCCGGTCGAGCCGGCCGTGGCGCCGGCGGACGGCCGCAGGACGGCGCCCGTCCAGGCCGTGCGAAAACTGTAGGGGGCGGATTTTGAGGTCTTACCCCCTCCCCCCTTGTGGGGGAGGGTTGGGGTGGGGGGTGATGGTTTCGGCGTCTCCACCCCCCACCCCAACCCTCGCCCACAAGGGGGGAGGGGGCAAACAGGAGGGCCGCCATGCTCGAAATGCCCCGGCGCAGCGTGACGCGGTTCTTCATCCCGCTCATCGACGTTCTGACTCTCTTATTCTGCATTTTCCTGATGATGCCGGTGGTCAAGAAGGGGAGCGAGGCCGAGGCCGCCGACGCGGCCCGCGCGGATCGGCTCGACGAACGCGAACGGCAGCTGGCGGAGCGCGAGCGCAAGGCCGACGCCAAGGAACGCGAGCTTCGCCAGGAACTGGACCGCCTCCGCAAGGAGACGGCGAAGGAGGTGCTCAAGCGGCTGGCCACGCGCGTGCTGGAGATCGACCCGTCCAACGGCAAACTCTATTATCGCAATCCGGATCGGGTGGAGGTCCGCGACGAGGCCGACGCTCGCGCCCTGATCCGCCGCGACCGCGACGGGCCGGGCGGGCCGCATGAGGTCTACTATGTCATCCTTTACCCGCGCGACCCCAACAGCGAATACCCGCTGAAATCGCAACGGGAGCAATACGAGCGCTGGTTCGCGGACGCGCCGGTGAAATACGACCGCCCGTTCGCCGGGGCGGAGGAGGGGAAACGGCCGTGAACGCATTCTCCTATTTTGCCGCGACGGACATGGCCGAGTTGCCCAAGCAGGTCCTGATGATCCTGGGCGGCGCGGCGGTCGGGGCCGTGGGCCTGGGCGTGATCGCCCAGCTGCTGAGCCGTTGGCTGACCATGAAGAAGCTGCACCCGCTGCCGACGACGACGGCGCGCGTCGTGGGCGGCCTGGCGCTGGGTCTGCTAACGGCGATGTGGATATGGCAGGGAGGCGGCTGGGGTCCGGGCGGCACGGGCGGCGTCGGCGTTCCCGGCAACGGCCCCGGCGCGGCCAAGACGGACGCGGACAAGGGCCAAACGAAGACACCGGAGGAAGCAAAAGACAAGGACAAGATTTCTTCGGACGAAGCGAACCCGCCGTCTCCGGGAAGCGTGCTGCGGCTGGAGGTGCTGACCGACGGCGCCGTGCGCAAGCTGGACGGTCAGCAGGCGGTGAGCGAGCATCGGTATTACCGGCTGGAAGACCGGGACGCGAAGGACCTGCTGACGAAGGACGACCTGAGGCAGGTGATCCAGAAGCGCGTCAGCGACAAGCCGCCACTGCGACGGCTCGACATCGTGACAGGGGCGAACAGCCCCGACAAGAGCGCGGCGCGGGTGGAGCAGGTGCGGCAGTTGGCCAAGGATTACCAGCTACAACCGACGGAGTTTCCGCCGAGGTGAGGCGATGCCGACGGTGGTTAACCCCCGTAAGGGGCGGCGGTCAATAACCAGGGGTGTCAACCCATTGGTATCTACACCAGTGCAGCTGCGTACAATGAGAGAATGACTTCCCTGTGCCAGCACTCGAACCGCGGCTCCGGCGCCGCTACGTCCAACTCGTGAACGAACGCCTCCGCAGCGCGCCGCCGCTCGCCGCCGGACCAGCTGCCCTGCCGCGCCTCACCGCCGCCTTCGCCAGCACCCAGGGCGCCTGGCGCTTTTTCGCCAACGACGCGGTTTCCCTGCCCACCCTGGCGCCGCCGCCGGCGGCCGGCGGCCGCCTCGCCACCCAGACGGTGGCCGAGGCCGCGGTCGTCCTGACGCGGCCGGGCTACCGCAACCGCGGCGGTCGGCGGCGGCTGCTGCCGGGCAAGCCCCTGCCATGGCGGCTGGTGATGAGCCAGGTCCGCGACGGCGAGGGGACGCTGTTGGCGCAATGGCGTCTGCCGACCAACCTGCCGGCCGCGGTGGAAGCGGCTCGGGTGGCCCGGCGGTACTACTGGCGTTGGCGGGTCGAGAGCTTTTTGCAAGCTGCTCGAGGGGGCCGGGCGGCAGGTGGAGGCGTGGCGGCAGGAGTCGGCGGAGGCGATCGCCAAGCGGCTGGTGGTGTCGAGCATGGCCTGCGTGGTGGTCTGGCAGGTGGCGCGCCTGGAGGGGGCCGAGGGCGAGCGCTGGCGCGAGTTGCTGGTACGCCTGAGCGGCCGGTAGATGAAACGCGGCGTGGCGTTGACGCCGCCGGCGTTGTTGGCCGGCCGGTGGGTGTTGCTGGCGATGCCCGAGGCGCTGAGCCATGATGACCTCGAAGAAATCCAACGCCTGGAGTCCGCCGTCCTGCCCGGAATCGCCACACCCAAGAGCGGTTAGACTACTTGTGTAGATACCAATGGTCTTACGCCTCTGGCTATTGACCGCCGCCCCTCACGGGGCAAAATGACCTCGGCAAACAAGCCTACTGGAGCGAAGCGACATGAAACGACTACGATTCATCCTCCTCGGCGGGTTCCTCGGCGCCGGCAAGACCACGGCGATGGCGCGCCTCGCCAGGCACTTCGCCGGCCGCGGCCAGCGCGTCGGCCTGGTGACCAACGACCAAGCGCGAGACCTCGTGGACACCAACAGCCTGCGGGCGCAGGGCTTCGCCACCGAGGAGGTGGCCGGCGCCTGCTTCTGCTGCCGTTTCGACGACCTCGTCGGCAAGGTCGGCCAACTCCAAACCGGCGAACGGCCCGACGTGATCCTGGCCGAGCCGGTCGGCAGCTGCACCGACCTCGTCGCCACCGTCGTCCAGCCGCTCCGCGACCTGTACGGCGACCGCTTTGAGGTGGCGCCGTACCCGGTGCTGTTCAAGCCGAGCCAGGGGTTGCGCATCCTTCGCAACGAAACAGGGTCCGGTTTTTCTCCCAAGGCGGCCTACATCTTCCGCAAACAGCTCGAAGAGGCCGACGCCATTGTCATCAACCGCATCGACGAGATGGGCGCCGACGAGCGCAAGGAACTGGCCGATCTGACGGCGAAGGAGTATCCGGGTACGCCGGTGTTGCAGCTGTCGGCGAAGTCGGGCGAGGGCTTCGAGGCGCTGACGGAATTGCTCGATCAGCAGGGGGCGTTCGGCCGCAAAATCCTCGACATCGACTATGACGTGTACGCCGAGGGCGAAGCCGAGATGGGCTGGCTCAACGCCGCGGCCGTGGTGAGCGCCGCAAAGCCGTTCGACCTGGACGTGCTGCTGATGCGACTGATTGAGCAGCTGCGCGAGGCGTTCGGCGGACTGGGCGTGGAACCTGGACACCTCAAGGTCATCGGCTTGCGCGACGGCTCGTTCGGCGTGGCGAACCTGGTGAGCATCGGGTCGCGGCCGGAATTGTCGCTGCCGTCGCGCGGGCGCGTGGCCGAGGCGGAGGTGATCGTCAACGCCCGCGTCGCCGCCGACCCCGCCGAGATCGAACGGCAGGTGCGGCAGGCGTTGGCGTCGGTAAGTCGGGAGTGCGGGGCGACGGCGGAGGTGCGGTCGCTGCAAAGCTTCCGGCCCGGCCGGCCCACGCCGACGCACCGCTACGCCGTGGCCAAGTGAGCCGGCTCACGACGGCGGTTTCCGTGGGCGCGGGACATTGCCGCGCGGCGACGCGGTTCGCCGCGCGGCCTGCCCGGATTGATTAACTCATTAACAGACCTCCTTAATCATATTATTCTCGCCGTCCCGGCTGCGAACCCCTCCAAGGTTTCGAGCGGCGCTCAACACGGTTTTCCGCGTCCCGGCGCGACCGGCGCTTCCGCGCGCCCGAAGTCCGGCCCCACGGCCCTTACGCCAACCTCCGCAAGATCCGCAAATAAAAAATCGGCCTTGCCTCCGTCGACGCCAGTGCTATATTACTGCGCATGTATATGCTCTTTAGCGAATAGTGCGGGCGCTCGCCCGCCGGGACGCCTCCAACCTGGGGATAGCGCCATGAAGCGCCTTTGGGTGATCGCGCCTTTGGTCCTCTCGGCGTGCGCCGGCTGCGGCCCCGCCAAACCGCGACTGAACGGGGCCGGGTCCACGTTCGTGTATCCCATGATGAGCCGGTGGGCCGCCGAGTACGACAAGGCCAAAGGGGTCGAGATCAACTACCAGTCAATCGGCTCCGGCGGCGGCATCCAGCAGATGACCGCCAAGACGGTTGATTTCGGCTGCACCGACGGCCCAATGAACGAGGAACAGCTGCAAAAAGCCAGGGAAACCGGCGGCGAGGTCCTCCACATCCCGCTCGTGATGGGGGCCGTGGTCCCCGCCTACAACCTAGAGGAGGTCAAGGAGCCGCTCGTATTCAACGGTCCCCTGCTGGCCGACATCTTCCTGGGCAAAATCAAGAAGTGGGACGATAAGGCGATCCGGGACCTAAACCCGGGCGTCAAGCTCCCGCCCAAGGACATCGGCGTCGTCCACCGTTCCGACGGCAGCGGCACCACCTACGTCTGGGTGGACTACCTGTCGAAGGTCAGCCCGGAGTGGAAAAAGAAGGTGGGAGTGGCCGTGGCCGTGGACTGGCCGGTCGGCAAAGGCGCCAGGGGCAACGAGGACGTGGCCGCCCTCGTCAAGGAGACGCCCGGCGCCATCGGCTACATCGAACTCGCCTACGGCCTCCGGAACGACATCAAGTTCGGCAAGGTCGTGAACAAGGCGGGCGAAGCGATCACTCCCAATTTGAAGTCCATCACCGCGGCGGCCGACAACTCCCTCTCGAACATCCCGGAGGACTTGCGCTATTCGATCACCGACTCCGACGGCAAGGACTCCTACCCCATCTGCGGGACGACCTGGGCGATCCTCTACGTCAATCAGCCGGCGGACAAGGGCCGGCAGGTCGTGGACTTCCTGCGCTGGTGTACGCACGACGGCCAACAGTTCTGCGATGACCTGAATTACGCCAAGCTGCCCAAGGGGCTGGTCGAGAAAGTCGATAGGAAGCTCGATTCGGTGAAGGTCAAGTAACCGCCATTGCCGCGGACGCCCGTGGGGCGGCATTTTTTTCGTGTCTACAACCGATTGGAGGAACCCATGAGGCTTTTTACGACGGCGGCGGTCCTGTGTATCATGACGGCGACGGCGGGATGCAAAAGGGCCGATGCCCCGCCGGAAGAGTTGACCGGGAAGGGATCCACCTTCGTGTCGCCCCTGATGGTGCAATGGTCCAGCGCCTTCGCGAAGACCGACAACGGCTGTCGGGTCAACTACGAAGCACACGGCTCCGGCAGCGGCATCAAGGGCGTCCTCGCCAATACGGTTGACTTCGGGTGCGCTGACGCGCCGTTGACCGACGCGCAGTTGGCCAAGGTCCGGCAATCCGGCGACGACGTGGTACACATCCCGCTCATCCTCGGGGCGGTCGTCCCCGTCTACAACCTGGCGGAAGTGCAGGAACCGCTGCGTTTCTCGGGGCCGCTGCTGGCCGACATCTACCTGGGCAAAGTCAAGAAGTGGAACGACCCGAAGATCAAGGACCTCAACCCCCAGACCGGCGACCGGCTGCCGGACAAGGAAATCACGGTGGTCCACCGCTCCGACGGCAGCGGCACGACCTACATCTGGGTCGATTACCTCGCCAAGATTAGCCCCAAATGGAAGAACAAAGTCGGGGTCGGCGCCGAGGTCCCCTGGCAGACCGGCGTCGGCGAAGCGGGAAATGAGGGCGTGGCCAAGCGCGTCAAGGCAACGGCGGGAAGCATCGGCTACGTCGAACTGTCTTTCGCCTACGATTTCGACCTCCAGACTGGCCTGGTGCAAAATCGAGCGAGGGAGTTCGTGAAGGCCCGACCTGCCTCCGTTCAGGCGGCGGCAGACAACGGCCTGAAGGACATTCCGGACGACCTCCGCTATTCCCTCACCGACCCGCCGGACAAGGAGTCCTACCCCGTTTGCGGGACCACCTGGATGATCGTTCGTCTCCACCAGCCTGCCTGGAAGGGGCAAAAGATGGTTGACTTCCTGGACTGGTTGACCAAGGAAGGGCAAGAGTACGCCGCCGAACTGCACTACCTCCGGCTCCCCGATTCGCTCGTCAAGCGCGCCCGGGACAAGATCAAGGAGATCCAGGTGGCTAAGAAGCCGGGCTAAGGTTTCCTGGCGCCCCGGAGAGAGGGAGCACCACTTCTATGCCCCTCCGCGTTGGCCGGATTCCCGGAGGAACGCCTCGGTGTGCGCCGCGCCGGGATCGACGCCGGCGCGGCGGAGGGCGGCCAGGTGGCCGCGCAGCATGGCCAAGTCGGCGGGGGCGTCCACGTCGTACCACGGGGGCAACACGGACAGACGCCATTGAGGATCGGCAAGAGATTTTATGGTGTCCGCCAGGACGCTCGCGCCGCCCCAGGCGACGCCACCAAAAAGCGGCGGCCGGGCAGGGCCGCATCCCACCAGATAAAAGCCACCGTCCGTGGCCGGCCCTAGCACCACATCGGCAAGTTCCAGTTCGGTGAACGCCCGCTCGACATATTCCACTGGCAGCGTCGGGCTGTCGGTGCCTACAAGTACGACGGCCCGCGCCGGCGTCCAGGCTTCCTCCGACGAACGCCGCCATGCGCCGGCCCAGGTCGCCCTCGCCCTGCGGCGCGAGGTCGAAGCGGCCGGCCGCCACGGCCGCGAAGTCCGCATGTCTTTCCCTCGGTGCGAATACCAGCACGCGGCCGGCGTCCACGACGGCGAGGCGCTGGAGGGAATCGAGCAGGAAGGCGCGGGCCGCGCGGGCGCCCCAGTCCGGATCGCCGACCGCCAGGCGCGTCTTGACGGCGCCGGGGGACGGCCACTTGGCGAACAGGCCCAGCACGCGCTCGGCGTTCGGAGGTCGCATGGAGGATCAGCGTATGGGCGCCCGGTTCGGCCGTCCAGCGCGTCGGCCGTCCTGTAGGATGGAGGATATGACCGTTTCCGTCATTATCCCGACGCTGAACGAGGCGGCCTGTCTCGCCGAGACGCTGCGCTCGATCCGGGCCGAGAAGCCGCACGAAATCATCGTGGTGGACGGCGGCAGCGGCGACGGCACGTGCGAACGGGCCGAGGGGGCCGACCGGCTGTTGCGCGGCCCGCGCGGTCGGGCGGCCCAGATGAACCACGGCGCCGCCCACGCCGCCGGTGACGTGCTGCTGTTCCTGCACGCCGACTGCACTCTGGAAGCCGGCGCGCTGGCGTCGGCCGAAAAATGCCTGGCGGTGCGCGGCGTTGCGGCCGGCTGTTTCCGCATGACGGTGACGGCCCCCGGTTCGGTCTACCGGCTTATCGACGCTTGCGCGACGGTGCGCGTGCGGCTGACCGGCCTGATGTACGGCGATCAGGGGCTGTTCGTGGAACGCCGGCGGTTTGCGCGGGTCGGCGGGTTTCCGCCGCTGCGCTTGATGGAAGATGTGTTCATTAGCCGGACGCTGCGCCGCGAGGGGCGGGTGGTGGTGGCGCCGCGACGCATTTTCGTGTCGTCGCGTCGCTGGCGGCGACAGGGCGTGGTGCGGCAGACGCTGCGGAACTGGACGCTGACGGCCCTGGCGGCCAGCGGCGTTCACCCGGATCGGCTGGCGGCCTTCTACCCGGTGGTGCGCTGAAACGCGAACGGAGAACATCCCATGCCCTTGCCGACCCTGCTGCGACAAGGAAGTCCGCTGGCCGAGCCGACGAATCAGCTCCGCATTCTCGCCGAATGCGGGGCGCCGCCGTTCGAGCGGACCCTGGCGGGGGGCGGCCTTGCGCCGTTGCGGGCTATAGGGATCGAAGTCTTGCAGGTCAACGTCGGCAAACTCTGCAACCAGACCTGTCGTCACTGCCACGTCGACGCCGGCCCGGAGCGCCGCGAGGTCATGTCGCGTGAGACAATGGCGATCTGCCTTGATGTATTGGCCCGCGCCGGCGCGCCGACGCTGGACGTGACCGGCGGCGCCCCGGAAATGAATCCCCATTTCCGATGGCTCGTCGCCGAGGCGAGCGCCATGGGCCGTCACGTCATCGACCGCTGCAACCTGACGATCCTGCTGGCCCCTGGATACGACGATCTGCCGGAGTTCCTGGCGGAACGGCGGGTGGAAGTCGTGGCCTCGCTGCCGTGCTACCTGCCGCAAAACACCGACGCCCAACGCGGCGCCGGCGTCTTCGAGAAGTCGATCGCGGCCCTGCGACGGCTCAACGCCGTCGGCTACGGCCGGCCCGAAAGCGGCCTCGTCCTGACTCTGGTGTACAACCCCGTCGGCCCGTCGCTGCCGCCGCCGCAGCCCGGATTGGAGGCCGCGTACAGGCGGGAACTGGCCGACCGATACGGCGTGACGTTCAATCGCCTATTTACGATCACCAATATGCCGATCAGCCGGTTCCTCGACGACCTGATCCGGGAAGGCCGGCAGGAAGAGTACATGGAGAAGCTGGCGACGGCCTACAACCCGGCGGCCGTCGCCGGGGTCATGTGTCGCACGACGCTGTCGGTCGGCTGGGACGGGCGGCTGTACGACTGCGATTTCAACCAGATGCTCGGCCTGGGATTGCGGGCCGGGCTGCCGCGGCACGTCCGCGACTTCGACCCGGAGAAGCTGGCCGACCGGCAGATCGTTACGGCCAACCACTGTTACGGCTGCACGGCGGGAAGCGGTTCGGGTTGCCAGGGGGCCATCGTCCCGTCGTGACCCTTTACAGGCTCGCCAATAACTCCTTCACCTTGCGTTCGATGAGGTCGCGCACCTCGCGGTACTGCTCCTCCGGCAACTCTTTCGGATCGGGAATGCCCCATTCCTCGCGCCGCCTGGCCGGGACGAGCGGACAGCCTTCGTCCCCGCACCCCATGCCGACCACGACCTCGAATTCGCCGGCGGGAAGTTCGGCCAGCCCCTTCGAGTGATGCCGCGACAGATCGTAGCCGACCTCGCGCATGAACTCCACGGCGCGCGGGTTGACCCGCCCCGACGGCCGGGAACCGGCGCTGTACGCCTCGACCCGGCCGCCGCCGTGCATGTGCGCGAAGGCCTCCGCCATTTGCGATCGGTTGGAGTTTTCCACGCACACGAATAGGACGCGCTTCACCGGTAGGTTTGGCATGGTCCTCTCCCGTCGGGCTACTTGACCGCATAGATCTGCACGCTGGCGGCGTATTCGTTCACGTCGTACTTCCGAAGCAGTTCGGCAAGCTGGCGGTGCAGGTCGGCCCCGTCCTCCGGGCAACACGCGACGGGAAGGCCGGTCGAGGAAGTCATGGCCGGGGAACAGCATCCGGCCTGGTTCTCGACCTTTGCGTAGGCGTTCAGGTCCTTGCGGGCGTCCACGACGCGCACGGATTGAAAGCCGGCGGCCCGCAACCCGCGCTCGTAATCCCCCGCCGGCACGGCGCCGGCGATGCAGCCGACGTAGGCGGCCACGTCGCGGGCCATCGCGTCCGGCAACGGCTTCTTCAGTACGATGTCGCTGACGGCGACCCGGCCGCCCGGCTTGAGGACGCGGTACATCTCACCGAAGACGGCCCCTTTGTCCGGGGCCAGGTTGATGACGCAGTTGGAGATCACGCAATCGGCCGAGGCGTCGGCTATGGGGAGTTTGTCGATGGCGGAAAGATGAAATTCCACGTTGGCCGCCCCCGCGCCGGCGGCGTTGCGCCGCGCCCGCTCGATCATTTCGGGGGTCATGTCGATGCCGACGGCCTTGCCGGAGGGGCCGACCTTCGCCGCGGCGAGTAGCACGTCCAGGCCGCCGCCGCAACCGAGGTCCACGACCGTTTCGCCCGGCCGCAGGTTGGCCAGGGCGGTCGGGTTGCCGCACGACAATCCCATGTTGGCTTCCGCGGGGATGGAGGCCAGTTCCTCGGGCGTATAGCCGAACGCCTCGGCCACGGCCCGGACGCCGGCGTGGTCGCTCGACAGGTCGCTGACCGCCACGGCGGCGTACTGCGAACGGACCTGTTCCGTGATCGATTCGGACATTTCGGGTCCTCCTTACGGGTTGGGGCAACAGCCGCCGGATTTGCCGATTTTCTCGGCGCGGGCGGCGTCCTTCTGGATCTCCGGGACTTCCCGGAAGCAGCACGCCAGACACTCCAGGAGCTTTTGGTGGAACGGGGCCTCGGCGGGAGCCAACGAGTAGTAGCTCCACATCTTGGCCTTGCGGACGCGCACCAGGCCGGCCCGGCGCAGGTAGGCGAGGTGGCGCGAGGCGCTGGGCTGTTCGATGCGGAGCACGTCCACGAGGTCGCCCACGCAGCGCTCGCCGTTTTGCAGCAGGTGAAGGATGCGCAGCCGCGTCCGGTCGGAGAACGCCCGGAACATCAGGTCGATGCGATGGACGGCGACGGCTTTCTTCATCGGCATTCGCCCCCGGCAATATATGCCAGGAGTAATGTAACTGGCCGGGGGACTTTCGTCCAGGGCAAATCGCGGCCCGAATCATTCTCTCCGCAATTGGAGTGGGTTAGCCGCGACGCGGCGGCGGAGCGTTCTCATCAAGCGCTCCACTGCCGCGTCGCGGCCAACCGGACGATATTAACTAAAGTGTGAATGAAAAAGGCTTCGATCCGTCGCCGCTCATTGCCAAACCGTGAGCGGCCTCGAACCTCACTTCGCCATCGGCATGAACGACGGCGGCGTCGCCGCCGGCCCCGGCGGCGCGACCGAGACCGGCCCCGCCCGCCCCATCCACTCCGGACCCGCCGCCAATCGGGACGGGTGGGTTTTCTTCCACTCCGTCACCTCGCCCCGCAACACCTCCACCGCCTTTTCTAGCTGCACGTCCTCGCCCTTGGCGACCTGATCCGGCTGCGGCACGACCAGCACGTCCGGCCGCACGCCCTGCCTGTCCATGTCCACGCCCGTCGGCGTGTAGACGCCGATCCGGGGGATGCGCAAGATCGAGCCGTCGATCAGCCGCACCGCGCCGGTGCCGATGACGTAGCCGCCCGTCGGCTGGCCCACCAGCTTGCCCAGGCCCAGCGTCCGGAAGGCGCTCGGGAACACCTCCGCGTCGCTGTAAGAACGGTTGTTGATAAGCAGCACCAGCGGTTTGCTCCATTTGCGGTCGTCCGCCTCCACCACCACGCCCTCGCGGCCGTCGCGCTGGCGAAACAGCGTGTGGGCGTGGCCCATCAGATAGCTCAACACCTGGTCGTGCGTAGTGCCGCCGCCGTTGTAGCGCACGTCCAGCACGATCGCCTCCTTGTCGAAATTGTCCGAGTAGAGCGACCGCAAAAAGCGCTCCAGCCCCTCCTCGTCCATGCTCGGGATGTGGATGTAGCCCAGCCGGCCGCCGCTCAGTTCGGCCACTTTTTTGGCGTTGCTGTCCACCCAGCGCTCGTACATCAGCGAACGCACGCCCTCGGCCACGCCGGTCTCCGTGCGGTAGTCGTAACGGCTCGTCGCCTGCACTTCCACGCGCCGCCGCGCCTTCGGCCCCGCGTTGGGGTCGGCCGCCACCTGCAACTCCACCGTCTCGCCCACCTTGCCGTTCAGCAACCGGTCCAGGTCAGTCGCCTCCGTCACGTCCACGCCGTCGATGGCCACGACGAATTCGCCCGGCTTGATAGTGACGCCGCGCTTGTCGGCCGGCCCGCGCTTCAGCACGTCCAGCACTTTCAGCCCCTTGCCGCGGTACGCCTCGTCCCAAACCAGGCCCAGCTCGGCCGTCTGCTCGTCGGCCACGGTCCCGTAGCCGGAAATGCCCAGGTGCGAGGCGTTCAGCTCGCCCATCATCAGATAAAGCAGGGCGTATAAATCCTCTTTCATGGCCACGTATTTGACCAGCGGCCGGTACTTCTCGCGCACAGCGTTCCAGTCGTGGCCGTGGAACTTGGGGTCGTAAAAATTCTCCGCCAGGTAGCGCCACGTCTGGTCGAACATCTCGGTGTACTCCTCCGCGGTGCGGACGGTCATCTTGACCTTGAACGGCAGCAGGGCGACGCCGTCGGCCGGCGGCTTGCCGTCGGCGCCGTTCGTTACCGTCGAACGCGTCGCCCGCAGCTGCCCCTGGCCGTCGAGGAAAAAGATCAGGTCGGTGTAGCCGCCCAGCGCCGACTTGTGATGCGCCCACTGGATCATGTGCGGCTGTTGGCCGCCCGTCGTCAGCCGCGTCATCTGGCCGCCGTTCGTGGTCGCCACCCACAGGTCGCCGCCGCCGCGGAAGGCCACCTTGGCGCCGTTGGGGGAAATGGCCGCCTCGTCGATCGGCAGCGTCGTGATCGTGTCGGTGCGCAGGTGGATGTCGTCCCAGTCGATGACCACCGGCGTCGCCGCCGGGGCCGCCACGCCCGGCGCGGCCGGCTTTTGCACGTTCAGCACCATCAGGTTGCTCCGGCCGCGCCGGTCGCTGAGAAAACAGATCTTTTTCCCATCCAAACTCCAGCTGACGCCGCCGTTGTAGGTGGCGTAGCGGGTCACGTTGCGGGCCGGGTCCTTGGCGGTCGGGCCGCCGGCGGGGACGATGTAGAGCTCGCTGGCCGACGAGCCGTCGAGCCGGGCGTAGACCAGCCACTTCGAGTCCGGCGACCAGTCGTAGTCGAAGACCTGCGGCCGATCGATGACGGCCTTCTGACCGGAGCCGTCGGGGTTCATCGTCCAGAGCTTGCCGGAGCGAAGGAACGCCACGCGCTTGCCGTCCGGCGCGTAGCTGACGCCGAACTCGGCCTCCGGCGTGTCGGTCAGTTTCGTGGTCTTGAACTTGTGCGCCTCGGTCAGCCGGGGATGGTCGGCGTCGTCGGAGTCGATGGCGTAAATGTCTTCGTGGCCGCCGCCGTCGGAGACGAACAGGACGCGATTGCCGTTGGGCGCCCAGGCGGCGCCGTGGTCCATCGAAGGTCCGTCGGTCAGCTGGACGGCCTTGGGCGTCCCGGTGATCGGCGTCAGGAACAGCTTGCCGTGGACGCCGAAGACGGCGTGCTTGTCGTCGGGCGCCAGGACGAACTCGGTGGCGTGGTTGGTGAAGATTTCCGGACGTTCCGGATTGACTTTATCGTCGGCGTTGACCTCGATGGCCAGCTTGCGCGGCGGGACGCCTTGCTTGGTGGAGGCGATCCAGAGGTCGGCGCCGCACTCGTAGACGATCCATTCGCCGTTGGCGCTGATGCGGGCGCGGCGCACGGCGTCGTCCTTGTGGAAGGTGACCTGTTGCGGCGGAGTGGCCGTGACCGTGGAGTCGTCGGCGTTGCCGACCGGCTTGGACGGCATTCGGACGATGTTGGCCGGGGTGCCGTAAAATTCGCTGACGTAATAGATCCACTTGCCGTCGGCGCTCCACATGGGCGAAGCGTCTTGGCCGGCGAAGTTGGTGAGCTGCCGGTTGTGCGCGCCGTCGGCGTCGCAGACCCAAATGTCATCGTTGGCGGATCCGCGATAGCCCTTGCGATACCAGGCGCCGGGACCGCGCGCGTAGGCGATTTGCTTGCCGTCGGGCGAGAAGACGCCTTCCTTGCCGCCGTCGGCGCTGACGCGATAAGCCCTGCCCCCTTCGACCGGGACGGTGTACAGCTCGAAAGTCGGCGGGAAGGCGACGCTGCGCGTGGAGGCGAAGAGGATTCGTTTGCCGTCGGGCGACCAGCCGGTGACGAGGTCGTTGTCGGAGTCGAAGGTGAGGCGGCGGGGGTGTCCGCCCTCGACGGGGACGACGAAGACGTTGTAGCTGCCGTGGCGGTTGGAGCTGAAGGCGACGGATCGGCCGTCGGGGCTGAAGACGGGGGCCATTTCGTGGGCGGGGTGCGAGGTCAGGGCGCGGGCGGTGCCGCCTTTGGCATCGACGACCCAGATGTCGCCGAGGTAGCTGAAGGCGACGAGTTTGCCGTCCGGGGAGACGTCCGGCGTGCGATCCATGCGGATCGGGTCCCCGGCGGCGCCGGGCGCGCGAACAGGACCAGGGTGAGGACCGTCAGGACGGCTCGGGAGCTGCGCATGGGGGGTTCCTGTCGGAGAGGACGCCTCAACGGAAGGCCGGCGCCGAAGTTCGGGCGCGGGGGCACACAAGGAGGACGAATCAGGTTCACGAATTGCACGCCCACTTTACTTGTTTCTTCCAGATTACCGGGCGCGAAGGGGGTTTGCAAAGGGGAGAAAGCGCGGAAAGCAAGCGGCGCGGCGTCGGCCCGCCGCGCCGCTCGCCTACTCTTCCGCACATCCGGACCAATCCGCGCCATTCCTCATTCCCGACCAAATCGACGCAAGCAGCGCCCCTCCGCCTGCCGAAAGAATAAAGCCGGGCGAATCGGCGCCCTATCGTTGCCGGGCGCCGAAGCCGGATTGACAGGCGCGCGCGTTTGCAGTACGACCTTGGTTCCTTCGCCCAGCCCGCGCGGCCGACCCGCCGGACCCCTCCCACCGCCACGGCGATCGCGCCGGGGAGACGGGACGGCTCTCATCCGGAGGAGGCCGCCAGGGACGGAATGGTAACGGAAAGGATCCGTGTCGTTTGAAGCCATCACCTCACCCCCCTTCCGCGTCGCCGCGCGCCGTCGTCTGCGACGTGGCCGCCCACGCCTGGGTGCGTGTGCCGATGGATGCCGTCCCGGAGTTGCGCCGCAAACCGGCGCCGTGGTGCGATCCGCCGCTGCCGCTCAACAGCCTCAAACAGGCCGACGAGCAAACCGTCGCCGCCATCTCCGCCGTGTACCACGCCCTGCACCACTACGGCCTCGACGCGCAGGCCTTCCGCGATTGGGGCGTCCTGGCCGCGCCCTATTACATGGGCCGTTCCGCCGTGGCCGCCGGCGTGTACCGCTACCAGAACGAGGGGGCCTGGGGCGCCTCGCCGCACCTGCCCGCCCATCGTTCGCTCCATTCGCCCTCCGGCACGATCAGCCAGCTCTTCAAATTCCGCGGCCCCAATATCGGCGTCTGCGGCGGTCCCGGCTGCGCCGACGGAAGTCCTGGCCGCCGCCGCCGCCCTGCTCGAGCGCAAGCGCATACCCGGTCTTTGGGTGGCGCTGACGGCCTTCGACCCCGACCTGCCGCCGCTGGATCGGACGGGCGCCCACGCCCCCGGAACGCATTGTGCCGCCCTGGCCATTGCCCTGACTCCGCCGCGCTATGCGACCTCCTCGGGCATTCGTCTGCGCGTGATCGCCGGCGCCGCGACGCCCGTACCGACGATGACGGCGGAGTCGGCGGCCGTCCTGGATCTGTTCGGCCTCAAAGGCATCCTGGAGGCGCTGGTCCGCGAGACCGAAATCAGCCGAACCGCCTTCATCGTGCCGATGGAGGCCGGCGGCCGCGTTGAAGTGGAAAAGATCGGCCGGGCCGCCGTGTACGCCCATCGAAACGGCGACGGCGCCGCCCTGGACGCGCGTCTGCTCTGTCCCCTGCCTTTGGCGGAGACCTAACGGTGACGCCTCGCAACCCCGTCTGGATCACCGGCGTCGGCACGGCCACGCCGTTTGGGCACACCTACAAGGATTTCGCCGATCACCTGTTGGCCGGCAAGTCGGCCGTGGGGCGCGTTACGGCGTTCCCCGTCGGCGACCACCCCAGTCAGATCGCCGGTCAGATGACCGAAGTACCCTGCCCGCCGGGCCAGGACGAGGCCGAGTTCGCGGGGCTGCACCGGCTGGAGCAGCTGTTGCGTTGGTGCATCGTCGGCGCCCTGCGCGACGCGGACTGGTGGGATCGGCGGCGCGAGGTGCGCGTCGGCCTCGTGCTCGGTTCGGGCGCCGAGTGGCTGGAGATGTGGGAGACGGACGCCCTTGGCGGCGGCTCGAAATTGTGGGAGGCGCACCGCCATTCGGAATCGATGCTGCGGCGGGCGCTGCGATTGATGGAACTGTCCGGGCCGTGTCTGACGGTTTCGGCCGCGTGCGCCAGCGGCAACTACGCCCTCATGCAGGCGCGGCAGTGGCTGGAACTGGGTTGGGCGGACGTGTGCGTGGCGGGGGCGTGCGACATGGCGGTGACGCCGATGTCGTTGGCCTGTTTCGGTAACCTGCGGGCGCTTTCGCGGCGGAACGCCGACCCACAAGCGGCGTCGCGGCCGTTCGACCGTGGCCGCGACGGCTTCGTGATGGCCGAGGGCGGGGCGATGTTCGTGTTGGAGCGGGCGGAATCGGCCCGGCGGCGCGGTGCCCGCGTCTACGCCGAGGTGGCCGGCTTCGGGGCCAGCAGCGACGCCCATAACATGGTCATCCCCAGCCCCGACCCGGAGCCGGCGACCACCGCCATGCGCCAGGCGCTGGACGACGCCGGCGTGGCCCCCTCCGAGGTGGATTACGTCAACGCCCACGCCACGAGCACGCCGGTCGGCGACGTGGCGGAGACGCGCGTGCTCAACGCGGTGTTCGGCGAATGGCTGAAGCGAGTGCCGGTCAGTTCGACCAAGAGCATGACGGGCCATCTGTTGACGGCGGCCGCGGCGGTGGAGGCGTTGGCGTGCGTGGCGGCGATGGACCGCGGCGCGCTGCCGCCAACGATCAATCTGGACGAACCCGACCCGGAATGCGATCTTTGCCACGTCCCCAACGAGGCGCGTCCGGCCAGGGTGCGCGTGGCGGCGTCCAACTCATTCGGTTTCGGCGGCAGCAACACCTGTCTGGTACTCAAGGCGGTGTAGCGGCGCGGGCCGTCGGCCAGGGTTCGCGCAACCTCTTCGGCTTTAACGCCTCCACGAAGCGGCGGCGCATGGCGCGGGGGCAGGGACGTGAGCGGCCATGTCCGGGTCGATCGGCCCCAAGGCTTTGAAAGCAGCGTCGCGTACACCATCGTTTTCGTCCGCCATCGCCGTAAGAAGCGCGGGAACTGCTTCACGAGCATCCGAACCGATGTCGCCGAGCGTCTCCGCGGCGCAGGCGCGGACGGAAGATGATCCGTGGAGCATGGCGTCGCACAGGGGATCCACGGCGCTTTTCACTTCCAAATTCATTTGGACGAGCAAGTACGCGTTGGTGAAACGAATGTTGAGGTCCGGGTTCCGGAGGTTGGCGAGAACCACTGGAACCAAAGCGCTCGAATCCTTGTTGATCAACAGTCGCAAAGCATGACAAGCGTCCCAGCGAACGCTCTCTTCAGGGTCGGCCAAGGCGACACCGAGTGGGACTATCGCGGCTTCTGCCGGGGGACCAATTTTACCCAAGCTCTCAGCCGCCGCTTCTCGGACCATTTTTTTTTCGTCGTGCAGGGCGTCGATCAATGCGTATACGGCAGATCCTCCGGCCGGAGGGCCGAGTTCGCCCAACGCGAACACTGCCTCCATGCGTACGAGCCATTCCTTGTCGTGTAGGGCTTCCATCAACTGGGCGAGCACGGCTTGAGGTTGCGCCTCATAGATGTAAACCAGATTGAAGACGTTGTACGCCCGGATTTGGAAGTTTTCGTTTTTCAACTCTGTCAAGAATAATCTCAAGCACGTTTTCGCATCGGGATCAATACAGAAAATGGCCTTACGGACGGCGGCTTTCACATCGCGATCCGAGTCGTAGATGACGGCGGTCAGTGCGGGCAGGGCATCTATCGCGCTTGGACCGGCCTTTCCTAGCACCGAACGGTTTTTGTGGCCGTAACGCTTAACAATGACACACTACGGCCCGTCGCGGGATGGGCCGGTTGGCGTCAGAGAAAGGACCAAGCGACGGTTGTCTAACCAGGGCAAGCGATGTTGCCGCGCATTGATCCTATCCATCGCGGGGGCCAACGCCTCCTGGCCCGCGAACGGGTCCAGGTACACGATCAATGCTTCCGGCGTCTCGTACAACTGGCCGGGCCGGTTGAAGAACTGTCGCCGCAGGGTCCGGACGTGCTCCCCCGCGTAGCCCTCGCCCAACTGTCGGCCCAGGTCGGCGACCGCGTTGTACACCAACGCCACCAGCCAGCCGAACATCTGCAACGGCCCCCGGTGAAAGCGCGGCCGCCGCCGGTCGGGACTCTCCTTGTCGTAGCCGCACGGTACGGCATCCACCAACAGGTCGTGAACCTCGACCCGATGGGCCTGCTCGTGCCCTTGTCGAGCCCGGAAGATGGTCAGCACGTCTTCCGGGTCGCCGGCGCAGGTCGTGTACAGCGGATGCCAGCGGTCCTTTTTGGGACCGGGTCGGACCTCCCGGCAGATGATGGTGCGCACCGCCTGCTCCGCGGTCTCGCCCTTGAGTACCGTTTGCGTCTCGGCCAGGCGGACTTCCTTGGGCGGGGCGCCGACGCACACGCCCGGTTCCTCGACGGATACGAACAAGCCGCCGGGCAATTGCTTCCAGGCCCGCATTCGGTGCGGGTAGCGGCAGGCGCGCAGCGTGACGTCCAGGCGCCGCTGGCTCTCGACCAGATCCCACAAGGTCCGCACGCCCGCGTCCGACTTGGCCGCCCCGGCGTCGAACAGCGCGTGGAGCGTGCGCGGCCGGCCGTGCTTCAAGACCTGTCGGACCAGCGGCGCCGCCAGCTCTTGCAAACCCACATCGCCCGGCGTGCCGCGCACCGCCAGGAAGCGGCCGCTCGTCAGGTCGAAGCCGGTGAACAGCTTCTCGCAGCGCATGTACTTGTTGCGGGTGGTGACGTAGCCCTTGCCGATGCGAAACTTCTTGGTCCAGCGTGGGATGGTGTGCTCGTCGAAGCTGACCATGGCGTCGGCGTTGCGGAGCAAGTGCCACGGGCAGGTCCGGCGGCAGAAGGCATCGACCTCATACCAGGCCAGGTGACGCCGCCAACCGCCGACGGTGTGGCGCGACGGGCAGCGGCGGCCGCCGCACAACCGGGCGAAGCCGGCGTCGGCCATCTCGTCCAGGTGAAAAACTCGCTCCAGGCCGGTCACCAAGGAGAAGACGCTGGTCAACAGGCCCGGACGCAAGGAACCGTAATCGTCGGTGAAGCAGTCCTGGGCCGTGGCCAACCAGTCCAGGGCTTCGGGCATCAACAGGAACGCGCCGGCGTGCTGGGTCTTGGTGACGAAAAAGGGGGCGGCGGCAGGGGCACGGGTTGGCGCGGTGGCACGCCGCCGGGCGCGGCCGGCGCGACCGCAGGCTGCACGGCCGGCTCGGGGGCCGCGGCCGCGGCCCGCGTCGCCCGATCGAGGCCGAACTTCTTGCAGAAGTGGTGCAAGGCCACCGTGGACACGTGGACGCCCCAGGTGCGTTGGATGAAGGCCAACACGTCGTAGCGCGTGGCGTCGGCGTGAGTCAGCATGAACTCGGCGATGGGGCCGGCGTAACGCGGCAGCAGTTTGCCATGCGGCCGGCCGGCCAGGCGGTGGTGGGCGGCCTGGATCGCCTCCTTGGAAGACACCCCTTGTTGGTGCGAGGCCGTGGGCCGGCTGACGCCGACCAATCGAGCGATCTGAGCGACTTTGAGTCCGGAATCGCAGTGCAGGAGGAAATGGCTGAGCAACCGGCTGGAGTAGTAATCGTCGCCGCAGCGTCGCCGGAAGGCAAAGGCCGCCTGGAGCAAGCCGCGTTGCCCGGCCGTGAGTCGCTGTTCGGCGATCTGCGCTTGGGCGAGCCAAGAGGCGCAAGTGCCGTCCATGGTGAGCATGAGGAATCCTCCCTGCAACCCAGGCAGGGAGAATTGTAGTCCGTAAGGACTGGAAGTTAAGCGTTACGGCCCGAAAAACCGTTTGGTGCTAGCTCCTCTGCCGCGTTGGAACGAACCACGGGATCCTTGTCCTTCAACGCGCGAACCCAATCGGACAGCGGTTTACCCCGGATTAACAGTATTTCGGCCGGCCCAGCGCCACCAGCGCCACCTGAGTCGGCTTGGAGTTCGGCGGATGTGAAAAGTATTGAAACAACCAACGCCGCCCGTCCTATCCAAGACAGTCCCATGGCATTCCTCACTGGACGCTTGTTCCTCATCAAGGCGCGTACTCAAGCGATTGTCCGCCGGCCGGATTTTCCCACAAGACCAATTTCGCCGATGTCTCATTGCCTTCATTCGCACTCACAAAATCAACATCGCATCGCCGTAGCTGTAAAAGCGATATTCCCGATCCACCGCCAGCTTATACGCCGCCTTCATCGTTTCCAGCCCGGCGAACGCCGCCGTCAGCAGCAGCAGACTCGACCGCGGCAGATGGAAATTCGTCACAAGCGCGTCCGTCATGCGAAATGGAAACGGTGGGCAGATCGTCAAGTCCGTCCATCCCGTCCATGCCCTTAACGACCCGTCGCCCGACGCCAGCGCCGCCGTCTCCAGCACGCGCACCGACGTGGTTCCCACCGCAACCACCCGCCCGCCCCGCGCCTTGCACGCCGCCACGGCTTCCGCCGTCGCGGCGGGGACTTCCCCCCACTCCGGCTGGACGCGATGTTGCGTCACGTCCTCCGCCGTCACCGGCTGGAAAGTGCCCGCCCCGACGTGCAGCGTGACGAAGACTCGGCCGACGCCGCGTCGGTCCAAGTCCCCGAACAGCCGCGGCGTGAAGTGCAAGCCGGCCGTCGGCGCGGCCACGGCCCCGGCCTCCCGCGCGTACACGGTCTGGTAGCGTTCGCGATCCGCCGGGCCGCCGCGCCCCTTGCGGATGTACGGCGGCAATGACGTCCGGCCGTAGCGGTCCAACAGCGCCGCCGCCGCGCCCACCACCTCCGGCCGGGCCAGCCATCGCCCCGCCGCCGTCTTGCCGACCAGGCAGAGACGCAGGGGAGCGGCCGCTTCGCCGCTTGACGGATTTTCCGGATCGACGAGGATCGTTTCTCCGGTCATAAGCCGGCCGCTCGTCTGCGAGAGCAGCTCCCAGGCGCCGTCGGCCTCCTCGCGAAGGAAGAGACCCTCCCACTTGCCGCCGCTGCGGGCGCGGCGGCCGACCAGCCGGGCGGGCAGCACGCGAGTGTCGTTGAGGACCAGCAGGTCGCCGGGGTCGAGCAGGGCGGGCAGGTCGCGGAAGCGGCGGTCGGCCGGCGGCGGGCCGCCGCGGCGCACCACCAGTAACCGCGACTGATCGCGCTCCGGCGGCGGCTCCTGGGCGATCAGGCGGTCGGGCAGGTCGTAGTCGAATTGATCGATGTGCATGGGCAACGCATCGGCGAGCGGCCGGAGTGAGCCGGCTGATGAGGCGTCATCAGCCGGCTGACGCCGGCCGCTCGCCTGACTAGACTTTCATTTAAACGACTTGAGCCACCCGTCAAAACCTTTTTTCGCCGCCCCCACGGTGGCCGCGGGGCCGACGAGCTTGAAGGTGTAGGCGTTGTCCTTGCCGTCGAAGTAGACGGCCAACATGCGGTAGTCCGACACAGGCCCCGCCTTGGAGAAGGGGGCGGTGTAGGTTCCGGACACGTCGAGATAGCTGGCCTTCCTGCCGCCGATCTTGATCTCCTCGACTTTGGACGCTTCGCCGGCGGTCTTGCCCGCCGGCGGCTTGAACGCCAACTTCCAGCGTTCGATGTTGGCGTCGGCGCCGCCGCCGAGGCCTTTGGAGATGACCATCTCGGCGTCCTTGTCGCCCTTGGCGCCAGGGATGCGGAACTGCCTCCAGCGGAACTGGTTGCTCGGCTCCTCCTTCTTCCAGTCGGCCGGCGTCGTCGCCTTGAGGCCGTCCAGGTCCACCTCGACGCCCTTGGCGTCGTCGGCCGCCCGGCCGCCGCACGCCGTCAGGGCGCCGAACGCCGCCGCCGCCACTAGCCACGCCGCAGGTCGCATGTTTCCGTCCCTCCAGGGTGAAAGGGGCGCGTAACCGCCGCCCCTCGACCGATTGTTATATTTGACGGGAAGGAAATGGACCAACGGGTTGGCGACGCACCCGTTACTCCTTCGTTCGCGGCGCCGCGGCGATGCGGCCCAAAAGGTCGTCCGCCGCGGCGGGCGTCAGCGTCTCCACCACGTTCAATTCCGCGTGCATGTCCTCGAAGCGGCGGCCCGCGTCCCACGTCCGATGGTACGGCGGCGGACCCAGCAGCACCACGCGCACGCCCTCAAACTTCTCAATGTCGTCGGGGACGCCCTCGTTCCAGATCCAGTGGGCCGAACCGTCCTGGCCCGTGAGTATTCCCCACAATTCTGCGCGCCCTCTTTCCTTTCGACAAGCCGGAGCCATACGATGGGATGCCCGGAACGGATTCCTTGGAGGCTCCGGCAGGATGACGTGCTCTCTCCCCACCGCGCTTTGGGCCGCGCAAGTCGCCGCCGCCACGCCTTTGCCCGACGCCCGACTCCATGCCCGCTTGGAGCGCCTGCTGACCCACTTGGCGCTCCAGCCCCTCGACTCCTTGCCCCAGGCCCTGCCGGATTGCCATCAGGCCAAGGCCGCCTATCGCTTCTTCGCCAATGACCGCGTCGAACGCGACGACCTGCTGGAGGGCTGGCGGGCCACGACCGCCCAGGCGGTTCGCGGCCGCGACGTGATCTACGTCGCCCACGACACCACGACCTTCAGCTACACCTCGCTCAAACAGACCAGCGGCCTGGGCTACATCAGCGACGTGGAGGCGGCGCGCGGCTTCCATTGCCACAGCTCCCTGGCGTTGCGAGGCGACGGCGTGCCGTTGGGCCTGCTGCATCAGGAGTACTGGGCGCGCACGGAGTACAAGCGGTCGCGGCCGCAGGGCCGGGCCATGGAAGACAAGGAAAGCATGAAATGGCTGCACGGCCTGGACGCGACGGCTTCGGCGTTGGCGACGCTGCCGGCCGGCGAGCGTCCGCGCGTGGTGCATCTCATGGACCGGGAAGCCGACATCCATGAGGTGTTCGTTCGCGTGCTGCAGTTGGGCCAGGGGGCGATCATCCGCCGCTACCGCAACCGCAACGTGGCCGAGGATCCCGGCGACGCCGACGAAGCGATCGGTCGGGCGCCCTGCGTGGCGCGGATGCGTCTGCGTCTGCCGGCGGGCCATGGCCACAAGGCGCGCACGGCCGTGGTCGAGCTGCGCTCGCGTCCCCTGACGCTGACGCCGCATTCGCACCACGCGCGGGATCGACGGCCGCTGCGTCTGACCATGGTGGAGGTGCGCGAGGCCGCGGCGCCGGCCGGGACGGAGGAGCCGGTGCATTGGCTGCTGTGGACGACGGAGCCGGCGCGAACGGGGGCGGAGATTATGGCGGTGGTTCGGGCCTACGCGTTGCGTTGGCGGATCGAGGATTTTCACCTGGCTTGGAAGCAGGGCTGCCAGGTGGAGCGACTGGCGTTGGAGACGCGGGGGCGTTTGGAGAAGGCCCTGGTCCTATATGCGGGGGTGGCCGTGCGTTTGCTGCGTTTACGCGACCTGGCGCGTCGGGAGCCGACGGCGCCCTGCACGGAGGTGCTGAGCGAGGACGAGTGGCGGGCGTTGTACGCGCACGCCACGGGCGAGGCGGCGACGCCGACGACGCCGGCGCCGACCATGGAGCAGGCGGCGAAGTGGATCGGCCGATTGGGCGGCCACCTGGGCCGCAAGCGGGACGGCATGCCGGGGGTGCGGACGCTGTGGCGTGGCTGGCGCGACCTGGCCATCTTGACGGCGGGGTACCGGGCGGGCCGCGTGCGGCTCGGCTGAGAACCGCCGGCCGGTCCGGGCGACCGGCACGGGGACCGGCGGCCGATCGCGTGTATTGGCGGCGACCAAGCGACGACGCCGGGAGGAAGCGCAAGGGCTTCCTCCCGGCGTCGTCGCTTTGGCGAGGGCCTTGGCCTCTCATAAACACCTAAACATGATCCGCCATGTACTCTCGATGTGGGGAATACTCACCCCTGGCCCGTCGGCAGCGTCCGATCCGGCCGCAGCGCCTGCCAGTTCATCAGGTTGAACGCCCCCTCGGCCAGCGCGGCGGACGGATCGACCGCCCCGTCGCGGGCGGCGGCGGCGACGCGCGGGTCGGGCCGCCGTCCGGGCAACAGACCCTTATCCGGATCGCCGATGAGAGCGTCGGCCAGGAGCGTATGCAGCTGGAAATTGTCCGAGATCCCGGCGACGCGCGCCTTCCAGCCGCGGCCCGTCTCCGGGTGCAACACCAGCAGTTCTTCGTCGTCGAGCACGCGCAGCATTTCCGCCAGGAACTTCGCCTTGCCGTGCGGGTCGCGCACGGCCGCGGCCCGCTTCGCCAACTCCGGCCGTCCCCGCGCCCGGCGCCGGGCGGCGGGGGAGCGCGCCAGCACGGCGATGGTCGCGCTGGCGAAAAGGTCGAGCGCCCCCCAGGCGACGACCTCGGACGGCATGGTATTCGCAACTTCGTCGCCGTAGCGCTCGACGGCGTCGGCGTCATCGCCGGCTCGCGCCCGGGCGCGGCAGGCGTCGGCGAAGGCGGCGGCGCCGGCCAGGACTTCCGGCAACCGGCCGAGCAGGGCGTCGAGCGGCCGCTCCGGGTCGCCGCCGCGTTCCACCAGGGCGCCGCAGGCCAGGGCGACGACGCCGGCGCAATCGACCGGGGCCGTCGGCAGCACGTCGGCCAGCCGGCCGAGGGCGCGTTGGCAGGCGGCGGGGTCGGCCGCCTCCAGTTCCGCCAGGAGTCGCTGGGCGCAGGCATAGGCGTCGTCCACCAAATCGGCGGACGGCGCGGCTGCCGCCGCCAGATCGGCGACGGCGTTCTCGAAGTGGTCCATTCCGTTACCTCACGCGGGCGGCGCTTTCTTCTGCTATGGTAAACGCGGAAGGTCCCGGAATAAACTGGAGTCGGCGTCCCGGCCGGGCGGGCGCCCGTTTCGGCGAGGAGACGGCAGGATGCGGATGATCGTCGCGTGGGTGGGGACGCACCGCACGTTTAGCGTCGTGCTGATCCTTTTGGCGCTATTTCTCCTCGTCAATATCCTGGCCTACCGTCACGCCTACACGATGACCCACTTCGTCCGCGGCCTGCCCAAGGTCATGCCGGACGACCGGCCGCACCCGGAGGCCATGAGCCTGTCGCAGAAGGTCGGCGTGCTGCTGGGCGGCCTCACCATCCATCGGCCCGAAAACCTGGTCACGCCGGGTTCCCTCGGTTTGGATTATGAAACGGACGTGTTCCCCGGCGAGACCGGCGCCCTGGAGGGGTGGTACGCGCCGCACGCCGATTCCCGCGGCCTGGTGCTGCTTTTCCACGGCTACGGCGACTGCAAAAGCAAAATGCTTCCGGAGTTAAAGGGCTTTCACGATCTCAGATATTCTTGTTTCCTGATCGACTTTCCCGGCAGCGGCGGCTCCGAGGGCGACGCGACGACGGTCGGCTGGCGCGAGGCCGGCGACGTGGCCCGCACGCTGGAATACGCCCGGAAGCGCTGGCCGGGCCAGCGGCTGATCGTGTTCGGCCAGTCGATGGGGGCGGCGGCGGTGCTGCGGGCGATGGCGGTACACGGCATCCATGCGGACGCGACGGTGCTGGAATGTCCGTTCGACACGCTGTTGCACACGGTGGAGAAGCGGTTCCACGCGATGGGCCTGCCCGGCTTCCCCGGCGCCGAGCTGCTGATGTTCTGGGGCGGCGTGCAGCTCGGTTTCAACACATTCGCGCACAACCCGGTGGACTACGCCAAAAGCGCGACTGGCCCGATCCTGATGCTGCACGGCGAAAAAGACCCGCGGGTGAGCGGTCCGCAACTGCGGTCGATTTACGACAACCTGCCGTGCGCGAAGGAACTGCACGTCTTCGACGGGCTGGGGCATGAGTCGTACGCGTCGGCGCGGCCGGAGGAGTGGAAGGGGTGCGTGGGGCGGTTTTTGGAGGAAGGGAAAGAGGATAAATGAGGTCAATTACGGCGGCACGCCGTCCCGCGGCGGGCGGCAGGGGCGGCCGGCGGCATGGACCTTGCAAATCAGTTCGGGGGGAAGCTCGGCCCCGGAGTCGCTCGTGGAGTCCGCGTCATGGGACCTGTGGAAAAGCGGCCGGACGAGGCCGTGAGGCGCGCCGAGGACGCCGATAAGAAACTGGACGCCGCCGTGAAAAAGGTGGAAGACGCCGCGAATCGGCTCCATCCGCGGAGGCCGGCCCGCTGGAGCCGATGAGGGCGAGCGACGATTTCGTCTCGGACGCCGGCGGATCGGGCTGAGCGGGCCGCCCTTACGCCTTCGCCGCTTGGCCGCCGAACGCGACGGGCAAAGCTTCCAACCCGCGCAGCACCAAGCCGCGCCGCCAACGCGGCGCGCCGGCCGCCGCGGCCAGCCGCGGCCTCGGGGTTCGTTCCCCGGATAGACCCATCGCGCGACTCCCGAAGGGGGCGCGGCGCGGGACCAGACTCGCCTATCCTCGGAGAGGCGAATCCGCGCCGCGATCCGACTCTGTCAGGATACCAATCATGGCGTCGCACGGCGCGCACGAAGCCGTCGTCATCGGATATTCAGCGTGAGCAGTTCCGCGGACTCGCCTGGTTCGGCCGACGGCTCTTCCCGCGGCATCAGCGTCGGCGGGACCTCCAGCCGGCCGGTGAGCAGGTCGCGCTCCAGCCGGTGTCCCGTCACGTCGCGGAGATGCGCGACGGTCTCCCGGCCGAAACGGCGGTCGATCATTTGAAGATACTGTGGATTGGTATAGTATTTGAGAAACGCCTCATCGCGGAAGCGTAGCACGTCGCAGGCGGGGACGTGGCGCGTCGGCATCGGCAAACAGTCGCGCGAGTGCTGCGAGTAGCCGGTCCACTTCTCCGGCAGCGGGACGCCACGGCTCGCGGCCAGGGCGTGGAGCGGCGAACCGGGGTAGGCCATCGCCGAGTAGAAGTTGGCGAACTCGCAATTGAGGCCGACGGCCAGGTCAAGCGTCGCCCGCATCGTGTCCGCGTCGTCTTCCGGTAGGCCGAAGATGTAGTTGCCGATCACGTTGACGCCGGCGCCGCGGATTTTCTCGATAACGCGGTAAACCTCATCCTGTCCGAACGCCTTGTCCACGTCGGCCCGGACGCGGCCGGCGCCGGACTCGATGCCGACGGCCAGCCAGTTGAAGCCCGCCGCCTTCAACTTCTCCAGCATCCCGTCCTTGATCGTGTCCACGCGCGTATAGGCCCATATGTTCAAATCGTAACGTCGCTCGATGAGCCGGTCGCAGATGCCGAGGACGTGCCGGCGGTTCAGCACGAACATCTCGTCGGCGATCTTGAGGTTGCGGACGCCGTAGCGCTCGACCAGCCAGCCGATCTGATCGACGACGATTTCGGGGTCCCAGGTGCGGTAGGTGTTGACCGAACCCTGATAGCCAGCAGCTTCTTCACCGCTCTTGAAAGGCGCTTGAATGCAGCAAAACGAGCAGTGGTAGGGGCAGCCGAGCGTCGTGTAGAGGGCGGCGTAGGGCTGACGGTCGAGGCCGCCCAGGCAGTGCCAGTTGTGGGCGCGGTACTTTTCCATCGGCAGCAGGTCCCAGGCGATTCCGGGCATCCGGCCGTCGAGGTCGGCGAGCAGTGGACTGTCCGGCGTGCGCCGCGGCCGGCCGCCCTGGCGATACCACAAGCCGGGCACGCGGCCGAAATCGGGCGCCGGCGTTTTGAGCGCCTCGACCAACCCGACGAGGGTGTGCAATCCCTCGCCGGCCGCGACGAAATCCGCGTCTTCTTCGCGCAGGCGTGCGCTCGGGCAGGGCGGCGACGTGGCCGCCGACCAGCAACACCGGCTGTTCCGGCGAAAGCTGCTTGATCGCCGTGCAGACGTGGCCGGAAGCGGTCATGATCTGGGTGGATGCCGAGGGCTGATGTCCGTAGACCACCACGGCGGCCAGCACCGGGTTGAGGTCTTCGACGCGCTCGGCCACCTCGGCCGCCGCGAGTTCATCCGCCTCGGCGTCGATGATCTCGACGGAAAGTCCATTTCGCCGGCAAAACGTCGCCATCAGGCCGGCCCAGACGGGGTTCTCCACGGCCGCGAGCTTCACGCCCAGCGACTGATAGACCTGCGTGCGGCTGCCGGGGTTGATGAGCACTAAATCGAGTTTTTTTGTTGACATATGCCGCCTCAGTCAGTCGCCAGGCCGTTCAACAGGTCGCACAACCGCAGCACCTTGCCGCGCTCCAGCGAAGGATAATTGCCGATGTAGCATCCGTAAAAATGAACGTGGTCGGCCTGTGGGTACTTCCGCCACTCGTCCGGCCCCAGGAGCTTGCGAAGATATGGTTGACGGACCTGATTGCCGCCGCCGGCCGTGCCGCGGCGGAACTCGACGCCGTGATCGCGCAGGGCCGTCACGACGCGCCGCCACAGGCCGTCGTCGGCGTCCTTGAGGATCAGCGTGAGGGCGTAGTTGCTGCTGCCTGCCGTCACGAAATCCGTGCGGTAGAGCGCGGGGTCGAGGTTCGTCAGGAACAGCCGCAGGTTCTCCGTGCGGCGACGGACGCCCTCGTTCAGCCGCGGCAGCTGCGACCGGCCGACGACCGCGTTGATTTCGGTGCTGCGAACGTTGTAGCCGGGGCAGGCGAAGATGAATTCGGGGTTGAGTTCCGGGTACTCGTCGGCGTAATCCCTTTTGCGACTCACGGAGTCCAGTTCGCGGACCAGGCCGTGCGAGCGCAGCATCCGCACGGTCTCGTAGAGGTCGGCGTCGTTGGTGCAGACCATGCCGCCCTCGATGGTGCTCAGATGATGGGCGTAATAGAAGGAGAAATTGGAGGCCAGGCCGAAGCCGCCGAGCTTGCGGCCCTCGAATGTGGCGCCGTGCGACTCGCAAACGTCCTCCAACAGGGGGACGCCGCGGCGTTGCAGCTCGTCCAGCAGGCGACGGCTCAGGGCGTTGTAGCCGAGGACGTGCGTCAGGAAGACCGCCCGCGTCCGGGGCGTGATCCGCCCAAGGACCTGCTCCACGTCCATGCCGAGCGTGCGCGGGTCGATGTCCACGAAGACCGGCTCGAAGCCGCAGTGCAGCACCGCGGCCACGTCGGAAACCCAGGTGATTGTCGGTACGATAATTTCGCCGCCGGGGCCGTGCAGTTCCCGCAGGGCGGCCAGCGTCAGCAGATTGGCGGACGAACCGGAGTTGACAAAGACGCTGTGCCGGACGCCCAGCCAGTCCGACCATTCCTCCTCGAAGGCGCGGACGTTGGAGGCCTGCGTCAGACATCGGGTCTTCGGCCCGCAGCAGGTCGCACACGGCGTCGAGGTCGCGGCGGGCGATGTTGTTCCGCATCAGCGGCCAGTCCAGGCCGGTCGCGCGGGCGGCGGGTGTCGCTGGCATCAGAACGGCCCCCTGAATTCGATGCTTTCGGGTTCCGGGCGTTCGTCGGGAATCCAGCCGGTCGGGGCGCCTTCCACCAGGTCGCGGGCGGCGGCGGCGATGGTGCGGGCGTCGGGATAGAAGAGTTTTTCGAGCGCCGGCGTCGTCGGACAGGTGAGTCGGCGCGAAGCCCATGCGGCGCAGGCGCAGGTCGCGGACGCCCTGGAGCCGCTCGGCCGCCTGGGCGACGATCTCGGCGGCGGCGCCGCAGCAAAGCCAGCCGTTGTCCACCACCAGCAGCCGGCCCGTCCGCTCGACCGATTCGGCGATCGTGTCCATGTCCAGCGGGCTGAGCCAGATCGGATCGATCACCTCCGCCTTGATGCCCACCTCTTCCAGATAGCGCTGCGCCCGCAGGCATTCCAGCTGCATGTGCGAGATCCCGACCAGGGTCACGTCCTCGCCGGCGGCGGTGATGCGGGCCTTGCCCGGCCGGACGGCGTAAGGCTCCTCGGGAACAAGGCCCTTCTGGAAGTGCAAAAGGCGGTGCTCGACGTAGAGCACCGGGATCGTCGTCGCGGACGGCGGCGATCAGGCAGCCCTTGGCGTCGTAGGGCGTGGCCGGGGCGACGACCTTCAGGCCGGGGACGTGCATGAACAAGCTGTGCAGGCCTTGCGAGTGCTGCGCCCCCTGGCCCCAGCTCTTGCCGATCATCGACCGCACCACCAGCGGCACGGAAGCCCGGCCGCCGTACATGTACCGGCTCTTGGCGGCGACGTTGACGAGCTGGTTCATCGCCAGCATCAGGAAGTCCATGCGGATGTGGACGTGGATCGGCCGCAGGCCGGCCAGGGCCATGCCGACGGCCGCCCCGGTCATGGCGTCCTCGGACAGCGGCGTGCCGAAGACGCGCTCCGGCCCGTACTTGTCCGCCAGGCCGCGCGTCGTCCCCTGGATGGCCTTGGGGTCGTCCACGTCCAGCCCGAACAGGATCACCGACGGGTCGCGGGCCATCTCCTGGTCGGTCGCCTCGCGCACGGCCTCGACGTAGGACAGCGTCCGGCCCGCCGGCTGTTCCCTTTTCTTTTCCCGCCCGTTCCGTCGTTCATCCAGCAACGGCTGCGGCATGGCGTTCCTCCTTGAAGACGTCTCGGGTGAGTTCCGCCGCTTCCGGGAAGGGACTGGCCTCCGCCCAGGCGAAGGCGTCCGCGATTTCGTCGGCCGTTTCCCTCTCGATCCGCGCCCTCTCCGCGGCGTCGATCGCTTCGGCCAGCCGCCGAACCGGGTCGGCCGCCATCCAGGACTCAGCTTCCGCCTCCGTGCGGTAGCCGAGGTGGTAGTCGCTGCCGGGGCCGACGTGCTCGCGCCAGCGGTAGGTCATCGCCTCCAGGAACCACGGCCCCTCGCCGGCGCGGACGCGGGCCGCGACCTCCCGCGCCTTCTCCAGGACGGCGAGAACGTCGTTGCCGTCGATCCGTTCGGCCGGCATTCCGTGGGCGCGGGCGCGTTCGCAGATCGCCGGCCGCCCCTGCCGGCGGCTCTGATGCGTGTGGATGGCGTAGCGGTTGTTTTCGCAGACGAAGAGGATCGGCAGACACTTCAAGACGGCGAAGTTCAGGCGTCTCGGCGAAGACGCCTTCCTCGGTGGCCCCGTCGCCGAAGAAGCTGGCGACGATGGCGTCTTGGCGGCGGTAGCGAAGGGCGTAGGCGTAGCCGACCGCGTTGGCGATGGTGGTGCCGACGACGGCGGACGTGCCCATCATGCCGGCTTCGGGGCGATCAGGTGCATCGAGCCGCCCTTGCCGCCGCAGCAGCCGGTCGGCCTGGCCGTACAACTCGGCGACCATCGCGTCCATGTCGCCGCCCTTGGCGAGATAGAGGGCGTGGCCGCGGTAGGTGCCGAAAACCACGTCTTCCGGCCGCAGCGCCTCGCAGACGCCGACCGACACCGCCTCCTGGCCGATCGACAGGTGGACGGGGCTTTTGATCTGGTCGGTGGGGTAGACGCGGGCGATTTCTTCCTCAAGGCGTCGGATGCGGTACAGCGCCCGGTAGAGCCGCGCGGACATGGTGGTCGTCCTCCCTGCGTCAGGTGTTGCAAAAACCAGTGGTACGTCTCGGACAAGGCCGACCGGAAATCGGCGGAAGGCCGCCAGCCGAGGGCGAGCAGTTCGCTCGAATCGAGCCGTTTCAGCGGGGCGCCGTCCGGTTTGGCGGCGTCGAAGACGAGCCGCCCCCGGTAGCCGACCACGTCCGCGACGGCGCGGGCGGCCTCGGCGACGGACAGGTCCGCGCCGCCGCCGAGGTTGATCGGCGCCTCGCCGTCGTATCGCTCCATCACGAACAGGCAGGCGTCGGCCGCGTCCTCGGAATACAGGAACTCACGCCGCGGCGTCCCCGTGCCCCAGACGACCAGCTCCGGCTCGCCGCGTCGCTTCGCCTCATGCGCCCGCCGCATCAGGGCCGGGATGACGTGGCCGCTGTCGGGACCGAAATCGTCGTGCGGGCCGAAGGCGTCGGCCGGAATGGCCGCGATAAAGCGGGCGCCGTACTGCCGCCGGTAAGCCTGACACAGTCGCAGGCCGGCCAGCTTGGCCGTCGCATAGGCCTCGCTCGTCGGCTCCAGCGGCCCCGCACCAAGGGACTCCACGCGGAGCGGTTGCGCGGCCTGTTTGGGGTAGCTGCACGAACTGGCCAGATAAAGGAGTTTAGATACCTCATGTACATGGGCCGCCTGGAGGACGTGCGCGGCGGCGAGCAGGTTGTCGAGCATCAGGTCGGCCGGCCGCGTCCGGTTCAGCAGGATGCCACCGGACTTGCCGCCGGCGTAAATGACGTACTCGGGCCGCGCCTCCCCGAAAAGATCGTCCACCTGTCCCGCAACGGTGAGATCGGGTTCGTCCGGCGGTTCGCCGACGACGTTGCCAAAGCCGGCGGCGCGCAGGGCGTCGCGGATCGCCGTCCCCAGCAGCGTCGCGCCCCCGGCCACGAAGATGCGGGCCTCCCGGTTCATGCGGCCTCCGATTCGGCGGCGCCGGCGAAACAGAGTTCCTTGAACGGATCGGCCGGGTTGAGTCGCCGCGCCCGATCCGCCTCCCGGTAATCCACCCCCGGCTCGTAGACGATAATCTGGCTGCCCACCGACTCGAACTCGAACGGAACGTGAATCCGGCCTTCGAGCGCGTCGAGGACGGCCCGGTGTCGGTCGGGCGACGCGAACAGCAGCAAGAAGCCGCCGCCGCCGGCCCCCGTCAGCTTGCCGCCGAGGGCGCCGGCCGACCGCGCCCGCTCGTAGAGCGCATCGACCTCGCCGTTGGAGACCGCGGAACTGAGGCCGCGTTTGACCTGCCACGCCTCGTGTAGCAGATCGCCGAAAGCGCCGATGTCCGTGCCGCTGGCCAGTACGTCGATGCTCTCCTCGACCAGTTCCTTGAGGACAAAAAGTTGGCGGCGCGACTCGATGCCTTCGACGTAGCTCCGGGCCACGTCGGCGGCCGTCCGAGCGATGCCGGTGTAGACGAGCATCAGGTGGGCCTTCAACTCCGCCACGCGCTCGGCGGGCAGGACGAGCGGGGCGTTTTCGATCTCGCCGTCGGGGTGGAAGTGCACGTGGCGCAGACCGCCGTAGGCCGCCATCACCTGGTCCTGTGAGCCGACGGTCTCCTTGAGCACTTCCTGCTCGATGTGGATGCTTTCGCTCGCCAGCCGGCTTTTCGTGACCATCTCGCCGCGCAGGGCGTGTAGGGCGTGCAGGAGGCCGACGGTACACGCCGAGCTGGACCCCATGCCGCTCCGGGCGGGCAGGTCGCCGTCGTGGTGCAACTCGACGCCGCGGTCGATCCGTAGATGCCGCAGCGTTTCGCGGACGGCGGGGTGGCGGATCTCGTCGATCGTGGCGCAGGTCTCGATCTGGCGGTAGACGATGCGAAAACGGTGCTCGAAGAACGGCGGCAAATAGCGGCAAGAGAGATAGCAATATTTGTCGATGGACGCGGCCAGGACGGCGCCGCCGTGGCGGCGGTACCAGGCGGGGTAGTCGGTCCCGCCGCCGAAGAAGGAGATCCGGAAAGGGGTACGGCAGATGATCATTCCTTGACCTTCGCCGGGAACGCGATTTCCCGCGGCCCGGGCGATCCATCGCCGAAGGCTTCGCGCGGTACGGGGCCGAGGTTAGCAGTGCCCTCCTATCCCATAGAACGGGCCGCGCTGTCAAGGCGGGTTTTCCGGGCGCCTGGGGTGAACGGGGCGAATAGCCGCCAGGGCCGGAGAACGGTTTGGACGGCGCCGCGCAGGGCGCGCAAGAAGGCGTGCTCTTTCGCGGACAGCCGGAGGGCGTCGCCTCCGAGCTTGGCCACCGCACGGGCGGTTTCGTCGAGTCGGGCCGTCAGGAGCGCCGTCTGCTCGCGCACGTCGCGGAGATCGGCCTCCAGCGAGCGGAGCCGGGAAGCCGTCCCGTCCAGGACGCGCCCGACCACGCGCTCCTTCAACTCCGCCAGCGTGGATGCGGTGAAGCAGCAACCTTCCTCCCGCCAGCGCCGCAACTCCCCCTCACCTGCTTCGTGCAGGTTGACGTGGGAGGCGTCTTGCGCCACGGCGAACAGCCGGCCGCGGTGGAAGACCATTCGATACCCGTAATGGTCCTCGATGAAAACGCGGTGCGCCAGCGGGAACGTAGCTTCCTGTCCCAGCACGCGCGACAGGTCGGCGTCGGTGAATTCTCCCTTGCGCAAAAGCGGATCGGATAAAGGTCCGCTCGACGGCATGTCTACCGCCGGTTCGAGGACCGTCCGCCACTCGGTCGGCGACTTCAGGCCAAAGCGCTCTTGCAGGAATGTAGCCAGTTCCACGGCGCGTCTGTGGAGCAGCCGGTGCAGGAACCGGCCCAGATGCGGCGAAAGGTCGCCGGGCGGGCCGGGCAGGATGCGTTGCGTCAGGGGAAAAGCGGAGAGATCCTCGTCCGGGTTGACGCCCAGGAAGGCGAAAAGGTCGCGCAGCAGAGCGGCCGGGTCGTGACAGATGGATTCGTAGAACCCGACGTACATCTGTTCACGCGGAAAGACGGACGACCAGCGACGCAGCTGCCCGAGATAGTCGCCACTCGCAAACGGCCAGTCGTGGACGCAATTCGCCCGCCATTGATCGTCGGCGACGGGCGCCCCTTCGGTGCGCACGACGAAGTTGGCCTCCCTATAGCGGTGGTTGTGCCGGGCGTGGGACCAGGCGCGGCCGACCGGCTCGCGCATCAGGAAGATGAGTTTCACGTCCGGAAAGAGGCGGCGGACCAGCCGGATACGTTCGACGGGGAGGATGGCGTAGGAGGGCGACGCCTCGCCCTTTAACCGCCCCTCCGCGGGGGCGAAATGCTCGAGATACCAGCCGAGGTCGAGCCACCGATGGAAGGAACTAAAGTATTTGACTTCTTTGATGTCCGGGACGAACACTTGGGGATGGAGGCGGAGGTTGGCCGCCAGCCAGGTGGAGCCGGTTTTCGGCGGCGAAATAATCAGGAAGTCCGGCCGGAGCGCGGATAGCTCGTCGTGGGGGCCGGCGTCCGCGGGGAAGGCAAGGTCGTTCATGGCGGCGGGAATCTAGCACATCCGGCGGAGGAAGGGCAATGCGAGTGCCTGATACGGTAAGGCCGTTCGATTCCTCCCCCAACTCAAATGAGGGAGGTGGACTTTCGATACGGGCAGGCCCGGCGCATTTTTCCCGCGCGTTTGATACCATGATCGCGATGCGGTCCCGTCGGGCCGGACGTCTCCGGACCCGACCATCCGCCCGTTGGAGGATTGCGCCATGTCGCCGCGACCGCGTGGGACGGCCCTGGTTTTGGGGATTCTGCTGCTGGCGGCCGGGCGGGCGTCGCCGGCCGACGACAGCGCCGGTTGGAAGGACCTGTTCGACGGCAAATCGCTGGACGGCTGGAAGGTGTGCGACTTTTACGCCCCCGGCAAGGTCCACGTCGAAAAAGGCGCCCTCGTTTTGGACAAGGGCAAGCACATGACCGGCGTCGTTTACACGCGCGGCGACTTCCCGAAGACGGATTACGAACTCACGCTGGAAGGCAAGAAGATCGAGGGCGACGACTTCTTCTGCACCACGACGTTCCCGGTGGGCGACTCGTTCTGTTCGTTCGTGGTCGGCGGCTGGGGCGGCCGGACGGTCGGCCTGTCGAGCATCGACTCAGAGGACGCCTCCGCGAACGAGACGAGTAAGAGCAAGGAATTCAAGAACGGTCGGTGGTACAAGGTCCGCGTCCGGGTCAGCGCCAGGCGGATCGAGGCGTGGATCGACGGCGACCCGATGGTCAACCTGGACACGACGGATCGGAGAATATCCGTTCGCATCGAGTGCAACGTCTGCAAACCGTTCGGCATCGCCACCTATCAGACGACGGGGGCGATCCGCAATGTCCGTGTGCGGCCGCTGACCGACGCCGACCGGAAGGAGATCGCGGGGACGAAACCCGACGATAAGAATTGACGCGCCGTCCGGTTTGCCGCGACGCGCGGCGGAGCGCTGCTGCAAGCGCTCCGCCGCGCGTCGCGGCTAACCGGAGACGTCCTATTCCTTTGTGTCCTTTGTGTCTTTGTGGTGAAATCTCTTCATGAATCTCCTCGACCGTCTCCGTCTCGTCGTCGGCCCGGGCGCCATCCTGACCTCGCCCAGCGAACTGCTCGTCTACGAGTGCGACGGCTTCACCATCGAAAAAAACAAGCCCGACGTGGTCGTCTTTCCGACCACCACCGAGCAGGTCGTCCAGGTGGTCCGCGTCTGCAACGAGCTGAACGTCCCTTTTCTGCCGCGCGGGGCCGGCACCAGCCTGGCTGGCGGTTGTCTGCCCGTCGGCGGCGGCGTGCTGATCTCGCTGGCGCGGATGAAGCGCATCCTCGAAGTCGATTATCGCAACCGCTTCGCCGTGGTCGAGCCGGGCGTCGTCAACCTCTGGCTGACGAACCACCTCAAGGGCAAGGGCTGGCACTTCGCCCCCGACCCGTCCAGCCAGGGCGCCTGCACCATCGGCGGCAACGTCGCCACCAACTCCGGCGGGCCGCACACCCTCAAATACGGCGTCACCGTCAACCACGTCCTCGGCGTCGAGATCGTCCTGCCCGACGGCCGCATCGTCCAGACCGGCGGCCCGACCGAGGACAACCCCGGCTACGACCTCACCGGCGTCATCGTCGGTTCCGAGGGCACTTTCGGCGTTGTCACCAAGGCGTGGGTGCGCATCACGCGCAACCCGGAGGCCTACCGCACGCTGCTCGGCGTCTTCGAGACGGTGGACGACGCCACCAACACCATCAGCGATCTGATTGGGGCGGGCATCGTGCCTGCGGCGCTGGAGATGCTCGACAGTCTCATTCTCCGGGCGGTGGAGGCGGCGTTCCATTTCGGCTTCCCGCTCGACGCCGGGGCGGTTCTCATCATGGAGGTGGACGGCCTGGAGGCCGGCCTCGACGCCGACGCCGAGAGCATCACCGCGGTGGCCAGGAAGAACCACGCCCGCGAGGTGCGCAAGGCCAACACCGACGCGGAACGGCTGCTGTTGTGGAAGTCGCGCAAGCAGGCGTTCGGGGCGGTCGGCCGACTGGCGCCGAGCTACTGCACCCAGGACGGCGTCGTGCCGCGCACCAGGCTGCCGCACATCCTGCGCTTCATCCAGGACGTCGGCAAGAAATACGATTTGCGGATCTGCAACGTCTTTCACGCCGGCGACGGCAACATCCACCCGATCCTGCTGTTCGACGAGCGCGACGCGGACCAGGTGCGGCGCGTGCTGGCGGCCAGCCACGAGATCCTCGACGAATGCGTACACCTTGGCGGCAGCGTCACCGGCGAACACGGCATCGGCGTGGAGAAGATCGACTTCATGCCGAAGCTGTTCACGCCGGAAGATCTGGGCATGATGCTGCGTCTGCGGTCGGCGTTCAACCCGGAGGGGCGGTGCAGTCCGCGCAAGATGCTGCCGACGGCTGGGGCGTGCATCGAGCCGAGCAAGGCGGGCCGGCGGGCGGCGCTGTGACCGTCGAACGCGGCGGCGCTTATGGTCACCCGTTGGCAGCGGTGATGCGCCAAGCGGCGCTTCATCTGGCGCATCGTAAGGCCTTACCAGATAATGTTTTTCTGGCCGTGCGCCGATGCGCCAAGCTTCTCGGCGCCCCGCAGGATTTCTCGTTGTTCGCGCTCCGAGCGCGGAATCCAATTGCGCACCGAACCGCCGGCTTCGGCCGCAGGGCGGCGGTCGGTGGGCTTCAGGAGACGCGCGATTCGCCATGACGCACCCGACGTTGCCGGAACCTGGGGCGAAGGAGGAGTGTACCACGGCCGAGGGGCGTCTGGGCAGGGGAAGAGGAGGAAAAGAAGGAAGACGGGGCGTTGCAGAGGGCGGCGATGCTCATTTGCGATGCCTTTTCGGCGTTATTGACGTCAGGTGTGTATTTTGCTTGCTATTGCGTCGGTAAGGTGTACCTTGAGGGGAGAAAACCGAGCGGCGTTCCGTTGAACAGGCCGGCCTGGACGGCGGCGAGCCGCATTCGGCACACGAAAGGAAAAGGCGACGTGAATTGAACCATCAACGCGGCGTGGCGTAGTCCGCGTTGGCCGATAATCTCGCATCCGGCTGCAACGCCGGAGTCCCTATGGCGGGGAATGCACGCACACGCGACGTGCTGCCTCTCGGGGACAGGCGCCTCCCCTGGTAGACGTGGGGAGGACGCGCGAACGCCTGCCTGCCGCGAGTTCCGGGCAAGGGCACGTCCGGGCGGGCAGAGGTCTACCGACCCCTTGCAGACGGGAAGATTGTCTGCACGTCTCCCGGTCTCGGATCGACAGACGGGGCTGGCGGTATCGTCAACGCCAGGTCAAACCAGGCTGTGCCGTGCCTGAACCAAACGGCGGTCCACCTTGCCCAACCGGGGGCAAGCCATCGGTCGATGGTCCGGGTTCGAGTCCCGGCAAGTTGGCTGTGGGATTGAGATGATGAATCGCCGAGCCTGCCTGATCGGGGCCGACGTACAACCGTTGTCGAGGCATCGTATGAAGGTCCGCGAGGTCATCAAACGCCTGGAGGCCGACGGCTGGTATCGTGTCCTTTCAAAAAGCGGCCACCGCCAATTCAAGCATGCAGCCAAGAAAGGGCGAGTGACCGTGTCTGGTCAGGCCCATGTTGATGCGCCGATCAAGACCCTAATGAGCTTTGACGACCAAGATCGGTAAGCCGTAGCCGCGTTCGCCAGAACGCGGGTCGGAGTTCCCCGCGTTCTGGCGAACGCGGCTACCGAACTTGGGTCGGAGTTCCCCCGCGTTCTGGCGAACGCGGCTACCGAACTTGGAGTTCCCCCGCGTTCTGGCGAACGCGGCTACCGAACTTGGAGTTCCCCCGCGTTCTGGCGAACGCGGCTACCGAACTTGGGTCGGAGTTCCCCCGCGTTCTGGCGAACGCGGCTACCGAGCTTGCCCGTCATATTCCATAAGAGCATCTGGAAGCAGGCGCAATTGCCGGAGGTGGATTGATGCGTTACGCCATTGTCATCGAAAAAGGCCCCACAAGCTACGGCGCCTATGTCCCTGATTTGCCCGGCTGCGTCGCGGTGGGCAAAACGGCCGCGGAGGTCAAGAAGCTGATCGCCGAGGCAGTCCCGTTGCATTTGGATGGGCTGCGTGAAGACGGCTTGCCGATCCCTGATCCTGAAACCGAATGCGATTACATTGAGGTTTGACTTCGCAGGGCGCCGAAGCCGGCGGAACCGGGCGGGCAGGCCGAGGGCAACGCCGAGGCTTGAATCATATCGTGGATCGAGCTACGATACACCGATGATACAGTCCTTTGCTTGCGCCGATACCAAGCGACTTTTCAACCGTCTGTACTTTCCGTGAAAACCCAAGAATCAGGCTGCCAGATCGAGCAACTGGATGACCAGGTTCTGAAACTCCTGCCGTTTCCGCCTCTGCGGCACAAGCGTTTGGATTTCTTCTCGGAGGATCTCGCGTTGCAGCGCCTTGCGTTTATCGGCGTGCGACGGCCGCCGTTCCTCCGCATCCCACGGCGACCGGCTGCGGTCCACCAGGCTTTCCTCCCGGCGCCCCCACGCCCACGCCTCCACCACGCTGTACATCGTCAGGTTGACCGCCCAGGCTCCGATGCTGGCATAGACGTTGCGCACCTGTTGTTGGCCCGCACCCCAGACTTCCTTGACATCCTTGAAGGTCTGTTCGATGGCGCCGCGATCGGCCATCACCTCCAGGATCGTCTCCGCCGCCACGGCGGGGTCGGTACAGAAGTACGGCAGCCAGCCGTCGCGCTCGCGGACGATCACCACGCGCAGGCGACCCCCCGCCGGTCGCCAGGTCGCCTCGAACGTCTTGATCGTCTTGGTCACCCGCTTGCCGTACTGCACGCATTGCACCTGTCGCCAGCCGCGTTTCTGGCCGGCGCGTTTGGCCAGGTCGATCTTGTCCTTGCCGTAGGTCGGCCACGGCCCGCGTTGGCCGCGTCGGCGTTGGGTCGTCGGCAAGCCCCGCAGGTCGGCGTCCCGGCGCAGGCGGCTGAATACGACCAGACCCATCGCCAGGACAGGCCGCAGGAAGGGCCGCTTGGCGTAGGCGCCGTCGGCCGTCAGCCAAAGGGCCTTGTCGGTCGGGACCAGCCACACGGTCAGCCAGCGGACCAGGACGACGGCCAACTCCAGCTTGGTGCGGAACTCCCAGGGGTAGTCCTTGGCCAACGCGGGCACGTCCTTGGCGCGGACGTAGAGCAGGGCGCGGAGCGGCAGGGACAGAGTGTCCCACCAGGGGTGACGGGCCAGCCAGGCGAGGGTCACCCAGACGTGGCCGTAGACGTACTTCTCCCCGGCCGGGCCGGGGCTGGGGTTGTGGTGGACGCCGGCGCCTTGGACGCAGGGGCCGTAGCGCGGCGTGGGCGTGTCGTCGAGGGCAAAGAGCAGGTGGTCGCCTGGGGTGCGGCGCATCAGCGGTTGCAGGGCGCAACCCAGCAGGCGGTAGGCCAGGGCGTCGGCGCGTCGGCCGGCGGCCCAGAGGGCGTTGTAGGCCGGGCGGAAGGCGTCGCGGATTCCCGCGGCGCGGAACCAGGAGGTGACGGTGCGTCGGCCGCGCGCGAACAGGGCGCCGAGCAACAGCAGGGCCAGGCGTGGGGCGGAGCGGCGGTCGAGGACGCCGACGATTTGGGCAAACCAGGCGGACACGGCGACGGGAAGGTGCGAGAATGGCATGGCCGGTTCCTTGGCAGGACGAGTGGTCATAGACAACCCTCATCGTGTCCGGGGAACCGGCGCCTGTCCACCCTCCCAGCGGCTTCATGCTTCAGCCCCTCGCCAGCAACATAACGCCCAGTGACGATCCATCATGACCGAAAGTTGGAAAATCGCGGAAAGTACAGAACCGTGTGCGCGTGGCACGTTTTGCGAGCATCGAAGCCGTGGCGCGGCGCAAGCTGGACCAGTTGAATGCCGCGGCGGCGTTGAGTTTCTTGCGCACCGCCTGGCAACCGGTTGGAAGCCTTGAAAGGGGACCGCGCCGGCCAACACAGCATCCGCGTCAACGATCAATTCCGTTTGTGCTTCGTGTGGGGAACACAAGGGCCGGAGCATGTCGAGCTTGTCGATTACCACTGACAAGGAATGACCATGGCGAAAAAACTGAAACCTATTCATCCCGGAGAGCACCTGCGGGAAGACTTTATGAAGCCGTTGGGTCTTTCGAGCAATGCACTGGCCCATGCACTGCACGTTACTCCGGCGCGCATCAATGAAATCTTGCGCGAACGGCGGGGCATCAGCGCGGATACGGCGCTGCGTCTGGCGCGTTTTTTCGGCACCGACGCGCGGAGTTGGTTGAACCTGCAGAGCCATTACGACATCCAGTGCGCGGAAGATGCGGCGGGCCAATCGATCAAGCGCATTCGGCCGTGCCGGGCTGTGGGCAAGACAGGAGGCGCTGACTTAACGGTTCAACCTCCCGGCTCCCGGCGGCGTGTGCCGAACCAGGCGCACGGCCCAGCCTCCCCCAGGAATGGAGAAGGCGACACGATTTGACCCATCAATGCGGCGTGGCGTAGTCCGCGTTGGCCGATAATCTCGCATCCGGCTGCAACGCCGGAGTCCCTATGGCGGGGAATGCACGGGCGCGACGTGCTGCCTCTCGGGGACAGGCGCCTCCCCTGGTAGACGTGGGGAGGACGGCGCGAACTCATGCCTGCCGCGAGTTCGGGGCAAGGGCATGTCCGGGCGGGCAGAGGTCTACCGACCCCTTGCAGACGGGAAGATTGTCTGCACGTCTCCCGGCCTCGGATCGACAGCCGGGGCTGGCGGTATCGTCAACGCCAGGTCAAACCAGGCCGTGCCTTGCCTGTACCAAACGGCGGTCCACCTTGCCCGAACGGGGGCACGCCATCGGTCGATGGTCCGGGTTCGAGTCCCGGCAAGGTGGCTGTGGGATTGTGATGCTGATTCATCGGGACCGCCTTGCCGGGAACAGCGCCCCGGCGGCGCGGATAGGCAGACCGGCGGCCTTGATATGCTGACCGGAACCCGTGTTGGTCTTGGCGGGCGCTCGGTGTAGCATGGGCAAATGCCGACCGTACTTCGAGTGGGTCCGTTCCGGTTCTTCTTCTACGCCGGCGACGGGGGCGAGCCGCCTCATGTCCACGTCGAACGCGACGACTGCGAAGCGAAATTCTGGCTCGACCCCATCCGGCTGGAGCGCAGCCACGGCTTCCGCGGGAAGGAGATTAACCGAATCCGCGATCTGACCGATGAGCATCGGCAGGAGTTATTGGAGGGCTGGAATGAGTTCTTCGGCGGTTGAAGCCCGTGAGGCCCTGGCTACCCAGGTCGAGGTCCGTGAGGACGCCCTTTCGGTGGAGCTGGCCGACGGCCGCACGATCGCCGCGCCGCTGGCGTGGTATCCCCGGCTGGCGCACGCCACGGCCGAGGAGCGTGGGCGCTGGCGGCTGCTCGGCGGCGGCCGGGGCATCCATTGGCCGGCGCTAGACGAGGACGTCAGCGTCGCCAACCTGCTCGCGGGCCAGCCATCAGCCGAGAGTCAAAGTTCGTTCAAGAAGTGGCTAGCGGCCCGAGTCAAGCAGCGCCGCGGCCGGCGAAATCGGTCAGGGGCCCAGCCAAGCGAATGACGAAGGGAGAAGACGACACAATCAATCCATCAACGCGGCGTGGCGTAGACCGTGTTGGCCAGCAATTTCGCATCCGGCTGCAACGCCGGAGTCCCTATGGCGGGGAATGCACGAGCGCTGTGTGCTGCCTCTCTGGGACAGGCGCCGCCCCTGGTAGACGTGGGGAGGACGGGCGAACTCATGCCTGCCGCGAGTTCCGGGCAAGGGCATGTCCGGGCGGGCAGAGGTCTACCGACCCCTTGCAGACGGGGAGATCGTCTGCACGTCTCCCAGCCTCCAATCGACAGTCGGGGCTGGCGGTATCGTCAACGCCAGGTCAAACAGGCCATGCCGTGCCTGAACCAAACGGCGGTCCACCTTGCCCAACCGGGGGCAAGCCATCGGGTGATAATCCGGGTTCGAGTCCCGGCAGGGTGGCTGTGGAATCGAGAGGCTGATTCACCGGGACCGATACGGCCCGAAACGCGCCCCGATGCCGCGGATATGCTGACCGGCGCGTCGGATGTGCTGACCGGCACCCGTAATATGCTGACCGGGCCGGTCAGCATACTCACCAGTTCGGGCGGTTCCAATCCTGAAGTGTGTGTGCAAACCGCCCGACAACCACGGAGAAGATTCGCATGAGTGAGCCCTACACAATCCGGATTTTCGTGCCGGATGGTGACCCGGAGAGCGCCAAGATTGTCGAGCTCCTGAATTGGACAGGGGTCGGAATCGCATTTCCACGCTTGGGTTGGCCGCAACTGCGTGGACGCGGAGAGTTCGGGAGGAGCGGTGTCTACATCCTCAGTGGCCCCGCGGAAGGTACGGAAGATGATCTGCCAACCGTATACGTTGGGCAGGGCGACAAGATCGCGGATCGGATAGATTCGCACCAGGACACCAAGGAGTTCTGGGACTGGGGCTATGCCTTCGTCACCAACGGAAACCAACTTAACCGAGCCCACATCACCTGGCTGGAATACGCACTGATTATTCGAGCAAAGCAAGCGGGGCGCTGTCATCTCGACAACGCGAACCAGCCGAAAGAGCCCGGACTCTCGGAATCTGAACGCGCCGACACGCAGGGATTCCTTCGAGAGATGCTGCGCATCCTCCCAATTCTTGGCGTTCGTGTGTTCGAGAAGCCGGCGCCGGTGGCGACGCCGGGCGCAACCTCTCCCACACCCTCCATCCCAACGCCAGCCGACGCTCGAGATACCGTGGTTGTTCCGGCCACGGAACCCGGCTTCACGGAGACTTTTCTTGGTGAACATTCCTGGTACGCCATCCGCATAGGCGGAGGCATGCTTGAGAAGATCAAGTACATCGCAGCGTATCAAACCGCCCCCGTTAAAGCAGTCACCCACTATGCCCCCGTCGCTCGCATCGAGCCATACGGCGAGGACGGAAAGTATCGCCTTATTTTCGCGGAACCAGCAAAGCCTCTTCCGCACCCGATACCTTTTGCCGATGCGCCACCGGCGTCGATGCGATCACCCCGCTACACCCGACTCGACGCGCTCCTGTCGGCCAAGAAAGTTACGGACTTGTTCCCTTCATCGAAAACTCCGTCTGATGGGTGATGCCAGAGGAGGAACAGTCGCCGAGACACCGCCCAACCTGATCGATCTCGCGCCGTTCGTGGAACAGCTGCGCCCTCTGCTCCCCTGGTAAGCCAAGGAGAGAGACGCAGCCTGGAAACTAAAGGGAAAGCCGAATCAATGTTCGGCGAGCGGAGGCTGGTTATGACAAGCGCGATTGAACCTGGCGGCGCGGGCGATCCGCACAACCTGAGCCGCTTTGTGGAGGCGCAACAGGATGATTACGAACAGGCACTCGCCGAGATTGTGAGCGGTCGGAAGTGCTCGCACTGGATGTGGTACATCTTCCCGCAGTTCGATGGGCTGTGGCCCAGCAAGATGTCCAGGCGGTATTCGATCAAGAGTGTCGCGGAGGCTGAGGCATACTTGAACCACCCGGTTCTCGGGCCGCGGCTGGTCAAGTGCGTCGAGGCGGCCCTCCGCGTCGAGGGGCGGTCCGCGTTCGAGATTTTCCGTTCCCCGGACGACATGAAGCTGAGGTCCTGTGCGACGTTGTTCGCGTGTGTGTCGCCCGCTGGGTCAATGTTCGATCGGCTGCTCGACAAGTATTTCGAGGGGAAGCGCGACGGCACCACGGTTCGTCTGCTCGGTATCGCGCGAGGACAAGTAGGCATCCGAAGCTCTCCTCAATGGTCCAACAGGTTCTACTCGTTCCCGAACTCCCGTTCGGGAACGCCGTCCGCGAAACTCCCGTTTCGCGCCCGCCCACCATCCTCCGCGTTTCCGCCGCCTGTCCAGGAACCCCCTCCCTCGAAGCTCTTCTGCGTGCTTTAACGCCCTCCATGCCGCGCGGCCGCTGCCGCATCGGCGAGACCGAATATCCCTACTTCCTGACCGGCACGGTCGTAGGCAGGCTCCCCGTTTTCACCCGCCCTGAGGCGGTCCAGATCGTCCTGCGCTCGCTCCGCACATCGTGGATCGTCGCCGCGCCGTATTTCTGTTCGCGCCGGCTTTTGATACAGTTGGATAGTGAACGCACCGGCGTCCCTTGACGTCGATCCGCGAAACCTTCGGCTTCCCACCACGCGACGGGCGGGGGCCGATCCGCTCAAACTTCATCGGCAGATCGCCCGATTCGGAGCCTCCATCGTTGGAATGCCGCCTCTCCTCGTTAGCCGCGGGAGCGATGGGGAGTTGGTCATCAACGACGGCGTAACCCGGGCGTCTCGCGTGGCCAAGTTGCTGCCCGGCACGCCGGTTCGCGTCGAAGTCATCGATGACCTCCCGATCCCCGTAAGCTCGTATCCGTCCGTGGGAGACCTGTTGCCATGAAGCTCACCAACTCCGACCCCCTGCTCCAGGCGCTCGCCCGGCTGCGTGAGCTGTTTCCAGAGCAGCGGCTTGGGCAATTGGTGGCCAATCTGACCACCGCCGCCGGCTGCCAGGAGCCGGGGGCGATCTGGGACGTCGAGGACGACCAACTGCTGGCCGCGGCGCAGCGCCTCATCGCAAGAAACAGGGATCGGCAGTCGGCGCAGGCCTGACCGACGGCCTTCTACTCCTTCCCGAACTCCCGTTCGGGAACACCGTCCGCGAAACTCCCGTTTCGCGCCCGCCCACCATCCTCCGCGTTTCCGCCGCCTGTCCAGCAACCCCCTCCCTCGAAGCTCCTCTTCGTGCGATAACGCCATCCATGCCGCGCAGCCGCTGCCGCATCGGCGAGACCGAATTTCCCTACTTCCTGACCGGCACGGTCGTGGGCTGGCGCGGCGAGAGGCTCCAGACACGGAAGGGCACGACTCGCATCATCACGTACACCATGACCGACCGCGTCGAGCCAGTGTACAATCTGGACATGGGGGGCAGCCACTGGGGCTGGGTGGGCGAAAGCGGGGTGTTCGCGCATAAGCTGTCCACGGGTCCAATTCCAGCGCCTTCGGGAGCGACGAATTGCCGTCCAGACGTCAAGAAAGCGACACCCGTCGATTTTGAACTGGTGAATCCGTCGAAGCAAAGCAACTTCATCATAGGTGAACTCGTGAGCGGCGGGCAGCTGTCGTTCATCGTTGAGAATCTGCCAAAAACCACTCCGCCAACTGGATGTCCGGGGCGGTGGATGTTCCAACAAATGATGGTGCATTTTGGCGCGAGCGTTAGCGCCATCCAAGGGAACTGGGTTGGGGCGTCCAGCGACAACCTGATCTGCGTCAACAGGCTGACGGCTGGCGGCGCCATGACAATGGAGCAGGCGGCGAAGCAGACGTGGACCGGGATGCGCGCCAGCGATTACGGGTACACCCAGGTTCGAGTTGCAGGTACGCCGGCCGGCGCGCCAGGGCGTTACACCAGCGTGCATGTTCTGTTCACGAAGTAGAGGTGGTTTATGTCGAACGATCTGGAACAGCTTGACCAAGCCGTCATCGACGCTCTGCAGGGCATGGCGCGTCAGAGTCGAACCCCAGCCGAGATGGTCCGGGAGGTGAAGCGGCGCTTAGGGGGGAGACGCACATCCTGACTCTCCTCAGCTACTTCAGGCACGCATTCCACCTGTCGCTGGCAGAGGCAAAGCCGATCGCCGCCCTCTCTCGGAACGGGCACAGGGAAGTCGAAGACGAGCCTCTGTTGGATGAACTACTCTCGCCAGCGATTCTGAATCACCGTTCGGACTGGGAAGGCCGCAAACAGTGACGACGGGGCCTCGGCATCGACGCCTCGGCGGGATGGGTGCTGCAAGCAGGTAAGGGGACAGCGTAGACTCTCTACTCGTTCCCGAACTCCCGTTCGGGAACGCCGTCCGCGAAACTCCCGTTTCGCGCCCGCCTGCCATCCTCCGCGTTTCCGCCGCCTGTCCGGGAACTCCCTCCATCGAAGCTCCTCTTCGTGCGATAACACCCCCATGCCCCGCAGCCGCCGCCGCATCGGCGAGACCTTATCCATCAGCAGCAGGATCGCATGGCCCTGCTCGAAGACGAGATCGCCTCCCCCAAAGGTCTCAAGCCACGACCCCAGATCCAACCCGGGACCCTGGAAACACTCAAACCGGCAGCCCCACCCGCGCAACCCGGCAAGCGACCCGGTTCCGACAAGCGCTCTAAAACCGAACAACTCACCATCCATCGCGAGGTCCTGCTGCCCCTGCCTCAATCGCCCGCCGGCGCCAGCTTCAAGGGTTACGAAGAATACGTCGTCCAGGGTCCCGTTCTTGAAGCACACACCACCCGTTACCGCCGCGAACGCCGGCTCACCATCCAGGGGCAAACCCTGGTAGCGGCCCTGCCCGACGAGGTCGTTGCGGGCAGTCACTTCGGACCGACGCAGCACAATTTGGTCCTGTACCAGCACCACCATCAGCGTGTCACGCATCCGCTGCTGCTGGAGGGACTGCGACAGTGGGGCTTCGACATCTCGGCTCGTCAAGTCAACAATCTTCTCACCGATAACCGGATGGATCCAGAAACTCTTGTTATCGACGAATAGTTTACTTCTTGCGTACGCCGTCTGCTTCCTGCCCAATGAACCAGGACGCCCTGGTGGAGAGAGTCAGCAAGGGCTCCGGCGAACTGCCCGACGCCTTCCTCGCCGCGCAAAGCCCGAACCGCTCGCTCTTCGCCGCCCCGCGGCCCGCGCCCGTCCCCGCGGCGGTCCCATTCACGCCGCTGGCCGAGGCGGCGAAGGCGGTCGAGAGGCGTCTGGCCGCCTTCAACCTGGCGGGGCTGTTCCAGAAGGCCATCGAAGAGGTCGATGAAAGGTCCCGCGCCGGTCGGCGTCGGCGAGGAGCCGGAGAAAGGAACGAACGGCCGGTGTCCTGGGCGATAAGCGCCCGGTCTCCTCGCGTGGCGCCGTAGAGGCTGGCGATGAGCGGGGGGTTGACCAGCTCCGGACTCAACGCCATGTCGAAGCGTCGTTGCACGTCCCGGCCGGCCGGCGTAAGATAAGGGGACCCTGCCCACTCCGCCGCGAGACCGTCCATGAAACCCGCCTCCCGCCGTCTCGCCTGCCTCGTCGTGCTGGCGTTCCTGGCCCCGGCCGCCCGCGCCGACGAACCCGTCAGCTTCCGCAACGAGGTCATGGCCGTGCTGTCGCGCGGCGGCTGCAACGCCGGCGCCTGCCACGGCAATCAGAACGGCAAGAACGGTTTTAAGCTCTCCCTCCGCGGCCAGGATCCCGACTTCGACCTCGCCGTCCTCACCCGCGACACCCTCGCCCGCCGCACCGACCGTTTTCATCCCGAAGAGAGCCTCATTCTCCTCAAAGCGACCGCGACCATTCCGCACGAGGGGACCAAACGCTTCGCCGTCGGTTCCAGGGAATACGAAATCCTCCGTCGCTGGGTCGCCGCCGGCTGTCTGCCCGACCCGCCCGGCTCGCCGGTGTTGCAACGCCTCGACGTGACGCCGCGCCAACGGGTGCTGACCGAGCCGGCCGACGAAGTGCCGCTCCACGTCACGGCGACCTTCTCCGACGGCCGATCGCGCGACGTGACCGACCTGTGCGTCTTCGAGCCGTCCAACCTCGTCGTCCGAGTCAGCCGCGACGGCGTCGCCCGCCGCCAGGGTCTCGGCGAAACGACGATCCTGGTGCGCTACCTCGACCGCCAGGCCGTCGTGCAGTTGGCCTTCATCCCGAGCCGGCCCGACTTCGTCTGGACCGACCCGCCTGAGAACAATTTCATCGACCGTCCGGTATACGCCAAGCTGCGAACGCTGCGGATGTTGCCGTCGGGATTGTGTTCCGACGCCGTTTTCCTCCGCCGCGCCTACCTGGACGCCATCGGCCTGCCGCCGACGCCGGAAGAGTCCCGCCGCTTCCTCGACGACGCCCGGCCGGACAAACGCTCCCGCCTCATCGACGAACTGCTGGAGCGGCCGGAGTTCGCCGACTTCTGGGCGTTGAAATGGTGCGATCTGTTGCGCGTCGAGGAGAAGGTCCTTGACCGCAAAGGCGTCCGCCTGTTCCACGACTGGATTCGCCAAAGCATCGCCGACGGCAAGCCGCTCAACGAGTTCGCGCGGGAAATCCTCGCCGGCCGCGGCAGCACCTACGCCCACCCCGAGGCCAATTTCTACCGCGCCCTCCGCGACCCGTTCAGCCGGGCGGAGGCCACGGCCCAGGTGTTTCTCGGCGTCCGCTTGCGGTGCGCCAAGTGCCACAACCACCCGTTTGAACACTGGACGCAGACCGACTACCACAGCCTGGCCGCCTTCTTCGTCCGCATCGACTACCGCATCGTCGAGAACAACCGCCGCGACAAGTTCGACAAGCACGAGTTCGACGGCGACCAGATCGTATACGAGTCGCGCACCGGCGAGGGCGTTCATCCGCGCACCAAGGAGACCTTGAGGCCGCTCTTCCCCGGCGCCGAGACGCCGCGGTTCGCGCCGGACGCCGACCGTTTGCAGGCGCTGGCCGACTGGGTGGCGGCGCCGGACAACCCGTTCTTCGCGCAGGCGCAGGTCAACCGCGTCTGGCGCGAACTGATGGGCCGCGGCATCGTCGATCCCGACGACGACTTCCGCGCCTCCAACCCGCCCGTCAACGCCGCGCTGCTGGACGCGCTGACCAGGGACTTCGCCGGCCACGGCTTCGACCTGCGCCGGCTGGTGCGGACGATCATGAATTCGCGCATTTATCAGCTCTCTTCCGTCCCGAATGAGACGAACCGCGACGACGAGACCAACTTCTCGCACGCGCTGGTGCGGCCGTTGCAGGCGGAGCAGTTGCTGGACGCGCTGGGCCGGGCGACGGGCGCGCCGCTTGCGTTTCCGGGGCTGGAACCGGGCTTGCGCGCCGGCCAACTGCCGGGCGTGAAGGCCGGCCCCGGCAAGCGCGAGGGCGACGGCGAGAAGCTCCTGGTCGCGTTCGGCAAACCGGAACGGTCGCTGAGCTGCGACTGCGAACGTTCCGACGACTCGACGCTGGAACAGGCGTTGCAGCTGCTCACCGGGCCGGTGCTGAACCACATGCTGACGACGCCGGACAACCGCATCGGCCGCTTGCTGACGGCCGGCAAATCGAACGAGGCGATCGTGGAGGAGTTGTATTTCGCCGCCCTGTGCCGGCCGCCGTCGGACAAGGAACGGGCCGGGGCGCTGGCGCTGATTGCCCACGGCGGCGACCGGCGGCGGGCGTTGGAAGATGTATTATGGGGCCTGGTGAACGCGAAGGAGTTCCTGCTTTTGCGCTGAGGCGCCCGGCGGAGGAATGAGCGATGGAAATACCCGTTCTGATCGAACCGGTCGGCCCCTACGGCTTTCGCGCCCGCAGCGGCGAGCCGTTCGGCCTCACGGCGGAAGGGGCCACGCGCGAAGAGGCGTTGCAAAAGTTGCGCGAGTTGGTGCAAAATCGGATCGCCGGGGGGGGGCAAGTCGTCCCGCTGGGAGTACCGGCGGTGGGCAGTTCGTTGCTGCGCATGGCCGGGATTTGGGAAAAAGACGATCCACTTATTGAGGAATGGAAGCGGGCCATGGAAGAGAACCGACGCGCCGCCGACGCCGACCCGGATTATCTATGAGACTCTACGTGCTGGACACCGACATCCTGACTCTGCTCCAGATGGGCGACCCCGTGGTGATCCGTAGTGTGGCCGCCCACGCCGCCGATGAGACGGCGATTACAGTCATCAGCGTGGAAGAGCAGTTGTCCGGGTGGTACACCCAGGTCCGCAGGGCCAAGCGACGGGAGGTTTTGGCGCGGGTGTATCAGCGTCTGGCCACGAATGTGGAACACCTGGCGGGAACGCCCATCCTCTCTTTCACGGAACCGGCCATCCTTCGATATGAACAATTGAAGGCGCTCTCCCTGAACGTGGGAAAGAAGGACCTGTGCATCGCCGCCATCACTTTGGAGAACGCCGGCGTCCTGGTCAGCCGCAATCTCCGCGACTTCCGACGCATTCCGAACTTGACCGTCGAGGACTGGTCCGTGTAACCCTTACGATCGCGCCGTGGCGCCCCTGAACCCGACCCCTCTCCCGAACCCATGTAGAGAGACCCCTGGCATGTCTCGCGTTCTCAGTCTGTCCGCCCTGCTCGTCTTCCTCGCGCCTTACGCGCCGGCGGAAACTCCCGCCCAGTCGCTGCGCGATTACGTCGTCCAGGGCGCCAACCGCACCGCCTATGGCATCTACGTCGGCAACAAGAAGGCCGGCTGGGAGGTGGACGAGATCAAGCTCGGCAAGCACGACGACAAGGAAGTGGCCGTGGAGACCTCGCAGTCGTACATGGCCGTGATGGTGGACGGCACCAAGACAATCGTGGAGCAAAAGGAGATCGACTGCTACGGACTGGAGGGCGAGGGGAACATCGTCTTCAGCGAATTGCGCGTGATCGAGGACGGCCAGGAGACGGTGCGTACAGCGGTGCGCAAGGGCGACGGGATGGTGCAGACCACCAAGGTCGGCGACCGCAAAACGGAGCGGAAGCTGCCGCTCCCCAAAGGCACGCTGGCGCTGGAACGACGCTTGGAGGCGTGGCTGCGAACGGCGAAGAAGGGAGACGTGTTCGACAACTGGACGACCTCCTGGGACGAGGACGTGTTCGACGTGAAGGAAACCTACACCTTCAAGGAGAAGAAACCGATCGCGTTGGGCGGCGTCGAGACCGAGGCGTTCGTCGTGCAGACGCTGTCGCAGGGCGCCAGGTCAAACGAGGAATTGTTGAGCGACGCCCGGCCGCTGACGGTCAAGGTCGGCGTCATGGACATGCGCATGGAGAAGGAGGCCGTCGCCAAGAAGCTCGACGAGAACGTCGATCTGATGGCGGCGACCTCCATCAAAGTGGACAAGTCACTCGGCCGGGCCTCCAGGATCGACAGGCTGACGCTGGAGCTGACCGGGCTGGACGATTTCGCCCTGCCGGAAGCGCCGCGACAGCGGATCGTGTCGCGCAAGGGCGACGTCGCGGTCCTGGAGTTGTCGCGCGACCGCCCCACGGATAAACCCGCCGCGCTGACCGAGGATCAGCGCAAGGAGTACCTCAAGGCGACGACCAGCATGCAGTCGGACAGCGAGACGATCCGCAAGCTGGCCCAGAAGATTGTCGGCGACGAAAAAGACCCATTAAAGGCGGCAACGCTGCTGGAGAAGTGGGTTTACAAGCACCTTCGCAAGACCTACGACGCCAACGCGGACGACGCCCTGACGGTGTTGGCGAACCGGGCCGGCGACTGCACGGAGCATACCCTGCTGTTCACGACGCTGGCGCGGGCCGCGGGAATACCGGCGCGGCAGGTGGGCGGCGTGGTCTACGTCGGCGGCGACGCGAAGGCGTTCGCCTGGCACGCCTGGTCGGAAATCCACGACGGCAAGCAGTGGGTGACGATCGACCCGACGTTCAACCAGGTGTACATCGACCCGACGCACATCAAGTTCAGCGAGGGGTCGGAGGACCAGGCGTATTTGAACGTGGCGGGAAAGCTGAAGATGAAGGTCCTCAAGGTGGAAAATCGGAAATGAGTTCGAGCCGCATAGGGGCGGAGTTTACCTGCCCTACGAAGATTCGAACTCGCCGCTGACCGGAGGGGTACGATGTTCTCCGCTTGCTCTGATTTCCAGCATTCCCCGATCACGCGTCGCCGTCTCTTGCAGGTCGGCGGACTCGGACTGCTCGGTCTATCGCTGCCCCGGCTGGCGCACGCTTCCAACCGCGGCGCGCGGGCCAGGTCGGTCATCTTCCTGCACCAGTTCGGCGGGCCGAGCTGTCAGGACACCTTCGACATGAAGCCCGACGCCCCCGACGCCATCCGCGGCGAGTTCAGGCCCATCGCCAGCCGCGCCCCCGGAGTCCACGTCTGCGAACGCCTGCCGCGCATCGCCGGCGTCATGGACAAGGTTACTCTCATTCGTAGCCTTCGGCACGAGATGAAGAACCACAACTCGGCCGGCTACTACAGCCTCACCGGCTACGCGCCGCCGACCGACGACCAGCGGCTGCGCGACTCGCAGGACCTGTTCCCGGCCTACGGCTCCGTCGTGGACGCCCTGGCGCCGGCCCGCGCAGGCACGCCCACCTTCGTCTCCTACCCCTACGTCATCGCCGACGGCTCGGTCACGCCCGGCCAGAGCGCCAGCTTCCTCGGCAAGGCCCACGACCCGCTGTTCATCGGCCAGGACCCCAACGCGCCCGACTTCCGTATGCCCGAACTGAGTCTGCCCGACAACCTCACGCCCGACCGCCTCGCCGACCGCAGGGCGATGATGCGGCTCGTCGATGAGCAGTCGGCGCTGCTGGAATACTCGGCCCGCGCCCGCGGCATCGACGAGACCTACGCCAAGGCGCTGAACATGCTGCTGTCGTCGGGCGTCAAGCAGGCGTTCGACCTGTCGGCGGAGCCGGCGGCGCTGCGCGACCGCTACGGCCGCACCACCTACGGCCAGGGCTGCCTGCTGGCGAGGCGGCTGGTCGAGGCGGGGGCGCGGTTCGTCAACGTCTACTTCTCGAAGACCATCGGCGGCTGCGAGGGCGGCTGGGACACGCACGGCTTCGGCAATAAACCGATGTACCCGATCCTCAAAAACTGGCTTCTGCCGATCGCCGACCAGACGCTGCCGACGCTGCTGGAAGATTTGGAAGACCGCGGCCTCCTGAACGAGACGCTGGTGGTGTGGGTGGGCGAGTTCGGCCGGTCGCCTCGGATCAACAGCATGGCCGGCCGCGATCACTGGCCGCAGTGTTACTGCGCGCTCCTGGCCGGCGGCGGCGTCAAGCGCGGCTTCGTCTACGGCGCCTCGGACAGGACGGGCGCCTTCCCGGCGAGCGACCCGGCGCGGCCGGAGGACCTGTCGGCAACGATGTTCCATCTACTCGGCGTCGATCCCAAGACGCAAATCCGCGACGCGTTGCACCGGCCGCTGCCGATCAGCACGGGGAGCGTCCTCGAGGGTGTGCTGGCGTGAGGCGACGTTAAGGCGAAAAGAAGAGGAGTAAAGTCTCGAATCGCCCGCCGCCAAGCGGTGCGAGCAAGAGCTAACGTCGTAACCGCGGCTTGTAAATTAACGGAAACACGGCGCGTCCAGCGTTCGCACACATCACATGCCGTAAGCATCTCGTTTACAAAGATATGCGACGAATCCTTCGGGCGAACCGGCGAGCCGGCGTCCTTCGGCACGGCCATTGCATTCTTATTCGCCATCCTTCACTTCCCCCTATGGGGACTGAATCAATTCCTCGGTTTGCTTCTCCCCGAAGCCCCCGACCCCGCCCGGATTATCCGGCGGGGTCGGTGTTTTTCACGCGGAGGCGAGCCGACCGGCGTGGCGATGGACCCTCCATACGGACTCCGCAACCTGTTCCACCTCCTCATCCGATCCGAGAAGGACTGGATGGTGCAGCGCGACGCAGCCGGCGTGGGCGCGTTCCGCCTCCGTCAGCGATCCGACGCGGCGGTAGCGCTCCGGCGACCGGCCGACGTGCAGAGCGCGGAATCCCTCATCTAGGGCGACGCCCTCCGCCCGCACGGCGGCGATGAAGCGTGACCGCGTTAACCCGAAGCGTTCGGCGTCGTACCCGAAGCCGACCTTGTAATAGCACGTCTCGCCGTCGGTGCGACTGCGGAAGAGCGACAGCCCCGGCACGTCTCGGAGACGTTCGGCCAGCAATCCGACGGCCCGGCGGCGGTGGGCGTTGCGCTCGTCGAGGCGGTCGAGCTGCGGCGCCAGCACGGCCGCCTGGAGTTCGGAGAGGGGATATAGCACATTTCCGGATCGGTGCATCAGTAAACGGAGGCGCTGGTAGAGGTCGGCGCGGCCGGTCAGCAACGCGCCGCCGCGGCCGGCCGTCAGCAGCTTGGAACCGCCGAAACTGAGTACGCCCACGTCGCCCCACGCCCCGGTGCGCCGGTCCTGCACTACCGCCCCCGGCGCCTGGGCCGCGTCTTCAACCACCGCGATGTTGCGCGCGGAAGCCAGATCCGTTAACTCCCGCATGGGGACCAGGCCGCCGTGCAGATGCGAGACGATCACCGCCCGCACCGCCGGGCCGAGCGCCTCCGCCAAGGAGGTGAGATCGAGGTTCCAGTCGTCCGGCGCCACGTCCACCAGCACCGGCCGGGCGCCGACCGCGTGGACCGCGAGGAAATTGCCGGGGTAGTCGTAGGCGGCGAGCGCTACCTCGTCGCCGGGGCCGACCCTCAGGGCGCGCAGGGCCAACTCGACGGCCAGCGTGCCGCCGGAACAGACCGCGGCGAAGGGGACGACGTGTTCCCGGGCCAGGCGTTGCTCCAGCCGCTCGACGTGACCGCCCTGGTACTTGCCCCACGAGCCGTCGCGCCAGGCGTCCTGCAACGCCCGGCCGACCGCCTCGTCGGCGGGCGGCCAGTCCGGCGGACCGGCGGGGCGGATCGGCGATCCGCCGAGAAGGGCGGGCAGGTCGGCGTCATTCATCGGAGTAACACGACCCCTTTCATCGCCCGCCGATACGGTACAGCGTGCCCTTGAGCCGCCGGCCGCCGGGTTCGCCGGCCCGCATGACCCGCGTGGTGAACGGCATCCCTTCCGCGGTCAGCGTGTCGCGCAGCACGTGCGACGGCACGCGGTCCTGGTCGGTCAGCAGGCAAAAGCCGTCCGGGCGCATTGTCTTTTGAATGAGGCCCACTAATGGGGCGACATTGCGGACTTCGTATATCAGGTCGGAGGCCAGCAATACGGGATACTGCGTCGCCGGCGGGTAGCGCCAGTCGAGCTGCAGCGTCTGGAAGTCGAGGAAGCCGTTGGCGCGGGCGTTGTCGGCGGCGAAGCGCAGGGCGGTGGCGTCGTAGTCGCTAAAGGTGACGGCCAGGCCGGCCGACAGGGCGGCGACTCCCGGCAGGCCGAGGCCGCAGCCGATCTCCAGGGCGGTCAGTGGGCCGAGGCGGGCCTGGTGTTCGGCCCACGGTTCGCGGAGGATGGCCTTGGCCAGCATCCACGCGGCCGGCCAGAGGTCGGCCCAGTAAGGGAGATATTCGTCGGCGGCGAAGGCGGCGTGGACGGCCGGGTGATCCAGCAGTTTGTCCGAATCGCCGGGCCGGTCGATGACGAAGGCGCGGCCCTCGACGACGACCCGTTCGCGCACCGGCGGCCCGAGGGCGTCCAGGGGCGTTTCCGGCAGCGGCGGGCGGTTGGTCGGCGATTCGGAGTTCATAGTATTGGGGATCACAAAAGGCGTACACACTTCAACAACTCGGCGTGCGTCATCGGCCGGTCGGCGGGGAACAGGCAGTAAGCGGCCGGCCGGGCGAGGCTGTCGAGGATCAGCTGGCGGTCGTTGGGGGCGTCGAAGCCGGCGTCGCACGGGACGTGGCCCGTGATGAGCAGGTCGGCGTCCACCTTTTGCAAGAAGGCGGCGGCCGTTTCCGGGCGCGTGTCGCGGCCCCAGACGAGGCTGTGGACGGGACCGCCGGGAAGGCAGTCCGCCTCGGCGGCGTCGTCGCGCTCCAGGGCGGCGGGGTCGAAGTCCGGTAGGCGCGAAGCCGGCGGCAGGCTGTGGCTGAGGTAGACGCGGTTGGGGGTGCGCAGCGCCAGCGGGGCGACGGCGATTAGCCGTAGGTAGGCGGCGTACACCTCCTCGGCGCGGCCGCCGTAGGCCGTGTACACTCCCTGAGTAAAAAGGTCGTTTAACTCCACGTCATCCTTGGCGATGCGTCGGTCGGTGGCCTGGGCCAGTTCGTGGTTGCCGACCAGGAAATGCACCTGGCGCGGCTGCTGACATTTGAGGGCGGCGACGAGGTCGAGCAGTTGGTGCGAACGGTCGCCGCCGGCCGGGTAGCGGTGCGGCCCGTGGACGACTTCCTGCAGGACGAAATGGCGGGCCGGGTTGTGGGCGAGGTCGGCGATCCGGAGCAGGTCGCGGAAGTTGTCGATGTTGCCGTGGAGGTCGCCGGCGACGAGGACTTCGGCGGCCCCTTGCAAATCGACGACGCGGCCGCGGCGGCCGGGCGTGGCGCGGAAGGCGTCGGCGGCTCGTTGGAGGGTCGTCAGGAGGCGGTCGGGGTCGGGCATTTCGAGATAATCGTAAGGGTTTCCCGGATCAAGGCTTTAGCAGATCGTCCAAGATCACCAAAGGGAGGCTGGCAACGCCGCGAAAGTCGGGATCGTTCGTGACAAAGAGCGCGCAGCCGGCTTGTTGGCGGTGGCCGCGTGCAGCGCGTCGGGCGTTTTCAGCCTGGTCGTGGCGCGTAGCCGGGCCGCCTCACGCAGTATGGGTTGCGTGATGGGCAGAAGGCGCATGTCCGTCCCCAGAAGCGCCTGTTCATAGGCGCGCTCCAATGACGCGTTCCCGGTTTTGAGCGGGCCAACCAGCGTCTCCATGAACGCCAGTTCGCTGGCGACTACTTCGATGGTCTTGGCCCGAGCGGCCTGCCACAGTGGCTGAAGCAACGGCCCGTACACGGGATGTTTCTCGACGGTGTAGATGATCGGGTTAGCGTCGAGGTACACCAATCCGGACCCAGGTAGGATCAGCGCTCCCACGCGTTTTTCTCCTCCCTCAAGAAGCGTTCGTACTCCTCCCAGGTCGGGAAAGCGCGCGGGCCGGGCGGCAAGGTGGCCAAAAACTCCAACATGGACATCCGAGGCGGTTCCGGCTTTTCCGGCAACACGACGATGACCTCGACCTTGACGCCCTCCGGCAGTTCGGGAGCGCTGACTTCGAGGCGATGGCCGGGCAGGATCGTGGTTTCCAGGCGCAGGGCCGATTGCATGATCGTCACCTATCTCCCCTGGCGATGTCGGGCGTCGCCATTGTACCAAAGCGGCGGAAGGCCAGTTTCAGGGAGAAGGCGGTACGCCCCGAAGACCAGGCGTTTCGGACGCGGCGGGGCCGGCGTCTTTCAGAAATCCGGCTTGGCCGCCGGCGAATGGCAAGCCCGCTACCCGCTTTCTTCTCTCCGTGTTCTCTTTGACCTCCGTGGTGGATTCTTTAGACCGCCTCAAAAATCGTCGCGATCCCCTGGCCCGCCCCGATGCACATCGTCGCCAGTCCTAGCTTCGCTTTCCGATCCATCATCGCATGAATCAGCGTCGTGGCGATGCGCGCCCCGCTGCCGCCGAGCGGGTGGCCGATGGCGATGGCGCCGCCGCGCACGTTCACCTTCTCCGGGTCCGCCTTCAACACCTTCATCACCGACAGCGCCTGGGCCGCGAACGCCTCGTTCAACTCAATGAGGTCGATGTCCTCCAGCTTCAGGCCGGCCCGTTCCAGGGCCTTGTGCGTCGCCGGCACGGGACCGATGCCCATCACCGACGGATCGACCCCCGCCACCGCCATCGACCGGATGCGCACCTTCGGTTTCAGCCCAAGTTCCTTCGCCCGCTCTTCCGACATGATCAGGAGGGCCGCCGCGCCGACGTTGAGCGGACTGGCGTTGCCGGCCGTCACCGTGCCGCCCTCCGGCATGAACGCCGGCTTCAGCGCCCCCAACGCCTCCAGGGTCGTGTCGCGGCGGATGCACTGGTCCTCCGTCATCACCTTGCGCCGCCCCTCCTCGTCGCGGCCCCAGGTCGGGATGATTTCGCGGGCGAACTCGCCGGAGTCGGTCGCGCGGGCGGCCCGCTGGTGGCTGCGGAGGGCGAACTCGTCCTGCTCACGGCGGCTTATGCGGTAGCGCAGGGCGAGGTTCTCGGCCGTCAGGCCCATGTTCATCACGGCGGGGCTGTGATGATAGTAGAGGCGCGGGCTGGCGTCGAAACCGGCCTCCATCGGGATGTGCTGCATGTGCTCGACGCCGCCGGCGATCTGCACGTCCTCGCACTCGGCGGCGATGCTCTGGGCGGCCTGGTTGACGGCCTGGAGGCTGGAGCCGCAGTTGCGGTTGACCGTCACGCCGCCGACCTCCAGCGGCAAGCCGGCGATCAGCGCGGCCATGCGGGCGACGTCGTAGCCCTGTTCGCCCTGTTGCTTGACGCAGCCCCACACGATGTCCTCGACCTCGGAGGCGGGGACGCCGACGCGTTCCAGCAACGCCCGCATCAGATCGGCCGAGAGGTCGTCGGCGCGAACGTCGCGGTAAATACCCTTCTCGGGGTGGGCGCGGCCGACGGGGGTTCGGACAGCGTCGATGACGACGGCGCGGCGCATGGCGAAATCCTCGGGGAGTTGGAGCGAACAGTCTATAGTCATTGTACGCGGAGGCGGCGAATCGTGCGTACCTCCCCTCCAACGGCTGCATCTGATCCCAACCACGCCGGCCGAGTTCAAGCCCGCGATGGAAGGACACTGGGCCTCCGCGGAGGAAATCGTCAACGCGGTGCGGTGGGCCGACTACGCACTGTTGTACTTCGACGAAGACGGAAGGGGCGGATCATCGAGGCGTCCCGCGGCCGCGAGACGGCGAGTCATGAATGAATCGACGGCATGGATCAGCCGGGACGTCGCCGATCAGACCCCTCCGGAGCCGGCATTCCAACGTGGAACTGTCGGTCGCACCGGGGCCGCACAATGCGGCCCGGCTCGCTTTTTCCGTTGTACGACGCCTACGGCGGAGCGTATCATTAACCCCAAGGCCCGCTCGCCATCCCCGCCCGCCCGCCCGCCTTGAGGCGTCCGCATGAAACCCGACTCGCGCCGCATCCCGGCGTTTGGCGCCGTCCTCGGCTGTTTTCTGCTGGCGGCGACCGCCACCGCTCGCGCTGAACAGGCCGGCGACGAGTTCTTCGAGAAGAACGTGCGCCCGTTGCTGGTCGAGCGCTGCTTCAAGTGCCACGGCGGCGCGAAGACGCGCGGCGGGCTCAAACTGACATCGCGCGAGGCGGTCCTCCGGGGCGGCGACAACGGCCCGGCCGCCGTCCCCGGCAAGCCGGCCGACAGCCTGCTCATCAAAGCCGTCCACTGGTCCGACGCGCTGAAAATGCCCAAGGACAAGCCGCTGTCGGAAAGGGAAATCGCCGTCCTGACGCGCTGGGTCGAGATCGGACTTCCCTATCCCGCCGGCGCGGTCGCGAACTCCGGCGGCTTCCACATCACCGACGAACAGCGGCAATTCTGGGCGTTCCGGCCGGTTCACGTCGTCCCGCCGCCGGCGGTGAAGGATGCGGCATGGGCCGCATTCCGACCTGGACCGCTACATCCTCGCCTCCCTGGAGGCCAAGGGACTCAAGCCGGCCGCGCCCGCCGACAAGCCCACCCTGCTGCGACGGGCGACGTTCGACCTGACGGGACTGCCGCCGACGCCGGTGGAGATCGACGCCTTCCTCAAGGACGAATCGCCGAACGCTTTCGAGAAGGTGGTGGACCGATTGCTGGCGTCGCCGGCCTACGGCGAGCGCTGGGGCCGCCACTGGCTCGACCTGGCCCGCTACACCGACTCGTTCGACTCGCGCATCCTCACCACCGGCCGGGAGATGGACTGCCAGGACGCCTGGCGCTACCGCGATTGGGTGATCGACGCCTTCAACCGCGATCTGCCCTACGACCAGTTCGTCCGCGATCAGATCGCCGGCGACCTCCTCCCCGGCAAGGACGGCGTCAACCGACAGGGGATAATCGCCACCGGCTTTCTCGCCATCGGCAACTGGGGCGGCGGCGACGCCGACAAGGACAAACTGCTCACCGACATCGCCGACGATCAGGTGGACGTGACGAGCCGGACGTTCCTCGGCCTGACGGTGGCCTGCGCCCGCTGCCACGACCACAAGTTCGACCCGATCTCGCAGGCCGATTACTACGGCCTGGCCGGCATCTTCTTCAGCACGCACATCCTGCCGGACGTCGGACCCAAAACCAACGGGCCGCCGATGCTGCGCATCCCGCTGACGCCGCCGCCGGCGACGGAGTTCGCCGAAGGGGCGCAGGAAGGCGGCGTGCCCGGCAGCCCGCACGCCGGCGTCCACGATGTTCGCATCCACCTGCGCGGCCGCTACGACCACTTGGGCGACCTCGTGCCGCGCCGCTTCCCGGAGATCCTGGCGGGGAAAGACCAGAAGCCGATCACGGAGGGCAGCGGCCGCTTGCAACTGGCGGAGTGGCTGACGCGGCCCGACAATCCGCTGACCGCCCGCGTCATGGTCAACCGCATCTGGCAGCACCATTTCGGCGAAGGCATCGTCGCCACGCCGAGCAACTTCGGCAAACTCGGCGGCCGGCCGAGTCATCCCGAACTACTCGATTATCTTGCCGATCGGTTCGTGAAGTCGGGATGGTCGATCAAGGCCATGCACCGCCTGATGATGCTGTCGGCCACCTACCGGCAGTCGTGCGAGAATGAGAAGTCGAATCTCGATCCGGAAAATCGCCTTTTGTACCACATGAACCGCCGACGCCTGGAAGCGGAAGGCGTCCGTGACAGTATGCTGGCCGTGGCCGGCCGGCTGGACCACACCGAGGGCGGCCCCGGCGTGCGCGATTTCAACGTGCCGCGCCGCACCGTCTACCTGATGACGGTGCGCTCCGACCGTTCCGGCTTCGGCCCGCTGTTCGACCAGGCCGACTCGACGGCCCTGGTGGATCGGCGCACGGTTTCGACCGTGGCGCCGCAGGCGCTGTTCGTGATGAATCATCCGTTCGTCCGGGAGCAAGCGAACGCGCTGGCGAAGCGCATCGCCGACGGCAACAAGGACGACCGCGCGCGGATTCGGCGGGCGTACGTGCTGCTATACGGACGGCCTCCGGTCGATGAGGAGGTGAAGATCGGCCTGGACTTCCTGGGGCGCGGCGGCGGGACGGCGAAGGCGTGGGAGGAGTATTGCCAGGTGTTGTTGTGTGCGAATGAGTTCATTTATGTGGACTGACGTTCGGCGCATCCGCCGGCTATCATGGGAGGAGGCCGCGCCGCTGAGATGAACCATTTTACCAACAAGGCAGCCTGGAACGCGATCCGCGCGACGCCGATATGGCGGTTCAAGGCTTTTCAGCCTCCGCAAAAGGCGCATCCGGTGGGGGCGTACTTTACGACCTACGGCCCTGACGAGCCGAATCTGTTCACCAAGATCCGGGTGCCCAAGATTAAACAAGCGTTCCTCTTCTCGTTCGTTGACGTGGGCGATCTCAAGCGACTGGACAACGACCGCGGCGAATGGATCTTCTATTCTCCGACGGACTACGACGTGGAGCGCGTCAGGCAGACTTACGAGGGAAAGGCGGGTGGGACATGATCGGCGGAGTGGATACCGTGTTTTGGGTGCGCGATGAGCGTGCGGCGGTGGACGCCATCTTGAGTATAGCGCGGCGACACTGGAAGGATTATGTGTTTCAGAACACCGACGACCTCGCGCCTTTGCCTCGCATCGACGATTCACGGCTGCCCGTGCCGTCCGGAGACGAGTTCTTCGTGTACCGGGACGAGGCGGCGGCGGCGAGCTGGGAAGAATTTGGGGCCGTCCCCGAAAACGCCAACACGATGCTCCATGTGCTCGTGGGAAAGCGCTGGCAGCCCGGAACGCATTTCCGTTCGCTTACGGTGGTCAGTGACGAACTGAGCGGAGAAATGGCCGACATGATCGCGGAAATCCGCGCGGCGGTTTCCGCCGGCCCGGACTCGGACCAAGGTTCTCAATCCGTCCGGGCCGGAAGCGTGAGCGACGGATAACAATCGAAAGGCGAGGAGACGAACCAATGAATCCGCTTTACTCGAATACGCCGCTCAACCGCCGCCAGGCGCTGCGCACCTTCGCCAACGGCTTCGGCATGATCGGCCTCGCCGGCCTGCTCGCCGCCGAAACCGGCCGCGCCCGCGCCGCCGACAACCCGCTCGCCGTCAAACCGCCGATGTTCGCGCCGAAGGCCAAGCGCGTCATCTTCCTCTTCATGTCGGGCGGCCCGTCGCACGTCGATCTCTTCGATCCCAAACCCGCCCTCGCCAAGAACGCGGGCAAGCCGCTGCCGTTCGAGCAACCGAAGCTCGTCCGCACCAAGACCACCAATTGCCTCCCGTCGCCTTTCAAGTTCAGTAAGCGCGGTCAGAGCGGCATCGAAGTCAGCGACCTGTTCCCCAAGGTCGGCGGCCGCATCGACGACATCTGCCTCATCCGCTCGATGGTGGCCGACAACATCAACCACAACGGCGCCTGTCTCCAGATGAACACCGGCGAGCAGGCGTTTTCGCGGCCCAGCCTCGGCTCGTGGCTGCTCTACGGCCTCGGCAGCGAGAACCAGAGTCTGCCCGGATTCATCGTCGTCAGCCCGTCGCAGCCGGCCCAGGGCGCCCCGCTGTGGAGTTCCAGCTTCCTGCCCGCCGCCTACCAGGGAACGCTGGTCGCCGACCTCAATAACCCCATCGCCAACCTCAAAAATCCCGATGTCCCGCCCGCCCGCCAGCGGGACCAGCTCGACACGCTGCAACAGACTCAACGATTTGCACCGCAAGCGGCGCGAGGAGGACAGCCAGCTCAACGCCCGCATCGCCTCCTTCGAGTTGGCCTATCCGGATGCAGACCGAGGCGCCCGCGGCGTTCAACGTGGACAACGAATCGCCGGCGACGAAGGCGTTGTACGGCCTGAACGACAAGGCGACGGAGACGTTCGGCAAGCAATGTCTGCTGGCGCGGCGGCTGGTGGAGCGCGGCGTCCGTTGCGTGCAGGTCTACCACACCGTCACGGCGAAGCGGTCGAGCTGCCAGCTGTGGGACCAGCACGGCGGCCTCAAGACGGAACTGCCGAACAACTGCGCCGCCACCGACGGCCCCATCGCCGGCCTCTTGACCGATCTCAAATCGCGCGGCTTGCTCAAGGACACGCTCGTCCTCTGGGGCGGCGAGTTCGGCCGGACGCCGACGGCCGAGAGCGCCGACGGCCGCGAACACCACCCGTTCGGTTTCAGCATGTGGCTGGCCGGCGGCGGCGTCAAAGGCGGCCTCGCCTACGGCGCCACCGACGAGTTCGGCTGGAACGCCGTCGAGAAGAAGGTCCACGTCCACGACCTGCACGCCACCATCCTGCACCTGATGGGCCTCAACCACGAAAAGCTGACGTATCGACACGCCGGCCGCGACTACCGGCTGACCGACGTGTACGGCAACGTGGTGACGGACATCCTGGCGTAGAACGCGCCGCGCCGGTTAGCCGCGACGCGCAGCGGAGCGCCTGTCCCGAGCGCTCCGCTGCGCGTCGCGGCTAACCGGCGCCACGGAACGAGACCCCCATGCGCTGGTCCATCGTCCGTCTGATCTGGATGCGGGAACTGCGCGACCAGCTGCGCGACCGCCGCACCGTCCTCATGGTGGCGGTGTTGCCGCTCGTTCTTTACCCCCTCCTCGGCGCCGGCCTGGTGGAAGTGGCCGGCTCGTTCGGCCAGGCGCCGCAAGTCGTTGGCGTCTACGGCCTCGATAACCTGCCGACCGAGTCGGACGCTTCCGACGCCGCGAAGCCGCTCCTCGTCGAAGGGCCGAACGGCTGGCGGCCGTCGCCGGCCTACATCGACCCGGACGACCCGAAGCCGCTGGAAGTCCGAGGCCTCTCGGCGGACGAGGCCGTATTGTCGGACCCGACCGCCGCCGAATCTCTGGCCGCCCTCCGACGGCCGCTTGACGCCCATGCCGTCGATCTCGTCGTGATCGTTCCGCGAGACTTCGCGCGGCGGGTCGGTGAAGGAGGGCGCCCGGCCCTGCTGCTGCTGGACCGCGACAACGACGACCTTTCCCACGCCGTCCGCGACCGATTCACCGGCGTCCTGGTCCGGTGGAAAATGGCGATCACGCGGCTCCGGCTCAAACGGCTCGGCCTTCCCGCGAACTTCGACGACCCCTTCCGAATCGACGACGCCAAAGTCACCCGCTCGACCGCCAGGCGGGCCGCCGACGACCTGTTCGGCATGTTGCTGCGCGTGTTCCCGTTCGTGCTGGTGATGTGGTCGATGGTGGGGCGCTCTACCCGGCCGTGGATCTGTGCGCCGGCGAGAAGGAACGCGGCACGATGGAGACGCTGCTGATCAGCCCGGTGAGCCGCGAGGAGATCGTCTGGGGCAAATTCCTGACCATTTGGGTCTTCAGCACGGCCACGGCCCTGCTCAACTTGCTCAGCCTGGGCCTGACCGCCTGGGTGCTCAGCGGCGGAATGCCCAACGACTCCTTCCGGCCGGAGGCGTTGTTCTGGGGCGTGCTGCTGGCGCCGCCGCTGGCGGCGTTGTTCAGCGCCCTGTGCCTGGCCGTCGGCGCCTACGCCCGCAGCTCCAAGGAGGGTCAATATTATCTCATGCCGCTCTTCCTGTTGACGCTGCCGCTGGTCCTGTTGACGCTGCTGCCCGGCGTGGAACTGAACGTGCCGTACAGTCTGGCCCCGGTGACGGGCGTGGCGCTGCTGTTGCAGCGACTCATCAGCCCCGAACCGGCGGGGCCTTCGCCCTGGCCGTACTTTTTCCCGGTGCTGGCGGCGACTGGGATCTACGGCTGGCTGGCCCTGCGCTGGGCGGTATGGCAATTTCAGAGAGAAGAAGTGCTGTTTCGGGAGGCCGAGCGCCTGGACGTGGGCCTGTGGCTGCGGCGGCTAATCCGTCCGGGCCGGAAGCGTTAGCGACGGTGCATTTTGTCCGTCGCCAACGCTTCCGGCCCGGACGGGCGCCGGTTCGTCACGACCCCTTGTGCGCTCACTCGCATTGTGGTGAATGCGGTTACGAGCCAGTGGCGACGAACTTACGAAGCGGTCATCTGCGGCTAAGAGGCACTAACTTTATGGGCGAGCGGCCGGCGTAAGCCGGCTGGTTTGGCCTTCACCAGCCGGCTTACGCCGGCCGCTCGCCATTGTGTTAGTGGCTCTAATACTACAGCGCCTCTCGCTAACACCTACGTCGCCGGGCCATTTCGGCCTGGCGACGTTTGCGATGGCATTCCTTCGCGATGCGGTTCCGCTCCTGCCGCCATGCCGACCAGTGCAGGATCTCCGCCTCATCCCACCGCCGCACGTCGAGCAGATGCACCAGCAGCGCCGCACCTCGGGCACGGTCATCTGCGGCTCTTTTTTCCCCCAACCGCCGCCGTTGCAGCGACAAGAACCACAGGGCCAGCAGCGACAGCGCCGTATGGTGGTGCCAGCCCGTCCAGCCCCGCGTCTCGTATTCGTCCAGCCCGCACTCCCCCTTGGCCGCCTCGAAACTCTGTTCCACCGACCAGTGGCCGCCCCGCACACAAGCCAGTTTCTCCCGAGGAACCTCCGCCGGCGCGTTGGAGCGGTGGTACTTCACCTCCGCCTGCTGCCCCAGCGAACGCCGCACCAGCAAACGCTCTCGCCCGGACGGCAGCCCCTCCTCGCTGAACCAGACCCACACGAAGGCGTATTCGTAGATCCGCGGCCCCTGACTGCCTTCGGCGACCACCAGCCGCTTCCAGGCCTTGGCCGGCAACTCCTCCACGACCTCATCCACCCGTCGGGGCTTGGTCGCCGCCCTCGGCTGTGTCGTCGCCCGACCCCGAGGGCCCTTGGTCCCGGCCGGGATCACCTCCGGCTCGGTCAGCCAGACGCGGGCGTCGGCGGACGTATCCACGACGTACCACTTGCCCAACGCCCGTACGCCCTGCACGAAGGTCGGGCTGTCGCCATAAACACTGTCCGCCGTCACCCAGCGGAAGGGCAGGCCGCGTTCGACCGCCTGCTGCACCATCCCCAGGGCCAACTCCGGCTTGGTGCGGAACACCACCGCCTCCGGCACCCCAGCCTCCTGACGCCGCGGCCCGTCGGCGGCCCACTCCTCGGGCAGGAACAGCCGCCGGTCGATCAGCGTGTGCCCGGCCGCCGAGCGGTAGTTGACGAAGACGCCGATCTGGCAGTTGTCCGTCCGCCCCAGGCAGCCGGCGTACTGCCGCTTGACGCCGACCGACTTGGTCCCCTTCTTGGGGAAGCCGGTCTCATCGACGTTCAGGGACGCGTCCGCGTCGCCCAGGACTTCCGTCACATGCCGTTGCAGCTCCTCCACGATGTCGTCGTCGGACCAGGGCGACTGGCCGATGAACTTCTGCAACGAACGCACCACGCAGCCGTCGATGGCCTCGGCGATGTTCTCCACGCTGCGGCGGTCGCCGCCGAGCAGGAGACCCTGCACGAAGCGGTGGGCATGGTCCTGCGCCTCATCCCGACCGAACAGCGGCAGGTAGCGTTCCAGGAACAGATCGAGTTCGGGCTTGAGTCGGCGAAGTGCTTGCACGTCCATGCGCGTCCTCCGGACGATGTCCCTTCCAGCAATCCCGAACTCGCCTTGTACCAAATCCTCCCCTGTCGTAGAAGATCATCTGCCGGGGCGCTGTAGTACTAAGACGCATTCTGTTTCCCCGGGCGTGCCGGGCCGCGAAAGCATGGGGTCGTGGACGACATGCTTTCGCGGCCCGGCAAGATTCGGGCGACAGGTGGAGTCGTCGAAGGGCCGCGAAAGCATAGCAACCGGTGCCTACAAAGGGGCCAGGAGAATCGACCGGTGCCGCTACGCGACCACTTCCGCCCGCCGCGGGACGACATGCGCCATTGGGAAAGCTGTCTCGCCGGCTGGCGCGTGATGATCGTCGCCTCCCGCAGACGTGAGCACAGAGATTAGTCGCGTTCTCGAAACTCAAATACTCTTCATCAAGCTGCGTTTCCTTCTTCGTTTGCCGCCGATTGTTCGCTTTCGCCACAGACGGCCTCCTCTCTGATACCACGTGGGATTTTTAGCCGGACGAAGTCACTCAAAGATGCCGGCCTCGAATCCGGACTTCTCCTCCACCGGCGCCGTTTCGACGGCCGTTTGCGCGGCGGTTTCGCCCTCCACCACGTCGGCGGCGTGGGCCTGTTCGATCATCATGTCGGTGCTGGCCGGATCGACCTCGCGGCAACTGGCCGTCAGCCGGTCGGCCAGCTCGCGCAGCTCCGCCTGCCATGCCTCCGGGTCGGCGTCGGCCGGCGTCACCTGGGCGAATTCGCCGCACAACAGGATCAGCCGCAACAGGTGGCGGAAGACGATGCCCTCCTGCTTCACCAGGTCGCGCGTGCGCACGTAGAGGTTGAAGTTGCCGTTGAAGCGCAGCAGTTCGCCGGCCGCCCAGACCGATTGCGTATGCACGTCGGCCACGGTCGGATGGAGGGCGTCGAACAACAGACGCAGCTTGTCGGCCAGGGTCGGAGGATATTCTTCCTCCTCTTCGTCGTCCTCTTCTTCCTCTTCGGACTTCGGCAGCGGGGCGAGGATGAGGCCGCGCCGGATCAGGTCGGCGTCGAGCCGGGTCGTTTGCAGCGGTCCCGGCGGCAATTCGTCGGGCCGCGGCACACGGACGTGGCGCAGCAGCGGCCGCGGCATTTCCAGCACGCTCTCCAGCGCCTGGAGGCGTTCGTTGCGGTCGGCGACGCCGAGCTGGTCGAGCAGGAAGGCGCCGTAAAGCGGGTGGACGCTGCGGAAGACGAGCAGCCTGTCCAGGGCCGTCGTCGGCGTCGCCCGCACGACGTGATAATCCTCGGGCGACGGCGAGCGGGGGGCGTCAGCCCCCTGATTCTTCATGGGGTCGGCGATGGGTGCGGAATCAGGGGGCTGACGCCCCCCGCTCGCCTCAACCGGAGGCGCCGGATCAAGCACGACGAAGCCGCGGTCGGCCAGCGTCAGCAGCATTCGGTCGAGCGCTTTTTCGCTGGCCGCCAGACGCGGGGCGTCCATGAGCCGTTTGCGCAGCACCGTCCGCACGCGGGAAATCTCCGGCGAAATCTTCAGGAGATAGGCCAGCAGCCGCCACGGCAGCGGCCCCTTGCTGTAGAGCTTGCCCGGCGGCGCGCCTTGCAGTTGCGCGAACTGCGACTCGCTCCAGTACTGGGCGTTGTCGCGCCGCGACGGTTTCTTCTTTTTAAGAGCTTTTTTCGCTTTCAAAAGGCCGGGGTCGCGCGTGTCCTCGGGGATCTGGTCGTACTTCTCCTTCCAGCGGAGGATGCGCACGTCGTCCTCATGGGCGATGGCGTAGACGAAGCCGCGGTCGTCGAACTGCGGCCGACCGGCCCGGCCGAAGATCTGGTGGGCGGTGCTGGCGTCCACCAGCTTCTCCTTGCCGCGCGGCCCCTTGACCAGCGCGGTCAGCACCACCGAGCGGGCCGGCAGGTTGATGCCGGCCGCCAGCGTCTCGGTGCAGACGACCACGGCCAACAGCTTGTGCGTGAACAGCCGTTCGACGACGCGGCGGTACTTGGGCAACATGCCGGCGTGGTGGACGCCGACGCCGCGGCGGAGCATCTGCTTGAGCTTCGGGCCGACACCCTGCGTCCATTCGAGCTTGTCCACCTCGTCGTTGAGCGGCCCGCGGACGCCCGGCGCGAACAGGTCCAGCCCCTTGAGCATCTCGGCGGTGCTCCAGCACTCGTCGCGGTTGAAGCAGAAGACCAGGGCCGGCGTCGTGCGGCCGTCGCCCTCGCCCTTGGCCATGCGCACCAGCTGGTCGCCGAGGAACTCGTCGGGGACCCAGCGGAAAGTGAGCGGCACCTTGCGCTCCTTGCCCTCCACCAACTCCAGTTTACGGCCGTGCGCCCGTTCCAGCCACGCCAGGAACTCCGGGGCGTTTCCCACCGTCGCGGACAGCAAAAGAAGGCGAACGTGGGCCGGCAACATGCCGAGCGTCAGCTCCCAGACGATGCCGCGTTCCTGGTCGGCGAAGTTGTGGAACTCGTCCATGACGACGGCCGAAACGTGGCTGAAATCAAAACCCCCCTCACCCCCTCCCCTCTCCCCCGGGGGAGAGGGGCCGGGGGTGAGGGGTGCAGCAGCCGATTCAGCAGGATCTCGGCCACGACGACAAGGACGCGGGCGTTGGGGTTGACGCGGCGGTTGCCGGTGACGAAGCCGACGTCGTCGGCGTGGAAGCCCCAGCGAACGGCGGAGTCCCGCATCTCGTGGAACTTCTGTTCGGTGAGGGCGATGAGCGGCGTGGTGTAATAAACGACGGTGTTGGTGTGCAAGGCCTCGAACAGGGCGGCCTGGGCGATGAGGGTCTTGCCGGTGCCGGTGGGGCGCAGACGAGGACGCCCTGTTCGGCGGTGAACCAGGCGAGGAGGGCGTTTTCCTGGACGGGATAGGGGGCGTAGGGGAGCTGGGCGAGGTAGCGTTCGGCCAGGTCGTCGCGCGATGGGGACATGCGGGGTACTCAATGGGGCTGAAAGCGGGTCGGGAACCAGCTCCGGCCCTGCAGTGCAGGGTAGCGGGCGGGGGATGGGAGGGCAACGGAAGCCGCCGCGCGATGGAATCTCTTGGATGAATGGCGCTGACTTTAGGCGCAACGCCTTGCCGTGAGCCGGGCTCGGGCGTGGTCGCGGGGCTGGTTAAGCAGCGGGTAGGTCTGGGGCCTCCTCTTCTGCGCCCGCGGTTCGCACCGTCCCGGCCGGTCGCTCACCCGGTGTTCCGCCCCGACCGCCCACAGCCGATCGGCGATCACCTGCCACTCCCCCTCGTCCGCCGCCCACGCCAGGGGGGCGAAGGCCGCCGCCGTCCGCACCGCCCCGGCGAAGCTCGCCTCCCACGGCAACCGTCCCGCCGCCCGCGCCATCACGCCGCGGATCGGGTTGTACGCCGGCAGGCGCATCCCCACCTCCTTGCGCGCCTTCGCCGGCGTCTGGCGGCAGCAGTGGGCGGCGTCGAGCACCTGGGACAGAAAGACCCACGGGGTGACGGCCGACGGGAAGAGGCAGTCGCGAAAGCGGACGCCCTCGGCCGCCACGGCGCGAGCGACGGCGTCGGCGGGCAGCAGGTCGGCAAAGGGGAGTCCGGCGGCCTGGGTGAAGCGGCGGCGGGCGGCGGCGAAGCGGCCGACGGGGCGGTGCGGGGTAGGATGCGCCATGGATGGCCTCCTTGCGAAAGGGATCGTCCACACCGCTCACCATAGCAAGGCAGGGCATCCGCCTTAAAGCCCGGGGCAGTCAGCCCTTACGCCTTAGGTCAGCGCCATTCACTCCCGATCCCTTTTGTCCCCCCATCCAGCACTCGGTCAGGAGGGCGCCGGTCGCTGCAACGCCTCGAGCGCCGCCCGCGTGACGGCCCGACGCCGGCCCTTCTCAATGCGGGCCTGCTGGTCCTCCACGTTCGGGTCGAATCGGCGCTCCCACGCCCGCCGGGCCGCCGACAGCCAGGCGGCGAGCAGGCCGGCGGCCGCCATTGCTGACCAGGCCGCGACCACCCGCCACAGGGCGAAGTCGCTCGGCCGGCCCAGGTAGACGAGGCTCCAGTACACGCCGGCCACGGCCGCCACGACTCCCACGGCCAGGGTCCCCAGCCCGGTGACCGGGCCCCACGTGGACTGCTCCTCGAGGAGCTTCGTGAACATGTACCGCTGGTAGTTCCCGCAGGCCGGGCACGGGACCGAGTCGAAGTCGTTCGCCAGGTACTCCCGGAGGGACCCCTTGGCCGACGACGCGGCGTTGTCCCGGGCCCCTTCGTCGTTCAGGGCCTAGACGCTGGTACCGACCCCCGACCCCTCCCGCTCGAGGACGTAGACGTGCTCGGTCGAGCAGTTCTCGCACGGCACGAGCTTCAGATCCCGGCCGCCAACTTTCGCGGTGTGCTTCGTCCTGAAGACCACAACCGGGATCATGCGCGGACTCGCTTCAGGTATCGCCGCCGACAAGCCTCGTCCCTTATGGGCGTTATGCGTGCAGCAGCATCAGCATGGGGTTTTCGAGCATCTCCGCCAGGCGGCGCGTGAAGCGGGCGGCGGCGGCGCCGTCGATGACGCGGTGGTCGTAGGACAGCGACAGCGGCAGCATCAAACGCGGCGTGATTTCCTTGCCGCGCACCACCGCCTCCAGCCGGCCGCGCGACAGGCCCAGGATCGCCACCTCCGGATAGTTCACGATCGGCGTGAAGCCGGTGCCGCCGATGCCGCCGAGGTTCGTGATCGTGAACGTGCCGCCCTTCAGCTCCGCGCCGTCGAGCTTGCGCTGCTTGGCCCGGTCGGCCACGGCCGTTAGCTCCTCGGCCAACTCGACCACGCTCTTTTTGTCCACGTCGCGGATCACCGGCACCAGCAGGCCGTTCTCGGTGTCCACGGCGACGCCGATGTGGTAGTGGCGCTTCAGGACCAGCCGGTTGCCGGCGAGGTCGAGGCTGGAGTTGAACATCGGAAATTCGCGCAGCGCCACGGCCACGGCCTTGAGGGCGAACGCCGTCACCGTCAGCTTCGGCTTCCTAGGGTCTTGCTGCTGCTTGCGGAAGGCTTCGAGGTCGGTCACGTCGGCCGAGTCGTGCTGCGTGACGTGCGGGACCTGGCTCCAGGCCAGGCTCATTTGCCGGGCGGTCGCTTTACGGATCGCCGAAAGCGGTTGAATCTCGACCGGCCCCCACTGCTCGAAGTTGGGCAGCGCGGGCGGCGCCTGGACGCCGCCGTTCACGGCGGGCGCGGCGGGGCCCGAGGCGAACTGGCGGACGAACGCCTTCACGTCCTCCTCGACGACGCGGCCGGCCCGGCCGCTGCCGGCCACCCGCGTCAGATCGACGCCGAGTTCCCGCGCCAGTCGGCGCGTGGCGGGGCCGGCCGGTGTGAGCCGGTTGACGGCCGGCGCCGGGGCGACGACGGCCGAAGCCTTCGGTTGCGGCCGCGCCGTCGTCTCCGTCCTCGGCGGCGTTTCCAGTTGCTTCGCCCTGGGGGCTTCGACCGGCTTGGCCGGGGCGGCCGCGCCCTTGGTCGCTTCGCCGTTGCCGCCCGCTTCCAGGAGGCAGATGACCTGGCCGACCTTGATCTGCTCGCCCACCTTGACGCGCACGTCGGTGACGCGGCCGGCCGACGGCGACGGCACGTCCAGGGCCGTCTTGTCGGCCTGGACTTCGAGGAGCACCTGGTCCTTGGCCACCGTCTCGCCGGGCGCGCAATGCACCGCGTTGACCTCGACCGTGTCCACGTTTTCCTTCAGGGCCGGCAGTTTGATCTCGATGGCCATCTAGCCCTCCGGGAGTCCGTAGTCCGTAGTCCGTAATCCGTAGCGGCAAGCCTGCTTGGCTTCACTACGGACTACGGACTACGGACTGCGGACTAAGCTCGCATGGGACTGATCTTTTCCGGGTCGATCTCGAACTTCTGGATCGCCTGCTGCACCACTTCCGGCTTGACCTTGCCGCGCTGGGCCAGCTGGTACAGCGCCGCCACGGCGATGCACTCGGCGTCCACCTCGAAGTGCCGCCGCAGAGCCGCCCGCGTCTCGCTGCGGCCGAAGCCGTCGGTGCCCAGCGCGAACAGGCCGCCCGGGACCCAGCGGCCGATCATCTCCGGCAACGCCCGCATGAAGTCGCTGGCCGCCACGAACGGGCCTTCCTCCTTCGCCAGCAGCGTCTGGACGTAGCTCTGCCGCGGCTTCTCCGTCGGGTGCAGCAGGTTCCAGCGCTCCACTTCCAGCGCCTCGCGGCGCAGCTCCTTGTAGCTGGTCGCGCTCCAGACGTCGGCCGCCACGCCGAAATGCTCCGCCAGCAACTCCTGCGCCCGCAGGGCGTGCAGCAGGATCGGCCCGCTGCCGAACAGGTGGACCTTCGCCCCCTTGGCCTTGGCGTTGCCGGCCGGCCGCAGCTTGTACAGTCCCTTGAGGATGCCTTCCGTCGCAGCCTTCGGGCATCGGCGGCATCGGGTAATTGTCGTTGTAGAGGGTGATGTAGTAGAAGATGTCTTCCGTCACGTCCTCGTACATGCGGCGGATGCCGTCGCGGATGATGACGGCCAGCTCGTAGGCCAAGGCCGGGTCGTAGGCCACGACGTTCGGCACCGTCGAGGCCAGCGATGTGGCTGTGGCCGTCCTCGTGCTGCAGGCCCTCGCCGTTGAGCGTGGTGCGGCCGGCCGTCGCCCCCAGCAGGAAGCCGCGCGTCCGCAGGTCGGCCGCCGCCCAGATCAGGTCGCCGATCCGCTGGAAGCCGAACATCGAGTAGTAGATGTAGAACGGGATCGTCGGCACGCCGTGCGTGGCGTAGGCGGTGCCGGCCGCGATGAACGACGACATCGAGCCGGCCTCGGTGATGCCCTCCTCCAGGAGCTGGCCGTTCTTGGCCTCGCGGTAGGCGGCCTGCTGGAACTCCGCGTCCACCGGCTCGTAGAGCTGGCCGACGTTGCGAGTAGATCTTGTACTTGGCGAAGAACGGGTCCATGCCGAAGGTGCGCGCCTCGTCGGGAATGATCGGCACGATCCACTTGCCGAGCTCCTTGTCGCGCAGCAGGCGGGCGAGCATGTCCACGAAGACGCCATGGTCGTGGACGGCTTCTTGTCGCCGCTGCCGCCGGCGTAGGGCTTGACGAAGGCGGCGCCGGGCGCCTGCAGCGGCGGGCATTTGACCACGCGGGCCGGCAGCGAGCCGCCGAGGTCTTCGCGGTGCTTTTTGAGGTACTGAATCTCTTCGCGAGTCCTCCGGCGGCTTGTAGAAGGCGGCCTTCTCGGCCGCCTCGTCGGGCACGCTCAGGCCGAAGCGGTTGCGGAACTCCAACAGGTGCTTGGCGTCGAGCTTCTTGGCCTGGTGGGCGATGTTCTTGCCCTCGCCGGCCTCGCCCAGGCCGTAGCCCTTGATGGTGTGGGCCAGGATGACCGTCGGCGATCCCTTGTGCTCCACGGCCGCCTTGTAGGCCGCGTAGACCTTCTCCGGGTCGTGGCCGCCGCGCTTCAGCTTGACGCAGCTGCTCGTCGGACAGGTGCTCGACCAGCTTGAGCAGCTCGGGATACTTGCCGAAGAAGTGCTCGCGGATGTAGGCGCCGCCGGCTCGACGGTGTACTTCTGGAACTCGCCGTCCACCACCTCGCCCATGCGCTTGACGAGCAGGCCGCTCTTGTCGTGCTCCAGCAGCGGGTCCCAGTCGCAGCCCCAGATGACCTTGATGCAGTTCCAGCCGGCGCCGCGGAAGGCCGCCTCCAGCTCCTGGATGATCTTGCCGTTGCCGCGCACCGGGCCGTCGAGCCGCTGGAGGTTGCAGTTGATGACGAAGATCAGGTTGTCGAGACCCTCGCGCGAGGCCAGGGTGAAGGCGCCGAGCGACTCCGGCTCGTCGGATTCGCCGTCGCCCATGAAGCACCAGACGTGCTGGCCGGCCGTCTTCTTGAGGCCGCGGTGTTCGAGGTAGCGGTTGAAGCGGGCCTGGTAGATGGCCATGATCGGCCCGAGACCCATCGACACCGTGGGGAACTGCCAGAAATCGGGCATCAGCCAGGGGTGCGGATACGACGACAGGCCGCCGCCCTCGGCCAGTTCCTGGCGGAAATTGTGCAGCTTGCTCGTTCGCCGAGCCGGCCTTCGAGGAAGGCGCGGGCGTAGATGCCGGGCGAGGCGTGGCCCTGGAAGTAGATCAGGTCGGCGCCGTCGGGATGGTTCGGTCCATGAAAGAAGTGGTTGAAGCCGACTTCGTAGAGCGTGGCCGACGAGGCGAAGGTGGCGATGTGGCCGCCGATGGTGCCGTCTTTCTTGTTGGCCTGGACGACCATGGCCATGGCGTTCCAGCGGACGAGGCTCTTGATGCCGGCGTTCGATCTCGCGGTTGCCGGGGAAGAGCGGCTGGCGGTCGGCGGGGATGGTGTTGATGTAGGGCGTGTTGGCGGTGAAGGGGATGTGAACGCCGGCCGCGTTGGCCTTGTTCTTGAGCTGCGTCAGCAGGTATCGGGTCCGGTCCTCGCCGCGCGACTGGAGGACCGAATCCATGGCGTCGAGCCATTCGCGCGTTTCGACGGGGTCGTCGTCGATGGGAACGGCAGGGGCGCGATACTCGCCATTGCCGCCGTGGACCGGAACGTCGATCCCGACGGCCTTGTCTTTGACGACGCCCTCGACGTCGCTTTCCTTGATCGCCTCGGCTGGCATGGCAATGTCTCCGCGACTCCCGACTGGCAACTCGTGTCCGGTTGCTTCCTACCGTGGTTATTCTATAGGGATTGGTGGGGCGGGACAGACGGGCCGGCGGGCGGACATCCACCGGCGGCAGGCGCCGGCTTGCCTTTCCAGGAAGAGAATTGTCGGGGGGCGTCCGTGCTGCTAGAATGCCGGGGTTGACCCCGGCGGGTCAACGTCCGGAGAGGTGGCTGAGTGGCCGATAGCGCCGGTTTGCTAATACTAAACTCGCTTTTCTCCCCTTCCCACTAAAACGCCCGAAAACCCTGGAAAACAAGGGCTTTTCTCACTTCCTGGCGAATCGCCGAAACGTCCAGAAATGCACCGGAATGCGCCCCTCCGGTAGTACATACTACCGCCGTCAAATCCCTTGCGCGGCAGGTTTCTGAGCGGTCGCAGCTGACGAAAGGGAGGTCGGAAGGGGGCGGCCAGCCCCGCTTCTCAGTTCGGGCCGCTCGCGTGAACGCCCGACGCCGCCGGTGAGCGCCGCCGCGCCTACTGACCTTCCTTCCGCGACGCCCGCCCGTTCACACTGCCTTTCCGCCCCCGAATCCCGCCGGGGGCGCGGGAGGCGATTCGTATGCCCCGGACCCCCGCGGCCGTCGGCCACCTCGACGCCGACTGCTTCTATGTCTCCGCCGAGCGCGTCCGCGATTCCTTCCTCGTCGGCAAGCCGGTGGGAGTGTTAGGCAATCAGGGCGCGTGCGTCATCGCCAAGAGCTACGAGATGAAGGCGGCCGGCGTGAAGGCCGGCACGCCCATCTGGGAAGCCCTGAAACTCTGCCCCTCCGGCGTCTACATCAAGCGCGATTTCCGCTGGTACGAGGCGCTCTCTCGCCTGATGCTGGACGCGGTTCGGCAGTTCTCGCCCCGCGTCGAATACTACTCTATTGACGAGTTCTTTTTTCAGGCAATCCCTCAAAGGGGTCTTTCGCTTCAACAGACCGCCGGGGCCATGCGCGACCACATCCTTCGCGTCATCGGCGTCCCCGTCACCGTGGGGATCGCCCGGACCCGTACCATTGCCAAGCTCATTAGCGACGCCGCCAAGCCGTTCGGGGCGCTGGCCTTGCTCGGCCGGCTGCCCGTCACGGAAATCACCGGCATCGCCCGCCGGCGGGCCGCGCGACTGACGCCCTTCGGCATTCACACCTGCCTCGACCTAGCGCTGTCGGATCGGGCGCTGGTCAAGAAGCTGCTGACCGTCGCCGGCGAAGCGTTGTGGTGGGAACTGAACGGCGATCCGGTCATCCCCCTGCACACCGCCCGCCCCCCGCACAAGATGCTCGCGCGCGGCGGTTCGCTTGGCGGGGCCACCGATGACGCCGACCGGCTGTACGCCTGGGTCACCCGCAACGTCGAGCGGTTGGTCGAGGAACTGGAGCATCACATCGTCCGTGCCGGCGCCCTGTCCGTCCACGTGGCCCACAAGGACGGCATGGAGGGGGTCGAGCGGAAGGGGCTGGCGTCTCCGATCGACCGCTTCGACCTGCTCATGGACGCGGCCAACAGCTGCTTCCGAAGGGCGTGGCATCCCGGCCGTGCGGCGACCTACATGCACGTCGTCGCGTCGGACCTGCGCCGCCCCGGCGGCTTCCAGCCCGGCCTCTTCGACCGGCCGGACGACAAGGCCCGCGCCGTCGCCGATGTCAAGCGGCGGGTCAACGCCCGCCACGGCCGCTTCACCTTGCGGTCGGGCGCCACGCTACCGCTTTACGACGTGTACCGGGATGAAGCGCAGGCTTACGACATTTGCGATGTCCGTGGGAAGATTTGTTTCTGAGACGGGCGAGGGCGTCTATGTTCTCGGGGATCGCACTGGCCTACGGCGATTTGCCGGAGGCGCTGGTGGAGACGCCGGACATGCTCCGTCGCGTCCACGACCGCGGCGGGGAAAGGGAGGTCCGGTTCCTGTTGCGGGACGCGGCCCGCGTTCTTCCGGTGTGGCACGAGGGCCGGCTGTTTGTCGCCCGCTGGGGCAACCGGCGTGGACAGAGCCGCCGCCTTCCCTGTACGGCCTGGGCGCGGCTGGGAACCCTTGAGGCCGGAGGTTGGCTCCCCTTCGCGCCCGAGCCGGCCGTCATCCCCGCGACCCTGGCGCTGGACGGCGGGGTCTGGTACAAGGTCCGCCAAGGCGTCCGCGGCGTGGCCGTTCGGGACGAACGCGGCGGGGTGGTCGTTTACCCGCTGGTCGAGCCGGCCAGTCACTACTATAAGGTAATGACGCGCAGCCCCAGGATGCCTGTCCTCGTCGGCGAACGGATCTGAGGCGCGGCGATCAGTCCTCGCGGGTCTCACGGCAGGGCGATCACGAAGTGGAACGCGGCTTCCGAAAACTCTCCCTCCTTGACTTCTACCCTCACGGGAGGGGCGCTCGAAGGCCCCGTCGTCGGCTCGATCTCGACGCGGTACTTGCCCACCGGGAGGGCGACGACGCAAACGCCCTTTCCGTTCGTCTTGGCCTCCGCGACGACGCGGCGGCCTCCGTCCGCGAAGACCTTGACCGATGCCGCCTCATAAGGGACGGGCGGCGGGAATTTGGCCGGGGGGGCCGCCGGGTAGGAGGGAAATGGAGGCGACGACGCGAACGCCCGTCTTCACTTCGGGGGCGTCGTCGGCTCGGGCCGCGACCAAGTGCAGGGGCAAAAAGAGACAGAGGGCGGCGGCGGTCAGCGCTCGCGTGGGCATGAATGAATCCTCGCGGGCGGCGGCCAAGGGCGTGGATGACACTTCGGTGCGGCGCGGGCGGGGTCAATGGAAATCCGCCAGCCGCAACCTTGCCTCGCCCGGCCCCACCCCCGCCTCCATCACCCCTACGGCTTGGCCGGCGGCATCGCCCACAGCCACACGTTATGGTCGCCCTGTGCGACGGCGGCGACCGTGCCGCCGTCGGGGCTTAGGGCCAGCCGAGTCACTACATCCGGCGGTCCCTTCAGGATGTCCGTCGGCTTCCGACCGGCCATGTCGTACACCCAAACCTCGCCGAAGGCGGCGGCCACCCCCATGCCGGCCAGTAGCCGCTTGCCGTCGGGGGTGAACGCCACCGAGGACACTGCGCCGCGCGTGAGGAGGTTGGCTAGCTGCCGCTTGTTCGCCACGTCCCACAGCACCAGCTCGCCGTCGTTGTCGCCCGAGGCCGCCATCAACCCGTCCGGCGACAGCGCCACGCAATACACGCACGTCCGGTGTCCTTTGAGGTTGGCCCGCTCCTTACCTGTCTTCGCGTCCCACAGCCTTACCGTGTGGTCCTCACTGGCGGAGGCCAGCATCGCGCCGTCGGCGCTGAACGTGAGAGAGTGGACCGTCCCCCCGTGGCCCGGCATCCTCGCACGCTCCGCGGCCGCCGCCAGGTCGTACAGCACGATGACGGCGGGAAGCAGCTTGACGCCCTCGTTCCCGCCGCCTTCAGCGAAGGCCACGAGCGAACCGTCGGGGGAGAGCGACAGCGCGCCCGAACACTTCTTGCCGGGGGGCGAAGGCCGCGCCTTGCCCGCGGCGAGGTCCCACACCTGGACCGTGCCGTCCTCGGCCGACCAGGCCAGGGTCGTGCCGTCCGCCGATACGGCCAGCGAATCGACGGGGCCGTGGTCCTCGCCCAGCGGCGCTCCGGGCCGGCCGGCCTTCACATCCCAGAGTTTCACGGCACCCTGGAACTTCCCGGCGTTCTGGTCGGCCGGGTCGCGCCCGCCCGCGCCGACCGCCAGCGAAGCCCCTCCCTCCACGAAGGCCAGGCCCCTGACGCCCCAGGGGGCGACGCTGAACACGGCGAGCGGCTGCGGGCCCGGGTCGTCGCCGACGATCGGCTGCGGCACGACCACAATCGGCCCGCCCGCCGGCGAGGCCCGCCAGAGCAGGAAGCCGGCCATGAGGGCGAGGGCCGACAGCGGCAGGAACACCGCGGCGAAGACGACGGCCAGGAGGGTGACCGGCGACAGGGTCCGCCGTGCGAGCCGCGAGGGAGGGCGGTAGTCTTCGTCGGGCGCCAGGGGTCGCGGTCGCGCGGCGGGAGCCTTACTCACGGCCTGGCCGGAAGGCGCTTCCGGCGGCGCCCCGCACACGGGGCAGGCGAACTCACCGGGCCGGGCCTCCCACGGGTGGCCGTTGCGGCAGCGGAGCATGGCGAGTTCCTCGGGCGCATGGAGGGCGACGCCCGCCGAAGCTACCCCACGGCGCGGGCGCGGCAAGCAGATTCCGGCCGCTTTACACCGTCGGCTCAATGCGGCGGGCGTCGTCGTTCGCCGTCGTGGCCAGGATGGCGCAGCTTTCGACCGGGCCGGAAGGCCCGTCCCGCCGCTCTCACGGGCCGTCGATCGCGAACGGCTGTTCGGCCGGGCGCGTCTTGCCGCGCCTGTTGACAGCGCCGCCCGACAAGTGCAGAATCATGCGGCCCGGTCTTACACCCCGAGGAGACGCACCCCGATGCCGTCCGAACCCGACGCCCCGCAGACGACCCGCCGCGATTTCCTTGCCCACACGGGCGGCGCGCTGGCCGCGGCCGCGCTTGCGGGGGAAGTCGCAACGGCCCCCGCCGACGAAGCCGCCGCGTTCGAGCCGGTGCGGATTCCCGGTTGGGTTTTCGGCGTCACGCGCATGGCGTTCGTCACGCCGGGAGACGTGGGCCGGGCCGGCAAGGCCGGCGCCCAGGTCGTACACACCAACATCGTCTGGCCTTATTTCCCTCTGCGTCGGGACGGCGGCGGACTGTCCGAAGGCGAAGGCCGCCGCCTGCGCGGCCTCGTCGCCGACTGCCGCCGCGCCGGCGTGCGGTTGTGCGTCGGCCTGCCCCCCTTCCCACCCGCCGCCCTCGTCAAAAAACACCCGGACTGGCGCGTCCACCCCGACGACTCCGACGCGGCCGAGAAGGCCGTCCCCGACGACAACGACCTCGGCACGCGCGTCTGCTGCAACAACGGCCCCTGGGGCGATTACCTCATTGACCTCTGCGCCGAGTTGGTCGCCGACTACAAGGTGGACGGTTTCTCCTTCGACGGCAACTATCACCCCCCGCTTTGTTTCTGTTCGGCCTGCAAGGCCGCCTACAAAGAGGACCGCAAACGCGGCCTGCCGCCCAAGATCGATCTCGACTACGTTGCCTACCGGGAATACCTCGTGTGGCGCGGGGAGCGGCTGGAGGACCACTACCGCCGGATGCAGCGGCGCATCAAGAGGGAGAATGCCGACGCGGTGCTGACCTCTTGGACGGTGAACGCGGGGCGTTACGGACACTTCCTCTATTCGCCGCGGGCCATGCCGACGCGGCTGAACCGGCTGTTCGACCTGCCGATGCAGGAGTGGTGGCTGGACGAGACGAACCAGGGCGGCAGCCTGGCCCCGTCCTTCGGCGCCGCCTACCTCCGGGCCACGACCGGCGGCCGGCCCTGCGCCTCCGAGCCGTACCTGATGTCGCGCGGCAACCCCTACGGGACTGACAGCTTCCCGGCTCACGAACGGCGGACGCGCGTCCTGCTGTCGCTGACCTACGGCGGCGCCCTGGCGCTGTCGTTCGGCTGGCCCGGCCACGAGGGGGGCGTGGCCGACGACTTCCGCGAGGTCGCGCGGCGGGAGTCTAGCATCACGAACACGGCCGCGCTGCCGTGGGCGGCCGTGCTGGTCAGCGAGCAGACGCGGCAATTCTACGCCTATAAGGATATTGCGGATCGCTGGTTACCGCACGTCGTCGGCGCCTTCCGGGCGGCGACGGAAGAGCACATGCCGCTCACGCTCCTCAACGACTGGGACCTCGACGCCGACGAACTGGCCCGTTACGCGGTGGTGCTGCTGCCGAACGCGGCCGCCCTTTCCGACGCCCAGGCGGGGGCGGTGCGCGAATACGTCCGCAAGGGCGGCGGCCTGGTGGCGACGGGCGAGACGTCGCTGTGCGACGAACTTGGCCGGCCGCGCGGCGACTTCGCCCTGGCGGACCTGTTCGGCGTCTCCTACCGGGGCCGCCCGAAGGCGCCGTTGCGACGGCCGGTGCTCGACGCCAACTTCGCCGTCGCGCTGGACGAGAAATACTGGCGGGAGCGGGCCGGCGTGGCGACTCTGACCTGGGGCGACCACGCGCTGACGCGCGACGACCGGCTGGAAAAGCTGGTCCCGAACAAGACGGTCCACTTCCGCGGCCCGCTGGTCGCGGTCGGCGAGCCGAAGCAAGCGGACGAGGCGGTCCTACGCATGAGGTCGGAAGGGACGGCAGGCGCGGCGTTGCCGGCGGCGGTTCTGCGACGATTCGGCGAGGGGCGCGTGGCCTATTTCGCGGCGGCGCTGGACGCCGCCCTCTGGGCCTACGCCTACCCGTATCAACGTCGGCTGCTGGCGCGGGCGCTGGAGTGGACGGCCCGTTCGCCGGCGCCGGCGTCGGTCGCGGCCCCGATGTGCGTGCAGGCGACCTACTGGACGCAGGCCGGCGGCGACGGCCGGCGGGTAGTGGTCCACCTGTTCAACGGCGTAAACACGACGGCGAACCACGGCCTGCCGGCGGCGGACGTGCCGCTGCGCGAGGAGGCCGTGCCGGTCCACGGCATCAAAGTGCGCTTTCACAAGGAAGCCCCGAGAACGTTCCGCCGCGAACCGGGCGGCCAGGCGCTGGAGGCGCGGCGGGACGGCGACGACGTAATTGTGGAGATGCCCCCGCTGGAGATTCATGCGATGCTGGTCGGGGAATACTGAGGCGGCCGGGGGCCGGCGGCTTTCCTGAGTCGGGCCGTCCACGTCAGCAGCGAAGGGAGAATGGCCGGGGGTCTTAGGAGGTTCGTCCGGCGGAGGCCGCCGCACCGCCGCCGCCGGCCCAGAAGCGGGCCGCCCCGGGCCGGGTCGCCGACGGCCTCCGCGGGGCATAAGAAATAGAACCTGACGAGGTGCGGCGCTCCCCGGCCGCGACCCGCCGCGTCCTTCGGGGGCGGTGAGTCGTGGTTCCCGATGAGGAGGCCCGCCGATGAACGTGAAGCTGACGGACCTGACGTTGGTGGGCTGGCTGCCGGCACTGGCGACCGTCGCGGTGGTCGTGGTCCTGGAAATATATTCGGGATCGCTATTTGCGGAAATGATCCCGGGGGCGAACACCCTCCCCGTCCTCCTGGCGGTCCCCGGGCTGGTCATCGGCGTCCTCTTCTTCGTGCTGGGGGCCTTGGCGCTGAGGGTCGCCGGTTTGCCCGTGGTGAAGAAGGGCAAGGACGCCGACAAGGGCTGAGTCGCCGCACACGGCCGTCAAGGGGCTGAAGACGCCTTGCGTCGTGCCGGCGACGGCGGAGTACGCGGACTGCTGGAGGGGGGTGGCGCTGGTGGAGGTCGGCGCGTGGGAGCAAAAGGCCACTTCACCGAGCGCCTATGAGCTGCGCGTCGGGGCATACCGCTACTTCGGCGACGTGGCGTTGCTGGAACGCATCCGGGGGCCTGCGAAATAGGCACGGAATCGCTCCCTTGACCCCCATCGGCGCCTTCCATTCGTCCTCCGCCCGCGGGGTGATTCGGCTCATGGGCATCCTCGACCACTGGCATCCGGTAGCCGCCTCGCGGGAACTCCGTCGGCGGCCCATTCCTGTAACGCTGTGCGGCCGGCAAGTCGTGCTGTTCCGCACCCGGTCCGGGACGGCCGGGGCGCTGGACGACTGTTGCCCGCACCGCCGCAGCAAGCTGAGCACCGGGGCGGTAGACGGCGAATGCCTGCGCTGCGCCTACCACGGCTGGGAATTCGGCGTCAGCGGGGACGGCGAGAGCCCGGGCCAGCCCAAGTTGACCGCCCGCGCCACAAGCTACGACGTCCGGGAAGCGTACGGTTATGTGTGGCTGAAGCCGCGCGGCGCGGCGGCGGCGTTCCCGGAATGCGACGCCGCCGGGTATACCCGGATCGGCGCCTTCCGAATGCGGGCGCGAGCGCCGCTGGAATTGGTGGTCGATAATTTCAATGAGCTGGAACACGCCGGCGTCAACCACTCGACGTTCGGATTCGACCAGCGGCGCATCGCCCAGGCCCGCGTTCAGACCGAGGCCACGGAGGCGACCACCCGCATGCTGACCAAGGGGCCGACCAAGCCCGGCCTCTTCTACAGTCGGTGGTTCATCGGCTACGGGCGGGACTACTGGTTCTGCTCGGACACCCTGACCCACTACTCGCCGGTCTATTCACGTATCGACCACTGGTGGGAGACGCCGGACGGCGTGCGGGAGGCGCGCGTCCGCTGGCGGGTCTACGCATTCTACGTCCCGGTCGCCGCGGACCAGACCGACGTGGTCCTGTTCGTTTACGGCAAGATGTCCTGGCCCGGCGCGTCCCTGCTGTGGCCCCCGGCGCGCGTGATCATGCTTTACGAGTTTCGTCAGGAAGTTCGGGCCGACGTGACGCTGCTGGCCAACATGGCCGACTACTCGCCGGGGATAGAGGGGATGAAGCTCAGTCGGTTCGACAAGATCCTCGGGCTGACGCGCGAGCGGATAAACCGCATCTACCGGGGGTAGGCCGGAAATAGCAACACGGCCAGGGCGGTCGAGGTCAGCGTGCGGCGGGGCATGACGAGTTCCTCGGGGGCATGGAGGGCGACGCCCGCCGAAGCTACCCCACGGCCTGGGGCGCGGCAAGCAGATTCCGGCCGCTCTACTCCGCCGGCTCGACACAACGGGCGTCGTCGTTGCGTGGGCTGTTCACCAGCGGCGAGACGGGGTAGGCGCGCATCCGGTCGGCGGCGAACGGCCTCAACAGCGGGGCCAGCGCCCCGGCGTCTTGCTCCTTCGGGTCCAGCCATTGGTCGAAATGCCGCCGGTCCACAATCACCGGCATCCGGTCATGCACCGGACGCACCAGACCGTCCGGCTCAGTAGTCAGGATGGCGCAGGTCTCGACCTGGCCGTCCGGCTGCGGCAAGTCCACCCTCGCCCGCCACTTCTGGCCGCGCGAATGTCTTCGATCCGCGACGATGGTTTGGCCGCGCGACCGGGCGCTTCTCGACGCCTTCCCGGAAGCCGCGTCGATCAAGGACGTAACCGCTCTGCTTTCGGCGGTCGGCTTCTCGTCGCCGCCGGCGTGGCTGCGGCCCTTCCCTAGCGATTCCTTAATACGCGGGCGCTACCGGCCCGCCTTAGCCCCGGAAAGACCGCCGGCTGGCCGACCTACTCTTCGCGCCGCCCCCGCGGCCTGCTATACTCCTCTCATCTGGCCTTGCGGACTGTGCTTTGGTCGTGACGCTTGCCACATCACTTCCCGAACGCTCCTCCACTTAACCCAGACCTTTGAGTACGTCCGGTCAGGCGACGTTCGCCCCCGGACGGCTCATTCTCTTTCGGGAACACACGATGGGTAAGAAGTTGTACGTGGGCAACCTGTCCTACGAGACCACCGACGCCGACCTGCAAACGATGTTCGGCGCGCACGGCACCGTCCAGTCGGCGCAGATCATCATGGACCGGGACACGGGCCGCTCCAAGGGCTTCGGCTTCGTGGAGATGGGCAGCGACCAGGAGGCCCAGAACGCCATCAAGGCCCTCGGCGGCCAGCAGTCCGGCGGCCGCGCCCTGACCGTCAACGAGGCCAAGCCGCGAGAAGACCGCGGCGGCGCCCGTTCCGGGGGCGGCGGTTTTGGCGGCGGCCGGCGCTACTGAAATCGAATCGGCCCAAGCGTTCCCGCCTGGGAATGGGCGGGGACGCCCCCTTTCCAAGCACGCCGGGGCCGGACGTGGATGGCGAGGCAGGATCGCCACGAAGGGCTAAAGCGGCTTGTGTCTCCATCGTCCGGCAGGGATGAGTTGTATTCGCTCCTGACCGAATCATAGTAGGACCGCGCGCGAACCGCCTCACTTCCTCAGGAGGTCGAGGCGGGCCTGCGCCGACCGGACCCGGCCCCTGGCCGAGGCGACGGCGATGGCAGTATCCTTTCCTTGCGCCGGACCCGAAATACTTTTGCATTCGCTCGCACAGCACGCCGACGCGGCCGATCGCGGCGACGCCGTCCCGCATGGTGAAGCCCTGCCGGCCGAGGGTGAAAGAACGCATGAACTCGCACGCCTCGTCCAGTTCCTGTTTCAGGCCGTCGAACGACCGTTTCACGGCGATCTCCTTTTCATGAATTGTCCCTCCACATTCTACGAAATGAGGCGGCAGATCGCCGGGATTAGGCAGCGCCGCTTGCGGAAGGCGGTGCTGAACGTCGGCTTGTCGGCGACCGTCTCCGACCGGGCGTCGATCGGGCCGGGCTTCGGGTCGGTTGCCCACGGCGGGACGATGCCCCAGCGAAAAGTGGCCGCGGCGGGGCGGCCGTCCTTCAATAGTCCGACGGCCAGGACGGGTTGCGTCGGGGCGATGTTGTACCGGGGCGGCGCGTCGGGAACGTCGGCCAGGCCGAATAGGTCGGCCAGCTCGGGAGGGGATGCCAGGAGAAAGAATCGGCCGCACATGAGGGAAGGATTGCAGCTGCCGGGCCGCGACGCGGGGGCGGCGAGGGCGACGACGCGGCCTGAACCACGGCGACGGGCCGGCGACGCCCTCGCCGGTCCTCTGGAGGGCATCCCCATGACGCCGACCTACCGCCCCGCCCCGACGATGCTCTGCTACGCCCCCGCGAAGTCGTTCCCGTTGGCTCTGGAAGCGTGCCTGTACGCCCGCGCGGCCGCGGACGCCTTTCTGGGTCGGCTATCAGGTGTACGAAGTCCTGGCGGGCCGCCTGCGTCGCGTGGCGGCCTATGAACCGCAACCCGTGCGAGCGTGAACGAATCCCCCTTTCGCCCCCACAGGAGATGGACCATGTTTTCCGTGCTGACCGACTTCTTCGCCGCCCTCCGCCGTCTGACGGCTTCCGCCAACGGCGCGGCCGACGACGTGGACCAGTTCCGCGCCAGCTGCGGGCCGGCCTCGGCCACACCGCCGCGCCGCCCCCCGCCCTGGAACACAAGGACGCCGAGGCGGACGCGCCGAAGAGCAGGAGCCGTAAGGACAAGGCGGCCTGACGGGCCACGACCGGGTGCGGGCCGCCCGCCACGTCGGAGAGGACGTTCGTCTCCGGCGGGCGGGCGGGACGGCCGTACACGCAAGACCAGTATGGGCAGATTGCTGCTTGCTTCGGACGAACCCACGGGATAGGTTCATGGCGTCTCCTGACCTGTGGACGAACCGACCATGACTGCCCCACTCAGCCGTCGCTTTCGTTCGGCCCGGTTCACAACGTCGGCCTCTTTTCCAGCCACTGGCTGGAAAACCGCCTGAAACTCGAACCGGAATGGACGGAACTCCGCGAGCAAGCGCGGGAAGTGTTCGACAACTTGGCGGACCTCTGGAAGGTCCAGCGCAACCGCGTGGAACGATACGGGGACGAACAAGGGCTTGAAGAGGGATTCATTCAGCCCGTCCTACGAGAGTTGGGTTGGAAGTTGAAATATCAAACCTGGCTGCGAGACCGCGAACCTGATTACGCCCTGTTCCTCGACGACGCCGGCCTGGACTCCGCCCTCGCGGCAGGTCGTCAGTCAGAAGATTTTTGGGCGGCCGCCAAAGTCGTCGCGGACTCCAAAGCCTGGCACGTCAGGCTGGATCGGCCTGCCCGGAACAAGAACAAGCGGGAGTACCCGCCGGAACAGATCGAATGGTATCTCGACCGCAGCAGGCTCGATTGGGGCGTCCTGACCAACGGCAAGAAGTGGCGGTTGGTCCCTCGGCAGCTGGGGCCGCAGCAGCGCCGGTTTCAGACCTACCTTGAGGTTGACCTGGCGGCCATGCTCCAGGATTGGGCCTCCCCGCCCGCCAACCAAGCGGTCGCAGAGCGTTCGGCCCAGTTCGATGACTTCCTCCAGTTTTACTTCTTCTTCAGCCCGGCCGGATTCCTGGAGTGTGAGTATTCCCCACAATTCTGCGCGCCCTCTTTCCTTTCGACAAGCCGGAGCCATACGATGGGATGCCCGGAACGGATTCCTTGGAGGCTCCGGCAGGATGACGTGCTCTCTCCCCACCGCGCTTTGGGCCGCGCAAGTCGCCGCCGCCACGCCTTTGCCCGACGCCCGACTCCATGCCCGCTTGGAGCGCCTGCTGACCCACTTGGCGCTCCAGCCCCTCGACTCCTTGCCCCAGGCCCTGCCGGATTGCCATCAGGCCAAGGCCGCCTATCGCTTCTTCGCCAATGACCGCGTCGAACGCGACGACCTGCTGGAGGGCTGGCGGGCCACGACCGCCCAGGCGGTTCGCGGCCGCGACGTGATCTACGTCGCCCACGACACCACGACCTTCAGCTACACCTCGCTCAAACAGACCAGCGGCCTGGGCTACATCAGCGACGTGGAGGCGGCGCGCGGCTTCCATTGCCACAGCTCCCTGGCGTTGCGAGGCGACGGCGTGCCGTTGGGCCTGCTGCATCAGGAGTACTGGGCGCGCACGGAGTACAAGCGGTCGCGGCCGCAGGGCCGGGCCATGGAAGACAAGGAAAGCATGAAATGGCTGCACGGCCTGGACGCGACGGCTTCGGCGTTGGCGACGCTGCCGGCCGGCGAGCGTCCGCGCGTGGTGCATCTCATGGACCGGGAAGCCGACATCCATGAGGTGTTCGTTCGCGTGCTGCAGTTGGGCCAGGGGGCGATCATCCGCCGCTACCGCAACCGCAACGTGGCCGAGGATCCCGGCGACGCCGACGAAGCGATCGGTCGGGCGCCCTGCGTGGCGCGGATGCGTCTGCGTCTGCCGGCGGGCCATGGCCACAAGGCGCGCACGGCCGTGGTCGAGCTGCGCTCGCGTCCCCTGACGCTGACGCCGCATTCGCACCACGCGCGGGATCGACGGCCGCTGCGTCTGACCATGGTGGAGGTGCGCGAGGCCGCGGCGCCGGCCGGGACGGAGGAGCCGGTGCATTGGCTGCTGTGGACGACGGAGCCGGCGCGAACGGGGGCGGAGATTATGGCGGTGGTTCGGGCCTACGCGTTGCGTTGGCGGATCGAGGATTTTCACCTGGCTTGGAAGCAGGGCTGCCAGGTGGAGCGACTGGCGTTGGAGACGCGGGGGCGTTTGGAGAAGGCCCTGGTCCTATATGCGGGGGTGGCCGTGCGTTTGCTGCGTTTACGCGACCTGGCGCGTCGGGAGCCGACGGCGCCCTGCACGGAGGTGCTGAGCGAGGACGAGTGGCGGGCGTTGTACGCGCACGCCACGGGCGAGGCGGCGACGCCGACGACGCCGGCGCCGACCATGGAGCAGGCGGCGAAGTGGATCGGCCGATTGGGCGGCCACCTGGGCCGCAAGCGGGACGGCATGCCGGGGGTGCGGACGCTGTGGCGTGGCTGGCGCGACCTGGCCATCTTGACGGCGGGGTACCGGGCGGGCCGCGTGCGGCTCGGCTGAGAACCGCCGGCCGGTCCGGGCGACCGGCACGGGGACCGGCGGCCGATCGCGTGTATTGGCGGCGACCAAGCGACGACGCCGGGAGGAAGCGCAAGGGCTTCCTCCCGGCGTCGTCGCTTTGGCGAGGGCCTTGGCCTCTCATAAACACCTAAACATGATCCGCCATGTACTCTCGATGTGGGGAATACTCACTCCTGGAGTCGGTTCGGCGCAAATCCCTAATTCGCCGCGCCGCGGAAGGGAGTTCCGAATACCGCCTCGGCGTCAGCGAGGGCTTGAAGGGCCAAGCGTTTGAAGCTTTGCGCGTCTGCATTGAGGGCTTTCTGGCCTATGGGCCGAACGGGCTGGAACCGGCCCGCGACCTGTTGCTCTGCCGGGAACAGGGCTTCATCCTGCTCTGCCGTCTGCTGTTCATCCTCTTCGCCGAAGACCGGCGCCTGTTGCCCTACGGCGTCAACCCGCGCTATACGAAGAATCGCGCCCTCGGCCGGGTACGCGATGAAGTTGCCCAACGCATGGAGCGAGTCCAGCAGGGGGTCGAAGAAGACTACGACCGCGACTCCACGGCGCTCTGGGAAGACCTCGACGGCCTGTTCGACCTCATCGACAAGGGCCATGCGAGTTACGGCGTACCCGCCTACAACGGCGGCCTCTTCGACGCCGAGGCCCATGCCTTTCTCGCACAAAAGAAGCTGTCCGACTGGCACCTGGCGCGCGTCATCGACCACCTGGGTCGCGCCATCGACCCCGACAAACCGGCGGCCGGCTACTTCCGCGTCGATTACCGCGACCTGGCCATTCAGCACTTGGGAGGCATCTACGAGGGCTTACTGGAACTCCACCCGCGGCTTGCCAGCGAACGCATGATCGTCTACGCCCGCCGCGTCCACGGCGTGCGCGAAGAAATCGTCCGGCCTGAATCGGAGCGGTCGCCTTCCGGCTTTGACAAAACGGATATCGCCTACCCGTCCGGCTCGGTTTACCTCATCACGGACAAAGGCGAGCGCCGGGCGTTCGGCAGTTACTACACCCCGGACCATATCGTGGACGCCATCGTTCGGGAAACGCTGGGGCCGCTTTGCGCGGCCGCATGGGACCAGCTGCGGGCGGAAGCCGAGGCGTGCCGCGAACGAATGGAACGGGCCAAAGGCGTGGAACGCGAGACGCTGGGCCGGGAACTGGCCGGCCTTGAGACAGATTATCCGGAAAGGGTGTTGCGTCTGCGCGTCCTTGACCCGGCGATGGGTTCCAGCCACCAGCCCTTTCAAGGTGCCCGTCTTTTCTTATCCCGAGTCGCTAACAGCCGGGCGGTGGACACATGTGGCTTGTCCTTGTGATGAATGCGCTCGGGTCGCGGTTTTTTCGGCCCGCGCGGATGACGTTGGTAAGCCAACAAGCGAGCATTGCTCGCCAGTTCCTTCAATTGCACGGCCAACTGGGCGACGGTCAGGTCGCGGAATTGCTCCCACTCGGCGCCAGGGATCGCGATCATCATTCCCCGATACACGCCCTTGACCTCGTCCGTCAGGTAATAGGTCGATACCGTCTCCTCAACGACCTCGCGACCATGCACCGCACGCAACGCCGCGCGCACCACCGCCAACACGTTATACGCCACCAACGACACGCAAAAAGCGAACAACGCCGCTTTCGGGTATCCCAGCCTGGTCTGCTCGCTCTCCAGCGTCGATTCCAACACCTGGAACAGCGATTCAATCTTCCAACGCTTCCGATACAAATCCGCCACCAGACTGGCGCCGGCCACCCGCGCCGGCAGATTGGTCAAGACATGGATCACCCGGTCGCCATCGCGCGTCGGCGTGGGCAGACGCAACTCCAGCCGCCGCACGATCAGGGTTTCGCCGGTCTCCGGGTTGTTCAGCCGAACCTTTTGCTCCCAGACCTCCACGTCCTCGCTTTCGCCCGCGTACTCCAGTTCGGTGACCGCTTCCCAGGGCAAGTTCTGGTGCTGCCGGACCACGAAGCAGGCGTCCCGCGCGGCGACGCCGAACAAAAAGCCCAGCGTGCAAAAATTGCGATCTTCAATCCACACGTCGTTGGCCTCGACCGTGGCCAAAACCTGGTCGAGCAAGGCACGCTCTTGCGTATGCCCGTCCTCGCACGGGAACACGTCGATGGCCAGCATCAACGCCGGGTCCAGCACCACCAGCGATTTGCCGGGCAACGGACCCGCCGCGATCGTCCGCAGTTCCTGCACGCGGTGTTCGGTTTTCGCCAGGCAATTGCCGTCGAGGATCTTGACACGGTAACCGGGCAGTAGGTCCGGCAACGCGCCCCCGAGCTCACGGATCACTGCCGTCAGGCTCGCGGCCGTCTGGCGGGTCAAGGCCGCGGACACCTGGGGTTCGACGCCGTTGAGTTTGTCGTAAACGGCCGTGCGCGACACGGTAAAGCGTTCACGCTGCTTCTGGTACGCGGCATTGGCGGAGGGATAGATTCCACACACGACCTGACCCATCAGCTCAACGGTCTGCGAAAACAACAGCGCGCGAGTATATTGGCTATCGGCGTGTTCCTCGAACAGTGCGTCCACCGACTCCGGGGTCAGCACGTGTTCGAGCAGGCCCCGGACCATGACGGCCGCCGGACTCTCTTGAACGAAGCGATTGAAAACCGAGTTGAGCAGCATGGCGGCTTCCCTACCAGGTTTTGGTGTATCCTTACGCTGGAAGCCAGCTTACTGAAACCACAGGCACCTTGACAGGGCTGCCGTATCAGGACTTAATCGACCAGCTGTTCTACGGCATGGCCGGGCTGACGGGCGACGAAGTGAAGGGGCTGGAAGAGCGGTACGAAAAGATGCTTTAGAGGCACTAACTTTATGCCATTTTAGAGGAAGCGGAGACATATAAGGGACAGAGCCAAATTGAGGAAGGCGAACTGCATCTCCTGGGTCTTCTCGGTCACGAAGCGCAGCTTGCGAAAGCCGTGCGCCCAGGAGAAGAAGCGCTCCACCACCCAGCGATACTTCCCCAAGCCGCTGCCGTGTTCGGTGTACCGCTTGGCCAGCCTCGGGTCGATGCCTCGACTCCGCAACTCCTCGCGGTGGGGCTCCGAGTCGTACGCGCGATCCGCATACACCTTGGCCGGCCGGTGCTCCGGGTCCCCGGTCGCCTTGTTCAGCGGACCGGCGCTGTCCACCAAGGGGAGCAGTTCCTTGATCTCCGGCGTGTTCGCGGGCGTCACGTCCGCGGCCAGGGGGATGCCGTGGCCGTCCACCAGGACGTGCTGCTTGACGCCGGGGCGGCCGCGATCCGTAGGGTTTTTGCCGCTGCCCTCGACGCCGCCGAAGGCGCGGGCGAAGCTGCTGTCCGCCGCGGCGCGGGACCAATCGATCTTGCCGGCCTCGTCCAGGCGTGCGAGCAAGACCTGCACGAGTCGAAACCAGACGCCGGCCTCCTGCCAGGCTTGGAGTCGGCGCCAGCAGGTCATGCCGCAGCCGCAGCCCATCTCGCGGGGGAGGTCCTCCCAGGGGATGCCGGTCTTGAGGACAAAGAGGATGCCGGTCAGGGCTTGGCGATCCCCCACGGGTTTGCGGCCCGGATAGCGGAAGCGGCGCGGCTTGGGGGGCGGCAGCAGGGGTTGCAGGACCTCCCAGAGTTCATCGGAGACCAGAGGCTTGGCCATGATAGCACCTCCCGAGGCATGCAGGGTTGGCCACTCGCACAGAGATGCATACGGCATACCAATAGCATCATTGTGTTAGTGCCTCTTACGGCCCGGACGTGGCCAAGTGGCCGATGATACCGACCGGAAGCCTCACCACACAGGACGTTACCGACACGCACCGGTTGCGTGACCGGGGAGACATCTGGACCCAGGACCTGTTCGTAGTCAATTATCTGCTATCAGAAATCTTCGCTGACAATCGCGGATTCCACGCCTTTGTTGCCGCCGTGGCCCAGCGCGCCCCCGTCGGCTTACGATTCCTGTTCATTGAAAGACGCGGTTCGATGTGGGCTGAGCGGATGACAACCTGTACCGCCAAGACTGGCATTCGCCTGGGCCAAATCATGTCGTCCCAGCGTGGTTTGGACGAGGGTGAGCGGCCGGAGCTTCTCGGCACCGTGTACCGAAGACTATCGAGTGTCCCCGGAAGATCCCCCCGGCAAAATTGGAACGTGATTTACAGCGTGGGGATCAAAGAAGCATGATAATATCGGCCAGTTACAAGACCGACATTCCGACCTTCTATGGCGAGTGGTTCTCAAACCGCCTCCATGCCGGGTACTGCAAGACGGTGAACCCGTACAGCAATCGAATCAGCCGGATTTCGCTGCGGCCGGAGGACGTGGATGGCTTCGTCTTCTGGACGAAGAACGTCGGGCCGTTTCTGAGTCGGCTGGCTGAAGTCCACACGCGGCAGGTGCCGTTCGTCGTCCAGCACACGATCACCGGATACCCGCGGCCCTTGGAACAGGCGGTCGTTGATGCCGACAAGGCCGTCGAACACGTTCGCAAGATTGCCGAGCTTTACGGCCCCCGCGTGTGCGTTTGGCGTTACGACACCATCTTGCTCACGACCCTGACGCCCCGCGAGTTCCACTTGCAGAGGTTCGCCCGTTTGGCAAAAGACCTCGAAGGCGCGACGGACGAGGTGGTCATCTCCTTCGCCCACGTCTACCAGAAAACCCTCCGCAATCTGAATCGGGCCGCCAGCGAGTTCGGATTCGAGTGGTCTGACCCGGACGCTGAGTGGAAGCGGACGCTTTCCGCTGAACTGGTCAAGATCGTGGCGGCCCATCGGATGCAGCTGACTGTATGCAGCCAACCTGAATACCTGCCCCCTGGCACCGGCGAGGCCCGGTGCGTGGACGCCAGCCGCATGGCGGATGTGGCGGGCAGGCCGGTTGTGGCCCAAGAGAAGGGCAACCGCGAGGGGTGCAGATGCTCCGAAGCCAGGGACATTGGCGAGTACGATACGTGCCCTCACGGCTGCGTCTACTGCTATGCGGTGCGCAACCCCCCGCTGGCCTTGGAGCGATATAAGCAACACGACCCGGCATCCGAGTTCCTGTTCCCACCGCCTGCGGGAGCGACCGAGGCGGCCCCGGCCCCAGCACGACGGGAATTGCCCCTGTTCGACGGACTCACCGAGCCATAACCCTCCCCCCTTGGTCCGTCGCATCCAGACGCTTCTCCTGGATCATGGTGCCGCGTGACACGTCTCGCGTGGGCAAGGCAGGGTGATTTTCGGCAGCACCGTGTTTGCCGCACGGCGTATCCACGCTTCAATCAGAACGCTGTAAACCTGGATGTCGGAATCCACGTTACGGCGGAAGGTGGCGAGCAAGAACGCCTGAACCCCAACCGTCATGTCGGGGGCCGCCAGCTGGGCTACGCCTTCTTCCAGGATTTTCTGGACATTTTTCACCTTGAATCCGGTCGGGTCCTCGGTCGCAAGTGACCGGAATACGGTCAGGTCGTTGTTGATCCGATCCGCGAAGGCGAACTCGTCGCTGAAGTAGCAGAAGACGCAATCTCCCCGCGGCGAGGGCCACGCCTGCTGTGAGTTAAACCGGGCCGGGGAAAGGTCTTCCAAGCCCACGAGGACGGCTTCCGATACAACCGCCTCTGGGTCGCCCGTGAATCGCAATTCGGGGTCGATGGGGTGTCCCGGATGGCGGGGATCTTCCCGTACCCAATCCCAATCGAACACGTAGCCGTCCGGGTCGGCATACACGACGTACACCATCCCTTCCGGAGGACGGGTTACCTTGCCTTCGTTGTCGTATGCCTTGGGCAGGCGGCCGCAGAAGGCGAAGCCGTCCTTTAACCGGCCTTCCCGCCGCAGGCCCCGGTACGTGACGGACGCCGACTGCACCAACTTCGTCGCCCCATGCCGCAGTCCGTAAACGGTGTAACCGGGAAGCCCGCCCGCAACGGCCTTGCGATCCCGTTCATCGAGACGCAGCACAAGGGTTTTTGCCTTCACCCGTCTTTGAAGGCGTTCTCGGTCGGCCTCCCAAGAGGCTGGGACGCCGCCTGTGGAGCTTGCTTCGGCCTCGCTGACTTCGGCACCGGCGCAATCTGTGGCAGGCCTTTCCCCCTTCGCCATGCGCCGCTTCCCCTGCCGAGGCGCCGGGGCCTTTGGCCGGAATACCGAGAGGACGCGGGGCGATGCCATTTTCCGGACCACGACCGGGAACCCCTGCCAGCCGTTCTGAAGAAAGGCCAGCTCGGGTCGATTAAGAGATTTCACATATACGAAAATGCAAGGAGACCCCCCGTGTTCTCCCACCCCAACCGCCGTCAGCCAGGGGGAACCTTTGAGCCGGGCATGCAACTTGCTTGCAGCGTCTGTGATGTTCATGCCTGGACCCCGTGTCCGCGGACCAGAGATATACCCCCAAATAGGGTGACAATGTGGGTCATTGGGATGACCCAGCCGTACTCGCCTTTGGGGCTGGCGGCAAACACGAGCCCCACGCCTGCTGACCCGTCCTCGGTGACTACGAGGCTCCCTGAATCTCCTAGGAGTGCAAACGGAGTGCCGCCTTCCGCACGGACGGTCCACACGTCCTGCGCCCACACCGTTGCCTGGAAGTGCCTTGCCTTGTAGGGCAGGGCGAAGGGCGTATTGATAAACGCCTCCACCGTCCCGACAGTCAGGCCGGTCGTCCTGCCCACCTTCTTGACGCTCATTCCCGAGGAGAGGGGGGCGACGGCCGCTGGGGTGTCGTATCCCGTGTCCTCGTCCCCTTGCCAAGAACTGATTGCATTGGCGTTGGTTACCCGAGCTATCGCAACGTCTTCACGACAGGGCGTGACGAGGTTTGGTTCGCCGCTGCGCAGCTCGCAGATCTCGGAATGCCTGCCGATCTCGCCCGGCGATTTACTCGCGGTCGTGGGGCGAGCGTCGATGCTGCTTGGTGAGAGGATGGGCATGCCAACCGGAACATGGTTGCAGGCCGCGAGGACGTGGTTATTTGACAGAATGAACAGGAGTTTACTCTTTTTTTGCCGCACAACCGCTCCGAAGGTGCCGGCGTAATTTTCCCCGCTCGGAGCGCACGAACTTCCGCATGAAATGCGGCCCTTGTATGCGAACATTTTTCCCTGGTTCGTCGCGCTCGTAGCCTGTTCTGGTGGGATGAAGATTCTGCCCATCCGGTTAACCTGAATCGTAACCTCGCCTTCGGGGTCGAACAGAGTCGCTTCGTCGCGTCGTGAGCCCTTGGTGACGTAAACATGTACTTTCGGCTCGTCGGCCCCCTCTTCGTAGCCGACGGATTGAACCGCCAAGCCTGCGAACCCGGCATCCGAGAAAAAGCCTTCCAACGATCGGTCGTCTGTCGCCGCCGGGAGCGGCGCGTGCGTACCAGCAGCTGTCATTGGGCCTGCGAGAGTGTAGTTCCCGTTTTCGAGAAACCTGGCAGCCAACTGTTGAGCGACAGAACGGGCATCAGCCATCGGCTCCCTCCTTTGGCCAGGAAGTATCAAGCAACTATACTGGCCAGTTGTTCACTCCCCGCGCATTATGCCACGGCCTGGGAGTCGGCAGTAGGTCAGAAGCAGGGTCGGCGGTGCCACCGGCCGATTGTTGCGTGCCTTGGTTGGCATTTGACTTCTTGCCGGCTTGATCGCGGCCCGGACGACGACTCTCTTTGCAGGCCATACTTCCCTCATGGCGTGGATGTTCACTGTCCGTCATGCCACAGCATGGGTCGTCAAAAGATGACGGTTGAAGTTGGGTGAACTGGAAAAGATTCTACCAGGTGCGCCGTCGAGGGCCAGAAAAAAGCGAAGGTCGCGCCATCCGTCTGAAGTGCAGGAGCGCACCGCCCGCTGTGTGCGGGCTTACAAGGGCAGATGAACAACGCCCTCACCTCGCCGCCTCCGGACGCGACGGCCGCGATCCTGCGCGATCGCAGGGCCGTCCCGAAAGCGAGCCGGGCCGGCTTCCCGTTAGCATCGGCCGGCCCGGTTGAGCGGGCTGTTGTTGCAGGCCGGCGCTCAAGCTCCCCGTCCTGATCGTGGTGTGTTACGAACTCGGCATCGACCCGACCTTTGGCGAGAAGCCGACGCTAGATAACGGGCCGCGCGACGTGCTGCTGTTCCCTATTCAATTGAACAGGCATATAAAGCCGCTGCGTGGCCGAACAGACGATAAGAACCGAAAAAGCCAGAGCCGCTCCGCCGTTCGGCCACGCAACCGAGCAGGGGCGGCTTTGGTTTTCTCGTTTCAGGAGTCGCATGATGCAGCAGCCGAATTGGTTCGACAACGAGTACGCGGGGAGCATGGCGAAAGCGACCGCGGAGCAGGCTTTGGCGGAAATCGCCAAGAACCCCCGCGTCGTGAAGGCCGTCAAGGACGCCCTGACCGCCCACGACACGAACTCCAAAAAGCCCGGCTGGGCTGGCCCGTCGCGTACGCAAACCGTGCGAGATGCCATCGCCGAAGTGTTGCAAGCCACCAGCTAATTCTGTTCCGCTTCCTGGCGCAATTCTTCCTTACGACAGTCGATGACGCACTGCCCGAGTCGCACAAGGACGTGCATCGGGCAGCTCTTGGAGAACTTCCCCAGCATCAGCCGGACATGCTCCTCCGCCGCGGGAACGCTGGCGGCGTGGCGGACGCATTCCGTGAACGTATCTAGGTTGTTACGCATCCTTGCGGCCCCTCCCCTCATACACTCGGCTCATTTCTTTCCTCATCGACTGAGCCAGCCAACGATCTTAAAGAAAAGGCCCGTCCGGGTGCAAAACGGGTCTGGCCGACTTGCACCAAAACCGGGCTTCGCGGAGAGGTTTAAGTGCATAGCTCCGTAACTCCTCTCTGTCCGATTCATTGCGTCGCCGGCAGCACCTGAACCACGCCGTTGATGCGGTCGGGCGGCGTCCGCCTCCGCCAGCCGGCAGCCTCAGTTGCGGCCACAGCCGTTGACCTGCTGCGCATCGACGTTGACCTGGCCGGCGCGGCGAACGACCACGGCGGCGCCCCGCCTCCGGTCCTGCAACGCCTTTAGCGTTTGCAGGTAGAGCCGGTGCATCCGTTCCACCATCGAAGCCGCCTGTTCCACGGCCTCGGCGATGAAGACGCGGGGGAGTTCCGACGGCTCGTCCTCGTCCCTCCGCCGCCCCCGGAGTGTCCCGCCTCGGAGCGTCCCGCTCCAGATGTTCGTGTAGCCAGCCAGCGTCTCCTGCCAGCGCCTCCGTCGCCGTCTGGAACTGCGCCATCTGGTCGATAAGAGGCACTAACACAATGATGCTATTGGTATGCCGTATGCATCTCTGTGCGAGTGGCCAACCCTGCATACTATGGTGGACCCCATTGTCTAGACCAAAAAATTGCATCCCTTCGGTACAGTATCGGGTATGGATCCAGTTCCACATACCCACGCCCAGCGGTCCTCCCTGCCCCAGGCGTTCTTGTTCGCACCGCAGACCCTTCACCGGGGCTGAGGGTTTGCGGTGCGAACAAGAACGCCTTTTCCGGATCGCCCATGCGGCGTCAGCCCCGGTACACTTCCCAGGGCGTCCGCCCCTCCAACGACTGGTGCGGGCGTTCCTCGTTGTAGAACGTGAAGTACCGAGCCAGGCCCCGCTGCAACTCCGGCACGACCTCGTAGCCGCGCAGGTACACGTCCTCGTACTTCACCGACCGCCACAGACGTTCCACAAACACGTTGTCCAGACACCGACCCCGACCGTCCATGCTCACCGCCGCACCCGCCGACTCCACCCGGCCCGTCCACGCCTGGCACGTGAACTGAACCCCCTGGTCCGTGTTGAACACCTCGGGGCGCCCCCGACCCAACGCCTCCTCCAGCATCTCCAGGCAGAACGAACCGTCCAGCGTGTTGGACAGCCGCCAGCAGAGCACGTAGCGGCTGAACCAGTCGAGGATCGCCGCCAGGTACATGAAGCCCGACGCCAGCGGCACGTAGGTGATGTCCGTGCTCCACACCTGATCAGGCCGCTCCACCGCCACACCCCGCAGCAAATACGGGTAGATCCGATGCCCGCGACCGGCCACGCTCAGCCGCGGCTTGGGGTAAATGGCCTCCAGACCCATGACGCGCATCAATCGTTGCACCCGCTTGCGGTTGACCCGCTCCCCCCGCCGGATCAGCCACGAGGTCAACTGCCGGCTGCCGTAAAACGGGTGGGCCGTGTACTCCCGGTCGATCAGCCGCATCAGCCGCAGGTTCCCGGCCGTCTCACCCGCCGACTCGTAGTACAGGCTCGACCGATTCAATCCGAGCAGCTCGCACTGCCGACGGACGCTCAGCTTGGCGTGGCCGGCCTCGATCAAAGGACGCAGCCGCTCAGCCGAGTGCGGCAGCTTTTTTTTTGAGCCATTCCAGGTCCATTTTGAGCCGGCCGATCTGCTCGTACAGCTCGGCCTGGCGGGCCTCGGCGTCGGCAGCGCCCACCCTGGCGCCGTTGGCGAACACCGTCTCGGCGCCGGCCAGCAGCTGCTTCTTCCAGCCGTGGATCAGGGTCGGATGGACCCCGAAATGGCTGGCCAACTCGTTGACCGTCCGGTCGCCCTTGACCGCCGCCAGGGCGACCTGGGCCTTGAACGCCGCCGTGTGTTGCTTCCGTTTCACCGTCATCGTCACCCCTTTCCTGGGCCACCAGAGTAGCTTAGCTGGTGGTCCAGTTTTCGGGGTCCACTATATGCCTCGGGAGGTGCTATCATGGCCAAGCCTCTGGTCTCCGATGAACTCTGGGAGGTCCTGCAACCCCTGCTGCCGCCCCCCAAGCCGCGCCGCTTCCGCTATCCGGGCCGCAAACCCGTGGGGGATCGCCAAGCCCTGACCGGCATCCTCTTTGTCCTCAAGACCGGCATCCCCTGGGAGGACCTCCCCCGCGAGATGGGCTGCGGCTGCGGCATGACCTGCTGGCGCCGACTCCAAGCCTGGCAGGAGGCCGGCGTCTGGTTTCGACTCGTGCAGGTCTTGCTCGCACGCCTGGACGAGGCCGGCAAGATCGATTGGTCCCGCGCCGCGGCGGACAGCAGCTTCGCCCGCGCCTTCGGCGGCGTCGAGGGCAGCGGCAAAAACCCTACGGATCGCGGCCGCCCCGGCGTCAAGCAGCACGTCCTGGTGGACGGCCACGGCATCCCCCTGGCCGCGGACGTGACGCCCGCGAACACGCCGGAGATCAAGGAACTGCTCCCCTTGGTGGACAGCGCCGGTCCGCTGAACAAGGCGACCGGGGACCCGGAGCACCGGCCGGCCAAGGTGTATGCGGATCGCGCGTACGACTCGGAGCCCCACCGCGAGGAGTTGCGGAGTCGAGGCATCGACCCGAGGCTGGCCAAGCGGTACACCGAACACGGCAGCGGCTTGGGGAAGTATCGCTGGGTGGTGGAGCGCTTCTTCTCCTGGGCGCACGGCTTTCGCAAGCTGCGCTTCGTGACCGAGAAGACCCAGGAGATGCAGTTCGCCTTCCTCAATTTGGCTCTGTCCCTTATATGTCTCCGCTTCCTCTAAAATGGCATAAAGTTAGTGCCTCTAAGTAGCCGCTCCTGCCCGTCCCGCGGCCGCCACGCCTCGGTCAGCTCGCCGTGCAGGGCGATGTTCTGCGCCCGCTCCCAGCACGAGTCCCTGCCCGCGACGCGCACGCCGCGATGCCCGCTCCGCCGCTCGTCCCGCGCGGCCTGCTTCACTTCCTCCCAGCGCCGCAGGGCCAAGTCCGGATCGCGGGCGGAAAGCGCCTGCAAGCCGTGCCATTCCAGTTCATTTGGAGGAGACTTGAGTAAGCGCTCTTCGTATTCAAGATGCCTTTCTTCGGCGTGGGCGACGGCCTCTTGCACGGGCTGCTTGTAGACCTCGCAGTAGAACTGTACCTTCCGGCGGAAGGAAGCGGCGATCTCTCCGGCCAATTCGCCCGCGTCGCCGCTTGGGCCGGCGGGTTCCACGGCGGGGAGTTGGTCCAGCGCCTTACATACCGCCAACGTCCGGAGTCGATTCATCTCGGTTTTCAGCGCCGCCGTCCCCATAACGCACCCCCTCAATCAGTAACCGAAGTGAAGCGATCTGTTCCGCGATGTCGCTCGTCTCCAGCGCCCGCAGCAGGACTCCGGCCAGGAAGCCAATCGCGTTTGCCACTTTGGGGTCGAGCTTCCCTTGCCGGACCTCGTTGATCGCCTTCCCGAGCAAGGCCGTCACGTCGGCGGCGTTCTGCAACGGCAGGTCTTCGGCGTCGGAAAGGACGACGGCCCGCGGGCAGCGTCGCCGCCCTCCAGCCCGTCGCGCCTCGGCCCGCATGTCCGCCAACTCCGGGTCGTGGAAGATGCAATAGCGGGAGCCGGGCCGGGCGCTGGCACGGCAAGGCTTGCCGTCCGCCTTGGCCTGCTTGCACCCTGGTAGTCCCGATGTAGCCATTTGCACTACCCCCCACCCGGTCTAGCTTGCAGGCGTCCGACCCCGGCCGCGGCCGACTCCGCCAGCGGCGAACGGGCGGGCGCGTCGGCGCTGCTCATGCACCCCTCTCCTAATGATACCCAATCGGTCTCCGAAGCGTTCCAGGCGGCGGCCGGGCGTCTCCGCCGTCCCGGATGGCCGTTGGGTCATCAGGCCCGTCCTTCGCCTCGCTGCCTCCTGATTCGCCTGCTGGGCCAGCCGAACTCACGGGAGGGCCGTCACCGAGTCAAGTGGTATCGTCAGCGCCCCGCAGCACGGGCAAGGGCCGGCCCCCCGGAGCAAGGCGGCCACGTCGCGGCAGATCGTGCTGCGGCTCACGCCGAGCAGTCGGGCCAGGCGCGCCTGCGTCCCGTGGTCCAATCCACCCTGCACGCACAGCAGGCGGGCCACCTCACTTCGGCGGTAGCAAGCGCGGACTCGGCGGACGGAGTTGTAATACCGGCGCCACGACGCGCGGCGGCAAACCGTCTCCCAGTCCGTCGAGGCCGACCACGGCTGACGCATGTTGCACGCTTCTGTGGGCCATTAGGATTGCACGCTTCTGTATCCCATTATGTCCGACAACGGCCCGCCGGCGGCCTTGGCCACTCCCAGCTTGTCCTGCGCAACGCCAGGGCCGCCCGCGGTCACGCCGTCGAACAGCGTCCGTTGCTAGGTCCACCGGCCCGAACCCGGACTAGGCCGTGTCCGGCAATCGTAAATGCATACAATATCAGTGGTTCGGTCGCTCGTTCTCTTGCCATGGAGATGAACCATGAGACGCTACGAACTATCCGATCCACAATGGGCGATTCTGGAACCCTTTTTCCCGCCCACCCATTCGGGCCATGCCGGACATCCGTGGAGTGAGCATCGTCCCATCGTCAACGGCATCCTCTGGATCCTCCACACGGGCGCGGCCTGGCGTGATTTGCCCGAACGCTACGGCCCCTTTCAGACGGTCCATGACCGCCTGACCCGCTGGCGCGCCGATGGCGCCTGGAACCGCATCGTCGAAGCCTTGATCCGCCAACTGGAGGCGGAAGAAAAACTCGATCCCGATACGTGGTTCCTCGACGCCACCATCCTGCGCGCCATGCGCGACGCGGCGGGGGCGCTGAAGCGGACCCAGGCCCGACTGGTCGGCAGCGAGCGGACGCATCTCGTTGAGCCGCCGGATCATGCGTTGGGCCGCTCGCGCGGCGGTTTCGGCACGAAGATCGACCTGATCATCGAAAGTCACGGCATCCCGCTGGCCATCGGCATCCAACCGGGCCAGGAACATGAGAGCCGCGCGTTTGAAACCATGATGCATCGCAGCACACAACGGCAGCGGTTGGGCCATCGCAAGTGGCCCCGCGAATTCATCGCCGACAAAGGCTACAGTAGCAAGCGGATTCGCCAGTGGCTCAAGGGTCATCACATCCACGCGGTCATTCCCAAGAAGAAGAACGAAACCCCCGACCCCGCCTTTGACAAGGAAGCCTACCGGAAACGCAACCTCATGGAGAGGATGATCGGGTGGTTCAAATTGCATCGCCGGCTGGCCACCCGTTATGAGAAACTCGCCGTCAACTTTCTTACCTTTTGGACGGTCGCCTGGATTACACTACTGCTGAAATATCTATTGTCGGACACGGCCTAGTCCGGGTTTTCGTCCGAGGGGACGTTTTTCATCATCTCCAGGACGGCTCTCCGGCGGGCCAGGATGCCCGCGGCTTCGGCCTTCTGCTGCTCTATCTTGTGGTTGTAGGCTTCCACGTCGATGACCCCTCGGATGGCCGTGTCGAGCCACTGCTGCAAGACATCGGGTGCCCCGGCCTCCAGTTCGTAGCAGTCCTCGCGGCCGTGCCTTTCGACAAACTTCCTGTAATTGGGCGAGGTGGTTTTCGCCACCAGCATGTGGGGCAGGCCCAGGGCGTCGGCTTGGTCGTGCCGCATGGCCACGCGGGTCCCTTCGACGTTCTTGACGCCGAAGTCGTCACGGAGCGAGCGAAGGGTGGACTCAACGATGCTGTCGCCGTCCGGGTCGCAGTCGCCGAGACAGAGCAAGAACAGCTTGCCTTTGCCCGACTTCTTGAAGCGCTCGACCATCTTGTACCGCGCGTCGATGCCGCTGTTGCCGCGCATCACCACCAGCGGCATACAGTACCGGGCCGCGACCGGGTGGACGAAGTTTTGCACCGTCAGCTTTTCCACGACGATCTCGAAATGCACCTGCTGCGATTGCAGAAGGTCGCGGGAGTAACCCGTCAAATAGTCGTCGCTCTCCCCGGAGAGGAAGTCGGCTGCGTTCCGCCATCATTTCCAGACGGTCACCGGCCGCGTCTCGTCCTCCAGGTCGTCGAAGCCGATCTAGAATTCGAGCCTCATGCGGGTCACGAGATCGCTCAGGTCGTGGTAGGAAGCGAGATCGTTCCGGTAGGGGGTCTTCTTTCCGCTGTGGCGGAAGATGGATTTGTCAACGAGCCGATAGTGGATCGCCCGCAGCGACACGGGCAGGGAGTCCTTGAGGTCCTCAAGGACCTGAAGGACGGCGTCGGCCATCCCGCGTTTTCCCGCGGATATTTCCGACCGCGTTTTTCGCCCGGCCCCGATGTCGATGGTCCGCACCCGGGCACTGGTTCGGCGGACCTTGTCGTCCACGATCTGGGAAACCGCCTCGTCGGGGTCGATGTCTACGAGCCGCTCCCGGACCAGTTCGTCAAATGACTTCTCCCGTCCGCAGTTATGCTCTCTCAGGATCGCAAGCCACTGGTCGCTCGTGTGGTCCGACCGCCGCAGGTTGCGGTAGATCACGGGAACCATGTACCACTGTGTAGCGATGGCCGCCCGCCGTCGCTGGTGTCCGGAGATGATGAAACCGTCCAGACTTACAAGTAGCGGCGCCTCCACACCCTTACTGCGGACGCTTTCGACCAGCCGCGCGTAGTCGGAATCGTTGGTCGTGCGCTCGCGGTACAGATGCTCGTTCTCCGGCGACGGCTTCAGCTCCCTTGCATCCACCATGACGATCCGGGCAGCCTCTCCGTTGGCCGTGGCCCGGCCGTTGACCTTGGTTCTAGGCCGTGTCCGACAATAGATATTTCAGCAGTAGTGTAATCCAGGCGACCGTCCAAAAGGTAAGAAAGTTGACGGCGAGTTTCTCATAACGGGTGGCCAGCCGGCGATGCAATTTGAACCACCCGATCATCCTCTCCATGAGGTTGCGTTTCCGGTAGGCTTCCTTGTCAAAGGCGGGGTCGGGGGTTTCGTTCTTCTTCTTGGGAATGACCGCGTGGATGTGATGACCCTTGAGCCACTGGCGAATCCGCTTGCTACTGTAGCCTTTGTCGGCGATGAATTCGCGGGGCCACTTGCGATGGCCCAACCGCTGCCGTTGTGTGCTGCGATGCATCATGGTTTCAAACGCGCGGCTCTCATGTTCCTGGCCCGGTTGGATGCCGATGGCCAGCGGGATGCCGTGACTTTCGATGATCAGGTCGATCTTCGTGCCGAAACCGCCGCGCGAGCGGCCCAACGCATGATCCGGCGGCTCAACGAGATGCGTCCGCTCGCTGCCGACCAGTCGGGCCTGGGTCCGCTTGAGCGCCCCCGCCGCGTCGCGCGTGGCGCGCAGGATGGTGGCGTCGAGGAACCACGTATCGGGATCGAGTTTTTCTTCCGCCTCCAGTTGGCGGATCAAGGCTTCGACGATGCGGTTCCAGGCGCCATCGGCGCGCCAGCGGGTCAGGTGGTCATGGACCGTCTGAAAGGGGCCGTAGCGTTCGGGCAAATCACGCCAGGCCGCGCCCGTGTGGAGGATCCAGAGGATGCCGTTGACGATGGGACGATGCTCACTCCACGGATGTCCGGCATGGCCCGAATGGGTGGGCGGGAAAAAGGGTTCCAGAATCGCCCATTGTGGATCGGATAGTTCGTAGCGTCTCATGGTTCATCTCCATGGCAAGAGAACGAGCGACCGAACCACTGATATTGTATGCATTTACGATTGCCGGACACGGCCTAGTGCGGCTTTTCATTCGAGTGCTCCCTTTAACAGCGCCAATTCAGACTTGGCCGCACACGCGAAAACGAACAGGGCGGGCCGGCGGTTGACGCCCGGAAGCCACGCCTCGGCGACGACGCAGACCTAGCCCTCGGTGCGCAAGAGGACCAGCGTTCGCGCCGTCGGCGTCATCGACGCATCTCCCTCCCCGACCACGGAAGTTTGGAAGTTTGGAGGCTGTTTTCGGGTTAAAGCCCTAACGCGCGTGTGGCTTTGGCGGTCATACCGCAAACGGCTTCCAAACTTCCATTACTCCACGTCCGGCCCGTCGTCCCGAAGGGCGATGCCGATGTACCACGTGCCGTTGCTGGTGGTCCGTTGGAACTTGCCCACAAGGGACTGACTGAACGTCTTTCTGCCCAACGGCCTCTCGCCGAACGCTTCGCTCCACGCCTTGAAGGCACCGTACAACGTGCTCAGTTTGCAACGATTATTCGCGCCCGTGACGCACCGTTCGGCAATGAACTGCGCCAGCAAGTCCTCGGCGTCGCGGTACTCCGCCGTGGCGATGCGCACTTCATCCGGCATCGTCAACCCATCGCGCTGCCAGTCCAAGCAGCCCTGCACCATCCACGCCAGGATGCCGGGCGCCTCGTCCGCCAGCTTCTCGCCGAGCCGCTTGTCCTGCCGCAAATCGGGGTCAAGCCCCTCGGCGGCGGGGTATGGATGCTTATCCGGGTCCCAAAACGTCACATCGAAGGGAACAAGCCGCACCCGTCGCCAAACTCCCTCATCCGTCCCGGCGACGCCGGGACGGTGATTGGTCAGGAGTATGATCTTGTGCGTCGGCGGAAACTCCCAGAAGTCCCCCCTCATCCGCCGACCGCGAAGCCGCTCGCCGCCTGTCAGGTCCTTGACGAGGCTCTCGTTTAGCCGCGCCCCCTGCGGCGTCTCCGACGCTGCCACGAGCCGGCGGCCGAACAAGTCGGCGATCTCGGTTGGGTGCCGCTCCCCGCGGCTTTGCAGCAGCAGCTCCGTTCGGGCCTTCATGGCGTATTCATCGCCGAGGGTTTTCAGAACGGCGTTGAGCAGCGTCGTCTTGCCGTTCGCGCCCGCGCCCCAGAAGATCGGCAGAATGTGTTCGCTCACGTCGCCCGTCAGGCACAGCCCTAGCAGGCGCTGGATGAACACGATCAGACGGGCCTTCCTCTGGAAAACGCCCTCAAGGAAGCGCAGCCAGGTTGGGCAAGGCGCGTCCGGGAGGAACGGCGTCGGGCAGAGCTTCGTGATGTAGTCCGTGCGCCGGTGTTCGCGGAGTTTGCCGGTCTTCAACTTCAGCGTGCCGTTGACGCAGTTCAAGAGCCACGGGTTGTTGTCGAGTTGCTGGTGCAAGATGGGGATGCTTGGCTCGCTGCGCCAGGTCGAGCAAGGCGTTGACGCGCCGCGCGTCCTCCGACTTGAGCGCCCAGTTCATCATGGCCGTGGCCTGCTTCAGTTTCGCCTTCAGCTCACTCTTCGTCGCCGTCATCGGCCATTTCCTCCAGCTGCTTCTGGATTTCCTCCACCTGCCGGACGGCGCAGCGGAACATGGCCGCTATCAGCCTCTTGGCGCGGAGGTTCACGGCGCCCACGTCATCGACCCGCCAGCGGCCGCCGTCCCAACACAGCCATTTCCTCCAGGGGTGGCAATGCCGGAGGTCGTGGCCGTGTTCCCTGCGAAACCGGATAGCGTTGCCGCGGTCGGTCAGATGGGCCTGGTCTTCCGGCGACGCTTCGCCTGCGACGCCGTTCCCGGAGAATGTTGACGACGGTTCCCAGGCGTCGCCTCGCTCGGGCGTCGGCTCCGGGTCCGGCCGGCCGTCGGCGTCAGCCCGCACCCGCCCGTTGTCCTTGTGCGACGCCTGGCCGTTGTGACCGTGCCGTGCGGCGCCGTTTCGACCGGCGCGCCCCCGCGGCCTGTAGAACTCGGTTCTCCCGTCCAGAGCCTTGCCAATGGTGCGTCGCCGGTAGTCCTTCCGGTTCCATTTGGACCTGTAAAGTCCGCTTTGTGCGAACAGGTCGGCGATGCGTCCCTCGTCGGGTCCGCACCAGAAAGCCAGGTAATTGCACAACGCCAGGTCCGCCTCGGAAGCGCTGCGATGACCGGCGATTTCGCCCCGCCACAGGCGAGCGAACCGTTCGCCGGCTCCCTTCTTCGCTTCGCTGGCGCGGCGGATCAGCTCGGCGTCGTCCAGGTCCATCGGGCCGGGGGCGAGCGTGGTTGTCTTTTTCGCGTCCTTCTTCTCGCCGAAAATGCGGGCGTGGACGCGCAGCAGCTGGTCTTGCCGATGCTCAATCGTGTGGGGCGTCCCGTCCAGGTGGGTGCCGGTGACGGTGACGTAGCGGCCGCTCTGGTAGTTCTCGTAATCGCCCTTCTTACGGCCGTGCGGGGGCAGGTCGCCGTAAAGAAACAGGCGGACCCCGGCTCCGCTCGGGGATACTTCGGCGTAAGTGTCCAGTTCGCGGATGATCTCCAGCGCCCACGGCTGGATTTCTCCCGTCTTCGGGTCGCGGCAGTCATCCAAATCCACACCCACCAAACCGCCGGCCTCCTCCTTGCCGTCCTCGCCCTTTATCCGCGTCAGCACAATGCCGATCCCGTCCAGCCCGCCGCGCTGATAGGCTGCAAGCGCCTCGGCGAACGTGGTCCAGGTCTTCGGATTCGTGCTGCTGGCGGGGCCGCCGGTTCGGGCGTTGACGGGCGGTTTGTTGAAGTCCACTTCGCCCGTACCCGGATCAACGTCCTCAACGTATCGCCAAACAACCCATCTGGGGATGGCCTTCAAGGCATCAGAGATGCCATCGGGATCGACGGGGACGGGCTTCGGCCTTGAGGCGGAGCGGGGAGTGGTCATGCGTCGGCCTCCAAGTCGAGGCGCTCGACCAGCAAGGGGCCGACCCGAAAGACCGCCTCCTCGGCCAGCGTCAGCCGGTCTACCTCGGCGAACACGTCGGCGCGGGTCAGGCCGGCGCGTTCCAATTCAGCCCATGTTTTTGGGCCGCGCGACAACAGTGTGAGCAGCAGGCGGGTTTTCGCACCCAGTTCGGGGTTGAGGTTCACGTCGTCTCCCTCCCCGTTACGAGTAGAATTCGATGACTTCAGCCGGACGCTTCTTTCGCCGCGTCGGGGGCGGGGGCGGGGTAGGTGTCCGGAGAGCCTCGAATGCCTCCAGCGCCGCTTTTGTAATGCGCCAGCGCGGTTTTTTGCGCCCGGCCGCCGACCGACGTTGACGGCCCGCAGCTCGCCGGATCGGATCCACGTCAAGACGGTGTGGACCGTCACGCCGTAGCGTCTCTGGAGGTCTTGTACGGTGTACATTTCTCGGCCTCGCCAAAACGTCTTAGAACGTCCGCCTACAAATTGGCTGCGGATCGAGGCAGGAAATGTTATCTGCGAAGTTTTCCGGCCGGATAACAAGGAACCCCCGGCAAAAGCCGGGGGTTCCTTGATCGAAGAAACGAAGTTTTCCGGAGGTAGGAAAGGTTCCTAGGCCGTGTCCGACAATAGATATTTCAGCAGTAGTGTAATCCAGGCGACCGTCCAAAAGGTAAGAAAGTTGACGGCGAGTTTCTCATAACGGGTGGCCAGCCGGCGATGCAATTTGAACCACCCGATCATCCTCTCCATGAGGTTGCGTTTCCGGTAGGCTTCCTTGTCAAAGGCGGGGTCGGGGGTTTCGTTCTTCTTCTTGGGAATGACCGCGTGGATGTGATGACCCTTGAGCCACTGGCGAATCCGCTTGCTACTGTAGCCTTTGTCGGCGATGAATTCGCGGGGCCACTTGCGATGGCCCAACCGCTGCCGTTGTGTGCTGCGATGCATCATGGTTTCAAACGCGCGGCTCTCATGTTCCTGGCCCGGTTGGATGCCGATGGCCAGCGGGATGCCGTGACTTTCGATGATCAGGTCGATCTTCGTGCCGAAACCGCCGCGCGAGCGGCCCAACGCATGATCCGGCGGCTCAACGAGATGCGTCCGCTCGCTGCCGACCAGTCGGGCCTGGGTCCGCTTGAGCGCCCCCGCCGCGTCGCGCGTGCGCGCAGGATGGTGGCGTCGAGGAACCACGTATCGGGATCGAGTTTTTCTTCCGCCTCCAGTTGGCGGATCAAGGCTTCGACGATGCGGTTCCAGGCGCCATCGGTGCGCCAGCGGGTCAGGCGGTCATGGACCGTCTGAAAGGGGCCGTAGCGTTCGGGCAAATCACGCCAGGCCGCGCCCGTGTGGAGGATCCAGAGGATGCCGTTGACGATGGGACGATGCTCACTCCACGGATGTCCGGCATGGCCCGAATGGGTGGGCGGGAAAAAGGGTTCCAGAATCGCCCATTGTGGATCGGATAGTTCGTAGCGTCTCATGGTTCATCTCCATGGCAAGAGAACGAGCGACCGAACCACTGATATTGTATGCATTTACGATTGCCGGACACGGCCTAGCGTCTTTTCTCCCGCGCCCCTTCATTCTGGGTCTTGATAGTCCGCAGGACCGCTAATTCCGTGAAGAGGTAGGCTTTAGCCCGACCGATCTGGATGTATGTCGTCAGCGTCTTCCCTGGTCCGTAGCTCCTGGAGATGTAAGGGCCGAGCAGCATCTAGTCCTTAACCAAGCGAAGTCGCCCGCCTTCGGCGGATGATAATTCGGAGAAACCCGAAATCTCTGGGCGTTTCCGGTGTTGAATGAAGTATCTGCTTTCTCCAACACCAGTCGCCCGGAGGGATTTCGAGTGAAACCAAGCATACGGCGAAAACTGGACAACGGCAAGCGCCGGATCCAGCGGCGTCTGGACAGGACGGACCTGCGTGGTTGCTCCGAGCCCATCATGACCGCCTGCAACATTCACTATGAGATCGCCGACCGAACCCGCGGCATCGCCAGCGGCGGCATCGGCCTCATGCATGCCCTCGCCCGCCGTCTCGGCCTCATCGACGCCCTGGACCGACGTCTGGAGCTGCTGAAGATCCACCTCCCTTATCATGAATCCGACCATGTGCTCGCCCTGGCCTATCTGCCCTTGTGCGGCGGCACGTGCCTGCAAGATCTGGAACTCCTTCGCCACGATGAAGTCTTGTTGGACGCCCTGGGCGCCCGACGCCTCCCCGACCCCACCACGGCGGGAGACTTCTGTCGCCGCTTTTCCCCGGACGGCATTCAGACCCTCCTCGACGTCATCAACGACACGCGTCTGAAAGTCTGGGCGGACCAGCCCCCGACCTTCTTCGAGCAAGCCCGTCTGGACATGGACGGCTTTCTGGTCGAGACCACCGGCCAGTGCAAGCGGGGCATGGACATCGGCTACGACGGCACGTGGGGGTATCACGCCTGTGTGCTGACCCTGGCCAACACCGGCGAAGTCCTGAGCATCGTCAACCGGCCCGGCAATCGGCCGTCGCACGAGGGGGCGGCGACGCTGGTCGATCAGGCCACGGCCGTGTGCTTCCGCGGCGGCTTTCGCCGCGTCCTGCCGCGGGGGGACACCAAGTTCTCGCAGTCGGAGCACCTGGATCGTTGGGACGACGATCCGCGCGTTCGCTTTATCTTCGGCTTCGAGGCGCTGGCCAACCTGAAGGCCATCGCCGAGGCCTTGCCGGACCGCGCCTGGCGTCCGTTGCAACGGCTCCCCCGCTACGAGGTCAAGACCGCCCCTCGCCGGCGGCCGGACAACGTCAAGGAAGCCGTGGTCGTTGCCCGTCAATTCGAGAACCAGCGTCTGCGCTCGGAGGAGGTGGCCGAATTCAACTACCGGCCGACCGCCTGCCGGAAGACGCACCGCATGGTGGTGGTGAAGAAGAATATTTCGGTGGAGAAAGGCGAGAAACTGCTGTTCGATCGGGTGGTGTACTTCTTCTACATCACCAACGAGTGGGTGGACGAAGCGGAGGAGATCGTCTTCTCGGCCAATGATCGCTGCGATCAGGAAAACGTGCTGGCGCAACTGGGCGGCGGGGTCCGCGCCTTGCGTGCACCGGTGGACAATCTGGAAAGCAACTGGGCCTTCATGGTGATGACGGCCCTGGCCTGGAACCTGAAGGCCTGGTGGGCGCTGATGCTGCCGGAGCTGCCCGGACGTTATCAAGAAAAGCGTCGGGCGGAGAAACGCTGGGTGCTGCGGCTGGAATTTAAGACATTCGTGAACGCGTTTGTGCGCTTGCCGTGCCAGATCGTCCGCGGCGGCCGGAAGTTGATCTATCGCTTGTTGGGCTGGAATCCGCAGCAGCCGATCTTCTTCCGCCTGGTGGACGCGTTGCGGTGCTGAAGCTGGCATCCATGAAGTCGGAGTCCGGATGCTCCGATCCCCCACGGCGCCTTGCGCCTCCGAGCAGGAAAGACGGTGAACGATAAACACCGAATGTTGGGTCGAGGCCGCGCCGCCCCTCGCGGAGCGGAACGGAGACGGTGCGCGAAGGCTGACCCCGCCTCCCAAGGCCGGCCAGCCTCGGAACCTTCGCTTATTTAAGGTCTAGTCCGTCGCATTCGCAAGGTACGGTGCCGTAAGCACTTTTCCTTCCGGTTTGCCGCCATCTCTGAATGTGGCCGGCGCATCGTCCTCGGTGAACTTGGCCCCTGGAAGGGGCAACGACTTGACGGCCGGGGCCGTATCTTGCGCCTGGAGCAGCTGGATCGTTAACGCCGATGCCTGCCAGGGGTCGAGGTCGAGTAGAAAGCGCACCTCGAAGCCGCCCCTCATTGGGTTCGACGCCCACAGACACGTCGGTCGCGCCTGTTCGATGGCGGCATGAACCCGGGCGCACCACTGGCTCACCGGGTCGGAATGGAGGGGAATCCCTTCCAGATGCGAATTGAAAGGCGGGCAGTCGGTTTTGGGGTCCAACCACTTCCCCGCGTCGGCTGCCGCTGCGATGAAGGCGTCGATGTCCTCACACGCGCCGAAGAGGTAGATTGCCTGTTCCCATGAGTTGTACTTTCCGACCTCGGGAGTGATTGGATGCGGGTTGCTACGCCGTAGGTCGATTCGGTGAGCGCTGGCTACAGCCTCGGGAACCGACAAGAGAGGTCGGCTCGTGGGGCGTTGCTGCCACATCATCAACGCCGTCATGTACAGTTCAAACACTTCCGGCTGCGGGCGGCGTTCCTGGTATTCATATTCGCCAGACGGCCCCAGACCATGCATCGTGACCGTCCACGCTTCGGAGCCGAGAGGATAGGCGGCTTCCAGCATCCAGACGCTGGCGTGAGCGTCGCGGCCGGCTTCAAATCGGGGGGCGAGGTCAGCTAATCGGGCGAGGAAGGGGTTAGCTATTGGGGCTTGCGTTCGGTGCCGGCCAGGATTGGCTTGTGCAACCGCGGCCTGAAGGCTCTCGGCCAAGGCGTCGAGCATCTGGATCGCTTCGAGGTCGGATTGTGGTTCGCCGCTCCACGTCGGTAGGTTCTCCGACCCCACCGCCGCGGCCGCCGTCCACAATGGTTCTGTAGCGGGTAGGAAATATCCGTATTCAACGCCGTCCTTCGTGCGCAAGAACACGGCCTTGTTCACCAAGGTCAGCGGGAAGCGGGCGTTGATGCCACCGACCCCGTCACACCCAAGCGCGAGGCTTTTGCGCACGGCCTCGGCGAGCCGGGCGCGCAGTCTCCTGATGTGGGCAAGCAGGCCATCAGGTGTGTCGGGCAAGGCAGGCGGTTCCGCGTACTCCGACAGCGGCCGCCACTGGCCTGCGTCGTGGCATTCGGCGACAAAAGCCAATGGTAGATAGAATTTGGGGGTGGGGCCCGGCGTTGGCTTGTCGCCCGACGCGCGGCGGACGTTATTGCTCACGGTGGTTGCTCCATAGTGCGGGCCGGCCCGGTTCGGCGTGCGGCATGGAGCGGGCCGCGCCGCCGCCGGGCCGATTGAGGGCGAAGGATAGCTAGTCCAGCGCCCGCCCTTCTCCTCTTATTGTACCTCCGTCGTCTCCGGCGCTGCCATGTCGGCTTGCCTCGCCTCGGGGGCGGCGAACAGCCACTCGCGTACATAGCCGGCGACGGCTTTCAACCGACCGTCCTCGACGCGCTCGCGGTAGTGGCCTCCCATCGACGGGTCGGAATGTCCCATGATGAGGTCGATGGCGACGGGATCACGAGCCGCGTCGGCGACGGTGCGGAAGACGTGGCGGAGGGTGTAGAAGCCGATCCCCTCGTGATGGATGCCGACGGTCTTCATCAGGTCGCGGGCCGCGACGCTGACCGGGTTGGCGATCCCCCTACTGAGCCAGGGCCGGCCCCGCGTGGTGATGAAGACCAAACCACTCGCTTCTTCCTGCCGGGGTTCGGGACGTTCTGCGATGGCCGCTCGCATCGCCGCGAGGGTCTCCGGCCAGAGGGGGCAACGTCGCCCGATGCCGGTCTTCGGCCGGGGATAGTCCACCCACCCGCCTTCCAGGTCGAGGGCCGACAGGGGAAGTGTGGCGATGTCATGGTTGCCGAAGCCGGCGTTGACGCCGAGCAGGAACATGGCCTTCAACTGCACGTCGGCGGCGTCCAACAGCCGGCGCAGTTGGTCGGCTTCTAGCATCCGGTCGCCATTCTTGGCACGGTGCCGCCGGAGGACGCTGGCGGACGGCTTCTTGAAGTGCGGGCCGAAGCGGACGGGCTGCTTGATATCGCCAGACTCGTAGCCGTACTTGAAGACGGTGCGCACCTTCTGAATCTCGTTGCCGAGCCGGACAGGTCCGTACTGCTTCGCTATCCCATCCCGCAGCGCCTCGAAGTCGGCGGCGGCCAGGTCGTCCACCAGCCGCGACTTACCGAACGCGCCGACAAGCCGATCCGTCGTTTGCTTGTACTCGACGAACATCCGTTCGCCCATCTCGCCGGCTTCCACTTTCCGCAGTCGGGACGTGAGGAAGCGGTTGCACAGGTCCGCGACCTTCAGCCCGTCGGCCTTGACGCGCGGGGTCCGGCCGGCGTGCAAGTCGTCGGCGACGGCCTTGTAAGCCGCCAGAGCTTCCTTCCAGCCGTCGCCCTCGATCCGCACGAGCTTGCCGTTGACCCTGTTGGCCCACCGCCCGAAGTAGTGAAGGTTCATCCGGGGGAAGCGTACTTCGTGGTTGAAAAGGCGTGGACATGCTGTTCCCATCTGAGGTTTGGGAAACCATCTTCAGAAGGGAGCCGTCAGCATGTCCACCAGCCTACTCTACCACGCCTTCGGCATCCGAGGCTACGACTACGTCAAAACCGATTACCGAGAGGGACGTGTGGTCTTCACCATCCATCGACGGCCCCACACCTACCGCTGTCCCCTCTGCGGTTCGCGGCGGGTCGCGCGCCCGGGGATGCCAGGAGCGGACCTTTCGGGCTGTGCCCATTGGCGGCAAGCCGGTCTATGTGATGCTGGCCATTCCGCGGGTGGAGTGCCCGACCTGCCAGGTGATCCGCCAGGCGCCGCTGGACTTCGCCGACCCCCGACGCAGCTACACCCGGGCCTTTGAGCGTTATGCCCTGGAGTTGAGCCGGATGATGACCATCCAGGACGTGGCCCGGCATCTACAGGTCAGTTGGGATGTCATCAAGGACATCCAGAAGCGCGACCTGCAACGACGTTACCGGAAGCCCAAGCTGAACAAGCTCAAGCAGATCGCCATCGACGAAATAGCGGTCGGCCACGGTCACCGCTACCTGACGGTGGTCCTCAACCTGGAGACGGGGGCGGTAGTTTTCGTGGGCGAGGGTAAGGGGGCCGACGCTCTGGAGCCGTTCTGGAAGCGGCTGAAGGCGGCGCGGGCCCGGGTCGAAGCGGTGGCCACGGACATGTCGCCGGCCTACATCCAGGCCGTACGGGACAACCTGAGCGACGCGGTCCACGTGTTCGACCACTTCCACGTCATCAAGCCGTTCAACGAGAAGTTGAGCGACTTCCGGCGGGAGCTGCACCGGGAGGCCACGGACCAAATGCACAAGGAAGTGCTCAAGGGGACGCGCTGGCTTTTGCTCAAGAACCCGGAGAACCTGGATCCCAAGAAAAAGGAGCGGGAGCGACTGGAGGAGGCGTTGCGCATGAACCAGCCCTTGGCCACGGTGTACTACCTGAAAGAGGACCTGCGGCAGATCTGGGGGCAGCCGGACAAGGCGACGGCGGCGCGGGTGTTGGAGGACTGGATCCGCCGAGCGGAGGCGTCGTGCATCAAGGTGTTGCAGAGATTCGCGGCGACGCTGGCGATGCACCGCACGGGCATCCTGGCCTACTACGACTGCCGGATCTCCACGGGACCTCTGGAAGGGACGAACAACAAGATCAAGACGATGCAGCGACAGGCCTACGGCTTCCGCGACAAGGAGTTCTTCAAACTCAAGATTTATGCGATCCACGAAACCAAGTACGCTTTAGTCGGATGAACCGTAGTGAATCTGCCCCCGGATTTTCTTCTGCCATTTGCCGCCGGGGTGCGGCGAGAGGGGGAAGTCCGGGTAGGGCTTTTTGGGGCGGTCTGCGGCTTTACGGGAACGGGGCTTCCGAGTAGAATCATTCGACATGGCGCTGCCTCCGCTGCAAAGGGGTAAGGTGGCGTCGCCTCCGGCGGGTTACAGCCGCCGGGGGCAACTTGTCTATGGGTAGTATATGGGGTAGTATACGAAAAGGAAAGGCCCGTCGAAACGGCTCTCAAGAATCGACGTAAAGCCGTGAGGGCAAAAGCTTAGAGATGACTTTGGAGAGGTGGCTGAGTGGCCGATAGCGCCGGTTTGCTAAACCGGTAAGGGTGTAAAAGCCCTTCACGGGTTCAAATCCCGTCCTCTCCGCTCGAATGCCGGCGGACGATCGAAACGAGTCCCATCCTCGGGCGGCAAATCCACGCCTCAATTCTAGCGGAGAGGGCGGGATTTGAACCCGCGAAGAGGTTTCCCCCTTACGGCATTTCCAGTGCCGCGCCTTCGGCCGCTCGGCCACCTCTCCGAAAGTGCCTAAGTCTCTATTCCCCTTACTCTTGAGTCGTTGCTCGCGCCGTCGCCTTTTGTCGAACTTCGTATCAAGCATCGGGCGGTGGACAAACGCCCACCAATGCGGCCCCTTTCAACCCGTCCCTTAAGACTACCGGAAGGGTGTCGTTTCGACAACCGGACGACGCTATTCGTTCCGCCTCGCGTCTTCGCCCATCAGGTCGTTCGGCCCGCGCGGGATGAAACGCCTCATCGGGTGTTCCGGAGGCCCTCGCCTTTCAGTTCGTACCTCGGCTCGGCGCTTTGCCTCTGGTCGGCGCGGGTATCGTCGTAACCGGCCGTTCCGCGACGCTCGCCACGATTTCCACAGAGCAAGACGCCGCGGCTTTCTGGACCGGCCGCGTTGTTTCCGCCGGCCGGCCCCGTAAACTGACCTTTCCGACGCTTGACCATCGCTAACGAGGCGCACATGGCGGACCTTCCGTATCGCATTGTCATCGGCCTGGAAGTCCACGTCCAGCTGCTCACCAAGACCAAGCTGTTTTGCGGCTGTAGCACGCGCTTCGGCCTGCCGCCGAACTCCGCGACCTGCCCCGTCTGCATCGGCCTGCCCGGCGCGCTGCCCGTGATGAACCGCCGCGCCTTCGACCTGGCGCTGCGGGCGGCCACGGCGCTGAACTGCCGCATCGCCGACTTCACCAAGTGGGACCGCAAAAATTACTACTATCCCGATCTGCCAAAGAACTACCAGATCAGCCAGTACGACCTGCCGTTCAGCAAGGACGGCTGGCTGGAGATCGAGACGGCCCCCGGCGTCAAGCGGATCGGCATCATTCGCGCCCACCTGGAGGAGGACGCCGGCAAGATGCTCCACGACGAGACGGGCACCGGCCGCGACAGCCTGGTGGACCTCAACCGGGCCGGCACGCCGCTGCTGGAGATCGTGAGCGAGCCGGACCTGTCCGCGCCGGAAGAGGCCAAGGCGTACCTGGAAGAAATCCGCCTGCTGCTCCGCGAGACGGGCGTTTCCGACTGCGAGATGCAGGAAGGCAGCCTGCGCTGCGACGCCAACATCAACATCCACGTCCCGCAAGCCGACGGCATGATTCTCGCCACGCCTATCGTCGAGGTCAAAAACCTCAATAGCTTCCGCGCGGTCGAAAAGGCCATGAAGTACGAGGCGGAACGGCAGTCCGGCGAACTGACGGAAAAGCTGGCGAGCGGCCGGTGGGCGCCGCTGCCGGGGTCGGAGAAAATCGGCCCCGACGGGCGGGCGGTGTTCAAGGTCGGCGAAGCGCGGAAGGGTTCGGCCGCGCCGGTCGAGGTGGCCAAGGCGACGAGCGGCTGGGACGAGGCGCGCGGCCGGACGTGGGAGCAGCGCCGCAAGGAAGAGGCGGCCGACTACCGTTATTTCCCGGAGCCGGACCTCACGCCGGTGGTCGTGGACGCGGCGTGGAAGGAGCGTACGCGCTCCGAAATGGGCGAATTGCCGGCGGCGCAGCGGACGCGGCTGGCGAAGGAGTACGGCCTGTCCGATTACGACGTGGGCGTATTGACGCAGCAGGGGCGGGCGACGGTCGCTTATTTCGAGGAGGCGGCGCGGCGCAGCGGCGACGCCAAGGCGGCGAGCAACTGGGTCACGAACCGGGTGCTGGCGACGCTGAAGGAGCGGAAACAGGAGATTGCGGAGTTTCCTTTGACGGCGGACCGGCTGGCCGGGCTGATCGCGGAACAGAAGGCGCTCGGCCTCAACAAGCAGGCCGCCGAGGACGTTTACAACCACATGCTCGATGACGGCGGCACGGCCAAGGAAACGATCGCTCGGCTGGGCGTCAAGGCGGTGGACGCGGGAGCGCTGGTTGAGATCGTGCGCCGGGCCGTCGCGGCCAACCCGAAGGCGGTGGCCGAGTACAAGAAGGGCAAGGCGGCGGCGGCCAACTCGTTCCTGGGGCCGGTCATGCGCGAGACCAAGGGCGCCGCCAACCCGGAGGCGGTGAAGCAACTGATTCTAGAAGAGTTGCGGAAGGTATGAAGCTCGCGGCCCCATTTTCAGGTCAAGCGATGGCGCTAAACATCTTTCTTCAGTTCCAGCACCGCGTCCCATTCGGTGTTCGCCAGGGTCATTTGCTCCATCGGCGCCTTGTCGTCGCCCCACATCGCCAGGCCCAGCAGCACCGGACGGCCGCCGGCGCGGGCCGGCCCCGCCGCCAGCAGCCGGTGCGACGGCGCCCCGGCGGTGTCGGGGCAGCGCGTCAGACGGAAGAACGTCGGGGCGAAACCCTGCTGGCTCAGCTGCGGCGGCCAGACGCGGACTCGCGGCCTGTCCTGCCGGGCGACCTGGCCCAGCCCGCGCAGCACCCCGTCCAGCAACGCCTCGACCTCACCGTCCGCGACGACCGCCTGCTTGCCCGCCGGCGCGACCACCACCAGCCGCAGACGCACCGGCCGGCCGTGGACGGCGAGCCGACGCGGCCCCGGATTGCCGGGGGCCAGTGGGTACTGGGACAGGTCTTCGCCCAGGCCGCTCTCGAGGTTCACCGGCTTTTTGCCCCGGCGCGTCAGGGCCACCAGCAAGATCGCCAGCAGAAGCACTCCGGCCGCGATCCCGCCGTACAAGAGCAGGGTGTGCGTGTCGAGAGATCGTATTAATCTCTGGGCGGGGGCCGGGACGTCGGCAAACAACGGCGACATGGCGGTCGTACTCCGTAAGAATGAGGGATGACGCGTTCCTGTATAATGGTGTGCGAAACGCCCGCCGCAATCAAGGGCCAGAACACAAAGGATTCCGCCGATGCTCGCCGTGCTGCTCGCTTCGCTCGCCTTCGCCGCCGAACCGGCCGACTGGCAAAAAGCCGAGTCGGCCCATCTCCAAAACATCAAGCAAGTCACCTCGGACTACGTCCGCGCCGGCGAAGGCTACTTCGCGCCCGACGGCAAGACCATCATTTTCCAGGCCGAGGAGAAGGACACCGGCAACCCCTTCTACCAGATTTTCACCACCGACCTGGAGGGCGTCCGCGCCCACCGCGTCAGCACCGGCGTCGGCAAGACGACGTGCAGTTTCTTCCGGCCCGACGGCAAGAAAATCATTTTCGCCAGTTCGCACCTCGACCCCGACGCCAAGAAGCATTACGCCGAAGAATATCAGCGGCGCAGGGACGACGCCGCGGCCGGCCGCCACCGCCGCTACCGCTGGGACTTCGACCCCTACATGACCATCTTCGAGGCCAACCCCGACGGCACGGCCCTCAAGCCGCTCACTCACGCCAAGGGCTACAACGCGGAGGGCAGTTATTCGCCCGACGGCAAGCGGATCGTTTTCACGTCCAACCGCGGCGCCGCCGACAGCTTTGAAATCTACGTCATGGACGCCGACGGCAAAAACGTCCGCCAGGTGACGCACGCCCCGCACTGCTACAACGGCGGCCCGTTCTTCTCGCCCGACGGCAAGCGCATCATTTTCCGAAGCGACCGCAAGGAAAAGGACCGTCTCCAGCTCTACGTCATCAACGCGGACGGGACCGGCGAGAAGGCGCTGACGGGCGACCAGAACTGGGTCTGCTGGGCGCCCTACTGGTACAAGGACGGCAAACACGTCGTCTACACGGCCGCCGACCACGGCACAGGAATGCGCCCCAATTACGATCTTTACTGGATGAACATCGACACGGGCAAGAGGGTGCGGCTGACGTTCGCGCCGGGCGCGGACATTTTGCCGGTGTTCAGCCCGGATTACAAAAAGTTGATGTGGACCTCGACGCGCGACGGCGCGCAACCGTCGCAGCTGTACATCGCGGACTTCACGCCGCCGGGAGAGTGAGCGGCACGGAGAAGGGGAGAGAGAGCGAACGCGGCCGTCAATCCGGCGGCCGCGGTCCGGCGGCCGTGCCGCCGTTGCGCTGCCGTTCCCACTCGCGGCGCACCTGATTCAGCCCGTAGGCGCACAGTTCGAACTCGTCGCTGAGGCGCCGCAGGACGGGGGCCTCGTCGCGGTAGGGTTCATCGCCGAAGGTGCTGGCGATGTAGTAGGAGCGCTTGCCCTGCGCAGTAGTCGATGAAATGGTCCTTGGTCATCACCGAGCGCAGGCGCGTCAGGGCTTCGGGGTAGACGCCGGTCCAGAAGAGGGCGAAGTCGCCGATGTGGCGATGGACCTCACGGCGGGTGCGGCCCTCGGGCGGCATCGCCTCGGCCTCGATCATCATCTCGGCCACCTCCTCGAGGCGGCGGCCGGCGGCGTCGCGCAGGCGGTAGATGGCGTGGACGTGGACGAATCGGGACAGCAATTCCGACAGATAGTCGGTCAGGGGGGGATCGGCCAACCCCAGCGTCGAGAGGAAGGTTTGTTCGGTCAATCCGGCGAACAGTCGGCGCAAGGGGTGTTCCGGTGGCGGTGACCACATGAGCACACCTCTCTTCTCTAATCCGTAGCCCCGCCGTCCGTGGCGAAGCCTCGTCTGATATTGTAGTAGCCGGCTGGCTGGAGTCAAACCCAACCCGTGAGGCGGTGTGGCAGGGCATGGCAAACGGGGCAGGACGGGGCGAGCGGTCGGCGCGCGTCGGCCGCCCGCCGTTTGTCTTGCCCCCGCGCCCGGCCGGGTTTTATAATACATTCTCTCGAACGGCGACAGAATCCTCGATTGAATCGGAGAGACAGGCATGGCGAATCGTCGCGGGACCGGAAGGCGCAAGGTGGGACGGAAGAAGCGGAGGATGCGGGCGCGAATCCGTCATCGCAAATGAGCCGCCGGCCCGTCGAGCCGCGCCCATGAGGCAGGAGTTTCCTATGACCGTGCTCACAGCCGCCCCACCCGCTTTCACCAACGTGGCCGAACTCCTCGACCAACTCGGCGGGGTCCCCCCCGAGCGCGTCCTGCTACAACCGTCGCCCGGCGACGCCACCGAACGGGACGTGATCCGCCTCCGAGATCATGACAAGAAGTTATGCGAGTTGGTGGATGGCGTTCTGGTGGAGAAGGCGATGGGCCAGTACGAATCGCGTGTCGCCGTGGTACTTATTCATTTCCTGGAGACGTTTCTGGACACGCACGACCTCGGCGTCGTCTACGGCGCCGACGGCACGATCCGACTCATGCCCGGCCTGGTGCGCATCCCGGACGTCACGTTCGTCGGCTGGGACCGGCTTCCCGGCCGCGAATTGCCGGCCGAACCGATCCCCGACCTGATCCCTCACCTGGCCGTGGAAGTGCTCAGCGCCAGCAACACCGCACGGGAAATGACCCGCAAGATCGGCGAGTACTTCAGCGTCGGCGTGCAGCTCGTCTGGCTGATCGACCCGCCGACCCGCACCGCCGAGGTCTACACGGCCCCCACGCAACTCACCGCCGTTGCCGAGGACCAGGCGCTCGACGGCGGCGCCGTGCTGCCGGGCTTCTCGCTTCCCCTGCGGCGTTTGTTCGACCGCGCCGGCCGTCAGCGCGGGCGCTGACCTGTCACTCGCCTGCCGCCTCCCAGCCCTTCAGCCACTCAACGTCAGGTGAATCGATGTCAATGAGCTTGCTTACATTCAGTCAAACGAATCGTCTGCGATCATCCGCTTCGCAAGCGGACCATCGCGTGAAGCAAATCGGGAGTAGCCAGGTTTGCTGCCCACACTGACGAGAGCCACCCGATCCCCGAAGAGCCATACATACGCCTTTGGCTGCCCGTCCGTATATGCCCATTCCACGCCGATGTCGTCAAGTGTGATAGGCTTCTCAACGAAGCCCTCGCCTTTTATGTATCCCTTGCAGTTGGCGAAAGGCAAGTTCTTCCGATCCTTCCATTCAGACTGGTCTGGAGCGCGGCGGCGATTATATATCCACACGTCGCCAAGTATGGCTATCCCCCTTTTAAGATAGGCATAAGCCACCTTTCCGTCGTCATGAAAAGTCAGCGTAAACACGCCACAGGGCGAGGGGAAGTCACCAATGACATCACTCACGGGGTCCATTCGATTGCCTCCGTTTCAGAAATCAGACACCGACGGAAGGCCCTCAGAGTGGCGTTGACCAATCACTCCCTTTCCGCCGCCCAGTCGCGCGGCTTCAGGTACACCTCATACAGTTCCGCCTCGCGCGTGCCCGGCTCCGGCCGGTAGTCGTAGCGCCAGCGCGCCACCGGCGGCAGCGACATCAGGATCGACTCGATGCGGCCTCCGGTCCTGAGGCCGAACAGCGTGCCGCGGTCGTAAACCAGGTTGAACTCGACATAGCGGCCGCGGCGGTACTCCTGAAACGCCCTTTCACGATCTGTATAGGTTTCATCCTTGCGTCGCCGGGCGATCGGAAGGTAGGCGTCGAGGAAGGAATCGCCGCAGTCGCGCACGAAGGCGAACACGCCCTCCACGTCGTTTTCGAGGTAGTCGAAGAAGACGCCGCCGACGCCGCGGGCTTCGTTCCGGTGCGGCAAAAAGAAATAGTCGTCGCACCACCTCTTGAGGCGCGGGTAGTCGATCAGCGGGGCGTGCCGCGTGCAGGCGTCGCGCAAGACGCGGTGAAAGTGGATCACGTCTTCGTGGTAGGGGTAATACGGCGTCAGGTCGGCGCCGCCGCCGAACCATTGGCGATCGCCCTTGGTGAGAAAGCGGAAGTTGGCGTGGACCGTGGGGACCATCGGGCTGCGCGGGTGCAGCACAAGCGACACGCCGCAGGCCGTGAAGTCGCGGCCCTCGCCGGGGACCTGTTGGGCGAACTCCTCCGACATCTGGCCGTGTACGTCGGAGAAGTTGACGCCGGCCTTCTCGAAGACGCCGCCGTCGGCCAGGACGCGCGAACGGCCGCCGCCGCCGCCCTCGCGTTCCCAGGAATCCTCACGGAAGCGGCCGCCGTCGAGCGCCTCCAGGGCGGAAACGATGCGGTCCTGGAGGCCGCGAAAGTAGGCGGCGGCACGGTCGCGGAGCAGTTCGGTCGGCATGGCTGGCCTTCGATGTTACGAATCCTTCCCGTTGCGTTCCTGGCGGAAACGGGCGACCTCGCGTTCGAGCATGGCCCGGCGGTCGTCGAGGATCTTGCGCTTCTGATGCAGGCTGAACCGCCGCGTGGACCAGATGTCGGCGGCCGCCAGCAGGACGACGGCCAGGATGAACAGGAGAATCGTGATCCAGATTGCGCCATAGACGCGCAGGAACTGGCGGTTGACCGGCGTGTCGGCCGGCGGCCCCTGGTCGGCGATGTGCTGGGCCGGATTTTCCAGGTAGAGCAGGGCCGCCGCCAGCAGGACCGCCAACCCGAGCATCAGGCCGCAGCCGACCAGCCGCCGCCACGCCTGGCCGCGCCGCCAGCGCGCCTCCTCGCCCGACAGGCCGTGGGGGCCGCGCAGCCGGCTCAGCAATAGCACCTGCCGCCAGGCAAAAATGCCGGCCAGCGCCGTCAGCGCGCCGACCAGCAGGCCGCCGGATACGATCTGGTTCCACTGCACGATGCCGCTCCGGGGTGAGGACGGCGGGGGACCGCGCCCCTACTTGACTCGTTGTATCCAGACGCCGAGCACGCGGGCCACCTGCTCCAGGCTGTCGCCGGAACAGTTCTCGGGCACGTCGGTCAATCGGTGCCAGTGCGGATAGCTGAAGTCGATGATATCGACCGCGGGGATGCCGGCCTGGTTGAGCGGGATGTGGTCGTCCTGGACGGCGAAGTCGCTGAACGCGTTGGAGCGGAAGGCGGTGCAGTGCAGGTCGTCGGCCGTCTTCCACAGGGCGCGGACAAGGTCGCCCGCCTTCCAGGCCGAGTTCTGCTCCATCGGGAACTTCGCCCCCTTGCCGCCGATCATGTCCAGCAACACCGCCCCGACGTACTGGGTCCTGTCCTTGCTCTTGCGGTAGTCGCGGGCGAACTTTTCGGAGCCGAAGAAATACTTGTCCTTCGGATCGAAAACGTACTCCTCGCCGTCGAAAAAGACGAAATCGACTCCCACATTCGTATTGAGATCTTTCATGTGGTTGCCCATCTCCATCAGCAGGGCGACGCCGGAGCCGCCGTCGTTGGCGCTGACGAAGGCGTCGCGCCAGCGGCCGCGATTCGGCTCCTGGTCGGCGATGGGCCGGGTGTCGTAGTGCGAGCAGAGGATGACGCGGCGCGGCTTGTCGGGATACCAGGAGACGATCAGGTTGGCCATCTCCACGTCCTTGCCCTCGCTGAGTTGCCGGGCCGTGAAGCGCTGGAACGTCACCCTGGCGCCGAGATCCTCGAAGTGTTTTTTGATCAGTTCCTGTTGCTTTTTCATGCCGTCGGTGCCGCTGATGCGCGGGCCGATCTTGCAGACGGTCTGGAGATAGCCCATCGCCCTCTGAGAGTCGAAGGCGAGGGGCATCGGGCCGGCCCGGTCGGAGGCGAAGCCGTCGCCGCGCGGTTTCGCCGCGGTCGGCTGGGCCATGCCGCAGCCGAGCACGACCAGCCAGACGACGCCCACGCCCACCGCCAACACCGCCGCGCCGATAGCCAACCGAGGCATGACCGAAGCCCTCCCGCTCCTGGAAACGGCCGATTACACGCCAATGCGCATCATACCCGTCAGGCCGGGGGCGGGCGAGGTCGGTTTGAGGCGCCCAGTTCAAGGTTCAAGGCGGACGGTGTACCCGCAGCAGTTGGTTGGACAGAGAGGGGGCGGCGGCAATCGTCTGATGGATGCGGCCGGCCAGGGCGAGCGAATAGGCCTCGCGGGTGCAAGCTAGGATTCCCGCGTGGACGGGGCTGTCCCGATGGAGCCGGATGAAGTCCCGGCGGTTGAAGGTGAGCAAAGCCCGGCCCGCGGCGGCGGCGTAGGCCAACACGTTCGCGTCGGCGACGCCTTTGCCTCCCAGGCCGGCCTCCTGCACGGTTATCACATCGTGGCCGAGCCGGCGCAGTTACACGACTACGGGATAACTGAAGTCCTCGTCGGCGTACAGCTTCGCCATGAGGGTCAGGCCTCTGCGTTCTCTTGAATCGCCCGCACAATTTCCTCCCGGTTTCGCGCGTAGTAGGCCCATGCCGCTTCCAGGTCTGCCTGCGTCAGGTCGGGATGATGTTCAAGGATCTTGGCGTCCGAGAGGCCGAGCGTGCGCCACTCGACCAGACCCCAGACGCTGTGCCGGGTGTTGCGGATGCGTGCGTCTCCGCCGCACACCTCGGGCGTCTTCTGAATCCAACTCTCCGTTGCCGATGGGGCGGGCATAGCGCACCTCCACGAATCTCGGGTTCGGACTTCGAGCCGTACTTACGCCATTCTACCACGCCGCCCCGGCTCAGTTCGTCGGCGGTGTTGACAGAGCCGGATTGACAACCGATCGCGCCGGCTTAGGCTGGATAGGATGGGAGGCCGTACCTCTGTAACCTCTTGACCCCCTGACGCAAGCGTTGCACCTGATGCCGAAAGACCTCCTGAGCCTTCCCCTGCTTCCACCCCCGGCCGGCGAAACCGCCGTCGCCGCCCCGGAATGGCACGGCTTCACCGCCGTCGGCCCCGTCGCCGAATCGGCCGCCGCGGCGCCCGAACCGGACGCCCCGCAGGGCGAGTACACCGTCGCGCCTGCGGATGCGCCGCCCCTCCCGCCCCTGTCGGAAATCGCCCCGACGCATCCGGTGGAACTGCTGGCCCCCGCCGGAGGGCCGGACGCCGCCTTCGCCGCCTTCCACTACGGCGCCGACGCCGTTTACCTCGGCCTGAAAAAATTCTCCGCCCGCGCCGAAGCCGAAAACTTTTCCCTCGACGAGTGCGCCGAAGTCGCGGCCTACGCCCACAGCCTTGCGCCGCGCCGCCGCGTCTTCGTCACCATCAACACTCTGATTCGTCAGGATGAATTGCCGGAACTCGTCGAGACCGTCGCCGCCCTCGCCGACATCGGCGTCGATGCGATCATCCTTCAAGACCTCGGCGTCTATCACGTCCTGCGAAAGCATTTCCCGGAGCTGGAACTGCACGCCAGTACGCAGCTGTCCGTCCACAACAGGCCGGGGGCGGAGGCGCTGGCCCGGCTCGGATTCACGCGCGTCGTCCTGGCCCGCGAACTGACTTTCGAGGAAGTCCGCGACGTGACGGCGACCGGCGGCGTCGAGACGGAGGTGTTCATTCACGGGGCGCTCTGCTATTCGTACAGCGGCCTCTGCCTTTTCTCGTCGCAGACTCTCGGCCGCAGCGGCAACCGCGGCAAATGCGCCTATTCCTGTCGCGATTCGTTCGAGGTGACCGGCGCCCCGGACGCCCTGCGCGACGGCACGCCGGTCAAGCGCGACCCCGTCCACGGCTTTCCCTTCTCCATGAAGGACCTCGCCTTGCCGGACCATCTGCCGGCGCTGCGGGCGGCGGGCGTGTCGTGCTTCAAGGTGGAGGGCCGCAAGAAGAGTCCGCTCTACGTCGCCACGACCACCGATTACTACCGCAAGCTGCTCGACGGCCGGCTGGCGGCCGGCGAACGAGCGCTTCAGGAGGCCGACCTGCAAACCGTGTTCAGCCGGCCCTGGACGCGGCTGTTCACGCAGTCGCACAAGGACAAGGAAGTGGCCGACCGCGACACCGTCGGCCACCGCGGCGCCCCGATCGGCCGCGTCGAGTCGGTGCGCGGCAACCGTCTCCGCTTCCGCACCGCCCGCGCCCTGGAACGCCACGACGGTTTGCAGATCGATCTGCCCGTTCTCGGCAAGCCGTTCGGATTCCCGGTCGATCATTTGTGGATCGTGGAAGGGGGACGGAAGACGGCCGAGCGCGACGTTTTCGAGGCGCCGGCCGGTTCGCTGGTGGAAGTCGCCTTGCCGCCGGAACACCCGCCGCTGCCGGCCGGCGCCCCGGTCTACTGCTCGTCGTCGCAGGCGGTGAAACGCCGTTACCGCCATGATCGCCCCAAACCGGGTCTGTATCGTCCGCGAAGGGCGGTGCGGGTCGAGGCCGTGCTGACCGCGGATGAATTAACCGTGGTCGGCCGCGTGGTTCCGCGGCGGCCGGAAGAGGCGACGGTGGAAGTCCGGCGGACGCTGGCCGGGCCGTTCGCGGCGGCGCAGGACCCGGCCGCGACGGAAGCGGCGGCGCGATCCTCCTTTGAGAAATTGGGTGATACGAGGTTGGAATTGGAGTCGTTGGACTGGCGCAACGCCGACGGCCGATTCGTGCCGGTGTCGCGGCTCAACCGGCTGCGCCGCGACCTCGCCGCGGGACTGGAGGAAGCGTTGCAAGAAGCGTCGGCGGCGCGCGTCCGTCGCGCTCTCGCCGACATTTGCCCTCCCACACCGACGGCGATGCGGGCGCCGGCGTTCCGTTGGTCGATCAAGGTGGACCGCATCGGCTTCGTGGACGCCTTCGAGGCGGACGACTGGGCCGGCGTCGAGGAACTGATCGTGGACGTGGCCCGCGACCACCCGATGCTGTTGAGCGAATCGCTGGAACGCTGGGCGTCGGCTATCGGCCGCGAGCGCATCCGCCTGGCGCTGCCGCCGCTGACGCGCAAGTGGGAAGAGAATAATATCCGGCACAAAGTGGAGAAGCTGCGGGCGGCGGACTGGACGAAATGGGAGGCGGCCAACCTGTCGGCGTGGTCGTACCTCGGCCTCGACCCGTCGCGGCCGGAAACCGGCGCCATCGACCTGTCCACCGACTGGTCGGTGTACGTCGTCAACCGGGCGGCGGCGTTGCAACTGGAAGCGATGGGCGTGCGTCGGTTCACACTGTCGCCGGAGGACGGCCTGGGCAACCTGCGGCCCCTGCTGGCCGAGTTCGGGCCGCGCGCCGTGGTTATTGTGCATCAGGATACTCCACAATTCCTGGCGGAGTCGTGCGCGTACGCGAACCTGATCGGCGGCTGTCCGGGCAAGGCGAACTGCTCGTTCGAGAGCATGGAAATGACCTCCAGCCACGGCGAGCGCGTCACCGCCCTGGACTATCACTGTCGCACGATCGTGCTCAACCAGGGGCCGTTCTGCCTCTCGACGCGGTTGAAGGATTTGGCCGCCGCCGGGGCCGCGAGTCTGCGGGCGGACTTCGTGTATCGGAAGTACGAGCCGGGGCGCGTGCGGGCGGTGTGGCAGGCGGTGCGCGCGGGGCGGGCGGTGGCGGGGGGACATGCGGCGAATTTTGATCGCGGTATGTTATAATGTTGCACCGGCCGATGTCGGGCCAGCCACCAAGAACAGCGAGGCAAGCACCGATGGAACTCTTCAATCTGGAAACAACTTCCGGCTTGGCAGTAGGCGACAAGATCAACCCCACCCGGTTCAAGGACGCCTTGCCGGACGGGGCCAAGGAGCAAGACCTGGAGGATTTGATCGTCGCGTTTCCCACGCTTTTGAACTGGTCGGAAGTCTCTGAACCCAAATCCGACAACCCAGACCTGCTCATCATTAGCCGCCAGCCAAGCACTGAAACCCGCAAGCGCGCCGACCTTTTCGCCATATCGCGCGACGGCACGTTAGTGATTATTGAACTCAAGCGTGACGCCCAGGATGAAAAGTCGCGGCGAGAGGCTATGGAATTTCAAGCCATTCGCTACGCCGCGGCGAGCCGGAAGATGACTCCGGCAGCGGTCATTGACATGTTTGCCGATTACCTGAAAAGACTCGGTGAGGCGGACAAGGGTGCGCCGCACGGCGAGGTCGGCTATCGGGAAAAGGCGGTTGACCTTCTGGCGAAGCACCTTGCCGACGAAGACGAGGATGAAAAACTGACGGAATCGGATCTCGACTCGATTCTGGATCCGAAAAGTAAACAAATGATCTATTTGGTAGCCGCTGGCTATGAGCCAGATGTTCTTTCCGCTTGTGCCTGGCTCCGCGAGCACGAAATCGAGATCTTCTGTTTCCGCCTGCGCCCGTACCTGATCGCAGGGCAATTCCTCTTGGAAAGAGAACGTGTCATCCCCCCGCCGGACCTGGACGCGTTCTTCGTGGAAATGAAGAGGAGTGGGGACGAAGGGATGGCCGCGTCAGGTGGGCCGATAACCCGTCGGAAGTCTGACAAGCCCGACCGCTTGAAATGGAGCGATCCAGAGAATGATCAGATTGTGCGCTCGTGGAAGGATGTCCTCGTAGAAGGGGTGAAATGGGCTCTCGAGGCCGGATTGACCCCTGGCAAACTGCCGATGAAGCAATCTCCAGATGGTGCGGGTCTCATCAGTCCACGCCAGGTCGCCGACAATTTGATGATTGAAACCAACGCAAGCGCCGATCTCATCATGCAGTGGCTGTCGATGATTTTGAAGGAGCGAGGAAAGCTCAAGGGGTTCCTTCAAATAGTAACAAGGTCCGGTAAACCGATTGACTTGCCGGAATAGAGACCCGCCTCCGTGCCGTTTGCCGAGACAGCCTTAGAGGGCCAGCTATGTTCGTGACCGTGCAATCTCTTAGCATCGACCGCCTGCCGGTCGATGAACAGTTGGCCCTGGTCCGCGAACTCTGGGACTGCATCATCGCATCCGGGAAAAGGCCGAAGTTGAGCGAAGCGCAACTTCAGGAGCTGCGGCAGCGCGTTGACGAGGACGACGCCGACCTCGATAACCTGATCCCTTGGGCAGATGTCAAGGCCAAGACGCTATACCTCGGGTTGGTCGCGAACGGCTCGTCCCGCAAGTGGTACGTCGCGGTCGATGAGACGCTTGACGGAAACGAATGGACATTGGAAATCGACGGGCCGCAAGTCTACCTCACCTTCCAGCTTCGAGATCCCAAGGTCGTTGCGGAAGCGAAGCGCTTCCTCCAACCGCCCCCCCGCTCAGGCCGGGCCGGATGCGGTGACGCGGGAGAACTCCTTCTCGGACAGTTCGATTCGACTTCCGTCTCCCTCGTCTGGGACAACGAGGGCTTCTCACGGTGTTTTCTCGTCATCGGGCCAAAGGCGGCGTCCACGCTCCGCCTTAGCCTTGAGGCGGAAGACATTCAGATGCTCATCGAGGCGCTGAACCAAGTCATGGAAGACATGCCGGCAGAGGGTCGTGAGTAGGCCGATGTAGGAAGACGCCGTAATCCTCGGGGACCATCTTTCATCCCCGCCCCGCCTCGGCTACCATGTCCGCATCGTCCGTCTCACCGGGGGGCCGCCATGATCCGTCTGGGCATTCTCGATTTCGACACCTCGCACGTCGTCGAGTTCACCAAACGCCTCAACCACAAAGGCGTCGATAAGGATCAATGGGTGGACGGCGCCGAGGTGACGCTCGGCTGCCCCGGAGAGTCGCGGCTCGCGCCGGAGCGGATTCCCGGATACAAGAAAGAAATGGAGAATCTCGGAATCGAGTTAGTGGACAAGCCGGGCGACCTGATCGGCAAGGTGGACGGCGTTTTGGTGGAGTCGCTGGAAGGCGGCGTTCATCTGGCGCGGGCCGCGCCATTCCTGGAGGCCGGCCTGCCCTGCTACATCGACAAGCCGTTCGCCTGCTCGTCCGACGACGCCCGCAAGATCGTCGCCCTGGCCGACAAACACAAGGCGCCGGTGTTCAGCGCGTCGTCGCTGCGCTACGCCCCGGAACTGACAGCGTTCCTCGCCGACAAGGGCCGCGGCAGAATCCTCGGCGCCCTCGCCTACGGGCCGGCGCCGCTGTCGGGTTCCGAACAGCACAACCCCGGCCTCTTCCACTACGGCATTCACGCCGTCGAAATCCTCTACACGCTCATGGGGCCGGGCTGCCGCCGCGTCGCCTGCACCCACGAAAAAGACGTGGACGCGGCCGTCGGTCAGTGGGCTGACGGCCGCGTCGCCACGGTGCGCGGCATCCGCTCCGGCAAGGCGGATTACGGCTGCGTCGCCTTCACCGAGAAGGGCGTCTACCCCCTCGCACTGAGCACTAAATACATCTACCGCGAGTTGGTCAAGCGGATTGTGGATCTGTTTACGACGAAGAAATCGCCGCTCGACCCCGCCGTGACGGTCGAGATCGTCGCCTTCATCGAGGCGGCGCTGCGCAGCGCCAACAACCACGGCGCGGGCGAAATGGTGACGGCGTAGCGACGCCGTTCACGGCGAAACCTGCTGGCTCTCGTTCCCACGCGGGGCTTGGGAACCAGAAGAACATCTGTTAAACCGATGACGTTGTTGGGGGGATGTGGCCGATTATTTCCTGATGCTGGACGCCGCGGCCTTCGAGGGCCGAATTCGCCCCGCCCTGGCGGCGAGTTGGCGGCTGCGCGGCTTCGACCCCTGCCGGGCGCTGTGCGCCGAACTGGTCTCGCCCGCCCGCGCCTACGCCGAGCGCTACCACGTCGGCGGCGACGAGTCGATGCCGGCCCGCGTCGCCGCCGGCCTGCCGTTCGCCCGCGATTACTGGCGCGCCCTGGTCGCGGAGGTGCTTCTCTACACGGCGGTCGAAATCCCTGAATTTCAGACCTGCGAAGACGCCCTTTGTCTGCTGCTGCCGCCGGGACCGATTCGCCAGGCTCACCGCGGCGCACGCGACCTGACCTTTGGCGCCGCCGTCTACCGCCCCGAACACGCCGGCTACAACAACGCCGACGACGTGGCCCGACTGGCCGGCTACCTCGCCTCCGTGCGGCCGGCCGAGTGGGCGCCGGACGCCCTGATCGGCCTGCCCGGCGCGGAAGACGTGGAGGAGCGCGCGGAGGAACTGGCGTTCGCGCGGGAGTGGTTCCCGTCCCTGGCCGACCTGTTCAAACGGGCGCGGGACCGCGGCTGCGTGTTGGTGCATGAGGACTTATTCTGAGCGGCTTGCGTATCGGCCGGCCCGCTGCTACCCTGGCTTTAGTTGTTTGACGATTGGTATTCAGCCCCGTGAGGGGCGGCGGTCAATTGCCAGGGGTGCGAACCCCCTGGCGGCCGGCGTTTGCCGCGCCCGGCCGGTCGCCTCCGTCATTTTAATTGTGGGGATGTCCGGCCCGCCGCGGAATCCATGGGTTTGTCCCCCAGGGACGTACGCCCCTGGCTTTTTCCGCCGCCCCGCACGGGGCTAAATACCGATCGTCCGCCAGCCCTTGGTTTTGACCACCAACAAAAGCGGGCGCCCATGGCCTTGACGCTCGAACAGTACGCCGCCTACCTCGACACGCGCGACCTGCCCTGGCCGGCCGCCCCGGAAGTGGACCGCCCCAAGGCCAAGCCGCACCTCGTCCATCTGCCCCAGGTCCGCGCCGTCCTCTGGAACGTCTACGGGACCCTGCTGGCCATCGGCGGCGGCGAACTCCTCTTCGAGCACCCGACGCCCTTCGTCATGAACAACGCCCTGGACAAGACCATCCAGGAGTTCAAGATGTGGGCGTCGATGTCGCGCAAGCCGGGCCAGCCGTCGGAGTACATGGGCCAGATCTACCGCCAGCTGCTCGCCGACCAGCGCGTCGGCCCCGGCGGCGGCGAACGCCATCCCGAGGTCGCGTCCGACCGCCTCTGGGAAGCGATCCTCAAGCGGCTCCTCCAGAAGGACTACAAGTTCGACGCCGGATTTTTCGGATCGCTCAACGAGTACAGCCGCAAGGTGGCCTACTTCTTCCACGCCAGCCTCCAGGGCACGGCCTGCTATCCCGGCGCCGCCGACGCCCTGCGCCACGTCGCCTCCGCCGGCCTGACGCAAGGGCTGCTGGGCGACGGTCAGTGCTTCACCACCGTCCAACTCCAACGCGGCCTCGCGGCCCAGGACGCCGACCTCCGCCTGGACGACCTGATCGATCCCGGTCTCCGCGTGCTGTCGTTCGAAGTGCGAGGCCGGAAGCCGTCGGAACGCCTGTTCCGCCAGGCCGTGGCCGCCCTGAACGAAAAGGGAATCGGCCCGGCCGAGACGCTGCACGTCGGCTGTCGGCTGACGGCGGGCCTCGTTCCGGCCCGCCGTCTTGGGATGCGCACCGCCCTGTTCGCCGGCGACCGGGCGTCGCTGCAAGCCACGCCGGAACAGCTCAAAGACCCGGCCGTCCGGCCCGACGTGCTTCTCACCGAGCCGGCCCAGATCGCCGAGGTCGTTGGCTGAGGCGCCCTCGGCGGACTTTGACCGCCCGTTTCCCTAAACTCTCCAATGAACTTCCCGCGGGCCGGTTACGCTCGACCGCGCCCGCCCATTCCGAGGAACGATCATGCCACCCGAAGCGGTGTTCGACGTGACCAAACTGGACTTCAACCGCGTCGTCGACGACCAGGAGGGCATCCGCCGCGTCAACCCGCAACGCTTCGAGATGGAGCACCTCAACGGCATCGTTTACCTCGACCGCGAACAGAACCTGGTCGTCGGCTACAAGGACGTGGGCGCCGACGAGTTTTGGGTGCGCGGCCACATGCCCGGCTACCCGCTGCTGCCCGGCGTGCTGATGTGCGAGGCCGGGGCGCAGCTCTGTTCCTATTATTCCGTCATCAGCGATCTGCTACAGGACGGATTTTTTATCGGGTTCGGCGGGATGGAGAAGGTGCGCTTCCGCGGCGTGGTGCGGCCCGGCGACCGCCTGGTGCTGGTGGCCAAGGCCGAGAAGCTGCACCGCCGCCAGACGATCTTCACCGTACAGGGCTTCGTCGGCGCGGTCATGGTGTTCCACGGCGAAATTATCGGCGTGCCGATGCCGCGCGCCGCGACCCGGGCGCAGGCGGAGGCGGAGGTGGAGGCGTGAGCGTGCGCCGCGGCCCGCGTTTGCCGCCGGAGGACCTGGCCCCGTATCTGCTGGAAGCCCCCGACCCGCCGGCCTCGTTCGACTGGGCCGCCCTGTTCGGCGCCGACCGCCCCGTCGAGATGGAGATCGGCTTCGGAAAGGGGCTGTTCCTGCTCAACGCCTCGGGGGCCAGACCCGAGGTACACTTCGTCGGCGTCGAGATCGTCCGCAAGTACCAGCTTTTCACGGCCACGCGGTTGGCCAAGCGCGGCCGATCCAATGTGCGCGTGGCGTGCGGCGACGGCCGGCTCTTCCTGCGCGACCGCACGCCGGCGGGGTCGTTGCAGGCGCTGCACGTCTATTTCCCCGACCCGTGGTGGAAGAAGCGGCACGAGAAACGACGGCTGTTCACGGCCGAGTTCGCCGCGGAGGTCCCGCGCGTGCTGCGGCCGGGCGGCCGGCTGCACTTCGTCACCGACGTGCAAGACTATTTCCGGATGGTCACCGGCCTGATCGCGGCCCACGACGCGCTGCGGCCGCTGCCGCCGCCCGAACCCGGCGCCCCCGGCCACGACCTGGATTATCTCACAAATTTCGAGCGCAAATTCCGCAAACAGGGCAAGCCGATCTACCGGGCGTGTTACGAACGAAGCGAAGCATCGTCGTAAGGGGTTGCGTCGGCGGCGCGTCAATCCGACGCGGGACAGGCTTGCAGGGCAAAGAACATCTGAAATTCCGGCCCGCAGCCCTTGAGGCGGTACATTCGACCCAGGTAGAGGCCGGGGGCGACTGCGCAGCGTCTCGTCGCGCACGTCGGCCCAGACGTGGGACGTTTGGCCGTAATCCATCACGATCGAGGTCTTGCCGTCGAGGAGGCTCGGCCCGTAGCCGACGCGGGCGCGGATCGCCCGGAAGCCGCACCACTGGTTCACCAGCGTGCCGTCACACCCGTCGAAGACCTTGCCGCGCCACAGGACGCCGGTGAGTTTGGAGCGCAGGCCGGCAAATTTGCTACATGGACAGTAGATGGCTTTGCCGGTTGTGAAGCCCTTCGGAATGGTCCCGGGGTCGGCCTCCCGGTAAAGCTGCTCCAATTCCGGCCAGCTCATGTGCGCCAGACGATCGAGCGACAGGGCCGGCGCCTCCGGCAAGGCTTCTTCCCCAAGGGCGGCGGCCGGGAGCAGGCACGCCATGAGAGCGCCGCATCCGATTCGACGCCATCCATCCACTTTCGACATGTTGATTCTCTCTGTGTTTTCCTGTCAGGGCAAACTTCCCGCCGGCGCCCCCAGTCGCGGCGGCGGCGGCGGAACGTCGCCGCGCGGCGCCCCCAGCCGCACCTGCAACGGCGGCGGCGGCGGGATCGGCGTCCCCGACCAGCCGGTCGGCGTCGCGTCGGCCGGCTGGGCCGGGGCGGCGGACGGCCGCCACCATTGCTGGGAGTCCGGCGTCTGGGCGGCGGCGGCGTAGGAATCGGCGTCGGGCGCCTGGCCGCGGACGACCGGCCGCGGCGCCTCTAGGAGCGGCGGGGCCGGCGGCGCCGTCTGGCGCCTCACCACCTGCTCCGCCGGCCGGCCGGCGGCTGGCGTCGCTGGACGGGCCGCGACGTCCGTCGGCTGCTGGCGCCGCGCCTTGTATAAACTCTCCACCCACGCCTTTTCCAACTCTTCCACGCTGTTATAGCCGTAATTCGCCCGCACGGCCGCGTCCCAGTCGCCGCGCATCCCCTGGGCCACGAAGTTCAAAAACACCTGCCGGCTGCTGCTGCCCACCAGGAAATTCGCCACCGAATAGCCCTCGGCGTACAGCACCATCACGTCGGGCGGGTACTCGCGCAGGCTGAACAGCCGGCGCAGCGGGATGGCCCTGCCCGGCGTGTTCAGGATCGAGCGGACGAGACGGTCGTGGCGGTTGCGCTCGATGTCGTCCTCGGAGAGGACGGCGCCGCCCTCGTCGGCCCAGCGCGGCAGCGGCTGGCGGAAGTAGTAGGCGAAGACGGTGTGCGTCACCTCATGCGGCAGCACGCTGGCCAGCAGCCGGTCGAGCGGCCCTTCGATGTGCATCCGTTGGCTGAGAATGTAGCCGCGGTCGAAGCCGAACTCCGTGGCGCCGCTGGAGCCGTCGCGCAGGATCGTCACGCGCAGCGGGATGGGTTCGGGCCACTGCGGCATCTCCTGGCCCAGCCAGAGCATGGCCTTTTGCTTGCGGTAGTACTCGGCGTACTGGCCGATCTGCTGGGCGATTTCCGGCGTCGGCGCCTGACGTCGAAATTGGGCGTGCGGTACTCGGCGCCGAGGGAGGCGAACGCCGCGGCCAGCACCAGCACCAACGATTTGCGCCAGCCATGCCGGAAACCTCCAGTCAATTCCAATTCGGACGACGAGGGGAAGGAAGGCCCCGACGCGACGTGTCCGCTGCAACTCTAACCGCAAAAGTTGAGCCGTGCCGCCGAGCCGGGTCCTGGTTTGGGTCCGAGGTGGTCCCATTGTGCGGCGGACACAGCGGTTGCGGTTTGTGCGCGGGCGCCGACTCGCGGCGGTTGCGCCGGAACGGTTGTAATTTCTACGCGGGGCTTGTATTCGGACGTGAAAAAACGACGTGGCGCTTTGACGAAATGGGGAAAGGCGGGTTCGGCGGGCGTTTAGCGTAGGTACAGGAAGCGGAGCGCGGTCCCCACCGCGGCCCCAACGGCGATCAGCCCGGCCACGACGGCGGCGGACAGGAGAAACTTCCGGCGGCGCGGCGCGGAATCGGGAGCGGCGGGCAGAATGGCGGATATGGGCGGCCCCGGCTTCTTCGGCCGGGCCGGCGTGACCTTTTTCCGCCGGACCAGGCAATACGCCTGAAATTCCGGGAACTGAGCCAAGGGCCGGAACCCGGTCTGCGAGGGCCGCCGGACGGTGGCCCGTTCCGGCAGCCTGCCGTCGCGCATCCGTTGAACGATCTGGTCGGTGGTGGCGTGGGCGCGGCACATGCGGCCGGCCCGGTTGCGGAAGCGCACCAGCCACACGTCCCCGGAAGGCGGCGCCGGATTACGCGGCGCGTCGGGGTCGAGACGCGTTGGGTCGGCGGAGGAGGCGAGGCACGCCTGCACCCATGGGTCTTTCGACGCCAGATCGGGGTCGGCGAAGCTCGGCGGCGTGCTCGCCAGGCGCGACCGTTCCAGGTCCACGATCAACTCGCTGGCGGTCTGGTAGCGGTCGCGCGGTTCGCGGGCCATCATTCGCGCCAACAGGGCGTCCAGCGCGGGCGGCGCGTCGGCAATGAGCGAGCTGGCCGGGAGGTAATGGCCAAGGCGTTTTTTCTCCACCACGTCGAGGTGGTGGTCGCCGGGGAACGGCACGGCGCCGGTGCAAAGGTGGTAAAGCGTGGCGCCGAGCGCGTAAATGTCGCCGCGGTGGTCGGCCTTGCGGGCGTTGACGGCCTGCTCGTAGGGCATGTAGGGCGTGGTGCCGAAGCCCTGACGGGCGGAGGTCAGGTGGCTGGCCTCGTCGGTGCGGCGGGCGAGGCCGAGGTCGGCCAGCTTGGCGACGCCGGCGCGGGTGATGAGGACGTTGTCGGGCTTGATGTCGCGGTGGACGATGTTGCGCGAGTGGGCGTGTTCCAGGGCGCGGGCCACGTCGAGGGCGATGTGGACCGCATCGCCGACCGAAAGGCGGCCGAATCGGTCGAGCAAGGCGTGGGCGCTGGGGCCGTCCACATACTCCAATATAAGGTAGTGTTTGTGCGTCTTATCGTCCCGGCCGTAGTCGAGCGTGCGGACGATGTTGGGGTGGTTGAGGAGCTTGCCGCTCTTGGCCTCGCGGTAGAAGCGGTCGATGTAGCCCTGGCCGCCGGCGAGCTGGTCGTTGAGGACCTTGACGGCGACCTGCGTCCCGTCGCCTTCCTTCCAGCCGAGGAACACCTCCCCCATGCCGCCCTCGCCGAGCCGGCGCAGCAGACAGTATTCGCCGAGGACGCGCAACTCGTGCGGGCCGTCGGACGACCGGGGCGCCCGGCTCGGGTCGAGGTGGGTGTTTTCCATGGTGGCTCGTCGGTGCGAGACGGATGTATGTACTCTACCGCGGCCGTCGGTTTACGGCAACTATATAGACCTGCTTGGGCGGCCGATTATTCTCGATTGGCGGCGAACGGAGGCGATCCCTAAACTTGAAGGCGGGAGGCGCACTCGTGGACGACGGCGGCAACCTGATCCTCTTCGGCGCCTGCACGCGCGCCGCCGCCTTCTCCGCGCTGCGGGCCGGCATGCGGCCCTGGTGCGCCGATCTCTTCGCCGATGCGGACCTTCAAACGCGCTGTCCCGCCATGCGCCTGCCGGGTCGGTATCCCGACGGCTTTTTGCAATGGATCGGCGCCGAGCTGCCCGGCCCTTGGATGTACACCGGCGGCCTCGAAAATCGGCCGTGGCTGGTCGAACGCCTGGCCCGACGCCGGCCGCTGTGGGGCAACGACTGCCCCGCCCTGCTCAAGGCGCGCAACCCCGCCGTCGTGTACGCCGCCGTCCGCGCGGCCGGCCTGCCGGCGCCGGCCGTCCGCGCCTTCTTCCGCCGGCCGCCGGCCGCCGGCCGCTGGCTCGTCAAACCGATCTGGGGCCTTGGCGATTTCATCCACTTCTGGACCGCCGCCGACGCGGCCGACCGGCCTTCGCTGCTGGTCTATCTCCAGGAATACGTCGAAGGCGAATCGCGATCCGCCGTCTATTGCGGCGACGGCAAACGGGCCTGGTTGCTCGGCGTCTCGCGCCAACTCGTCGGCGCGGACTGGCTGCACGCCGCCCCGTTCCGCTACTGCGGCAGCATCGGGCCGCTTCCGGTTGACGCCGCGACGCGGGCGGCGCTGGAGAAACTGGGTTCCGCGCTGGCCCGCCGCTGCGGCCTGCGCGGCCTGTTCGGCGTGGACGGCGTGGTCCGCGACGGCGGCTTTCACCCCGTCGAGGTCAATCCGCGCTATACCGCCTCCGTTGAGGTGCTGGAATACGCCGACGGCTTGTCGGCCTTGGCGTGGCACCGATCGGCGTTCGCGGCCTCGCCCCGGCCGGCGCCGGCCGCCGACGCGCCGACCGCTTGCGTCGGCAAGGCGGTCTATTTCGCCCCATGCGATCTGACATTCCCGGCGGAGGGGCCGTGGGCGGACGTGTTGCGGTCGCCGCCGCCGTTGGACGAACCGCCGGCCTTCGCCGACATTCCGCATCCGGGTACGCATATTAAAGCGGGGCGGCCTGTCCTGACGTTCTTCGTGCGGGGCGATACGCCGGAGGACTGCCTGGATGGCCTGCGGCGCAGCTCGGCGGAATTGGACCGAATGCTGATTGACGGCCTGCAAACCTGAAACGCCGCCTATCACTCCCAGAGATAGCGTTCGTCGTATTCGATCTCATGTCTCTTCAGAAACTCGACAAACTCCTCTTGAAAGGTCCGCCTACGGTGATGTTCTTCTTGCCCGGCGAGGTAGCGCTTGACGCCGGGCAGGGAGGAGGCGCTGACGCTGAAGGCGCCGTAGCCGTTCTGCCAGGAGAAGCCGCGCAGCTCCGAGAACGTCTGGTGGACCCAGCCCGATGAGTTGGCATTGACCAGGCGCACGACTTCCGCGACGGAGGTTTGCCGCGACAGGGACGCGAGTAGGTGGACGTGATCCGGCATCGCACCCGCGGCGAGGAGGGTGTTGCCTTCGTCGCGGAGGCCGCCGCCGATGCACGCGTAAAGGCGGGGTTGCTGTTCGCGGGAGATGAGCGGTTCGCGGTGTTTGGTGCTGAAGATGATGTGGCAGTACAGGGCGGCCAAGGATTGCGGCATGGCGGTTCCCCGTGCCGGACGGAACGAAGACGATGGTAGGCCCGGCAAGGAGGAAAGTCCAACGATTTCCGGCGGAATTTCAGCCCCGTGAGGGACGGCGGTCAATAGCCAGGGGTGAAACCCCTGGAGGCGTGGGGGGACAAACCCGACCCCATAACCCATGTATTTAGGAGGCCTCCAGGGGTTTCACCCCTGGCTATTGACCGCCGCCCCTCCGGGGCTAATTCAAATATGGGACAATGCCCCTCTCCAGGGGCTCACGCCCCTGGCTATTGACCGCCGCCCCTCCGGGGCTGGATCGCGGAACACAAATCAGTCCAGGCACAGGGCGACGCGGCAGCCGAGGATGCCGTTACGGGAGACGGGCGCGTACCCGCGGCGGTAGGCCGAGCGGCAGTCCCTTGGGTTGACGCGCCACGAACCGCCACGGCAAACGCGGCGATCACCGCCAATTAATCCTTGCGGATCTTTTAACTCTCTTTCTGGGTAGGGACCGCACCAGTCGGCGCACCACTCCAGGACGTTGCCATGCATGTCGAACAGGCCCCAGGCGTTGGCCGGGAAACTGCCCACCGGCGTCGTCTTCCACCTGTACACGCCCTTCTTGCCGTTGCCATAGGTATAATTGCCATCGTAATTGGCCTGATTGGTGGAGATGGTGTCGCCGAAGTGGAACGGCGTCATCGTGCCGGCTCTGCAGGCGTACTCCCATTCCGCCTCCGTCGGCAGCCGGAATCTCTTGCCGTCCTTCTTGCCCAGCGCCGCGCAGAAGGCCGCGCAGTCCTCCCAGGAGACGTTCTCCACCGGCAAGTTGCTTCCGCCATTGAAGTGGCTTGGGTTGGCGCCCGTCTCGGCCAGCCACTGTGCTTGCGTTACCTGATGAATGCCCAAGTGGAAGCCCTTGGTCAGCGTCACCTCGTGCTGGGTCTCGGCGGGGCCCCGCTCCGGCTCATTCGCAGGGCTGCCCATCAGGAACGTGCCGGGCGGTATCCAGGCGAACTTCATGCCCAAAGAGTTCGTGACGATCTCGCCGGGGCGGCGTTCTTTCTTCCCCGTCTTCCCTGCCTTGGGTTGCACCAGTTGCTCGATGCCCCGGATCAGTCGATCCACGTGGTCGCGGAAATCTCGCCCCGACCGCACCTCTGCGGCGTTGCGGTAGGCGAGTCCTTTCAGTCCCTCTGGCATCTCCTGTTCGCCGGGCATTTCCGCCCGGCCGACGAGTACGGGGATCACTGGGATGCCCCGCGTCAAGGCCGACTGGATCTCGATGCGGACGAAGTCCGTCGGTTCGTCCAGGCGCCGGCCTTGCTTCGATCCCTCTCGGTATCCGATGTTCAACCACTGCTCCCCGATGACCGCCAGCAGAACGTCGCACTGGCCGACCGCCCGGTCGAGGTGTTCCCGGAAATCGACTCCGAACGGGATGGAGTCGATGTCCATGAAGACGTTGTCGCCCCCGAAGTGAGGTTCCAGGCGGTCGTAGATTCGACCCGTGACGTGTTCACTGTCGTCGCGCCGGTAGGAGACGAAGATCTTGGGCATGAGGTTTCACCGTAGCATTCGCAAGGCCAGGCCAACCTACATCAACCGTGAATCCTAACCGCATCGACAGCAGCACGCAAGAAGCGGATTGCTTGGGGCGCCGGACAAGCGGAAAAGTCAGGATAGACTACTGCCCGCGCTCCCGTTTGCACGCCGTCTCCCCTTTCGCTATCGTGACCTCGTACCTTTCTCTATCGCGGAGTCCGCTTCATGCCAGCCACACCGCTCACCCGAGTCGCCGTCCACCTGCGCCCGGAAGACAACGTCGCCGTCGCCGCCCGGCCCCTCCTGCCAGGTCAGGATTACCAGTTCGACGGCGCCGTCTTCACCCCGGATCGCCGCGTCGGCCTCGGTCACAAGATCGCTGTCCGCCCCATCGCCAGGGGCGAAGCCGTCCGCAAGTACGGCCAGATCATCGGCTTCGCCAGCGAGGAAATCCCGGCCGGAGGCCACGTCCACGTCCACAACCTCGCGGCCGACGCCTTCGAGCGCGACTACGCCTTTTGCCGCGACTGCCCGCCGCCGCCCATGTATCCGGGGGCTGACACCCCCGGCTCGCCTCCGCTTCGGTATTTCATGGGCTACGACCGCGGCGACGGCCGTTACGGCACCCGCAACACCATCGCCCTCATCAGCACCGTCAACTGCTCCGCCTCCACCAGTAAGTACATTTCGGAGCGCATTTCGCGCGAGCGACCTGCTCCGCCAATACCCCAACGTGGACGGCGTCGTCGCCGTCACCCACAAGGCCGGCTGCGCCATGCAGTACGGCGGCCCCGACCACACCCAGCTCGACCGCACCCTCGCCGGCTTCGCCAAGCACCCCAACGTCGCCGCCTACGTCCTCATCGGCCTCGGATGCGAAACGGGACAGGCGATCCATTTAGTCGAAAATCAGGAGTTGATTCAGCTCAACGGCTCGGGCAGAAAGCCGCTCATCATCACGATTCAGGAATGCGGCGGCATCCGCAAGACGGTGGAGGCCGGGGTGCGGGCCGTTGCGGAGTTGCTGCCGCGGGTCAACGACGCGCGGCGGACGCGGCTCTCGGCCGACAAGATCGTGTTGGGAACCAACTGCGGCGGTTCCGACGGCAACAGCGGGGTCACGGCCAACCCCGCCCTCGGCGTCGCCTCCGACCTCATCGTGGCCCAGGGGGGCACAAGCATCCTCGGCGAAACGACGGAGATTTACGGCGCGGAACATCTGCTTACCCGGCGGGCGGTTAGCCGGGCCGTCGGCGAGAAGCTGATCGAGCGCATCAAGTGGTGGGAGTGGTACGCCGGCATTTTCGGGGCGGAAATCAACAACAACCCGTCGGTCGGCAACAAGGAAGGCGGTCTGACGACGATCTGCGAGAAGTCGCTCGGTGCCATCGCCAAGGGCGGCAGCACCGCCCTCATGGACGTGGTCGGCTACGCGGAGGCGGTGCGGACCAAGGGTTTCGTGGTGATGGACACGCCGGGTTACGACCCGGTGAGCATGACGGGCATCGTGGCCGGAGGCGCCAACGTGTTGGTGTTCACGACCGGCCGCGGCTCGGTGTTCGGCTGCAAGCCGGCGCCGTCGATCAAAGTGGCGACTAACACGCCGATGTATGAACACATGATCGACGACATGGACATCGACGCCGGCGTGATCCTGAACGGGACGCCGGTGGAGGAGGTCGGCCGGCGGATCTTCGAGGAGATCCTGGAGGTGGCGAGCGGTAAGAAGACCAAGAGCGAGATCAACGGCGTCGGCGAGGAGGAGTTCGCGCCGTGGGCCATCGGGCCGACGCTATAATCGGCGAGCGGCCGGCGTGAGCCGGCCGGTGTAGCATCCCATCGCCGACAGGTTGACGTACCAGCCGGCTCACGCCGGCCGCTCGCCATTATTATTCTTTGCGTCCTTTGTGTCTTTGTGGTGAAATATGGGCCGCCCGACGGCGAAGTAAGCAGGGAACGTCCCCACCGGAGAGCCAACCCATGACGCAATTGAAAACCGTCGTCGATCCGTTCGGCGAAGTCAACGTCTACCCCGCCGGCGGCGGCCGCGTCCGCGTCGTCGCCACCATCCTCATGGAGCCGCACAAGGAGGGCGCCCAGACCGGAATCGCCCTGGACGGCTCCGGCTCCATGGCCAAGCTCTACGGCGTCGAGGACGGCAGCCGCGTGCTGTCGCCCATCTTCGGCGGACCCAAAAAGCTCCACAACGACATCACGCCCGTCGCCCAACAGCTGTGCGCCTACCTGGCCCGCAAGATCGACGCCGACGGCGGCACCACCTGCATCTACTGGGCGGTCGGCACGGGCGGCGGCCAGATCGAGGTCGTCGGCGACCTGACCGCCGACCAGGCCGAGAAGCACGTCTTCGGGCCGCCGCGCGATTTCGGCACCGGGACGCAACTCCTCCCCGCCGTCAAGTATTTCGTGGACCGTTTCAAGGACGCGCCGTGGGGCTTTTACGTCTTCATCACCGACGGCGAGCTGCACGACCTCGACGCCGTGATGGACTACAGCAAGCGCCTGGCGAAGGACGTCTCCGCCGGCCGGCGCAACCCGCTCAAGTTCGTGCTGATCGGCATCGGCAAGGAGGTCAACGAGGCCCAAATGACGGAACTGGACGACCTCGACGCCGGCGTGGACGTGGACCTGTGGGACCACAAGCTGGCGGCCGAGATGCGCGTGTTGCAAGAGATCTTCGCCGAGGTCGTGGACAAGCACTCGCGCGTCGCCGACAACGGCCGCGTCCTCGACCCCAACGGCCGCGTCGTCAAGGACTTCTCCGACACCGGCCTGCCGGCCTTCCTCGAATTTGAGATGCCGGCCGGGTCGAATTACTTCAGCCTCGATGTGAACGGCCAGCGCATCGACCAGGTGCTGGCGGACGGCGTGCAGATCGCGCCGCCGATCGCCGCGGCGCCGCCGCCGGTCGCGCCGCCGATCGCCGCGGCGCCGCCGCCGGTCGCGCCGGAGCCGCCGGTCGCGCCGCCGCCGGCGCCGGCGGCCCGTGTGCAGGCGCCGCCTCCCGCTCCGGCGGCGCCGGCCCCGGCCAAGCCGCCGGCGCCGGAGGTCCCGACCGCCCTGCCGGCGGACGACGGCGCGGACGACGACCTGTGGCGCGGCATCGACCTGGAATTGAACAAGGAAGGCGCCAAACAGGAGGAAGGGCCGTCCGACGTGGAACTCGAAGAGCAGAAGGAAGAAGAGTAAATCCCCGTCCGCCTCCGACGAAGCAGTTTGCAACGGGCGGCAGTTCCGTTATCTTGGAGTGGGTTGTCAACACCGCCGGCCCCTTAGGGCGTTGCCATGAGCGTGGTCGGTTCGCTGATCGCATTCGGCCTGCGTCAAGTCGTCGGCGACGCCGCGACCGATTCCGCCGGGCAAGTCCTCGCGGTTGTCCGGAACTTCCTGACCGATCACAGCAAGGCGCTGCCGAACGCCCTGGCCCGGGCCAACGACCGCGCCTGGCAGGCGGTCGGCCTTGCCCTCGTCGGGGAAGGCCTATTCGACCGCGTGAAAGACCTGTTCCGCGACGGCGACCTCAAGGGCGTCCGCGACCAGATCAAGGCGTTCCTCGCGGCCACGCCCACCGGCCTGGAGGGCGCCGCCGCCGGCGCGCGGCTCAAGGCGGCCGAGGAATGGCATCGGTTACGGAAGGCGAAACGCCTCTCCGCCGACGCGCTTTCCGGCGACGACCTGGCCCACAAGGCGGCCTCCCTGGAACGCTACGGCGACCCGGCCCGGCTGACCGCCGCCGCCCACGCGGCCGTTGCCGACACGGCGGCCGCGCTGAAGGACGAAGCCCCGCACCTCGCCGTACTCCTGACCGCGGCCCCGCCGGACGGCGCCCCGCTGCTGGCAGCCGCCTTCGCCTTCTTCTTCCGCCGCGAGGTGGAAACGAACGCCGAACTCGCCCACGGATTGTCGTTCGACTATCTGCGGCGCATCAGCGACCGGCAGGAAGGCGGCTTTGCACAGCTGGAGGTTTCCCTCGGCGCCCACGCCGGCCGCGTCCTCGACCGGCTCGACGGCCTGTTCGACGCCCTCGGCGAATGGTTCGCCGCGGCCGACGCCAAGCTGGACGACATCAACGCCAAGCTCGACCAACTCATCGAACAGCGCGACGTGCCGACCTCCACGTCCGACCCGCTCAAGGTCTCCGTCACCAACAAGGCGGAGCTGGAATTGCTCCAACTGCTGCGCGAACAACTCCGCGCCCTGCCGCCGGAGTTGATCGCCGCCGCCGACTGGTCGAAGCTCGGCGACGTGCTGGCCGCCGCCGGCCAATTCCGGCAAGCCGACGAGGCCCACCAGGCCGCCGCGGCGTCCGCCAAAGCCGCCGCCGACCGCACGGCCGAGGCCGAGGCCGAATACAAGCGCTTCCGGGCCGCCTGCGAGACCGGCGACCACGGCGCCGCCCTGGCCGCCTTTTGCCGCGCCGCCGAACTCGACCCGGAGCGCTTCACGCCGTTCGACCTGCACCGCTACCGGCCGACGGCGGTTCTCGGCGTCGGCGGTTTCGGCACGGTCCTGCGGGCCGACGACCTCTACGTCCGCGTCGGTAAGGAACGGCAGCCGCAGACGGTGGCGATCAAGTGCGTCCACGACACCGGCTGTGAGGCGCTGCTGGAGCGCGACCTGGCCACGACGTTCGACGAGGCCGACACGCTCTCCGCCCTCGACCACCCCGGTATCGTCAAGACGCTCAACCGCGGCTTCGGCGACCCGGCCCGACGGAAACGGCCCTATCTGGTAATGGCATATTTCGCGGGGCACACCCTGCAGGCATGGATGAAGGTCAAAGGCACGCTGCCCCTGGGCCACGTCCTGCGGATCGCCCGGCAGATCGCGGAGGCCGTTCACCAGGCCCACAAGCTCGGCATCTACCACCGAGACCTCAAGCCGGCCAACGTCATGGCGCGATTCGACAAGACGACGGGGCAATGGTACGTCAAGGTGATCGACTTCGGCCTCGCCGTCAAGGTGCAGGCCGCGCGGGTCAGCGTGAGCGTGCCCAGCGGCCAACGGGCCGCGCTCGACCGCAGCCTGGCCGGCACCCTCCGCTACGCCCCGCCCGAACAGCGTAACGAGCTGGACGCCGCCGTCGGCCCCTACTCCGACGTGTACGCCTTCGGCAAGACCTGTCTCGACCTGCTGTTCGGGACCACGGAACCGAAATCGTTCGACTGGGCCGAGATCCCAGAGGCGTATCGAAAGCGGGTGCAAGACCTCCTGGAACGGGCGACGGTCGATAATCTGAAACGTCGGTGGCCGAACTTCGAGCCGGTCCTGGCGGGGCTGGCGGAACTGCTGGACGAGACGAGGCCCGCCGGAACGACGCCCGAACCACTCAAGAAGGAAATGGAGAAGGCGCCGAAGCCGGCCGACCCGCCGGCCGTTCCGGCCGTCAAGAAGGTTCTGCCGAAGGACGGGGCACGGCCGCTCGACGCCGAGATCCCGCCGCCGGACAAGGCCAAGCCGGGACAGGTGATCGCCGTCCGAATCCCCGGCCGCGTCCACGAACACGCTCCCGGCGAGATCCTGACCGTGATAATCCCGAACAAATAACGGGGGCCGACCAGCCCGAAGACCCGGAGTTTCCTAATGGACGCCGAGATGAAATTCGCCTGGTGCCCGCCCGGCACGTTCTTGATGGGCGGCAACGGAATCAGCGACAACCCCCAGCACCGCGTCACGCTCAGCAAGGGCTTCTGGATGGGCGTATACCCCGTCACCCAGGCCCAATGGCAGGCCGTGATGGGCTACAACCCCAGCAACTTCCGCGGGGACGACCGGCCGGTCGAGATGGTGTCCTGGGACGACTGCCAGGAGTGCTGCCAGAAGATGGCCGAACTCACCGACAAGCCGATCCGCTTGCCCACCGAGGCCGAATGGGAATACGCCTGCCGGGCCGGCACGACCGGCGATTATTTCAGCGGCAACGGCGAGGACGGGCTAAAAAAGGTCGGCTGGTACGACGGCAACAGCGGCAAGCAGACCCATGTGGTGGGGGAAAAAAAGGTCGCCAACCCGTGGGGATTGTTCGACGTTCACGGCAACGTCTGGGATTGGTGCCAGGACCTATATGCCACCTTGGGTTCAGAGAATATAAAAGACCCTGTAAATCTTCAAAACGGCGCCGCTCGCGTGTTTCGCGGCGGCTCCTGGAACCTCAGTACGGTGAACTGCCACTCCGCCTGTCGGCGCTGGAGCGCGCCGGGCAGCCGTCTCAACCTCTTGGGGTTGCGGGTCTGTTTCCGCCTGGACTGAGTAACTATTTTCCTTTTGTCCCTTTTACCATTTTGCCCGCCGCCGAACCGGCCCGGAGTTGGACGGCCCAGCCGGCCGCGCCGATAGTATAATGCCTACGGTGAACTCCGCCGCCTCCTCATGGGACGCAAGGAAATCTGCCGTGAACCATATCCGCCTGGACACCGAGAACGACGCCGTCAAGCAGTTCTTTCGGTCACTGCCGGCGGACCCCCAGGGTTCGGTCCTTGAACTGGAAGGCCATGCGGTCGCCTGCGTCCTGGCGATCGCGCCCGAAGGCGAAGGAGGCGGTCACGAGGAGTGGACGGAGGCGAAGAACGCGCGGCGCTGCGCCCTCATCGACCGCGAGATCGCCGGATCGCTGACGCCGCAGGAAACCGTCGAACTGTACGGCCTGCAACGCGACATGCTCAACTACCGCCGGCGCGTGGCCCCGCTGCCGCTGGAAGACGCAAGGAAACTGCACCAACAGCTTTTAGAGCGGGCCAACGCCGCCTCCACCGGCGAGTAGCGCATGGCAGCTTTTTCGTACCCGGAAGAACCTCACACGCGGCGGCACGGCCCCCAGGGCTACGCCGACTACGAAAGTTACCGTCCCTGGCTGCGCGACGAGTTCGCGTTCCGCTGCATCTACTGCCTCCTTCGGGAACAATGGGGACGAGTGCGTGGACTATTCGACATCGACCACTTCCTTCCGTTCGTCGCCCATCCCGAAAGGGAACTGACCTACAACAACCTGCTGTATTGCTGCGCGACGTGCAACGCCGCCAAGGGCAGTCAACTCGTTCCCGACCCCGTTCGAGTGCTCTTGGCGGCGGACGTGACGGTCAATGAGGACGGGACCATTGAGGGCCGCACTCTGGACGCTAGGCGACTGATCCGAATCCTGGGGCTGGATGGCCCGGAATACACGGAGTTCCGTCTGCTCTGGTTGGGTATCGTCGACCTGGCGAGACGCCACGATCCGGACCTCCACCGCCGTCTGATGGGCTTCCCCGACGACCTGCCCGACCTGGGGCGGCTGCGGCCGCCCGGCGGAAACACGCGTCCGGACGGGCTGCGGGAATCCCATCTCGCCCAACGGAAGCGAGGCGAACTGCCGGAAACGTATTAGGGCTTCGAGACGTTTCATCATCCCACCTCGGCCAAATCTAGTGTCTTGCCGTAGCGCCGCCAGACTTCCGCCCGCAGCCGGGCGTGTTCCGGCCGTCGCAAGCCCGCGTCCGACGCTACAAGGGTTAGGGCGTCGCGCCGGGCCAGCTTCAGCAGGTCGGCGTCCGCGATCAGGTCGCCGAAACGCAATTCGCCCAGGCCGTGCTGCCGGGCGCCGAAAAACTCTCCGACGCCGCGCTGACGCAGGTCCTCCTCCGCCAACGTGAAACCGTCTCGCAGCTTGACGAACGCCTGTAAGCGCTTTCTCCCCTCCTCATTGGCCGGTTCCGCGAACAGATGACATTCGCCGCCGACCGGCCCCCGGCCGACGCGGCCGCGCAGCTGGTGCAACTGAGACAGGCCGAAACGCTCCGCGTGCTCCACCACCAGCAGCGTCGCGTTCGCCACGTCCACGCCGACCTCGACCACGGTGGTACAGACCAGCAGCTGAATTTCGCCGGCCCGGAAGCGCGTCATCACGTCGTCTTTCGTCGCCTCATCCTGTCTCCCATGCAGCAGGCCCAGGCGGAAATCGCGGAACGGCCCCGCTTGCAATTCGGCGTGCGTCTCCGTCGCCGCCTTCACGTCCGTCGCCGCCGATTCCTCCACCAGCGGGCACACAAGATACCCCTGCCGTCCCGCCGCCAGCGCCTCGCGCAACCTTTCATAGACCCGTTCGCGCTCCTCGGCCGGCTGCCAGCGCGTGACCACCGGCCGGCGGCCCGGCGGCAGCTGTTTCATCACCGACACGTCCAGGTCGCCGAACACCGACAGCGCCACCGTCCGTGGGATCGGCGTCGCCGTCATCACGAGGTAATGCGGATCGGCACCGAGCTTGCGAAACCGTGCCCGCTGGTGGACGCCGAACTTGTGCTGCTCGTCCACGACCACCAGGCCCAGCCGGGCGAACTGGACGTCCTCCTGAACCAGCGCCTGCGTTCCCACCACTAAATCGATCTCTCCGGTGCGCAATCCCTCCAGCGCTTCCCGGCGTTCGCGGGCCGTCAGGGCGCCCGTCAACAGCAGCCGGCGCACCCGGCTATGGGCCAGGTCAGCGCTCCAGCGTGCGGTAGTGCTGCCGGGCCAGAATCTCCGTCGGGGCCATCAGCGCCGCCTGATGCTTGTTGGCCACGGCGACGAGCAGGGCGTAGACGGCCACGGCGGTCTTGCCGGCGCCGACGTCGGCCTGGAGCAGCCGTTGCATCGGCCGCTCGGAGGCCAGGTCGCGGCGGAGGTCGGCGACGGCCCGGTCCTGGTCGGCGGTGAGGGCGAACGGGAAGAGCCGGCGGATGTGGGCGTCGAGCACGGGGCCGGACGGCAGCACCGGCGCCCGGCCGCGGTCGCGCACCTCGCGGCGGCGCGACGCCAGGGCCAGTTGCAGCAGCAGAAACTCCTCATAAATGAAGCGCCGCCGCCCCCGCACGGCCTCCTCCGGCGAAGCCGGGAAGTGGACGGCCCGCAACGCCGCGCGGACGCCGGGCCAGTCGTGCAAACCCCTCAAGCCCTCCGTCAAGTTCTCGACCACACGATCCGCGTATTGGTCGAGCGCCTTGCCGATGAGCGGCCGTAAATGTTCCGACCGCAGCCCGTCGGTCAGCGGGTAGACCGGCACGACGCCGGGCGTCGCGCCCGTTTCGCCGCCGTCGAGGACTTGCACGCGGGGGTTGGCCATTTGCCAGTGGCCCTGGCGCCACTTGGGCTTGCCGCTGAACGACAGCCGTTGGCCGTAGCGGAAGCGGCCGGCCGCGTAGGGCTGGTTGAACCAGACCCCTTCGAGGCAGGTGCGGCCGTCGTCGCTGAGCACCACGCTCACGACGCAGCCGCCGTCCGCCGTCTGGCGCCCTTCAATCTCCACGACTTCGCCCTGGGCGGTCTGGAGGGCGCCGGCGGCGAGGGTGGCGATGGGGCGCAGGTCGGTCAGGTCTTCGTAAGATCGAGGAAAGTGGAAAAGCAGGTCGCCGACGGTGTGCAGGCCGAGGCGGCCGAGAAGCTCCAGCTTGGCCGGCGTGGCGCCGGGAATCGTGCGCAGGTCGGCCGCGAGGGGGGCGGCCGAGGGTCGGTCGGGAGGATCGCTGGACACCGTCGCACCTGTAGTGTGGTCAGGGACTGTACCAACAAGGATCGTCCATATGGGCCGGCGACGCAAGCCCGGCAGGCGGGGTAAACCGGCGCGGGCCGGTTTGTAGTTTCCACCGGAGCGAATTGTAACGACCGGCGATACCGTCCAAGGCGTGGCCGCCGGTACGCGCCGTTGTGACGCGAGGTTGTCGGACCCAAACTATTGACAGCACAGCAGGTTGCGGCACAATCATGGAAAAAACATCTTGACAATAATTGCTTTGGTATCCCGCTTGCAATGAATGAAAGCCGTTAACGCAAATCCAAACGATCCCATCATGGAGGCGGAGCCATGCAGGTCGAACTTTCTTGCCCCCACTGCTGCTGCCGTTTCGCCGCGTCGCCGGAAGCGCCGGCCGCCGAAGTGCTGGACCGCATGGCCGAGGAAGGGCCGTGGTACGCGCTGGGCGACGGCGAAACGTTTGAAGATATGATCTTTTCGACGATGTTTTCTTGCGGCGCCATTCGCTGCTGCGAGTGCGGCGAGTCGGTGTCCGTGACCGAGGAGAGCCTGGGTCAACTGACGATGGAAGTACTCGGCAGCTGGTGAGCGCGTCCCCCGCGTCACTGCCGTCCGGGCCGGAAGCGTGGGCGACGGGATTAAGGGTCCGTCGCATAAGTCCTATAGGACCCACAGAACTTATGCGACGGAATTCAATGGATCGCACAACTTTTACTTCCTCGCCTCATATCCCGCCGCCGGCTTGCCGTCCTCGGTCAGGTGGCCGGTGGCCCAGAGCAGGCCGCGCGTCACTAAATCGAGGTAGCGGCCGTCGGCCACCGTCGTGTCGTTGTGGCCCAGCGTCGTGGCGAAGACGCGCGTCTTCTTGTTGTACTCGTTGGTCCAGACGACGACGTCGTCGGTCTTGCCCTGCTTGCCGCGGGCCAGCGGGTGGGCGGTGTCCAGCACCTTGCCGGCGATGTTGTTGTAAAGCTCCTCGTTCACCGTCGTCCAATCCTCCAAGCCCTTGGTGATGGGGCTTTTCTTGTCCACGTAGGTTACAGCGATCGGCAGCTGCGCCCCGTGGCCGGTCGTCTGCAGGCCGGTGAACTCGAACCACGGCGTGACGACCTTGGGCCATCCTTCGCTGCGGTAACAGTGCATTCCACAGTGCAGCACCACGCTCGGCAGGCCGTCCTTGTGCGGCTTGAGAATGCGGGCAATGACGTCCAGGTCCTTCACGTCGGCGGAGCATTCGTCGTGGATCACCACGTCATAGCCCTGCGCCCAATTGGGATTGTCGTAGACGGGATTGAGGTGCGTGGTGCTGGTGTCGGGGTCGTAGGCGATGGTCACCTCGACGTTGGCGCGGGCGGAAATCCCCTTGCTGAGGATGTCCTTCTGCTTGGCGTAATCGTGGCAGCAGCCGCCGAGGACGAGCAGCGCCTTGATGGGCCTGGCCTCGGTCTTTTGCGGGGCGGGCGCCGGCTTTTCGGCGGCGGGGGCGAAAGGAACGAGCATGGCCAGGGCGGCCAGGCCGGCGAGAAGGGTGCGTCGCATTCGGTCTCTCCAGGTGAAAACGTCCGGCGGGGTTCGTCTCATCCGATCGCCGACGCGCGGGACGCCGGCGGCCGTTTCGGCTGTTCTACTCCATCGCCAGCCGAAACACAACCGTCCGGTCGTCCCCTTTACACCCGGCCCTACCGCGTCCATACTGATTGCGTCTCTCGAAGTCCTACCCGCCGGAGATACCCGCCATGATGGTTCCGAGCCGGCTGCGTAGTCAGCCGATGTTTCTTGTGCTGGGACTGGCGCTCGTCGCCGCCGTCTCGACCCCTGCCTCGGAAAAAAATGCCGAGGCCGCCAGGACGGCGGAAGATCGCCTGAAAAGAGACGTCACCTACCTGGCGTCCGATGAGCTGGAGGGCCGCGGCCCCGGCACGAAGGGGATCGAAAAAGCCGCCGACTACATCGCCGGCGAGTTCAAAATGGCCGGCCTCAAACCCGCCGGCCTCGACGGCACCTACTTCCAGCCGTTCCCGTATCCCGCGAACGTCCTCGACGAGCCGGCCCGCCTCAGCCTCGCGGGGCCGAAGGGCCAGGAAATCGAGCTGAAATCGGGCGTTCAGTTCAACCCGATGGGTTTCGGCCACGGCGGCAAGCTGACCGCCCCGGTCGTCTTCGCCGGCTACGGCGTCACCAGCGCCGAAGCCAAATATGACGATTACGCCGACATCGACGCCGCCGACAAGGTCGTTGTTGTCCTGCGCGACGCGCCGGGCCCCGCCAACGAGGAAACCGCCCGCCGTCTCAAGTCGTCGGCCCCGCTGAGTCGCAAGACCGCCAACGCCGAGAAGCACCGGGCGGCCGCCGTCCTCTTCGTCAACGACGCGGACACGGCCAAGACCGGCGACGATCTGCTCGCCTTCAACTACACCGCCGTCCGGCCGCCGGACTGCGGAGTGCCCGTTTTCCACGTCCTCCGCTCCGTCCTCCAAACCATGCTCACGGCCGACGACGCCGGCGACCTGGGCGCCATCGAACGCGGCATCGACCACGACGGCAAGCCGCACAGCCTCGACCTGACCGGCTGGACCGTCCGCCTGGAGGTCAAGGCGCACAAAGGCGATGTCCCATTGAAGAACATTATCGGCGAACTGGACGGGGCCGGGCCGCTGGCGAAGGAGACGGTCGTGGTCGGCGCCCACTACGACCACCTCGGTTACGGCGGCGCCGGCGGCAGCCGGGCGGGCCTCCTGAAGAAGCCGCAGATCCACCACGGGGCCGACGACAACGCCTCCGGCAGTTCGGTGGTGATGGAACTGGCCCGACGCTTCGCCGCCGCGCCGAATCGGCAGGGCCGGCGGCTGGTGTTCATCTGTTTCTCCGGCGAGGAACTCGGTCTGGAAGGCTCCAAGTGGTACTGCGACCACCCGCTCTTCCCGCTGGAAGAGACGACGGCCATGTTCAACCTGGACATGGTCGGACGGCTGCGGCCAGACGAGAAGACGAAAATAGACAACGTCCTCGTCGAGGGCTCCCCCACCGGCAAAGGCTTCAACGACCTGCTCGACGCGGTGAAGAAGAAGTACGACCTGGAGCTGAGCCGCAAGTCGGACTCGCTGCCGGCCAACAGCGACCACTATTCGTTCTACAAAAAGAAGGTCCCCGTCCTCTTCTTTTGGACCGGCTACCACCCCGACTACCACAAGCCGACGGACACGGCCGACAAGATCAACGTCGCCGGCATGGCCAAGATCGCCGACCTGAGCGTGGACGTCGTTTCCGTGATGGCGTCGGAGGCGAAGCGGCCGGAGTACCAGAAGATGAAGGTCGGGGCGATGCGGCCGCCGTCGGACTCGCCGCGGCTTGGCGTCGTTCCCAGCTACCGAGAAGGGGGCGAGGAGGGAATGGGACTCGACGGCATCGTGGACGACGGCCCCGCGGCGCGGGCCGGGCTGAAGACGGGCGATCGCATCGTCGAGGTGGCCGGTAAGCCGGTCAAGAACATCACCACCTACATGGAAGCGATGGCCGCCCAGAAGAAGGGCGCCGCCATCGAGGTGATCGTCGTCCGCGGCGGGAAGCGGCAGACCATCAAGGTGATACTGGATCCGTGACGTGGGTATCGCGGTTAGCCGCGACGCGCAGCGGAGCGCTTGCATGGAGCGCTCCGCTGCGCGTCGCGGCTAACCGAACTTGGCCCCTACTTCTTCTTCGTGAACTGCCCCGTGAGCAGCTGTTTCGCCTCGTCCGAGATCGGCTTGCTGCCGTTCAAGTCGCTCAGGGTCAACTCGTCCTTGTCGATCTTGTACTCGAAGCTGAACAGGTCGCCCTTTTCCGGCCCCGCGTCGGCGCCCTTCTTCTCGACCTTGGTGACGACGCCGAACAGCAGGCCGTCCGCGGTCACGCCGTAAGCGGTCTCGATTTGGAGGGCTTCGCCGTCGGTCTTGGTGACGTCGCATTGGAGGGCGTCGTGCTTGAACGTGAACGTGACGGTACAGTCGTTGACGGTGTGCGTCCACGCGCCGGTCGGCTTCTTGGCCTTCTCGCCCTTCTCGGCCGCGGAAGCCAACGGTACGGACGCCAGAACGGCCAGCACGGCCGCCGTCGCGCAACGAAGCATCGCTCAGACTCCCTGGGTGGAAACGGAGGGCCGGAACCCGATGTGGTTACGTTACCAAGATTCCTTCCTTCGGCGAGAGGGGCGGCCTTGTCCGCTGGAATACAATGCCTCCGTCGGGACCGGAGGAGGAGGGCATCGTGGCGTCCGTTCCGCCGTTGATCGAACTGGACCACGTGTCGCGCTGGTACGGCACGCAGCACGCCCTCCGGGACGTCACCGTGCGCCTCGCGCCCGGCCGCATCGGCCTGCTTGGGCCGAACGGCGCCGGCAAATCCACCCTCCTCAAAATCCTTCTCGGGCTGCTGCCGCCGTCGTCGGGGAGCGGCCGAATGCTCGGACTGGAACTCGGCCGCTCCGACATCGAACTGCGCCGCGCCGTCGGCTACATGCCGGAGGCCGACGCCCTGGTTCCCGGCCTGCGGGGCGCGGAGTACGTCGCCCTGGCCGGCGAGCTGTACGGGATGCCGCGGCGCGAGGCCCAACGCCGCGCCCATGAAGTGCTGACCTATCTGGAGATGGAAGACGCCCGTTATCGCCGGCTCGAAGAATACTCCACCGGCATGAAGCAGCGTCTCAAACTCGCCCAGGCGCTGGTCCACGACCCGCCGGTGCTGCTGCTCGACGAGCCGACCAGCGGCCTCGACCCGTCCGGCCGCGACGCCATGCTGCGGCTGTTGCTCACTCTCGGCCGCGAGCAAGGCAAATCGGTCCTCCTGTCCACGCACCTGCTCGGCGACGTGGAGCGCGTCTGCGAGACGGTGCTGATCCTGCACCAGGGGCGCGTGCTGCTCCAGGGCGGCGTCGAGGAGGTGCGGACGCGCCGTCAGGACCGTTACCGCCTGCAAATTCAAGGCGACGCGGCGACGTTCCGGGAGGACCTGGCCCTTGAAGGCGTCCGCGTCCTCGGGGACAATGGACGGGGAGACCTGCGCGTGGCCGTGCCGTCCGGCTGGACGACGCGGGCCTTTTTCGCCCTGGCCGACAACCACGGCGTTCTGCTGCGCGGCCTGCAGCCCGACGACGAGGACCTCGAAGAACTGTTCCACCGCGTGCTGGCGGCGACGGACCAGGAGAAAGAAGGCCGGCATGAATGACGTCTCCGGCCGCGGCGGCCCCCCCGAATTGCTCCATTACCGGCCCTGGAAGGGGACGTTCCGGCCGCCGGCCGCCTCCGTGTGGCCGATCGCCCGCACCGGCCTCCTGATGCTGCTGCGCCGCCGGCTCTTCTGGCTGCTCTACGCCCTTAGCCTGATGATCTTCCTGATGTACTTCTTCGGCCAGTACCTGCTGGCGTGGTTCCGGACGCAGATCGGCGAGGAGCGCATCGCGGTCGGCCTCGTGGTGCTCCACCCCGGCGAGCTGATCGACCTGCTGGCCGACAAGCTGAAACTCAACGGCTCCGCCGCGACCTATGCCAATTACATCCATTACCAGGGTTACATGGTGATGATCGTGCTGGCCCTGGCCGGCTCGGTGCTGATCGGCAACGACTTTCGCTACGGCAGCCTGCCGTTCTACCTGTCCAAGCCGCTGGCCCGGCGGCACTACCTGCTCGGCAAGGGGTTGGCCGTGGCCGCGTTCATCAACCTGATGACGACGCTGCCGGCGCTGATCCTGTTCGTCGAATACGGCCTCGTCTATTCCTGGGACCATTTCACACGCAACGGATATCTTGTGGCGGGCATCCTGGGCTACGGGGCCGTGCTGACCGTCTGCCTGACGCTGATCCTGCTGGCGACGGCGGCGTGGCTGCGGCGGATGGTGCCGCTCATCATGACCTGGACAGCGTTGTTCCTGCTCTGCCGCCAACTGGCGGCGGCCCTTGTGGACGGGCTGCACCTCGACCCGCGCTGGCGGCTGATCGACCTGTGGAACGACATGGCGTTGGCGGGCGCGGCCTGTTTGCGCATGGGGCCGTCGGCGTTCGACCCCGCGACGCAGCCGGGATGGCTCGAGGCTTCCCTCGTTCTGGGAGGAGTGTGTCTGGCATGTCTGAGTTACTTGGCCCTGCGCCTGCGGGCGGTGGAAATCGTTCGATAGGAGTGGCGAGTGGCGAGTGGCGAGTGGCGAGTGAAGGAGAGACCGCCGGCACTTCTCTCGCCACTCGCCACTCGCCACTCGCCACTCCGGTCCTCCTCTGCGATCGCGTGAGCAAGTGGTACGGCCCCGTCATCGGCGTCAATCAGGTGACGCTGGAATTGCGGCCGGGCGTCACCGGGCTGGTCGGGTCCAACGGCGCCGGCAAGAGCACGCTCATGCGCCTCATCACCGGCCACCTGCGGCCCGACCTCGGCCGCGTCGAGGTGCTGGGCCGCGACGCCTGGGGCGCGGAGGCCAAGCGCCACATCGGCTATTGCCCCGAAGTGGACTCGTTTTACGAGGAAATGTCGGGTCGGCAGTTCGTCGAGGCCATGGCCCGGCTGGGCGGCTACGCCGTCGGCGAGGCGCGGCGGCGGGCCGGCGCGGCCCTGGAGCGCGTCGGCATGGCGCGGCGGGCCGAGCGGCGGCTGCGCGGCTACTCCAAGGGGATGCGCCAGCGCGTCAAGCTGGCCCAGGCGCTGCTGCACGACCCGGAATTGCTCGTCCTCGACGAGCCGCTCAGCGGCATCGACCCCGTCGGCCGGGCCGAGTCGATCGCCCTGTTCCGCGAGCTGGCCGAACAGGGCAAGTGTCTGCTCGTCTCCAGCCACGAATTGGATGAGCTGCAAAAGCTGACCGATCACGTCGCCATCATGGCGCGCGGCCGCATCGCCGCCGTCGGCTCCGTCGCACAGATCCGCGACCGCCTCGACGACCATCCGCTGGCCGTCCGCGTGGACGTGGCCCGCGGCACGGAAGAGGGGGGTAGGGACCGCCGGCGCGAACTGGCGGGGGCGTTGTTGCGTCTGCCGGACGTGGTGGGCGTGGAGCTTCTGGACGACGCCGCGGGCGAGGAAGGCGTCGGCCGGCTGCTGGTGCGGGCGCGCAACCCGCGGGCCTTCTTTCAGGACCTGACGCGCTTGGTGCTGGAAGAATGGTTTGAGGTGCGCCGGCTGCAAACGCTGGACGAGTCGGCCGAGGCGGTGCTCGGTTATCTGCTCGGGGGGAAGGGATAGCGCCGCCGCGGGTTGTCGAATCTTGACACGGGAAGACTTATGTCCACTTCCGCGCCGGCCCCGCCGTCCGCAACGCAGCCGTCCTTGTGGCGCGCCTGGTGTTATCTGGTGCTGCTCAGCTGGCGTCGGCAGGCGCGGGCGCGGCAAATGGTGTGGATCGCGCTGGGCCTGCTGGCTTTCACAACCACCATGACGGCCGTCGCCTCGGCCGCGGACCTGTTCCATCGGCCGCGCTACCGCGAGTACACCGCCGAGATGATGGCGCGGGTTGACGCCGTGCGGCCGGGGTCGCCGGTCGAGGCCCTCGCCAACGCCGCCTTTGGCGCCGCCCACGCCATCGCCGGCGCCGACGCGTCGGCTGTTCACATCTTCGCCCGTTACGTGGTGGCGGCGGTGTTTCTGGGTTTTCTGCTGCCCCTGTGGAGCCTCAGTTTCGCCACCGAAGCCATCGGCGGCGAACGCGAACAGAACAGCCTGATCTGGCTGCTGGCCCGGCCCATTCCCCGGCCGGCGATCTATCTGGCGAAGTTCGTCGCCCTGTTGCCGTGGACGTTTGCCCTGAACGTCGGCGGCTTCGCCCTGCTCTGCCTCGCCGGCGGCCGTCCCGGACTGACGGCCCTGCGCATGTTCTGGCCGGCCGCGGTCTGCGCGACGCTGGCGTTCGCGGCCCTGTTTCACCTGATGGGAGCCGCGTTCCGGCGGCCGGCCGTCGTCGCCATCGGCTACTCGTTTTTCCTGGAAATCGTTTTGGGCAACATGCCCGGCTACCTGAAGCGCGTCAGCATCGGCTTTTACGCGCACTGCATGATGCTTGAAGCGGCGGAGCGACACGGCGTCCTCATGGACCGGCCGGCCGTTTATCAGCCCGTGGACGGAACGACGGCTATGATAGTGTTGTTGACGGCGACAACGGCGTTGCTGGCGCTGGGGATGGTCGTTTTTTCGCGGACGCAGTACCACGAAGGCGTCTGACGGTAGAAGGTGAGCCGGGTTGCGTAAGCGCCCGGAGACGGCAACGGAGAAGAGGGCGAGCCATGCAACCACCGTTTACCGAGCGCGAGGAGACCGAGGCCGGGCCGGGCGACGCCCCCGAGTCGCCGCGTCACGGCTTCCGCGGCGACGGCGACGTCAACCCGAGTCCGCCGGCCGTTCCTTACGGACTGACCGTGGCGTTCAGCCGCGAGTCGGGCGCCCGCGGCGGCGCCATCGGCCGTCGCGTCGCCCAGAAGCTCGGCTGGCAGATGTTCGACCAGGAGCTTCTGGAGTACATGGCCCAGGACGGCGTGGTCCGCCAGGGCGTTTTGGACAACCTGCCGACGGAGGCGGCCGAGTGGGCCGAGGAACGGCTCCAGACGTTGCTGCGCGAACAGAACCTGAGCCAGCACCCGGCCGTCCTGAGCCTGGCGCGGGTGTTGTTGGCGCTGGGCGCTCAGGGCGAGGTGGTGCTGGTCGGCCGCGGATCGGGCTTCATCTTGCCGCGGGCCTCGACGCTGCACGTGCGTCTGGTGGCGCCGCTGGACGAGCGGATCGCTTACATGAGCCAATGGCTGCGGTTGCCGGTGGAGGAGGCGGCCGAGATGGTGCGGGTGCGCGACGAGCGCCGCACGGAGTTTTTGCAAACGCACTTCCATCGGCAGGGCGGCGACGTGCATCAGTACGATTTGGTGCTGAACACCAGTTTGCTGGGCGAGGACGTGTGCGCCGAGCTGATCGCGTTGGCGGCGCAGGCGCGGGCCGCCCACCTGATCGGCGGCGTGCCGGTGGGATAGAGGGGCGAGTTCGCCGGGGGCCTTCGTTGATGCGCCAAATGGCGCATCATTTGGCGCATCATAACTCCTTTCCCTGTCGGTAGATAACCGCGTTTTCTTTGATGCGCCAAGTTGGTCTGTGTACCGAGGAATGCACGCCCTGGATTGCCGGTTAATGCCCTTCGCGCCGGGAGAAGCGACGCCCGTTCGGGCCTGTCGCCCAGACGCAAGCCAGCCAGCAAACCGTGGCGATCCGGTCGATTTCATCGCCGCACCTTGTCCCCGAAGGCCGGGCTGGAAATAATGGACAAGTGTACCATGCCGGGGTGGCAAATGGGTAGAGCGCGGTTGCGGTTCGGAACGGAGGAGGGGCGGAACGGGACGGCGCAGTGTGGCAGGGGTGCGGGCGATAGCGGCATCGGCGGATGTGCCACGCAAGAATAATCAGAATGATCTAGACTTCTGTTCAAAACAGCGCAAAATGATATGGGAATCACCGTTGTGCGCCGGATGAGCGATCCGGAGGAATCGGCTGCTCGACCGTTGGGAAAGGAAGCCTCGCCGGCGGCTGATACCGCTGCACAATCGCCATGCCCTCGGCCACCGCAAACCGCCTGAGAGATGAACTAAAAGGCTACGGTGTGGCTCCGGAGAAAGTCCATCTATTCGGCCAGGCAAACCCCAAGCCCGATCTCCAAGACTACCTTGCCCTCAACGCGCTGCGTCGCGAGAACCGGCCTGCGCCCGATGGGGTCGCCGAATACCAAGGGCGACCCGTTCTTTACTTTGTCGATGAGCAACGTCTTACCGAAGTCTCATCGCAATCCGAGGGATTTCATTTCCGCGGTGAGGACGAGCCTAACGAACTGGGCGTCATCTTCCGCCAGATCGCTTGCCGCGGAGAGCGAGCCTATCTGGCCCGAATCGAGTTCGGAAGGCTGCGTGTCGCCCCAGTATCTTTGACCAAGCGGAAACCGAACTGGGTAGAATATACGCCCGGCTCAGCCAAGGGGCGATGCCTTTTCTCCCGGCTCGCGTTCGGGCTTTCTGAATGGGAAGATTTCGCCGCGGGCGATGCGGTCTTCGACCGGCTTTTTGCTCTGCTGAAGCACGCTGCCAACAGGATCGCGACGAACGAAAACCTTCGATCCGACGCCCTTTCCTTGGTCGGGCGTGCTCTTTTCTTCCGATTCCTCCAAGACCGCGGGGTCCTCGACAACTACCCGACCGAACTCATTGCCCCGCAAGCGCACGACTGGACCGATTGCTTCCTCAACCCAAAAAACGCATCCGACACCTGCACTTGGCTGGACAAGACGTTCAACGGCGACTTCCTGCCGCTCACCGACAATGGCGACGAAGCGTTTTTCCGACGCATCAACGAACAGACCAACGGCGAAGTTTTCGGGCCTCTGACGGCGGTCATACGCGGGCACAAGCCGCTTGGCGGCGTTTACCAGCCACTCTTGAAATGGGACTGGCAGACTTTCGACTTTGCCCACATCCCAGTCGGCCTGCTGAGCCAAGTGTACGAGGCGTTCTGCTGGGAGTGGATGCCGAAAGAGGCGAAGAAGACCAGCCAGCACTACACGCCGCGGAACATCGCAGTGACCTTGGTGGATGAGGTTTTCGACAACTTGCCGGTCGCCGCGGATTGCCGGGTGCTGGACCCGGCGTGCGGGGCCGGGGTGTTCCTGGTCCTCGCGTTCCGCAGACTGTACTTGGAACGCTGGAAGAGGGCGAAGAAGAAGGAGCGCCCGCGAACCGATGGCATTCGCCGGATTCTGGAGAACCAACTCGTCGGACTGGACATCAGCGAGGATGCCCTAAGACTAGCCGCCCTCAGCCTGTACCTGACAGCGATCGAGTTGGACCCCGAACCCCAACCGCCCGACAAACTGCGGTTCAAGAATCTGCGCGGGCAGGTGCTCCACAATGTGCGCGAACCGGGCGATATGAAGGAAGGCTCAGAGTCTGTGAATCAAACCATCCAAGAGACTTTGGCGGGTTGAAGCGATGAGGGAGTGGACGAGGAAGGCTTGGGGCCAGGTCAGCAGCCCTGTCAAGGTGCCTGTGGTTTCAGTAAGCTGGCTTCCAGCGTAAGGATACACCAAAACCTGGCAGGGAAGCCGCCATGCTGCTCAACTCGGTTTTCAATCGCTTCGTTCAAGAGAGTCCGGCGGCCGTCATGGTCCGGGGCCTGCTCGAACACGTGCTGACCCCGGAGTCGGTGGACGCACTGTTCGAGGAACACGCCGATAGCCAATATACTCGCGCGCTGTTGTTTTCGCAGACCGTTGAGCTGATGGGTCAGGTCGTGTGTGGAATCTATCCCTCCGCCAATGCCGCGTACCAGAAGCAGCGTGAACGCTTTACCGTGTCGCGCACGGCCGTTTACGACAAACTCAACGGCGTCGAACCCCAGGTGTCCGCGGCCTTGACCCGCCAGACGGCCGCGAGCCTGACGGCAGTGATCCGTGAGCTCGGGGGCGCGTTGCCGGACCTACTGCCCGGTTACCGTGTCAAGATCCTCGACGGCAATTGCCTGGCGAAAACCGAACACCGCGTGCAGGAACTGCGGACGATCGCGGCGGGTCCGTTGCCCGGCAAATCGCTGGTGGTGCTGGACCCGGCGTTGATGCTGGCCATCGACGTGTTCCCGTGCGAGGACGGGCATACGCAAGAGCGTGCCTTGCTCGACCAGGTTTTGGCCACGGTCGAGGCCAACGACGTGTGGATTGAAGATCGCAATTTTTGCACGCTGGGCTTTTTGTTCGGCGTCGCCGCGCGGGACGCCTGCTTCGTGGTCCGGCAGCACCAGAACTTGCCCTGGGAAGCGGTCACCGAACTGGAGTACGCGGGCGAAAGCGAGGACGTGGAGGTCTGGGAGCAAAAGGTTCGGCTGAACAACCCGGAGACCGGCGAAACCCTGATCGTGCGGCGGCTGGAGTTGCGTCTGCCCACGCCGACGCGCGATGGCGACCGGGTGATCCATGTCTTGACCAATCTGCCGGCGCGGGTGGCCGGCGCCAGTCTGGTGGCGGATTTGTATCGGAAGCGTTGGAAGATTGAATCGCTGTTCCAGGTGTTGGAATCGACGCTGGAGAGCGAGCAGACCAGGCTGGGATACCCGAAAGCGGCGTTGTTCGCTTTTTGCGTGTCGTTGGTGGCGTATAACGTGTTGGCGGTGGTGCGCGCGGCGTTGCGTGCGGTGCATGGTCGCGAGGTCGTTGAGGAGACGGTATCGACCTATTACCTGACGGACGAGGTCAAGGGCGTGTATCGGGGAATGATGATCGCGATCCCTGGCGCCGAGTGGGAGCAATTCCGCGACCTGACCGTCGCCCAGTTGGCCGTGCAATTGAAGGAACTGGCGAGCAATGCTCGCTTGTTGGCTTACCAACGTCATCCGCGCGGGCCGAAAAAACCGCGACCCGAGCGCATTCATCACAAGGACAAGCCACATGTGTCCACCGCCCGGCTGTTAGCGACTCGGGATAAGAAAAGACGGGCACCTTGAAAGGGCTGGGCCAGGTCAGGCAGGGGCGGACGGAGCCGAAGGGTCTTGGTCTCCTTCGCCTCTGCGAATGCTCCAACCGCTGCCTCGCTTCCCCTCCGTCAGCCCGTCAGCGCCACCTCCGCGCGCTTCGCCGCCGCGACACCCCGCACGGCCGCCTCGACGCGCAGCCGCAACCCGCGAACGATGTTGTGCGCGATCGCGAACCACAAGGCGACCGCTTTCACCTTCCGCCGCCCGCGCACCCACAACCGCACCAGGCCCCGGTTCCGCGCCTGGGCGTTGACGCACTCCGCCGTGCTGGCGCGTTCCTTGTAGATCGCCTTGCCCTCTTCGCTGCCCATCCGCGCTCGCCAGCGGATCACCTCCTCACTGTCCTTCGGATGAGGCGCATAACGATCCGCCTTCGGGTCTTTGGGCGCCGGCGCCGGCGCGTAGACCTTGCAGCCGCCGCACTCCCTTTCGATCTGCTCGATGTCCTCGTGCTTGGCGAAGCCGCCATCGGCCAGCGCTTCCTTGGGGTAAACGCCGAAGCGTTTGTGGACTTCCTGGATCCGCGGCTTGAGTTGTCCCATGTCACTGCCCGAGGTGGTCGCCTCCACGGCCACGATTACCTGGCTGGGGCAGTCGGCGGTGTACTGGATGTTGAACGCGGGCCGGAAGCCGCCATCGGGCATCTTCATCACGGTGGCGTCCGCATCGGTGCCGCTGACCCGCGCCTCGTGCTTCTCGTCGGGCCTCTTCTTCGCTTCCATCTCCGGTATCCGCGCCAGCGCCTGGCGCAGACGCCGGCTACGCTCACGGGCGGCTCGTTCGCGGGCCTTGGCCTGGCGGCGGCTGGGAGCACCGGGATCGTCGTCGAGTTCTTCTTTGAGTCGGCGGACCTGTGCCTCGGCCTCCTGGAGATGTTCCTCAAGGGTGGGCTTGCGCCGGAAGGAGGCGGCCCCGGCGCTGGCCCGGACGCGCATTCCGTCGTGGGCGACGCGGTTGAGATCGACCAGTTCCTGCTCGCGCAGGACGGCCACCGAGTGGGTCAGCACCTGATCGAGCCAATCGACGTGCGCGACGCGGAAGTCGGACAGGGTGTGGTGGTTGACGGAGACGCCACCGACCAGCCAGCGAAAGGCGTTGTGGTTATCGCACAGCCAGGCCAGGGCGCGGGCGGAGCCGACGCCTTCGAGAGTGGCGTACAACCACAGGGCGACGCACAGGCGCGGGTCGATGGCGGCGCGACCCGGTCCGCCTTCACGGGAACGGATGGGCTCGTAAAGAGCGGACAGGTCCAGGCCCAGGCAGAAGTCCCAGACGAGCCGCGCCTGGTGATCCCGCTCCAGGAGGTTTTCCATGGGCATGGCCGGGATGAGTTGCTGGCGATCGGCGGTGCGAAGCCGAGGCGGTGGTCGGGTCGTGGATTCCGTAGACAAAGAAGGTCGCTCGCTCATGCTCTGTTCTGAACGGGGATGTTGCATTCTCCCTTAATTATACGCATGCCCAGGTTTGATTCACACGCTCTCAGCCCTCGGCAGTCTCAGCCCTCAACTTGAGACACGGTTCAACGACAAGTTTGATGTAGTCGTGAGCAACCCGCCCTGGACAAGCGTGGACAAGACCCTGGGCAAGCGGATGGCAAAGGTGTGCCAGGCGGTCGTCGGGCGGATCGACAGCAAGACGGGGAAGGACTACCAACTCCCAGACAACAATCCAGACCTGCCCTTCCTCTGGAAGGCGACGGAATGGTGCAAGCCAGGCGGCCGCATCGCCATGGCCCTACCGGCTCGCATCCTGCTCAAGTCCAAGTCCGTCCCCGCAGCAGCGCGAACGACTTTATTCAAGCTGCTCCAGGTTGACGGCATCATCAACGGTACGAACCTGTCGGACACGTCCGTCTGGCCGGCCATGAACCAGCCGTGGATGCTTCTGTTCGCCACGAATAGGCGGCCACGGCCGCGCCACAGCACCTACCTCGTAACGCTGCCGCTCGAAATCTCGCTCAACAAAGCGGGGCAGTTCCGCATCGACTCGAAATCGGCCCGACCCGTTGACACGGCTGGCGCCGCCGAACAGCCGTGGCTCTGGAAGGCTCTCTCCGTCGGCACGATGCTCGATGTTGAGGTCGTCGAGAAAATGAAGGCTGCGGACGGTGTGCCATTGAATATGTACTGGGAAGAGTCCGTTGGCCGCCACCACAACGGGAAGGGGTACACTCGCGGAAAGCCGGAGCAGCGCACGCGGGACGCCAGCCACCTCAAGGGGTTGCCCCACTTGAATTCGACCGATGCGTTCCAGTTCGTTGTCGATCCCGAACAGTTACCGCGATTCCCTTACGACAAAGTGCAGTGGCCGAGGCGACAATCCGTTTACGCCCCACCCCTAGCACTCATCAAGCAGTCCCCGGGAGAGAGTCGAGTAGGGTGAACGCGTCAAAACCTACCGTTATTATCGGCTCTCCCTTGATTGGGACAAGTGTACAGGCATACGATTCCTGCGGATGTCGCCCGCTTCCCGGAGAATCGCATGGCCGCTCTCTCTCACGTGGGATCGATCAAGAAATACTTTAGGCCGCTGAGGGACCCTCGCGTTCGCCGACGCACCGACCATCGGTTGATCGACATCATCGCCATCGCCCTTTGCGGGGTCATCGCCAACTGCGATGGTTGGACGGACATCATTGACTTCGCCAACAATCGCCTCGCCTGGTTCAAACGCTTCTTGACGTTGCCCAACGGCATCCCCTCCCACGATACTTTTGAACGTGTGTTCGCCAAGATCGATCCCGCCGTCTTCAACCGTTGTTGCATGGCTTGGCTACGCGACGTCTCCGATTTGGTCGGCCTGGGCCACCTCGCCATCGACGGCAAGACGCTGCGCGGCTCGGCGTCCGCCCAACGTGGACCGCTGCACCTGGTCAGCGCCTGGGCCGCCGAAGCCAACCTGACCTTGGGCGAAGTCGCCGTGGAAGGCAAATCCAATGAAATCAAGGCCATTCCTGAACTCTTGAAGCTCCTGGACCTCAAAGGGGCCCTCGTGACCATCGACGCCATCGGTTGCCAAAAGGCGATCGCCAAGCAGATCGTCGATAAGCGCGGCGACTACCTGTTGGCGGTGAAGGCCAACCAGGGGCATCTGCTGGAAGATATTCAAACGACGGTCGCCAAGGCGCTGGACGGCGACCTTCCCAGACATCGGGTGGCGACGGTCACGGAAACGGCCGAGGGCCACGGTCGAATGGAAACACGCACTTACACGGTGATCACGAACTTGGAGGACATTCGGGACCGCAAACTTTGGGCGGGGCTGACCACTGTGGGAATGTGTTTGCGGGAACGCACCGTCAACGGTCGGACCACGATGGAACCCCATTACTTCATCGGCAGCGGGCGTCTGGGCGCACGCAAAGCCGCAAAAGCCATGCGTGGTCATTGGGGCATTGAAAACAATCTGCACTGGCAATTGGATGTGCATTTCGGCGAAGACAAAAGCCGCATCCAAGAGCGCAATGCGGCCAGGAACTTCGCCACCATGCGCAAGTTGGCGTTATGCGTGCTCAAACGCCATCCCGCCCAAAAGAGCATTCCGCGCAAACGCAAGATGGCCGCTCAAGACCCCGACTTTCTCGCGGAAATCCTCACCGGCGCCGCGAAAGTAGAGAAGGTTTGATGCGTTCACCCTGCCCGTGAGATGATCGAGGCGGGCGAGTACGAGGACGTGGTGGCCAAGTGGGCGGCGGAAAACAAGCGGCGCTGGGAGAAGAGCAAGTTCTTCAAGCTGTGGCAGAAAGAACAGAAGGCCGGTCGTGACCCGCACCAGGCGTTCAAGGACCGGGGGTGGGAGCCGTGACCATCTCCACCAACCTCTTCGCTGACCTCCCTCAGCACTTGCCCGAAGAGATGGTCACGACGCTGCTCGAAGCCGCCAACGTGCGCATCGAACGGATCGTCTCCAACGGCCATTCCTCGGCCCCCGGCTTCTGGTACGACCAGGATCGGCACGAGTGGGTCATGGTGCTGAAGGGAGGGGCGAGGCTTCGGTTCGAGGGCGAGGGACAGCCGGTCGAGATGAGGCCGGGCGACTTCGTGAACATCCCGGCGCACAAGCGCCATTGGGTCGAGTGGACGACGCCGGACGAGCCGACGATCTGGCTGGCAGTGCATTACGGCGATCCGCAGTGAGCGCTGCTCCCGGAGCGTCACTGACCTCGACCGGCTGTTTCGGTTCAGGTTGCGTCTACAATTCGCTGAAGTTCCTCGATCAACGCCTCTTGCCCGGCCTTGATCTTCCGTCTCGCCGCAGCCACGACGAAGAAGTCCGCCCGGTCGATCTCAGGAAATTCCATCTGTCGCCCCGACTTTGGGGGCCATTCCATCGTAAACGTGTTGCTGACGGTCGCACTTGGGTCGCAGTCGCCCTGGAACGCCCAGGCGTGGACGATCTTGCCGCCCTTTTGCTTCACCGGCGTCAGAGCGATGAACGGGCCTGTTGGCGTGACGCCGGTTTCTTCCTCGAACTCCCGCTGGGCGGCTTCGAGCAAGTCCTCGCCCGGCTCGATCTCGCCCTTGGGAATCGACCAAGCGCCGTCGTCCTTGTTCTTGAAAAACGGGCCACCGGGATGGGCAAGAAGCATCTGCAACTTGCCATCGTGGATGCGATACATCAACAATCCGGCACTGACACGGGGCATAGACGCCAACCTTATCTTCGTCGCCGTGAAAACTACCGCACCAATCACATCCCCGTCAGCAGCGGGTTCGTGATCTTGAACGTGTCGGCGTCCTTCTTCGGCGCATCGCCGTCGTCGGCAAAGGCGATGGCGCTCATGGCGAGGACAACGGCCAGGGGAACCAGGACGTTTTTCATGCTTCGCATTCGCCCTGGGCCTTTGTTCTAGTTCGCCCAACGCCCGGCGTGGGGTGGGCAACACGCCCAGGGTCATTGTATCCCGAACGACCGCCCGGTTGCGCAGCACCTTGGTCCGGCAACACCGATCTCGAAGGCGGCGGCCGTTGCGAGAACAAGACCGATCCCAGCCCATCGCCGCAGGACGCCGGGTCCAGTGCACCGGGATACAATACGCCCGGTGAAAACCATCTTTACGGGGAGAGAGGACAACCCGATGCAGGTCGTGGTGGAGACGGAGCGGCTTCTCCTGCGGCGGTTCACCCAGGCCGACGCCGAGGCCCTGCTGCGAATGGAAAGCGACCCCGACGTATTGCGCCACATCGGCAGAAAGCCCCTCGCCGACGCCGAAGCGTACCGGCGGCACATCCGGGCCTCCCTCCTGCCGTCCTACGACCGGCCCGAAGGCTGCGGGGTCTGGGCGATCATCGAGAAGATGAGCCGAGAGTTCGTCGGCGGGTGCAGTCTCAGGCCGGCGATGAACTATCGTTTCGCCGCCGAAATAGCCTACGGCCCCGATGAGGCCGAGTTGGGCTATGGGCTGCGCAAGCCGTCGTGGGGCAGGGGCTACGCAACCGAACTCGCCGTTGCCCTGATCCAAAGAGCGTTTACCGAGTTGCGGTCGGCCTGCGTGGTGGCCTGCGTCATGGTCGGCAACGTGGCGTCGATTCGGGTAGTGGAGAAGGCCGGGCTGCGACGAGCCGGGGAGCCGGTCTGCCTGCCGGGGGAAGACCAGCCCAGCGTGAAGTACGCCTTGACCAAGGACCAATGCCTCCACAAGCGGCAGGAGGTGTTCTACAGGGGACTCATCCCGTCTACCCCTGGGAAAAGGCCGGTCGTCGAGAAAGATACCGACGAGGAGAAAGGATCGCACCCATGAAGCCCCTCCCTGGGGATCATCGCCACAGGCTGCTGATCTCCGGCGACGAACTGCGAGAACTCAAGAACCACACCTGCGGCATGGCGGAAGCCTTTGGTCTGGACCGAAAGATCGAGAATTACCAGGGAACCCGTCCGATCACGCTGTACCGCTGGGATTTGGAGTGCCTGATGGACGTGATCGACCTCGCTCTCAAGGATGAAAGGGACTACCCGGACAAATCCACCCCGGAGTACCAGGCGTTGAAGAGATTGGGGGAGCGGATTCATCAGGAGTACGACGCCGTGTACGGCCACGAAAAGATCGCCCAACTCGCAAAAGTGGTGGCACTGGCCAAGCGACTCGCCATGTCCAGCCCCGCCGCCGCACCCGGCCAGAAACCGGCAGTTCTCAAGGCTCCGAGCAAGTCCTCGAAAAGCAAATCCGCCGTCTACCAACTCAAGATCACGTTGGCCGACATCAAGCCCCCGGTGTGGCGGCGGGTCGAGGTCACGGACTGCACGTTGTCAAAACTCCACGAGATCGTGCAGATCGTCATGGGCTGGAATGGCTACCACCTTTGGGCCTTCGAGATCGGCGGCGAACAGTACGGCGAAGACCCCGAAGGCGAAATGGACATGGAGAGCAGCCGCAAACTCAAACTGAGCCAGGTCGTCCGGCGGGGCGTCAAGAAGTTTCACTACGTCTACGACTTTGGCGACCATTGGGAACACGTCATCCAGGTCGAGAAGGTGCTGGAGGCCGAACCCAAGGTCAAGTATCCCCGCTGCGTGAAGGGCGGCCGTGCCTGCCCGCCGGAAGACTGCGGCGGCGCCTGGGGCTACGGCGACTTCCTCGCAGCGGTCCAGAACCCGACCCACGAATCGCACGAGGAGATGCTGGAATGGGTCGGCGGCGGCTTTGACCCGGAGGCGTTCGACATCGAAGCCGTCAACAAGGAACTGGCGACGATGCGGTGACGACGGCGGAACGGATCGGGCGGCTGCGAAGGGCCGGCGGGGCGAACCAACCAAGTTCCTGACAAGATCATGCAGCGTGAGGGAGAGAATCATGGGAAAGAAAGAAAAAAGAGCGGCACGGGAGGAGGCTTCCGACCCGTCGTCGCAGAACGGCAGGCTGAAGCGCAAGGAGTACGAGGCCAAGCTGGACGAACTGCACATGGAACTGGTGAAGATGCAGTATTGGATCAAGGCGAAGGGCAGGAAGCTGGTCCTGCTGTTCGAGGGCCGGGACGCCGCCGGCAAGGGCGGCCTCATCAAGTGCCTCACCGAGCCGCTCAACCCCCGTGGCTGCCGCCTCGTCGCCCTGGGCAAGCCCTCCGACACCGAGCGGACGCAGTGGTACTTCCAGCGCTACGTCGCCCACCTGCCCGCCGCCGGGGAGATCGTCCTTTTCGACCGCAGCTGGTACAACCGGGCCGGCGTCGAACACGTCATGGGCTTCTGCACGCAGGAAGAATACACGGAGTTCCTGCGCTCCTGCCCGGAGTTCGAGCGGATGGTGGTCCGCTCCGGCGTCATCCTGCTGAAATACTGGCTCTCCGTCGGCGACGAGGAGCAGGAGCGCCGCTTCCACGAGCGGGCCGGCAACCCCGCCCGCCGCTGGAAACTGAGCGACATGGACCTCCAGGCACGGGAGAAGTGGGTGGAGTTCTCGAAGGCCAAGGACGAGATGTTCCAGCATACGGACATCAAGCAGGCGCCGTGGTACGACGTGAGGGCCGACGACAAGCGGCGCGCCCGCCTGAACTGCATCGCCCACATCCTGAGCATGGTCCCCTACGAGGACGCCACGCCGCCGCCGCTGAAGTTGCCGCCCCGCCGGCCGCCGGACGAGAGCTATGTGCGGCCGCCGATGTCGGACCTGAACTTCGTCCCGGACGTGGAATTGTGAAGACGGATCGCCCGGCGTCCTCGCCATGACAGAATGTGTAGGCGATGCGCCTGTCCGGGCTGGTGCGGAGAGGCAAGCGGGAGGGGGCGATTCGCTTCCTGCAAGAGACTCGGCGCATGACCCGCAACGAGGCGGCAATAAAGGCGGCGGCTGTCGCTGCCGAGTTTGGGATTGGGTAGCGTCACGAGGATCATCAGACTCCCTGCCGGCGAGAAGCCCATCGTCCAGGCGTAGAGTTTGGGATTGGGTAGCGTCACGAGGATCATCAGAGCCAAAAAGGGAGTCACCAGTGGCTAAACGAAAAAGTCCTGGCGGCGGGATGGCCGAGGAAGTGCAACCCGTCTTCGAGGACATCGCCGGTCTGGTCGATGTGTTCTGCCGTGAGCATCTGAATGCCGAGTACGCCGATCTCTGCCGCCGCCTGGCCGAGAAACTGGCCCGCAAGCGACCATCACCGTTGGTCAGCGGCAAGCCGAACACCTGGGCCTGCGGCATTGTGCGCACGATTGGCTGGGTCAACTTTCTGGACGACCGCAGCCAGAAGCCCCACATGAAGCTGACGGCCATCGACAAGGCATTCGGCGTGGGCGAAAGCACCGGCCAGGGCAAGGCGATGTTGATTCGCAAGATGCTGAAGATAAGGCCGATGGACCCCGCATGGTCGCTTCGCAGCCGGATGGACCAGAACCCGATGGCCTGGATGATCCAAGTGAACGGCTTCCTGGTGGACGCCCGATTTTTGAAGCGGGAGATTCAGGAGGAGGCGCTGCGCAAGGGGCTGATCCCGTACATCCCCGAAAGGCCGCAGCCCTTGAAGGAAGACGACGATCAAGACGAGGGCGAAGTGAAGTAAGACGATGGCAAAATCGAAGCCGAAACCGGAATCGCCCTTCACGGGTCGTTAGCGCATCGTCTCGATGAGCGCCTGGGACGAGGAGTACATCAACGAGGAAGAAGAAGGCTACTTCGAGTTCGATGACAATAGCGGCGGCCAGTTCCATTTCGGATACGTCCACGGGCAAATGGAGTGCCGCCTGACCACACGGGAAGCGGAGCCGGCGGTGGGATGGACCTGGGACGGCAACGACGCGATGGACCCGGCGCAGGGCCGAGGTTGGGCCGTGGTGAAGGGCGACGAACTGCACGGCATGATCTTCTTCCACAGCGGCGGCGACGATTCCGAGTTCGTGGCGAAAAGGGCCGCAGCGCCGGGGAGTGGCAAACGGAAGAAGCGTGTGGACTGATGGATGGTGGGGTCTTCCGCTATTCGGCCCGGAAACATACCGTATAGTGGACCCCGAAAACTGGACCACCAGCTAAGCTACTCTGGTGGCCCAGGAAAGGGGTGACGATGACGGTGAAACGGAAGCAACACACGGCGGCGTTCAAGGCCCAGGTCGCCCTGGCGGCGGTCAAGGGCGACCGGACGGTCAACGAGTTGGCCAGCCATTTCGGGGTCCATCCGACCCTGATCCACGGCTGGAAGAAGCAGCTGCTGGCCGGCGCCGAGACGGTGTTCGCCAACGGCGCCAGGGTGGGCGCTGCCGACGCCGAGGCCCGCCAGGCCGAGCTGTACGAGCAGATCGGCCGGCTCAAAATGGACCTGGAATGGCTCAAAAAAAAAGCTGCCGCACTCGGCTGAGCGGCTGCGTCCTTTGATCGAGGCCGGCCACGCCAAGCTGAGCGTCCGTCGGCAGTGCGAGCTGCTCGGATTGAATCGGTCGAGCCTGTACTACGAGTCGGCGGGTGAGACGGCCGGGAACCTGCGGCTGATGCGGCTGATCGACCGGGAGTACACGGCCCACCCGTTTTACGGCAGCCGGCAGTTGACCTCGTGGCTGATCCGGCGGGGGGAGCGGGTCAACCGCAAGCGGGTGCAACGATTGATGCGCGTCATGGGTCTGGAGGCCATTTACCCCAAGCCGCGGCTGAGCGTGGCCGGTCGCGGGCATCGGATCTACCCGTATTTGCTGCGGGGTGTGGCGGTGGAGCGGCCTGATCAGGTGTGGAGCACGGACATCACCTACGTGCCGCTGGCGTCGGGCTTCATGTACCTGGCGGCGATCCTCGACTGGTTCAGCCGCTACGTGCTCTGCTGGCGGCTGTCCAACACGCTGGACGGTTCGTTCTGCCTGGAGATGCTGGAGGAGGCGTTGGGTCGGGGGCGCCCGAGGTGTTCAACACGGACCAGGGGGTTCAGTTCACGTGCCAGGCGTGGACGGGCCGGGTGGAGTCGGCGGGTGCGGCGGTGAGCATGGACGGTCGGGGTCGGTGTCTGGACAACGTGTTTGTGGAACGTCTGTGGCGGTCGGTGAAGTACGAGGACGTGTACCTGCGCGGCTACGAGGTCGTGCCGGAGTTGCAGCGGGGCCTGGCTCGGTACTTCACGTTCTACAACGAGGAACGCCCGCACCAGTCGTTGGAGGGGCGGACGCCCTGGGAAGTGTACCGGGGCTGACGCCGCATGGGCGATCCGGAAAAGGCGTTCTTGTTCGCACCGCAAACCCTCAGCCCCGGTGAAGGGTCTGCGGTGCGAACAAGAACGCCTGGGGCAGGGAGGACCGCTGGGCGTGGGTATGTGGAACTGGATCCATACCCGATACTGTACCGAAGGGATGCAATTTTTTGGTCTAGACAATGGGGTCCACCATACCGTTTCAGGAGGACAGTCGTTGGTCACAGCACGTTCGGTCCTGGAGGACCTCTTTCTTGGGTGCCTGCTCGGCTGTGCCGTGGGGGACGCCCTTGGTGCACCCTACGAGGGTCTGTGGTCGCACTCGATCCCCAGCGAGGAGTCTCTCTTGAGCGTGAGTATTCCCCACATCGAGAGTACATGGCGGATCATGTTTAGGTGTTTATGAGAGGCCAAGGCCCTCGCCAAAGCGACGACGCCGGGAGGAAGCCCTTGCGCTTCCTCCCGGCGTCGTCGCTTGGTCGCCGCCAATACACGCGATCGGCCGCCGGTCCCCGTGCCGGTCGCCCGGACCGGCCGGCGGTTCTCAGCCGAGCCGCACGCGGCCCGCCCGGTACCCCGCCGTCAAGATGGCCAGGTCGCGCCAGCCACGCCACAGCGTCCGCACCCCCGGCATGCCGTCCCGCTTGCGGCCCAGGTGGCCGCCCAATCGGCCGATCCACTTCGCCGCCTGCTCCATGGTCGGCGCCGGCGTCGTCGGCGTCGCCGCCTCGCCCGTGGCGTGCGCGTACAACGCCCGCCACTCGTCCTCGCTCAGCACCTCCGTGCAGGGCGCCGTCGGCTCCCGACGCGCCAGGTCGCGTAAACGCAGCAAACGCACGGCCACCCCCGCATATAGGACCAGGGCCTTCTCCAAACGCCCCCGCGTCTCCAACGCCAGTCGCTCCACCTGGCAGCCCTGCTTCCAAGCCAGGTGAAAATCCTCGATCCGCCAACGCAACGCGTAGGCCCGAACCACCGCCATAATCTCCGCCCCCGTTCGCGCCGGCTCCGTCGTCCACAGCAGCCAATGCACCGGCTCCTCCGTCCCGGCCGGCGCCGCGGCCTCGCGCACCTCCACCATGGTCAGACGCAGCGGCCGTCGATCCCGCGCGTGGTGCGAATGCGGCGTCAGCGTCAGGGGACGCGAGCGCAGCTCGACCACGGCCGTGCGCGCCTTGTGGCCATGGCCCGCCGGCAGACGCAGACGCATCCGCGCCACGCAGGGCGCCCGACCGATCGCTTCGTCGGCGTCGCCGGGATCCTCGGCCACGTTGCGGTTGCGGTAGCGGCGGATGATCGCCCCCTGGCCCAACTGCAGCACGCGAACGAACACCTCATGGATGTCGGCTTCCCGGTCCATGAGATGCACCACGCGCGGACGCTCGCCGGCCGGCAGCGTCGCCAACGCCGAAGCCGTCGCGTCCAGGCCGTGCAGCCATTTCATGCTTTCCTTGTCTTCCATGGCCCGGCCCTGCGGCCGCGACCGCTTGTACTCCGTGCGCGCCCAGTACTCCTGATGCAGCAGGCCCAACGGCACGCCGTCGCCTCGCAACGCCAGGGAGCTGTGGCAATGGAAGCCGCGCGCCGCCTCCACGTCGCTGATGTAGCCCAGGCCGCTGGTCTGTTTGAGCGAGGTGTAGCTGAAGGTCGTGGTGTCGTGGGCGACGTAGATCACGTCGCGGCCGCGAACCGCCTGGGCGGTCGTGGCCCGCCAGCCCTCCAGCAGGTCGTCGCGTTCGACGCGGTCATTGGCGAAGAAGCGATAGGCGGCCTTGGCCTGATGGCAATCCGGCAGGGCCTGGGGCAAGGAGTCGAGGGGCTGGAGCGCCAAGTGGGTCAGCAGGCGCTCCAAGCGGGCATGGAGTCGGGCGTCGGGCAAAGGCGTGGCGGCGGCGACTTGCGCGGCCCAAAGCGCGGTGGGGAGAGAGCACGTCATCCTGCCGGAGCCTCCAAGGAATCCGTTCCGGGCATCCCATCGTATGGCTCCGGCTTGTCGAAAGGAAAGAGGGCGCGCAGAATTGTGGGGAATACTCACCTCTTGAGCGGGTACGGCGAATTTGAGGGCTACCCACTCGGTCAGTACACGGACGACACCCAACTTTCCGTAGCCACCATCCAAGCGATTGTGGAGGCAAGAGATGTTGTCCCTGCTGAGATCGCCCGCTCCATCGCCCGGTTGTGGAAAAAAGAGTCCGTTGTCGGCCCCGGCGGCTCATGTACAAGAGCAGCGCACACTTTTCTGAAAACCGGAGACTGGAGCAAATGTGGCGCTCCGGTGGGGCAAGCTGGGAACGGCGCCGCCATGCGCACGGCTGTAGTGGGCCTGTTCTTTTTGAACGACCCCGACCGCCTTCCCGTCGGCGTGGCAGATGTGTGCCGAATCACCCATCATGACCCCAGGAGCGTGGCCGGGAGGATCGCCGTCGCCAAGGCCGCACAGATTCTCCTGGCCGGCGGTTTCCGTTCACCAGGATCGTTCTGCGAGGAGGTTGCTCATGCCGTTGAGGCATTCGAGACGACCTTCGCCAAAATGGTTCGGGAACTCCCCTGCCTGTTGCACGAGGAACCGACAACGGCGATTCGGACCATCGCCTGGTCGGGAATGTCCGGGCCGGAGTTCGCCGAGCCGATTATTACTCCGTTTGTCGTGCCTACGGTCCTCGCAGCCTTCTGGTGCCTGCTGCGGCATCCTGCGTCGTGGGGACAGGCGGTTGCCAGTGCTGTCCGCCTGGGGGGTGATGTCGATACGTTGGGAGCCATTGTCGGGGCGATCCTGGGAGCGAAGTTGGGGTCGGAAAGCATTCCGCAGAACCTCGTAGACACCGTACTCAACCTGGAATTTCTCCAGACTCTTGCCCTCCGGTATCATGCTCTGGTGACAAGGAATGGGTAGGGCCAAACCGAACGGCGGGGCCGGATTGAGGAGGGGTTGGCCGGCCGGTTCAGGGGCCACGAAGCCACCTTGTTATCGCCCTCGCCCAAGGGGCAAAAGAGACGGCGGAGGCTCCCTCACGATGCCTGAAAAAGTCCGCAAGATGTCCGAGATCATGAAGGAAAAGTCGGAGATGCTGCTGCGCAACCCAGGCGGCGTCCCGTCTTCGGAAGCGGCCCACGTCGCCCTGATCTTCGCCAACGTCGCCTGGAACGAGAGCGTGGGCCTGGATCACCCCAGGGACGGCTACCGCAACGTATGGGAGACGATAGAAGCCGAAAACCCGGCGCTGTGGAACGAGTTCAAGTCGAACGACGTCAACGCCCTGATTGATGAACTCGTCCGGTACAAGAAAGCCCACTACCCCGACGACCGGCGGCGCATTCTCACCTGCGGCATCCCGGACGGCAAGGTTCGGGTGGAGTGGTTGAACGCCGCCGCCCCCGGCGTCGATTCCAAATGGGAGATGCAGTTGTACGGACTGGTCAGAACGGGGCAGAAGGATAAGGCGATCCGCTTTTTGCAAGACACTCGGCGGATGACTCGCAGCGAGGCGTCGAAACGAGTGGGGCAAATCGCCGCCGAGTTGGGGATACGGTAGCCCATGAGGAAGCGACCGTGGCACGAAAACGGGCGATGCTGCAACTCGGCAAGGGCGTGGCCTTTGTGAAAAGCCAGCTTCGCCGGTTGCGCCAAGAAGACGAGACGTGGGAGGCCGACTTTCGCGCATTGCCCCAGGCGATCACTCGATCCGCCACGCACTACCTGGGTATGGTCCTTACCCAGCCCGATGGCTTCTTCCTTGCCGAGTTGGAGGTCGATCGAAAGCCCACGGTCAATGACCTCGCCACGCTGCTGGCGAACGCCATGCGGCGGCCATTTGTCGAAGGCTCGCACCGGCCCCGGCGAATTTACTTGCGAGGCCATCCACAATGGCAGGAGCTATTTCCTCACCTGAAAGAAATCGGGATCGAGGTTGCCGTCCGAAGCGGGTTGCCCAAGGTGACAGAAGCCTACAGAGCGTACCTTCAGGACGTGAGCGAAGTCCGAACTGCTGGGAAGGTGAAACCGGCCGCCGAGCAGCAGGGCGTCGAGAAGCTGTTCCCGGCCGTCGCCCAATGGGTCCGGGGCTACGGGCACATCGAGATCGGCGACCAGGAGATGTTCGGGTTCGTCGCCAGGGCGCTGTACTACGGGAACCTGGCCTTCAAGGACGACAGGCCCGACACGCTGGCCGAGGCGATGGCCTCCCTGGAACGGGGCCTGGCCGAGTATTTCAAGCGGGAGGGGATCGAACTGGAGGAGTAAGGGTTCCCTGGAGGAGAGGCGTGGTGGGAGGCGACGTGATGACAAGGGGCGAATCGCAGAAGACTCAAGAAGCAGATTGGCGGCGGGCGTACAGCGAGCGGCGGTTCGGCGTCCTGCTCGTGATCCTCGTCGCCCTGCTCGCCGGCCCGCCCGTGCTGCTCGGCTTCGGCCTGTCGCCGGCTTGGTTCGACGGGCTGATGGCGCTGCTCCTGGTCGCCGCCATCCTGTCGCTCTGCTACGAGCGCCACCAGCGGCTCTTCGCCCTGTTGCTGGGCATCCCCACCGTCCTCCTCTCCTTGGGAGGCCATGCGCTGCCGGGGGAGGCCAGCGTCCTGGTGCTGTTCGCCGGGCGCCTGTGCGAAGTGCTGTTCCTGATCGGGGCGTCGGTGCTGATCGTGAAGTCGCTGTTCGGCGCCCGCACCCTGACGTTCGACAGCATCCTCGGCGCCGTCTGCGGCTACCTGTTCCTGGGGCTGGCCTGGGCCGTCCTCTACTCGCTGATCGAGGGGTTGCGGCCCGGCTCGTTCGAGATCAGCCCGAAGCTGGTCACGGGCGGCGAGGTTGCCCGCCCGCTGCCCAATGTGCTGACCTACTATAGCTTCGTGACGCTGACGACCGTGGGGTACGGCGACATCAACCCCGTCTCGCCGGCGACACGCACGCTCGCCTGGATGGAGGCCATCACGGGCCAGTTCTACCTGGCGGTGATCGTGGCGGGGCTGGTGAGCGTGCTGGCGGCGAAGGGCAAGCGGGAGGGCGTGCCGTGATGCCCAACGGCAGGCCATCGAACCGCAAGCACGCCTCACGCAAGCCGCACCGGCAGCGCCGTCAACGCACGAAGGTTGATCTGTCCCGTGTACCGCAGCACGTCGCTGGGCACGGCCAGCGACAGGTTCGGGAAGCGGCTGAACACCTTCTCGATGGCCACCTGCGCCTCGATGCGGGCCAGTTGCGCTCCCAGACAGAAGTGTGCGCCGGTGCCGAAGGCGACGTGCGTGAGTATTCCCCACAATTCTGCGCGCCCTCTTTCCTTTCGACAAGCCGGAGCCATACGATGGGATGCCCGGAACGGATTCCTTGGAGGCTCCGGCAGGATGACGTGCTCTCTCCCCACCGCGCTTTGGGCCGCGCAAGTCGCCGCCGCCACGCCTTTGCCCGACGCCCGACTCCATGCCCGCTTGGAGCGCCTGCTGACCCACTTGGCGCTCCAGCCCCTCGACTCCTTGCCCCAGGCCCTGCCGGATTGCCATCAGGCCAAGGCCGCCTATCGCTTCTTCGCCAATGACCGCGTCGAACGCGACGACCTGCTGGAGGGCTGGCGGGCCACGACCGCCCAGGCGGTTCGCGGCCGCGACGTGATCTACGTCGCCCACGACACCACGACCTTCAGCTACACCTCGCTCAAACAGACCAGCGGCCTGGGCTACATCAGCGACGTGGAGGCGGCGCGCGGCTTCCATTGCCACAGCTCCCTGGCGTTGCGAGGCGACGGCGTGCCGTTGGGCCTGCTGCATCAGGAGTACTGGGCGCGCACGGAGTACAAGCGGTCGCGGCCGCAGGGCCGGGCCATGGAAGACAAGGAAAGCATGAAATGGCTGCACGGCCTGGACGCGACGGCTTCGGCGTTGGCGACGCTGCCGGCCGGCGAGCGTCCGCGCGTGGTGCATCTCATGGACCGGGAAGCCGACATCCATGAGGTGTTCGTTCGCGTGCTGCAGTTGGGCCAGGGGGCGATCATCCGCCGCTACCGCAACCGCAACGTGGCCGAGGATCCCGGCGACGCCGACGAAGCGATCGGTCGGGCGCCCTGCGTGGCGCGGATGCGTCTGCGTCTGCCGGCGGGCCATGGCCACAAGGCGCGCACGGCCGTGGTCGAGCTGCGCTCGCGTCCCCTGACGCTGACGCCGCATTCGCACCACGCGCGGGATCGACGGCCGCTGCGTCTGACCATGGTGGAGGTGCGCGAGGCCGCGGCGCCGGCCGGGACGGAGGAGCCGGTGCATTGGCTGCTGTGGACGACGGAGCCGGCGCGAACGGGGGCGGAGATTATGGCGGTGGTTCGGGCCTACGCGTTGCGTTGGCGGATCGAGGATTTTCACCTGGCTTGGAAGCAGGGCTGCCAGGTGGAGCGACTGGCGTTGGAGACGCGGGGGCGTTTGGAGAAGGCCCTGGTCCTATATGCGGGGGTGGCCGTGCGTTTGCTGCGTTTACGCGACCTGGCGCGTCGGGAGCCGACGGCGCCCTGCACGGAGGTGCTGAGCGAGGACGAGTGGCGGGCGTTGTACGCGCACGCCACGGGCGAGGCGGCGACGCCGACGACGCCGGCGCCGACCATGGAGCAGGCGGCGAAGTGGATCGGCCGATTGGGCGGCCACCTGGGCCGCAAGCGGGACGGCATGCCGGGGGTGCGGACGCTGTGGCGTGGCTGGCGCGACCTGGCCATCTTGACGGCGGGGTACCGGGCGGGCCGCGTGCGGCTCGGCTGAGAACCGCCGGCCGGTCCGGGCGACCGGCACGGGGACCGGCGGCCGATCGCGTGTATTGGCGGCGACCAAGCGACGACGCCGGGAGGAAGCGCAAGGGCTTCCTCCCGGCGTCGTCGCTTTGGCGAGGGCCTTGGCCTCTCATAAACACCTAAACATGATCCGCCATGTACTCTCGATGTGGGGAATACTCACGCGACGTGCGGGTTAGGCGAGCGTGTGATGTCCAGACGCTCCGGGTGGTCGAAGCGGGCTGGGTCGCTGTTGGCGGACGCCAGCGATGCGACGATGATGTCGCCTCGTCGGAGCGCCTGGCCGTGGAACTGCACGTCGCACCTGGCATAGCGCTCTTCGGAAATCTGGGCAGGGCAGACGAAGCGGAGCAGTTCTTCCACCGCCGAGGGCAGCGACGACCAGTCAGCCATGAGCCGAGCCTTTTGTTCGGGGGCTTCCAGAAGGGCCAGGATGCCCCCGCCGATCAGATGCACCGTCGTTGCGTACCCGGCGACCAGCAGGAGGAACGCCATCGCCAGCAGTTCGTTCTCGCTCAGTTTGTCGCCGTCCTGCTCGGCCTGGATCAGAGCGGTCATCAGTCCGGGTCGTGGGTGCTGCCGGCAATGCCGGAAGTGACGCTTGAAATACCCCATCAACCGGAAGAAGGCTGGCAAGGACCACAAGACTCCCCAAAGGGAAGCAGCGGACACCATCCGCTTGACCCACCGGCGGAAGGCGGGCCGGTCCTCTTCCGGCAACCCCAGCAGTTCGCAGATGACCGTCAACGGCAACGGACGGGCGATCCCTTCCGTCAGGTCCACGGGGCCACGCCCCGGCAGGCGTTCGAGCAGACTGTCACAGATGCCGGCGATGCTCGGCTTCATGCTCTCGACGCTCTGGCGGTTGAACGCTTGATCGACCAGTTTGCGCAGGCGGCGGTGGTCAGAGCCGTCGTGCCCCATCATGGTGTCGTTCAGGATGCGGAGGGTGCGTGGCATCCACCAGCGCCCGAACAGGGCTGGTTTTCCAGCACTGCTGGCGTTGCGGACGAACGTGCCGTCGTCCTTCAGCACCTTGTTGACCGCTTCATGAGTCGTGGCGAGCCACGTCTTGCCGAGGAATGGCAGTTTGACACGGACGACAGGGCCGGCTTCACGCAGCCGGGCCAGGGTCGGGAACGGGTCGTGTATGAACGACTGCGAAACGAGGTCGATGTCGAAGATGTCGCCGGCCATATCGCATCTCTGTCCTTTGCGGCAGCCTGGCCTGCCTGAAACTTCATGTTACCTGCCGCCGTCGCTTGCAGATAGCCTATGCGTCTGTTCCCCAACAACACCCCGCCCTCTCCAACGGTTCTGCAACAGCTTGACGTGTTCGACTGACTGCTGTTGCGGCCTGGGAACGTGGCCGACCTGCCCAGGTGGAATCAAGCCGGATCATCCGATGAGTGCTTCAGTCGGGCGTGTAGCGCGTCCCACAAGTCCCGGCGCGCCTCCAGTGCCGTCGCAGCCGCTTCCTCCGCTTCCCGCCAGCGGGCCTCGTCGCCGCCGCACAGGGACGCCACGAGCCTGACCGCCATCGGCCCATGCTCGTCCCCGTCCAGGCCGATGTGCCGGCGCAGGTAGTAGCGAAAGTCCTCCAACCCGCCGCCCGCCTCCACGTCCAACTCGTCCACGATCCGCTGGAACAGCGCCGGCAGGAGGTCTTCCCGGCCGAACGTGAACGCCGAGGCCAGGGACCAGAGGCTCCCCCGCTCGATCACGTCGAAGGTCTGCCGCACGAAGCGCCGCACGCAAGCGGCCACGCCGACCGCTGCGAGGGCGTCGGGGACCGAGCGGCCCTGAGTCAGTTCGGTCAGGAAGCGGTCGATGGCCTTCGTGTCCGCCCCGCACCGGACCATCGCCCGGCGGTACAGGCCGAAGTGGCTGAGGAAGCCGCCCCGGCCGTCCTCGTCGCTCTCCTCGGCCAGCACGATCTCGTTGACGAAGCGGGCGGCGAGCGGGTCGGCGGCCGGCAGCCACGGGACATCGACGCAGCACAGACGCCGCTGCAACGCCTTCAGCAGCGACATGAAATCCCACACGGCGAAGACGTGGTGTTCCATGAACAGGCGCAGCGCCCCCAGGCGGTCGATCTCCCGGTAGATGGCGTGGTCCAGCAGGGCGCTCTTCAAGGGCGCAAGCCGAACCCGCAGCCGCTCCAGCCGGGCCGTTTCGTGCGTGACCGCCTCGCTTCGTTCGTTCGCCATCCAGTAGTCATAGTTTGACGGCACGGCCACGCCCACCGGGGATGCGGCGAGGACGCCTGGCCGGGAGGGTACGACGTGACCGCCTGCCGGCACGCTGCTTGAGGCCGTGCGCTCTGGCAAAGGGGCTGACCGAGCGGTTCGATGAACAGGGGATCGAGGGCCGACATCATGAAACCACTTCCAGGCGACCACCGCCACCGCCTGCTCATCAGCGGAGACGAACTTCATGAGCTGAAGCGGCACACCGGGGCGATGGCGGAAGCCTTCGGGCTGGACCGGAAGATCGAGAACTACAAGGGCAGCCGCCCGATCACGCTCTACCGCTGGGACCTGGACTGCCTGATGGAAATGATCGGCCATGCGCTCCGGGACGGGCGCGACTACCCGGATCGGTCGGCCCCCGGCTGCCTCGCCCTCCAACGGCTGGGCGAGCGGCTGCGTCAGGAATACGACGCCGTGTACGGTCACGAGGAAACGCCGTCGTCGTCGGTCCGCAAGGAGAAAACGGGCGGCGGCCAGACCTCCAAGAAGGTCGCCGCCGGCAAGTCGGCCAAGAAGCGGGAAACGGTTTACCAGTTCAGGATCACACTGCTCGACACCCAGCCCCCGATCTGGCGGCGCATCCAGGTCAAGGACGGCACAGTGGACAAGCTCCACGAACACATCCAGACGGCGATGGGCTGGACGAACAGCCACCTGCACCACTTCAGGAAAGGGGAGCAGCTGTACGGCGACCCCGAACTGATGCAGGAGAACTTCGAGGAGATGGAATACAAGGACTCCACCGCCACGAAGATCAGCGACATCCTGCCGCAGAGCGGAAAGCGGTTCCGCTTCGAGTACGAGTACGACTTCGGGGACTCCTGGGATCACGAGGTTCTGTTCGAGAAGTGCGTGGAAGCCGAGCCGGGCAAGCGGTATCCGGTCCGCATCGCCGGCGCACGGGCCTGCCCGCCCGAAGACGTGGGCGGGGTGTGGGGCTACCAGGACTTCTTGGAGGCCATAAACGACCCCGAACACGAGGACCATGACGGGCTTCTGGAGTGGGCCGGCGGGTCTTTCGATCCCGAAGCCTTCGACCCGGCGGCGGCGACCACGGAGATGCGCCGGGGCCTGCCGGACTGGAGGCGGATGGTGTAGCACGGGAACCAAGACGGGCCATCGAGCTTCGGCCCGTGGCTCGCCCGTCGGGGGAGGCGCCGTGGACCCAGCCGCTCGGCCGAACGAATCACGAGCAGCGCAGCGCAGGCGGATCGTCCTCACGACGTTCGGCTCGCTGGGCGACCTGCACCCCTACGTCGCCGTCGCCCTCGGCCTCCGGGCACGGGGGCATGAGGCGGTGCTGGCGACCGGCAAGTGCTACCGGCGGAAGGTCGAGGCGCTGGAACTCGGCTTCCGCCCCTGCGGCACGACTCCGACTTCGATTCCGACCCCGAAGTGCTGCGGCGGGTCATGGACCTCCGCTGGGGCACCATACGAGTCATTCGAGAGTTGGTTCTGCCGGCGCTGCGGGATTCCTACGAGGACACGCTGGCGGCGGCGGGGGGGCCGCCGGCCGACAGCGGTCGATCTTGCAATCGGGCAGCGCCTTCTGGAGCGCGGAGACGCCGTCGCCCGTCGTCTTGGCGCCCCGGAGATTCAGCTTCTTTAGCCCTTTCAGTGCGGCCAGCTGCTTCACGCCCGCGTCCGTCGCCCCCGTGTAGCTGAGGTTCAACTCCTGTACCACCTTCAGGGCGGCCAACTCCTTTACCCCCGCGTCCGTTACACCCAGGCAGAGGGCGAGGTCGAGCGTTTTTAGCCCCTTCAGAGCCGCCAAACACTTCAGTTCCCGATCCGTCACCGGGACGGCGACGAAGCTCACGGCGACGACGGGGCGGGCGGGGTCCGTGTCGTCGCGGACCACGGAGCCGCCGAGCTTCTCCACCGCCTTGACGGCCCCGGCCTCGGCGTCGCCGGCGTATAGCGGCGCGGCGGACAATAACGACACGGCCAGAGCGGTTGCGATCAGCGTGCGGCGGGGCATGGCGAGTTCCTCTGGCGCATGGAAGCGACGCCCGCCGAAGCTACCCCACGGCGAGTGGCGGGGCAAGAAGATTCCGGCCGGTCTACTCCGCCGGCTCGATGCAGCGGGCGTCGTCGTTCTTCGGACTGTTCACCAGCGGCGACACGGGGTAGGCCCGCCTCCGGTCGGCGGCGAACGGCCTTAACAGCGGGGCCAGCGCCGCGGCGTCCTGCTCCGTCGGGTCAAGCCATTGCCCGAAATGCCGCCGGTCAAGGATACACGGCATCCGCTCATGCACCGGCCGCACCAGTTCGTTCGCCTCGGCGGTCAGGATGGCGCAGCTGTCCACTGGGCCGTCCGGCCCCTGCCAGCGCTCCCACAGGCCGGCGAAGGCGAAGGGCTTGTCGTCGATAAGACGGATGCAGAAGGGTTGCTTCTTCCTGGCCCCCGTGTGCGTCCACTCGATAAACCCCGACGCCGGAATCAGGCAGCGCCGCTTGCGGAATGCAGTGCGGAACATCGGCTTGTCGGCGGCCGTCTCCGACCGGGCGTTGATCTGTGCGAGCTTGCGGTCCTTGGCCCAAGGAGGAATCAATCCCCACCGGAGGCGCGCCAGTTCGCGGCCGGCGTCGGCGACGCGCACGGCGGCGACGGGCTGTGTCGGGGCGATGTTATAGCGGGGCGCGAGGTCGGGAACGTCGGCCAGCCCGAACAGGTCGGCGACTTCGGGGGGTATCCAGGATAAAGAAGCGTCCACACATGCCGAAAGGATTGCACCGGAAGGGGGGGACTGCCGCTCCAGGAATGATCGCCGCGGCGTCTCTCCCCGGCCAGGGCCGTCACGGTCGGAATCGTCGGCGCGGGCCGCCCACCCGCCACGACTTCGGCCTGCCGGAATCGGCCTGGGCGTTCCATGCCGCCGGCGAATGCTAACCGGGCTAGTGAGTTTTACAAAACTGTATTCGTCGGCTGCCGGAGGGTGGAGCGACGTCGGCCGATGCTATAGCTTCGCCCGCAACGTGTTGAGCCAGTCGCCCATCGCACCGGCAGCGGCGGCCAGTTCCTTGACGGCGGCCGCCGTCGAGTCGAGCAGCCTCCGCAGCGCGTTGCCTTCCGGCCCGCGACACTCCTTGACGAACGCCTTCCACTCCTTGGCCTCGATTTCCCCCCAGGTGCCTGTGTGGAAGTCCAGCACGCCCTGGACCAGACGCCCCAGCTGGCGCAGGCTCGACCTTCCGACCCCCAGCGGCCGGGGGCGTGCCGCCGGCGTCCCCCGACCCCCCGGCTCGGCGTGGGGAAGCGCTCCTGAAGCGCGTACCGGAATCGCGGGATCGTCCAACCCTCGCGCACCGCCTCGCGAAGGAAGGCGTGACGCTCCTTCGCACGCGCGACGGCGAACGATAGTGAGACCCTGGTCCAGTCCGCCCCCAGGCATTTCAGCTTCTGGAGAGCCTCGTCCGTCGGGTACAGCTCCACGAGTCGGGCGGCCTTGTGGAAGAACCAGCGCCGGGGGCCCAGCGCCCCGGCCAGGCCGACGAACCAGGCCGCGCCGTGGTAGCCTCCCCGCGCGGCGTCGGGCCGCAATTCCGCCGTCAAGCGCCCCACGGCGTGATACCAATCCAGGTCCTGACGCGGGGCGTCGATCAGCGCCGCCAGCCGGTCGAAAACCTGGTGGTGTGCGGGTGAAAGCGTCCGTCGGAAGGCTTGCCTTTCGTCCGCGGAAGTGGGTTGAATCTTGGGCACGGCGCTCCTCCCGGTGGCCCGGGGCCAGTCACGAACGTCGGCGGCCGGCCCGGCCCGTGGTGCGTCAGGTCCCGCCCAGCCCGGTTGCCAGCGGGGAACGACCCAATGATGCAGGACGGGACGGCGACGGGGAAGCGGCGGCCGGGCCGCGACGACGGCCCGTAAGCCTGTAGTGCGCGTCTGAAACGAAGATGCGGCTTGGGAGGGCCGGCCGACCTGAGATCGAGCTCGGCGAAACGTCGGCCGCGCCGGTCACGCCGCCGCGTTGTGGCGATGGAAGGGGACGGCGTGTCCACCGACGGGGCGTCGCTGGTAGTTTCAGCCACACCGGAGGGTGACGATCTATTCGCCGCCTGCCGCCGCGGCACTGGGCACCATCAGAAACGACGGAGTTCTCAATAACTCCGGACCCCAAACGGCTGCTACACGCAAGCAGCCGGCTCAGCGACCAAGCCGGCCGTGTTGACCAAGTCGGCCAAAAATCGGGTGCCTCAATAGTGCCTCCATGTTGCACGACCTGATACAATACCTTCGCCACACGGTGCCATGTGTTCCCTGGCGGCAAGATGTTGGGGGAGAATGAGTTAATAGCGAAAGTGGTTGAAGGCGTAGGGGTTGCGACGAGCGACGTGAATAGGTTCAAGTCCTGTAGCGCCCACTTTGAGACACCCGCTGACAGGAATTGTCAGCGGGTCTTTTCTTTTGTCTGGACAAGCACTTGCGGCGAGGCTTCCCCCGTCTGTCTCTCGCCGGCCGGTGTCCGCCGAAATGACAGGGGACGCCACTGGTTGCACCAAATTGTCAGAAGTTGGTGCAACCACTCGCCCCGCCGCCCCGTCCGTCCCCGTCGCTCCGGCGGCTTCCCCTTCGACCTGACCGCCCCCCAACGGCAGCAGCGGTAGCGCGTCGAGGGCGCCGCGTACGTCCAGCAAGGCGGGGTCGGTGTAGACGTTCATCGTCAGGTCAATCTTCACTGCCTACGCATCAAAATCCAGCCAATTTATTCGCGACTTGTTGATTTGGTCAAGGGGTGGGCCTACCATTCTCGCGGATTCGCCCTACGCATTCCTCACGGAGGATGGGTCATGGTCCCCGGACCTCTCGGCTTGCGAAGGCGCTTCCGCACCCTCAAGGATCCCCGCCGCGTCAACAGTTGCGAGCACCTCTTGCTCGACATCATCGCCATCTGCGCCGTCGTCGCCAACGCCGACTACTGGCAAGGCGTGGAGACCTTCGGCCACGAGCGCCACGACTGGCTCAAGACCTTCCTGGAACTGCCCAACGGAATCCCCTCCCACGACACCTTCGAGCGCGTCTTCGACGCCCTCGACCCGCCGGGCCAAGATGGCAGTACCGAAGAGCTGGCCGACCCCGGCGACAGGGTGACCGGCGGTGCGATAGGCCTGACTGGCGCCGCGTTATTCTGGCCGGGCGGAATATAATGGCCGGGTCTTGAGATGCCGACAGGCCGGTCAGGCTCATTGCCCGTTCGGCGCCGGAGGCCAAGAGCCGTGGTGGATCTTTTCACCGACGGCACACGCCGCAACCCCTACCCCGCGTACGACCTGATGCGGAGCGGCTCGCCCGTCTACCACCTTCCGCCGTTCGACCTCTGGATGATCTTCGACTTCGAGGGCGTCAAACGGCGCTGGTCGAGCATGACGCCTTCAGCTCCGACCTGTCGCACGCGCCCGGGCACGGCAACCCGGGGGAGTGGTTCATTTTCTTCGACCCGCCGCGCCATACGAAGTTGCGCGCCCTCATCTCCAGGGCCTTCTATCCGCGGGTTGTCGCGAACCTGGAGCCCCGCATCCGGGAACTGTCGTGTCAGCTCCTGGACCGGACGATCGAGCGCGGCGAGATGGACCTGGCTGCGGACTTTGCCGTCCCCCTGCCGATGCTGGTCTCGCGGAGATTCTCGGCTTCCCTGCGGCGGACTGGCCGCGATAAAAGCGCTGGAGCGACGTGATCCTCAAGATCGCCAATACCATCTCGAGGGACGAGGAGGCGGCCAGAACGATTCAGGAGTATAGGGCGGTCACGGACGAGATGAGGGCCTTCCTGCCTGGCTTGATCGCACAGCGGCGGTCAACGCATCTGGGTGACCTGCTGACCCGACTCGTCGAGGCCGAGGTGGACGGCGGGCGGCTAACCCAGGGGGAAATCCTGGGCTTCGTTCAGCTGCTCCTCGTGGGCGGCCAGGAGACGACCGCGATTCTGATCAACCACGCCGTCCTATGCTTCCTTGAACACCCGGACCAACTCGCCCGGCTGAGGGCGGCGCCCGACCTCCTGCCCTCCGCGATCGAGGAGGTCCTGCGCTACCGGTCGCCGGTCCAGTGGATGCCCCGCGCGACGCGACGCGACGTAGAGGTGCATGGGCGGGTAATCCCGGCCGGAAAGCTCGTCCTCCCGATGATCGGCTCCGCGAACCGTGACCCCAAAAGGTTCCGCGACGCCGACCGCTTTGACGTCGCCCGGGATCCCAACCCGCACATTGCGTTCGGGCACGGCATCCACTCCTGTCTGGGCGCGCCGCTCGCACGCCTGGAGGCACGGATTGCCCTCGCCGATTTCCTGGAGCGGATGAAAGTGTTCGAGCTTGCAAACGACGAGCCGTGGGAGCCGCGTAAGGCGCTTGGCGTGCATGGCCCGTCGCGGCTGCCCATCAGCTTCGCGCCGGGCCGACGCGCCGAATCCAATTGACGACCACTCGCGTTTCCGGCGGGGACGCCCCTCGCCCCCTTTTGGAAAAGGACCTCTGATGTCCTCCGCCGCCGAGCCGTTCGTTCGCGACGGCTACTTCGTGCCGGTCCCCGACGAGATCACGGCGCACGATCTCCCGGTCGCAGGCGCCCTTCCCCCGCAGCTGAACGGCGTCTACCTGCGCAACTGCCCCAACCCCCGGCCGGGGTCGGCTTACCCCTTTATCGCCGGTGACGGCATGGTCCACGGCGTCCCTCTTGAGGCTGGCCAGGCCCGTTGGTATCGCATCCGCTACGTCAAAACCAGGCGTGAGGCCGGCATCCGCGGCGGCCGCTCGTCCAATACCCACGTCTTCGCCCACGCCGGGCGCATCCTTTCTTTGGTAGAGGCGGCCCTGCCGATCGAACTCGACCGGCGCCTGGAAACCGTCGGCCCCGTCGATTTCGGGGGCGTCGATACGGCCTTCACCGCGCACGGAATGTTCGACGCTGGCACGGGCGAACTCATCGCCTTCGGCTACCAGTTCGCGAACTCCCACCTGACGCTCTACCGCATTGACCGCAGGGGACAGGTCTTCGAGCGCCGACGCATCGACATGACGGCCCCATGCCTCATGCACGACTTCGCCATGACCGAACACCACGCCATCTTTTTCGACACGCCGGCACTCATGGCGCAGGACTGGGGCGGCGGCCTGCCGTTCCGCTGGCAAGAAGGGCGGGGGACCCGCATCGGCGTCGTGCCGCGCCGGGGCGGCCCGGCACGCTGGTTCGACGTGCCCGCGTGCCAGCTCACGCACACGGCAAACGCCTTCGAGCGGGACGGACGCATCGTCGTGGACGGGATTCGCACCGACCGCTTCCAGGCAGACCTGGCGGCCGACCCGCCGACCCTGTACCGCTGGGAGATCGACCCGTTCCGCGGCGTCGTCAAGGAGGGGGCGTTGGGCCGCCATCCCGTCGAGTTCCCGCGCGTCGATGAGCGGCGCAACGGCCGCACTTACCGCCACGCCTACACCGTCGAGTATCGTGACTTCGGGCCGGCGGGCATGCCCCGCGGCTCCCTGCCGCGCTGCTACGATGTCGAAGCGGGCGCGTCGGTCGCGATGGACTTCAGCGAGCGGTACGTACCTGGCGAGCCCTTGTTCGTCCCGAAGTCGTCAGACTCCGCCGAGAAGGACGGGTGGGTGCTCGCGCTCCGTTACGATCGCGCGCTGGATCGGAGCGACCTCGTCGTCCTCGACGCCGACGAGTTCGGCGGCGACCCGGTGGCCGTCGTACAGTTGCCGCGTCGGGTGCCCGTCGGGTTCCACGGGAGTTGGGTGGCGGACTGATGCGGTCGCCTATTCGGCGCGTGCCGCTAGGCCGGCATTTTTTGATGGCTTTGTCATACCGCGCGCTACAATGGCCGGAGTGAGGCGCCCCGCCGATTCTCGGCCGAGTCAAGCGAATCACCCTGAAGGCGGCGGGCGGAGTCGGAACGCGCGTGAGCGGGGCTCTCCCACGTAGGGGACGGAAGCCGATCATCAACCTGCCGCAGCGCTGCCAGGCAGGAGTTTGCCCAGAAAGGTTGCCAGGGCCGAACGCAGCGGCACAGGCCGTCACTACCCCACTGAGACGCTTTGGGGCAAGCCTGACACGATCCGTGAGATCGCCCCTGGCATTATCCGTTACGACACTCCCACGGCGGCTACTCTCAGCCGTCAGCTAGTCTACGACACGAGGCTCCACCACGAGCCTGTTTCGCCGGAGAGGAATGACGAATGAGAAGTCCCGTTGCGCTGCTCGCTGTGATCGTGCTTGTCGGTGTGGCACGCGCCGAGAACGGTGTCATTGAGGTCAAGCTCGGCACGACCGTGGGGCGTACCTGGGAACAGGTCAAGGCCGACAAGTACGTCTACGGACCGAAGCAGGAACACCTCAACAGCGGCGAGACGCACATCTATCTGCCCTACGGCAAAAACGCCAAGCTCTACGACGAAGTGGCCGGCACGCTGTCCGACGCGACGCCCGGTGCGGTGGCCCTGTTCCACAGCGCTTCGGGCGACGACAACGCCGTGCTGACGTTCCAGCTGCACTTCGACCAACGGGTCGGCACGTTGCGGTTCCGGGCGGGCTGGGCCGAGCTGGGTCTGGCGGCGAACACCGTGGCTGGCGTCGAATACAGCGAAGATGGGCGCGAGTGGAAAACCATTCGCGAAATCAAAGGCTCCGACAAGCCGGGTATCGTCGAGCCGCTTGTCAGCGACTTCAAGGCCACCGATCTAAATACCGATACGCTCTTTATTCGACTTTATAGCCGCGATCCGAAAAATCCGGCAGGCTCCGGTCCCGGACGGTGGCTTCAGTTGCGCATGGCCGGCGATCCGAATTGGGGCGATGCGGCCACGACCTTCTTTACCAATCAGCTCCAGGTCTGGGTCGCGCCGGTAGGGCCGGGCACGGCGCCGCGCAAGAAAACGATCGAAACCGGCAACAATGCCGATCCGTGGGGCATCGCGTCGGGTGCGGAATGGTCCGGCGACTATCCGAAGTTCAATCCGCTGCTGAAAAAGGCCGGCGTCCGCTGGCTGCGGCTGTTTCCCGAATGGCAGACCAGTCAGCCGCACAAGGACGAGTGGAACTGGAAGACCGCCGACGCGATGGTCGCCAACGCCCGCGCCAACGACATGCACCTGTCGGGCGTGCTCTGCTACCTCGCGCCGTGGGCGTCGGCCGACGGCGGCTCGCGCAAATTTCCGATCAAGGACATCCAGTATTGGCGCGATTACGTCGGCCGGGCCGCGGGGCGCTACAAGGGCGACGTCGCGTACTGGGAGGTCTGGAACGAGTTTAACGGCAGTTTCGGCGACTCGAAAAACAAGGTGAAGGACTACGCCGAGTTGGTCGTGACGGCCTACGACGCGGCGAAAAAGGCCAACCCCGACGCGAAGATCGGCCTGAGCGTCGCCAACTTCGACGTGGGCTTTCTCGATGCGGTCATCAAGGCCGGCGCCGCGGACCACTTCGATTTCGTTTGTGTGCATCCTTACGAAAACCTGGGGGCGGTGGCCGACGGCGGCGAGGTCGGGTATCTGAGCCTCGCGGGCAATCTCCGCAAGATGCTCGCGGCGAACCGGCAGCGTCCGGACATCCCGCTGTGGATTACCGAGATCGGCTTTCAGGTGCCGATCAAGGCGGAGGCGAAGGGCGACGCCGAGCAGGCCGACCTGCTGACCAAGGCTTACGTCTTGTCGCTGGCGCAGGGCTTCGAACGCGTCTTCTGGTTCGAGGCCCGCGGGCCGGCTTACGGCAAGGGGACCGATCACGGCATCATCCGCGCCGATTGGACGCCGCGTCCCGCGTATGACGCGCTGGAGACGATGACGACGCTGCTGGGCACGGCGCCGCGTTACCTCGGCTGGCTCGACCTTGGCAAGGGCGGCTACGGCTTTCTTTTCAAGGGCGACAAGGGCAACGTGCTGGCGGCTTGGGCGCCGACCGGCAAGCAGTTCAAGGCGAAGTTCGACGCCAAGGTGACGGTGACGGACCTCGCCGGCAAATCGTCGGCGCTGTCAGCCGGCGAAGAATTGGTCCTGTCCATGCATCCAATCTTAATCGGCGACGTGCCGGCGGGCCTGGCCAAACAAGCCCAGGCCAACGCCGGTAAACCGTATCCGTGGGGCGGCGACTACGCCAACGCCAAAGTCATTACCTGCCGGCTGGCAGCGACGAACACCGAGGACGGCCTCAAGCAGATCAATCCGAAAACGACCGTCGTGGTGAACGACCTGACCGAAAGCTTTCGCCGGCCGGACTTCGCCGACCCCGCGCTTAAGAACGAGGGCCGCTACATCTACTTCCGCGTCGATCCCACCTTCGCGCCGTTCGGGACCAAGGAGTTGGAGATCACGATTGTGGCCAAACGGCTGGGGTCCGAAAAGAAAGCAGGCGTCGGCCTGTGCTACGAATCGGCGACAGGCTACACGGGCGTGCGGGGCTGGTGGACCATTCCGAAGGACGAAAAGTGGCACGAACAAACCTGGACGATCGGCGACGCGAACTTCGTCGGTCAGTGGGGGTGGAATTTCCGCTTCGACGCGAACGGTTCGGCCAACGAATTCCTGATCAAGGAAGTGCGCGTGAAGAAACCGGAGCCGAAATAGCCGTGAGTTCGCTCGGGTTGAAAAACGGGGTCGGGAGTTGCTGTGTGGAAAACTGCGGTCGCCGCTCGTCGCCTTCGACTCCAACGTGACGATCACCGGTTCCCACCCCGAAGCCGCCGTGGCCGGCTCGGGTTGACCGAAGCGAGTCGGCGGCAAACGCGACATGTTTTCCTGGTCGTCGCCTTACACCGGTGGGGGCCGCTGCGATTACCGATCCTCTCCACACGGAAGGCGCCGCTTTTTCGATCCGCCTCTTTGACCCCGCCTCGCCCCAGCCGGCCGTGCGACGGGCAGGCAGGTCGTGTGTGAACGCCATTCGAATCGCCCATGCGGATCCCGGGGTCGCCTCAAAGCGCGGACTGCAGTGCCGCATAGGGAATGAGTTTTACAATACCTGAAGGTCGATTGCGACGCCCTGGGTTTGCACCGCCGTCCTCCGTTCTTGGATGAAGGCGGGAGAGCGGCTTCCAAGTCGATGCCGATCGCCGGCCCGCCTTGCAGGTCGAGCCGTACGAAGATCCTGGGGGGCGGCCCTCCAGCGTTGAATTCCGACACCCATTTCAAGCCGGACCCGCGCCGCAACGCCGGGGGCCAAGCGCGTCCATGCGACGCCGGAGCCGTTACGACAAGTGATGCCCGGGAGGCACAAATCGGCCCATGGCCAAGCGCAGGGGCCTCTCATGGCCGTCGATTTAGATGCCACAGAAGAAAACGGCGGGATCCGGCCTGGATGATTCCCGGGCGCGTCGGTGGCGATGCGACCGCGGCGCGCAAAGCCCGGGTGGTGCAACGGGTCCGATCGGCGCATCCACCGGATCCCCCCTTCGACAGACCATACAATGATTACCAAAGCCGGCAAGCGCTTGCCGCGTCAACCAACCTCTCCGAGGGAGACAGGCGATGGTCGTGAAACGCTGGTCGCTCCGGGTAATTGTGTTCCTGGCCTGCGTCGCAACGTCGAGCGTGCTAGTCGCCGTCGGCCAACCCGCCGCCGATACCGATTCGGACTACGTCCAGTGGTCCAAGGGAGTGAAGTACAACAAGAGCTGGATCGCCATCGACTGGAGCTCCTTGCAGCGGCCGCTGACGGAGGGGGACCAGATCGACGTGAAGGTCGATTATTACCTGGACCCCTCGGAACACCACGGCGAGACGACGCTCAACCTCGAAGCGCTCGGCCCACGCGTTCCCAAGAAGGACGCGCCGCAGCCCATCAGCTTCGGGAATACGCAGCACCTGTGGTACGGCGGCCAGTCCGTCAAAATTGCTCCGGGCCAAGGAAAACACGCCTTCCCCCTGACCATCCCGCGTTCGTCGCCGCAGAATAGCTTGTTGCTGATCGCCGTCATTAACGACAGTCACGGCAAACGCTGGCCGTGGGACGTCCGGGCCGAGACGCACTTCCTGCGCAAGGGCGGCCGGTTCGAGCTGGAGACCGACAAGCCGGGCAACCTCTTTACCTACGATGAACCGGTCCGCGTGACGGCACGGCTGAAGAACGTCAAGGAGGCCGGGCAAGAGAAGGTGCTGCATTACAAGGTCTATGACTTCACGAAGGCGGAAGTGGCGAAAGGCTCCGTGCCGTTCACGGTCGCGAAGAACGATCAAAGCGTGGGGGTGACGCTTGACCTCAAGCGCCGCGGTACATTCCTGTTCCAGGCCGAAGTCGACGGTTGGGAGTCCCGCGAAACGACGTTCTGCCGCATCCCCGACCTGGCCGCCGTCACCGGAGGCAAGCCGACGCGGCTGGGTTTTACCATGCACGCCGCGCCGCACCTGGGTTATCGCACGGAAAAAGCGTTTGCGATCGCGCGCGACTCGGGCTGACCAACTGCCGCCTGTTCACGGAATGGAATTCGATCGAACCCGGTCCGGGCGTCTTCGCCCTGGAACACTGGGACAAGTTCTTTGACGCAGCACGGGCCAACGACGTATCGACCGTCATCACCATCTACGATCCGCCGGCCTGGGCGATGTCCCGCGGCCGGTACGTCGGCTACCAAATGTTCGACTGCAACCTGGACGCTTTCCAGAAGATGGTTGCCACGGTTTCCAAACGGTACAAAGGGAAGTTCTGGGGCTGGGAATGGCTGAACGAGATCACGCCGGGCGGCACGCCGGATTATGTCGCGGATTACGTCAAACTGTGCCGCGTCGGAGTCGAGTCGGCGCGGCAAGTCGATCCCGGCCTGCACTCGGTCCTTGCCGGCGGGCTTTGGCCGCGGGGCTTCCGGCTCGACGTGCTCAACGCCGGCGCGGGCAAATACGCGGACGTCCTGCCCATCCACTATGCCAACGGGGTCGGCGTCGAGGAGGCCCGCGCGGACCTGGATTCCTACGGCCTGACCAAGGTCGGCGTTTGGGACAACGAGTCCTGCGCCTTTGTCATCCAGTGGGATCGCCCCGGAGTGGAAATCGTGTCGGAGACTGAGAAAAGCAAGTGGGTCCTCAGTCATTGGACGGATGAGCTGGCCGCCGGCTGCGAAAAGCTGATCTATTTCGGCGGCGAAGGGGATGCGATCGCGAACGGGGACTATATGCTTGCCGACTTCACGCCCCTGCCGACGGCCGCCACGCTCGCCGTCTTCGCCGCCAAGACGTTCGACGCCAGGCCCCTGGGGAGTTTCTCCGCCGGCAAGGCGGGCCGATTCCATCTCTTCGAGCGGAACGGAAAGGCGCTCCTCGTGGCGGCAAGCGACGTCAAGGAAGGCGAAGAAGCGCCGTTGGCCGTGGGTGCGGCGTCGGTTCGTGTCACGGACTATCAGGGCAATGAAACGGTCGTCCCGGCCGTCGATGGCGTCGCCCATCTGCGACTGGGCCCTATGGGTTGCTTAGTCGAGGGGGCCGATCTGGACGTACTCAAGAGCCGCCTCGTGCCGTCCGTCGAGGTCCCGGCCGGCGGCGGGACATTCGACGCGCCCCTTCTCAGCGTGCTGCGCGGCAAGCCCGCGTCCATACCGGTTCGTCTCCGGAACCTGTATGATCGGCCGCTCAAGGGCGCGCTTCGCGTCAACCTGCCGGCAGGCTGGAGCAAGGATCAGGAAGTTAAATTCGAGCTGGCGCCGGGCGAGCGGAAAATCGTGGTCATGCCTCTCACCGTGCCCGACGACGCGCCCTTGCGAACCTTTCCGCACCAACTCGAAGTGACGTTCGACTGGCAAAAGCTGCCCGCCGTCGCGTTGCCTGTCGCGCTGTCCGTCATCTCCCCGGAAAGCGTCGGCAATCTCCTCAAGAACGGCGATTTTGAACAGGTCGAGAGTGGCGGGAAGAAGCCCAAACACTGGGACGGGATCAACGCCCAACTCGTATCGAGCGACGGCCTGGGGCTGGGCCTGGGCAAGCATGTGCTGAAGTTTGCCAACTCCAAGGGGTATTCGTACTACGGCCAGTCCGTGAACCTCCGCGGCGGCACGACCTACCTCTACACGGCCTGGGTCTGGAACCAGGGCATGGAAGGCGGCTCAAACATCAACTACACGATGAAAGACGGCTCCAGCAAGACGCTCACTGACAATGCGGTGATCAACATCGGCGACAGCACCCCCTCCTGGCAGGTTTTCACCTGTCGGTTCCAGGCCCCGGAGAACGTGGTCAAGGCGAGCTTCGTGCCGGTGGTGCGCGGCGCCGGCTCGGCCCTGTACGACAACCTGCGCGTCACGGCTTTCGAGGGCAGCGATTTCGCCGCCGAGGCCGCCAGGGTCCGCAAGCCCCCCACGATCGACGGTACACTCGACGGCTGGGACCGCACCTGTCCCATCCCGCTGATCGGTCGCAATCAGCTCCGCGTGGTCGATAAGAACTACGCCTGGACCCCGCGGAATCTCAGCGGCGTAGCCTACTTGAACTGGGACTCCCGGAACCTTTACGTCGCGGTCGATGTGCTCGACGACGTCCATCATCCCGCCGGCGAAGGCGAAACCGTCATTACGGGCGACAGCGTGATCCTGGCCTTCGACCCGACCAACCGGTCACCAGACGCCGCCGCCAGGTCCTGCGCCTATTATGTTTCGTCGCAGAAGCCGGCCGGGGGCAGCGGCGCACACACGCTGTATCGGCCCGGCGGCCACAGCGGAGGCCGGGCCTCGGGGCAGTTGGCTCGGGACTCCTCGGTTTACGAGATCGTCGTCAAGACGAACCCCAAGGGGTGCGTCTATACGCTGCGCATTCCGTGGAGCGAACTGGGGGTGGCGCCCGCTTTCGGCGGCAAGTTCGGCTTCGCCGTCCAGCTGAACGACAACGACGGCGAGGGTCTCGCCGCGCACATGAACTGGGGCGGAGGGCTGTCGCCGACCTGGCGGCCGGCGGATTTCGGGGTGATTACCCTGGTCGAGAAGCCCTGACCGGGTTCGTTTCGATGGCGATTCGGAGGCAATCCCGCTCCGGTAAGAGACCGAGCATCCGGTGCGGTGTAGTGGGCCGGATCAAGCTTCGGGCGCATTGACCGTTCTGCTGTGCCAGGTCCTCAGCGCGGATTTTTCGATTAAGGCGATTGCATTGTCCGTAATCGTTGACCCTCAGGGTGAGGTGCGGGGTGAACTTTTCCGAGCAGCCGCCCTCGAAACAATGGGCGGCCCTGAAGTACAGGGGAGAAAAGTTTGCGGAGGTCTGGTTCAAGCCCGACGGCCAGCCTTTCGCTCTCGCCTTTCGGATCCCCCAGGGGAGTTTTCAGATCCCCGGCATCGGCGAGCTGTTGACGGCAGAAAACCTTCTGAAGGCGGTGGGCGTCGCGGCGGCGGAGGTTGCGTCATGGCGCCGGGAAGGCGCCTCCCGTTCCGGCGCGGGCGGGTCCGATTCCGAACTCAGAAATCCCCTGCCGCCGCCCCCGCAAGGCGTCACCCACCTGAGCCTCTACTTCCACCTGCAGCCGCCGCCCCAGGCCGCCGCGCCCGATGAGGGCCCTGAGCCGGAGATTCCCGAGTCGAAGTGGCAGGACCTCGAAGCCCGCTGGAAGGCCGTCCTGGAACTGGAAGCCGGCATGGACGCGCTGCGCATCAGCATGGAAGGCCTTCGGGGGGAAATGGAAGCATCGTCGAGGAGGACGTTGACGCCGGACGAGAAGGTGCATGCCCTGAACGCGGACGTGGCCCAATGGAACAAGGCAAAAAGCCGCGTTCATTACGCCCTTCCGAAGGTGAGAGAGTTCATCCATCGTTCCACCTGGGCGACGGGCGCGCCTGAGAGGAAGAGGCTGGAGGAACTCTTCAAGAGCCACATTCGACCCCGGATCCCATTTCCCCGGATGGATAAGGTGGTGGAACAGCTTGACGACTTGCTAAAGGACCGGCAGGTCCTGTCCGCGCACGGCACGTCAGTCTACCACGAGTGCAAGACCGTCGCCGCGGAGGTTCAGGGGGCCTTGAGGACGCTCCAGAGCAATGCGGCCGCGAACGCGACCAAGCAAAGGAGCGCAACCATTGCAAAAGGCAAGTTCTTCTAGTTTCGCAAGGAAGCTGAAGCATGAGCAACGCCTCCACGCCCGGCCCGACGCCGCGCCGTCTCGCCGGGTGAAGGAGGCCGGGGAAGACTGGGCCGTGCAGGAAAAAGGGTCGGAAGGTCTTCTCCCGCGGCGGCGTGAAGGGTCCGGGCCTGAAGGACCTGGTTCTGCTCACGGGTCTTGAGCTGCTCAACCCGTCCTTCACTGGCGCGAGGGGCGAGGGGCTGAAGGCGCTGGCCCCGCTGACCAAGCTCAACAACCTGGACCTCTCGAACACGCCGAGTTCGTGGATTTTCGCCCATGCCAAGGAGCAATCACGATGCGATGGACATGGGCGATGTCCCTGGTCGCCGGGTTTTGCGTTGCCTGGGCGGCGGTCGGGGACGACAGGCCGGAGGTCGGCGACGACAAGCCGCTGGTCGTGGAACTTTGGCCGGGCAAAGTCCCGGATGAGGTCGGCGGCCTCGGCCCGGAAAAGGTCCTCATGTCGCCGAGGCTGGACCGCAAGCAGGTGGAGGTCACGGAACCGACCCGGATGGTGACCAACGTCAGCAGGCCCAGCATCACCCTGTATCGGCCGGCGAAGGACAAGGACACCGGGACCGCGATGGTGATCTGTCCGGGGGGCGGCTACTGGAACTTGTACTGGCAGCTGGAGGGAGAAGAGGTCGCCGCCTGGCTCAATTCGCTCGGCGTGACCGGCGTCGTCCTCAAGTACCGGGTGCCGCGCCACGCCGACGAGCCGAAAGCCGAGCCAGCCCGACGCCCGCTGCAGGACGCCCAGCGGGCCGTCAGCCTGGTGCGGAGCAGGGCCAAGGAGTGGGGCATCGCCCCGGATCGCATCGGCATCGTCGGCTTCTCGGCGGGCGGTCATCTGGCGATCGCGGCGGCGACCAATTTCGATAGGCGATCCTACCCGGCGCGGGACGCCGTCGACCAAGTCAGTTGCCGGCCGGACTTCGCCGTGGCGGTCTATCCGGGCTATCTCAAGGACAAGGACAAGGATGAGCTCGCGCCGGAATTCACGTCCCGAAGGGGACGCCGCCGATTTTTCTGGCCCACGGTGGGGCCGACCTCATCAGCGACCCGGAAAACAGTGTGCTCATGTATCTCGCCTTGAAGCGCGCCGGGGCGTCGGCGGAGTTGCACATTTATGCGGGCTGCGCCCACGACTTCGGCGTCCGGCCCGCCGACCGTCCCTGTTCCACCTGGACGCGGTCTTGCGCCGACTGGCTGCGGGATCAGGGATTTCTCAAGGCGTCAGCGCGGCCTTAGCCACAATCGAGGTCTTGTATTCGCTCGGCTCCGGGGCGAGTCGGGCGTCGGCGCGGGCGGCGAAGGCGCGTTCCTTGATGCGCGGGCTGGGCCAGGGAACTGGCCCTGTTCGCCCGCCTGGGCCGCGCCGCCCGTGCCGCGCTGGGTCGGCCCTGAACAGGCCGAGCCGTCGGGCCGACTCCGGCGGCGGTTCGCCGATCACGGTGTGGGGCAAGAATCCGGGCGTCGCAGGGATGTTTTTGGGCGATTCCTGACCGATCAACCCGTGACGTGCCGCGGACCCCGAGTCCCTGACCCCATAGAACCCGGCGATCTATGCCTACATGGAACGAACGCGAGCCTTTTTCCTGCGGCGGACCGGCGATCCGGCCGGTTCGCAGAAGCGGGGCTTGCAAATGCTCGACGACGTGCGGCGGCAGCAGGCCTCCTCCCTGGCCTACTTCGACGTTTTCTGGGTCTGTACCGTCCTGGCCGCCGTGCTCGTCTTTCTCGTGCCGCTCATGAAACGCTCGGCGGCCGAAAAGGGCGCCCACATCGCCGCGGAGTGAACCAGGTAGCGTTCCGGTACGCGTTACGCCTGGCGGCTGTGGGAGCCGAAGTCGATAATTAGGGCCAGGTGTTCAGAAAAAACCAAACAGGAAATAGGAGGTAGGGGCCCATATGGCACGGTTATTGTCAGTCAAAGTGGGTCTTCCCCGCGAGATCGAGACGCTCCAGGTCGTGCGGCCCGACCAGGTGGGGCGCGCGACATGGTTTGATATCAGCTGGCTCGGCGGTAGCGGCGGCGTCCCGTCGCGGTCGCTTGCCGCCGTTGCCAGAACCCTTGCAGGGGCTCGCCGTCGCTCAGGTGATCGGCCCGCAATTGCAGCACCGCCTCACTGCCTTCCTCCGACCAGAACTTCTCCGTCCCCTTGACCCGCTGGTTGATCTGCTTCACCATCGACTCCATCAGACTGCTGCTGATCGGCAACCCCTGCCGCCGGTACTCGTCGTAACGCATCTTGTCCGCATGGTTGCTCAGGTAGGTCCGCGTCCGGGCCACGACCTGCCGAGGACTGGTCTCCGGCTCGTCTTTCGTCGGCAGGCCCAGTTCCCTCTGACGTACGTCCAGGGCCGCGATCACCCGCGCCACCTGCCCTTGCCATACCCAGGCGATCCACTCCCGGTAACACGCCCAGCCCACCCCGAACTTCCTTGCCGCCATCGCCGCCGCGAACACATACGACAACGCGTGGATGAAATCCAGGATCGGCACGAACGACCCGAAGAAGCGCCGCTGCAACTTCCAGTTGTTCGCCGACCCGTCGCCGACGAACGCCTTCCGTGACGCCCCCTGAAATCCAGCGCCCACGCCAGCGCCGCCGCCAGCGGGGCGAAGGCGGGCCAGGCGGCGCGCGAGGCCGCCACGCGACGTCGCACCACTTGGGGTGGTTGGTACTTCGCCTCCTCCCGCAACGCCTGGTCCGCGACCTCTGGTTCGTCCGCGTCCGCGGCGGCGTCCTCCGCCCCCTTCACGCCCGCCTTGAGCTCGCGGACCAGGCGCGGCATCCGGCAGGCGTCCAGGAAGGAGGCCGGGATCTCCGGGCAGGGGTCGTGATCGGAAACCACGCCGTCCATCGTCACCAGCAGCCCCACCTTGTCTTCCCGCCAGTGGCCGGCCTTGGCAACGGCTTCCTCCTCCCAGGCCGGCGCCGCCGCGTCGGCGGCGACGGGCTCGGGCGTGGCGGAGGGCGCGCTACGGTCCAGGATCTGCAGACGCCCGCCATCCACCATGACCACGGCCAGTTCCGGCGGCGTCACACCGGCGGGAACGCCGAACTTCTCGGCCAGCGGCAACTCCTGAAAGGCCGTTACCTCGGCGTCGCGTTCGGCGACGCGTTCGCCGCCGATGCGCCGGGTGAGCCGCTCGACTTGTTTGTCGGGGACGGGCAGTTCCGCCAACCGTCGCACCAGGGCGCCGGCCTCCTGGTAGGAGCGGCTCACCACCCCCGCATAGACGATCTTCTCCAGCACGGCCGGACTGACGTCGCCTTGGTCAAGGCCGAGGCTGCGCGACTGAGGGAAAAAAAGCCCGCCGGCAGCGGGGGCAGTAACCTTCCGGCTCGGACCACTCGGCTTCGCCAGCCCGCGTTTGCACGACGCGCGGGTGGGCGTCGTCACAGGAGAGCGCCTCGTGGCAACCGGGGCAGGCGCCAAACGACGCCGGTAGTTCGTCCCCGACGGCGGCCTGCTGGGCCAGGGTCAGGTCGAGCATCTTCTCGGTCAGGATCTCCCGGACATCGAGGAGGACGTCTTCGATCTCGGTGAGTTGGGTTCCCCAGGCGGGGCCCTTGGGTCCGTAGAGCTTCGCCACGAGGTTTTTGGCGACGCCCTCGACGTAAGCCCGTACTTCTTCCCCCTGCGGAGTGCGCTTCTTGTGCCGCGCCATCCCTGGTCCCCCTTTGCACTTGTGTCAATGAGCGGAACGGCTTTCCCCAAGCCAATGTAGAAACACGCAACGCCAGCTGCAAACCGTGTCGCGCACCCGACCAGGTGTGGGTGGCCGAAATAGTCTAATCGCAAATGACAAAAACGGATATGCTCGCTCTGCTCGTCGGTCGGGATGACGTAGCGGATTTCCACCTCATCCCCCGTGACGACCACTCGGTCGATCAGCAGTTCCACCAGCAACCGCCTTTGCTCGAATGCGGCGCTGGCCAACCCGGCCGCGACGTGCCCACAGAAGTCCTCGACCGACGTCACCAGCCCTGCGACTTCGCGGAGCCGGTCCGCCTCTCGGCCCAACTGCTCCTCCTGCCGTTCCAGGGACTCCTGTCGCCGCTCCAGTTCGGTTCGGCGGCGCTGGTACTCGGGCAGCGGGATGACGCCTCCCAGGTACGCTTCCGTCAGGCGATCCAGCTGCTGGGTCAAGCCGGCCCGCCCGCGACGCAGGTGGTCGCGCCGCGATTGCCACTCCTGGGGTAGCCAATGTCCTCCGGCCGCCCGGCGCAGGGCCTGGACGATGACACCTGGGTGTCGCAACAGGTCGCACAGGTCTTGCCAGACCAGGTCATCGACCTGCGCCGCCGGGACGAATCTCGACGCGCAGGTCGTCCCGGTTCGCTGGCGGACTTGCAGGTATTTGCCCGTGCAGATGTAGTAGGTGTTGTTCGGCAGGACTCGCCGCGCCTGGCAGGCCAGGCCGCACTCGCCGCAACTGATTAACGCCCTTAGCAGGTAGTCGGCGGCCGTATTGTTCCTCCGTGCGAAGGTCCGGTTCGTCGCCAACTTGGCCTGGGCCAGATCGAACTGCTCGCGGCTGACGACGGCCGGGATCGCCCCGACCGCGATCCACTCGTCCTCGGGAACCGGTTCGGCCGTGTCGTGGGGGAGGCCGATCGGGTGCGTCGCCGAGCGCCGAACCTTGGCCGGCCGATAACGGGTCCGCCCGGCGTAGACCTGGCCGGTGTAGGACGGGTTGGTCAGCACCCCGCGGACGGAGGCAAGACCCCAGTACGGCTTGCCGCTCGGCGATGGGACGCCCAACTCGTGGAGGTGTTTGACCAACCCCATCAGGGTGCGCCCGTCCCGGATGTACCAGGCGAACATCTCGGCCGCCACGGCGGCCTCGGCCGGCTCAAGGCGTACCCCCGACGGGTCGCGGGGCCGCTCGGGATCGAGGCGGTATCCGTACGGCGGGCGGGTCCAGGGCAGCATTTGACCGGTGCGGAACTTGTGCTGCCGGCCGCGGCGGGTCCGCTCGGCGATAAGCGTCCGCTCGTACTCGGCGACGGCCCCGCGGATTTGCAGGAGGAGTTGATCGTGCGGGTCCTGGGACATTGGCCGATCCAAAAACTCCACTTGGCAGCCGTGCCTCTGCAACTCCTCGATGAGGAGGACCTGGTGGACGTAGTTGCGGGCGAGGCGATCCGGGTCGGTGACGTACAGCCGGTCGAACGCCGCCATCGCCGCCCGGTCGCGGAGCCGGTCGAGTCCGGGCCGGCGCAAGTGGGCCCCGCTGTAGCCGTCGTCGCGGAAGATGTTCTCCTCGGCCAGTGCCTGGCCCAGGCCGCCGACGTGAGCCCGCAGCCGCTCAATCTGTTGCTCGATGGTCTGAGTCTGGGCCTGCCGTTGGGTCGAGACGCGGACGTAAATCGCGGTCTTCATGGGACGCCTCCGGGGAGATGGGTGAGATTGGGGAGGAGGCATCCGGCGAAGAATTGGACATTCCCCAGGCCAGGAGGAGTTGATAGGCCCTGTCCCAACGACGTTGGCCATCGGGTAGAGGATGTAGCGTCCGATGCGTTCGCCAGTGATGCCTCATGGCTTCCTCCCTCCAGCAACGGGCTGGAGGGAGGATACCGGCCTGAACGCCTGTCACGAACGGGTGGGCTTGCGACGGAGCCGGGTGGTTCGGGTCAGGCAGAACTTGCCCTTTGCGATCAGGCCATTGACATCACCTACATCCGCCTCCGCCGCGACTTCGTCTACTTGGCGGTGGTCATGGATGTCTTTACGCGCTTAATCCGCGGTTGGCATCTCGGCCGCTGGTGATCGAAGTCTAGATTGCGATGATCGGAAGGAAGAGTCGCCTAACCATCGCCTCGTGACGCCGGCCATGACCGAAGCGTGACGGCGGCGAGGGCGACGTGTTTTTCGGGGCGAAGCCTTCCATCGGCGGAGTCGCGTCGTTTACCGGTCTACTCCGCAAGGGACGCGTAATTGTCTTCGGTCCGGCCCTTTGCCCCTGCCTTGCCCGGCCGGCCGTGCGACCGACGGGCGGCGCGGGCGTGAAGGCAAGACGAATCGCCCACGTGGAAGCCGGAGGTTCCTGCGCGCTTGGGGTCGATGCGGCCTCCGCGCCCTGCGCTTCGGCACGGATTCACCTCGGTGTGTCCGACCCGCAGCGCGCTGAGGACCTTGGGGGTGGACGCGCATGTCGATGCCGACCGAAGATGGCAAGGCGCTCGGGAGGTCCGAGTCGAGGAGGCCGTGGAGATTGCGGTGCGCCAGTCCGGTAGTCTGCAGGGAGTCGGTTGCACGGGCGCCTGGGCCTCGGAACTGTGGGCGGCCAACCGTCCCCCCGCGGTGGTCTTCGATCAGCAGAGGCACAAGGCGGCAGGCGGCCTCCAGGGTGGTTCCTCCTCTCGACAACGATGTCGAAAGTCGTACACATGTCGGTACGGTTGCCCAGTAACCTGTATAAATGCAAAGCAGGTCAGACTATGAGAATCGAAATCCCGGGATTCCGATTGCTATTGGCATGCTGTCTCCTTGTCACCGCGAACGGTTTACCGCCCACGGATGTTCATGCCGAGACCCGCACCGCCGCCAGCTTAACGCCGGAGGCGGTCTGGGAGGCGATTGACGCGGCCAAGGACGGCGACACCGTCCAACTTCCCGCCGGGACCGCCGTGTGGACGAAGGGATGGAACACCGGGCGTGGGGCCAAAATGAAGGCCATCGTCATCCAAGGGGCGGGAATGGACAAGACCGTCATTCGCGATCATCGCCCCAGCAAAGGTAGCTTCGTACCTTTCGAGTTGCACGGAGTTGAAGGAAAGCCGTTCCGAGTTACGGGCATTACCTTCGACGGAACCGATTGGGCTGATGCCGGCCTCTGGGGCGGATTCATGTCGATCAGCGGCGCCTGCAAGAATTTCCGCATCGACCACTGCAAGTTCAAGAATGCCCGCGTGATGATGTCCATCAACGCCGGCGGCGACCAGGACACCTATGGGCTGATCGACCACTGCTCTTTTGACGACAAAGAGTTCGCGGGCGGTCTGGCGCAGCCGATCTGGTATTCCGGCCCCGGCGCCCCAAACTACCGCAAGCCGCTGGGTTTGGGGACCGCCGCGGCGCTGTACCTGGAGGACAACGAGGTCCGCCTCAGCCCGGCGGCGGCGAAGGGGGGCGATTGTCCCTGGATCGCGCCCAACAACGGCGCCCGCGTCGTCATCCGCCACAACAAGATCGTCAACTCGCAGATCGAGGTCTACGGACCAGGCGTTCGGAAGGGGTACTACGGCTGCCAGAGCGCCGAGATCTACGACAACACGTTTTCCGCGACCGGCCTGAAGCAAGGTGAGCCACAAGGGTTCATCTTTATCAACGCGGGAGTGGGCATCGTTTTCAACAACACGGTCACAGGCACGACCTACAACTGCAAGGTCATCCAACTCACACACGAAAGATCGTTCCACGACGTTGGCGGCTTTGGGGTGTGTGACGGCACGAACCGTGTTGACGGCAATCAGATTCCTGCGGGCCAGAAAGGGGCTGGCTATCCCTGCATGGGCCAGCCGGGCCGGGGAACGGACGCCGACGGGGACGGCGTGTTTGAACCCTCGCCCTGCTATGCCTGGAACAACACGTTGAATGGGGCGAAGCTCAACATGGCGCTGCGCCGTTGGGGCCCGAAAGAAACAGAGCTGCAGGCGGAGCACGTAAAGGAAGGGCGGGATTTCTTCAACAAGGAGCCCAAGCCCGAATACTACAAGCCGTACGTCTATCCGCATCCGCTGCAACGGGGGCCGTGACGTGTCCGGCTCCCCTGGGCCTTCCTTTTGGTCACTGGCATATCGTAGCGCACCTCGTCCGTCACCCGGCCGTCGGCGTGCTCGGTGATTCGCACGGTATAGCCGATCGCCTTGATCCACGGCCATTCCTTCTTCAGCGGGAAGTCGGCCGGGATCTTGGTGAGGTAGTACGATCGCTCGTCCAAGCGACCGTGGCCCCGCTCGCCGGTCTCAAAGCTCCGATACTTGAGGTCTTCCCGGTCGCTTTCCAGGCGCTTTTCAAAGTGCGTCTCGATCGCCTCGCGGAGCTTCGGCTGGTTGTCCTTGACGGCGATCGCGAAGTCACCGCCGCCGGCCACGATGTCGCGGGCGATGTCTTTCTGGCAGCCCATGGCGTCGATGGTGATCAGCGCGTCGGTCAGCACGATGTCGTGTGTATCAAGGCTTTCATGCCGCGATTCATGGACAAGATGAAATTCACCGTGCGGGCAGGGGCCAGAACGAAAGGCGGCCTGCAAGAAATCGCGCATGATCTCGGAGCGACTTTCGAGTGAGCGCCGCACTCCAATCTCACCCCGTCCCCTACCAATCCACCACCCACGACAGCCCCAACGTCAACTCGCCCGACGCCGTCGCAACCGTCGCCTCCTCCCGCGTCGGGTCGTCCTGCCGCCGCCGCTCCACAAAATCCGGGATCGCCCGCAAACACGCCTCCAGCAACTCCAGCTCCCACGCCAACGGCGGCCGCCTAGACAGGCCGCGTTCCTTGCGGAAGACCGACGGGTAGGCGTCCGCACGCGCCACCAGCCAGCCGTGGCGCTGCGACGCTTCGAGGTCGGCCACGGGAATGTCCGTCTCCTCCCCAAACGTGACGCTCACGCCCACGGTTTCGCGGGCGTTCTCCTCGTCGTCCCCGCCGCGCGTCCAGAGCCTTTTCAGCGTTTCCAGATCGTCATACAACGCCATGCCGATCGTCAGGCCCGACTGCCCCATCAGCACGGCGTACCACGGGCCGCCCGTGAACTTGTCGCACTCGACGCGGATCGCTGACTCGTAGCCGACCTTCTTCCACGGCGCCCTCCGGAAGAACGCGGCCGCCGCCTCGTAGAAGCCGGCCACCTGCCCCGGCGTCACGCCGGGCGCGTCCAGCAGGCCCGGCTCGGTCTTGCCGGCGAGGTGCTCGCTCAGGTCTGCCAGCGCGGCCGCGGTCTCGGCGGGTTCCTCCGTCGCATTCAGCCGGACCCCGATTTCCTCAATGGGAGACCGCAGCGACTCCCACGGTTGGCCCGGCCGCACCCGCAACTCGCCCGGCCGGTGCGGGCTTCCCATCGCCGGGTGCTGCATCGCCTGGACCAGCACGTCCCACAGCAATTCCGGCGACGGCTCTCGATCGGATACTTCGTTGGCCAGCATTAGGCCCTTGCTCTGGTTCGTCACGAGCACCAGCCACGGCCGAACCGCGCCGCCGTCCGTCGTGATCCAGTTCGACAGCCGACGGAAGTCGGCCTGCCATACGTCGTCCTTTTGCGGCAGGCGCTTGTTCAGCCACGTCTTGACGGCGGCCAGCGGGCCTTTAGGCTCCGGAGTCTCAGGCCTTTTCTTGCCCGACGCGGCGTTGGCCCGCAGCCAGGCCGCCGCCCCCGGCGTGGACTTCCATCCCGCCATGAAACTGCCGATGTACTCCAGCGCCTCCGACACGTCGCCGGGGCGGTAATAGCTCGGCTGCCGGCTCGGCGGGAACTTCTGTCCCAGTAAGTAGGCCGGGACGTGCTTGTTGGACTTGCGGGCCGCCTTGAGCAGCCGGCGGCTCTCGATCACGTCCCCCTGACGGCGGAACGCCAGCAGCGCCCGCGTGTACGCCCAGGCCGCCGAGGCTTCGTCGGGGTACTGGGCGAGGAGTTGGTCCAGTTCGTCGTCGCGGTCCAGGAACAGCAGAAAGCCCGCCAGCGTGTAGCGGACGCCCTGGTTGTCGCCGGGATTGAGCCGTAACAGGTCTTGCAAGTGGCGGACGGCTTCGTCACGGCGGCCGAGCGTCCAGAGGACGTGGGCCAGCCCCAGCCGGGCGCGCATGTACGGCCGGGTTTCGAGGGCGAGCCAGAAATGGCCCACGTTCCGGCGGAAGCCCTCGGCGCCGATGGCCCGCTCGCCTGCCGCCACGCCCTTTTCATACAGCCCGAGCGCTTCCTTGCGGCGCGGGGCCTGTTCGGCCAGCACAACGTAAGCGTCGGCGCAGTCGGGCCAGACGGCGAGGGCCTCGTTCGCCAGTTCCGGGCGCCGTTGCGGATCTCTCGCCTTGTAGGCCTGGGCCAGAAGCGCCTCGGCCCTGCTGGACGGCGAATCCTCGTCCGCGCCGCTTCCCGAAGCGCCGACGAGCCGCCGCATGATTCCTTCGACGGATCGCGGATCGGGCAGGTCCGGGCCGGCGGCCGCGGGCTTGGCGCGGCGTTTCGGCCTTTCGCCATCGGGTTTCGGTTTTTTTCGCGCCATAAGAAACTCCCTCGTCCCACCATCCCTCACTCTTCTATCATAGCCGTTGGGAAACCAATGCCTCCGCGATATCGGGTTTGCTCATGACCGCGCCGCGCACCTGCCGCCTCGTCACCCTCGGTTGCAAGGTCAACCAGTACGAGACGCAGTACGTCAAGGAGATGCTGGAACTCGCCGGCTACGTCGAGGCCGACGACGGCCGGCCGGCCGACCTGTGCGTCGTCAACACCTGCACCGTCACCCACGAAGGCGATGCCAAAAGTCGTCAAGCCGTGCGCCGTCTCCACCGCGACAACCCCGCCTCCCCCATCGTCGTCATGGGCTGCTACGCCACGCGCGATCCCGGTGTGGTGCGCCGACTGCCAGGCGTGACGCGGGTGGTAGTGGACAAGGGCCGGCTGGTCGAGGACTTCGCCGAGTTCGGCGTCGCCGCCGCGCCGGTGGGGGTGTCGCGCTTCGACGGCCACCAGCGGGCCTTCGTCAAGGTGCAAGACGGCTGCCTCCTGAATTGCAGCTACTGCATCATCCCGCACGTCCGGCCCACCGTTCGCAGCCGACCATCTGAGGAGATCGCCGACGAGGTTTCGCGTCTGGTCGAGAACGGCTACCGGGAAATCGTGTTGACGGGCGTCCATCTCGGACATTACGGCGTCGATTTGAGCAAGGGCCGGACGAGGAAGGAGTGGACGCGGCTGTGGCATCTGCTCGAACGGCTGGGCCGGCTGCCGGGCGATTTCCGCGTCCGCCTGAGCAGCCTGGAAGCCGCCGAGGTCCGCGACGATCTGGTGCGCGCGATGGCGGACCAGCCGCGCGTTTGCCCCCATCTCCATCTCTGTTTACAGAGCGGCTCCGACCGCATCCTCGCCCGGATGAAGCGGCGCTACCGCGTCGCCGGCTTCCTCGAACGCTGCCGCCGCATCCGCGAGGCGATGGACCGGCCGGCGTTCAGCACCGACGTCATTGTCGGCTTCCCCGGCGAAACCGACGCCGACTTCGAGGCCACCCGCGAGGCGGTGCGCGAAGCCGGCTTCATGAAAGTCCACGTCTTCTCGTACAGCCCGCGACAGGGAACGGAGGCGGCCGGCTTCGGCGAAACGGTCCCGCCGGCGGTCGTCGCCGAGAGGCGGGAACGTCTGCGACTGCTGGAGCGGGAGACGGCGGACATCTACTTGCGCGACTTGATCGGCCGCCGCCTGGATGTACTGGTGGAGGGCGAGGAACCGGGCCGGCCGGGGTTCGTGCGCGGCACGGCCTGCCGCTACGCCCCGACAGCGTTTCGCGGACACGCCCCGGCGCTGATCCGGCGGCGCGTGCCGGTGCGGGCGACGGCGCTGGCGGACGGGGTGCTGTGGGGCGAACCGGAATCGGACGGGACTTTGGCCATCTCCTCGTGTTCCGACAAGCGTTTGCGTTCGGTCAACGGTCGCCGCCCCCTTCCCCTGCTGACAGAGGGCGAGATAATTTCATAGAATCTCGATTGGTTGTTACAAAGGAGTGGCGGCCCGTCCGGCGCCGGACGGCGTCCACTCCCGCTCCGGGGGGTGCGACCTGGAAGGACGACGGCCATGACGCGACCCTATCGCTACCTCCTCGTCGAGCGTCGCGCGGACGTCTTCTGCGTCCGGCTGCGTTCGTGCCGCCTGCTCGAAACCGAAATCAATGAAATGACTAAGGAGCTGATCGATCTCGCCCGGACGCCCGGCTGTCGCGGCGTGGCGTTGGCCCTGGGGCCGAAATCGCCGGAATGCCTCTACAGCGTCTTTCTGGCCAAGCTGTACGGGGTGCAGCGGGTACTAGGCGAACGGGGCACGGTCCTGAGCTTGTGCGAGGTCGATCCGATGGTCCGCGCCATTTTCGAGGCGTGCAAATTGGAAGACCAGTTCCGTTTCGTCCGGGACTTTGACGAGGCCGTCGCGCCCTCGAACGTCAACGGCGAGCATTCACCTCAAGATCCACCACAAGACGGCCAACAGGCATAGGACGGCGCAAGCGACGAACCACCACGTCCGTCGGCCGGGCGCGTCCTCGCGCGACAGGTAGTTGCCGCAATGCGGACATTGCACCGCGTCATCGTAGATGGAACGTCGGCAGTAAGGGCATTCGTCGGTGTCGTCGTCTTCCCCGCGTTTCATGCCGGCCGCTCCTCCGCGGGCAACGCTGTTGTAGTCGGGGCCGCCCGGCGCGTCGATCACCCGTCTTGACAGCCCCACGCCCCGCCTCTAGCCATAACGGCAGCCCCCTTCCGGTCCCGTGAGGCCATGCCGATGGACGAAAACCAGATCACCGACCGCCCCGAGCGCGCCCGGCCGGAAACGGGGATCGCCGCCGGCGTTCCCGCGTCTCCCGCCCCTGCCGCGCCGCCGCGCCGCCGAAAGATGCGCTGGTGGATGCCGGTCGCCGTTGTGGTGCTTCTTGGCGGTGCGGTCGGCTTCTTCTGGTGGCCCGCCGCCGACCTGTTCGATCAGGCCACGCGCACCCTGGCGATCAAGGCGGCCTGCCTGGCGATCGTCTTGCTCCTGGCCCTGTGGTACATATTCTTCACCGGACTTTGGTGGCGGACCAGGCTCTTGCTGAGTGGAATCGGACTGCTGCTCATCGTCGGCTTCTTCGCCGCGCTGCGCTTTAGCGGGGCCACCGGCGACATGGGCTTTCGCTACACCTGGCGCTGGCAGGCGCCGCCCGACGCCGCCCTGGCCGGTCAGTCCGATGACATCGTACTTCAACGGCCGCTGGCCGTGACCGTCCGGCCCGGCGATTTCCCGCAGTTCCTCGGCCCGAACCGCGACGCGGTGGTTCACGGCGTCCACCTCGACCGCGACTGGGCCGCGCACCCGCCGCGCGAGGTGTGGCGGAAGCCGGTCGGCGCGGGCTGGAGCGCGTTCGCCGTGGCCGGGCCGCTGGCCGTGACGCAGGAACAGCGCGGCGGCCGCGAAATGGTCGTGGCCCGCGACCGCGAGACCGGCGACGTGCTCTGGCAGCACGGCAACGCCGACCGTTTCAGCGAGTTGATGGGCGGCGATGGGCCGCGGGCCACGCCCACCATCGCCGGCGGCAAAGTTTTCGCGCTAGGCGCCACCGGCGTCCTCGACTGCCTCGACGCTTCCACGGGCAAGCTCCGCTGGACGCGCGACACGCTCCGGGAAAGCGGCGAACAGAATCTCGAATGGGGCAAAAGCTGTTCGCCGCTGGTGATCGACGACTTGGGCCTCGTCGTCGTCAGCCTGGGCGGCGGCGGACCCGGCGGCAGCCTGGCGGCCTACGATGTGAACAGCGGCGAACGCAAGTGGGTCGCCGGCTCGGACAGGGCCAGCTACGCCTCGCCGATGCTGACGACCCTTTCGGGCGGGCGTCAGGTCGTCATGGTCAACGGCAAGACGGTGACGGGCCACGACCCCGCCGAGGGTACGGTCTTGTGGCAGTACGACTGGGGGACGGCCCCGGCCAAGGCCTCGCAGCCGCCGGTGTTGAACGGCAACAATCTCCTTTTGACAGGCGGATACGGTTTGAAAGGCGTTCTGTTGCAGGTGAAGCGCGAGGGCAGTTCCTGGACGACCGAGGAGATGTGGACCACCGGCCACATGAAGACCAAGTTTACGACGCCCGTCGTCCGCGATCACTACGCCTACGGCCTGGACGACGGCGTCCTGACCTGCATCGATCTGGATGACGACGGCAACCGGGTCTGGCAGGCCGGCCGCGCTGGCCAGCCGAACCACTTCGGACACGGTCAGGTCCTTCTGGTCGAGGATTTGCTTTTGGTTCAGGCCGAATCGGGCGAAGTGGCGCTGGTCGAGGCCAGCCCCAAGGGGTTCCACAAGCTCGGCGAAGTACCGGTTTTCACCACCAAGACGTGGAACAACCCCGCCCTGGCCGGGAACCGACTCTTCCTGCGCAACGACCGGGAAGCGGCGTGTTACGAGTTGGCCACGGTGGATAAGCCGTAGGAAAAGGGGCGCTAATTCTTATACTGAGGCGAGCGGGGGGCGTCAGCCCCCTGATTTTAGCATAGCGCGTCGGAACGAGCGAAGAATCAGGGGGCTGACGCCCCCCGCTCGCCTGGGTCGCGACAGACCTCGTTCATTCGGAGCGCCCGCCACCGTCCCGCTTCCAGCACCAGTTCGGTGACGCCAACGTTGTGGATCGGCCCCAGGCGCCGCCAGTCGGCCACCGTGTAATCGGGCAGCACCGTCAGCAGCAGCACCTTGCACACCACCCCGTGCGCCACGATCACCTGCGTCTGGCCCAGGCGCGCGTCGGTCAGGCGCGTCCATACCGGCCATACCCGGTCGCGTATGGAGTCAAAGGACTCGGCGCCGGCCGGGGCGTAGCCGGTGTCGCCTTCGATCCAGCGGCGCAGCGTGTCGGGCCAGACGCCGTCGGAGCCGCCCGTCGGCGTGCCGCTCAGGGGGCCGACGGCCCGTTCGTGCAACGCCGGCTCGACGCACAACGGCAGGCCGCAGGCCCGGGCGATCGGCTCGGCCGTCTCGCGGGCGCGGCGCATCGCCGACGACGTGACCTGCGCCGGCGCGAACGGCTCCAGGGTTGCGGCCGCCGCCTCGGCCTGTCTGCGGCCGCGGGCGCTCAGGCCGACGTCGGATTCGGCGCCGTGAAAAACCGACGGGTCGGCGGTCTCGCCGTGACGCAGCAACAGGACGCGGGTTGGCATCGTCCGATGTCCTCGAAGGCGCGGGTTGGTCTTCTGCCGTTTCGCGGCTTTCTTTAGAGTATGGCGCGACGACCGGGCGGCCGCCGATACAGAAGGATCCATTGGCGTCCGCGGCACCGGGGCGGTCAACGACCTGTTGGCGGGCGGCCGCCCGCCGCGTAGTTCGAGGGCGACGCCCGGAGGGCCGAAATGCGCGTACTCATTAATGGGCTTGCGGCCCTGAAGAGGAAAACCGGCATCGGTCACTACACCGGCGAACTCTTGCGCTGCCTGCGCGCCCAGGCGGGGGAGGCGGTCATTGAGATCTTCCCAGGCCGTTGGCTTTCGACGGTCCACTCCCTGGGCCGGCGTGCGCGTTCCTGGCTGCCGCAAGGGTCGGGCGCCGGCGGGCCTTCCGGGGGCGGCTGGCAGGGTCCGGCGCGCTATCTCGCCCGGACGCTGTTGGAGGCGGACTTTCACGCCCGGCGCCGGCTCACGTCCGCCGATCTCTACCACGAGCCCAACCACATTCCCATGGCCACGGACCTCCCGACCGTGGCAACGGTTCACGACTTATCGGTCGTCCTTTACCCCGAATTGCACCCGTCCTACCGCGCCGCGGAGTACGAAATGCGGTTTCGGAGGGGGCTGGCGCAGACGCGCCACTTCCTGGCGGTGTCCGAGTTTACCCGTCAGGAACTCATCCAAAAACTAGGGCTGCCGCCCGATCGGGTCACGCGCACCTACAACGGCGTCCGGCCTGGGTTGGGGCCGATGGCGGCGGCCGACGTTCAGGTCGCCTTGCGCCCGCTGGGCCTGCCGCCGCGCTATTTCCTCTACCTCGGCACCATCGAGCCGCGCAAAAACGTGATGACGCTATTGCGCGCTCATGTGTCCTTACCGGACAACGTGCGCGAGCGCTACCCGCTGCTTCTAGTCGGCGGCTGGGGCTGGAACTCCGCCGACGTGGCCTCCTACCTCGACGGCGAGGCCCGGCATCGCGGCGTGGTGTACACCGGCTACTTGCCCGAAAAGAGCCTGGCCATCGTCCTTAACGGCGCCCGCGCCCTGGTTTACCCCAGCCTTTACGAAGGCTTCGGCCTGCCGCCCGTGGAAATGATGGCCTGCGGCGGGGCCGTGATCTGCTCGACGGCCGGGGCGCTGGTCGAAACCGTCGGCGCCCGCGCCCATCTCGTGGCGCCGTCGGACGAGGACGGCTGGCGCGAAGCGCCTGCGCCGGGCGGCGGCGGACGACGACTGGATCGCGGAATTGCGTCGCGGCGCCACGGAAGTCGTCCGGCCCTACACCTGGGAGCGATGTGCGGCCGAAACCCTGGCCGTATACCGGGCCGTATGTGGCCGAACCGAATCCGGGGATCGGAACCTCCGACGGGCCGGATGAATAAAAGTCACTCACGCAAAGAGCCGCGGAGAAGAAGGGTCTTTCTTAGCCGCTTCACGCCTTGGCGTCTTTGCGTGAGATCCTCTCCGCCCTACTTTGCTTGCAATTATCGCACGCCGCCATTACCTATAACTCTCGTGTCCCTTTTCCGACGGCGCGCGGCGGGGCGATCATCATGAGCCAACAACGTACCCTCTGGGAATACGTCGAGGAAGGCGGACGCAAGGAGGAGTATCGGGAGCAGGCCGACAAGGAGCGGTCGCGGAGGCGGACGTACAAGCGGTTGCAGTCCGGCGGCCACTGGCTTGCCCTGCTGCGCGTCGCCCGCGCCATCCCGCAGCCCTTCACGCTCAACGACGTTTCCGTGGCCGTCTGGAAGGCGCACCCCGAGGCCTTCGGCATGAACGGCTACCCGTACCCGGACAACCACAAGGTGCATTACATCCTGTACGGCGCCCGCGGACTCGTCGCCAAGGGGATCATTCAACGGGTGAGTCAAGGCATTTTTCGGGTCGCTGAAGGGGTTAATCCCGAGGCGCTGATTGAGCACCGCGGTGAGCGGGGGGCGTGAGCCTGCCCGGACCAAGTTCGACTCGGTGAAGATCATCTTCGTGGCCTTGTGACGGCCCTCGCTGAGGCGTACAATGCGGACTGACCAGTCAGTACCGGAATGCTCCCGGCCCTTTCATCCGTCCACGACCATCGGCGAGACCTTCCGTGCGAACCAAAACCGTTGTCCAAGCGGAAAAAATCCTGACGGCCGCCGCCCGCCTCTTCGCCGCCCATCACTTCCACGAAGCGCGCATGGAAGACATCGCCGAGGCGGCCGAGGTCGGCAAGGGCACGCTCTACCGCTATTTCAAGGACAAGGAAGAGCTATATATGGCGTTGCTGACGCGGGCCGCCGACCAGATGGCGGGGCGCCTGCGCGCGGTCGAAGCGGTCGCCGGGCCGCGGGCCAGGCTGACAGCGATGGTGGAGGCGATCCTCGCCTATTTCGACGAGCACCCGCATCTGCTGGACCTCATCCAGCACGCGGAAGTGATGCGGGGGCCGGACGCCGACCTGCCGTGGCAGCGGACGCGGCTCGAAAATGTCCGTCTCCTGGAGGACGTCTTCGAGGAGGCCCGAAAGAACGGCGATTTTGTCGTCGCCGATCCGGAACTGGCCGCGTGGATGTTGCTGGGCGGCCTGCGGCCGGTGCTGCGCTGGGGCGCCTCGCCGCGCCCGCCGGACCTCGCCCGGCGCATCGTCGATCAGTTCCTCTACGGGGCGGCGAGGCCGGCAAAATAGGGGTCGCGGTGCGAGCGTCGGGGGTGATGGCTTTGCCCTTGCCGGCCGCTCCGTACAATCGACAGGGGGAAACCCTCGCCTCCTTGACCGTTCCTTCACGCCGCCTTCATAATAGGCGTTCCCGAAAACTCGCCCGACCGCACCCGAGCACCGCCATGTTGAACAACAACAGTAAACTCAAGGTGTTCAGCGGCCGGGCCAACATCGCCCTCGGCGACAAGATCGCCCGCGCCCTCGGCGACGCCCTCGGCAAGATCACCCTCGACAACTTCCCCGACGGCGAAACCTCCGTCCGCATCGACGAGGACGTGCGCGGCCGCGACATCTACATCGTCCAGCCGACCTGCCCGCCGGTCAACCAGAACCTGATGGAGCTGCTCATTATCCTGGACGCCTTCAAGCGCTCCAGCGCCGCCCGCATCACCGCCGTGCTGCCCTATTACGGCTACGCCCGCCAGGACCGCAAGGACCAGGGCCGCGTGCCGATCACGGCCAAGCTCGTCGCCGACCTGCTCAGTTCGGCCGGCGCCGACCGCGTCCTCGCCCTCGACCTGCACGCCGCTCAGATCCAGGGCTTTTTCGACATCCCCGTCGATCACCTCTACGCCCTGCCCGTCATCACCAAGTACGTCCGCTCGCTGAACATCCTGCCGCGCGACCTGGTGGTGCTCAGCCCCGACGAGGGCAGCATCAAAAAGGCGTTGCTGTTCCAGAAGAAGCTCGGCGGCGCCATCGCCGTCGTGGACAAGCGCCGCTCCAGCGCCACGGAGACCAAGCAAGCGAACCTGATCGGCGCCTCGCTGGAAGGCAAGGTCGTGGTGATTTTCGACGATATGATTTCGACCGCCAGTAGCGTGGTGGGGGCCGTCGACGTGGCGCTACACCACGGCGCCCGCGAGGTCTACGTCTGCGCCACGCACGCCGTCCTCTGCGACAACGCGGTGCCGCGGCTGCGTGAACGGCGGATCCAGAAAATCGCCGTCACCGACACCATCCCGCTGCCGCCGGAAAAGCAGCTGCCCAACATCGAAGTGCTCAGCGTGGCCAACCTGCTGGCCGACGCCATCAAACGCATCCACCTCAACGAGTCGGTGAGCAAGCTGTTCGAGTAGAAAATTTCACCGCAGAGAACGCGGAGAACGCGGAGAAATGCAATTCGTTTGTCTTTCTCCGCGCCCTCTGCGTTCTCCGCGGTGAAATTGCTTTTCAGGTTTTCTTTCCGACGATCTCCTCCAGCGCCGCGTCGATGTGCGGGAATTTGTACGAATAGCCGAGCGCCAAAGTCCGTTTCGGCAGCACGCGCTGGCCGGTGGCGACCACGTCGGCCGATTCGCCGAGCATGGCCCGCAGCATAAACCGCGGCGTCGGGAAGAACGACGGCCGGTGCAGCGCCTTGCCCAGCGCCGTCGAAAAGTCGCGGTTCGTTGCCGGGTTGGGGGCCGTGCCGTTCAGCGGCCCGACCGCTTCGGGATTGTCCAGCGCCAGCAGCAGCACACCCGTCATGTCCTCGTGGTGTATCCAGCTCATCCACTGTTTTCCGCCGGCGACGGGGCCGCCCGCGCCGATGCGGAACGGCGTCAGCAGCTGCGCCAGGGCGCCGCCTTCTTTATCCAGGACAATGCCGATCCGCACCAGCGCACATCGCACGCCGGACGACTCCGCCGCGCGCGCCGCCCGCTCCCAGTCCACGCACAGCTTGGCCAGGTAGTCCGACGCGGGCGGGCTGTCCTCGGTCAGTTCCTCGTCGCCGTGGGGGCCGTAATAGCCGATGGCGGAGGCGTTAACGAGTATTTTCCGTTGGCCGTCGCCGCGGTTCGGCTTGCGGGCCAGGGCGGCGACGACGTGGCGGGTGCTGAGGAGGCGGCTGTCGGTCATTAACGCTTTGAAGGCGGCGTTCCAGCGGTGTTTAAACAAGTTCTCTCCGGCCAGGTTGACGACGGCGTCGCAGTCGGCGGCGGCGTCCTGCCAGTCGCCGGGCTTCATCGGGTCGCCCTCGACGATCTTGCAGTCCGGCCCCATCATTTGCCGGGCGGCCGCGTAACGCCGCGTCAACACCACCGGTTGGTCGCCGCGCGTCAGAAGTCGGTGAATCAGCCGCGAGCCGATCAGGCCGGTGCCGCCGGTGACGAAGACCTGCATGTCGCTTCACTCCGGTAGGTAGTTTATTTTGGGTTGCGGGGAAGAATGGCCCGCGCGACGACGCGGACGCCACGACCGGGATGGTAACAGAGAACCCATTCGCCGATCAACAAGGGGATGGCATTTCCCGCGGCTCCCGGCGGCGGACGGCCTCCGCCCAGCCCTGGCGGTACAATATGACCCCCATGAATGTCTGCGGGAACCGACGGCAGCCGCGTGGTTCGACGTCGGTTAGACGTTCCGCCGTTTGTAGGGCCAGCGCTTCAGGATGCGGCCGTCGAGGTGCGCGGTCAGCCACCCACGGCTGCAGTCTACTGATCGAAAAACAGAACCTCGGTCCTTACCTGCGGCCAGGCACGGCGGGACAGCCGGTTCACGACGTTGAACCGCAAGCTGAAGAAGCGGCTTCGGGGCTGGGGGGTTCTGAAAACCATGCTCTCGACTGACGCAAGTTGGACCCCGTGCCGGGGATGCACGACCCCGAAGGCTGCCGCATCACCCACGGGCCTTACGATTCTTGTTTTCCTATCCTTGTGGGCAAGACGGTCGCCTCGCTGCGGCGTGGTTTGGCCAGCGTATTCTCGATCTCCGCTGAGGCTGAGGCTTTAGTCGGCTCCTGGGTTGGCGGCGAATAACGGCTCCGGCCGGGCGACTCGCTGGAGTTCTTGAGCCGGCGGGGGCGGAAAGCAATTGGCGATATTTTCACCGCCGAACAGTTGATGCGGCGCTGGCAGATTGACGGCGATCAGGATGTCGCTGAGGGTCTACCGGCGGCGTAGAAGTGGTGCGGCATCGAAGAAGTCGCCGTGCTCTCCGGCAGGTCTGTCACGACGATCCGCCGGGACATCCGGGCCGGCGCCCTTCGGGCGCATGTCGTTGGCAGCGGCCGCAGACGCCCTTCCTACCGGATTCGCAGGGCTGACCTGAAGGCGTCCTTCCGGGCGAGCCTGGCTGAGACGCCCGACCCGCCCGTGGTCCCGACCGCGACGGTCAAGAAGAGCCGCCAATTCGATTAACGCCTAGATAGCCCGTGGTGGCTTCCCGTGCCGCCCGCTGGAGGTCAGGGTTCGCCAGATGGATGTACTTCTGCGTCACTTTCGGGTCTGTGTGACCCATCAGGTCGGCCAACCGGCGGTCGGACACGCCCGCTGCCGCCCCCGTCCCGAAGGTGTGCCGGGGCGTGTACAGCACCCCCGCTCGCCGTTCTCGTCGGGGCCGATGCCCGCCTTGACCCGCGGCCGCCACATACGGCGCCGCAGGACGTTGTAGCGCCAGGGCTGGCCGTAGCTGTTCAGGAAGACCCGCTCAGCGTTCAAAGCGGCGGGACGTGCTTCCGGCCTGTGGCCGAGTTTCCGCAACCGCCACCGCAGCACACTCTCGGCGGCAGGGGGCAGGTGGATGATGCGGGGCCTCTTGGTCTTGGCCGTGCGGCGGCTCTCGTGCTTGCGGATCAGGAGAACGTGGCTGTCGAAGTCCACCTGGCTCCAGGTCAGGCGGCACAACTCCCCAGGCCAACTGCCGGTCAGCCGGAAGAACAGCAAGACCTGGCGGAACAGGGCGTCGGGGTTCCGCAACAGAGAGAGGAACTCGGCCTAAATGAAGGTCCGCTCCCGGCCTTCCGAGCGGTGAGTGGATAACCGAATATGTCGTGGATGGTGCGGTAGAAGTCCTTGAATGAAGGCATGAAAACCTGTACCAGATGTGGGTGTCCAGAGGGTGTTGCTTCAAGGTTGGCCGCCTGGGATTTCTTGCATGGCCGCGCGGCTAAGGCGGTCCTGTTCCGCCAACAGGCGATCCGCAAGTTCGCGTTCGCCCGGCTCGAACTCCGCCGGGCCTAGCGCCTGCAACGCGGCCAGACGCTCTTCCAGGTCGGGCAGCGGATCCTCCGGCGTCATGGGAAGGATCGTTACCAATTGGCCTTCCCATTCCTCTGGTATCGGATCTTGGATTTCGACGCGCCCTTTTTGAATCCGTGCTCGAATCATGGTCGTCTCCCGTGAATCCAATTGTAGGGCCGTCATACCCCTCTATTCCACCAATCGCTGCGGCCCCGGCCCGTCGTGTTCCAGCCGCTTGCCCAGGCTTACCACGTCATCGGGCATGAACCCCAGGCGCTCGTAGAACTCGATCACGCCGGTGTTCGACGTGCGCACCTGGAGGTTGATTTTGGGGCAGCCCGCCTCGCGCAGCAACCGTTCCGCCTCCGCCATGATGGCCCGGCCGAGTCCCTGCCGCCGGCGCTTCGGATCGACGCCCAGATACTGAATCCAGCCGCGATGGCCTTCGTAGCCGACCATGACCGTCGCCGCGATTTCGCCGTCCACCACGCCGACGAGAAACAGGTCCGGTTGCGCCCGGAGCTTGCGGCGGATGTCCTTCCGAGGGTCGTTCCACGGCCGCGTCAGGCCGCACCGCTCCCACAGCGCGACGACCGCATCTTCATCGGACATCTCAAAAGGGCGTATAAGCACGGCGCGTCTCCGTCGGGGTCGTGCTGCCTCTTTGCGTCCCGTCGGCTATAATATCCGTTCGCCTTCGCCTCCGCGACCCACGGGAGCCGTTGCTCATGCCGCCGATGACCCTGACCGAAAAGATCCTGGCCCGCCACGCCGGCCGCGACGCCGTGCGGCCCGGCGACAACATCTGGGTGGACGCCGACGTCCTCATGACCCACGACGTTTGCGGCCCCGGCACCATCGGCATATTCAAACAGCACTTCGGCAAGGACGCCAGGGTATGGGATCGTAAAAAGGTCGTCATCATCCCCGATCATTACATCTTCACGGCCGACAAGATGGCCAACCGCAACGTGGACGTGCTGCGCCAGTTCGCGGCCGAGCAGGACCTCCCCTATTACTACGACGTGGGCACGGAGCGCTACAAGGGCGTTTGCCACATCGCCCTGCCGGAGGAGGGTCACACGCGGCCCGGAGAGGTGCTGTTCGGCACCGACAGCCACACCTGCACGGCCGGGGCCTTCGGCGAGTTCGCCACCGGCATCGGCAACACCGACGCCGGGTTCGTGATGGGGGCGGGCAAGCTCTGGGTCAAGGTCCCGCCGACGATGCGCTTCGTCTTCCACGGCGACCTCCCCCCGTACCTGATGGCCAAGGATCTGATCCTGGCGGCCATCGGCGACATCGGTTGCGATGGGGCCACCTACCGGGCGATGGAGTTCGACGGCGACGGCGTTTACGCGCTGAACGTCGAGGAGCGCATGACGCTCTGCAACATGGTCATCGAGGCCGGCGGCAAGAACGGCGTCATCGCCCCGGACCAGGTGACGCTCGATTACGTCAACGCCCGCAACAAGGACGGCAAGACCTACACGCCGGTCTACACCGACCCCGGCGCGACGTTTGTGTTCGAGAAGGTGTACGACGTGAAGAAGTTGCAGCCGGTGGTGGCCAAGCCGCACAGCCCGGACAACCGGGCGTCGGTCGGCGAGGTGAGCGGCGTGAAGCTCGACCGCGCCTACATCGGCTCTTGCACCGGCGGCAAACTGACCGACTTCCGCGCCGCGGCCAGGATCCTCAAGGGCAAGAGCGTCAAGATCGACACCTTCGTCGTCCCGGCGACGAGTGAGATCGCCAAAGAACTGAAAACCGAGATGCTGAACGGCCAATCGCTTCAGGACGTGTTCCTGGCGGCCGGGGCGAAGATCGGCGAGCCGTCGTGCGCCGCCTGTCTCGGCGGCCCCAGCGACACCTTCGGACGGCTCAACACCGCGATGAGCTGCATCAGCACGACGAACCGCAATTTCCCCGGACGCATGGGCCACAAGGAGGCGCGGGTGTACCTGGCCAGCCCGCTGACCGTGGCGGCCAGCGCGGTCAACGGCGTCATCACCGACCCGCGCGAGTATGTGGGGTAATTATCAGCGAGCGTTAGCCTACCAGCCGGGAGCGCGAGCGACCGTCCTGGGCCGAACCCGGTCGCTCGCGCTCCCGGCTGGTAGGGAAGCGACATCTTAAATGAAAGAGATGCCATGCAGTCCGTCATCACCGGCAAGGCCTACGTCCTGGGCGACAACATTGACACCGACCAGATCATCCCCGCCCAGTATCTGACCTTCAACCCTTCCATCCCCGAGGAGTACAAGCAGTTCGGCAAGTACGCGCTGAGCAGCGTGCCGCCGTCGCAGTCGGGGCTGCCCAAGGGCCACGTCCCGTTTCACACCGACGACGAGTTCGTGTCGCCGTACAAGATCGTCATCGGCGGCAAGAACTTCGGCTGCGGCTCGTCGCGCGAACACGCCCCCATCGCCCTGGATGCGGCCGGCATCGAGGCGGTCGTGGCCGAATTCTACGCCCGCATCTTTTACCGAAACGCCGTCAACGGCGGCTATTTGATTCCTTTTGAGAGCGTCGAACGCCTTTGCGACCGCGTATGCACCGGCGACGAGCTGTCGCTGGACGTGGCCGCCGGCCTGCTGCGCAACCTCACGACCGGCGAGGAATACCGCCTCAAGCCGCTGGGCGAGGTGGCGCCGATCCTGGAGGCCGGCGGCGTCTTCCCCTACGCCCGCAAGGTGGGAATGCTCAAATAGCCCCATGCCGGGTCGCTTACCGTGCGCGCAGTGGCCACAGGTAAATCAGCCCCGTCGGCATGAGGAAGAGGCAGAGCGCCAGGCCGACGAGCGACAGGGCAATGCCCCCCAGCGCGAACCGCAGACCGTACCGCGTCCGGCCCGAAGGCCGTACCAGGGAGACCAGACCGCACAGGAGGCCGACGGCGTTGAGGACCACGGCGTAGGGCGGCAGCCAGGACAGGGCGACGCCGATCAAGCCCAGACAAAAGGAAGTGGCGCCGAGCCACGCACGAAAGCCCATCGGCACGGGATCGGGCAACGGAGCGTTTGCCATGATAGTTTCCTCCAGCGGGCCGGGCGGCGGCCGGATGAAGTATCAAATAGCAAACACCGTACCGGCGTCGGCCTATTCACGGCGGCGGCGACTCCAGCGGCCCCCGGAGCGGCGCGGGAAATTGCCGCCAGGCCGTCTGGTAAGTCTCCTCCAGCGGGCAAGCGACGTAGTGATCGGGCGTCAGGAAAATGGGCATGTCCGGCAAGGGATCGCCGACCGCCACCGGTTCGACGTAAGCGACCGTCTCGGCCCCGACGGCATAGGCCGCCAGGGTGAGCGGCTTGTCCGGCGGCAGTAAAAATGGCTCATCCTGTAGCCGGTCCCAGATGACCTTGTGAATCCCCTGCGGGTCGCGGCGCCCCGGCGGGAAGAGGTCCACGATCAGCAGATTCAGCCCGGCGCGGAGGAACGCGACCGCCTTGCGGGCGAAAGCCTGGAGGGCGTGACGGCTGTCCTTGTTTCCGGGCGAGACGATCTCCAGGATCGCCACCACGTCGCCGTCGGGATGGCGGACGCTCACCCGGTTCGCCTTGCGGGCGTATCCGCCGGCCGCGGAGCGCATCACGAAGCGGGTCCGGGGCGGTTGGAGTTCCACGGCCGTCCCCCCGGACACAGGGCCGGCCGGCGGCGTCAGTCCGAGGGTGACGACGTCCGGTTCGGGGCCGCCCGTCTGCTGCTCGACCATGGCGAAGTAGCCGGCGGGCAGTCGGCCGGCATTGAGTGCATTACAGATTGCCACAGTCCATTTTTGATGGAAGTCGTGGAAGCGGTTGGAACGGACGCGCGTCCAGTCGTGGATGGGCATGGAGGACTCCTCCGGCTACGGATTATCCCTCGCGCGCGAGGTGCTCGTCCTCGCGCCGCTTCTCTTCCAGGCACTCGATGAAGTCGTTATGGACGGACGGGTGCAGCTGCCGGAAGAACGATTCGTCAAGGTTGTGGGTCCGAATCAAGAAAACCACGTCACCGAAGTCGTAGTGCCGCCGCGCCGCTAATTTGAGTTGGATCAACTGCGGCAGCGTGAGCACGCGAATCTTCTCGATTTCCTCGCTGGCTTCCGTCGGATCGGGGAACGTGAGCGGCCCCGGCTTTCCCGAACCGGGGTATCGGCCGGTGATGAGGCAATCCACCGTTACCCCACTTTGCCGCTCCACGAAGCGGCGCGGCCGTCCTTCGACCTGCTCATACTCTTCGCCGACGAATTCCTGTCGAAAGCGCTCCAGCCCTTCCGGGGTGAGCAGAATATCAATGTCCTTGGTAGTCCGCTCCGCCCCGTGCGCGTTGACGGCCATCGCGCCCATGATGGCGTAGGGGATGCCGGCCTTTTTCAACCGCCGCGCCAACCGGCGCATCGTCTGGTGCTGCGGACTGCGCTTTTGAAAGAACACGCCGATCTCCTTCAGCCGATCCATGAAGCGGGAGGGCTTGTCGTGCCATCCGGGCTTTCCGCATTCTCGTCCCGTCGTGGCCATGTGTCGGCTCTCAGGGATAATTAGGGTCGGAAATTATCGGAAATCGTAGGAGCGGTCGGAACGAACGCACGTCCAGTCGTGGATAGGCACAGGGAACTCCTCCGGAAAACCAGCTGGGAGGAGCAACTTGGTCACGATTCAGTAGCGCCCTTGGCCTTCCGGATTAGGTCTGTGAATTCTCGTTCCCTGTGGCGCGCGTCGCTTGCGAAACGCGGAAAAATGCCCTCCTGACGAGAGTTACATGTGAAGACTGGAACCTCACCAACTCGATCTCGAAATAATGGTGTCATCTCTTTGGGAAGCAATGCACCAACAAGAAGCCAAAAGTGCAATCCAGGGATGTAGAAACTATGAGCGTGAAAGCCGTGACGCTTATACATCTCCGGAAAGCTTACCATCATAGGCGGATCATGTTCCACCGATACCCATAACAGAAGTCGCGCGTTTTGCGGAAACGCTTGTTCACTATGAAGATACCTTCTGAATTCCTCTTGATAGCCTTCGCCAAGGTAATTACGCAGGCTGACCGACGGAGGAATTGACCAGCCTACCACAGAAGCCCGCCAGAAGACGCTTGCAGCAAAGAACTTCAACGAAGCCAAGTCGAGATCTGCTACATGTGTCCCGAAGAAGAAGGACTGACCGTACTCGTGGTGGTCTGGCTTCGCTCGTAGAACCGTTTCCCGTATAGGGAATGAACTATTAGGACGATAGCAATTACCAATTACATATCGCTCTCCTCCGGCCGAAAGGGATTGTTCACAGTCACCGCAAAGCAGGCTTTGCGCAGCTTGCCTGGACGTTTGATGTGAGCGGTCTTCCCCTACTGCTACTGGATTCGGATTGGCAAGAGCAGGGGATCGGCACAATCGGTAGAGCGCCTTGGGAAGAAAATGACTGCTGCGAAGAGGCGACACTTTCAAGCACAAAGCGCATGCTCTTTCTGTTGTCATCGGAGCACCATAAATACTCAGCGTTGCTGATCTCGACATCCATGTGCCGCTGCTATGTAAGGAGCAGCAGGTGGCCTTACTCTTCTCGCACCAGCAAATTTCGGTCCACGACCAAATACTCGCCTTCCGATTCGGTCGGGCTTACAGAAAGGCCGTCCGAAGTCACTAAGGTTGTTAACTTGTTCTCGACTTCAAAGTGACCGTCGCGCATGGTGAATTCGCGTCTAATTGTAGCCCATTCGATAATTTCAACCTCTTGACCGTTGTTTGATCGCGCTGAAAACCGGCGTTTTTCGCGTTTTTCGTATTGCATCGTCACCTTCATGTGCGAGTCGAGCACTTTACCTGACCGGCTTAACTTAGCCCGCCAGTCGGTCTACCATGCGCCCCAACTGTATCGGGATTCTGCCACTAGATGACCGCTTCGTAGGTCCCCTGCCAGTAAAAGGTAGCCGCATTCGCCGGAATGCGGCTCGTCGCCCCCGCATTCCGGCGAATGCGGCTACGAGTCAGCGGCGAAGGACTTACGAAATGGTCATCTAGCGTCGCTCTCAGCGGTTGAGGCTGTAGGTCCGGAGCGATTTAGTGCGTAAGGCCGACCCTTGGTCAGGCCAAGGGACGTGCGATACCCCGACCTGCGGACGGCACCTTCCCATCCTTCCTTAATTCTCACCGATCGGATGCTCGAACGCAAGTGAAAAACCTACTCTGAAACTCCCTCCGGGACCGACGTAAATCCAGCGCGTTGACCGACCCGCGGAAAATTCTTCCCGTCGTTTCAAACTCATTCGCCAAGCGTCAGCCCCACCGCCTGCAACCTCCTCCGCAATTCCTCCGCCTTCTCCTCCTCCACGGCCAGCGCCGTCGGCCCCAGCCGGGACGCGATCAGGTCGCGCGTCTCCGGCCATTGTATCAGACCGTCGGCGGTCTCCGTGTTCGGCACGTGCAGCACCAAATGTCGCCGGAATTGACAAGGCGGAGTCTCGGCACCGGCCATCAGCAGCCGCGCCGCCGCAGGCGCCGGCTGGCCGGTTCGCTGGTGAAACCAGATCTCCAGCGTCGGCAATTGCATGCCGCCCGCGCGGGCCGCCTCCAGCGACGCCGGCGTCAGCCGATACTGCCGGCGGCCGTTCGCGGAGGGCCGGTCGAGCCGTTCGGCGAAACGCGGCAATTCCGTCTCCAGCAACAGGTCGGAACGGGCCAGGTCCACCGTGAGCGTCACGCCGTCCGGCTCGACGGCGACGCAGCGTTCCGGCGGCAGGGAATAGTCGCGCGTGCCGGCCAAACGGAAGTGTCGGAACTCCATCCCCTCTTCGCTGGCCACCACGGCCATGCGGTCGGAGATGCGGACGCCCGGCACGCCCCGCGCCAGCGCCTCCTGAAGGTCCTCGGCGCTGGCGAACTCCAGCAGCGTGCCGGACGGGTAGACGGTGATGCGTTCGCGCTTGTTCGCCCAGGTGCGTAGCAAATCCAGCAACGCGCTGGGCAATGCCTTGCTGCTGTGTTGTTCCAGCGCTTGGCGGATCGATTCGTAAGTTTCGCCCGCCTCCAGGGCGCGGTAGACGGTTTCCGGCTCCAATTGCAGCGTGCAGGCGGTGCTCAAGCTCTTCCAGGCCGCGAAGTGCGTCAGCCGGGCGATCAGGCCGGTCGTAAGCCCCTGGCGGAAGGCGATGATTTCCAGGTTGGGTTGGACGAGAAGCGTCTGCGTGTGGGCGCTTTCGAGAGACGGCGCCGCGGCCGTCCCCAACAGCCAACGGCCGGTCGGCGACAGGCGCACCAGCCAACCGCCGGCGCCGTCGCGGGCCGTCTGAACCAGCCGCAAATGATACGCGACGCCGAGCAGAAATGTTTCCACCCAGGGCCGACGGCGCGAAGGCCGGAGGGATTCGGCCGACCAGTAGGGGTGATGCTCGTTCAGCCACATTTCCAGTGCGGCGGGACTCAGAAACGCCCCTTCCGGCAAGCGGGCCAGCAGCAGGAACGCCAGCAGGTACGCCGAGGGGAACGGATTGCCGGCCGACGTTTCGCCCCCGCGCCAGCCGTCGATGGGGTTCCACGCCCGCAGCCGCGGCAGCTGCGACCAGAGCGATTCCAGCGACGGCGCCAATCCCGAATCCCAGACGGCGGGCAGCGGGCCGGCCCGGATTTCGCCGTCCGCCTCCCGAAGCACGCCCTCGCGCTCCGCCAGAACGGCCACGAGAAAGCCGAGGTCCGGCACGTCCGTCAGACGGTCGGCGGGTGGGCCGTTGAGAAGCGCGTCCTGCTTGAGACGATCCAGATCGCGTTTAAAGAAATCACCCTGCTGGGTGCGCCGCAGCGGGGCGGCCGTGGCCTGCTGCCAAAGCACGGCCATGCGCAGCAGCCATTCCAGGCCGTCCGCCTCTTGAGGCGTGGCGAGTGGCGAGTGGCGAGTGGCGAGTGAAGAAGATGATGACGACGATCTGGAGTCCTCTTCTCCGTCTTCACTCGCCACTCGCCACTCGCCACTCGCCACTTGAGATAGGTCGGGCAAGCCGAGGTCTTCGCCGATGGAGCGCGAGGCGATCAGCGGCAGGGAGAATACGGCCAGGCCGGTGGCGGCGGGGAACGCCAGCCATTGCTCGAACGTCTTGATGCGCACGCCGCCGTTTGGCAGGCGAGGGTAGAGCAGGCCGGCCCGCAGCAAGGCGAACACGGGTTGCAACCCATCGGTACAGCCCAGCGCCACCAGCATTTCGACCAGATTGCCCAGGTCCCAAAACGGCTGTCGGCTGTGGCCGATCAGGGCCAGAAGGCGGCGCGGCGCGGCCTCCAGGTCGGCGAGGCGGCGGTCGAGCACGGCGGGGTTTTCGGCGCCCGTGACGCAGCGTTCGATGAGTTCCTCGACCGGCCACTGGTTGCGCGGTTTGATGAGTTGCGCGGCGGTCTGGCGCAGCAACGGCTCGTCGTAGGACGAAAGAGTGCGCCGCAGGAGGTCGGCCCAGAAGGCGGGTTCGGGGATCGTCATGCTGGTCGGTTTCAGCCCGTGCGCCGGCCCGGCTCCTTCGCGGCCACCTGCGGGGTATGGCCCATCCGCTGAAGTTCCTGAATCACCGCGTCCACCCGGCCGGGTCGGACGAGCAAGACGCGGTCGGTGAGCCGGCCGACCACGTCCTGGGCCAGCTTCTTCCGGGCCAGCAGTTCCTCGGCCAGCACGGCGTCTTCCGTCTGAATCAGACAGACGCGCCGGTGCAGCTTCACCGGAATCCGGGCGCCGGCGGTCGGGCGGGGGGGATCGTTCAGCATGGCACCTTTTCCAGAGAAGATTCACCACAAAGACACAAAGAGCACAAAGAAGGCAAAAGGCAGGGTTCGAGACAGCCGCGCCCTGGAACCCTCTTTTCTGTCTTCTTTGTGTTCTTTGTGTCTTTGTGGTGAATCATCTTTTCGTTCATCCGGCCGCCTGCATCTTGTCCGTCATCTCGGCCCCGTCGGCGATCCGATAACTGTAGCCCTGCTCGGTCAGGAACAATTGCCGATGGTGGGCGAAGTCCTGTTCCCGCGTGTCGCGCGTCACCAGCGTATAAAAATGGGCCACCTCGCCGCCCGGCTTGGGCCGCAAGATGCGCCCCAGCCGCTGGGCCTCTTCCTGACGCGAGCCGAACGTGCCGGACACCTGGATCAACACATTTGCGTCCGGCAAATCCAGTGCGAAGTTGCCGACCTTCGACAGGATCAGTTGCCGCAGTTCGCCCCTTCGGAACTTATTGTACAGGTCTTCGCGCTCCGCGTTCGGCGTCTGGCCGGTGATGAGCGGTAGGTTGAAGCGCTTGCGCAGCCGACGCAGCTGTTTCAAATACTGGCCGATGATGAGCACGCGGCTGTCCGCGTAGCGCTCCAGCAGGGCGGCCGCCACGTCGTCCTTGGCCGGGTTCTCACTGGCAATGCGGTACTTGTCGCGCCACTCGGCCACGGCGTATTCCATCCGCAGCGCGTCCGGCATGGCCACGCGCACCTCGGCGCAGGTCGCCTCGGCGATCCAGCCGCGCGTCTCCAGCTCGCGCCATGGCACGTCGTACTTCTTCGGGCCGATCAGGCTGAAGACGTCGGCCTCGCGGCCGTCCTCGCGCACCAGCGTCGCCGTCAGGCCCAGCCGCCGCCGCGCCTGGATGTGGGCGGTGACGCGGAACACCGGGGCCGGCAGCAGGTGAACCTCGTCGTAAATAATCAGACCCCAGTCGCGCTTGTCGAACAGCTGAAAGTGCGGATACTCTTCCGTCTTGTCGTTGCGGTGGGTGAGGATCTGGTAAGTCGCCAACGTCACCGGGCCGATTTCCTTGGTGTCGCCGGTGTACTCGCACACCTGTTCCTCGGTCAGGTCGGTCTTGTCGAGGATCTCGCGGCGCCACTGCTTGACGGCCGTGACGCCAGTGGTCAGCACCAGGGTGTTGCGCTGCATCAGGGCCATCGCGGCGATGCCAACGATGGTTTTGCCGGCGCCGCACGGCAACACCACGACGCCGCTGCCGCCGCGGGCGTCGCCGCCGGCATAGAAAACGTCGCCGGCCTCGCGCTGGTAGTCGCGGACGTGGAACGGCAGGCCCGAGCGCGCCACCGTGCGCAGGTGGATTGGCAAGGCCGCCCCCTCGGTGTAGCCGGCCAGGTCCTCGGCGGGATAGCCGACGGCGACGAGGGCTTGCTTGAGGACGCCGCGGAAGCCGGGTTCGATGCGGAAGCTGGTCGCGTCCAGTCGGTCGCCGAGGAAGGCGCGGACCTTGGGCTGGCGGGCCAGTTCCTCCAGCAGCGGGCCGTCCTTGCAGACCAAACGCAGGGCGGGGGCGGCGTCGCCCGGCTCGGCCAGGCGTTCCAGGCGGACGCGGCCGTAGCGGCTCACGACTTCCGCGAGGTCGGAGGACAGGTTCGACGGCACCGGGAACTTGCTGTATCTGCAGAGCACGTCGAGCATGGCGTCGGCCGTCATGCCGGCGGCGGCGGCGTTCCACAGCGACAGGGGCGTCAGGCGATAGGTGTGGATGTGTTCGGGGCTTTTTTCCAGCTCGGCGAAGGGGGCCAGCGCGTCGCGGGCCTCGGCGTAAAGGGGGTTGTCCACTTCGACGAGGACGGATCGGTCGCCCTGGACGATGAGGGGGTTGGAAGGGTCGTACTGGCGCCCAACGTCATTCGGCATCTCTCACGGCGCCCCTTCCTGACCGGGTAGTTTGTACCCAAAAACGCAGTGTAGTGGGTTCGGAGAGGACGTGCAAGGCGAAGTAGAGATCGTGTCAGGCAACAATAGAAATGGGTTCTCCCGCAAAGTTGGTGAAGACCGCTCCGTATAATAGGAGAAACAGCCAGTCTGGCCGGCCGGCGTGGAAGAGGGAGACGTCTTCACCAACTTTGCGGAAGAACCCATTTCTATTGTCGTTCAACACACAACGGCGACGAGTTACGAAGAAGTTTCAATCTACTTCACGAAGTGATCCCTTGCTCGCCAGACGGGGGCGGTTGCTGTCGTTCCAGGGAGCGGCGCAGCGCCTCGCGCTCCTCCGGCGTTAGCACGGCCGCCGCGTTCTTCGCCCGCTCCAGGGGCGTGGGACCACCGTCGTCCGGCTCGATCGGCCGTTTCCGCCGCAGCACGAAAGTGAGCACGACCGCCAGCACCACGGCCGGCACAACCAGTACGAGGAAAATCCCGCCGAGGACGACGATTTCCATAGCACCCAAGTTGAAAAACGCGAACATGGCGGCCTCCTGGATTCAGCGAAAGACCGTGACGCCCGGCAGCCGGCGCCGCAGCGATTCCACGCCGGCGTCCGTGACCCTCGTGCCTCCAAGGTGTAGTTCGCGGAGTTGCGTCAGTTCTTTGAGATGATCCAGCCCCGCGTCGGTGACGGGCGTTCCGCTCAGGTCCAGGACGGTCAGGCCGCTAAGACGCTCCAGGCCGACCCCGGTGACGCGCGTGTCGCCGAGGCACAGTTTCCGCAATGAAGACAGGCCGCGAAGGCGGGCCACGCCTTCGTCGGTGATCGGCGTGTCGCTGAGGTCGAGGCCGGTGACGCCGGGCAGCTGCACCAGACCCGGATCGGTCACGCGCGTGCCGCGCAGGCTCAGCGTCCGCAATTCCCGCAGCCCTTTCAGGTGCGCCAGGCCGTCGCCGTCGATCCGCGTGTGATCGAGGTCCAGCCGCCGCAGACCGACGAGCTTTTCCAGGCTTTGAAGGTCGCTGTCATCCACTTTAGTGTTGGCCAATCGGGCGGCGACGATCTGGCCGGACCCATCGCGGTCGAAGCGGCCGCCGCGTTTTTCGAGGTCGGCCAGGGAGGGCGGCGGCGTCACGGTTCGCGCCGGCTTTATGGGAGCGGCCGCCGGCGCGGGGGCGGGCGGCGGGTTCGTGGCGTCCACCTTTGGCGGTTGTGGCGCTTTTTCCGGTGGCGCCGGGGAGGGCGCGGGTGGCGCCGGCTTGGGCGGGGGATCGGCGGCGGCGACCTCATGCCGCGTTCCGTCCGCCGCGCCGGCCGGCCAGTGCCAGGAGAGCCACGCCCCGCCGACGGAGAGGACAAGCAGGGCGAGGGCGAAGGCCAGTGCGGCCCGATGCGCCCACCGGCGCGGGGGTGGGGCCGGCGGAGGGGGAACGGGCGACTCGAGCGGCTTCGGCCGCGCGGCAACGCCGAGCGGCTCGCCGCAGTCCGGGCAGACCGAGGAGGCCTCCAGGAGTTCTTCCCGCGTCAGGACCAAATCACAGTGGGGACAGCGGGACACGGCCACGATACAGCCTCCAAATCCGAGGCGCGAAAAGGAGCGGCGCGGTTAGCCGAGGAACAGCCGCATCAACTCGAAACCCTTCTCAAATGCAAGATCGCTATTCTCCGCAACCGTCTCGTCGTAGGACGGCTGCCCCTTCGACGCGATCCCGGTCCCGGCGACGGCGAACGGAACCATGCCGTAGGCGTGGGCGCGGGTGCGCAGCGTCGTGCGGTGGTCCGGCGACACGAGGATGCGCCAGTCGCCGTGTTTCGGCAGCGCCTCCAACAGCGGGCCGACGATACACTCATCGATGCGCTCCAGCGCTTTCACTTTCTCATCCGCCTTGCCTTCGTGGGACGCTTCGTCCGGCGCCTCGACGTGGACGCATACCAGATCGTAATCCCGCAGCGCGGCCACGGCGTACCGGCCCTTGGCGGCGTAATCGGTGTCGAGATAGCCAGTGGCGCCCGGCACGTCGATGCGCTTCCAGCCGAGCAGCACGCCGACGCCGCGCACCAGATCGACGGCGCTGAGGATGGCCCCGCGCTTGCCGTACTTCTCCGCGAACGGCTGCAACTTCGGCGCCTTGCCCTGGCCCCACAGCCAGACCTGCGTGGCCGGCCGCTTGCCCTTTTCCGCGCGGGCCTTGTTGACCGGATGGCCGGCGAGCACGGCCCGGCTCCGCCCCATCAGGTCGCGCAACAGGTCGCTCCCCGGTCCCTGCGGGAGGTGGTCGGCGATCGGCTTGTCGGGAATGTCGTGCGGCGGCTGCGTCTTCGTGTCGGCGGCGAACGGGGCCGCCTTGTCGGCTCGGAAAACGAGGATATTGCGGTAACTGACGCCAGGATGGAACTCCAGCCGGCCGCCGGGCGTGGGTCCGCCGAGCGCGGCCTGGACGGCCTCGACGAGCGGCCGGCCCTCCTCACTGGTGATGTGGCCGGCCGTGAAGTCGCGCATCTCGCCGTTCTCGAGGTGTACGAGGTTGCAACGGATGGCCCAGTCGTTGGGGCCGAGGGCGACGCCCATGGCAGCGGTTTCAAGCGGCGCCCGTCCGGTGTAGACGGCGAGGGGGTCGTAGCCGAAGAGGCTGAGCGTGGCCACGTCGCTGGCCGGTGTCAGCGGCCGCGGCACGTTGTTGGAGCGGCCGACGGCGCCGGTTTGGGCGACGCCGTCCATGTTCGGCTTGCGGGCGGCCTGCAACGGGGTCTTGTCGCCGAGGGAGGCCTGCGGCTCGTCGGCGCAGCCGTCGGGGATGACGATGGCGTACTTCATGCGGGGAGTCTACCCGAGATGATAGGCCGCGGCCACTCTGCGTGCGAGCATGAGCGAACGGAAGGCGGTTGACCCCGACTCCCAGACGCTTTAGTATCCATATCAGCCCGACCGCTCCTCTGAATTTGGTCTAAACCCGATCCTCTTTCGTACTCTTGGAAACGACTCCATGAATCTGATCGGTCCTTCCCTCCTTCTGTGTTTGGTCCTGGCCGCCGACGGGCCGCCGGCCCCGAAGCTCCCGCTCGGCAAGGACACGACCTACGTCACCGGCCCGCTCGACAAGGACGGCTACATCGACTACGAGGCCGCCCTCAACGACCGACTCGGCGCCGGCGTCGCCCCGGAGAAGAACGCCAACGTCCTCCTCTGGAAGGCGCTGGGGCCGACGCCCGAGGGCGGCAAGCGGATGCCGGCCGAGTTCTTCAAACGGCTCGGGATGGACGAACCGCCGAAGGACGGCGCCTACTTTATCCCGCTTCGCCATTTCGTGAAGGACCAACTCAAGCTCGCCCCGGGCCAGTTCGATGCGATCTACGAACAGCAAAGGCGGGCCGCCCAACGGCCGTGGGCGGCGAAGGACTATCCGAACATCGCGGCGTGGCTGGAGGCCAACGAGAAGCCGTTGGCCGTCGTCGTCGAGGCGACGAAGAGCCCGGAGTATTTCAACCCACTCGTTACCCATTGGAAAGACGAGAAGCCAGACATGCTGATGGATATGCTGCTTCCGGGCATGCTGTCGTGTCGGGAATTGGCCGTCGCCCTGGCCGCCCGCGCAATGCTGCGCGTCAACGAGGGAAAATTCGACGATGCCTGGCGGGACCTGCTCGCCTGTCATCGGCTCGGCCGTCTCATCGCCCGCGGCGGCAGCACGATCGAAGGCCTGGTCGGCGTCGCCTGTGATGGGATCGCGAGCAAAGCCGATTTGGCGTACCTGGAGCGCGCCGACTTGACCGCCAAGCAGATTCGAGACCGTCTCAAAGACCTGCAAGGCCTGCCGCCTATGCCGCCGACGGCCGACAAAATCGACCTGGCCGAGCGGTTCACGCATCTCGATTTGGTACAGTTCGTCCGCCGCCGCGGCTTCGGCCTGATGGAGGCCATTTACCACAACAGGCCGGCGCCGCCCAAGCCCGATGCGGACGGCGAAAAGGCCCTGGCCGCGATTGATTGGGCCCCCTCGCTGCGCGACGGTAATTACTGGTTCGACCGCCTGGCTACCGCGATGCGGCTCAAGGACCGCGCCGATCGGGAGATGCAGTTAAAAAGGATCGACCAAGAGATCCATTCACTGCTGGTTGAGCCGTCCGAGTCGGCGCGGCTCGCCGAAATCCTTCTGGGACCTCCCGACAAGACGGTCAGCAAGGAGATTAGTCGGTCGATCAACGGCGTCGATATCGGCGTGCTCATCCCCACTTGCCGCAAGGTGCAGACCGCCTACGACCGGGACGAGCAGGTGCAGCAAAACGTGCAAGTCGCTTTCGCCCTGGCCGCCTACCACCGCGACCACGGGCACTACCCCGCGAAACTGGGCGATCTCGCCCCCAAATACTTGGCGGTCGTCCCGGACGATCTCTTTTCCGGGAAGGCGCTCGTCTACCGCCCCGCGGAAAAGGGCTACCTGTTCTACAGCGTCGGCGCCAACGGCAAGGACGAGGGAGGGCGTTCCTTCAGCGACGACCCTGCCGGCGACGACCTCCCCGTGTCGATGCCGTTGCCGGAACGGAAGGGGAAGAAGTGACGCCGTCCTTCTACCGTCATAAATGGAACAGGCAATGACCAAGCCGATTCATCCATCCCAAGAGGGCGCGTTGCGCTGGACGGCCCAGATCGTCGGCATGAGCGTGGACATTCTGGACCGAATGGAGCGAGCGGTGGCAAAAGTGCGCGAGAGGCTGTTGCGGGCGACGACGGCGTTGAACCGGGCCGGCGTTCCTTACGCCGTGGTCCGCGGCAACGCCGTGGCCTCGTGGGTGGCGACCGTCGATGAAGGCGCGGTACGCAACACGCGGGACATTGACTTGCTGGTCCGCCGGAGCGATCTGCCCGCCATTACCACCGCCCTAGAGCAGGCGGGCTTTGTCGCGGACGAACTGCTGGATGTCGTCATGTTCCGCGACGGGGCGGAGGGCAAGCCGAGCGAGGCCGTCCATCTCCTATTCGCCGGGGAAAAGGTCCGCCCCGATCACCCGCTGCCGGCGCCGGAGATTCAGACCGTCGAGGATCCTGCCAATTTCCACGTGATCGCTCTCGAGTCGCTTGTATCGATGAAGCTGATGTCGAATCGCGACAAGGACCGTACCCACTTGCGCGACATGATCGGTGTCCGACTGATCGACGCGTCGTGGCTGACGAATCTTCCGCTGGAACTGGCGGGTCGGTTGAAACAGATCCTGGACACTCCGGACGCTTGATCCGGATGTGCTTCCTGTAGAGGCCGACCGATGCCAAGCCCCTTCCCCGGAATGGACCCCTACCTCGAATCCCACTGGCGCGACATCCACGCCCGGCTCGTCATCTACGCGCGCGATGCGCTCCAGGGCGTCCTCCCCAACCTGTTGCGCGCCCGCGTCGAGGAGAGCCTCCTGCTGGAAACGCCCGAAGGGCTGGGCGATCATCCGCTGTTTCCCGACGTGCGCGTGGTCGAATATACGTCGAAGCGGAACACGGAGGCGCCGCCGCCGGCGGGCGTCGCCGTGGCCGAGACGCTCTTGGTCGATACCGAGCGGGAGCAGGTCGTCGAAACCTTTCTCGAAATCATCGACCGCGAGAGCGGCAATCGCGTCGTCACGGTCCTTGAATTTCTCAGCCCGAGCAACAAGTCGCCCGGCCCGAACCGGGCGCAATACCTGCGCAAGCAACGCGAGGTCTGCTCCTCGGACGCCAACCTGGTCGAGATCGACCTGAACCGATTTGGCATTCACACGCTGGCGTTTCCGTTGGAGCACTTCAAGCCCCGGGGCCGCACCGGTTATATGACCTGCCTTCGCCGGGCTACGTTGCGCGACAAGGCCGAGGTGTACCCGATTCCGCTCTGGGCGCGGCTCCCGATCGTGAAGGTTCCCTTGCGGCCAAGCGACGCCGATGCACCGCGGGACTTGCAGTCTCTGGTTGAGCAGTGCTACCGCAACGGCGCCTACGAAGGGACGCTGAATTACGCCGTGGATCCCGATCCTCCGCTGCTCGGCGCGGAACGGGACTGGGCCAACAAGTATCTGCACGAAAAGGGGCTGCGGCCCCGCAAAAAGCCGCCGCGGCGCAAGGGAAAGCCCAAGCCGAGCTAAGTTGGCGCCCGGCCAACAACCCGCCTTTCAATCCCCCACCGGATAATACACCGCCGGCGACGCCACGCAGCCCAGCCGCCCCATCTCCGCCGCCGCCGACCGGAACGCCCCCGTCGGCGCCGTGTGCGTCATGATGACCAACTGCACCCGCGTCCCTTCCGTCTCGTCCGGCGTCTCGTGCTGGATCACCGACGCGATGCTGATCTGGTGCGCCGCCAGCAGATGCGCCACCTCCGCCAGCACGCCCGGCCGGTCGTCCACCAGCAGCCGTAAATAGAACCGCGTGCGCACCGTCGCCGGCGGCCGTAGCTGCGTCCGCGTGCCGTTGGCGTTCCACAACCGCAGCGTCTGGAACGTGCGCTGGCTGCGGCCGACGGCCAGGTCGATCAGGTCGGCCGTCACGGCGCTGGCCGTCGGCATTTGCCCCGCCCCCTGTCCGTAATACAGCGTGTCGCCCACGGCGTCGCCGACCACGGAAATGGCGTTGTAGGCGCCGGCGCACCTGGGCCAACGGCGTCGGCCGTCGCAGCAACACCGGCGAGACGTGCAGCGCCAGCTGGTTGTCCGAAAGGAACGCCTCGGCCAACAGTTTGATGACGTAGCCCAGCTCGCCGGCAAAGCGGACGTCCAGCGCGTCCACCTCGGCGATGCCGCGACACTCGATGGCGGCCATCGGCACGGCCACGCCGAAAGCGATCTGCGCGAGGATGGCCAGCTTGTGGGCGGCGTCCACGCCGTTGACGTCGAGGGTCGGGTCGGCCTCGGCGTAGCCGCGGCGCTGGGCCTCGGCCAGGGCGTCGGCGTAGCTGCGGTTGCCCTCGGTCATGCTGGTGAGAATGAAGTTGCTGGTACCATTGAGGATTCCTTGGATCGCTAATATCTGATTCGCGGCGAGGCTCTGGGCGAGGGCGGCGACGATCGGTACGCCGCCGGCCACGCTGGCCTCGAAGGCGACGGCCCGGCCGTGCCTCCGGGCGGCGTCGAAGACCTCGGCGCCGTGTACGGCCAGGAGCGCCTTGTTGGCCGTCACCACGTCCTTGCCGGCCGCCAGCAGCGCCAGGTCGGCCTGCCGCGCCCAGTCCACGCCGCCGACCACCTCGACGGCCACGTGGATGCTTGGGTCGCGCAGCACCTGTTGCAGGTCAGTGGTCACGAGGACGCGCGGCAGGCGGACGGCCCGCGGCTTGTCGGGGTCGCGCACCACCACCCGGCACAGGACCAGCGGCCGGCCGGCGCGGGCGGCCAGGCGTTCCGGCTGCTCCAGCAGCAGCTTGGCCACGCCGCCGCCGACGGTGCCGCAGCCGAGCAAGGCGATGTTCAGAGGTTCCATATACAATTCACCGCGGCGAAACACGGGGGACGCCGAGTCGATTCTACGGCGGGCCGGCCGCGGCGTCCCCTGCCCGACTCCGGGGGATCCCATGAAGGTCGTCCTCGAAACCTCACGCCTGGTCCTGCGCGAATTCACCGAGGACGACGCAAACGGCCTGTGCGCCCTGGACGCCGACCCCGACGTGATGCGCTTCGTCGGCCCCTATGCGATGGCCGACGCCGAAGCCTACCGCGAGCGCATCCGGATCGTCTACCTCCCCTATTACGTCCGTTATGAGGGCTACGGGTACTGGGCGGCGATGGAGAAGGCGGGCGGCGCGTTTCTCGGCTGGTTCAGTCTGCGGCCGGCCCTCGACTCCCGCATCGCGGCGGAAGTCGCCTTCCTGCCCACCGATGTCGAGTTGGGATACCGCCTGCGCAAGGCGGCGTGGGGCAAGGGCTACGCCACCGAGGGGGCGCGGGCGTGGTGCGCAGGGCGTGTATCGAACTGGGCGCCGTCTGCGTGGTGGCGACGGCGCTGGCCGGCAACGTCGCTTCGATCCGGGTGATGGAGAAGGCGGGGCTGAGGCGGGTCGGCGAATACCCCCTCCCCGGCTACGATCAGCCGGCCGTGAAATATGCTCTTGGAAGGGATGAATACCGTTCGCAAGCGGCGCAAGGGTCGGCCGATCGACGCCGATAATCGGCGACCTCGCCGGCCCGAGCGGTCCTGCATCGGATTCATGGTCCGGATGATCTGGGCCGGTTAGCCGCGACGCGCCAGCGGAGCGCGTTGGGAAAGCGCTCCGCTCGCGCGCCGCGGCGAACCCCCGCCGATTCCGGACGCCCGTAGATCCACCAGCCTCACCACTCGACCGGAACGGTTTTGATCTCTTGCCCGTCGCGCAGCTCGCCCTGGTTGCTGTTGACCACCTCGTCTGTAGGCAGCAGTTCGCGCCACACCTCCTCGCCGTCCTTAGTCTCGCTCACTAACACCTTATCCAGCGTGCCGTTCTCCGCCTGCACGTCCACGTGCGTCAGCATCGCCTTGCCGTCGCGGACCAGGAAAACATAGCGCACACCGCCCCGACTAAAAACGGCGCTGCTGGGCAACAATTCGGCGTTCTTGAAATTCTTCAGCACCAGCTTCATGTCGCCGTACATGCCCGGCAACAGCTGGACCTTTTTGGAGCCGGACGTAACCGTGACGGCCGGGAACAGCGGCAGTTCGCCGCCCTTGAGGCCTTCGCGCGTCACCGCCGTCGTCTTCATGAACTTCTGATATTCCTCAGCCGAGCCGTTGTACAGGTCCACCTCGACGCGCATGGTGCGGTCGCTGCTCGCCGTTTGCAGCGTCGGGGCGTAGCGGGTGACCTTGCCGTGAATGACCACGCCCGGCAACTCGCTCATCTCCAGCAGCACCTCCGTCCCGTTGTTGATGTACGGGGCGTACACGTCCGGGAAATTGCCGACGACGGTCAGGATGTCGGTGCGCTCCAGGGTCAGCAGAGCGTCGCTGTGGCCGGCCGACGAGTTGGAAACGAACGACCCGGGGTCCACCAGTCGGCGGACGACCACGCCGTCGAACGGCGCCTTGAGCGAGGCGAAATCGAGCATGGCCTGGGCCTTGTCGCGCTCGGCGATGGCCTGGTCGATTTCCGCCTGCTGGAGCTTGAGGTCCGCCCGCGCCGCCCCCAACTTCGCCGTCGCCTCCGCCACCTCCGTCTGCGCCCGCTCCACCGACGCCTGGGCGCCGACCACCGCCGCCTGGGCCTTCTTGGATTCCGCCAGCGTCTCCGACGCCACGTCCTTGATGGCCGCGCTCTCGCCTACCAGCGTCTCGAAACGCCGCGCCCTCGTCGCCCGGTACTCCGCGTCGTCGGCGGCGACCACCACGTTCTCCGTCATTTCCTTGACCACCGCCTGCGCGGCCTTGATCGCGGCGTCGGCCAGTTCCTTTTGGCTCTGCGCGACCGTTAGCTCGTCCCGCTTGTCCGCGATGATGGCGTCCTTGACCTTCACGTCCGCCGCCAGGTCGGGGACCGAAAGCTTCAGGACCTCTTCGCCCTTCTTTACAGGATCTCCAATGTCCTTCGTGAGCTTCTCGACGACGCCGGGGACCTGGGCCTCCAGATCGACGCGGTAATAGGCGTTGACGTAGCCGGGGTTGGAGGCGATGACCTTAAAGTCGGGGTCGAGCTTCGGACGCACGGTCTTGACCGAATCGGCGCCGGCGCCGGCGCCGGCGCCGGCGTCGGCCGACGGCCCCGACGGCGGCGGCGAATTGGTCGTCGCGCCCTGGTTGTGGAGCACGGCCGCCGTAACCGCGCCGGCCGCCAGCAGGCCGACGAGGACGAGGGCGCCGATGAAGAGGAGGCGCCGCCAGGTCGTCTTGGGTTTATCAGTCATTTCGGGTTCCTCGTCAGCAAAGGGGGCGGGTGTCGCCTGACAATCTCGCTATCTTACCAGCCCGGAGCGCGAGCGACGGGTTTCGCCTCAACCCGTCGCTCGCGCTCCGGGCCGGTCATTGACTAATTCCTATCCGTCGTCTCCCTGAATCAGTCCCGCGTCGCCGCCGTCCGCCCGGAGATCGGTGAACACCTCCGCCGGTACGCCGTTCCCTTCCAGGATCGGTATCGGCGACGCCGGCGGCCCGTCGGCCGGCGCCTCCGCCGTCTCCGCGTCCAGGTCCACTCGCGGGTCGGCCCCGTCGCGGATGAACAGCGAATAGAGGATCGGCACCACGAACAGCGTCAAGGCCGTCGAGGTCAGTAGGCCGCCGACCACCGCCCGCGCCAGCGGCACGTTGGCCTCGCTGCCGCGGCCGAAGCCGATGGCCATCGGGATCAGGTCCAGGAACGTCGCCAAAAACGTCATCAGGATCGGCCGGAAGCGGATCACCGCCGCCGTCGCCACCGCGTCGCGGGCCGCGGCCCCCTGTTGCCGCTGCTTGTTGGCGAAGTCCAGCAACAGCACGCCGTTGTTGACCGCGATGCCGACGAGGAAAATCACCCCCATTTCCGACTGCACATTCAGGGTGGTGTGGCTCAGGAACAGCATCGTCAGCACGCCGATCAGGCCCAGCGGCACCGTGAACATGATGATGAACGGGCCGACCCACGAGCGGAACAGGGCCACCTGCAACAGGTAAACCAGCACCGACGCCAGCGCCAGGCCGGTCGCCAGGTTGTAAAGCGACTCGTTCATGCGGCCGTATTCGCCGTGCATCGCCACCATCACCCGATTGGGGAACGCCATCTCGCCGCCGGCGCCGTCCTTGGGGACTTGCACCGTGGGCTGGTGGTGGTAGGCCGCGTCGCGCTCCCAGGCCTTGCGCTGCACCGCGCGGAGCCGCGGGATGATGTCGCCGGCCACGCCGGCGATGTCGCGGTTTTCGGTGTTTATCAGCACATTGAAGATCGGGTAAAGGCTTGTATGGTTGACCTCCACGGCGTCGGTGTCGGAACGGAGGTGGACCAGGCTGGACAGCTTCACCGCGTCGGGCTGGTTGGTGCCGGTGGCGAAGATGTTGAGCAAGTCCTGTAGGTCCTCCGTGCGGCTTTCGGGATATTGGACCGCCACGAAGTATTGATTGCCGCTGTGGGTGTCGATCCAGAAGTTACGGTTGATCGACACGCTGGAGTTCATGGTCGCCACCACCTGGAGGATCACGTCCTGGGCGGACAGGCCGGCGGCGGCCGCCTTTTCCCGGTCCACGTCGATAATCAGATAGGGGGCGTCGAGGCGCTGCTGCACGCGTACGTCGGCGGCGCCGCGCACGCCGGTAATGGCGCCGCGGATCTGCTGGGCCAGGTCCATGGCCTTCTGCTGGGCCGCCCGCGGGTCCTTGCCGTTGGTGAACTGGATCTGCACGTCGATCGGCGACGAGGCGCCGAAGTTTAGGGCCGTGGACACCATGCCGCCGGTGTCAAAGCTGGCGCGCAGGTCGGCGAAGTGCGGGTCCTGTTCAAAGGCGTGCCGGAGCTTGATGGCGTATTCCTGGGAGCTGAAACGGCGCTTTTCGCTGAGCTGGATGCGGATCACCGAATCCTGCTGGCCGGAGTTGGCCGTGTAGGCCGCCGACCAGTCCGGGTCGAGGCCCATTTCCGACACCACTTTCTCGCGTTCGTCGGCGGGGATGTTGTCGTCGATGAACTTCTCCACCTGGGCGACGCGTTGCTCGCTGGCGTCGAGGCGCAGGTTGGACGGCGCCCGGAGATACAAGGTGATCTGGCCGGCGTCCACCTGCGGGAAGAACTCGCGGCCGATGCCGAGCGTCAGGAACAGCGAGCCGACGAACAGCGTCAGGACGCCGCCCAGGACGATGACGCGATGGTTCAACGCCCAGTGCAGAGCCGCCGTGTAGCCGCGCGTGACCCCGTCCATGAAGCGCTCGAAGCGGTGGTGGACGGCCCCGAACAGGCCGCCGCTCGGCGCGGCGTGGCCGTGGCCGTCGCCATTTTCGCCGACGGCATGGCCGTGGCCGCCGTGGCCTTGCTCCTTGCCGAGGAAATTGGCGCACATCATCGGGACGTAGGTGCGCGACAGGACGAAGGAGGTGGCCATGGCGAAGGCGACGGCCAGGGCCAGCGGCTTGAACAGGAAGCCGCCCATGCCCGGCATCAGGCCCAGCGGCGCCAGTACGATCATGGTCGTGCAGGTGGCGACCATGACCGGCACCATGACCTCGACCGAGCCGTCCAGGGCGGTGCGCAGGCGCGACTTGCCCATCGTGCCGTGGCGGTGGATGTTCTCCAGGGCGACGATGGCGTCGTCCACCAGCGGGCCGATGGCCAGGGCCAGGCCGCCCAGCGTCATGGCGTTGATGGTGTTGCCGGTGACGTACAGGCCGATGATGGCGCCGAGGATGGCCAGCGGGATCGACGTGCTGGCGATCACGGTCATGCGCCAGTTGCCGAGAAACAGCAGGATCATCAGCGACACCAGGGCGGCGCCGATCGCCCCTTCGTGGACCAGGCTCCAGATGGCCTCGCGGACGTAGACCGACTGGTCCATGATGAAGTTGAGTTCGGTGCCCGGAGGCAGCCGATCCTTCATGTAGCCGAGGTGGGCGACGAGCTTATCGACCACGGCCAGGCTGCTGGCGCCCTGCTGGCGGTAGATTGGGACGTAGACCTCGCGCTGGCCGTCGATGCGCACCCGCGAGGTCTGAATGGTGGCCGAATCCTCGGCGCGGCCGATGTCGCGGAGGTAGACGTTGTCGTTGGGCTTGATGCGGATGGGCAGGTCGTTCAACTCGGCGACGTTTTTGACCATGACGTTGGTGTCGAGCAACACCTGATTGTCGCCGAAGTAGGCCGTGCCGGGCGTGACCATCAGGTTGCCCTTCTGGAGGGCGCTCACCACGTCGAGCGGCGAAACGTTGCGGGCCTCCATCTCCTTGGGCTTGAGGTAGATGAGGATGGTGCGGTCCTTGCCGCCGACCACCACGGGGGCCACGCAGCCGGGCACGGCGCCGAGCATGTTGCGCACGTCGATGCGGGCGTAGTCCTTGACGTCGGCCTCGGTCTTGCCGGGGATGCTGACGGTGAGGATGCCGAGCGGCAGCGTGCCGGTCGGGTCGAACGGCAACACCACCGGCGGCAGGGTGTTGGGCGGCAGCGTCGGCAGGGCGCCCAGCGCCAGCGAGTTGGTCATGGTCAGGGCGGCGTTGGGGTCGATGTCGTCGCGGAAGAAGATCTTGACGATGCTAACGCCGGGGACCGACTTGGACTCGACGCGGGCGGCGCCGGGCGCCTGGTCGGTCCAGCGCTCGATGCGGTTCGTGATGGTCTTTTCGACCGACGAGGCCGGCATCCCCTGGTAGTAGGTGAGCACCTGCACGGCCGGCGACTTGAAGACCGGCAAAATGTCGATGGGGATGCTGGTCAGGGCGACGACGCCCAGGGCGAAGAGCATGAAGACCAGCGTGGCCACCATGTAGGCGTTTTGGAGAGAGGCCCGGATCAACCACATAGCGATTCACCCGCAAAAGCGACCATACTCAGGGAGTCCGACAGACAGGCCAGCTCCCGCATCACATCCCCGCCCAACCACCGGCGCCAGGGGGAGGCGGCGCGCCGTTCCACGAAGACGTGGGAGCAGCGCCGCCACCGGGCGGCCCGGGCCACGGCCGTCGGCGCGTCGCATCCCGCCATCAGGTCAAAATCGGCGGGCAGGCCGCGGGCGGCGAACGCCTCTTCCGCGGCGCGTTCACACGTTCGCGCCGAGGCTTCCGACGGACTTACCGTTAAAACGACCGGAACGACCTGGAATGTCCGACAAAGGGCGGCGACCGTATCGAGGAAGCCGTCGCCGGGCCGGAGACATTGATTCAGCACCAGCACGCGCGACAGCGGCCGCCACGCCGGCGGGCAGGTCAGCACGGCGGCATGGGGCGTGCGGAGCGACCGGGCCAGGAGCGTCTGGCGGAACGCGGGCGGCAGGCCGCCGCCGAAGACGCAGAGTTCAAAGGGCCGGAAGAACTCGCGCGCGGCGGCGGCGCGGGGCAGGAGACCGTGCGCAGCGGCAGGCGCAGCCGTTCGGCCCACTCACTGGCGTGGGCCATCGCCCCGCCCCGTGGGGGCTGCTCGTCAAGCAGCACGGAAACTCCGCGGAACATGTCCACTTCCTCTGACGCTACGCGCCCCGGATCACCTTACCCGCCGCGCCCGCTCCCGACAGGAAGTCCAGGAAGCCGCGGGCGAACTCGGTCTCGACGCCGCGACGGTCCCGAACCACCACCGGACATTCCCCGTCCCCACCCATGCGCGCCGTGTCAAAGTAGTAAGAACGGCCCTGGTTGTCCTCCGTGAACTTTAGATAATGGCGAGGCCGGATGCCGCCGTCCAGATCATTCATCAGCACGATGTCGCCCCACAATCCGTTCCGAGGCAGCCCGAACAGGTCATGTTCGACGAGGGCTTGCGAGCCGAAGTAGCGCAGGAAAGCACGGTAGCTTCGGGGGAGAGGGGCGGCCAACTCGCGCTCGGCGGCGTCCAGTTCGAGGTCGGCGACCACCCCGTCGGGGGACGGGCGCATTCGGAACCGGCGGTAGACCAGGGCCGCGACCTCGGCCGCGAGGCCGTCCTCGAATCCCATTCGCCCTTCTCCTCCTGCCGGGCGCCGGCCGGGACGCGCCCGGCCGGCGGGAACAAATGAGTTGCCGCGTCTGCCGTCGTCACGTCGGACATGGGGCGTTGCAATCCCCTTCGCCTTGCTCGGACACGATGCGGTCATGCAATTCTTTCCGGTCCACACGGACAGAGGAGGGGGCGACGAAGCCGAGTTTGATGACCCCGGCCTTGACCCCCAGTACGACCAGACGGACCCGTCCGTCGATCACGATTTCTTCACCGACCCGACGACTGAGTACCAGCATGGTTTTCTTCCGTGGTGCGGCGCGTGGAGAGCGGTCCTTGTCGCGGGCGTTCTGGCGCGGCGCCAGCTTCCGCGACGGTCGCCGCTTCCCTAATAGCAAGCGTCGTGCCACGACGGGCGCGGAACGGCAATGTGGAATAAACCCTTTATTTCCAGAGTCCTAAGGCGAAGGGGGCCGAAAGGGCGGCAAGGCGGCGGCCCGTCGGCGTCGTGACCTTGGAAGGTTCTTGGCCGCCGTGGGCGAAGATTGTTCGCGCCCCGGCCATCGACCCGCCGCCGTTCTTGCGATACGATCCCAATCGAGGCCCCAGGGAGAACCGACCATGACGTCAACGCGTCGGGCGTACACGCTGATCGAGCTTCTGGTGGTGATCGGCATCCTCGCCGTCCTGATCGGCCTGCTGCTGCCGGCTGTGCAGAAAGTCCGCGCCGCCGCCGCCCGCATCGCCTGCGGCAACAACCTCCATCAAATCGGCCTGGCCCTGCACGGCTTCCACGACGCCAACGGCTGCCTGCCGCCCGGCATGGTCACGGAACTCGACGTGCAAGACTCCTACCACACCGGATTTACCGACCTGCTGCCGTATCTCGAAGAGGACTCCGTCCACCGCCTCTACAACTACGACGCCCCCTGGTACGACTCCACGAACTACGCGGCGGTGGCGCACGAGATCAAGGTCTTCTACTGCCCCGCCAACCGCACGGGCGGCGCCATCGACCTGACGCCCCTCATTCAACAGTGGGGGAACGCCATCCCCCCTTCCGTCGGCGCCTGCGACTACGTCCTGTGCAAGGGGGCCAACGCCGGCCTGTCCGCCGACCCGACCAAAATCCCGCCGCAGGTCCGCGGGCTGTTCAACGTCGCCCAGGCGGACGGCTCGGTCGTCAACGGCCAGTTCCAGTTCGGGCCGACGCCGCGCTTCCGCGTCCGCTTCACCGACATAAGCGACGGCCTTTCGTCTACATTCGCCGTCGGCGAGGCGGCGGGCGGCAATCCTTATTATCTGGTGGCCGACCTGAACGATCCCACGCAGCAGGCGAACGATCCGTTCCTGGTCGGGCCGCCGGTGATGGATCAGGCCTGGGCCGTCGCCAGCATGGGGGACACGCAACACCCCTGGTACGCCGGCCTGTTCGGCGTGACGGCCCAGTACGGCCTGGCGCCCGACCCGATGGACGAGCCGATGAACCGCCGGCCCGGCGCCCCCACGGTGATCGGCGCCGACGGTTCCGGCTACAATGCGACGGGCAATTGTCGCGTCAGCGGTTTTCGCAGCATGCACGCCGGCGGCTGCAATTTCCTCTACGCCGACGGCGGCGTCCACTGGGTCGGCCAGACGATCGACCCGGCCGTTTACCGCGCCCTGTCCACCTACGCCGGCGGCGAAGTGATTCCGGTAACAGACAGTTACTGAGGAATGGTAGTGGGATCACGGGAGGGCGGTTTCTTTCGAGGGTGCCATGCTTTCGCGGCCCTCCAGCGGTTCGCCGCGCCCATTGCGGCGCACGGCCGCGAAAGCATGTTTGACCCCGCCGGACGGATTCGGGCGAAACATGCTTTCGCGGCCCAGAAGTCGGGGATGGTCCGGTACGTCGGGGAGGGCCGCGAAAGCATGGCACCCAAGGCCACCGATTTCGCCGCCCTTTTGTAGATGAACCTCTGCGGACGGGCGGGAGGCGGGTCATGTTGCAACGGGCGGCGCTTCTGTTGCTGTTCCTGGCGGCGGTCGGCTGCGCCTATAAGCCGCCTTATGAGGGGCGCACAGTAGCCGATCTGGAAAAGATGCTGGACGACCCCAAACCGACCGTGCGAGTGCAGGGGGCGCAGGGGCTGAGTTTGCACGGCCCGGAGGCGCGGCCGGCGGTCCCGGCGCTGACACGGGCGCTGCGGTCGCCCGACGCCCTGTTGCGCGCCCAGGCGGCCCTCGCCCTCGGGGCGGTCGGCCCCGACGCCCGTGACGCCGTGCCCGAACTGACAACGTGCTTGAGCGATCCGGAATGGTCGGTTCGGCGTCAGGCGGCCCTGGCGCTGGGTGCCATCGGCCCCGACGCCCGCTCCGCCGTGGCCGACCTGCGGCGGCTTCAGGCGAACGAGCCCAACGGGCTGGTCCGCAAGGCGGCGACGCTGGCGCTTCCCAACATCGAGCGGTGATGAGCGGCGTCGGCTTTGCCCATAAGCCGGCCGGCCGCCTACGAACCCGAACACTTCCGCCTATGAACCTGGCTTTGCCTACAAGCCCCTCCGCGGGCTTTGCCTCCAAACCGCCATTTGCCTTTCAACCTCGGAGGTTTTTAGGCAAGAGCGATTTGGCGAAAACTTTGTGCCAAATAGGTCGGACGGTTCAACCTGAGACGCTACCGAAGTGGAAGCCAAGCTCTAGCATAGACTAGTCGCTGCATAAGCCGGGCGTCCTCCGAGTTGAATAGGAAGTAGATTTCAACCGGGCGGCCCCATCCCCAGCGGTATGGCCTGTCTATTGTCCCCACAAGTTGAATGGTTGTCAAGCGGGGGTCGAGCTGTTTCTGGCGCACGTTCCTGATGCCCCGCTGATTCAGCCACGCCTCCACGTCCTCCACCTTCGTCCCGTCGGGCGGGCCACTCTCCCTTAGGACGCCCGCAAGAACAACTTGAGCAAGTTTTCCTGAGTTCGTAGTTTGTGAGGATGCACGATGCAACCATCATCCAAGGACTACGGACCAAGTACGGAACTCTTCAGCCGATCATGGACGAGCGTCTTCGTCGCCAATGGGCTGCCACGGAAGCTCTCGCCTTGGGATGGGGAGGTATCTCGGCAGTAGCCACAGCCACGGGGCTGTCGCGCAATACCATCGCCGCCGGTGTGGCGGAGATCGGCGAGCGATCCCGACAGGCCATGCCCGTGCCGGCCGGCCCGCGTGTGCGGCGGCCGGGTGGCGGGCGCAAGCCGCTGACCGAGACCGACCCCGGACTGGCGGAGGCGCTGGAGGCCCTGGTCGAGCCGCTGACGCGGGGGCACCCCGAATCGCCCTTGCGGTGGACGTGCAAGAGCACGGCGAAGCTGGCCGAGGAGTTGCACCGGCAGGGGCACTCGGTCAGCGACCGGACCGTGGCCAAGCTGCTGCATGACGCGGGCTATAGCCTCCAGTCCAACCGCAAGACCCGTGAGGGGTCGGCGCACCCAGACCGCAACGCCCAGTTCGAGTACCTCAACGAGCGGGTGCGGCTGTTCCAGTGCCAAGGGCAGCCGGTGGTGTCGGTGGACACCAAGAAGAAGGAACTGGTCGGGGATTTCAAGAACGGCGGCCGGGAGTGGCGGCCCCAAGGCCGGCCGCAAGAGGTCCGGGTCCACGACTTCCAGGACCCGGCCTTGGGCAAGGCGATCCCCTATGGGGTCTACGATGTCACGCACAACCAGGGCTGGGTGAGCGTGGGCATCGACCACGACACGGCACGGTTCGCGGCCGAGACCTTGCGGCGCTGGTGGGAGGAGATGGGCTGCAAGCGGTTCCCGCGGGCGCGGAAGCTGCTGATCACGGCGGACGGCGGTGGGAGCAATGGCAGTCGGTCGCGGCTGTGGAAGATGGCGTTGCAAGGACTGGCCGACACCGTCGGGCTGCCGCTGAGCGTGAGCCACTTGCCGCCGGGGACAAGCAAGTGGAACAAGATCGAACACCGCCTGTTTTGCCACATCACGCAGAACTGGCGGGGACGACCGCTCGTGAGCCATAAGGTAATCGTCAGCCTGATTGCCCATACCACCACCGAAGCGGGACTCGAAGTTCAGGCGGCGCTGGATACCAACTGCTATGAGACGGGGGCCAAGGTTAGTGATGAAGAGATGGCATCCCTTCAGATCACCAAGGCCGACTTCCACGGCGATTGGAACTACACCATTGCGCCCAAATAACACTTGCTCAAGTTGTTCTTTCGGGCGTCCTTAGCATCTCTTCGACGCCGGGTGCTGGGTCGTCAATGACGTAGTACCAAAAAACGTATCCCCCGGCCGCGACGAGAGCGGCAGCCAAGGACCATCTTATCCAGTAGCGGCGCGTTGTCGGTTTGAATGAGTCGGCCAACTGACGGTGTCGGAGACTGCCTAGGAGATGCAGAAAGACGTAGGCCGCGAAGCCAACCAAGGCGGCCGCCGCGACGATTATCAGGAAGCCTATGCGCAACAACTCGGCCGGATTGGGGATAGGCACCGAGGCACCTCCATCGCCGTCTTATTCATGGTCCGGCTGAGGCTGTCTGTTCCGGGTGGGACCGGCGTCCCGCCTGTCCTCGCTGAAAAGGACCGGCGAGACGCCGGTCCCACCGGAAATCGGACAACTCCTGCCGGACCATGTATTAGGGAAGACCGCCGGAACTCGGCGACTCCCTCCCCCAATGTTCCCCCAGCCGGCGGCGGGTGTCAAGGGGGCGGGCGGTACAGACTACGGCAGGCAGCTGAAGGGGAACTTCCTTCCCTCACGCTTCCGGCTCAGACGGACTATGGCGGGCAACCACGTCATGCTTGAACGATCCGGAGTGGTCGGTTCGGCGGCAAGCGGCCCTGGCGCTGGGCGCGATCGGCCCCGACGCCCGCACTGCCGTGGCCGAACTGCGGCGGCTTCAAGCGAACGACCCCAACGGTCTGGTCCGCAAGGCGGCGACGCAGGCGCTTCCCAAGATCGAGCGGTGATGAGCGGCGTCGGCTTTGCCTATAAACCCTCTCCGCGAACGGGCTTTACCTTTTAACCTCGACTTGCCTAAAAACCTATTAGCCAACAACGACGCGCCGACGACGGCGCACAGAATGGCGGCTGGCAGTTCTTCGAGCGTTATCCCGCCCATCGAAGCGGGACCCTCATGATACGCCAACTTGATGGGGGACCAGTAGGATGCGAGGGCCAGCCCCACCGCCGCCCCGAGCGCGGCGCCTACGAGCAGGCCGATGCGATCGGCCGGCACCCGGCGGCCCGGCCGGCGCAGCAAGTGAGGGTCAATGGGCGCGACCTCGCCGCGGTCGTCGCGGTTCTTGGCGTTGCCCTCCCGCGTCCAGTCTACCCGGCGGCGCGTGGAGGGGCTAGGGGTCGCCGGGAGGGCTGTCAGGCAACAGCATTTTCACGGCACCTTGAGGTGGTCGAAGATGCGTTGCAGCAACTGCTCCGCCGTGACCTCCTCGGCCTCGGCCTCGTAGGTGACGCTGACGCGGTGGCGCAGCACGTCGGGGCCGATCGTCTTGACGTCCTGCGGCGTGACGTAGCCGCGGCCTTCGAGGAACGCCTGCGCCTTGGCCCGCGCGCCAGGAAAATCGTCGCCCGCGGGCTGGCCGGGTACTGGATGTACGGGCCGATGTCCAGGCCGTACTCGGCCGGCCGCCGCGTGGCGTGGACCACGTCCACGATGTAGCGCTTGATCTTGTCGTCGAGGTAAATCGCGTCCAGCCCGGCCCGCAGCTCGAACAGGTCGTCCGGCCCCAGCACCGGCTCGACGAGCGTCCGCGGTTCGACGGCGACCATGCGGTCGAGGATGATAAGCTCGTCGTCCTTGTCGGGGTAGGTTATTTTGAGCTTGAGCATGAAGCGGTCCACCTGCGCTTCCGGCAGCGGGTAGGTCCCTTCCTGCTCGATGGGGTTTTGCGTCGCCAGCACGAGGAACGGCTGTTCCAGACGGTGGCTGGCGTCGCCGATGGTGACCTGCATTTCCTGCATCGCTTCCAGCAGGGCGCTCTGCACCTTGGCGGGGGCGCGGTTGATCTCATCCGCCAGGACAATTTGCGCGAATACAGGACCTTTTTTGATGCTGAAATCGCCGGTGCGCGGGTTGTAGATCTGCGTGCCGATCACGTCGGCGGGCAGCAGGTCGGGCGTGAACTGGATGCGGCTGAAGCTGAGGCGCAGGCCGCGGGCCAGGGTGCGCACGGCCAGCGTCTTGGCCAGGCCGGGCACGCCCTCGAGCAGCAAGTGGCCGCCGGTTAGCAGGCCGGCCAGCAGCCGGTCGATGAGCGAGCGCTGGCCGACGATGACCTTGCCGATCTCGGCGTAAAGCGGATCGAGGCGGGCGCGCAGGTCGCGCACCTGGCGGTTGATCTCCTGCACGTCCGCAGTCATTCGGCGGCCCTCCGGCGGCGAAGCCCTGCGGCCATTGTCGGCCGCGCCGCCGCCGTTGACAATGGCCCGGCCGAGGGACGCGATGGACGGCATGAGCGGCCGTCCCTTCCAAGGACTTCTTCAATTCCGCAGCAGCCGCCAGAACAGCGTCGCCCCGATCACGCCCATGAGGATGTCGGCCCCCCACACCAGCAGTGCGGCGTTATAGTGTCCCTCCTTGGCGATGCCGGTGCCGCACAGCATCAGCGGGTAATAGACCACCACGATCGGCAAAAAGCAGATGATGAACGCGCTGAGATAGTCGCTGCGGTTGAACCAGATGCCGACGGGGCAGCCGACCAGGATGAAGCATAAGCAGCCCGCGCTTAGCGACGGCCGCATCAGCAGTTCCACGTTGATCCACGTGATTTTTTGCCGGTCGTACTCCTGTTCGGTTCGCAGCTTCTTCAGCGCCGCCGGCTCGGCCGTCGCCTTCTCAATCGCCTTCTCTTCCTCCGCAATGCCGCTTTCAAGGATCTGCCTTCTGTGAAACATTTGGTCCCAGGTCAGGTCGCGCGGCCGGCGTTCGCTCTCGTCGTCGGCCCCGAAGTTGGACGGCAGGTCGATCTCCACCAGCCGCGTCTCGAAGGCCACGTCGGAGCCGCCGTCCGGGGACGTGGCCGTGCCGTTGCGCATGCGGATGCTCAGCTTGCGGTGCGCCATGTCCACGCGCAGCTCCGCCTCCTTGGCGTAGGCGACAAAATTGGTCTTGTTCTGGGAGTTCCGGCCCTTGATGACCGGGTCGATCAGTTTGCGCCCCTCCACGCTTCTCACCCACATGGCGTAGGGCGTTTGGGAATAATTGATGCAGTGCTGCTTGCGGAGCATCGAGTAGAGCAACTCCTCCGCGTCGTTGAAGATCAGCTGGCGGAGCAGCAAGTGGGAAAGTGGGATGACGTTATAGTAGAGGCCCATCGTGGCGCCGCTCATGACGACGCCGAGGAGGAGGCCGGGCCGCGCCACCTGGAGGATGTTGACGCCAGACGACTTGATGGCGAGGATTTCGTTGTCGGCGGCCAGCCGGCCGTAAACGACGCAGGTGGCGAACAGCGTCGTGGCCGGGATGGTGTACGGCAGCGTGCTGGGGATGAGCAGCGGGATGGCTTCGAGGATCTGGTCCGGCCCGAGACCCTGCTGCGACGCCTCGGCCACGATGCCGGCCATGAGCAGGATGCCCGTGATGCCGATCAGCGACATCAGGAACACCTTGACCAGTTCCCAGAGGATCATGCGGTGCAGAATGCTGCCAAACACAATGGCCTCCGTTCCTATCCTTATCGGCAATCGCGGCGCGAAAGGTTAGCCGCGACGCGCGGCGGAGCGCTTGGGACCGAGCGCTCCGCCTGCGCGTCGCGGCTAACCGCTTACGGTCCCAACACCCGCATAATCGGCTCGACCACCAGCGGCGCCACCACCTGCTCGAAATGCACGTCGCTGATCCGCCCGCGCATCTTGATCTTGAGCAACTGGTCGCTGATGGCCCGCGGCAACTCGTTGACTTCCGACGGCAGCACCTGGGCCACGCGGCCCCAGTCGGCGTTGAAATCCAGGTTGAGGTCGCTGCCGTCGAGGTTGACCGTCCCCTTGCCACGCAGGCTGACGGCGTTGCCGTACAGGTCGAGGGCGCGTACCTGCAATTGCGGGCCGTCCACGGAGAAGACCGCGTGCGCCTGCTCAAACGCCGTGCGATCCGGCAGGCGCAGGCCGAACGCCTTGAGCAGACCCAGCTGCAACGGCAGACGGTACAATTTGCCCTCCGGCACGTCGATGCGGCCGTCGCCCTTGAGTCCGCCAATGTCCGCGCCGTCGCCGATGAGGTGGACGCCGGCCGACGCCAGGCCGGTCATCTGGGCGTCGGGGCCGAAGTTGTTGCGCCGGGCGAACCGGGCCAGGTCGATTTGCAGCGCCTTGAGCGTCACGTCGTAGCGCGGCCCGGCCGCGAACTCGACGCGGCCCTCGCCGCCGACCGTGCCGCCGTAGAGGTCGGCCTTGAGGTCGCGGAAACGCAGCACGTCCGGCGACGTCGGGTCCACCTCGACGCGGGTGTGCAGGTTTTGCAGCGGCTGGCCGAACACCTCCGCCTTCCGCATCAGCACGTTGCCGACCAGCGATTCCAGCCGCCGGCCGTTGTACAGGCCGCAGCAGGCCGCCGTCCCCTCGACGCCGGTCACGTCCACGCCGAGCCGCAGCGCGGCGTCGTGCAGGTCGGCGGCCCCATCCCACCAGACCACCACCGGGCCGCCCGGCTCCGACGGCGTGTCCACCACGAGGTCGGTGGCCGCCGTCAGCGGGCCGCTCAGATGGAGGCTTTTCAGGCCGTTCCGCAGCGAATCCGGCAGCGCGTCCAGCAGGTCGTCGTCGGCGACCAGCGGCGCCCCGCGCAGGCCGGTGAAGCGGGCCTGGAAGCCGCCGCCGCCCGGCTTGAGCGTCACCGTCGCGTGCTTGAGACTCAGCATGCTGCCGCCGTGCCGGGCCGTCAGGTCGGAAACGTCGATGCGGTCACGGCCGTAATGCACGGCGGCCGCCACCGGGGCCAGGGCGTAGGGGAAGAAGCGCGGCTTGATGGAGCAGCCGTCGGACGACACGGTCACGTCGATGTCCTTGGGCCGATCCGGCGCCTGGTCCACGACGGCCTTGAAGTTCATGCGGCCGGAGACGCCCAGCTCCTCCCAGGCGCGGCGCAACGGCAGCCGGGCCGGCAATTCCGGAGGCGCCAGGGCGCTTTTGAAGTCCTCGGTGTCGACCGGCACGTCGTCGCCCCGGATGACGACGTAGATGCGCTCAGGGCCGCCCCGCGGCGTGTACGACTGGCCGTCGATGTGGAAGACGCCGCCCGCGTGAACGCCGCGGAAGCCGCGACAAATCCAATGGCCGGGGGTGCGCAGGTCCAGTTCGCCGTTCACCTTCTCCATCGGCACGGGGAAATTATCGTACTTGATGGAGGCGTCATGGAAGCGAATCCGGTAGCGGTTGACGAAATCCTTGTCCTGATCGCGGTGGATGACGGCCGTGACGTCGGCCCGTCCCATCGGCTCGGCCCCCAGGCCGCGCAGTCGGCTCCGCTCCGGCAGGAACTGCCGGGCCGTCTTCTGCCCCTGCTCGTTCAGCGCGTTGAACAACTTGTCGTCCAGCGGCAGGTCGTTGCCGGAAACGACCAGATCGACGGCGGCGTCGGGGCCGTGGCCGAAAACTTTGCCCCGGACGGTGATCGGCCGGTCGCCGCTGTAGCCGGTCAGGTCCACGCCGGTGGTCATCGACTCGTCCTGGGCGCATGCAAAATCGACGGTCCCCGTGATGTGGGCCAGCTTGTAGGCGAAGCCCTTGAACTCGGCCTCCATGCCGCCGTCGGACTTGAGCAGCCAGCGCTTGCGCCAGCCGCCGCCGGCGGCGCGGCGGAAGGTGTGCGTGACGCCGACGACGCCGGCCGGCCGGTAGGCGGCTTGCAGCTCGCGCACGGGGCCTGGCAGCTGCTGGAACAGGTCGTCCGTGACCGGCAGGTGATCGATCCGCAGGTCCAGCTCGCGCACCGCGTCGTAAAGGTCGGCGTCGCCCGTTTTGGGAGGAACAATGTCTTTGAGGGTGAGTTCCACGCCGGCCCCGCCGGCCCGCGCGGTGCAGTGGGCGAAGGGGACGGCGCCGTTGACGACGCGGACGGAGGCGTTGAGGTTTTCCAGCGGCAGCGGCAGGCGGGCGTGGCTGAGGGCGCCGTTGGTTAGGCCGCAGGTCACGTCGTAGCTGAACGGCTGGCCGGAGGCGGGGTGGTATCCGAAGGAGGCGCGGATCGTGCCGTCGCCGCGGAGCTGCCGCACCTGGGCGGCGGCGTCGGCGTTGACGGCGGCCAAGCGCTGTACGAGGTCGGGGCCGACCGGCACGGCGGTCAGTTCGAGGGCGGCGGTCAGGTCGCCGGTGTCGCGCCGGGCCGTGGCCCCAAACCGAACCGGGCCGGCCACATCGGTGCGGCCGGTCCCCGCGACGGTGACGACGCCGGGCGGGTCCTCGACTGCCGTCAGGGCCACGTCCTTGATTTCCAGCAGCGGCGCGTCGGCGCGGCCGTCTGGTCTTCGAGCAGGACGGTCCCCTGTTCGACGACCACGGTGGGCAGTGGTTCCCTGGGATCGCAGGGGGCGAGCAGGCCTTCGAGGTTGCATCGGCCGTCGCGCTGGCGGACGACGCGCAGCTGCGGCCGGTGGAGTTCCAGCTTGCGGACGGCGAAGGCGCCGGCCGCCAGCCGCTCCTTGTCGTGGTAGATGACGGCGGAAGGGACATAGAGGATGTTTTTACGATCCAAACCGTCGGTGCGCGTGACGCGCAGTTCGCTGACGGCGATGCCGCCGAGCAGTCGCATCCGGGCGGAGTCGAGGCTGACGGAAACGGCGTCGGCGAGGAAGCGGCGTCGGACCTGGGCGAGCACCTGGGCGCGGACGGCGGCGGGGTTGGTCCAGGCCTGGTACGCGACGGCCGCCAGGGCCGGGAGGCCCAGCAGGGAGAAGACCAGACCTCGGACGAGCCACTTCCGCCAGGCCATGACTCACCCGGTTCGGTGGTTTGGGTGCGCGGCGATCCGACGAAGGTCCGCCGCGGGCGGGCGGGATACTACGGGAAGGCGGTCGGGCCGTCAACGACAACTGGCCGTCAGCGGCGCGCGGCGGGGGATGGGGAAGCGGGAGAAGATGTACCAGCCCCGAGCGCGAGCGAGGGGGTTCGACGAAATCCCCTCGCTCGCGCTCGGGGCTGGTACATGGTCAGAAATGCAAATGCGCGGCCACGCCGTAAATGCTCCCGTCGCGCACCTCGACGACCAGATCGGGGTTGGCCATGGTGCGCTGGGCGGTTTCGACGCCGGTCGGCGTCTTCACCTCCAGCGTCGGGGCGGATACGTTGCCCTTGGTGTACAGCACCAGCGCTCCCGTCGCCTTGTCGCGGCCGGCGCCGACGATATGCACGTCCTGCCGCAGAAAGAAATCCGTCTGCAACCGATCGGCTTCCGCCTTCGACGCCGGCGCCGCGGGAACGGTGGGGCGCGGCCGAGCAGTTTATCGGCGGCGCGGTCGCCGGCGTTCTTGAGGCGGATGAATTGAACGCAGGTTCGCTCCTCGGCCGTGGCGGGCGCCTTGGACCAGTCCTCCGCGTCGGCAGAGGGGCCGGGCGCGACAGCCGGGGCGTCCGGGGACTTGTCGGGGTAGGCGAGAAGTATTCGCGCGAATAATCCGGCGAGGAACACCAAAGCCAGGACGGCGAGGGCCGTTTGAAGGCGTTTTCCCATGTCATTTCTCTCCGCCGGCGTCAGCGCGCCGGCCGGTGTCGCCGCAACGCCGTCAACGTCCTTCGGAACTCTTCCGGCAGCGGCGCCTCAATCTCCAGCATATTGCCGTGCATCGGGTGGCGGAACCGCAATCGGTGGGCGTGCAGCGCCTGGCGCGTCAGCAGGGGTTCGTCCTCCGCCCCCTCCGGCAGCGGCGCCAGGTCCGACAGCCGCAGGGCGTCGCGGCCGCTATATACCTTGTCGGCCAACACCGGACAGCCGACGCTGGCGAGGTGGACGCGGATCTGGTGGGTCCGGCCGGTGCGCGGCTGGACGCGGCAGAACGTGAAGCCGCGGAAACGCTCGATCACCTCGTAATAGCTGCATGCGTCCTTGGCGTCCTCGTCGTCGTCGTCCGCGATGGTCATCTTGATGCGGTCGTGCGTGTGGTGGCCGATGCGGCCCTCGATGTAGTCGCTGTCGCGGTCGAGCACGCCGGCCGTCAGGGCGACGTATTCCTTGAAGATCTTGCGAGTCTCGAACTGCATACTCAGGTCGCGGTGGGCGACGTCCTGCTTGGCGATGATGATGACGCCGCTGGTGTCGCGGTCGAGGCGGTGGACGATGCCGGGCCGGTAGTCGCCGTTGAGGTTGCTGAGGCGGTCGAAGTGGAAGCGCAGGGCGTTGACCAGCGTGCCGGACCAGTGGCCCTTGGCGGGGTGGACCACCATGTCGGCCGGCTTGTTGACGACGGCCAGGAAGTCGTCCTCATAGAGGATGTCGAGCGGGATGTCTTCGGGGACCGGGTCGGGGTGCGACGGCGGCGGCGGCGTGACGCGGATCTGGTCGCCGTGGCGGACGCGGTAGCTGGCCTTGGCGGCCTTGCCGTTGACGGAGACGCCTGAACCGTCGATCACGCGCTTCACCACGGATCGGCTCAGGTCGGGCAGGACGCCGACGAGGTACTGATCGAGGCGCATGCCGTCGAGCCGGCACTTGGCGACCAGCTCGACGACGCGGCTTTCGGACGTGGGGATGGTTTCCATGACGGGGGCGGCGGCGCCTTATTGCGGCGCGGCGAACTCGGCGGCGAGGGTCTGGATCTGCTCCTTCACGGCCGGGTCTTCCAGCGCCTTGCTCCGCTTCTGGGCGTCCTGGCCGAGGGCGCTTTTGGGATAATCGCGGGATAATTGGTCGTAATACTGCTTGGCCTTGTCGAGGTCGCCGAGGATTTCGTTGCTCTTGGCCAGCCCCATCAGGCTTTCTTGCATGAGCGGCGGCGTGTCGCCGGCCTCCTGCACCAGCTTCTGATAGATGGAGCGGGCGTCTTCGATCTCCTTGGCCGCCTTGTCGCGGTCGGCGTTCGTGCCTCCGAGCAGGGCCACGTCTTGCATGTCGAGGCGGGCGGCGCGGGCCTCCGCCCAGCGGCCCTGGACGGTATTTTGGTGGTTGGCTTCCTGGGCGAACTTCTGGAGGTCGGCGCGGGGCGTCAGGTCGAGGCCCGTCCAGAGGGTGGAGCTGGAGGCGGCGGCGGTGGCGGTGAAGTAGAACCAGACGCCGATCAGCGTGCCGACCAGCACCAGGCAAACCAGGACGATCCAGGTGGTGCGCGACGGCGGCGTCTTGGCGAACTCGGCGGCCTTGCGGAGCGACCGATCGAGCAGGGTTTCGTCGTCCTTGTGCTTGTGCTTGTGCTCCACCGTCATCGGATGCTCTCCTGCGGCGCCGACGGGCCGGTTTCCTCTCAACCCCTTGCAAGACGACTGATTAGGGGATGATAGGCGTTCCGGGACGGCGGGTCAATGCGAATGGGGATGGGGAGACGGGGCTGCGGAGGGCGGATCGTCCACCATCCCTGAGCGCCAGCGACGAGACGCCAACCCGAAGCGCAAGCGAGGGATGAGGTTCAAGAACCTCATCCCTCGCTTGCGCTTCGGGTTGGTATGCCGAGACGGGCCGTGTTTACGCCAGGTCGAACAGCAGCGCCTCGCCGCCCCCGTGGCCTTCCAGCGCGACCGTGCTTTCCCGGCTCAGCGCGGCGCCGTCGCCCGCCGTCAGCGCCTCGCCGTTGACCCGGACGCCGCCGCGCAGGACCTGCACCCACGCATGGCGATCCGGCAGCAGGGCGTGGACGACCGACTCGCCCGCCGCCAGCGACGCCAGGTGGAGCCGGGCGTCCTGGTGGATCGTCAGGGCGCCGTCGCCGCCGTCGGGCGCGGCCACCAGCCGCAGCCGGCCGCGCCCCTCGTCCGGCCCCAACGTCTTCTCCTCGTAGCCCGGCGGAAGGCCCGCCCGATCCGGCAATAACCAGATCTGATACAGGTGGACCGGCTCCGTCGCCGACGGGTTGAATTCGCTGTGGCGGATGCCTCGGCCGGCGGTCATGTGCTGCACCTGCCCCGGTCGGATCACCGAGCCGGAGCCGAGACTGTCCTTGTGCTCCAACGCGCCCTCCAGCACCAGCGTGACGATTTCCATGTCGCGGTGGCCGTGCATCCCGAAGCCCTCGCCCGGTTGCACGACGTCCTCGTTGATGACCCGCAGCGAGCGAAAGCCCATCTGCTCCGGGTCGTAATACGTATTGAACGAAAAGGTGTGGGCGGTTTGCAGCCAGCCGTGGTCGAAACGGCCGCGCTCCTCCGCGCGACGGATCCGCATCATAATTTCCTCTCTTTCAAGGGCGATAAGTATCTTGAACAGGCGCCGGCCGCTCCGAGCGGCGGTCGAACAGCAGGGCGTCCACCGACAGCTTGCCCGGCCCGGCCAGCAGCAGCGCCAGCACCGCGGCCAGGTAGCCGGCCGGCAGCTCGAAAGACGGGCCGCCCTTGGGGTTGACGAACGGTTGGCCGGCCGGCAGGTGGACCATGCCGATGGCGACGATCATCGTGCAGGCGATAAAAAAGGCCGCCACGGGCGTCAGCAGACCCAGGATCAGGGCGATGCCGCCGCCGAACTCCGACAGGGCGGCCGCCGCTTGCAGGAAGCCCGGCACGGGGGCGCCGGCTGGCATCCAGCCGGTCATTCCACCCGGACTGCTGATCTTGGCCCAGCCGTGCAGCACGAAGGCCGCCCCGACGACCAGCCGCAGGAGCAGCAGGCCGACGGCCCCGCGGCCGCGCACGAACGTCGGATAGACGGATTGCAGCATGTACATCCTCCAGAACATTTGAACTCAAACGATCGGGCGCGAACCGCTTACGCCCGTTCCCCGGTACCGAGCGTCCGACAGAGACGCCGCAACTCCTCCTGCTCGGCGTCGGTCAGGACGCCGAACTCGCGCGCCACCGCCCGTGCGTGTTCGGGAAAGAGGCGGCCCATGAGCCGGCGGCCGGCGTCGGTGATGTGGACCGTCAGACAGCGGCGGTCGTCCTCCTCCCGGCGGCGCACCGCCAAGCCGTGCTTTTCCAGGTTGTCGAGCACGGTCGTCATGTTGCCGGCGCTGCGGAGCAGTTTGCGGGCCAGCTCGTTGGGCCGCATCGGCCCGAGATGGTACAGCGCCTCCAGGGCGCCGAACTGGCCGACCGTCAGCGACTCCCCCGCCAGCCGGGCCTGGAGGCGGCCGGTCACCGACTCGGCCGCCCGCATCAGCGCGATGTAGGCGTTCAGCGCCCGCACTTCCTTCGCCGAACCCCGGTGCCGCGTCGACATGAGCGCCCTTCTCCTTTCAATTCAAATCATATCTGTTCGAAGGAATGAAGTCAAGCGTTTTCGTGGCGGACCCGCCCCGGCGCGTTTACAATGCGGGTAAGGCCCATTGCCGACGCGACCCCAACCCGGAGCTTGCCGTGCCGATCGTCACCCACTGCCCGAAGTGCCGGGCGACCTTTAACCTGCCCGACGGCCTGGCGGGCAAGAACGCCAAGTGTTCCCGCTGCCAACAGGTCTTCCTCGTTCCGGCCGCGGCCGCCGCCGTCCCCGATGACGTGCCGACGGTCGAGTTGGCCGACGGTCCCGCCGACGCGCCGACGGTCGAGCTGGCGTCCGGTTCGGCGCCGGCGCGTCCACGGCCGGCCCCCGTCCGCCGCGCCCCGGACGTGCGCCGGCCGCCGGCGCGCTCCTCGGGGACCGGATGGATCATCGCGCTGGCCGTGGGCATCCCGCTGCTCCTGTTCGTCGGCCTCATTATTCTGATCGCGGCGGTGGGCGCGTACTTTTACCTCAGTGTCCCGACCCCCGCCGCCCCTCCCGTCAGCGTCGCCATGCCCAACCCGGTCGCGCCGGCGCCGAACGATCCCGCCCCGAATCCGGGAGGGCCGGTCTTCCCGCCCGTCCAGCCAATCCAGCCGGTCGTCCCGCCGCCGCGCGAGCCGCCGCCCCCCTTGAAGCCGCCAACCCCCATCGACGTGGCGCCGGCCGTCCTGGCGCAGGACAAGGTCGTCAAACCGCTCCCTTCGCCCGTCGGCGACGCGGCCGTCGGCGGCGGCGGACGCTTCCTGATCCTGTCGCTGCCGCAACAAAAGAAATTGGCGATCTTCGATGTAATCGCCGGCGAGGTGGTCAAGTACCTCTCCTTCCCCGCGCCGGTCGCCGCCTTCGCCGCCGGCATGGACAAGCTGATCGTCGCCCGCGCCGACAACCAGCTGGTGCGCTACAGCCTCACGACGTATGAGCAGGAACAGGCCGCGCCGGCGCCCGTCAACGGCGCGGTCGGCGCCCTCTGCTTGGGAAGCGCCTCCAATGGCCCGCTCTGGGTGCAGGTCAAGGGCGGCCCGCCGGCCGGCGGCGCGGCGGTGCTGGTGGACCCATCCACGTTGAAGGAATGGCCGGCCGACTGGGGCGACAAGCGGCCGCCCGCCGACGCCGCCTACCTGCGGGCCTCCGAAGACGGCCAAGTGTTCGGGATGTGCGCCGGCCTCGGCGGCGAACCGCACACCCTGACCGCCGTGGCCCTCCGCGACGGACGCGCCGCCTTCGTCAGCCAATGGAACGTCCCCAGCAGCCTCCTCGTTCCCGACGCCGACGGCCGCGCGTTCTACACCGGCTGCGCCGTGTATGACCCGACCCTGGCGCCGGTCTTTCCCAACCCGCCGCCGCGGGCGTTCTACAAACCGTTCCTTCCGGCCGTGGGCGGCCCGTATTTCATGCGGCTGGACTACAAACAATGGGACCATCTGGGAGGCGACCTGTCGTTTTTCGTGGCCGGCGGCCGGGAACCCTTCGCCGCGCTCAAGGGCGTGGAAGGGGTGAGCAACGAGCAGATCGCCTACGGCAAAAACCGCGACAAGCTGACATGCGACCGGCGCCTCTACTTCCTCCCCCAGGCCAAGGTGGTGATCGCGATCCCGAACCCGGCCGACCGGCTGTTCCTGTACCGCTTCGACCCGGAGGCGGCGCTGGAGAAGTCGAAGGTGGACTATCTGGTGGTAACCTCGCGGCCGCCGCCGTCGGCGAAGAAGGGCAAGGAATACGTCTATTCGCTAACCGTGAAGTCGAAGAAGGGCGGCGTGACCTACAAGCTGGGTTCCGGGCCGAAGGGGATGGCGATCAACGCGGCCGGCCGGCTGACGTGGACGCCGCCGGCCGACGCGGAAGCTGAAAACGACGTGATCGTGTCGGTCAAGGACGCCGGCGGCCAGGAGACGATTCAGTCGTTTCGGGTCGGGGTGGGAGAATAAAGGGCGTCGTTTCGTCCGCGGATCATTCACCCGTGTTGCCTCACCGGGAAATGTTACCGAGCGGCGGACCTTGCCGGACCGCACTTGCGGCGACGAGCGACAGAGGTCGTTCTGAGCTGGCTATTCTCCACTATGGCTCCCTCACGAGAATCCCCGCGATGCGCCAGCGGAACAGAGAGCGGGGAGGAGAGGGTGGGGGGAGCGGGGTCGCGGTCGGATAACAGGCAGCAACTTCGTTGAAACAGGCGTCAACGCCCCATGACGGCCTGTAGGAGTTTCTGCCACCTTCCCTGCCGTTCCGCTTGCAACGCGTCGATCCGGCGGCTAAGCCAGTCGTGAACTTCGGGCGATGCGCCCGCACTTCCCCGCGTCTTGCCGCCCTGTTCCGGCGGCGCCGCGCCCCCCCCGGGTCCGTCGCACCGCGCGTGCCGGCCGCGGCCCCGGCGCCGTCCGCCGCCGCAAGTTCCTGGACGGCCGGCGGCCGGTCTGTCAAACCCGCCGGCGCCTCCAGACCCACGGCGACGGGCGCCGGCGTCATGGACCTCACCCGCTCGGCCTGCAAGGCGATAAGCTCCTGAGTGAGCCGCCGCATCTCGTCCAGCTCCTCCCGAACGAGCGCCGCCTGCTCGCGGTGGAGCGTGCTGAACATCTCCGCCATCATCAGCATGGTCTGGTGGAACTGGTCCAGCATCTGCTGCTGCATCCGGTTGAATTCGTTGACGATCGGCAGCAGCAGGGACTGGTCGGGCCGGGCCGCGATGGGCACGGGCGGCGGCGCGGCGCGCCGGACGGCCAGCGCGGGCCGGGTGGCGCTCTGCTCTCCGGACGCGTCATACCAGACGCGAAGGACGAACGGCCCGACTTGCAGCCGGGCGCCGTCCTCCAGCCGCGCCCAGGCCGCCTTTGCCCCGTTGACGCGCGTGCCCTCCCGGCTGAGAAGGTCCACCACCCACACCCCCAGCGGCCCCCGCACCAGGCCGCAGTGGTAGCCCGACACGCCGGCGCCCTGGATGTGCACCTTGCAGGCCGCCGCCTTTCCCACCAGGGCCACGGGGCGATTCATCGACCACCGGGCGAGTCCGGGCGCGCCGCCGCTCACCTCTATAACCACCGACGGCTCCGGTCGAGTCGCCTGCGTCCTTCTCGGGACCAACGCCGCGGTTCCCGCGGCCGGACGCGGCGGCGACACCCGGACGGCGGCGCCGCCGAGCGTCATCGGCTGGTCCCAGTCGAGCCAGTCGAACGCCCTCGGGCCGGTCGGCCAGTGGACGCCCGTCCGGCTGCCGAGGTCCACGACCAGCACTCGGCCGTCGACCGCCTGGACGTAGGCGTGCCGGCGGCTGACCCCGGGATCGTCCAGACAGACGTCGTTCCGCGCGTCCCTTCCGATCAGGAGGTAAGGCTCGCCAGGCAACGCCGCAACGGCGCCGCCCCGGCGCCCTCCCCCCCAACATCGACCTGGAGAGCGCTAACGCCACAGTTTTTCAGGAACAATTCCACCCGTTCAAGACTCCAATGACTTCCCGAACGACGGAAACAGAGGATGCGGCCTGAACCAGTTTACCACGCCGCACGGGGTCCATTTCCAGCTTGCGAGGACGAACACGCCCCAGAAAATCTCGCGGGCAGCCCGGCGTCAGGCCCATCCCCGCATTTTGTACCAGAGGACGCCGACCCACTCGTGCCAGACCCTCTGCACGTTCCCGGCGGCGTGCGGGTCCGGAAGGAAGGTCAACAGCGTCGGCCTGAAGCTCACGGCGCGGAAGTGACAGGGCGCGGGGACCACCTCGATTCCCTCGCGGCGGAGGCAGGCGGCCGCCCGGAACATGTCCACCGCATCGACCACCAGGACCACCCGCCCGACGCCGCGTTCCTTGAGGAGCCGGGCGCACTCCACCGCGTTCTCATGCGTGTTCCGCGAACCTTCCTCCCGCACCAGCTCCGCCGGCCTGACGCCGAGGCGTTCCAGCAACGCCGCCAGGACGGCCGCATACGACGGCCCTGGCTCGTCGTCGAACACCTTGCCCCCGCTGGTCATCACCGGACAGGGCGAACCCCCGGCATAGAGCCGCGCCGCCTCCAGGCAGCGATCCAACGAGTCCTCGTCCATTTCGGGGCGCGTTCGCGGCCCTACGGGCGCATGGACACCCGCGGAAAAGACCACAACGGCCCCCGCGTCGGCCGGCCGTTCCTCCAGGGGGAGGCGTCGGATTCCAGCGAGAGCAGGGCCAGGTGGGCCGCGGCCGGCGTGCTGAGGGCCGCCAGGAGAAAGAGGGGGGCGAACAGGGGCCAGAGGCGGCGCGTGGGGGCGTTTCGTTTCCTCCAGAGCTGGACCAGGGCCAGGCACGCCCAAAAAAAAAGGATGGTATGCGGTTGCAGGAGATCGACCACGGAGGAATACATCGACTCGGTCCTTCTCGGGGGAACGACCGCGTCTCCCTGGACGCGAGGAAGGAGCGCGGCGAACGGGGAAAGCGTAGCGGATCGCGGCGGAAGGAACAGGCCAACGCGCGCAGGGGCGAGTTTTTCATCCAACGCCGGCAAGGGCGTAGCGGCCTGTCGTCAAATAGGGAATTTGTGGAGAGTTAAACTCGGCAGAGTGCGTCGCGGTTGCTCAGAACACGAAGCACGTCCGCGGCGCCCTTAAGACGCGGGCCCCGGAGGGGTCGCCTCGGGGGCTTCTTCGTTGCCCGAACCGTCGGCCTTCGGCGTGATGACCTCAGGAGCCGGCGGGCGGGAAGGTGAGACGACTCGCGGGACGCCCGCCGACCTCGGCGGAGGGAGGGCGGCGCCTGCCCGGTCAGACTTTCCCAAGAAGCAGGTCCAGCGCCCAGCACCCGCGTACGTGCGGCCCGACCGACCGGAAATGGTCCAGCGCGTTGTGAGGCGGAAGGCCCGAGGCTTCGATCAGGTCCGCGAGGTCGGGCAGTTCCTGAAAGCGACGCCGGTCGTAAATGATCTGGGCGCGCGCCTGGACCTCCGGCGTCCGCCAGCGGCGGTCGATTGGGCGCGTCGGCCGACCAAAAATGTCCGCCATTAGGGCGACCTGCGCGTCACGGCCCGCGCCGACGGGGTCCGCCCGCTCGGCCATGGCGGAGGTCACGAGCGCCGCGGCGAAGGCGTCGTCGCATCCCGCGAAGATGGAAGCGACTTCCGTGTAGAGGGCCGGCGAGTCCCCGTGTTGGGGGGTGGGCGCCGAACCGTACCGCCGCGGCGGGACGGCGGTACGCCTTTCCAGCCGCCGTTCCACGGCCTCTACCCGGGCGCGGCCCACGTCCTCGGTCAGGTGACGCCACAGCAGTCGACAGCACGCACACGCGAACAGCCTTAGCTTTCGGTCACTGGCCTTGTCCCGCAAAAACGCCAGCATTAGCGCCGGATCCGCGGCGTCCGCCCGTTCGATACCCGTCATGGGTCTTGTCTCCGTCTCGAACCGCGCTGGGGGGTGCGGCGGTCGGCAATAATGGGATAGATGAAGTATAGACGCGAAGGACCAAAGCGGAAAGGTGGACCATGTCGGGTGAGCTTCTTTATTTAGAGTTGTTGCGAACCGACAACGCGTCGTATTGTGGGGAAGGTGTTTCGCCCGCCTCCACATCACCCCCCCGAATCTCTGCGAAAACGGACGTCTGGCCCGCGCCCGTCACGACACGAACACTCTGACCGCCGCGGCGTTTTTCGACGTACCGAAATAATCTCCCACCATTTTTCCGCTCGCCGTCAGCAGAATCGGCTAAAAATGCCAGGAATGCCGCGGATTTCACTCCCACCAAACTCCCACCAAATGTTAGCCCAGAGGCGCCCCATGCCGGGCATTCGGGCCCGCCGCCGCCTAATCCGACGGCGCAAGAAGCCGGGGAAATGACTCGCCATAAGCGAGGGAATCGCAAGGGGAAACGAGAAAGACCCGGCTTTCGCCGGGGCTTTCTCTTGAGTGCGGGAGACAGGAATTGAACCTGCACGCCCGTGAGGGCACAAGAACCTGAATCTTGCGCGTCTGCCAGTTCCGCCACTCCCGCAAGTGCGAGAAAGTATCATAGGAGGCGCGCCGCGCTGGAGTCAAGGGATTCGCCGCGACAATCCGCGGCGCGGGCTACTGGTCGCGGAACTCCGTGTGGCAGGCGTCGCAGCTGCCGTTGAGGATGTTGGCCTTGTCCTGGACCGTCTTGGGGTTGCCGCCCTTGATGGCGTTGATGAGGTCCTTGGATTGCTTGTTCATGTCGCCGGAGTATTTCAGCCAGTCCTTGATCGGCATCCCGGCCGCGTCCTTCTTCGGGGCGTAATGCGGCGCGATTTCCGAGATGGCCAGGCTCACTTCGGCCATCTTCTCCAGGTCGGCCTGCTGGGCAGCCAAATCCTTCTGGGGCAACGCCTTCTTGCCCAGGAACAACAACTCCGTTTCGATGCCGTCGTACTTGGTCGCGCCGGGGCGGCGCCGACGCCCAGGCCGCCCTTGTTGCGCGGCCTGAACTGGTTCATCACGAACTCGATGTCGTGCTTCGCCGCCACGTCGGCCGCCTCCCTCTTGACCACGGCCGCATTGCCCAGGTCGCCGACCAGCTTCAACACGGCCGCCCTGGCCGCCGCCGTCTTCATGGCCTTTTCCGCGTCGTCGTCGTCGCGGCCGCGGGCCGCCGACAGGAACAGGGCGGCCAGCGCCGCCGCGACCAGGGCGCCGGACAAAAGCCGCGTGTACTTCCGCATTTGGGGTCTCCTTGGGTGGGAATTTCAGGCGGGGTGGACGCATCGCGTCTCAGACATGATACGGAAGGGAGGGTCGGTGTAGAAGCGGCGTCCAAACCAGCCCCGAGCGCGAGCGAGAGGGGAGACGGAACCCCTCGCTCGCGCTCGGGGCTGGTTTGAAAACGACTCCTAATTGTCGCGGAATTTCTCGTGGCAGTCGTTGCAGCTGGTGTTGAGGTCGTTGGCCGCCTTCTGGACCGCCTTGGGGCTGCCGGCTTTGACGGCGGCCGCCAACTCGTCCGACTGCTTTTTCATGTCGGCCGCGAGGCCGTCCCACGTCTTCGCCTGGGCCGGCGTTTTCGTGAACTTGCCGGCGTAGCTCGGCGTCACTTCGGAGACGCCGTGTATCAGGTTGGCCATTTTCTCCAGGTCGGCCGCCTCCGCCGGCAGCGTCTTCAACGGCTTTTTGCCCAGCTTAATCAGCTTCAGCTCGGTTCCCTCGGGCACGCCGCCGAGGTTCAGGCCGCCTTTGACCTTCGGTTTGAAGCCCCACATGATCGGCTTGAGTTCGTACTTTTTTTCCATCATGTCGGCCAGCTTCTTCAACGCCGCCGGGTCGGCGACCGAGTCGGCCAGCTTTTGCACGTCCGGGGCCGCGGCCGCCGCGGCCTTCTTGTCGTCGTCTTCGTCGTCGCGGGCGCGGACGACGGACAGGAAACCGAGGCCCAGCGTCAGCAAGGCGACGCCCGGCACCAACCATGCGTGTCTTCTCATGTGTACGACTCCACGGGCAAGGGCAGAGAGAGCATCCTACCGAACCATCCTGTCACCACGTCCGAGGCCGGCGCCGTCCGTCCGAACGCCTCGGACAGCCTATCTTAAACGGGGCGGAAACGGATGCAAGGGGCCGGGCGCCCGTTTTGCCGGGCGCGGGAAGGCGCCGCGCTTGCCGCCGACAAAAATGTCTCACTTTCCTACTTGACTTTCCTAGGGGACTCATTATACTCACACCCATCCATCCGGCCTCTTCTCTGTTCCGGCCCCGCTGTTCGACCTGCTTGCAGGAAGTTCAGCGGGGTTTTTTCACGCGCCGCTACCCCGATCCCTTCTGCTGCCACTGGCTCAACGCCGTGTTGACCACCACGATGATCCCGATCAGGATGAATTTCACCTCGACCGGCACGCCGCACTGGTTGACGCCGTTCTCCAGGACGCCCAGGATCATCACGCCGAGAAGGACGCCCAGCACGGTCCCCTGTCCGCCGCGCAAGTTGGCCCCGCCGATCACGGCCGCCGCGATCACCTCCAGTTCCAGGCCGACGGACAGGTTGGGATCGCCGCTGCCGCTCTCGTGGGCGAACGCCACGACGCCGGCCCAGCCGGTCAGCAGGCCCGCCAGCGTGTAGACGGCCACCTTGGTCAAGCCGACGTTGACGCCGCAGAGCCGGGCCGTCGCCTCGTTGGAACCGACGGCGTAGCAGTACCGGCCGAAGACCGTGAACCGCAGCACGACCACCGCGCCCAACGCCAAAACCACGGCGCTCCAGACGCCGGGGTCGAAAAACAGGTACTTGTTGCCCGCCTCCTGGAGGGCGTTGACCCAGTCCGGCGGTTCGCCGAGGGTGATCTTGGTGCGGCCTGACAACCAGTAGGCCAGGCCGCGCGCGATGCTCATCATGCCGAGCGTCACCACGAACGGCGCCAGGCGCAGGTAGGAGATGGCCAGGCCGTTGGCCAAACCGCACAGGCCGCCGGCGCCGACGCCGGCCGCGATCGCGCCGGCGCTCGCCAATCCGACCGAGCCGGTGGCGCTCAGGAGCGATTGATACGCCAGGACCGTGGCCACCGCCGCCAGCGCCACGATGGAGCCGACCGACAGGTCGATGCCGCCGCTGACGATGACGAACAGGGCGCCGAGCACCACCACCATCTGGATGGAGTTGCCGTTGAGCAACAATTGGAGGTTGTAAAGGGTCAGAAAGCTGTGCAGCTGGCCGCGAACCGCCAGCACGATGAAAAACAGCCCGAAGACGGCCAGCAAGCCGAGAAAGGGGCCGGTTTCGGCCGGCAAACGGAGCGAGCGGCGCGGAAGCTCGGTGAGGGGGACGGCCGGCCCGGCGAGCGCGGGCGAACGGTCGCCGTCGGTTTTCCCCTCTTCGCGTTCATCGCTCATCGCTGACGCCCCTCTGGCCGCGGCCCCGTTTACACGCCGGTGGCGACGGCCATGATTTGTTCCGGCGTCCATTCCGCCGCCGGCCGCGCCGCGCTGAGCCGGCCGCGCGTCATGACGGCCAGCCGGTCGCAAACCCCCAGCAGCTCCGGCAGGTAACTGCTCACGAACAAGATCGCCTTGCCCCGCGCCGCCAGGGCGCCGATCAGCCGGTAGATCTCCGCCTTGCTGCCCACGTCCACGCCGCGCGTCGGTTCGTCCAGCAACAACACGTCGGCGTCCTGGTGCAACAGTCGGCCCAGCGCCACCTTCTGCTGGTTGCCGCCGCTGAGGTCGCCGACCGCCTGCCACGGCCCCGCGCAGCGAACGCGCAGCCGGGCAAGCCAGTCCTCCACGACGCGCCGCCTCCGACCGACGTTCAGCCAGCCCAGCCAGGTGTAGGGCCGCAGCCGCGTGTACGTCAGGTTGTCTTCGATGCTCTGGTCGAGCGTCAGACCTTCCTCCTTGCGGTCCTCGCTGAGCATCCCCAACCCTTCGCCGATGCGCCGACGCGGGCCGGCCCGTCGGTCCTCGCGCACCCCGCCGGAACGGACGTGGACCACGACGCGGCCGCTCCGCACCGGGTCGAGGCCGAAGACGGCCCGCAGCAACTCCGTGCGGCCGGCGCCGACGACGCCGGCGACGCCGAGGATCTCGCCGCGGTGCAGCGTCAGATCGACGCCGCGCGGCAAATTTTCACCCGTGAGGTCCGTCAACTCCAGCACCGGCGGCCCGGCGGTGTGCGGCGTCCGCGGGTATTGCTCGTCGAGGCTGCGGCCGACCATCATCTCGACGATATGGCCGACGGCGAAGTCGGCGGTGCGGCCGCCGCCGACGCTGCGGCCGTCGCGCAGCACCGTAAAGCGATCCGCTATTTGTTGTACTTCTTCGAGGAAATGGGAGATGTACACCACGGTGACGCCCCGGTCGCGCAGCCGGCGGACGAGGGCGAACAGGCGGAGGGCGTCCTGTTGCGTGAGCGAGCTGGTCGGCTCGTCTAGCACCAGCAGGCGCACGTCGAGCAGCAGCGCCCGGGCTATTTCGACCAGTTGTTGGGCCGCCGGAGTCAGCCCGGCCACCGACGCATCGGGCCGGATTTCGGGATGTTCCAGGAGCGCCAGCGCCTCCTCTACGCGACGGCGATCCACCTCGGATCGGAGGAAGCCCCAGCGCGAGGTTTCCAGGCCGAGCGCGACGTTGGCCTCGACGCTCAGGTCCGGGGCCAGCGTCAATTCCTGATAGATCATGGCGACGCCGCGGCGTCGCGCGTCCTGCGGCCCGGCCGGTTCGTAGGGTTGGCCGTCCAACTTGAGAACGCCGGCGTCCGGCCGGACGGCCCCGCTCAGCACCTTCATCAGCGTCGATTTGCCGGCGCCGTTTTCGCCGACCAGCGCGTGGACCTCGCCGGGCGCAGCTCCAGGTTCACCCCGGCCAACGCCTGCGTCGAACCGTAGCGCTTGCGGACGTCGGTCATCGTCAGGCGGACGGGCGCGTCCACGGCCCTCTCCCTGTAATTTCACCGCAGAGAACGCGGAGAGCGCGGAGAAAGACAAACTCAAATTCTCTCTTGTCTTCTCTCCGCGCTCTCCGCGTTCTCTGCGGTGAATTATTTATTCAGAGCGGTTCACGACTTCTTTTTGAACGCCGGCGGCGTGATGGTCCGCTTCTGCTGCAACTCCGGCACGAAGAGTTCGCGCGTCTTCACGTCGTCCAGGTTTTCCCGCGTGACGACGGTTTCGCCGGTGCTCAGGTTCAGGCCGCCCGCCGACGCGTCGTAACCCTCCAGGTGTTGCACCAGAATCCATACGGCTAGATAGCCCATCTTGTAAGGATCTTGAACGATCAGCCCGTCGATGTCGCCGTCGCGGACGCCGCCGAGCAGCTGGTCGGACGAGTCGAAGCCGACGTACTTGAACTTCTTGCGGAGGTCCAGGGCCTTCATCTTGTTGAGCATCCCGGCGGCGGCCGATTCGTTGACCGCGAAGATACCGACGCCGTCCTGGTCGCGGATCGATTCGAGCAGCGGACCCGCCGTCTTCTCGGCGTCGCTGACCGTGGCCCCGGCGAACTGGTTGTCCGACAGCCAGGTTATGGTCGGGTCGCCCGGTTTCCTCTCCGCGATGGCCTTGTCGATGGCGTCGTGAAAACCCTTCTCGCGCTGTTCGGTGCTTTCGGAGCCGGCCTGGTAGCGGAAGAGGACGATCTTCTGGTCCTTGACGCCCGCGTCGTTGAGGACTTTCAGGAGCCGTTCGGCCGCGAGCTGACCGCCGTGGTAGTTGTCGGTGGCCACGTATTTGACGATCAGCTCGGGGTTCTTGGCCAGCGCCTCCTTGTCGAGGCCGGAGTCGATGATGACGACGGGGATGCCCTTGGCGACGACCTGCTCGACCGGTTTGACCATCTGCACGCTGTCCTGCGGCGCCAGCACCAGGCCGTTGATGCCCATGCTGGCCTTGGTCTTGATGAGTTTGATTTGTTCCAGCGAGTCGCTTTCTTTGTTCGGCCCGTCCCAGAGGATTTCGACGGGATTCCCTTGCTTGCCGAGGTCGTCGGCGGCCCGCTGGGCGCCTCGGTGGATCGACTGCCAGAATTCGTGGGTCAACCCTTTGGGGATAACCGCGATGTGGTATTTGTAGTTGGTCGTGGGGCCGCAGCCGGCCGCCAGGAGGGCGGCGACGGCCAACCCCGCGAAAAGACGCACCTTCATGGAGAGACTCCCTTGCCGGCGGATTGAATGCTGTAGCGTAAAGGTTGCGGGGGACGCGGTCAAGCAGGGGTGTAGGCGTCTCTTCTGTTGGTAGAACCGATGTTCAGGCGGCGGCTCTTGGCTGGGGCGAGCGGCGCCAGAAGGCTTGCCATTGCCCCGCCTCGCCCTTGAACAACGCGCGCAAGTGACAGACCGTGTCGGTGCCATATTCCCGCCAGCGCATGCCCGACAACTTCAGGCGCTGACCGACGACCGTCTTGCACGCCGACTCCACGGCGCCCGAACCGATCGACCAGCCGTTGGCGACGTAGGTCGGGTAATCCATGCGATGCACGTTATTGCGGAAGTATTGCAACGTCGCGGCGTACTTTTCCCGCACCGCCGGCTTGCGCGGGGCGGGCAGCGCTTGCAGGATCTCCAGGACGCGGCCGCCGCCCTCCCGCTTCAACGTGCGACACCATTCCCCGACCACACGCTGCCGCGCTTCTTCGTCGCCGGGATACAGCGCCTGGCCCAGTTCCGTGAGGTACTCGCTGGCATGCCAGAAGTCGAGGATCAACACCGGATCGCGGGGGAAATTGCGGCGGACGAACTCTTCCAGGCCGTTGCCGCCGTCGCTCAAGCCAATCCATACCTCCGCCTGGTCCATGCCGACCTGACCCGCCTGTTTGCGCAGTTCCACCCCCAGTTGGTCGAGGTCATACGGGCCGGAAAGGTAACGGGCTTGCATGCGGGCGCCCGCCGGGGGCCGGTGCGGCGAGCCCTCCGGCAACTCCGGGACCGGGTTGAAGACCATCGCCACGTAGGGCATGCGCCCCTCGGCTTTCCCGCCATCCGCCGCCTGCTGACGCACGCCGGTCAAGTCGATGCCGACGTAGGCGCACGTGCGGCCCAGCGCGTCCTTGTGCCAGTCCCAAGGGCGGGGGAAGGCGAAGGCGCCGCCCGCGCAGGTGGTCGGCCACGCGCCGGCCGGCCGCTTCGGTCGTCCGCTGCACGGTCGTCTCGGCGACCCTCAGGCTCGCCATCTCGGGCAGCACCTTCGTGGAGGCCTCTTCAAAGCCGTCGCTCAAAGCGCCGGCGAGGCAGACCAGTCGCTCCGCGGCGGGGGTGAACGAGCGCGACGTCAGACCGACCGCCCGATCCCAGGGGGCCAGGCCGCGCCCGCAACGGCCGCAGTAGTAATAGGCCCGCGCAGGGGACCCGTCCCAGCAAGCTCAACGGCGTTTTCGGGCGGTAGCCCTGGAACTTCGCGGATCGTTGACACGTGGGGCAGTCGATGCCCGACCCTTCGTAGCCGAGCTTTTTTTAAGCGCTCTTCGAGCGCGACCGCACCCAGGTGATGGACGAGGTTCCGCGCCTCGAATTCGGTATCGCCGAACACCTCGGCGTCGTTCTTGCTGACCAGCAAGCGTGCCAGGGCCAGGATGTCACCGTCGGCGCGAGCGCGGATGCGCACCGCCAGTTCCTGCGCTTGGGCTTCCAATTCGGCGTTCAGGGGTTCGTTCCGCGGCATGGGGTACTCCTTCGACAGGGTGAATTTGCCGTCGTCCCCCGATTTTCGCACGTCGTGGACAAAAGTTCTACCAACTATTCAGCTGCTCACACCAAGCAGGGCGCCCCATTCGATTTTGCTTGCGGCGCGGGGTCCGCAGGTATATCATTTGCGGTAGAAAGGCCCGGTCGTCCGCTTCCGGTCTTTACTTTCTTGACCCGGCCTGGATTCATTGATCGTGGGGCCTCACATGGTAAAAGTGGCACGGCTCGTTTGGCGGGACAAGGCGTTCACGCTGATCGAACTCCTAGTCGTCATCGCCATCATCGCCATCCTGATCGGCCTGCTCTTGCCGGCCGTCCAGAAGGTCCGCGAGGCCGCCGCGCGCCTCACCTGCTCCAACAACCTCAAGCAGCTCAGCCTCGCCACCATCGACTACGCCGACAGCCACCAGGAACAGCTGCCGCCGGCCAACGGCTACGAGCCTTACGACAACGGGGCGCAAAACCAGCCCGGCCAGGTGTACGGCACCCAGTTCGTCCACATCCTGCCCTACATCGAGCAGAACAACCTGCTCACTGCCAGCTACAACGGCACGATCTACGCCATCAACATTCCCGACAACGGCGGCAGGCAACGCATCAAGAACTACGTCTGCCCGTCGGACCCCAGCGTCGGCTACGCCGCGACGGTGGGTTGGGGCGATCCCGCGCCCAACAACAATTGGGGGCAGGGCGATTGCAGTTACGCTTGCAACTTCCAGGTGTTCGGCCTGCCGCTGCCCAACTGGCAGTGCGGCGCTACCTACCCGGCCAGTATCGGCGACGGCACCTCCAACACCATCTTCTACGCGGAGAAGTACGCCGGTTGCGGCAGCTCCAGTCCCAGCGGCAACCTGTGGGCCTGGGGCTGGGATCCCAACGCCTCGCCGGTCTACGCCGTGGGCGTCACCGGGCCGCAGAACTGGCAACAACAGCCCAGCCCCTGGCAGACCAACTGCAACCCGACGCTGGCCTCCAGCCCGCACACCTCCGGCATGAACGTCGCTCTCGGCGACGGCAGCGTCCGCTTCCTTAGCTCGGGCATGAGCGCGAATACCTTCTGGCTCGCCACCACCCCGGCCGACGGCGCGCCGCTGCCGAGCGATTGGTGAACCGCGTGAACGTGAAGAACGCCGAGAAGATTTCTCCGAACCCAGTGGTGCGAACGATGCCCCGACGCCTCCCTCTGCCGGCGCACGGTTTCGGCAGTCTTGTCGCTGTCGTTTTGGCCCTAGCCGCCAGCGGCTGCGGCAAGCTCACCGGCAACATTACCGGCAAGGTCATCTACGAGGGCAAACCGCTTCCGGGCGGCTACGTCAACTTCACCAACGAAGGGGACAGCCCGACCGTAAAAACCAGCACGATCAAGCCGGACGGCAGCTATTCCATCTCCCACATGCCGGTCGGCCCCGCGAAAATCACGGTGCAGGGCATCCTGGGGCCGGCCGGCCCGGCCTCGAAAGCGGCCGTGCCGGGAGGCAGCATGCCGGCGGGAGGCCGGAAGACCGTGTACGTGCCGCCGCAATACGGCAACACCAGCACCAGCGATCTGACCTACCCTGTGGTGAGCGGTGGCCAGACTCATGACATCGAGCTGAAATGATGGGCACGGTCCTCCGGACGCCGGGACGGAAGGCCGCGACGCGGACGGGGTTGCTGTTCCTGGTTCTCGCCGCGGGCTTCGTCGTCGCCGGCTGCCGGAAGCCAGCCGCTCCCAATCCCACCGCCTCACCCGCTCCCGCCGTGGATTGCTGGTTCCGCGACGTCACTGACGAGGTCGGTCTCCATTTCATTCACGACGCCGGACCCACGGGCGCCTACTTCATGCCGCAGATCGTCGGTTCCGGGGCCGCGCTGTTCGATTACGACGGCGACGGACGCCTCGACCTCTATCTGCTCCAAAACGGAGGCCCGAACGGCGCTCGCAATCAGCTCTTCCATCAGCTTCCCGACGGCCGTTTCGAGGACGTGAGCAAGGGGTCGGGGCTGGACGTGCGCGGCTACAGCATGGGCGTGGCCGTCGGCGACGTCAACAACGACGGCCGGCCCGACGTGTTGCTGACGCAGTACGGCGGCGTGAAACTGTTCCTCAACAACGGCGACGGCACGTTCAAGGACGTGACCAAGGAGGCCGGCCTCGACAGTTTGCACTGGGGAACGTCGGCCTGTTTCTTCGACTACGACCGCGACGGCTGGCTCGATCTGGCGGTGGTCAATTACGTCAGCTACGACCCGGATCGCCCCTGCGGCACCCCGCGTTTTCGCCGCGATTATTGCTCGCCGACTCAGTTCGCAGGGACCGTCACGAACCTCTACCACAACCGCGGCGGCGGCGGCCCGGTTCGATTCGACGACGTGACGGTCTCCTCCGGGCTGGATTACGTCCCCGGGCCGGGACTGGGCGTGTTCTGCGCCGACTTCAACGGCGACGGCTGGCCGGACATATTCGTCGCCAACGACGGCCAACCCAACCGCCTCTGGATCAACCAAAAGAACGGCACGTTCAAGGAAGAGGCGGTGCGCCGCGGCCTGGCCTACAACGGCTCGGGCCGTGCGCAAGCGGGCATGGGAGTGGCCGGGGGCGACCTCAACGGCGACGGCCTGCTCGACCTGTTCGTGACGCACCTCACCGAGGAAACCAACACCCTCTGGTTGCAGGGGCCGGCCGGCCAGTTCCGCGACCGAACCGCGGCCTCGGGCCTGGCCGAAACGGCCGAACGCGGCACCGGCTTCGGCACGGTCCTCGGCGATTTCGACCAGGACGGCGCCCTCGACCTGGCGGTGGTCAACGGCCGGGTCTATTCGGCCCTGGAATCGGCCAACCCCGCATTAGGCCCCTTTTGGGGTCGCTATGCGGAGCGCAACCGTTTATGGGCCGGCAAGGGCGGCGGCCGCTTCGAGGACGTGTCGGCGTCGAACGGCCCCTTCTGCGCCACCCCGGCCGTCTCTCGCGGTCTGGCTTACGGCGACGTCGACGGGGACGGCGCCCTGGACTTGTTGGTGACGACGGTGGCGGGGCCGGCCCGGCTGTACCGCAACGTCGCTGCCCATCGCGGTCACTGGCTGCTCGTGCGGGCCGTCGATCCGGCTTTGCACCGGGACGCTTACGGGGCGGTGATCACGGTCGTGTCCGGTGAGCGCCGCTGGCGGCGCTGGCTGAACCCCTGCTCCGGCTACCTATGCAGCAACGACCCGCGCGCCCACTTCGGGCTTGGCCGAGCCGACCGGGTGGACGCCCTCGAAGTCCAGTGGCCGGACGGCGGCCGGGAACGGTTCCCGGGCCGCGCGGCCGATCAGGCCGTGGTCCTGCGCAAAGGCGATGGTCAAACTCTCCCTTAGCGGTCGCCGCACGGCCGCGATGACGCATTCTCCATGACCCAGACACCACCGGACCACCCCCCGCGCCCCCCTCGATCGGCCCGCCGCCGCTTGTTCGCGGCGCTGCTGGCCGGGGGGACGCTGCTGGTCGGCGGGACCGTCCTGGCCTGTTGGCTTGGGTGGCCGGCCCCGTTGCCGGCCCCTCCCGCGCCCGACCCGACCGATATGGATCCCGCGGTCGCGCTTGCCATTCGGGCGGCGCGAGACCGGGTCGTCCAATCTCCCCGATCGGCGGAAGCCTGGGGGCGTCTGGGACTGGTATTCCTCGGGAACCAGCTTAACCCCGAAGCCGCCCAGTGCTTCGCGCGGGCGGAGCGACTGGACGACAAGCATGGCCCTTGGCCCTACCTCTACGCGGTAGCCGTGCAGCGAACCGATCCCGAGGCGGCCGTCGTCGGTCTGCGACGGACGCTTGCCCTGGGCGGCGACGAGGCCGGAGCGGCCAGGCTTCGGCTGGGCGAACTGCTGATGGAGCAAGGGAAGTTTGAGGAGGCCGGAGGCGAATTTCGCACGGCGCTGGAGGCGAACGGGGACGACGCCCGCGCTCATCTCGGACTGGCGCGGGTGGAAAGCCAGACAAACGATCCGAAGGCCGCCCTGACCCACCTGGAACGCGCGGCGGCGGATCCGCACGCCCGAAAGGCGGCGCTGCTGCTGCGGGCGGAGATCCACCAACGCCTTGGAGACGCGGACGCCGCCGAACGGGACCTACACGCCGCCGACGCCCTGCCCGACGACGCGCCCTGGCCCGATCCACTCGTTCAGGAGGCCGCGGAGCAGGCGACGGGCCAGTTGGTGCGGGTCACTCGCGCTAACGAACTTCTCCGGGAGGACCGAGTGCCGCAAGCCGTGGCGCTCCTTCATGAGATTCTCCTGGATTATCCGGATTCGGCCCAGGCCTGGTTCCTTTTGGGCAAGGGTCTGATTCGGGAGAACGCTCTGACGGCGGCCGAGGCCGCCCTGCGACGGGCAACCCGACTCGCTCCGGGCGACGCCGAATACCAGTACGATCTGGGGACGGTGCTGTTCCAGCTCCGGCGGCCGGCCGCGGCCGCGGAATGTTTTCGCCAGGCGACGCAACTCAAACCCGACTTCGCGCGGGCCTACTATAACCTCGGGCACTGCCTCAAACAGCAAGGCGACCGGGAGGGCGCCCGGCAGGCCTTCGGCGAAGCCATTCGCTGTCAGCCACGCCTGGCCGAGGCCCACGCCAACCTGGGCGAGTTGTTGGCCGACGACGGGCGCACCGACGAAGCCCTCACGCAGCTGCGCCAGGCCGTCCAATGGGGGCCGAACGACGCCCACGCCCGCCGACTGCTGGAGGAATTGCAGAAGCGACTCTCCGCGCCGGGCGTCGGAACGCCGCGATCCTGAGCGGGTCTGGTTTACTTCTCAAACAGCCCCGTCGGCCCATCGGCATCGTCCCGCGCTTCCAGGCGTTCGCGCAACCGCCCGCACCGCGTGCCCGTCTCCTGTCTCCGTACCGCCGTCTCCAACGCCTTGCGGCTGCCAACCAGGACCACCAGCCGCTTGCCGCGCGTCAGGCCGGTGTACAGCAGGTTGCGCCGCAGCATCAAGAAATGCTGCGTATGCACCGGGATCACCACCGCGGGGTACTCCGACCCCTGGGCTTTATGAATGGTTAAGGCATATGCCAGAGAGATTTCGTCCAGTTCGCCGAAGTCGTAGGCGACCGGCTTGCCGTCGAAGTCCACCACGACCTCGCGTTCGGTCGCGTCGATGGAGGCGACGCGGCCGATGTCGCCGTTAAAAACCTCTTTTTGGTAGTTGTTCCGCGTCTGCAAGACCTTGTCGCCGCCGCGGAACTTCCAGCCGAAGCGCTCCACCTCCGGGCCGCCGGCCGGCGGGTTGAGCACCGCCTGCAAGCGGGCGTTCAGGGCGTGCGCCCCCAGCTCGGAGCGGTTCATCGGCGTCAACACCTGCACGTCGCGGAACGGGTCGAGGCCGAAGCGCTTGGGGATGCGCTCGCGCACCATCGTCACGATCCGCTCCACCGCGGCCGACGGCTCGTTCGCCTCCACGAAGTAGAAATCGCCCTTTCCCGGAGCGGCCGACTCTGGCATTTCCCCCCGGCAGACGGCGTGGGCGGCCCGGACGATCCAGCTGCGGCCGGCCTGGCGGAAGATCTCCGTCAGCCGCACGACCGGCACGGCCGCCGAGGCGATCACGTCGGCCAGCACCGCGCCCGGGCCCACCGACGGCAGCTGGTCCACGTCGCCGACCAGCACCAGGCACGCCCGCCGCGGCACGGCCCGCAACAGCTGATACATCAGCGCCACGTCCACCATCGACGTTTCGTCCACCACCAGCAGATCGAGGTCGAGCGGGTTGGCGGCGTCGCGCTTGAAACCGCCCAGCGCCGGGTCGAACTCCAGCAGGCGGTGGATGGTCTTGGCCTCGCGGCCGGTCGTTTCTGTCAGCCGCTTGGCCGCCCGGCCCGTCGGGCGCACAGGCCGCAACGCAGGCCCCGGCCGGAGAATATTTCGAGTATCCCGCGTACAATTGTCGTCTTACCCGTGCCGGGGCCTCCGGTCACGACCAGCACCTTGCTCCGCGCCGCCTGGACGATCGCGTCGCGCTGCGCCGCCGCCAGTTCCAGGCCCATCTGCTGTTCGACGGCGTGTACGGCCGCGTCCGCGTCCAGGGACGGCGCCAGCGGATGGTCGTCGCTTTGCAATCGCCGCAGCGAACGCGCGACGCCGATTTCGGCCAAAAACAGCGACTTGAGATAGATCAACGGCGGTTCCGCCGTCGGCTCGCGCACCAGTTCGCCCGCCTGCCGTTCCGCCTCGACGGCGGCGGCCATGATTTCGACGGGAAGGTCCGTGACGCCCGCCGCGTCCGCCAGCAGGGCCGGGTCCAACAGGGCCGGTTCCGGGTAAGCGACGTGGCCCTCCTGGCTCAGCCGTTGCAGCAGGAAGCGGACGGCGGCGCAGGCGCGGTTGGGCGACCGCGGATCGACGCCCATGCGGCGGGCCAGGTCGTCGGCCGTCTTGAAGCCGACGCCCCAGATGTCGGTGGCGAGGCGGTACGGGTTGGCGCGGACCACATCGACGGCCTGGTCGCCGTAGGTCTTGTAGATGCGAACGGCGCGGGCCGTGCCGACGCCGTGCGACTGGAGGAAGACCATGATGGCGCGGACGGCCTTGTGCTGCCGCCAGCCCTCGCGGATGCGCTGGATGCGGCGCGGGCCGATGCCCTTGACCTCCTTGAGGAAGGCCGGGCTTTCGTCGATGACCGCCAGGGTGCGTTCGCCGAACACCTTGACGATCTGCCGCGCCAGGTGGGGGCCGATGCCCTTGACGAGGCCGGAACCGAGATATTTTTCGACGCCCTCGACGGTCTGGGGCGGCGTGCAGCGCAGCTCGTCGGCCTTGAACTGTTCGCCGTGTTCGCGGTCCTGAACCCAGGCGCCAACCGCCTCGACGTACTCGCCGGCCGTGACCGACGCAACCGTTCCCACGACGACGACGAGGCCGCGGCGGCCGCGGGCCTGGACGCGCAAAACGGCGAAGCCCGTGTCGGGGTTGTGGAAGGTGACGCGCTCGACGACGCCGGACAGCTGCTCGGCCATACGGCCATTGTAACGCCGGCCGGCGACGATTCGTAGACGCGTTGTCGGCTAACGGCCGCCCTTGCGCCGCATCAGACCGCAGTTGGCCAACCATTCCAGACCATGCTCGTACCAGGCGGCGACGGCCTCTTCCTGCCGGCCCGGTTCCATGTCGAAGAGGCGGGGATGAACGGCGGCGAGCGGCTCTTCCCAGCCGTACCAATCTTCCCAGTGGCGGTGGCGCAGGCGTTGCGGCCCGTTGAGCTGAGTGCCAAGGCCGGCCACGCGCTCCGGACTGATTTGCACGCAAAGGGCCGTGAAAATATCGACCGGCGTCAGGAAGACGACCGGCCAAATCTCCCCCTCGCCGGGCCGCACGAAGCCGCCGCGGTGCTGGGCGGTGAGCGTGACGTGCAGGCGGTGCGTCGGTTGCACGTCGTAGCGCTCCACGATCATCCGCTCCACGCGGGCCAGACAGCGGTCGTGCAGCAGCGTGCGCAGCTGGAGATAGCGGGCCACGACGGCGGCGTCGCTGGATTGAAGATAGTCGGGAGAGGACATAATGGTTACTCAGGCGCCCACGGCGCCGGCCGCTTGGCGAAGAACGCTTCCAGCCCTTCACGACATTCCTCGGTCAGCCGCGGTGCGGCGCTGGCCTTGGCCGCCTCTTCCACGGACACGGCCTGCCGCGAGAATTGACGTAGCAATTCCTTCGTGCGGGCCAGGGCGTTCGGTCCCCCTTCCGCCAGGGAACGCGCCCACCCATGGGCCGTTTCCATCAGCCGCCCTGCCGGCGCCACGGCGTTGACGAACCCCGCCCGCAACGCCTCCTCGGCGTCGATCAGCTCGCCGGTCAGCAGCAGGTAACGGGCCGTGCGTTCGCCGACGTGGCGCAGCAGGTGCGGCATCACCATCGCCGCCACCAGGCCGCGCCGGACCTCCGGGTAGCCGAACCGCGCCTCCGCGACGGCAACGGCCAGGTCGCAGACGGAAACCAACCCCGCCCCGCCGGCCAACGCGGCGCCGTTGACCGCGGCGATGGTTGGCTTCGGGCATGTGTAAATGCGGTCATACAGGTTCGCCAAACCAAGCGCGTCGTCCCAGACGGGGCTGTCTTTTCCTTGCGCGTGGGGGCGGGACGACCCCGCCCCTACAGACTCCTGCAACTCCGCTAAATCCATGCCGGAGCAAAAGGACGACCCGGCGCCGGTAAGAATGAGGCAGCGGACGGCGGGGTCGGCCGCGGCCCGCGCGACGGCGTCGGACAAGGCGGCAATGAGCGATCGGCTAAGGGCGTTGCGGCGGTCGGGGCGGTTGAGGGTGAGAACGACCGCCGGCGGCCGCATTTCGTGGAGGACCAACTCGGCGGTCATACGACCCCCTCCGGCTTCGGGCGCGTCATGGCGGCAATATTCTCCGGCCGCGGCAACGGCATTCGAAGCAGTGCCAGGGCCAGCGTTTTGCCCTGCGTATCAGTGCGAAGGGAGCGGCTGGCCCCGCCGGCCAAAACGTCGTACAACACGAAGTTCAGACCAAGCAAATTCGGCGCCTCGTAGCGCTCCACACGCGACGGACCCAGCGGCGCGAAGTAGGTTTGCACCGCCTCGGCCGTCAGGTGTTCGCGCATCCAGGCGAAGCCGGCCGGCGTGTATGCCAGCACGGCGATGTTGGCGTGGTTGCCCTTGTCGCCGCTGCGGCCGTGGGCGATGTCGGCCAGCGTCGTCGAGTCGCCTGGCATGGGTCGCTCCTCCGGTCATGCGTCCGGTTAGCCGCGACCCGTCAGGGGAGCGCTGGGTCGAAGCGCTCCGCTGCGCGTCGCGGCTAACCGGGCGCAATCCCTCATTTCGCCGGCTCCGCCAGCCGGCCGAGGAAGAGGATACTATCGTTGCGCGTGTCGCGGATCAGGAACAGAAACGGGTGGTCCGCCCGGAACTCCGGCGTCGGCTCCGGGACGCGGACGGCATGGGCCGTGGCGACGGCGACGGCGGTGGCGGCGGCCGCCTCCGTGCCCTCCTCGTTGACGTCGATGAAGGCCTTGTGGATTACGTCGGAGATGTGCAAGTCGTGCGGTTTCCCGGCGATGCCGGACAGGTCCGCCTTGTCGTCGAGGAACGCCAGTTTCATGCCCATGTCGGATAGGGTTTGTTTCAGAGAGACGCGCTGCTCGGTCTTGAACCTGGGCAGGCTGACGATGACTTCATGCCTGTACAGCTTGCCGACCCAGCCGGCGAGCTTGTCCGCGGTCAACTCCTTTTCGAGGCCGGCGAGTCCGTCGATCTTCTTCGGCAGGAGCACCACCATCGACAGGTCGTTGCCGGCGTAGGGCAGTTCCAGCGCCTGGAACGAGCCGCCGTCGAGGTAGCCGTACTCGCCGGTCTGGTGCATCAGGGGGACGTCCTTCGACTTGTCCGCGGTGAGATGATACGGCGCGTCCTTGGTCCGGTCCTTCTTGAACTGGCTGGCCCAGTCGCCCTTAAAATAGATCGCGTTGGTCAGCACGAGCCGCGTGTACTCGGTCAGGTCGCCCTGGTGGAGCAGGTCCTTGATCTTGTCCCGCGTCTGCTTCTCGACCCAGGCGTTGATGGTCTGCCGGGCCTGTTCGGCCGCGGTCTTGAAATCGACCTCGTTCAGCCCCGCGCCGTAGTCTTCCTTGGTGATTGTGAGGAAGTCCGACTTGAACTCGTAGCCCTTCTGCGCCCACAGGGCGTTGGCGGTGCTGAGCTGGTAGCCGCGCTTCGTGTTCGCCGGGTCGCCGTTGACCTGCCTGATGAGGGCGCCGAACGCGGGGTTGAGCTTTTCCTGCGGCAGCGCGAAATGCATCACCTTGTCCATTTCCGCCGCGGTGTCGCCGCGGGCGCCGGCGCGCGTCATGGCCAGCGCCGTTGAGATGCTGTACGGCGAGAAGAACAGGTTTCCCTCCCGGCCCCGCAGCTGGGCGTACAGGTCCAGCGCGAACTGATTGTCGTCTCTCGCCACGGCGGGCACGTTGGCCTTGGCGGCAGGGTCCACATGGTCAGAGGGGGTGGCGCAGGACAGGGCGGCAAGGCCCGTCAAGGCGGCGAATAGACGATTCATGGCGGTTCCTCGGCAAAGGGTTCACGTCGGCCGGATCGGCCCGCGGCGCGGCGACGCTGTTCAGACGATTGGCGCCCGAGGACAGTTTATCCGAAACGGAGAATTCGACGCGAACAGGCCGGCCCGCCCCGGAACAATCGGGACGGGGCCGGCCTGTTGATTCGGCGGGGTGGATCGGATCAGGGCTGCTCTTGCCGCGCGTTCAGGTCGGTGAGGAACTTGAGGACCTGCTTGCTGTCCTGCTCCGGATCGGCGTTGGTGTTCTTGTAGAGGACGCGGCCGTCTTTTCCGATGATCCACGTCCAGCGCGACTCCGTGACGCCGCGCCGCAAGGAAATCTGCTTGCCCGCGTCGTCCTTGATCGCCCATTCGCCTCCGCCGGACCAGGCGGAGCCGAACGCCTTGCCGACCACGGCCCGGTCGTCGGAAAGGAGCGTCTGTCTCAGCTGATACTTTTCTTTAAACATCCGATGATTCGCCGGTACGTCGCCGCTGATGCCGACGACCTCGGCGCCCTGGGCGACGAGGGCGGCATAGTCGTTGCGGTAGGAGATCGCCTCGCGGGTGCAGTTGTTCATGAAGTCGCCCATGTAGAAGTAGAGGACGACGTATTTCTTGCCGTAATGCTGGCTCGACTTCCAGAGGTTGCCGTGGTCGTCCTTCAGCTCGATCGGCGGCGGCTCGTCGCCGACGCGGATGTAGATGATTTTCACGTAGTCCTCTTCGGCGTTCAGCGCCCCGCCGAACCCGAGGAGGGCCGCCGCCAGCAGCCAGAGAACGCGGGCGGCGCCGACGAGTTTCTTCATCTTTTTATTCCCCGTATCCGTATCGCATTTGGGTCAATAGTCCATTTTTGCCAGCCGCAGGCAGGCGGCGGCGAGCAGGGCCGCGGCGAACAGCAGCGAGGTCAGGACCGAGAGGGCGAGGTTGGAACGGTTCGACTCCAGCGCCCGCACCTCCGGCAGGGGGCGGAAGTGTTGGTCGGTGCGCAGCGCCTCCTGCGAGATGCGCTCCAGGTCTACCGGTTTGGGCAACACCCAGTAACCCACCTCGAAGAGGGCGTCGGCGACGGGCGAAGCGGCCGCGCCGTTCTCGGTCTGCAGGACCGCGGCCAGGCGATGGAAGTTGACGGCCGAGCAGAGTCCCCACAGCAGCAGCGATCCCACGACGCAGGCGACCGTGCTCCGCGTCCAGACGGCGAGGGCGGCGGAAAAGCTGTAGAGGACGGCAAATTCCACCACGAGCAGGGGGATGCAAGCGAGGTAATCCACGCCCCAGATTCCGGTGCGCAGGCCGAGGGCGGCCCAGGTGCCGGCCACGAAAATGACGATTTGGACGGCCGCGAAGCCGACCACGCCGAGGAACTTTCCGGCCAGCAAGGCCCAGCGCGGGACGGGTTTGGTCAGCAATACCGACGCGGCTTGCGGTTGGAGAAATTCGGGCAGGAAGCCGCTGGCCCAAAGGAGCAGCAGCAGCATCCCGACCGCCCCGGCCGCGATCATGACCAAAAGGATTTGCAGGAAATGCACGGACGATTCGGCGTCGCGCCACTGTTCGGCGCGAACCGCCCCGAAGCCCAGCGAAAGGACGCCGCGACCCCGGTTGAGGCCGGTGTACGGTTGGTGGTCGGCGCCGAACAATTCGATCTCGCCCGGCGGTCGGACGGCCGTGGCCCCCTCGACGCCGACGCTGAGGCAAAGCAGGATGCACAGGCCGCTGAGGCCCAACAGCAGCCAAAAGGCGCGCGAGGCCAACGACTGGCGGACGGTGTCCCGGATCATGCAGCGAACGACCAAAACGGCTGTCGGGGAGTTCATGGGGCCATACCCGTGCGACAGGGCGAAAGGGGGGATATGCAACACATAGCACACGGAATCGGGGCAAGGTGCGTCCACTGGCAACTTCCTCGGTTAGCCGCGACCCGAAGGGGAGCGCACCGTCCCAACGCGCTCCGCAGTGCGTCGCGGCCGACCGAGGAAGCATTGCCGTCACTTAATTAGCGACACCGGCACATTGCTGTCCAGGAAATTGAGGAAGGCCTGCTGCAATTTGCTCTGGCGCTCCGAGAGTGTGCCCGTACACCACTTGAAGCCGTTGGTCGGGTCGGTGGACGAACTGGGGAAGGTGGTGCCGCCGATGGTCGAGATCTTTTGCAGGAGCGCGACCGAACTGGTCTGCGTGGAACTCGAGTTCTCGAAAATGGCGCCGAAGGCGATGCACTGCACCGTCACCGGCCGATTGACCGTGGCGTACCCTGGCAGGTTTGGCGGCGTTGGATAGCCGCTGGGTACGGACACCGGCGTGCCGTCGTCGCGGTTACAGATGGCCTCGACCACCTGGAGCAGGTTCGTCTCACTGTAGCCGCTGCCGTTGACCGTATCGGCCGGGCGGATGTTGTAATAGGAGTTGTACGACCCGCCGTTGGTGGGACCGGTGGTGGGGGCGCTGTCCTCGTTGGCCATGCCGTCCGTCTCGTAAATGACGAGCTTGGAGGCGCCCTTACGGCCGAGGCCGCCCAATGTTACCGTCCCGGTCCCGCCCATGCCTACCTGATTCACCAGGGCCGTCGCACCGCTGTACTGGTTGTAGGCCTGCATGAAGCCGAAACTGCTGGCAGTGTTGGCGTCGAAGTCGGCGTGAGCGGCGGGGATCAGGACCGCGTTGGTGTCGCCGAAGAGTTTGACGTCGCTTCCCAGGCTGCCGCTGCCAGGCGGCACCCACAGCGACGTGAGCATTGAGGCATAGTCGTTCGTCAGGTTGTATTGCGGGACGTTGAACCGCCCGATGCCCGCCGGGTCGTTGCCGAAGACCGGCCGGCTGAACAGAAGCATGGCCACGAGGTCGTTGGGGTGGTTGTTCTGGATGTCGGTCAACGCCCCGCCGACGCCCTGCTTCATCGGGAACATCGAGACGTCATGCGTGGTGCCCGGAAGGTAGCCGCAGTCCATCATGAACTGGATCATGGTGCCGGGGCCAAACCACATCCGGTGGCGCGGCCGCCAGGGGTTGTCCAGGTAGTTCATGTAGGGCTGGTTCGAGCCGCTCTTGGCGGGCAGTCCGTTGAGTTGGACCGTTTTGTCCGTGCCGCTCGCGGTGACGATGCTCCCGCCGCTGTCGTAGCGAAAATCCGGCCCGACGCTGCACGTCGAAGTGAACGTGTGCTGAATGGTCCCCGTCGGGTCGCGCCAGACGCCGAGCACCCAGTCGATGTACTCCTTCCAGAAGCGCTGGTCGGCGTTGGTGATGGCGCTGTTCAGGTTCGAGTGCAAATAGGGGCCGGTCGGGCCGACGGGGCTGCCGCCGACGTCGGACGGGATGCTGCCGTAAATCTGCACGTTGCCGGAGCGCAGCACAGTCGGGAATGGGTTGGGGCCAACATGCTGGATCCAGTAAAGGATGGCCTTGTAATTGATTACGTAGTTTCCGGCCGGGTCGTTGTAGCCGATGCCGTTGTTGTTGCTGGCGCCGGAGCCGTCCTGGAACAGCTTGGTGTTGTCGGTGAGCGGCGCCGACCCGGTCGAGTTGTAGAAGAAGTTCTGCCGCCAGTCGTTGGCGCCGGTGCCGGTGCCGCTGGCGGACTTGGCGCCCGAGAAGGCCGAGATCGCCTCCATCGCCGTCTTGGTGGCCGTCGCATCCGTGGAGGCAGGGCTAGGGTCGGGCGGCCAGATGAAGAACGTCTTGCCCCAATAGCCGGGGCCTTCCGTGTAGCCGTTGAAGGGGTTGCCGGTGTACTGCTGGTAGCCGTTTTTCTCCCAGGTGGAGTCATACGTGTTCGTGCCGCTCGAGCTGCCGTTGTTGATGAGGTCGTTGACGTTCATGGCATAGGTTGTGTTGGCCTGATAGGTCGTCAAGGGCGTGCTGCTCTTGTTGACGAACAGGTATTTGTCTCCCGCCACCCATCCCGTGGCGTCTCCGTTGCCGGCCGAGGTGAAAGCGGCCACCGCCGACGCCCCGCGGGTGTTCTGGTAGAAGTCCGTGGTCATGGCCGCGACGCCCTGGGTGGACGTCAGGTCGTGCATGGTGTTGGCCTTGCCGATCATGTTGTTGTTGTAGAGCGAGTTGCCCGAAACCGCCGCCGGGCAGAGGAGGTTTGGGTTGGAGAGGTAGTCGCTGTAATCGTTCCCCTTCGTCGATTGGGCCGTGGAGCTGGTGCCGAGGTAGGGGCCGAACAACGGATATATCGTGTCGGTGTTGTTGGAAGTCCAGGCGGGGTTGCCGGAGGCGGGGAATGGGTTGTTGTTCTTCAGCCCGGAGCTTGACGAACCGGAGGGCGGATTGGAGAGGGTGGCTTCCGAGCCGTTGTCGAGGTAGCCCTCGCAGTTCCACAGGTCGCTCTCGTTGTTCATCGAGCCGGAGTAGTCGAGGACGATGGCCGTGTCGCGCGGCCGGTGGGCGGCCTGCGCCTCGGCCTGGACCGTGACGAGAGAGTTGAAGCTCGGGTTGAGGTATTTGAACACGCCGGCGAAGTTCGTCTGTACCGCGTAGGAGACGTCCACCTGGACGAGGTTGTAATTGTCCGGCGAAACGGGCGGGAACTGCGGCACGAACAGCTTGCTGGAGGCGTCGTAGTGCCAGGCGCCGTAGGTCAGGGTGATGTTGGCGGCCGGGATGGCGCTGGTCAGGATTTTGTTGGCCTGCGCCGTCGTCTGGGCGTACCACATGGAGGTGTTCTGCGTGTTGACGTCCCCGCGGTTCTGGGCCGCCGTGCCGACGCCGCTGCTGCCGTTGAGGCTGCGGGCGCCGGCCATGGCGCCGGCGTCGGCGGCGTTCTGGCACTGCGTCTTGGCGACGGCGATCAGGCCGAGATCGATGGCCAGGGCCACGAAGCCGCACATGGCCATCAGGGTGACGACCACCAGCGGCAACACCGTTCCGCGCCGCCGACTCCGTCGGGTGTTCAGCGTCATGTCGCGTTTCCTCTTTGGAGAGGGGCCATTGGTTCGTATCCGGTTTTCGATCAGTTGGCCTCGCCGCGCATCATGCACTTCGCGGTGAGGTGGACGGCGTTGGGCGTCTTGGTGCTGCTGTTGGGCAGAAAGTGTACGATGGTGGACCCGCCGCCCGCCTTGGGGATTCCGGTCGAAACGCCGGTCGGGAACAGGTTGGGGCAGTCGGCGTCGATCTGGACGACGATGTTTTTGCCGAACGGCGTGCTTGTCCAGGCGCCGATGTTGTTGCCTAAATCGTCGGCCTGGTAGAGCGTGGTGGTGACGTTTTTCAACGGCAAGCCGGACATGTTGTGGTCGATGACCGCGGTGACGTCGGCCGTCGCCGCGCTCGCCGTCAGGTAGCTGGTGGGCGTGACGACGGCGATGCGGGCGCCGGCGCGGGCGGCGTTCTCCATCATTTGCTGCATCATGACGACGCGGCCATACTCGAAGATGGCGAACATGAACGCCAGGCAGATGCAGCTGATGACGGCCATCTCGACGATTACGCCGCCGACGCGCCGGTCGCGTCGCTTGCCGGATCGAAGTTTCATGGCAGGTTCGTCCTCCCCCGTTCGGAAAGCGGCCGGAGTCAGGGGTCAGCCGGCGGGCGGTTCCGGGGAACTCGGATACGATTTATCGACGACGGAGATCCACTGTACGGTCGAGGAGATCTTCTGTCCCGGCGTGGTGACCATCGAAATCAGGGTCCAGCGCACGTCGGAATAGGGGATGCTGACGGTGATGGTGATGCCGTCGAGATAATTGCACTGCGACACATCGGTGATGGTGGCGCCGCCTGGGTCGGTGATGGTGATGGTGGTGGTGACGTGGGTGGTCGTCAGGCCCGCTTCACCCAGGTAGTCGGTGACCACGTCCTGCACGTCGCTGTTTTGCAGCTGGCCGGTGGCGGCCTGGCGGGCCGCCTCGCGCGCGGCGTTGGACACCAGCTGCTGGATTTCGATGAGGCGGCCGACTTCCCAAATGCCCAGCAGGAGGGTCAGGATGAGCGGCAGCAGCACCGCGAACTCGACGGCCGCCACGGCGCGGCGCCCTTTCCTTCGGTGGAGGGTGTAGATCATGGGTGGTTCATCCGGTCGAAAGGCCGACCTCCTCGGAACGACGCACACGGTTCGCGCACGCTTCCGTCCGCAACTATAGGTCACGAAAAACGCAGAGGGAGACAAATCGGCGCTGGGAATGTGCGAGGAAGGAGGCGTTTGCGCCGCCGCGCGAAAACGGCGCGCGTTATTTGCCCCGGCCTGAATCGTGAGCTAGTTTTGCAAGGATTCCGGGGCGCGTCTGCGACGGTTCGGGCGCGCGCGGCGATTTCCACCCCTTGCAGGAAACGCCATGTCCGCACAACTTCAGACGGCGCCGCGACCGGCCGCCGCAGCTGCCGTGAGGCAGGTTGCGGCCGAGTTCGTCCACGTCGCCAAGACCTACACGCACCCGCTGATCCGAAGCCGGAAGGTCGAGGCGCTGCGCGACGCGACCTTGCGCATCGAGCCGGGCGAGGTGTTCGGCCTGCTCGGGCCGAACCGGGCCGGCAAGACGACGCTCGTCAAGGTGCTGCTGTCGCTCTGCCGGCCGACGGCCGGGACCGCCACGCGGCTCGGGGCGCCGGCGTCTGACCGCTCCACGCTGGCGCAGGTCGGCTACGTCCACGAGAATCAGGCGTTTCCGCGATACCTCACGGCCGTTGGTCTTTTAGAGTATTACGGCGCGCTAACTCTGCTTCCGCCGGAAGTGGTGCGCGAGCGGGCGCCGAAGCTGTTAAAACGGTTCGGTTTGGCTGACCGCGGCGGCGAGCCGATCGCCCGATTCAGCAAGGGCATGTTGCAGCGGCTGGGGTTGGCCCAGGCGTTGCTCAACGAACCGCGACTGCTGGTGCTGGACGAGCCGACCGAGGGGCTGGACCTGGAGGGCCGGCGGTTGCTGCGCGACGCGGCGGCCGAGGTCCGCAGCCGCGGCGGCAGCGTGCTGCTGGTGTCTCACGTTTTGGCCGAGGTCGAGCAGCTGTGCGACCGCGTCGGCGTGCTGGTGAGCGGCCGGCTGGTCCACGTCGGGACGCTGGCGGACTTCGTGCAACACCCGACGAAGGACAAAATCCGTTCGCTGGAGCAGGCGTTGCAGCAATTCTATGTACGGGAGGGGAAATGACCGCAATCGCCTCCTCGCGGGCCGTGGCCTGGCTCGTCCGCGACACCTTCCGGCAGGCGCTGGCTTCCTGGGCGTCGTGGTTGATGCTGGCCGGATCGGCCGCCTGCGCCGCATATTGTCTGATCGCGCCGGTGGACGGCGCGGCCGGCGTGTACGCCCTGGAGCGGCAGTTAGCGGGCTGGGCGGTCCACGTTATCGGGCTGTTGCTGGCCCTGGTGGCGACGGCCGGAATGCTGCCCGCCTTCCTCGACCCGCAACGGGCCGCCGTGCTTTTGGCCAAACCGGTGTCGCGGCAGGCGCTGTTGGCCGGCAAGGTTCTCGGCGTCCTGGCGTTCGTCGCCTTCCACGCCAGCCTTTTGGTGGGCGGCCCCTGGCTGGCGCTGGCGGTGCGCGGCGGCGCCTGGGACCCGGCGTTTTTGCTGTGCGTCCCGCTGCTAGTCTTGCACTTCGCGGTCTTTTTCAGCTTTTCCGTGATGCTGGCCGTGGCGACGCGGAACACCGCGGCCTGCGTCTTCGGGACGGTGCTGTTCTGGCTGCTGTGCTGGGCGATGAATTTCGGCCGGCACGCCGCGCTGGGGACGCTCGACCCGCACGTCGTTTCGCCGGCCTTCAGGTGGGTCGTCGATTCGGCCTACTGGGTATTGCCCAAACCGCTCGACTTCCAGCTGGCGCTGACGGACGGAACGCATGGCGAGGTCTTGGGGCTGGGCCGTGTGACATGGTCGCCCGCACTGTCCCTGCTGGCGTCGGCGCTGTGCGGCGCCGGTCTGCTGGCGGCGGCGGCGTATGATTTCGCCGCGGCGGAGTATTGACCGATCAGGTACAACACGCGAAACCCCGCGGGGCGTCGGGGCGGTCGACGCGTCCGCGGGGCTTCTATGATAAACCGAATCGTCAGGCGCTTAAATCGATCCAGTGCTGCAAGTTGGTGATGCGAAACCACTCGGCCGAGGCCGGCGGGCCGGCGGCCTCCAGGGCCGCCCGGTCGCGGGCTTCTTCCTCCGCATCCCGGCGTTCCCGCTCCTCGTCGGACTTCCATTCCGGCATCGTGGGCCGCATGTGCGTTCCCCCTTCTATTGCGGGGGACGCGGCGGCGGAAGAAACTTGCGCCCGGATCGCTCAGTCCTCGCCCTCCGCCCCCGGCCGGCTGGTCTCGCGGCCGATGGAGTGGTAGACGAAGCCGTGGGCGGCCGGCGTCTTGGTTTCATAGAGGTTGCGGCCGTCGAAGACGACGCGCTCGCGCATCAGCCGGCGCATCACCTCGAAATCCGGGTTGCGGAACTCCTGCCACTCCGTCACGATCGCCAGGCCGTCCGCCCCCTCCAAGGCGCCATACGGCCGGTCGCAGTACGTCAGCCGGTCGCCGTACAGGGCGCGGACGTTGCCGGTCGCCTCCGGGTCGTGGACGCGCAGCCGCACGCCCTCCGCCAGCAACGCCTCGATCAGCGCCAGCGCCGGCGCCTCGCGCACGTCGTCGGTGCGCGGCTTGAACGCCAGGCCCCATACGGCCAAGGTCTTCTCCCCGAGCGCGGCGCCGTAATGCTCCCGGATCTTGTCCGCTAGCACCTGCTTCTGGCGGTCGTTGACGCGGTCCACCGCCTCCATCATGTGGGCCGGCAGCCCGACCTCATTGCTGAGATGAATCAGAGCGCGAATGTCTTTCGGGAAGCACGAACCGCCGTAGCCGACTCCGGGAAAGAGGAAAGGGAAGCCGATGCGGGCGTCGTGGCCGATGCCGCGACGCACGTCGTTAACGTCGGCGCCGAGCCGTTCGCAGAGATTCGCCATCTCATTGATGAAACTGATCTTGGCGGCCAGCATGGCGTTGGCCGCGTACTTGGTCATCTCGGCGCTCTCCGGCGACATGACCAGAAACGGCCGTTCGGTGCGCAGGTAGGGGGCGTACAGCTCCTGCAGAACGGCGGCGACCTCCGGCCGGCGGACGCCGACGACGACGCGGTCGGGCCGGGTGCAATCCTCGACGGCCGCCCCTTCCTTGAGGAACTCCGGGTTGCTGGCCACGTCGAGCGGGAACTTGGCGCGGGCCAGGCGTTCGGCCACCTTGCGATTGGTCCCGACCGGCACGGTGCTCTTGACGACGACGATTTTGGGTCCGTTGACGTGTGCGGCGAGGGCGTCGGCCACGGCCCAGACGGTGGACAGGTCGGCGGAGCCGTCGGCGGCCTGCGGCGTGCCGACAGCGATGAAAACGATCTGTGTAGGAGCAATTCCGCGCGGCAGGTCGGTGGTGAAGTGGAGTCGGCCCTCGCGGCGGTTGCGGGCCACGACTTCGAGCAGTCCGGGTTCGTAGATGGGCAGCCGGCCGCCCTCCAGCATCTCGACCTTGCGGGCGTCCTTGTCGATGCACCAGACTTCGTTGCCGCTCTCGGCGAAGCAGGCGCCCGTGACCAGGCCGACGTACCCCGTGCCGACGACTGCGAGCTTCATGCGTCCCTTCCCTCAGAAGATTCACCACCAAGACACAAAGGACGCAAAGGAAAGGCAAAGGAAAGCTCTTAAATTCCTTTGTATCTCTTCTTTGTGTCCTTTGTGACTTTGTGGTGAAGTCTCTTAACTGTGCGCCGCCGCGAAGCGCTTGGCCACGGCCGGCCAGTTCACGACCTTCCACCACGCCTCGAGGTAGTCGCCGCGCTTGTTCTGGTAACGCAGATAGTAGGCGTGCTCCCACACGTCCACGCCGAGGATCGGCGTGTGGCCGTGCATCAGCGGGCTGTCCTGGTTGGCCGTGCTGAGGATTTGCAGCTTGCCCCCGCTGGAGACCAGCCACGACCAGCCGCTGCCGAAGCGGCTCAGGCCGTGTTCCTTGATCTTGGTCTTGAAGGCCGCGAAGTCGCCGAAGGTGGACTTGATGGCCTCGGCCAGCGGGCCGGACGGCTCGCCGCCGCCGTTAGGCCCCATGATCTCCCAGAACATGGAGTGGTTGGCGTGGCCGCCGCCGTTGTTGACGACCTTCTGGCGGATCGACTCGGGCACGCTGTTGACGTCGCGCATGAGCTGGTCGATCGACTTGGATTGCAGGGCGGTTTGGCCTTCCAGGGCCGCGTTGAGATTGTCCACGTAAGCCTTGTGATGCTTGCCGTGGTGGATCTCCATCGTCGTCTTGTCGATGGCCGCTTCGAGGGCGTCGGCGGGATAGGGCAGTGGGGGCAGGGTGAAGGCCATGTCGTCCTCCTGAGAAAGGGTTGAATGCGCCCCTGGTAATCTATGCCGGCCCCCGCGCCAGGCAACCGCGCGGGGCGGGGCAAACTGGAACCTCGTCCCGGCCGCCGTAGAATGTCCGCACGGCCGGCGGACGCCGGCCGTCATCCCGGAGGACGGCTCATGCTCGATAAGACGGTCGCGGTGGCGGAGTACGCGTCCTCGGAGGAGGCCCAGCTCGGCCGCTTCCGTCTGGAATCGGAAGAGATCGCCTGCCGGCTCACGCCGGACGGCTTCCTTCCCATCCAGATTTTTGTGGAGGAGTCGCAGGCCGAACGGGCGAAGGCGATCCTGGCCGCCAACGAACCGCTGGAATTGGACGAAAACTGGAAGGCGCAGGCGGAGTCGGCCGTCGAGGGATGGATCTGCCACTTCTGCGATACGCTCGTCGATGAAACGGCTACGGAATGTCCGGAATGCGCGACGCCGCGACGCATCCGCAAGAGGAAGCGGAAATGACGGGGCGAGGAAAAGCGCCATATTCTTGGGGAGGCGCCGCCGTTACGGAGCTTTAGCAGCGTTATTCGGCGTGATGCATGTGAACACGCCGAATACTCCGAAGTCGGCCGGGTTCGTCGTGAGCAGCGAATGGACGCCCGCCTGGCGGTGGGTCGCGGCGAGGAGCGTGTCCAACAAGCGCTTTCGGCCCAGGGAAAAATGCGCCAGCCAGCCGAGAAACTGCTTCGTCGCGCCGTCGTCAGGAAACACGGGAACGACATCGCTGGCGGTCCACCATTGCTCAGCGAGTTGCCGGGCCGCCGTCAGGTCAAGCGGATGCGTGAAGCGGCGCGGGTCGGTCACGATATAGATGAATTCCGCCAGCACCTGCGGAGCGATGGCGATCAGGTCGCCTGCGGCAAGCAACCGGCCCAAGATAAGGCGCGCATTCGTATGCTCGGCGTGCTCCGCCACCTCGGCCGCCACGAGAAAGCCGGTGTCGAGTCCATGCATCATGGCCGGCCGTCCAGCATTTCACCGAGCAAGTCGTCGCTGGGCGTCGGCGCGCAAAGCACGCGGCCAAGACTTACGGTCGGGATCTCCAAGACGCTGTGCGGCGGCGAACCTTGCAAGGACGGGACGGCCGCCGCCGTTCCGTGTGCGAGAACGGTCACCTCCTGTCCCTCCGGGAAACGAATTTCGTCGTCCAGCACCACGACGCCATTATGCACATGACCACGGGCCGTCATCGGACACCTCATCGGCTTGGAAGCGACCGATGGCAGTTTACCGCGCGCCGCGACGAACATAAAGCTCGGCCGTGGCGACAAGTCATTCACCGATGCGTCGTCACGCCGACCTGCTGGCACATCTCCCGCAGCGGGCAGGTCGAGCACTTCGGCCGGACGCCGGTGCAAATATGCTTGCCGAACGGCACCAGCAGGGCGTTGATCTCTATCCAGTAGCGCCGCGGCAGCAGCGTCTCCAGGGCCGTCATCGTCTTTTCCGGCGAATGGGTGTGGACGACGCCCCATAGGTTCGTGACCCGATGGACGTGAACGTCCACGCTGATGAGCGGCCGGCCCCCGGCGATGCCGGCGACGAGGTTGGCGCACTTGGGGCCGACGCCGCGGAAGGTTTGCAGCACGTCCGAGTCGGCCGGCAAAACGCCGCCGTGCTCAGTGACGGTGCGGTGGGCGATCTCCTGAATCGTCTGGGCCTTCGCTTCGTGGAACGTGCAGTCGGCGATCAGAGCGTCGATTTCCGCCACGGTGAGTCGGCTTATCGCGTCAGGCGTCGGCGCGGCGGCGAAGAGTCGCAACGCCGTCGGGAGGGAGGTCTCGTCGCGCGTGCGGATGGACAGGACGCAGCCGACCAGCAGCTCGAAGACGGAGCCGTGGCCGCGATCGGCCAGCTCGAACATCGCCGCCTTCGGGAACGGCCGCACCGCCATCCGCAGCAGCGGGACGGCGACGTTGAAGTCGAACGGCCGTTTCGCGTCGCTCATGGCCCTTCCCTTCCGCCGGGCAACCTCGGGCCATTCTATCCCCGGCGTTGACCGCCCGCCCCCCGCTCCGGACAATAGACCACACCAACCCGAAGCGCAAGCGAGGGATTCGGTCGAGGAACCTTCCCCCTCGCTTGCGCTTCGGGTTGGTAGAAAAAGGAGTCCGTCATGCGCACCACCTGGACCTTCCACACCGCCGGGCAACTGGTCTTCGGCCGCCACGCCGCCGCGCGCCTCGGCGAGATCGCCGGCCGTCTCGGCCTTCGCCGCGTTTTCGTCGTCACCGACCCCGTTCTACTCAAGGCCGGCCTTCTCGAACCGATCCACGCCCCGCTGAGCGAGGCGGGCGCCGTCGTCGAGGTCTTTTCCGGCGGCGAACCGGAGCCGTCGTTGAAAGCCGCCCTGGCCGCCCTGGCCGCGGCGCGAGTTCCGCCCCGACGGCGTCGTCGGCCTCGGCGGCGGCAGCAACATGGACCTCGCCAAGATCACCGCCGTCCTCCTGACGCACGGCGGCAAGCCGCTCGACTACGCCGGCGACGACAAAATTCCCGGCCCCGTCCTTCCACTCCTCTGCGTGCCGACCACGGCCGGCACCGGCTCCGAGGTGTCCGCGGCCAGCGTTCTCTCGGACACCGATAACCAGATGAAGGTCGGCGTCCTGAGCAATTACCTCCGGCCGGCGGCCGCCGTGGTCGATCCGTTGTTGACCGTGTCCTGCCCGGCCAGGGTGACGGCCGACAGCGGCATCGACGCCCTGACCCACGCCATTGAGGCCTATACCGCCGTCGATAACTCCGTTTTCCCGTTGCCGCCCGGCGAGCGCTCGGTCTACCAGGGCCGCCACCCGTTCGGCGACATGCTGGCGGAGCGGGCCGTGAGTTTGATCGGCGCCCACCTGCGGCGGGCGGTGCGCGACGGTTCCGACCTGGAGGCGCGCGAGGGCATGGCGCTGGGGGCGACGCTGGCCGGCATGGCGTTTTCCAACGTCGGCGTCGCGGCGGTCCACGCCCTGGAATACCCGGTCGGCGGCGCGACCCACTGTTCGCACGGCGCCGGCAATGGCCTCCTTTTGCCCTATGTCATGCGTTATAACCTTTCGGCGCGGCCGACGGCGTTCGCGTCGCTGGCCCGGCTGCTGGGTGAGGACGTGACGGGATTGAGCGAGGCGGCGGCGGCGGATCGCGCGATCGTCGCGGTGGAGCGACTGCGGCGCGACATCGGCGTGCCGGCCCGGCTGCGCGACCTGGGCGTGACGGAGGGGCAGCTGCGGCCGTTCGCGGAGAAGGCGTTCGGCGTCCGCCGCATCTTGCGCGTGAATCCACGGACGCCGACGGTGGACGATCTGGAAGGGATCCTGCGGGCGGCGTTCTGATTCATGGTCCGGATGATATGGTCCGGTTAGCCGCGACGCGCAGCGGAGCGCTCGGGACCGAGCGCTCCGCTGCGCGTCGCGGCTAACCGGCGGCGTCGGAAGACGTCACGTCAAGTTCGGCAACGGCCCGCCGGCGCAGAAATTCGGGTTGCCGAACTTGTCGATGCGGTGGCCCATGGCATGGGCCAGCGACAGCAGCAGCCGGTTGTGCGGCACACGCGGGTACTTGAGCGACCGGCCCATCTTGAAGTCGAGACCGTTGCCGACCAGCACGAACGGGATGTCATCCAGCGTGTGGCTGTTGCCCTTGCCGAGTTCGTTGGTCCAGAGGATGAGGGTGTTGTCGAGCAGGCTGCCGCCGCCGCCCGGCTCCGGCGTCTCCGACAGCCGTTTGGCGAGGTAAGCCATCTGTGAACACCACCATTTGTTGATGCGCGTCAACTCGTCCTGGGACTTGGCGTCGTTGTCCGGCTTGTGGGACAGTTCGTGATGGGCCTCCGCGATGCCGAGCCAGTGCATCCGGGCCTGGCCGACCGAGTTGGTGAATTGCAGCGTCGCCACGCGCGTGAAGTCGGCGGCGAAGCCGTTCACCATCAGGTCGATCTGCATCTTGCTGATGTGCGGGATGTTGTCGTTTTCCCTCTTGACGCCTGGGTCGATCGGGGGGACGGCGTGGCCGACGGAGTCGTCCTGCGGCGCCTTCAATTCCTGTTCCATCTCGCGGACGAACGTGGCGTGTTCGTCGAGAAGCCGGCGGTCCTCCGCGCTGACGGCCGCCCCCACCTTCTTGAGGTCGTCCTGCACGTCGTCGAGGACGCTCTTGAGATCTTCCCGATCCTTGACGTGGCCGTACATGCGGGAGAACATCTGGTACGGGTCGTCGATGGGGGCGATGGGCTTGTTGGCCCCGGCGTAGACCCAGCGCGTCCAGGTGTCGGCGCGTTCGGGGACCATGACGCCGAACTCCAGCGAGCCGAAGCGGGTGCGCGTGGCCGGGTCGGTTTGGAGATGGTTCCTGATCTCCTGGTCGATGGAGATTCCCTTGGACCAGCCGGCCGGGGTGTCGGAGCCGCCCTGAATGTTGCCGGGAAACAGCTCGACGCCGGTGAGCAGACAGCCCATGCCGCGCATGTGGTTGTCGCCGTCGCCGCGGACGCGGTCGCAGACGCCGCGCAGGATTAGGGTGCGGTCCTGGAACGGCTCCAGCGGTTTGAGGATTTCCTTGAGGGTGAACTTCGCCCCCTCTTCGTTGGGCCAGTAATTCGGCTGGACGACGCCGTTGGGGCTGAACAGGAGGACGAGCCGCTGCTTGCGCCGGGTCTGGTTGGCGAAGCCGAGGCTGGGCAGGTTGAGCAGGAACGGCACGGCGGCCGCGCCGACGCCGAGGTCGCGCAGAAATTGCCGGCGGTTGGTGGTCTGGATCATGTCATTTTCCCTTCTCGTTCTTGGGCTCGGCTTGCGATAGTGGTGACGGGCGGGAGGAGCTTGCCGGAACTTGCCCCGTTTCGTCGGCCTCGGTTTCTAGAAGCCAGCCAAGCCCGCAGCACTTGGAACAGATGACTTTGCCCTCAGCAAACAGCGGGTGCTGAAAATGCTGGCAGTCGATTGCCCCAGCTGGTCGGGCTGGCAATAGAACCCGGAACTCCGGATGGTGCTGGGAGCCTATAACCAGTGCTGACAGCCAGAGGTAACGATCCTCGACTGACTGCACACCCGGATACTCCCCCTCGGTACTCCAACGGACGATCTCGCCGTCCGCCCGAATCCCGATTGTTTCGAACCATCCGACGTACAAGGGAAACGCGGCAGCTTCAGCGACGTAGGGTGCCACCCACCGGCTTTGCTCGGAAGCCTCGCCCGGGAATGCGGCGACTCGGGCCGCAATCCATGCCGACAACTCCGGAGACATCGCCACTCTTGTCACATTCCGCCTCCGCTTCTCCCTTACACATCAGGCAGATACACTTCGATCCTTGTCTTTTCGGACAACGGCAACGAACTGCTCCTTCCTCGTGCAAAACTCCTGCATGCGGTTCAGCGATTCCTCGGCCGTGAGCTTGGCGCGCTCGACCCTTTCAGTTGAAACGGCTTTGCCCCGTTTTTTCCCCTTTGCCATGACTCGCCTCCCTCGGGCCGCTCGTGATTTCCCCACTATCGTACCGCACCTCCGCGACACAAGCGAGATAAATAGGGTTTACCCGCCCGGCGGCCCGCGCCGATCGGCCGTCTTCACCTCCCGTCCCGTCATCGCCGCCGCGGTCGCCGCCTCCACCGCCAGCTTTCGGATGCTGAACCCATTTTTCCCAAACGACTCCCTCAGCTCCGCCAGTTCCTTCGGCCCATAGGCCTGCACCGGCTGCTTGGCCAGGTGACGGAACAGCTGCTCCGTAAACGAGGTCTGCACCTCCTCGCTGCCGGCCAAAAACTTCGCCAGGGAACGCGCCCCGTCGAACTTCACCGTCTGCCCATTGCGAGTCTGGTACAGCCCCGTGGCGTCGATCAGCTTACCGGCGTCCAGTTCGCGGAAACGGCCGACCGCGTCGAAGTGCTCCAGCGTGTAGCCCAGCGGGTTGATGATGCCGTGACACGACTGGCACGCTGCCGGCCTGGTTTGCAGGGCCACGCGCTCGCGCGTCGTCAGATCGGGGTGGGCGCTTTCCGGCAGCGGCACAAACGCCGCCGGCGGCGGACGCAGCGTCAGGCCAAGGACGCCGCGCACCAGAAAGACGCCTCGATGGATCGGCGATGTCGCCGACGTGTGGGCGAAGGCCGCCATGATGTACGGATGAGTCAGCACGCCGGCCCGCTGTTGCGGATTCAGCTTGACCTTCTGGAACGGCGCGTCGGCCGGCAGATCGACGCCGTAAAACTTCGCCAGCCGGCCGTTCATGTACAGATCGTCCGCCAGCAGCAGCCGGCGGAAGTCCGAATCGCCGGTCCAGGTCACGTCGTCCAGGAACAGGTCGAGCGAAGTCCGCAAGTCGGCGACGACGGCCGGATCGAAGCCGGGGAAGCGGTCGGCGTCCTTGGCCACATCCGGGGCGGGGTCGATCTTCAGCCAAAGGAGCAGGAACTCGCGCAGTTTGGCGTGGGCGCGCTGGTCGTTCAGCATCCGCTCGGCCTGGGCGGCGACCTGTTCGCGCGTCGTCAGCCGGCCGGCCGCCGCGGCGTCGAGCAACTCCTGGTCGGGCGGCGAATCCCAGAGCGCGAAGGAGAGCCGATTGGCCGTGTCGTAGGCGTCCCCCCTCACCCTGCCCTCTCCCGCGAGGGGAGAGGGTGAAGAAAGATCGCCGACCTCGCGGTACTGAAAGCGCGGCGACAGCAGGGCAAGCAGCACCACGCGCTTGACGGCCGTGTCCAGGTTCGGGGCCGCGTCAAACAGGTGGTCGATGTACAGGTGTTTTTGCTCGTCGGTGAGCGGCCGGCGGAAGGCCCGTTCGACGAAACGCCGGCAGAATTCGCGCAGCTTCTGCCCTCGGTTCGCGGAGTCGCTTCGCACGTCGGATAGTTCGCGCAGGTGGGCGACGACATAGCCGGCCGTTTCGACGGCCGCGTCCGTGGCGGCCTGGTCCCAAGCCTTGGAAACCGTGTTGCCGCGCTCCCAGCCGAGACTGCGGTCGTCCGGCGGAAAGGCGGCCGAGATCACCAGCGTCTCCGGGAAGCGGTTCGGCGACAGGTCCGCGGGCGGGATCGGCCCCTCGACGCCGGTGGGCGGCTTCCATTCCAGCGTGATCGCCGCCGTTTTTTCCTTGGCCTCCTTCGACTTGAAGAACTCCAGCTTGAGCGGATAGGCCCGCCCGGCCAGGAGGCGGATCGTCCCCCGCTCCTCGACGCCGACGCCCGACCGCACCCAGCCGTCGATTAACGGATGCGATTGGTCGTTGACCCAGAGCCGGACGCCGTTCTCGGTCTTGAGGATAAAGTCGTAGTCGCCGGTCTCGGGCGCGAGGACCGACCCTTGCCAGCGGATGGAAAACTCTTCCGGCTTGATCTTCGCGTCCGGGCTTTTCGTCTTGAAGTCGAAATGCAGCTCGGTATCGAGGCGGTCCAGGGCGCGGTCGCCGAAGCGACGGTTGCCGAAGTATTCGCCGCGCAGCCCGCGCCGGTCGTCCCAGCGGCCGGGGGAGCGGAAGCTGGCGATGAGGTCGGCGATGGCGTTCTGGTGCTGACGAACCGTCAGCCGCGACAGGTCGATGCGGGCGACCGCCGTTTTGGAGTAGAAGGCGTCGTGGACGTAGGCGGCGACCTTGTCGGCGTCGGGGCCGACGAGAGTTCCGGGGTCGTCCTTGGGCATGGTTTCGGCGATCAGATGGGCGAGCTGGGCCGCGGAACGGTCTCCGCGGAGCGGCTTGGCGTAATGGCCCTTCACCCCTTCGCCCGACTTGCCGTGACAGGAGGCGCATTTCGCGAGGAAAATCTGTGCCCCGGTGTGTACTTCGTCGGCCAGGAGGCGCGGCGCCAGCGCGATCAACGCCAGTAGGGCCGCGGCGAGGGGACGGCAAAGCGGGAACGGGGGTGGTTGGTGGGTTCGCATTGTCGGCCGTCGGCGGGTGGGACGAAAACGGGGCAAGTCGGCGGGAGGGCGGATTGATCTATAGATACTGTACCCTAACCGGCGGATCGCGGCAACGTTTTTTGGCGGCGGACGGCGTTCAATCCGAAGTTGAGGCCAGGAGCGGGGGATTGAATATGCAGGTCCCGGCCTCCTTGACGCCTCCGCAAGCCGCCCCTATCATGCTGTTTGCCGCCGCGGGGCGGCGTGGCCCCGTCGTCTAGAGGCCCAGGACACGGCCCTTTCACGGCCGCGACACGGGTTCGAATCCCGTCGGGGTCACCTCTTCGCCTTCGCCCCCGTCAGAATCACGCTCTTCGGCTCGTGCAGACGGCGCAGGTAGTCGCCGGCCACGTCGTGCCGTTTCACCACGCCGAGCACCCGCTTGCTCGCCTCGTCCACCACCGGCAGTGCCAGCAGGTCGCTCTCCGCGAACAACTCCATCGCCCGGTCCAGGCCGTCGTCCGGCCGCAACGGCTTCACGTCCGTTCGCATCAGGTCGGCCGTCAGCAGCAGCATACCGGCGTTCTTCGATTGGGAGGCCAAAAAAATCTCTTCCAGGCTCACCACGCCGAGGTAACTGCGGTTGGCGTCGACCACGGGCAAAATGTCGTGGTCGGCGCCCCCGAAGCGGCCGGCCACGCTCGTGGCCGGTTCCTCTGGGTGCAGCACCGGCCCCTCCCATTCGGGGTCGAGGAACAGACGAACCCGCAACCCGGCCAGCACCTCGCGGACGTAGGCCCCCTGGTGGGCCGGCGACAGCGACCGGCCCATGACCTGATTCTGATACAGCGATTGCCGATCCGAAAAGAGGAAGGCCAGCGAGCAGACGAACACCGTCGGCAAGATCAGGTCGTAGTTGCCGGTCATTTCGCTGACGATGACGAGGATCGAAAAAGGCGTCTTGGCGGCGGCGGCGAAGAAGCCGGCCATGCCGACCAGGGCGAAGGCGGCGGGGTCGGGGGCCACCTGCGCCAGGCCGAGGCCGCCCAGGACGACCTGCAACACCAGGCCCAGGGCGGCGCCGGCGCAGCCGCCGATCACGATGGACGGGCTGAACACGCCGCCGGAGCCGCCGCTGCCGATGGTCAGGCCGGTGGTCACGATCTTGCCCACCGCGACCGCGAACAGGATGGCGGCGGCGGTCAGCATCGCCGAACTGTTGTTGGCCGGATGCAGAGGCCCGATTAACGCCGATTGCAACGCCCCGTAACCGAACGACAGCACCGACAACACGTGTTCGTTGCGGTAGCCGAAGCCCGCGAAGCCGAAATAGAGGGCCAGGGCTGTCGCCCCCGTCAGGCAGGCGCCGACCGCCGGCTTGAACCATTGCGGCAGCGGCACGCGATGAAAGAGATGGGTGAAGCCGTAGAACGACCGTGTGTAGACCGCCGCCAACACGATCATGCACACGGCCAGGAGCAGATAGGGGCCGAGTTGCCAGGGGTTGTTGAAGGCGAGGTTGTGCGGCGTGTCGAACAGCGGCCTCCAGCCGTCCTCGAAGAAGCAGCCGAAGGTGCAGTAGGAGGCCACGCTGGCCAGGCCGGCGGGCATGAGGACTTCCGGCTCGAACTCCGGCGACCAGTAGAGCACCTCGGCGGCGAACAGGGCGCCGGCCAGCGGCGCCCGCAGGACGGCGGCGATCCCGGCGCCCATGCCCGCCGCCATCAACACGCGGCGGTCGTTTGCGTTGAAGCGGAAGACGTTGGCCAGGAAATAGCCGAAGCCGGCGCCGATCTGCGTGATCGGCCCTTCCGGGCCGCCGGAGCCGCCCGTGCCGATCGTGAGGGCGCTGGCGAAAGTCTTGACGATGGGCACGCGGTAGCGAATGGTCCCTTTGCGGTCGTGATAGGCGGCGATGACGGCGTCGGTGCCGTGGCCCTCGGCCTCCGGGGCCACGGTGAACACCAGGATGCCGCAGAGGGCGCCGCCGACGGCGGGAATGAGCAGCAGCAGCCACGGCTCGAAGCCGGCGCGCGGTTGCGGCATCCACGCCGCGGGTTTTTCCAGCCAGGTGGGGAAGTGTTCGCCGGCCGGCGGCTTCGACGTGTAGCCGGCGCCGACCCACAGGGCCAGGTAGATGACCACCTGACAGGAGACCGTGAACAGGACGGCCGCGACCCCCGTCACCATGCCGACCAGAATCGCGGAGCCGAGCAAACGCGCCTGGCTGCGGATGCGACGGTCGGTGAGAATGAAAAATTCCGGAATCCAGCTCAGCGGGTGTTTGGCGACCGCCGCCTGGGCGTGATTTTTATCCATCGGTGAGTCCTTCCGGAGAGAAACCCAATTCCAAGCGGCAAATCACGCACCGACGACCGCCCCGGCGCCGGCCTGCCGTCGCCAGTCCTCCAAGACGGAACGCACCTCCGCCGACGTGCGCCGCCGTAAGATCAACGGCCGCAACTCCGGCAACTTCGCCGCGTTCAGCCCCGACACCCCCTGCCGCGCCGCCGGCAGCTGCGTCACCGGCACGCTTAGCGAGTCCACACCCAGTGCGGCCAGGGCCGTGGCGCCGTTGAGGTCGGCGGCCATTTCGCCGCACACCGACACCGGCTTGCCCGCCGCCTTCGCCGCCGCAACGACGCCGTCCAAAATGCGCAACAGTCCCGGATGCAGCGGGTCCATCTGCGCCGCCGCCGCCGGGTCGTCGCGGTCCAGGCCCAACGCCGACGCCGTGAGATCGTTGGTCCCCAGGGCGAAAAAGGCCGCCCCGGCCGCCCAATGGTCCACCATCGGCGCCGCCGCCGCCGTCTCGATCATCATGCCGATGGGCACGTCCGCGCCGAACTCCAGCCCCTCGCGCTGCAACTCCTCGCGGGCCGTCGCCGCCGTTTCCGTCACGAAGTCCAAGATCTCGCTGCGCGTCACCAGCGGGATGAGGATGCGGACCGGCCCCACGCTCGCCGCCCGCAGGATGGCCCGCACCTGCTCATGAAAGAGTTGACGGAGTGGCAAAGACTCCAGCACCAGCCGCCAGTCGTAGGGCCGCGCCGTCGAGGCGCTCATGCGGCCGTAGGTCGCCACCTTGTCGGGCCGCAGGTCGAAGGTGCGGATGGTGGCCGGCCGGCCGGCCAGGCGTTGCAGCAGCTTGCGGTAGATGCCGACCTGCTCGTCCTCGGTCGGCAGCGTCCGCCGGGCCAGGAACAGGAACTCGCTGCGGTACAGGCCGACGCCGCGGGCGCCCAGGGCCACGGCCGGCGCCGCCTCGCACAGCAGGTTGAGGTTGACCTCCACGCGCGGCAGGCCGGCCGGCGTGTCGGCCGGGGTCGGCGGCGGCGTCTTGGCGGCCACGGCGGGGGCGCCGTCGTCGGTCGCCGGGTCGAGGACGATTTCGCCCTTCGTGCCGTCCACCAACAGCCGCCGGCCGGGGTGAAGCAGCCGCGCGAATTCGCCGACCTGGCCGACCATCGGCAGGCCGAGACTGCGGGCCAGGATGGCGGCGTGACTCTGCGGCCCGCCGTGCTCCACGACGACGGCGACCAGCCGCTCCAGGTCGCCGGCGAACAGTTCCATCACCGACGCCTCGCGCACCACCAGCACCTGGCGTTCGGCGGCCGGCCCCGTCGTCTTGCGCGGCCGCAGCCGCCACAGGACGCGATAAAACACGTCCTTGATGTCGTACATGCGCTCCTGGAAGAGCGGCGTCGAGAGCTTCTGGAAGGCGGCCACGTACTTGTCGAGCGTGGCCAGCAGGGCGGCCTCGGCCGTGGCGCCGCCCTGGAGGCAGGCGTTGAGGTCGCCCTCGATGGTGCGGTCCTGGAGGATCATCAGCTGGGCGTGGAGGATGGCGCCGTGGTCCTCGCCGACCAGTTCCGAGATCCGTTGGCTGAGGCGAACGATCTCCTCGCGGGCCTCTTCCAGCGCCCCGGTCAGCCGCCGCCGTTCGCCTTGAGGGTCCGTGCTTTTCATCGGCACGGTCTTCCGCCACTCGTCGAAGTCGCCGGCCACGTAGGCCTCGCCGACGCCGACGCCGGGGCTGAGCGGCGTGCCGAGCAGGATCGGCGACATCTCTTCCGGCGCGACCGGCGGCGGGGCGGCCGAGGCGTGGGCGGCGGCCGACACCTGTTCGAGTAGGTGGGCGTCGCCGACGATGGCCGCCACCTGGGCGGCCACCGTGACGAGCATTCGGATTTCGTTCTGGGTGAAGGTGCGCGGTTCCATCGTCTGGACGACGAGGACGCCCTGCAGCTCGCCGCCCTCGACGAGCGGCACGCCGAGGAAGGAGTGGTAGGGGTCTTCGCCGGCCTCGGGGAAATATTTGAAGCGCGGGTGGCGGAAGGCGTCGGCCACCATGACGGGGGCCATCTTCTCGGCGGTCAGACCGGTAAGCCCTTCGTCGAGGCGCATGCGGACGCGGCCGATGCTGTCGCGCGACAGGCCGACGGTGGCGCTGAGCACCAGTTCGCCCTGTTCGGGGTGGAGCACATAAACGGAGCAAACGGCGGTGTGGAAGCGGCCCTGAATGAGGCGGACGACGTTGGAGAGGGTCTCACTGGGGTCGTGGCTGTGAGCCACCAGCTGACTGATCTCTTCGAGCGTCAGAAGGAGCGAACTCTCATACGTGGCGCCGGGCTGATTCATGTCGTCTGGCTCACCTCCTTGTGTTTAGGAGTATGAATCGAGTGGCCAGCGGCGAGTGGCGATTGAAGACCGTTTAACGGCGACCCGACAGGGGAGCGCGCCGACCCGAGCGCTCCCCTGTCGGGTCGCGGCTAAACGGGAGGCCTTATTCCTTCAACCGCACGAACCGTTCGTAAGACTCGGCCACCTTGCCGCCTTTCACGTCGCCGTCGTGCAGTAGGATGCCGTAGCGGAATTTGAGGCGGTCCCCCTTGGCCAGTTTCACGAGGTCGGTTTTGCCCTTCATCGCCGGGAAGCCGGACTTGTCGCGGCCGAACGGGTTGGCGGCCATCAGGCCGTAGCCGCGGACGTGCCAGCAGCTGGGGTACGGGTTGCCGGGGTCCGCCAGCAGGGCCACGCCCTCCGTCTTGCCGTCCGCGACGCCGCTGTAGTCGCACCACGCCGACACCCGGCCCCAACAGCCGTTCGCCCCCTTCTCGCCATTTTTGCCGTCGGCGTTGGTGATTTTGCCGTCGCCCTTCTCCTCGGTGATGTCCGTCCGCACGCGCACGCCGAACGACCCCTCCTTGGTGTCGCCGAACGTGATGGGGCACACGTCGGCCCACAGGTCGCTGTCCACCACCAGTAGCCGCGCTCCGTCCACTTCATAGAGCGCGATCGTCCGCTTCTCGTCCAGTATCTTGACGCCGTCGGCCGTTTGCCATTCGTTGTCGGTGACGACGCGGGCGCCGCCGTTCTTGCGTTCCGGCTCGCCGACCTTGACGCAGACGATGCGGCCGTGGCCCGCCGCCTCCGACCAGAAATCGACTCCTTTGATCCCCTTGATCTTTTGTTTGACCTCGATCCCCTCGGGAATGACGTCGCCGTGGCTGAACCAGCCGGACTTCTGATGGACGTGGTCGGTCTGTTCGCCCGGCTTGGCCTTTTCCATCGGCCAGGCGCGCGTGACCGGGACGCCGTCGGGAGCGTTGAGCGGCCAGAAGTACGGCTTGGCCACGTCCGTCCCGACGTGATAGCGCGTGACGAGGGCGCTGCCGATTCGGAAGTCGATGTGGTCCTTGGCCGTCTCGATGTTCACGCCGGCCGTCTCCGCCGCGAGGAGGAGCGCCCCCGCCCCCACCAGCGCCGCCGCCAAGACCGCCGCCGCCCATCGCCGCATCTTCATGGTCGTTCTCCTGGGAGAAGCCGCGGCGTCGTCGCCGACCGCCGGCCTCCCTATATTGAGGGGACCGACGCGAACCCGTCGGTCCGGTTTACGGAATGCGCCGACGCCCTGAATCTTTGGCGATTGTAGCGGGTATGTCCTGTGCGGTCCAACGGCGGGTTGCCGAACCCTGATATTCACGCCCCTCTAAAGGAGTCGTTTCATGCGGACGCGAATCGCTGCCCTGGCGGGCCTGGTGCTGCTGGCCGCCGCCCCCGCGCTGACGCGCGCGGCCGACGCCAAGTCGGACAAGCCGGCCCTGGTCGTCGCCGTCAAGTCGGTAGACGGCCTGATCGCCGACGCCAAATACGTCGCCACCCTGGCCGGCAAGGAAGAAGAGGCCAACCAGGCCGAAAAGACGCTGCAAAGCCTCGTCGGCGGCCCCAAGGGTCTGGAAGGCGTCGACGCCAAGAAGCCGATGGGGCTGTACGCCCGCATCAACGAAGACGACCCGCAGAAGAGCGAAGTCGTGATGCTGCTGCCGATCGCCGACAAGGAAGCCTTCGTGAAACTGCTGAAGCGGCAGGACAAGATCCAGGTCGAAAAGCAGGCGGAGGACGGCTCTTATCAGGTGAACGTCGAGAGCATCCCCTTCCCCCTCTACCTCCGCTTCGCCCACCACTACGCCTACGTCACCGGCCCGACCAAGGCCGGCATCGACAAGGACCGTCTGCTGGCCCCCGATGAGGTGCTGCCGGAAAAGAGCAAGAGCCTCGTGTCGGTGGTGCTTCACGTCGAGCAAATCCCGGAGAAGTACAAGGACGCGGCCGTCAGCTACGTCGCCGAGGAGGCCGCCAAGGAACGCAAGAAGGAGCACGGCGAAGAGACGAATGCCCAAAAGGCCTTCCGCCTGGCCGCCTCCGAGCAGGGGGAAAAGCTGGTCAAGAGCATTATCGAGGACGGCGGCGACCTGACGGCCGCCATCGACGTGGACCGCGAGGCGGGCGAGCTGTCGATGTCGGCGAGCTTCTCCGGCAAGCCCGGCAGCAAGCTGGCCGAGGGCATCGAAGAATTGGGCAACAAGAAGAGCTTCGCGGCCGGCCTGGTCGGCGCCGACTCCGCCCTGAACGCCGTCGTGAACATTGCCCTGCCGGAAGGTCTGCGCAAGCCCCTGTCGAACGTGATCGACGAATTGGTGGAAAAGGGTCTGGCCGAGGCCGGACAGAAGGGCCAGCGCGAGGCGGCCGAGGCGCTCGTCAAGGCGGTGCTGCCGACCCTCAAGGCGGGCGAGCTGGACGCCGGTTTCACCCTCGACGGCCCCGGCCGCAAGGGCTTTTATGCCATCGTGATCGGCCTCAAAGTCCGCGACGGCGACGAAATCGAGAAGGCGGTCAAGGACGCCCTCAAGAAGGCCCCGGAAAAAGATCGGGAAAAGGTGAAGCTCGACGTGGACAAGGCCGGCGGCGTCAACATCCACAGCGTCGTCCCCGACGAGAAAGAGGACGAGAACAGCACCAAGATGCTGGGCAAGAACCCGACGGTTTACTTCGCCTTCCGCGACGACGCCATCCTGCTGGCGCGCGGCGAGGGGGCGTTGGACGCCTTGAAGGAGGCGCTGACGTCCAAACCCAAGGTCGGCGCCGTGGCCCGGCTGGAAGTGTCGATGAGTCGCCTCTCGGCCGGCGCGAACAGTCAATTCCCCGGCGCCGGGGACGCCGCCAAGAAGGCGTTCAAGGACGGCAAGAAGGACAAGGTCCGCTTCGCCGTGGAGGGCGGCAAGGCGCTGACGGTCAAGTTGAGCATGGACGCGCCGGTCGTCACCTTCTCCGCCCTGGTGCAGGAGGCGCAGGAGAAGAACAAGGAGAAGGACCAGGATAAGTAAACGGTTCCGCTCGCCTGGGGCGCCGTGGGTTAGCCGCGACGCGTAGGGGAGCGCGTGGGACGGAGCGCTCCCCCCTCGGGTCGCGGCTAACCAGACAAAGAATGAGAACGCCCGTACAGGCCGCCGGATAATCCGGCGGCCTGTCCCATTTTTACGCGCCTCACTGGCGAAAGTCGTTTGCGACGGCCGCGCACCGCCGGTACAATCGGCGATGTCGGTACGCCTTTGCTTTCCCCGTCCGGCGCACCATGAACACGGAACAGAACCACATCAAGGGATTGGGTAAAGCGCTTTTCAGCGAGGCGGGAGACGCCCTGTTCCTGTTCGATCCCGACACCGACCGCCTGCTGGCCGTCAACCCTATGGCCGAGCGCCTCACCGGCCACAGCCGCGCCGAGTTGCTCGGCCGGCCGATGACCTACTGGTTCCGCTTCGCCGGCAAGGGCGGCCAACGCCTCCGCCACGCCGGCAGCCACAGCCAAATCTTCCACTCCCAGGAGGGGTTTCTCCTCCGCACGCGCACCGGCGACGAGTGGGTCCCGGTCAACATCACCATCGCCCGACTGCACGTGGAACCGAAACCGCTGGCGCTGATCACCGCCCGCGACGTCCGCGAGCAGCGCGAGGCCCACGCCCAACTCCAGGCCAAGGAGGCGGAACTGCGGCGCGTCTTGGCCTCGGTTTCGGACTGCCTCTGGAGCGCGGAGCTGGACGCGGCCGGCCGATGGGCCTACCGCTACCTGTCGCCGGTCGTCGCCCGCATCACCGGCCGGCCGCAGGAAACCTTCCTCCGCGGCGGGTCGGCGGCGTGGCGGGCCGTGGTCCATCCCGAGGACCAGCCGCGCTGGGACCAGGCGCTGGCCCGGCTGCGGACCGGCCAATCCAGCCAGGAGGAGTACCGCGTCGTCCTGCCCGACGGCCTGCTCCGCTGGGTGCGCGACAGCGTGACGCCGACGCCGGGGCCGGAACAAGGCGCCCTGCGTCTGGACGGCGTGCTGACCGACCTGACCGAGCGCAAAATGGCGGAGGAGGCGCTGGCCCAGGAGCGCCGCCTGCTGCAGACGCTGATGAACAACCTGCCCGACGCCATCTATTTCAAGGACCGTGAAAGCCGATTTTTGGCCATCAACGTCGGTCTGGCGAAGCGGCACGGCCTGCACAACCCGTCCGAGGCCGTCGGCAAGACCGACTTCGATTACTTCACGCGCGAGCACGCCGAGCAGGCGTTCCGCGACGAACAGCAGGTGATCGCCACCGGCAGGCCGATGGTGGGCGTCGAGGAGAAGGAGACCTGGAACGACGGCAGCGTGACCTGGGCGTCCACCACCAAGATGCCGCTGCGCGACCCGCAAGGCCGCATCGTAGGCACCTTCGGCGTCTCACGCGACATTACGGAGAAAAAAAGGGCGGAAGAGGAGATGGCCAAGGCGCGGGCGGCGGCGGAGGAGGCCAACCGGGCCAAGAGCGAGTTTCTGGCCAACATGAGCCACGAGATCCGCACGCCCATGAACGGCATCCTCGGCATGACCGAGCTGGCCCTGGACACCAACCTGACGCGCGAGCAGCGCGAATACCTGACGATGGTGAAGGCGTCGGCCGAGTCGCTTTTGGGCATCATCAACGACATCCTCGACTTCTCCAAGATCGAGGCCCGCAAGCTGCACCTCGACGCGGTGGACTTCGGCCTGCGGCCGCATCTGGACGACGTGATGAAGACGTTGGCGCTGCGGGCGCAGCAAAAGGGGTTGGAATTGGCCTGTCGCGTGGACCCGGAGGCGCCGGAATCGGTGTGCGGCGACCCCGGCCGGCTGCGGCAGATCCTCGTCAACCTGATCGGCAACGCCATCAAGTTCACCGGCCGCGGAGAGGTGGTGGTGGACGTGCGTCCGGAGACGCGCACCGAGCGGGAAATCTGTTTGCACTTCTCGGTGCGCGACACCGGCATCGGCATCCCCCAGGATCACCAGCGACACATTTTCGAGGCGTTCACCCAGGTCGATCATTCGACCACGCGCAAGTACGGCGGCACCGGATTGGGCCTGACGATTTCGTCGCAGCTGGCGTCGATGATGGGCGGCCGCATTTGGGTGGAGAGCGAGCAGGGCCGGGGGAGCACGTTCCACGTCACGGCCCGTTTCGGCCTGGCCGGGGACGGGCGCCGCCGCCGCCGCCGGCCCAGCCGACGCACCTGCACGGCCTGCCGGTTTTGATCGTGGACGACAACGCCACCAACCGCCGTATCCTTGAAGAAGTGCTGGCCAACTGGCGGATGCGGCCGAGGGCCGTGAACGGCGGCGCCGAGGCGCTGGCCGTGCTGGTCGAAGCGGCCGAGGCCGGCGAGCCGTACCCGCTGGTGCTCCTGGACGGCCACATGCCGGAGATGGACGGTTTCACCTTGGCCGCCCGCATCCAGGCCGACCCGAGGCTGGCGCAAGCCGCGGTGCTGATGCTGACCTCGGCCGGTCAGCCCGACGACGTGGAGCGCTGCCGGCAGCTGGGCGTCCGCGCCTACCTGACCAAGCCGATTCGCCAGTCGGAGTTGCTGGAGACGATCCTGTCCACGCTGGGCGGTTCGCCGCTGCACGCCCGCCTGGCGGCGGCGGGCGAGGCGGCCGCCGTCGATCGCCGGACGCTGCGCGTCCTGGTGGCCGAGGACAACGTCGTCAATCAGAGGCTGGCCTTGGCCCTGCTCCGGAAGCAGGGGCACACGGCCGTCGTCGCCAACCACGGCCGCGAGGCGGTGGAAGCGCTGGAGAAACAGCCATTTGATGTCGTTTTAATGGACGTTCAGATGCCGGAGATGGACGGCATGGAGGCCACGGCCGAAATCCGCCGGCGCGAGCGGGAAAAGGGGGCCGGCCGGACGCCGATCATCGCCATGACGGCCCACGCCATGAAGGGCGACCGCGAGCGCTGCCTGGCGGCCGGCATGGACGGCTACGTCTCCAAGCCGATCCAGACGCAAGAGTTGTTCGCCGCCCTGGCGTCCGTGGCCCCGTCTGAACCGTCCGCCGCTCCCGCGGCCCCGGCGGAAGCGCCGGCGGCGCCGGCCGAGGAGGCGCCGCTGCTGGATCAGACCGAGGCGTTGGGCCGCGTGGGCGGCGATTGGGACCTGTTAAAGTCGCTGGCGGAGGTATTCTTCGACTCCTACCCGGCGCAGCTGGCGCAGCTGCGTGAGGCCGTCGGCCGCGGCGACGCGCCGACAGTCTACCGACTGGCGCACACGCTGGTGGGTGCGGTGGGCATTTTCGGGGCGAAGCCGGCGGTGGAGACGGCGGCGCGGCTGGAACGGATGGGCCGTGAAGGGAACCTGGCGGGGGCCGAGGAGGCGTGGAAGGGGCTGGACGCGGCCCTGACGCGGTTGAAGCCGGCGCTGACGGCGTTGACGGAGACGGCGGGGGCGGCCCACTGACGGCAAGGTTACGGAATGCCGCGGAGCTTCTTCACCCAGGCCCGCGTGGCGACGGTCACGGTCGCAAATCGGGCGGCGTCGAGACGGCAGCGGTTCAGTTCGGCGATCACGTCGAAGGCATTCCCAAGACGAAGCCGGGCGTTCGCTTCGGTCTCGACGTTCGCGTCGCTCAGATCGTAGTCGGCGGCGTTTCTTTCGTCGCGGAGCGTGTTCAAGAAACTTTTCTCAGCATCAAGGGCCGCGTCGCCGGTGTTGCCGAGGATGGTGAGAAGCTCGGCATGGGCGTTGGCCCTGTTTACGAGCGAAATGCTCATGGCCCCCAGGAACTCCTGGGCCGTGAGGAAGGCGGCGTAGTAGGCGCGGCTGACGGCGCTGCGATACCCCTCTGGGTTCTTCTCGTTAGTTATAAGCCTGTCGGCAAGGCGCCAGAAGTCGTGCGGTCGCATGGTCAGACGATCGTGTAAGAGAAGCGGATCCGTTCCGTCTGCGGAAACGGCAAGGCTTCGACCCACTGGGGGCGGAACCGCCGATCCCCGGCCAAGGCCTCCTCAATGGAGGATCGGAGTTGCAAAAAGATGAAGGCCTTTTCGGTCCCCTCCAAAGGGTCTTTCCAGATGGACAAAGTCAGCTTCTCAATCGGCGGGAAGTTCCGCCGGGCCATGTCGATCGTGGTGCGGGCGCGGTCCAGGATGCCGTGGCGCACGCAGAACTCGCGCACCTTGTCCGGCTCGTCGGAGTATTGCGCGATCCAATCGCCTACGTCCGTTTGAGTGGTCGGCATGACGGCCTCGCCGTTCGGGTGTGAGGGCGGTTTGAATTATCCGCCGCCGCCGTCTTCGCGTCAACCGGAGGCGGCGGAACCGCGGGCCCGGTCCCTGCCAAAAAAACACCATCGTTTATTTGACAGTATTATGTGACAGTGTTATAATCACTGTACCATGCAGCCACGCAAGCCTCTCTGGACCCTGGATGAGTTGTGCGACCGGGTGGGCCTGGCCCTGGCGGTGGACTACGCCGGTCAGAGCAGCGGCCGGGTGCGCGACGTGCCCGACCGTCGCACCATCCGCTACTACACGACGCTTGGCCTGATCGACCGGCCGGCGGCCATGCGCGGGCGGACGGCGTTATACGGCGTCCGCCACCTTTTGCAACTTGCGGCCGTCAAGCGGTTACAGGCTCGGGGTCTGTCGCTGGCGGAGGTGCAGGAACGTCTTGTCGGCCGGACGAATGCGGCCTTGCGCGAACTGGCCTGTCTGCCGGTCGACTTCGACCCCGACGCGCCGACGGTCAATTCACCGACTGACGACGCCGACCGACGGGCCGTCAATTTCTGGAGCGCCCCGCCGGCCGAACCGCCGCCCCTGACGGGGCCGCGGAGTCTGCTCGGCGTGCCGCTGGCGGCCGGAGCGACGCTCCTTCTGGAGACGGCGCGCCCGCCCGACGAACAGGACCTTTCGGCGCTCTGCGCGGCGGCGGCGCCGTTGCTCACGCTCCTCCGCTCCCGGCGCCTGCTGGCCGACGACGAGGGACCGTCCTACTCCAAAGGAGATACTCCATGACCCAAGTGCTGCCCCAATTGCCCGACCAGGACGTTCTCCGCCCATCCGACGCCGAGGCCGGCTTCGGCGCCCTGAACACCGCCCTCGGCCCGCTGCCCCTCAAGGCGCTCGACGTGCGGGCGACCATCGACGGCCTGCTCGCCCGCATCGACGTGGCCCAGACGTTCGTCAACACCCACGCCGAACCGCTCGAAGCGACCTACATCTTCCCGCTGCCGGATCGTGCGGCCGTGACGCGCTTCCGCCTGGAAGTGGCCGGCCGCGTGGTCGAGGGAGTGCTCAAGGAGCGCGGCGCCGCGCGCCGTGAGTACGACCAGGCCATCCAGGCCGGCCATCGCGCCGCCATCACGGAGGAAGAAAGGCCGGGCGTCTTCACCATGCGCGTCGGCAACCTGCCGCCGGGCGAGACGGCGACGGTACATCTGTCGCTGATCGGCCCACTGCCGTTCGCCGACGGCGAGGCGACGTTTCACTTTCCGCTCGTCGTGGCGCCGCGCTACATTCCCGGCGCAACGCTGCCCGGCCCATCAGTCGGCGACGGCGTCGCAGCCGACACCGACGCCGTGCCGGACGCCTCGCGCATCAGCCCGCCGGTATTGCTGCCGGGCTTTCCGAACCCGGTGCGGCTGGGTCTGGCCGTGGACGTGCTGCCGTCGTCGCTGGCGCCGGCCGACTTCCGTTCCAGCCTGCACGCCGTCGCCGAGGACGACGGCGGGGCCGTGCGGCGCATCGAAATGCAACCGGGCGAGCGGCTCGACCGCGATTTCATCCTGCGCTTCCGCCTGGACCGCGAGCAGGTCGGCGCGTCGCTCTGTTTGCAGCCCGACGAGGCCGGCGACGAGGGAACGTTCCTGCTGACTCTGGCGCCGCCTACCTCCATGAAGGATGGCCAATATCGGCCGCGCGACGTGGCGTTTGTGCTGGACCGCAGCGGCAGCATGGGCGGTTGGAAGATGGTCGCCGCACGGCGGGCGATGGCGCGGATGGTCGATTCGCTGACCGACCGCGACCGCTTCACGGTGCTGGCATTTGACGACCGCATCGAGGCGCCGCCCGGCGGCGAGGGGCAGGCGCTCACGGCGGCCACGGATCGGCGGCGCTTTCAGGCGGTGGAGTTCCTCAACCACGTTGAGGCCCGCGGCGGCACGGAGATGGCGCACCCGCTCGACGCCGCGACGACCGAGCTGCTGCGCAACGGTGGCGCGGGCCGCGACCGCATCCTGGTGCTGGTGACGGACGGTCAAGTCGGCAACGAGGACCAGCTGCTGCGGACCCTGGCGCCGCGGCTAAAAACGATCCGCGTCTTCACGCTGGGCGTGGACAAAGCGGTGAACGCAGCGTTTCTGAAGCGCCTGTCCGACCTCGGCGGCGGCCACAGCGAGTTGGTCGAATCGGATGAGCGCTTGGACGACGTGATGGATCGCGTTCATCGTCATATCGGGACGCCGGTGCTGACGGGCCTGCGTCTGGAGCCGGCGGGGTTGTCGTTCACGCCGGGGAGCCTCACGCCGTCGCGTCTGCCGGACCTGTTCGCGGGGACGCCGTTGACGATCCTGGGACGCTATCGTGGCAGACCGACCGGCGGCCTTGCGCTTCAGGGGCGCGACGCATCCGGCGGCATGTGGTCCACGGAAGTCGCGGCGCGACGAGATCCGAGTCCGGTGGCCAGCGTGGTCTGGGCGCGCGGCCGACTGCGCGATTTGGAGGACCGTTACGTCATCGGCGGCGGCGACCGTGCGACGCTGGAAAAGGAGATTACGGACCTGTCGTTGCGCTTCGGCGTATTGTGCCGATTCACGGCGTTCGTGGCGGTGGACCGATCCGAGGTGGTGAACGCGGGCGGGCAGGTGCATTCGATCGTGCAGCCGGTGGAACAGCCGGCGGGGTGGGCGCGAGCCTTCGGGAGCGCAATATGTGCGGCGATAGCCCCTAGCCCCTCCGCCGGGAGGTACTTAGCCAAGGGCATCGTCGAGTTCAAGGAAAAAAGGAAGGCATTGCCGAAGCAAGCGTCTGCCAAGGAAGCCACTGCTTCCGCCGCCAAAGGCCCCAGTCTGCTGCAACAGCTGCTCGACCTGTTCCGCGGCAAGCACGGCAAGCCGAAGCCGATCGACCGCGAGCCATACCGTCAGCGCCTGGCCGACGCCCTCCAGGCGATCCGTCAGCACCCCGCGACCGACGCGGCATCGCGGCTCGGCGTTTTGCGAACGCTGACGCCGACGCTGGAAGCGGTGTTCACGGAATGGACGACGGCCGGCGAGCGCGACGAGGCGGTGCGGAAGCTGGGCGAGTTGGTCGTGGCGCTGCAGGCGACCGCCGCGCCGGCAGACGCCGAAGTCAACGACCTATGGACGCGGACGGAGGCCGTGTTGCAAGGCTGCCTGACCCTTTGCGGGGCGCCCACCGCAACGGCGCGGGAAGGATTCTGGAAATAGCATCCGCGGCACGGGCGGGCGGCGGTCGATCTTTGGTCGGCCGCCGCCCCGCTGTTGTGGACGCCTTTCGACGCCGCCCCCTACATTGACGGCATGGCCCCTCCCGATGCTCCCGTCGATCCGACCACTCCGCTTACCGGCGCCCTTTACCTGTACGTCGCCTTCGATTGGGGCGAGGAAGTGAAGCTGGACCACGCCGGCCGTCTGGCGCCCGGTGCCGTCCTCGACCTGTCGCGTCGGCCGCGCACCCCTACCTCCATCGCCTACCGGCCGCCGCCGTTGCGCTTCCGCCTGGAAGCAAAGCCCCTCACCCTGTCGGGCGACGAGTCGCTGCCGGTCGAGTCCGCCGAGGCGACGGTGTTCGATTTCGGCGGCGTCAACGTCGCCTTCCGGGCGCCGTTCCGATGCGGCCGCGACGGCCTCACCGCCCTGGCGGGACGGCTGGCCGACCGTGACGTGCGGCAAACGCTCATCCAGGCCGCCCGGCAAACGGTCGCCCCGCTGTTCGAGAAGATCCGGCCGGCCATCGTCAAGCCGCAGTGGCACCCCGACCTCTGGGAAGAGTATTTCGTTTTCCAGTTCCCGCCGGGCGCGCCGCTGCTGCCCGATCCGCTTCTGGACGGCGAGGCCCGCTGGCTGGCCGGCCTGCTGCGGTTGGAGGACGAACCGCTCGGCGTCCAGGAGACGGCCGAGGCGGTGCGCCTGACCCTGCGTTACGGCCCCCGCGACCTGTTGGTCCCCGACTGGCAGGCCTGTGTGTTGCTCGACGACGAGGTGGAATGTTCGGAGACGCTGCGCGTCATCGAGTTTGCCAATCTCCAACTGCTGGAATACCGCCACATCGACGACCGCCTCGACGCCAACCTGACGCGGGCGTCGCGGCTGATCGAACAGGCCGGCCGGTCGCGGCTTCCGCGTTGGAACGCCCCGGAGGCGCCGTTGCGCGTCCTCGGCGAACTGCGGGTGGAGGCCGCCGGCCTGTTCGAGCGCTCCACCAACGTCCTCAAGCTGGTCGGCGACCCCTACCTGTCGCGCGTCCACCGCCTGCTGGCCGCGCACTTCCACCTCCGCGAATGGGAACGCAGCATCGAACGGAAACTCGACGTGGTGGAAGGGGTCTATCAGGTCGTCTCCGACCAGACCGTCGCGTTCCGCACGGAATTTCTGGAAGTGATCGTCATTGTCCTCATCGTCGTCGAGATCCTCCTCGGTCTGCTCCGCCATTGAAACCGGCGCGGCCCGCGCCCCCGTCCCATCGCGCACCGCAACCGACGCTTTTCTCCGCAATTTCTTCGGCCGCGGCCCGCCTCCGCTCGAAACGGCGGCTATCGTTGGGCGGGCGGGGTCGCGCCCTCCCGCCTCCCACCTTGAACCGCAACCTGAAGGAACTTCCATGCGAACCATCTACCGCCGCGCGGCCGCGGCGCTGGCCGCCCTGCTGCTATGGGGCGGGGCGTCGTCCGTCAGCCGCGCCCAGTTCTTCATTGGCTGGCGCGAATACGACAACCAGCTTCAGCCCGGCGCCGTCGTCCCCTACAACGGCGCCCCCTACTCCGAACGCTACAACTACTACGCCGGCCCCGCCTTCTACCTGGGGGGCACGGGCAACTACTACGACCATATCGTCTATATGGACTATCTGGATCGTCTGGATCGGGCCCAGCGTTACGGCTACCGCATTCCGGCCCCGCCGCCCTTCCTCGCGGGCCAGCACTGCCAGCCCTGCGGCCGGTAAAGCCGGGCCGTCTTGACGTCGGGGCCGTCGCACAAGCCGGACGCTGGCGCGTCCGGCTTGTGCGACGGCCGCTCTTCCCTATCTCCACGCGCTTCCTTTTCCACCATGCCATCGGCGCCTTATCGAAAAGGCGTCGTCGATCCCGCGCTTGAATGTTTTTTGGGAAACAGGAAAGTTTTCGCGCCGGAAAGTCGATACAGACGGAGAAGCCCGCCAAGTCGTCCGCGGTGAGGAGGCCTTGGCATGGCCGGCGACACGGAAGCCGCGCGCCGCACGGGAAGGGCGGCTTCCGCTCGACCCGTTCTCGTGCCCCATCTACCGGAGCGTGTCCTCGAATGGCCAGCGTTGCCTTGATTCGACCCGCACTCCGGCTTCGCACATTCGCCGCGTCGCTGGTCGCTTGCCTCGTCGCCGCCGCTTGCCTCCGCGCCGCCGACGGGGACCTTCATGGTCTCCTTCCGCCGCCGCCCCCGTCCGGTCTGCTGCCGCCGCCCCCGCCGTTGATGATTCAGTCGGGGCCGCCGCCGCAAACCGCCCCGGTCGTGCAAGCCGCCGCGTCGTCGCCGGCCAAGAAACAGAACCCCAAGCGGGCGGCCGACGCCGCCCTGCCGATGCCGCGGCAGATGTCCAGCCCCGTCCCAAGGTATCCCCAGCCCTTGCGGGCCGAGACGCTCCCCCCGCCGGGCCTGGGGCCGGCGCCGACCCCCGAAGTCGAGGATGAGTTCGCCCAGTTCGTAGACCGGCGCGTCGATCCGCGTACCACCCTGGACGTGGTGGTCGGCCGGCAGACGCTCCTCGTCCTCAAGAAGAAACCGAACAAGGTCCAGCTGCCCGACGAAAAAATCGCCGCTTTCGAGTTGATTTCCGGCAAAGACCTGGCGGTGACCGGCAAGGCCATCGGGTCCACGGTCCTCAACCTCTGGTTCCCCGACCCGAAGGACCCCGCGAAAGACAAGATCCTGAGCTATCTCGTCCACGTCGTCCCGGACCCCGAGGTGTGCGAGCGGCGCGAGGCCTGTTTCCGCCGGCTCCAGGACGAAATCAACCGCAAATTCCCCGACAGCGTCGTCCGCCTGACGCTGCTCAACGACAAACTGCTCGTCTGCGGCCAGGCCAAGGACGGCTTCGAGGCCCAGCAAATCCTGCGCGTTCTCGGCGTCAACGCCTGCCCGCCGCCGTGCGTCGCCGCCGATCATGTCAATTTGAACGTGGTGAACGTTAACGCGCCGCCGAACGGGCCGACGACGGCCGGCCTGGGCGATTTCCTCATCGAAACCGCCTCCGGCGAAAAGGTCACCGTCGTCAACCTCCTGCACGTTCCCGGCGACCAGCAGGTGTTGCTGCGCGTAACGGTGGCGGAGATCAACCGCACGGCCGCCCGCAGCATCGGGGTCGATTGCGGCGCCCTGAAGCAATGTTGCGACGAGATGTGCGGCGAACCGACCGGCGTCAGCGGCCCGGCCGGCGCCCTGCCGTACAGCATCGACAACGGCCGATGCGTCGCGGCCGTCAACGCCCTGAAAAACCTCGACTTCGCCCGCATCCTGGAGGAGCCGACCCTAACCGCCCTCAACGGCCAGGAAGCGTCGTCGCATGTCGGCGGCCAGTTCCCCGTGCCGGTGGTCAACGGACTCACGCCCGCCGGGCTGCAAGGCGTGTCGTTCGTGCCGTTCGGCGTGCAGCTGAAATTCACGCCGTCCATCACCGACAAGGACCTGATCCGCCTGTCGGTGTCCGCCGAGGTCAGCACGCGCGACAACGACGCCACCGCCACCATCGGCAACACCAGTGTGCCGGGGTTGAGTACGCGCAATTTCCAAACCACGGTCGAGCTGCGCGCCGGTCAGACGTTGGCCGTGGCCGGCCTGATCCAAAACAACTTCGGCGTGGACGCCTCGCGCGTGCCCGCCATCGGCGACCTGCCGGTCGTCGGCCATCTGTTCGGCCTCGACCGCACCGCGGCGAACGAGCAGGAATTGATCGTGTTGATTACGCCCGAGTTGGTGCATCCGCTCGACAAGGGCGAGTGTCCGCCGCTGCCGGGCGGCGACGTGTTCGAGCCGGGCGACCTGGAGTTTTACCTGCTGGGCCGCCTGGAGAGCCGCCGGCCCTACGATTTCCGTTCGCCGGTGCGGACGGACCTGTCGCGCGACGCCCGCTACCGGCACTGCGAGCAGATGTTCATCTTCGGGCCGCAGGGTTACTCGGACGGCAAGCCGTGAGGTTCGGGCGCGGCGACGCGACGCGGTTAGCCGCGACGCGCAGCGGAGCGCTTGATAAAGCGCTCCGCTGCGCGTCGCGGCTAACCGGCGAAGTTCTTGCAGGAAGCGAGTCGTGATGGCCATGCGATTTGTTCTTAACCGATCTCGAATCGCTTGTTTGGCGGCGGGCGGCTTGCTGCTCCTGACCGCGGCCGAGCCGGCGCCGGTCGGCGCGTGCGGCAAGGCCTGTCCGGCGCCGTCCTGCTGGCAGGCCTTCTGGAACCATTTCCGCGACCCGTGCGCGACCATCCCGCCCGGCGCGGTCCCGGCGCCGGGCGGCTCGGCCGTGCGCACCTGGGACGGCCTGATGATCGACCGGGCGGCCGACGATCAGTTCGTCATCTACCAACACGAATGGTATCTGGGCAGCGGCTTCCTCGGGCCTTACGGCTGCACGCACGTCAAACGGATCGCCGCCCTGTTGCCCCGTCAGCCGGCCGTCGTCATCCTGCAACCGGCGCCGTCGCCGGACCTGAACGAGAGCCGGCGGATGCTGCTGGTCCGCCTGCTGCAACGGGAAGGCGTCGTCGATGCGGAACAGCGCGTGGTGGTGACGTTCCCGACGGCCGAAGGGATGTCGGGCGGCGAGGCGGCGCGGGCCTACGACCGCGGCCACGGCGGATGCGCCGGAGGCTGTCGTGGGAACTGATCCCGTCCCGTGGCAAGGAGGCGTCCTCATGTGCCTGCGACGAGCGAGCGGCGCGGCTCTGTTCCTTTCGGTGATTTTCCTTCAAACCGGATGCGTATTCACCGGAGACGCGGCGCTGCCGGCCGAGGCGCCGGGGATGGACGCCCACGCCTCCCGGCCCAAGGAGTTGCCGGCCGACCGGACGGCGGAGTTGTGTCAGGCGGCCGCGGAGGAGATGGAAAAGCAGGGGCTGAACTCCGACGCCGTGGCGCAGTACGAGAAGGCGCGGCGGCTCGATCCGAAGCGCGGCCCGGTGGTGGCGCGACGGCTGGCCGTGCTTTACGACCGTCTGGGCGACGACGCCCACGCCCTGGCCGATTACAAGGAGGCGCTGACGGCCGCCCCACACGACGCCGACCTGCTCAACGACTTCGGCTACTACCACTACCAGCGCGGCGAACTGGACGAATCGGAGAAGTGTTTCCGTCAGGCGCTGGAGGCCAATCATTCCCACTTGCGGGCGGCGGTCAACCTGGGCCTGACTCTGGGCAAGCAGGGCAAGGCGGATGCCAGTCTGGAGGCTTTCCGCCAGGTGTTGCCGGCTTCCGAAGCCTACTGTAACGTCGGCGTGTTGCTGGCGCAGCAGGGTAAGGCGGCCGACGCCCGACACTCCCTCGAAGAGGCGTTGCACCTGGAACCGGGCATGAAGCAGGCGCGCCTGGTCCTGGATCATCTCGATGACATCGCCGCCGCGGCGCCCGCCGCCGGCCGGCCGGCGGTCGCCGCCGTCGCGCCGCCGCCGCCGCCCGTTCGGCAGGTGGTCGCTCCGGCCGCGCCGGCACCGATCGCGCGTCGGGAAACCAACATTCCGCTCACACCGCTGCCGCCGATTCGGGAGGTCGCCGCCGTTCCCTCCGCACAACCGCTTCGACCGGCTCTTACTTCGGTCGCGCTGCCGCCGATCCAGCAGACGGCCGGCTCGGTCGCGCAGCCGGCGGCGCGTCAGGCCGACTTCGTTCCCATCGCGCCGCCTCCGCCGTTGCTCCGGCAGAGCGACATTGCCTCCGCTCCGCCGCCGCCGGTGCGACACGAAACCCTCGTTCCCGCCGTGCCGCCGTTGCTCAGGCAAACCGCCACCGTTCCCGCCGCGCCGCCGCCGGTGGCGCGTCGAACAACCGTCGTTCCGGCCGCGCCTCCGCCATTACGTCGGGAGACCGCTTCGGCTCCGATCGCTCCGTCGCCCCCGGTTCGAGTGTCCATTACCACGGTCGAGCCGTTTCCGCCGCATCCTCAGCCGGTCATTCAGCTGCCGCTGCCTCCGTTGCCCTCGGAGGAGAAACCGGCGGCCGCGTCACCGGCCGTGGCGCCCCTCCCGCCGGCGCCGTCGGCCACCATCAAGAGCGTCCAGCCGGAGCCGGATTGACCGAGACCACATGCCCTCGTTGGAAAAATGCGTCCTTTTCATGAATCATTTCGGGCACAGGCGCGTCTAACTTTCTGCAACACATCGGCGACCCCTCGGGGCCGCCGATTTGCTCTTTGACAATTCGGCGAGCACCTAGCCAAAGCGGGGGTGCGGGAGCCTTGTACGGCCGACGCATTCCTCGCCGGCGGCGGCGCGAGCCGTCGCCGCGAGTTCTTTGAGTCGGCCCTATGAGGCGACAATCAAACGCTTCGTTTGTGCTTTGTCACCGGCGTCCTGGGGCCTTGCGCCTCCGGCCGGCGGACTGATCCGGGAAGGCTTGCCTTCCCAGCGCATACATTTTGAAGGGTTTGATCCTGGCTCAGAACGAACGTTGGCGGCGTGGATTAGGCATGCAAGTCGAACGAATCCCAGTTGGGTAACTGACTGGGGGAAGTGGCGAAAGGGGCAGTAAGGCGTGGGCAACCTACCCCGGGGACGGGCATAGCCGTCCTAACGGACGGGTAATTCCCGGCGATTCGGCGGAGGGGCATCTCTCTGCCGGGAAACGAGTTTCGCCTCGGGAGGGGCTCACGTAGTATTAGCTTGTTGGCGGGGTAACGGCCCACCAAGGCGAAGATGCTTAGCGGGTGTGAGAGCACGACCCGCGCCACTGGCACTGAGACACTGGCCAGACTCCTACGGGAGGCTGCAGTCGAGGATCTTCGGCAATGGGCGCAAGCCTGACCGAGCGACGCCGCGTGTGCGAAGAAGGCCTTCGGGTTGTAAAGCACTGTCGAGGGGGAGAAAGCCGCAAGGTCGATCGACCCCTGGAGGAAGCACGGGCTAAGTTCGTGCCAGCAGCCGCGGTAAGACGAACCGTGCGAACGTTGTTCGGATTCACTGGGCTTAAAGGGCGCGTAGGCGGGTCGCCCAGTCGGTGGTGAAATCTTTCGGCTCAACCGGAAAACGGCCTCCGATACTGGCGACCTCGAGGAGGGTAGGGGCATGCGGAACTTCGGGTGGAGCGGTGAAATGCGTAGATATCCGAAGGAACGCCGGTGGCGAAAGCGGCGTGCTGGACCCTTTCTGACGCTGAGGCGCGAAAGCCAGGGGAGCAAACGGGATTAGATACCCCGGTAGTCCTGGCCCTAAACGATGGGTACTGGGTTGTGGACTGGACATGGGTTCACAGCCGCAGCTAAAGTGTTAAGTACCCCGCCTGGGGAGTATGGTCGCAAGGCTGAAACTCAAAGGAATTGACGGGGGCTCACACAAGCGGTGGAGCATGTGGCTTAATTCGAGGCTACGCGAAGAACCTTATCCCGGGCTTGACATGTCCGAAAGGGGAGGGAAGTAGTCTGCGGAAACGTATGACGAACGGTATCCAGTCCGGAACCTTCTACAGGTGCTGCATGGCTGTCGTCAGCTCGTGTCGTGAGATGTTGGGTTAAGTCCCGTAACGAGCGAAACCCTTGTTTCCAGTTGCCAGCGGGTTATGGCGGGGACTCTGGAAAGACTGCCGGTGTTAAACCGGAGGAAGGCGGGGATGACGTCAAGTCCTCATGGCCTTTATGCCCGGGGCTGCACACGTGCTACAATGGCGTGAACAAAGGGAAGCCAACCCGCGAGGGGGAGCCAATCCCAAAAAGCACGCCCCAGTTCAGATCGCAGGCTGCAACTCGCCTGCGTGAAGTTGGAATCGCTAGTAATCGCGGGTCAGCAACACCGCGGTGAATGTGTTCCTGAGCCTTGTACACACCGCCCGTCAAGCCACGAAAGATCGGGGCATCCGAAGTCGCCGTCAAACGCGCCGAAGATGAAACGGTCGATTGGGACTAAGTCGTAACAAGGTAACCGTAGGGGAACCTGCGGTTGGATCACCTCCTTTCTAAGGATGATTCCGTCCCCTTCGCACGAAGGGGACCAACAAACATGTCCCTCACCCACGCTTAAAGCGAGTGCTCGCCGGACCAAAGAAAAGGCCCCGCCGGAGTAATCCGGCGGGGCCTTTCGCTTGCGCCGCTCACCGCCTGTCTTAAATGCCCGATCGCGCTCTTCGCTGCCACAGGTGCGCTGTCTCTTGTGCCGCCGTCCCCACTCCATTCCATTCATTCCAGGCCGGTTCACGCCGGTGGGCCAGACCGACAAGCCGCGGTGATCGCTCCCGGCCATCGCCAACGGCAAGCTTTACGTCCGCGACCAGGACCTGCTGTTTTGTTATCATGTGAAGAGGAAGTGATGTTTCCGCTTTGTCGGTTCGTCTCACAGCGCTACAAGCACATGGGTGATCGTTTTTGTCGGGAGAGTCGGGCGGCCCGGTTGCGCCGCGGGTGATAAACGATGACGCCATGGTTCCCCTCCGTCGCGACGTCAGAACGGAGGTTTGTTTATGCGGCTGGCGTCGGCTGAAGCAGCGCTGTAGTATTAGCCGCGACCCGAAGGGGAGCGCTTTATCTCCGCGCTCCCCTTCGGGTCGCGGCTAACCGACGCCGCCCGCAAGGAGGAGACCCCATGATTCAGGCCGATTGCCCATTCTGCCGCAAGGTGGCCGACCTGGATGCGCTACCGCCCGAGGACGTCGTCTGGCGCTTCCCGCACGGCGTAGCCCTGCTGGGGCCGTGGCAGGTTTATCACGGCTATTGTCTGCTGGTCGCCCGGCGACACGCGACGGAACTGAGCGGCCTGGACGAGGCGGAACGACGGGATTATCTCGTCGAGATGTGTCTTCTGGCCCGCGCCATTGAGGACGCCTTCAGGCCGCGCAAAATGAACTACGAGCTTCTGGGCAACCAGGTTCCTCACCTACACTGGCACCTGTTCCCGCGTTACGCCCACGACCCCGACGCCCTGAAGCCGGTCTGGCTGGCCCTGGACGGGGCCGAGCGCGACGCCGAACAACGACGCCGGATGGAAACGGGCCCGCGGGACCGTGCGGAGACCGCGGAGGCAATTCGCCGCCGGCTGCAACTTCTAGGCGCACCCAGTTTATGACCACTCCTTTGCGAATTGGCACGCGCGGCAGCCCGCTCGCGCTCTGGCAGGCCAACCACGTGGCCGACCGGCTGCGGCCGCTGGCGGCGCCGCGGCCCGTCGAGCTGATCCTGATCGAAACGTCCGGCGACGTGGTGCGCGACCTGCCGCTGTCGCAGATCGGCGGCGAAGGCGTGTTCACCAAGGAGATTCAACGCGCCCTGCTGGCGAACGCCGTGGACGTGGCGGTCCACAGCCTGAAAGACCTGCCGACGACCCCGGTGGTGGGGCTGACGCTGGGGGCCGTGCCGGAACGGGGGCCGGCCGGCGACGTGCTCGTGTCGCGGCGCCACGGGCGTTTCGACGACCTGCCGCATGGGGCCGTCGTCGCCACGAGCAGCCTGCGGCGACGGGCGCAGGCGCTGCACCGCCGGCCGGACCTGAATCTGACGACGATCCGCGGCAACGTGGAAACGCGGCTGCGCAAACTGGACGAACAGGACCTCGACGCCATCATCCTGCGCAAGCGGGATTGGAACGGCTGGGTCTGGGGATGCACATCACGGAGGTATTGGACCTGTCATGGATGTTTCCTGCGGTCGGACAGGGGGCCCTCGGCCTGGAATGTCGGGCCGACGACGCGGCCGTGTTGGCCGTGCTGGGTCCGCTGAACGACGGGCCGACGCGGCAGGCGGTGTTGGCCGAACGGGCGCTGCTGCGCGGCCTGGGCGGCGGCTGTCTGGTGCCGATCGGGGCGCGGGCGGTGGTCGAGGCGGATCGGCTGACGCTGCGGGCGGCGGTGCTGGCGCCGGACGGCTCGCGGCGCGTGGCGGACGAGGCGGTGGGTCCGGCCGTCGAGGGGGAGACGATCGGCAAGTCGTTGGCGGAGCGAATGCTGGTTCACGGGGCGCGGGAACTGTTGGCGATGCGGTAGGGAACTCGCCGCCTTGGTTTTGTGTCTCACCCTTACTATAGTGGGGTAATCTCGCGGGTCTCGGCCCGGCGCCTCGCCTTCCTTGCCAACGGTCCATCATGGTTGATAACGCCCCTTTTTTGTCCTATCAGCACGCCGGGCTGACCATCGAGGGCTACTCGCGCGCCGCGGTGCAGTCGTACTGGCGCATCCCCGAGCTGAAGATCGGCTTCGACCTCGGCGCCCAGCCGTGGGACTTCATGGGTACGCCGACCTGGTTCATCACGCACACCCACCTCGACCACATCGCCGCCCTGCCGGTTTACGTCGCCCGCCGGCGCATGATGCGCATGGAGCCGCCGACCCTGTACGTGCCGGCCTACGCCGTGGAGGACGTGCGCCGCTTCATGCTCATCCTCCAACGGCTCGACCGCGGCCGGATGATTTGCAACCTCAACGGCGTCAACCCCGGCGACGAGATCGAACTGTCGCGCGATCATGTGGTCGTCCCGTTCGCCACGACGCACACGATTCCGTCGGTCGGCTACGTCGTGTGGGAACGGCGGTTCAAGCTCAAGGAGGAGTACCACGGCCTGCCCGGCGACCAGATCCGCGACCTCCGGGTGTCGGGCGTGCCGGTGGTGCGCGAGGTGCGGACGCCGATCCTGGCCTACACCGGCGACACCAGCCCGGGCGGCCTCGACGCGAATCCCTCGGTGTTCCAGGCCAAAATCCTGATTACGGAGATGAGTTTTGTGCGCCCGAACCACCGGCGCGAGAAGATCCACAAGTTCGGCCACATGCACCTGGACGACTTCATCGAACGGGCCGACCGCTTCGAGAACGAGTTGATTATCTGCGCCCACCTGAGCACGCGCTACCACCCGCAGGAGGTGCGGCGGACGGTGGAGGCCGCGCTGCCGCCGAAGCTGCTCGAAAAGGTGCGACTGTGGCTCTAAGACGGATCGTCATTGTCGGCGGCGGCGTCTCCGGCCTGACGCTGGCCTACCGCCTGGAACAACGCCTGCCGGACGCCGAGGTCGTGGTCCTCGAACAAGGACCAGGTCTCGGCGGCAAAGTGAGTACCCTTTCCCGCGACGGATTCCGCGTGGAGGCCGGCCCCAATGGCTTTCTCGATACCAACCCCGCCACGCTCGACCTCTGCCGCGAACTCGGCCTCGGCGACCGGCTGACCGCCGCCAGTGAGGCGGCCGGCCGTAACCGCTTCCTGTTGCTCGACGGCCGGCTGCGGATGTTGCCCGGAAGTCTTCTGTCGTTCCTGGCCAGCGACGTACTCAGCTGGCGCGGAAAGCTCGACATCCTGGGCGAGCGCTACCGGCCGCCGCGCCGCGACGACGCCGACGAAACCATCGACGCCTTCGCCCGCCGCCGCGCCGGCCGCGAGGTCGCCGAGACGTTGGCCGACGCCTTCGTGACCGGCATCCACGCCGGCGACCCGGCGTTGCTCAGCGTCCGTGCGGCGTTCCCGCGGCTGGCGGCGATGGAACGCGAACAGGGCAGCGTCACGAAAGGGTTCGCCGCCGCCCGACGCATGCGCCGCGCCGCGGGGGCCGCGCGCGGAGGACGTATGTGGTCCTTCCACGAGGGGCTTAGTCTGCTGATCGAAACGCTGCGCGGCCGGCTGCGGACGCCGCCCGTCGTGGGCGTACACGTGCGTTCGGTGCGCCGCCTCCCCGAAGGCGGCTGGCAGGTCCACGCCGAGGGACGCGACGCCTGGACGGCCGACGCCGTGGCGCTGACCTGTCCGGCCTACGAACAGGCGGTGCTGCTGGTCGATGAGGACGCGGAGTTGGCGACCTTGATCGACGGCATCGCCTACAACCGCGTCGCGGTGGTCGCGCTTGGCTTCCGAACCACTGACGTGCCGATGTCACTGGAAGGGTTCGGCTACCTGTCGCCGCAGCGGGAGCGGCGCGACGTGCTGGGCGTGCAGTGGTGTTCGTCGATCTTCCCCGAGCGAGCGCCGACGGGGATGGTGTTGCTGCGCGCCCTGTGCGGCGGTTGGAACCGCCCGGAAATCGTGAACTGGGACGACGACCGCCTTCTGACGGCGGTTCGCGCCGAACTGGGTCAGACGATGGGAGTGCGTGCGGCGCCGGTGTTCCATGAGGTCGTGCGCTGGACGAAGGCGATCCCTCAATACCACCTCGGCCACCTGGGGCGCGTCGCCCAAATCGAGGAGCGCGCGGCGCGGCGTCCGGGCTTGTACCTCGGCGGCAACGCCTATCGGGGCGTGGCGCTCAATGATTGCGTGGAACAAGCGGGCGTTCTGGCGGATCAGATGACGCGCCTAAAAACGCGGTGAGCGGTATGGCGGGCTTCGGGGTGGTCCAGGTCGCCGGGCGGCGCGTTGCTACGCCGCCTCTCTTGCGGCCCCGCGCCTTCGCCGATAAAGTAGCAGCATCCGTGTCCCCGAAGTGGTGCGTCGGCCCTCGGAGGAGTTCGTGTCATGTCCACGCCCGCCCCCGGCGCTCCCCTGCCGCCGCCGCCCACCGAGCACCGCACCGACGACGTCGCCGTGCCAAGCCTGCTCGACGACATGACCGAAAAGCGCCTCGACGAGATCGAAATGATCGGCGAGGAACAGGCCGCCAACCTGCCGACGCCCGGCCAATCCGGCGTCACGCCCGGTATGCGCTACCTCCACTCCAGCCGCACCATTCACCAGCTGGTCACCGACCGCAACCGCGCCGTCGGCATCTATCTCGCCGTCGCCTCGCTGCTCTACACCGCCTCCACCGCCCTGCTCCACGCCCAGCCCGCGCCCGGCTCCGATCTTCTCGTACCCATCGAACTGTTGCAGCGCTGGTGCCTGCCGGTGACGTTCGGCGTCCTGACCGTGCTGGCCCTGTTCGTTGGCCTGCTGCTGGTGCGCACGCGCGTCGGCCTCATCTACGAGGTGGCCAAGATGAACGTCTTGCTCGGCCTGCCCACCGGCCGCGTCCAACGCCTCAACATCCTGAGCATCTTCTTCCTGATGCACCTGCTAATATCCACGGCAGGCGGCCTTTCCTCCGCCCTGTTCGCCTTCCACCTGCTTTACCGCGTGGACTCCCACGCGCTGCTCTTTTCCGTCCTGATCGGCGTCGGCGTGTGCGTGTTCCTCGTTGTCCTGTACGTCGGCATGGTCTGGTACACGACCACCGACAAGAAACTGCAAGCGAGCCAATAATTCCGGGGGCGAGAGTGACGTCGTGAGCCTGGACGTGGACCGAATTTGCGTGGTGATCGGCCGGACCCGGCACAAGATGGTTCTGGCCGAGATTCAGGAGGCGGCCAAGCGCGGCGCCCGGCTGATCGAGTTGCGCCTCGACTTCCTCGCCAAGGCGCCGGACTTCAAACGGCTGCTGGCCGACAAGCCCCGTCCTCTGGTGGCCACGGTGCGCCGGCCGGGCGACGGCGGCCGCTGGAACGGCACGGAGGACGCCCGCCGGATGCTGCTGCGCCAAGCCATCGTCGGCGGCTTCGACTGGGTCGATCTCGAAACCGACGTGGCCGACGCCATCCCGCGTTTCGGCAAGGTGCGCCGCATCGTCAGCTACCACAACATGCGCGAGACGCCAGCCGACCTGGAAACAATCCATGAACGCATGTGCAAGCAAGACGCCGACGTGGTGAAGCTGGCCGTCAAGGCCCAGAAGCCGACCGACAGTCTGCGCGTCCTCGGCCTGATGTCGAAGCCGGCCAAGCCGACCGTGGCCATCGCCATGGGCGACATGGGCTTTTGTACGCGCATCCTGGCCGCCAAGTACGGCGCCCCGTTCACCTACGCCGCCTTCAACAAGGAGCGCGGCATCGCCCCCGGCCTGCCCTCGTTGGCCGAGCTGCAACAGGTCTATTTTTACGATAAAATCGACGCGCATACGCAGGTATTCGGCGTCCTGGGCGATCCGGTGGCGCACAGCCTCAGCCCGCTGATCCACAACCGGGCGTTCCGCGCGGCCGACCTCAACATGGTCTATTTGCCGTTCCGCGTGGCCAAGCCCGAGGTGCCGGCCTTCCTCAAGGAGTTCGGCGCCGTCCCGGTGCAGGGCTACAGCGTGACGATCCCGCACAAGGAGGCGGCGGCGGCTCTGGCCAAGTACCAGGACGACGCGGTGATCGAGACGCGGGCGGCCAACACGCTGGTGCGCGGCCCGGACGGCTTCCACGCCTACAACACCGATTACCAGGGCGTCCTGGAGACGCTGCGGGCGAACCTGCCGCCGGCGCTCATGGGGTCGCCGCTGCACGACAAGGCGGTATTGGTGCTCGGCGCCGGCGGCGTGGCCCGAGCGGTGACGCACGCCCTTCACGGCGAGGGGGCGCTGGTGACGATCACCAACCGCACCGAGGCCCGCGGCCACGCCTTGGCCGAGGAGATCGGTTGTCGCAACGTGGACTGGGCCGCCCGACACAACGTCATCGCCGACATCCTGGTCAACTGCACCTCCGTGGGCATGCATCCCAACGTGGACGAGTCGCCGATCCATCCGAGCTTCCTGAAGCCGGGGCTGACCGTCTTCGACACGGTATACACTCCGGAAACGACGCTTCTGGTGAAGGAGTCGCGCGACCGCGGCTGTCACGTCATCACCGGCGTGGAGTTGTTCGTGCGGCAGGCGGCTCTGCAGTTCCAGCACTTTACGGGACGCGAGGCGCCGCTGGAGCTGATGCGCAAGGTGGTCAAGCGGGCGCTGTCGCCGGTGACCATCCGCGCCGAGGAGGATGTCGAATAGTGGCGAGCGATGCGGTTGGCCGCGACCCGGAGGGGAGCGCGGTGGAGAGCGCTCCGATCGGAGGGTCGCGGCCAACCGTGCCCCTCTTCCTGATCGGCCCGCGCGGCAGCGGCAAGACCACCGTGGCCCGGCTGCTGGCGGAACGATTGGGATGGGAGTGGCTGGACGCCGACGACGTGCTGGAGGCGCGGCACGGCAAGTCGATTCGGGCGATTTTCGCCGAGGAGGGCGAGGCCGGCTTCCGCGACAAGGAATCGGCGGTGCTGGCCGAATTGTGCGGCCGGCGAGGGTGCGTCGTGTCCACCGGCGGCGGCGTGGTGGTGCGCGAGGCCAACCGGGCGCTGCTGCGGGCGTCGGGGCGGGTCGTCTGGTTGACGGCCGACGCCGAAACGCTGTGGCGGCGATTGCAAGACGACGACCGCACCGGCGACCGGCGGCCCCCGCTGACGGTCGGCGGCCGGGAGGAGGTCGAGGAAGTGTTGCGCGTCCGCGAGCCGTGGTATCGGGAGTGCGCCCATCGGACGGTTCGCACGGAAGGCCGGCCGCCGGCCGCCGTCGCCGACGAGATCGCCTCCGCGTTCAATTCTATTTGAGAGTGCTAATGCTGTATGTGTGGGTCGGGTTCGTGTTCCTGATCGGCGCGTCCGTCGGCAGCTTCCTCAACGTCTGCGTTGCTCGACTGCCCTTCGAGAAAAGCATCCTCTGGCCCGGCTCGCGCTGCGGCCGCTGTTTCCAGCCGATCCGCGCCCGCGACAATTTGCCCCTGCTCGGCTACTGGCTGCTGCGCGGCCGCTGCCGGTCCTGCGGCCAGACGTTCGCGGTCAGCTATTTTTTCGTGGAACTGTTCACCGCCTGCGCTTTTGCCGGCCTCTTTTATCTGGAAGTCATCCGCGACGTGCTCGATTTACCCTTTATCGAACAGCACAAACACGACATCGAATGGGGTTTGATCCCGTGGCAGTGCTGGGCCGTGTTCGGCTTTCACGCGGCCCTTCTCGGCTTTCTCATCACGGTGTCGCTGTGCGATTTCCAATACATGGAAGTGCCGTTGAGCGTCACGGTCTGCGGTACGATCGTCGGCCTGATCGGCGCGACGCTGTTCGCCTGGCCGTTCCCGGCGGGGGTGGGGCCGATCCTGCCGCCGCGCGGCCGGATGGCGCTGCTGGCGCCGACGCCGCCCGTCCCCGGACTGTATCCGTGGCCGGTCTGGCCGCCGGAGCAGTTGCCGTCGTGGCTGCCGCCTGGCAGCTGGCATCTCGGCCTGGCGACGGGTCTGGCCGGAACGCTGGCCGGCATGGTGACGCTGCGCGGCGTGCGCTTCCTGTTCGGCCTGGGCCGCGGCAAGGAAGGCCTGGGCATCGGCGACGCTGACGTGATGATGATGGCCGGCAGCTTCCTCGGCTGGCAGCCGACGCTGGTGTCGTTCTTCATCGGCGTCTTCGCCGCCCTGTTCGTCGGCGTCGCCCAGCTGCTGCGCAAAGGCGATCAGGCCCTGGCGTTCGCCCCCGCCCTGTCGGTGGGCGTCATGACAACGCTGCTGACGTGGCCGATGATTAGCCGTAACCCGAGTTTTGTATACCTATTCTCCGAGGCATGGATCCTCGGCGCGCTGGTCGTGATCGGGGCCGTTTTCCTGCTGCTGGCGAGTTTCCTGTTGCGACTTATCCGGGGGGCGGAGAAAGTCGAGGTCGCCGAAACCAAGCAGGAGGCCGAGGCTCAAGAAAAAAATGTCTGAGGGCCGGGACATGAACGACATCGTGATCGTCGATTACGGCATGGCCAATTTGCGGAGCGTCCAGAAGGCTTTTGAGAAGGTGCGCCATGCGGCCGTGATTTCCGGCGACCCCAACCGCGTCGCCGAGGCGGACAAGATGGTGTTGCCCGGAGTCGGCGCCTTCCGCGACGCCATCGCCCGGCTGCACGAGGCCGACCTGTCGGCGCCGATCCTGGCGCATCTGCGATCCGGCAAACCGTTTTTCGGCGTGTGCCTCGGCCTGCAACTCCTGTTCACCACCAGTTACGAAGACGGCGTCTACCGCGGCCTCGACTACTTTCCCGGCGAGGTCGTACGCTTCAAGGACGCGCCGGGGCTGAAAATACCCCACATGGGTTGGAACCAGCTGCGCATGCGCCGGCCGGCGCCGCCGTTGAAGGGGCTGCCGTCCGACTTGTCCGTCTACTTCGTCCACTCCTACTATGCCGTTCCCCGCGACGAGGATATCGTTGCCGCCGAGGCGGACTATCCGACGCCGTTCGCGGCGGCGGTGTGGCGCGACAACGTATTCGCCACGCAGTTCCATCCGGAGAAGAGCCAGCGGGTGGGGCTGGAGATGCTGCGGCGGTTCGCGGAATGGCGGTAGGGTCGAGTAAGATGACGGCCGGGGGTATAATAGGAGAGTTCGCTCATTCCCGGAGTCCCCTCGTGAGCGCGGCGCTAGAACAACTCAAGAACACGGTCCCTGGCGGAGCAGAGGATGGCCGAAGGCCGCGCGGACAAAGTCGCCGGCGTTCCGGCGGAAGAAGTTCTCAATAGCCTTCCCGCGGTGGGGCCGTGAAGCCGATCGACTTTCATCCCGACGCGGCCGAGGAGTCTCGCGCCGCCGCAACTCATTTCGAGGGGATACGGGCTGGTTCAGGGGCCGACTTCCGGCGGTACCCGGCGACCTATGCGGTCGAATCCGGGTCCATTCGCGTCTGTCCGTTGCACGGGTTCCCGTACTCGGGGTTCTACGAGGAGCTTGCGAATCGGATTAGGGTGGCTGCGGTTGGACAGCACAGCCGGCGTCCGGGTTACGAGAGCCGACGCCGCCCCAACGCGCGTAACGCGGGCAGGCGCCCCCCTACTTCTTCGCCCCGAAGCAGTACAGCGTCCCTTTCTCCGTCCCCACCAGCAGCCGTCCAGCCGCCACGGCCGGCGATCCCGTCACCCCGCCGTCCAACTCGTAGTGCGTCAACTCGTTGCCCTTGGCCAAATCCAGCAGATACAGCTTGCCGTCCAACGACCCGGCCACCACGCGATTCCCCACAATCACCGGCGACGAGTCCACCTGCCCCTCTGTCAGGAATGACCATACTTCGCTACCCGTCTTGCGATCCAGGCCACGGACGCGCTTGTCGCGGCTGCCCAGCACGACGAGGGAATCCGTTACGGCGGCCGACGCGAAGAACGGTTCCGCCCGCTTCTCCGGCCGGAACGTCCAGCCCAACTCGCCCTTGTTCCAATCGACCTCATGCACTTCGTTGGCCATCGTGCCGACGTACAGCTTGTTGCCGACCACGGCGGCGGTCGCGGCCGCCTGGCCGCCGAGGTCCACCGACGTCAACTCCGCGCCCTTCTTCGTCAGGTCGAGGACGTGCAGCGAACTGTCGCAGCCGGCCACGAATGTGCGGTTGCCCACCACCGCCGCCGAGCCGTTGACCGGCCCCGCCGTCTTGAATTGCCATACCTTGGCGCCGTTCTTGTCCAGACAGTACAAGGTCTCATCGTAAGATCCGAAAAGGATGTTGTCTCCGGCGAAGTTGGCGCCCGACGTGATCTCCGCCCCGGTCGTGAAGGTCCAGCGCTTTTGGCCGGTTTTCGCGTCCACGCAGTGAAATAATCCGTTGGAATCGCCGACGTAGACGGCGCCGTCGCGGTAGGCCGGCGACGCCTTGATCGGGCCTGCCTTGTACTCCCATTTCTTCGCCCCGGTCGCCAGGTCCACTGCGTAGAGGTGTTCGTCCTCGGAGCCGACGTAGGCGACGCCGTCGGCCACGGCCGGGGCGCCGTCGATGGCGTCCTTCGCGGAGAATTTCCACAGTTCAACGAGCTTGTCCGGCAGCGCGTCCGCCGGGACGGCGCCGGTTTCGAGCGCGTTGCCGCGGAAGACGGGCCAGGCGGCATTCGGCTTCGCGGCGGGGTCGGCGGCAACGGAACAGGCCGCCAGGGCCGCGCCGCCGAGGACGGCCGCGACGGCATACTGGAGGTATGCGCGTGACATGGGAGGCGTCTCCTTTCTTATGTCCGGTTAGCCGCGACGCGCGGCGGAGCGCTTCTCCCAACGCGCTCCTCCGCGCGTCGCGGCTAACCGATCTGTGGATTACAGCGCCGCCTCATAGAGTTTCCGCAGGTCCGCATCGCTCGCCGGGCGCGGGTTGAAGCGGCCGGTCCATTGCTGCGACGCCTCCTCGGCCAGCACCGAGAAGATGCCCGGACTGACGCCGCATTCCGACAGCTGCGTCGGCAACCCGGCGGCGCGCAACAGGTCGAGGACGCGCCGCGCCAGCGCCTCGCCGGCCGCCGCGCCGTCGCCGTTGAGCAGCCCGATCGCGTGGGCCAGGTCGCCGTACAGGCCGCCGACCACCGCGGCGTTGAAGCGGACGACGTGCGGCAACAGCACGCCAATGGCGATCCCGTGCGTCAGCCCGTAATGGGCCGTCAGCGGGTTGGCCAGGGCGTGGCAGACGCCGAGCATCGAGTTCTCGATGGCAACGCCGGCGAAGTAGGCGCCGAGTTGCATGGCGCCGCGTGCGTCGAGGTCTCCGGGCCGACGCAACACCGTCTCGAAATTGGCGTCGAGCCGTCGCCACGCCTCCCGCGCGTACATCTGCGACAGCGGATTGCGGCGCGTGGTGACGTAGGACTCCAGGGCGTGCGACACGGCGTCGATGGCGGTGATCGCCGTCAACCGGGGCGGCTGCGACACCGTCACTTCCGGGTCGAGGACGCCGACGCGGAAGGCGGCCTTGCGGTCGCCGCACGCCATTTTGAGATGGGTTCTCTCGTCGGCAATCAGCGCGAACGACTGGCCCTCACTGCCGGTGCCGGCCGTGGTCGGCACGCCGATCGAAGGCAGCATCGGCTTGGTCGCCTTGCCGAAACCCATATAGTCGGACATCCGGCCGCCGTTGGTCAGCAGGAAGTTGACGCCCTTGGCGCAGTCCATCGAACTGCCGCCGCCGACGGCGACGATCAGGTCGATGCGGCGGGCGCGGGCGAACTCCAGGGCGGCGGCGACGGTGCGCGTGGTCGGGTTCTCCTCCACCTCGTCGAAGACGAAGACCTCCAGACCGGCCTCGCGCAGCGACGCCACGGCCCGCTGGGGGTGGCCCGCCGCCCACAGGCCGGCGTCGGTGACGAGCAACGCCCGACCCCCGCCCACGTCGCGCGCCAGTTCGCCCAGCCGGTTCAACGCCCCCACGCCGAACACGATCCGCGCGGCCGGATAGAAGTCCAGCGGGGGCAGGGTCGCCGCGGCGGCGGATCGCGGGACGTTCGTGGGGGGGAAGAGGTTGCCTGCATTCGGTGGTTCCAGCGAACCGAGGGTCGGGACGGGGGCGGGTGGATCGCCCCGGGCCGCGCGCAGGGGCGAGGAGAGAGATTTACTATACCATAGGCCCCGCTCACGCGGGAAGCGGTCCTTCAAACTGGAAGCGCCCGGGCGCGGAACAGGAAGTCCACGATGCTCCCCTCGTGCGGCTGGAGCCAGTTGAGCTGGATCGTCGGGATCGGCCCGAGGTTCAGCCGGTCGATGTGCGTCGGCGTCGAGCAGCGCCCGCTGGAACTTCTTGTCCTGCGTGATCGCCGAGCAAACCAGCGTCGGCCCGATCGCGTCCAGCATCTTCTCCTGCGGGCATTTGACCACCGTGCAGAAGGGGAACATGTATTCCTTCTTGGCGATCGGCGTGCTCCGGCGAATCGCACAGCAGGACCGTCGGCCGCAGGTAGTCGCAGCGCTCCCGCTTGACCAGGCGGGCGCCGTACTTGGCCGTCATGTCGTGCGACGCCGGGCGTCTTCACGTCCTTGTCGATGTCGGCGGACACCGCGTCGGCCTGGCCGGGCACCGTGAAGGCGGCGAGTTTCGCCTTCGGGTCTTCGCGGCGGCAGCGGCTCGACCGGCCCCATGCGTTCGGCCAGCGCTTCGGCGATCTCTTTGGTATGTCGCGACGCCCAGACGCCCGAACAGTTGATGCAGCCCCGGCCGCTGTTGACCAGCACGCTGTCCACCATCAAATCGAGATATTTGCGCCAGTCGTCCACCACGTCGTCGCCGAGGAGGATCTTGCTGAAGCCGGGTCCGTGGGCCTGGACGCGCGGGTTGCCCTTGTACTGCTCGACGGTGGCCGTGCCGCCGAAGATGAGGCTGCGCGGGCAGCTGGCCAGCACGGCGGCGCCGACCTCGCCGAGGCCGGGGTAGATGGAGATGGCCTGTTTCGGCACGCCGGCCTGGACGAAGGCCTGGGCCATGCGATAGGGCGTCCACGGCTCCTGCGGCCCCGGCTTGAGGACCAGACCGATCTGCATGGGGATGATCGGCAGCCAGAGCGTGTGGACGCCGGGCGAGTTGCTGGGCAGCACCATGCCCAGCACCGGCGACTGGGCCTGGTAGCTGACCGGCACGCCGCGCGCCTCGACGCCGTAGCCGCGCGACAGGATGTTGAGGTCGAGGCCGCGCGTCAGTGAATCGAGGATTTTGTCCATCTGGCTCAACACGAAATGATTCTTCTTCATGTTGAAACGGCACATGTGTTCGGGCAGGCCGGTGGTGGCCGACTGCATGCGCGCGAACTGGTCGGGCGTCTGCGTCCCGTCGCCGAGCGGCAGTTCCGCCTCGCTGTACAGCTCGCCGGCCTTTTTCATCATCCCCATGAGATCGGCGATGGGGATTTCACGGAGTACGTCGCGCGCCCGCTGGGCGTGGCGCATGTCGCGCTCGAATGAGGCCGCCGTTGGCACGGCTGACCTCGGCCACCGCTTCGCCGGTGGCGAAGTGGACGACCTTGTCGGCCTCCAGGCTCTTGTAGGGTTCGCCCCAGCGCAGGACCGGGATGTGGATCATGGGTCTTTACTCATTTTTGAATCTGGGGCCCTTCATCGTCGCAACGCGAGGATAATAGCTGTCAGCTATTAGCCAATAGCAGGCGCCGGAGCCAATGCCCCCAGGCCGTGGACGGATCAATTGCTCGTCAGTATACCCCCACCGTCGTCGAGGCCGCGAACTCGTGGTACGGCCGCACGCCGCTGACGCCGTCCCACGGGTACTTGGCGGTCGGCCGCTCGCGCTCGCCCTCGTCGCGCTCGGCGAAGCGCGGCACGAAAAACTCCCTCGTCAGCGTCGTCAGCAGCACGCGGCCGGTCTGGCCGTAGTCCACTACCTTGTCGTAGTCCTTGAAGTCCACCACCTGCACCACGGCCCGCGGCTGCGGCGCGTAATAGGCGATCTTGTACTGGTCCTCCGCCCGCGGCATCTCCGACGCGGCCAGGCCCATCAGCGTGTTGCCGTAGGTCGGGGCGATGTACACCTCCGGCCCCAGGTACTCCTCGATCATGAACCGCACCCACTGCGAGGTCATCTCGGTGCCGCCGCAGAAAATGCCCGTGATGCCCGCCTTGTGGATGCCCGAGCCTTCCTTCTCCAGCCGCTGCGCCAGGGAGTCGAGGAGTTTTGGTGTCGTGAACATGCACTTTACGTCGTGGCCGGCCGACAGAACGGTCATCGCCTGGTCGATGATGTGCTCCTGGTAGGCCTTGAGGTGCTCCATCCAGCCCTTCTTGATGAGCTTGACCACCCAACGGGGATCCAGGTCCACGCAGAAACAGACGCCGCCGCGGTGCTGGCACAGGTGCTCGACCGCCAGCCGCAGCCGCCGCGGGCCGGACGGGCCGAGCATCAGCCAGTTGGCGCCCTTGGGGAAGAACTTGTCCGGCAGCGTCTCGCTGAACATCTCGTAGTCGATGCGGAAGTCGTCGGAAACGACGCGGCTCTTGGGAATGCCGGTCGTGCCGCCCGTCTCGAAGACGTATATCGGCTTGTCTTTCAATCCCTTCGGGACCCAGCGGCGCACCGGGCCGCCGCGCAGCCATTCGTCTTCAAACAGTCCGAACATTTTAAGATCGTCCAAGTTCTTCACATCTTTGCGCGGGTCGAACGCAAACGACTTGGCCCTTTCCAGCCAGAAGGGCGCGCCGGTCGCGGGGTTGAAGTGCCATTCGACGATCTCGCGGACGTGGGCGTCGAGCCGTTCGCGGGCCTGGCGCACAGCATCGGGGGTGGCGGCGGACACGGTGGTTCCTCGCGTGAAAACGATGTTACTTGGGGGAGACGGCGTACAGCATGGAGCCGTTGTTGACATAGAGGACGCCGTTGGCGGCCACGGGCGGGACCTTCATCGGCTGGCCCATGTCGATCTTGTTCAACACCTTGTCCACCTTGCCGGCGGCGAAAACGAGCAAATCGGCGTCGTCCACGCCCATGAACACCTTGCCGTCCACGTAATAGGGCGAACTCCAGGTCGCGCCGCCCAGGTCGTGCTGCCAGTAGAGTTGGCCCGTCTTGGCGTCGAAGCAGTACATGAAGCCGTCCAGGTCGGCCGCGTACACCAGGCCGTCGTGGACCGCACAGGTGCTGACGGTGCGGCCGAAGGCGTAGTCGCGCGGGGCGTCGGCCGGCTTCGAGGCGAAGCGGCCGCCGAAGTGCCAGACGAGGCCAGAGTCCTTGTTGACCGCCGACTTGGGGTCGAAATTGTCGCCGACCGGCGACAGGTCCTTGTCCTTGTTGGCCGGCTTTTTGGTGAAGTCGATGCACCACAAATGACCGACTCCCGGCCCGGCGTCCGGCTCGCGGCCGACGCCGATATAGACTTTGCCGTCCGCCACGACCGGCGTGGCCACGAGGTAGTTGCGCGTGCCTTCGCCGCTGTCCGGCTTGAATACGGACTTCTTGGGGTTGCAATCGAATTTCCAGAGCAGCTCGCCCGTCTTGGCCTCGAAGCCGTACAGCCAGCCGTCGCCGCCGGGGAAAATCACTTCCTTGACGCCGTTGACCACGGCGGCGGCCGGATTGCTCCATTGCCCATCCATGATGTTGACGCCGGGCAGGTTGCTCTGCCACGCCACCTTGCCGCTCTCCTTGTGAACGGCCAAAAAGCTGGGGGCGTCCGGCGAAGCGACCTTGCCGGAGTTCATGTCCACGCCGTTGGAGGTCACGACGTAGACCAGATCGTCGAGGACCAGCGGCGAGCAGTTGGCGAGGCCGCCCTCCAGGCCGCCGGGATGGACCTTGAGGTCTTTAATCATGTCCAGCGACCAGACGATTTTGCCCTTGCCCTTGGCGGCAGGGTCGCCGGCCGCGTCGGCGCAAACCAGCTCGCAGCGGTTGCTGACGTAATAGAGGCGGTCGCCGTCCACGGCCGGCGTCGAGGCGATCCCCACGCCCGCGGCGTCGATGTCGGTGCCGATCTTGTCGTGGACGATCTGCCACAAAAACGCGCCGTCGGCCTCGTTGAAGCACATCATGACGCCCTTGTCGCCGTCGATGGCGGGGTCGCGCGGCTTGCCGTTGTTGGTGCCGACGAAGATCCGGCCGCCGGCGACCGACGGGCCGCCAAAGGCGCTGCCGCCGAGGACAGCCTGCCACTTGACGCCCTTCTCCTTTCTCTTTTTGACGCTCCACGTATCCGGAATGTTTTTTTCGACCGGGTTGGCCATGTTGCGGGCGATGGTCCGGCCGAACATCGGGCTGTCGTCGGCGCCCTTGTCGCCGGGCGCGGCGAGGGCCAGCGCCGAGGCGGCCAGCGCGGCCCCGACGGCCCAGGAAATCCCGCGGGCGGATGCGAACGTCATTCGGGAGGCTCCTTCTAAGCGGGCGAGCGGCCGGCGTGAGCCGGCTGGTGGAGAACAACATCGGTGACCGAGTGCCGTACCAGCCGGCTCACGCCGGCCGCTCGCCGCGGATATTACTTACTCAACGCCCACAGCCGGCAGGGGTTGATCGTCATCACGTAGAGCCGACCGTTGAGCGCCACCGGCGTCGCCTCCACCTTGCAGCCGCGAAGGTTCGTATTGGTCGCCAGGATCTTCTTCTCCTTGCCGGGTGCGAAAACGGTGATCTTGCCGCTCTCGTCGCCGAGGTAGATCTTGCCGTCCACGAAATACGGCGAGCTCCACGTCTGCGCCTTCAGGTCGTGGACCCAGTACTCCTTGCCCGTTTGAGCGTCCAGGCAGTGGAGGAAGCCGGCAAACTCGGCCGCGTAGACCAGGCCGTCGTGGACGCAGCAGGTGCTCATCGTCCGGCCGAAGAGGAAGTCGGCCGGGTAATCGACGCCGTCCGGCACGTCGCCGCCGTAGTGCCAGACGAGGGCCGAATCCTTGTTGGCCGGGTCCTTCGTGTCGAAGACCGTCTGCGGCTTGCCGCCCGGCCCCGCCGCCGGCTTGAACGCCGGCGACACGTCCTTGTCGGTGTTCTTCGGCTCCTTGGTGATGTCGATGCACCACAGGTGGCCGACGCCGACGAGGTGCTCCGGGTCCTGGCCGACGCCGATATACAGCCTGTCGCCGACGACGACGGGCGTGCAGACGAAGTCGTTCTTCGTGGCATCGGGCCCCAACGAGTAGTGCGTCCCCTTCGGGTTGCAATCGAACTTCCAAAGCAGGTCGCCGTTCTTCGGGTTGAAGGCGCGGATGTAGCCGTCGCCGCCGGGGAAGATGATCATCGCCCGGCCGTTCGCCTCGGCGTAGACCGGGTTGGACCACTGGCCGTGCATGATCTTGTCGCCCGGGTCGTTGCGCGTCCAGAGCACCTCGCCGGTGTTCTTGTTGACGGCGATGAAGCTCGGCGCCTTGGGGGCGACGACGTACTTGTGCACCTCGTCCACGCCGTTGGACGTGATGACGAACAGCGTATCGCCGACGATCAGCGGCGAGCAGACTGCCAGGTTGTGCGGGAAGACGCCAAGCTTGCCCATCATGTCCAGCCGCCAGATCACGTCGCCGTCGGTCTTGGACTTGTACTTCTCGTCGGTCACGCCCTTGTTGCCGGCCGCCAGCCCCTCGGTGCTCATGCAGAGCACCTCGCAGCGGTTGGTCACCACCCACAGGCGGTCGCCCTCCACGACCGGGCTGGAGCAGATGCCCTCTTCCGGCCAGTCGTTGACGCGGCCGGCCTCCAGCTTGTCGCTGACGTACTGCCACAGGAACTCGCCGGTGGACTCCTTGAAGCACATCAGGATGCCCTTGTCGCCCCGGACCTCCGGCTCGCGCGGCGTGTTGTTGTTGGTGCCGACGAAAATCTTGCCGCCGGAGATGATGGGGCCGCCGTAGGCCTTGGAGCCGAGCGGCTGCGACCATTGGACGCCCTTGCCGGTCCCATTCTCCCGGAGCGTCCAGGTGAGCGGCATGTTCGTCTCGAAGAGGTTTTCGAGATTGCGGCCGACGCTGCCGCCGAACAGCGGCCAGGAGTGTTCTTCCTTGCCGGCGTCGGCGTTGGCGGAGGCGGCGTCGCCGGCCGGCTTTTGCAGGGCCAGGATCACGAAAACGGCGGCGAAGACGGCCGCCACGCAGGCCGCCAGCACCCAACGCCGGAGAGCGGGGAATGAGGTCATGGGTTCTGTTCCTTGAAGGGCGAAAGGTCAAGGCGAGCGGGGGGGCGTCAGCCCCCTGATTCTTCATGAGATCGCCGACAGCGTGCGGAATCAGGGGGCTTACGCCCCCCGCTCGCCGATCGAATCACTTCTCGTTGGGGTAAATCTTCAGGTTGTCATAGTAGATCGACGCGCCCGTCTCCTTCGGACCCACGTCGCCGACCGAGAAGCCGTACAGGAAGGGCGCCCCTTCATTGTTCGGGTAGGCGTCCTCGACCTCGAGGGTCCACTTTTCCGGCTCCTTGTCGCCGCGAGGCCAGACCTTGGCCTGAGCGAGCGCCTTGCCGTCTTTCGTCGGCGACACCTTGAACTTCATGTGATACCAGACGTCCGGCTTCCACGCGAACGGCTCGGCCTTGTCGATGCGGCCCTCGGCGACCCAGGAGACGAGCCGAATTCTCTGGTCGTTGCCGGCCAGCTGCAACTCGTAGCGGCTATTGCCACAACCCATGTCGGGCATGTCCGTCTTCACCTTGGTGCCGTACTCGTCCACCTCGATGGTGTAGTCCGACAGCGTCGGGGCGCCGATGTAGGCGTTGGCGCGGGCCACGAGGATGTTGGGGTTGTTGTTGCGTTTGGAGAGGACCGGATGGTCGGCGACGCCCTTCGGCCCCGCGATCACCGAGAACTTGCCCTGCGTGTTGACCCAGGCGGCCGGCGTGCGGCCCAGCGGCACCTTGGAGAAGTTGGCCGTGAACGGCAGCGTGGGCGCCACGCGGACGCGGCAGTGCGTCTTGAGGTCGCCCATCGTCGCCTCGACCGTGCCGAACTGGAGCGGCGGCGTCGGCCCGGCGATGGTCAGCTTGGTTGCGTCGCCGCTCGGCTCGCTCAGTTTGCCCTTGAGGTCGGGCGGCTTTCCCGGCAGGGCCGGAGGCGGCGTGATGCCGGGCGGGAAGACCGGCGGGTGCATCGGCCCCAGCGCCCAGTCCACCTTGACCGCGCCCAACGGCTGGCCGTGGTCGTCGAAGCCGTAGGCCTTGAGGTCCACCGACTCGCCGGGCGTCAGCAGCACGTCGGCCGGCACGATCTGGATGTTCGCCGGCTTGGCGCCGGGGGCGGCCGGCGTCTCCTTCGGCTCCGGCGGCAGCGGCTCGGCCCCCGTCGCGACCGGCTCCTTTTTGCCGAAGCAGTAGAACGCGTTGGCGGTCATGAAGTAGACGCGGCCGTGCAGCACCGCCGGGCTGCCGAAGATAGACACCGGTACGTCGTTTTTCGGCCGGAAGTGCAGCCTGCTGATCTCCTCGCAGCTGTTTTCGCCCGGCTTGAGGATCAGGAAGTTGGAGGCCGCGTCGGCGATGTAGATTTTGCCGTCGGCCAGGACCGGCGAACCCTTGGTATCGGTGCCGTACTGGTAGACCCATTTCTGGTTGCCGGTGTTCGCGGCGAGGCAGTAAAGGGCGCCCACGTCGTCGCAGATATAGACCTTGTCGTCGTGGACGACCGGCGAGGCGAACTTGGCCTTGATGCCGTCCACGCGCCAGACCAGCCTCGGCTTGCCGTCCTTGACGACCGAGGCGTCCAGGCAGTAGACGCCGCCCTGCGTGTTGTTGTCGTTCTCCTCGCCGTGGCCGATGTAGACGAGGTTGCCGACCACGACCGGCGTCAGGTTGACGGCCTCATGGCAGATCTCATAACCCCACACCTTCACGCCGTCGCGGACGCGGAAGGCGTAGACGCCGGCGAAGCCGCCGCTGATGACGAGCCGTTCGCCGTTGATGACGGCGATGACGGGCGTGGACGAATAGGTGTCGGAGACGCGGATTCCGGTGCCGTTCCACCAGACCACATCGCCGGTGCGCTTGTCGAAGGCGACGAAGCGGTTGCCGCCGATGGCCATCTCGCCCCAGCTGCCGTTGAGCATACTGAGGATGACCAGGTCGCCGTCCACGATGGGCGAGGTGACCCGGCCGCCGTAGCCGGACACCCGGCCGTACTCCTCGGTCAGCGAGTGCGACCAAAGGATCTTTTTGAGGTCCTTATCGAAGCAGCAGAGCAGGCCGCCGGTGCTGTGGGCGTAGACGTTGCCGGTTTCGGGGTCGCCGCTCAGGGTGGTCCAGCCGACGCGGACGCGGACGATGGTGGTCAGGAAGACGTTGAGTTTCTGCTCGCCGATGACGTGGCCGTCCTTCTCGTCGAAGCAGACGACGCGCTCCTGAACGCTCTGGCCCTCGCCGCAGTGGTCGATGATGTAGACGCGGCCGTTCTGGATGATGGGGCAGGTGAGGCCGCCGTAGGGGCGCTCCAGACGAGGTTGTAGTCGGGGTCCTTCTGATTCAGCACGAATTTGGAGGGCAGGTCGCGTTCGGGAGACCAGCCGTTCTGGGCGGGGCCGCGCCAGTCGGACCAGGTCAGGCTGCGGTCGGTGGTCGCGGCCTTGACCGCCGCCGGCTTGTCGGCCGCGGACTTGTCGTTGTCGGCCGCGGCCTTGCCCTTGTAGGCCACGGGCGTTTCCACCGCGGGCTTGTCCGCCTGGGGTTTTTCCGGCGGTGCGACGGTGACTTTCGGGCCGCACCCGGCCAACACAACAAGCAGGGGGAGGAAGCGTCTCATGGGTTCGGCTCTCGTAGGGACGAAAAAGGGGCGGCGGGCGGCGACCGGGCCGCGGTAGGACTGTTTTATTCAGAGGCGCGGCCCGGTGGTAGCCCCGTGCATACCAACCCGAAGCGCGAGCGAGGGGGACGGTTCCTGGTTAGCGTTTCCGGCCACGAACCGACTCCCTCGCTCGCGCTTCGGGTTAGTGTGTCGGATCAGCCGCGCACGAACCTTTGGGCCTTGTGCTCGAAACGCGGCAAACTGCCGGGGGCAACGGCTCGAACCTCGGCGCGAAACAGCAGTTCGTCGCGCACCGCCTGGGCCACGCGGGCGGCCACGGCGCCGCCGTCGTGAGCGGCGTGGGCCTCCACGTCGATGCGCAGCACCGGCAGCGCCCCGGCGCGGTCCACCTCGACGCGGTACTCGGCCACCTCGGCGAAGCGGTGCAGGATGGTCTGCAACGCGCTGGGGTGGACGTTGTTGCCGCGCAGCACGATCATGTCGTCCACGCGGCCGCGGACGCCGCCGACCAGCCGGGTCAGCGTCCGTCCGCACGGGCAGGGCTCCGGATCGACGCAAACCAAATCGCCCGTTCGATAGCGCAAAAGGGGGCTGCCGACGCGGCCGAGGTTCGTGACGACCAGCTCGCCCTCCGTCCACGGCGGCACGGCCCGGCCCGTCGCCGGGTCGATGACCTCGACGACGAACTCGGTTTCGAGCACGTGCAGGCCGCCGGGGTTGGCGACGCACTCCACGGCCATCGGCCCGACCTCGGTCATGCCGGTGTGGTCGAAGACGCGGGCGCCCCAGGCCGCCTCGATGCGGCCGCGCGTGGCCGGGATGCTGCCGCCCGGCTCGCCGGCCACGATGATCGCCCGCACCGACGAACCCGGCAGATCGACGCCCTCCTCCCGCGCCGCCTCGGCCAGCCGCAGGGCGTAGGTCGGCGTACAGAGCACGACCGTCGCGTCGTTATCGCGGAGAAAGCGGAGGCGGGCGGTGGTGCTCATGCCGCCGCCGGGCAGGCAGAGACAGCCGTAACGGGAGGCGGCGTCGAAGGCGGTCCAGAAGCCGAGGAACGGCCCGAACGAGAACGGGAAGAAGAGCCGCTCGCCGGGCCGGACGCCGGTCATGCGATAAATCGCCGCCCAGTTGTCGAGCATCCAGTTCCAACTCTCCGCCGTGTCGAGCCAGCGCAGCGGCCGGCCCGACGTGCCGGAAGTCTGGCAGAGACGGCGGTAGCGCTCGACGGGGTAGGTCAGCGCCGTGCCGTAGGGCGGGTGTTCGGCCTGGTCGGCCAGCAGTTCCGTCTTGGTGGTCCAGGGCAGCGGGGCGAGGTCGGCCGGCGTCCGCACCGAGGCCGGGTCGAGTCCGGCGGCCGCGAACTTGCGGGCGTAGAAGCCGTTGCGCGGCAGGATCTCGCGCAGCAGGACGATGAGGCGTTCGCCCTGCAAGCGGGTCAGCTCTTCGCGCGTGAGCCTCATCAATCACGCCCCGTAGGCGAGAGTCGGGTGCCATGCTTTCGCGGCTGCTTTCGGGACGAAAACAGGGTCAAAACCACCGCGAAAGCATGTTTGACCGTCATCCGGTCTATGTGACGTTCAAACATGCTTTCGCGTGTTTGGGATGGTTTTCACATCCGGAATGGGCAGCGAAAGCATGGCACCCACCGTTTCCGCCGTTCATGTCACGGCGCCTTGACCTTGTAACAGAACAGCAGTTCCTGATCGCGGACGTACAACCGCCCGTCGCTGACGACCGGATGCGTCCAGACCTTGCCGCTCGGCCGGCGGTGCGCCGAGTGTTTCGGCGGCGTGAACCGGCCGAGTTCCTTGTAGCCGTCCGGCGACGCCGCCAGCAGCGCGACCTCGCCGTCGGCCGCCTGACAATAGAGACAGCCGTCGGCGTAAATCAGCGACCCGCTCCCCAGCGCGTCGGACTTCCACCGGATCGCCCCCGTCGCGAAGTCCTGGCACTCCCACGGGCCGAGGTCGTGGCCGCCGTAAACCGATTGGTCCACCCGCACTACGCCGCCATGCGCGTTGCCGATCGCTTTCTTGTCGTAGACGACTTCCGCCTTGAACTTGCCGCCGTCGGGGGCGAGCTTGAGCAGGGTGCAGCCGGCCTTCCAGGCGCTGACGTACACGAAATCGTCCTTGCAAATCGGCGTCGGACAAACGACATCCGGATAGGGGTTGTCGCGGCGGCGTTCCCACAGGGTCGAGCCGTCCTTGGCCGACACGCCGACGACGCCGGTCTGCGTCAGGGCGATGTACTGGCGCACTCCGTCGATCTCGGCGACGATCGGCGACGAGTAGGTGCAGGGGTCCGTCAGGCCGGCGCTATGCCAGACCACTTTGCCGGAGGTTTTATTCAACGCGACGAACAGCCCCTTGGGGCCGCCGGGCGTGCAGATCAGCCGGTCGCCGTCCACCAGCGGCGACCAGGAAAATCCCCAGCCCCTCTTGGCCGGCCCGAAGCCGCCGGACGAGATTTCGGCCCCAAATCCTTTCACCAGGTCCTTGCGCCAGACCTCCGCGCCGTCGGCCGCCTTGACGCAAACCAGCATCCCCTGACTGCCGAGGGCGAACACCAAATCGCCGTCCACGGTGGGCGTCGAATTGGGGCCGCCGCTCCAGCGATTGCCCTCGAAATAGTACATCGGCCCGATGTCGGCCTTCCAGCGTTCACGGCCCGTTTCGTCCAGCGCGATGATCTGCTCGACTCGCTTATCCCCGTCGGCGTCGGCCGGCCGGGCGCCGAGGACGTAGACGCGATCGCCGACCACGGCGCAGGAACCGAAACCCGTCCCGGTGTTCTCGAACGTCCAGGCGAGTTCCGGGCCGTCCTTGGGCCATTTCTGGAGGAGGCCGGTTTCCTTCGAGACGCCGCTCCGATCCGGCCCGCGCCATTGCGGCCAGTCGGCGGCCACGGCCAGCACACACGCCGTCAGGATGAGCCAGCGGAAGCCAAAGGAATCCCTTGGCGAGCGGCCGGCGTAAGCCGGCCGGTGTAGCCTACCACGTCGGAACGGGTGACGCACCAGCCGGCTTACGCCGGCCGCTCGCCGTGTTATCAAGGCCATTAAGGAGTGCATCAGTCACCGGCGTTCTTCACGTCGTAGCAGAAGATCAATTCCTGATCGCGCAGGTAGAGCTTGCCGTCGGCGACGACGGGATGGGTCCAGATTTTACCGCTGCGGCGCTTCGTCCGCGTCTGCTCCGGGATGGCGAAATGGCCGTCCACCTTCAACCCCTTCGGCGTCGCCTCGACCAGCAGCACGTCGCCGGCGTCCTCGCCGTAACAGTAGAGCCGGCCGTCGGCGCAGGTCAGCGACATTTTGCCGTAAACGCCGCGGTTGCGTTCCTTGTTCCACAGCTTCTCGCAATCCTTCTGCGCCCACAGCACCTCGGTCGTCCGAATATCCTGACAAATCAACCCCTTGTTGTCGTCATAGCCGTAGACGCATCCGCCGGTCAGCAGCACGCCGCCGTGGTGGTTGACCAGGTTCTTGTTCTTGTGCAGGACCGTATAGGTCACGTCCTTGCCGTGGGCGGTCAGCCGCAGCAGCAGACAGCCGGCGTTGTAGCCGGAGGTGACGTAGACGCAATACTCGGCCGCGATCGGCGTCGGCACCGGCGCCGTCGGCCCGCTGCGCCTGCAGCGCCACAGCAAACGGCCGTCGTCGGCCGCGACGCCGGCCACGCTCTCGCCGGTCATCTGCACATAAAGGCGAACGCCGCCGACCTCGGTTTCGACCACGGAGGAGTAGGCGGCCTTGTCGGTCCATTCCTTGCTGCGCCACAGCACCGCGCCGGTGTTGCGGTCGAGGGCGGCGAGCGTGCCCTTCCGCCCGCCGGGGGTGCAGATCACGCGGTCGCCGTCCACCAGCGGCGATTCGCTGTAGCCCCATTCGGACCACATTTCGCCGCCGAGGTCGCCGCGCAGGTTCTTGCGCCAGACCACGCCTCCGCCGGCCGCCGCGACGCAGACCAACTCGCCCTGGGCGCCGAGGGCGTAGACGCGGTCGCCGTCCACCGTGGGCGTGCCGCGCGGCCCGTCGCCGTGGCCGTCGGTGAACTCCGGCCCGACCTCCGCGGACCAGACCTTTTGGAGTGTTTGCGTATCCAGACGGTAGAGATATTCCTTTTGGTTCTCGGCGCCCATCGTGTAGAGCGCCCGGCCGACGACGGCCGGCCCCGAGTAGCCGGCCCCGGCGTCGCGGAAGGTCCAGAGGAGTTTTGGGCCTTGCGCCGGCCAACTCTTCAAGAGGCCGGTTTCGGCGGAAACGTCGCTGCGTTCCGGCCCCCGCCACTGCGGCCAGTCCGCCGCCCGGGCCGTGACGGCCCAGGCGAAAGCGGCGAACAGCAGCAGACGGCGGACGGGCATGTTAATGGGCCTTCACGTCGTAACAGAAAAGCAGGTCCTGGTCGCGCAGGTAGAGCTTGCCGTTGGCGACGACCGGGTGCGTCCAGATCTCGCCGCCCCGGCGGTTCACCTTGGTCTTTTCCGGGATGGCGAAGGCGCCGTGCTGGACGTACTCCTTGGGCGTGGCCTCCACCAGCAGGACCTCGCCGTCCTTGGCGCCGTACCAGTAGAGCTGCCCCTCGGCGGCCGTCACCGACATCTTGCCGTGGTCGCTCCGGTGATGCCACTTGACGTCGGTGGTCTTGAAATCAAGGCAAACAAGACCCTTGTTATCGTCGTATCCGTAAACGTAGCCGTCCACCAGCACCACGCCGCCGTGATGATTGGTCATGTTCTGGTTCTTGGCGACTTCCTTGACCTCGAACCCGCCCTTGTCGTCGTGCTTGATCTTGATGAGGCTGCAACCGGCGCCGTAGCCCGACGTGATGAAGACATAGCCGTCGGACACGATCGGCGTCGGCACGACGGCGGTGGAACCGGAGCGCTTGTAGCGCCACAGCAGCTTGCCGTCCCTGGCGTCTATGCCGGCCACGCTCTCGCCGGTCAATTGCACGTACTGATGCACTCCGCCGATGTCGGCCGGGACGATCGACGAGTAGCCGGCCGAATCGACCCATTCCTTGCTGCGCCAGATCAACTCGCCGGTCTTCTTGTCGAACGCGGCCATCGCGCCCTTCTTGCCGCCGGGCGTGCAGACCACCTGATTGCCGTCCACCAACGGCGACTCGCTGTATCCCCAGCCCGACATCATCTGTCCGCCGAGGTCCTCGCCTTTCGGCTCGTCCGAGCGCTGGAACTTCTTGAACCAAACGCGCTCGCCGTTGGAGGCCTTGACGCAGATCAGGATTCCCTGGCTGCCGATGCCGTAGACCAGGTCGCCGTCCACGGCCGGCGTCCCGCGCGGGCCGTCGCCGTGGTCCAGGTCGTGCTGCGGTCCCAGCGGCGTGGACCACTTCTTCTCTTGCGTCTTGAGATCGATCGCGTAGAGCGATTCGACGCGCTTGTCGTCGGCGCCCATCGAGTAAAGCGTGTCGCCGACGACGGCGACGGAGGAGTAGCCGATGCCGGCGTCGCGGATGGTCCAGAGGAGTTTGGGACCGTCCTTGGGCCAGGTCTTGAGCAGGCCGGTTTCCCTGGAGACGTCGTCCCGATGCGGCCCGCGCCACTGCGGCCAGTCGTCGGCGACGGCGAACCCGGCCAGGACGAGAGAACAGAAAGCCAGCAGCGACAACTTCTTCATGCGGATTCCTCGGCGTAAGGGAGGGAAGGCCGGCGCGTTAGTGGGCCTTGATGTCGTAGCAGAGCAGCAAATCCTGGTCGCGCAGGTAGAGCTTTCCGTTGGCGACGACCGGATACGACCAGGCGTTGGAGCGGCTGCGGTCGGGCTGCTCGAAGCGGCCGTGCTCGACGTATTCCTTGGGATTCGGCTCGACCAGCGTCATCGTGCCCTTCTCGTGCCGGTAGTAGAGGCGGCCGTCGGCCGCGGTCAGCGAGCCTTTCGGCGCCCGATTCTTCTTGTCGTCGCGTTCGTTCCATTGAACGTCGCCGGTCTTGAAATCGAGGCAGACGAGGGCGCCGCCCTCGTTGCCGCCGTTGGCGCCGTAGAGATAGCCGTCCAGCAGGATCACGCCGCCGTGGTGATTCTGCATCTTTTTCGTCGTATAAACGTCCTCGACCTTGACGCCGCCCTGGCCGTCCGCGCTCAGCCGCACCAGGGCGCCGCCGCCGCCGTAGGCCGACGCCGCGAAAACGCAGTTGTCGGAAAAGATCGGCATGGCGCAGTTGGCGACGCGGTTGGAGCCTTTACTGGAGCGCCACAGCAGCTTCCCGGTCGCGGCGTCGAACCCGGCCAGACCGCCCTCCAGGAAATGGACGTACTGCCGATGCCCGGCCGCCTCAATGACGATGGGCGAGGCGTATCCCGCCCCGTTGTGATCGGGAACCTGCGCCTTCCAGATCGGCTCGCCGGATTTCTTATCGAGCGCTACAACCGTCGCTTCTTTGCCTCCGGGGGTGCAGATGAGTTTTTCGCCGTCCACGAGCGGGGATTCGCAGTAGCCCCACCGCGCCATGAAGTGGCCGCCGAAGTCCTTTTCGAGGTTCTTGTGCCAGACCTTCGCGCCGTCGGCCGTCCTGAGGCAGACGAGTTCGCCGGACGTGCCGAGGGCGTAGAGAAGGTCGCCGTCCACGGTCGGCGTGCATCGGGGGCCTTCCTGTCCGGGCGAGCCGATGTTCTTGGAGGCCGAGTCGATGATGGTGGCCCACCGTTCCTTGCCGTCCTTCTCGTCGAGCGCCAGACGACTTCGTCGGCGCCGCGGTAGCTCATTCCGAAGATGCGGCCGGCGGCGATCGAGGGGGCGCTGTAGCCGCCGCCGAGTCCCTTGACTTGCCAGGCCAGCGGCGGCCCTTCCTTGGGCCATTCCTTGAGCAGTCCGGTCTCCTTGGAGATGCCGTCGCGGTTCGGCCCGCGAAACTGCGGCCAGTCGTCGGCGACGGCGAACCCGGCCAGGACGAGGGAACAGAGGGCCAACAGCGGCAGCTTCTTCATGCGGACACCTCGGCGTGGGGACGGCGGGACGGTCGGGCGGCGCGGGCGGGTATACCCCGGCAGTATACGGCGGTGGTCCGGGGCCGCCAAGCACCGCCGTCCTCGTACCATGCTGGACGCGGGAGGAGGCGTCGCTTATTCATGGCGGCGCGCGCATTAATCCTTCAGCTCGAAGGGCGGCAGGTCATTGGTCCCGGCCTTGATTTCCGCATGCAATCGGGGGTTCTTTGGGTCGGCGTAGCGGCGGCCGAGTTTATCGTAACAGCACCGCCGGCCTGTGCTTGGACCGGAACATTGTTGCTTCCATAGGATTACGACGCCGTATTCGCCGGGAGGCGCGCCCTTGCCCAAGGAAAAGGACCCGTCCTCCCGGACGACGCCCATGATCGGCGGTTCGTTGATGGCGTCGGTGCCTTGACGACAGAAGAAAACGACGGCGCCGGAAGCCGGGGTTCCCCTATACGTCATCTTGCCCGAAACCGGATAGCTTTTGTTTTTGTTGCAGGCGGCGCAGGCCAGTAGCAGCCCTGCCGTCACGCAGACGACGACTTTTCTCACGGCGGAGTATCTCCTAAGGGAACTGGATGGGAGTGGTGTTTTGCCAGTACCAGATCGACTGGTTGGCCGTGAGCCACTGGTTATCGAGCGCTTGCACGTGACCGTCCGCGAACAGCACCAGGTTGCCGCCCGGATGCGGCGAACTGAAGGTCGTGCAATACTGCCCGACGGGGACTTGACTGTCCGCCATGCTCTGGGCGGAGAACGGTTGGAGGCAGTTGTACCAAGGCGTGGGGCCGATGGCGTAGTCCTGGGGATTGCAGCCGAGGTGAGCCACCATGGCCGTATTGGAGGAGCCGTTTCCGTCGCTGATTTGCGCCAAGGAAACGCCCCCCGGGGCGTTGAAGAGGATGGCGCCATTTTGCTGGAGGTAGCCGTAATCGCTCAACCCATTGCCCCGAATGCCGCGACTGGGGCAGAGATAGAAGTTGAGCCGGATGTTGCCGTTGTTGACGGGGATGAGATACCCGGTGCCGTTCGCGTTCCCTCCCCCTCCACCGCCCCCTCCCCCTCCATTCTGCACCCCCTGCACCGCGTTTTGCTGTTCCATGTAGGCCAGCGTTTGCAGGTTCCAGCAGGTGTTCGGATACGGATACGGAGGGGCGGTCGCGGCATTGTCGCTCTGAAAGTAACCGTAGACGGAGTGGAAGTTCTGGCAGGCCAGGCCGATCTGCTTGAGGTTGTTGGTGCATTGGATGCGTGCGGCGGCCTCGCGCACCTTCTGGACGGCCGGCAAGAGCAGGCCGATGAGGATGGCGATGATGGCAATCACCACCAGCAGCTCGATCAGCGTGAAGGCGCCACGGCGAGGGGAGATGCGGTTCACTTAGTTCCTCCTGAAATCATGGATGAGGCGATGCTACTAACATGATTTAGTATCACCTAATCACGGCCCGTAGCGAAGACTATGAAAGGACATTTACGGCGACCAGTAGGAGGGAAAGATTTTTCGGGAGCGGGGTTCCGGCCCGCGACGGCCGCTTACCTGCCGACGATGACCGTCCAGGCGTCCTGAAGCGAAGCCGGCAGACCCCAAAGATCCAGCGCGGTGATGAGCAGGCAGGTCGCCCAGCCGGTGACAAGCAGGAACCAGCCGTTGACGTACTCGCCCATGTACTTTTTGGAGCTGGTAAAGTGCATCAGCGGGAACATAGCCAGGGGGAGTTGCATGCACAGCACCACCTGGCTGAGCGTCAGCAGGTCGGTCACGCTGCTTTTTTCCCCGCGCAGGCCGATGATGAGCACGGCCGGGATAATGGCGAGGGACCGCGTAATCAGCCGGCGCACCCACGGCCGGAGGCGCCAGTGCATGAACCCTTCCATGACCACCTGGCCGGCCAGCGTCCCCGTGATCGTGCTGCTCTGCCCGCTGGCGAACAGCGCCACGGCGAACAGGGTGCTGGCCGCCGCCGTCCCCAGCAACGGGGCCAGCGTCAGGTAGGCGGCGCGAATCCAGTCGGTGTCCGCGTTGAAAGGCACCACCTGTCCGCCCGGAAGCGTCACACCCTCCTTGCCGTTAAACACCATCGCCGCCAGCACCAGGATGGCCGCGTTGACGAAGAAGGCGATCGTCAGGGCCGTCACCGTGTCGATGGTGTTGAACTTGATCGCCCGGCGGATGATCGGCTGCTCGGACTGCAACTTTCGGGAGTGAACAAGGGCCGAATGCAGATAGAGGTTGTGGGGCATTACGGTGGCCCCGATGATGCCGATGGCCACCACGATCATGCCTTCCTGGCGGAAGCCGGGCGTCAGGAGGGCGTAGCCCATTTCCGAGAAGCTGGGTTGCGTTTGCGGCAGGACGAAAATCTCGATGAAGTAGCAAACGCCGATGGTGGAGACGAGGACCAGGATGACCGCTTCGATGACCCGCATTCCCATTCCTTGCAGGCTGAGCAGCAGCAGCACGTCGAAGGCGGTGATGAGGACGGCCCAAAGCAAGGGGATGTGAAAGAGGAGGTTAATGGCCACGGCGCTGCCGAGCACTTCCGCAAGGTCGCAGGCCCCGATGGCGACCTCACAGGCCAGCCAATTCGGCCAGCGGGTCCACCTCGGGTAGTAGTCGCGGCACGCCTGGGCCAAATCCTTCCCCGTGGCGAGGCCCAGACGGGCGGCGAGGAGCTGCATGACGATCGCCATGAGGCTGGACACGCCGACCACCCAAAGGAGGTCGTAACGATACTGCGCCCCGCCCTGGAGGTCCGTACCCCAGTTGCCGGGGTCCATGTAGCCGACGCTGATAAGGAAGGCCGGGCCGGCAAAGGCCAGCATCTGCCGCCAGAAGCCGGCGTTGGCCGGCGGCACCGGGACCGATCCGTTCAGCCCCTCCAGCGAAACCGTGCCCGGCTTGCGAAGGTCTGGAACAGCGATCGGCGATTCCATCAATCTCATAGCGACACCTTGCCACTTCGACCTGTGATTAGTCTAGTGGAACAAGGTGATTAGTCAAGACAAATAAACTGACGGAGCGCATCCGAAGGCGAGCGGCCGGCGTGAGCCGGCTGATGATCGCCTTCACCAGCCGGCTCACGCCGGCCGCTCGCCGAGCAACCCCGCCAGGCCGGCGCGGCCCATCGGAAAAGCCCGGCCGCCGACTTCGATTTGAAACAGGTCGTCCAGCGGCTGATGGCCCACGATATGAACCACTGCCCCCGGCGTCAGGCCGAGGGCGCGCGCAGCGGCGCAGCCGTTCGGGGTCGTCGTCCTGGGCCTCGCGGATGACGACGTGATCGCCGGGATGGAAGTCGCAGAGCGGCCGGAGCCGGCGTTGCTTGAGGACGCCTTCGCGCGTCGGGATGGGATGGCCGTGTGGGTCTTCGAGCGGTTCGCCGAGGAAGGCGGCCAACGCCTGCTCGACGCGCGGCGAGACGGCGTGCTCCAGCGCCTCGGCCTCCGCGTCCACCTCGCTCCAGTCGAGTCCGAGCACGCGCGTCAGCAGCAGTTCCACGAGGCGATGCCGGCGGATGACGCGCCGCGCCTCGGCGACGCCGAGGCCGGTGAGGCGGGCGCCGCGGCCCGATTCGTAGTCGATCCAGCGGGCCTCGGCGAGGCGCTTGAGCATTCCGGTGACGGAGGGGCGCGGACGCCCAGACGTGCGGCGATGTCGGCCGGCGACACCTGTTGGGCGTCGCCGCCGAGACGGTGAATGGCCTTGAGGTAGTCCTGCTCGGCCGTGGTCGGTTGGTCGGCCATGAACACGGCTCCTTTTGACGGCGAACGGCCGGCGTGAGCCGGCTGGTGTAGCACAAATGTCGTTGACGCTATGCTACACCAGCCGGCTCACGCCGGCCGCTCGCCTCGCCGACAGGCCGCTCAGATCAACTCGGCGATCGGTTTGCCGCCGTTGATCATCGACGTGGGCCGTCCGGTCGGGTCGCGGTATTGCAGGTCCTGCGGCAGGCCGAGGACGTGGAACACCGTCGCCATCAGGTCCTGCGGCGAAACAGGCGTGGTCTTCGGCGATTCGGCCTTGGCGGTCGATTCGCCGACGATCTGGCCCATCTTGAGGCCGCCGCCGGCCAGGCAGAGCGTGGACAGCGGCGCCCAGTGGTCGCGGCCGGCCCCGCCGTTGACGCGCGGCGTCCGGCCGAATTCGCCGGTGATGACCAGCAAGATGTCCTGATTGAGGCCGCTCTCCGTCGTGTCTTCGAGGAAGGCGTTGACGGCGTGGTCCACCTGTGGGCCGAGGTTCTTCATCCCCATCGCGACGTTGCCGTGCATGTCCCAGCCGCCGAAGTCGATGGTGACGAAGCCGACGCCGGACTCGCACAGCCGGCGGGCAGTCAGCAGATGCTCGCCCAGCCCTTTGCCGTAGCGGTCGCGGACGCGCGGGTCTTCGCGGCTGACGTCGAAGCTGTCGCGGGCCTTGCTGAGCACGAGGTCGAAGGCCTGCGCATCGAAGCTGTCCAGGCCGCGCATGCCGCCGGTGCGGTCGATATCGCGGTTGATGTCGTCGAAGCCCTTGAGCAGCGCCCGGCGGTCGGAGAGGCTGTCGAGGGTCATCTGAAGGTTCATGTCGTTGCGGGCGTTGCCGGCCACGTCGAAGGGGGCGTAGGGGGCGCCGAGCCAGGAGGGGCCGTCGCCGAGGATGCTGCCGAAGCGGACATAGGACGGCAGGCCGGTGGCGGGGTTGTTGGCGCCGCGGTAGCGCGAGACGATGGCGCCGATGCCGGGCTTGTTCTGACCGCCGCCGTTGTCGGCCTGGCGGAAGTTGTAGCCGGTCATCACCCAGTGGGTGCCGCCGCCGTGGCCGCTGTTGCTGTGGGCGAAGGAACGCACCACGGCCAGCTTGTCGGCGTTTTGGGCGAGCTTCGGGAAGACGCTGCCGAACTGGACGCCGGGCAGGCAGGTCGGCACGTGGCCGATGGTGCTGCGAAATTCGACCGGCGCGTCCGGCTTGGGATCGAAGGTTTCGATGTGCGACGGGCCGCCGCCCAGCCAGAGCCAGACGACGGAGGTGTTGCGGGTGGTCTGGCCCTGCGCCGCGGCGCGGGCTCGGCGCGAAGGAGGTCGGGCAGCAGGAAGCCGCCGAGTCCGAGCGCGCCGACCTTGAGGAAGTCGCGGCGGCTGGCGCCGTCGCAGTTGGTCCCGTTACGGGACCCGTTGAGTTGGAACATGCATCGCTCCTTAACACTGGCCCGCGCGGGCTTTCTGCGATGAGCCGGTTGGGTGGGAGTGGCTGGCAGAAAGCGGCGGGCGCCCCCCGGAAGGAACTACACAACCCCAAGGCTACGCGCTCCGGCGGTGTGTGTCAACCAAAATCGGCGAGCGGTCGGCGTGAGCGGGCTGATTTTCTCTAGAGGACCGTTTGGTAAGTCCCCCGCCAGTAAAAGGTAGCCGCATTCGCCAGAATGCGGGTCGTCGTAGTCGTCGTAGCCGCATTCGCCAGAATGCGGGTCGTCGTAGTCGTCGTAGCCGCATTCGCCAGAATGCGGGTCGTCGTAGCCGCATTCGCCAGAATGCGGGATCGTCGTAGCCGCATTCGCCAGAATGCGGGTCGTCGCACCCGCATTCTGGCGAATGCGGCTACGAGGCAGTGGCGAAGGACTTGCGAAATGGTCGTCTAGTTCCCAAGAGCAGGAGTCGGGCGCAAGAGGTGAAAAGCCGGTCGGCGTCTCACGCCGTACAATGCCTCCCGGAGATCGTCCACACTACTTCCGAGGCGTGGGAGGCCGAAGTCATGCGGGATCGGCCGGAACGGACGGCGAACAAGACGGCGATCGACGGGGCCAGGCGGCGCAAGGCTTCGGGCAAGAAGCGCAAGCCGGCAAAGCTGTCCCGGCTGAGCAAGCCGGAGGGCATGTCGCTGGAAGACTGGCAGGTCGAGCTGCGGCGCCAGTTCGGGCGCGAACAGGATTACCGCCTCAAGAACGTCGGCGACCAGCCCGTCTTCTCCGAGTTCGAGGTCGTCAACCCGCAGAGTCGCAACGCCTACCGCGTCCGCGTCCGCGGCCCGCACGTCGGCGACAACCACTGCTCCTGCCCCGATTTCGCCACCAACACCCTCGGCACCTGCAAGCACATCGAGTTCGTCCTGGCCGTCCTGGAACGCAAGCGCGGCGGGCCGGCCGCCCTCCGGGCCGGCTTCCAACCGGCCTACAGCGAGGTCTTTCTCCAGTACGGCGCCCGGCGCGAGGTGCGCTTCCGGCCCGGCGCCGACTGGCCGCCCGAACTGGTCCGGATCGCGGAGCGCGTATTTCGGATCGGACGGGGTGCTCTTGCAGGAGGCGTTCGCCTCGTTCGAGGAGTTTCTGGCAGAGGCCGGCCGTGTGGACCACGACCTGCGCTGCCGCGACGACGTGCTGGCGTTCGTGGCCGAGGTGCGCGACGCCGAGCGCCGGCGCAAGAGCGTGGCCGAGGCCTTCCCGCGCGGCCCCAAGAGCGCCGCCTTCAAGGACCTCCTTCGCGTGTCGCTTTACGACTACCAGCGCGACGGGGCGCTGTTCGCCGCGCGGGCCGGGCGCTGCCTGATCGGCGACGAAATGGGCCTGGGCAAAACCATCCAGGCGTTCGCCGCCGCCGAGATCATGGCCAAACTGTTCGGCGTCGAGCGCGTGCTGATCGTCTGTCCCACGTCGCTCAAGCACCAGTGGCAGCGCGAGATCGAGCGCTTCACCGAGCCGCACGGCGCAGATCATCGGCGGGCTGAGGCCGCGCCGCGCGGCCCAGTTCGCGGAACAGGCGTTTTTCAAGATCCTCAATTACGACACCGTCCACGCCGACCTCGACCTCATCGACGCCTGGTCGCCCGACCTCGTCATCCTCGACGAGGCCCAGCGCATCAAGAACTGGAGCACGCGCACCGCCCGCAGCGTCAAGAAGATCGCCGCCCCCTACGCCATCGTCCTCACCGGCACGCCGCTGGAGAACCGGCTGGAGGAACTGATCTCCATCGTGCAGTTTGTGGATCGCTATCGTCTGGGACCGACCTTCCGGCTGCTGCACGACCATCAGGTGCGCGACCCGGTGGGCAAGGTGGTCGGCTACACCGGCCTGGACCGCATCGGCCAGACGCTGGCGCCGGTCCTGGTGCGCCGCAAGAAGGACGAGGTGCTCGACCAGCTGCCCGGACGGATCGACGCCAACATCTTCGTGCCGATGACGGAGCTGCAAAGGAAATATCACACCGAGAACATGGAGATCGTCGCCCGCATCGTGCAGAAGTGGCGGCGCTACCGCTTCCTGTCGGAGGCCGACCAGCGGCGGCTGATGATCGCGTTGCAAATGATGCGCATGTCCTGCGACAGCAGCTATCTGATCGACAAGAAGAACGACGAGGGCCGCAAGGCGGACGAGGCGGCGGAGTTGCTGGACGAGGTGTTCGAGCAACCGGGCGCCAAGGCGGTAGTGTTCAGCCAGTGGCTCGGGATGCACGAATTGTTGCGGCGGCGCATCGAGGGCCGGAAGTGGAAACACATCCTGTTCCACGGCGGCGTGCCGGGCGCCAAGCGCAAGGATTTGGTCGACCGCTTCCGCGACGACCCGGACTGCCGGGCGTTCCTGTCCACCGACGCCGGCGGCGTGGGGCTGAACCTGCAACACGCCTCGGTGGTGCTGAACATGGACCTGCCGTGGAACCCCGCGGTGCTGGAACAGCGGATCGGCCGGGTCCACCGCCTCGGGCAAAAACAGCCGGTGCGCGTGGTCAACTTCGTGGCCCAGGGGACCATTGAGGAAGGCATGTTGTCGGTGCTGCGGTTCAAGAAGTCGCTGTTCGCCGGCGTGCTGGACGGCGGCGAAACCGAGGTGTTCCTGGGCGGCAGCCGGCTGAACAAGTTCATGGAGACGGTGGAATCGACGACAAAAGCGATCCCCGAAGCGATGGCCGAGGACGCGGCGACGCCGGCCGAACGGGAGCCGTCGCCGCGCGCGGCCAAGGCGGAAGTCGAGGCGGAGGCGACGCCGGCGCCGACGCCGGCCGACCCGTGGGCGGGGCTGTTGCAGACGGGCATGGCCTTACTACAGCAGTTCGCCGCGCGGCCGGCGGCGGCCGGCGGCCTGGCGTCGCTGGTGAATCGCGACGAGCGCACCGGCGAAACCTATCTCAAGGTGCCGGTGGCCAAGCCGGAAGTGCTCGATCAGGCGCTGAAGGCGTTCGACATGCTCTTGCAGGGGTTGCGGCGGGAATGAACGTCCGCCCGGGCCGGAAGCGTGAGCGACGGATGCAAACGTCCGTCGTTCACGCTTCCGGCCCGGACGGACCTTGCGCCAAAGAACATCGTCAATGGCCAACGAAGCCGACCCCAGTGGGCGTGCCGGAAAAGCCATGACCGGGCCAGCCGCAGTTCGCGCAACCGCCGCCGCAGGCGGTGCATGGATGTTCGGAGCAGTGGCCGAGGAAGTACAGGTACAACGGCGGGTAGAAGCCGCAGCAGCCGCAGCCGCATTCGCCGCATTGGGTCCGGTGTAACGGGCGGTAGGTCAGCCAATCCCAGAAGTTGCCGCCGTGATTGCCGCAGCCGCAGCCGCCGGCGCAGGAGGCGCAACCCGACCGGGCCGGAGACGCCTCTACCGGCGCGATCGGGGCGGGCGACTCGGTCGCCGCAAAGCCATTCGGCGCGGCGACGGGCGTCCCGCCCGCGGCAAAATCATGCGGCGGGGAAATGGGTTCGCCAGCCGTCCCGGCCGCCGACCACCCGAACAGCATCACGGCCGCGAACACGGCCCCGATTGATTTCATACTTCCACCCTCCGTCCCGGCCCAAGGGGAGGAATCCGCACCGCCGCCCCACGCGGCGCAACCGGCGGAACCGTCCCCTTCCTCCATCGGCATTTCCGGGGAACGAAGGTCAACGCAATACGGCGTTGGCGACGCTTCGCGGAAGCGCCGCCAACGCCGTGAAAAGAAGAAGGGACCGTCGAAACCGACCCTAATTGCCGCCGTAACCTTGATTGCCGCCGTATCCTTGATTCTGCCGGTTGCCCCGGCCGCGGCGTCGCCGAGACCCCCCGCCGTTTGACTGGCTGTTGTCCTGGGACTGGCCGCCCCCGAACTGGCCGAACGACGGGCCGCCGGCGCCCGGCGTCGGCGCGCCGCCGGCCACGTTCGTGCCCTGCGTCGCTTTGAACGTCCGCATGGCTTCCTCGACGGTAATGAAGCCGTCGCCGTTGAGATCCCAGGTCTGAAATTCGCTCAGGGAGCGGCCCGCGTTCTTCCACTCGTACAGGCCGACCTGACCGTCCTTGTCCGTGTCTAGCTGCGCGAACCACGTCGGCAGGCCTTGCTTGGGAAGGTTGTTGGCGCGGAACACCGTGGGCCGTTTGTCTTCAATTACCGGCTCGTCCCCAGCGTCGGCGTTGGGGTCGGTCGCCGCCGCCGGCGCGCCAGGCTGCGACCCGTTGGCGGCCTGCTGGGCCTGCTGCTCCGCCTGCCGCTGCGCCACTCGTTCCTGGAAGAATTGGGCGAATTGCTCGCGGGTCAGCTGGCCGTTGCTGATGCCGTTGCGCTGCATGAACGACTCGATCCGGTCCTTGGCGTTCGGATCGCGTTGCGCCATCGGATTGGCCAGATAGTCGGCTTCGGTGAGGTAGTCCTGACCCTTGGACAACATGCTAAAAATCATGTTCGGGTCGAGCTGGAATCCACCCCCCCGCCGGCCGCCCCCGCCCTGTCGGCCGCCGCCGCGCCCCTGACGGCCCCCGCGTCCCTGCCCGAAACCGCCCGGGGAGCCGCCGCCCGGGAAGCCGCCGCCGCCGGGAAAGCCTCCCGGTTGGCCCAGGCTGATGGCCGGGCCGATGAACAGCAACGACGCCCCCAGAAGCAGGAAGACGCGGAAGCGGGTGATGCGCATGATCAGAAACCTCCGGCGACGACAGACCATCTCGCCAACGCCCCACTTTATCATAACCCCGCAATGGGTCAACTGTCTCGCACAATTCGGAAACCCCCCTTGCCCGTCCTTCCGGCTTCCTGTTACGCTGCCCCACGCCTCGACGATCGTTACCCTAGCACAGGCAGGATGCCTCATGCGTTTGTTCGTCAGCGCCGGCGAAGCCAGCGGCGACCTGCACGGCGCCAGTCTGCTCAACGCCCTGCGCCGCCGCCGGCCCGACCTCGACGTGTACGGCTTCGGCGGCGACCGCATGGAACAGGCCGGCTGCCGCATCCACTATCCCCTGACCGACCTGGCCGGCGTCGGCCTCATGCACCTGTTGTCCACCGTGCAGCGCGTGCCCGGCGTCCTCAAGCTGGCCGATCGCGTCTTCCGCACGACGCGGCCCGACGCCCTGGTTCTCATCGACTTCCCCGGCTTCCACTGGTGGCTGGCCAAGTGCGCCAAGAAACACGGTATCCCCGTCGTCTGGTTCGTGCCGCCGCAGCTGTGGGCCTGGGCGCAATACCGCGTGAAATGGATGCGCCGCCTCGCCGACCACGTCCTCTGCACGCTGCCCTTCGAGGAAAAATGGTATCGGGAAAGGGGTGTGGACGCTCAGTTCATCGGCCACCCCTATTTCGATGAACTGCACGTCCGGCGGCCCGACGAGGTTTTTCTGGCCGACCAGCGGGCGAAGCCGGGGACGGTCGTGGCCCTGCTGCCGGGGTCGCGCCGCCACGAGATCCGTCACAATCTCGACGCGATGGTTCGGTCGGCCGGGATCATCCACGCCCGCCGTCCGGACGTCCGCTTCCTCGTCGCCTGTCTGCGGCCGGAACACGCCCAGAACGTCCAGGACCGGCTGCGCTCCTGTGCGCTGCCGATCGAGGTTCACGCCGGCCGCACGGCGGAAATCCTCCGTCTGGCCCATTCGGCCATCGCCAAGTCCGGGTCGGTCGGGCTGGAGTTGCTTTATCACGGCAAGCCCGCCGTCGTCGGCTATCAGCTGCACTGGATCGAGGTCCTGGGGTCGCGGCTGATCCTCAAGTGCCCTTACATCAGTCTGGTGAATCTGCTGGCGGGCAAAGCTCTGTTCCCGGAATTCTTGGCCGCCCGGCTGCCGGCCGAAACCATGGCCGGCCACGTCCTGCGCTGGCTGGACGACCCGGCGGCCTACCGTGAAATCAGGGACGAATTGGCCGCCTTGCGCGACCGCGTGGCCGAACCGGGCGCCTGCGACCGCGCCGCGGAGGTCATCCTGGGTCAGCTGTCCGGCGCCGTGAAGTCGCGGCGGGCGGGATGAGGCGCACGGTCGTTGGTGAAAATGCGGTTTCCACACCAACCCGAAGCGCAAGCGAGGGATTCGGTCCAAGCCCTCGCTTGCGCTTCGGGTTAGTATCCCTCGCTCGCGCTTCGGGTTGGTGTGGACAGGCATTGTGGAGGAGTTAGGCGATGCTGCCTGCGACGGAAGTGGTCTACGACGCCTGGTACATGGCCGTGCCCGGCCGGCGGCTCAAGCGCGGCCAAACCATTAGCAAACAATTGCTCGGTCAATCGGTCCTGATCGGCCGATCCGCCGACGGAGGCGTGTTCGCCCTGCGCGACATCTGCCCGCACCGCGGCATCCCCCTCAGCCACGGCCGCTTCAACGGCAACGAGATCGAATGCTGCTACCACGGCTGGCGCTTTGACTGCGCGGGGACCTGCACGCACATCCCGTCGCTCCTGTCCACCCAGAAGTTCGAGCTGGACCGCGTGCAGATCAAGCGCTTCCCGTGCCGCGAGGTCCAGGGCAACGTGTGGGTCTACGTCCCGGAAGGCGACCAACCGCCGCCGGAGACGCTGCCGGAAATCCCCCGAGTACCAGACGTGGAGGAGCGCCATTATCGGTTGGTGGCGCGGAGCCTGTTTCCCTGTTCCATCGACCATACGGTGGTGGGGCTGATGGACCCCGCCCACGGGCCGTTCGTCCACCGCGCCTGGTGGTGGCGGAGCCGCCGGTCGATGCACGAAAAGTCGAAGGCCTTCGCCCCGTCCGACCTGGGGTTCACGATGGTGCGCCACCGGCCGTCGTCCAATTCCAAGGTCTACAAGCTGCTCGGCGCCGAGGTGTCCACCGAGATCCGCTTTGAATTGCCGAGTACACGGATCGAACACATCCGCTTCGGCAAGCACCACATCTGCGGCCTGACGACGCTCACGCCGCTGGCCGCCATGCAGGTCGAGCTGCATCAGGTCTTTTACTGGACGACGCCGTGGCTGACGCTGTTGCGGCCGTTGCTGCGGCCGTTCGTCCACGCCTTCATCGAACAGGACCGCGACGTGGTGGACAAGCAGCAGCGCGGGCTGAACGAAGACCCGCAGCTGATGCTCATCAACGACGCCGACAAGCCGGCTCGGTGGTATTACCAGCTCAAGAAGGAGTTGTTGCAATCGTGCGCGGAGAACCGGCCGTTCCGCAATCCGGTGCCGCACACGACGCTCCATTGGCGGACGTGACGGAGCGCGAGGCGTTGCGGCGCGGCGTGGTGGAGATACTGGGGCGAGCCGCATTTCGTGGGGCTGTAGAAACAATTCCCGACCGGCATCGCCGAAAACCCGCCGCGGTAGCGGACGCAGTGGCGCTCATGGGCCGCTTCCGTCCGGATCGTCCGCCAGGATTCGCCCGCCAAGCCCGGACGACGGCGGAGCGGTTGGCGGGCTGATGTGACGTCGCCGCAAGAGGTTGCGTTTCGCCCGCCAACCCGCCAAGCTCAGCGACGCCCGAAGCCCGGAGCGGCAACCCCCGGTGTTTGCTTCCGTGCTTGCACAAGGACCGCGGCCAGGATAACGTCAGTGGTGCTTAACGGACGCACCGGAGCACCTGATTTCATGGACAACCCCGTCGCCAGGATCCGCGAATTCGTCGCTTTCGTCCGCCAGCATCTCACCGGCGACGAAAAGGGCGAAGCGCAGATCTTCTGCGAACGGCTCTTCCAGGCCTTCGGCCACGCCGGCGTTTTCGAGGCCGGCGGCAACCTCGAATACCGCGTCCACAAGGGCAAAACCACGCGCTTCGCCGACCTCCTCTGGCGGCCGCGCCTGCTGCTGGAAATGAAGAAAAGCGGCGAGAAGCTGGAGCGCCATTATCGCCAGGCCTTCGACTACTGGCTCTACCTGGTCCCCAACCGCCCGCAATACGTCGTGCTGTGCAATTTTGACGAATTCTGGATCTACGATTTCAACTACCAGCTCGACGAGCCGCTCGACCGCGTCCGCCTCGACGACCTGCCCAAGCGCTTCGACGCCTTCAATTTCCTCTTTCCCACGCCCAAGCCGCCGCTCTTCCACAACAACCAGGTCGCCGTCACCCGCAAGGCCGCCGACAAGGTGGCCCAGCTGTTCAACCACCTGATCGAGCGGCCCGAGAAGCCGTTGCCGGCCGACAAGGCCCAGCGCTACGTCCTTCAGTGCGTCCTCGCCCTGTTCGCCCAGGGAATCGACCTGTTGCCGCACGGCAAGTTCAGCGACCTGCTGCAAGAATGCAAGAACGGGGCCAGTTCGTTCGACCTCATCGGCGGCCTGTTCCACCAGATGGCGAACCCCGTCCCGGCGGAGGGCGGCCGCTTTCAGGACGTGAAATACTTCAACGGCGGACTCTTCTCCGTCGTCGAGCCGGTCGAGTTGAGCGTGACGGACCTGTGGCTGCTGGACGAAGCCGCGCGGGAAGACTGGTCGATGGTCAAGCCGGCCATCTTCGGCACGCTGTTTGAGGGCAGCATGGGCGAGAAAGAGCGCCACGCCTTCGGCGCCCACTTCACCAGCGAGGCCGACATTCAGAAGGTCGTGTTGCCCACGATCGTCCGGCCCTGGCGGCAGCGCATCGCCGACGCCAAAACGGCCCGCGAACTGCTCGACTTGCGCCAGGCGATGCTTCGGTTCCACGTCCTCGACCCGGCCTGCGGCAGCGGCAACTTCCTGTACGTCGCCTACCGCGAGCTGAAGCGTCTGGAATTGGAACTGCTGGAAAAGATCCACGAAAACTTTGGAGACCGGATCCGCGAGTTGGCGGGCGGCACGTCGCTGGTCAGCGCCGGCCAGTTCTTCGGCCTGGACATCAAGGAATTTGCCGTCGAGCTGGCCAAGGTCACGCTGATGGTGGCCAAGAAGCTGGCCCTGGAAGAAACCAAATCGCGCCTGGCGACCGGCGAGCACCATCTGCCGTTCGACCTAAGCGAGCGCGAGCTGCCGCTGGACAACCTGGACGCCAACCTTCGCGCCGCCGACGCCCTGTTCTGCGACTGGCCCAAGGCCGACGCGATCATCGGCAATCCGCCGTATCTGGGCTCGCGCTACCTCGCCAAGGAGCACGGCTACGATTACGCCAAGCGGGTCTACGCCGCCTTCCCCGACGTGCCGAAGATGGCCGATTTCTGCGTCTACTGGTTCCGCCGCGCCCAGGACACCCTACCCGAGGGCGGCCGGGCCGGACTCGTCGCCACCAACACCATCCGCCAGAACGAGACGCGCGAGGCCAGCCTGGATTACGTCCTCGACCACGGCGGCACGATCACCGAGGCCGTGTCCACGCAAGTCTGGAGCGGCGAGGCCGCCGTTCATGTGTCCATCGTCAACTGGATCAAGGGCGAGGACGAGGCGCCAAAGCGATTGTTCACTCAAGTCGGCAACGCCCCGGACAGCCCCTGGAAGGTGGAGGATTTACAGTACATCGGACCATCGCTCCGGAGCGGAACTGATGTCACGGGCGCTCTCCGATTAGAAACCAATGAGAGAGCGAAGAAGTGTTTCACCGGCCAAAACCCCGTCAACGCCGGCTTCTTCCTCACGCCAGAGGAAGCTTCTCAGATAATCCGCGCCAACCCACGGAATCGGGAAGTGATCTTTCCCTACATGATCGGGAGCGATCTACTTGAAGCGGGTGCGCCGACGCGATGGATCATTGATTTCGGCCAGCGCGACATGCTTGAGGCGTCGTCATTCCCGGTTCCTTTCGAGCGGGTGAAGGAGCGGGTGATGCCTGTGGTTCTTGCGAAGGCCCAGGCGGAGAGGGTTGCCACAGGGAAAGAGGTTACGCGATACACTCGCATCGCCCAACGCTGGTGGCAGTTCTACGACTACCGGCCTGGCACCATCGCCGCCATCAACGGCGTACCTCGCTACATCGCGTGCTCGCGGGTCACAAAGCGGCCGATCTTTGAGTTCGTTAGCAACACCGTCCACGCCGACACCGCCCTCGTCGTCTTCCCGCTCCCCGACGACTACTCCTTCGGCGTCCTTCAATCCGGCGTCCACTGGGCTTGGTTCACGGCGAAATGTTCGACGCTGACGGAACGATTCCGCTACACCTCCGACACGGTGTTCGACACGTTCCCCTGGCCGCAAGCGCCGACGCTGGCGCAAGCGCGGGCCGTCGCCGACGCCGCCGTTTCCTTGCGGGCTCTTCGCCGCGAAGTCATGGCGAAGAACGAATGGAGCCTGCGCGACCTGTACCGCACGCTCGACCTGCCCGGCAAGAACCCGCTGCGCGACGCGCAGGACCAGCTGGATACGGCCGTGCGCGCGGCCTACGGCATGAAACCCAAGGCCGATCCGCTGGCGTTTCTGCTGGCGCTCAACAAGGACGTGGCGGCGCGGGAGACGGCGGGCGAAGGCGTGACGGCGCCGGGGCTGCCGCCGGGCGTGGAAGACACCGGATCGTTTATCACCGAGGATTGCGTGCGGGCGCCGTGAGGGCTGGCAATAGAACTGCCGGAACCCGGAAGGGAAAAGGGCGGTATGGATTTCAGGCCGGAGCACTACTTTCAGGCCGCGATCCAACGGATGAAGCAGGCGAACCACCTCTACCAGGAGGGCCGCAGTTTCGCCTTGTCCATCTACGTCGGCGGGGTGGCGGTCGAGTGCATGTTACGGGCCTTCAAGATGCTGCGCGACCCGTCGTTCGACGAGCGCCACCACCTGCTCCGCTTGTTCTCCGCGAGCGGGATGCTGCGGGTAGACTATGATAAACTGCGCGCCAAAGGACTGACGGACGCCCAGATCGACAGCCACTTTCACGGCTTGCAGGTGGCCGTGAACGCCATCTTCGCCCTCTGGTCCAACAGCTACAGGTACGCCTCGGAAGAGCGACTGCTTGCCCATCTAAAGCGTGTGACTGGCTACAAGAAAACCAAGGGCGACTATTTGAAGGCCCGGGCCAAGGAGTTCCTCAACTCCACTCAGACGTTCATCAACAAGGGGGTGATCCAGTGGCCCTTCTCGGGAAAATAAAGCGCATCTTGACGGAGGAGTTTCCACCGCCGGCCCGGGTGAACCTCGAAGACCACGACGGCGTCATTGGCTCCATCCTGTCGGAGCGTTTCCGGCGGATGGACGCGATGGACCGCCAGAACTTGATCGGCGAAATCCTGGCCGCCCACCTGGACCGGAAGGAATTGCGGCGCATCCAGGTGATCGTGGGGGTCACGCCCGAAGAGGACGTCGGACGGATGGACATGAACGGAGGGTAGGAAATAGGTAGTAAAAATATCTGAAACATATTCTATCCGCGGTAGATCCCTATCAACCATTCTACAGGATTTCTACGCCGAGGCGCGCCAGGACGCGGCCGGCGGCCCGGTCGGGTAGAATAACGGGAGTGCGAGGTCGAAAGGAGCATCCCATGAGCCTACAGGAAATCGTGGTGGCGGGGACCCTCAAGCCCGACGGCACGCTGGAACTGGACCGGAAGCCGGAACTGCCGCCGGGCCGGGTCACGGTCGTGCTGCGGCAAGAGTCGGAGGCGGCGGCGCCCCAGGAGGACTGGTGGCAGTATCTCCAGCGAATCAGGGCCGAGCGAGAGGCGTCCGGTTATCCGTTCATGAACGAAGAGGAAATGAACGCCCACATCGAATGGTTGCGGGAAGGCGACCGCTTCGACGACCTCCTTCGAGAGGTGGACGAACAGCGTAAGAAATCGGGGGCGTCGTAGTGCTCATCTACTGCGATAGCATGATCTTGATCTACTTGCTCGACTCGGTCGGACCTTTCAACGTCCGGGCCGCGGCGCGCATGGCGGCGTTGCGGGCGGCCGGCGACGTGGCGGTCTTCAGCGACCTGACCCGCTTGGAATGCCGGATCAAGCCCATCAAGCTGTGAGCGGTGACGGCGCTGGCCGGCATCGACGCCTTCTTTATCCGCCCCGACGTCCGCCATGTCCCGATCACGACGGCGGTGTTTGACCGGGCCACACTGATTCGGGCCGTCCACAACTTCACGCTGGGCGACTCCTTGCATCTGGCGGCTGCGACGGAATCGCATTGCGACCGCTTCCTGACCAACGACGCGCGACTCTCGGCTTTCACCGCCACTGCGGTGGAAGTGCTGCCGTGATAGGCGTGGACTGCCCGAGGGTCGTCCGCGAATGCCCTTCCCTTCGCCCCGCCATACTTTAGAATGGCACTCGTCCACGGAGTCGGGGGCGACCACCGGCGGAGGCGCGACATGGCGGCCAACTGGATCGTGCGGCACGGCGCCATGCGCTTCCTCGGCGAGTTCGACGCCGACGGCCGCGACTATCAGCGAGGCGCCGAGGTCGTCGTCCGCACCGAACGCGGCCTGGAACTGGGCGACGTGCTGTGCGAGGCCACGCCGCGGGCCGTCCAGCTTCTGACCGAGCCGACCCACGGCCGGCTCGTCCGCTTGCTCACCGAACAGGACCGGGCCGAGCGCCAGCGGATCCTCGACGCCGAGGCCGGTGAACTGGAAACCTGCGGCCGGTTCGTCGCCCAACGGCGATTGCAAATGGAGCTGGTAGACGTCGAGCACCTCTTCGGCGGCGAGCGCATCGTCTTCTACTTCCTGGCGGAGAAGCGCGTCGATTTCCGCGACCTCGTCAAGGACCTGGCCCGCGAGTACCAGACGCGCATCGAGATGCGGCAGATCGGCGTCCGCGACGAGGCCAAGCTGTTGGCCGACTACGGCGACTGCGGCAAGCCGGTCTGCTGCAACACGCACATGACCGTCATGCCGCCGGTGTCGATGCGCATGGCCAAGTTGCAGAAGTCCACGCTCGACCCGTCAAAAATCTCCGGCCGCTGCGGCCGATTGAAGTGCTGCCTGCGCTTCGAGCAGGACGTGTACGAGGAATTCCAGGAGGCGTTGCCGCCGGTCGGCGCCCGCGTGGTGACGCCCAAGGGTCAGGGCCGCGTGTTGGCCCAGGAAGTGCTGGCCCGCAAAGTGCTGGTCGAGTTCGAGGACGGCCGACGCATTCCGGTGCCGGCCGTGGAGATTTTGAGCCGCCTCGGCCGGTGAAACGAGTGGCGAGTGGCGAGTGGCGAGTGGCGAAAACGCCGAGCGTACGAGAACGATTCTTCCTGGTTCTGTCTTTTCTCGCCACTCGCCACTCGCCACTCACCACTCCGGAATGAGACTGATGCAGAATCCGCGCATTGAAGAGCTGACCCGCCGCGACCCGCGCTACGCCCCCGAAGCGTACCAGTTCGTATTCGACGCCCTCGACTACGCCGCCCGCCGACTCGGCCGCGCCCGGGCGGACGCCGCCCCACCACAACCCTCCCCCGCCGCTGGGGGAGGGCAGGGAGGGGGGGAAGAAGAGGAACACGTGTCCGTGGCGGAGTTCATCCGCGGCGTTCGGGAGCTGGCCCTGCGCGACTTCGGCCTGATGGCGCCGGCCGTGTTCCGGGCCTGGGGCGTCCGCGCCACCGACGACTTCGGAGAGATCGTTTTCAACCTGATCGGCGCCGGCCTGATGGACCCCGCCGCCGCCGACGACCGCGGCGCCTTTCACGACCTTTGCGACCTGGAAAATGGCCTGATCGAAGGTTACCGCATCGAGGCCGGCGAGAGTTTGGAGGGGCCGGCATGAAACCCGCCGCCTGGCGCCTCGTCGTGACCGCCGTGCTGTTCCTCTCCTGGGTCGGCTACCTGGCTTACCTCGCCCTCATGACGCGCAACCCCGTTGTGCTGTCGCGGCCGCAATTCCTCGTGTCGGAGCTGCATGTCCTGGCGACCCGCGACGGCGGAGACGATTTCGTCGTCAACGACGTGCTCTGGCCCCCGGACAAAAAAGTGGAATGGCAGGGCAAAAAGATCGTCGTGGACAACCTCAAGGATTGTGAGACGTGGTCCGCCAAGGGTTGGCAGACGGCGCCGCCGCCGGAAGGGCAGAAGGTGCTGATGCCGCTGCGTCAGGCCGGATCGGACTTCGACGTGTCGCCCATTCCGGCGTCGCCCGGCTACCCGCCGCCCGACGCGCGCGGGCCGGCGCCGGCCCCCCACGCATCTACCCCGCCGATTCGGCAGTGCTTAGCCAGTACAAAAGCATTCCGAAGCCGTAATTGTCACCGCGTCAGACAGAACACCAGCGCCGACGCCGACAACGCCAGCGCCAACACCATCGGGATGCGCAGCGCCGCCTGCACGCCGGTTCGCCGCGCCCGCGCCCCGACCAGCGGAGCAATCAACAGCCCGCCCAGCGAGCCGACCGCGAACACCATGCCGTAAGCCGTGCCCGGCGACTCCGGCGCACTGCGAAACGTCAGGCTCACCAGCGTCGGAAAGACCGGCCCCAACAGGAAGCCGAGCAACACCAGTGAAACCCGCGCCGACGAGCGGTTGGCGTTGCCCACCAGATTGCCAATCACGGCCGCGGCGCCGACGCCCAACGCGGCCAGCAGCAGCGGCTCGACCGACGGCGCCGCGGCCCAGTGCAGCAGCATCGCCGTCAGCAGGCGCGACGCCAAAAACGCCGTCCAGAACGCCGACAGCACCCACGCGGCGGCAGCGGCGCTTTCCCCCAGATCGGTCAGGTACGTCGTCGTCCAGACGCCAAGGGCGCCTTCCAGCGGCGCGTAGAATAGGAACACCAGGCCGAGAAGCCACACGTCGGCGTTGCCGGCCAGGGAGGCCAGATCGACGCCCCGCGTCGGCACGCCCTGAAACTGATTCGGCAGGGCGGCCAGCACGGCCGGCGCCAGGCAGAGCACGGCCAGCACCCCGGCCGTGCGGCGGAACTCCAGCAGCCGGATCAGCACGTCCGACAGCACCGGCGTCACCAGGGCGCCCAGCGCGATGAACACGCAACCGAGGTTGATCGACGCCGACGCCAGCCGGTCCACGCCGAAGAAGGCGTGCGGCATCAACACGAGCGCGGCGGTCCCGACGCCGGCGCCGCCGAGGCCGGCCAGCAGCAACGAGCCGAAGGCCCGGCCGTAGGTCGGCTTGAGGCCGAGGCTGGCGACGGCCAGGGCGGTGGCCAGCGAACCGACGATCAGCACGACTGGGGCGCCGAGCGTGTCGATGAGGCAGCCGGCCAGCAGCATCAGCGGCACGACGGCGGCGTTGAGGGCCGACAGCAGACCGCCGACGCGGCCTTCACCGAGGTTGAGGCGCTTGGCCAGGGCCAGTTTGAGACTGCCGAGCAGGGCCAGGATCATGCCGAAGACGAAGGCGGCGCTGATGGTCGTGGCCTGGAGAGTGGTCATGGGCGGCTCCTTCCTTTGTTTCGAGTCCCCTCTATACTATTCGTTCGCGGATCGCCTCCCTGACGGGAATCGCGTTCCGGGCGGCCGGCGGGCGAACATCCCGTCGGCCGGCGGTGTCCGGTGGGAGGCGGCCCGACCGCGGCGGAATCGGAAAGGTCGGATGGCGCGGAAGATGCGGGAATTTCGCCTTGCAAGGGTTTTGCGGCCCTCCTATACTTACTCTTTCCTAGCGGGCGGAGGCGCTAGCGTAGCTCAATCGGCAGAGCACTGGTTTTGTAAACCAGCGGTTGCGGGTTCGACTCCCGCCGCTAGCTCTGCCGGGAAGGGGAATCGGCTACAGCGACGGATCGATCAACGGGCAGGTGGCCGAGCGGCCAATGGCATCAGACTGTAAATCTGACGATCTACGATCTACGGGGGTTCAAATCCCTCCCTGCCCATTTGAGATCGCGGGTGTAGCTCAATGGCAGAGCGCCTGCCTTCCAAGCAGGCCGTTGGCGGTTCGACTCCGCTCACCCGCTCTATGGAGAAGCGCCTTACAAAACGCTGCCCACATTGCGGCGACGTGAAGCCGTTGGAAGCCTTCCGACTTCGACGGGAGCGGCCAGGCGCTCAACCGCAGTCCTGGTGCAAAAAATGCATGCGGGTCTGCGCTCGCGGCCGGCCGCGACTTTTGCTGGCGAAGCGATTGCTTCGAGAGAAGAAGAACGGGCAAGCCTGCGCCGACTGCGGCGTTCGGTATCCTCATTATGTCCTTGATTTTGACCACCGACCGGGCTGCGGCAAGGTGGCCAATCTCAGCCTCCTGGTGAAGCGTGGAGCCAAGGCGGAAGTGCTTCTGGCCGAGATGGCAAAATGTGAACTGGTGTGTGCCAACTGCCACCGCGGCCGCACCTACCGACGCCTGAAGGCGGCGCAAGAAGAAAAGAAGAGTGCTGCTGTAGCTCAGCGGTAGAGCGCTTCCTTGGTAAGGACGAGGTCCTGGGTTCAAATCCCAGCAGCAGCTTTAATGTCTCTAATGGACTCTCACCCTGTTGTCCGGGCGCGACCGTCCGGCGGCTCAGACTGAACCCGCGGAGGAACGATGGCTAAGGAAGTGTTCGCGCGTACCAAGCCGCACGTCAACGTCGGCACCATCGGCCACATCGACCATGGCAAGACCACCACCACCGCCGCCATCGTCGTGCGCCAGGCCTTCAAGAACAAGATCACCAAGTTCAAGGACTACAAGGAAATCGCCAAGGGCGGGACCGAACGCGACGACCTCAAGACCGTCACCATCGCCGTGGCCCACGTCGAGTACGAGACGGCCGCGCGCCACTACGCCCACATCGACTGCCCCGGCCACGCCGACTACATCAAAAACATGATTACCGGGGCGGCCCAGATGGACGGCGCCATCCTCGTCGTCGCCGCCAACGACGGCCCCATGCCGCAGACCCGCGAACACCTGTTGCTCGCCCGCCAGGTCGGCGTGCCGCGCATCGTCGTCTACCTCAACAAGGTGGACACGGTGGACGACCCCGAGCTGCTCGAACTGGTCGAGATGGAGGTCCGCGAGTTGCTGACCAAGTACGACTTCCCCGGCGACGAGGTGCCGATCATCCGCGGCAACTCGCTGGCCGTCATGCTCTCCGCCGGCAAGGACGACGCGGCCGGAAAGTGCATCGACGACCTGATGAACGCCCTGGACACCTACATCCCGACGCCGGAACGGGCCGAGGACAAGCCGTTCCTGATGTCCATCGAGGACGTGTTCTCGATCAAGGGCCGCGGCACGGTCGGCACCGGCCGCATCGAGCGCGGCAAGATCAAGGTCGGCGAGGAAGTCGAGATCGTCGGCCTGATGAAGGCGCCGCGCAAGACCGTCGTGACCGGCGTGGAAATGTTCCAGAAGACGCTGGAATTCGGCACGGCCGGCGACAACGTCGGCGTGCTGCTCCGCGGCATCGAGCGCACCGACCTGGAGCGCGGCCAGGTGCTGGCCAAGCCCGGTTCGATCACGCCGCACACCGACTTCGACGCGGAAGTCTACATCCTTAGCAAGGAAGAAGGCGGCCGGCACACGCCGTTCTTCACCGGCTACCGGCCGCAGTTCTACTTCCGCACGACGGACGTGACCGGCACCTGCACGCTGCCGGATGGCGTCGAGATGTGCATGCCCGGCGACAACGTGAAGATGAAGGTGCAGCTGCTGGAAGAGTCGCCGATCGCCATGGACGAGGGGCTGCGGTTCGCCATCCGCGAGGGCGGCCGGACGGTCGGCTCGGGCGTCGTGACCAAGATCCACAAATAAGGGCTTCTACCAGCCTTGAACTCCGGCGAGCGGGTTGAGCGACCCGCTCGCGGCTGGAACAGTACAGCAGTGAGCAAACCATGCGTGAATACGTCTGGATGGAATGTACGGTGTGCGGGGCGCGCAACTACCGCACGCAGAAGGAGACGCGCGGCGCCGACCGGCTGGAATTGAAGAAGTTCTGCCGCAAGGAGCGGAAGCACACGCCGCACAAGGAATCGCGGAAGAAGTAGCCGGTAGGCAGTCGTCAGTAGAGAAGCCGGGGCGAGAAGCCGGCCGCCTACTGTCTACTAACTACTGGCTACTCCCACAGGGGCGTAGCTTAATTGGTAGAGCAGCCGTCTCCAAAGCGGCCGGTTGGGGGTTCGATTCCCTCCGCCCCTGCTCATCCGAATCCGTGACGCCGAGGGATGGCGCCCGGGAGGGGTCTTCCCGGTTTTCTTCTCACAGGAATTGCCAATGGCCGTGGCCGTAAAGAATGCGCCGGTCTCCGCCGCGCCGAGTCCGTTCGACCGCATGGCGGTCGTCAGCCTCGCCGGGGCGGCTTACGTCATCGTCAGCCTGGTGATCGTCTTCGGCGGCTTGCCCTACCTGTGGCGAACCGCGACCGGCCTCACCGGCATCGGCGGCGACGTGCTTCTCGGCCTGGTCATGCTGGCCGTCGCCACCGGCCTGGCCGTCCTCGGCGCCCGGCTCATCGGGCAGAAACAGCCGGTCGGCGCCCGCGCCGGCATCTGCGCCGCCGTCTTGCTCTTCGTCGTGGTGCTGCTGCTCACCCGCTGGGCGAGCCTGTGGCTGGAATACGGCGTCTACTCTCAGCACCTGTTCGGCCCCTCCGGCGTGACGGTCGGCCTGACGCTGACGGGGCTGATCCTGCTCGCCCTGCTCGTCGGCGAGGTCTACCTGTTCTTCCGGCCGGATACCGAGAAGTACCTGGTCCAGCTGGAAGGCCAGGGCTGGTTCACCCCGGCTTCCTACAAGGGTTTGCAGGGCCAGCGCGTCCGCCGCGGCACGATCCTCGGCATTCTGCTCCTTGCCGGGTCGGGCGTGTACACGATGATGAACAACGGCTTCCTCCGCCGGCTGCCCGAGAGTTGGGCGCTGAACATCCCGTTCACCGGCGTGGTCACGGTGGAGAGCCAGGGCGACGCCGCCCCGCTGCTCGAACAACTGCCGCAGTCCGACAAGGAACAGGTGCGGATCATCGATAAGGGCGGTTCGTCCTTCGAGGACGGCGCCGTTGTCACCCAGCAGAAGTACCGCGACGCCATCAAGGCGATCATCGACGGGTCGCCGGACCTGAGCGCGGCGACCAAGGAGCAACTCAAGCAGGAACTGGATCCCGCTAAAAAGGACGTCACGCAGATTCTGGACCTTCCGGGGGCGTCCGACGCGCTGACGGCGGCGGTCGGCACGCCGGCGCTGGCCGTGCTGCCGCCGGCCGGGCTGCCGACGGCGGAGCTGCGCGTGAATCAATACACGCTCCGTAATGTGAACGATCAGCTGGACCGGCAGTACGTCCGGGTCGCCGACGCGGGACAGTCGCAGCTGACCTCGGACACGGTCGTGACCCGCGAAGCGTTCGACAAGGCCGCCAACGCCCCGGAATTGAAGGGCGTCAGCGTCGGCCAGCCGGTCGCGGCCCCGCCGTTCGGGGCCGTTGGGCCGGTGTCGTACACGCCGCTGACGCTTCTGCCGGCCCTTCAGTACACGCTGCCGCTTCTGCTCCTGGCGCTGTCGTTGTGGGGGGCCTGGCGCGTGGTGAACTTCCCGCCGTTCGCCGACTTCCTCATCGCCACCGAGGCGGAACTGAACAAGGTCTCGTGGACCACGCGGCCGCGGCTGATCCAGGACACCATCGTCGTGTTGATTACCACCTTCCTGCTGGCGCTGTTCTTGTTCCTGATGGACGAGACGTGGCGGACGGTGCTGAGCTGGAGGCCGATCGGCGTCCTCCAAATCAACGCGGACCAGTCGGACAAGAACAAGAGCGCCGAGAACCTGAAGTGGTGAGCCGGCGCCGGGCCGAGGGAGACGGCCGGCGATCCAGGAGTTTGTGGCCATGCCTGACGATCTGCTGACGCCCGACGCCGTTTCCCACGCCCCCGAGGCGGCGGAAACCGAGGCCGCCGACGCCGCGGACCCGCACGACGTCGCCCCGCCGGAGCCGCAAGAGCAACCGGCCGCCGAAACCGCCGCCCACGACGAAACGCCGCCCGCCCCCGTGGAAGAGGCGCCCGCGCCTCCGGCCGAAGCCGTGGTCGCCGAGGAGCCGCCGCCGGAAGCGGCCGCGCCGCCGGAACCGACCGCGACCGTCGCCGAGGAGGAGGACGAGGACGAGTCGGCCGACGACGAGGAGGCGGAGGCGGCGTTGGCCGCGATGCCGGACGAACCCGTCCCCGAACCGAGCAACAAACATTGGTATGTGGTCAAGGTGCAGAGCGGCCGCGAGGACACGATCAAGGAGGCCATCGAGCGGCGGGTGAAGATCGAGCGGCTGGAGGAGTATTTCGGCCAGATCGTGATCCCGGTCGAGCGCGTCACGGAGATGCGCAACGGCAAGCGGGTGGTGAAGGAGCGGAAGCTCTACCCCGGCTACTTGATGACGGAGGTGGAATATAACGACCGCATATTGTACTTATTCCGCGAGACTTCCGGGGTCGGCGACTTCGTGGGCGGCACGCTGAACCGGCCGCCGCCGCCGATGGCGCCACGCGAGGTCGAGCGGATGCTCGGCGGCGGCAAGAAGGGCGAGGCCAAGACCGAAAAGGTGGTCGAGGCCAAGGCGCCGGTCGATCGCGGCGACCGCGTCAAGGTGCGCGACGGCACCTTCGCCGGCATGGAGGGCGAGGTCAAGGAGATCCTGGAGAAGCTCAACAAGTTGAAGGTGGAGTTGACGATCTTCGGCCGGCCGGTGTCGGTGGAGTTGGAATACTGGCAGGTGGAACCGGTTTAGTCCGGGGCCATACTAACCCGAAGCGCAAGCGAGGGAGAAGGTTCAAGACCTCATCCCTCGCTTGCGCTTCGGGTTAGTATGGAAGAAAAATCGCGCCGGCCCCTTCCCGCCTCGCGGCCCGGTTCCTAGAATTATTCTCTTCCCCGCGGCCCCGGACCTCCGGGGTCCGTTGTCGGCGGCGATCTAAGAAGGGACAGCCATGGCGCGACAGGTGACCGCGCAGATTCGTTTGCAAGTGCCGGGCGGTACGGCGACGCCGGCCCCGCCGGTCGGCCCGGCGCTGGGCCAGCACGGCGTCAACATCGGCCAGTTCGTGTCGCAGTTCAACGACCGGACCAAGGAGATGAAGGGCATCACCATCCCGGTGGTGATTACCGTCTACTCCGACCGCAGTTTTGACTTCGTGACCAAAAGCCCGCCGGCCGCGGTGTTGCTGAAGCAGGCGGCCGGCATCCCGCTGGAGAAGAAAAAGGGCGGCGAAGTCATCAACCCGGAAGAGAAGACCAAACAGAGCGGCAAGTACAAGGGCTTCAAGGTGACGGCCGCCCAGGTGCAGGACATCGCCAAACGGAAGATCCAGGACCTCAACGCCCGCGACCTCGACCACGCCGCGCGGATCATCGCGGGCACGGCCCGCAGTCTCGGCCTGGCCGTCGAGGGGTAAATACCAACCCGAAGCGCGAGCGAGGGATGAGGTCGAGGAACCGAATCCCTCGCTCGCGCTTCGGGTTGGTGTGAATGTTCTAACGAGACAGCACAGTATCATGGCCAAGAAACAAAACGCCGAGGCGACGGAAGCCCCCGCCGGTCAGCCGGCCGAGGCCGCCGGCGAAGGCAAGAAACCAAAGGAAACCAAGGCCCGCGAGCCGAAGGCCAAGGCGAAGCCGGACGCCGTTGCGACGCCGGCGACCCCGGCCGCCGCTCCCGCCGCGGCGGGCAAGGGAGGTGCGCCCGGCGAAGCCTCCAAGAAGCGCAAGGGCAGACAGCCCGGCCGGCCGCCCCGGCGCGGCAAGAAGCTGCGCGAGCAGCTCAAGGCCCTGGCCAAGAAGGCGACCAAGGACGGCCCGGCCCCGTTGAAGAAGGCCGTCGTCCTGCTCAAGCAGCTCAAACGCGCCAAGTTCGACGAGACGGTCGAGATCCACATGTCGCTGGGAATCGACGCGACGCAGAGCGACCAGATGATCCGCGGCAGCGTGGCCCTGCCGCACGGCGTCGGCAAGGCAGTGCGCGTGTTGGTCTTCTGCCAGGGCGACAACGTGGCCAAGGCGAAGGACGCCGGCGCCGACTTCGCCGGCAGCGACGAACTCATTAAGAAGATCCAGGGCGAGGGCTGGCTGGAGTTCGACGTGGCCCTGGCGACGCAGGACATGATGGGCCAGGTCAGCCGACTCGGTAAGGTGCTCGGCCCGCGCGGCCTGATGCCGACGCCCAAGGCCGGCACCGTCATCACCGCCGGCCAGGACGTGGCGGCGGCGGTGCGCGAGTTCAAGGCGGGCAAGGTCGAATACCGCTCCGACAAGGGCGGAAATGTCCACGCCGGCGTCGGCAAGATGAGCTTCGACGACGACAAGCTGATGGCCAACGTCACCACGTTCGTCGAGCAGATCCGCTCCGTCAAGCCGGCCGCCGTCAAGGGGCACTACGTCCGGTCGATCACCCTGGCGGCCACCATGACGCCGGGGATTCCGGTCACGATGTAAGTGGCGAGTGGCGAGTGGCGAGTGGCGAGAGAAGACAAGACGGTTAGCCGCGACCCGAAGGGGAGCGCTTTCTCTCGCCACTCGCCAGTCGCCAATCGCCGCTGTGGAAGGCGACATGAGCAAAGTCATCAAGCAGATGGAAATGGACGCCCTGAAGAAAGACTTCGGCGGCGTCCGCGACGTGGTGGTCCTCAGCACCAAGGGGCTGACCTGCCAGGCGGATTACACCTTTCGCGCCAACCTGCGAAAGAAGAACATCCGCGTCCGGGTGGTCAAGAACACCCTCACGCGCAAGGTGTTCGGCGAACTGGGGCTGAACGTCGCCGCGGAGTCGCCGTACTGGACCGGCCCGACGACCGTGGTCTGGGGCGCCGGCAGCGTGGCGGAACTGAGTCAGGCGGTGGACGGCGAACTTAAAGCGCCGAAGACCGCTCCGTTGTATAAGGACAAGGTCAAGATCAAGGGGGCGGTCGCCGACGGACAGGAAATCCCGTTCGACGCGGCCCTCAAGATGCCGACCCGCTCCCAGGCCATCGGGGCCGTGTTGGCGGCGCTGCTCAGTCCGGCGGCTTCCATCCTCGGCGGCCTCGTCGGCGCCGGCGGCCAAGTGGCCGGGCAGATTCAGAAAATCAGCGAGAAGGCGCCCGAGGCCGCGGAAGCCGCCCCGGTGCCCGCCGCGGGTTGAGACGACGATTCCTTACCAGCCGCGAGCGCGAGCGAGCGGATTTCGCTCAATCCGCTCGCTCGCGCTCGCGGCTGGTAAGTAAACAAACTATTACGCACGCCGCTGCTCCGCTTCAAGCAGCACCGCATCACCAGGAAAGGGTTGACCCCATGGCAGATTTCGGTCCCGCGATCATGGAACTGGGCGATAAGCTCGCCAACCTCAAGGTCGTCGAGGCGGTCCAGCTCAAGGACTACCTCAAGGAAAAGTACAACATTGAACCCGCCGGCGGCGGCGTCATGATGGCGGCCGCGCCCGCCGCCGCGGCGGTCGCCGAAAAGCCGGCCGAGGTGACTGACTTCCAGGTCATCCTCGAAGGCCTGGCCGACCCCGCCAAGAAGATCCAAGTCATCAAGGTGGTGCGCGAGATCACCAGCCTAGGCCTCAAGGAGGCCAAGGATCTGGTCGAAGGCGCGCCCAAGCCGGTCAAGGATACCGCGCCCAAGGCCGAGGCCGAAACCCTCAAGAAGAAGCTCGAAGACGCCGGCGGCAAGGTGTCGCTCAAGCCCGCCGGCTGAGCGGTTGCACCCCGCGAAATGTCGGGGAAAATTGCCGGAAGATGAGACGAAAGGAAGGCGTCGATGACCTCGACGCCTCCTTTTTCTTCACTTGCGTGAAATTTTCCCTTGCATTCTTCGTGCCTTTGTGGTGAAATCAAAGTCTTACTCTCCACTCAGGGAGTTGAGGCGCGGCGCCGAACGGGCGGGGATGTACTCGGACGTTTCCCCACTTCCGGATCGGCGGGCAGTTCCGTTTACCAACGTGGAATGCAGCGTGCCACAATTCAGGCTTTCAGCTCGCCCTCGACTGGACCCGTGCCAGGCCCCCGGCCTGGCTTTCTTCGCGCGCCGCGGGCGGATCGCCTCCGGTTCGGCGGCCCGCCCACGGACGATTCCTGATCTCTTGACCGATCACCCAACCAGCCAGCGGCCTGGCGCCGCATAGGCCTTCGCCGAACGAGGCAACCCCGCCGTCGTTCGCGCCCGCCTGTGCGTCGCCGTGTGTTCCCGCGTCGCTTTTTCTCCTTGGGAGGAGCACCTTCATGCCCGTCCCCGCCGTCCGCACCATCGTGCCCGAACAGTCCCGGAACTTCGGCCGCTTCGGCGACACCGTCGAGGTGCCGCCGCTGACCGAGATTCAGACGAAATCCTACGACCGCTTTCTCCAGCTGGACACGCCGCCCGACAAGCGCACGCCCACCGGGCTGGAAGGCGTCCTGCGCGAAATCTTCCCCATCGAGAGCTACGACAAGACCCTCTCGCTCCAGTTCCTCAAGTACGAACTCGGCAAGCCGCGCTACGGCCCCGACGAGTGCCGCCAGCTCCGCCTCACCTACGGCCGGCCCTTCCGCGTCTGGCTGCGCCTCGTCAAGGACCAGCCCGTCGAGGAGGAAGTCTATCTCGGCGACATGCCGATCATGATCGGCGGCGGCGAATTCATCATCAACGGCGCCGAGCGCGTCGTCGTCAGCCAGCTCCACCGCTCGCCTGGCGTCGATTTCGTCATCGACACCACCGACATCGACCGCAAACTCCATTCCTGCCGCATCATCCCCGAGCGCGGCAGCTGGATCGAAGTCAACGTCACCAAAAAGGACACCCTCGGCGTCCGCATCGACCAGTCGGGCAAGTTCTCGTCCATGACGCTGCTCCGCGCCATGGACCCCGCCTACTCGACCGACGCCGACATCCTGCGGGCGTTCTATCCGACCGAAAACGTCGCGCTCGACCCGTCCGACCGCGAGCGCCTCACCGGCCGGCAGGTCGTCGGCGACGTGATCGATCCGGAAACGGGCGAAGTCTACCTGGAGAGCGGCGAGACCATCTCGCCGGAAAAGCTCGACCTGCTGTACGCCAGCCAGGTCAAGGAAGTGACGGTCCTGCAAAAGATCAAGGACACGCTCATCCTGACCTCGCTGAACGAGGACCCGACCAGTACGCACGAAGAGGCGCTGCTGAAGATCTACCAGCGGCTGCGGCCGGGCAACCCGCCGCAGCTGGAGAAGGCCACGCGAGCTGTTCAAGGAGAAGTTCCAGGACCCCAACCGCTACCGGCTGGGCAAGGTCGGCCGCTTCCGCATCAACCGCAAGTTCGATCAGGACATTCCCGAGTCGGAAATGACGCTGCGGGCGTTGGATTATCTCAACGCCATCCGCTACATCATGAAGCTGCGCGACCCGGAGGGCAAGGCGACCATCGACGACATCGACCACCTTGGCAACCGCCGGGTGCGCACCATCGACGAGCTGGCCGCCGACGAGCTGCGCAAGGGCTTCCTCAAGCTGCGCCGCACCGTGCAGGAGCGCATGTCGATCCGCGACCAGCAGGACATGACGCCGCGCACCCTCATCAACCCCAAGTCGATTTCCGCCGCCATCGAATACTTCTTCGGCCGCGGCGAGCTGTCGCAGGTGGTGGACCAGACCAACCCGCTGTCGCAGCTGACGCACGAGCGGCGGCTGTCGGCCCTCGGGCCTGGCGGCCTCAACCGCAAGCGGGCCGGCTTCGACGTGCGCGACGTTCACATCTCGCACTACGGCCGCATCTGCCCGATCGAGACGCCGGAAGGCACCAACATCGGTCTGATTTCTCACCTGTCGATCTACGCCGGCGTGGACGACTACGGCTTCCTGGTCACGCCCTACCGCATCGGTGCAGAAGAAGAAGATGACCGCCGAAGTGCAGCTAGCTGCGGGCCGACGAGGAGTCGGCGGCCCACCTGGCGCCGGCCGACGCCCCGACCGACGGCCAGAAGATCATCGAGGACCGCGTCATCGCCCGCGTCGGCGGCGACTTCGCCTCGGTGCCGTCCGACGCCGTGCAGTACATCGACATCAGCCCCAAGCAGATGGTGGGAGTCTCCGCCGGCCTGATCCCGTTCCTGGAACACGACGACGCCAACCGGGCGCTGATGGGTTCCAACATGCAGCGCCAGGCGGTGCCGCTGCTGGTCCCCGAGCCGCCGATCGTGGCCACCGGCCTGGAAAAGGACGTGGCCCAGAACAGCGGCATGGTGGTGCGGGCGGAGAAGGCGGGCACGGTGACGTTCGTGGACGGCACACGCATCCGTGTGGACGAGCGCGAGTACACCCTGCGCAAGTTCACCGGGCTGAACGAGCACACCTGCCTGAACCAGAAGCCGATCGTGCACAGTCGGTCAGAAGGTGAAGGAGGGGCAGGTGCTGGCCGACGGGGCGGCGACCTCCAAGGGCGAACTGTCGCTGGGCCGCAACGTGCTGGTCGCGTTCATGTCGTGGGACGGCTACAACTTCGAGGACGCCATCATCATCAGCGAGAAGCTGGTGGAGAACGACACCTACACCTCGATCCACATCGAGGAGTTCGAGATCGAGATCCGCGAGACGAAGCTCGGCAAGGAGGAGTTCACCCGCGACATCCCCAACGTCTCGCCCAAGGCGCTGGGCAACCTCGACGAGTACGGCATCGTCCGCATCGGCACGTTCGTCGTGCCCGGCGACATTCTGGTCGGCAAGGTGTCGCCGAAGTCCAAGAGCGAGCTGACGCCGGAGGAGAAGCTGCTGCACGCCATCTTCGGCCGGGCCGGCGAGGACGTGAAGAACGACAGCCTCGACGTGCCGTCCGGCGTCGAGGGCGTCGTCATCGACACGCAGCGTTTCAGCCGGCGGGCTTCGATGACCGAGGAGGAACGCAAGGCGTTCGACAAGGAGTCGAAGGACGTCGAGAAGAAGGCCGACAAGACGATCGCCGACCAGTTCCGGGCGCTGATCGCCGAGCTGTGCCGCGGTGCTGGACAAGCCGGTCCTCAAGGACCCGATGAGCAACAAGCCGCTGGCGCAGGACAAGGACGACAAGGCGGTCGTGGAGCAGGCCCAGGCCTTCCGGCTCGACCACCTCGACATCCGTTCGCCGGAGCGCAAGAAGGCGGCCGAGGAGGTCTACGGCCGGCACAAGGAACGGCTCGACTTCCTGTTCGACGAGAAGCGAGCGGAAGATCAACTCGATGAAGCGCGGCGACGAGCTGCCGAGCGGCGTGCAGCAGATGGTGAAGGTGTACGTCGCCACCAAGCGGCAGATTTCGGTCGGCGACAAGATGGCCGGCCGCCACGGCAACAAGGGCGTGATCTCCAAGATCCTGCCGGTGGAGGACATGCCGTTCCTGGCCGACGGGACGCCGGTGGACATCCTGCTCAACCCGCTGGGCGTGCCGAGCCGCATGAACGTGGGTCAGATCCTCGAGACCCATCTCGGCTACGCGGCGGCGAAGCTCGGCTTCAAGGCCGTGACGCCGGTGTTCGACGGCGCCACGGAGGAAGAGATTCGCAAGTGTCTGAAGGAGGCGGGCGTCTCCGAGACGGGCAAGAGCTACCTGTACGACGGCCGCACCGGCGACCGTTTCGAGCAGCCGGTGACGGTCGGCTACATCTACATGCTCAAGCTGCACCACCTGGTGGACGACAAGGTGCATGCCCGGGCCACCGGCCCGTACTCGCTGATCACGCAGCAGCCGCTTGGGCGGCAAGGCGCGGTTCGGCGGCCAGCGGTTCGGCGAAATGGAAGTGTGGGCGCTGGAGGCCTACGGCGCCGCGTACATCCTGCAGGAGTTGCTGACGGTCAAGTCGGACGACGTGGAGGGCCGGACCAAGATTTACGAATCGATGGTCAAGGGCGAGAACACCTGGAAGCCGGCACGCCGGCCAGCTTCGACGTGCTCACCAACGAAATCCGCGGACTGGCGCTGAACATGCAGCTGGAAAAGAAGCGAACGATCTGAAGCCGGTTAGCCGCGACGCGCCAGCAGAGCGCCCGGTGACGCGCTCCGCTGGCGCGTCGCGGCTAACCGTGGACGATTACATACCGATCACGGCGGAAACATAAGGAGTGCGATCCCATGAGCAGCGGCGACATCAACTACGATCGCATCAACGACTACGGGGCGGTGCGCATCAGCCTGGCCAGCCCGCACGACATCCGCAGCTGGTCCTTCGGCGAAGTCAAGAAGCCGGAGACGATCAACTACCGCACCTACCGGCCCGAAAAAGACGGCCTGTTCTGCGAGCGGATTTTCGGCCCCGAAAAAGACTGGGAATGCGCCTGCGGCAAGTACCGCGGCATGAAATACAAGGGCATGATCTGCGACCGCTGCGGCGTCAAGGTCACGCACAGCCGCGTCCGCCGCAAGCGCATGGGCCACATCGAACTGGCCGCGCCGGTCGTCCACATCTGGTTCTTCAAGGCCATGCCCAGCCGCGCTGGGCACGCTCCTGGACATGAAGACCACCAGCCTGGAAAAGGTCATCTACTTCCAGGACTACGTCGTCACCGACGCCGGCGACACGCCGCTGAAGAAGCACCAGCTCCTCAACGAAGACGACTTCCGCAAGGCCCGCGAGAGCTACGGCGACTCGTTCGAGGCCGAGATGGGCGCCGAGGCCGTCGCGCAAGCTCCTCGAAGGCCTCAACCTCGTGGACCTGTCGCTGGACCTGCGCCAGAAGCTGGATTCGGAGAGCCACAAGGACAAGCCGTCCAAGCAGAAGCTGCGCGACCTCGTGAAGCGGCTGAAGGTGGTCGAATCGCTCCGCGATTCGGGGCTGGGCGGCCCGCAGAACAAGGCCGAGTGGATGGTGCTGGAGTGCATCCCGGTCATCCCGCCGGACCTCCGCCCGCTGGTGCTGCTCGACAGCGGCAACTTCGCCACCAGCGACTTGAACGACCTCTATCGGCGCATCATCAACCGCAACAACCGCCTCAAGAAGCTGGTGGACCTCAACGCCCCCGAGGTCATCATCCGCAACGAGAAGCGGATGCTCCAGCAGTCGGTGGACGCGCTGTTCGACAACAACCGCTGCAAGCGGCCGGTGCTCGGCAGCAGCAACCGCCCGCTCAAGTCGCTGACCGACATGATCAAGGGCAAGCAGGGCCGCTTCCGCGAAAACCTGCTCGGCAAGCGCGTCGATTACTCGGCCCGCTCCGTCATCGTCGTCGGCCCGGAACTGCGGCTGCACCAGTGCGGGTTGCCGAAGAAGATCGCCCTGGAGTTGTTCCAGCCGTTCATCATCCGCCGGCTCAAGGAGCTGGGCCACGCCGACACCATCAAGTCGGCCAAGAAGATGCTCGAACGCAAGGACGACACGGTCTGGGACATTCTGGAGGAAGTCATCCGCAACCACCCGGTGCTGCTCAACCGGGCGCCGACCCTGCACCGCATGGGCATCCAGGCCTTCGAGCCGGTGCTGATCGAAGGCAACGCCATCCGCATCCACCCGCTGGTCTGCAAGGGCTTCAACGCCGACTTCGACGGCGACCAGATGGCCGTGCATCTGCCGCTGTCCATCGAGGCGCAGGTCGAGGCGACGGTGCTGATGATGTCCACCAACAACATCTTCAGCCCGGCCAACGGCCAGCCGATCATCAGCCCGTCGCAGGACATCGTCATGGGCTGCTACTACCTCACCGCCACCCGCGGCGAGTTGGGCGAGTCCACCGAGGCGGGCGAGGGCAAGAGGTTCACCAGCCCTGCCGAGGTGCATACGGCCTTCGCCCAGAAGAAGCTCGGCGTCCACGCCCGCATCTGGGTGCGGCTGCCGATCGGCAAGAAGGTCATCGGCGAGGTCCGCGTCGAGAAGGACAAGACCAAGATCGAGGAGATCCCGCGCAAGCCCAACGGCCTGGTGCTCACCACCGTCGGCCGGGTGCTTTTCAACGACATTCTTCATGCGAAAATGGCGTTTTACGACCTGGCCCTGGCCAGCAAGACGCTGGCGCGCATCATCGCCGACTGCTACCAGCAGCTCGGCCGGCGGCAGACCATCGAGCTTCTGGACCGCATGAAGGAACTCGGCTTCCGCGAATCGACGCGCTCGGGCCTGAGCTTCTCGGCCGACGACCTGCGGACGCCGAAGAACAAGGAGGCGGTGCTCAACGCCACGGAGAAGCAGGTCGAGCACTTCCGCCGGCAGTACGACGAGGGCAACATCACCGAGATCGAGCGCTACAACACGGTCATCGACCTGTGGACGCACGCGCGCGACGAGATCACCAAGCAGATGATGGAGGACCTCAAGAACGACCGCCGCGACGGGGCGCCGTATCTCAACCCGATCTTCCTGATGGCCCACTCCGGCGCCCGCGGCGGCATCGAGCAGATCCGCCAGTTGGCCGGCATGCGCGGCCTGATGGCCAAGCCCAACGGCACCATCATCGAGACGCCCATCAAGGCCAATTTCCGCGAAGGGCTGTCCGTGTTGGAGTATTTCAGCTCGACGCACGGCGCCCGCAAGGGTCTGGCCGACACGGCCCTCAAGACGGCCGACTCCGGCTACCTGACGCGCAAGCTGGCCGACGTGGCCCAGAACGTGGTGGTGACGATGTACGACTGCGGCACCACGCAGGGCGTCAGCAAGAGCGCCGTGTACAAGGGCGAGGAGATCGAACGGCCGCTGTCCGACTCGATCCGCGGCCGCGTCACCTGTAACAAGTTGGCCGACCCGGTGACGGACAAGGTGATCGTCGGCGAGAACGAGATGATTACCTGGGAGGCGGCCCGCACCATCGAGAAGATGGGCCTGGACAAGATCCTGGTGCGCAGCCCGATGACCTGCATGGCGCCGCTGGGCGTCTGCCGGCTCTGTTACGGCATGGACCTGGCGACCGGCGCCCTGGTCGAGGAGGGCATGGCGGTGGGCATCATCGCGGCCCAGTCGATCGGCGAGCCGGGCACGCAGCTGACGATGCGGACGTTCCACATCGGCGGCGTGGTCAAGCACGAGATGGGCGAAAGCTCCGTCAAGGCGAAGCGGCCCGGCGTGGTCAAGTTCGAGCGCGTCGAGGTCGTGGTCAACGACAAGGGCGAACGGATCGCCCTGGCCCGCAACGGCGAGGTGCTGATCATCGGACCGAAGGGGCAGACGCTGGAGAGCTATTCGGTGCCCAACGGCGCCCAGGTGCTGGTCGAGGAGGGGGCGACGGTCGAGCCGGGCCGGCCGATCTGCCGCTGGGAGCCGCACATCACGCCGATCGTGTCCGACCGCAGCGGCAAGGTGCGTTTCGACGAGATCGTGGAGGGCGAAACGCTGCGAACCGAGCGCGACATGGCGACCGGGGCCGAGCGCCGTGTCATCATGGAGCACAAGGGCGAGCTGCACCCGCAGATCGTGATCGAGGACGAGCGCGGTCAGCCGCTGACGACGTTCTACATGCCGGAGAAGGCGTTCCTGGAAGTCAAGGACGGCCAGAAGGTGTCGGCCGGTTCGCTGCTGGCCAAGACGCCGCGCGAGGTGGCCGGCACGCAGGACATCACCGGCGGTCTGCCGCGCGTGACGGAGATCTTCGAGGCGCGGACGCCGCGCGACCCGGCCAAGATGGCCGAGGTGGCGGGGAGCGTCCGCCTGGGCGAGAAGAAGCGCGGCAAGCGCACCATCTACATTCAGCCGGTGGACGACGCCGGCAACAAGGTCGGCGAGGAGCGCGAGCATCAGGTGCCGCCGGGCAAGCACCTGCGCGTCCACACCGGCGACCGGGTGAAGGAGGGCGACCGGCTGGTGTTCGGCCCGCTGGTGCCGCAGGAGATCTTGAAGATCTCCGGGACCGAGGAAGTGCAGAAATACCTGGTGCAGGAGGTGCAGGCCGTCTACCGCGCCCAGCGCGTGGAGATCGACGACAAGCACATCGAGATCATCGTGTCGCAGATGCTGCGCAAGGTGCAGGTCAAGGCGATGGGCGACACCGGCCTGTTGCCCGGCTCGGTGATCGACCGCTTCTCATTCCAGGCGGTCAACGACCGGCTGAAGGAGTGCGTGAAGATCAAAGATCCCGGCGACTCGAAGTTCGAGGAGGGCAAGATCGTCACCAAGGAGGCGTTCGAGGAGGAGCGCGGCCGACTGGAGGAGGCGGGCAAGGACAACCTGCCGACGTTCGTGGAGCCGAGTTCGGCGTCGAACACGACGCAGCTGTTGGGCATCACCAAGGCGGCGGTGCAGTCGGAGAGCTTCATCTCGGCGGCGTCGTTCCAGGAGACGACGAAGGTGTTGACCGAGGCGGCCTTGGCCGGCAAGGTGGACTACCTCGTCGGCCTGAAGGAGAACGTCATCCTCGGCCACCTCGTCCCGGCCGGGACGGGCTTCCACACGCATCAGGAGTCGGAGGTGCGTCTGAACGCCAAGGCGTTGGAGGCGGCGACGGCGGAGGTGGACGGCGAGGCCGAGGCGGACGACGCCCTGGCGGCCGCAATCACGACGGAGTAAGCGGAGCTTTTACCAGCCCGAAGCGCGAGTGAGGGATTCGCTTGAATCCCTTGCTCGCGCTTCGGCTACACGGAGTATGGACATGAAGTCTCTGATCGCCAGCCTTGTCCTGCTTATTGTCTCCCCGTTCTTTTCCGGCGCGACCGCGAGTCAGGCGCCTCCGCCAAGAATCGGCCAAGTTTTCATCGTCGGCAACGTGCGGACGCAGGACGTTGTCATCCTACGGCGGCTGAACGTCTACCCCGGACAAGTCCTGAGCTATGTCGAGCTGCGCCAGGCCCAGAAGAACCTGGAGCGACTCGGCATCTTCAAGCCGGGCAGCGTGAAAGTCACGGCCGAGGACGACTCGAACAATCCGGCCAGCCAGTACAAAAATGTCTTCGTCAAGGTGGAGGAAACCTCCACCGGGAGCTTGAGGCTCATGTCGGGCCTGAATGCCTTGGGCGAACCGGTGGTCAGCCTCGTGTGGGAGGAGCGAAATTTTGATCCTCTGCGTCTGCCGACGAGCCTAGATGATCTGATCGGGGGCGACGCCTTTCTGGGAGGGGGGCGGCTGCTCCGCTTGGAATTGGTCCAGATCCCCACCATGTCGCTCTGTGTGCCGCGATTTTTGCAAGTAGGCGGCTTTCTGGCTCCGGTGGGCGGATAACAACGGCGTTGGGAGGCCGCTTGCACTCAACGGCTCCCGACCCTTTTCCCACGTCTTCGCCTCCGACTTGACTCACACTATGATTTGCTCAGGAGGCGACGGCCATGAGTATTCAGATGGAAGTGGTGTACTAGGCCGTGTCCGACAATAGATATTTCAGCAGTAGTGTAATCCAGGCGACCGTCCAAAAGGTAAGAAAGTTGACGGCGAGTTTCTCATAACGGGTGGCCAGCCGGCGATGCAATTTGAACCACCCGATCATCCTCTCCATGAGGTTGCGTTTCCGGTAGGCTTCCTTGTCAAAGGCGGGGTCGGGGGTTTCGTTCTTCTTCTTGGGAATGACCGCGTGGATGTGATGACCCTTGAGCCACTGGCGAATCCGCTTGCTACTGTAGCCTTTGTCGGCGATGAATTCGCGGGGCCACTTGCGATGGCCCAACCGCTGCCGTTGTGTGCTGCGATGCATCATGGTTTCAAACGCGCGGCTCTCATGTTCCTGGCCCGGTTGGATGCCGATGGCCAGCGGGATGCCGTGACTTTCGATGATCAGGTCGATCTTCGTGCCGAAACCGCCGCGCGAGCGGCCCAACGCATGATCCGGCGGCTCAACGAGATGCGTCCGCTCGCTGCCGACCAGTCGGGCCTGGGTCCGCTTGAGCGCCCCCGCCGCGTCGCGCGTGGCGCGCAGGATGGTGGCGTCGAGGAACCACGTATCGGGATCGAGTTTTTCTTCCGCCTCCAGTTGGCGGATCAAGGCTTCGACGATGCGGTTCCAGGCGCCATCGGCGCGCCAGCGGGTCAGGCGGTCATGGACCGTCTGAAAGGGGCCGTAGCGTTCGGGCAAATCACGCCAGGCCGCGCCCGTGTGGAGGATCCAGAGGATGCCGTTGACGATGGGACGATGCTCACTCCACGGATGTCCGGCATGGCCCGAATGGGTGGGCGGGAAAAAGGGTTCCAGAATCGCCCATTGTGGATCGGATAGTTCGTAGCGTCTCATGGTTCATCTCCATGGCAAGAGAACGAGCGACCGAACCACTGATATTGTATGCATTTACGATTGCCGGACACGGCCTAGAACGGGGTTTTCCGCCGCCTTGCAGGCGGTTCCGCTGGCCGAGCACCAGCGCGTAACCGTCACCGTTGACGCGGAAAACGCCGTATCCGAGGCAGACAGCGACGCGGCCCACTTCATCCTTCCGCCGGAGCGTTGGCAGGCATTCTGTGAGGAATTAGACGCTTCGCCCAGGGACGTGCCGGCCCTGCGAAAGCTTCTCACCGGAGCGAGCCTTTCGGCTACATGAGGACCGTCCCACAATGGAGGCTCTTGCCATGTCAGTGACTATAGGAGGCATTGTCAAAAACGGCGTCATCGTTCCCAACGCGCCACTGCCCGAAGGGACGCATGTCGAGATTTTGGTGAATGACGGGTCATCGGATGTTCCGCCAGAGTTGCAAGAGGAATTGACGGCCTGGCAGCGGGCCAGCGCCAATGCCCTGGCGCTGGTCGAACGATTGGCCCAGGAGAGCGAGGCCGATGAAAAAGGGTGAGGTTTGGCGTGTGCGACTTCCTTTCGGACCCGGGCACACCCAAGCCGGCGAACGTCCGGCCGTCATCTTGCAGGCTGACCCTTTAAACGCCTCGTTGCCGACGGTAATGATCGTCCCGTTTACGGGCGCTCTGGCGGCGACCCGATTCGCCGGAACCTTGGTCGTTCAGCCAGACAGTCAGAACGGCCTGACGACTCCCTCCGTCGCGTTGGTGTTTCAGACAAGCGCCGTGGACAAACGGGACTGTTTGCGACGGGTGGGTGTACTCGACCAAAATAGTCTTGATCAGGTCTTCTCCGCCCTGGATCGGCTGACCGGACGATAAGGAAACAAAAGGGGGCCGGGAGTCGCTTCTCATGGAGCATCGACTCCCGGCCCCCTTCTTTTCCCTTCTCCGCCTCACTCCGCAGCCGCGGCCTGCCGGCGCGATTCCTTTCGGCTCGTCGGCTCCGGCTTGGCCGGGGCCACCTCTCCGTTCGTAGCGGCCGCGTCGGCCGGCGCCGGCGTCAGGCCGCGCTTCTCCAAAACCTTCTTGCCGATCTCGTCCACCAGCGTCGGGTTGTCGCGCAGATACTGCTTCACCGCCTCCCGGCCGTTGCCCAAACGCACCTCGCCGTAGGAGTGCCAGTTGCCCGACTTCTCGACGATCTTGTCTTCCAGCGCCAGGTCCAGCAGGTCGCCCTCCCGGCTGATGCCGCGGTCGTGCATCAGGTCGAACTCCGCCTGGCGGAACGGCGGCGCCACCTTGTTCTTCACCACCTTCGCCTTCACCCGCGTACCGATCATGTTTTCGCCGTCCTTGATGCCCGTCACCTTGCGGACCTCCAGGCGCACCGTGCTGAAGAACTTCAGCGCCCGGCCGCCCGGCGTCGTCTCCGGGCTGCCGAACATCACGCCGATCTTCTCGCGCAACTGGTTAATAAAGATCAGGCAGGTCTTCGTCTTGGACACGGTCGGCGTCAGCATCCGCAACGCCTGGCTCATCAGCCGGGCCTGCAAACCGACGTGCGAGTCGCCGATCTCGCCCTCCACCTCCGCCCGCGGAACCAGGGCGGCCACCGAGTCCACCACGACGATGTCCACCGCGTTGGATTTCACCAGCATCTCGGCGATCTTCAACGCCTCCTCGCCCGACGACGGCTGGCTCACCAGCAGGCTTTCGAGGTCCACGCCGATCCGCTTGGCCCAGCCGGGGTCGAGGGCGTGCTCGGCGTCGATGAAGGCCGCCACGCCGTTCTGTTTCTGGGCGTTGGCGACGCAGTGCAGCGCCACCGTCGTCTTGCCGCTCGACTCCGGCCCGAAGATTTCGATCACCCGGCCGCGCGGCAAGCCGCGGCCGCCCAGGGCGATGTCCAGACTCAGCGCCCCGGTCGAAATGCCTTGGATGTCCGTCAAGGCGTTTTCGCCCAGCTGCATGATGGCGCTCTCGTCCTTCATCTGGCTGCGGATCTGCGCCACCACGTTCTTCAACAATTGTTCGCGCGTCGGCTCGGCCATGCGTTGCCCTCACAGGAAATAAGGCGCGGCGGGGGCCGCGCTACGTTGTTTTGGGTGTTCTCAAGATCGATTCGATCTGTACGGGTGTTAAGTATACCTTTTCGCTATCGGCGCACAAGGTTAGCAGGGGGCAAAAAATGGCCCGGTTAGCCGCGACGCGCAGCGGAGCGCTCTGGGAGAAGCGCTCCGCTGCGCGTCGCGGCTAACCGTCGCGCGCCTTGTCCGCCTGCAGCAGCCGGTCCACCAACTCGCGACCCTCCCGCGGCGTCTTGACGGTCCCCTCCAGTTGCGCCTCGCGCACGGCGTCGAGCAGCCGCTTGTAAATCGGCCCCGGCGCCAGGCCGCCGCGCTGAAGGTCGTGCCCCGTCAGCAGCGGCGGCGGGTTCAGGTCCTCCGCCGACCATTCCGCCAACAGCCGTTCGCAGTAGACCACGTGGTCGTCGGTTCGACCGCTGGCCAGGGCGTCCGCCCGGTGCAGGGCCAGCAACTCGCGGATGCCTGGGTGGGCCAGCAGCGTCTTGAGCTTGCTCGTCCGCATCTGTGGGGCGTCGGCCAATATCTGGTGCTTCTCCACCAGCCATTCCACCCGTTCCCGTTCCTCATTGGAGGTCTTCAGGCGCAGGCAGATTTCCGAGGCCATGCGCCGGCCGACGTGTTCGTGGCCGTAGAAGGTGTAGCGCTCCGGCGTCCGGCCCACGGTGCGCGGCTTGCCGACGTCGTGCAGCAGGGCGGCGAAGGCCAGCGGAAACGACGGCCGCTCGCCCAGCCGGTCCAGCACCCGCAGCACGTGCTCCCACAGATCGACCGAAGCGGGATCCGGCTCGGCCGACATTCCCGGCGGCGGCAGGGCGGGACCGTCCGGCCGCGGCAGACCTTGCGGTAGGCCGACCATCGGCAACAACTCCGGCAGCAATGGCTCCGCCAACCCCAGGTCCGCGAACAGCCGCATGGCCCGCGCCCGATGACAGTCCACCAACATCTTGCGGAACTCATCGGCCACGCGCTCGGCGCTGACCACGCCGATGCCCGACGCCATCGCCCGGATGGCGTCGGCGGTGGCCGGGTCGATGGTCAGCTCGAAGCGCGCGGCCATGCGAACCGCGCGCAGCAGACGCAGCTTGTCCTCGGTAAAGCGCTTTACTGGATCGCCGATGGCGCGCAGCACCCGGCGGCGCAGGTCGTCCTGGCCGCCGACGTAGTCGATGATTCCGCGGTCGCCGATCGGGTCGAAGAACATGCCGTTGATGGTGAAGTCGCGGCGTTCGGCGTCTTCCCTCGGCGTGGAGACGGTCACGGAATCCGGCCGGCGGCCGCCGCTGTAGGTCCCGTCGGAGCGAAACGTCGCCACCTGCACCTTGAGCGGCCCGGCCTCCGTGCGCGGCCCGAGAACCTCGACGACAAGGAAGGCTTCGCCGACGCCGACCGTGCGCCGGAAGAGATGGTGTACGTCCTCCGGCAGCGCCGACGTGGCCACGTCGTAGTCCTTGGGCGTCTGACCGAGCCATTCGTCGCGGACGCAGCCGCCGGCCCAGAGGGCTTCAAAGCCGGCGTCGCGCAGCCGGCGCACCACCTCGACGGCGAACTCGCGCTCAGTCGGCGTCGGTTTCATGGGGTTGGCCCTCCTCGGCGTCCGATTCCTTGACCCAGAGGAACAGCTGATTGCGGCCGTAGGAGCGTTCTTCCCATTGGGGCCGGTCGGGCAGCTCGTCGAGAGGGACGCCGCGTTCCGATTGCAGGACCACGACGGAGCCGGGAGCGACCTTGCGTTGCAGTTCGCCGGCCAGGCCCAGCAGGTCGTCCAGACGGCGCTCGAAGTCGGCGAAGGGGGGACTCAGGAAAACGACGACGGGTTCGGCGGGCGGCTGCCAGCGCTCGATCCAGCGATAGACGTCGGATCGGGCGATGCGCGCGGAGCCGCTGACGCCGAAGTCGGCGATGTGGCGTTCCAGTTCGGCGGCCAGACGAAAATCGCGTTCGACGAAGACGACGTTGGAGGCGCCGCGGCTGAGGGCTTCGAGACCGACGACGCCGGTTCCGGCGAAGACGTCGAAGAAGGGCCGGCCGGGCACGGCGTCGCCGAGGATGCTGAAGAGGGCTTCGCGCACCATCTGCGGCGTCGGCCGGAGGGCGGGGTTGATGGTGAAGGAGACCTTTCGGCCCTTGAGCGATCCGGCCACGATCCGCAGTTGCGTGCGCATGAAGGAGACGCCTCGACGATCCGGGAAGATGCTTAGAGAAAAGCAGATTGGGGGGGAAAAGACAAGGGAGGCCGGACTTGATCACAACTGGGCTTCGGGTAGGACCGCCTGGGCAATGCGCTTCGGTTCATGCCAGGACCAAAGCGACAATGGCTTGCCCCGACAAGTCCATTTCTCGCTTCTCGCTTAATGATGGCGGGAGAACAATTGCAACCGCTACCGGCGGGGGTACAATCCCCTCTTAGAAGTCGAAATGTCCCAGGCAGATTTCATCAGCAGGCTCAGCTGGTACGGAGGTCGTCGGATGATACGATTCTTGCACGCCGCGGACCTGCACCTCGGTTTGCGAATCACCAGGTTTGAGGAGAGTGCGTGCAAGCGGATCGGGGAGGCCCGGTTCGAGGCGCTTGAGCAGCTTCGCGCCAAGGCCGCGGAGCATCAGGTCCACTTCGTCCTCGTCGCCGGCGACCTTTTCGACGATCACAGCGTTTCCAAGTCGATCGCTGAACGCGCCTTCACGCTCTTTGAAGGAAAGACGATACCGTGTCCGGTGTACATCATCCCCGGCAATCACGATCCGCTTACTCCCGGTGGAGTCTGGGACCGCGATCCCTGGACGCGCGAGCAGCCGACGAAACACGTCCGTCTACTGCGGGAACCGATGCCCGTCGCCGTCCCCGGTTTGCCGGTCGTGATTTTTCCCTGCCCGCTAAGGAATCGTAATTCGATCGACGACCCGACGACATGGATCTCCGACCACCCCCGGATCGACGGTGATCGAACGATCCACATCGGTCTGGCTCACGGAAGCCTCAATCTAATTCCCAACTTGCCTCTGGACGACCACCTTATCCGCAAGGACGCGGCCGATCACTATCGCCTGGACTACCTGGCGCTCGGCCACTGGCACAAATCGCTGCGGCTCCGATCCTCCGATGGCGCTGAGCGAACCGCCTACAGCGGTACGCATGAGCCGATGCGGTTCCCCGAATTGAAGGCGGCCCTTTCGACGGGGTGGTCGTCCTATTCCACGGACGGCGACGCTGAGCGCTTCCAGGACGACGGTTGCGGCACGGCGCTGCTGGTGTCGATCGAAGAGGCGGGTGCGCCGCCCCACATTGAGACGGTCGAGGTCGGCCGGCTGCGTTGGTCCGCGGAGCAATTGGACGTGACTTCCCGGCCGCTCGGGGAAATCATCACCAAGTATGCGGAACGAGTCGGCCGAGAACGCATGGTCGTGAGGTTGACTCTTGCCGGCGTCCTCGACCCCGACAAGCACCAGCGCATCAATGCAGTGCTCCAGGAAATCGTCAGCGGCCGCTATTGCCCTGGTTCCAGTTTCCACACCGACGAACTCCTCATCGAGCCAACACCCGAGCAGTTGAGCACGATCGTCGGCGATGGCGTCCTGTCGCGCATGCTCGGAGCGCTTGCGGCAGGATTCGGGATCGACCGACGCCGCAGCCAAGCGCGTCGCGGACCACGCCCTGAAATTGCTGTACCGCATCGCTTGGGAGGAGTTGTCTAAATGATCCTTGAAGGCTTTGAAATCGAGAACTGGTCGTGCATCAAGCGCATCGCCGTGGACAGCCTGCCGCCGACCGGCGTCGTTGTCCTGCACGGCCCGAATGCCACGGGAAAGAGCAGCATCGTCGCCGCGCTGCGCGCATGTTTGATGGACTATCCGGCGACTTCCGCCTCACAGGGACTCAAGCGCTGGTTCACCAAGAATGGCGACGACAAACCGCGCGTCAGCGTCACCTTCCGGCGCAAGGCGACTTCCTGGCGGATCACCAAGCAGTTCGGCAGCAGGGAGAGCAAGCTGGAAAGCCGCACCGCGGCCGGAACATGGAAACTGGAGCAATCGACGGCTGCCGACGCTCATGAGCGCGCGCGGCAGCTTGTCGGCGGCAAGAATTCGGACTCTGGCTTGCAACAGCTGCTCTGGCTGACTCAGGCGGAATTCCATTTACCCGACCCGAAAAAGTTCGATTCGGATGTGCAGTCCCAGCTTCGCAGCGTTCTCGGGGTACTCCAGACACCACTAGATGACCAATTCTTCGGCCGTGTCAAAGAGGCATGGTCCCGTTGGTTCGGGCGCGGAGCAAACCCGGCGAAAGGCCGAAACTGAAGAAGGATTGTCCGCTCGACAAGGCGTTGGCGGACCTCAAGCACCACCAGGAAGAACTGGCCCACATCGAAGGCGAGTACCGGAAGTTCGAGACGATGATGGAGAAATCGGCGACCCTCGAAATCAGCTGTCGAGATCTGCGGCGCCAGCAGTCCGACAAGACGCGCGAACACGAACGTCTTCGGAAGGAATATGAGGCAAGCCTGATACGTCTTGAGACCCATCGGCTTGCCGCGGAGCGCGTGGCGGCGGCCGAGAAGGAGGTGGCTGACGCGGGAAAGCAGCGAGGGGAGCGTGCGGAAAAAGAAGGACGCTTGCGCGAAGCGAAGAGGCTTGCTGAGAAGGCCGGCGGCGCTGTCGAAGAAAGGAGCCGGGTGCTCCGTGCCGCCGAGCAAAGGTTGAGCGACTTGCGGCGCGACATTCAAATATTGAGAGACAAAGGGCGTGGTCTGCAAGGCCGCCGCAACGCCGCAGGCGAACGCCTCAAGTTGCTGACCTTGAAAGATAAGGCGGCGGCCGCTCAGGACAACTTGAAGCAGGCGGAAAAGACGACCCGTGACCTCGAAGAAATGAAGAACCAAGCACGCGAGCGCCCCGCCCCGGAGGCCACGACTATCCAAATGCTCGAAGACAACCGCACCAAAGCGGGCCAGGCGAGGGCCGACCTGGAGGCCGCCGCGATCGCCTTGGTCCTCTCGCCTGAACCGGGAGCGGCGGTCCCGAGCCTGGCGATCGATGGCGCCCCCGCGGCGGAAGCAAGGCCGGCGGCCGATGAGACGCCCCTGCGGCGCCTGGTCCGCCGCCGGGCCGAGATCGCCATTCCCGGCTGGGGCCGCGTGGAACTCGCCCGCGGTTCGGACGCGCGCAGCCTCGATCATATCGAAAGCGACCTGAGTGAGCTGGATCGCCAATTCGCCGAGGGGCTGGCCCCGTTCGGCGTCGCCGCTGGCCACCCGACCGCCCTCGACCAGTTGCGTCGCCTCGCGGCCGAGAAGGCCGTGCGCGACCCCGAATTGAAGCGCATGCAGGAGGACGTTCGTCGGCTGGCCCCGAGTGGGCTCGACCCCCTGCGTGAGAAGGCAGCCCGGCTTGAGAAGCTCCTGTTGGCGAGCGATTCCGATCCGGGATCATCCCTTTCGAGCAACTCCCTTCCGACATCCGCGGACGACCTGCAGCGGCTCGATAGGCAACTCGATGAACACATCCAAGAGAATGCGGAACAGGTCAGCGCCGCCGAAAAGCAAGTCGAGGAAGCCGAGCGCGAAATCAATGGCGAGCCGGATACCGACTCCGCCAATATTAAGAGAGGCGCTAAGGCGGACAAGAGCCAGAGCGCTATGCAGGGACTCCGGCGGCAAGAGGCGGTTGCGAAGGAGACACTGGCGGGCCTCAACGCCACAGCAGGCGTCCATCGCGATGAACTCAGTCGGATGTTGACGGCGGAACAGATCGAGGGTGCGATTGGCGACGCCGAAAAGGCACTTGCCAAAGCGCTCAGCGCGTTGGAAGAGGCAAAGCTGAGCGAAGGTGAAGAAACCATTCGGGAACGCCTCGACGCTGCCGCAGAAGGGTTGCGCGCGCTCAACACGCAGCTGACGAAGGCTGAGGAGGAGTTCAACCAAATCAAGGGCGCGATGAGCCTGACGGAAGGGCTGCATCAGAAGCGCGCCGCGGCCGCCACGCGCGTAGAGGAACTCGTGTACCAGACGGAGCGCGAGGCTCTGGAGAGCGAGGCGTACGATCGGCTATATGCCCTTTTTGAAGAGTGCCGCGAGAAGCAACTCGGCACCCTCATGGGGCCGATTCATGATCGAATCCTGCGGTGGATGCGTCTTCTGCGCATCGGCGATTTTCAGTCGATCCGCTTCAACGATCACCTGCTGCCGGAGAAGCTGGTGGCCGGCGACGGCGCGACCGAATGGACGCTTGGAGAACAGTCCATCGGGACGATCGAGCAGCTTGCCATGATGGTGCGGCTCGCCCTCGGGTCGATGCTCTCAACCCAGGAAGAGCCAGCCGTGGCCGTGCTGGACGACCCTTTGACCCACAGCGACGTGGTGCGGCTCGATCGCATGCGCGCCGTTCTGAAAAACGCTTCGGCCGGCGATCCTGGCTCAACGCCGCCGGCGGGACCGCTGCAGATTATCGTCTTCACCTGTCATCCCGAATGGTTCGCGATGGACGGGGCGACGGTCATCGATCTATCGAAACCAGAGGTGTTGAGTAGATCTTACTGAATCCCGTCTGTTCCATCATTCGCCTGTAACGCTTCCGGGGAAGACATCGAAGAAGGGCCATTCGGGCACGGCGTCGCCGAGGATGCTGAAGAGGGCTTCGCGCACCATCTGCGGCGTCGGCCGGAGGGCGGGGTTGATGGTGAAGGAGACCTTGCAGCCCTTGAGCGATCCGGCCACGATCCGCAGTTGCGTGTGCATGAAGGAGACGCCTCGACGGCCCGGTGAAGATGCTTTGAGGAAAGCACATTGGGGGGAAAAGACAAGGGGACGAACAGCGACCGGCCAGGGCGACTCAAGGGTTCAAGACGCCCCTTCGTCCGGGTCGTGTCGTCTTCCGCTAGTCGGCGATTCCGCTTGGAGGGGGGAAAATGCCGACCCGATGGCTGGCTTGCCTCTTCATGATCATTTCGCCTTCTCCTCTCAAGCTCAGTCATTCAGCCGCCTGCCCTGGCGAACAGGTGTGCGAAGGCCGCCCCGGTCGCATAATCTGACTCCATAGGACCAATCGACCTCGGGCGGGAGACGACGATGGATACGATGAGTGTGGCGGAGGCGCGGCGGGTGGAGTCGGTCGGCCGGGAGGCAACGTTGCGCGGCTGGGTGCGCACGCGCCGCGACTCCAAAGGCGGCTTCAGCTTCCTCGAACTCAACGACGGCTCCTGCCTGGGCAACGTCCAGGTCGTCGCTGAGGCCGCGCTGCCGAACTACCAAAACGAGGTCCTGAAACTCTCCGCCGGTTGCAGCGTCACGGTGCGGGGCGCGGTGCGCGCCTCGCCGGCCAAGGGCCAGCCGACGGAAGTGCTGGCCAGGGAGATCGTCGTCCACGGCTGGGCCGACCCGGCGACCTACCCCTTGCAGAAGAAGGGCCATTCGCTGGAGTTCCTTCGCGAAAAGGCCCACCTGCGGCCGCGCAGCAACACCTTCGGCGCCGTGGCCCGCGTGCGCAATCAGGTGTGCATGTCCATCCATCAATTCTTCCAGGAGCATGGGTTCCTTTACATCCACCCGCCGATCATCACGGCCAGCGACTGCGAGGGCGCCGGCCAGATGTTCCGCGTCACCACCATCGACCCGGCCAAGCCGCCGCGCGACGCCGCCGGCGTCGATTACAAACAGGACTTCTTCGGCCGGCCGTCCTACCTGACCGTTAGCGGACAGCTGGAGGCGGAAATCTTCGCCTGCGCCCTGGGCAAGGTCTACACCTTCGGCCCGACCTTCCGGGCGGAGAACTCCAACACGTCGCGCCACCTGGCCGAGTTCTGGATGGTCGAGCCGGAGATGGCGTTCTTCGAGCTGACCGACAACATGGACCTGGCCGAGGCGTTCCTCAAGCGCGTCTGCCGCGACGTGCTGGAACGCTGCGCCGAGGACGTCCAGTTCTTCCAGGAGCGCATCGACCCCACCGTTAAGACGACGCTGGAGGGCATCGTTGCCAACGAGTTCGTGCGGCTGACGTACACCGAGGCCGTGGAAGTCCTGTCGAAATCGGGGCAGACGTTCGAGTTCCCGACGCCATGGGGCTCCGACCTCCAGGCGGAGCACGAACGCTATTTGACCGAAAAGCACTTCCAAAAGCCCGTTATCCTGTACGACTACCCGCGCGGCATCAAGGCCTTCTACATGCGGCTCAACGACGACGACAAGACGGTGCGGGCCATGGACGTGCTGGTCCCGCGCGTCGGCGAAATCATCGGCGGCAGCCAGCGCGAGGAGCGGCTGGACGTGTTGGAACAGCGGATGAAGGACCAACACCTCGACCCGGCGGCGTACTGGTGGTATCTCGACCTGCGGCGCTACGGGACCGTGCCGCACTCCGGGTTCGGCCTGGGACTGGAGCGGACGGTGCAGTTCGTGACGGGCATGGCCAACATCCGCGACGTGATCCCGTTCCCGCGGACGCCGGGCAGCGCGGAGTTTTAGGCGGACCACCGCATCTCGCCTGGTCGTGGACGCCGGGCGGGACGTTGTCTCAGCCCCGCGACGGGGTATACTCGCATCATTGTCCCTTGACGCTTCGGACGCCCTCGTTTCGCGCGAGATTCCCATGCTCCGCCGCAAAGCCCGAATGGTCGCCCTGCTGTCCCTCGCCCTCTTGCTGGCGCCCGCGGCACGGGCCGCCGTCCCGACCGACAACCCGGTCGCCACCTATTACTCCGGCCCGGAAGGCTACCCCGCCTGGACCGACGGCGTGAACTGGAAGCACGTCATCAACATGGCGACCTACGCCAAGGGCAAGACCGTTTACGACAAGTTCGAGCGGGCGCGCGCCGAGCTGTCCGAAACGGGCGGCGTCCTCTACTATCCCGCCGGCACGTATGACTTCTCCACCATGCCGCCGGGGCGCGGCCTGATGCTGTCGCGCGGCGTGGTCATTCGCGGCGAGGCGCCGGCCGGCCATCCCACGGCGAGCGACGGTAAACTGGAGTTGCCGACGAAGTTCATCTTCGGGTTCCGCGAACGCGGCGGCGGCAAGGTCCCGCGCGACTGGAATTTCATCGGACTGATCCCCGACGATAACCGGAGCATCAAGACCGTCGATAACGTCGGCGTCGCCTGGGTCCATCTGGTCGGGGCCACCATCGCCTTCGGGCCGCAAGTGAACTGGGGCAAAACCTGGGAGTCGGCCCACGCCTTGCTCAGCGACAAGATCAAGAACGCCTGGGCCGAGCGCGACCCCTCCGGCACGCACCCCATCGACGCCCTGGCCGGCGGCGGCAAGAAATACCAAGGGGCCGGCAAGGGCCGGCTCGTCTTCGGCTGCGTCCTCGAAGACGCCGCCGTTTTGGACGACTTTACCGATCCAGGATACGGTCCCAACGGCTTCCACACCTCGCGCTATTGCGCCGGGCGGTCGTGTACGGCTCGCGCGTCCTGGTGGCCAACAACCTGCTGCCGATCAGCCGCAAGAATTTCCGTTATCACCAGCGGACGACGGCGACTCCCGCCAACCGGCCCGCCGGCCTGGTCCAGTTCGACTACGGCAAGACGATCGGCATCGACGTCAACAAGGAACTGCTGACCGGGGCGCGGGCGGACGGCGCCTGTCCCGGTTACTTCGAGGAAGGCGTCGTGGTCCGCGACAACTACGTCTTCAACCACGGCCAGACCGGCTACAGCATCGGCGGTCAGTGGGTCACGGTCGCCGACAACCGCAACGAACGCGACTTCCTCCGCCAGAACGACAACGTGTACGGCATCGGTCCCTCCGGCGTCCTGACGCTGGACGGTTGGCAGGCGGCGAGGGGGGATTCCGACAATCGGTCGCGCGCCTTCGACCTGGCCGGCCGCAATCTGTGGATCGACGGCAACACCTTCAACAACGTCGGCTCCATGCCCGGCAACGACGGCGAAGGCATCGTCTGTCGGGCGCTGGAGGGGACGCCCATCTTTTCCTGGGCGATCACGCACAACGTCCACACGCGCGGCGTCGGGGCGCCCGGCGGCATGGGCGGACTGGGCGCCGACTGTCACGGCCTGCTGATCGCCTGGAACCAGACGCCCGGCTGGGTCGGCGATTTGGTCGAGCACAAGGAGGTGATGATGACCGATTGCGCCTTCATCGCCAACAAGTGCGGCCGCATTGTGCCGGACGAAAAGACCATCAGGCGCCTGGGCCTCCGCGCGCCCTGACCGCGGTGACGGGTCCGCCCACCGCGCCCGCGAAGGTGACGGCCGCGGCCTACCAGGACGACGCGGTGAAGGTCGCCTGGGAGCCGGGGTCGGACGGCGCGGCCGGCTATCGGGTGGAGCGGAGCATTGGCGGCGGCAAATGGCAGGTCATCGCCTACCGGCCGCCGCGCCTGCAGGGCGATCCGGACAATCCCCAGGAGTGGGTGGATTTCACGGCGCCTTCTGGCAAGGAACTGACCTACCGCATGGCGGCGATCGACGCCGACGACAACGACAAGGCTGTGAGTAAGCCCACGGAAGCGATCACGCTGACGCCGCCGGCACAATGATGAAGGGGCGAGCAGGGCGGCTTCAGGCCGCCGGCATAGAATAGGGCGGGAAGAGTTAAGCACCGGCGGGGCTATCTCCTTTTCGTCCCGGCGCGTGATGGCGGCAAGGATCTTCAATACTGGTCCGGCATGAAATCTTTCGAGGTCCTCGGCGCGATCACTGACATTGAGGTGATCGCCGTCGGTCCCGCGATCCGGGAAATCCTGCGCCTCCGCAAGCAATACGGCCCAGGGCGCTGGCGGAAGCTCAAAGGCGTGGCGGTGATCCGCTTACCGGACGGCCGCGTTCGGAGGGCCGAACTGCACTGGTACGAAGCTCACGGCATCGGCCGCAAGGAAGTCAAACGAAAACGCTATCTGGACTGATTACCATGGCAACACGCAAGCAATCCGTCCCCCGGTTCGCCGTCTGCGTGGAGAACACGGAGTACCCCGCGTCACTGGAGTTGCACAAGGTCTATCGCGTCGTCCCGGACGCGGAGGCCGAGAAAGACGGCGACTTGCGCGTCATTGACGAGAGCGGCGAGGATTACCTGTATCCCGCGTCGTATTTTGTCGTGGTGGACTTGGCGCAGGAAACCGCGCGAACCCTGGCAAAATCGTTCGCCCGTGGCGCGTGAGTGCGCGGGGTCACCGCCGGAATAGATTTGCGCCGGGGAACAAGCGCCGCACCGGCGGGCTGTCGCCGCGCCGCTCGCCCCATGAGAAACGAGTACGAATATGGCTCATCAACATTCTCCGCGGTTCCTCAGGCTTGTGGACGAGGCCCGCGCCCGCGTCAAGGAAACGACGGTCGATCGGATCAAGGCCCGGCTCGACCGCGGCGAGCAATTCCATCTCGTCGATGTGCGCGAAGAGAGCGAGTACGCCAAGGACCATCTGCCCGGGGCCGTCCATCTGGGCAAAGGGATCATCGAACGCGACGTGGAGCAGCGCTTTCCGGACGCGGGCTCGGAAATCGTGCTCTACTGCGGCGGCGGCTTTCGCTCGGCACTGGCGGCCGACAACCTCCAGAAAATGGGCTACACCAACGTGATTTCGATGGACGGCGGCGTCCGCGGCTGGCGCGAGAAGGGCTACCCGGTGACGACCGGCTGACACAAAAAGAAGATTCACCACAAAGACACAAAGAGCACAAAGAAGCCAGAAAGGCGGGGTTCCAAGGCGCGCCCATCTCGAACATTTGCTAGTGCCTTCTTTGTGCTTCCTTTGTCTCCTTCGTGTCTTTGTGGTGAAATCGCTTTTGCTCGATTCAAGTCGTGATCGCCCCTTCCGACGCCGAACGCACGGTGCGGGCGTACTTGGCCAGCACTCCGCCCCTGGCCCGGATCGGCGGCGCCGTCCAGCCGGCCTTGCGCTTCGCCCATTCGGCATCGCTAATGTCCGCCGACACCACCTTTTTCTCGGCGTCGATGGTCACGGGGTCGCCGTCGCGCAAAAAGGCGATTGGCCCGCCGATCCACGCCTCCGGGGCGATGTGGCCGACCACCAATCCATGGGTGCCGCCCGAAAAACGACCGTCCGTGATGAGGCCGATGCTCTCCCCCAGCCCCTGGCCCGACAATGCCGCCGTCACGGAGAGCATTTCACGCATTCCCGGCCCGCCCACCGGGCCTTCGCCGCGGATCACCACCACGTCGCCGGCCTTGATCTCGCGCCTCTGGATGGCCGCGAAACAGGCCTCCTCGCCGTCGAAGACGCGGGCCGGGCCGGTGATGCGCGTCGTTTTCAAGCCCGCCACCTTGGCCACCGCGCCGTCGGGCGCCAGGTTGCCGTGCAGGATGACGAGATGGCCCGTGCCGTGCAGCGGCCGGTTGAGCGGACGCACCACCTCCTGCCGCCGCTTGAAAATGCTCTCCACGTCCTTGAGGTTCTCGGCCAGCGTCGCGCCCGTCACCGTGATGCAGTCGCCGTGCAGCATCCCCGCGTCAAGCAGGCCGCGCAGCACCGCCGCCGTGCCGCCGGCCCGGTGCAGGTCGTTCATCACGAACCGGCCGCCCGGCTTGAGGTCCCCCAGGTGCGGCACCTTGGCCCCGAGGCGGTCGAAGTCGGCCAGCGTCCATTCGACGCCCGACTCGCGGGCGATGGCCGCCAGGTGCAAGACGGCGTTGGTCGAGCCGCCCAGCGCCAGCACCATCGTGTAGGCGTTTTCCAGTGATTTGCGGGTGATAATGTCCCTGGGACGAATGTTCTTCTCGATCAGCTGGACGACCGCCCTTCCCGCCAGGAACGACTCGCGTTCCTTGGCCGCCGACACCGCCGGCAGGCTGGCGTCATACGGCAGCGACATGCCGAGCGCCTCGATGGCCGAACTCATGGTGTTGGCCGTGTACATGCCGCCGCACGACCCGGCCCCCGGACAGGCCTCGCACTCGATCTTGTGGACCGTCTTATCGTCGAGCGCGCCGGCCTGGCGCCGGCCGACCGCCTCGAAGATCGACACGATGTCCACGTCCTCGCCCTCCGGCCCGAGGCCGGGCAGGATGCTGCCGCCGTAAACGAAGATACTGGGGATATTGAGACGGCCCATGGCCATGAGACAGCCGGGCATGTTCTTGTCGCAGCCGCCGAAGGCCAGCAGGCCGTCGTGGTTCATGCCGCCGGCGACGACTTCGAGGCTGTCGGCGATGACCTCGCGCGAGACGAGGCTGTAGCGCATGCCCTGGTGGCCCATCATGATGCCGTCGGAGGCGGTGGGGGCGCCGAAGATTTGCGGCACGCCGCCGCCGGCGTAGACGCCCTCGCAGCCCTTGCGGGCGAGGCGGTCGAGGTGGGCGTTGCAGGGGGTGATGTCGGAGAAGAGGTCGGCGACGCCGACGATGGGGCGGTCGAAGTCGTCGTCCTGGAATCCGACGGCCCGGAGCATGGCGCGGTTGGGGGCGCGGCCGGGGCCTTCGGTGGTGAGGCGGCTGGTGCGGTTGCGGTCGGACGGCATGAACGTCTCCATAGTCGGCGGGGCGCGTGCGGCTTCGTCACTGTAGCGGCGGCGCGGGGGGGCGGCAATCGGTCGCGTCTTGTGGCGGACGGCCGGGCGGCGGCCCTGGAGGCGTCAAGAGGTGGACGGCGGGGCGCCGCGGCGGCGGGGCTATGTCAGCTGCATCGAAGCCAGCCGCCGCCGCGAGCAGGCGGCCGGCAAGTATCTAGAAGCGAATCGCGACCTCAATTCGGTTCCAGACGCCTGCGCAAGTCAGCTGCGCCCCGGCGGCCAGTGCTACGGTGCGAATAATCCTCGGAGAGGGTCCGTTTTCGCTTGACACCGGCCGCGCAGGTGGTACGCTATTCCCAAGTTACCCCCCCTGCCGAATCAGCGCCGATGGCCTGATTTACCATCGGTTGAACCTCGGCAACAATCGCGCGGCCGGGGGGCGCGGGCGTTCATGCGAGCCAGCCTTGGCTCGCTGCACGTTCCCCCGAACCCACGTAGCCTTAAAAAAGCCGAACAATGTGTCGCCCTTTTCCCCCTTGTCCCCCTCCCTGACTCGCCCATGACCCCACGGAGCATCATCGATGAGGTACAGCACCTGGAAATGCCGCCCGTCCCGGCGCAATGCGGACTCGCGCCGAGTTCGCCCCTGCCTGGAAAGCCTGGAGGACCGCACCCTCCTCTCCGGCCTCACGACGTTCGTTTACACCGAAAGCAACGATTCCAACGGGAACGCGGTGCTTGCCTTCCAACAAAACGCCAACGGCACTCTCACGGAGATCGGCTCGTTCAGCACCGGTGGCTATGGCTTTAGGAACATTTCCCCGCTCCTCGGGCCCAACGACTCCAGCTTTGAGGTGGTCACCACGCCCGACAACCGCTTCCTCTTCGCCGTCAACCAGGGCAGCAGCTCGGTCAGCGCGTTCACCATTAACAACAGCAACGGCGGCCTCACCCTGGTTGGCACGTTCAACTCCCTCGGCGTGCAGCCGGACAGCCTCGCCGTCTCAGGCAACCACCTGTACGTGACCAACCGCGGCGATTCGGCCTTCAATCCGGGGAACGGAACCGCCTACCCCAGCGACGACGTGCCCAACATCACCGTCTTTAATATCGGCGGCAACGGCGCGCTCACGGCGATCCCCGGTTCGACCGTGACGTTCAACGAGCAGTCGTCGCCCTCCCACAGCCTGATCACGCCCGACGGCAAGCTGCTCTTCGTGGACAACTTTGCCACTCCGGCCGGGGCGACACAGGCGCAAGGGGGAAATACTTTGATCCCCTACCAGATCCAGGCCGACGGCACGCTGGTTCCCGTCGCCAGCGGCCCCGTGGGGGCGCCGGTGGCCACGCCGCTGTTGCTCGGCGCCGTCTTGAACCCGGACGCGCGCGTCATCTACGCCGGCCTCGCTCTAGACAACGAGGTCGCCGTCTTCAGCTACGACGCCTCCGGCAACATCACCTACATCCGCGAGGCCCCCATACCAATGGGGGGGATCACCCCGTGCTGGGCCGCCGTCAGCGCCGACGGCAAATTCCTCTATACCGGCGACAGCAATTCCGACTCGGTAGGCGTCTTCTCGCTGGTCGACCCGACGAACCCGGTGCAGATTCAGGAGTTCACCCTGAACGGCCCGTACAACCTATCCGGCACGTCCACACCACTGAAGGTCCGCGCCTTCCAGGTTGCGCTGTCGCCCGACGGCAAAACTCTCTACGCTATCAGCGCGGCCAACGCCGCAGGCACCAGCACCGACCCCCTCTTCCCCGGTGGCAACCAGGTGCATGCGCTGACGGTGGACACGACGACGGGCTTGTTGACTGAGCCGACTGGCCCGGTCCTCCTGGACACGTTCGGCGTCCCCGGCGACGCCGCTCCGCAGGGCGCCGCGGTGGTCACTGTCGATGTGACCTGGGCGGTCGCCGATTTCACGGGACAAGGGGTGTACCGATTCCTCAATACGGGCGGCGCCCCGACCGGCAGCGACTGGACGCTGCTGACCATGGCGGACGCCGCCGAAGTGGCGGTGGCCGCCAACGGCGACGTCGTGGCCGTGTTCGCCCCCGGCGGCCGCGGCGTCAACGCCGCCGGCGTCGGCGTCTGGCGCTGCGAGGACTCGACGGGCTGGGTGAAGCTGAGCGCGGGCTTCGCCGACGGCGTTTCCATCGTGGATTCCGGTGCGGTGGCCGCCACGTTCGCCAGCGGCGCCGCCAACGTCAACCCCGACGCCGTCGGCGTCTGGCGCGATGAGGACTCAACGAACTGGCAGCACCTGAACGCCGTGGGTGCGTCGAGCAACCCTCCCCCCGCCATCGCGGGAATTCATGCCAGCATCGTCGGCCTCGACGACGCCGGCGACGTCGTGGGCGAGTTCCCCGGCGCCGGCGTCTGGCTTTACACGAGTTCGACCAACAGCTGGCAGCAGCCGGCGGGGGCCCCCACGCTCGACGCCAGCCTGTTGCAACTGACCGCGAACGGCATCCTGACGGCCGAGTTCCCCGGCCACGGCATCTGGGAAATCACGGCGCTCACGGCGACGCCGCCGACCTGGGCGGCCGTGGAGATCTCCCAGGACGTTTCCACCCTCGGCGTCAACGTCAACAACGTCTTCGCGGCCGTGTTCGACAATCCTCCGCCCAACGGGACCGGCGTGTACCGATTCACGCCCCCGGTCACCTACGCGAGCTTGGAGCCGTTGAACGGCGTGGACGCGGCCGCGGTCGCCGTCGGCGCGAGCGACAACATCTTCGCCAACTTCGGTCCCGCCGGCCTCTACTACTTCGATTCCGTGAGCGCGATGATCTCGCAAACGTTCCCGACCGGCGTGTCCCCAAGCGACCCCGTGACCGTCTTCTCCGTCGCCTGACCGGGAGACGGCGGACTGGGTCCGGCCGGTATCGAGCTGGAGAACGGGAAGGCGGGAAGGGTCCATTGCCACTGAAGTCCGGCGGAAACGGATGTTCCGCCGGCCTGGTCGGCGTCGGCGGCGCCGTCTGACGGCCGCGCGGCGCCGCGGCGGCCGACCAGGCCCTGGCGGTAGGCGAACAGGGCGCGCGACTCGCTGCGCGGCCTGGGCGGGGCCGACCCTCGTCGCCGCCATCGAGCTGGTCAGTCCCGGGAACAAGGACCGGCCGGAAGCCCGACGCCTCTTTGCGGCCAAGTGCGCCAACTATCTGTCCCAGGGTGTCGGCCTGATCGCGGTGGACGTAGTGACCGGGCGGACGGCCGACCTGCATAACGTGATGATGGCCCTGATCGGGCAGGGAGATCCGTACCTCTTTCGGGCGGACGCCACGGTGTACGCCGCCGCCTACCGCCCGAATCGGCCGCCGGAAGGCGACCGCGTAGAACTTTGGCCGGTCCCGTTGGCCGTCGATCAGCCTTTGCCGCTGCTGCCGTTGGCGCTGCGGGGGACGGGTTGCGTGCCGGTGGACCTGGAAGCGAGCTACATGGGGGCGCGACGGCGGAGCCGACTTGAATTGAGTTAAAACGGTCTCCGTTGTCTTCTTTCACCAGTCGCGCACGTTCGCCGCCGGCGCCGCCGCCTTCGACCGCCGATGCACCTTGAGGTCTTCCTGAATCCGCTCCGCCGCCAGTTCGAGATGGCGTTCCGCGTCAACCGCCGACAGCGGCGGCAGGTCGGCGCGATCCGGCACCGGCGGCAGGTTGCCCTCTCCCGGCGTCGGCTCCGTCGTCTCCACCGGCTTCGACCCTTCCACGGGCCTGGCCGCCTTGCCGTTCTTGTCCGGCTTCACCTTGCTTCCGGTTTGGTCGTGCGTCGGGTTCTGCCGCGATCCCGGCGTCCGGTCCGGCGGCGGCTTCGGTTTGGACGGGCCGTCGCCGGTCGAAGGCTCGTCCTTCGGATGGGCGCCGGCCGGGGCGATTTGCTGGAGTTGCAGCTGGGCCTGCTCCAGATTATGCCGGGCGTCGTCGGCCAGTTCCACGTCGAGGTTCGCTTGCGCCAGACATTGTTCATACGCTGCGATGGCCGCCGTCAGCGCGTCCGCGTCGCGGCCGTCCGCCTTTAACAGCAACGCGTCGCCCAGCCCGTACAGGGCCGGCGCCCGCCTTGGATCGTTTGGCCCGATGCAGCAGCGGTATGACTGCTCCGACTCCTGCGCCAGCCGGGGACGGTCGGCGTCGGACGCCAGGGCCAGTCGATACCGCGCCGCGGCCAGGTCGAAGGCGACGAGGCCGGGGTCGGTGGTGCGGTCCCCGGCTTGCTCGTACAGCGCCGTCGCGGCCTTGTAATCGCCGCGTTCGTAGGCCGCGTCGCCCTGGCGCAACAACGTCCTCCAGTCCGGCGCGGGCGCCGCGGCCGTCGCGTACAACGCCGTCACGAACAGGCCGGCGGCCCAGAACCAGCGCGTCTTCATGGCGTCCTCGCGGAGGCGATCGGTGCGGGCGGGGTGAATTCCTGGGATATTACGGGCCGCTTATGGTCGCCGATCATCACGGCCAGGGACAACAAAACGAACGCGGCCGCCAGGAACCAGGAGTAATGCTGTCGGTAGACCGGCAGCCGATCCTCGTCTTCCTGGCGCAGCGCCTGTCCGGCGGTGGCGTCGAGGTAAACTTGGCCCAGCGGCAATGTCCTCGTTTGGGCGGGGACGTACATGCCGCGCGTCGTCTCCGCGATTTGACGCAGGGGCGCCTCCTCCAGGCGCGTGCGGACCTCCGCACCCTTATACTTGAGCGCCTGGCCGTCGATGCGGACCACCGACGCGACGTTCGGATCGCCCAGGCCGACGGCGTAGACGGGGACGCCCTGGGAGCGGCACTCGGCGGCCCCTTCGCGCCACTCGCCGTCGTGGGCAGGGTCGTCGCCGTCGGAAAGGAGCAGGATGTCCTGCACGCCGCGGGACTCCGGCCGGTCGTCGCGGGCCAGCAGGGCTTCCTGAAGGGCGGCGCCGATGCGCGTGCCGGAGACGCCGTCGGGTCCGGGTTCGAGTTCCGGATCGGACGCGTCCGTTTCGACGGCCTCGACCGATTCGCGGAAATGGTCGTAGTCGTGGGTCAGGGGGCAGGCCAGGCGGGCGCGGCCGGCGAACACGACCAGCGCCAGGCGGGCGCCGCCGCGCTTCTCAATCGCCTGACTGAGATCCAGTAAGGCGGTTTTGGCCCGCTCCAGCCGGCTCGGCGTCTCGGCGAACATGCTGCGGCTGCAATCGAGGACGACCACCAGGTCGCGTCCGGACGCCGCCGACTGGGTGAAGTCGCGGCCCCACTGCGGCCCCGCCGTCCCCAGGACGAGGCAAAGCAGTCCCAGGGTCAGAAATAGTCCCCGCCAAAAGCGTCGTCCGCGCGGCGCGTTCACGAGCGCTTGCAGACTGGCCGGGCTGCCCAGCAGGGAGAGCGCACTGCGCCTCCGCCAGCGGTCCCACAAAAGCAGCAGCCCCAACGCCGGCAGCAACGCCAGCAGATAGAGCGCCCAGGATTGTGCGAACCAGTGACGCAGCATCGGTTCGGCGTCCTATCAAGGAAGTCGTCGCCAGAAAGTCAGGTCCAGCGCCAGGGTCAGGGCGAACAGCATCAGCGCCGCCCCCGCGAACCACGGATAGCCCTCGTGGTATTTGCGGTACTCAAAACTCTTCACGTCAGTGCGCTCCAGCCGGTCGATGGCGCGGCAGGCGTCGAGCAACCCCGCCGTGTCCCCCGCCCGGAAGTACTGGCCGTGCGTGACCTTCGCCATGTCTTCCAGCGTCCGCACGGCCCGCTCGCGCGCCAGAGCGGGGCTTTCGCCAATCCCGGCCTCCGCGCCCGGCTCGGCAAGGCCGTCGCCGCCGCCCGCGTCGATGGTGTAAATCGGCACGTCGAGGCTGGCCGCGATCTGGGCCGCCTGGCGCGGCGACCAGTCGGAGCGCGGGTTCGGGACGTTGTGTTCTCCGTCGGTCAACAGCACCAGCACCTTGCGGCGCGGGCCGGCGCTCTGAAGCCGGTGCAAACCGAGGGCGACCGCGTCGCTGATGTTGGTTTCCGATTCGCCGGGGACGCTGCGCGGCTGTTCGTCGTCGAGAAGCCGCAGCAGCACCGAATGGCTGAGCGTCAGCGGACAGGCGGTTTGCGGGCGGGTGGCGAAGACCGCCAGGCCGATCGCGTCGGTGGGGCGGCCCTGGAACGAGCGGGCGTCGTCGCCCTGGCCGCCGGCGACGAACAGGCGAAAGACGCGCTTCACGGCGTCCAGCCGGCTGATCGGCTCGCCCTGCCAATCGAAGTCGTGCGTGGCCATGCTGCCGCTCACGTCCACCAGCATCATCACGGCCACGCCCTCGGCGTCGATGCGCGTGTGCAGGTCGGGGGTCCGCGGCCCGGCGAGGGCCACGGCCAGCAGCAGAAACGCCAGCGTCCGCAGGAGGGCGCCGCCCCAGCGCGCCAGCCGCGTCCGGCCGCTAGGGAGGCCGGCGAGCAAATTTCCGGCCGGGTGACGCAGGGCGGTGCGGCGTCCGCGCAGCTGGAGCCAAAGCAGCGGCGGGGCCGTGAGCGCGAGCAGCAAAAAGGCCGGGCAGGCAAACTCGATCATCATTTCGGCAGCGGTTCGGGAGGACGCCCATTCACCTTATCACGATGACGGCCTAATGGCAAAGCCCGTGCCGCTCCGCACAACGGCTTGCCATGCCCAATCGCGGGGAACTCCGGGCGCCAAAGGGTTCCCGGTTTGAAGTCGCTGTGCAAGATTTGTTCGCGCGCGGCGACGCGATGGCCGTCAGGCCGCGTCGCCGTCCGCGACTTGACAGAGCGGCGGAATAACTTATGGTTGTGAGGGCGACGCGCCTCCGCGTCCGGGTTCTACCCGCGGCGACTTTTCATCCCGCTAACCAACCTTCGGATCGGAGACGGTCGTGTTCCAGCGCACCGCATCCTTGTGGAATCGTTTGACTCGCCAGCCCGCCTCCAATACGCTCGCATCTGCTCTGGCCGAGGAAGATCGCCGTCTATGGGACCGTCGCGAGGTCAACGTGGAAACGCGAGTGACTCCCGCCGCCGGAGAGGCGGAAACGTCCCTGAGCGCGCGCATCCTGGACGTCTCGTCCGGCGGCGTCCGGGTTGAAGTGGGCCGTCGCTTCCAGCCGGGCGATCTGCTCACGCTGGAACCGCCTCCGCGCGATAATACGCCGCATACGACCGTCCTCGCCTGCGTGGTGTATTGCCAGGCGAATGACCAGGATCGATGGGTCCTCGGCTGCCGATTCTCCGCGGAGTTGGGTGACGCCGATCTGGCGGCCTTCGGAGCCTCCAAGCAGCGGCCCGACCTTCTGGACGGCCGCAACTGGTCGCGGTTCCCCTGCCAGGTCAAGGCGATCTATCAAGTCATCTCGAACGAAGACGGCCCTCGCCGAGAGGCCAAGGTTCTGAACATTTCCGCCGGCGGCGTCGCGCTGCTCGTGGATGAAGACATTCGGGCCGGCGCCCTGCTCAGCGCCGAGTTGCATGCCCCGGACGGCTATGCCGAACTGACCATCCTGGCGTGTGTGGTTCATGTCGTCGTGGAGTCAGAGCGGGAGCGCGTCCTCGGCTGCAACTTCATTCGGGAACTCAGCGAGGTGGACTTGCATTCGCTGACGCACGCGCCAGCGCACTGAAGTGGTCACTCCTCCTCGTCCGCGAATTCGTGCGCCGCGACCGTCCCCTTCGGCCAGTCCAGCACGAGCAGCCGTTTCATCGAGTAATCGCCGCCGACGTTGTAGCCCCGGATGGGGCCGAACGCGCTCTCGCGCGCCCGATGGGTGTGGCCGCAGAAGGCGAACGGAATATGTCTCGCGTTCCGCTTCAACACTTCTTCCAATGCTCGATTGCCACAAAACCCCTCCCATAACAGCCAGTCCAACGGGACCGGAGACTCGTCCGGCCGCGGGAAACTTAATCCGTGGAACGGCGGGTGGTGAGTGATTACAATGGCCTGGTCCGCGGTCTTGCGTGCGGCGTGCAGGTCGCGCTCCAGCTTCGCCACGACCCGCGCCGTGAACTGAACGTCGTCGATCGGCCAGCGCACGAAGTTGGCGTCGTTGTGCCGGCCGCGCGTGAACCGTTTGCTGTGGAGGCGGTGTTCCTCTTCGGGGAAGCGACGCCGAATCTCCTCCAGCGCCCAGGAATAGTCGTACCAGTTGATCGAACCGACCAACGCCGGGCCGCCTTCCGCCAGCAGCAACGGGCCCTTGTCCAGGTAGTGAAAGCCGAAGCGGGCGGCGCTCGCCGGTAGTTGTCGCTCGTACAAGTCGAGCGAATCGTGGTCCGCGTCCTCCGCCTGGACCCAGATGTCGTGGTTGCCGGGAACCAGCGCCTTGCGACAGGGCAACTCGGCGAACAGGGCCAGGCATTCCTCGAACGCCGGGCCGACGCCGAGGTCGCCGGCCAACACCAGCACGTCGGGCGGCTCGGCGCACAGGTGGGAGGCGAGCAGCGTCGTGGCGACGCCGCCGGTGCGGTGGCCCCAGTGGAGGTCGGCGGTAACGGCCAGACGCAGACTCATGGCGGCCCTCCGTTCGGCTTTTTGAAACACGCCGCATCCCCGTGAAGTATTCCTAGCCGATGCCCGTGTCCACCGCTCGCCTTCCGCATCGCACTGGAGTCCGACCCCCATGCGCCTGCTACCCCGGTTCGCGGCCGGCCTCTCGCTCGTCGCGCTGCTCACCGCCGGCGCCGCGGCGGAGGCGCCCGCCTCCCCGCTACGGCTAGTGCCCGACTCGGCCGATCTCCTGCTGGAAGTGAAAAACCCGCGCCGGCTCGTCGAAACCGTGACGAGCCTCGACGCCCTCAAACAATTGGAGCAGTTCCCGTCCGTCAAGGAGCTGCTCGACTCGACCACCTCCCGCCGATACTACCAGTTCCTCGCCTATTTCGAGAAGCGGCTTGGCGCCGACCGCGTGGAACTGCTCGACCGCCTCGCCGGCGGAGGCGTCGTTCTGGCCACCAAGTTTGGTCCCGATCCCGCCACGGCGCTGCTCGTCGTCCAGGGCAAAGACGAGAAGCTGATGAAAAAGTTTGCCGACACGGCCCTGGACGTGATCGACCAGGAACTGGCCCGGCAAGGCGTCAACGCACGACCGCTGAAGGCAACCTATCAGGGCGTCGAGACGGTTCGCATCGGCGACTTTTCCGCCGCCGTGGCCGGCGCCAGTCTCCTCGTCAGCAACAACGAACAGGCGCTGCAAGCCGCTCTCGATCTGTACGCCGGAAAATCGAAGAAGAGCATGGCCGACGCGGCCTCGGTCGCGGACGCCGCCAGGTTGCTGCCGGCCCACCCGCTCGCCAACCTGTGGATCAATTACGACGCCGTGAAGCGGCAGAAAGCGGTCAAGGAGTTTTACGCCGTCCGGCTCGACATTCCGGGCACCATCGTGTTCGGCACGCTGGCCGACACGCTCCGCCGGTCGCCGTTCGTCTGCGCCGCGCTGTGCAAGGAAAAAGACGGTCTTCTGTTGACCGTGCGGATGCCGCGCGGCCGCGACGGCATGGGCGCCATCAAGTCGATCTACCTGGCGCCGGAAGGGCAACCCGGCGCCCGGCCGCTCCTGGCCCCGAAGGACGTCCTGTACAGCGAATCGTTCTACATGGACCCGGCGCCCTTCTGGACCGACCGCGCCAAGCTGTTCAGCGACCAGCAGATCAAATCGATGGAGGCGGCGGACAAAAATTCCGGAAGATTCCTGTCCGGATTGGAGCTGAGCAAGCTGTTGACGGAAGCCGGACCCTACCAGCGCTTCGTCGCCGTGGAGCAGAAGTCGGCGGGCTACAAGACCACGCCCAAGTTGCACGTCCCCGCCTTCGCGGTCGTCACCGAAATGCGCGACCCGGAAGCGTTCGGCCGCCACCTGGAGACGGTGCTGCGCGGCGCCGCCCTCCTCGCGCTCACGCGCGTCAAGTTGAAGATGACGGAAGAGACCTACAAGGACTGCCAGATCACGACGTACCGCTTCCGGGAGGACTCGCCGCTCCAGGCCGACGTGAACGACGTGCGTTTCAACTTCACGCCGTCGTTCGCTCGGGTCGGCGATCAGTTCGTCGTCGCCTCGACGGTCGAGCTGTGCCGCGATCTGGTGGACGAAGTGCAGACGGAAGCCAAGGCGCCGCCCGCCGCGGCGTCGGGCGTATGCCGGCGATTCCGGCTCGTGTCGGACGGCTTCGCCGACCTCGCGATGGCGTTCGAGGACAGCCTGGTGACGCAGACGATCCTCGACCAGGCCGTCCCGCCGGCCGAGGCCCGCGCGCAGGTGCAGGCGATTCTTCAATGGATTCGCGGGCTGGGCGCGGTGGACGCGGAGGAGGCGTACGCGGCGGATTCCTTCCGCTTCGATGTGCGCTGGGCGACAAAAAAGCTACCAGCCATCAGCCGTTAGCTGTTAGCTGTAATGGAGACCATCCATGTCAGATAATGCGGCCAGGAAGCTCGACCCGGCTCGTGCATGGGCCGCGTACCGGCCCTCGGGCGATGCGCCGTGGGACGAACGCCGCGCCGGCCATCTCTACCGCCGGGCCGCGTTCGGGGCGACGGCCGCGGAGCTGGACGCGGCCGTCAAGGACGGTCCCGAGAAGACGATCCAAAAACTCCTCGACGGCGGATCGGGCCAGGCGGAGTACGACCAGATCAGCGAACAGATGGCGCGGAGCATCGCCGAAACGAACAACGGCGTGCAGCTTCGGGCGTGGTGGCTGCACCGGATGCTCTACAGCCCCGACCCGCTGCGGGAAAAGATGACGCTGTTCTGGCACAATCACTTCGCCACCAGCAACGCCAAGGTGCAAAGCGCCCGTTTCATGCTTGGCCAAAACGAGTTGATGCGCCGCCACGCCCTCGGCGATTTTTCCGTCCTGCTGCGTGAAATGTCCAACGACCCGGCGATGCTGATCTGGCTCGACGGCCGCAACAGCAAGAAGGGCAACCCCAACGAGAACTACGGCCGGGAGCTGATGGAGCTGTTCAGCCTCGGCGTCGGCAATTACACGGAGAAGGACGTTCGGGAGGCGGCCCGCTCCTTCACCGGCTGGGAAATCCAGGGCGCCACAGCCGTATTCAACGCATCCCAGCACGACGCGGGCGAGAAGACCTTTCTCGGCCAGACGGGGAAGTGGAACGGCGACGACATCGTGCGCATCTGCCTGGAACAGAAGTCCGCGCCCGGTTTCTTGACGCGCAAGCTCTACCGCTTCCTCATCAGCGAAGACGGGGCGGCGCCGGCGGAGTTGGTCGAGCCGCTGGCGGAGGGGTTCCGCAAGGGCGGTTACGATTTCGGCGCCCTGGTGAAGACGGTGCTGTCGTCGAACCTGTTCTTTTCGGATTCTGCGTATCGCAAACGGATCAAATCGCCCGTCGATTTCGCCCTGGGGATCGTCCGCGGATTGGAGGGCCACATCGGCACGACCGCCGTGGTCCCGGTGCTGGAGCAGCTCGGCCAGAACGTCTTCAACCCGCCGTCGGTCAAGGGCTGGGACGGCGGCCCGAGCTGGCTGAACGGCCAGACGCTGCTGTTCCGCCAAAACCTCGCGCTGGCGCTCACGTCCACCGAAGACCCGCGGTTCGGCGCCCGAACCGACCCCGCGGTGTTGCTCCGGAAGCACGGCAAGAAGTCCGACGACGAAATCCTCGACTTCTTGCTGACGCTGTTTCTGCAAAGCGACGCCCCGGCCGAGTCGCGCCAGCGCTTGCGCGACTACCAACAAAAAGCCCACAAGCAGACGGTCCCGTTCTACTGGACGGAAGACGAGGCCGCCAACCACAGCGTCCGCGCCCTGTGTCATCTGGTGTTGACGCTTCCGGAGTATCAACTGAGTTAGACGCAAGCAACGGGCGAGCGGGGGGCGTAAGCCCCCTGATTCCGCATACTATCATCGACAGTTGCTAAATCAGGGGCTTACGCCCCCCGCTCGCCGGCCCGCACCTAAGGAGCAACCATGTCTCAGAATCGACGCGACTTCCTGAAGCTGACCTCGGCCGGCGTGGTGGCGTGGGGCCTCAACGTGCCGGCGTTCCTGAGCCGGGCCGCGGCCTTCGCCCCGGACTCCGGCAAACCCGGCGGCAAGGACACCGTGCTCGTCGTCATCGAGTTCACCGGCGGCAACGACGGCCTGAACATGGTCGTGCCGTTCAACGACGACGACTACGAGAAGGCCCGGCCGACGCTCGCCATCCCCGCGTCGCGGGTCAAGAAGATCGACGACAAGATCGGCCTGCACCCCGGCATGGACGGCCTGGCCGGGCTGCTCCAGGACAACGCGCTGTGCGTCATGCAGGGCGTGGGATATCCCCACTCCTCGGAGTCGCATTTCCGCTCCATGGACATCTGGCAGACGGCCGCGCCAGACGATTTCCTCACCGAAGGCTGGCTCGGCAAAGCGCTCAAGGGGATGCGCGGCGCGCCGGCGTTCCACCTCCAGGCCAGCAACCAGAAGGCGCCGTTGGCCCTGGAAGGGGCCCCGGTGCGCGTGCCGTCGATCACCACTCTGGAAGACTTCCAATTGCAAACGGGGGCCGCCAACGGCGCCGACGGCAGGAACCAGCGCGACGTGATCGAAGGGGCCGTGAAGCCGAAGGAGGGGGCCGGCCTGCTGGAGTTCGTGCAGAAGACGGCGGCCGACACCTACGCCAGCAGCCGCCGACTGCACGAAATCGGCAAGAACTACCAACCCAGGGCGACCTACCCGAACACACCGCTGGCCACGCGCCTCAAGCTGGCCGCCCAGTTGATCGACGCCGACCTCGGCGCCCGCATCTTCTACGTCTCCATCGACGGCTTCGACACGCACGCCGCCCAGGCGACTACGCACGCCAACCTGATGACGCAGGTGTCCGGCGCCATGACGGCGTTCTACAAGGACGTGGCGGCGCGCGGCCACGGCGACCGCATCCTGATGATGACGTTCTCGGAGTTCGGCCGCCGCGTCAAGGAGAACGGCAGCAAGGGCACCGACCACGGCACGGCCGCCCCAATGCTGCTCGTCGGCGGCAAGGTCCGCGCCGGTCTGGCCGGCACGTACCCCAGCCTGTCGGACCTCGTGATGGGCAATCTCAAATACACCACCGACTTCCGCCGAGTTTACGCCACGATCCTCGACCGGTGGCTCGGCGTCTCCAGCAAGGACGTGCTCGGGGCGACATATGAGCCGGTGGAGCTTTTCAAGAGCTAGGCGACAGAAACCGCTTGAACGCCTCCGCGGCCGGCGACAACGGTTCGCCGCGCCGCGTCAGGACGCCGGAGTGGATCGGCCGGATCAGCCCCGCCAGGCTGCGCCGGCCGATGCGCCGGCCGCGCGTCACCGCCCCGCCGGGCGGCAGCGGCACGATCGACACGCCCAGCCCCGCCTCCACCATCCGCACCGTGATTTCGGTATTGGTCGTCTCCATGTCGATGCGCGGCGACAGGCCGGCCCCGTGGAAGGCGTCCATGACGTGCTGCCGGCCCGTCGAGCCGCGCTCGAATAAGATCAACGGAAGATCGATCAAGTCTTCCAATCGTGCCTTCGGCTTCCGCAGCAGCGGATGCCCCATCGGCGCGACCAGGCTCCAATCCAGCGAAAACAGGTGGGCGTACTCCAGGCGGATCGACGATTCGTAGGGGGCCGCCACGCCCAGGGCCACGTCGGGGTCGTTCAGCAACGCCTCCTCGATTTCCTGCTCGGTTCGGTTGCTGAGGCGGACGCGGATGTCGGGAAACGCCTTGTGAAAGCGGCGCACGGCGTCAATGAGGACATAGAGGATCAGGTATTGCGTGGCGGCGACGTGGATTTCCCGCGGCCCGGACGCCTCGCCGAACGCCTCGGCCAGCTGGCGGGCGCGGTCGAGGAAGGCCAGGGCGTGCGGCAAAAACTTGCGCCCCTGCTCGGTCAACGGCTGGACGCGGCGCGGCCCCCGCGCCTTGCGGTACAACTCGACGCGCAGCCGCTGCTCCAGCGACACCAGCCGATTGCGCACGCCCTGCTCGGTGAGGTGCAGCGTCTCCGCGGCGGCCCGCAAGCTGCCGTGTCGCGCCAGTTCCACGAAGGCCGCCACCTGATCGGTCGAGAGCGAGGGAACGGCGGCCATCGGTTGCTCTCCGAACAATACAAGAGATTCGGTTGTGGCATCGAGAATACAACCGTTTCGCTTGAAAGCAAGCGGATTGTCGCCCCTACGTCTTCTCCTTAAAATGTCCTCCCTCGTAACCGGAGGACTCCCCGTGGACCCCGTGCGCGTCCGAGTGTACGGCCTGTTCCCGCTGACCAAGCGGCGCTACCTGATCCAGGCCGTCTCCGGCGTCGTTGCCTCTGGCATATTCTTGGCGGCCTGGTGGTTTGCGGCACCGATCGTGCGCGAGCATCTATCGACGCCGAATATGCCGCCGCCTGTAGCTGCCACGGCCGCTTGGTACAGCGCGGTGCTGGAATGGATACCTTGGGTCGTGCTGGCGGCGCTGGTTTACAAGGGAATTGAGGTCTTTTTCGTCCTGCGCGCCTTCGCGCGCGATACCAGCCCGGAGCGCGAGCGACGGGGTTAGGCGTAACCCGTCGCTCGCGCTTTGGGCTGGTCAACGCCGTTAACGCAGGTAACGGTTGACGACGTTCTCCAGCATTTCCTGCCGGCCCGACGTGTTGGGCTTCGCGTCGCCCGCCTCCAGCATGTACTTTTCCAGTTCCTCGAAACCGGCCTGCTTCCCCTCGATCTTCTTGCCGACGCCCTCATCCCACGACGCATAGCGTTCCTTGACGAACTTGCTCAGCACGCCGTCGGCCCGGATCTTGGCGGCGATCTTCAGGCCGTGGGCGAAGGCGTCCATGCCGCCGATGTGGGCGTGGAACAGATCGACCGGCTCGAAACTCTCGCGGCGCACCTTGGCGTCGAAATTGACGCCGCCGGGGGCGAGTCCGCCCTGGCCGAGGACGACCAACATGCACTGGGCCGTCAGGTAGAGGTCGGTCGGGAACTGGTCGGTGTCCCAGCCGAGCAACAGGTCGCCGCGGTTGGCGTCCATCGAGCCGAGCAGCCCCTGCGCCGAGGCGTAGGTCAGCTCGTGCAACATGGTGTGGCCGGCCAGCGTGGCGTGGTTCGTCTCGACGTTCAGCTTGAAGTCGTCGGCCAGGCCGTAGGTGCGCAGGAAGGCTACGACGGCGGCGCAGTCGAAGTCGTACTGGTGGACCGTCGGCTCCTTGGGCTTCGGCTCGATCAGGAATTGTCCCTTAAAGCCGATCTTCTTCTTATACTCCACCGCCAGGTGGAAGAAGCGGGCCAGGTGATCCAGTTCGCGCTTGAGGTCCGTATTGTAGAGATTCGAGTAGCCTTCGCGGCCGCCCCAGAAGACGTAGTTGACGCCGCCGAGACGCCGCGTGACCTCTATAGCCTTTTTGACCTGGGCGGCGGCGTAGGCGAACACGTCGGCGTTGCAGCTGGTGGCCGCCCCGTGGACGAAGCGCGGGTTGCTGAACAGGTTGGCGGTCCCCCACAGCAGTTTGACGCCGGTGCGCTGCTGCTCCTGTTCGAGCGCGGCGACGACCTTGTCGAGGTTGGCGTCGGTCTCGCGGAGGTTCTTGCCTTCGGGGGCCACGTCGCGGTCGTGGAAGCAGTAGAACGGGGCGCCGAGCTTCTCCAGAAACTCGAACATGACGCCGACGCGCTTGACGGCCATGTCCACGGAGTCGGTGCCGTCCTCCCACGGCCGGCGGGCGCAGCCGGGGCCGAACGGGTCGCCGCCCATGCCGCGCATGGTGTGCCAGTAGGCCACGGCAAAGCGAAGGTGCTCCTTCATCGGCTTGCCTTCGACCTTCTCGTCGGCGTTATAGTGCCGGAAGCTGAGCGGGTCGGTCGAATCGGGGCCTTCGTACTTGATTTTGGGAACGTCGGGGAAGAATGCCATTGGCGCACCTGCACGGTTGGGAAGAGGACCACAGAACACGATAGGGATGGGAGGCGCCGTCGCCAACCAACGGTCCCGGCCCGTGGGGCGCCCCTCTCGATTTTGGGGCGGAGCATTGCCCCGCGTCCCCTCGTTCCCAAGCTCCGCTTGGGAACGCCGAGCCGCGAAACTCCGTTTCGCGTCCCTTCCCCGACCGGGACGCGAAGCGGAGCTTCTCACCCGCGCGTTCCCAAGCAGAGCTTGGGAACGAGGGGCGTGGGAGGCGCCGTCGCCAACCAACGGTCCCGGCCGGTGAATCGGCCTTGACTCGCGGCGGGCGGCCGACTATCGTCCCCCCGCCATGAACACCTTTTTTCCTCTCATTTTGTGCGTCTCGTTTTTGCAGGCGGCGGAAGCGCCCACGCCGGCCGACCGGACGCCGTCCCACGGCAAAGTGCTCGTCCTGGAAAACGACCAGACCCTGGCCGGCGACATCGAGCGTGCCGGCGACCGGTATCGCGTCCGCCGGCTCATCGGCGAGACGACGGTGCCGGCCGACCGCGTGCTGCGACTCTGCGCGAACATGGAGGAAGCCTACGCCTTCCTGCGAAGCCGCGCCAATTTGGCCGACGCCGACGAACACTTGCGTCTGGGCGAGTGGTGCCGGCTGAACGGACTGCACGACCAGGCGCTGGCGGAAGTCAAGGCGGCGGTGGAACTGCGGCCGGAAGATCCCGCCAGCCGAAGGCTCCTGGCCTATCTTCAAGAATCGCGACCGTCCAGGCCCGCCCCGGCGAAGGGCCGTCCGGACGCGATCGAGGAGGCGCCGCGAATTCCCGTCGATTTGACCGAGGAATCGCTGGGCCAGTTCGCCACGAAGGTCCAGCCCATTTTGATGAACGCCTGCGCCAACTGCCACGGAAACAGCCACGGCGGCGCCTTCCGACTGACGCGCTCCTACGACTCCGCCGTACTCAATCGCAAGACCTTGCAGCAGAACCTGGCCGCCGTCCTGGCGGAAGTCAACCCGGAGCAGCCGCGCAGCAGCCCGTTGCTTGCCAAGGCCGTCAGCGTCCACGGGCCCCTGGACCAGGCGCCGATCAAAAACCGACAGGCCGCCGCCTACCGCACCCTCGAAGATTGGGTCAAAGCCACGCTGGCCGACAACCCCCAACTGCACGACCGTCCGCCCGCGGCCGCCGCGCCGCCCGTCCCATCCGCGCCGCCCGTCGAGGTCCGGCCCGTCGGCTTCGCCGAACAGGCAAGCCCGCCCGCCAGGAGCGCGGACGTTCCCACGACGTTCGCGCCGCCGATCGCGCCGCCGGCCGCGAAGGAACCGCCCGAACCGGCGGACCCGTACAGCCCCGACGCCTTCAACCGGCAGTTCCACGCCGACGCCCCCAAGCCGAAACCGTGACGCCCCCGGAGCGCCGGCCGTGAGTTCTCTTCCCTCCGCCTCCACGCCTTCGTCCCTGCGCTGGGCGTTCCGACTGTGGCTGGCCGTCGCCGTCGCCGTTTGCGTCCGCACGCTCATATCGCCCTTCAACCATACGATATATCCCATTCTGGCCGGCGGCTCGGCCCACTGGTGGGCCGACTGGCCCGTCTACGCCGACTACAAGCCGCTCGATTATTTCCGCTATCCGCCGTCCTTCGCAATCGCCTTCACGCCGTTCGCCGCGCTCGGGCCGCGGGCCGGCGGCGTCCTTTGGAGTCTGGTCGGCGGCGGCGTTTTGCTCCTCGGGCTGTGGCGATTTCTCCGCGACGCGGCCCCCGGCGATTGGGCGCCGGCCCGGCAGGGGATGTTTCTGGCCCTATGCGCGTTCGGGGCGTTGCGCGGCCTGTGGAACGCCCAGAGCAACGCCCTGGCCGTCGGCCTCCTGCTCCTCGGCGTCGCCGCGCTGGTGCGCCGCCGCTGGTGGACGGCCGCCGCCGTGCTGGCCGCTTCCGTCCTCGTCAAGTGTACGCCGCTCGCCCCGGTGTTGCTGCTCTGCGCCCTTCACCCCCGCCGACTGACGCCGCGCCTCGCGTTGTTCTTGGCGCTCGGCCTGGCCGCGCCCTTCCTGACCCGACCGCCGACCGTCGTCGTGGGCCATTACCGCGAATGGTTCGATCAGATGGCCCGACTCGGCGGCGAGCGCTGGCCCGGTTTCCGCGACGGCTGGACGGTCTGGCTGGTCATCCGGCAATGGCTGCACGGCGCGGCGGGGATGCCGCCGCTCCGCGAACCGCTGCATTCCGCCGTCTACCGCGGCGTGCAGCTGCTGACGGCGGCGGCGGCGCTCTTTTGGTGCCTCTGGCAGCGCCGCCGCATGACCGACCCGCGCCGCCTGACCACGGTGGTCCTGGCGATGGGCGTGACGTGGCTACTGCTGTTCGGACCTGCGACGGAACACGCCACCTACGTGTTCCTTGCCCCGGTCCTCAGCTGGGCGTTCCTCCAGGGCAACGCCCGCTCCCGCGGCCGATGGCTCCTCGGCGCGGCCCTCGTCCTGATTTTGCTCCTGGGGTGGGACTCGATCGCACGGGTCTTCCCATCGTGCGGGCCGGTCCTGCTGACCACGCTTCCTCTCGGCACGACACTGTTTGCGATCTGGCTGATCGGCTATGCCGACAAAGAAGATTCTGAACGCCGTAAATGGAGTCCGGAGGGGTCTCTCGCCTCCCGGCGCAAGGCAGGTCCTTTGCGGCTTGGTGTGAACCCTTCTCTCACGGCATTTTCACGCCGAGATGTGCCAGCGCCAGCATCAGCGCCTGCGTTCCCTCGCGATCCCAGCCCCGGGCCTGAACGGCCAGGTAGAACTGGTTCGCCGGCGCCAGCCCCGGCGGCGACGCAGCTGTGATTCTGTCCCCGCCGACGGGAATGGAGTCAATCCACCCCGCGATGACCGGCTTGGCGCCGCCGGCGAAAGGCGTGGGGCCGCAGTCCGATTTCCCGCCTGGACGTCACGCTCAGAGACTCCGGATGCTCGAAACCGGCCAGTCCAGCGATGGCTTCGACCGACAGGTCGGTCTCCACGAGCAACTGTTTTACCCGGTTGAGTTTCAGCCTCAGGATATCGGCGTGCGGCGAGCGTCCCACGTGGCGCGTTAACCGGTGCTCAAACACCCGGCGGGAGAGGGGGATCCGCCGCAGTAATTCCCCCCCCATGATCCGATCGCAAGCGTGCTGGCGGATCAAACGCACCGCGGCGGCGATGGCTTGGTCGTCGATGGTCAGCACGTCGGTCGATTGCCGGGTATGCACCCCGAGAGGGGCGATCCGGTGCGCCTCCGCGGGCACGCGCTCGCCGGCCATCCACCGGTCCAGTAACTCTGCCGCGAGGTAGCCCGCCGGCGCACGTCCTGGATTACGCTCGACAGCGGTGGGTCGCAGAGTTCACACAGGACCCGGTCGTCGTCCACGCCGAGCACGGCCACCTCTTCCGGGACCGCGACCTCCGCGTCCCGGCAGGCGTCGAGGAGTTGATGGACCTTAGATGTCGTAATAGTCCAGGATGCCGACCGGCCGCACCAGCGTCTTGACCCAGCGGACGAGCTGCGCGTGCTCCGCCTGCCAGGAGACGGGTGGGCGGCCGCCGGCGCCGTAAAGCCGACAGCGGCGCCGGCCTCGTCGGCGAGCCGGCGGAAGCCCTGGCACCGCCCCCTGGACCAGTCGAAGCGTGGGTCGCCGCAATAGGCGAGGTGTCGGAAACCACGTTCCAGGAAGTGTTCGGCGGCGAGCCGGGCGATGGCGTCGTCGTCCGTCGCCACCCACGGGACGGCGGGAACCTCGCGCGCGGCGCTAACGTCGATCGCCGGCAGGCGCAAGCGGCGAACCGTTTCGGCCACGGCCGCCGTCTCGATCCGGGCGAGAACGCCGTCGCCGTGCCAGCGCGTCAACGCCGATAGGCGGCGCGCCGCATCGTGGCTGCTCGGGGAGAATAAGAGACAAGGACTGGTGGCGGCGGACGCAGGCGGCGACGCCCTCGAGAAGCCCGCGGGCGTAGGCGTTGGACGATTCGATCAGCAGGGCGACCTAGAGACGCTTTGGCATGGCCGACCCTCGCGAGGAACTACAAGGACGTGGTCCGAACCCTCCGGATCGTCTGGGGAAAGCGGTGCGCGTAACCCCCGAGGTGTTCAGGCCCCTCGACGGGACCGACCGTGAGGCGCGCGTGGAGCCATGCGGCGGCGGGGACGAATCGCCCTGGTGAAAATTATCCATTGTATTTGCGCGAAATCTCCTGGTTCTGCTGCCGCAGGCGGTTAAGATTCAACAACGGGCTTGTGCGTGAAAGAAGCCGCCGGCGGCCACGGCGATAGGCGCGGACGCGCGGGGCAAGACTCGCATGGCATGGCGGCGAGTATCGGCGGTCCCGCCGGGCGCTCGGCCCGAGTCGAGGAGACGTGGGCAACCCCGAGGACCGATTCCCCCTTTACCGGAGGCCGTATGCTCTCCCCCATCTCCCGTAAGCGCCCCGGCTTCACGCTGATTGAGCTTTTGGTGGTGATTGCCATCATCGCCATCCTGATCGGCCTGCTGCTCCCTGCCGTCCAGAAGGTCCGAGAGGCCGCCGCACGCATGCAGTGCAGCAACAACCTCAAGCAACTCGCCCTCGCCTGTCACGATTATGAAAGCAGCAGCCAGATCCTGCCCTACGGCCGCAAGTACGACGTCTGGGACAGTTACAGCTGGGTCGAACAGGTCCTGCCCTACATGGAGCAAACGGCGGTCTACAACGGCTTCTGGACCCTGCCTCAGACCGGCTATGCGGGCGGTTATCCCAACTACCCTTGCCCCTTGCAGTCGTGGGGCGCCAACGCCACGCTCGCCACGGCGCGAACGGCGAAGATCGCCGCCCTGCACTGTCCCAGCGACCCGGGATATCCCTGGGATGAGTTGTCGTCCAGTACGTTCTCGCGTATGCGCGGCAACTACCGCGGCTGCACAGGGAGCGGCGACATGTACGGCAATTCGACGGACTCGTCCGCCGGGCCGTGGGGCCTTGGAGTCTTCGGCGTCTCCCCGGGACAAAGCTACGACCAGAACACCGTCCGGCGGGTTACCTTCACCCAGATCAGCGACGGCACGTCGAACACGCTGCTCCTGTCCGAGGGCCTGACGCCCTTTGTGCAAGGCTACGGCGGCCCCATCGGCGACATTCTGACGGCCAACATGGGCGGCTGTCTGTTTTCGGCCAGCCAGACGCCCAATTCCTCGGCCGCGGATGTGCCGTACGGGCCGTGCCCTCAGGACCAGGGCGACACAAGTTATAAAGCGCCCTGCGCGAGCGTCAGCGGCGGCTCGTTCGCCTGGGGCATCCCGGGCGCGGCGGAGCGCAGGCGGCAGCGCGCAGCAACCACGTCGGAGGAGTGAACGCGGCCCTGACCGACGGCTCGGTGCGTTTCATCACGAACGGCGTCGATCTCTCAACCTGGCGGGCGATGGGCACGCAGTCGGGCGGCGAACCGGTTAGTCTTCCTTGAGGGGAGAGACAACGCCATGCAATGTCGATCCGTGGTGCGCCTGGGGCTGCTCCCCATCCTGGCGGCACTCGCTTGCGGCTGCGGAGGCCCAAACCGGGTCGGCGGAACCGTCACGTATGAGGGCGCCCCGATCGAAAAGGGGCAAATCATTTTCGTGCCAAGCGACGGCAAAGGGCCGGCGGTCGGCGGATCGATCGTCCACGGAAAGTACATGATCGCCGACCTGGAGCCTGGCGCGAAGACCGTACAAATCGTCGCCGCTTTGGAGTCGGCGACGCCCGTCACGGGCGAGGAGGAAATGATCAAGAGAGGCCCGGGGGGCGCGGCGCCGTCAGGTCGGCCCCCCAAGACGGTCCCGCCGAACGCAGAAGGCAACAACGTCACCGTCGAAGTGAAGCCGGGCGATCACATACTCGATTTCAACTTGAAGAAGCCTGTCGGAACAAAAGGCGACTAACACAAGGGTGCTTTGGCGCGCCGACTTTGCCCCTCTACCTTGTGGTTGAAAATCAAGAGGCGGCGCCTCAAGACGCCGAGAACTTGATTCCATGCACCTCTTCCGGCTTACCGGTGCGAGATCGGGGGACGGAGCCGCTTCGAGGCGTCGTCACCGCTTGATCCCCGACAGCTGTTCCAGCGCCAGCGTTAGAGCCTGCGTGCCCTTGCGTCCGAAACCCTGCGCCTGCAAGGCGAGGTAGAGCTGATTCGCCAGCGCCAGACCCGGCAGCGACAGGTTCAATCGCTTCGCCTCGTCCAGCGCGATGCCCATGTCCTTGATGAAGTGCTCGACGAAGAAGCCCGGCTCGAAATCGCGGACGATGATGCGCGGCCCGAGGTTGTTCAGCGACCAGCTCGCCGCCGCCCCGCCGCCGACGGATTGCAACACCGTCTTGAGGTCCAGGCCCGCCTTCCAGCCGTACAGCAACGCCTCGCACACGCCGACCATATTGGTCGCAATCAAGATCTGGTTTACCATCTTCGTGTGCTGGCCGGCGCCGGGGCCGCCCTGATGCACGATCGTCTTGCCCATGCACTCCAGCAACGGCCGAAACGCCTCCACCGCCTCCGGCTCGCCGCCCACCATGATCGACAGCGCCGCGTTGCGGGCGCCCACATCGCCGCCCGACACCGGCGCGTCCAGGCTGGCGACGCCTTTCCCCGCGGCCGCGGCGTGGATCTCCCGCGCCAGCGACGGCTCGCTGGTCGACATGTCCACGACCCCCATGCCCGCCCGCGCCCCGGCCAACACACCCGTCGGCCCGAGAAACACCTCGCGCACGTCCTTGGGAAAACCGACGATGGCGAACACCACGTCGGAACGCCGGGCCACGTCTTGCGGCGTTTCGGCCCAGGCGGCGCCGGCGTCCAGCAACGGCCGCGCCCGCTCCTTCGTGCGGTTGTACACCGTGGCGGCGTAGCCCCTGGTCATCAGGTGCTGACACATCCACCGACCCATCACGCCCGTGCCAACCCAACCGATCCGGGTCGCACCGGGCGCCGCCTTGACAATCGACATGGCCCCTCCCGCGCAATTGGCGCCTTGTTTGCTGATCGTTTCCTTGAGTGATGGTAGGCGAGGCGCCGGCGGACGGCAAACGGCCGTCGGCGGAAGGCGAGGAGACTTCGCCGGGGCGTCGGCCTCGGGGCGTGGTCTCCTCCTCTTTTTGTGCGAGATTCCTGCCGTGTTTGGTTTTCTTCGCCCCGTTATGTCGCCTATAATAGAGTTAGGGCGCGGGGCGTCCTGAAGGGGACTGGAGTCATGGCGGTTCCGGCTCTGAAAGCACCGATCGTCTTGGTACACGGCCTTCTCGGTTTCGACCGGCTGCAAATGGGGACGTGGACCTTGACGCAATACTTCCGGGGAATCCCGGAAATGCTCCGGGCGGCGGGCAACCGCGTTTTGGTTGCCCGCCTCAGCCCGACCGGCGGCATCGCCGAACGCGCGGCCCAGCTCAAGACCTTCCTCGAAGCCGAATCCCCCCACGAGCCTGTCCACCTCATCGGCCACAGCATGGGCGGCCTGGACTGCCGGCACATGATCTCGCGCCTGGGCATGGCGCGGCGCGTGTTGTCGCTGACGACCCTGGGGACGCCCCACCGCGGCAGCGCCTTCGCCGACTGGGGCGTGCGCTGCTTCGCCCGACTGGCTTGCCCGATTTTCCAGTTCTTCGGCGTGTCGTACCAGGCCTTCAAGGACCTCACGACGGCGCGCTGCAAGGTGTTCAATTCTGAGACAGCGGACGCTCCTGGGGTGCGCTATTTTTCCGTGGCGGGGTGGTTCCAGGCCGATTGGCTGAGGCCGGAATGGCAGCTGTCTTCCAGCATCGTCGAACGAATCGAAGGGCCGAACGACGGCGTCGTCTCCGTCGCGTCGGCTCGCTACGGCGAAGCCTGCGAAGTGTGGGAAGGCGATCACCTCAATCTGGTCAACTGGACGCACCCGCTGGCGCCCGCCTTCCGCCACAGCCCCGAGCGCAGCGGCGAATACGCCGCCCTCATCGGCCGGCTCGCTCTCGCGGGGTTCTAAATCAACATTTCGTTACGGTCCCGTTACACCGTCAATGCAGCGTCTCGGCTAGAATGGGTTCACGTTGGCGCAATCGAAAGCGATGGCCGGAACGTCGAATAGGCGTCCGGCTTATTGCGAGGCAGCGATGCACCCGTCCCTCGTTGTGGTGATCGAAGACGAACAGGCCATCCGCCGCGGCGTGGCCGACGCCCTCCGCGCCTCCGGTTACGAGGCGGCCGAGGCCGGCGACGGCGTCGGCGGTCTCGAAGCGGCCGTGCGCGTCGGCGTCGATCTGGTACTGCTCGATTTGATGCTGCCGCGGCGCGACGGCCTGGAAGTGTTGGCCGAGGTGCGCCGCACCCGGCCGACGCTCCCGGTCATTATCCTCACCGCGCGCGGAAGCGAAGACGACCGTGTTCGCGGTCTGAAGATGGGCGCCGACGATTACATCGTCAAGCCATTTTCCGCCCGCGAACTGTTCGCGCGCGTCGAGGCCGTACTGAGGCGGTCGCTCGGTCGGCCGCCGGAGGTGCGGGGCGCCCGCCTGGGGCGCGCCGTCATCGACCTGGCCCGCCGCGAAGTCCGGTGGTCCGAGAGCGAGCGCGGCGAACTGTCCGAGACGGAGGGCGCCATTCTCGGCTTCCTCGTCGCCAACAGCAAACGGGCCGTCTCCCGCGATGAATTGCTGACGCGCATCTGGGGCATCGAGCCGACCGGCCTGGAGACGCGCACCGTGGACATGCACATCGCCCGGCTGAGGACCAAACTGCGCGACCCGTCCGGCCGCAAGACTCCGGAAGCCATACTGACCGTCCGCGCCCGCGGCTACATGGCCGGACCCGACCTGCAACCCATTGAAGCCCCGTCGCCCGACGAGCGCGCCCCATGAAAGAGTGGTTTTGTAGTAAATGGGGCGGCGCGGCCGCTTTTGTCGTGATCTGCGGCCTGGTGGCCGGCGGCCTCGGCTGGGCCACCGCCGCGGCCCTGCGCCTGGAAGGCGAACAGCTGGCGGCGCGGGCCGAGACGGAACGGGCCGACCGAATGCGGCTGGCCCTCTGGCGGCTGGACAGCTACGTCACCCCGCTGCTGGCCGTCGAGGACGGCCGGCCCTTCAACCACTACAGCGCCGTCTTCGCCGCCCCGTTGGCCTTCGACAACGGCGGCGTCGCCCGGCCTCCCGGCGCCGTCGTCGAGCCGTCGCCGTTGCTCAACGCCGACTTGCCCGACTGGATGCTCCTCCACTTCCAGCTCGACGCCGGCTCCGGATGGGAGTCTCCGCAGGCGCCGTCCGTCAACCTGGCGCACGTCCTGCAAAACCCTCCCATTCAGACGCTGCTGGCCAACGTCACGCCGGAACGGACGGCCCTGCTCGAAGAATTGAAGCGATGTATCAAGCCGGGCGAGTTGATCGCCGCCGTGAGGGAGCGTGTTTCTCCAGAAATGCACCTCGACAAGGTGCTGCTCCCGGCCAAGAAGTCCCCCTACGTCGCCAACATCGACAACCGCGACGGCGCGAATCAGGGGCCGACGCCCAACAACGATTTCCAGCTGCGCCAGCAAAGCACCCAACTCAACAACGCCAACCCGGTCCAGATGTACGACCGCTCCGTCGCCCTCAACGCCCTCGAACGCAACGGCGAAAACTGGCTCTCGTTCAAGGGAATGCAGGGCGTGCCGGGGGCCGAGGTGCCGGTCAACCTCAGTCCGATGACCGCCCTCTGGACGCCGACCGAGAACGGCCGCGAGCGGCTGCTGCTGGTGCGCCTGGTCCGCGTCGAGGAGAAGGAAGTCTGCCAGGGCATCGTACTCGACGATGAGGCGCTGTGCGGCTTGCTGGCGGACAAGGTCGTCGATTTGTTCCCGGACGCGCGGCTGCTGCCGGTTTACGAGCCGGACCCGCCGCAGCCCGACCGCACGATGTCCGCGTTGCCGCTGCTGCTCGACCCCGGCCCCGCGCCGCCGCCGCCGAACCCCGGCTGGACGCCCCTGCGCGTCGGATTGGCGTTCGCCTGGACGGCCGCGTTGGTGGCGCTGCTGGCGGTCGGCCTCGGCGGTTGGTCGCTCATCGGCCTGTCGCAGCGCCGCATCCGTTTCGTCTCGGCCGTCACCCACGAGCTGCGCACGCCGCTGACCACACTGCGGCTCTATCTCGACATGTTGATGAATGGATTGGTCCGAGACGAAAAGCGACGCGAAGAGTACATCCACACGCTCAGCGCGGAGGCGGATCGACTGGGCCGGCTGGTGGGCAACGTGCTCGATTATTCGCGGCTGGAGAATCAGCGACCGCGGCTCAGCCGGACGCGGGTTTCGCCGGCCGAATTGCTCGCCCAGATGGGCGACGTTTGGCGGAGTCGGTGCCAGAACGCAGACAAGGAACTGGTAATCGAGTACAATACGGAGGCAATAACAGCCCTTTGCACCGACGGCGAACTGGTGCAGCAGGTGCTGGGAAACCTCCTCGACAACGCCTGCAAGTACAGCCGCGGCGCGGCCGACCCTCGCGTCTGGCTGCGCGTGCGACCCGACGGCCGGCGGATGGTGTTCGAGGTCGAGGACCGCGGGCCGGGCGTGCCCACGAGAGAGCGGCGGTCGGTCTTCCGGGCCTTCCGTCGCGGCCGCACGGCCGACGCGACCGGAGGCGGCGTCGGGCTGGGGCTGGCGCTGGCGCGGCGTTGGGCGCGGCTGCTGGGAGGTGAGTTGACCTTGCGACCGGCGTCGCCCGGGGGCGGGGCGTGCTTCCGGCTGGCCCTGCCGGCGGAGTCGGGCCGTACGTCAGGCTTTCCAGCCTGACCGTCAGGCTGGAAAGCCTGACGTACGAAAACGGTTCGATGCGGCTCATGGGCCGACAACCCGAATTATGACCGGGCCTGTCGTCGCCGCGATTTCTTGCACCCGCGCGAGGGCGCTGCTCCCCGCCGGCACGCGAAAGCGGATCGACAATGTGTATTCCCCCGGCTCCGTCCAGTACGCATAGCGAACCGACCCGCGTGAGCTGTAAGCCAATCGGCGGATCGGCAGCCGCAGCGTCTCGCCCGGCCCCAACCGCACCACGCCCAGGTCCGGCCACGCCGGGGCGGCTCGGGGCGCGGGGACGCTGACCGCCCCCGGCCCTTCCAGGTCGAGCGACAACTCCGCCTCTTCATTCCTAAATCGGAGCGGCAATACCTCGCGTCCGCCGTTTTGAATCTCCAGGACGAGATTGACGACGGGCGGAGGCGGCAGATCGTCGCCGCCCGCCGCCGCGCAGGGCGCGACGGAACTCTTCTGGCGTCTTCCCCTCAAGGTCGAGGGGAAAAGTCGCGGCCGCGGACTTGGAAGGGGAATCGTTCGCTACGGCCATCCTCATTGGGGCCATTCGCGCCGGCGGCGGACTCAGACGCACGGCAAGCTGAAGGCCGGGCGCCGGCTTCGCGGTCGGGCCGACCCATGCCGGGAGGCCGAACGCCGCCACGACGACTGCCGCCGCGGCCGCGAACCGCCATGCGGCCGTCCGCCTCGCGCCGCGCTTCCCCCGCGGCTCGGCGTCCAGCCGCGCCCACAGCCGTTGCAGCCGTTCAGGCTCGCGGAAGCGCTGTTCGAGCAGGCCACGGAGTTGACGCGCCTGGTGGGACGACTCGCGGCACCTCGGGCAGGTCGCAAGGTGCGATTCCACCGCCGACAGCGCCGCGGCGTCGCACTCGTCCGCCGCGTGGAGGTCGATCAGCGGTTCGACTTGTTCGCAAGTCCAGGCGCTCATGGCCGTTCATCTCCCGCGCGGGCCAGGGCGGACCGCAGCAGCTTGTACGTCCGCGACAGCAGGCTCTTGACCGTGCCCACCGGCCGACCCGTCGCCGCGGCGATTTCCTGACACGTCTTTGCTTCGCGGTGCTTCAAATCCAGCAACCGCCGCGCCTCCGGCGGCAGCGCGGCCAGCGCCCGGTCCAGCCGCGTCAGCCGCAGTAATTGCTCTTCCCGCTCCGCACACAAGTCGGCCTCGGACGGCGACGCCGCCAGGTCGGGCGCCTCGGCGGGGTCGAACAGTCGCGGCCGCTTCCGCCGCAGCCATTTGCCACAGCAATTGTGGGCTATTCCGAACAGCCAGCTGGAGAAGTGCTCCGGCCGGACGCCCGCCTTGAGTGAACGGAACGCCGCAAGGAAAGTTTCCTGCGCCAGGTCTTCCACCAGATCGGGCCGCCGCACGCGCTTGAAGATGAAGCCGCCCACGGGGCGGTAGTAGCGTTCGGTCAGTCGGCGGAACGCCTCGGCGTCGCCGGCCCCGGCGCGGCGAGCGAGTTCGGCGTCTTCCCCGTGCGGCGTTGGCGCGTCCATGACCGGCGTTGCGGCGGCGCCCGGCCCGGTGGGGCCGGCCGGGCGGGAAGCCCCTGGCCGGGGGGCCGAGGGAAAGGCCCACGGCGCCGTGCATTGTGCCGGATCGCCGCCGAAATTGCACTACTCCGACCGGCGCCATGAAGTCATTTCCAAACCAGCCCGGAGCGCGAGCGACGGGTTTCGGTCAAACCCGTCGCTCGCGTTCCGGGCTGGTATTGAAACTATTTCTAACTCGTTTATCTGTATACTCTTGTTATCGGACGCCGGCTTCGGTCGGGAGCGGCCGCCCCGGCGCGTCGTAAGGCACGTGGTTCACCTCGTAGACAACGGTGACCTGCACGGAAACCTCTTGCTCGCCGGCCGCGATCGGCAGCGCCGCCGCCTCGCCGGCCGTCCGCTCCATCGCACCGAACTCCAGGGGTCGCGGGACATACGGTTGACTCTCCGTGATCGAATCGACCAGGCCGAGGCCGCAGCCGGCGCCGGTCGCGTAAATCTCCGCCTTCTTGCGGGCCTCCTGCACGGCCTTCAGCCGGGCCTGGTCCAGCAGCCGTTCCGGGTCGGAGCAGCCGAAGCTGACGCCCATGTTCCGGTTGGCGCCCGCCGCCGCCAGGCCGTCCAGCACCTTGCCCAGGTCGTTGAGCCGCCGCACCGTCACGTGCAGGTCGTAACTCGCCGTGTATCCGACCAGAACCGGCGCCTTGTCTTTCGGGTGGTCGTAGCGGGGGCTGACGTTCAGGCCGCTCGTTTTCATGTCCCTGGCTTCGATCCCAAAGCCCTTGAGCGCATCGAACAGCTTCTTGACCGCGTCGGCGTTCTTCTGCCACGCCTCCGTCGCCGTCTTGCCTTCGGAGGCGACGCCGGCGTTGATATAGCCGACGTCCGGCGTGTACTTCACCTTGCCTTCGCCGGTGACGGTGATGTTCGCGGAAGCCATGCCGACGGGCAGCAGCAGCGCGAGGGTTGCGAGGATGGGTTTCACGGGACACGTTCCTTTCCGACCGCGGGCCGAGATGGCGGCCTTTTGGTCTCGCACAAGAGACGGAAGTGAAATGGCGGGCCGGGCCGTCCGCCCCGCCGGCGGGCGGCCGTCCGGCCGTTTTCTTCGCCGGCCGGCCGCGTCGCTCGCCGGCAGGTAAGTACCGCGAGGAAGGAAACGGTTGCAAAAATGACGTGGGGAAATCGGACGCACCGCGCGGGGAATGTCGCCCTGCGATGCGTCACCGTTTCTGTTCGCGCCAGCGCCTGCGCCTCGTTCAGGGCGCGACGAACCGCTTCGGCCTGCGTCGCCCCTCGCGCCTCGATTCGGTGGGTGCGCGCCGCATCGGCCGTCGGCATCATACAAGTGAAGCGATAGTCGGCGGCGCCGAGACGGTCCATCTGAAACGACGCGACGGCGAGATCTTGCATACGCCGGTGGACGGCGCCCCAATCACAGTCGCCGTCGCCGGTTCGGCCGGCGACGCCGAGCTGTTCCGGCGAGGGCATGGAAAGCGGGGCCGGCCTCGGGGGAGGAATGTTCGCGTCCGGCGCCTGGCCGCGAACGACCGGCCGCGGCAGCGGTCCCTGGGCCGTGCGAAGCGGCGCCTGGGCGGGCCGTGGCGGAGGCGGCTGGACCATGTAGCCGGGGGGCGGCCCATAAGGGCCGGCGGCGTAAGACGGCGCGGCGTAACCGGGCGGCAACACCTCCACGGAACCGGGAGGAAAGAAGACCGGCGAACCGCCGATCGGGGGACACCCCGCCGGCGGTCAGGCAAAGCCCTTTCCGGCCGGGACGGCGACAATCCAGATCGCCGCCGGGAGAAATGCAACGGCCAGCCGGAGCGCTTCCTTGCGCATGGGGGACTCCTCCGGGCGGCGCGGGGCCGCCCGGCGTAATTCGCGGACCATCGGGACGGGGCCAGGGACGAAAGGGCGGCGCGGTGAGCAACCCGGAGAAGTGTTCCTCATGAAGCGGGTCGAACCATAGCACACCGCTTCCGGCCGGAAAAGGCCACTTCACAAACCGGGGACTCTGCACAATTTACATACCCTGGTAGTTCTTACAAAGCCGCCACCCGCCCTCAACAGCGACGCAACACGCCGACCAGCACGCCGAGGATGCGCGCGTCGGAATTCGGGTCCACGTGGATCGGCTGCATCTCGCCGTTGGCCGGGTCCAGACGGACCTTGCCCTTGTCGCTGTGGAATCGCTTCAGCGTCACCTCTTCGTCGATCATGGCCACCACGCGCTCGCCGTTCTGCGCCGTCTCCTGCTTGCGGATGACCACGTAGTCTCCGTCCTGGATGTGGTCCTCGATCATCGACCGGCCCTGCACGCGCAGGGCGAAATGGTCGCGGCCCCCGAACAGCTCGCCGAAGCTGAGCCGCTCGTCCTGGGCGGAGGCGGCCAGCGGTGCCCCGGCCGCGACCAGACCGAGCAGCGGCAGCTCCGCCCCCGGCGGACGGTGGTTCACCAGCCGGATGGCGCGGGCGGAGTTGCCTTCGCGCAGGATCAGCCCCTTCTTCACCAGGGCGTTGAGGTGGCACATCACGCCGTTGGGCGACTGGATGTCGAAGGCAGTCCCGATCTCGCGCACCGTCGGCGGGTAACCGCGCGTCTCGATCTTGTCACGGATGAACTCGTAAATCTCTCTTTGACGATCCGTTAATAGGCTGAAGTCCGGCATGGTCGGCCCTTTCCCGTTAGGGGTGCGTTTGTTCGCCCGGAGTGCGGCGTTTCGTCGCGGCCCGTCCCTTGGAGACGTTCGGCCTTCCGGGGTATGAACTAAAGTATAATAGACGCCCGTACACAAGGGAAGATTTATTTTGGTCAGCTGACGGCTTTCCGATATGGTTTAGGTTGGGGGCCGTCCTCGCCGGCCCCGGGAGCCATCCGTCATGTCCGCGCCGACGCCGACGCCGCCCTGGTTCGCCAGCACCCTGGCCGCGCTGATGGAACGCCGCAACCTCGACGGCGTTCGCATGTGTGAATTGATGCACGGCGTCGTCGGCGGCGCCTGCGACGAGACGGCCACAACCGCGTTGCTGGTGGCCCTGGGCATGAAGGGCGAGACCGCCGACGAACTGGCGACGGCGGCGGCCGTGCTCCGCGAATACATGGTCCCCTTCCACGCCGGCCGCGACGATCTGCTCGACACCTGCGGCACCGGCGGCGACGGCACGGGGACGTTCAACATCAGCACGGCCACGGCCCTCGTCGCGGCGGGGGCCGGCGTTCCGGTGGTCAAGCACGGCAACCGCGCGGCGTCGGGCCGCACCGGCAGCGCCGACGTGCTGGCCGCCCTCGGCGTGACGCTGGAAGGCGACGCCCACTCGGCCCGGCGTTGCCTGGACGCCGTCGGCATGGCATTCTGCTTCGCCCCGCACTTCCATCCGGCCCTGCAACGGGTGGCCGGCGTGCGTCGGCGTCTCGGCGTCCGCACCCTGTTCAACTGGCTGGGGCCGCTTGCCAACCCCGCCCGCGCCCCGTATCAGCTGCTCGGCGTGGGCCGGTCCGAACAGCTGGACCGTCTCGCCGACGCCCTGGCGCGTCTCGGCACGCGCCACGCCCTGCTGGTGTGCGGCCGCGACGGGTTGGATGAGGTCAGCCTATCGGGTCCGACGCTGGTGCGCCAGGTCCGCGACGGAGCGGTCGTCGCCCTGGAGTGGACGCCGGAGGATTTCGGACTGGCGCCGTGTCGCCTGGAAGACCTGCGCGTGAAGGGTCCGGAGGAGAGCGCCGAGGTGATACGCGGCGTGCTGGAAGGCCGCGAAGGGCCGGCGATGCGGGTGGTGCTGGCCAACACGGCCGCCGCGCTGCTGGCGGCCGAACGGGTCGCCACCCTGGCGGAGGGGGTCGAGCGGGCGGCGGCGGCCGTCGCGGACGGCCTGGCGGCGGCCGTGCTGGACGGCCTGGTGCGAGAAAGCGGTCAAAGGTTTGGGGACGCCGCGGAGGACTGAGGGAATGGCCCGCAAAGTGATACTCGTCACCGACCCCGGCATCGACGGGGCCTTCGCCGGGGCGCTGGCCCTGTTTGCCCCGGAGTTGGAGGTCGTCGGCCTAGCGGCCACGGCCGGCAACGTCCCCGCCGAACAGGCGACGCGCAACGTCCACATTCTTGTCGAACAGCTCGACCCGCCCCGCTGGCCGCGGCTCGGCGCCGCCCTGCCGGTCGAGTACGACGTGGACGCGCGGTCCCTGCACGGCCCCAACGGCCTGGGCGGCGTGGACTTTCCCTGCGCCAACTGCACCACACCCATCCCGCCGATAAGCTGTTGAGCGACCTCGTAAGAATGTATCCGAAAGAGGTCGCCATTCTCCTTTTAGGACCGGCCACGGCGTTCGCGCGCGCCCTGGACCGCGACCCCGAGTTGGCGGGGCTGGTGGAGCGCGTGGTGATGGTCGGCGGCGCCTGGCGCGAGGGCGGCGACGTGACGGCCGCGGCGGAGTTCCACGTCTATTGCGACCCGGCGGCGGCCCGCCAGGTGGTGCGCGGCGGCGTGCCGCTGACGCTGCTGCCGCTGGACGTGACGCGCAAGGCCGTGTTCTCGCCGACGGAATTACTGCACCTGCCGAATCCGGATTCCCACGTCACGCGCTTCCTCGGGCAGATCGTCCCGCACGCCATTTCCGCATCGGCCGGGTTGTTCGGCGTGGAGGGATGCTATTTGCAGGACGTGTTCGGCCTGGTGGCGCTGGCGCGGCCGCAGGCCTTCAAGACGCGGCAGGTCGCGGTGGACGTGGAGACGCGCGGCGAGTTGACGCGCGGCGCGACGGTCTGTGACACGCGCTGGGGGACGGAGGCCAAGGCCAACGTCGAGCTGGCCGTGGACGTGGACGTGGCGGCGGTGCGCGAGTTCATCGGCCGCACGCTGTCGCGGGAATGACCGGGAGCAATTCTTCCCTTTACGCCTCTTTTTTAGCCCCCTGAGCGATCACCTCAAAGACGTAGCCGTCCGGGTCGCGGAAAAAGAAGCGCTCGAACGGCGTTTCGCGCCGCGGCGCGATCAACTCCGCCCCAACCCGGACGAGGCGTTCTTTCAGCCCGGCGAATCCTTCGCCGGGGTGGAAGAACGCGACGTGCCGGCCGTACTCCCGGTCGAAAGCGGAGGGTTCGTAGTCCGGGACTTCCACCAGATGAATTTCCTGGCCGGGGGCGATTTCCAGCCACGCGGCCGGCACGGCGATGTTGTTGGGACGGTTCAACGGCTTCCAGCCGAGGGCGGACGCGAAGAACCGGGCCGAACGCCGGGCGTCCCGCACGGCCAGGGTGAAATGCGCGATCGTCATGGGCCGACTCCTTGGGGCGCGGACGACTCTTCATCAAGTTGTACATTATCCCCTGTAGTTTAACGACGCCGAGCCGCCCGATGAGGTCCGCCATGCGAACGGTTTACAATTTCAACGCCGGGCCGGCCATGCTGCCGCCGCCGGTTCTGGAGCAGGTGCAGGCCGAGCTGCGCAACTTCCAGGGCCGCGGCATGTCGATCATGGAAATGAGCCACCGCTCCAAGGAGTTTGAGGCGGTAAACGCCAACGCGGAGGCGACGTTCAAACGGCTGCTCGGCGTCGGCGACGGCTATCGGGTGATCTTCGTCCAGGGCGGCGCCTCGACGCAGTTCGCCATGCTGCCGATGAACTTCCTGCCGCCGGGCGCGACCGCCGATTACCTGGTCACCGGCGCCTGGGGCGAAAAGGCCTACGAGGAGGCGGCGGCGCTCGGCAAGGCCCACGTTGCGGCTTCCAACAAAACGGAGGGCTATCGTCGTGTACCGAGGCCGGACGAACTCGTCCTCAGCCCGGAATCGGCCTACGTCCACTTCACCACGAATGAAACCATCCAGGGCGTTCAATGGCGATCGTTTCCCGACGTGGGCGGCCGGCCGCTGGTCGCCGACATGAGCAGCGACATCCTGTCCCGCCCCATCGACGCCGGCAAATTCTCCCTGCTCTATGCCGGAGCGCAAAAGAACCTTGGGCCGTCCGGCGTGACGGCGGTGCTGCTGCGCGAATCGTGGCTGGCCAGGGCCAACAAGGCCGCGCCGACGATGCTGCGCTACGCCACCCACGTCAAGAACAACTCGCTGTACAACACGCCGCCGAGCTTCGGCGTCTACGTATTGGGCCTGGTTCTGCAATGGATCGAGAAGGCCGGCGGCCTGCCGGCGATGGCGGAGCGCAACGGCCGCAAGGCCGGGGTCGTTTACGAGGCCATCGACCGCAGCGGCGGCTACTACCGCGGCCACGCGGCGCCGGAATCGCGGTCTCAGATGAACGTCACCTTCCGTTTGCCCGACGAGGCGAAGGAAAAGCAGTTTCTCGCCGAGGCGCAGGCGGCAGGCATGGTCGGGCTGGCGGGCCACCGCTCCGTGGGCGGCGTCCGCGCCTCGCTCTACAACGCCGTCAGCCCCGAGGCGTGCCAGGTCCTGGCGTCGTTCATGAACGACTTCGCCCGGAATAACGGCTAGACTCGGGAGACAAGGAGGCCGCATGTTTTTCGACGCCAAGGCCAGGAACGGGAACCGGGCCAAATCTCTCCTTATCTCCTTGTCGCCTTATCTTCTTGTCTCCTTGTCTCTTACCGGGTGCGACCAGCGCAGTGCGCCCGAACGGCCCGCGCTGCGATTCGAGGTCGGCGTCGCCAGGGGACTGGCGGCGCGGGACGGCCGGTTGCTGATCCTTCTCAGCCGCAAAACCAGGCCGGAACCGCGTTTGGCCGTCGATCCGGAGGACGTCGATAGCCCGGCGGTCCTGGGACGCGACGTGAAGGGGCTGGGTCCGGGAAGCACGGCCGTCGTCGGTGCGGAGGCCGACGCCTTTCCCTTCGAGCGCCTGTCGCAGCTCCCGCCGGGGGAATATCACGTCCAGGCGGTCCTGAAATCCGACCGCGACTCCAGCCGGATCAACGCCCCCGGCAATCTCTATAGCGACGCGCAAGTCGTCGCCCTCGACCCCTCCCGCGGAGGCGTCGTCTCGATTGAGCTGTCCCATGAACAGCAGCCGGAACAAATCCCGGAGGCGACGGCTCACGTCCAATTCGTGCAAATGCGCTCGGAGTTGTTGAGCAAGTTCCGCGGCCGGCCGGTGAACCTGCGGGCCGGCGTCGTCCTGCCGCGCGGCTTCGACCCCGAGGGTTCGCGGCGCTATCCCCTGCGCGTCCGCATCGGCGGGTACGGGACGCGCTACACGGTCGTCCGGGACGACATGGGGGCGGCGTCGAAATTTCGCAAGGCCTGGCTGGCCGACGACGCCCCGCGCATGGTGCTGCTGCAACTCGACGGTGACGGCCCCTATGGCGATCCGTATCAGATCAATTCGGACAACAACGGCCCCTACGGCGACGCGCTGACGAAGGAACTGATCCCCTACGTCGAGAAGCGGTTTCACTGCGTCGGCGAGCCGTACGCCCGCGTGCTGGACGGCCACTCCACGGGCGCCTGGGTGGCGCTGGCGCTCCAGGTCTTCCACCCCGACTACTTTAACGGCTCGTGGTCGCACGCCCCCGACCCGGTCGATTTCAAGGCATATGAACTCATCAACATCTACGAGGACGCCAACGCCTACGTCAACAAATACGGCTTCGAGCGTCCGGCGTCGCGCGACGTGGACGGCGAGACGCGGACGACGGTGCGACACGAGTGCCGGCTGGAGTCGGCGCTGGGTCTGGGCGGCCGCTGGGAATTGTCGGGCCGCGACTGGTGCGCCTGGAACGCCGTATTCGGGCCGCGCGGCGACGACGGTCTGCCCAGGCCGCTGTGGGACGGCAAGACGGGCAAGATCGACCCGGACGTGCTGGACCACTGGAAGAAATACGATCTGCGATGGCGGATGGAGCAGGACTGGGCGACGCTGGGGCCGAAGCTGCGCGGCAAGCTGCACATCTGGGTCGGCGAGGCCGACGATTATTTCCTCAACAACGCGGTCCACTTGCTGGACGCTTTCCTGTCGTCGGCGACGCCGGCCTACGACGGTTCGATCACTTACGGGATGGGCAAAAACCACTTCGGCCATTGGCTCACGGAGGGGGAGATGATGGAGGAGATGGCGGCGCGCGTGGAGGCGGGGCGGAAGGAGGCGGAGGAACGCGGCCGGTAATGGGTCAAACCGCTCCTTCGGCCGTCGGCTCTTCCGGCGAGAAAAAGAACTCCGCGACGGGGCAGCTGAACGCGGGCAGGACGTCGTCGCCGGTCAGCTCCTGTCCGGCCTCGACGACGTAATCATCCTGCCCTGGCCGGTATACCGTCACGTCGCGCGCCTCGGGGTCGATCAACCAGACCAGCCGGACCCCCGCCTTAAGAAATTCACGGATGCGCCGGGTGACCTTTCCGACGCGGTCGGTCGGCGACCAGACTTCCACCACCAGAGTGGGGGCGTCCTCAATGAATTTTGGATTCATCTGGTCGTATCCCTTGCCCTTCTCGAAATAGGCCACGTCCGGGCCGCGCACGGTGTCGGGGTCGCGCTCGAGGATGACACCGGGGTCGTTGCTGAGGACGTAGCCCCTCCGGCGCTTCCGAACATAGAGGTTGAGCATCGTTACGACGTTCCCGCAGACCAATCCGTGTCGTTCGCCGGGTCGTGACACTTCGACCACCTTTCCTCGCTCGAGTTCGTAATGCCGGGCCTGGTTCTCCGGTCGCATGACCCAATCGCAGAACTCGTCGGCCGACATAAGCTTTGTCGCGGTTTCCGTACTCATTCGGCTTTACCCCCTTGGCGCGAGTTTCCGCCGCGCCAGCGCGATCGCCCCATGCACCACCACTTCCTCGCCGAGCGCCGCCGGCATGATGTCAAAGCAGTCGGCAAAGGGTGGAAACACCTGGGCAGCGACACATCCCCTCAAAGGTCCGAAAAATACCTTTTCGCCCATCAGAGCCACGCCGCCCCCGACCACAATCCGCCGTGGGCATAACAAAGTGATGACATGACAAATCGCTTCCGCGAGATAAACACAGGTGCTCACCACCACATCCTTGGCGAAACCGTCTCCGAGTTCCGCGGCGCGCCCGACATGATAGGCCGTGACTTGTTCCACGCGGCCGCCGGCAAGATCAAGGACGGCGGTGCTCTTCGTCCAACCGTTGGAAATGAACCGGCGGGCGTATTCCCCGATTGCCCAACCCGACGCGCATATTTCCAGTGGAAGGCCCGCCCTGCCGTCTTCCGCGGGTGTATCATCCGTCGTGCGCACTTGGAGATGACCAATCTCCGCAGCCCCACGTCCCATTCCCCGGTAAATTTCGCCGTTGATTATCAGACCGCCGCCGATGCCCGAGCCGATGGTGATATAGAAGATCGGCGAAAGGCCTTTGCCCGCCCCGTGCAGCGCCTCGGCCAGTCCCGCCACGTCGGCGTCATTGCCCAGAACCGCAGGCAGCCCCACCACCTCCGACACCCAGTCGGCCAGCGGGAAGCCGTCCCAGCCCTCGATCTGATGCGATTTGATGGCGGTGCGCGTGGCGTCGTCCACCGGCCCGCCGAAGCCGATTCCGACGCCTTGGAGTTGGGAGCGGTCGATCTTCGCCCTGGCCAGCAGTTCCGGCACGGCTTGCGTGATCTGCCGGCGGATGCCCTCCGGCCCCGCAGCCGCGTCCACGTCGCCGCGCCACAGCCCCGCCAGCACGCCGTCGTCGGCGCCGACGCCGATCTGGAGTTTCGTGCCGCCGATTTCGATGCCGAGGTAGTGGTTCATCGCCGGCCCTACGACGCCAGCCGTCGGTGCAAGTCGTCCACCACCCAGTGGAACGCCGTCAGATGGATCGATTCGACGATGCCCATGTCGTCCAACGGCACGTGCAGCCCCTTGTGCGTCAGCGTCCGCAGCTTGCCGCCGTTGAAACCGGTGCAGCCGAACGTCGTCAGGCCGCGACGGTTGGCCCATTCCACGGCCTTGAGGATGTTCGGGCTGTTGCCGGAGCCGCTGATGGCGATGAGCAGGTCGCCGGGGCCGCCCAGGTTTTTCAACTGCTCCACGAAGACGCGGTCGAAGCCCTCGTCGTTGCCCCAGGCCAAAACGTAGGGCGTGTTGTCGGTCAGGCTGAGGATGCGGAAGCGCTTCTTGGCGTCGTCGTCGAAGTCCTGGCGGCGCAGCGTGCCCTTGCCGATGTCTTCGCAGAAGTGAGAGGCGTTGGAGCCGCTGCCGCCGTTGCCGATCACGAAAATGAAGCGGTCGCGCTGGTAGCAGGTGAACATGAGGTCGGCCAAGGCCTTAACCTCGGTCGGGTCGATGCGCAACAGTTCCTTGGCGACGCGCTCCAGGAACGGAAGAGCGTCCAACTTGGTCCCGAGCATGGCAATTCCTCCGATAGCGGGTTGGCGCGTACTTTACCAACTCGCCCCGAAGGAGGCCAGACCGGGTTCGCCGCGGCGTGGCGCCCGTAGGCCGTTTAGAATAAGGATAATACGGTATCGGAAAGTAGCTTTTAATGCGGGCCGGCGAGGGACCGCCAAAGGGCGACGCCCAGGGCCAGTGCGAGAAGCGCCAGGAAAAGCACGGCCGGCTGGTCCGCGACGACCGCGTAGGCCGCGCGGGCCATTCGCTCGCGGACGGTTCGCTTGCGCATGGCCCGGACCTCCTGGCGGAGGAAATCGCGGTGGGCCGTTAGCAATTTGCGTCCCGCCTGCCAGTCGCGGCTCAGCGCGGTCCGTTGGCCGGGGTCCAGTTCCCGAAAACTACGACCGGCGTCGTCCTGGCGCAACAGCATGACCACCAGATAGCCGGGCTGTCCGGCGGCCCCCATAAGGGGCGGGAAACGACGCAGGGCGACGGTCGTTTCGCGCAAAAGCCGGTTCAGCTCCGGCCCGTCCACGGATCGGCTCAGCCGTCGGGTCGGCGATTCCACATACGTCCCCATTTCCTCCCAGACGCGCAGCAGATTTCTGGTGGCGACGACGCGCCGGTAGAGCGCCCGCTTGGTGGCGAGGCCTCGCCGCGCCGGCTTCGAGTCGCGCGCCGCCGCGACCAACGGATCGACCGGTTCGGGCGGCTCCGGCTCGGCGGCCGGCGCCAAGGTTTGCGGTTGGGCGGGGGGCAAGGACGGCAGGCGCGGCAACGGCGGCGGCGTCGCCGTGGGCGACTGGTGCGCGGACGTGGCCGGCCCGAACAGCCAGGCCAGCGGGTCCGGCGTATTGGAGGGCGCTTTCCGCACTTCCGCCACGGCCGTCATGGCGGCCGCGGGGGCGGCGCCTCCGAGCAAGGCGGCGTCGTAGGGTTGCTTGCTCGCGGAATCGGTCAGACAGACGTAGGCCTGGGCCAGCCGATTCATGGCCTCCGTGGCCAACTCGGGGTGCGTCATCTGATAGTGGCGCACCGAGTCGAGGCGCTGATGGACGCGCTGCTCGATCAGTTCCGGGTCGGATTCGCCGGGTTCGAGGCCGAGTAATCGGTAATGGTCGGGCGGCCACGATTCGGCGGGCAGCCCCAACCATTCGCAGATGAGTTCGTGGCCCATGGCCGCATTCCTCCCCTCGCCGCGGGGTGGAAACACACACCCACAATCCTATGGGATAAATGGGAGGATTGCAAAGGAATCGCCGAAGCCTCCCGTGATTGGGGCGCACGACACGGTTTGCAGCTGGCGTGGACGGGTCGTACATTGGCTGAGGCAAATCCGTTCCCTCTTTTGACCCAAGTTCCGAAAGGGGCCAGGGATGGCGCGAGGCAAAAAGCGCACTGCACCGGTGGAAGAACTGCGATCCTACGTCGAGGGCGTCGCCAAAAACCTCGTCGAGAAGCTCTATGGCCCCCAGGGGCCGGCCTGGGGGACCAAACTCACCCAGATCGAGGACGTCTTCCTCGAAATCCGCGAGATGCTCACCGAGAAAATGCTCGATGAGACCCTGGCCCGGCAGGCCACGGCCGGCGAGCGGCCCGCGCCGTTCCGCACCTGTCCGGCGTGCCACGCCCCGCTGCCCTGTGCCGACGCCAATCCCCGCATCCTGACGACGCGGGCCGGCGAGGCCGAGTGGCCCGAGCCGGAAGGCTACTGTGACCGCTGCCGGCGGGCTTTTTTTCCCTCAGTCCAAGAGTCTGGGCATTGACCAGGGCGAAACCAGTCCCGCGCTGCTGGCGAAGATCACCTATGCCGGGACGGCCAGCCGCTCGTTTGCCGAGGGCAGTGTCCTGTTGGATAAGCTGGCCGACCTGCCCGTGCCGGAGAAACGGGTCGAGCGGATCACCCGACGCATCGGCGCCGAACGCGTCGCCGAGCGTGAGGCGGACGTGGCGGCGTTCGCGGCCTTGCCGCTGGTCGAGAAGTTCGCCGTCCCCTCCGGCGTGACGCCGCCGCCGTTAGCCGTGGTGATGGCGGACGGCGGCCGCTTGCAAATCCGCGATGCGCCGGGGAGCGGCTCGGCTCCCCCGAGCCGCCCCGACCGCGGCAACCGCGGTCGCGGGGACGGCCGCCGAGGCGGAAGACTGGCAAGAGGAAAACACCGCGGCCTCGCGGGTGGGCCACTGGCGGGAAGACAAGGTCGGGCTGTTGCTGACCATGACGAGCGAGGCGGCGGCCGCCGATCCCTGTCCCGAGATCCCGGCGTCGTTCCTCGACGTGGTACGCATCCCGAAGCTGGTGCGGGAGCTGCACAAGCACGTCCGGGAAGGGCAGGACGCCGTGAGCGACGCCGTGGAACCGGAGGCGGCGGCGGAGGCGTTGGAGGCGGAGGCGACGTACCGGCCCCCGGTCGTGCGGCATCGGCAGGTCGTCGCCTCGCGTCAGACTTGGCCGGCCTTCGCGTCGCTTTTGGCGCAGGCGGCGTGGGCGTCGGGGTTCCAGGGGGCGGCGCGGAAGGCCTTCGTGGGCGACGGCTCGGCGAACAACTGGGAGCTGCAACGTCGCTTCTTCGGGTCGTTCGTGCCCATCCTGGACTTCATTCACGCGTTGTCCTACGTGTTCGCGGCGGCGACGGCCGGGCGACGCTTCGCGGCGGGCTGGGCGGTGTATCGGCGGTGGATCCGCTGGGTGTGGCAAGGCCGGGTGGTCGCGGTCATCGCCGCCCTGGAGGCGCGCCAGGCCGAGATGGGCTTGCCCCAGAAGGATGAGCCGGAAACGAGCCCGCGACGCGTAGTGGACAAGACGTTGAAGTACCTGGGCAACCATCAGGACAAGATGCGTTATGACGAGTATCGGCGGCAGGGTCTTCCCATCACGAGCAGCCACGTCGAGTCGGTGGTGAAGCAGATCAACCATCGGGTGAAGGGGACGGAGAAGTTTTGGTCGGAGGAGGGCAGCGAAGCCGTGCTGCAACTGCGGGCGGACTACCTGGGTGACGGCCAGCCGCTGGAGGCCTTCTGGGAACGCCGCCAAGCGGCGGCGACCGGACATCGTCGCTACCGCCGCGTCGGGTAGCTACAGACCGTGTCGTGCGCCCCCGTGATTGACGGTTGGGTCGGTCGTTCCCTACAATCGCCAAACTCGCAGTCGGCCCCCTTCGCCCCACGACGGAACCGGAGGACTCCCCGATGACCGTTCCCGTTCTGCTCACCATTCACACCGACGGGGCCTCCCGCGGCAACCCCGGCCCCGCCGCCTTCGCCTACGTCATCGCGCGGGACGGCGAGGAGCCGATCGAGGAGGCGGGCAAGATCGGCCGCATGACCAATAACCAGGCCGAATACACCGCCCTCGTTCGCGCCCTGGAACACGCCCTCGAACTCGGCGAACACCATCGGGTCCTGGTCCACAGCGACAGCGAGTTGATGGTCAAGCAGATGAGCGGCCAGTACCGCGTCAAGAATGAGGACTTACGCGATCTCTATGAGGAGGCCCGCGACCTCAGCGCCCGCTTCCGGGGCGGCGTCTCCTTTCGGCACGTCCGCCGCGAACAGAACGCCCGCGCCGACGCCCTCGGCAACGAAGCCCTGGACGGCCTCCGCGAACCGACGCCGCGCGCCTCCACCGTCCACCCGGCGGCCCGGCCCGCTCCGAAGCCGGCCGCTCCGAAGCCGGCCGCGCCGTCCTTGCGGAGCGACGCCGTGACCTGCCTCCGCCAGGCGGCGGCCGCCTGGGCGTCGGGGCCGGGCGGACCCACGGCGGAGGAGGTCTGGGACTGCCTGCTCGACGTGCTCAAGCGGCACAACGTCCCATCCCCCCCAGGCGCCCGATGACGCCGTCGTTTCCGCCGCCGCACCCGCGCGCAACTTGGCCTCCATTTGCAAAATGGCTTTTGGTAGAGTCGCGCCGCTTCGGACGCCGACGGCCGCCGCGTGGTTCGTGTGAAGGGCGCGGGACGTGCGGCCGCGGCTGTCAAGGAGGTCGGGCGTGGCCTCGCGCTGGCGCATCCGCCACAAACTGTTGCTCGGCGTCTGCCTCGTCTGCGGCATCCTCGCCCTGTTGCTGGGCGGGACGCTCAACGGGCTGTGGTCCTACTACCTGACCATCAACAGCGCCCGCAGCAAGCAGACCGAGTTGTCGGCCGCCGAAGACTTCCTGGAAAGCGTGAGTGAAATCAAGAACGCCGCCACACTGGCGGGCCTTTCGCAACTGCCGGACAAATCGTTGGCGGCGCGCAAGAAACTCGCCGACTACGAGGCGAAACTGCAAAACACCATCGACCACGGGCGCGACGCGAGCAACGGCGAACACCAGCGGCTGGCCGTGGCCGCGCTAAAAAAAGACCTCGACGGCCTGGACGCGGCCGCCAAGGATTTGTTCGGGAATCGCATGGTGGCGGACAGCGACGCGGACGTGGAGGACCGGCTCAAGAACCAGCTCAGGCAGCCGATTACGGACCTCACCCGCGACGCCGTGGACCTGCGCAACGACATCCGCGACGAGATCACGCAGCTGGAAAACGAGTCGCGCAACCATTATCAGGTCACGCTCTGGATCGTGGTCCCCACCAGCGTGCTGGGCGTGCTCATCATGGCGGGCCTGATGCGGTCGTTCTACGCCTGGGTGCTGCACCCCATCCGCGACCTGGAAATCGGCGTCGGCCGCGTGGCCAAGGGCGATTTTTCGCGCCGCATTGAGGTGCGCAGCGGCGATGAGATGGAAGACCTGGCGGCCGCTTTCAACGACATGATGGATCGTCTGCGCGGCCTATACGACAACCTGGCCCAGCAGGTGAACGAGCGGAGCCGGCAGCTGGTGCGTTCGGAACGGCTGGCCAGCGTCGGCTTTTTGGCCGCGGGCGTGGCCCACGAGATCAACAACCCGCTGGCGTCGATCGCGTTTTGCTCCGAGGCGCTGGAGGCGCGGCTGGCGGGACTGGTGGACGAACTTGGGAGGGCCGGCCACGCGCGCGACAACGCGGAGGTCTTCGGCCGATACCTGCGCATGATTCAGGAAGAGGCCTTTCGCTGCAAGAACATCACCGAACGGCTGCTGGCGTTCAGCCGAACCGGCGAACGCCGCCGCGAGCCGACCGACCTGGCGCGGGTCGTGCAAGGGGTGCTGGAAGTGACGCAGCACTTGCAGAACGCCAAGGGCAAGACGATCGTGTTCGAGCAGTCCCCCGCCCCCACGCTTCCTCTCGCGCGGGGGAGGGAAGGGAGGGGGGCAAGATCGTGGCGTCGGTGAACCGCGAGGAGATCAAATCGGTGGTGCTCAACCTCGTGGTGAACGCCTTGGACAGCATGGAGGAGGGCGGCCGGCTGACGATCCGGCTGTCGCAGCGCGTGGGCACGGCGGAACTCCAGTTCACGGACACCGGCTGCGGCATGACGCAAGAAGTGCTGGAGAACATTTTTGAGCCGTTCTTTACGCAAAGTCGAACCGGCAAGGGGACGGGACTGGGGTTGACGATCAGCCACAGCATCATCAGCCAGCACGGCGGCGAAATCGAGGCCGACAGCCCCGGCCCGAACCAGGGCAGCACGTTCGTGATCCGCCTGCCGTTGCAGCCCGCGGAGGAGGAGGCGGGTCCGCGGGCGATGGCGGCGTGAAGCAATGTGGCGAGTGGCGAGTGGCGAGAGAAGATAAAGGCCGAGCCGTCTTATCTCGCCGCTCGCCACTCGCCACCCGGAAGAGAATGGTGGCCATGACAGAGAGCACTCTCACCCGGCCCGCGGGCCGGGACCGTCTGGAAGCCCACAAGAGCCTTCGCGTCCTGTTCGTGGACGACGAACGGCCGTTGCAGGAATTGATGCGCTCGGAATTGCCGCGCCTCGGCCACGAGGTCACGGTATGCCCCGACGGCAAGGCGGCCATAAAAGCTCTCGAAAAGTCTACATTCGACGCCGCCATTCTCGACCTGCGGATGCCGGGCATGAGCGGCATCGAGGTGTTGGAGCATCTTAAAAAGGTGGCCCCGGACGTGGAGGCGGTGGTGATGACCGGCCACGCCAGCATGGAAACGGCCGTGCAGGCGATGCGGTTGGGCGCCTTCGACTACATCACCAAGCCGTGCAAGCTGGCCGAGATCGAGGCCATGCTGGTCAAAATGGCGGAGCGGCGCGAGCTGAAACACAAGAACCTGGCGCTGCAAAGCCGGGTGCAGGCGGCCGAAGGGCCGAGCGTGCTGGTGGGCAAGTCGCCGGCCATGACGGGCGTCCACCGCATGATCGCCACGGTGGCGCCGACCGAATCGACGGTGATGATCCTCGGCGAAACGGGCACGGGCAAGGAATTGGCGGCGCGGTCATTGTGGCAGCAGAGCAAGCGCAAGGACATGCCGTTCGTGCCGGTCAACTGCGGGGCCCTATCGGAAAACTTGGTCGAGAGCGAGCTGTTCGGCCACCGCAAGGGCGCTTTCACCGGGGCCGAGCGCGACCACAAGGGCCTGTTCGAGGTGGCCAACGGCGGCACGCTGTTTCTCGACGAGTTGGGCGAGCTGAATAAGAATATTCAGGTGAAACTGCTGCGTTTCCTGGAGTCGGGCGAGATTCGCCGCGTCGGCGACACGGAACCGTTCCGCGTGGACGTGCGCGTGCTCTGCGCCACCAACCGCGACCTGCGGCAAATGATCCTGGAAGACGTGTTCCGCGAGGACTTATTTTTCCGCATCAACACATTTGAGATCCGCTTACCGCCGCTACGGGAGCGCCGGGCGGACATTCCGGAGCTGGCGCGTCACCTTTTAGCCCGGGCGGCCCGACGGCCGATCGACCAGGTGACGGAGCTGCTCAGCCCGGAGGCGGTGGATGTCTTGTTGGAACACGAATGGAAGGGCAACGTCCGCGAGCTGGCCAACGCGATGGAACACGCCTTGATTATCGCGGGCGGCGAGCGCATCACCCCGGAACACTTGCCGCACACGATCCGCCATCCCCACCCGGCGACGCTGCCGATGAAGCCGCATACGCCGGGCGTCGCGGCGCCGTCGGGTCCGTCGCCGGCGCGGACGCTGAGCGAGATCGAGATGGAACACGTTCTGCGCGTGCTGGACAAACACGGCGGCAGCAAGACCGCGGCGGCGGCCGAGTTAGGTATTAGCCTAAAGACGATGTATAATAAACTGAACAAGCTTCAGGAGGAGCGCAAGTCGGCGGGGTGAGCGACGAGAATCGCCTTACACCAACCCGAAGCGCGAGCGAGGGGGAAGGTTTCTGACCTTCCCCCTCGCTCGCGCTTCGGGTTGGTGTGTGTTTCCTCCTTGCTTTGAGAGCAGCCGGCTCCGACAATGGCCGGCATGGCGTCTTCAACCGCATTGCCGCAAGCCGCATCGGACGACAGCGTCTGGCGTGCGCCTCTGGTCCCGGCCGCGCTGGCCTACACCGCCGGCGTCGTGCTGGACCGGTACTTGGCCGTGCCGTTTGCCGCCAGTCTGCTGCTGACGCTGGGAGGAATGCTCGGCTGGCTCGTCGCCCAAGTCAGGGGACGAACGCGGCTGCCGCTGGCGTTTCTGGCCCTGGCGGCAACGACGTTCGGCGCCGCCTACCATCACTACCGCCGCGACGTCTACCCGGCCGACGACATGGGCAACATGGCGACGGCCGAACTTCATCCGGCGCAGCTGCGTGGCGTACTGGATGAGGAGCCGCGGCATACGCCGGCGCTGCCCGACCCCCTGCGTTCCATCGAGGCCGGCGAATCGACCTCCACCATTTTGCGGGCCACGGCCCTGCGCCGTGGCGACGACTGGATCGCCGCGTCCGGCCGCGTTCACCTGATGATCTCGGGGCCGCCGCTCGACCTGCACGCCGGCGACGAGGTGGAAGTCGTCGGCCGGCTGTCGCTGATCCACGGCCCGGCCAATCCGGGCGAGGCCGACGCCTCCGCGACGTGGCGCGACCGGGGCGTCCGCTGTCAGTTGACGACGAAGACGGCCGAGGCCGTGACGCGGCTGGACCGCGGTTGGCCGGCGTCGTTTTCGGGTTGGACGGCGGTGGTTCGCGGCTGGGGCCGAAGGACGCTGGCCGACGCGCTGCCGGCGGAGACAGGCGGCACGGCGTCGGCCCTCGTGCTTGGCGAATATTCCGCCATGACTCAGGCGGAATGGGAAAAATTCATTCGCACCGGCGTCGTCCACGTTTTGGCGATCTCCGGACAGCATCTCATGGTGCTGGCGGTCGTGTTGTGGTGGGTGCCGCGGCGGTTCGGGGTGCGACAGCGACGCGGGGCGGCCGCGGTCGCCGTGTTCGTGCTGGCCTACGCCCTGCTGACGGGCGGCCGGCCGCCGGCGCTGCGCGCGGCCGTGGCGGTGTGCGCCGCCTGCGGCGGCCTGATGCTGCGCCGCCGCCCGCTGCCCGCAAACCTCTTCGCCCTGTCGTGGCTGGCCGTCGGCCTGCTCGATCCGACGGACATTTTCACGCCGGGATGTCAATTATCGTTCCTGGCCGTGGCGGTGCTGCAATGGGGCGCCCGGCCGTGGCTGGGGCGGGAATACGATCCGCTGCAACGGGTGATCGACGAGACCCGGCCGGCCTGGCTCCGCGCGGCCCGTCGACTGGGCTGGGTCGTCGTCCAGAGCTATCTCCTGACACTGATCGTCTGGCTGGCCGTCACCCCGCTGGCGGCGGCGCGCTATCATGTCGTTTCCCCGATCGGCGTCCTTCTAGGACCGCCCCTGGTCGTCTTATCTGCCGTCGCCCTCACGGCCGGCTTCCTCACATTGATCACGGCCGCGCTCTGCCCGCCGCTGACCGCCGTTTTCGCCGTCGTCGTCCACGGCGCCCTGGCCGGCTGCGAATGGCTTGTGAACTTGGGCGACGGCCTACCGTTCGCCCACTTCTATGTCGGCGACATACCGCAATGGTGGTTATTGATTTTTTACATCGCTTTAGTCGCCATGCTGACGCAGGGGCCGTTACGGCGGCGCTGGCGCTGGGGTGCGACGGCGGGGCTGGGCTGGCTGTGCGTCGGCCTGGTGTGCGGCGCCGCGCGGCTGCCGTCGGACGAGCTGCGCTGCACGTTCCTGGCGGTCGGACACGGCGGCTGCACCGTGTTGGAGACGCCGGACGGCCGGACGCTGCTCTACGACGCCGGAACGCTGGGCGGCCCCGACGTGACGCGACGACAGATCGCGCCGTTCCTCTGGCACCGCGGAATTCGTCGCATCGACGAGGTGTTTTTGTCGCACGCCGACCTCGACCATTTCAACGGCCTGCCGGAGTTGCTGGAGCGATTTTCCGTCGGTCAGGTGACCTGTACGCCGACCTTCGCCGACAAGAATACGGAGGGCGTGCGCGAGACGCTGGACGTGCTGCGACGGCACGGCGTACCCATTCGGATCGTCAAGGCCGGCGAATGGCTGCGGGCGGGCGACCTGAGTTTGGAGGTGCTGCACCCGCCGGCGGTCGGCCCCGAGGGCAACGAGAACGCGCGGAGCCTGGTGCTGGAGGTGCGTCACGCGGGCCACACGCTGCTGCTGACGGGCGACCTGGAGGGGCCGGGGCTGGAGTCGCCTTTTGTCCATGCGACCGCGGCGGATTGACGTGTTCCAGGCGCCGCATCACGGAAGCAAGGCGTCGAACGTGCCGGCGCTGGCGGAGTGGGCGCGGCCGCGCGTGGCGGTGTCGAGCCAGGGGCCGCCGCGCGGGCCGGGCGGCGTTCCTGAGCCGTACACGGCCAGGGGGGCGCAGTTCCTGAGCACCTGGGCCGACGGGGCGGTGACAATCCGTAGTCACCAGACGGGAATCGTCGTGGAGACGTTTGTCTCGGGGCAACGGTTTGTGCTGCGGACGGAAAGAGAGCCGGAGTGAGGTAGGAGCGTCGAGGCCGTTTACATCCCTACTTTTCCCATCCACGTCAACGGTGGTCATCCGCGCAGAAGCACGGCAAACGGTTCTTTCAGTTGGGCCGTGTATCCGATTTTCCGCACTACCCTCTTCTGCGCCGCCTCCGCACGGCTCTGGGCGCTCTTGGTGAAACACCCCTTGTCGATGTGGCCTTGCAAGTAGGCTTCTGCCGCCTTGCCGGTGCTGGGTCCGAGGGCGACCTCGAACTCGGTAAGGGTGATTTCTAAGTCTCCCGGCTTGATCTCGTCGAGTACCAGGGCGTAGCGTGATCCGATAACTTGGATGCCCTGTGGGATCAGGTTCCAGTTTACGCCGTCCTGAGAGTATTCTTTGGCGGGGACGATGTCAGGCTCCGCCCTGGAATCAATCGGTTCCATGACCAATAGGATTCTGCCATGCTCCTTCACGGCCAACCGGGCGAACGGCTGGACCATATTGAGCGGGTGGCAGGTGTTGCCGCCATACCCCCAGAAAATCCGGCCCGTCTGGTCGTACTCCCGGCGTTTGCGCTCCAGAATCTGCTCCCAAGTCTCGCCGGCGTGGCTGCCGACCTTCATGAACAGGAACTTCTCAGGCGGCTTGATCATGGCTTCGCCTCCTTGTACGGCGTCAGATCGACATCGCGAGTGGCGAGTTTGCCGCCGTTGGTTCTATCGATCACATACTGATAAAGCAGTGGGCTTCCGGCTCCGTAGAAGTTTTCGAGCCGCTGTTCCGGCAAACTCTCACTCTTGTACTCCGCAGGGATGTCCGCCTTCCGCTCGACTACCAGCGAGCAGGAGGTGAGGTCCGGTGCGTCATCGAGATGGTAGTGATGGAACTCCGGCAGCATCTCGGCTACCCGGAAGCCGGCGTCCATGACCAGCCGCTGCGTTGTGCGCTGGACGCCATGTGTCCATGGATAGTCTCGGTGGTCGCCGATGACGATACAGCCGAGGGCGTTACCCCGCACCGCTTCGACGCCCCGCTCGATGAATGCACACACGCTCTCGCCGTTGTTGCTCTTACCCCAAGGCGGGTTTGTGTAAAAGGCATCATATGACTGCCAGTGCCGTTTCGGTAGGGCATCGGCCACATTGTAAAGCTCGGAGGAAATGATCTTCGTCAGGCCGTAGCTGTCCGCAAAATGGTTGATCGAATTTACGATGCGCTGGTCGAAGTCGAGGACTTTGACAAGGATCGGCCCGTTTGGGAGGAGTGTCTGGCCGTGCAGGTGGACGAGTGACAGGGCAATCGCATCGCCGTCGCCGACGAACACTACCCGCTTGCCGTTGAACCACCTGCCGATCAACTCTGCCTGGAGGAGCATGTCGGGCAGCTTCATGTAGATTTGGTCAAAATGACGGAGCGGCGGCGGGCGGTTGATAATCACGTCCGACAAGGCGTTCAGGCAGGACCGGAAGTCGATGGGCATGTCAGCGTCCTTTTGCGGTCGTCGTCTTTTTCTCGTCCAGAAACTGCAACACTTTGTCGCTCGACGGCGTGAACAGGTACTTCACGACTATCAGGACCATCGCGGCAATCTCGGCGAAAACCGCCATGATGAACGTCCTGGCGGTCCACGGCTCGAAGGACAACACGCCGCACCCCATCAGCACGAACACCACGTTGACTGTGAGCGCTTGAATCCCCATCGCCGCAATCAGATAGTTGGCGTACCTCTCCCGCATCGTGCGATCTTGGGCCTGCTGGTCCTTCCACGCCTTAACGATGGTCCTGACCTGATGGCTGCGGTCTTGAATCTGGCGCAGCTTCCCGTAGGAGTCCAAGTCCGACGACGACACCGGCTGGCCCACGTCTTGGACGAGACTCTTGAGGTTGTCGGGAACCTGTAGCTGAGGCTTCTTTGCCATTAGTCCAGTCCGAGTTGAGCGACCCGAATGCCCATCGCCGCCTCGGAGACGTTGAACTTGCGGGCCATCGCATCGACGGATCGTGTTTTCTTCCACTCCGACCGCACGGCGTCTTCCGGCATCAGAAGTCCGGCCGCGAACAGGTTCGCTTGGATTTCACGACGGCGGTCGGGGGAGATGCTTTGCTGGTCATCCTGGGGCTGGCGGAACAGGTTGGCTTCCCCGTCCACGAACTCGCCGTCGCCAAGGAGGTGGAGAAAATGATGGCCGAGTTCATGGGCGATGGTGAATCGCTTGCGAAAGGGTGGGTCGGCTTGATTGACGAGGAGCGTGACTTGGTCGCCCCGCTTGGCGATCATGCCGACGATGTTCTCGTCGGAGAACTTGGCGTTGTGTACCGCCATCCCTAAGCGGTTCGCCAGCACCACGGGATCGATGGGGATCGACTCCAGCCCATGCTCACGGAGAACGGAGGCGGCGCTGCTCCACCTCCTGGCGGGTCAGGAACGGTACGCTCTCTTGCTCGACGGCCGGCATGGTCTGCTCCATGGGTAAACTCAAGAAAGCCGTCGGAAGTCTATTCTACGCGCAACAGATTCCGACACTTTTTCCATCTCTCAAAGCTCTGGCGGAGGATGACCCGGGCGGCCGCTTGGGAGAGGTGCTTACCTCTGGGTTTATGACACAGTTCAGAATCTCCGCCTCCACGTTCGCCTGTGCGTCAGCAGGACCCTTAACATCCCTCAAGAATCCAGTGTCCGACTCCTTGTGAGAATACCACTTTTCTTGCATTCGATCCAGGCGGCAAGAGGCGCGAGTGCAACAACCACTTGAGGCCGCGCGTCGCCAACGGCGCCCGCGCACAGAGGCCGTACAGCCGATCCGCGACGCGATAGCGCATCAATTCGCGCAGCTGGTCCGCCCGGCGGTGGAAGCCGAACAGCGCGTTCCAAAGCACGGCCCGCTCCGACGGCGGCACTCGTTCCAGGTGCATGAACTGACGCAGCACTCGCTGACGGTTGCGGTAATCGTCGGTAACGCGCGAGAAGCCGGCCTCGCGGTGGCGGTAGTAAAACAGATGGTCCGGGACGACGCCGACGCCGTGACCCGCGTGGACCAGCTTGACGAACGCCTCCCAGTCCTCAAACGACGCGTCGCGGTCGGTTTCATAGCCGCCGACCGCACGGAAGGCCGAGGTGCGAAAGATCGCGTTGCCGTCGCCGTAGACGTTGCGGATGCAGGCCAGGGCGTGCGGGCCGCCCGTCGGCCGGTGGGCGTAGAGGTACGGCCCGCTTGTGGGTGAAACCCCATCCTTGAAGGCGAGAAAGTAACAGGTCATCGCGCCCGCGCCGGGGTTGCGGCGAATCGCGGCCGTGAAACGCTCCACCATGTCCGGCCGCGCCACGTTATCGGCGTCCACGGGGATGAAGTATTCGCCGTTCGCCTCCCGCAGGCCGCGGTTCCGCGTGGCGCCGATGCCGGCGTTCGTCTGACGAAAAAAGCGGAATTGAGGATAAAGCGACTGCATTTGGCCTAATATGTCGAGCGAGGATTGTTCCGTGGATCCGTCGTCGATGACCAGCACTTCGAGGTCGCGATAGGTCTGCGCCGCCAGGGACGCCAGCGTTTCGGGCAGATACCGGCCGAGGTTGTAATGCGGCACGACCGCCGTAACGAGGGGACAGGCGTCGCCGGCGTCGGGGTCGGGCGGGCGGACGGCGTCCCGGTCGGCCCAGCCGATCCGGCGGACATGCTCCCGCACAGCCGGGTCCGGAACCTTCTGAACGTCCGCCTGCTCGAAGGCGTACCGTTCCGCGAAGTCGAGTTCCAGCTCCTCCGGCCCGGACGGCCAACGGCTTTCCTGATCGCGGTTCCAGGCATTGCAACCGTCGAGCCGCACCGTCAGGCAAACGTCGTCGAAGCCCAGTCCGGCGCGCTTCGCCTGCACGGTTCGGAAGCCGAGACCGTTCGCGGCCGGAAACTCGATAGCATCAAAGCGGCGTTCGGCGTGCGGTCGCGCCAGAGCGTGGCGGACGGCGTCGCTGCGATCCGCATGACAGGAATCCACGACATTGCGGACCCGGATTGACGCATCCGCGTCGCCCGATTCCGGGGTCGAGACGCTCACGCCTTGTTCACGGAGTCTCCGGGTGGATGCGGCGCGGCCGGGGCCACAGTACAGGACGTGGACCGCGGCCCCCTGTTCGAGTAGGCGCCGGGCGTCCGTCAGGTCGAGGTCGTTGGAGACCAGGCACACGGATCGCGGTCGGGCGCCGGTCCCCGTCACAACATGTGGCAACAACGCGGCGCCTCCGGGAGAACCTCATGGCGGCGAGGCTGGTAAGAACGGCGATCGTCGCTATCGTGGAAAAGAGGGGAGCTTAGTTCCGGGCCGCTTTGCGCGTCAATCCCACTTTGCGGCTCGCCCGGCGCCCTTGTTGAGGACGGCAAGCATGGAATCGGCAACTCGCGAGCGGCCGGTCGATCCACAAACGCTCCAGGCACTCGCCGTTTTGGCCGACCGCGCCGACGCCGAACTGGACTGGCCCGCCGCCTCCTGGGAACAAATGCACGCCTCCGGAATACCGGCCTGGAGTGTGCCCGCGGAGTACGGCGGCCTCGCGCTGCCGGGGCCGGCCCGGCTCCGCGGCTACGAACAGCTGGCGTCCGCCTGCCTGACGGCGACGTTCATCCTGAGCCAGCGCGACGCCGCCGTCCGCCGCATCCTGTCGCACGGGCGGCCGGAAATCAAAGCGGACCTGCTGCCGCGCCTCGCGCGCGATGAAATCTTCCTGACGGTCGGATTGTCGCAGCTCACGACCTCGCGCCAGCACCAGGCGCCGGCCCTGTCCGCCGAGCCGCGCGGCGACGGCTACGTGCTGGAGGGCGTGATCCCGTGGGTGACGGGGGCGGCGCGGGCCGACGCGCTGCTCGTCGGGGCGACGCTGGCGGACGGTCTCCAGCTGCTGATGTTGTTGCCGCGCGAACGGGCGGGCGTCGATGTCGAGGCGCCGATGGAGCTTTGCGCCCTTCGCGGCTCTCAAACGACGCAGGTGCGCTGCCGGGGGGTGCGGATCGAGTCGGCCGACGTGCTGGCGGGGCCGGCGCCGCGCGTGCTGGGGGCGGCGGCGGGCGGCGTGGAAACGTCGTGTCTGGCGCTGGGGCTGGCCGGGGCCGCCGTCGATCATCTGCACCAGGAAGCGTCCGCGCGGCCGTATCTGCTGCCGGTCGCGGAACGGTTCGAGGCGGCGCGCCAGGGGCTGCGACGGCGGATGTACGCCCTTGCGGCCGGGCCGATCGATCCGGCGGACGCCAACGACCTGCGGGTGCAGGCGAACGCCCTGGCGTTGCAGGCCACGCAGGCGGCGCTGACCGCCGCGAAGGGGGCGGGGTTCGTGCGGCCGCACCCGGCGCAGCGGTGGGCGCGACAGGCGTTGTTCTTCCTGGTCTGGTCCTGTCCGCGGCAGGCGGCGGAAGGGACGATGGCGCATCTGACGCCGGACGGGGAAGGCGGGAATCCGGGCTGCGGCTGATCGGATCGTCTACCGCGTCAGGGCGCCTTGTCCTTTTTGGGCGCCGGGACCGGCTCCAGAACGACGACCACGTTGGTATCCAGCGGCGGAATGCGCTCCGTCCACGCCTGGAATAGCAGATCGTCATTGTTCTTTGAACTCTCGATCGGCAGGTCGAGCATGGCCGTGTCGAAGTTGGACACGCAGATTACGTCGCCGTCGTTGGCCAAATACATCTTGGGGTGGTCCGGGTCGAGTGGGTTGTCCACCAGGCCGCTGCCCGCGAACACCCAGTCCACGTCGAGCGCCTTGCCCGTGTGGAAGTTCTTGACCCACGACTGACCCGGTACGGTGACGAGCCGGCCCTTGTCCTCGTACCGGATGCTCACCTTGATCGTCTGTCCGGTGGCCGGCTGGTAGGTCGGCGTGTAGCGCACCGGCCGCCCCTCGACGGCCCCGGCGAGGTTCAGCGCCTCGTGGATCTTGCGGGCGTCGGCGTCCACGGCGATGATCGCCTCATGTTCCTTGGTGTTCTTGCGCGTGACGAGCTGCTCCAGCTCGCCCTCGCGCAAACAAATGTAGCCGTTGACGAGCACGCGCCGCCGGCCGCCTAACACTTCCAGGGAGACGTTCTTGCCGACGGCCACTTCTTTCGGCTTTTCCGCCGGCTTGGGGGGCGGGGTTGGTTGCGCAGCCCGCGGAGAGAACCCAGGCCGACAAGGCGGCTGGGAAAAGAAAGAGCATCAAGTGGGGGAGGAGTGGTTTCATATACTCAGTTTAGCAGAAGCGGCGGGGACCGAAAGCGAAAAATGATTCCTCTCGTCCTTCCCCCGAAGCCGCCCTCCGCTATGGCGACGGCTTGCCCTTGAGCCGGGCGAGGGCGGCGGTCGCGGCCACGCGGACCTCCGGCCTGCTGTCGCCGGCCGCCTGGGTCAGCCGGGCCGTCACGAGCGGGAGGTCGGGGCCGAGCGCGTCCTTTCCGAGGGCGCCGACCGCCTGGACCGCGGCCACGCGCACCTCCACCACGTCATCGTCGATGCGCGGCAGCAGCACGGCGACCACGCCCTTGACCTCGCCGTCGAGTACCGGCCCCAGGCGGCCCAGCGCGTGCATCGCCTCGACGCGGATAAATATGTCGTCGTCGCCGACCGCTTTTTTCAAGGCGGCCAGGGCCGGCTTCGCGGCCGGGCCGAGCCGGTTCAGCGCCTCCACGGCGGCGCGGCGCACTTCCGGCGGGGCGTCGGCGGCCGACAGCGCCGACCCCAGCCGGCCGGCCGCGGCGCCTGCATTCTCGCCGAGTCGGCCCAGCGCCTCGGCCGCCGCCTTGCGGACCTCGGCCGGCGCCTTGGCGTCGGCCGCGGCGTCGGCCAGCGTCCCCACCGCCGCCACCGCCTCGGGGGCGCCGACCTGCCCGATCGCCAGGGCCGCCGACGCCCGACCCAGGCGGTCGGCGTTCTTGTCCTTCAGCAGCCGCTCCAGTTCCGGCAGCGCGTCGGCCACGTCCTTCGCGGCGTCCCTGTCCACGGCAATGTTTCGCAGCGCCTCGGCCGCCGCCGAGCGCACGGCCATTTGCGGATCGCTTAACGCGCCTTTGAGTTCCGGCACGGCCTTGTCCGCGTCGGCGCCCATCCGGCCCAGGGCCGTGGCCGCCGCCTCGCGCACCGCCGGCGACCTGTCCGTCCGAACCGCCGCCGCCAGGCCGTCGCGGGCGCCGTCCCAGCGAATCATCTGGTCTTCCTCCTTCACGCGGTCGTACATGCGGCCCAGCGCCCCGGCCGCCGCCGCGCGTACCGCCTCGCCCTGGTCTTTCGAGGTCAGCGCGGCGACCACGGCCGGCAGCGTCTTGGCGCTCTTGAGCGGCCCGATCCGCTCCAGGGCGATCAACGCCCCCTGCCGGCGCCGCACGTCCGCGTCGCCGGTCAGGACGGCTGCCCACGCCGACAGCGTCCGGCCGCGGAACGTCGGCTCCTCCTCGGCGCGGACGGCCCCGGCCGCGAGGCAACCGACCAGCCCGACCGCCAGAAGGCCCGGTAAACGCGACATGGGAGAGACTCCTTATTCATGGTCCGGTTAGCCGCGACGCGCCAGCGGAGCGCTTGCATCAAGCGCTCCGCTGGAGCGTCGCGGCTAACCGACGCCTATTCCGGACATCCGCAACCGGACCATGAATGAGGGTATCAAGTATCGGATTGAATGCAACCAGGCCGCCGCCCTTGCTGCCCCTTTCGACGGTTGATAACCTACATCCAATGACTCCCACCCCCGACTATCCCCGTTGCGATCAACCCTGCGCCCTGAGCTGTGCCGAGGTCTGCCCGCTGCACGCCCCGGCCGCCTTGCCGCCCATCGACCTGGACGACGCCCTGAGCTGCTTCGACCGCGAAGCCGTCCGCGGCGTTTGCGACACCGGCCGCTACCGGATGCCCTATTACGTCTGGGGCGAGGGGCCGCCGCTGGTGTTCGTCCACGGGGCGATGGACTCCAGCCGGGCGTGGGTGATGCCGATTGCCCGGCTGTCGGCCCACTTCCGCTGCGTCGCCTACGACCTGCCTACCGGCCGGGACGACGGCGCCCGCCTCGGCCGTCACCGCCACGCCGACCTTGTCGCCGACTTCTTCGCACTGTTGGATCACCTTCAACTCGCGCGCAGTTACGTCTTTGCCTCGTCGTTCGGCTCGACCGTCGCGCTGCCGGCGCTGCGCGAACGGCCAGAACGGCTGCCGCGGGCCGTGTTGCAAGGCGGCCTGGCGCTGCGGCCGTTGCGGCGGCTGGAACGCTTCCTGGCGCACGTCGGCCGGCTCCTGCCGGGCACGACCGGTCGGCTGCCCTTGCGCGAGAAGGTGACGCGCCAGGTCAACGGCGCCGGATTTCAGGATAAACCGGAGAAGATGTATCGCTACTTCGTGGAGGCGACGGGGCGGACGCCGGTGCGGGCGTTCGCGCATCAGGTGCTGATGCTGGACCGGCTGGACATGCGGCCGCTTTTGCCCGAGGTGCGGCAGCCCGTGCTGCTGTTCTGCGGCGACCGGGACCGGGTGGTGCGGCCGATCCACGCGGAGATCCTGATGGCCGGCCTGCCGAACGCCCGCCGCGTGGTGGTCGAGGGTTGCGGCCACGTGCCGGGGTACAGCCACCCCGAGGTGCTGGCCGAGGTCGTGCGGCAATTCCTGACGCCGCCGGATTAGGCGCATGCTTTCAGGCGAGTGCAACGATTTGCGCCCGCAGCGGTAGACTCCGTTGCATCCTCCCCTCGTTCCAAAACTCCTATTTGGAAACGCGCCGCGCGAAAATCCAATTCATTCCGGCGTCATCCGGGCGGGGGCGGAACGCGAAACGGGAGCTTCGCGGACGGTGTTTCCGAAAACGATCGCTGAAGGGGCTAAATAACGATCCCGCCGCTTCCGTCGCTTTTGATTCTTGACAAGCCAGGTTTCTCCCCTTAGCTTCGGAATACGAGCCGATTCTCCCGCCGACCGCCGTTCCCCACGCGAGGATTGTCATCATGCGCCGTTTCTCCTGGCGAACGCCGGCCTTCCTCGGCCTTCTGGGCTTCGCGTCCCTGGTCGCGCCGGCCGCCGAACCGCACGCCCCGGCCGCCGTGAGGGATGCCGCGTCGGAACCGCCCTACGGCATCGACCATCGCGTTCTATGGACGACCTCGCACGTCGTCGGTTCGCCCAACCCGCCGCCGCCCTACCGCGTCGTCCGGGCGTTTCCGAAACTGACGTTCAAGCAGCCGCTCTACGTCGTCACGGAACCCGGCACGGACGACATGCTTGTCATCAGCCACGACGGCGGTTACGAAGGGCCGGCCCACATCGTCCGCCTGAAGAATCGGGCCGACGCCGGCAGGACCGAGCCGTTTCTGGACATGAACCGGATCGCCTATGGTCTCGCCTTCCACCCCGACTACGCCAAGAACGGGTACATCTACGTCGGCAGCAACGGCCCCGACGGCGAGAAGGTGAAGATGGACCGCGTGTCGCGCTTCACCGTGGACCGCAAGCCGCCTTACCGCTGCGACCCGAAATCCGAGGTGGTGATTCTCGAATGGGCGTCGAACGGCCACAACGGCGGCGACCTCGGTTTCGGCCCCGACGGCTATCTGTACGTCACGTCCGGCGACGGCACCAGCGATTCCGACGGCGACCTCCGCGGCCAGGACCTCACGCACCTGACGGCCAAGGTGCTGCGCATCGACGTGGACCACCCGGCCGGCGGCAAACCGTATTCCGTCCCGAAGGACAACCCCTTTGTGGACCGCAAAGGGGCGCGCCCGGAAACGTGGGCCTACGGGATGCGCAACCCGTGGCGGATGACCTTCGACCGCAAGACCGGCCGGCTCTGGGTCGGCCAGAACGGCCAGGACCTGTGGGAGCAGGCCTACGTCATCCACAAGGGCGACAACTGCGGCTGGAGCGTCAACGAGGGCAGCCATCCGTTCCAGCCGGAGCGCGCCCGCGGCCCCGACCCGATTGTCATGCCGGCCGTCGAGCACCATCATTCCGTGTTCCGTTCGCTGACAGGCGGCGTCGTCTATTACGGGGCGAAATATCCCGATTTGGACGGCGCCTACATCTATGGGGACTACTCGACGGGGGCGATCTGGGCGGCGCGTAACGACGGGACGAAGACGCTTTCGGACGTACCGCTGGCCGATTCGCGTCTGCAAATTGTCGGCTTCGGCCTCGACCCGGACGGCGAACTGTTGATCGTGGACCACGCCGGCGGACTGTACACGCTGGAGCCGACGCCCAAGGGAAAGCCGACGCCGCCCTTCCCCACGAAGCTGAGCGAAACCGGCGTTTTCACCTCCGTCAAGGGGCATCAGGTGGACCCCGGCCTCATCCCCTACGACGTGAACGCCCCGCTCTGGTCCGACGGCGCCTCCAAGGAGCGCTTCATCGGCCTGCCCGGCGACGGGCAAATTGAGTTTACGACCTGGCGCGGCTGGAATTTCCCGGAAGGGACGGTGCTGGTCAAGACCTTTTCGCTGGACCTGGCCGGGGGCGCAGCGCCGTCGCGCCGCCGCATCGAAACCCGCCTGCTCACCAAGCAGGACGGTCAGTGGCAAGGGTATTCCTACCTCTGGAACGACGCGCAGACCGACGCCGAGTTGGTCCCCGCGGCGGGCGTGGATCGTGTATATGAGGTCCGCGAGGGCGGCAAGCCGGGCGGTTCGCGGAAGCAGACCTGGCACTACCCCGCCCGCGCCGAGTGCATGGTGTGCCACAGCCGGGCGGCCAACTGGGTGCTCGGACTCACCGAAATGCAGATGAACAAGGTCCACGACTACGGCGGCGTCCGGGACGAGCAGCTGCGCACCCTGGAACACCTCGGCGTCTTCCGGGTCAACTGGCTGGAGCATGTCGGCACGGTGCGGCAGCGGGCCGAGGAATGGCTCGGCATCGGCCGCTCGCTGGCGGACGTGATCGGGACGGGCCTGGCCGCGCCGCGCTCGGCAACCCCGCCGACGGTAAGAAAGACGTGGGACGAAATCGGGCGGGCGTTCCCCCGGCTGTACGCCGCGGACGACGTGATGAAACTCGACCCGCTAAGGCCGCTGGAAGACTGGCTGCGTCGGGCGCCGCGTTACACGACGCTGCTGCCGAAGCGTCCGAGCGTATACCGCCGGCTCGCCGACCCCGCCGACGCCAGGGCCGACCTCGACGTGCGGGCGCGCTCGTACCTCCAGGCCAACTGCGCCCAGTGCCACGTCGCGGCCGGCGGCGGCAACGCCCTGATGGACCTGGAGTTCACCACGCCGCGAAAGGACGCCCATTTGTACGGGGCGATTCCGCAACACCAAACCTTCGGCGTGCCCGACCCACGGCTAATCGCGCCGGGGGCGCCGGAGCGATCCGTGTTGTTGCAGCGCGTCGGCCGGCGCGGGCCGAACCAGATGCCGCCGCTCGCCACTTCCGTTGTGGATGAGCAGGGTGTGCGCTTGTTGCGCGAATGGATCGCGGCGATGAAACCGGAGGAGACCGCGCCGCGACAGGAAAAATGAGTGAAAGGAAAAGAGGCGAGCGCGGTATGACTTTTTGTGGGATCCCACCAACCCGATGCGCGAGAGAGGGATTCGGTCCAAAGCCTCGCCCTTAGCTTGGCGCTGCGGGCTCGCCCTACCTCAAGAGGCTATCGGCTGATAAAAGACCTTGACAGCGCTGTACCTGTGATTGAAGATAACGGGACTGACCAGTCAGTCCTGCTTCCCGCCGAACCCTTTTCCGGGGCGCGAATCCAATCATGCAAACCAAGCCCATAAACCACGCGGTTGGGGCAAGCATCCGGTCGTTCTTATCCTGGCGGCTGTGGGCCGCCGGGGCGTTGTTGGCGGGGGCCGCGGCCGTCGGCTGCGACAGCGAACCGCCGGCACCGCCGCCGTCCAAACCCACCGTGGAAGTGAGCAACCCGGTTCTCGATTCGGTCGCCGACTTCGAGGTGTTCACCGGCCGGACCCAGGCGATGCATTCCGTGGATATCAAGGCCCGCGTCACGGGCGAGCTGATGGAGATGCACTTCAAGGAAGGAGAGGACGTCAAGAAGGGGCAGACGCTCTTCAAAATCGACTCGCGCCCCTACGACGCCACGCTCGCCCAGGCCGCCGCGATGGTCAACCAGGCCAGCACGCACGGCCAGAGTATGCAGGACATCTACTCGCGCGATCTGCGGTCGCCGGCCGCCACGCCGGAAGCCACGCTGATTCAGGACCGCGACAACCTCGACGAGGCCAAGGCGACGCTCAAGGCGTCCCAGGCCACCCGTCAAGCGGCCCAAAACAACGTCGATTACTGCGTCATCAAGGCACCCTTCGACGGCCGCATCAGCCGGCTCAACATCGACCTCAACAACGACGTCATCGCCGACAACACGGTGCTTGCCTCTCTCGTCCAACTCGACCCGCTCTACGGCTATTTCGACGTGGACGAACGCACCCTGCTGCGCATCGGCGCCCTGCTGCCGCACGGCGAAGTGCCGGCCGACGCCTCCGTGAAATTCCCCCTCACCCTCGGCATGGCCAACGAGAAGCCGGAAGAGTTTTCGCACAAGGGCACGCTCCGTATCGCCGACAACAAGGTGGACCCGACCACCGGCACCGTGCGCATGTGGGGCGTTTTCGCCAACCCGGATTACGACCTCAAACCCGGCATGTTCGTCCGCGTCCGCCTGGACGTCGGCCAGCCCCGGCCGGCGTTGTTCGTGGCCGAGGAGGCGCTCGGTTCCGATCAGGGGCGCCGCTACCTCTACGTCGTCAACGACGACAACAAAATCGTTTACACGCAGGTGGAGGTCGGCCAGCGCAAGGACGGCTGGATCGCCGTCGCTCCGGTCCAGGGCTATCACCTGACCGCGAAGGACCGCGTGGTCGTCAACGGCCTCCAGCGGGTCCATTCGGACCAGGAAGTCGAGCCGAAGCCGGTGGCCATGCCGCGGGCGATGGTCCCAAGCGTGGAACCGCCGGTCGTCGTGAATAAATGAGTGGCGAGCGGCGCGGTTAGCCGCGACGCGCAGCGGAGCGCTTGAGAGCAAGCGCTCCGCTGCGCGTCGCGGCTAACCGGAGCCGTGTTGAGGGTACGGCGTGTTCTCGCGTTTCTTCATCAACCGGCCGATCTTCGCGTCGGTGATGTCCATCATCATCACGCTGGCGGGCGGCGTCGCCGTCTTCAACCTGCCGCTGGCCCAGTACCCTCAGATCACGCCGCCGAGCATCGTCGTCTCCTGCACCTACCCCGGCGCCAACGCCCAGACCGTGGCCGAGAGCATCGCCGCCCCCATCGAGCAGCAGGTCAACGGCGTCGAAGACATGCTCTACATGTCCTCGCTGTCGGCCAACGACGGCTCCTACAGCCTCTCCGTCACGTTCAAGCCCGGCGTCGATCTCAATTTCGCCCAGGTGCTGGTGCAGAACCGCGTCAACCTGGCCCTGCCCCTGCTGCCCGACGTGGTGAAACAGGTCGGCGTCACCACGCGCAAGCGCAACCCCGACATCCTCCTCATCATCAGCATTTATTCGCCGCACGACCGGTATGACCAGCTCTACGTCAGCAACTACGCCACCATCCAAGTCATGGACGAAATCGCCCGCGTGGACGGCGTCGGCGACGTGCACGAGTTCGGCCAACACGATTACTCCATGCGCGTCTGGGTGGACCCGGATCGCCTGGCCTCGCTCAACCTCACGGCGGGCGACGTGGCCAACGCCATCAGCGAACAAAACATGCAGGTCGCGGCCGGCCAGATCGGTCAACCCCCCAGCCCGACCGGCCGGCCGTTCGAGTTCACGGTCAAGACGCTCGGCCGCCTCAACACGCCGGAGCAGTTCGGCGACATTATCCTCCGCAGCACCGCCGACGGCCGAAAGGTCCGCATCAAGGACATCGGCCGCGTCGAGCTAGGCTCCAAGAACAATGACGTGACCAGCAAGATCGACGGCCACTGGTGTACCAGCATCGCCGTCTGGCAGCTGCCCTACGCCAACGCCCTTCAGACCGCCGACAACGTGCGGGCCAAAATGAAGGAGCTGAAGCAGTCGTTCCCGCAGGACATCGATTACAAAATCGCCTACGACACCACGCCGTTCATCGCCGAGTCGATCAAGGGCGTCTTTCATACGCTCTTCGAAGCCGTCCTCCTCGTCGCCGTCGTCGTGCTAGTGTTCCTCCAGAACTGGCGCTCGACGCTGATTCCCCTGACGGCGGTGCCGGTGGCCATCATCGGCACCTTCGCCGTCATGGCGGCCATCGGCTTTTCGCTGAACAATCTCACCCTTTTCGGATTGGTTTTGGCCATCGGCATCGTCGTGGACGACGCCATCGTCGTCGTCGAGGCCGTGGAACACCACATCGAAGAGGGCATTGAGGCCGAAACAGGCGGCCTACAAGGCGATGGAGCAGGTGTCCGGCCCCGTCGTGGCCGTGGCGCTGGTGCTGTCGGCGGTGTTCGTGCCGTGCGCCTTCATCAGCGGCATCACCGGCCAGTTCTTCCGCCAGTTCGCCCTGACCATCGCCGTCTCGACGGTGATCTCGGCGTTCAACTCGCTGACGCTCAGCCCCGCCCTGGCCGCCCTGCTGCTCAAGCCGCGTCAACAGGGGCAATACGAGGCGCTGCCGCGGATGCTGTTTGTGCTGATCGCCGGCGGTCTCGGCTACTGGACCGCGACCTCCGCCTTGCCGGCCCCGGTCCTCGAACGGTGGACCGCCGCGCTTTCGGCCGACCGGGCCGCGGCCGTTCGAATCGCCATGCCCTGGGCCGTCGCGGCGGTCGCGGGAGTGGCCGGCTGGTTCCTGGCGGTCCCTCTCAACTATGTGTTCGGCTGGCTCTTCCGCCTGTTCAATTGGGGCTTCCGCCGTACCACGAACGTCTATACGCGGATCGTTAGCCTGGGGCTGCGCGGCAGCATCGTGGTCGGGTTCGTCTATGTCGGCCTGGTGGGGCTGACGTGGTGGACCTCTACGCGCCTGCCGACCGGCTACATCCCCGTCCAGGACCAGAGCAAGCTGTACGCGGCCATTCAGCTCCCCGATTCCGCCTCGCTGGAGCGGACGCAAGCGGTCGTCGATCGCGTCAGCGACATCGTGGCCCACACCGACGGCGTCATCCACACACTGTCCGTGGCCGGGCAGTCGTTCTCGCTCGGCGCCAACGGCTCCAACTTCGGCAACCTGTTCATCACGCTCGACAGCTTCGACAACCGCCACGACCCCAGCCTCTACAGCGACGTCATCGCCGCCGCCATCAAGAAAAAGGTCGCGAAAGAGGTCCCCGAGGCGATCGTCACCGTCCTGGGGCCGCCGCCGGTGTCCGGCCTCGGTTCGGCGGGCGGCTTCAAGTTCATCGTCGAGGACCGCAGCGGCGACGGCGATTTGAAGAAGCTGGAAAAGGAAACGAACAACGTCCTCGCCGCGACCAGGAAGGACCACCGCTTCTCCAAGGCGCTCACCGTCTTCCGGGCCAACTCCCCGCAGCTGTACGTGGACCTCGACCGCGACCAGTGCCAGACGATGGGCGTCAACCCGAGCGACGTGTTCACCACGCTCCAGGTCTACCTCGGCTCCCTCTACGTCAACGACTTCAACAGGTTCGGCCGCACCTGGCAGGTGGTCGTCCAGGCCGAGGGGCCGTTCCGCCACGACGTGGATACGGTCAAGCGGCTCAAGGTGCGCAACGCCAGCGGCGACATGGTCCCGCTCGGGGCCGTCCTCACCGTCCGCGAGATCGGCGGGCCGCTGCTGGTGATGCGTTACAACATGTACCCCGCCGCCGCCATCGTCGGCGACACGCGCAAGCCGGCGTGTCGTCCGGCCAGGGCATCGACGCCATGGAGCGGCTCGCCGACCGACACCCTGTCCAAGGGCATGGGATACGAGTGGACCGAGATCAATTACATCCAGATCGACGCCGGCAAGAACATCTGGAACAACCTGATCTTCCCGCTGGCCGTGGTGTTCGTGTTCCTGGTGCTGGCCGCGCAGTACGAGAGTTGGGCGCTGCCGCTGGCCGTCATCCTCGTCGTGCCCATGTGCATCCTCGGCTCGCTCACCGGCGTCATGATCAGTCGGGGCGACATCAACATCTTCACGCAGATCGGCTTCGTGGTGCTGGTCGGCCTGGCCAGCAAGAACGCGATCCTGATTGTCGAGTTCGCCAAGCACAAGCGCGAGTCGGGCCTGTCGCGGCGCGACGCCACGCTGGAGGCGTGAAGCTGCGGCTGCGGCCGATCCTGATGACCTCGTTCGCTTTCATCCTCGGCGTGGTGCCGCTGATGATCGCCGTCGGCGCCGGGGCGGAGATGCGGCGGGCGCTGGGCATGGCCGTGTTCAGCGGCATGTTGGGCGTGACGCTGTTCGGCATTTTCCTGACGCCGGTGTTCTTCTACGTCATCGAAGGCTTCGTGGAGACGCCGCTGTTCCACTCGGAGCGGACGCGGCTCGTCGGCCGGATGCTGCTGTACATCGTCGGCATTCTGACGCTCGGCATGCCCTGGCTGGTGGTGCTGCTGCTGGGCGCGGCTGTGCGCGGCCAGTCGCCGCCCTGGCGCCGGCCGCGGCAGCGCGGCGCCTGTCGAACGGCCACGCATCGACCGGAACGCCGCGCATGATGACCACGGTCGCATGGCAACGGCCATGCCGGCGCACGCCGACCGACGATACCGCATGGACCGGCCAGAGCGACGACCGAGACGGCAAGCCGAGCCGCGTCGCCGACGCGGGCGTCGCCGGCTGGCGACGGCTCCCGACCGCATTCCTGGTCGAAGTGAGGCTCAATCCGTGTTCTCGCGCTTCTTCATCGACCGGCCGATCTTCGCCTCGGTGCTGTCGATCTTCATCACCCTGGGCGGCGGCATCGCCCTGTTCACGCTGCCGGTCGCGCAGTACCCGGAGATCGCGCCGCCGACCGTCGAGGTGTCGGCGTCGTACCCCGGCGCCAACGCCCAGGTCGTGGCCGACACCGTGGCCGCGCCCATCGAGCAGCAGGTCAACGGCGTCGAGGGCATGATGTACATGTCCTCGCAATGCACCAACGACGGCAACTACACGCTCACCGTCACCTTCAAGCCCGGCACCGACCTGAACATCTCGCAGGTGCTGGTGCAGAACCGCGAGTCGCTGGCCGAGCCGATCCTGCCCGACCTGGTCAAGCGCCGCGGCATCTCCGTCAAGAAGAAATCGCCCAACGTGCTCATGATCGTCAACCTGTTCTCGCCCGACCGGCGAGCCGCGACAGCCTCTACCTCAGCAATTTCGCCACCATCCAGATCCGCGACGAGCTGTCGCGTCTGCCGGGCGTCGGCGACGTCACCTACCTCGGCCAGCGCGACTACAGCATGCGACTGTGGCTCGACCCGCAGAAGCTGGCGGCCTACGGCCTCAACCCGGCCGACGTGATCAACGCCGTCACCGCCCAGAACATCCAGGTGGCGGCCGGCCAGATCGGCCAGCCGCCGACGCCGAGCGGCCAGGTGTTCCAGTACACCATGACCACGCTGGGCCGCCTGGAAAACACCGACCAGTTCGGCGACATCGTCCTCAAGAACAACAACGGCTCCCTCGTCTACATGCGCGACGTGGCCAACCTCGAACTGGGCGCCCAGTCCTACGACCAGACCTGCACGCTCAACGGCAAGCCGTCGGTGGCCCTGTCGGTCTACCAGCTGCCCGGCTCCAACGCCCTGGAAGTCGCCCGCCGCGTCAAGGACCGCATGAAGGAGTTGAAGGAATCTTTTCCGCACGGACATCGACTATGCCATCGTCTACGACACCACGCCGTTCATCAACGAGTCGATCAGCGAGGTGTTCGAGACGCTGTTCGACGCCGTGGTGCTGGTGGCCGTGGTGGTGCTGGTCTTCCTGCAGAACTGGCGGTCGTCGCTGATCCCGCTGGTGGCCGTGCCGGTGGCCATCGTCGGCACCTTCGCCGTCATGGCGGCGATGGGCTTCAGCCTGAACAACCTGACGCTGTTCGGACTGGTGCTGGCCATCGGCATCGTCGTGGACGACGCCATCGTCGTCGTCGAGGCCGTCGAACACCACATCGAGCACGGCCTGGCGCCGCGCGAGGCCACCTATCAAGGCGATGGAGCAGGTGTCCGGCCCGGTGGTGGCCATCGGCCTGGTGCTGGCGGCGGTGTTCGTGCCGTGCGCGTTCATCAGCGGCATCATCGGCCAGTTCTTCCGCCAGTTCGCCCTGACCATCGCCGTCTCGACGGTGATCTCGGCCTTCAACTCGCTGACGCTCAGCCCCGCCCTGGCGGCCCTGCTGCTGAAGCACCGCGAAAAGGGGCAGTTTCGAGGCGCTGCCGTGGTTCGCCTTCCCGCCTCTGGGCGCCTGGCTCGGCCACAAGATCGGCCTCACCTGGGCGGGGCCGGCCGTCGCCGCGCTGCACCTGCACGCCTCGCCGGCCGCGCTGGACGCCCTGCGCCTGTGGGGGCCGATCGTCCTGGGGACCGTGGCCGGCCTGACGTTGGGCCTGGTCGAAATCGTACTCGGCCGACTCGGCGTCCGGCCGATCAATTTCCTTCTCGGCTGGTCGTTCCGCGCGTTCAACCGCGCCTTCGATTACTCGACCGGCGTCTACACGCGGGTCGTGTCCGGCCTGCTGCGGGTCAGCGCCGTGGTGGTGGTGGTCTACGGCGGCCTGCTGTTCCTGACCTCTCGGCTTCACGCACACGCCGACCGGCTTCATCCCGCGCAGGACAAGGGCTATCTGCTGGTCAACGTGCAGCTGCCCGACGCCGCTTCGGTGGTGCGCACCGAGGACGTGGTGCAGCGCATCGAGAAGATCGCCCGCAAGACGCCGGGTGTCAAGCACACCGTCGCCATCTCGGGGCAGTCGATCCTGCTCAACGCCAATTCGCCCAATTTCGGCGCGCTTTATCTGATGCTCGACGACTTCGACAACCGGACCAAGCCGTCGCTGTCCGGCGAGGCCATCGCCGCGACGCTGCAAGAGCAGCTGGCAAAAGGACGTGCCCGAGGCGATCGGTGAACATCTTCGGGGCGCCGCCGGTGGAGGGCCTGGGCACGGCCGGCGGCTTCAAGATCATCGTGCAGGACACGCGGCGACAGCGGCCTGGCGGCGTTGCAGAAGAACGCGGACAAGGTGGTGGCCGCCGGCGAGGCCGACCCGCGCTTGCAGAGGCCTGTTCACCAGCTTCCGCGCCGACACCCCCTGGCTGGAGCTGCTCATCAACCGCGTCCAGGCCAAGGACAAGCGGCGTGTCGATCGACGACGTGCGCACGACGCTGGAGTCCACGATGGGGCCGTACTACATCAACGACTTCAACCGTTCGGCCGCACCTGGCAGGTCAACGTCCAGGCCGAGGACGCCTTCCGCCAGGGGGCCGACGACATCAAGCAGCTCAAGGTGCGCAACAGCCAGAACGAGATGGTGCCGCTCGGCGACTTCGCCACGTGGCGCTTCGTCAGCGGGCCGGTGCTGGTGATGCGCTACAACATGTATCCGTCGGCGGCCGTCAACGCCGACGCCGGCGCCGGGGACCAGTTCCGGCCAGGCCATCGCGCGCCTTCAGGCGGACGCCAAAGAGAACCTGCCGCCGACGATGCGGACCGAGTGGACGGAACTGGCGCTGTTGCAGCTCCAGACCGGCAACACGGCCATGTGGGTGTTCCTGCTGGCCGTGGTGCTGGTGTTTCTGGTGCTGGCGGCCCAGTACGAGAGCTGGTCGCTGCCGCTGGCCGTCATCCTCGTGGTGCCGATGTGCCTGCTCTGCGCCATCGCCGGGGTCGTCATGGCGAAGATGGACATCAACATCTTCACGCAGATCGGCTTTATCGTGCTGGTCGGCTTGGCCTGCAAAAACGCCATCCTAATTGTCGAGTTTGCGAAGGCGCAGCGCGAAGAGGGGGCGGACTCCCGGCGTGCGACCCTCGACGCGGTGCAGCTGCGGCTGCGGCCGATCATGATGACGTCGTTCGCCTTCATCCTCGGCGTGGTGCCGTTGGTGATATCGGAGGGGGCCGGCGCCGAGATGCGGCGCACGCTGGGCACGGCCGTGTTCGCCGGCATGCTGGGCGTGACGCATGTTCGGCATCTTCCTGACGCCGGTGTTCTTCTACGTGATCCAGTGGTTCACCGACCGTTGGCCGAAATCAGCCGCCGAGGAAGAGTTGGCGCTTGCACCGGACCTGGATGGCTTTCCGGCCGGCCATTCCACGCACGGCGGGGACGGCCTGACCGACCGGCCGGGATGAGGCATTTCTTACGGCGGATTGCGCGGCGTGGTATCGACGTTGGAGGTGGCGGAGGCGTTGGCGGTGAACAGGGCGCCCACGCTGTAGCCGAAGTACCGCACGGCGCCGACGGCGACCATCAGGATGAACGAGGCCATCACGACGTATTCCATGCTGGTTGCCCCGCGACGCTTCCTTCGGCGGCCCCGCGGCGCCTTGCCGGCTTCCTGCCCTTGCTCGTCTTGAGATACCCACATGGATGACGGATTCCGTTGGGAGAGGGGAATGCGGTCGTCTCAGGCGCCTTCGGGCCGCGAGGCCTGCTGATCGGATTCCACCGGCTTGAGCACCGGCACGCCGCGGCGCTGGAGCGATTCCAGCATGGCGTTAAACTCGTCCCGCAACTCGAGCAAATAGTCCCCCTCGCGGAACTTGATCGGTCGGACGGGTTGGCCGGCGGTCAGGTCGCGGAGGGCGTGGCGCACGCGGACCAGCGGCCCCACCACGCGATGCGAATGCTTGACCGCGTCCCAGGCGGAGACCGGCAGAAAGGCGACGAAGAGCACCAGGGGAGGATAGAAATCGTGGAGGAAGCGGCCGTACTGCTCCAACAGGTTCCCCGGCCCCTCCACCAGCATCCGCCACACGAACAAAAGATTCCAAAGGGCCACGATGTACAGGAGCCAGTACAGGCCGATGCGCAGGAATATTTTGGTGTGGAAGCCGCGAATCCAGACCTTTTTACGTTCTTGTGTCTTGGGGACTCCGATTGCTCGCCGGACGGGGGCCGACCTCGGGCGCGTTGCGGCAACCTTAGGCCCGCTTTGCGGAGCGGGCAAATCGTATGGGGAGAGAATCGGCGGCGCCACTAGACGCGGGCCGCGGGTTCGCGGCTCATTTCCAGGAAGTCCCGGTAGGGCAACCGCTTTTGGAAGTTGACGCCGACGCAGAAGTTCCCGTCGGCCGCGGGAACGCACCAGGCCACGCTGCCCACGCGCGGTATCGGGCGGAGGGTCGATTGCCCTTCCAGGCTGATGGACACATCGCGGCCCGTTTGCAGGGCGTCCTTGACGATGAAGCGCGCCCCGGTTTCCGAGACGTCCAGAAGCGCCACCGCGAGGTTCGGCCCGAGGTCCAGGGCGCCGCGGCGGCAGACGATCTTGACGCGATTCTTAGCGGGACGCCGCTGGGCGAGGCGGCGGTTGCGTCCGGGCGACGCGGGTTCGGTCATGGGAGTGCCTCTGTCACGTTCGGCCGGCCGGGCGGTTGCGGGCCGCCGGGCGGTTTGATAGGTTGTGAGCAAGTATAGGTCACACTCTGGCCTCAAGGAGAACCCGCATGAACCGCAATCGTCTATTCGCCGCCGCCCTTGGGATCGCCGCGCTCGTCGCGGGCGCCGCCTTCACCGCTGGGCCGGCCAAGGCGCCCGCGGACAAGGCCGCCGCTTCTCACGTCCATGTCGTCATCTTCCATCTCAAGAAGGACGCCCCCGCCGACGCCGTCGCCGACATCATCGCCGGCTGCCACACGCTGGAGGCGATCCCGACCGTGCGGCTCCTCAAGGTCGGCCGGCCCGCCCCGACCGACGAGTCCACGCCCAAGGTCTCGGCCCACGACTACGACGTGGGCCTGACCGTCCTGTTCGACGACGCCGCCGGGCTGAAGACCTACCTCGAACACCCGACGCACCTGAAATTCGTCCACACCTACGACAAGTATTTTGAGACGGTTCAGGTGTATGATTTCGTCGATCAGAAGAAGTGAGCGCCGTACCAGCCGCGAGCGCCAGCGAGCGGGTCGCTCCACCCGCTCGCTGGCGCTCGCGGCTGGTACGCCTTCGCTATAATGACGTTGCCCCCAGAGGTTCTCCCATGAGCGAAGCAGACCAGCCCGTCGTCCCCGCGACCCCGCCCGAACCGCCCCAGAGCGAGAAGCCGCCCCGCGAAAAGCCGCGGCGCTTCCAGGTCGGCGGCAACCAAAGGCCGCCGTCGCTGGAACACGAACAGACCTACGGCTTCGGCAAGAAGATCGACGCCTTCGACGACGACATGGAGCGCCAACTCCAGGAGGCGATGGGCGGCCTGTCCGACAAGGACCTGTACGGCGACCCGGCCGAGCAGGCGCGTCGGCGCGCAAACCGGGCGAGGAAGGGCCGAAGAAGGGCAAGGTCTTCCGCATCCACGGGGCGGACGTTTTTATCGACCTGCCGGGCGGGCGGACGCAGGGCGTGTTGCCGCTGTTACAGTTCCCGGACGGCCCGCCGGAAATCGGCACGGAAGTGGAGGTCCACATTGAGGGCTTCGACCACGCCAACGGCGTGCTGCTGTTGTCGCGCAAGGGCGCGGCCGTTCAGGCCGATTGGGCCAGCGTGGCCGTGGGCATGATCGTCGAGGCCCGCGTCACGGAGGTCAACAAGGGCGGCGTGACCGTGGACGTCAACGGCATTCGCGGTTTTATGCCGATCAGCCAGATCGACCTGTACCGCGTGGACGACGCCGCCCAGTTCGTCAACCAAAAGTTGCTCTGCCTCGTCACGGAGGTCGATCCGTCGGAGCGAAACCTTGTGGTGAGCCGGCGGGCGCTGCTCGAAAAGGAGCGCGAGGAGAACCGCGAGAAGCTTTGGCACGAATTGAATGAAGGGCAGGTCCGCGAGGGAATCGTGCGTTCGGTGCGCGAGTTCGGCGCCTTCGTGGACCTCGGCGGCGTGGACGGCCTGGTCCACGTCAGCGAACTGAGCTGGCAGCGGGTGAAAGACCCGTCGGAGGTGGTGCAGCCGGGCCAGAAGGTCAAGGTGGTGGTGCTGAAGCTCGATCGCGAGCACCGCAAGGTCGGCCTGGGAATGAAGCAGTTGACGGCCAGCCCGTGGGACGACGTCACGGAAAAGTACCACGTCGGCCAAGTGGTGACGGGCAAGGTGACGCGGCTGATGGACTTCGGCGCCTTCGTGGAGCTGGAGCCGGCGGTGGAAGGGCTGATTCACATCTCCGAATTGTCGCCGCAGCGCGTGCGGCGCGTCATCGACGTGGTGCAACCGGGCCAGGAAGTGCAGGTGATGGTACAGGCCGTGAACCCGGAGCAGCGGCGCATCTCGCTGTCGCTGAAGGCGGCCCTGCCGAAGGAACCCGAACCGGAGACGGCCGCCGAGGAGCCGGAAGAGGAAGAGGCGCCGGCCGCGCCGCCGCGGCCGCGCACCACGCCGTTGCGCGGCGGCATCGGTCAAAAGTGATTCACCACAAAGACACAAAGAGCACAAAGGAAAGACAAGCAAGCGAGACATCGAGCTAAGTATTTGTCTTCTTTGTGCTCTTTGTGTCTTTGTGGTGAAATTGGAATTGTATTATGCCCCAGACGTGCCCCAAGTGTCACCGGGCCAATCCGGCCGACGCCCTCTTTTGCTACGAGGATGGCTTCTCCCTCGGCGGCCGCGCCGGGCAGGGCGGCCCCGTCGATCCGGGCCAGCAGCCGTTCCCGCACCCGTTCGTTTTCCCCAACGGCGCCGCCTGCCGCAACTTCGACCAGCTGGCGCTGGCCTGCCACAACGAGTGGGCCACGGCGATGGAATTGGTGCGCAACGGCGACCTGTCCAATTTCCTCTCCGGGCTGGGCCGCGCCGACCTGGCCAAGGCCGCGCGCGACGCCTCGCGCCAGGACGACATGGATCGCGCCCTCGACCAGCTCCTTGGCCAGCTGCCCGCCAACACCATCGAGCCGGCCAAGCTGCACGTCGAAACGCTCCTCGTCAACCTCGGCCAACTCACCGTCGGCAAGGACCACCGCTGGGAGCTGCGCCTGGCCAACCAGGGGATGCGTTTGCTGTCGGGGACCATCGCTTCCGATTGTGATTGGCTGGCCCTCGGCGAAGGCGGAGGCTCGCCCCGCAAGGTGTTTCAGTATCAAAGCGGCACGGTCATCCCGGTTCAGGTTCGCGGCAAACTGCTCCGCGCCGCCGCCAAGCCGATCAAGGGACTGCTGGCCGTCGAGACCAACGGCGGCACGGCCACCGTGGTCGTCACCGCCGAGGTCCCCGTCAAGCCGTTTCCCGAAGGCGTCCTGGCGGGGGCGATCACGCCGCGCAACATCGCCGAGAAGGCCAAGGCGGCGCCCAAGGTCGCCGCCCCGCTGTTCGAGAACGGCGCCGTCGCCCGCTGGTACATCCAGAACGGTTGGACCTATCCCGTCCAAGGCCCGTCGGCGTCGGGACTGGGGGCCGTGCAGCAGTTTTTTGAAGCGCTCGGCCTGACCACGCCGCCGAAAGTGGAGGTGCGCGAATCGTCGTTGCTGTTCGAGGGAAAGCCCGGCGCCGGCGTGGTACACACCCTGGACGTGGCGGCCGTGGAAAAGCGGCCGATCTTCGCCTCCGCCGTCAGCGATCAATCGTGGCTGAAGGTGAGCAAGGTCGTCCTCAACGGCCGCACCGCCCACGTCCAGCTCGCCGTGGATCCCGTGCCCGATCGGCCGGGCGAAACGCTCTCGGCCAACCTGACCGTGCGCGCCAACGGCAACCAACGCTTCGTCGTGCCGGTGTCGTTGCGAGTCTTCGGCAAGCCGCATACGTCCGCCCGTCCGAGCGCGGCCGTCTATCCCGGCGTCCGGGTGGTGGAAGTGTTGCCCGACGCGGCGACATACCCGGCCGCCATACCGCTACCGGCCAGGCCGTGGCAGCCGCCGGACGGTGCGCGGGCGAATGGCGGTTCACGGGAGCCGGCCGTCATGGAAGCTTTACCGGTCGTGGACGAGGACGACGTACCGCGCCCGCGCAAGCCCACCGTCCTCAACATGATATTGCCACTATTGCCGGTCGCGTTCATCCTTTTTGGACTGTTCGTGACGGCCAGCCGCGACCTCGTCGCCTGGGCGCTCAGCCCCAAGGCCGGGCCGGACGTTCCCGGCGCGTTGGCGCGCCCGGCGCCCCGCTGATCGGCATCCAGTTCCACGACCAGGTCAAGGAGGTCACGCTCGGCACGGGCGGCGTCAAGTCCGGCGGCAAGGTCACCAGCAAGGCGTTCTGGGACCCGACCATGCGCTTTGGCCTGGTCATGCTCAACCAGACCGACCCCAATCATCCGGAACTGCATAAGCGGTTGACGTTCGACGAGGAAGGGCTGACGAACAACTGCTGCGTCCGCCTGGACGGCCGCGACTGGCTGTTCGGCGAGCAGCCGTTCCGCGTCGTCGGCGATCCGGCGCGTCCGCTGCCCGGCCGCTGGCTGGAAATGGCGGGCGATTTGGGCAAGGACGAGATGGGGACGCCGCGCCAGGGCAAGCGCTCCGTCTGGGTCTTCAACATCGCGCCGAAGGTGGAAATCACGCAGACGGTGGAACTTGTCGCCGGGCAGGAATCCGGTCAATTGGATACATGCCTGGTGCGCTACCGCATCGACAACAAGGACCGACTAGTGCATTCCGTCGGCCTGCGTTTCCTGCTCGACACCTACATCGGCGCCAACGACGGCGTGCCGTTCCTGATCCCCGGCCAGAATCAGTTCTGCACCACGCAGCAGAGCATGACGGGCGGCTCCGTGCCGCAATACATCCAGGCTTGCGAGAATCAGGACCTTGCACATCCTGGGACGATTGCTCGACTCCAGCTTCGGCTGGGCGGCAATATCGAACCTCCCGATCGCGTCACGCTAGGCGCCTACCCGGACCCGGCGCTCGGTGCGCGGATGCACGATCCGCGTTGCCAGCAGGAAAAAACGATGTGGGACGTGCCGCTTTACGACCTGTCGATCCTCAACGATTCCGCCGTGGCGATGTACTGGGACGCACGGCTTATCGACGCGGGCGCCAGCCGCGAGATGGGCTTCGCCTACGGCCTGGGCGACGTGGCGGCCGGCGAGGGCGGCGGCAAGCTCGGCCTGAGCGTCGGCGGCTCGTTCACGCCGGGCGGCGAGATCAGCGTCACCGCGTACGTGAACAATCCCCTCCCCGGCCAGACCGTGACGTTGCACCTGCCCGCGGGCTTCCAGCTCGCGGAAGGCGAAACGACGCAAGCCGTGCCGGCGCCGGCGCCGGGCGCAGCCAGCCGGATGAGTCCGGTGTCGTGGAAGGTCAAGGCGGCCGGCGCCGGCGACTACACCGTCAAGGTCGATTCCAGCAACGGCGCCTCGCAGACCAAGAAGGTGACGATCAAGACGAGGAGCATCTTCGGCGACAACTGAGTTGCGCCTTTACCAGCCGGGAGCGCGAGCGAGCGGGGTTCGTCTGAACCCCACTCGCTCGCGCTCGCGGCTGGTAGAGGAATGGGGACGGCGATGTCCTTCCGATGGTTCATCTATTACTGCGCCGTCTGCGGCGGCTGCGCGGCCCTCGTCGGCTGGGCCTTGGGCAAGTTCCCGCCCCTCGAACCGAGCGCGATCCTCGACGCGCTCAAGGGTATGTGCGTCGGCCTGATGCTCGGCGTTGTATTAGCTTTTATCGACTCGCTCCTATCGTTTTCTTGGGCGCACGCCGTCGCCGCGTCCCTGCGCGTGGCGACGGCGGGGTTCGTCGGCGCCGTATCCGGCTTCTTCGGCGGCCTGATCGGCGGCGCCATCACGCGCTCCCTGAGTTACCTCCCCCTCCAGATCGCCGGCACGATCCTCGGCTGGACGATCACCGGCCTGCTCATCGGCGCCTCGGTGGGGGTGTTTGATCTGCTCGTCGCGGTGGCGCGCGAACGGGACGTGGGCGGGTCGCTGCGGAAGGTGGTCCACGGCCTATCGGGCGGCGCCATCGGCGGCCTGCTGGGCAGCCTGCTCTACCTGCTCTTTTACGGCGCGCTCGGCGGCGTCTTCGGCGACAAAGTAGACCTGGATAAGATGTGGACCCCTGGCGCCGCGGGGTTCGTTGCCCTCGGCCTGTGCATCGGCCTCCTGGTCGGACTGGCGCAGGTGATCCTCAAGGAAGCGTGGGTGAAGGTCGAGGCGGGTTTCCGCCCCGGCCGCGAGCTGATCGTGTCGAAGGGGGAAATCGTGATCGGCCGGGCGGAATCGTGCGACATCGGCCTGTTCGGCGACAGCGCCGTCGAACGGACGCACGCCCGCATTCTCCGCAAGAGCGATCGCTATCTGCTGGTGGACGCCGACACGCCGGCCGGGACGTATCTCAACGGCCGGCGCATCGACGGGCCGACGCCGCTGCGTTCCGGCGACGAGATCCGGGTGGGGAGAAACACGCTCCGCTTCGGCGAACGTCAGAAGCGGACGGAGGAATGACGAACCGCCAAGACGCCAAGATGCCAAGAGAAGACCATTCTAAATCTTTTTTGGCGCTCTTGGCGCCTTGGTGGTTCGTTTTCCCTATCGTTCTCCCACGCGGAACGGCCGGCCATCCGCCTTGATGCGTTTGACTTCCTTGCCGTCGCGGTCGAGGTCCACGATCGTCATGTCCAGCCGGCTGCCGACCAGCGTGTGGCCGTTGGGCAGACGCGCGACGCACGTCGGTTGCGGGGTCGTCGCCTGCCAGACCGTCTTGCCGTGCGCGTCGATCTCCACGACCCGGTTGGTGGAATAGAGCGGGACCAGCACGTGGCCGTTGGGCAGGGCGTCGATGTTGGTGCCGACGGCCAGCACCGGGGCGTTCAACGGCAGGCTCTTGATCTCCTTGCCGGAGGCGTCCAGGTGCTTGACCTGCCCGCCGTTGGTCAGGAGGGAAATGGAGCCGTCGCGGAATTTGGCGGCCGCGCACACGTCATTCGGCCTCGGCAGGTTGGACACCTCCTTGCCGTCCTTGTCCACCTCCACCAGCTGCGTGCGCGTGACCACGAAGACGTTTCCATTGCCCAACCGCCGTGCGCCCAGCACCAGACCGCCGGCCCGGTATTGCCACAGCACCTCTCCTTTGAGGTTGTATTCGGTCACGCGGCGGTCGATGTACTCGGCGATGAGCACGCGGTCGGGGCCGACCATCTGGGCGTCGATAACGTAGCGCAGCCCGGTGATCTGCCAGCGCTCTTTGCCGGCGGCGTCGTACTCGATGACGCGGCCTCCGATGCTGCGAGAGTACATCTCGGCGACGAGGGTGTAGCCGAGACAGCGCGACGCCAAATCGATCTTGGCCAAGTCGATCGCGGCGCCGCGGCGCTTCCACCAATCGACCCAGGCGTTGCGGCACTTGCGGCGCGAGTCCGCGTCGTCGCCGGGCGAGAGGGCCGGCGCCTCTTCGCCGGCCACCAGCCGCAGCGATTCCTCGACGGCTTCGCCGCGCTCGCGCGGCAACTCGCCCAGCAGCCCGATCAGAGTCGGCAGCGCTTCCCGGTCGCGGGACTCCAGAAGCGCCAGCGCAACGCGCTGCCGCACGGCCGGGTCGGAATCTCGCAAGAGCTTGTAGACGACCGGGCGCACGTCGGCGCCGGCCCGCGCCAGCGCCGCTCCGGCCGCCGCCCGCCGAACGGCCGAGCGGTCGCCGAGCGCCCGGACCAGCGCCGGGTCCGGATTCGCCGAGCGCACCGCCGCGGCCGTGAGCACCCGACAGGCGTTGTCCGCCACATCGGCATCTTCAAAGGTCGGTAAACACGTCAACAGGGCCTCGACGGTCCCCGGCGGATTCAGCCGGCCCAGCAACCGGACGGCGGCCGACAGCGCGGCCGGCGGTTTGTCGAACCGCTTGACGGCGGCCAGGCAGCATTGCGCCCGAAAAACGACTTCGGGGTCCGGGTCGCTCATGGCCTCGCGCAGCAGCGGCCGCACCGCCGACCCCATGGCCCGCAGGTCGGCGGAGGCCCGTTCGCGCACGTCGAAATGGGCGTCGCCGCATAGGCGAATGTATCCCAGGGCGCGGAGACGGTCGGCGTCCGGCAGCGTCCGCTTGCGGAGGACGTCCAGCAGCCCAGGCCCGTCGGTCGGCAGATCGGCGGCGCGAAGGGTTTGCTCGTCGTCGGCCGCGGGGTCGGGGTCGGCGGCCGTCGCGCGGGCCAGTCCGAGCGCCAGCAGGGCCAGCAGCGGCAGGGACCAACGGCGGGGAGACATGCCACGCTCCTCTTTCGCGGTCGCGTGTGGATCGGTTAGCCGCGACGCGCAGCGGAGCGCTTCTCCCAAGCGCTCCGCTGCGCGTCGCGGCTAACCGCATCACGCGCCACGTTCTTCTCAGCGGCGAAACGCCCGTGTCACGCGCGTATCCTGCCGGAACTGCCAGACCTCCTTGCCTTCGTGGTCCACCTCCACGGCCCGATGTTCGGACATCGACGTGATGAGCGTGTGCCCGTTGGGCAGACGCACGGCCGCGATGGGCTGCTCCGCGCCCACCTCCCAAACGACGCCGCCGTGTACGTCGAGTTCCACGACCCGATTGTTGTCGGCCTCCGGAACCAGCACGTCGCCGTTGGCCAGCACATCGATGCGGCCGCCGGAATACTTGAGGTCCACATTGAAGCTGCGAAGTTCCTTGCCCTTGGGGTCCAGGAGCACGAACCGCGCGATTCCCAGCTGCACGATCATGGCGATGTCGCCGTTGGCCAGCTTTTTGGCCTTCATAATCATCTCGCCGTTGGGCCGGTCGAAGCTGAACGCCTCGTCGCCGTTCGGCTTGAGTTCGACCAGCTGGGTCCGCGTGGCGATGAAGGTGTCCCCGTTCGGCAGCCGTTGCGCGGCGAGCGGCCCTTCGATCTTGTGCTCCCAGACGACCGCCCCCTTGGCGTCGCGTTCGGTGACGCGGTTGCCCCCGTGCTCGGCAACCAACACGTGGTCGCGCGGCAGGATCTGGGCGTCGAGCGGAAATTCGAGTTGTTCGATCTCCAAACGAGGCTGATTGGCGGCGTCGAGTTCCAGGACGCGGCCCTGGTCGAGCAGGATGACCAGGGTGTAGCCGAGGGTGCGGGCCGCGTCGGCCAGCTTGACGTCGTCCACCTTGGCGCCGTTGTCGTCCCACCACGCCTTCCAGGCGTCGCGGTACTTGAGGCGGACGGCCAGGTCCGAGGAGGCCGGCGCCGGGGGGGCCTTGTCGTCGGCGATGCGGTAGAGCAGTTCCTCGACGCGGCCGGCTTCCGGCGGCGGCAGCTCACCCAGCAGGGCGATCAGCACCGGCACGGATCGCTTATCGCGGGCCGACGCCAGACCGAGCGCGGCCCGGTAGCGGACCAGCGGCTCGGGGTCTTGCAGGAGCCTCCGCACGGCCGGCAGCTGTTCGGCGACGGCGGCCCGGCCCAGGGCGTAGGCCGCCGCCCCGCGCTTTTCCGCCGACCGATCCGACAGGGCGCCGACCAGCACGGCGTTGGCCTTGCCGTCGCGCACGGCCAGACCGCACAGGGCCAGGCGCACGCCCTCTGCCAAGCTCTCGTCGCCGGCCGACGGCAGGTAATCCAGCAGCGCCGCCGTCGCCCCTTCCGGCCTGAGCTTGGCCAAAACGCGGACGGCCGCCGCCATGACGGCGGCCGAGGAACTTGCGTCGATTTGCTTGAGGCACTCGCGGGCGCGGTGGGTGACTTCCACGTCGGGACTAAAGAGGGCGTTCTGGAGGAACGGCCGGGCGCGGAGGCCGAGGCCGGTCAGCTGAAGCGAGGCGTCCTCGCGCCGGTCGAAGTCGTCGTCGCCGAGTTGGCGGACCAGCTTCTCGATGCGGCCGTCGTCGCCGGGCTGGACGGCGTGGCGGCGGAAAAACTCCAACAGGCCGGGGCCGTCCGTCGCCGCCTTGTCGCCTTTGAGAATATCTTCGTCCGAAACGTCAAACGAGCCGGCCGCCGGCAGTTCATGCACGACCGGAGGGGTCGGCGCCGGCAGGGGCAAGGCAGGGCCGGGCGGCGGGACTTGACCGAAGAGGGCGGTCAGGACCAGGGCGGCTGGGATGCACATGTGAGCATTCCTCTCACAGGGCGAGCGGGGGGCGGGCGGGGGACTCAGGACCCCGCCCGTCGCGTTACGGTCAGCGGCGGCGGACGCGGATGGTGTAGGTCGAAAGCATGATCTCGGCGACCTGCTTGTTATTTTTATCCACTTCGACGATCTTGTTCGGCCACTGCTGGCTGGTGATGAGGGTGTTGCCGTTGGGCGAGCGGGCCGCCGCCATCGGGTTCATCACGGCGCTCGACTCCCAGACCGCCTTGCCCTCGGCGTTGTACTCCACCACCTTGTTCGCCGGCGGCTGGAAGGCGATCAGCACGTGCCCGTTGGGGAGGATGTCGTTGCCGACCATCCAGGTGTTCTGAATCGGGAACGACTTGAGCACCCTGCCCGAGCGGTCGATGCGCAGGACGACGCACTGGCTGGAGATGATAACGATCTCGTTATTCCGCAGCTTTCGGGCCGTCAGCACGTCGTTGTTCGGGCGGGAGATGGCGTATAGGTCCTTGCCGTCGTGCGTGCATTCCACGATGTGGTTGCGGCAGACGATGAAGGTGTTGCCGTTGGGCAGCCGGTGGGCGCTGACCGGCATGAAACCGGGGAGCGTCTTCTTCCACAGCACCTCGCCCTTGGCGCTGCGTTCGGTGACGCACTGGGCGTTGGCCTCGGTCACGAGGTAACGGTCGCCCGGCAGCGCCTCAGCGTCCAGCGGGTTCGCCAGGCCGGTCAATTGGCAGCGTTCCTTGTTGTCGGCCCCCAGTTCGATGACCTGGCTATTTCCCGGCTGGACGAGCAGGGTGTAGCCGAGGTAGCGCTGGAACGAGGTCGGCGCGAAGCGGTCCACGAGGGCCACGCGCTCGCCGTTGTCCTTCCACCACGCGGCCCAGCGGTCGCGGCGCGTGGCGCGGGCGGCGCCGTCGCCGACCGGCAAATCGACTGGGCCGTGGTCCGCGGCCACGCGCAGCAAGTAGTCTTCGGCCTGGCCGGACGACTCGCCGTTCGGCTCGGCCACCAGGGCGATCAACACGGGAATGGCGTCGCGGTCGTGCGGGCCGCCGGCCAGGCCGAGGGCCGCCTGGAGACGCACCGCGGGCTGTTCGTCGGCGAGGAGCTTTTTGACGGCCGGCAGGTTGTCGCCGAGCGGGCCGACGCAGAGGGCTTCGGCGGCGGCGCCGCGACGAACGGCCGCCTTGTCGCCGAGCGCCTTGACCAGGGCCGGGGCCGCCTTGCCGTCGGTGTAGGCCACGACGTTCAGCGCGGACTGCACGTCGGCCAACAGCGCGTCGTCGTCGCAGAACGGCATGTAGGCCAGCAGCGTCTCGGCCGCCCCCGGCGGCTTGCGCAGGGCCACGATGCGGGCGGCCACCGGAGACAGCGGCGCCGCCTTGTCCGCCTCGATGTCCTGCAGGACGGCGCGGCGCTCTCGCTGATCTGGAATTCGGGGTCGTTGGCCGCCGTCTTGAGCATCCGGACGACCACCACGCCCATGCTCTTCAGCTCGGTCTTGGCTTTTTGGCGCACGTCGAAGAGGTCGTCTCCGAGTTGACGGATCAATTTTTCCGCTTTTTCCCGATCCGCCTCGGTGAGCGTGCGTTTGGTGAACTCGTCGAGGCTGGCCGTCCCCTCGGTGGATTTCCACCACGCGGCCCAGGCGTCGTGGACCTTGGCCCGCGAGGCGTCGTCGGTCAAGGTTTCCTTGGGCGACTGATCGCCGGCCAGGCCGGACAGGTATTCTTCCGCGTTGCGGCCCTGGCCGGCCGGAAGCGTGCCGAGCAGGTCGATCAGCGTGTCCACGGCGCTGGCGTCGCGGACCTGGGCCAGGGCCAGGGCGGCTCGCAGCTGAACGGTCGGCTTGGGGTCGGCCAGGAGCTTGCGCAGGGCGGCCCGCGGTTCGGCCAGGCCGTTCTCGCAGAGCACGTCCACGGCGGTGGCGCGGCGCAGCGGCGAATCGTCTTCGAGCGCCTTGAGGAGGGCGGGGTCGGCCTTGCCGTTGTCGTAGGCCATGCCCGTCAGGGCCGTCTTGATTTCCTCTTCGACCGACTCGTCCTCCGCGTAGGGCAGGAAAGCGAGCAACACGGCGGCGGCGCCGTCGGGCCGGCGCTGGGCGGTCAGACGCACGGCGGCGGCGGTGACGGCGGCGGAGTTGGTCTCCAGGGCGGTCAGGCAGCGGCGGGCCAGGCCGGCGGCGTCGGCGGCGTCGGGATCCTTGGCGACCTGGCGCAGCCTCGGGATGGCCGGCGGCCCGATGGCCGTCAGTTCGGCCGCGGCCTTTTCGCGCTCGCCGGCGTCCGTGGAGCCGAGTTGCTCGACGAGGGCCGAGAGACGGTCGGGGGTCGCCTCGCCCTTGACGCGGGTCCGGAAAAACGTCAGGAGACCCGCCCCGTCCACGGGCAGGCCGGCAGACTTCACGATCAGTTCGTCGGCCAAAACGTTGTCGCTGTCGCCGGACAGGGCCGGCCGAGGCGCCGCCAGCAACAGGCCGGCCCCGCAAAGCATCGCGAACAGAAGACGTTTACCCATGAGAGTGTCTCGGAAGCAAGGTCGAAGGGTGGTCCTTTATGTTAAGGAGAAAGGAGGAAGAAGGAAGGAGGTATTTGCTAGTTTCCTCCTTCCTCCTTCCGCTTTCCGCCTTTCGTTAGCGCCGCGAAACGCGGTACGGATGGCATTTCAGGTCTTTCATTTCACGGACGACTTTACCGGCCTGGTCCAGTTCAACGACGCAGCCCTGGTTCTGGCAGGCCACCAGCGTATGGCCGTTGGAAAGACGGAAGAAGCCGGTGGCCTGCGGGATGCCGGCCTCCAGGGTGGTTTTGCCGTCGGCGTTGTACTCGTACACCTTGCCCGTGCCCCACGAGGCGATGATGACGTGGTCGTTGGGCAGCACCTCGGCGGCGTTCATGCCGGTGGCGAAGTTGAATTGCTCGCGCAGCTTCTTGACCTCCTTGCCGGAGGCGTCCAGACGCCGGTAGAAGCCCTGGTTATTGAACAGGGCGGTCTGGCCGTCGCGCAGCCGCACGGCGTCGAAAAGCCATTCGGCGGGCAGAGCCGTTCGATGCACCTCCTTGCCCGTGCGGTCCAATTCCAAAAGGACGTTGTGACAGGCGACGAACGTGTTGCCGTTGGGCAGGCGCTGCACGCGGAAGCCCTGCTGGACGTTCGCCTCCCAGACGATTTTCTTGTCGCCCGTCGTCTCGCGCTCGCAGACGCGCATGCCGTTGTTGTCGATCAGCACAACGCGGTTGCCGCCGACCGCCTGCGCGTCCATTGGGCCGAGGAGGTTGTCGATTTCCCAGCGCTGCCGGCCGGCGGCGTCGAACTCGACGACGCGGCCGTACGGCTTGCCGGGAACGAAACTCTGGTTCTCGACGACGAGCAGGTAGCCCAGCTCGCGTTTCTCGTTGAAGTCGAGCTTGGCCAGATCGACGGCGGCGTTATTGTCGGCCCACCAGCGCGTCCAGGCGTCGGCGGCTTTTTTTCGGGCGGCGGAATCGCCGGCGACCGTCACGGACGGACCCTTGCCGCCGGCCAGGAACGTCAACATTTCCTCCGGCTCCCACACCCGGTCGGAGGGCAGGTCCGCCAGCAGGCCGATGAGTACGGGGACCGCCTCCTTGTCGCGCGCGCGGGTCAAGACGGCCAGGGCGGCGCGAAGGCGCACTTCGGCATCAGCGTCTTTAAAGAGCTTTTTTACCGCGGGAAGGTTTTCGCCCGCCCCGCGCTTGCACAGGGCTTCCGCGGCGGCGCCGCGGCGGACGCCGATCTTGTCGCCCAGCCCCTTGACCAGGACGGGGACGGCCTTGGCGTCATGCACCGCCAGCGACGACAGCAGATCGCGAAGCTGACGCGCCGACTCGTCGTTGTCGGCGTACGGAAGATAGGCCAGCAGCGTCTCGACGGCCCCGTCCGGCGCCCGCAGCGCCAACATGCGGCCGGCGGCCGCGGGCAGCGGGTTGGGAGACCCTTTTTCGATCAGTTGCAGGCACTTGAGGGCGAACGGCCCGATGCGCGGGTTCGGGTTGGTCGTCGCCTGCCGCAACAGCGGCGTCACGGGCAGGCCCATCGCCACCAGATCGGTAGACGCCTTCTGACGCGCGTCGGCGGAAACGTCGTCGAGTTTCTGGATGAGGGCCAGCGCCCGGTCGCGCTCGTCGTCGCTCATGGACCGCGTCTTGAACTCGTCGAGCAGCACCTTGTCGTCGATGCCGTGCCACCAGGCGTTCCAGACCTGCCGGCGCAGGCGGCGCGAGGTGGCGTCGTTGCCGGTCGGGCCGGCCACGGCCCATTCGCCGGCCAGCTTTGTGAGGTAATCTTCGTCCTGCTTGCGCTGCTCGTTCGGCAACTCGGAAAGGAGGTCGATGAGGACCGGAATGGCGTCGGCGCTATAGGCGTCAGACAGGGCCATGGCGACGCGGAAGCGTACGGTCGGCTTGGGGTCTTTCAGGAGCACGCGGACGGCGGCGAACTGTTCGGGGCCGCCGACGCGGCAGAGGACCGCGGCGGCGGCGGATCGGCGGATCGGCGTTTGGTCCGTCAGGGCGCGGACGACCGCCGACTCCGGTTTGCCGTCCCGGAGGGCGACCGTCGCCAGCGCGTCTTCGATTTCCTGCTCCACACTCTCATCCTCGGCGTAGGGCAGGTACTCCAGCAACGCCTCGGCGGTCCCGTCCGGCTTGACGGCCGCGAGGGCGCGGACCACGGCCATTGTCAGGCCGGCGCTTTGCGCCCCTTCGATGTTCTGCAAGCACTGCCGCGCCCGACCGGCGAATTCGGGATCGTCGAGGTTGTTGGCGGCCTCGCGCAGGAACGGGACGGCCGATTCGCCGAGGGCGGTCAGTTGCCCCGCCGCCGGTCCGTGGGCGGTCTGCGCGGGGTCGCCGAGTTGTTTGACGAGGGCGACGATTTGGGCCTTGGCGGCTGGCGCCGCCGTGCGCTTGTGGAGAAAATCGAGAAGGGCGGGTCCGGTGGCCGCGAGGTTGGCCGCTTTGAGGGTTTGCTCGTCCGCGGAGGAGGGGGCCGAAGCGGGCGGGACGGCCGGCGGCTGCACGGACGACACGACGGCGAGAAGAATGACGAACGAACCGACGGACATAACGGATGGCTCCGTGGGTACACCGGGCACGGGAGAGTTCCCGCTATCATAGACGATTCAAACGGTCAACGGGAGGTAAAAAACGTTGGACGGCTGCCCAACCGGGAATCGCGTTGCCAAAGCCACTCCCGGTTGCTTATAATCCGATAGTTTTGTGGCCCCGGAGCGAACCGGGGACGGAAGGATTCACCCGTGAGAAGGAGTCCGAGATGTCCAGCACGATGATGATGGAACGTACAGGGATGGGTATGCCGGGCGTGGCCGGCATGGGCGTCCCGACGATGGGGGGCCAGACGACGACGCCGGCTTCGACCGGCTACGTCATGGTGCCGCGCTGCACCATCAAGATGGAGAAATGCACCGGCGGCATGAAGATGACCTGCATCTGCGACGACCCGATGGCGTGCAGCATGATGCAGAACCTCTGCACGATGCTGGCCGGCGGCATGTGCTCCTGCTCGATGGTCATGAACGGCATGACGGTCTGCACCTGCAGTTTCACGATGGGCCTGTGCAAGTGCGAGATGACCGACAAGGGTTGCACCATCACCTGCACCAGCGGCGACCAGAAGTGCTGCGAGATGATCCAGTCGTGCTGCGACTGTCTCAGCACGCTGATGGGGGCCGGCTGCACCTGCTGCGTGATGATGAACAACACGCCGGTGGCCTGCGGCTGCTCCGAGACCAGCGCGGTCAAGGCGAAGCGCTAACCGCGACGGCTTGATCCTCACCGAAACCATCTCGCGGCCCCCGATCGCGTCGGGGGCCGTTTCATTTACCCGCACGGCCGGACAGGGTACAGTTGAGGACATGACTCCACCCGTTTTGCATGACTACTTGTTGGATCGAATGGTGCTGGCCGTGGAACTGGTCCGCGAACGTCTAATCCGTGCGACGGCGGCTCTCGAACAGGCCGGCGTCCCCTACGCCGTCATCGACGGCAACGCGGTGGCGACGTGGGTAGCTCGTGTCGATCGGACTGCGGTTCGCAACACCCAGGACGTGGATATTCTGCTTCGCCGGACGGACCTGCCAGCCGCGCGGGCGGCCCTGGAGAAGGCGGGCTTCGTCTACCGTCACGCAGCGAGCATCGACATATTCCTGGACGGGCCGGACGCCAAGGCGCGTGATGCGGTTCACGTCGTGTTTGCTGCGGAAAGGGTGCGCCCAGAATACGCCTTGCCAGCGCCGGACGTGGCGGAATCCGAATCTCCCACGACCTTCCGCGTGCTGAACCTTGACGCCCTTGTGCGTATGAAACTTACGTCCTTCCGGGACAAGGACCGAACACACTTGCGCGACCTGCTCGGCGTCGGCCTGCTCGACGCCTCCTGGCTAACTCGCTTACAACCCGAGTTGTCCGGGAGGCTGAAGCAACTTCTGGACACCCCCGAAGGCTGACGCCGGAATCTCTGGCGCTTATCCGCCTGGCGCCAACGCCGCGCCGACGGTCCCCGACCTCCGACCGACCGCTACCGTTGACTCCGCCCCGGCCGGCGGTCATGCTATAGAGATGGTCCACGTCTCCATGAGGATTGCCTTCATGCGCCGCCTCGCCGTCGCCGCCTGTACGCTTGTCCTGTTCTCGGCCGTCGCCCGCGCCGACGAGCCGACCACGCAACGAACCGACCCCAAGCTGCCGGACGCGCCGGGGCCGTTCCACGCCTACAACGTCACCGGCAAGTACAAGGGCCGCTATCACAGTCAAATCTCCGAGTTCGGTCTGGAACCGATGGTGATGCTGTTCACCCGTGAGACGGAGTTTAGCGACCCACTAAAAGACCTGTTGAAGCAGATCGACAACGCCGTCGAGAAGAACCCGGCCGCGCGTCTGCACCCGTTCCTGGTGGTCCAGGCCGACGCCCTGCCGGAAGTGCTCGGCGTCGATCCCGACCCCGCCACGGCCAGCAAGGACGACGACAAGCGCATCGAGTTGGCGTCGAAACTGGAAGGCGAGGCCAACGCCCTGATGTTGAAGCACGTCGATATTCTCCTGGCCGGCAAGGCCGACCTGGCGAAGTACAACCTGGACGGCGACGACTTCGCCTTCTACCTTTTCCAGCGCGACAAGGTGACGGCCAGCCGCGTCGTGAAGAAGGGCGACAAGCTCGGCGACGCCCTGGTGAAGGAGATCATGTCCGAGTTGGCGGAGAAGGCCCACGCCACGCGGAAATAACGAGGTGGACGGCCGAGGCCCCGTCCGGCAATCGGCTTTCAGCCCCTCCGGGGCTGAAAAATCTATATCCACGACAGCTTATCCTTTATACGCCGGAATCGTCAGCGTGAACACCGTGCCCTTGCCCGGCTCGCTTTGGCAGGAAACCTCGCCGCGGTGGGCGGTCACGATCTCGCGGACGATGGCCAATCCCAGGCCGGTGCCGCGCCCTCGGCCCCGGCCGGGCACACGGAAGAATTTCTCGAAAACGTGCGGCAGGTGCTCCGGCGGGATGCCGAGGCCGGTGTCGGCCACCGACAGGGCCACGCGGTCGGCGCCGGCCGCCGCCGCCGACAGGATGATCCGGCCGCCTTCCTCGGTGTAGGTCAGGGCGTTGTCGAGCAGGTTGTTCAGGGCGTGGCCGAGACGCCGCGGATCCGCCGCCACGGCCGGAAGATCCGGGGAGTCCTGCACGACGACCTCGACCCGCTTGGCCGCGGCCCGCGGTCGCACCGAATCCGCCGCCGCCTGCAACAGCGTGTGCGCCTCCTCCGGCCGCACCTCCAGCGTTTCGCCGCCGTGCTCCAGCCGCGCCAGCGCCAGCAAGTGTTCAATCGTGTTCAATAAGCGCTCCGCATTGTCGCGGGCGTCCACCAGCAGCTCGGTCTGCTTGGGCGTCAGCGGGCCGACCGTCTCCTCCAGCAGCAGGTGCAGCGCCAGACGCACGCCGGTCAGCGGCGTCTTGAGTTCGTGGCTGACCGTGGCGGCGAGGTCGCTCTTGATCTGGTCGAGCAGGCGGAAGCGCGTCACGTCGTTGAGCACCACCGCCGCCCCGAGCGTGTTGCCGTAGGGGTCGCGGATCGGCAACACCTGCGGCAAATAGGCGCGGTCCTCGCCGTCGAGACGGAAGCCGACGGTCTGGTCGAACGCCTGGGTGAAGAACGGCTGCTGTTTCTGGAGCGCGTCGTCCAGCGGCCGGCGCAGCCCTTCCGGCGGCAGCCACGGCCCGGCCTCCGGCTCGTCCCGGCCGTCGCGCCCCTGGTTCCAGGAGGGCAGGCCGCTGACGCCGAGGACGCGGTTGGCGGCCGGGTTGGCCATCTCGACCCTACCCCCGGGGTCCACTACCAATATTGGATCGGGAAAGGAGTCGAGAACGGCCTGGCCCGTGCGCTGGGCGCGCAGCAGACGGACGGAGTGCGACTGGCGGTAGTCGCGCAGCTGGTGGGTCATTCGGTTGAAGGCGCGGGCGACCTGGCCGATTTCATCGTCCGACGCGGGCACAACCTGGTTGAGGTTGCCGGCGCCGACGGCCTCGGCGGCCCGCGCCAGTTCTCGCAGCGGCCCCAGCACGGCGCGAAGCGTGGTCCACGCCAGCAGCCAGGCCAGGAGGGCGGTGACGGCCAGCCCGCCGGCCAGCCACAGGCACCAGGCCACGGCCGCCCGCTGGGCGTTGGCGCTGGCCTTTTCCATCTCGCGCTCGTTAAGCAGCCGGATCGCCTCGGCCGTCTCCCGCACCTTGATGAAGCGGCCCCTCAACCCCTCATCCTTGCCTTCGCCGAAGTACCCGGCCTCGGACGGGGCGCCGAGGAAGCGGTCGCCGGCCCGGCGGTAATCGTCCACGCGCACGGCCAATTCCTTCGCCAGCTGGGCCTCCCGCGGCAGGATGGTAATGTTGTGGTCTTCGAGGTCCTGCTGGTCCCGAAGTTTGACCCACTTCTCGTCGTACTCTCGCCGGGCGCCCGGCCGCCCGTGCAGGGCCAGGCGTAGGGCGTCGTCGACGCCGGTCAGCGACATATTGAGATCGACCATGTAATCCACGCTGCGGAGGTTGTCGCGCAGGATGGCGTCGATGCTGCGGCCCATGTGGTAGAGCAGCACGGCGTCGGCGGCCCCGAGGGCGGTGGTGAGCAGCAGCAGCGGGGCAAGGGTGAGGAGAATACGGGTGCGCAAAGTCATCGGCACATCCCTGAGGAGAAGGCGTGCGGGGTGCGTCATCCCCCTGATGGAAGCATCGCCGAATGAAGGAGTCGTCAGGGGGCTGAAGCCCCGCCCTCCGCTTCGTCAAAACTCCAACGGCTCCGGCCAGCCCATGGACAGCACGAAGATTTTACCGTCGCCGATACGGCCGGTGCGCGCCGCCCGGACGATGCGGTCGGCCACCTCCTCGGCGCGGTCGGCGGCCACCGTGACAATGATTTCGACCTTGGGCAGGAAGGCCATGCTGTATTCGCTGCCGGCGTAGCGGTCGAGGTAGCCCTTCTGCCGGCTGTAGCCCTTGGCCTCACGGACCACGCAGGAAGTGACGTCCAGTTCGGCGATGGCCCGCAGCACGGCCTCCGCCCGAAACGGCTTCACCACGATCGTGAATTGCTTCATTTCCGCGGTCCCCTCTCGATCCGCCGGCGCCCAAGGAAATGGAACGGGCGCCCTCTCACCAATGGTTCCCTGTCATTTCGCCAGGGCCGCCGCCCACAATATAGCAAAAAGAAATAGCCGACCTGCGCCAATCGCGCAAACTACAATCGCCGCCGGCCGGTCGAGGCGTCCGATCGACCGTCTGAACCGTTCGCGGGCTCCCAAGAAATGCGGAACAAGATCGTGGCGTCCTATTCAGTTTAGCCGTCCTCCTTCCAGCCGACGACGTTGAACACCACCCGCAGCGGGTCTTTCAGCCGAAGCGTCCCTCCGAGGGCGACGACGGGGCGCATCCGATATTCGGATTGTTTGAGTAGGAATTCGCCGGCCAACCGGACGCCGTCGGTGTAGAGCGTCAACGCGGCGTCGAACTGGACCGGCCGCGTGACGCCGTGCAGCGACATCTGGCCCGCGACGCGCATCGGCCGATTGTCGCCGGACGGCGGCCCAACCGCGATTTCGGTACTCTCAAATGCGATTTCCGGATACGCTGCGGTTTCGAGCGCCTCGCCGCGCATCGTCTCCTCGATCTGCCGCCGGTCGCCGTCGCTGACCCTGTCCACCAGTTGCAGCGAGTCGGCCCGGACCACCACGCGGAGCCAGGCGTCCGCCCCCGTCGTGGGGTCGAGCCGGACTTCGCCCTGATAATCTCGAACCGCGAACGTCGGGTTGTGGCCGAGGAACGACAACATGCCGGCCGCGAAGGCCTGGACCGTGAATTGGCTGTGCGTGGGATCGAGCCGGTAGCGGGCCGTCATGGATTATAACCCTTTCAAGACACTCTTTAGCATAAAGACGCCGCGACCGCCAGTTGTCCCAGGCTCAGGCCGCCGTCGTTGGGCGGGACCAGACGATGGCGGTAGACGCGGAAGCCGTCGCCGCCCAGCCGGACGCTCACTTCGCGCGTGAGCAGCGCGTTGAGGAAGACGCCGCCGCTGAGGACCACGGCCGAGAGGCCGGTCGTCTCCCGGATGCGGCCGCAAACCGCGGCGATCAGATCGACCATCGTGGAATGGAAGCGCCGGGCGACCGCCGCCGGCCCGCTCCCCTTCGCCGCGTCCGCCGCGACGGCCCGGATGAGGGGACGGGTGTCCACGACTATCGGCGTTTGGGCGCCCACATCGAACGGGTAAGTCCCGTCCGCCGGCGTCGTTTCCGCCAGCCATTCCAGCTCGATGGCCGCCTGGCCCTCATAGCTCACGCGGTCGCGGACGCCGACCAGGGCCGCCGCGGCGTCAAAGAGGCGGCCGGCGCTCGACGTTCGCGGCGTGTTCAATCGGCGCTCCAGCATCTTTTCAATAAGTCGGATTTCGTGAGGCAAAATGCGCGCCTCAATTAGGGAGAAAGGAACTCCGGCGTCGGCGAGGTGCGCGACCGCCATCCGCCACGGCTCGCGGATCGCCCGATCGCCGCCCGGCAGGCCGACGTAGCGCAGGTGGGCCGCGCGGCGGAAGTTCCGATAGTCGCCGGTCAGAAATTCGCCGCCCCAGACGGCCCCGTCGGTCCCGTAACCCGTGCCGTCGAAGGTCACGCCGATGACCGGCTCGGCCAGGCCGTGCTCCGCCATGCACGCGGCCATGTGGGCATGGTGGTGTTGCACGGCGAGCAGTGCGACGCCTTCCCGCGCCGCCCGTTGCCGGGCGTAGACGGTCGCGGCATAGTCGGGGTGCAGGTCGTGCGCCAGCATCTCGGGCGCGACGCCGAACAATTCCTGGTAGAGTACGACGTCCTTCTCGAAGGCCCGGTAGGCCTCGAAGTGGTCGAGGTCGCCGAGGTGGTGGCTGAGGAACGCCAGCCGACCGCGGCCGAGGGCGAATGTCCCCTTGAGCTGGCCGCCCACCGCCAGCATCGGCCGGGGACAGTCGAACGGCAGTTCGATGGGTCGCGGGGCGTAGCCGCGCGACCGCCGCACCGGCAACTCCGCCCCCGCGACGACGCGCGTGACCGAATCGTCGCAACGGACGTGGATGGGACGGTCGTGGACCAGGAACAAGTCGGCGATGCCGGCCAGCCGTTCCACCGCGTCGTCGTCGCGGTAGGCGATCGGCTCGTCGGATCGGTTGCCGCTGGTCATCACCAGCGGCGCGCCGGCGACCGTCCGCATCAGCAGATGATGAAGAGGCGTATAGGGGAGCATGACGCCGAGCCAGGGGTTGCCTGGCGACTTTATCGGCGACCCCCCACCCCTGCCCCTCCCCCACAAGGGGGGAGGGGTTCAGCGGCCGTTTGCGTAGTAAAACGATCGGGCAACGTGGCGAAAGCAGCAACCCGCGCTCGGCCGGCCCGACTTCGCACAGGACGGCGGCGGCTTCGGCGTCCGCGACCATAACGGCGAACGGCTTCTCATCGCGGTGCTTCCGCCGGCGCAGCTCCGCCACAGCCGCGGCGTCCCGAGCGTCGCAGGCCAGGTGGTAGCCGCCGAGTCCCTTGAGCGCACCGATCTTGCCGTCGCGCAGGGCGGCGGCGAAGACGGCGAGCGGATTGTCGGCCGGGACCGCCTGACCGGCGGCGTCGAGGAGTTGCAGGCGTGGACCGCAGGCGGCGCAGGCGGTCGGTTGGGCGTGGAAACGGCGGTTCGCCGGATCGTCGTATTCCGCCCGGCAGGCGTCGCACATGGGGAAACCGGCCATGGTGGTGCGCGACCGGTCGTAGGGGGCGCCGTTGATGATCGTCAGCCGCGGGCCGCAGTTGGTGCAGTTGAGGAAGGGATAGCCGTACCGCCGGTCGGCCGGGTCGAAAAGCTCCGAAAGGCAATCGGAACAAACGGCCACGTCGGGGGAGATGAAGACGACGCCGGCCGGGTCGGCGGCGCTGGCCTCGATGCGGAAGTCCCGTTCCCCGAGCGGTGGTTGCCGCTCCCAGGAGAGCTTTTCGATGAGGGCCAGCGGCGGCGGCCGGCAAGTCAACTCGCTCAAGAAGCAATCCAGAGAGGCAATATCGCCTTCTATTTCGATCCGGAGCGTACCTGTCTGGTTTCGGACGTAGCCGCCCAGCCCGAGGCGCACGGCGAGGTTGTAGACGAACGGCCGGAAGCCGACCCCCTGGACGATGCCGCGGACCTCGATTGCCCGGCGTTCCATGACGGCGGGCCCTCACTGTTGCCGCGTCTGTCCACGCCGGAAGGCGTCGGCCATTTCACGGGCGATCCGCTCGCGCATCTTCCTGTCGAGCAACGTGCCGTGGTCGCGGCCGGGGACGATCTCCACGTCGGCGTCGCCGCCCAGCTTCTTCAGCGACTCCCGCAACAGCCGCACCGCCCCTTCCAGGTAAAAGGTGTCGTCGGCGCCGGTGTAGACGTGCAATTTGCCGGCGAGTTTGGGGCCGAGCGTCTTCCATTCGCGTTCCAGCGTCAAGCGAATGTCATATTTCTCCCAGGTGCGGGCGGTTTCAGGATCGACCGCCCCGGTCGCGCGGTCCCAGAGCCGCCGCGGCTGGCCGTCGGGGCCGCGCGGGCTGAAGGCCGCCTCGAAGGAGCCGAGCTGGCCGCCGTGGCCCATGACCGTTTCCATGGCCGAAAAGGGTTTGAAATAGAGCACCGGCTTGCCGCCGACGCGGGCCAGCGGTCGCGGCCTGCCGTCGGCGTCGGTGTAGAGGTTGGCGCCCGGCTTCGTCAGGTCGATGCGCTGGAAGTCGTGGAAGTCCACCGGGTCGGGCGACGTGGACCAGACGCCGCCGAAGAAGTCGGGGTAGGCGACCTGTAGCCACAGACTGCTCCAGCCGCCGGATGAGTGGCCGGTCACGAAACGGGCGTTCGGCGTCCCCAGGCCGCGATACTTTTTTTCGATGAACGGGATCAGCTCTTCGACGAGAGCCTGACCGCACGGCCCGTTGTTGGCCGAGTCGGCGAAAACGCAATGGCCGAGCCGGCAACTCGGGTCGAGCACGACGTAGAGCATTTCCACGCCGGCCACGTCGGTCGCGTTCCGGGCCGCGGCGTTGACCGCCCCGAAGTGCGTGCCGCCGAAGCCGGGGACCTCGTAGACGACGGGATAGCGCCTTTGCGGATCTTTGAAGAACGAATCTGGCAGCACGACGCCGGCGCGAAGATGGGTCGGCCGGCCGTAAAACGCGGTCAGCAGCTTGCTCTCGACATCGACGAGCTTGACGCGCTCCGTCTGCGGGAACGGTTTGGCGTGGTACACCTGATCGATGGTCAGGGCGACCGAACCGCCGGCCCTGGGGTCGAGGTCGGCGCGGACGGGCCGGCTGTAGCCGTTGCCCTCGGCGGCGCTGAAGCTGCGGCCGCCGCGGTCGAAGTCCATGACAGCCTGGACGTAGTAGGCGCCCCGCTTGAGCTTGCTTAACGGCGCGGGAAAGCCGAGGGCGCCGGCGCCGACGGCCAGCGCTTCGCCGGGCCGCCAGTCCTTGACGTCGACGGCGAACAACGGCTCCGGCTTGAACCAGTTGGGTCCGGAAGGAAGCTGCCTCGGCTCCTTGGCGGAGAGGAAAACGTAGACGCGGCCGGTGAACGGCCCGGCGGAGACGGCGCGGTCGTAGACGACGCGGAACGCCGGCGGCTTCGGCGGCGCGGCCTCGTCCGCGGAGGTCGTCATCGGGACGACTGGCAGGAGGGTTAAAGAGATAAGTAGCATCCTGTATGGGTTCATGGCGGCTCCGGCCGTGGTCGTTGGGGGCCGCCTTCCCGCCTTGCGAAGAGGGGCCGTACCCGATTATTCTACCGTTTAGTGAGGTTGCCGCAGAAGGCCGGACTTGCGGCGGGCGGAATCGACCCTTATTCCCCCTCGATATTTACGCGCCCGCCGCCCCCGGCTTGGTGTACCGGTCACGGCGAGACGTCAGGTCTTCGACGAGTTGGTCATAGGTGACGCAGACAATGTGCTTGGAATTAACCAGAACATGGTCCTGTCGCCACTCCAACCGCATACGTTCGCCGGCCTGCAAGTGCTGATCGCGGCCGATGATAAGCACCCCCGCGTACCGGATGACCCGCTTGCCAAAGCGCGTTTCCATGTCCGGCGTATCCGTCATCACTTGCAGCTTGTAGAACCAGTCAACAATTTGGCTGAAGCCGCCGTCCAACCGAGGCGCCCAAGCCCTGGTCGTCTTCTCGCCCTGCTTGACGAACAGTCTGTTCGGCCGGGCGTCCTCAAATTCCACGAAGGTGTACGCCTTTCGCGCCCAGTCGCCGATCGCAAAATCGCAGCGGAAGTCGCCGAAGATGGGATATTGCCAAGCGAGGCGATCCGGGGAGGTGAGCGACGGGTTGTAAGTCCCGACCAAGGCTCGGAGGTGCGGGCGCGTCTCGAAGAAGGCATGGAAAGCCGCCTCCCCGATGTCGGCCGAGTCGCCCAGGAGAGTTTTGAGTTCTTCCACTTGACTTCGGCAGGCAGCCAAATCAAGGATGTGCGGCTGGAAGTCTGGCATCGGCCACCGGGGCTTATTTCCCGGTTTTCTCGGCGGCCTTGGCGAACGCCTCCAACGTCTTCTGCCGGACTAGGTCCACCACCTCGGGCGGCCGGCCGTCCTCCACCTCAACAAAGACCCGGAGGCTGTCGTTGATGCGCACCAGGTAAAGGGACGGATTCCCAGGAAGGCGCTTAGCCCACACCGCCGGCCACTGCTCCACGGGTATCTCAAAGAAGGTGGTCAACCGTTCCAGTAGCTGTTTTTGTTCGGCTTCGGGTAACTGGTTAAGGGCCGTGCGGGCGCGTCGGTGGAATGTGTAGGTGCTTGCCGTCATCATTCGTTCTCCGCCCGGCCCCGGTTCGTCTTCGGTCATGGACGTTATCAGCCACGGCAATTCTACTCGGACCAAGAAGCGGGGCTCAAGGCGGAAGGGTCGGACGAGGGCGGAAAAGTGGTTATAATCACCACATGTCTATATCAATCTCCTCCCGCACTCCCGAAGGCGTCCCCAATCACTGCCCTGTCTGCGACGCCTTGATCTGCATCGATCCGTCTCAGCCTCCCGGCGACGCGCCGTGTCCGAACTGCGGCGTGTTACTTTGGTTCATCCGCACTTCGTCCGGCGTCCGGTTCCACCAAACCGAGGACGCCGCCCCCATCCGGGAGAGAATCGCGCAGATCCTTTGCGACAATCTGGGTGTCAACCCGGACGCCGTCCGAACCACGTCCTTTCCGGAGGACATGGGAGTCGATTCCCTCGACGTCGTTGAACTTGTCATGGAACTCGAAGAGGAGTTCGAGGTCACCATTCCCGACGAGGAAGCCGAGAAAATCCGGTCCCTGGGCGACGCCCTGGATTGGCTGATTCGACATCGACACTAATAATAAACCTCCCCTTTCACGGCCCGTTCCGCTCCGGTTCCGTCCCCTTTACCTCATTCTTTACACCCAAACTCTGCAATATCGATTGTAACGCCGCCGTCCCCCGTTGCAGCGTCTCCGCCGGCAACGGCGCCGTCCCCTGCCGCGACGACTCCGCCAGCACCGCCGCCAGCGCCTCCAGCAATTGCACCCCCGCTCGCGCCAGCTTCGTCCGCGCGTCCTCCGCCGCCGGCCCCGACGCCGCGGCCTCCGTCGGCTGCGCAGGCCCCTCCTCGCCCAGAAGTTCGCGCACCGTCTCCAAAAACGCCCGGCCGCCCAGCGAGCCGAACGCCACTTCGTCGCTCGTCCCCGTGAATATTTCCGTGACCACCGACCGCTTTTGTTCTAATGTCCGCAGCACCCGTTCCTCGATGCTGTCGCGCGTCACCAGGTTGAACACCTGGACCGGCCGGTGCTGACCCATGCGGTGGACGCGGGCGATCCGCTGGTCCAAAACCGCCGGGTTCCAAGGCACCTCCAGGTTGATCACCGTGTCGGCCGCCTGAAGATTCAGCCCCGTGCCGCCGGCGTCGGTGCTCAGGAACACCCGACAGTCCGGGTCGTCGCGGAACTTGTCGAGGAGGGCGCGGCGGTCCTTTCCCGGCACGTTGCCGTGCAGCATCGTGAAGCCGACGCCGCGCTTTCCCACCACTTCCGCCGCCTTGCGCAGCATCTGCTCCCACTGGCTGAACACCACCACCTTGTGCGGCCCCGCCCCCAGCAGGTCGCCCAACAACTCCGCCAGTTCGTCCAGTTTCGGCGACACGTTCGTCCGGCCGTCCAGCAAAAACGTACTGTCGCACAGCATCCGCAGGTTGGCGATGCAGCACAAAATGCGACGGCGGTCCACCTCCGTCAGGTACTTCTTTTGAAGCAGCCGGGCCAGCGTCGCCTGGTTCTCCGCGTACAGCGGACGTTGCGCCTCGTCCATCTCCACATAGACCGTCGTGTCGGTGCGGGCCGGCAGCTGCGACAGCACCTCGGCCCGCGTCCGCCGCAGCAGGATCGGCGCCAGCTTCTCGCGCAGGGCGTCGAGGTTGCGATAGCCCAGCAGCTTGCCGTCGGCGTCCTCTACGCGGTGATCGTGCAGGAACTGGAACGCCGGGCCGAGTCGCCGGTCGTCCACGAACTGCACAATGCTATATAGTTCCTCCAGTTTGTTCTCCAACGGCGTGCCGGTTAGCACCACGGCGTAACGGCTGCGCAGCTTCTTCACCGCCTTCGACGTTTTCGACTCCCAATTTTTGATGCGCTGCGCCTCGTCCACGACGACGAGGTCCGGCTGCCAGGCGTTCAGCGCCTCCAGGTCGCGCACCGCCATTTCGTAGTTGATAAGGCGGTAGAACGTCGGCTGCTTGTACAGGGCGCGGCGTTCGGCGGCGTTGCCCTCGACGATCTGCACCGGCCGGCCGGTGTACTTCTTGATCTCGGTCTCCCATTGATATTTCACCGAGGCCGGCGCCACCACCAGCACGCGCTCGACGCCGCGTTCGCGGGCCAGCAGTTCCGCCGCCGCCAACGTCTGCACGGTCTTGCCCAGGCCCATGTCGTCGCCGAGGACGCAGCGGCCGCGACACGCCAGGAACACCGCCCCGCGCATCTGGTAGGGGTAGAGCGGCACTTTCAACAGGTCGCACAGCACCGGCGACGGCTCCTCGCGCTCCAGCCGGTTGAGCCACTCCCGCTCGCGGCCGGCCATCTCCTTGAGTTCGATCTCCCGCTCCATGAACTCCATGGCGTCGGACAAAATCGTCACCTGTTCCGGGACGTTTTCGACCGCCTCGATCAGGTTCTGGTAGTGGTCGCCGGCCTTCCACAGGCCCTGGCCGTCGAAAAACGTCTCGGTAAGGGCGTGCAGCTGGTCGGAGTGGCGCGGCGGAAGGTGGAGGCCGACGCGCCATTGTTCCGCATAATGCAGATAGATTTCGGGGTGAGTGAAGGCGGCCTTGCGGCGGCGGAGCTGCGGCGGCGTCTCGTCGCGCAGGGCGGCCAACACCGCCTCGACGTGCTTGCAGGTGTTGAGGGTGTTGGTGCGGAAGTCGGGGCAGTCGCAATGGTTGTCGCCCACGTCGAAGCCGCGGATGGAGACGCGGTACTGGCCGCCGGTCGTCGGGTTGGTGACCTGGTAGTCGCTGAAGACGCGGTTGCGGCCGAGGTTCTGGATGCGCAGCGACTCTTCGGCGGCGCGGCGTCGGCGGATGTCAATCTGTTCTTCGCGGAGCATGGCGACTCCCCTTCGACGTGCGTACACGGTCACGGCCGGTACAGGTGCAGCATATGTCCCAGCCAGGTCGCGGCGAATTCGTCCTCGCGTCGATACACCAACAGGTACGCCCAGGCCGCCAGCAGCGCCGCGAACAGACCGACCCAAACACCGGTCCTCCACGGGGGCCGCAAAACGATTTCGACGCTCCTCTTCGTGGTGAATTCATACGTCCACTTGCGCACAGCACCAGCGCCGCCAGGACGAAGGGCACGGCCAGCGGGTTGTACCACGTCGCCTCCAGGAACCGGCCGCGCACGCACAGGCAGACGCCGCGCGTCATGCCGCACACCGGACACGGCAGGCCGACCAGCAGCCGCAGAAGACAGGTCTTCGGCCCCGGATGCGCCACCGGGTTCCAGACCGCCGCGACGCCGAAGCCGAGCAGGGCGAAGCCGAGCAGTTGCAGCCGGCTCGCCCGGTGCGTCGGATGGGAACAGGGCCGGACCCGGACGGGAAGAGTCATGGCGCGGTGAACCACACCTGATTGAGAGCGTCCTGGTAGATCATGGCCAGCACGGGCAGGAACGGCCACAGGCACGGGTGCAGGAAGATCGGGCCGATCCCCACGGCGGTCGATTCCGGCGCCCCGGCCGTTTTGCGGACCCCCTTCACGAGGTCCGGCAGGCGGAACAGGGCGGTGTAGACGGCGTAGACGGGGCAAATCAGCATCAGCGTCAATTCGGATCGCTCATCGTAGTCGCGGCCGGCGGCGTAGGCGCTGCACTCCTGCATGGCCCGGTAGGTCCAGTAGGCGAAGTAGACGCCGCCCGTCAGGTACGACAGGGTCAGCACGGCGACGGGGTGCCGCGCCCGGCCCAGCGTGCGACCGGCCGCGTCGGTCTTGCGCCCCGCGGCCCGGGCCGTGTAGGCCCGCGTGACCTGGAAGGCGTAGAAGAAGCCGAAGAGGCCGCCGGTCACGACGGTCAGCAGCAAGGCGAGGAAAGGATTCATTCTCGCCAGGCCGCCGGGCGCGTCCTTCCGGGCGGGGGGCGATCCGACGGTGACAAACTCGCCGGTCTTTTTGGTCGGCTCCTTCTTCACCGGAACGGCGGCGAGTTTGCCCGGCGGGAACAGGCCCTTGATCGAACTGGCGGGCGCCCAGCCGGTCATGCCTTCTTGCCACACCATGTCGGTAGGCTGCAACTGGCCCGCGCCGGCCAGTTGCTTGAGCTGGGCCGCCGACACCGGACTGTCCGCCGGCTGCCCGTTCAGGGTGAAATGCCAATCGTTCGCCATGGGCGTCGCCATCGGGGTTCCGCGGGTGGACGGGGGTGGTAGGATTGTACCCGCGCCCGCCGCGTCGTCCAGGGCTTTATTTCGGCGGCCTTTCCGGCTCTGGGCCGTGGCCTTTGTCCTTGGCGCCTGCCGCGTGCGGGTCCGGCTTCACGACGGCGGGGGCCGGATTCGGCGGCGGCGACCCCGGCAGCAGCATCACGACCGGCGGGATCACCGCCATGACCAGGAGGAGGCCGAGGGCGAGGCGGATCATCTGCCGGCGGCTGCGGCGGGCGAGCAGGGCGTTCATCTCCTTCTGGTCGCCGTGTTCGACGGCGCTTTGCAGCCGCCACTCGTAATTGCCCTCCGGATAGTCGCCGGCCTGCCGCTCGTCGATGTAGCCGAAGACTTCCCGCCCCGCCTCGAGCGGCACGACGACGGCGTGAAACTGTCCGCCGTTGGCGAAGGCGAAGCTGGCGGGCCACATCTCGCGGCGGGAGTTGGTCGGCAGCAGCGCCCACAGGTCGCGCAGCAGCCCGGCGTCCGGCGCCGGCCGCTCGAAGACGAGCCGGGTGCCGTCGAGCAGCGCCTGCGCCGCCGAGCAGCGTGGCGCTGTGCGGCGCGTCCAGCACCTGTCTCAGCGCCTCCACGGTGCGGGCCGGCGGGGCGTCGGCCGTCCACTCCAGGGCGGGCAGCTCGCCGCGCGCCCGCAAATCGGGAGGAAACTGATCCGCGATGTAGAAGGGATCGCCGCCGAGGCTGTCGTAGAGCGCGGCCGGCACCACGAGCAGGCGGAAGCCGAGCGCCGGGCCGGCCGGCGTCGCCGACCCCCTGGTCGGCCGCCTGGACCACGGCCACGCGCCCCGGCCCGAACGGCTGCGCGAAAACGCAGGCCGGACAGGCGACGCCGGCCGGCCGTTCGCCGAAGTCGGTGCAGAGCCGTTCCGCGGCCGGCAGCCACGGGTCGAGAAAGCCGGGCGAGCGCCCGAGGACCTCGTAGCCGCCAGCGTCCGCGCCGCCGAAAATCGCTTGTTCGATCATAAATACATCGGCCCGTCGTGACTCAACCGTAGGGGCGTCGCGCCCTCGCTCATTCAGCGATATTGTATTTTATCCAATCAATCACGATAGTGGGTAAGGCGTTTGACCGACGGAACGGGGAGGTTCCCATGCGTTCGCTTATCCTGTGTGTCGTGGCGGGATTCTTACTGCCGGCCTTCGCCCCGGCCGACGAAGGTTCTCCGTTGCGGGAGGAGTCGGGCCTGGTTTTCGGCAAGGGCGGCGACGCCGACCTGATGCTGGACCTGGCGATGCCGGCCGACGGCGACGGGCCGTTTCCGGCCGTGGTGTGCGTTCACGGCGGCGGCTGGGTCGGCGGCGACCGCAAGCAGATGGATCAGACCATCCACGCCCTGGCCCATCGCGGCTACGTGGCCGTGTCGCCGGACTACCGCCTGGCGCCTCACGACCGCTTCCCCGCCCCGGTCGAGGATTGCAAGGCGGCCGTGCGCTGGCTGCGCGCCAACGCCGCCAAGTATAAAATCGACGCCGACCACATCGGGGCGGTTGGCTTCGCCTCGGGCGGACACCTGGCCTGTCTACTCGGCCTGACCGTCAAGGCCGACGGCCTGGAAGGGACGGGCGGCAACGCCGAGCAGTCGAGCCGCGTTCAGGCGGTGGTCAGCTTCTTCGCCCCGACCGACCTGGCCGCGAAGGGCTGGGGGCCGGACGTGGAGGGCAAAAATCTGGTCCCCCTGCTCGGCGGCACGGCGGACGAGCGGCCCGAGGCCTACCGCAAGGCGTCGCCGCTGACCTACGCCGGCAAGAACGGCGCCCCGCTGCTGCTCATCCACGGCGCCGAGGATAAGATGGTCCCCGTGGGGCAAGCGCGGAAGCTTTACGACAAGATCGCGGCGGCCGGCGGCGCCGCCGAGTTGGTCGTCGTGGAGGGCGAGGGGCACGGCTTCCGCCCCGAGAAATTGCGTCCATGTTTAGTGCAAATGATGACTTTCTTCGACAAGCGGCTCAAGCCATGACCTTGACGACCTCCGCCCGCCCTCCTCTCAAGTCCCGTCGCCGGTCCGGCTTCATCTTTGGGCTGATCGTCGGCGTCGTGGTGGTCTGCCACGGCTGCCACCTCGGCGACCACGACGACGAGTTGTCGGCGAGCGGCCGGCGCAAGCCGGCTGATGTTTCGTCCATTCACGAGAAAGACGCCGCATCTGCCGGCTTGCGCCGGCCGCTCGCCGGCCGTTAGGGGCGCGGCACTTCGATCGGCACCGGCGTGGGGAACAGTCCCAGCGGGTCTCGGTGGCTGGGGTCTTTGGACACCATCGCCATCTGCTGTCGCAGCGTGGCGATGCGCCCGCGCAGGCGCTCGACCTCCGGGTCGTCGGGGCCGCTAAAGCCGCCGACCGACACGACGCTGCTCTTGCGCGTGTGCAGGACGTAGGCGTCGAACTTCAGCTGCCGCAGGACGCGGGCCAGTTCGTGGGCGTTGTTCGCCGCCACGCTGAGCGATTCGCCCTCCCGTTCGCTCGACTTGTCGTTGCCTTTCCCGATCGCCCCGAGAAAACCGCCCATTCCGCCCTGTTGCTCCACGCTGGCGGCGCCGAGGTATTCCTTGACGGCCAGCGTGTACTTCTGCGGACACCGCAACATGCTGTACTCCTCATAGGCGTTGAGCGTCTTGAGGAAGGGGTCCTTCGACGGCGAGTTCTGCTGGACCGTGTGCGGAACGGTCGGGTTGCGCACCACCATGCTCTGGGCGAACGGATTGAGCGCCCTTTCCTGTCCGTGATCGAGGACCGTGCTGAAGGGCTGCACGCCTTTGGGGGCGTTCAATCGGGGCGGCGGCATTTTCTTGACGGCGAGCAGCGCCGTGTGGGCGGCCTCGTCGTCCGGATAGCCGCCGACCAAGACGGCGCACTGTTCCTCCACCCGCACTTGAAGCTTGTGCCGCGGGATGGGCACGATAATGCTACCGTCATCGGGGGCCGCCGGCTGGGCGAACGGCGCCCACTGCTTCTCCAGGACCTCCTGCTGCTTCTTCCGTTCCTCGTCGGCGTAGTTGAAGACGTAGGCCGGCAGATGATAGCGGCTGCGAATCTCAAGCACCGTTTGCCGGGCCAGGTCGGGCGCCGCCGGGCCGGTGAAGTAGGCGGCGCAGATCATCCACGGCCCCGCCTCCGGCGTGATCGGGTAGTCGCGGTTGGGGTCGGCGTCCACCGAGGGGGCGGCGCGGACGGCCCCCGCCGCGCCCAGCGCCAGGCACAACGCCGGCGCCCAGATCAGCTTGTTCATGAGGTTTTGTCCTCCCTTTGCGGATGGTCCGCTCGAATGGCGGCGGTTCATAGCAAAGGGAAGGCGTTCAGTCCAGAGGCCATTTCGTGCCGAGCGCTTGCCGCTGGAGAAGTGTGACGGCGTCGACGCCGAGCTTGCCCAGGTTGAGCAACCGGTCGAGCTGGTCGCGGCGGAAGGTCGCTTCCTCGCCGCCGGCCTGCACCTCGATGAAGTCGCCGGCCCCGGTCATCACGAGGTTCAAATCCACGTCGGCGTCCTTGTCTTCGAGGTAATCCAGGTCGAGCAACTCGGCGCCATCGAGCAGGCCGACGCTGACGGCCGCCACACTGCCGCGCACCACCGAAGCCGGGGGCGGCATCGGCGCGGCGAGCTGCTTCCGCGGCGGGGCCGACAGGGCGTCGATCAGGGCGACGAAGGCGCCGTTGATGGACGCGGTGCGCGTGCCGCCGTCGGCTTCGAGCACGTCACAGTCGATCCAGAGGGTGCGTTCGCCCAGCTTCGCCAGATCTACCACGGCCCGCAGACTGCGGCCGATGAGCCGCTGGATCTCGACGCCGCGGCCGTCGATCTTGCCGCCGCGGTCGCGCGGCTTGCGGGTGTGGGTGCTGCCGGGCAGCATGGCGTACTCAGCGGTGAGCCAGCCCTTGCCGGTCCCGACGAGGAACGGGGGAACGGTTTCCTCGACGGAACAGGTGCAGAGCACGGCGGTGCGGCCCATGCGCACCAGGACGCTGCCGGGCGCCTGGCGGGTATAGCCGCGCTCGAAGCTCAGGGGGCGTAGTTCGTCGGGCCGACGGCCGTCGTGACGCATGGGAGTTCCCGTCCGGAGTTGGGGGTCCACCAGTCCATATACTAGAAAAGGGAGGCCGTCATGCCGCTACTGAATCACTTCCATCCGCCGGTCAGCCAGATCCGCTTCTGGGAATCCTTTCACACCGCCTGGACGGCCGCGCTCATGGAGCGGCTGAACGGCGATGTGCTTCCGCCGGGCTATTTTGCCCAGGCCCAGGTACACGTGGGGAGTCGGGTGGAAGTCGATGTGGCGACGTTCGAGGACGATCCCTCCGCCCTCTCCGGCAACGGCGGGACCGCCGTCCTCGCCGCCCCCGCCTACGCTCCTCCCGTCGCCGCCCTGACCATGCCCCTGGTGTTCTCCGACGAAGTCGAGGTCCAGGTCTTCGAGGATCGGGCCGGACCCACCCTGGTCGGGGCGATCGAACTGGTCAGCCCAGGAAACAAGGACCGGGCGGAGGCGCGACGGTCCTTCGTGGCGAAGTGCCTGAGTTACCTGTCGCAAGGCGTCGGGCTGGTGGTCGTCGATATTGTGACTGAGCGGAGCGCTAATCTACACAATGATCTCGTTCGGCGGCTCGACCTGGCGGAGCCGTACCTGTTGGCGGAAGCGGCCAACCTTTATGCCGTCGCCTACCGTCCACTGCGGCGCGGCGAGGGCGGCGATCAGGTCGATTTGTGGCCCACGCCGCTCGCCCTCGGGGGACCGCTGCCGGTGCTCCCGCTGGGCCTGCGCAACGCCGGGTGTGTGCCCGTGGACCTGGAAGCGACCTACGGCGAGGCCCGGTCGCGCAGCCGGCTGTAGATGAGTCGGCTCGCCTCAAGCTTCACCCGTGGCTGACGCGGATCGGAGAATTGAAGGAAGACCCATCACTCCCTAAAATCCCTCCGTCACGATCCGTCCGTTTCGGAGACCATGATGCGGCACGTCTTGTCGGCGCTGGTGCAGAACCAACCGGGCGTCCTGGCCCACATTTCCGGCATGTTGGCCTCGCGCGGCTTCAACATCGACAGCCTCGCCGTCGGCGAGACCGAGGACGCCAACCTCTCGCGCATGACCTTCGTCGTCCACGGCGACGACGCCGAGCTGGAACAGGTCCGTAAACAGCTCCATAAAGTCGTCACCGTCGTCAAGGTCCACGACATCAGCAGCGAGGACTTCGTCGAACGCGACCTCATGATTATCAAGGTCAAGGCCGTGCCGCAGCAGCGCATGGAAATCAGTCTGCTGGTCGAGATGTTCCGCGGCCGGATGGTGGACATCAGCCCCGACAGCCTCATGGTGGAAATCAGCGGCCAGGAACGCAAGATCGAGGCGTTCATCGACCTGATGCGGCCCTACGGCATCGTGGAACTGGCGCGCACGGGCCGCATCGCCCTGGTTCGCGGCCAACCCGGCAAGGGAGACATCGACCTATGACGCAACCCCTGCCCTCCGCCACGCGCACCCTGGCGCTGGAGTTGGTCGAGCTGATCCGCGGCCTCCAACCCGGCCAGCGCATCCGCATCACTCAGCGCGTGCGCGTCGGCAGCTCCGGGACGTGGACCGCCACGGTCGAGGGCGCCTACCGCAACGTCAACTTTCTCAACACCGGCCTGGCCACCGACCGCGTGCCGGAGGACGACATCGTCGTGGTGACGGTTCACTTCACCAAGGACAACGGCGAGTTGTCGAGCGTTACGCTGGATGAAAATAGCAAGATCGAGCGGGTCGGCGGATAAGCGCCCTCCGTCACTTTCGCCGCCACAACTCCGCTTCCGTGATGCCAAGCCGTTCCGCCATCGGCCGGATGGCGTCGTAGAAGCGCCGGGCGTCGCCGGGGTAGCCGGCCGTTGGCTTCAACCCCGGCGTCCGCTCCAGCCAGAAACGGTTGAACTCCTCCATCAGCCGTTCGCGCACATATTTGCTGACCATCGACGCCAGCGCCACGCAGAAATGGTGAGACTCGGCTCGCGGCCGGAACGTCAGCCGCATCTCGCGGCCCAGGCCGTGGACGCGGTAGACGCTGGCCGCCATCCCCTCCTGAAGCGGCTGCACGAAGTCGGCCGCCAGGGCGTCCTGGATCTGAGCGGTGTAGGTGTTGCGGCCGCCGTGCTTGTCGATGTGGAACGTCAGCGATTCGTCGGCGGGGACCAGACCCCGCGCGGCCCGCAGCAGCTCGGCCAGGGCGTGGGCCAGCACCGCCCCCTTGCTGCCGGCCGCGTCGAGCAGGGCGTTGAAGCGCGGCGTACACACCACCACGCCGCATGCTTTCCAGCCGCCGACGCCGGCCGCGGTACACGCCTCATCGAACCTCGCGGCCCCCGCGGCGATTTCCTCCGCCGGCGCGTGGCCCGGCAGGCCGCCGGTCCCGGCGTACCACGCCTCGCCGCCCAGGTCCGCGACCGCCGGCCCGGCGCAGAAGTGAGAAAGAAAGGTCCCTAAAGGGGCCGATGCGGCGCCGCGCCACAGCGCGGCGAGCACGCCCCGTTCCAGGGCGGCCAGGCCGCGCGTCGCGCCGTAGACCGCCTTGGAATCGTCCACGGCCAGCCGGCCGTCGTCGGCGTCGGCGGCGCGGCGGACGGCCGGCCGCAGCGCCTCCCAGAGGCAGCCGTCGGCGCGGGCGTCGTCCACGCGGCAGGCCACCGAGGTCATGACGAACGGCCCGAGGTTCGGCCCGTAGCCCGCCTCATCCACGCCGACGATCCATGCCATGACGCCCCCGTCCAACGGTTGTCGCTTTCGCCGCGAACGGCTATTGTACCGCCAGGGCGCGTTGCGCCGCCGCGCCGTTTTCCGGGAGGTCGCGCCGTGCTCCAGGACAACATCTTTCTCAAAATCGTCGATAAGAAAATCCCGGCCCGCATCATCCACGAAGACGACCAGTGCGTCGCTTTCCACGACGTCAACCCGCAGGCGCCGGTCCACGTCCTCATCGTCCCGCGCAAGGTCATCCCCACCCACGCGGATATTACGCCGGAAGACCGCGAACTGCTCGGCCATCTGCACCTCGTCGCGGCCCAGTTGGCGAACAAGCTGGGCCTGACGGACGGCTATCGGCTGGTCCTCAACTGCAAGGAGCAAGCGGGGCAGACGGTGCCGCACCTGCACCTGCACCTGCTCGGCGGCCGGGCGATGGGGTGGCCGCCTGGCTGAACGGGAGTCGCCATGGACGTTTTGCTTCCCGCCGAGCGCATCCAGCGGCGCGTCGCCGACCTGGCGCGGCAGGTCGCCGCCGACTATCACGACCGGCCCGTGACCATCGTGGGCGTCCTGACCGGCTGCCTCATGTTCCTGTCCGACCTTGTCCGCCACATCGACTTGCCGCTGCGCATCGGACTCATCCAGGCGTCCAGCTACCGCGGCGAAACCACCACGGCCGGCGCCCTCCGCCTCGGCCCGGAACTACGGCCGGACGTGCATGACCGCCACGTCCTGTTGCTCGACGACATCCTCGACACCGGCCAAACGCTCGCCCATTTGATCGAGCACCTCGACGCCCTCGGCGCCGTCTCGGTGCGCTCGGCCGTGCTGTTGCGCAAGATCGGGCGCCAGCGCGTCCCCGTCGAGCCGGACTATTGCGGCTTCGACATTCCCGACGTTTTCGTGGTCGGCTACGGACTCGACTACAACGACGAATACCGCCATCTGCCGTACATCGCCGTGCTCCCTCCCCCTCCGAGTGGCTGACCATCGCAGAATGCAAACGATCCTCTTCGTCATCCCGAGCCTGGACTACGGCGGCGCCGCCCGGCAGCTCACGCTGATCGCCGAGGGGCTGCCGCGCGACCGCTTCCGACCCCGCGTCTGCATCCTCGGCGGCCCCGCCCCCTGGGCGAAGGAACTCCAGGCGGCCGGCATAGAAGTGGATATATTGGGGTGGAAAAGGTCCTTCGACCCGGCGCCGTTCCTCGCCCTGCGCCGGCTGGCGGCGGACCTTCGGCCCGACGTGGTTCACCTGTGGGGCCGCGCCGCCCTGCGCGCGGCGCCGCGCTCGGCGGAGTCCGCGGCCTCGGCCGGCTGTTCGTCAGCGCCGCCGCGGCGCCCGGCCGCCAGGTTCCCTGGCCCGACCGTTGGCTGCTGCGGCGTGCCGACGCCGTCGTCGCCTTCGGCGAGGCGGAGGCCGACCGCTGCCGCCGTCTGGGCGTCCGACGCGTGGCCGTCGTCGCCCCCGGCGTGCGGACGGCCCCGGCGCCCGTCGCGGCCGTGAACACGCCGCCGGGCCGGCTGATTTTCGGCGTCGGGCCGTTGCGGCCGCGCAAGGGCTTCCGCGACGCCGTCTGGGCCTTGGACATCTTGCGCTATCTTTACGAGGATTTGCATCTCGTGCTCGTCGGCGACGGCCCCGACCGGCCGCGCCTGGAACAGTTCGCGCGAACGGCCCAGGTGGAACGGCGCGTGATTTTTACCGGACGGCTGCCCGATCCGGCGCCCTGGTTGCATGCTTCGGACGTGGTCTGGGTCCCCAGCCGCGTCGGCGGCGGCGTCGGCGCCGCCCTGGAGGCGATGGCGGCCGGCCGACCGGTGATCGCCGCCCGGCTGCCCGCCCTGGCCGAGATCGTCGTCGAGGGCGTCGGCCTCCTTGTGCCGCCCGGCGACAAGACGGAACTGGCCCGGCAGACCCGTTTCCTGCTCAACGACCCGGATCGCCGTCGCGCCTACGGAGAAGCCGGCCGGCGACGGGCGGCCGAACATTTCTCCGTCGAGTGGCTGGTGCGGCGGTGCGCGGAATTGTACGAGGGGTCGTCCGAGCCGGAAGCGTAAGCGACGGTAGCCGCATTCGCCAGAATGCGGGTCGTCGCACCCGCATTCTGGCGAATGCGACTACGAGTCAGTGGCAAAGGACTTACGAAATGGTCATCTAGTCCGTCGCTTACGCTTCCGGCTCGGACCAGACCGGAGAAATCGCGTCCCGGCGCTTGATCGGCCGGCAACTCTGGGGCATTATGGCAGCGTACCGGGACCCCGAGACGGAGGCCGCGCCGTGCGAGACGTGCTGACGATGATTCTGGCCGGCGGCAAGGGCACGCGCCTGGAGCCGCTGACCCGCGACCGCGCCAAGCCGGCCGTGCCCTTCGGCGGACTCTACCGCATCATCGACTTCACCCTCTCCAACTGCATCAACAGCGACCTCCGCCGCATCCTCGTCCTGACCCAGTACAAGGCCCAGAGCCTCGACCGCCACCTCGCCGCCGGCTGGACCTTCCTCAGCCGCGAACTCGGCGAATACGTCGACGTGTTGCCGCCGCAGCAGCGCATCGACGAGAACTGGTACAAGGGGACCGCCGACGCCATCTACCAGAACATCTACAGCATCGAGAAAGCCGATCCCAAATACGTCCTGATCCTGGCCGGCGACCACATCTACAAGATGGATTACGCCGCCATGATCCAGTCGCACCTCGACCGCAACGCCGACCTCACCGTCGGCTGCATTGTCGTGCCGCGAATGGAAGCCGTCGGCTTCGGCGTCATGCACGTGGACAAAGAAGACCGCGTAACGAATTTCGTGGAGAAGCCCAAGGACCCGCCGCCGCTGCCCGACGACCCCGCCAACTGCCTGGCCTCGATGGGCATTTATGTGTTCACGGCCAGGATCATGTACGAGCTGCTGTTTCAGGACGCGGCCAAGCCGGACAGCGAACACGACTTCGGCCGGAACATCATCCCCGGCATCCTCAAGGACCATCGCGTCTTCGCCTATCGCTTCCCCGACCGCAACCGCAAGCCGGTGCCCTACTGGCGCGACGTGGGCACGCTGGACGCCTATTACCAGGCCAACATGGACCTGATCGCGGTGGACCCGGTGCTGAACCTGTACGACCACGACTGGCCGATCCGCACGTTCCAGCCGCAGCTGCCGCCGCCGAAGTTCGTCTTCAACGACGGCCCGTGGGAACACGCCCGCCGCGGCGAGGCCCACGACAGCATGGTCTGCCAGGGCTGCATCGTCAGCGGCGGCCACGTCCGCCGGAGCATTCTGTCGCCGAACGTCCGCGTCAACAGCTTTTCACACGTAGAAGACTCGATCCTGTTCGAGGGCGTCAACGTCGGCCGCCATTGCCGGCTGCGGCGGGTGATCGTGGACAAGGACGTGAAGATTCCGGAGAATACCGCCATCGGCTACGACCTCGACAACGACCGGCGGCGCGGCTTCCAGGTGACGGAGCAGGGCGTCGTGGTGGTGCCCAAGGCGGAGCCGCCGGAGACCTTCCACGGCCGGCCGTGAGCGCCGGCGCCACGGACCCGCCATGCAACCCCCTTCCCCCGAAATCCGGCGCCCGGCCAGAACCCGCCCCCGCGCCTGGGTTTGGTTCTTCGTCCTCCTGACGGCGATGGCCGCGGCCGCGGTGACGCTGCCGATCGTCTACAACCTCAGTATCCAATTGCGTCCCGAGGACCTGGCCGCGGCGCGCGCCCGCTGGAAGGCGTCTGGGCCGCGCGATTACGATCTGCAATATCAGGAAAAAATAAGGCAAGAAGACAAACCGAGCGAGTCGGAATGGGATGTCAAGGTGCGCGACGGCAGGGTGACGGCGGTGACGTGCGACGGCGAGGCGCTGCCGGCGGCGGAGTACCCGAACCTGACGGTGGACGGCCAGTTCGCGGAGATCGAGCAGGGTTTGCAGCTGGACCTGGCGGCGGGGGCGCGGAAGAACTACGCCACGGCGGCATTCGATCTGGGCGACGGCCACCCGACGCATTATGTGCGCCGGGTGCGCGGCACGGGCGACCGGCTGGAGTGGAACGTCAATTTGAGGAAGGCGGGGGAGGACGAGAGGCGCTGAAGCCGGCGGAGGACAAACGAGTCATCGATCGAAACACCACCACCGGCGGCCTATCGCCCGCGGAGAGCAGGGTGAAGTTTCAACTGTCAACCTGCTTAGTCTTTCTCCTCACTCCTCACTCTTTACGGTATGCTGGGCAAGGTGGGACGCCGTCGTGCGTCCGGTTCCATTCCGATCCGCGACCGGGGGCTTCATGTCCAGTCTCGAAGGCGGCAACGAACCGCGGGCGCGCGAACCGCGCCGGCCGGCCGCCGACGTGGCGGCCACCGCGGCGAAAATCCTCGCCAACATGGAAAAAGTCGTCATCGGCAAGAAGAACCAGCTGACGCTCTGCCTCGTCGCCTACCTGTGCGAGGGCCATATTCTTCTTGAGGACGTGCCGGGCGTGGCCAAGACCATGCTCGCGCGGGCGCTGGCCCGCAGCGTCGGCTGCACCTTCAAACGACTCCAGTGTACGCCCGATCTGCTGCCAACCGACGTGACCGGCGTGTCCATCTTCAACCAGAAAACGGCCGAGTTCGAGTTCCGCGCCGGGCCGGTCTTCGCCCAGACGCTGCTCGTCGATGAAATCAACCGGGCCACGCCGCGCACCCAATCCGCCCTGCTCGAAGCGATGGCCGAGCGACGCGTCAGCGCGGACGGCCAGACCTACACCCTCAAGCCGCCTTTCCTCGTCATCGCCACGCAGAACCCCGTCGATCATGAAGGGACGTTTCCCCTCCCCGAAGCCCAGCTCGACCGCTTCCTCATCCGCCTCAGTCTCGGCTATCCGACCATCGAGGAGGAAGCCAAGATGCTGATGCGCCTCCAGCACGGCCACCCCATCGACGACTTGGCCCCAGTCGTGCCGGCGGCGGAGGTGCTGGCGTGTCAGGAGGCGGTGCGCGAAATCCACGTCGATGACAAGGTGCGGCGTTATTTGCTGGAGATCGTGCAGGGGACGCGGACCCACGACGACGTTTCGCTCGGCGGCAGTCCGCGGGCGTCGATCGCCCTGTTCCGCACGGCCCAGGCGTTCGCCGCCGTCAATGGGCGCAGCTTCGTCCTGCCTGATGACGTGAAGCGTATGGTGCAGCCGGTGCTCGGCCACCGGATGATCCTGCGACCGGAGAGCCGGCTGCGCAAGATCACGCCGGCCGCTCTGCTGCATGAGATCGTCGGCGACGTGCGCGTGCCAGTCCCTTCGGAGCGGCCGCCGGAGACGGAGGAGTATGAGTAAGGTCGCGGGCAAACGCCGATGAAATGGTACATCGCCGTCGTCCTGATCCTGCTGGCCGCCCTGCTGCTCGACGCGGGGCTGCTGGCCTATTCCATGTATGTCCTGCTGGGCCTCCTGCTCCTGACGCGCTTCCTGGCCCGCTCCTGGATCGACAACCTCTCCGCCGAACGCGCCGTCAGCCCGGCCCGGCCCGCCGACGCCGATGACAGAGACGAAGCGGAGCGCTCAACGGGCGGAATGACTGCGGAGATCGGGGACCGCGTGAAGGTCCGGGTGACGGTGACCAACGCCGGCCGGCTGCCCGTGCCGTGGGTGCTGCTGGAAGACATGCTGCCGCCCGACGCACTCGACAAGCGGTTCCCCAAGCTCAAGGTGAAGGGCAAACGCCTGCGCATCGCCATGCTGTCGGCCCGAGGCACTACGAAGCTGGATTACACGGTCGAATGCCTGACGCGCGGCTACTTTCAGATCGGCCCGTTGGTGATGGAGAATGGCGATCTCTTTGGGCTGCATCGCCGCTTCCGCGTGGACGCCGAGCCGACGTTCTTGCTCGTATATCCCAAGATCGTGCCGCTGGAGGGCTACGACCTGACCTCGCGGCGGCCGATCGGCGACGTGCTCATGACGCACCGCCTCTTCGAGGACCCGACGCGCGTATCCGGCGTCCGTCCCTATGAACTGGGCGACCCGCTCAACCGCGTCCACTGGCGCGCCACCGCCCGCACCGGCGTGCTGCACAGCAAGGTCCATGAGCCGTCCACCCTGTCCGGCGCGACGGTGTTGCTCGACTTCCACACGGCCGGCTATCCCGCCCGCGGTGAGCCGTTTCGATCCGAACTGGCCGTGACGGCGGCCCTGTCGCTGGCCAACGCCGTCTACGAAATGGGACAACAGATCGGCCTTGTCACCAACGGCCGCGACGCCGCCGACCGCATCCGCACCGAGGGATGGCGAACCGACCCGCGCACACGCCGAGCCTCGCGCACCACGGGACAAATGATCGAGGAAAGCCATCGGCTGCGTCCGCAGATTGTCGAGACGCGGCGCGGCGTCGAGCAGCTGCTGCGCATGCGCGAGACGTTGGCCCGCGTCGAGCTGACCGACGGCCTGACCTTCGCCGAGCTGGTCACGGAGACGACGAGCCGGCTGCCGCGCGACGCGACCATCGTGGCCGTGCTGCCGGACGTGCCGGAAGAGACGGCCGTGGCGCTGGGCGGCCTGCGCCGCGCCGGCCGGGCGATCACGGTAGTGCTGATCCAGCACGACGAAAACAACCTCGAAACCAGTTACGGTCGGCTCATCGCGGAAGGCGTGCGCGACATCCGCCATCTCAAGGACGAGGCGGAAGTGCCCGACCTGTGCCGCAAACAGGTGGATCGGTCGGCGCCGTACAGTCTGGTTTAATAATTGAACCACAGAGGCACAGAGACACAGAGAAAGACAAGAAGGAAAGGGGATAATAAGATGGACGAGCGCGATCCCTTGAGTCACGAAGTCATCGGGGCGGCCATCGAAGTACACCGCGAACTGGGACCGGGATTGCTGGAGTCGGTGTATGAAGTGTTCCTGAGTTGCGAACTCGGCCTACGCGGCGTCACCCATCAGCGTCAGGTCCCGTTGCCTGTCGTGTATAAGGGGCGTCCCTTGGACGCCGATTTCAAGATCGACATCCTGATTCCCGGCAAACTGATCATCGAGTTGAAGGCCGTGGAAAAGCTAATCCCGGTCCACGAAGCCCAACTTCTCACATACCTACGCCTGAGTAAGATTCATGTTGGGCTTCTTCTCAACTTCAACGTCGCGATCCTCAAGAACGGCTTGAAGCGAATGGTCCACTGATTATGTCTTTGTCTTTTCTTCTCTGTGTCTCTGTGCCTCTGTGGTGAAGAATCCATGTCCTCCGACCGTCCGAATCAGACCCTGGCCGATTACGTCGCCCTGGCGCTCAGCCCAGCTCTGGTCATGGGCCTGGTCGGCAGCCTCGTCTTTTTCCTGATCGAAGTCTGCTACCCCCTGAAAGGCGAGTATAAGGATCATCTTCAGTACATATTCTTCTTTTTCGTATTCGGCGCCGTCCTCGTCGGCCGCATCTCGATGACGCAAGGCGTCGCCGGCCGGGCCGGGTTGTACGGCCTGGCGCTGGCGGGCGCCGCCTGGGCGGGGATGCAGGTCTACGTCCAATACCCGAAGGACAGCGCGGCGGCCTCGTTCAGCTGGCTCATCAACCTGATTCTGGTCGGCGTCGTCTGGTGGTGCGCCCACCGGCTGACGTGGGACTGCACGCAGATCGATGAGGAGACCGAGGTCGGCGGCGAAGGCCTGTTACAGGCGACCGGGTTGGAGAAGCCGGCCGACGACGCCGCGAACAAGGCGCCGACCGAGGAGACGGAGATTAATTCGGATAAAAAAGTGCCGGGCTTGCTGATCGGCTGGTGGGAGAAGTTCGAGCGCTACCGCGAGGGGCGGAAGAAGAGGCGCGTTCTGGGCGCCTGGGTGGTCTATTTCTCGCTGGCGGCGTTGCCGCTGTTCGGCCTGGGAGAGGCGTTGATTCCTGTCGCGGAGACGGCCCGGCGGCAGTACGTCTTCTGGCTGATGGCCCTGTACGTCGGCTGCGGCCTCGGCCTGTTGTTGACGACCTGTTTTTTGAGCATTCGCCGTTATCTGCGTCAACGGCGTTTGCAGATGCCGGCCGCGATGACCGCCGTCTGGCTGACGACCGGCGGCGGCCTGATTGCCGCGCTGCTGCTGATCGGCGCCTTGCTGCCGCGGCCTCGGCCCGAGTATTCGATGCTGCCGTTCCATCAGGCGTCGGCCGACAAACGGTCGGCGTCGAATCTCGCCGGCCAGGGCGGCAGTTCGGGCCAGGGCGAGGGGCGACGGATCGGCGATCAACCCAAGGATCAAGGCCAGGGCCCCGGCGACAAGGACGCCAAAGCGACGGGCCGCGACAAGGGGGAGAAGAGTCAGGACAAGGACAAGGACAGCTCCGGCGGCGAAAAGGACAAGGACAAGGGCGGGACGGCGAAGGACAAGGACAAGTCCGGCGGCTCCGGCCGCGACAAGGGGAACGATTCGCCGAGCGACGCCAAGGACAAAGCGGCGAAGCCCCAACAACCGCAATCCCGCGACGAGAAGGCCGCCCAGCCGAAGGACAAGCCGACGAAATCCGATCGGCCGTCGTCCGACTCGCGGGCCGCTTCGCATCCCGGTTCGTCGTGGGACTGGAAATCGGCCCTGTCCGGCGTCGCCGTGGTCCTTAAATGGATCGTGTTCGCGCTGCTCATCCTGGCGGTGATCTTCTTCCTTCTGCGCGAAGGACTAAAGTTCCTGGCCAACTTCACCGATTGGGCCAAAAACCTCCTCAACGCCCTGAGCGGCTTGTGGGCCAATCTTTTCAAGAGCCGGGCAAGGGAGGCAAACGAGGAAGAAGAAGCCGGGACGGCGAAGCGCGGCGAGCCGATAAAGCCATTTAACTCCTATGTTAATCCTTTTCTCGACGGCCGGGGCGAGCGCCGGCCGGTCAAGGAAATCGTGAAGTACACCTTCGCCGCCTTGCAGGCGTGGGCGCGGGAACATGACGTGGAACGCCGGCCTGGCGAGACGCCGTTGGAGTTCGCCGGCCGTCTCGGCGAGGAGTTCCCTGGCCTGGAAGCGGACGTGCTCCGGTTCACAATCCTATACGCCCGTGCGGTGTACGATTACGGGCCGCTGCCGGCCAACGCCCTGGACGTGGTGCGCCAGTTTTGGAAGCGCCTGGAAACGGCGACGGAACAGCCGATGTCGGTTTAATGGGCTAATTATTACACTTTTGATTCCTTCGGCTGGGCTACTTCGCATCCGGTTTCGGCCCGGCAAGCCTTTTGTCGAGCCAGTCGGCGACGACTTTCCCATCCCCATCCTGGTTGACGTCATGGCCCACCCCTTTGCGGATAATCAAGTCGGCCGGGACGCCAGCCGCCTTCAGGCGCTCCGCCAACTTCTCGGCCTGGTGGATCGGCACATGGGTGTCCTTCTCGCCGTAGATCAACAAGCCGGGCGCCGAGTCGGCCGAGACGAGGAATACCGGAGACAACGCCTTCAGCCTCCGGCGGATCTCCTCGTCATCGGTCACTGGAGAAAAGCTGAGGGATTTTTGGTGGTAGTCGCGGAACTCGATGGGAAAGTGATCGATCTTCGCCTTCTTCCGTATTTCTTCCGGCAAGCGGAATTCGAGGATGCTGTCCCCCTCGGCCCCATAGTTCACCAGGTCGGTTGGGCCACAGAAACTGACGAACGCGGCCACCCGGCTCGACTCCCGTTCGACCGGGTCGTAGCGGCCGAGGCCCGTGAGGTCCGGCGCCGGGAAGGGCGGTCCCTTGCCGCCGCTCGCGCCGACATGGGCGGCGAGATGTCCACCTGAACTGATGCCGATAATGGCGAGCCGATCCGCATCGATCCGATACTCCTGGGCGTGATAGCGGACGTAGCGCACCGCCCGGTGAACGTCGGGAACAATTTCGTCGAGCGGAAAGGCAGGGAAACTGCTATGGCCGACGACGAAGACGGTGTAGCCGCGCCCCAGGATGTCGGGAAAGAGCGCGTTCGGCTCGAACCTTTCCATGTCCGACATCCAGTCCCCGCTGGCAAGCCAGAGGACCGCGGCGCCGTTATCCTTCCCCTTCGGCCGGAACACGTCCATCGTGACGGCGAGGCCGGCCTTGCGGCCATAGACCACGTCGCGGGTGCGGGTATACGAAGGCTCGTCGCCGGCGGCGGCGGGAAGGCCCGCCGCCGCGAACAGCACCAGAACCACACCCCACACCGTCAATCGCTCATGCAATTTCATCGTGTGAATACCTTTCAAGGGGATTATCCAATCAACGCCAATCCGCCGAGATGAGACAGTCCTCAGCCATCTGTTGCCCCTGGGCGTTGAAATGACTCTCGTTGTCGTAGAGTTCCTTGCGATTTCGTCCGTCGGCGTCGATGACGACGATAAACTCGTGGTAGGCGTCGCCGCCCTTGGGCTTCGCCGGCTCCCGGCTAACTCTGTAGAGCAGTTTCTTCCCCGACGGAGACCACCCGGAAAAATTGCTCACGCCGGCGGCTTCCCGCGTCGCCTGGCGGAGTGGCCCGCCGCTCAGGTCGCCGACGAACACTTGAAGTTTTCGGTCGTCGTTGAGCTGCAACCCGGCGACCTGCTTGCCGTCCGGGGAAATGCGCCACCGGGGGGGGATTAGGATCGTCACTTTGTCGAACAGCCGTTCCACCTTGCCGGTCGGATACTCCACCCGGTAAAGCTCGGCGCCCGCCTTCGCATTCTTTGGATCGACGTTTTTCACGGTCAGGAACCATTTGCCGTCGGGCGAAACGTCGGCCGCCCAATGACCTTCCGGCAGCTTCAGGTCCGTGACCTTGAGCGTGGAAACGTCGAGCAGCTGAAACTTGAAGTCCGTTGGAATGCCGTCCTTGGGCGCCCCCACTCCCCAGCTGGAAAGGACGAGATGCTTGCCGTCCGGCATCCAGAAGAAATCGGCGACAAATGAGTTCGACGCCACTCTCCCTGGCCAGGGTTGGTCGAACTGCCAGATTTCCAGGACCATCCCCACAGGAGATTGGTGCAGGTAGGCCACGGACTTGCCAGCCGGGGCGGTGCGGTGCTGCGCGATAAATTCGGCGTCGCCGAGTTCATCGCCGATCAAGGCGAGGCCCGAGCCGTCCGCCTTGAGTCTGGCGAATTGGTTGAAGTGAGAGACGAGGATCTTATCCAGGGAATCATCGGCCCCAGGTTTCGGCGCCGCTTCGGCCTTGGGTTCGACGGACGGCGGTGCGGCAGACGCCGGGTACATCGCAAGCCATCCGCAGGCGGGCAGCGCCACCGCTAGGACAAGCAGCCCGGCGAACTTGAGAGGGATGAAGGACATGCTCCGAAGAACCTCCTGAGCTAAGTGTGAGGCCGTGGATGAAATCAGGCCGCGCGCGACGGCCGCCGTCGGCCCGGAGACGGCCGCCCGGGCCGTCGTGACGGCGAACGTCGCCGGCAGGGCGGGGCGGACTTCGGCTAGGATGCCCACGAGCGGGGCCGCGCTGGGCGCCATCCCACGGCGGCCCAAGCGGTCGCGGAGTCGGTTCCGCGCCCGCTCCAGACGACCCCGGAAAGCGGTGACGGTGCAGCCCAACTCGGCAGCGGCCTCGTCGTGGGTCTTGCCTTGCAAGTAACAGAGCACAAGCGGCCCCTGGTAGCGGGCCGGCAGCTTCTCCAGTTCCTCGTGCAGGACTTCTCCCGCCTCGCCGACCGTCATGTCCTCGGCGGTGGTCCGCGCCGCGACGGGAAAGCGGTTCTCGCGGGCCCGGCGGCGGGCGAGCGCGGCGCGCAGCTTGCGGGCCGTGCGGAACGCCACTCCGTGGAGCCAACTGGGCAGCGAATCGAGCTTGCGTAAGCGCGACGCTTTCTGGGCCAGGACGAGGAACGTGGCCTGCGCGGCGTCCTCGGCATCGGTCCCGTTGCGCAAGACGCCGCGACAGACCCGGTAGACCATCGGCCCGTGCCTGCGGACGACCGCCGCGAAGGCGGCTTCGTCACGGGCCGTAAGGAATCGGCTGAGCAACCGGGCGTCCGGCTCGCCACGGAGTTCTGAAGCGACCATGCGCCGTATGAAGTCACCGACAGCGGCCATTATTCTTCCCCCTGCCTAACACCGTGTAGTGCCCGCCGGGGCGAGCCGTTTCATGCGACTTCACGGATTATCTCCGGCCGGCGCGTGTGTCTTTGGATTTAGGCGAGCGGGGGGCGTAAGCCCCCTGATTTAGCATACGGTCGCCGAAAAGGGGAAGAATCAGGGGGCTTACGCCCCCCGCTCGCCTGGGGCTGCCTAAAGAGGCGCACCCAACGCGAGAAGTTTCGCGTCGATTTGGCGCGGCAAGGCGTTGGCCTAGTCGATATAATAGCAGACAGAGGAATCTTTTCAGAGGCGGCGAGAATCCATCCGCCATGCGTCCAATCTTCCGGGAGTTCCAGCGAACCCGGAACCTGAATATGGGGAGTCAGGCGCCAATGCCAAGCCGAAGTACGCCCTCGGGCGGTTTGAAGCGGCCGTACATGGTCGCCATGGCGCTGGGCGCCGCGTTGACGGCGCTCGGCCCGAACAGCGCCGAGGCCAAGACGACCGAAACGACCGGGCGGGCCGTCAACGACATGGGCCGGTACTGCACCACCTGCTGGCGCAACGCCCGTCTCCCCCTCGATTACTGGAATGACTGCACCCAGGAGGTTTTCAGCCGACTGCTCGAGCGCGTGCCGACGCACGCCTGGACCCGCGTCCTTCAAGACGATGGCGAGGAACACCGTGAATTCCTCCGCGCCATCGACGCCGTGAAAAAGCGGACGCAACGGGCCCGCAAGTATTCCGGCAGCCTCGACGGCGTGGCCGACCGCCGCGAACTGCACTCCCGTTCGGTGGACGCCGAGCGGGCCGTCGTGCGTGAGGCCGCGGAAGAAGTCCTCACTCCCCGGCAACAGCGAATCCTGCAAATGAGCTGCGAGGGCTGGTCGGTCCATGAAATGGCGGCCGAGCTGAAACTGGCCCCCGAGCGCGTCAGCGACGAAAAATACAAAGCGGTCTGCAAGCTGCGCGCCGACCTCCGCGACGAAGAACGCGACGCCTGATCGAATCTCGGCGCTTGACATTTCTCCGCCAGAGGCGACACTAGGCGGACAGGGGCCTTCCCGGCCCGAAACCGAATCGCCTGGTCTCACCTTTGCGGAGAGGACAACGGCATGAGCGAGCGCGACTACCTGTTTCCGTGCCGGCTGACCCGGCGCGACTTCCTGCGAACCGCCGGCGCGGCCGCCGCGGCCGGCCTGACGGTGGGCGGCGTGTGGGCCGACGAGCCGAAAAAGGCCCCGATCACCCTCGGTTCCGGCAAGGCGACCTTCACCCTCGACGAGGACTGGGGCAAGCTGCCGGCCGGAATGACCTACGGCTTCGGCTGCGCCCTGGTCGTCGATTCCCAGGACCGCGTCTTCGTCACCTCGCGGTCGGCCAACCCCTGCGTTTCCATCTTCGACAAGGACGGCAAGCTCCTCGAAACGTGGAGCAACCAGTTCGCCGAGGACGTCGGCTACCAGAAGGCCGATCAGGTGGCCGCGACGGCCCACGGCCTCTACTTGAGCAAGGAAGGCGACAAGGAATACCTGTATTGGACTGAGAACGTGGCCGGCGGCAAGAACGGCGCGAAGATCGGCGCCCGCGTCTACAAGACCGACCTCCAGGGCAAGGTGCTGTACACGCTCGGCCACGTCGAAAAGGAATCGTCCACGTCGCAGAAGTTCAACTTCGTCAACCCGACCGACGTGGCCGTGGCCGCCAACGGCGACATTTACATCGTGGACGGCTACGGCAGCCAGCTGTTCCACCGCTTCGACAAGAACTTCAAGCTCATCAAGACGGCCGGCGGCCCCGGCAAGGAGCACGGCAAGTTCAACATCTGCCACGGCGTCTGGGTCAGCACGCTCAAGAAGGAGCCGGAGGTCTACGTCGCCGACCGCGCCAACAACCGCATCGAAATCTACTCGCCGGAGATGGAATACAAACGGACGCTGCCCGACTTCCTGCTGCCGTGCTGTTTCTACCAGCACGAGGGCCGGCTCTACGTCCCCGAACTAGGGGCGCGGGTGACGATCCTCGACGCCGACGACAAGGTGGTGACGCGGATGGGCGACGGCAAGGCCATGAAGGCGGAGGACCTTCCGAAACACGCCGACAAGTTCGGCGCGCCGCACGCGTTGACCGTGGCGAGCAACGGCGACCTGTACGTCATCGAATGGGTGTCGTTCGGCCGGCCGCGGAAGTTCAAGCCCACGCCGGCGGTATGAGGCGCGCCGGAGGGATTACCCGGTTCGCCGCGACGCGCAGCGGAGCGCTTGAGACGGAGGCGCTCCGCTGCGCGTCGCGGCTAACCGAGTTGGCGCAGCCACGCGATCATACGGCCCGTCACTTCCTCCCTCGCCGCGCTATAGAAATGGTCCGCGCCCGGAACGGTTTCCAGGCGCATCCGCCCGTGCCGCGCGGCCAGGGGTTCCAGGGCCTCTCCCGCGCCCGGAATGCCATGTTGCTCTCGACCTCCACGCGGCCCAGCGTGACCAGCACCGGGCAGGGCGCGTCGGCCGCGAAGCGCAGGTAGTTATAGCGCTCTTCGGGACCGTATTTCTCCACATATCCGCCGGCCGTCATCACGCAGGGCAACGGCAGCCGCACCTCCATCAGCGCATCCGCGCGTCCCGCCCCGACGTGACGCTCGGCCGTTTCGTAGTCCTCGCGGAATCGCGACCCTTCGGGGCTGGAACAGAACCACGCAAACGACAGCCGCGGCGGCGACACGGCGACCACGCAGACGGCGCCGAGGTCCGGTTCCTTCACGGCGGCATAGAGGCACTTGACGGCCCCGAGGCTGTGGCCGAGAAGGCCAACGCGCGGGCCGACGCGGCCCCTCAGCCATTCCAGCCAGGCGGTCAAATCGTGGCGGCAGTCGTCCACGACTTCGTAAGCCGCCCCCTGTCGCCGGCCGCCCTGAGCGGTGGAGGCGGTACACATCAGGTCGTGTCCGCGCGTATTGAGCCTCAGCACGCCGCAGCCCAACGTTAAAAGCCGCTCGGAAAAGGCGTCGAACAGCGCGGAACTGTAAAAGCTCCCGCCCGTGCCGTGGACGAAACCGAGGGCGTCGAGGGGTAGGTCCGGCTTCCCGGCGGGGGCCAGGTAGGCGCCGTCGAGCCGGACGCCGTCCCGCGTCGTGGTTTGTACGAGATCGACGAGCATAAAGGTCCTTTCGGGCGGCGATTGGCCTACTGCGACGCCCGCATCAGGTGCAGCCGCACGCGGTTCAACGCCATCTTGGCCGTCCGCCGCTGCACCTCGGCGCGCGTGCCGGGCCAGGTGAAGTTGGCGGAGGACGACCCGCCTTCCCACGCCAGGCCGACGAAGACAGAGCCGGCCGGCCGCTCCGGCCCCAGGCCGCCCGGACCCGCCACGCCGACGGTGCTGACCGCCAGGTCGCTGCGCATCCGCGTTCGACAGCCGACGGCCATCGCCTCCGCGACCTCGGCGCTGACGGCGCCTTTGTCGTCGATGAGTTGCTGCGGCACGGCCAGCATTTCCACCTTGACGGCGTTGTCATAGGCGATAATGCCGCCGCGCAGCCAGGCGCTCGCCCCCGGCACGGACGCCAGCCGCGACGACACCAGCCCGGCCGTCACCCCCTCCGCCGTCGCCAACGTCAGGCGTTTCGCATGTAACAACGCCGCGACGGCGTCGTGCAAATCCTCGTCCTCCACGCCGAACACCAGTTCGCCGAGCCGCTCGCGGATGGTGCGTTCGACGGGTTCGATCTGGGCCAGCGCCTCGGCGGTCGTGGCGGCGCGGGCCAGGATGCGCAGCGAAATCGTGGCGTCGCCGACGGTGATGCCGACCTCGGGGACGTGTCCGCGCCGCGTCAGGTCGAGCAGCTTTTCCTCGACGGCCGATTCGCCCGCACCGAAGGCGTTGATCTTGCGCTGCACCAGCACGCCGCCGGACAAGCCGAGCGCCGCCAGCCGCGGCTTGACCTGCTTCTCAAACATGACAACCATTTCGGAGGGCACACCGGGCATGGCGGCGACGTGGGCGCCGCCGAGTCGCATCCAGACTCCGGGCGCCGTGCCGCACTCGTTGGGCAGCGCCTCGGCGCCGGCCGGCAGCATCGCCTGGACGCGGTTCCGTTCCGGCATGGTGCGGCCGCGCCGGCGGAACATATCGTCGATGTGGTCGTACAACTCCTGGTGGAAAACCAACTCGACGCCGGCCGCCCGCGCCAGCGCTTCGCGCGTCAGGTCGTCCTGGGTCGGGCCGAGGCCGCCGGTGAGCAGCACCAGCCGGGCCCGGCCGGCGGCGATGCGAATGGCTTCGACGTTGGCGTCGAGGTCGTCGGCGATGGTGGTGTGCCAGCCGACGGCGACGCCGACCTCGGCGAGCCGGCGGCTGAGCCACTGGCTGTTGGTGTCGAGGTTCTGGCCGCTGGTCAGTTCGCTGCCGATGGAAAGGATTTCGCTTTTCATGGGGACCGGGAACCGGGGCCGGGGCGAACCCGTATTATACGGGGCGCCGGCCGCGGCCGCCCGTCATCCGCCGGGCTTGTACGACTTCCATTCGAGGCGGCACTCCTCGCACTTGAGGGCGCCGTAGACGTTGAGGTAGGTCGAATAGCCGGTGCTCGTGTCGGTCTTGGCGAGGGTCAGCTCGTCGTGCTTGTGGGCGTGGTCGCGGCAGAGGCCGCGGCCGCAGGCGGCGCACGTCCCCCGGGCGTCCTGGTCGCAGAACCAGCATTTCATCCTTCGGTCCTCGCGCAGTGTGGTCCAAAAGCCCTCTAGCGACATCCTATTGTCAGTGGCCGAGCTGGGCCGGCCCGGAAGGGCGGCCCTGAGCGTCCACGGCGCGGCGGCGCCCGCGAAATCGCTACAATCATTATATCTGGATGCGCGATCCGGTCGAAGAAGTGCGTGAGCGTCGTCGATTAGCCGCGACCCGATAGGGGAGCGCATATCACAAGCGCTCCCCTGTCGGGCCGGGGGCGGCTGGGGGCAGAAGAACGCCCGGCTGGCTATCGTGACGATCTACCCCGTCGTCGGCGATCCCGTCGAGTTCCCGGCGGATTCTAAGGGTACGTGAACGTATTCGAGCGCCCATTCGCGCATGAAGCGGACGCGCTCGGGCCGGATGCGGTAGACGATCAGCTCGGGGTTGTCGAGGCTGCCGAGGTACTGACGCAGCAACGGGTTCGCGTCCCAGATTTCTTGCAACAGCGCCCGATCCGTCACCGCCTCGGCCCTGCCGGTGATGCGGACCTGGTCGTGGCGGTCGTCGAGGTAGCCGAGTTCCACCCTGGCGTTGGCGGCGATTTCGCCGGTCTTGTGGTAACCGCGTAGGTTGGCGACGTAGACGGTAAAACCGTCCGTGCGAACCGGCGACACCGGCCGCAGGCGCGGCTGGTCGCCGTCCATCGTGGCGAGGAACGGGAAGCGGTCGGCCCGGACGACGACCAAGGCCAACTCGGCGACGCGCGCCGGATCGACCGGCTCGGGAGTGGGTTTGCTCATACAAGCGTTCTATTCCCCCGGCAAGATGGGGACTCACACCAACCCGACGCGCAAGCGAGGGATGAGGTCGAGGAACCTTCCCCCTCGCTCGCGCTTCGGGTTGGTGTTCCCTCGCTGGCGCATCGGCTGGTGGACGTTTCTTTCCCGCCGGGGGATTATCCGCCGGGCCGCGAACGGCGATTCGCCGACGGCGATTTTTCCCAGGTTGCGTCGGGTCCCGGCGCCTCCCGATTCGCCTTCCCCGCGCCCCGGCGGTTCGGGTAAGTTGGCGGGTCGGCGGAACGAGAAACCGACACGCCCCACACCACGAACGGAGTCGTGACATGAGAATGCGTTACCTTACCGCGGCCCTGCTGACGCTGGGCGCACTGGTTCCAACCATCCGCGCCGACGACGTGGACGAAGCCCACACGCTGCGCCAGATCCGGCGGATCAAGGACAGCGACAACACCGCATGGAGGCGCATCCCCTGGGCCGGCTCGCTGTTCGACGCCGAGCGGGCGGCGAAGCACGAGAACAGGCCGGTTTTCCTGTTCACCTACGACGGCAACATCGACACCGGCCGCTGCTGAAACGGCGCCCGCGACATGAGAGTGGGTCCACTCTCCGATGACCATATCATCGGTCTGCTAACGAAGTATTTCGTCCCCGTCTGGCTCTCCAACGACCATTTCCAGATGATCGGCCCGTCCGAGGCCGAGCAGGACGAGGTGCGACGCATCTACAACGAACGCGTGCGCCGCCGTTTCGACAGCGGCACGGTCTGCGTTGTCGTCCTCGCCCCCGACGGCGCCGTGTCCGCCACGCTCAGTCTGCACAAGGCCGCGGACCCGACAATCCTGGCGCCCTTCCTTCAAAAAATCGTGGATGACGGCAAGCTAAGCCCGCGGAGCGCCGAAACCATCCGGGCGACGACGGCCGAGCCGCGCCCGCCCGCCAGGCCGCAGACGGAAGGCGGCATGGTCCTGCACGTTCTGACCCGCTTCGCCGACATGAAACCCAATCGCGGCGTCAGCCAGGACTGGTTCGAGTGGAACGCCGACGAGTGGCGGCCCTTCGCACCGGCCAAGGACGCGGCGGTGGGCGCCGTGCAAACCGTGCCGAAGGAGACGGCCTACAAGCTGTTCCGACGACTCTATCCGCCGGCGGCCACGTGGGACCCTCGCAAGTGCCAGATCGTCGGCGGGGCACTCACCTCCACCGTGGTCGGCTTGGAAGCGGGGGAGATTCGGCTTAAGCTGGAAGGCGAGACGGAAATGCGGGTCCCCGTCGGCGACGACCCCGTCGGCGGGAAGATCACGGTTCGGCTGGTCGGGGCGGCGCGGTACGACGCGACCCGGAAGGCTTTCACGTCGTTCGCAATGGTCTCCGATCGGGCCGAGTTCGTCCGCTACTGGAAGGGGGCGCCGTTGCCGCAAAAGATGCTGGTGGGCGTCGAGCTGGAGCCGTGAGGCGCCATACCAACCCGAAGCGCCAGCGAGGACGAAGGTTCTTGACCCGATCCCTCGCTGGCGCTTCGGGTTGGTATGGACGCACCTCGCTCACTTGGGTTTCTCGGGGTCGTCTCGGCTTCCTTCATCACGCCCATAGTTCTTGCGGTACGGCAACATCGCCAGGGAACGCGGTTTGCAGGGAAAGTGAAGTTTCCGTATTCCGACCACGGCCCGAAAGGAGCAAACGAGATGAAGCGCCGAGATTTCCTGAAAGTGGCGACGGCAGCGGCCGGCGTCCCCCTGGCGGCGGAAGGCCTGCTGGGGCGCCTGAAAGCCTTCGAGGACAAGCCGCAACTCCCCGACCTGTCCGACCGACCAAGGGAGGTGGTGCGCGGCGACATGCGCTACCGCCAACTCGGCCGCACCGGCGAAGAGGTGTCGCTGATCGGCGTTGGCGGCTTTCACATTGGCGTCCAGAAAGACGAGGCGGAGAGCATCAAGATCATCCGCTCCGCCATCGACGCCGGCGTCACCTTCATGGACAACAGTTGGGACTACAACTCCGGGGCCAGCGAGGAGCGCATGGGCAAGGCCTTGCGCGACGGCTACCGCAAAAAGGTCTTTTTGATGACCAAGATCGACGGCCGTACCAAGGAGGCGGCCGCCAAGCAGATCGACGAGTCGATGAAGCGCCTACGGGCCGACGTGATCGACCTGCTCCAGCACCACGAGATCATCCGCATGGAAGACCCTGACCGCATCTTCGCCGACGGTGGGGCCATGGAGGCGTTCCTGGAAGCCAAGAAGGCGGGCAAAATCCGCTACATCGGCTTCACCGGCCACAAAGACCCGCTCGTCCACCTGCGCATGTTGGAAGTGGCGGCCAAGCATCATTTCCACTTCGACGCGGTGCAAATGCCGCTGAACATCATGGACGCCCAGTTCCGCAGCTTCGCCGACAAGGTCGTGCCCGCGGCGCTCAAGGAGGGGATCGGCATCCTCGGCATGAAGTCGATGGGGAGCGGAATAATCCTCAAAAGCAAGGTCGTCACGCCGATGGAGTGCCTCCACTACGCGATGACGCTGCCGACCTCGGTGGTCATCACCGGGATCGACCGCATGGACGTCCTCAAGCAGGACCTGGGGGCCGTCCGGTCGTTCAAACCGCTCACCGAGGAACAGGTCGCGGCCCTGATGAAAAAGACCTCGGAGGCGGCGGCCGACGGCAAATACGAGCCGTTCAAGACGACCAGCCACTTCGACAGCACGGCCCAGCATCCGGAATATCTCGGATGAGGGCCGCGCCGTCCGCGGCGCGACTGGATGGAATCGCCGTCCTTCATAGGATAGCCCTTCGACCCCCGAACCGTGGGACCGAGGTGCTTTCGTGAAGACGTCCATCGCGATCAACGGCGCCGCCGGCCGCATGGGCCAACGCCTGGTCCATCTGTGCCTTCAAGATGAAAGCATCGCCCTGGGCGCGGCCCTGGAGGCGCCAGGCCACCCGCTGATCGGCCGCGACGTCGGCGAGGTCTGCGGCCTCGGCCCGATCGGCGTGGCGTTGCGCGACGCGCTGCCGGACGACGGCCGGATCGAGGCGTTAATCGACTTTTCCATGCCGGAAGGGACCATGACGGTACTGCCGGCGTGCACGGCCCGGCACATCCCGCTCGTCGTCGCCGCCACGGGGCACACGCCGGAGCAGAAGCGGGAGATCGAGGAGGCGGCCCATGAAACCGCCCTGCTCATGGCCCCGAACATGAGCCTGTCGGTCAACGTGCTCTTCCGGCTCGTCCAGGAGGCGGCGGAACTGCTGGCCGGCAAGGACTTCGATGTGGAGATCATGGAGCGCCATCATCGCTTTAAGAAGGACGCGCCCAGCGGCACGGCGCTGCACTTCGCCCGCATCGTGCGGGAGGCGATGGGCCAGAAGGAACTCCGTCACGGCCGCGAGGGGCCGGTCGGCGAGCGGCCGCGGAACGAGATCGGCATGCACGCCCTCCGCGTCGGCGACAACGTCGGCGAGCATACGATCGTTTTCAGCACGCTCGGCGAGACCCTGGAGTTGACGCACCGCGGCCACAGCCGCGACAGCTACGCCCGCGGCGCCCTGCTGGCGGCCAAGTTCCTCGCCGGCAAGCCGGCCGGACGCTACGGCATGGAAGACGTGCTGGGGTTGTGAAAACGCGGGCCGGGGCGCGGACCTCTATCCCGGCAACAGCTCCTGTATTTTCCGCTTCAGCGACTTCATCGTCACGCCCGGATCGACGAGCACCGCCGCGTTCTTCCGCTCCCGAATCCGGTCAACCCAATCGGCCTGGTCCTGGCCCAGGATGAGGACGCCGGCGAAGGCGAATTGTTTCCGCCCCGCCTCGTCCAGAATGTGCTCGAAGGCCAGCCGGCCGTCGTCGCCGGTGGTGCGGGCGTCCACGATCAGGGCGTCGTAGGGCTGCTGCCGAAAGCGGTCCAGGGCGCGCTGCGGGTCCGACGAAATCAGCACGCGGAAGCCCATCTCCTTGAACTTGTCGCGCACCGCGTCCTGCAACCTCTCGTCGCTCTCCACCACGAACAGCGACCGCCCGGCCGCGCGGCCGCCCCCGCCGGCCGCGGCCGCCGCGGCCTTGCCCTCCACGTCCCGACGCGCCGCCCGCACCGCGTCCAACAACTGCGACGGCGTCTGGTAGCGCTGCAACGGCGCCAGCGCCATCATCGTCTCGCACAACTGGAACACCGACGGCGGCGCCTCCACCTCGTCGCGCGGCAGCGGCGGGATGTTGTCGAAACGCTGCTTGTGCATGCGGGCGTGCCTGTCGCGCATCATGGCGATGGGCGGCCGGCCCGTCAGCATCTCGTAAAAGACGCAGCCCAAAAAGAAGATGTCGCTGCGCACGTCGCCGGTCCTGACGTTGGTCGCCCGCTCCAGGCCGGCGTAATCGACCGTCCGGTCCACCTTCTCCTTGTTCTCCCGTTCCATGGCCAGGAAGAACTGGGCCAGGCCGAAGTCCACCAGCTTGGCGCCGCCCTGGCTGGAGATGAGCAGGTTCGTTAGTTTGACGTCGCGGTGGGTGACGCCGTGGGCGTAGGCGTAGGTCAGGCCGGCGGCGGCGTCCTCCAGGATGCGCAGCGCCTCCGCCGCCGACAGCCGCTTGCGGATTTGCAGGATCTCACGCAGGTTGCCGCCCTCGACGAACTCCATGACGATGGCGTACTGGTTGGTGGCCTGGTCGTGGCTCATCGACAGCACCTCGACGATGTTGGGGTGCTTGAGCGTCTGGCCGACGCGGGCCTCGCGGACGAACAGGTCGATGCGCTGCTGGTCCTCGCTCCAGCGGCGGCGCAGCACCTTGATGGCGACGACGCGGCCGCTCCGCGGGTCCTCGGCCCGGAAGACGCGGCCGAAGCTGCCCGAGGCCACCTTGTACAGCACCCGGTAGCCTCCCAGGAAATAGCCGTCCTCGTCGCCCCGGAGGAGTTTGCCGCTCTGCCAAGGCGTTAATAAACCCTTGCGTTCCAGGACGCGCAACGTGGTCATGAGGTCGGGGTGGGCGTCCCCGATCTCTTCTTTCGCCTCGACGAGCTGCCCCTCGCTGAGCAGACCGACCTTGACGGCCAAACGCCCCAGCGCCTCGGGGTCATTGATTTCCATGGCGGCCCTACGACAGATGCGGCCGGGACGGGTCGCCCGTCCCACGACTTCGCTCCCCATTCTACCCGGTCGGCCGGTCCCGCCAAGCGCCCTTCGCGCCGGCCGGGCGGCCCGGAACGGTTTTTTGCCCTTGCCGTCGGAACGGCCGGCCGGTCCCCGTCGCCCATCCGAAGGCCGTCGCGCCTTTCCGACAATACAGAGCCGGCGACAAGAGGCCCACCATACTCCCGATTCCGGGCGCAGTCGCAAACTTGCCGAGGTTATAGGATGGGCCTGCGAGCAATCGCTCGGCCGCGCCTGTTCCCGGACGGCGGCTGAGCCGCGACGCGGCGGCCCACCGAATGGCGTGCGTCCTTTCAGCCGCGAAGGACGTCAGAGGGCTTCTTGAGATGAACTACCTTCCGATCCGCCTGGCTCACTGGGGCCTCATCCCCCTCCTGGCCGCATCGCTTTCAAACCTCGGTAGCGCGGCGGCCGCCGACGCCTACGTGCCTTTTGAAGGTGAAAAGAGCTCCTGGCACGACGGCTTTGACCGCTACGACTATTTGATGGACGAAGAGACCCTCGACATCCAGCCCTTCAAGCGCGGCGAGGGCGAACAATTCGGCGTCAAAGACCCGCCGCCGGGAAAGCGTCGCTGCGTCGTCATCGTTCCCAAGCGGCCCGCCCTCGGCAACCCCTGGTCCTGGCGAGGCTGCTACTGGGACCATCAGCCGCAAACCGAGGTGGAGCTGCTCAAGCGCGGCTTTCACGTCGCCTACATCTCGGCCAACCCCACCCTGAAGCCCGGCAAGCAGTGGGACGCCTGGTACGCCTTTCTTTCGGAGAAGCACGGGCTGTCCAGGAAGCCGGCCTTCGTCGGCATGAGCCGCGGGGGGGAATACGCCTATGTCTGGGCCACGACGAATCCGGGTAAGGTTTCCTGCATCTATGCCGACAATCCCGGCGTCAACCCGGTCGTTCTGAAGAAGCTCGGCGACCTCGCGGCGGCCGACGTTCCCATCTTGCACGTCTGCGGCAGCATCGACCCCCTGCTGGGTCGGTCCTCAACGACGATCGAGACCCTCTACCGGCAGTTCGGAGGACGGATCTCCGTGATGGTCAAGGAAGGAAACGGGCACCACCCGCACAGTCTGCGCGACCCCAAACCGATCGCGGATTTCATTTCTCGGAGTCAACAGCCGGCCGACGAGGCCCCGCCGCCCTACCTGGGCGGCAAATTCACCAAAACGTCTTTTTATAGCCTTGAAAACTCTTATCGCTACTTCCCCAACGAGCAAAACTACATTACCTGCCGGGGGCCGTGGTTCACGGAGTGCTACGACCGCTATTCCTTCCAGATCAACGGCGTGGAAGGGGCGGTCAACGTCATCGTCCCGAAGAAGCCCGCCCCGGGCAAGCCCTGGGTGTTCCGGGCCGATTACGTGAGTCCCGCTGCGGTCGTCGATCTGGCCCTATTGGCCCACGGCTATCACATCGTGACCGGACCCGTGCCGTACAACGCCGACGGGCCGTCCTTTCGAAGTTGGAACGCCGTCTACAAACTGCTGACGGACCAGGGCTTTTCCAGGAAGCCCGTGCTGGAAGGGGCCGGCGGGGCGGCGGGGGAAGCCTACGCCTGGGCGATTGCGAATCCGGACAAGGTCGCCTGCGTCTACGGTGAAAATCCGATCCTGCGCTGCACCATGACGAAGGCTCAGCCGCTGGACAACCTGGCCGCCCTGGCCAAGGCCGGCGTACCGCTGCTGCATGTCTGCGGCAGCCTGGACCCGATGCTCAACGACCAAACGCGCGCGGCGGAGAAGCGCTACAAGGAGCTTGGCGGATCGATGACGGTGATCGTTCAAGAGGGCGTGGGACACTACCCGACCGCGCCCAAAGACCCGAAGCCGGTCGTTGACTTCATCCTCGGCCGCCTGGAATCGAAGGGGGCGGCGCCGAAGGAGACCACCCGGTAGGCAAGCGCGCGGGGTAAAACAGGAATTCTCCGACGCCGTCAGAGAATGGGCTGGAAACCGTGGAAAATCGCGCTAAGATGGTATGGTGTGTGGGTGTTCAGCGAGGTCGCGATCGTCTCCTGTAAGTACAGTGACAGTAAGTCTTTAAGCCTGGAAAGTGTATTCGGCCCTCCTATTCCATCCACTTTGGCCCTCCCACAGGTTCCCGATGACTGGTAAGCGTTTCCTTATGAATGCGGGCCGCACCACCAAACAGGGCCAGCAGATCAACGTCGGAAAAGACCACGCCGCCTACCAGGCCATCGTAGGCACCGTTACCATGCACGCCGAGGACATGAAAGACCTGGGCATCTCGTCCGGCGGCGGCATCCGCGTGCGCTCCGACTGCGGCGAGGCCGTCTTTATTTGCAAGGAAGGAAAAGTTCCTCAAGGGATGGTTTTTGTCCCTTACGGGCCGCCGACCTGTCGCCTGATGGGCCAGACCACCGACGGGACCGGGATGCCCACGTCGAAGGGCTGGGAAGTCGAGATCGAGCCGCTGGAATCGCCGCCATCCGAAACGAATCCCCCCGGTTAGCCGCGACCCGAAGGGGAGCGCGGGGGCGAAAGGGTAACGCCATGAAAACGGCCGGTATACACAAGGAAATCCTGGAGGGCGAAGCGTCCCTTCCGCCCATCCCTGGCGACGTGGAGGCGGAAGAGCCGCGGGCGTGGGAAGAGATCGACGCCGGCCGCTACATGCCGCGCCGCATCCGCGGCAGCTGTCGCGGCCGGGTGCTGGGCTGAAGCTTCGTCGTGCCGTCCGGTTCGGACGCGAACAAGAAAAGGGGCGCGGAATGAGTCTTACGGTCGTAAAAAACGCCACGTGTACCTTCTGCGGCTGCGTCTGCGATGACATCGAACTGCACGCCGACGAACAACGCATCGTCAAAACCAAGCACGCCTGCAGCCTCGGCGAGTCGTGGTTCCTCAACCACACCGCCGAACGGCTCTACCCCGACGCGCTGATCGACGACAAGCCGGCCACGGTCGATGAGGCCGTCGAGGCGGCGGCCGACTTCCTCCACAAGGCCAACATGCCGCTGGTGTACGGCATGAGCAACGTCACCTGCGAGGCCCAGCGCGAGGCCGTGGCCCTGGCCGAACTGGTCGGGGGGGTGATCGACAGCCACACCTCGCTCTGACACGGCCCCACGGAAATCGCCGCCCAGTTGGGCGGCAAGGTCACGTGTACGCTGGGCGAAGTCAAGAACCGGGCCGACTTCATCATCTATTGGGGCGGCAACCCGGCCGAATGCCACCCGCGGCATTTCACGAAGTACAGCCTGACCCAAAAGGGCAAGTTCACGCCGCGCGGCCGCAAGGACCGCACGATGGTGCTGGTGGACATCCGCGAAACGCCGAGCGAAAAGGCCGCCGACATATTCCTCCAAATACGGCCCAGCAAGGACTTTGAAGTCCTCACCGCGCTGCGCGCCCTGGTCAAGGGCCAGCCGGTGGATCGGGAACTGGTGGCGGAAACGGGGCTGACGGTTGAGCAGCTTCAGGACCTGGTGGACCGGATGAAGCGCGCACGTTTCGGCGTGATCTTCTTCGGCATGGGCATTTCGATGACCCGCGGCAAGCACATGAACTCCGCGGCGATTCTGACGCTGGCGGCGGAGATGAACGCCTTCACCAAGTTCGTGGCCATGCCGATGCGCGGCCACGGCAACGTCACCGGGGCCGACGTGGTGATGCGCTGGACGACGGGCTATCCGTTCGGCGTCAACCTCTGTCGCGGCTACCCTCGCTACAACCCCGGCGAGTTTTCGACGGTCGATCTGCTGGTGCGCGGCGACGTGGACGCGGCGCTGGTCCTCGGCGCCGACCCGGGGGCGACGATGCCGCAGCCGGCCATCGACCACATGGGACGCATCCCGACCATCGTGCTCGACCCCAAGGTGACGCACACGAGCCGGCTGGCGCGCATCCACATCACCACGGCGGTCACGGGCATCAGCGCGCCCGGCACGGCCTACCGGATGGACGAGATCCCGCTGCCGTTGCGGCCGGCGCTGAAATCGCCGTATCCGACCGATGAGGAGGTCATTCGGCGCATTTATCAGGCGGCGGCCACGAAGGCGTCGCTGAACGGGGCGAAGGCGTAAGGAGATAAAAAGGAGAGTCGAAGTGCCATTGCTCGACCACTTCCGACCCCCGTTGCGAGGCCCGCGCCGTTGGGAGGGGTTCCACCACGCCTGGGCGGCCAACATCGCCCAGCACCTGAACCGCGAAGTGCTGCCGGCCGACTTCTTCGCCGAGTCCGAAATCAGCCTCGGCCCGACGCTGGAGATCGACGTCGCCAACCTTGAATGGGCCGACGGGGCCGCCGGCCGTGAAGCCGCCGGCGCGGCGACCGGGACCGCCGTCTGGACCCCCGCCAAGCCGCTCCTGACGTTTCCCGTGGATTTCGCCCGCCTGGACGTCTGCGAAGTGCGGGTCTACGAAGAGCTGGGCGGGGCGCAGCTGCGGGCGGCCATCGATCTGGTCAGCCCCGCCAACAAGGACCGCCCCGGCAGCCGCCGGACCTTCGCCGCGAAATGTGCCGGCTACCTCAAGCAAGCGGTTTCCGTCGTCATCGTGGATGTGGTCACGGAAAGGACCGCTAACCTGCACGCGGATTTGCTGGAAGCGCTGGAGGTTTCAGAGGCGGCCTGGGAATCGCCAAGCCAGCTTTACGCGGTCGCCTACCGACCTGTCCCGGTGCAGAAGCAGCAACGCATTGAGGGGTGGCCGGAGGTGCTGACCCTGGGGCGTGAGTTGCCGGTCCTGCCGCTGTGGCTGCGGGTGGACCTTTGCGTGCCGTTGCAGCTGGAGGAAACCTACGCCACGACCTGCGAGGGGTTGCGCATTCCATTTTCACAAGGGGGTCCGTGACATGGCACGATCCGAAGAGCCAAGCGAATCCGAACACACTGCCGCACACACTGGATCTGCTGCGTTGTGTGACGCGCTATACAGCGCGCTGCGTCAGAGAATCCCGCTACTAGAGCAGCACAAGAATCGGAATAAATGCCGGCTCGGTCTCCCGCAATATGCCATCGCCCATTTGTGGCACTCCAAGAAGGCACCTCGGATCGTGGTGTGGTTTCGCAGTTCGACCAATGAAGAAAGGACGGAAGCCGGAATTCTTATCCGGCCGCGGCAAATGGAAACGTATGGTGGTTTCGCACAGTTTGGCGCACGCTTCGAGATTTCTCACCTCAACCAAGTCCCTGCGGCCTGCGAGATCATCTGCAAAGAACTCCATCCTAGGCGACGTTATGAAGAACCAGACCTGTCTCTAGATGACGAACAAGCCATTGATGCTGTGTGGCGTGATATAGACGAAGAAGCAACTGATACCGGGTGCGGCTGAAAATTGGTGGCGGCTTCGTTGGCGCGTGCATCGGGGGGGGCTGTAGCACAAGCTTTAGCTTGTGCGGGCGGCACAAGCTAAAGCTTGTGCTACAGGCGTCGCGGCCCCTTCCCTTCCACCGCCACCCATCTGCGGCCGCCCCCCTGATACCATTGGCCGCTAGCACCAGAGACGGTAGCGATGAGCCGCAAGAAAAACGAAAAGCCGTACTGGGGTATGACCACCGAAGAACTCCGCGAGGCCACCAAGGAGTTCGACGAGGAATTCGTGTTCGAGCGCACCAAACCGCTGACTCCCGAAATGAAGGCCCGGTGGGAACGCGCCAAGGCCAAGCTTCCGCGACCGGAGGATGGAGAGACCGAGCAGACCATCGCCGTTCGCCTGGACAAGACGCTGCTGGAGCGCTTCACCGCCCTGGCCAAAAGGAAACGCCTCAGCCGGGATGTCCTGGTGGCGCACGGCCTGCGTGCTCTCTTGGCCGCCGAAGGCGAATAGACGGAGACCTCATGCTTCGCATCAAGGCCGGCAAAGTCTACGACCCCGCCAACAACATTCACGGCGAAGTCCGCGATGTCTGCATCTCCGAAGGCCGCATCGTCGCCGATGTGGACGGCGGCCGCACCATCGACGCCACCGGCATGATCGTCTTCCCCGCCGGCGTGGACGTTCACACCCACGTCGCGGGCGCCGCCATCAACTTCGCCCGCGCCATGACGCCGGAAGACCACCGCAAGGCGCACCCCTTTCTCCATACTCCGTTGCGCCGAGCCGGCGTCGGCGGCGCCACACCGACGACTTTTGCGACCGGGTATCTGTACACCGGGATGGGCTGGACGACGGTGGTGGAGGCGGCCGTGCCGCTGCTGACGGCCAAGCACACCCACGAAGAGCTGCGCGATACGCCCATCGTGGACAAGGCCTGTCTGCTATTGATGGCCAACAACGAGGTCCTGATGGACCTCCTGGAGGCCGGCGAGCTGGAGCGGGCGAAACACGTCGTCGCCTGGATGATCGGCGCGGCCAAGGTCTACGGCGTCAAGGCGGTCAACCCCGGCGGCGTCGCGGCATGGAAGTGGGGCAAGGACGCCAAGGGACTGTCCAGCCCCATCGAAGGCTACGACAAGGTGACGCCGGGCACGATCATCGCCGGCCTTGCCGGGATCGTGGACGAGCTGCGCCTGCCGCACCCCCTGCACATCCACTGCAACAACCTCGGCGCCCCCGGCAACGTCACGACGACGCTTGAAACCATGAAACACCTGGAGGGCAACCGGGCGCACATGGCCCACCTCCAATTCCACGCCTACGGCGGCGACGACTGGCACACGATCCGATCCGAGGCGGCCGCGATCGCCGACTACTTCAACGCGCACAAAAACCTCACCGCCGACGCCGGCGCCATCCTGTTCGGCGACGCCGTGACCATCACCGCCGACGGCCCCTGGCAACACCTGTTATACCAGTTAACGGGCCGCAAATGGGGCAATCTCGACGTGGAGAACGAGACCGGCTGCGGCATCGTTCCCTACACCTACCGGCCGAGCAACCTCGTGAACGCCGTGCAGTGGTCGGTGGGGCTGGAATTGCTGCTGCTCATCGACGACCCCTGGCGGATTTTTCTCACCACCGACCACCCCAACGGCGGCTGTTTCTGGCGCTACCCGGAAATCATTCATCTGCTGATGAACGCCGACTTCCGGCGCGAGAAGCTCAAGGCCCTGCCGGCCAAGGCGCGGAGCCGGGTCGTCCTGCCGGACCTGAACCGGGAATATACGTTATCTGAGATCGCCATTATCACCTCGGCCGGCCCCGCGCGGGCCTTGGGGATGTCGCGCAAGGGCCACCTCGGCGTCGGCGCGGACGCGGACGTGACCATCTACAACGACGACCCTCAGCCGGAGCGCATGTTCGGCTACCCGCGTTACGTCCTCAAGGGGGGCGAGGTCGTGCTCGAAGAGGGTGAGATCCGCCAGACGCCGACGGGACGCGAATTCCTTATTCAGCCGTCCTACGACGGCCAGATCGAGGAGTATCTGCGTCCTGTGTTCCAGCAATACTACACCATGTCGTTCGACAACTACCCGGTGGAAATGGAACGGGTGGCACGTCCGGAGATCCGCGCCTGCGAATGAGACGAGCATGACCACCTTCATCCTCAAAGAGCAGCCCAACGTCCCGCTTGAGGCGGAGTCCCTGTCGCCGGACGTGATCGCCGGCCTGGGACGCGACGAGGTGCGCGCGCTCCCCGTCTTCCTCGGCAAGCGGAAATGCCGCCTGGACGACTTTTTCGAGGTCGAGGGGGACGGCGGCGACGACCTGGAAATTCGCGGCGACGCCCGGCAGATCAAATGGATCGGCCGCGGCATGACGCGCGGCCGCATCCGCGTCGTCGGCAACGCCGGGATGCACCTGGGCGCCTACATGAAGGGCGGCGCCATCGAGGTGTCCGGCGACGCCTCCGACTGGGTCGGCGCCGAGATGACGGACGGACTCATTCGCATTCACGGCAAAGCCGGGGGGCAGGTCGGGGCGGCCTACCGGGGCAGTCTCAAGGGGATGCGCGGCGGCGTCATCGTCGTCGAGGGTTCGGCGGGCCTGGAAGTCGGGATGCGGATGCGACGGGGCATAATCGTCGTGCAGGGATCGGTAAAGGATTTTGCCGGCCTGCAGATGAAGGGCGGGACGCTGTTCCTGCTCGGCGGCGCCGAGATTCGCACCGGGGCGTGGATGGTCCGGGGCACGATCGTTTCCCTAACGCCGGTCGCGTTATTGCCGACTTTCTCGTTCGCCTGCCTGTATTCTCCCCCATTTCTGCGTCTCTACGCGAACCGGCTGCGGTCGCTGGGGTTGTCCCTACCGACGGACGCCGCCGAGGGAGCCTATCGTCGCTACACCGGCGATTCCGCCGTCCCCGGCAAGGGGGAAATCCTCGTCTGGCGGCCGCACGCCTCCTGACCAGAAACAGTAGAACGACTCCCAATCGCCCGGAGCGACATCGATCCAACCACCGGAGACGACGCCATGCCGGCCGTAACCACGGTCAACACCACCGACGGCGCGATCACCTACGATAACGCCGACGAAACCCAAACGTCGGATCGCGGCGTCACCTTTCTGGACGACGGCGACGGGCCGCCCGTGCTGCTGCTGCACGCGTTCCCGCTGTCGGCGGCCATGTGGCGGAACCAAATCCAGGCATTGCGGAGCGCTTACCGCGTCATTGCCCCGGACATGCCCGGCTTCGGCAGTACGCCCGGCTTCCAGGGTCTGCCCTCCGTCGATCGGATGGCCGACGACGCCGCGACGCTGCTCGACGAATTGAAAATCCAGAGGCCGGTCGTGGTGGGCGGCCTGTCGATGGGCGGCTACGTCGCCCTGGCTTTCGCCCGGCGACACGCGGCCCGGCTGCGGGCGTTAATCCTGGCCGACACGCGCGCCGAGGCCGACGACGAGGCCGGACGGGCCAACCGCGACAAGATGATCGAATTCGCATCCAAGAATCCATCGACGGCCGTCATCGAGCAGATGCTGCCGAAAATGGTCTGCGGCGACACCCGCGAAAAGCGGCCGGAGGTGGTCGAGGCGGTGCGGCATTTCGCCTCGCTCCAGGCGCCCGCCGGCATCGTCGGCGCCCTCAAGGCCCTGCGCGACCGGCCGGACGCCACGCCCCATCTCAAGCGGATCGCCGTGCCGACCCTGGTGGTCGTCGGACGCGACGACGCCCTGACGCCGGCGCCCCTGGCCGAAAAGCTCACGGCGGGCATCCCCGGCGCGCGTCTCGTCATCCTCGAACGGGCCGGCCACCTTTCCAACATGGAACAGCCGGAGGGGTTCATCGAGGCGGTGCGGGCGTTTCTCGCGTTCCTGTGACCGCCGGCGCGCCGCTCACTTCCGCCGTCCCGCCGGCCGACGCCCTTTCGCCGTTTTCGCGGGCAAAAGCGGCACGCCGCGGAGGAGCGGCGGTTTATGGCCCTTGCCGGCCGAGTCGCGCTCCCACGCCTCCGCCCAATCTTCCCAACGGATCGACTTTCTCGCAAATACCAGCTTGTCCGCCGGCAAGGAACGCAGGGGGGCCGGCGCCAGGCCGTCGAACGGTTTCGGCAGAATCAGCCCCCCAGATTCGAGGTCGTACACGCCGCCCGTTTCGAGGGCCGGCCCCGTTTCCACGACGAGGCCGCGCCCCTGGAAGGCGAACCAGCATTCCGGCGGCAGCAACGCCCGAACCTGCTCGCGCACCAGATCGACGCCGCAGAACTTGTAGAACCCGGCCAGCGCGTCCGTGAAGGCCCGCGCCTGTTCCGGCGGCAAATGGTCCAGCCAGCCGTGGCGCGGCCGCGCTTCGCTCCTTGTCGCGTATTCCGGCGAAACCGTGATCCCGGCCACGATGCGACCGGCGTGCTCTTCCAGGTCGAGATGGATGCTCCGATCCGCCCCGCGCAGTTCGACCCGGACGCGGTTGGATGCAAGGTGGATGACGCCGACCTGTAAAGGGGCGGTTTGGTCCCACGACTTCGACCCAGCCAGGACGGCCAACAGGTTGCGTTCCACGAAGCGGCGCACCGCCTCCTCGACGTGGTGCAATTCCTCGTGGCGCTTGCCGGCGGCGGCCCCCGCGGCCCGCCGCAGCCGGGCGTACAGCTTCGGCAGCGTGCCCGAGTGGAAGCCGGGCCGCAGCAGCCGCGGCACGGTTTCGCCGTGACCGCCCGCGATCCGCGGCCGCAATTCGCGCGGCTGGTTGGCCCGATAGAGCCTCCAGTTCTCCTTGAACTCCCATACCAGGAACCCGAAGATTCCGGGGATGCCCACCCCGACGGTGAAGGCGATCGTCCCGGCCAGGGCGGGTTCCATGGTCAACGACAGGGCCGCCGTGGCCGGCGGGACGAAGAACGCCATGACCAGCTTGTGCGACACGGTCACGACGGGGAAATGCTTGACGGGGTTGATCTGCGGCTCGACCAGCAGGTTGAGGCAGAAGCGGACGACGTAGGTCACGAAGAACCATATCAGCCCGAGAAACGCCTTGACGACCGCCGACCCGCGGCTGTCGCCGGTGCGAAAGCGCAGCCATTCATCGACCGTGTACAGCAGCCGTTCCACGTCGTCGAGCAGCCGGCGGAAAAATGCCAGGATCGCGCCGATCACGCCGGGGATGAGGTCGCGGGAGAAGAGCCGCCAGCCGCGCAGGAGGGCGTCGCTGAACGCCTCTTCGAAGGTCACGCCCAGCCGCGAGTTAAGCAGCAACTCCACGATCAGGAACGCGGCCGCGCCCGAGCCGACGACAATCTCAGTGTCGGCGCCGCACAGGGACGCCGTAACAGCGACAAAAAATCCCCATATAAGAGGTTTCAGGACGTACTGGTAGACCGCCAGGTAGACCCGGCTCTGAAAGACGGCGCGCACGGCGGGAAGCCGGGCCACCCCGACGGGCAGGTCGTAGAAGACGCCGCGGACGACCCGCCAGAGCAGACGGAGCGCGCCGACAACGAGGCGGCGGAACCAGGCGATGTGAAAAAGACACAGCAGGAAGACGCCGAGCAGCGACAGCGAGTATGCGTTGACCAGTTCCAGAAGGTGCGCCCTCAAGCCGGCGTGGTAGGTCGTCGCCGCGAGCAGCGGCCCCGGCGCCGTCGGCGAGAAGGGCACGCCGACCATCGCCGCCACGTCCGCCGGCAGGGCGTGCGGCGGGTCGATCAGGTGGGCGATGGGATGAACGATGTGTTGCAGGGCTTCGAGTGTGAGGTAGGCGCCGCCGAACGGCAGGAGCAGGAAGAGGGTGAGGAAGCGGCCGACCGGCGTGCCGAAGGCGAGCGAACTGAGCCGTTGCAGCCCGCGCAGGTAGATTTCGCCGCGGCGATAGACGCCGTCCAGCGCGACGGCCAGCTTGAGGTTGGCGTGGATCAGCGGGTCGCCGAGTAGAAATTCGCGCGGCCCGGACAGGTCCGGCAGCTTGAGACGGTTGCGGGCCAGGGCGTCGCGCAGGTCGCCGATGGTCAGGAACCCGCGGTCCACGACGCGGTCCAACAATTCTTCGATGACCGTGTCGCGGGCGATCCCTTCGGCGCATCCGCGCGGCCGCAGGCCGGACTCTTCGAGCGACTCCAGCAGAAACGGCCGAAAGCGATCTCGCAATTGTTTTTCATGGCGGGCGACGGTTTCATGGAGCAGGTCCAGGAACGGACGGCGATCCGCTTCCGGCAGCCGCGCGGCCGCCGTGCGTTGGGCGGCGGCGCGCAGGTGGCGTACGAGGTTGACCTGGCGCTGGTGCGGCAGGAGGCGCACGACCGGCCGCCGGCCCCAGGATACGAACCACTCCACCAGATCGACCGCGAACACCTCGCGTTCGCCGTCGATGCAGACGCGCTGGAGGTCGTACAGCAACCGAGCCTCGCGCGTCCAGAACCCGTCCGACGCCGGACCCACCAAAAGTGCGAGCACGCGCCGCCAGAAGCACGCGTCGCTTTCGGAAAATCCCACGGCCGTTCGCAGGCGGTCGGCCAGCCGTTCGAGGACCGCCGCCAACGAGGCTCGCGTCTCCTGCGCCTGCTCCGGCGGCGCCACTCGCTGGGCTTGCTCCAGCAAAAGGGCCGCGCGCACGAGGTTGCCGCGATTCTCGGCCCGTTTCGCCGCCAACGTCCGGCGAAGGCGAACCGACTCGTCCGACCGCGCCGGAGGCGGCGACTTCCTCGCCCCGGCTTGCGCCTCGCCTTCTTCCGCCCGCGGCGACGAGGGCGCCGGGTCCGAAGCGCCGGCCAGGCGCGTGGCGGCGAACAGAGCGGCCGCATGGACTTCCGCTTCTAGGGTCCGGTGGACGGCGGCGAGGTCGCCGATGGCTGGGAAATAGGACGGCAGTCGGTGCGGCGCGAAGTAGTAGAGGTCCAGAAAGACGGCGACAAATTCCTCGTAAATGGACCGTGTATTGTGCGAATGCAGGAGGAAGTTTTCCTGGCGCAGCACGGCGCGGGCCTCGTCGGCCTCCGTCTGGCCGATGAGGCGGATGCGTTCGCGGACCACCGCCTCCGCCGCGGGGCCGTCGCCGAGACCGCGGCCCACGGCCTGATGGACGCGGGCGTGGAAGAGGAGCCGCCAGTATTTGAGCAGCGTCGCCCCCGGCGGCAGTCTTCGCAGCTTCGTCGGGTCCGGTTGTGGAAAGAGGAGCAGCGTGTCCGGCAAGGCGCGATCCGACGACAGTCCCAGGTCGTCGAGATTGGCGATCTTCAACAGAGCGTCGCGTCCGATGACGTAGCTCTTGCGGTGCGGCACCTGCAAGCCGGGGCCGGTCAGGCCGGCGTCCCTTTTGATGACGCGCCGGAGGACGCGCGGCGGGACGAGCAGCGCCGACGGGTCGGCGGACGCCAGGGCGCGTTCCAGGTCGGCTATGGCAAGCTCCGCGGTCATGCGAACGGAGTCTCCTCGGAGGAGGCGAGCGGCCGGATGCTTGCCTCCGCCCCGCCCCAATCATACACCTATACCCTTAGTCTCGACAGGTTCTCCCGGCCGCGCCTCGGCCGTGGGGACAATAGGGAAAACGGTGCGAATCCGTTGCGGGGCCGCCGCTGTGATCGGCCAGGCTCCCGAACCTCTTCACGCCACTGCGACCCTGCGGGGATCGCGGGAAGGCCGTTCGGGGCCGCGAGGCGGACGTTTTCGTCCGCCCGAGAGCCGTAAGCCAGAAGACCTGCCTGCCGAGGGTGTGTTCCGATGCTTCGGCGCCGAGCATCCGGGCAAGCTCCCCTCCGTCTCCACGGACCTCTTGCCTCGTCACGCGCCGAAGCAGGCTCCTTTTGCCCGAACCGGCAGAAAGGACTGCTCCGATGCTTTCCCGTTCCCCCCGGCGCCGCCCCCCCGCGTTCACGCTGATCGAGCTGCTGGTGGTGATAGCCATCATCGCGATCCTCATTGGCTTACTTCTCCCCGCCGTGCAGAAGGTGCGCGAGGCCGCCGCGCGCATCCAGTGCGCCAACAACCTCAAACAGCTGACGCTCGCCGTCCACAACTACGAGAACAGCAACCAGACCATCCCCCTGGAGTACAGTCCGTTTCCGAACGGTGGGCCGCCCCCTGACTACACCACGCAATGGTGGTTCGCACAAACGAGCTACGACGTGAACTTCAACCTGATCTACGACCCGACGAAGGGGCTTCTGACTCCCTATTACGAAAACAACTCCAAGGTGACCATGTGCCCGAGCCTCAACGCCCCGCCGGGGTTCTTTTCCTACACCTCTCCGACCGGCCAGCCGCTCACTGGCGGATACGGTTACAACAAGGTCGTCGGCGGCATGAAGTTCGTACAAATTCCCTCGACCAGCACGACGTACCTCTTCTGCGACGCCGCCCTCTTGGCTGACAACCCGGGTTCCCCTTGTACCATGCAGGAAACCGACGCCATCGTCGGACCAGTCCCGCTGGCGCAGATGGATCCGACCTATGGACTCTACCAGGCGATGACCCATTTCCGTCACTCCAGCGGCCTGGCCAACATGTCCTTCCTCGACGGCCACGTAGAAACGGTGAGCCTGATCTACACGCCGAGCGACCCGTCGTGGCCGGCCGACGCGGCGGCATTTATTCAAACGAACCACCTCGGCTTCCCGACGACGGTGGATGTGCCGTATCAGGCGAATCAATAAGACAGGTGGATGAAGCTTCTCGGCCCCCTCGTTCCCAGGCTCTGCCTGGGAACGCACTGCCCGGCAGGCTCTGCCTGCCGAATGGATAAGACGCGAGGCAGAGTCTCGCAAGCAGTGCGTTCCCAGGCAGAGCCTGGGAACGAGGGGGAAAACCTTACCCACGGTAGGAGGTCCCCGCGATGTCGCTCCCGCTCGTCCTTCCCGTCGCCCTGCTCGCCGTGCTTTGCGCCGACAAGCCGGTGGACCCGCCGGCCCCGGCGCGCACGCGGACCTTTCAATTCACCTACGCCGCCGACGTGACCGGCCTCAAGCCCGGCCAGGAGGCGCGGATTTGGCTGCCGGTGGCCCCGTCGAACGACGACCAGAAGGCGGCAATCGTCTCCAGGGACTCGCCCGGCGAGGGCAAGATCGGCCGTGAAAAGCAGTACGGCAACGAAATACTGTACCTGGAGGCCAGGGCGGACGCCGACGGCAAGGTCCCGCTGAAGGTGGTGTACAAGGTCACGCGCCGCGAGGTGAAAGGCGACGGCGGCAGGCGGGTGAAGGAGAGTCCGGACCTGCTGGCGCGCTACCTCAAGCCCGACGCCCGGGTGCCGATCACCGGCAAGCCGCTGGAGCTTCTCAAGGGCGTGGTGCTGCCGAAGGACCAAACGGCCGCCGCCAAGGTGATGTACGACGTGATCGACGACGCGCTGAAATACGGCAAGGACAAGGCGGGCTGGGGCAACGGCGATTCCGCCTGGGCCTGCGACAACAAGACCGGCAATTGCAGCGACTTCCACAGCCTGTTCATGTCGTTGGCCCGTTCGCAGGGCATTCCGGCCAAGTTCGAGATCGGCTTCCCGCTGCCGGAGAAGCACGGCGCCGGCGACGTGGCCGGTTACCACTGCTGGGCCAAGTTCCGGCCGGCGGGCAAAGGGTGGATCCCCGTGGACATTTCGGAGGCGAATAAGCACCCAAAGATGCGCGACTACTACTTCGGCAACCTGACCGAGGACCGCGTGGCGTTCAGCACCGGCCGCGACCTGGAATTGGTCCCGAAACAGGACGGCGGGCCGGTGAACTTCCTCGTCTACCCCTACGTCGAGGTGGACGGGAAGGTCTGGCCGCAGGAGAAGATCCTAAAGCGGTTTTCCTATCAGGACCAGTAGAGACGCCGCGGATGCAGGAGACAAGGAGACGAGGAGACGAGGAGAAAAGATCGAATCTCGACTGCCGGGGCAAGGGCGGATCGCCGAAACCATTATCGTTTCACCCCTGTCTTTGTCTCCTTGTCTCCTCTTCTCCTTGTCTCCTTGTCTCCGGTCGTGGACAATACACGCACCATGACCGACTTCACCGAACTACGCCGCGACAGCCTCGCCCGCCACCTGCGCAAGCACCTGGCCGGCGAGGTTCGCTTCGACGTCGCCTCCCGTCGCCTCTATTCCACCGACGCCAGCATCTACCAGATCGAACCGCTCGGCGTCGTCCTGCCGAAGTCCGTCGAGGATGTCGTCGCAACGGTTCAGATCGCCGGGGAAATGCACGTGCCGATCACGCCGCGCGGCGGCGGCACCAGCCTGTCCGGCCAGTCGATCGGCCCCGGCGTCGTCGTCGATTGCAGCAAATATCTCAACGCCGTCCTCGAAATCGACCCGGTGCGGCGCGTCGCCCGCGTCCAGCCCGGCGTCGTCCTCGACGCCTTCAACCGCGCCCTCGCCCCGCACAACCTCCTTTTCGGGCCGGAAGTCTCCACCTCCAGCCGCGCCAACCTCGGCGGCATGATCGGCAACAACTCGGCCGGCTCCCGCTCCATCGTCTACGGCAAGACCATCGACCACGTTCGCCGCCTGGATGTGGTGCTCGGCGACGGCAGCCGGGCGTCGTTCGGCCCCGTCACGCCGGACGAGTGGGACCGCCGGGCCGAACAGCGCACCCTCGAAGGCGGGATCTACCGCCAGGTGCGTGAAGTCGTGCGCCGGACATCGCGACGAGATCCACCGCCGCTTCCCGCGCATCCTGCGTCGGGTCAGCGGCTACAACCTCGACGTGCTGGCCGACAACCTCGGGACCGACGCGGTCGGCATTCATCAGCTGCTCGTCGGCAGCGAGGGGACGCTGGCCGTCGATGACCGAGGCGGAGGTCGGCCTGCTGCCGAAGCCCAAGACGCGCGGCCTGCTGGTGCCGCAGTTCTCGTCGCTGGCGGCGTGCATGGACGCGGTGGCGGCCTGCCTGGAATCACGCCCGTCGGCGGTCGAATTAATGGACCATTATCTGCTGGAACTGACCGCCGGCAACCTGGCCCTGCGCGAGACGATGAAGGCCATTCGCGGCCGGCCGCAAGCCGTGCTCATGGTCGAGTTCAGCGGCGACGACGAAAAGGAAGTGGCCGACCGCGTCGAGAAACTGCACCGGCGGCTGGAAGGCGTCGCCGGGCTGACGGCGGCCGTGCCGGCCCTGGAACCGGCCGTGCGCGATTCGCTGTGGGACCTGCGCAAGGCCGCGATGCCGCTGCTGTACGGGATGCGCGGCGACCGCAAGCCGGTGACGTTCGTGGAGGACTGCGCCGTGTCGCCGGAACGGCTGCCGGAGTTCGTCGCCCGCTTCCGCGAGACGCTGCAGCCGTCACGGCACCGACGGGGCCTTTTACGGCCACGCCAGCGTCGGCTGCCTGCACATCCGCCCGCTCCTGAACCTCAAGGACCCCGAGGACGTGGCCCGCATGCGCCGCATCACCGCGGACGTGACGGACCTGGTACTGGAGTACGGCGGCTCGCTCAGCGGCGAGCACGGCGACGGCCTGGCGCGCAGCGAGTGGAACGAAAAGATGTTCGGGCCGGTGGTCTACCAGGCGTTCCGCCGGGTCAAGGCGGCGTTCGACCCCGACGGCCTGCTCAACCCCGGCAAGGTCGTGGACGCGCCGCGCGATGACCGAGAACCTCCGCTACGGCCCCGACTACCGGCCGGTCGAACTGCCGACCGTCTTCGACTACGACAAACAGGAGGGTTTTACCCGGTCCATCGAGATGTGCAACGGCAACGGCGCCTGCCGCAAGGCGCAGGGCGGGACCATGTGCCCGTCGTTCCGGGCCACGCTCGACGAGCGCGACAGCACGCGCGGCCGGGCCAACGCCCTGCGGCTGGCGATGTCCGGCGAACAGCCGTTGCGCGAATTGAAAAGCAAATGGGTCCAGGAAGTCTTCGATCTGTGTCTGATGTGCAAGGCGTGCAAGGCGGAATGTCCCAGCAACGTGGACGTGGCCAAGCTCAAGGCCGAGTGGCTGCAACTGCTCTACCGGGGCAAGCCGCGTCCGCTCGGCCACCTGCTCATGGCCGCCATCCCGTACATCAACCGGCTCGGGGCGCCGTTTGCTCCGGCTGGTGAACTGGCTGCAAAGTCGGCGGCCGCTGCGCTGGCTGCTGGAAAAGGCGGCCGGCATCGACCGGCGCCGCAGCCTGCCGCCGCTCCACGCCAGCCACTTCCGCCGCTGGTTCGCCCGGCGGAAACCCGACCCCTCCGCCGGCCGCGTCGGCCACGTGCTGCTCCTGGACGACTGCTTCACCACCTACAACGAGCCGGCTGTCGGCCGGGCGGCCGTGCGCGTGCTGGAGCGGGCCGGCTACACCGTCGAACTGGCCGACCTGCGCTGCTGCGGCCGGCCGATGATTAGCAAGGGCTTCCTCCACGCCGCGCAGGCGCTGGTGCAGGCGCAGGCGCCGGCCCTGGCCCGCCGCGTCGCCGACGGGACGCCGATCCTCGGCCTGGAGCCGAGTTGCCTCCTGACGCTGTCCGATGAGTGGACGGAACTGCTGCCGGGGCCGGACGTACAGCGGATCGCGGCGTCGGCGCACCTGGCCGACGGCTGGCTGGCGGAACAGGTCCAGTCCGGGCGTTGTGCGCTGCCGTTGCGGCCGCTGGCAGGAGAAGTGCGTGCTGCACGGCCATTGCCATCAGAAGGCGCTGGTCGGCGCCGGCGGGACGGCGGCGGCCCTTCGGCTGGTTCCGGGGCTGGACGTGACGGTGCTGGACGCTGGCTGCTGCGGCATGGCGGGCTCCTTCGGATACGAAAAGGAGCATTACGACCTGAGCGTGAAGATCGCCGGGCTGTCGCTGCTGCCGGCGCTGGCGGCGTCGCCCGATGCCGCCGTCGTGGCGCCGGGAACGTCGTGCCGCCACCAGATCAAGGATCTTGCAAGTCGGCGAGCGCTGCACCCGCTGGAGATGCTGGAGAAACAGATGGACGGCCCTCAGTAATCCAACGCGCCGCGCAGGAAGAACCCCTGGTCGGTCAACTCGCCGCGCGAGGCGCCGAGCCGGCCGATGTTCCACCACTGCTCGAACTGGTAGCCGGCCGTGAAGTGGAGAAAATCCATCCGCGGGGGCGTGTAAGTGAGGCCGGCCTGGAGGGTGAGCGTCGGCACGGTCTCGGTGCGACGCTGCTCGCCGTCGCCGAAGAAAGTCGTCCCGTCCAATCCCTCGCTAAAGCGCTGCTGAATCTCCCCGATGAGGACGGCGGCGTCCGCCCGGCCGAACAGGGCCAGGCCCGGCACGAGGCCGATGCGTCGGTCGGCGTCCAGGGCGAAATGCGGGCCCGCGCCGATGAAGTTGTTGCTGGCCTTCTGTTCGAGAACGCCGTCGTCGGCGCGGTCGTCGAAATAGACGTCGGCCAGCCGGGCGCCGATGCGGTATTTGAGGTCCAGAAAAGGCGCGGGAGAGAAACGGCCGCTGGTGTAGTCAAAATCGAACTGGTCGAGGGTCAGGCGGCTGCGCACGTCGAAGGTCCCTCGGGCGTCGGACACGGTCCCGTCGCCTTGGGAGACGAGGAAACGGTAGGCGGCCGACAGGCTGCCGAAGTCGTCGCCGAAGTTGTAGCCGAACTCGAAGCGCGGCGCCACGGTCCAGGGCAGCGACACGGCGGGCGTCTGGTAGGTATCCGTCGCGCCGTTAGGGAACGTGACCGTCCCGGAAAGTTGATTTTTCAGATGCGGTTTGAGGAAATCCAGTTCCACGTCGAAGAACGGCCCGGAACCGGGCGGCGCCAGGGACCCGCCGGCCGGCGCCGGCGGGAAGGGGGGGGCGTTGGGCGGCGGAGGGGGCGGCGGCAACGGCGCCGGCGCCGGGAAGGGGGCCGGCACGGGCGCGCCCAGGGCCGGCTGCGGGGGAGGCACGGGGACCGGAGCGGGCGTCACCGGGACCGGAGCGGGCGGCAACGGCTGCGCCTGGGCGGCGCCCCAGCACGCCAGCAGTCCCGCGGCGGCCAGCACTGCCGCGGCCAGTTGCGTGGAGGCGTTGGCGATCATGGAAGTCCCTCCCGAGGCGCGTGGACCAATGATCCCCGCGCGGAAGGGGGTGATAGCCCGACGCCGGCCGGCGGTCAAGGCCGAAGGTCGATTGCCTCATAATCCAAACCTGTTACTCCTCCTTTTCGCTCACTGCGGAAGGGCTTATCGAAGTTCTCGACCGGCAAGATTTCGGAACGGCTCCGGGCTAGACCGGGCTAGACCGGATAACCCCATTCCTCAAAACATCTTCGCCATTCGCTGGCAACTCTTGACCGCAAATCGGCGGAAAGCTCCGGCAAGGTGTTCTTCCGATACCTCGCAATGGTCGTCAGGTAGCACCGCAGGGCCGGTTCGACGTGGCCGAAGTCGGGAAGGGACAGCGCCTCATACATGGCTCGTAACTGTTCAACAGGATCCGCTTCCAGCTCCTCGAAACTCATCTCGTGGAGGCGGCCTTTCGGGATCAGCCCCCGCTCCTCAAAGAACACCTCGAAGACCTCCCGGTACTGCCGGATCATGCGATCATCCAGCTCTTTGAAGTCCGCTCGTTGAAGCGCCCAAACCGGGGTTCCGGTGCGCATCCAGTGCTGCATGGACCGAAAGACATCGTAAGGATTCCGACGAATGTGAACGAACCTCGCTTCGGGAAACAAGTCCAGCAGCAGCCTGATCCGGGCCGTGTGGCCCGGCGATTTAAGGATCAACGGCTTTCCCTGCTTGAACGACAACTTGCGCACCAGGAGGCCCAAGGCGGCCTTCCATTCCCCCACCTCGTCCGGCGAAGCCCCCCGCAAAGTGAGGTAGCGGCCATAGTGTCCGGCCCGGCGGGGGAAGGCCCAGGCCATCGGCAAGGCCTGGCCCGTGACGGAGCAAAGGGCGAACTCATCCTCCTGCGGTTCGGCAAACCCGAACGCCACGTCGTCCATCGGGCGTTTCCTGGGTAGGAAGAAGCCCAGGAGCCTGGCGTTCATCCGCTCGGTGGTCAGGAAGGTGTGGGGATAAGAAACCCGATAAGTCGTGGGGTAGACGAAGCGGTCATCCTGGGCGAGCAGGTTGTGCAGGTGAGTCGTACCGCTGCGCCAGATGCCGAGGATGAACACCGGGGGATCTACCCGTGCGTTCCTGACCTTGCGCCCAAAGAACCACTGCTCCCAGGCCGCCAGCAGGGTGTTGGGGATGCTGGCGAAGGTGATGGCCGCCGCACGCCCCCAATAAGGCCGATCCACGACGAAGCGGTTTTCCCGAAGCAGTTGCAGCCAGCGACCCAGGGTGATCCCGGCAAACAACCCAGGACCGAAGCGGACCAGGAATGACTCTCGCCAGGACATGGTTGACCGATCTCCAAACCAGGCGACAAGTTCCTGGCGGCTGGCCCAAACCATCCGATCGTCGCCCAGGTTTCCGAACGCCCTTCAGGGTTGCCCTAAACGCCGTAACGCTTCAACGCCTCCCGGTTCAACTCGATCCCCAGCCCGGGCCGATCCGGAACGGTCAGGAACCCCTCGGCGTCGGGCCGGAACGGTTCGGTGATGATCTCCTCGAGGTACGGCGACGGCGTCAGGTACTCGACGTACTTGGCGACCGGCACGGCGGCGGCGAGGGCGAGGTCAGCGGCAAGGCCGATGGCCGTGTTCCAGCCGTGCGGCACCCACAAGATGTTGTGGTCATAAGCCATCCACGCGATCCGCCACGCCTCCGTCAGGCCGCCGCATTTCGTACAATCCGGCTGGATAATATCGACGGCGCGCCTTTCGAGGAACGGCCGGAAACTCTGCCGCCGCGTCAGCACCTCGCCCGCGGCGATCGGCACCGGCGAATGACGGCGCAGCTCGATGTAGCCTTCCAAATCGTCGGGCGGCAAAGCTTCCTCGAACCAGACCACGTCGTAGCCGGCCAGCATTTTCGCCGTTTCCAACGCCCATTTGTAGCCGTGCGGCCAGAACTGCTCGCTGCCGCCGGCGTCCACCATCAGCTCCACGTCCGGGCCGACCGCGTCGCGGGCCGTCTGGATCAGCAGTTCGTCGGTGCGCCGGTCGCGGCGGCCGAACGGCCGCCAGCCCAGCTTGATCGCCCTGAAGCCGCGCTCCACGGTCTGCCGCAGCGTCTCGCGCAACAGCGGCGGCTCGTCGAACAGGAGGGAACCGTAAGGCTTGATGCGCGTGCGGTAGTTGCCGCCCAGCAGCCGCGACACCGGCTGGCCGCAAATATGACCCATGAGATCCCACAAGGCGATGTCGATGCCGCTGATGGCGTGCTCCACCGCCCCGCCGCGGCCCTGCCAGAACGTGGACTGCCGCAGCTTCTCGCTGACGCGGGCCGGCTCGTCGGCGCGTTCGCCGATCAAGTGCGGCCGCAGCAGCGCCACCGCCGCCGCGACCAGCCCTTTGCTTGTCATGGAACTGCCGACGCCGACCAGGCCTTCGTCCGTGACCACCTCGACGATGGTGTTGAGGTCTTCCTCGGGCTTCATGCCGCCGGGCCAGCCGCCGTCCACCGTGCCGCCGGACAGGCCTGTAAGACGCACATCGACGATTTTCATTCGCCTCCCCCGGCGGTCAGCAGGATTTCATCACCGTCTGCGGCCCCGCGATTTCCACGCCGCGCCGGCCGGATGCGGTTGTTCTCGTCCACCAAGACCACGACCGGCCGGTGCTCCCGCGCCGCCGCGTCTTCCATCTGCGTGAACGTGGCCACGATCACCAGATCGCCGGGACGCGCCAGGTGGGCGGCCGCGCCGTTGACGCAGACGACGCCCGAGCCCGCCTCGCCGATCATGGCGTAGGTGCGCAGCCGCGTGCCGCGCGTCACGTTCCAGACGTGAACTTCTTCATACGGCAATATGTTGGCGGCCTGGAGCAGCAGCGCGTCCAACGTGATGCTGCCCTCGTAATCGACGTCGGCCTGGGTGACGGTCGCCCGATGGACCTTCGATTTGAGCATGGAACGACGCGGCGGCGGAGTTGCGTCGGGTTGTACGGCCATCGGGGGATCTCCTCGTCTAGCACTCGAATCCTTTCTATTGTATGGTCGCGGCCCTCGCAACGGCCCTCCGGCGCGAACCCGGGACGGCGAAACATGCTCATCCTCTCGTCGTCCTTCGGCTGGCGTTTCGGGGCGTGATCCGTGTAAGGTTCGCCCGCCGATTCGGTATGATATGGGAGGGATCGATCGGACACGGTCCCCCCTGCGAAAGAGGATTGCGGAATGATTCAGACGGAGCAGTGTCGTCGGGAACGAAGTTCTCCTACCGGGGACAGACCCCGGGCCGCCGCACATGCCCCCGCGGCGGCCCCTTTCGTCGGCGAACTCGACCCGCGCCGCTGGCCCGCCCTCGTCGTGGTCCTCACCGCGTCGTTTCTGGGCGTGCTCGACTTCTTCATCGTCAACGTCTCCATCCCGGCGATCAAGGACGGCCTCCAGGCCACCAACGCCGCCGTGGAACTGATGATCGCCAGCTACGGCCTCGCCTACGCCGTGCTCCTCATCACCGGCGGCCGACTCGGCGATATTCTCGGTCGCAAACGGATGTTTATGATCGGCGTGGCCGGCTTCACCGCGGCCTCCGCCTGCTGCGGCCTGGCGACGACGCCGGCCGTGCTGATCGCCTCGCGCGTCTTCCAGGGCATGACGGCGGCGCTGTTGTTCCCGCAGGGGCTGTCGATCATTCAGGTGAGCTTTCCCACCCACGAACGCGCACTGGCCTTCGGCGCCATGGGCATGGTTTCGGGCGCGGCCATGTTTTCCGGCAACATCCTCGGCGGCCTGCTGGTGGACGCCAACCTGCTCGGCCTCGGCTGGCGGCCCATTTTCCTCGTCAACGTGCCGATCGGCGCCCTGGCGCTGCTGGCCGCCTGGCCGCTGCTCCGCGAGTCGCGTTCGCCGAAGGCGTCGCGGCTCGACCTCGGCGGCGTCGCTCTTGGGTCGCTCGCCCTGTTCCTGCTCGTCTACCCGCTCGCCGAGGGACGCGAAGCCGGCTGGCCGGCGTGGGCGTTCGCCGTCTGCCTCGTCCTGTCGGCGCTGACGCTGGCCGCCTTCCTCTGGTACGAGCGGCGCGTGTCGGCGGCCGGCGGGTCGCCGCTGGTGGAGATGGGCCTTTTCCGCGACCGCCTGTTCGTGGACGGCCTGTTGACAACGTTGATCTTTTATGGAGGCCTATCGGCCTTTTTCCTGTCGTTCACGCTGTTCCTGCAAAACGGCATGGGGCTGACGCCGCGGGCCGCCGGGTTTGTATTCACGCCCTTCGCCATCGGCTTTGGAGTTTCTTCCACGGTCTGCGTGCGCCTGCGCGCTGGCTCGGCAGCCGGCTCATTCAAATCGGCGCCGCCCTGATGACCGCGGCGCTGACGGCCGTGATCCTGCTGGCGTATTTTCGGCAGGATTCGCTGTCCTGCTGGGAAATGGTTCCCGCCCTGTTGGTATACGGCATGGGCCAGGGCACCGTGATCCCCACCCTATTGCGGGCGGTGTTGAGCGGCGTCCACAGCCACGACGCCGGCTCGGCGTCCGGCGTGCTGGCGACCGTTCAGCAAGTGTCGCTGGCGGTGGGCGTGGCCGTGATCGGCAGCGTCTACTTCGCCGCCCTCGGGCCGGGCCAGGGCGAAACGGACTTCCTCCGCGCCGTGGAAACGGCGCTGCTGGTCAACCTCGGGCTGCTGGCGGCGACGTTCTTCCTGGCGTTCCGTCTGCCGAGGCGTTTGGCGGGCGACGCGCCGGAGGCGGCGGCGATGGAGATGTGAGCTTCTCCCCTCTCCCCTCGGGGGAGAGGGGTCGGGGGTGAGGGGTGGAGTCTCTCGAAGCCATTGCCCCTCACCCGCAACCCCTCTCCCCCGAGGGGCGAGGGGAGAACGATGTGGGCCGACCCACGGCGGTAGTTGCTAGAATTACTTTATCGTCAAGCAACGTCCCGGCCGCCGCCTTTGGGGAACCCGCCGTAATGGAAGAGTCGCCGGCAACCCGCGCCAGTTTGCTGGTCCGCATCCGCGACCGGCACGACAAGGAGGCCTGGCGGCAATTCGTACAGGTGTACGCCGCCCTCATCTACGGTTTCGCCCGCAAGCGCGGCTTGCAGGACGCCGACGCCGCCGACCTGATGCAGGACGTTTTACGCACGGTGGCCGGCGCCGCCGGCCGCCTCGACTATGACCCGGCCCGCGGTTCCTTCCGCGGCTGGCTCTACACGGTGACGAGGAACAAGCTTTACAATTTTCTGGCCAGCCGTCGGCGTCGAGTGCGCGGCAGCGGCGATTCCGACGAGCAGCGACGCCTCAACGAACAGCCCGCCCCCGACGGCGAGCCGGCGGACTTGTGGGACCAGGAATACGAGCGGCGGATGTTCGCCTGGGCGGTCGAACAGGTGCGCGGCGAGTTCCAGGACTCGACGTGGCAGGCGTTCTGGAAGACGGCCGTGGACGGGGAGGGCGCCAAGGAGGTCGGCAAGGCGTTGGGCCTGTCGGTGGGCGCCGTGTACGTGGCCAAGAGCCGGGTGTTGGCCCGGTTGAAAGAACAGATCCGGCGGCTGGAAGGTTCGTAGGGCGGAGGCGTGAAGACTGGTTAGCCGCGACGCGCAGCGGAGCGCTCCATCCCGAGCGCTCCGCTGCGCGTCGCGGCTCACCGGTTCGTGTCAGGCGGCAATCGCATCAAGGTATTTCCCCATGAAACGGCCCCAACAACTCTGCCCCGACCCCCGCGATTGCGGCGGCTGGCCGAGGGCGTTCTTCCGTCGGCGGAACAGGAAGAGCTGACCCACCATCTCGACGCCTGCCCGGAATGCCAGCGCGGACTCGAGGAGATCGCCGCCGGCCGGCCGGACTGGGCGCGGGCCGTTCACCACGTCGATCAGGATCGGCTCTCGCCGGACTCGGCCTATTGGCCGGCCGTGCGGCAGCTGGAGCACGAGATCGACCGGGGCGACGCGACCGTTGCCGAAGGCGATGTGAGCGAGGAAATCACCCTGGACTTTCTGGGGCCTCCGGAGGCCGAGGGGAGCATCGGCCGGCTCGACCGTTTCGATGTGGTGGAGGTGATCGGCCGCGGCGGGATGGGCATCGTGCTCAAGGCCCGCGACGCCTGCCTGGAACGCTTCGTCGCCGTCAAGCTCATGGACCCCAAGCTGGCCGACAACCCCACCGCCCGGCAGCGCTTCTGCCGCGAGGCGCGGGCGGCGGCGCGGGTGACGCACGAACACGTCGTCGGCGTCCACACCGTCGAGGAGTCCGAAGGCGGCGCCCCGTTCCTTGTGATGCACTATGTCGATGGCTTTTCTCTGGAACAATACCTGACGCGCAACGGCAAACTGCCGGTCGCGGAGGTGGTGCGCATCGGCATGCAGGCGGCCTACGGCCTGGCCGCCGCCCACGCCGAGGGGCTGATCCATCGGGACGTGAAGCCGGCCAACATTCTCCTCGAAAAAGGTCGTCTTACGGTCAAAATCACCGACTTCGGCCTGGCGCGGGCGGCGGAAGACGTGCGGCTGACGCAGAGCGGTCTGGTGGCCGGGACGCCCGTCTACATGGCCCCGGAACAGGCCCGCGGGGAGGAACTCAACGCGCGGACCGACCTGTTCAGCCTTGGCAGCGTGCTCTACACCCTCTGCACCGGCGTCGTCCCGTTCGACGGCAACACGCCGTTTCTGGTCCTCCGCCGCATCACCGACGAGGCGCCGCGGCCCATCCAGGAACTCAACCCCGACGTTCCGGACTGGTTGGTTGATATTATTGATCGCTTGATGGCCAAGAACCCGGCCGACCGCTATCAGTCGGCGTTGGAAGTGGCCGAGGCGCTGGCCGCGCGCTGGAACGCGCTCCAGGCCGCGACGGCGACGTCCGCCCCCGCCGCTCCAGCGCGACGGACCAACCGGGCCGTACCGACGCATCGGCCGGCCGGCCGCGCCTGGGTGTGGCTGGCCGTCGCAGTGGCCTCCTGGCTGTTGCTGCCGGCCTTCGTCGTCTCCGAGGCGGCCGGGTGGACGCACGTCGTGGACGCCGCGGCGGCCGCCCTGCATCTGCGAAAGACCGGCGACGATTCCCCGCAGCCGATCGCCGTCTATCCCGGCAACGCCGGGCCGGTGTGGTCGATCGCGATTTCCCCGGACGGCAGTCTGCTGGCGATGGCCCTGGACGACGGCACGATCAAGCTGTGGGACATGGCCGACGGCAAGGTGCGCGAGACGCTGAACGGCCACCGAGCCCCCGTCTGGAAAGTGCGCTTCTCGCCGGACGGCAAAACGCTGGCGACGGCCAGCGACGACATGACGGTTCGGCTGTGGGACCTGGCCGACCATAAAGACCCAATTGAGATCAAATACGACCGCGCCATCCGCTCCCTGGCCTTCTCGCCGGACGGCAAGACGCTGGCGACCGGCAGCCGGGACGGCATGGTGCGCCTGATCGACATCGACACCGGCAAGGAGCGTCTCACGTTCAAGGCCCATTCCGGAATCCTGATGTCGCTGGTATTTTCGCTCGACGGCAAGACGCTGGTGACGGGCGGCGGCGACAAGCTGGTCAAGCTGTGGGACGCCGACACCGGCCATGAGCGCGTCACCCTGTCCGGCCACACCGGCGCCGTCTACGCGGTGGCGCTGACGCCCGACGGCCGCACCGTCGCCTCGGGCGGCTGGGACCATACGGTTCGCCTGTGGGACGCGGATTCCGGCGATCAGCGCGCGGTTTTGGAGGGGCACAACCAGGACGTATGGGGCGTGGCGTTTTCGCCCGACGGCCGAACCTTGGCCTCGGCGAGCGAAGACCGGACGGTGCGGTTGTGGGACGTGGCGACCGGCCGCGAACTGACGACCTTCACGCGACACACTAGCACGGTTTACACAGTCGCCTTCACGCCGGACGGCAAGACGCTGGTCAGCGGCGGCCGCGACGGCACGGTGCGGTTGTGGGACGTGTCGGCGTTCAAAGGATCGTGAGGCTACGTCGCGGGGGCCGGTTCGCCGCGCGTCATGCGCTCCTCGATGAGTTGCCTCAGTAAAGTCCGGTGACAGTGCAACGGGTCGGTGCAGGCCGACGAACAGAGCAGCGTCAGCGTCGTCCCGGCCGCGACCTTTTCGGCCAGCAGGGTGATGCTTTCTTCCTGGGCCTTCATCTCTTCCAGGTAACGGCGACGGTATTCTTCCATTCCGATCGGAGGCCCGTTTTTGCCGTAGAAATCGGCGTGTAGTTCCTTGCTGGGGCCGAGATGGCTCCACCAGAGGTCCCACGTCTCTTTTTTCTTCGGCAGGGCGCACGGCCGATAACGGCAGATCAGCAGACGGAAACCGTCGTCCGGTTCCTTCTTGTCGTCCCAGCGCTTGGTCTTGATCGGCATGGCGCTATTGTATGTTCCAGCCCGGAACGCGAGCGACGGGGTTCGTCGAACCCCGTCGCTCGCGCCGGCTCCGTTCGGCCGACGCGCTTTGCGGCGAGTGGAGTTGACGACGGTTCTCTCCATATTCTCTGCATTATATCCGAACGGTGCGACGCTTAAAGGTTGATAGGGAACTCCGCGCCGATGGCTTTCCCTCGCGCCCGAACCGGGGGTTGGTCATTCGGGTGCGGGGCGTGGGAACGAGATTCACCACGAAAACGTCAGACCCACGTTCAGACCCTGCGCCCAGAACACGTCCTCCTTGAACGGGATGGACGGCCGGGCCGGCGCGGTCCCGGCGTTCAGGTTGACCACCGGGTCGATCTGATCGCCCGATCGCAGCACGCCGTCCCACAACAGGAACGTGTAACCGCCGGAAAGCCGGGCGTGCCGCGTCACCTGGCAGCCGACGATGACGCCCGCCTCGCTCACGAAGTTGACCGCCGCCCGGTCGAACGTGCCGGTGTTGCTTGCCTGCACCGTCAGGCCGGTCGGCGTCACGATCCTCTCGGCCGGGGTCTGGTAGATGCTCTGGCCGAAGGCGCGGACCTGCTCCGCGTTGCCGCCGAGGCCGACTTCGCCGCACGCCCGCACCGACCAGCGGCCCCACGTCCGTTCGCCGCGCAGTCCCACCTGGCCGCCGTAATAGGCGTCGGCCGCCCGGTAGTGGTCTTCCAAACCATAACGGGTAGACATAATCGGCAACGAGTATCCGGTCGCCGTCAGGTCGGTGCGGTCGCGCATTTGCAGGAACCGCGCCCCGGCCAGCGCCTCCAGCCGAAAGGCGTCGTCGGCGTAGAGCGGTGCGGCGAGGTTGACCTCTTCGCCGTACAGCTCGACGCGGGAGTAACCGACGAAGCCGCCGGTGCGCGGGCCGGTCGGGGCGTCGCCGGCGATCACGTCACTGGCTGGGCCGCCGTCGGGGTTGAGGTATGGCCGGGCCAGCAGGGTACTGCCGTCGGAAACGGCCTTGAAGTGCGTGGAATCGCGTTCGAGGAAGAAGGCGTTGCCTTCGACGCCTACGGAATGGGCGTCGTCCAGCCAGTAGGCCAGGTTGAAGCGGACACCGTTGAATTCGTCGCCGTGCCGCGTCCGCAGGCGGTCGTCGCCGTAGAGGATTCGGGTGTCCGGGTTGCCGAGGATTCCCCGCGAGGCCTGCGAACTGGTGGTCAGCGCGGCCGGGATGCGGCCCTCGCGCAGCCACCAGAGTAGATAGTCGGCGCCGCCCGAGAGGCGCGGGCCGGGGTCGGCGTCCGGGGCGATCTCTTGCGGCGGCGGCGGGGCGTCCATCGGCGGGGCGTCGGCCGGTTCGGCGGCGCCGGCCGCCGCGGCGAGGAGCAGGGCCGGCGGCAGGACGACAAGGAATAAGCGCACGACGGAACTCCGTAATGAGTACACGGCGGCGGGGTTGTGAGTCGGGGGTGTCTGGCGGGGGAGCAAGCGGAGGGGCTGGCGTAGTGAATGGTATCGGCGGCGGCGGCCGGGGAACATTAGAAAAGAAAGGCCCTCATGCCGCCGCCGGATCGCTTCCATCCGCCGATCAGCCGAATCCGCTTCTGGGGATCCTTGATCGGATTGGCGTCCGGCTTCGTCCGCGACCTCCTGGAGCGGTTCTTCGCCGGCCCGGCAACGGCCGGCGGCAACTGCCATACGAGGGCTACTCCCTGTCCATCAAGCGGCGTGAAGCGGCCTGGGCCATTGGTAATACGAGAAGGGCGGGGAACAGGCGTGTTCCCCGCCCTTCCTCTTTTCGGCCCTTGGGATCGGCGCCCGTTATGCCACGGCCGGCGGTCTGGGCGTGACGGGCGGATTGGGCGGCGTCACCGGCGGGTTGACGGTGGGCGTGGGGTTCGGCTGTGGCGTATTCGGCCTGTTGGGCGGCGCCACCGGCGGGTTGACGGTGGGCGTGGGGTTCGGCAACGGCGTATTCGGCGTGATGGGCGGCGCGACCGGAGGCGACGGCGTCGGCTTGGTCGGCGAAATCGACGGCGTCACCGGCGGGTTGACGGTGGGCGTGGGGTTCGGCTGTGGCGTATTCGGCCTGTTGGGCGGCGCCACCGGCGGGTTGACGGTGGGCGTGGGGTTCGGCAACGGCGTATTCGGCGTGATGGGCGGCGCGACCGGAGGCGTCGGCGCCGCCGTGGTCGGCGATATCGGCGGGGTTACCGGCGCGGGCTGAACCGCCAGTTCTTTCGCCGTGAGCGCGGAACGGGCGTAGGTCATGGGCGGAAGCCACAGAAGAAAGCCGCTGGCCAGCAGCAGACATCCTAACTTCCAACGAGTCATGGTCGTACCTCCCGGAATGAGAAATGTCGCGAGGGGGCGAGCGTGTCGCACCCCTCCATGCGACAAAAGGATGCACTTCCCGTTCCAAAGGGAGCTTCCACTCGCCGCAGCCGTTCCTCTCGATATCATGGAAAACTTCGATCACCCAGCGACACGCAATACCATTGGCGACGCTCGCGCGGTTCTTCGACCGTTGGCGTCGGCGCCGACGGGATCAGAATCCACTCCAGGCCTTCGACTCGGGATTTCTGGTTCCCGCGCTCCCAACATTATGCAAGGATGGTTATCAAACGACCGCCGTCTCGAACTAGGCCGTGTCCGGCAATCGTAAATGCATACAATATCAGTGGTTCGGTCGCTCGTTCTCTTGCCATGGAGATGAACCATGAGACGCTACGAACTATCTGATCCACAATGGGCGATTCTGGAACCCTTTTTCCCGCCCACCCATTCGGGCCATGCCGGACATCCGTGGAGTGAGCATCGTCCCATCGTCAACGGCATCCTCTGGATCCTCCACACGGGCGCGGCCTGGCGTGATTTGCCCGAACGCTACGGCCCCTTTCAGACGGTCCATGACCGCCTGACCCGCTGGCGCGCCGATGGCGCCTGGAACCGCATCGTCGAAGCCTTGATCCGCCAACTGGAGGCGGAAGAAAAACTCGATCCCGATACGTGGTTCCTCGACGCCACCATCCTGCGCGCCACGCGCGACGCGGCGGGGGCGCTCAAGCGGACCCAGGCCCGACTGGTCGGCAGCGAGCGGACGCATCTCGTTGAGCCGCCGGATCATGCGTTGGGCCGCTCGCGCGGCGGTTTCGGCACGAAGATCGACCTGATCATCGAAAGTCACGGCATCCCGCTGGCCATCGGCATCCAACCGGGCCAGGAACATGAGAGCCGCGCGTTTGAAACCATGATGCATCGCAGCACACAACGGCAGCGGTTGGGCCATCGCAAGTGGCCCCGCGAATTCATCGCCGACAAAGGCTACAGTAGCAAGCGGATTCGCCAGTGGCTCAAGGGTCATCACATCCACGCGGTCATTCCCAAGAAGAAGAACGAAACCCCCGACCCCGCCTTTGACAAGGAAGCCTACCGGAAACGCAACCTCATGGAGAGGATGATCGGGTGGTTCAAATTGCATCGCCGGCTGGCCACCCGTTATGAGAAACTCGCCGTCAACTTTCTTACCTTTTGGACGGTCGCCTGGATTACACTACTGCTGAAATATCTATTGTCGGACACGGCCTAGCACCAAACGGTTTTTCGGGCCGTAACGCTTAACTTCCAGTCCTTACGGACTACAATTCTCCCTGCCTGGGTTGCAGGGAGGATTCCTCATGCTCACCATGGACGGCACTTGCACCTCTTGGCTCGCCCAAGCGCAGATCGCCGAACAGCGACTCACGGCCGGGCAACGCGGCTTGCTCCAGGCGGCCTTTGCCTTCCGGCGACGCTGCGGCGACGATTACTACTCCAGCCGGTTGCTCAGCCATTTCCTCCTGCACTGCGATTCCGGACTCAAAGTCGCTCAGATCGCTCGATTGGTCGGCGTCAGCCGGCCCACGGCCTCGCACCAACAAGGGGTGTCTTCCAAGGAGGCGATCCAGGCCGCCCACCACCGCCTGGCCGGCCGGCCGCATGGCAAACTGCTGCCGCGTTACGCCGGCCCCATCGCCGAGTTCATGCTGACTCACGCCGACGCCACGCGCTACGACGTGTTGGCCTTCATCCAACGCACCTGGGGCGTCCACGTGTCCACGGTGGCCTTGCACCACTTCTGCAAGAAGTTCGGCCTCGATCGGGCGACGCGGGCCGCGGCCGCGGCCCCCGAGCCGGCCGTGCAGCCTGCGGTCGCGCCGGCCGCGCCCGGCGGCGTGCCACCGCGCCAACCCGTGCCCCTGCCGCCGCCCCCTTTTTCGTCACCAAGACCCAGCACGCCGGCGCGTTCCTGTTGATGCCCGAAGCCCTGGACTGGTTGGCCACGGCCCAGGACTGCTTCACCGACGATTACGGTTCCTTGCGTCCGGGCCTGTTGACCAGCGTCTTCTCCTTGGTGACCGGCCTGGAGCGAGTTTTTCACCTGGACGAGATGGCCGACGCCGGCTTCGCCCGGTTGTGCGGCGGCCGCCGCTGCCCGTCGCGCCACACCGTCGGCGGTTGGCGGCGTCACCTGGCCTGGTATGAGGTCGATGCCTTCTGCCGCCGGACCTGCCCGTGGCACTTGCTCCGCAACGCCGACGCCATGGTCAGCTTCGACGAGCACACCATCCCACGCTGGACCAAGAAGTTTCGCATCGGCAAGGGCTACGTCACCACCCGCAACAAGTACATGCGCTGCGAGAAGCTGTTCACCGGCTTCGACCTGACGAGCGGCCGCTTCCTGGCGGTGCGCGGCACGCCGGGCGATGTGGGTTTGCAAGAGCTGGCGGCGCCGCTGGTCCGACAGGTCTTGAAGCACGGCCGGCCGCGCACGCTCCACGCGCTGTTCGACGCCGGGGCGGCCAAGTCGGACGCGGGCGTGCGGACCTTGTGGGATCTGGTCGAGAGCCAGCGGCGCCTGGACGTCACGCTGCGCGCCTGCCGCTACCCGCACCGAATGCGGGCCTGGAAGCAATTGCCCGGCGGCTTGTTCGTATCCGTCGAGGAACCGGGCGTGTGCGTCGGCGCCCCGCCCAAGGAAGTCCGCCTGGCCGAGACGCAAACGGTACTCAAGGGCGAGACCGCGGAGCAGGCGGTGCGCACCATCATCTGCCGGGAGGTCCGACCCGGTCCCAAAAAGGACCGCTGGCATCCGCTGTACACGACCTGCGCCGGCGACCCGGAAGACGTGCTGACCATCTTCCGGGCTCGACAAGGGCACGAGCAGGCCCATCGGGTCGAGGTTCACGACCTGTTGGTGGATGCCGTACCGTGCGGCTACGACAAGGAGAGTCCCGACCGGCGGCGGCCGCGCTTTCACCGGGGGCCGTTGCAGATGTTCGGCTGGCTGGTGGCGTTGGTGTACAACGCGGTCGCCGACCTGGGCCGACAGTTGGGCGAGGGCTACGCGGGGGAGCACGTCCGGACCCTGCGGCGACAGTTCTTCAACCGGCCCGGCCAGTTGTACGAGACGCCGGAAGCATTGATCGTGTACCTGGACCCGTTCGCGGGCCAGGAGGCGTTGGCCCCCGCGATGGATAGGATCAATGCGCGGCAACATCGCTTGCCCTGGTTAGACAACCGTCGCTTGGTCCTTTCTCTGACGCCAACCGGCCCATCCCGCGACGGGCCGTAGTGTGTCATTGTTAAGCGTTACGGCCACAAAAACCGTTCGGTGCTAGGAGCCGACCATGCCGGACCCCACCCCCACCCCGCAAGACCTGAAAGCCGCCCTGAAGGCGTTCAAGAAACGGCTGAAACTGACGCGCCTCGACGCCGAATCGAACATCGCCGGCGGGCCGTTGAGCAGCGGCCGCGGGTCGGGCATCGTCGCCGTCACGCCGCCGAATCAGTTCCCGCCGGAGGTGTGGACCGAACTGGTCCGACAGGGCAAGCTCAAAAAGGCGGGCGGCGGCACCTATGAACTGGTGGGGGAATGAACGGCCGAATCTCACGCGCCGGTTAGTGCGGCTTGATAATCGCGGGGGGGCGCGATACGATCCCCCCCACCGATTCGCAACGCCCGGAGCCATTGCCTCGTGGGGTCGGGTCCATGACGAAGCGTTTCAACCCCCTGGATTATCCGGCATGTCTGGTCGCCCCTTTCTGGGACCGCGCCTCCCCCTGGGCCGAACACGTCCCTTTCGGCTTCGCCCTCGTTGAGATGCTGCGCCCGCGTACCGTGGTCGGAGTCGGCGACCCCACGGGCGTGTCCTACTGCGCGTTGTGCCAGGCGATCGGCCGCCTCGGCCTGCCGGTTCGGCGCACGGCCTGATTGGCGGGTCCGTGGACATCGATGAGTTGAAGGCGCACCACGACGCGCATTACGGCCGCTATTCGAGCCTGATCCTCGACAATCCCAAGGACGTCCTCGCGCATTTCACCGACGGGTCCGTCGATCTGCTGCACCTCGACGGCCAATCCGATGACTTCGAGGCGTGGCTGCCGAAACTCAACGACCGCGGCGTCCTCCTGCTGCACGGCGTCAACGACCGCGAACGAGACGCCGCCGTATGGAAATTCTGGGCCGACCTGCGGCTTCGCCATCCGACGTTCGAGTTCACACACGGGTGCGGGCTGGGCGTGGCGGCCGTCGGGCCGCGCTGCCCGGACGCGCTCGGCGCCCTGATCCTAACCGGCGAGGAGGATGCGGAGTACATTCGGGAGTTCTATTATCGGCTGGGCCGGTGCGGCGAACATCGCCGCCTGCGCGGCGACCATCGGCGATTGATGGGCCGGCTGGCCGAGACGGAGCAACTCCTCCAGGTATACCGGCTGCAGTGCGAGGAGCGCGACGAAATGCTCCGTCGCGCCCGATCGGAGCTGGAACCGATTCAACGGTCGCTGGTCCTACGCTGTGTGCAACTGCTGGCCCGCCTGGAGTGGATTCTGGCCCCGGCCGGATCGCGCCGACGCGACGCCCTTCACCTGGCCCGCCGGGGCGTGGGCGCCCTGCGCCGCCGAAAGGAGGCCGCGACGCATGAACTATCAGGGCGATGAATATTCTCCGACAACGAAGGGGCTTGTCCCTCGCCCGCCGGTCGAAGTCGTCGTCCTGGGCGGCCCCGGTATGGAGCGCACCCTCAACGGCTTGACGCGCGCCCGCACGGCGTCGCCCTGGCGCCACCGGGTCGTCGCCCGGCCGTCCTTGTGGGCGTTGGCGACGGGGCGTCCGACGGGCGGCGGCGACGTGGTTCTGCTCCGGGCCGGTGTGGAAGTTTATGACGGATGGCTCGACCGGCTGGGCGACGCGGCCCATTCTTCCGCCGACAACGCCACGGCGACGCCGTTCGGCGGAGGCCGCCTGGCCTTCTACCCGGTTCGGGGCGCCAAGCCTGTCCCGCCGGCCGAAGCCGCCGCCCTCGACGCGATCGCGGCGGAAACCAACCGCGGCCTTCGCATCCCCCTGCCGGTCCCCGGCGGCGATTGCACGTACCTTCGCGGCGAATACCTGGACGGCCGGCGGCCGCCGGCCGGCGGATGGAAGCACGTCCTGGCCGCCGACGTTTTCGTCCATCCGGACGGGCCGGCGACCGCCGATCCCGCCTGGCGGCAACGGGCGGATCGCGCCTCCACGGCTGACGTCGCCGGTCACCGCCGCATCGATCCGGCCCGGCCGCTCCGCCGCCGTCTCGACCTGGGCCGTCTAGCCGGTCCCGGCCCGGCCTTCCTCATGGTCGGGCATGACGGAGGCGGCGGTACGGGGAGGCACGTCCGCGACATGGCCGCCGGCCTGGAGCGGGAGGGCGTCCGCGTTTTCCTGCTTAGCCCCGCGGGCGACGGCCGCCTGCGGCTGGAGCGCTTCGGCGGGGCCGCCACGCCCGACCTCGTTTTTGACGCGCAAACGGAGTATTATACTCTCCTCACCGCTATACACCGCATTGGTTGCGTCCACGTTCACGTCCACCACCTCCTCGGCCACCCGCCGCAAACCATGCAACTGCCGGCCGACCTCGGCCTGCCCTACGACTTCACGATCCACGACTACCATACCGTGTGTCCGCGGATCCACCTGCACGACCGCGCCGGGCGCTACTGCGGCGAACCGTCGCCCGCGGGTTGCAACGCCTGCCTGGCCCGCAACGGCGACTTTCTCGGCAAGACGGGTCCGGTCACGATCGACGCCTGGCGCGGCCGGCACGCGAACCGGCTGGCCGGGGCGCGGCGCGTGTTCGTCCCCCACGACGACGTCGCCCGCCGCATGAGCCGTTACTTCCCGCACGTCCGCTTTCACGTGCTGCCGCATCCGGAGACGGAAGGGCCGCCGCGCCCGAGCCCGTCGCGCCGGGACCGGGGGAAGTGCTCCGCGTGGCGCTGCTCGGCGTCCTGGTCGCGCACAAGGGGGCGGACGTTTTAGCGGAATGCGCCCGCGACGCCGCGGCGCGGCGGCTGCCGCTCTTCTTCCAAGTCTTCGGCGTGATCTCGCCTCCCGACCGGGCGTTGCCGGGCAACGTGGGCGTTTCGGGCGAGTACCTGGAGGAGGAAATCTTCGACCTGCTGAAGGCCCGCGGCGTCCACTGCGCCTTGTTCCTGAGCGTATGGCCCGAGACGTACAGCTACACCTTTTCGATCGCGCGGTCGGCGGGCCTTTACGCGCTTGGCTTCGACCTCGGAGCGCTGGGGGCGCGTATCGACGAGTCCGGGTGGGGGGAGGTTTTTCCGCTGACGACCAGGCCCGCCGAAATCAACGACCGGCTCCTGGCCGCCGGCCGCCGGCTGCGGGACGGCGGCGTCGCGCCATCGCGGGCCTTGCGGCGCTACGAAAGCCTGCTGCGCGATTACTATGCAATCGACCTGCCTGCCGCCTCCGTTCCGGCCCTTGCGTTCGGCCGGGCCGCGTGAGTCGGCGGTCGCGGAAGGAGGCCGTCTCGTCCATGCACGTATTCACCAGGGAGGCGGAGTTGGCGGCCATCCGCGTCTCACGGACGTGGCGGGCGGCCCGGGCGCTGGGCGGGCCGGGGCGGGCGTTCGCGCTACAGGGCGCGGACTTCGAGTATGCCGGGAGCAGGGCGTCCGTGCGGCGCTGAACAAGGCGATTCGGCGATTCGGGGGAGGGATGAGGCCGCCTGAAAACCACGCGACCTTCCGGGGCAGACCGTCGGCCGGCGCCGTCGGGTAAGCTCCCGAAACGCGGCGCCGCGGTTTGTCGATCCGCAAACACTTCGAGGTCCCCGACCTACCGGGCCGCGCCGCCGTCTCACCAGAACCCGCTGTGCTGCTCGCGCCGGTTGTCGTTGTGCGTATCGTAGGACGCGCCTCCGAACCAGGGCGTCGCGCGATGCTCGGCCTGGACGCGGGCCGCCGTTTCCCGCGCCCGCCGCAAGGCCCGCGCCAACCGGACGACGCTTCGCTTTTCCACCCGATCCGTGGAACGGTAGGCGTCGTCGAGGGCCGCAACGCCGGGGCGGAGGGCCAACAGCGGCGACGCGGGGTCGCGCTCCGCCAGGTAGTCGGCCAACAGCCGTGCGTAGCCGACGTCGGTCGAAAGATGGCGGAAGTGGGACTTGCGATAGCCCAGCGCCAGCAATAGGGCTTGCTCAATCTCGGTGGGGTCGCGGCCCGCGAAGGCGTAGCGGACGCCGCCCGCCGTGCGGTGCAGGTACCAGGCCCGCCCGTCCTCGATCTCCGCCCGCGGCGACTCCGTGACGCGCTCCTCCGGGTAGTTCAGAAAGACGCCGAGCGTTTGCGGCAGGCGGCTCGTCTTAACGAAAGGCAACACACGGTTCTTGAACTCGGTGTCGCCGGCGGCGCCGAACGAGCCGTCATAATAGCCGAAACGTTCGTGGATCGAACGGCGGTAGAGCGCCCCGACCCAGGAGAGATAGGCGGTGTCGAGGTAGGCGTGAAAAGGCGTGTAGCCGGATCGGTCATAGGTCATGACTTCGCGGACGATGGCGCCGCCGGCGTCCACCTCGTAGACAACGCTGTCGGCCTGCACCCAGTCCAGCCGGGGGTCGGCGTCGAGACGGCCGGCCAGGATTTCCAGCGCCGGGGGCGTCACCGCCTCGTCCGCCCCGAGAAAGGTCAGGTACGGCGCCCGGGCCAGTCCGATGCCGCGGTTCCATGCGGTCTGGATCGTCTCGCGCCGCCGGGTGCGGACGTAGAGGTAGGGAAATGAGGAGTTGACAAGGGCGCGCCTCAGTGCGCCGTGCTGGTCGTCCGGCGAGGCGCTGTCCACCATGATGAGTTCGGCCTGCCCAGCCTGGAACAAGGTTTGGCTTTGGAGCGCGGCCAGGAACACCGGCAACTTGGCGGCGGCCCGGTAGGCCGACAAAATGACCGACACCCGCACCGGGGCGTCCCGCGCCGGTCCTCGACGGCCTCGAACTCGGCCGGCGAGGGCAGCCGGTTGGCCGCGTTAGCCCGACGGAGCAGCTCGTAACAACGACGCGCCGCTTCGGCCGCGCCAAACGTCGCCTCCGCGGCTTCGGCCTCGGCGGAAAAGCCCTCAGCCCGCAAAGTCGATCCGACCCATGGAAGGTCGCCATAGTGGTCTTTGCCGGCCATCCGCATCGCCCGCAGGCCGTAGGCGGCCGCCACGAGGTTCCGGCCGCGCAGGGATTCGAGCCGGGCCAGTTCGCGGACGGCGCGGAGGCGGTCGATCCGGCAGCGGCCGGCGAGCGCCTGGTACCGTTCGATTTTGACGCGAAGGGCTTGCTCATCGTTTTCGGGGAGGGCGGAGGCCGCGGAATGGTCCGTCGCCAGACGGGCCGCCTGATAAAGTTCGAGAAGAAGGCCGAAACGACGGGCAGGGGAGGACGAAAGCTCGATGCTAACCCGCGCCCGCACCATGCGCATCAGCCGCTTGCGGAACGTGGCCGGCAGCATGGAGGATACGAAGCGGCGTGCGCTCCCGTAAGCGAACGAGCCGACGCGCATCGTTCGGCGGGCCAACCCCGGCGGACCTTGGTTCTCCCGGTCGTTGGCCGTCATCCCGTCCTCCTCGCCCCACACCGCCGCGGGCCGCTCGCCCGACCCGCGCCGGCGGCTTCGTTTGCACGCCCCATTTGGCCGCCTGCTTGAAATCGGCGACGGCCATCGATCCCTCCGGCCGTCGGCAGGTCAGGCCGCCTCGCACCGCTCCGGCGGCCGGAGGACGACGGCGGCGTTTTCGCGGAACCAGGCGACCGTCCGGGCCAGGCCGTCGGCCAGCGCAGTCGGGAAAGCCTCAGGAATGTAACCCCGTAATATGTCGATTCGCAAACACTTTGACGTCGCCCCGACGTACCGGGCCGCGTCGAAACGCACCTTCTCGAAAGGGTAGCCGACGATCTGGCAAATCGACTCCGCGAACCGACGGATCGTATGTTCTTCTCCCGCCCCGAGATTGATGATCGCGTTATCCACGGTTTCCGCCAGCCGGCAGGCCGCCGCCGTGAAGTCGTCGAGGTAAACCAACTCGCGCTTCTGGAGGCCGTCGCCCCAGAGGACGACCGGCGCGTCGTACATCTTGCCGAGCATGATTTTGCGGATCAGGTCGAAGACAAAGTGCATCTGCCGGCCGTCGGTGTGGTAGCCGGGGCCGTAGAGAGTTGAAGGGACAAGACAGAGGTATTTTAGGCCGTATTGCTTGTTCAGCGCCAGGAGGCCGGCATAGAGCATCCGCTTGGTCATGGCGTAGGCGAACAGACTTTCGGTCGGCGCGCCCTCCAAATAATTCTCCTCGCGAAGGGGCCGATCGCAGGGGTAGGCGCAGCTGGTCCCCATCGCGATGAGCTTGGCCTGGGGTTGTCTGGACTGCCACCACGCCAGGACGTTCGTGTTGATCTGCTGGTTGCGGACCCACTGTTCGCCGGGGTGATCCAGACAAAAATCGCCGGCCTGAGTCCAGGCGGCGAGGTGATAAACCTGGTCGAACGGCCCGGCGAAGCGGTCCAGGGCGTCGGCCCGGGTCAGGTCGGCGTCCCTTGACCCGAGGCTGGTCACGGCGAGGCCCGACTCCCGCAGGCGCCGAGACAGGGCCGTCCCCAGAAACCCCGTTCCGCCGGTGACGAGGATGTTCATGTTCAGGCCGCCTCCGCGTCGACGGGGAAATAGAACTCGACGCCCTTGTCGATCAGGCGCTTATTCCTGCCCAAAATCTCCTTCTTGAAGTTCCAGGCCAGGACGTAGTAAACGTCCGGGTCGCGCGGCAATTCGTCCTCCATAACGACCGGCAGGTGCATCCCCGGCGAAAAGAGGCCTCGGCGCAGGCGGTTTATTTCCACCAGACAGGCCAGCGTCCGCCGGCCGATGCCGAAATAGTTGAGCAGCGTGTTGCCCTTGACCGGGGCGCCCATGCCGTAGATTTCCTTGCCCGCGGCGCGGAGCCGGTGCAGGTAGTCCAAATCGCGCCGCTTCATGTCCTCGATGCGCCGGGCGAACCGGTGATAGGCGCCGACGTCGTTGGCGCCGGCCGCCTCCTCTTCCGTGCGGAGACGCCGCAGCGCGTCGCTCGGCGGCCGCGTCCCCCGGTGGGTGGCGAAGGCGATCATCGAGCCGCCGTGGATCGGCGCCAGGTAGGCGTCGAAGAGGGCGAGGCCGTGGCGGTTCAAAAGGATTTCCAGGTTCTTCAAGTTATAATATAGTAAATGTTCGTGATATATCTGGTCGAAGGCCAGGTTTTCGACGATCCGCTTCATATAGAGGAACTGGACTACGAACAGCCCGTCGTCCACCAGACTGGCCCTGACGCCGTCGGTGACGGAGTGCAACTCTTCCAGGTGAAAAAAGACGCCGGAGGCGTTGATCGCGTCGAACTTGCGGCCGACGCGGGCGGCCGTCTCGCGGTTGAAGAACTCGTTGAGCGTCGGCACGCCGGCCTCGACCGCCAGCCGGGCCGTGGTCTTGGACGACTCGACGCCGAGTACGTCGTAGCCGAGTTTCTGGAAATGGCGGAGCTGCGTGCCGTCGTTGGAGCCGACGTCGAGCACCGCCTTGCGGCGCGTCGGGCCGGCCAGCCGCCGATCGACCTCGGCGGCGACCCCGTGAAAATGCTCGTCCAGCGACCGCGTCACGCCGGAAAGGTAGGTGTGATCGCCGAACATCGTCTCTTTTTTCACGGTGTAATCGAGCTGGGCGGTGGAGCAACGGCGGCAGTAGACGACGCGCAGCGGGTAGAACGGCTCGGCGCCGACCTCCTCCGGCCGGAGGAAGTGATTGCACCAGGGCTGTTCGCCCAGATCGACGACCCGTTCCAGGTCCGTCGAATCGCAAACGCGACACTCCATGAGCGTCCCTCGCCTCCCGGTTAGCCGCGACGCGCCAGCGGAGCGCTCGATGCGAGCGCTCCGCTGGCGCGTCGCGGCTAACCGGGCCACGTCATCTCGAGCATGACTCAGGCCGCCGCCCCGTTATGCCGCGGTAGGCCCAGCGCCTCCCGCACCTCCTCCGCGATGGTCCGGCCGATGCTGATCGAGGCGGTGGCGGCCGGCGACGGGGCGTTGAGTACGTGGACCATCCGCTCGGCCCGGACGATGCGGAAGTCGTCGACCAGTTTGCCGGACGGCTCGACCGCCTGGGCGCGGACGCCGGAGCCGGCCGGCGCGATGTCGTCGTAGCGGAGTTCCGGGACCAGCCGCCGCAGCGACCGCCAGAACAGGCCTCGGCTCAGGGAGCGGTTAAACTCGTGCAGCCCCGTCCGCCAGAAGCGCGCAGCCATCCGCCAGAAGCCGGGGAAGCGGGCCAGCTCGTAAAGGTCCATAAAAGAGATATCGCTCATCCGATAACCCTCGCGGCGGAAGGCCAGGACTGCGTTCGGCCCCGCCTCGACGCCGCCGCCGATCATGCGCGTGAAGTGGACGCCGAGGAAGGGGAACCGGGCGTCGGGCACGGGGTAAACGAGGTTGCGCACCAGGCCCCGGCGTTCGCGCTTTAATTCGTAGTATTCGCCGCGGAAAGGGACGATTTGTACGTCCGCTTGGACGCCGCAGAGCCGGGCCACCCGGTCGGATTGCAGGCCGGCGCAGTTCACAAGAAAGCGGCAGTGTTTCTCTCCCGCGGTGGTCGATAAGACGAGGCCGCCTTGCTCGCGCCGGCAGCCGACCAGGGCGGCGTTCAATTCCACGCGGCCGCCGGCCGCCCTGACCACCTCGGCGTAGGCCCGCGTCACCGCCCTGTAATCGACAATGCCGGTTTCCGGGACGTGCAGCCCCGCGACGCCCCGCACGTGCGGCTCGTATTCGCGCAGGCCCGCGGCGTCGAGGCGGCGGATTCCGCGTAGGCCGTTTGTCAGGCCGCGCCGCCCCAGTTCCGCCAGGGCCGGCAACTCGTCGGCGTGCGTCGCCACGACCAACTTGCCGCAGCGCTCGTGCGGGACGCCGTGTTCCTGACAAAAGCGATAAAGGCGGTCGCGGCCGTCCGCACAGTTGCGCGCCTTGGCCGAGCCGGGCTTGTAATAGAGGCCGGAATGGATCACGCCGCTGTTGTGGCCGGTCTGGTGGGCGGCCACGCGGCCCTCGGCCTCCACCACCAGCAGGCGCAGCCCCGGATCGGTGGAAAGGGCCATCGCCGCGGCCAGGCCGACCGCGCCGGCGCCCACGACCACCACATCTAAGGTTTCCGGCATGGTCGGTCTCCTTTCTCCGCGATCGACGGGCCGCCTCAGGCGTGGGTAAACCACATCGAGCCGCCGTTGGTCCAGACCTCTTGCGACCCCTTCCAGTCGCGCAGCAGCGGCCGTAGGATTTCTTGCGCCCCCGGTTGGCGGGCGACGTAGCCGGTCGGCATCAGGACCTTAACGCGGTGCCGCGCCCCGAGCAGGTAGGCGGCGAGGATGTACTGCTCGTTCCAGTAGCGCTTCTGGAACCTCGGGTCGTAATCCATCGGCAAAGCGATGTCGTGGAAATGAACGACGACGCCGGGCTGCAGCCGCGGCAGCACGTCGAGCATGAACACGGTCACGTCCGAGTTCATGAACGCGCGGTGGCTGCCGTCCATGAACACCACGTCGCCCGCTTCCAGCTCGTCGAACATTTTCAGATCGACCGTCTCCAGCGCGGACGGAATCACGACGTCGCAGATCGGTTGCATCGCCACGGCCGGGTACGGGTCGATGGAGACGATTTTGGTCGCCAGACGGTGGTCCATTTTGGCGCGGGCGGCGAAGGTGGTGGTGACGCCGGAGCCGATTTCCAGATAGGTTCTCGGCCGCAGCGTGGCCACGAAGTAGTACAGCATCGCCGCGTCGATGGCGTTGATCGGGCCGCCCATCCAGCCCGGTTCGGTCGGCCGTTCGCGCGAGAATTGCGGCGGGATTTGGTCGAACTGCGGCTTGAACGCCGTCAGGCGGCGCAACGTTTCGTCGTAGGCGGCCTGCTCCCGCGCGAACATTCGGGACAGCCCCTCGTGCGGCGGCCGGCTGTAGCCCCAGCGCGGCCGGTAGTCGTAAGATGGCGGATATTCCAGACGAATAATGTATTCATCATCGTCCGCGTCGTCCGGCTCGCCCTCGGCCTTTTTCAACCGACGAATGAGGTCGTTGGAGGAGTCCTTGACCGACTGCATGATGTGGTGGACGCCCACGAGCCGGCGGACCCCGTTCACCAGCCAGGACTTCGCGGTCATACAACTTCCTTGTCGTTGGGGGATCGCGGAAAAGCCGTCGCGTTCTCACCAGAACCGTCAGTGCCGTTCCCGCCGGTTGTCGTTGCGTCCGTCATCGGACGCATCCGGGAGCCAGGCCGTCGCACGGATGCCGCTCGATCTTTCGCCGCTGGTCCTCCTCAGTCGGCTCCCGACGCGCCGCGGCTTCGGAACAGTCGGCAAGGGGGCGTGCGACCACGACCAGGCTCGGGGAGCGGGCCGAACCGGCCGGAGGGGCGGCGTCATCACGGACTTTACCGCGCGTAAAACGCCTCAATTTGTCGCGGCCGGCGACGGTGAAGAGGGCGGGCGGCGCGAACCGGTGGGCGCCGCCTCCGGCGCGCAACGGGCCGCCGGCCAAAACCGGCGGCCCGTGGTCTTCTCGGCGTTTTGCGGCAATCCCGGTCCCCATTTCCACCCCGGCGAAGGACGTTCGACCCGAATGCTTCACCGGAGCGCGTCACACGTTGGAATACTTGCCGTTGCGCAGGATCGTGTAGCCCTTAATCAACTCGCGGATCCCGTCCGCCAGGCCGGAAGACGGCCGGAAGCCGGTGCGCTCGATTTTCTCATTGGAGACGATGTAGTCGCGCTTGTCCGGGTCCTCGCCGATGGGCGCTTCCAAGAAGACGAAACCGGGCGCCTGTTTGCGGATCTCGGCGCACAGCTCCAGCTTGGACAGGTTGGCGTCGCTAAGGCCGACGTTGTACGCCTCGTTCTTCATCCGGTCGAACGACTGCAACGCGTGGACAAACGCCCTACAGACATCGCGGATGTGGATGTAATTGCGCTTGGCGTGGCCCTCGAAGACGACGACCGCCCGGTCGTGGACGGCTCGGTAGACGAAGTCGTTGACCAGCAAGTCGAGGCGCATGCGCGGCGACAGTCCGAACACGGTGGCCAGGCGGAAGGTGACGGCGTTGCCGGCGTCCAGCACCGCGGCCTCGGCCTGCACCTTGGTCTTGCCGTACAGGCTGATCGGCCGCAACGGACTCTGTTCGGTGCAAAAGCTGCCCTTGTCGCCGATGCCGTAGCCGCTGTTGGTGTTCGGCAGGAGGATGCGTTGGTCTTTGGAGCGCAGCGACAGCAGCAGCTTCACGGCGTCGAGATTGGTGGACGTGGCGGCGACGGCGTCGAGCTTGCACGCCGGGGCGCCGACCACCGCGGCCAGCGGGATGAGGACGTCGGCGTCCTTGACCAGTTTCTCTACGGTCGCCCGGTCGCGGCAGTCGCCGCGGACGACATGAAAGTGCGGATCGAGGCAGCAGTCGAGCAGAGGCGCCTGGTCGAAGAGGAAATTGTCCAGCACGGTCACGGCGAAGCCTTCGCGGAGAAGGGTCGGCGTGAGCACCGAGCCGATGTAGCCCGCGCCGCCGGTCACGAGGATTTTCGTCCTCACGCTCTTACCCTCCGTGAAAACTTCGGATGCGCTTCAGGTTTGTACGGCTACCCCGCCAGGCGATGGCGTCGGACCAGCACGACGGCGACGGCCTCCGCCAGGTCCACCGTCACGGCCAGCAGGCGCAGGCGATCCGCCGCCAACGGTCGGCAAGGACTGGCGTCGCGGCTATCGCGAACGAACAGCGTCCGACAACCCGCCTCCGCGCCGGCTTCGAGGTCGCTGACCTTATCGCCAATGAGGTAAGAGGCGTCAAGGTCAATGCCCAGTTCGGCGCCGCCCGGAGGAGCATTCCGGGCCGCGGCTTGCGGCATTCGCAGGCGACGCGGTAGGCGGCGACCGTCCCGCCGGGGTGGTGGGGGCAGTGGTAGTAGCGATCGACGCGGGCGCCGTGTTCGGCCAGCAGTTCGTCGAGGCGGCGGTGGGCCTCGGCCACGGCCGTTTCGGAAAAATAGCCGCGGGCCACGCCCGACTGATTCGTCACGACCACGACCGGCAGCCCCTCGGCGTTCAGCCGCGCGACGGCCGGCCCGGCGCCTGGCGTCAGCCGCACTTGTTCCGGATTCTTCAGGTAGTGGACATCCTCAATGAGGACGCCGTCGCGGTCGAGGAAGACGGCCGGCCGTGGCGTCCGCATTGCCAGGGTCCCCTGGAAAACAGGGCCGTTCGTCGGTTTCACGCCGCCTCCCGGTAGACGGCCGGCGGCCGGGAATCGCCGCGAACGCTGTCGCAGTGAACGACCTGCGTTCCCGGGGCGTTGACCTGAAAGTCGATTTGCTGTAGGCGGCCGAGCCGCGCCTGGACGGCGGCCCGCCGCTCCGGCGGCACGAAAAACAACAAAAAGCCGCCGCCGCCGGCGCCGAGCAGCTTGCCGCCCAGGGCGCCGGCCTCCATCCCCGCCTCGTAAATCGCGTCGATGGCGTCGTTGCTGATGGCCGCGTCCAGCGTGCGCTTGTGTACCCAGGCCCGGTGCAGCAACGCGCCGAACCCGGCCAGACTGCCGCCGCCGGTCAGGACGCGATAGCCCTCATCGACCAGGCCGCGCAGCGCCGCCAGCGACGCCAGGTTGTGGCCGACGCGGCTCACCTGACGGCTGGCCAACTCCTCGGCGCGGCGCTTGATTCCGGTGAAAACGACGAGCAAATGGTCCTCAAATTCGCGCAGTCGGCCCTGCCCGAAGGGAATGCGGTTGACGACGAAATCGCCCATGCCGCGGAACTCGATCAGGTTGAAACCGCCGACCGCCGCCAGCGTCTGGTCCTGGCAGCCGACCGATTCCTTCAGAGGCCCGCGCTCCAGTTCGATGGCCTGATAGGCGAGTTCGAGGCTCGGCGTCATCCGCCGATTGAAGGCGTGGATGGTGTTCAATAGGCCGACCACGAACGACGACGACGAACCGAGGCCGGTGAAGGCGGGCAGTTCCGTGGAATGGTTGATTTCGATGTCGCCGGTGACGCCGGCCCAGCGCAGGCACTCGCGGAACGGGGCGTGTTGCAACTCGTCAAGGGTTTTGACGCATTCCACCTGGCGGTAGGCGATGCGGATCGAGTAGTCGAACAGCTTGCTGTAAAAATGCGACATGCAGAAAAAGGCGCTCTTGTCGACCGCCGTGCCAATGACGGCGCCGCCGTGCTTGACAAAGTATTCGGGGTAATCGGTGCCGCCGCCGAGGAAGCTGATGCGCAAGGGCGTCTTTGTAATAATCATGTTCTTCCCGCGCCGGGGCTTGGCGAACGAACCGGTAGGGTCGAACCATATCCGCTTTGTCCGCCCGGTCAACGGCAATCGCCGTCGGGGGCGCGGGGCGGGGTGGATCTGGAGGTTGTGCGAAGGTCGCTTTCCCTGGGGCGTCGGAAGACCTGGACGTCTTCCACGGGGCGGAGGCGGCGGCCCTGGAGGACGCGGCGTTCGGCGGCGCGACCCTCCGCGCCGCGTGCGCGGAGGGTCGCGCCGCCGAACCCGGAACGCGTCCGACCGTCAGAAGTTGATGCCGGCGCCCAGACTAAGGCCGTCCAGGTAGCGAACCGCGCCGCTGGTGTAAGCCGGGTTCACGGCACCGTAATTGAAGTCGATCGGGTTGGGCGACGACAGGGTGTGGAAGAACACCTGGAAGTCGTAGCCGGCCTTCAGTTCCACGTTCTCGATCGGAAACCACGTGATGCCGACCGTGGTCTGCGCCTGGAGCGCGGGCAGCCAGTATTTCAGCGCCCTCTTGGACCCCGGCCCGACCGCCCCCCGCGCCAGCTCGTAAATCGCTTCCGTCTTGGCGATGTCCGCGAAGGCGCCGCCCTGGACGTCGCAGTTGACGGCGAAGCCGTGGCCGAGGTAGCACTCGTTGCGGAAGCCGGCGTGGGCGCCGTACAGCCGGTTGGACGTGATATTGTTGTAGACGGCCTCGTCCTGCGGACCGGAGGCGCTGGTGGTGAGGTCGATGTCCGAGGTCGTCCACTTGTAGCGCTCCCAGATCCAGATGAAGCTCGGGCCGACGATGCCGCTCAGGCGGTAGGTCTCGGTCTCGAAGATCGGCTGGCGGTAGGTCAACTCGTACATCTGCGTCCGCTGGAGGAACTGCTCGGTCATGATGCTGGCGCCGTTCCAGATGCCGGGGGCGGACGAGCCGACGCCTCCGCCCGGGTCCGACGCGATCTTCTGCGCCGGGCCGTTGTAGTCGTTGGGGAAGCCGTAGACCTGGGAGAAAAGAAAACTGTTCTCGAAGTTCTGTCCGACGTTGAAGCCGGGCGGCACTTCGGTGGCCGAGGCGCGCAGGTTGACCTCGGTGAGGTAGAGGTATTTGAACTCCCAGGCGGAGCCGTCGGCGAACTTGTAGCCGAGGGTGAAGGTGACGCCCGGCTGGTAGTCGTTGGGACCGCTCACTTGTTGGACGTCCAGGGCGGCCGCGCCGCTGCCGATGAAGGTCGGCACCCGCAGGACGCCGATATTGGGAATGTTGGTGGTGTTGTCTACGATGGTCAGGCCGCGCACCGCCACGAGTTGCTGCTTGAGCGGGTTGGTCTGGCGATAGTAGACGGCCTCGCTGCCGAGGTACAGACCGCCCTCCTCGGGATGGGTGCTGCCGAGCGGAAACGGGAACACCGTGTCGGGGGGGGCGTAGTCTTCGCCGAAGTTTTGCGGCTGGGCGCGGCCCACGCCGGCCGTCGCGAGGCCGGTCAACGCCGTCAGCAGCAACGCCCGCCAGATTGACTTGTAGTGCATAGACCCCACTCCTCCGAAGACGAAGGCGCATCGCCCGACCGCAAGCGGCTCGTTCCCCCGGCCGCGACCCCGGCGCCGCGCGGGCCGTTCCCTGCCGCCGGCGCACCGTCCATCCGTCGATACGAACTGTGAAGGGTGGCGGACTATATCGGGGCGCCGATTCCTGTCAAGGCCATATTCCGGCCGCGACGTGTTCCGGGTCGGGGCTCCGCTTATTCGGGTTCCCTTTGCCAACGGTCGGCCGCTCGGCGACGAATTCGGAGAAGTTACAAAAGAACTGCTTGACATCGGACTTGTCCTGATCGACAATTCATTCCTAGCAGCAGTCCACGTCCTGTCCCGCGGTGAACCGGAAGGGAAAAAACCGGCGGGCGGCTTCTGCGCGGGGAAGCGCGAATCCAGGCCGCTCATGTCGGGCGAACTATTGCGCGCCCCCTCTCCAGCTTTCCCTTCTGGGGTCCCGCATGTTCACCCGCGGTCGGCTGTTCCAATTTGGGTACGCCCTCTTCCTTGCGGTGAGTGTGGTTGTGCTCGCCCTGCCGACCGAGTCCGTCGCCGGCTTCCGAAGGAGGCTGCCGCCCCCGCCAGGCCCGCCGCCCGCGATCCGTCCGGCGCCCAGCGGCAACAACGGGGCCGTCAACAACAACGCTGGAAGTAACAGCGGCACCGGCCAGATCGGCCAGATCGGCCAGATCGGTCAGACCGGTCAGATCGGCCAGATCGGCCAGATCGGCCAGATCGGCCAGATCGGCCAGATCGGTCAGATCGGTCAGATCGGCGGCCAGATCGGTCAGATCGGCGGCCAAATCCAGGGCGGCTTCGGCGGCCAAATCCAGGGCGGCTTCGGAGGCCAAATCCAGGGCGGCTTCGGAGGCCAAATCCAGGGCGGCTTCGGAGGCCAAATCCAGGGCGGCTTCGGAGGCGGCTTCGGCGGTCAAATCCAGGGCGGCTTCGGAGGCGGCTTCGGCGGTCAAATCCAGGGCGGCTTCGGAGGCGGCTTCGGCGGTCAAATCCAGGGCGGCTTCGGAGGCGGCATCCAGGGCGGCTTCGGCGGCGGCGGCTTCGGCTTCGGCGGCGGCGGCGGCAAGCAAATCGGCTTCAGCGGAGACAGCGGAATCTAGTTCTCCTCACTTCGGACGGGCCAATCAGTGGCGTCGGGCGTGCGACTTCAGCGGTCGTGCGCCCGACGCCGTTTTTTTGCGGCGACGTTGCGGGCGCTCGATTCTGCGCCGTTGAAGGCGAGGGCGCCGGCGGACGTGAGGAAAGTTACCCAAGAAGCACTTGACGGACGGCCCCTTGCGGTAAAGAATTACCATAAGCAGAAGTCCATCCGTCTAACGCCGGGGGTCGGAAAGGAGAGGCCGGCGGTCGACTCCTGCAAGGGAAAGGGTTGGCGCCAAGGCCGCGCGGACGGAAAAGCGTCTTCGCGGAGGCTGTTTCTCGGGTTTTCCTTCCGGGAGTCCTCATGTTCTCACACGCGCGTCTGTTCCAATTCGCCTTCGCCTTGACCCTTGCGGTCGCCGTGGTCGTCCTCGCCTTGCCCACCGAGTCCGTCGCCGGGTTCCGAACGAGGCTGCCGCCGCCGCCCGGGCCGCCGCCCGCAATCCGGCCCCCGCCAAGTGGCAACAACGGGGCCGTGAACAACAACGCCGGTAGCAACAGCGGCGTCGGCCAGATCGGTCAGATTGGCCAGATCGGCCAGATCGGCCAGATCGGTCAGATTGGCCAGATCGGCCAGATCGGCCAGATCGGTCAGATTGGCCAGATTGGCCAGATCGGCCAGATCGGTCAGATTGGCCAGATCGGCCAGATCGGCCAGATCGGACAGATCGGTCAGATCGGTCAGTTTGGCGGCCAGTTCCAGGGCGGCTTCGGCGGCCAGTTCCAGGGCGGCTTTGGCGGCCAGTTCCAGGGCGGCTTCGGCGGCCAGTTCCAGGGCGGCTTCGGCGGCCAGTTCCAGGGCGGCTTCCAGGGTGGCTTCGGCCAGTTCCAGGGCGGCCTCGGCGCCCTCGGTGGTCAGCTCGGCGGCTTCGGCGCCCTCGGCGGTCAGCTCGGCGGCTTCGGCGGCGGCATCGGCGGCGGCCTTGGCGTCAACGGCTTCAAGCAAATCGGCTTCAACGGCGACAGCGGCCTCTGAGCCTTGCCGACGTGTTCCGGGCAACGGGGCGGGGGCGGACGATCACGAATCGTCCGCCCCGTTGCCGCTTGTCCTTGACACCAACAAGGTTGCGTCTTCAACCGGCGTCCGTCCCTCCGCCATCCCTCAATGGCGCGCTTCGGCGGGCTATCCCCCTACCGCCTTCCCCTTGAGCACGTCCGGGACGTGGAGGGAAGCCACCGCCGCGTCCATCTGGCGTGCCATGTTGATGTAGATTTGCGTCGTCTGGTAGCTCTTGTGCCGCATGAGGGTTTGGAGGGCGTCGGCGCTCAGCTTGTCGGCGTTCATCGTGGCGAAGGCCCGGCGGAAGTCGTGGAAGCCGTAGGCGTGGCAAGCGTCGGTGTGCTCGTGCTCGTCCCGGCACGGCAGGTGGATCCCGGCGGCCTTCTGGAGTCGCACCAAGGCCTTGTCGAGCGTCCGCCGGTTGAGGGGCCAGGGGAAGACGTAGGGGTCGAAGGCCGCGAGGGCGCGCAGGTGCTCCACGACGACGGGATGCAGCTTCACCCGGTCGTCGCGGCCGCCCTTGTTGTCTTCACCGAGGGTCAGGGCGTAACCGGCGTCCAGGTCAAGGTCGTCCCGGCGCAGGGCCAGCAATTCGGAGATTCGCCAGCCGGTCATATACGCGAACACGAGCAGGGCGCGCCACCACGCCGCGGGAGGGTAGGGCAAGCCCGCCGGCATCCGGGCCTGGTCGCACGCCTGGTAGATCGCCGCGAAGTGCTCGCCGGTGACGTAGAGCGGCAACTTCTTTACCGCCTTCTCCATGCGGAACTTCGGCAGGGCCGGCAGCAGGCCCCATTCCTTCGCCACGGACAGCGCCGCACGGATGCACCGCAGGTCGTGATTGATCGTGTAGGGCGAGATCGGCGCCCTTTCTTGCCGCCGGGGTCGGTGCGTCGCTTCGCCGTGAAGTCGTCGATCGTCCCCGTCCCGATGGTGAACAGGCGCGTCGGCTTGGAATGCCGCTCGAAGGCGTCCAGCGCCGACTTGGTATTCTTCCGGGTGTGGGCGGACAGGCCGGCAAGCACCTTCGTTTCATAGTCGGCGCGGAAGCTCTCCCACGTCGTCTTGATTTGCTGATGGTACTGCCCGGTGATGAGCTGGGCCTCGATCTTGCGGCGCAGCCTCTCCGCGTTCCGCCGGCCCGGGAGTCCCGGCCCGCACGACTTGCACCGCCGCTTGCCCTCGGGGTCGATCCAGCCGACGTACCACGACGCCGCCTCGGCGCCGCGGGCCTTGACCTGCTTGTCGTCTTGGTAGAGCCACGCACTGGACATGGGGCCTCCCTGGTTGAGGTTTCCTGTTCGGGCCGCTTCACTTCTTGCCGCCGCGCGCGGCCGCGTCGGCGTCCATGCGCTGGGTGACCGCCATGCGGATGTAGGCGGACAGGTTCAGCCCCAGGCGTTCGGCCTCGGCCGCCACGCGGGCGATCCAGGCCGGGTCCGCCGTCACCTCGATCTTGTTCCGCTTCGGGTTGGAACGTCGCTTTGCCATCGGAAGACTCGCTGACATGGTTCGCCTCCGCCGGGTCGGCCGGCTCCGGTGTGATTCACGCCTCTCTCCTGATTCTATCCGCCCCCTCCCCTAATAGGCAAGTGGAAAAACCATGATGCAAACCGGTTTCCCCCTTGACGCCATGACGCAATCATGATAGAATCGGGATGTCGGGCCGGCGTTCGGCCCGGCGGAAATGAAGCGGGCCGGCGCGTGTGCAAGACGCCCGGCCCCGGCAACCCCAAACGAGCTGGAGTCGCAATGGAAACCACTACCCGAACCGCCGCCCCGCGTCAACGCAAGCCCCGCCCCAAGCCCGCCCGGTCCATCCGCCTGTGCGTCAAGCCGTCCGCCGAAACGGCCGGCGTCGTCAGCATCACGGTCGGCACGGCGGCGCAGGACTACCTCCTGACCGAGATTCCGGCCGACTTCGGCCGCGGCTTCCTGGTCGAGAAGGTCAGCTTCGACGCGCCGGCCGCCTACCACGTCAACGTCGCCGCCGACAAGCGAACGTGCGAGTGTGAGGGATATAACCGCTGGCAAAAGTGCAAGCACTCCGACGGGCTGGCCGCCCTCATCGCGGCCGGCCGGCTGTAACCACAACGGCCGCGGGCGGGCCGCCCACCCGCCCCGCTCGGAGGGCATTCCCCATGAGAGATGCAAGAGGGCGCTTTCTGCGCGGCCCCGATCCCGACCGACACCAACTGACGCGGGCGGAGCGCCGCCGCGGCTACCGCAACGCCGTGGTTTCCCCACGGGCCGGAAGTCGGTGTGACGACGTGCATGTCCTGGCTTGGGTCTGGCGCAAGGTCGCGCGGCTACTACCGGGCCGGGCGACAGGCCGGCTGACCCAACCGGAGGCGGGAAGCGCTCGCCCGCCTCCCCCTCGGAGGATGCAATCATGCCGAGTTACCGCGCCGCCCCGACGATGCTCTGCTACGCCCCCGCGAAGTCGTTCCCGTCGGCCCTGGAAGCGTGCCTGTACGCCCGCGCGGCGGCGGACGCCTACCGCGTCGGCTATCAGGTGTACGAGGTCCTGGCGGGCCGCCTGCGTCGCGTGGCGGCCTACGAACCGCAACCCGTGCGAGCGTGAACGAATCCCCTTCGCCCCCACAGGAGATGGACCATGTTTTCCGTGCTGACCGACTTCTTCGCCGCCCTCCGCCGTCTGACGGCTTCCGCCAACGGCGCGGCCGACGACGTGGACCAGTTCCGCGCCCAGCTGCGGGCCGGCCTCGGCCACACCGCCGCGACGCCTCCCGCCCTGGAACACAAGGACGCCGAGGCGGACGCCCCGAAGGGCAGGGGCCGCAAGGATAAGGCGGCCTGACGGACCACGAACGGGGGCGGGCCGTCTGTCACGTCGGAGAGGGAGTTCCTCTCCGGCGGGCGGGCGGGACGGCCGTATACGCAAGACCAGTAAGGGAAGATTGCTGCTTGCATCGGACGAACCCGCCGGATAGGTTCATGGCGTCTCCTGTCCTGCGGACGAACCGACTATGACAGCCCCCACTCAGCCATCGCTTTCGTTCGGCCCGGTTCACAACGTCGGCCTCTTTTCCAGCCACTGGCTGGAGAACCGCCTGAAACTTGAACCGGAATGGACGGAACTCCGCGAGCAAGCGCGGGAAGTGTTCGACAACTTGGCGGACCTCTGGAAGGTCCAGCGCAACCGCGTGGAACGCTACGGGGACGAACAGGGACTTGAAGAGGGATTCATTCAGCCCGTCCTACGAGATTTGGGTTGGAAGCTGAAATATCAAACCTGGCTGCAAGACCGCGAACCTGATTACGCCCTGTTCCTCGACGACGCCGGCCTGGACTCCGCCCTCGCGGCAGGTCGTCAGTCGGAAGATTTCTGGGCGGCCGCCAAAGTCGTCGCGGACTCCAAAGCCTGGCACGTCAGCCTGGATCGGCCCGCCCGGAACAAGAACAAGCGGGAGTACCCGCCGGAACAGATCGAATGGTATCTCGACCGCAGCCGGCTCGATTGGGGCGTCCTGACCAACGGCAAGAAGTGGCGGTTGGTCCCTCGGCAGCTGGGGCCGCAGCAGCGCCGGTTTCAGACCTACCTTGAGGCTGACCTGGCGGCCATGCTCCAGGATTGGGCCTCCCCGCCCGCCAACCAAGCGGTCGCAGAGCGTTCGGCCCAGTTCGATGACTTCCTCCAGTTTTACCTCTTCTTCAGCCCGGCCGGATTTCTGGAGTCGGTTCGGCGCAAATCCCTAATTCGCCGCGCCGCGGAAGGGAGTTCCGAATACCGCCTCGGCGTCAGCGAGGGCTTGAAGGGCCAAGCGTTTGAAGCCTTGCGCGTCTGCATTGAGGGCTTTCTGGCCTATGGGCCGAACGGGCTGGAACCGGCCCGCGACCTGTTGCTCTGCCGGGAACAGGGCTTCATCCTGCTCTGCCGTCTGCTGTTCATCCTCTTCGCCGAAGACCGGCGCCTGTTGCCCTACGGCGTCAACCCGCGCTATACGAAGAATCGCGCCCTCGGCCGGGTACGCGATGAAGTCGCCCAACGCATGGAGCGAGTTCGGCAGGGGGTCGAAGAAGACTACGACCGCGACTCCACGGCGCTTTGGGAAGACCTCGACGGCCTGTTCGACCTCATCGATAAGGGCCATGCGAGTTACGGCGTACCCGCCTACAACGGCGGCCTCTTCGACGCCGAGGCCCATGCCTTTCTCGCACAAAAGAAGCTGTCCGACTGGCACCTGGCGCGCGTCATCGACCACTTGGGCCGCGCCATCGACCCCGACAAACCGGCGGCCGGCTACTTCCGCGTCGATTACCGCGACCTGGCCATTCAGCACCTGGGAGGCATCTACGAGGGCTTACTGGAACTCCACCCGCGGCTTGCCAGCGAACGCATGATCGTCTACGCCCGCCGCGTCCACGGCGTGCGCGAAGAAATCGTCCGGCCGGAATCGGAGCGGTCGCCTTCCGGCTTTGACAAAACGGACATCGCCTATCCGTCCGGCTCGGTTTACCTCATCACGGACAAAGGCGAGCGCCGGGCGTTCGGCAGTTATTACACCCCGGACCATATCGTGGACGCCATCGTTCGGGAAACGCTGGGGCCGCTTTGCGCGGCCGCATGGGACCAACTGCGGGCGGAAGCCGAGGCTTGCCGGGAACGAATGGAGCGGGCCGAGGGCACAGAACGCGAGGCGCTAGGTCAGGAGATGGCCGAGCTGGAAACAGGGTATTCGGAAAGAGTGTTGCGTCTGCGCGTCCTTGACCCGGCGATGGGTTCCAGCCACTTCCTCTTGCGGGCCTGCCAGTTCCTTGCCGAACAAATCGCCACGAACCCGTTCACCGCGGCCGAGGCCAGCGGCGGCGAATCGGCCCTGTCCTACTGGAAGCGCCGCGTCGTCGAGAATTGCTTGTACGGCGTGGACCTCAACCCGATGGCCGTGGAACTGGCGAAGCTGGCCCTGTGGCTGGAAACCGTCGCCGCCGACCGTCCCCTTACCTTCCTCGACCACCACCTGCGCCACGGCAACAGCCTCATCGGCGCCAGGGTGAAAGAAATGGGCGCCCTGCCTGGAAAACAGGACGCCTTCAAAGAGGTTTTCGACCGGGAATTGGCGGCGAAGCTGCCGGCGCTCTTGAGTCACCTTGCCCAAATCCGCCGGTCGGCCTCGGAGGACCTGGCGCAGGTCAAGAAAAAGCAAGCCGGCTTCAACGCCTTCGCCAAGGCGGTCAAGCCCTTTCGGCAGATCGCCGACATTTGGTGCGCCGCCGTGACGGGTGAAGCCGTGACGGAGAAACAGTACCACGACGCGCTCGACGTGGTGGACAAGGCCGCACGCTTCCGCAAGCTCGCCGAACAGGACTGGTTTCGCGCCGCCTCCGCGAAGGGCCGCGAGAACCTGGCCTGCTTCCATTGGGACCTCGATTTCCCCGAAGCGTTCTTCGATGAAGCCGGCCCGCTCGCCCGGCCAGGTTTCGACGCCGTCATCGGCAACCCGCCGTATGAAGTCCTTTCGGAACTGGAATCGGGACAAGACCTGTCCGCCCTGCGGGCGTACATCAACGCCGACCCAACTCTGGCCGCTTCGCGGCGCGGCAAGAACAACCTGTACAAGCTCTTTATTTGCCGGGCGCTCGACCTACTCGCCGACGGCGGCCGGCTCGGCTTTATCACGCCGATGGCCGTGCTGGGCGACGACCAGGCCGCCGACCTGCGCCGCGAAATGGTGCGGGTCGGGTCGTTCACCGGCATCGACGCCTTTCCACAGAAGGACGACCCGGCCCGCCGCGTGTTCCGTGAGGCCAAGCTGTCCACGGCCGTGTTTACGCTGGTCAAATGCCAGGCCCGCGACGGCGGGCCGCTCTTCTTCCGCGCCCGCGTCCACCCGAATGCCTTCATAGCGGAAGCGTCGCCGCACCTTTCCTTGACGACCGACTTCATCCCGCTCTACGATCCCATCAACTTCACCATCGTCAGCTGCGACCAGGCCGACTGGGACCTTGCGGTCCAAATCATGGAGTCGGGCCGCATGGGGCGGTTACGGGATGTTGCCGAGTTCTTTCAGGGGGAAGTGAATGAGACGAACGAGCGAGCCAGAGGCAACCTCACGAAAGTGGGGCGGGAAGGAAAGCTCGTCACGCGCGGCGCCAGCATTTGCCTCTACGTCCTGCGGCCGGCGTCCCAGGGCGAGGATCTCTTGCTGAACGTCGCGTCCTTCCTCCGCGGCAAGGGACCGTCCACCAAGGCGTACCACCACCGGCACCGGCGAATCGGCCTGCAAGAGAGCAGTCCGCAGAACAATTTCCGCCGGATCATCGCAGCGTTCATCCCTGCTGAGGACTTTTGCAATCACAAGGTCAACTATCTCCCAGAACACACCTCCCGCCATCCCATCCACTTCGTGTTGGGCCTGCTGAACAGCAAGCTCTGCGACTGGTACTTTCGGTTGGGCAGCACAAACGCCGCCGTCAGTCACTACCAGCTTTACAACCTTCCCTGTCCTGTATTCGCCGCCGAAAGCGCGGCCGATGAAACCAAGATCCAGGAGGAGGCGGAAAGCGCTTTGACGGCGGGGCGCACAGACGAGGCGTTGGACCTGCTGCGGCCCTTGCTGGCGAAGTCGCCGTTCAGCCCGGCCCTGCGGCAAGTCATCGTCGCCGCGGTGCAGCGGATCATGGCCCTGGAAGCCGACCGGGGCGAAATCGCGCGGGCGGAGCGCTCCGCCCTCGACCCGGCGGCCCAGCCGTATCAGGACTTAATCGACCAGCTGTTCTACGGCATGGCCGGGCTGACGGGCGACGAAGTGAAGGGGCTGGAAGAGCGGTACGAAAAGATGCTTTAGCCTCGGTCGAACGATGGGCCTGGAAGGCGTTCACCCTTTCTTGGGGTGGCGCATTTGTGTGCCTGCCTCTCGCGCCCCTTGCCTCCCTTGGAATCGGCATTCCCGCGGGCGGGCGGCGTCAAGTCTTGCGAGCGGCAGGGCGGGCGGCGTCGGGGCGGCGGTGCCGACCAGCGCCAGCACGACCCTCCGAATCGCCTCCGGCAGCTCCGACCAGTCGCGGGGCGGCCTCAAGCATCCCTTCTTGCTCGCCTCCCGTCCTTGCATGATGCCCGGCCGCAGGCGATAATGGCCAGCGTGGAAGAAAGAAAAGGGAGGAATCGCTCCGATGCCGGTTATGTTCTTCGACCTGCTGGGTCCGGTCCTAACCAGGGGCATGGAATGCGTCGCCCGTCATGGGAAACTGACAGCTGCAATGGTGCGGGATCTGATTATGGAGGCAGCAGAGCGCAATCACCAGGAGTGGTTCTCTAACCAAGTGCCCAACCTGGACTACTGCCAGGCGCCATGCCGGCTGGCTTACCTTTACATCGTTGCTGCCGCCAACGCGAACAGCCTCAAGTGGATTCTGACCAAGGAAAGGGGACTCAGAGACTATCTGCTTGAGGTTGCGAAGAGGAAACGGAAGCTCAGAGTCTGTGCGTTCGGTGCCGGGCCTGGCACTGAGCTGATGGCCTTCGCAAAGTTCCTTGAAGAGCAGAAAATCGGGGTTTCAGTGCGTGCCGATTTCCATCTGGTGGACAAGGTGCAGGAGTGGCTGGATTCGTGGTACGCGATCCGGGATGCGATTGAGGGCCACTTCGAGCATCATTACGGCCCGGACGTGGCCAAGTGGCCGATGATACCGACCGGAAGCCTCACCACACAGGACGTTACCGACACGCACCGGTTGCGTGACCGGGGAGACATCTGGACCCAGGACCTGTTCGTAGTCAATTATCTGCTATCAGAAATCTTCGCTGACAATCGCGGATTCCACGCCTTTGTTGCCGCCGTGGCCCAGCGCGCCCCCGTCGGCTCACGATTCCTGTTCATTGAAAGACGCGGTTCGATGTGGGCTGAGCGGATGACAACCTGTACCGCCAGGACTGGCATTCGCCTGGGCCAAATCATGTCGTCCCAGCGTGGTTTGGACGAGGGTGAGCGGCCGGAGCTTCTCGGCACCGTGTACCGAAGACTATCGAGTGTCCCCGGAAGATCCCCCCGGCAAAATTGGAACGTGATTTACAGCGTGGGGATCAAAGAAGCATGATAATATCGGCCAGTTACAAGACCGACATTCCGACCTTCTATGGCGAGTGGTTCTCAAACCGCCTCCATGCCGGGTACTGCAAGACGGTGAACCCGTACAGCAATCGAATCAGCCGGATTTCGCTGCGGCCGGAGGACGTGGATGGCTTCGTCTTCTGGACGAAGAACGTCGGGCCGTTTCTGAGTCGGCTGGCTGAAGTCCACACGCGGCAGGTGCCGTTCGTCGTCCAGCACACGATCACCGGATACCCGCGGCCCTTGGAACAGGCGGTCGTTGATGCTGACAAGGCCGTCGAACACGTTCGCAAGATTGCCGAGCTTTACGGCCCCCGCGTGTGCGTATGGCGTTACGACACCATCTTGCTCACGACCCTGACGCCCCGCGAGTTCCACCTGAAGACGTTCGCCCGTTTGGCAAAAGACCTCGAAGGAGCGACGGACGAGGTGGTCATCTCCTTCGCCCATGTCTACCAGAAGACCCTCCGCAATCTGAACCGGGCCGCCAGTGAGTTCGGATTCGAGTGGTCTGACCCGGACGCTGAGTGGAAGCGGACGCTTTCCGCTGAACTGGTCAAGATTGCCGCGGCCCATCGGATGCAGCTGACTTTGTGCAGCCAACCTGAATACCTGCCCCCTGGCGCCGGCGAGGCCCGGTGCGTGGACGCCGACCGCATGGCGGGTGTGGCGGGCAGACCGGTCGCGGCCAAAGAGAAGGGCAACCGCGAAGGGTGCAGGTGTTCCGAGGCCAGGGACATTGGTGAGTACGACACATGCCCCCACGGCTGCGTCTACTGCTATGCTGTTCGCAACCGCCCACTGGCCTTGGAGCGATACAAGCAACACGACCCCGCTTCCGAGTTCCTGTTCCCACCTCCTGCGGGGGCGACCGAGGAGGCACCGGCCCCAACACGGCGGGAATTGCCCCTGTTCGACGGACTCACCGAGCCATGACCCGCCCTGTATCCCGTCTCATCCGAACGCGGCAGACGCCACGCGGTGCGCTCCCAGGGCCATCTGGAAAGCGAACCGGGCCGGCTTCCCGTCAGCATCGGCCGGCCCGGTGGGATGTCCGTCTTGTCCGGTTGAGCGGGCTGTTGTTGCAGGCCGGCGCTCAAGCTCCCCGTCCTGATCGCGGCGTGGTACGAACTGGACATCGACCCGACCTTCGGCGAGAAGCCGACGCCGAACGCGCCGCCCTCGACCGAGAGGCGCGGGCGCGGGGCGAAGACGTCCAGCTGGGCGCGGCGCACGCTGCTTGCCCTGGCAAGGCCGTTGCCGAGACGGGACGCCGGTAAATTGCTATAAAGGAGGATGTCCAGCCAAACCAGATGAATCACCGAAACACTGCCGCAAGGCACTGTGGCCCGCTCCGGGTTTGGCTGGACACCAAATGGAGCGGGCTTTTTGCTGCGCGGCCGTCGGAATCGGCCATGAGCATGTTCGTGAAACTGAAGGACCGAGTCATCAACCTGGCGCACGTCGCTCTGGTGGAACGCGACCAAAGCGGCAAATTGACCATCCACTACTCCATCCCTCACGCCTCTATCGTGGCGATGGTCCAATATGACCCGAAGGTGTCAGGCCCACCAGCGGCCACCGATCACTTCGTTGAGTCGATTCCGCCGGGAGCGGATGCGGACGAAATCTGGAAGCACATTCAGGGGCTCTAGGGCTGGTCGGTGTCGGCGACGATGTTCACCGTAACCTGCACGGTCGCCCACGGACCCATCCTGCTCTTGAAGAGGTTCCCGCCAGCCGGCGCTGACGCGCACAGCGTCAGCGCCGCCAGTCCGCCGGGCTTCCGAAGGTCGGGAAGGTACTTCTTCAAACCAGCGGCTACTTGCTCCGCAATCGCGTCATACTCGGTTTGCTTTACCATCGCTTCGCGTTCCATGATCCGCGCTCCCGCAATCTGCGGCTGGACACCCTGAGTATATGAGCAAATAGGCGACGCGGAAACAGCGTCCTTGCGGGAGAGGAAGAAAACCAGGTGTAACGTCACGTTACACCTGAACAACTCGGATAAAAGGGAGAGGAAGAAAATCGATTGGGAACGTTCCCAACTGAAAAACAAGGTATCGCTAAAGTGTTCTGAATCACGCGCGTTGGCCGGTCGTCAGAACAGACCGGGGGCATTCCCACTCCCTCTGCGTTTGGGGCCCGCGATGGAAAGGTTTACCATCGCGGGCCCTTTATTTTATCGCATCCCCCATCATTCCCGCTCCCGGCGGTCCGCGTCGTCCTCGTCGTCGTCATCGTCCGCCGCCGCGCCGAACACGCCCCGCGGAGCGCGGGCGATCACCGACAGGGCGGAGCGGTCGTGGATCGGCTGCCATTGTTCCGACGCCCGCGCGTGAAACGCCAGCGCCAGTGCATCAGCAAAGTCGGGCGACTTGACGCCCCGGGCGCGCATCCGCTGCTTGGATTCCAGCTTGATCTTGCCCGTCTCCGTCCGCTCCGCAAGCGGCAGCGACAACTCGGCGATCAACTGCGGATGGTTCGGAATGGAAATCATGTCCTCCGGCGGATGCCGGACGCCCTTCTCCCGGAACTCGTAGGCCCGCTCGAACCGCGCCCGCAACTTCCACCACATCTCCGCCCGCAGGTTCAGAAACTTGTCCCGGCTCGTCTGGTGGTCGGGCCACCAGTCCTCCGTCGGCGCACCGCCGAACTGAACCGCGATCACCTCGAAGGGCAGCGCCCGCTCCGTCGTGGACCATGCCCCCCGCACGCCGGCGCCGACGCCGCCCGCATCGTAGCACACCGCGGCGACCCGCAGCCGCACGGCCTCGTCCCGCGCCCGCCAGGCCGTTTCCGTTGTGTTGCACCGCCCCCAGGAGATGGGCGGCAGCACAACGGGGCCGGCGCGGGCGACGAGCACGGACGGGTCCGGTCCCTCTTCCCCCACGTCCAGGCCGGCGACGACGCGCGGGCCGGTAGGCAGGTCCAGCCCCACGGCGGCGCGGACCCAGGCCGCCGGGATGACGATGCCCTCGATGGAGGCCGAATAGTCGATGTCCAGCTGGGAGGCGATGATAACCGGGTCGCTGAGTCGCTTCTTTTCGGCCTCATACCACGGGTAGATCGTTCGGCCGTCGGGCAGCGTCTCGGTGCGGTTCTTGCGAAGGTCGTCTTTCCAGTGCAGCGTGAACACGGGCAGGTTGCCCGAGAAACGCTTGTGGGCAAACGGGTTGCCGGGGCCGTTCGGCGTGCTCACGTCGATGCGGCAGCGGGTCGTCTGCGAGAGGGCTATGTCGGCGATCTCGGGCCGCTCCAGGTGGGCGGCCTCGTCCACGAAATAGATCGTAGCGCGGCCGCCCATGCCGATCCGGTCGCCGCCCTCCCCTGTGACCGCGCTCTCGTTGGCCGGGTTGATGAGCTTCGCCTCGTTGTCGTGGTGCGCCCGATCAAAGCCGTCGGGCAGCATCCACCACGGCAGGCTGTACAGGATGGACCGGATCTTATGAAACAGGGATTTGGGGTCGCCCCGGCGGTCCACCAGCTCCAGTTTGCTCGAAGCGAAGCAGACGACGCAGCCGGGCCGGAAGAGCCAGCGGTGCAGGGCGTAGGCGCAGCAAAGGTAGCTGACGCCGGTTTCGCGGCTCTTTTCGACGATGCCGCTCTCCTGACGTTGCTCCCGCTCCTGAAGCCAGCGCAAGAACTGCTCCTGCCTGGGGAAGAGGTCAAACGGGATGGCGGACGGCTGGCGCTGCGGGTCGAACGTGCCGCAGTGGAAGTTGACCCAATGAACCGGATCGCGGGCGCAGAGACGCATTTCATCCTTCACCAGCCCGTCCCGTTCGATGTGCAGACGGTACAGGCCGCGGCGGGTTTGCGAGGCGCGCTGGGAGGGGTCAAGCATCGGGCTTCGGCGCCTCCTGTTCGGCCAGACGGAGCGGCAGCTGCTTGCGAAGGTAACGCGACTGCTCCTCGTCGGAGAGTTGACGGAACTGTTCATCCGTCAGCACGCGAGCCGGGGCCGGAATCAGGTCCTTGCCGTCCTTGCCGGTCAGCTGCAGCTTGCCGGACGGATACAAGCCCTGCAACTCGGCCTCGTCCTTGGCAACGGCCAGCGCGGTGCGGTAGTCGCCGGCCGACACCGCCTTGGCGAACAAATTCCGGCGCTGGGCCAGGTGGCGTCGGATGAGCTTTTTCCGCGATGCGCGGCAGGACTCGGCAATCAGCTTGTCGGCGGCAGCCATGTAGCGCCACAACTGCGAATCGCTCAGAGGCTTTCCGTCGGGCGGCGACTCCCACGGGGAACCCTTCTCCTGCTCCTTTTCACGCACATATTCTCTCACGTCCCAGATTTCCGCCCCGTCGAGGCGGATTCTCAGGACCTCTTCAACCCGCCGCCTCTTCTGTTCCCCCGTCGCCTTCATGTTGGGTCACCAGCTGGTCAATCCATCGGGCGTGCCAGTCGTGCAGGCCGGCGTCGTTGACCAGGGCGAACTGCTCCCGGCCGCTGCCGTTGCCACAGAGGTTCGCGCTGCCCTCTATGGACAGTTTACCGCCGGAGGCGAACGCCAGCGTCACCACCTTGCAATGCGAATGGCAGCACGCGGCCCGTTGCCCACGCTCCCGGAACTCCCGCAACGTCTCCGCCCACAGCGCCCCCTTGTGCGACCGAAAGAAGATCGACGCCAGCAAGGTAAGCGAACCGACGGCCCCGGAATCCAGCCATCCCAGCATCGTGCGTAGGTTGGCCTCGTTGTAGCCCAGCGTGGCGATCAACATGCGGTCGCATCGACCAAGTCGTTCGATCAGCGCCTCGATCACGTCGGTAAGGTCCATGCGGGCGGTACAGACCGCGTGCAGGCTCTCGCCTGGTTCAGGCAGCTGCTCCAGCACGGCCTTCGCCTCGGCGATCCCGGCGGCGCGGCGGGCGGCCAGCTTGATCCGTCTGGGCGTCGGCAGCCCTTCGCCGTCGTCGTCGCCTTCGGCGTCGGGCCGGCGGCCGAAGTGCAGCTTGCGGACGTTGAATCGGGCCACGGCTTACCCCTTGCGTTTGCCGCCGACATAGGCGCGCCAGGCGTCGGACTTTCCGCCCTTGCCCTTCTTGGCCTTGCCCTTCTTGGGCTTCCGGTTTGCGCCGAAGTTGAAGGACGTATCAAACTTCGCCATGATGTATCTCCTTTCACTCGAAGGAAACCGCCGCGGCGTTGCGAACCGTTCCGCCTCGCGCCGCCTTTCCACCATTATTCGGGGCGAACGTCGCCGGCCCACGTCCGGCCGACCGAGGGAGAACAACTCCCTCGGCTCCCCCGTCAACCCACCGGCGCCCCCGGCCACGCCGCGGCCGCCCCGATGCGGACAACGCCGATGTCGTCAGGACGGTCGCGGCGCAGCAGCCAACAGGGGGCGTTGTGCGCGCCGACCTGAGACATGTCTCAGGTCGGCGCGCACACTTTCAATCTCCGAGTCTTTTGAGGGCCTCCGTCGCCTTGCTCTTCGCGGCTTCCAGGTAGGCGGCTTCACCCGCTTCCCTTGCAACCTCCCGGTTGAACAGGTCCACGTCGATGACGTTTTTGATGACGTTATCCAGGTCGCGCAGCATGTCTTCGGGGGGCAGCGCTTCCAACTCGTACACCGCCTCGCTTCCGGTGCGTTGCACGAACCAATCGTGGTTGCTAGACGACTCCTTGGCGAAGTTCTGCTGAGGCAGACGGTACTTGACGATCTGCTCGGGAGTCACGCCGGCCTTGATGATGGTGAAGTCCTCGACGCCGAAGTCGTCGCGGAGCGTCCGTCCGCCGACCTGCGCAATCATCTCGCCTTCCGGATCGAAGTCGGACAGGACGATCACGATGAGGCGTTGCTTGCCGCTGGCCTGGTAGCGCTCGTACAGGTCGTGCCAGGGGTCGATGCTGTTGAAACCGCGGCCGCTGGCGGTCCAGATTTGATATTTGTCCGTGACGCGCAGGACCATGTGATAGATCGTGTTCTTCTCACACAGCACTTCGATGTAATGCGGCTGCGTTTGCAGAAGGTCGCGCCAATACCCGGTGAAGAGGTACTCAACTTCCATGCGGACGTATTCGCGCACGTCGCTGAATGGGTGGTGCTCTTTCAGCGGCCGGGTCGGGTCGTCAAACGCCTTCCAGGGGATCGCGCCGTCCAATCGCAGGCGCGTGAGGAGGTCGGAGGTCTTGTCATAGGAATCGTCGTCATTCTTGTAGGGAAGTTTCCTCGGGATGTTGCGCAGGAACTCGTAGTTCAGCAGCGCGTAATGCACGGCGCGGACGGACAGCGGCCAGTAGTCAACGCGGTCCTCGAAGACCACTTTCTTGATGTATTTGACGTGCTCCGCCTTCTGGTCGCTGATGCCGTAGCGCACTTTCAGGCCTTCGATTTCCAGCGTCGCCACGCCGTTGCGCTCGGGGCGCAGACCGATTGCGAACGCTGCTCACGCAGTCGGGCGTGGGCTTCCTCGGGGTCGATGTCGACCAGCTCTTCCCGCACCTGTTCGGCGACGGTCTTGTTGCGCTGGCGGTTGTGCTCGCGCAGAAGGACGATGTAATCGTCCGTCGTCATGGAATCGCGCCGGAGGGGCAATACCTCGCATGACGTGAAGGCTTGGCCGTTGACCATCAGCGCGGCGTGCCGTCGGTGTCCGCTAACGATGTAGTTGTCCTGCGTCACCTTCAGACGCTCTAAGAGGCCCTTTTTCCGGATGGACTCCGCCAGCGCGTCGATGTCCGGGTCGTCGTCCGTGGGCCGGTACACTTGGCCGTTTTCCGGGCTGGGCTTTAGAGACGACACCCGCTTACGGACGATCTTGTAATCGGCTTCGTTGACGGTGGTGTTCATGGCCGCCCCCCTTCCTGCCCGATGAAGCGCCATTCGGTAGCCTGGCGGTCCTTCAGCGTTCCTACCTTCTCCGGTTCGATGACCCGGTAGAACTGGAGCGCTTGCAGCCAGCGCCACGCGGTCATGCGACCGACGCCGAACAGGGTTTGCACCGTCCGGCACGACAGGAAGAATTTGCCGTCCACGGCCCCAAGGTTCACGCACAGGGCCGCCAGGACGCCGAGGTCGGGGTCGTCGTCGATCGGCGCCGGCGACGCCCGTAGGGCCGCTTCGTAGGCCGCTCGCACGACTCCGGCGTAGGGCTTCTCCACTCTCAGCCAGGCGGTTTGGAAGTCGCCCCACGTCACGGCAAAGGCCTTCGTGTTGATGAACGGCAGCGCTTGCCGATGCCACTCCACGACGACGGCCTTCAACGCCGAGGCGTCCAACCCGGCGATCGCCTTCAGCCGCCGCGCCAGCTCGAAAACCTTGTGATTTCGTTGTCCGGGACCGTCCGGCAGCGTCGCTTTTATCGCATCAACGGCCCAACATGGGACACATGCAATGGGTTGCTGGGTTGGGTGGGTTGCCTGGGTTGGTGGGTTGCCTGGGTTGCCCTGGGTTGCCTGGGTGTGCTGAGTGCAGTCAGCCACGCCCAGCAGTCCGACGGATTGAGGGTCAAGGACAGGTAGTTCCTTGTGGGGCGGAATGATCCATTGGTACGCGCCGCCGTCGGGATGGTGAGACGGCGGCAGGACGCAGTAGTGTCCTGGGTCGGCGCGAAACTCGCCGTCCCCGAGGTCGGCGAACTGTTCGGCCACGGATCGGCAGTAGACGTGAAAGCCCCTGTTCGTCCGCACGGTGGGCAGCACGGCGGCAAGGTCGGGATGGGCGTCGGTCCAGCGCTCATAGCCCTCGGTGGAGTCGAAATCGCGGCAAGCCAGGCCGCCCGAAGCCGAGCCGAGCAGCACGGCCAGCCCGGTGATTCCGGGTCGGTTGAACAGCCGGCGTAGGGTAGGCTCGTCGGGTCGGGTGGTCTGGTACTGCTTCCACGGCGTCGCCGGTTTCTTGCCCACCGTGGGGATGATCGACCAGCCGCGGCCGGCGTAGGTCAGGGCGTCGTCGGCCAGGCGATGCTTGCCGTTGACGGGCGGGTCGGTTATGCTTGTATTCAACACGTTCGTTTCCTCCACAAAGGGAACTGCCAAACGCCGGTTGATCTGCCCGGCGTTTGGCGTTTACACATCCACTTTCGATTGGTTTTTGATGCCGCGACTTCTTGAGATAATCCGCGTCCGCGAAGTCATTCACGGCCGTTGCCCTCCCACCGTCGGGCCGCCAGATAGTCGCACAAATCCTGTCTGCAATACAAGATTTTCCGCCCCGGCCCAATACTCGCCTTGATGCGTCCGCGAAGTCTCTCATCACGGAGTTGGTGGACGTGCAGGCTCAGCAGGCGGGCGGCCTCGGCCTCGCCGAACGCCAGCCTTTCGGGCAGGGCGGCCTCGGCCCGGCCGATCCGGTCGAGCACCTCGACGACGACGGCGGCGATTAATGGACGAAGGGCCTCGGCGGCCACGGGCAGGAGCAACGGGGCCGAGGCGCCGTTTCGTGACATGGCACTGTCAGTCGGCATGAACGCCTCCCGCGGACTGCAGCCGTTGCCAGGTCTGGCGGTCGGGCGCGCCGGCGCGGAGCCAGGAGTCCAGCTCGTCAATCAGGTAGACGGGTCGCCGCGTGCCGAGGCGCACGGGCAAGGGAGTGCGGCCCGAAGCGGCCAGCTTGAACCACTGGCCGCGGGATATTCCGCACACCAGCCAGGGTTTGGCCGTCGCTAGCGGTCGCTCTTGAACGATGGGGTTCTTTGGTGCGCTCATTCCATCATGGTGCGTAAGTCATGAGGGCCAGTCAAGGATAAATCACGATTCAAGAGGAAAATAGTGGTATACCATGGTAGGCCGTGGCGTACCATGGTAGGCCATAGTAGGAGACAGGAAGAACCCTGTAGAATAGGATGCGAACGGACGCCAGCGGAGGGGAGAAATGACGGCCGCGGCTACCGCAACGCCGTGGCGTCGCCCCGGCCCGGCCGCCCGGCGAAACGCCGGCTGACAGCAACCGCAGGCGGGTCTGGCCGCCCGCTTCCTCCCCCTTCGGAGGATGCAACCTTGCAACCGAGAGAACCGAGGAGAACCGAGGGGCGGACGGGTTAATGGTTGCGGTGCGTTGTCCGTTCGGAGACAATGACCTATCGAACACGAACCAAGATGGCCCGCTGCCCTGCCCGCAACCCCACCGCGCGTGAGCCGGCGCCGCCTTTCCATAGCCGGGGTCGCGGCGGCCGTCCCTCAATCATCCCTCAATGAGCGGGGTTGTCCCGGCCGATTCCCTACTACGCCAGGGCGTGAAAATCCCCCTGAAAACCCGCGTTTTCCGTCGTGCGGCGTAGCCTACAGTAGCCTACCCGGACGATCACGAATCGTCCGCCCCCGCTTCGTTTCCGTTCCGATTCGCCGCGCGATTCAAGTAGACCTGGGCGGAAGTCCCATTCTCCGCGAGTGAACATCCTCAACCGGACCATGAATGAGTGCGCGGCCGCCGGGGCGGTGAAATCGACCATTGCGGTCTGTCCCGCCGTCACCCTGACAGTGCGATTCTGATCGACCTTTTGGCCGTTCTCCGTCCATCGAGACTCGATGTTATTCTGGTACGTCTAGCCCGGCGTCAGCGGCGGAGAGAGATCCTCGCGGTTGCTCCTGGCGAAAGTGCGGACGGTCCACCGCCGGCATTGTCGCACCGGGAGGCCGCGAACGCCAGGGGCCGCCAAAGCCGGCGTGAAACGAACCGATCCGAAGCTCCAGGAAAAGAAAGCTATAAAAGAGATGGCTAAAACGGCAGGCGTCGCGCCCGAGGCCGGTCCCGCGGCGGTTTAACGGCCAGGCGACGGGCCGGAAGGGGCCTGGGGGACGACGACCGGGGGCGCCGGTTCCGGCGCGTCCCCGCCCGTCACGCGCTCGAGGGTCGCCAGCCGCTGTCCGTAGTCGGCGGCCGCCTCGTAGTAGCGGTCCCGGAGCGTCTCCAGGTTGCGCTCGGCCTCAATCAGACTCAGGAACGGGATTTTTCCGGTGACGTAGGCGGGCCGGGCGGCGTCGATGTTCTGCCGGGCGGCGGGCAAAATCTTGTCGTGATACAGCCGGACGACGCGATCGCTCTCCCGCACCCGGGCGGCCGCTTCCTGAACCTGGAGGTTCACCTGATCGGACAGGCGGGCCAGCCCCGCCTCCCGCTGGTTGATCCGTTCCTGCGCCTCGGCGACGGCCGCGGCGCGCCTCGCCAGGCGCGTCGGCAAGTTGATCCGCACGGCGAGTTGCGGCCGAAGCGGCCGTTCGTTCCAGAAGTCGTCGTAAGCGGCCATGACCTCGAAGTCCGGGCGGTAGTCCTTCTTCGCCAGGGCCAGGGCGGCCTGGTCGGCGGCGAGGTGATCGCCCAGGGCCTTCAGGTCGGGGCGGCGCGCCAAGGCCTCCTCGCGCAACTCCGGCGTCTCGGGGATCGCCGACACCGCGACGGAATGCACCGGTGCGGGCGGCAGCGGCGCGTCGGGCGGCCGGTGCATCAAGGTGTTGAGGCGGGCGGCGGCGACCTCCCGCATCCGCTCCAGGGTGAGCTGCCGCTCCTGCTGTTGTCCGACTTCCACGTCGGCCTGTAAAACGTCCTGCTGCGACACCAGGCCCTTCGTGTAGCGATCCGCCGCGTCCCGCCGGAATTCGCCCAGCAACCGCTGGGCCTCCCGGTTCACCTCCAGGCGCGGTCCACCAGCCAATATTCGTAGAAGGCGGTCTTGGCGCTCTCCACCAGCTGCAGGCGCGTGGTCTCCACGTCGTCGCCGGCGGCGCGGGCCTCGGCCAGGGCGTTCTCGCCGTGCAGGGCCAGCTTGCCGCACCAGGGGATTTTCTGGGATATCTCAAAACGGTAGCCGCCGTCGTCCGTGTGAGAGAAGATTCGCGGGCTGCCGGTGGCGCCGAACATCGGGTCGTCCAGCGAAGTAACCTGCGGGAAACGGTCCTGGGCGGCCTTCCAGGCGGCAACCATCTCGGCCAGGGTGGGATTGCGGGCCAGGACTAGCGTGACCACGTCGTCGGCCGACAGTTCAGACGCGCCGGCGAGGTCGGGCGCGACCGGCGGCGGGGGCGCCGCCTCCACGCGGCCGGCCGACAGGACGCAGAGCGGCGCCAGCCACAGCGGCAGCAGGTATTTTAGTCGCGTCATCGACGTCTCCTTCTCGCGCGGAGACGGACGCCCGTCCAGCGCGCGGAGGCGCAAACCACTCCTGGGCCGGTACGGCCGGTTCCTTCCTGATATCGACCCGTCGCGGCGAGATCCTTCAACACAATTCGCAAAGGGGGCGCTACCGGCAAAATCGCTGAAGCCCTGCCATCTCGTACAGGCCGACCAATCGTAGGCGAGCGGCCGGCGTAAGCCGGCCGGTACTTCGCACGTTTCGAAGCGCAATGCTACACCGGCCGGCTTACGCCGGCCGCTCGCCTCTGATCCGCATTGACTCCGCGTCCCGAACATGGAAGAATCCTCTTATGAGTTCCCTCTACCCGACAATTCGGGCTTTCGCCGTCTGGCTCACGGCGGTCGCGGTCTTGAGCGCCGGACTGCCCTTCGGCATTTGCCGCTGCCCGAGCGGGAACGTCAAGCTGTTCTGCTACGGCCTCACCTCCCACGGCGGCTGCTGTGACGGCGGCTGTTGTCCCGGCGCCCCGGCCAAATCGGCCCCGAAACCGTGCTGCCGCCGAGGCCGGCGTGAAACGGATCGCCTCGCCCATGTCGGAAGCCAGGGCTGCCAGAAGACGCTGATGCCCGCCGTCCTCGTCCCCGGCGTCCCGCCGCAGTCGGACGTGCGCAACGCACCGGCCGCTGGGCCGTTCCTGCCCGCGTTCGTCCCCGCATCGGCCGTCTCACCGACGGACGCCGCACGCCCCCACCTCTCCTGGCGCGGCCATCCGCCGTCGCCTCCGACCGATCTGGTCGTCGCCCTCCAACGATTCGTCATTTAATCCAATCTCCTTCCCCCTTCCGTCTTGAAACAGATCGGCCCTCTCTGCGCTTTCTTAAGTCAGGGAGCGCTCGTGAGCCTGCGCCGTTTTCAAAGCCCTCCTTCGTGGATCCTTCCGCGCCCTCGGAGATCGTATATGTCCGAGAATCGTCTCGCGCATGCGCCCCTTCCCAACGGCGAGAACCCCGGCGGCCCGGCCGCGACGCCCATAAAGCACACCCTCCGATGGAAGGTCTGGCAAGTCGTGAAAACGATCCAGGCCCGCCTGCGATTCTTCGTCCTGCTGGGCGGCATCGGGGCGCTCATCGTCTACTGGAACGCCATCGACGCCGTTTATGAAAAGTGGACCCGCCCCGCCGTCGCCCAGGAGACGGCCGACGCCGACAGCGAATACTGGTGCCCGATGCACCCCACCGTCGTCCGCGACCACCCGGGAAAGTGCCCCATCTGCGGCATGCCGCTCTCCAAGCGGAAGAAGCGCACGGGCGAGGAGGAGGCGCTGCCGCCGGGCGTCCTCAGCCGCGTCCAGCTTACGCCCTACCGCGTCGCCCTGGCCGGCGTCCGCACCGAGCCGGTGGAGTACCGTCCGCTGACCAAGCAAATCGAGGCGGCCGGGTTCGTCGAGTTCGACGAGACCAAGCTGACGCGCATAACGAACCACATCAGCGGCCACAGCCGCATCGACAAGCTCTACGTCAACGTCACCGACCAGAACATCGCCAAGGGCGACCCTCTGGCCCTTCTCTATAGCCCCGACCTCGACACCACCATGCAGAACCTGCTCGACGCCCACCGCGAAGGCAACGCGGGCCTCGAGCAAATGACCCGTGAGCGGCTCCGGCTCTGGGGCATCGGCGGCGACCAGATCGATGAAGTCGTCAAGACCGGCAAGCCGATCACCCACGTGACCATCTACTCGCCGGCCAACGGCCACGTCCTGCGCAAGTACCAGCTGGAGGGCGACTACATCGACGAGGGCGCCCGTCTTTTCGACGTGGCGGATCTTTCAACGGTCTGGATCGAGGCGCAAGTTTTCGAGGACGACCTGGGGTTCCTCAAAAAGGGACTTGTGGTACACGCCTACACCGAGGCGTACCCCAACCGCGATTTCGCGGGCAAGCTCACGTTCATTCACCCGCACCTGGACGCCAGGACGCGCACGCTCAAGGTGCGTTTCGACCTGGAAAACCCCGGCCACGTCCTGCGGCCGGGCATGTACGCCGCGGTCAAGATCGACGTTCCCGCGACGGAGCTGACCGCGGCCTCCGCCCGGACGCAAACGCGGCAGGCGGCGCGAACCGCCGCCGACCTCGCCGTCCACGCGCTGTTCGCGCCGTCGGGGCCGATGGGCGGTTCGGGGCTGGCGTCGCTGGCGTTGGGCGCGGGCGAACAAACCCTGCTGGCGAAGGGCCAGGTGCTGGCCGTCCCAAGGAGCGCGGTTATCGACACCGGCAGTCGCAAAGTCGTCTACCGCGAGGCCGGGCCGAGCCTGTATGAGGGCGTCGAGGTGGAACTCGGGCCGCACTGCGGCGAGTTCTACCCCGTCGTCAAGGGTCTGGAGGCGGGCGACCGGGTGGCGACCGACGGATCGTTCCTCATCGACGCCGAGTCTCGGCTGGTCGGCGGGCTTGATTCGACGTCCTCGGGCGCCTCGGCCGGCCCGCGGAAGGACAAGCCGGCCGGCGCGACTTCCGAAGACGACGCGGGGGTCGAGGAGGTGTTCAAGCAGCTCAGCCCGGAGGACCGTAAGGTCGCGGAGGGGCAGGTTTATTGCCCGATCCTCAAGACGCGCCTCGGCACGATGGGCGTCCCGGTCAAAGTCGTCCTCAAGGGCCGGTCGGTGTTCCTCTGCTGCCCGCTGTGCGTGAACAAGGCAAAGGCCAACGAGCGGCGCACCCTGGACAAGGTGGACACTTGAAGAAGGCGAAAGACGCGCCGCCGGCGAAGTGATGGATCGTCGCGCCGGCGTCGGCGACGTTGCGGGGTGGGCCGCGTCGGCCCGCCCGGGTTTCCCTCGCAAGGAGGATCGTTGCATGAAGATGTGGTACTGGATCGCCCCGGCCCTGCTGCTGGGCGGGCTGGCCCTGGCGGGCTGTGACGAAGGCGTCCCGCCCGCCGCCAAGCCCGCGGCCGAGAAGAGCGAGAACGACACCGGCCTGGCCCAGCTCGCCCCGGAAGACCGCCGGCTGGCGGAGGCCCAAAAACTCTGCCCCGTGTCGGGGGAGGCGTTGGGCGAGATGGGCGCGCCGGTCAAGGTCACGGTCAAGGGCCAGACCGTGTTCCTGTGCTGCGACGGCTGCAAGAAGAAGGCCCTCGACAACCCCGATAAGACGCTTGCAACGGTGGAGAGGCTGAAGGCCGGCCAGTGACACGTGCGGCGAGAGGGGGGCGTCAGCCCCCTGATGAAGCGAAGGATCAGGGGGCTGACGCCCCCCGCTCGCCGGATTCTTAACGGAGCGAACCGACCGATGATCGAGAAACTGATCGAAACCTCGATTCGCAACCGCTGGCTCGTCCTCATCCTGGCCGGCGCCCTGGCCGTCTGGGCGATCTACGCCGTCCTCCAGACGCCCGTGGACGCCGTGCCCGACTTGAGCGACAACCAGGTCATCGTCTTCACCGACTGGCTGGGCCGCAGCCCCCAGGAGATCGAGGACCAGATCACCTATCCGCTTTCTCTCAAGCTGCAAGGCCTGGCCGGCGTCAAGGCGGTGCGGTCGTCGTCCGAGTTCAACTTCTCGATGATTACGATCATCTTCGAGGACAACATCGACTTCTACTTCGCCCGCGAGCGCGTGCTGGAACGGCTGACCACGGCCAACACCTTCCTGCCGGAAGGGGTCACGCCCTACCTCGCGCCGGACGCCACCGCCCTGGGCCAGATCTTCTGGTACACCCTCGACGGCGGCAACCTCGACCCCGGCCGCCGCTGGGCCTTGCAGCAGTTCACCGTCGGCCCGGAGATCAACTCCGTGCCCGGCGTGGCCGAGGTCGGCGCCGTCGGCGGCATGCCCTACGAGTACCAGATCGACGTCAACCCCGACTTGCTTCGTTCCTACGGGATCACACTCGGCCAGCTCTACGACGCCGTCGGCCGCAGCAACTCCGCCGTCGGCGGCCGGACCATCGAGAAGAACCAGGCCGAGTACCTCGTCCGCAGCGTCGGCTGGATTCGCGGCGGGAAGGACGGCGTGAAGGACATTGAAGATACGGTTATCGACGAGCGCGGCGGCACGCCGGTCTGCGTCAAGAACGTGGCGACGGTGCAGATCGGCCCGCAGTACCGCCGCAGCGTCTTCGAGAAGGACGGCGACGAGGCGGTCGGCGGCGTCGTGCTGATGCGCTACGGCGAGAACCCGCTGGCCGTCACCGAGCGGATCAAGAAGAAGATCCAGGAACTGCAGCCCGGCCTGCCGCCGGGCGTCCACATCGTCCCCGCCTACGACCGCACCCGCCTCATCCGCGGCGCCATCGACACCGTGACCGGCGTGTCGTGGTTCAACGTCCCCGTGCCGTTCACCTCTTCTCACCTCCCCCGCCCTGGCCGGAGGGAGTGATGTGGCACGAGATGATTATCGCGGCCGCCGCCGTGATGCTCATCCTCCTGCACTTCCGCAGCGCCTTCGTCATCTGCGTGACGCTGCCGCTGGCGGTGCTGTTCGCTTTCCTGACGATGTGGCTATTGCGGGTCTTGCATATCCTCGATGTGCAGGCCAACATCATGTCGATGGCCGGCATCACCATTTCCATCGGCATCCTCGTGGACCAGGCCATCGTCATGGTCGAGAACGCCACGCACCAGCTCAAGGAGCAGTTCGGCGACAAGAAGGTGACGGGCGACACGCGCGAGATCGGTCATCCGCGCCTGCAAGACGGTCGGCCGGCCGATCTTCTTCTCGGTGATGATTATTTTGATCTCTTTCATCCCCATCTTCGCCATGACCGGCCGGGAGGGCAAGCTGTTCCATCCGATGGCCCTGACCAAGAGCCTGGCGATGGTGGGCGTGGCCGTGATTTCGGTGACGCGTGGTGCCGGCGCTGATCCCGTCGTTCATCCGCGGCAAGCTGCGCCGCGAGGAGGACAACTGGATCGTCCGCAGCTTCATCCACATCTACAAGCCGCTGCTGACCTGGGCGCTGCCGCGGCGCAACTTCGTCATGTGGGCCTTCGCCGTGCTGCTGATCCTGGCGTTCGGCATGTTCCCCGTGCAGGCGATCCTCGGCCTCGGCGGCTCGTTCTACTACTGGCAGATCTGCTACTTCACCGCCCTGTTCGTGTTTATCGCGGTCACGCTCTGCTTCACCAAGGGCTTCCACTGGCAGCTGCTGAGCTTCTTCACGCTGGCGCTGATCGGCCTGTGGGCCTACCACTTCCCCAAGATCGGCGTGGACTTCATGCCGCCGTTGAACGAGGGGACGGTGATGGACATGCCGGTGTCCGTGCCGCGCGTGAGCATCACGGAGGCGTCCGACGACCTCAAGGCGCGCGACGCCCTGTTGCGGTCGTTCCCCGAGGTGGAGTCGGTGATCGGCAAGGCCGGCCGGGCCGACACGCCGACCGACCCGGCGCCGCTGGAGATGGTCGAGACGTTCGTGAATTTCCGGCCCAAGGAGCTGTGGCCCAAGCGGGCGATGCACTTCGCCGACGCCGCGCGGCAGACGCGGGCGGTGCTGGCCGAGTTGGAGCAGCAAGGCTACGTCCAGCCGGCCAAGGCCGACGACCGCGACGCCCTCGTCAACGACGCGGCCATGAGCGCCCTCAGCCGCTTCGACGAGACCATGCGGGCGCTGGCCTCGGAGCGTTGCCGGGGCTTCGAGGCGGACCTCGGCCCGACGCTGACGCGCTTCGCCGTGGCGGAGACGGTGCGCCGGTTCCACGAGAACGGCGATCTGCAATGGCCGGCCGGCGCCGACGAGAAGGCGGAGGTCGATTCGCTGTCGAGCACCCTGGCCCCGACCTACGGGAAGTGGCTGGCGAAAAACCCGGTCCTGGAGGACGTGACCAAGCTCACCGGCGCCGCGGCCAAGGCGCTGGCGGATCGCCACGTCTTGAAGACGGGGCCGGCCGAGGCGCTCGTCGTGAAGGAGAACCCGGTGGAGGCGGTCGTGACGGCCGTGGGCGAGGCGGCGGGACTGGGCCAGAAGACCTTCGCCGGCGAGGTGCTGCGGGCCGTTCGGGAGAAACGGGAGGCCCTTTGGACGGAATTCGTCCAGCGCAAGCTGAACTGGGAGCTGTTCGACCGCGGCGTCGAGGCGTTCACCTGGGCGGCGCTGGTGGAGGTGGGCAAGGGCGCCCGCGGCCGCGGCCTGCTGGGCGACGCGCCCAAGGGCGGCGACTACGCCCGCTTCCTCGACCAGTCGGCCGCCGCCCAGTTGGCCGCCGACGGCAAGCCCCACGACGAATCCGCCCTGGCGCCGTTCGCGGCCCTGCGGCGGGAGCTGGAGAAGCCGTTCGCGTCGGGCCTGCTGCTGTGGCGGCGGACGGGCGGGCCGAAGGGCGACCTGCACCAGGAGATGGATTCGGTGTTCCAGGTGCCCGGCTGGAGCAACATCTGGACGCAGCCGATCGCCAACCGCATCGACATGCTGGCCACCGGCGTCCGCAGCCAGATCGGCGTCAAGGTGTTCGGCCCCGACCTGGAGACCATCGACCGACGTGTGCCAAGGAGGTCGAGCAGGCGCTCAAGCCGACGTCGGCCGGGCGTGCCCGGCGGACGTGATCGGCCGAGCCGATCATGGGCAAGGGCTACCTGGAGATCAACATCGACCGGGAGAAGGCGGCCCGCTACGGCGTCCGCGTCGGCGACATTCAGGATACGATTGAGGTGGCTCTGGGCGGCCGGATGATCACGCAGACGGTCGAGGGCCGCGACCGCTTCCCGGTGCGCGTCCGCTACGCCGCGCGACTACCGCGAGGACGAGGAGGCGGTCAAGCGTCTGCTGGTCAGCCGCGGCAAGCCGGAGCGGCCGGCGGCGTCCGCGGCCATGCCCGACATAGCCCCGCCGACCACGACCGGCCCGTCGGACGACCCGCACGACGTCGCCCCCGGTCACGAGGCCGGGTCGGCGCCGCTGCAAATCCCGCTCTCCGAAGTGGCCGACGTGCGCATCGTGGAGGGGCCGGCCGAGATCAAGAGCGAGAACGGCCAGCTGTCGCAACTACGTCACCCTGAACGTGCGCGGCGACCGCGACGTGGTCGGCTTCGTGGACGAGGCCCAGCGCGTCGGTGGCCGAGAAGGTGCAACTGCCCGCCGGCGTCCACCTCGAGTGGAGCGGCGAGTTCGAGCACCAGGTGCGGGCCGCCCGGACGCTGCGGATCGTCTTGCCGGCGGTGTTCGTGCTGATCTTCGTCATCCTGTACCTGACCTACAAGGACCTGGCCGACGCCGGCGCTGATGATGCTGGCCGTGCCGGAGGCGTTGGCCGGCGGCGTCTTCTTCCAGTTCCTCTTCCCCAAGATCCAGGCGTTCGACTGGAACGCGGCCCCGACGCCGTTCACCGTGGCCATCTGGGTCGGCTACATCGCGGCCTTCGGCATGGCGACCGAGACCGGCATCATCATGCTGGTCTACCTGCGCGAGGCCATCGACAAGCGCGGCGGCCTGGAAAGCATCCAATCGCTGGAGGAACTGCGCGCAGGCGGTGATCGACGGGGCGGTCCACCGGCTGCGGCCGAAGCTGCTGACGGAGGGCGTGGCCATCGTGGCGCATGGCGCCGATGCTGTTCGCCACGGGCGTCGGCTGCGGAGGTCATCTCGGCGATGGCGCTGCCGGTGCTGGGCGGGCTGCTCATCGCCGACGAGGTGGTGGACATTTTCTTGCCGGTGCGCTTCTACTGGGTCCGCCGGGCGCGCTGGCTGAAATTGCAGGAAGAGAAGGCGGCGCGGCTCGCGGCGCCGGTGGAAGTCCCCGCCGCGGTGTGACGCCCCCCCACGGCGCGCCCGAAGCTATTTTGCGAACCGTCTTGCGTTCGGGGCCGGCGGGTGCGATGATAACGGCGTGTAAACACCCCTGTTGGCCCATTTCACCCAGATTGACGGAGAGAAGAGATGCTGTTCGGCGTTCGATGGATGATTGCCCTCACCGGCGTGCTTCTTTTGGGCCTGTCCCCGGCGACGGCCGCTCCGTGCCCCGCACCGGGGTGTCAGCCCTGCTGCTGCCCGCCTCCCGTTCACCTGATCCCATTGCCGCCCTGCACCCCGCCGACCCTCACCCTCTGTCCCCTGCCGCCGTGTCCGTCGCCGGCCCTCACGCTCTGTCCGCTGCCGCCGTGTACCCCGCCAGCCCTCACGCTCTGTCCGCTGCCTCCATGCACGCCGCCGGCCCTCACGCTCTGTCCGCTGCCTCCATGCACGCCGCCGGCCCTCACGCTCTGTCCGCTGCCGGCGTGTACGCCCCCGACCATCACCCTGACGCCTCTGTTCGACTGCTGCGCGGCGGCGGCGGACGCCGGCGCCGCCAAGCCGGGGAAAGAGCGTTGAGGGAGACGGAATGGTGCGAGGCCGTGGCGTCGTTGCGCTGATCGACCGCTTCCGGCCGAATCCCCGCCAATGTTTGCCCTCCAAACCGGCGCGCCGGCGGGCCGGTTAGGAGGGCAAACGTCCTGTCCGGCTGGCAGCACGTTCCATACCGCGTCGTAACCCGGGAGCCTATCCGTTGCGCCGCGTCACGGCATCGGATCGTCGAAGGAAAAGAAGCCGTCGGCCATGAGCCAGCACGCCAGTTCACCTCCGGCCGGTGCGTAAGGCCGCGACAGCCCGATGCGAACCGCGATCCGGTCGCCCATCGCCCGCACCGCCTCCCGAACGCACCCCAGTTGCACTTCCAGGTTCGCCGACGCTTGTTCCCCCTTCCTCAGCAGGAAGTGGTCCTTCAACGCCAGCAAGCATCCCTCGAACCCGGGCGCATCAAGGCGCACACGCAAGTCCGCCCGACCGCCCGGCCGGGCAGTCAACAGGAATTGAATACGGGCGCCTGGCAGGATGACGGTGGCGAGGCTGCGCTCCCCCACCCCCGGCGCGAGGTAGGCGTTGCTCGCGGTGCGCACCAGCGGCGCGCCGAAAAGCGGCCGGTCGGGCGCGAGTTGGGTCGCCGCCAACACGGATCGCCGTTGTTCTCGCGTCGCCGACCGACTCCGCGCCCTCAGCTCGCGCACCCAAACGTCTTCGCGGTGCGGCGGCCATGGCGCGGCCGGTACGGGGCCGACCAACTCCAACACGTCCCAGCGTGCGTGCCCGTCCATGACGAACGGCGACCAGCCGACGTTGCGCACCGGCGCGTGGCGGTGGCGCACCCACAGCGGACGCACGACCCGCGTTCGCCCGTCCTCCACGACGGCCCCCGCCACGCAGTACGTCGTCCCCATGCGCGTCCAGTCGAGCAGGATCATGTCCACGTTGGAACGCCTCCCCGCGGCGTGGTAGAATGCCGTCATCATCCCGTCCGCAAGGGCCGAATGCAAATGGAAAGCGACCCGCCGCCTCCGGAAAACACCGCGCCCTTGGGCCGCCTGTTCAGCGTCGGCCACTCCAACCAGGAATCGCCCCGGCTCGTCGCGTTGCTGCGCCGCGCCGGCGTTACCGCCGTGGCCGACGTGCGCTCCAGCCCCTACAGCCGCCGAATGCCGCGGTTCAACCGCGAACCGCTAAAAGGCGTATTACACAGTAGTGGGATCGTCTACGTGTTTCTCGGCGCGCTGCTCGGCGGTCGGCCCGACGACCGCGCCCTTTACGATTCGGAAGGCCGCGTCGATTACGAGCGCGTTCGAGAGACGACCGATTTCCGTCGCGGACTGGCGCGGCTGCTGCGCGGCCTCGAACGCCACAGGGTCGCCATGTTGTGCGGCGAGGACGACCCGCTCGACTGTCACCGCGGTCTGATGATTACGCCGGCGCTGAAAGGGTTCGGGCCGCCGCCGCTGCACTTGCGCAAGGACGGTTCCGTGGAGACGACGGAGGCGATGGAACGGCGGCTGCTGCGCGAGACGGGGATGGCGCCGCAGGTGGAGATACCGCTGTTCGGCCTACTGTTGACCAACGACGACCGCCGCGCCGTGCTTGCCGAGGCGTACCGCCTCATGGCGCGGCGCAAGGCGTTCCGTTCGGAAGGCGAGCCGGGAGGGTAAGCGGCCGGCTCGTCAAAAGACGAATGCCGCAGACAAGTTGGTACGGGAAGCGGGACTTCCGCCCGTCGTGCGGTGTTGTATACTGATGGATGGGTAGAGAACTCTTGCGCGCGGAGGGCGCCACCCGATGGATACCGAGACCCCGTCGCCGCGTGCGACTCACTCTGCCTCCATAGCGTCCAGCCCGGACCTCGTCGGGGAGACGTTTGGCGACTTCCGCATCCTGCGTCTGCTGGGCCAGGGCGGCATGGGACGGGTCTACCTGGCCGAGCAACTCTCCCTCAAGCGCAAGGTCGCCCTCAAGGTGTTGCGCGAGGACGTCGCGGCCAATCCGACGGCGCTCGAACGCTTCAAGGCCGAGTCGAAGACCGTCGCCAAGCTCAGCCACGCCAATGTCGTCCAAGTCTATACGGTGGGCGAGCACGAGGGCCGACACTACATGGTCCTCGAATACGTCGAGGGCAAGAGCCTGCGCGACTACCTGCTGCGCACCGGGCCTCTCGAAGTGCCGCTCGTGCTCAGTCTCATGCGCAAGGTGGCCAGCGCCCTGTATCGCGCCAGCGAGCTGGGCATCGTCCACCGCGACGTGAAACCGGAGAACATCCTGCTGACCCGCAAGGCCGAGGCCAAGGTGGCCGACTTCGGCCTATCGCGCTGTCTCGCCGTGGAGCAGGCCGTGGACCTGACGCGCAGCGGGACGACGGTGGGCACGCCGCTGTACATGAGTCCCGAACAGGTCGAGGGCAAGGTCGTCGATTGCCGCAGCGACATCTACTCGTTCGGCGTCACCTGCTACCAAATGCTAGCCGGCAATCCGCCGTTCACGGGAAGCCACGCCTTTGAGATCGCCATCAAGCACGTGCGCGACGACCCGGTTCGCCTGGAGACGATCCGCCCCGACGTTCCGCCGGCCCTCTGCGCCGTCATCCGCAAGATGATGGCGAAGAAGCCCGAAAACCGCTACCAGTCCGCGCGCGACCTGCTCAAGGACATTGCCCGCGTGCGCGCCTCCGTCCACGGAACAACCGGATCCATCTCGGTGGGCGCGATCGAAGCGGACGCCCTGCCGGCGGAGGATGCGCCGTCGGCGCCGACGGCCCCGCCCTGGAAGTTGCCCGCGTTGCCCCGTTGGGGCATCGCGTCGTTGGCGGCGGGGGGCGTCCTGGTCGTACTGTGCGTCGTCGTCGCAATCTTCTGGCATCGCCCCGCGGCCGCTCCGCCTCCTTCCCCCGCCGCCGTCGCTCCGGTCGCGCCGCCGTCTCTCCCGGACAAGGTCGCTGCGGGCGACGCGCAACAGGAACATGAGGAATCGCTCAAGACTCTGGTCGAGGAGAGTCTCAAGGACAATTCGCCGAACCCCCGCGGCGTCGAGGACTGCATCGACCTCGGCGTCCTTTACCTCAAACAGAACAAGGTCCCGGAGGCCGAGGCGCTGTTCTCGCGCATGGACGAGCGCCGCTCCCCGTCCTACCACTTCGTCGGCCGCCTCGGACTCGCCGTGACCGACGCGATGAAGAGCGACGAGGCCGCTTCGAGCGCCAAATTCAAGGAGTTGTTCGATCCCAAGGGCCGCGACAATCGGGTGCAAATCCTCAACGACTACCTGAAGCGGAAACCTGAGTTCGCGGAGTGGGTGGACTGGGCGGATTCCGGGAATGTACGGAACGGCGTCCCCCAAGCCCCTCATCCCGACAATCAACGTCACTTCCCGGGCAAGTGGCCGTTTCATCGGCCGTGACGGGAGTTCGCGCCGTCCTGCGCGTGGTCAAGCGCGCGGCCGGCCGAGCCCCTGGACAATCCCCCGTCGCCCTGGTATATGAATTCCATCCGTCTTGCCCGAATCGACCCGCCCACCGTCTCGATTCCTCCTGCCAGGGGCCTCCCGCCATGACGCTTACCTCCGTTCGCCGCTGGGGCATCCTCGCCACCGTCCTTATCTCGACTGTCGCCGCCGCCCCGGCCGAGAACTGGCCGCAGTGGCGCGGCCCCGACAACGACGGCGTAAGCGGCGAAACCCATCTTCCGACGCATTGGAGCGCGGACAAGGTTGCCTGGAAGCTGAAGCTGCCGGGGAGCGGCGGTTCCACGCCCGCCGTCTGGGGCGACCGACTGTTCCTCACCTGCCAGGACGGCGACCACGTCGCCCTCCTGTGCGTGGGCACGGACGGAAAAGAGTTGTGGCGGCGCGCGGTCGGCCCCGGCGGCCGCGTGATTCGCGGCGGCGAGGGCAACGGCGCCTCGGCCTCCCCCAGCACCGACGGCAAGCACGTCTACGCCTTCGTCGGCAGCGGCGAACTGGCCTGCTTCGACCTCGACGGCAAGGAGGTCTGGAAGTTCAACGTCCAGGAGCGATACGGAAAGTTCCAGATGCAATGGGGCTTTCACTCGACGCCGTTGCTCGACGGCGACCGGATTTATCTGCAATTGTTCCACTCCGGCGCCCATCTCATCGTCGCCCTGAACAAGGCCAGCGGCGAAGAAATCTGGAAGGTGCAAAGGAAGAGCGACGGCCGCGACGAGAACGAGCAGTCTTACGCTTCGCCAGTGATGTGGCGCAACGGCAAGGACGCCTATCTGATCGTCCACGGCGACGACTACGCCACGGCCCACCGCCTCACCGACGGTTCCGAAATCTGGCGCGTCGGCGGGCTGAACCCCAAGGACCATTATCGCGGCGACCTGCGTTTCGTGGCGTCGCCGGCGGTCTCGCCCGACCTGATCGTCGTCCCCTCGGCCAAGGACCATGCGGTGGTCGGCGTCAAGCCGGACGCGACCGGCCTGGTCGATACGGGCAGCCCGTTCGAGCAATGGCGGCTGCCGCGCGGCACGCCGGACGTGCCTTCGCCTCTGATCCACGACGGCCTGGTCTACCTTTGCCGGGAGGACGGCCGACTGATTTGCCTGGACGCCAAGACCGGCGAGGAGAAGTACAACCAGCGACTGCACCCGTCGCGCTACCGGGCGTCGCCGGTCTACGCCGACGGCAATGTCTACCTGACGGCCCGCGACGGCGTGTTCACGGTGGTGAAGACGGGGCCGAAGTTCGAGAAGGCAGCGGAGAACACGTTGCCGGACCAGTTCGCCGCGTCGCCGGCCGTGTCCGGCGGTCGGATCTATCTGCGGGGGTTCGATACGCTTTGGGCCGTCGGGCCGCTGGGGAAGTGAGGGCGGCCGCCCATTCCTCGCCTTGTATTTGGAGGGCCGTCTCGGACGACGGCCCTCCTTTGATAACAGGATATTTCCTGTCCGCTTTCGAGTCGGAGTATTCCTTCCCCTACGGAGCGCCCATTGGCATTCACGTATCGAACCGTCTTCCTGCAAATCGAGCAATCGCTCCTCCGGTATGGTTCCCAAACCCTCCAACCGGACCAGATTCGCAGACGATCCGTCGCTGACAAGAATGAGTTATTGTTCCGACACGGGACCAATTTCAACGCCGTCCCGCCGCAGGGAAACGAGGCGCCGGCCTGTACGGGTAAGGGAATAAGCGGTTGGCCGCGAAACCGAAACGGGCGAACGGGCGGCGGCCCAAGGCAATCGCATTCGCCGCGACCTCGATCTTCCCATGCGGGACGATTACTCCGCCTTCCTGAGTAACCTCATTGCCGGCGGCGGACGCGGAGTGGAGTTTGCGAACGCGCGATTCCCTCCGGTTCCCAGTCAGAGCGAGGGAATCAATCTCACATTCCCGACGGCGGGTCCACCGGCGGCGTGTACCGCTTCTCCACCGCCTCCCTTACGGCCACCCGGCCCTCCTTCGGCGACGCGCCCGCTCGCCCCTCGATCCGCTCCACCTCGGCCGCCAAGTCCTCGTCCTTGATCCCCTCTCGGAACCATCGGGAATAATCCCGCTGCTTTAAGTGGTGCATCCAGGTGTCGTCGTCCACGACGTCGGCCGTTTGCAGAAAGACTACGAGGTTTTGCGCCTTGAGGTTCAGCTTCCCCTCCGGGCCGCGGAAGGCGAAGCCGCGCTCCGGCCCGAGGCTGCCCTCGGCGAACTTCCGCGAATGGCGGACGCGCTCCGTGCGCGGCGGTTCGCTGCGGACGCGCGCGGGCGGGGCGTCCGATTGCGGCCGCCAAACCAGCATTTCGCCCGTGGCCAATTCGACGGGCCTCGGCGGCGGCGGCGTGCGGCCCGCCGCCTGGCAGAACGCCTCCAGCGTCTTCTCCGGCTCCTTGCCCACCGCCAGCAGCAGGTGTACCGACTCCACCGCCGCCGCGGCCACTCTGTCCGGGTGGACGGTGATGTACAACATGCCGCCGGTCTCTTTCGGCATCATCTCCGGCGTCGGCCGCCAGTCCGCCGGCATCAGGTGGTGCGCCTCGTCCACCACGACCCAGTGCGGCCGGCCCGTCCGCGACCGCAGCTCCTGGAGACGCGGCAGCAGGGCGGTGAAGTACGCCGGCCGCGCCTCCAGCATCACGCCCAGCAGATTGACCACGGCGTTCTCCCCCGGCGTCTCCAACAGGCCCAGCACCTCCTGCGCCGACGGCGCCCGCCTGGGTTCGCCCAGTGCTATCGCCCCTTCCAGAGTCGAATAGTCGCCTTCCGGGTCGATGACAACGTACTGGTAGCCCGCACCGGCCAGCCGCTCCAGCAAGCCGGTCGTCAGCGTCGATTTGCCGCTGCCGGACGACCCGGCCGCCAGCACGTTGACGCCGTAGGGCGAGAACCGCTCCTCCGCGCCGTCCTCGCGTTTGCCGAGCAGAACGTCGTGCCGCCGCAGCCTCTCGCCGGCCGCGGCCAGGTCGTCGGCGAGGATGTGGTCGATCAACTCCTCGACGCCGGCGCCGTGGTCGCCGCGGGTGACGAAATCGGCCCGGTCCTTGAGCGCCGGCAGGGCGTTGGCCACGGCCACGGCGCACTCGCAGGCGGCCAAAAAGGCGTGGTCGTTCTCGGCGTCGCCGACGCCGACGGCGTTGTGCGGCGACAGCTTCAACTCGGCCAGCGCGGCCCCGAGGCCGGTCGCCTTGTTGACCTGCGGCGGCAGCACCATGACCGCGCCCTTGTTGAAGACGACGTGCAATTCCAGGCCCAACTCGCGGATCGCGTCGAGCACCGCGGCCTGGTGCGTCTCCCACGTGGCGACAATGGATCGGCCGACGGAAATGGGGACGCCGCGCCGCGCAACGCCTCCAGGAAGGCCGGCGGCGGGGCGGCGCCGAGCACCTTCTCCTCTTTCGTATCCGGTTTGTAGAGCAAGGCGCCGTTCTCGACGACGACGTGATCGAAGAGGTCGAGGCGGGAAAAAGTCTTTTGGAGGTCGTCCAATTGGCGGCCGGTCACGAGCAGCAGCCGCCGGCCGGACTTGCGCAGCCGTTCCAGCGCCGCCACGGTCGAGTCCTTCACGCGGCCGTCGTGGGCCAGGGTGCCGTCGTAGTCGGTGGCGAGTGCGAGGTAACGCATGGGGTCGTCCCTTGTCGGGCCTTGCAACGGTGGGATGCAAACGCGATGCCCGGCCGGCGCTTCCTCACACGGTCTTCATGTCCCGTGGGTCCGCGTCGATGTCCACTCGGCGACCCTCGGCGAGGCTGCGGCGGGCGGCCCGGGCCCAAAGCAGGGCTCGGTAGGCGTCGGCGAAGCCGGGTTCGGGCGGGGCGCCGGCGGCCAAAGCGTCGAGGAACCGTTCCAGCAGCAAGCGCGGCAACGGACGCCGGGGCGCATGGATCGTGTGCGAACCTTCGCCGTCGCGCCAGCGCAGCGTACCCGGCAGTTCCGCCGTGGCGTCGCCGGCGTCGGTCACGGCCTGGAAGCGGCGCGCCGGCCGAACGCCTGTCCCGGTCCAGAGATTGAGCTGCGCCGCCTTGCCGTCGCCGAATTGTAGCAAAACGCCGAGGAATCGGGCGGCCTCGGCGGCGGTCGCCGACACGCTCCGGGGTTCACCGCCGAGCAGGTCGGCGCAGGCGGCCGTCAGCCCCGGCAGGACGTGGATGCCGGGCGTCCCCGCCGTCCGATCCGGCCCGCACCAGTCGCAGCGGACGAGCCGCGGGGCGCCAAGTCGGGTCGCCAGCAGGTCGCGCAGGCGCGTCAGGGCGGGCGCGAGCGCTGGTCCCGACGCCGCCATCGCCGGCAGCGCGGCCGCATGTACCCGGCGCACTATCTCATCGGCATGGGCGTCGTCGCCGGAAAGCGGCACGGCGCAGAAGACGGGCTTACCCAGCCGCGCGGCCTGCCCCACTGGCCAGAGGCCGAACCACTGGGCGTCGAGAAGCAGCACCGCCTTCACGTCGTCGCGGTCGAGCAGGTCAGTCGGCCCGGCCGCCGCGTCGCAGCCGAGTTCCCGCGCCGTTCGCGCCGCGCGATCCGGCCGCTGGTCGCAGACGGCCCGCACCGCCAGACGGCGGCGCAGGCCGGCCAACGCTGGGCGGTAGCGCCGCCAGCGCCGGCCGAGACCGATAATTCCGATAGGTAAACGATGGGGCATGGCTTGCTTCGCGCGGGTCGGGGCCTTCCCCATCAATGTAAGGGTTCCGCCAAGCGTGGGGAGATCCCCGCCCTTCCGCCGCCGCGTCGTGGGAATACGGCGGGGGGCAAGCCCGAGCACGGTGAACGGGATTGGATTGATGCGGCGTCGTTATAGAAGCTTTATCTGTTGGGGGAAAATGGGACCGAAAGCCTATCCTGGCGCCGTGAAGTTATTCCTTGACGAATCGAAAGCGGCGTGCCGAACTTTACAAACGACGTCGGGAGAATAAGAAGTTTTGCACCGGAGGGGGATTAATCGTAGTCGGGATTATTTGCTCGTATCGAGAGATGAAATGGGCGAATATTCCCTCTTACGTCCAGCCCGGCCCAACCGCCGCGCCAAGCTCCCAGCCCCGCGGTTCGCGCGCCTTCCAGGAGTGAGCGAATGGCTCAAGCGTACACCTGCCCGAACCGCAAGCACTACGGGCGCCTCCTCGATACGTTCCGCTCCACTCAGGACGACGCGCGGATCACCTGTCCACAGTGCGGCGCACGGATCGATACCCTGTCAATCAGAGGCGCCCAGGATCAAACGGAATGCGCGACGGCGCCGCCGCCTTCACCCGCCGGACGAATCGACGACAGCGGCAATGAAACGGTGGCCTGGAAACAGTCCAGTCCGCTGCCGCAGGTTCCCGGCTATGAGAGGATTCGCGAGATCGGCCGGGGCGGCATGGGTGTGGTTTACCAGGCCCGATGCCTGCGGCTCAACCGGATCGTCGCGTTAAAAATGATTCTCGGCGGGTCAATGGTGAGGCTCATGGCGTTTCTCCTTCCCCGACCATGATACCAAAGATCGGACGGCCCTGGCTTACCAGTCGTCGCCGAGCCGCCTGCCGTCGTTGCGCGTGATCGCGTCGCGCAGGGTCGCTTCGCCGGTCGCGGAAGTGAGGAACCGGACGGACCCGTCGGCCATGACGGCGTGGAAGCCCTTGACGCGTTTCGACCCGAACATGCTGAACCGACTTTCACCCGTAAAGACGCCTCCCAACGGCGGCAGCGGCCGGTCGGCTTCATACGGCAGGTCGTCCGGCCGCGTCCACGGAACGGCGCGGCCCGCCTCGACCACCAAAATGGTGTTTGAAGTTGGGTCGGAAAAATCCTGCGGGAGACGCAACCCCTCAGACCCCTGGAACGCCGTCCCTTCGCCGGTGAACACCTGGTAGAACGTGGAGAATGGCTCGGCCCGCGCCTCCACCGGCAGGTCGCGCGGCGTGGCATACTCGTGAGGCATAGAAGATAAAAGGGCGATGTTATGGGGACTGTCCCACGGCTCGTCCATGCGGAACTTCTCGTAAAGGGACTTCTGTTCCAGATAGGGCAGGATCAGCACGCGCCAGCTGTGCAGCGGCTTGCCGGTCGCGTCGCGCAGGACGGCCGGGGGGAGACGGCCGCCGTGGGCGTCGGCGTAGTCGTGCATGGCGAGTGCGATCTGCTTCAGGTTATTCCTCGTCGCCAACCTGGCGGCTGCTTCGCGCACCCTTCAAGTGGCCGGCAGAAGCGCGAAACCGAGGACGAAGCCGCCGACCGAGGTCGCCATGCCCCATCCGGCGAGGGCCTTGCCGCGGAGCGCGGCGGGCGACCGCTTCACCGCGATCCAGCCGCCGATTCCCAGCACAAAGGTCAGGACTCCGAGGACGACGACGCCAAGGAGGAATTGATCGAACTGAGTGACGAGGGCGAGGAGGCCGCAGGCGAGAGACGCTACGCCCGTGACAAGCGCGGCCGCCGCCGCGCGGCTGGTTCGGATGGGTGCGTCCATGATCGCGGCCTCGCAAAACTTGCCCTATTACCCGCATTCGCCAGGGCGCTCGTCGGGAGCCCAACACCTGCGGCCCATAATACGTATACTCCACATCCCAGGGCCGCCAAAGGAAGAAAAGAGCGGGCCGTGCCGCCGTCGGAAGGCCTGTCCGCGGCGCTGGACGCCTTCAAGGACTAACCCGGTTTTGGGAAAACTACCTGCCGGGCCTGAAAACGGCGCGCAATACGAAGGGCCTCCCGACGCACCAGATCAACGCGGAGTTTTCCCCGCGGCGCCTCCAATGTGTTGCCCAGATGCACGGCGAGAAGGTTGGATCGGAGGAATGAGATGAGGCGGCAAATTGCCACGCGTAGGAAGGAAAACGACGGCTCAGTCGCCGCCGCTTATCTGCACCAGAAACGCCAGCTGCTCCAGCTGGACGGTCAGGTCCACCGAAACTACGCTCACCCCGGCCGGAAGACGCAGCACGCCGGGGGCGAACGTCAGTAGGCCGCGCACCCCCGCCGTCACCATCGCGTCCGCCACCGCCTGCGCCGCCTCGGCCGGCACCGTCAAGACGCCCAGCTCCACGCCCAACGCGGGCAGCACTTGCGCCATCACGTCCGGGGGGTAAACCTCCAGGCCGTCCACCCGCTGACGAACCTTCGCCGGGTCCGCGTCGAACAGGGCCGCGACGCGAAAACCGCGCTCCGTGAAGCCGCGATACCGCAGTAACGCCCGGCCCAGGTTGCCCACGCCCGCCAGCGCCACGCGCCATTCCCGGTCGATTCCCAGCGCGCGCCGGATGGCGGCCACCAGTTCCGGCGCCGCATAGCCGACGCCGGGATGGCCCAGATGGCCGAGGTACGCCAGGTCCTTGCGCACCTGGGCGTCGGTCACGCCCAGCGCTTCCCCAGCGCGCCGCTTGACACCTTGGTCGCGCCCTCCCGCAGCAGCGCCTCCAGCCGTCGCAGATAGAGGCTCAATCGGCCGACGCTGGCCCGCGACAACCGCGGCTCCGGTTCCTCGCCCCTGGGCATCGCTGACTTCGCCACGCTGGCACGGCCTCCCATTTCCACCTCAGTCTAGTCGGGCCGTCCGCGACGGTCAAGCAAGAGCGCGGCCCGCGAAGAAGGCGAGTGGAAGATGGACGCAACGGCGTCGTCGGCATACAAACACGATCAAGCCACAACGCGCCTCGCAGTCCGCGCCACGGTCATGGAAATGCCTACCGCCGACGCCAGCGCCGACGTTCCCCGCCTTGCCCCCCGCGACCCCGACGCCAACAAGGGCGACTTCGGCCGCGTCGTTCTTGTCGCCGGCAGCCGCGGCATGTCCGGCGCCGCCGTCCTCTGCGCCACCGCCGCCCTGCGCGGCGGCGCCGGACTTGTCCGCCTCGCCGTCCCCGCCGGCGTCCTCCCCGTCGCCGCCGCCGGCAACCCTTGTTACATGACGGTCCCCCTCCCCGAAGACGCCCACGGCCGCCTTGCCGCCGACGCCGGCGCCGAACTCGTCGCCCTGCTCAATCAAAGCACCGCGGCCGGCCTCGGCCCCGGCCTGGGACGCGGCGACGGCGTTTCCGCCGTCGTACGCGCGGCCCTCGAACAAACGACTTTGCCGCTCGTGCTTGATGCCGATGGCCTCAACGCCCTGCCGCCGTTTCTCGACGCGCTCAAACTCCGCCGGGGGCCGACCGTGCTAACGCCCCACCCCGGCGAGTTCGGCCGTCTTCTCGGCTGCGACGCGGCCGCCGTCCAGGGCCGCCGCCAGGAACTGGCCGTCCGCTTCGCCGCCGACCACGGCGTTGTCCTGGTGCTCAAGGGCAGACGCACCGTCGTCAGCGACGGCCGGGGCGTTTACCTCAACGACACTGGCAACCCCGGCATGGCCACCGGCGGCACGGGCGACGTACTCACCGGACTGACGACGGCCTTGCTCGGTCAGGGTCTCGACGCGTTCGCCGCCGCCCGGCTGGCTGTGTACCTGCACGGCCTGGCCGGCGACCTGGCCCGCGACGCTTTGGGCGAAACCTCTCTCATCGCCACGGACCTGCTGGACCATCTGCCGCGGGCCTTCCGGATGCACGCGGCCGAAACCCTGCCCCAGCGCCATTGACACGGATCGTCCGGCATGGGATTGTTACGCACGAACCGACATCCTCCAAGCAGGACCGCCGACCATGAATCTGTTGTGTCCGAATTGTCAGAAGCCGCTCAGCGTGGCGGAACAGTACGCCGGCCAGCCGATGCGCTGTCCCCTGTGCGCGGGCACGTTCACCGTGCCCGCCCTGCCGCAGACGCCGCCCCCGCCGCCGTCGCCGCCGCCCGCCCCGGCCGAAACCTACGGGTTCAAAGACCCCGTGGCGCCGCCGCCGCACCCGCCGGAACTCAACTTCGAGAGCACGGCGCCCGCCCCCAAGCCGCCGGCCTCGTTTGCCGCCGCGTCGCCGTCCGGGCCGCCGCCGACCTACACCGACGAACAGCCGACCTTCCCCGCCGCGCCCATGCCGGAAGGCTATCACCGCAAATACACGATCTGGTTCAGCCCCCGCGTGCTCCAGTACGTGGCGCCGGTCGCGGTGTTCCTCATCCTGTTCCTGACGTTCTTCGCCTGGACCGGCCTCTTCCCCGGCGGCGTGCCCCGCGCCTGGCAGAACGCCTGGCAGGCCGCTTACGGCGGCTACAGCATCGACCCGGACGTCATCGGCAACTCCACCGCTTTCGCCAAGGGGGCCGAGCCGGGATGGAACTTCCTGCTCGTTTTCTACCTGCTGCTGTTCATCCCGACGTTCCTAGTCACCATCGGCTGCCTGGCGCTGTCGTTCGTCCCTCCGAGCAAACTGCCGCCCACCGCGTACCCGCTTTTGCCCTGGCGCTGGGGCGTCGTTGCCGCGCTGAACCTCATCTTGTTGCTGTTCCTGATCCTGCAACTGGTGCTCGGCTTCAGCCTGGAAAACAACTACATCGCCGCCACGGACAACGCCGTCGCCGCGGCGGCCAAGGCGCGAGAGACGACCACGACGCCGGAGGCGCGCTCGGACGCCATCGACGAAGGCCTCGCCCGCCAGGCGGTCAGCCGAACCGTCTGGCTGGACCTGGTCGTGATTCTCAGCATTTTGGCCGTCGTCGCGGCCGCGCTGATGTTCTGTCTGAACCGTCGCGGGACGCGGCCGGCGCCGCGCATTGATACGTTGTGGTGAGACGGCTATGACCAGCCGCGAGCGCGAGCGAGAGGATTGAGCGAAATCCGCTCGCTCGCGCTCGCGGCTGGTCGTCACTCCCACACCGCCGCCTCCTCGCCGTCCAGGCGCAGCGTCAAACACTTGGCGCTGCCGCCGGACTTCAAAAACTCGTCCAGCTCTACCGCGATCGGCGTGTAACCGGCCGAGTGCAGGTCCGCCGCCAACCGGCCGCAACCGGCGTTCACCACCACGGTCTTGCCCACCACCACGGCGTTGCAGCCGAAGCGTTTGGCCTCGTCCTCCGCGGCCGCGATCAGCCGCGGCACGTGTCGCTCCAGCACCTTGCGGCCGTACACGTCGAACGCCTCCGGGTAGTAGATTGCCTCGCCGGGCGCCAGCGGGCAAAAGCATGTATCCAGATGGTAGAAATACGGATTGACCAGTTCCAGCGGCAGCACCTGCCGGCGGAGCAGGCCGGCCAGGTGCTGGCAGCCCCGCACGTCGCTGCGGATGCGGTAGCCGGCGAACAGCGACGCGCCGCAGAACAGGGCGTCGCCGGCGCCCTCGAAGAACATGTTCGGCGGCAGGTGTTCGACCGTGAAGCCGTGTTCGGCGAACCAGGCGTCGAAGTGCGGCGACTCGCGGGCGCGCACTTCATGGCGGAAACGCGAGCTGAAGAAGCTGCCGCCGAAGACCAGCCCCGCGTTGGCCGTGAACACCAGGTCGGGCAGGCCCGGCCGGGGCGTCATCAACTCGACGGCGGCGCCGAGGCCGGCGAGCGTGTCGTGCAGCCGCCGCCACTGGGCGCGGGCGCGTTCGGGCGAGCTGCCGCGGGACCGGCTCATCCAGGGGTTGATTTCGTATTCGATGCCGTAGTAATCGGGCGGGCACATGAGGATGCGCGGCTGTCGCATAACGGTCCCCAATTACCAGCCGCGAGCGCGAGCGAGCGGGTTGGGCGAAATCCGCTCGCTCGCGCTCGCGGCGGGTGAGAAGGAATTACGGGTTCAACTCCGCCACCAGCGCCCGCAGGAACGGCTCGGCGTCGGTGACGACGCCGACGGTCTGGACGCTGCCGCGGTCGGTCAGCTTGGTGACGGTGGCCGGGTTGATGTCCACGCAGGCCACCTTGACCCACGCCGGCAGCAGGTTGCCGACGGCGATCGAATGCAGCATGGTGGCGACCATCAGGCAGAAGCCGACGCCGTGGATCAACTCGCGCATCCGCCTTTGCGCTTCCAGAATGTCCGTAATGACCTCCGGCAGCGGGCCGTCGTCGCGGATGCTGCCGGCCAGCACGAACGGGATGTCGTGTTTGACGCACTCGTAAAGGATGCCGCTCTTGAGCACGCCGCGTTCCACGGCCGAGCGGATTCCGCCCAATCGGCGAACGGTGTTGATGGAGCGCAAATGGTGTTCATGGCCTTCTTCGGTCGGCAGCCCCTGGTCCTGCGAGACGCCGAGGCTGGTGCCGTACAGGTCCAGCTCGATGTCGTGGGTGGCCAGGGCGTTGCCGGCGAAGAGGACGTTGAGGTAGCCGCCGCGGATCAGCCGGCAGACGTGTTCGCGGCCGCCGGTGTGGACCACGGCCGGGCCGAGCACCGCCAGGATTTTCTCGCCGGCGTCGCGCGTGCGCCGCATGGCGGCGGCGATCTCGCGCACCGTCACGCCCTTGGGCTTCTCGCTGGACACCGGGCTGGCCATGAACTCGAAGAGGTTCTGCCGCGCCTCCGCGTGGGCCGGGAAGACGCGCAGCCCCTGCCGGCCGACGACGATGCGGTCGCCGACGCGCACGTCGGTCATGGGCAGACAGCGGGCGGCGGCCCCCTCCGGATCGACGAGGATGCCGCAGTCCATCTCCTGGTCTTCCACGTCCACCCAGTCGCCGCCCAGGCGGACCTGCGTGCGATAATTGGTCGTGCTATAGAAGCCTTCCGGGAAGGCGCCGTCCATGTCGGCCGGCACGGCAACGCAGTCTTGCGGCGAGACGGGCACGGCGCCGTGGTCGTGGATGGCGTTGAGGATGTCGCGCAGCTGGTCGGCGGTGGGGGCGCGGACCTCGATGCGGGCGTGGCTGGGGTCTTCCTGGCGCTGGCCGACGCGGATGTCCTTGATGGCGTAGGAGCCGCCGCGGGTGAGGATCTCGTCGAGCACCTTGGGCAACAGCAGCGAGTCGATGATGTGCCCGTGGATTTCGACTTCCTCGAAGAAACCGGGCGAAGCCGGGAGGGTCGGCGTCATGGGACGGTCTCCGGGGACGGGGCGCTTCGGTGTTATTGTCCCGGAATCGGCCGTCGCGGTCTACTCCAGCGCGCGCCCAACCCCTTCTGGCCGACCGCGCCGGCAATCCCTACAGTGTTTCGTAGTTTGCGCGGTCCTTCCCTCCCCAATGTTTGAACATCTAAAGGAGCGTGGATGGCGGCGATCCCGGCGAAACTGGCCCTCGAAGACGGCACGGTCTACGCCGGTCGCGCCTTCGGCGCGGCCGGCGAGGCCACCGGCGAGGCCGTTTTCAACACCAGTATGACCGGCTACCAGGAGGTGCTCACCGACCCCTCCTACAAGGGCCAGATCGTCGCCATGACTTATCCGTTGATCGGCAATTACGGCGTCAACCGCGAGGACCGCGAGTCCGCGCGTCCGCGGGTCGAGGGCTTCGTCGTCCGCGAACTGACGCGCACGCCCAGCAACTTCCGCTCGGAAGGCTCGCTCGACGACTACCTCCGCGAGGCCGGCGTCCTCGGCCTGGAGGGCATCGACACCCGCGCCCTGGTGCGGCGGCTGCGGGTGCGCGGCGCCATGAACGCCGTCCTGTCCACGTCCGACCTCGACGACGTTTCCCTGGTCCACAAGGCGCGAACGCGGCCCGGCATCGTCGGCCGCGACCTCGTGCGCGAGGTGGCGCCGCCGCGCGAATTCGGCTGGTCGGAAGGCTTCGTCAACCCGCTGGTGACCTACCTGCCGCCGCGGCCGCCGACGCACCACGTCGTCGCCCTCGACTTCGGCATGAAGCACAACATCCTGCGCTGCCTGGTGCAGGTCGGCTGCAAGGTGACGGTGCTTCCGGGTACGGCCACGGCCGAGGACGTGCTGGCCCACAAGCCGGACGGCGTCTTTCTGTCCAACGGCCCCGGCGACCCGGAGCCGCTGGGATACGCCATCGAGACGGTACACCGGCTGGCGGGCAAGAAGCCGATATTCGGCATCTGTTTAGGGCATCAACTGTGCGGCCTGGCGCTTGGAGGCAAGACGTTCAAGCTCAAGTTCGGCCACCGGGGCGCCAACCAGCCGGTGCTCGACCGGCGCAGCAACAAGGTCGAGATCACCACGCAGAACCACGGCTTCGCGGTGCGCATCGACGACCTGCCGCCTGACCTGGAGCCGACGCACATCAACCTCAACGACCAGACGCTGGAAGGGATGCGCCACCGGCGCTTCCCGCTGTTCAGCGTGCAGTACCACCCCGAGGCGTCGGCCGGCCCGCACGACAGCGGCTACCTCTTCGAGGAGTTCCGCAAGCTGATGGGATGACGCCCGACGCGGCGAACTCCGCACGACGGACGGGCGGACGCCGGCGTCCGCCACCAACCCTTCATCGCTCGGCGCGGCTTCTCGCCTCCCGGCAAGCCGGCCCGGACTCACCCCCCCCGCGCCGCCTGCATCTGTTCGAGGGCCACGGCCGCCGTCGCCGCCAACGAACGCAGCGGCATCACGTCCTCCGGGCCGAATGCGCCGCCCCGCTTATTCAACACCTGAAAGACGCCCAGGACGCGCCCGTCGCGGCCGTTCATCGGCAACGTAATCATGTTGCGGGTCCGCTGGCCGGTGCGCCGGTCCACCTCCGGGTTGAAGCGCGGGTCGGCGTAGGCGTCGGGCAAATTGATCAGTTCACCCGTAACCGCGACGGCGCCGGCGATGCCGACGCCCAGTGGGACGCGGATCTCGCCGACCCCCTCTCCCAGCACCACCTGCGACCAGAGGACGCCGGCCCGGTGATCGACGAGATAAACGGTCGCATATTCGGCATCGACCAGCCGCGTGGCCGCCTCGCTAATCAGCCGGAGCGCTTCCAGGTCCGTGGCGCTCATCAGCCGCCGCGTCGTATCCAGGAGAAGGCGCAGGCGGTCCACGTGGCGTTCCGCGGCCCGCTGCTGCCGGACGAGGTCGGCCAGGGCGGCCCGGAGGCGGCCGCTGTACCACCAGCCGGCCGCCATCAGCGCCGTCATCGCCAGGCCGCTGACCGCGAAGGCGTACCACCAGCCGCCCAGCAACAGGCTCAGCACGGCGACGGCCCCGGACGCCAGCAGGGCCGCCAGCGCCGGCCTGCGCCGCACGCGCCGCAGGAGCCGCGCCGCCGCGCCGGAGGGCCGCGCCTGGATCGGCTCCCCTTGCAGGAACGACTGCAAATCGTCCGCCGCCGCCGCCGCGGTCGCATAGCGGCGGCCGGGGTCCCTCTCCAGACAGGTCATGCAGACGGCCTGCAAGTCCCGCGGGAGGTCGGGCCTCAACCGCGAAGGCATTACCGGATCTTCTGAAGTGATTTTGTGCAAAACGTCCAGGACCGACGCGCCCTGGAACGGGGGCCGGCCGGTGAGCAGTTCGTAGAGGATGGCGCCGAGGGCGTACACGTCGGTGGCCGGCCCGGCGTCCTTGGCCTTGCCGGTCGCCTGTTCCGGGGCCATGTAACCAGGCGTGCCGAGGATGTCGCCGGACTGCGTCGCGCCGACGCCGTCGAGGCGCTTGGCGATTCCGAAATCGCTGACCTTGGGAACGCCGTCGAGCGTAAGCAAGACGTTGGCCGGCTTGAGGTCGCGGTGGACCACGCCCTTGAGGTGGGCGGCGTGAACCGCCCGGGCCAGCACTTCCGTCAGCTGGGCGGCCTGCCGGAACGGCCAGGGGTTGCCCTTCAGCTGTCGCGCCAGACTGCCGCCTTCCACGTATTCCAGTGCGAGGTACGGGCGTCCGTCAAGGGCGCCGATCTCGAAAATCTGGACGATATTGGGGTGCTGCAAGTGGGCGAGGACTTCCGCCTCGCCGCGGAAACGGGCCAGTTCGTCCGGCCCGGCGAGCGGCCCGGAGAGGATCATCTTGAGGGCGGCCAGCCGATTGAGTCCGGTCTGGCGGGCCTTGTAAACGACCGCCATGCCGCCGCGCCCCAGTTCGCCCAGGATCTCGTAGCCGCCCACGGCCGGCGACGGGACGCCGGCCGTGGGCGCGTCGTCGAGGGGCGTGGTGGTCGCGAACTGGCCGCGGGGCGCGTCGGCGGCCGTGGCGGCCTCGGCGGGTCCGGCGCCGTGCGGGGGCGACGACAACTCTTCCGTCTTCGTTTCGTCGCTCATGGGTCGTTGTTCCTCACGGGGCCTCGCGAAACTCGTCGCCGTTTCGACCTCCCAAATCCCCCGACAAGATGGGTCATCACACCAACCCGAAGCGCGAGCGAGGGATGAGGTCGAGGAACCTTCCCCCTCGCTTGCGCTCCGGGTTGGTGTTCCGGGGCCATTGCCCCGGCGCCAGGCGCGCTCTTGTTTACCGAAAGCGATTCTCGCGGAGGCCCCTCAGCCATTCTCCGCCGGCCGCCGATTCCCGTCAATGAGTTGCCGATGGCCGCGGCGATAATTCCGTTGGCCGTGTTCGGAGCGGTCGCATCGGGTTTCGGTGTGGCGGCCGGGGCGCCGGCCCGCTAGAACAACCACGGCGTGGGGGGGCGTCCTCCCGGCCTTCGCGCTCGCCGGGCGCTGCCGGCGGATGACTCGAACTGTCATGGCCACGCCTCGCGTGCTGATCCTGCGTGCCCCAGGCGCCAACTGCGACGCCGAGGCCCAGTTCGCCTTCGAGACGGCCGGCGCCGTCGCCGACCGCGTTCACATCAACCGCCTGCGCGAACAGCCGGCCCTACTGCAGCGCTTTCAAATCCTGGTCGTGCCGGGCGGCTTCACTTACGGAGACGACGTGGCCGCGGGCAAAATTCTGGCCAATCAGCTGAGCTGCTTCCTCGGCGACGCCCTGCGCCGCTTCCGCGACGCCGACAAGCTCATTCTCGGCGTCTGCAACGGTTTTCAGGCCATCCTCAAGGCCGGTCTGCTGGTCCCGCCCGACGAAGACGGCCCGATCGCCACGCTGGCCCACAACGACTCCGGCCGTTTTCAGGACCGCTGGGTCGCGCTTCAGGCCTTCCCCGGCCGCTGTCCCTTTCTCACGGGCATCGACCGGCTGCACGTCCCGATCGCCCACGGAGAGGGCCGGTTTCTCGTGCGGGAGGAGTGGATTCTGCACGGCCTGGAGCAGGCGGGGCAGGTCGTGCTGAAATACGCCCCCCACCCCAACCCTCCCCCACCCGTGGGGGGAGGGCAGGGAGGGGGGGACGGCCGGCCTTACAACCCCAACGGTTCGCAGGGCGACGTGGCCGGCCTGTGCGACGCCAGCGGCCGCGTGCTGGGCCTTATGCCGCATCCGGAACGCCATGTCTTGCCGACGCAGCACCCGCGCTGGACGCGCCTCGGCCTGGCGCCGGAAGGCGAAGGGCTGGCGCTGTTCCGCAACGCGGTGCGATATTTCGCCTGAGAAGCCCTCCATGTTCACCGCCGCCGAAGCGACCGCCTGCCGACGCCTCCTCGATCTGGCCCTGGAAGAGGACCTCGGAGCCAACGGCGATCTGACCAGCCAGGCCGTCATTCCGCTGGATACGCCCGGCCGGGCCGCCCTGGTAGCGCGAGCCGCCGGCGTCGTCGCCGGACTGCCGGCCGCGGAAATGACCTTCGCTATTATCGATCCCCAATTGTCGTTTCAGACGCGGATCGCCGACGGCACAACCATATCGCCCGGCGCGGTGCTGGCCGTGGTGAGCGGGCGGATGCGCTCGATCCTCACCGGCGAGCGGACGGCGTTGAACTTCCTGCAACGGCTGAGCGGCGTGGCGACCGCGACGGCCCGCTACGTCCAGGCGGCGGCCGGACTGCCGTGTCAGGTGCTGGACACGCGCAAAACGACGCCGGGCTGGCGGCTTCTGGAGAAGTACGCGGTGCGATGCGGCGGCGGCCACAACCATCGCATGGGCCTCGGCGACGGCGTACTCATCAAGGACAACCACCTCGCCGCGGTCGGAGGCGCGGGGGCCGTTGCCGAGGCGGTGCGGCGGGCGCGGGAAATGTTCAGTTCGCGCTTCCCGCTCGAAATCGAGGTGGACGATCTCACGCAGTTGGACGCCGCCCTGGCAGCCCGGCCGGACGTCGTGCTGCTCGATAACATGAAGCCGGACCTGATGCGCGAGGCGGTGCGGCGGCGCAACGCGACGGCGCCGGGCGTGCTGCTGGAGGCGTCCGGCGGCGTGACGCTGGCGACGCTGCGGGCCGTCGCCGAAGCGGGCGTGGACCGCGTGAGCGTCGGCGCCCTGACGCACTCGGCCCCGGCGCTGGACATTGCCCTGGATTACCAGACCGATGTTTCATGACGAATGGCATCTGGATACTCGCCGAATCGGCCGTCGCGTCCTCTACTTCGACCAGGTGGACAGCACCAACAGCGTGGCGGCGCGGCTGGCGGACGACCCGGCCAACGACGGCGTGGCCGTGCTGGCCGGGGAGCAGACGGCCGGCCGCGGTCAGCACGGCCGCCGCTGGCAGTGTCGTCGCGGCGACGGCGTGCTTCTTTCGGTGCTGCTGTTCCCGCCGCCGGCGCTGCGACGGCCGGCCGTGCTGACCGCCTGGGCCGCGGTCGCCGTGTGCGAGACGGTGCGCACGTTGACCGGCCAGCAACCGCGGATCAAATGGCCGAACGACGTGCTGGTTCGCGGCCGCAAGGTCTGCGGCATCCTCATCGAACAGGGCCGCGGCGCCGTGGCCGGGATCGGACTGAACGTCCGCCAGCCGGCCGCGTACTTCGCCGCGGCGGGGCTGCCGCACGGCGCGTCGCTCGCCCAGTTTACCGACGCCGACCTGGACGCCCGCACGGCGGCGGAAATGCTGCTGCGCCGGATGGACGAGGAATATACTCGGCTCCTTGACGGCGACTTGGCGACGCTGGAGGCGCGCTGGAAACGGCGCGTCGGTCTCCGCGGCCGGGACGTGATCGCCGAGCGCCACGACGGCCCGACGCACCGGGGGCGTCTGCTGGAACTCGGCTTCGGCGGCGTCGAGCTGGAGCGGCCGGGGTCGCCGCCGCTGGTGCTTCAGCCGGAGACGGTGCGGCATCTCGAGGCGGCGGGGGACGACGGGTGACTTCCGCCCGACATTTGCTCCTTGTCTCCGCCGCGTCAACAACCAATACTGTAAGCTGCCCGGCCGTCGCGCCGGGTCCGACTTCCCGTGAGGAGCTTTCGCCATGCGCTCGTCCGTCCTCGCCTGCGCCCTGCTGTCGGTCGCCCCCGCCATCGCCGCCGCGGGACCGGCCCCGGCCGTCGAACACGGTACGGTCCATTTCAAGCCGGCCGAAGACCAGCGCGGCATACCCGAGCGCTACCGCCTGGAGCCGCGCTCGTTCGATTATGAGATGAAGTGGATGTACGATATGCCGAGCGTCGGAGTCCGCGTCTACTCCGTCCGCTTCCCTTCCGCCGTCGAAAGTCCCGTCCCCGAGAACAACACCGTCTACGCCGAATACTACCGCCCCGAAGGGAAGGGGCCGTTTCCGTGCGTCATCCTGCTGGACGTCACCGGCGGCGACCAGACGATCTCGCGCGTCATCGGCACGCACCTGGCCCGCCACGGCATCGGCGGCCTGTTCATGCAGATGGCCTACTACGGCCCGCGCCGCCCGGCCGGCAGCGGCCTGCGTCTGCTTTCCACCGACGTGCCGCGCACCACGGCGGCCGTGCGTCAGACGGTGCTCGACGTGCGGCTGACGACGGCCTGGATGGAATCGCGGCCGGAGATCGACGGCAAACGGCTCGGCGTCCTCGGCACCAGCCTTGGCAGCTTCATGGCCGCGCTGGCCGCCGAAATGGAGCCGAAATTGGGCCGCGTGGCCCTGCTGCTCGGCGGCGGCGGCCTGGTGGACGGCTACTATGACGATCCGCGAGCGACCATTTACCGCAAGACGTTCGAGGCGCTGGGCGGCAAAAAAGCGGCGCTGGCGAAGCTTATCGCCCCCTACGACCCGATCACCCGCGCCGCCAACCTCAAGGGCCGCAAGCTGCTCATGCTCGAAGCCCGGCACGACGAGATCGTGCCGCCGAAGATGGCCGAAAGGCTGTGGCGCGCCAGCGGCGAACAGGAGATCGTCTGGTACAATTGCGGCCATTACACGGCGGCGATCTACGTCGCCGACGCCCTGGAACAGGTCGTCCGACACTTCGGCGCGGAGTGAAAGGGCCGCGCTTCCCGTGCGTGCCTCAGATCACCGGCAGACCCTACACCTTCCCGGCGTAGAGCACCTCGCCGTCCGCGCGGCCGGGCGCGTGGAGGACCAGCCCGCCGGCCGGGCCGTTGACCACCGCCTGACAGCCCGGCCGTCTGTCCGCGTGCCGCCGCAGGATCGCCTCCATCGCCTGTACCGTCGCTACGACGGTGCGATCCGCCGACAGGTCGTTGTACGCCAACTCACCCATCCGCCGCAGGCGTTCCCCGCGGCCGTCGGGCGGCCCGCCGTACTCGACGTAGGCGACCTCCTCGAAGAAGCGGCGAATGACCTCCAAACCGTAGCCGCGTTGGCGGCGTTCACCCCACGGCTCCTCGAAAACGGCGTTGTAGTGGTGGTTGGGCGTGACTTTATACTCTCCCGGCGAACGGCCCTCCACCGTGACCTCTACGCCGCGCTTGCGCTGGTGGGCGTTCCACACGCCGTTGTCAAACCGGAACTGCACTTCCTGTTCGACGTAGCCGGGGAAGTTGTCGGGCGTGACCCAGCTCGTGTGAATGTCGAAGGCGGCCTCCCGGCCGTCGGGGTAGGCGTAGACCAATTGCAGCTGCACCGAGTCCCAGGTGGGGCCGTCGGCCGGGCCGACGAGGCCGCGCTGGCCGGTCGCGGCGACGCGGGCCAGACGGGCGTGCGGGGCGCCGAAGGTGAAGTCGATGAGCTTGACGTAATGGACGGCGACGTAGGTCCCCGGATTGCGGCCGACGATCCACTCGGCGAACTGCTTGCCGCTGATCGATTTCGGCTCCAGCAAGGAGCAGTAACCGTTGTTGACGTGCCGCAGGACGCCGTCCAGGACGTGGGTGCGCAGCTTCTTGTGGTCGGGGTCGGCCAGCTTGTGGTAGACGACCTTCGCGAGCACCCGATGCCGTTCGGCGAGCGCGGCGAGCGCGTCCAACTCCTGAAGACTCAGAACCGACGGCTTTTCGATGAGGACGTGCTTGCCGGCGGCCAGCGCCTGGCGGGCGGCGTCGAAATGGCGGTCGTCCGGCGTGGCGACGCAAACCACGTCCACGCCCTGCCCCAGCAGTTGCGGAAGGGCGTCCGGCCCGGCGCAGCTGACGAACGGCCCGACGCGGCCGAATTCGCGGAGCCGATCGGCGCGGGCGCCGGTGCGGCTGGCGACGGCGGCCAATTCCACCTCGACGAATCCGAAATCGCGGCGGTAGAGGCCGTCGGCGTGCAGCCGCTCGAAGACGGGGCGGTAGGTTTCGTCGAAGATCATGCCCAGGCCGGCCATGCCGACCCGGAGACGACGAGGGTTTTGCGGCGCGTCCATCGCGGCATCGTAGGGGGAAGACGTTTGAAATTCACCAGCCGCGAGCGCGAGCAACTCCCGTTCAAGCGCTCACTTGCGCTCGCAGTTGGTATCGAGCGCACTCAGGGCGCCGGCGGGGTCGCCGCCTTGGCCCCGTCCAGCAGATAGCGCCGGATCCCCGGCACGAAGCAGAGGAGCGCGAACGCGGCGTAACAGAGCAATACGCCGTCGAGCGGCAGCCGCGGCCCCGACAGCATCTCCGCGTGGCTGAGGATGTACGGCAGCGGGATCCAGATCATCGCCAGCACGGCCGGCATCGACTCCGCCCGCCAGCCGTAGGACCAGCGCCAGCCCAGCGCCGCCAACACGGCCACGCAGAACACCGTCCAGCCGAAGATCACCCCATAACTGGACGCTACAAATTCCGGCATCGGGGAAGGCTGGGGCGCCGGCGCGGGCGGGGGCGGTTCCACGGCGCCTCCCAGGGGCGGAGTACCCGTGGCGACGTGATCCAGCGCCGCGGCCGGCGGAGTCGCCGAGGCCACCTTCACCAGAAGATGTTCCGGCCCCAGGAAGCGCCGGCCGAAGTAGAAGGCGAGGCCCGATTGCAGCCAGTGTCGCGGCACGGCCGGCGGGTCGCGGAGCATGTCGTTCCAGACGACCGGCCCGAGATGCGCGTAGCGCTCCGGCTGCTTTTTGATCTCCTTCAACTCCTTGATCTGGTCCGGCGGCAGCGCGTCCTCGACGGCCACCGGGCCCCCATCGGCCATCGGGTTATTTCCAATCCACATGTGCAAATAGGTGGAATCGACGATCGGAGTCGGTTCGCCGTAGACCTGCCAGTTGCGGACGGCCCACGGCGCGACGCCGATGACGAATCCGAGGAACGCCAGCAGGGCGCCGAGCCAGCCGCTCGGTTGCCGCCGGCTCCGCAGCAGGAACCAGGCCAGGCCGATGAAGCCGAACGGCAACAGCGCCGCCCGCACCAGGGCCATGCCCGCCAGGCTGAGGCCGTAGAGCAGGCTGGCGAACGGGCCGCCGGTCTGACCCGCCCGCGCCCCGGTGAACAGCGCCAGGCCGACCAGGAAGCTGGCCAGCGTGCCGTCGTTGAGGGCGGCCGTGTCCACGACCCAGAACGGGTGGAGGGCGCACAACATACCGGCCACAACCCCGACGCCGAGGCTGCGGAAGGCGCGGCGGGCGAACAGATAGTAGAGGCCGGCCGTGAGGGCGCCGAGGCCGCACTGAATCCAGCGGACGATGGGATCGAACTGGTCCGTCGGAATGAACCGGGCGAGCATCCCCAGCGCCCAGGGGTAGCCGGGCGAGGCGTGGGCCGTCTCCTCCGGGCCGTTGGAGAGCGGGGCGGCGCTGGTGAAGGAGTTGTTGTCCTTGACGCTTTTTGCGAGGGCGGTCAGGTCGGGTTCGTCGGCCTGAACAATGAGCGATCCGGAATTATGGGCGTTGTCGGCGCACAGCGCCAGGTAGACGGCGCGCACGCCGCCGGCCAGGAGCACGACGTAGAGAAACAGCACGAAATCGACGGCGCCGAAGCGGCGGATCGGGGTCATGGGACGGCCTCGGTTCGTGGAGAGGGCGCGACGGCTTTCGCCGTGGAGGCAATCATATTCCGCCGACGCGGAACACCCAAGGCCGGCCCAGGGTCGCCTTTGGGTGGTTGATAGGGGCGAAAGGGCGAGGAGACCCGCCTCTACGGTAGGGGCGAAGTCTCCCCATCCGTTCGCTCCAGACGGAAATCGCACACCACCGGCCGATGGTCCGACGCCCGACGAACCGCCCGGCCGCGCGCCACGCGCATCTTCACGACGTTCAGCCCTCGGTAATAGATCTTGTCGATGGCGGCCAGCGGCAGGAAGGCCGGGAACGTCCGGAAGCGCCGCATCGGCGCCGTCGCCTGGCGGAAGCCGTTCCCCAGCAAACAGCGCCTGCCCAGCGTGTTCCGCCAGTCGTTGAAGTCGCCGGCGATCAGCGTCGGCAGGTGGGCCGCGGCCCGGAAATCGACGTCCTCCATCAGCTGCACCGCCTGCCAGCGCCGCTCGCGCTCGGACAACCCGAGGTGGACGTTGACCAGCTGCAACGGCCCCTCCGGCGTGTCCACCACGGCCAACAGGGCGCCGCGTGGGATGCGCCACCGATGGCGCAAGACCAAAGGTCCGCCCTTCAGAATCGGCCAACGCGACAGCAACAGGTTGCCGTAACCGCCGTCGCCGCGCGGCGAAGTGAGCTGATACATCCACGTCTTGGCGCCCAGCCGATCGACCAGCACGGCTGGCTGGTCGTCGTAGCGCGACCGGCGGACGTTCCGGTCCACCTCCTGCAAGCAGATTAGCTCGGGCGCCTCCGCCTCGATCACGCCGACGACGCGGTCGAGGCAGTAGCGCCGATCCGTGCCGACGCCTTTATGAATGTTGTAGGTGAGCAGTCGCATCATGCCGTCGCCTTCCGGGGCGCCTCCGTCGCCGGGAGGCCGGGTCGGGGTTCTACCCTCAGTCTGGCAGGCGTGGGCCGCGGCGGCAAGTGGGGCGCCGATTGACGCCCCCCCGGATCGAAGGCTATAATTCAACCGTTTATGAACCGACGCCCTCGGACGGGTTTTGTCGCGGCGTCGCGGCGAACGCCGATTCGCATGGAGCCTTGATGTCCTCGGAACCCTCCACCAAAGGGCCGGAACGCTCCGTGCAAATCGGTAAGTACACGGTATTGCTTCACCTCGCCACCGGCGGCATGGGCGCCGTCTACAAGGCGTTCGACACCGAAGCCAAACGCGACGTCGCCCTCAAGGTGCTGACGCCGGAGCTGGCCTCCAAGCCGGCCATGGTCGAACGCTTTCGCCGGGAAGCCAAGCACGCCAAGAAACTCCGCCACGAGAACATCGTCGAGTTGTACGACTTCGAGCAGACCGGGGGGCAGTGCTTCCTGGTGATGGAGTTTATCGAAGGCGTCGATCTGCACGAATACGTCGAGCGCAAGGGAATGCTCGACCCGGAAGAGGCGCTCCGCATTATCGTCCAGGCGACAAAGGCCCTCGACCACGCCCATCGCCAGGGCATCGTCCACCGCGACGTCAAGCCGTCCAACTTTCTCATCGCCCGCCGCAAGGGCCGCCACGTCGTCAAGATGACCGACTTCGGCCTGTCGCGCCAGGCCAACGACGAGGAGTTCCGCGTCACCCGCGCCGGCACCACCGTCGGCACCGTCGATTACATCTCGCCGGAACAGGCCCGCGACAGCGGCGACGCCGACATCCGCAGCGACCTCTACTCGCTCGGCTGCACCTGGCACCATTTGCTGTCCGGCAAGGCACCATTTCCGGAAGGCGGCCTGGCGGAACGGCTGCATAAACACCTCAACGTCGAACCGCCCGACGTGCGCCTGCTCAACCCGCGGGCCTCCCGGGCCACCGCCGCCGTGCTGCGCCGCCTGATGGCCAAGCGCCCCGCCGACCGCTACCAGACGCCGGCCGACCTGCTCAAGGACCTCGTTGTCCTCAAGGACGGCGGTTCGCCGACCGGGCGCCGCGCCCTGCAACTCGGGCTGCTGAGCGACGACGGCGACGTCTCCGCCTCCGCACGCACGGCCGTCCTCCCTTCCGCGAAGACCAAGGCCGCCAAAAGCGGTCCCCGTCGTTCCCCCGGCGGCAAAGCCAAGTCCTCCGACCGCGTCCGACGCCGGCCCGCCTCTCGCGCCCGCTTATGGTACATCCTCGGCGGCGTCGCGGCCGTGCTGCTCGTGGCCGCCGCCGTGGGGCTGGCATTGGCGATGCAAACCCACGCGCCGTCCTCCAATGCGGAGCAGGCGTCGCACGATTCGGCGCCCCCGGTCGTGCCGGTTGGCAACCCCCCGCCCTCCACGGGCCAGGCCAAGCCGCCGGACCAACCGCCGCCGGACCAACCGCCGGATAAGCCGCCCGCCAAGCCGCGCTGGCCGGCGCTCGATCCGACCGCCGCGCCCGTGGACGCCGTCGCCCTCCGCAAAGAAGTCGAGGCGCCCTGGCCCGCACTCGCCGCGCCGCCGTCGGACGCCGCCGTTTTGCACGTCGCCCGCGCGCTCGCCGCCGGGCAGGCGCCGGCCTACCCTTCGCTGGCGGCGGCGGCCGCCGCCGCGCCGCCCGGCAAGTCCGTCGTCCTGGAAATCGACGACGACGGCCCGCTCTTTGAAACCTCAACCGCCTTCGCGGATCGTAACGTGACCATTCGCGCCGGCCGCGATTTCCGGCCGCTGCTGGTGTGGGACGCGCCGCGGACGCTGGAGGAGCGGCGGCGGAAGGCGCCCGGCAAGGCCGACGACGGCCGACCGCCCCCCTTCCTGAGCGTCGAGCGCGGCGCCCTGCGGCTGGAAAGTCTCGACGTGGTGTTCAAGCAGCCCGAATCGGTCCCCGGCGGCCTGGCGCTTCTGGATTTGCGGGACGGCGACCTGACGGCGGAGCGCTGCACCTTCTCGCTGGCGGGCAATCCGCGCGAGGGCGTGGTCCTGCGCGGCTCCGTGGGTCCAGGCCGGAATCGGGACGATGCCGATTCACGGATTGCGTCGCCCGCGGCCCGGCCCTGGTCGCCCTGGACCTGGACGCCGCGGCCGGCGCCGTGCTGTTCGACCACTCGCTGGTCGTCGGCGGCGAACCGGCCCTGTTGCAGGTCCGGGCCGCCAATTCGCGCCCTCTTTCGCTGTCGGTGGTGCGGTCCACGCTGGTCTGCGGTCGGACGCTGCTGAACGTCCAACGGGCCGCGGAGACCGACCGCCGTCCCGCGCTCCAGTGGTTGGGATGGGATTCGCTGCTGAGCCGGTCGAGCGACCAGCCGGGCGGCGACATGGTGAACGTGGCGGCCGGCGACGGCGTGAATACGACCGGCGTGAAGTGGCGCGCCTCTAATTGTCTCTATGCCGGCTGGCAAAACTTGCTGACCGGCCCGGAAACCCTCGCCGGCGCCGACACGGCCCAATGGCGGGCGCACTGGGAACGCGCCGAGGGCGACAGCGCCATCCGCGACGCCTGGCCCGCTCACGCCGAGGACCCGTCGGTCCTGCCCGCATCGACCTACCGCACCTCCGATACGCCGGTCGGCTTCGCGGCCACGGCCGCCCCCGACGGCCCGTTGGGCTGCGACCTTGCCGACCTGCCGCCGACGCGCGACAACTGGCCGTCGCTGACGGTCGAGTCGTTCGTCGTGCCGCCGGTGGACGCGATCACCGACGACGCCGCGCCGGCGGTGCAACCGGCCCTCGACGGCCTGTACCACGGCGGCCCCGTGGACTTCACGCGGACCCCCGACGTCGGCGCGTTCCTGTCCGACCTCGCCCGGAGGAAGCTGTTGGCCCCGCGCGTGGTGCTGTTGCTGTCCGGCGCGGGCGAACACCCGATCACGCCGTTCCACCTGCGAAGTTGTACTCTCGTCCTCCACGCCGACGCGCCGGCCGAAGGAGGCCCGCCGTTGACGCTGACGTGGGGCGGCCAGGGGGAAGTCGGTCAGGAAGGACTGATCGAAATCGATAACGGCGGCCTGGAGATGACCAATCTCGCCGTGAAGCTGGCCGACTTCCCGCGCGCGGCCACGCCGGCCTACCTCCTCAAGGTCCACGGCGATCTCAAATTGTTCCGTTGCCGGCTGGAGGGGCCGTTGAGGAACGCGACCGACCCATACCGCGCCGTCGTCTTCTTGCAAGGTTCGGGCGACCCGACCGCGAACGCCGCCCGCGTCGCCGCCGTCAATGAGTCGGTGCTGCTGTCCGGCCGCGACGGCGTCGCCCTGCACGGCGTCGGCGTCCGTCTTTTGATGCGGCAGAGCGTCCTCGTCGCCGGCGACGACGCCGTGCATCTCGATCCCGGCCCGGATGGCGCCAAGCGGGCGAACGTGCAGTGCGTGCTGGAACGCTCCACGCTCGCCGGCCGCCGGGCGATCCTTCGAGTGGAGGATGCCGTTGCGCCGACCGATGCTCCGCCGGCCGAGCCGTCGGTGGTGCGCAGCCGGGAATGCGCCTATCTCGATCCGTTTGGGGATAAAGCCGCCCCGCCGGGGATGCTGGCTTCCGAGAAATCGGCCCTGGCGCACGGCCTTCTCGTCTGGCAAGGCGACGGCGACGCGCTCGGAAAACGGCTGACCTTCCCGGTCAAGGAAGGATACCGGGCGACCTGGACGCGGCTGTGGGGGTCTTACGGCGACCTCCACCCCGCGGCCGACGTTCCGCCGCCGACCAAACCATTCGACGCGACTCCGTGGCCGCTGGACCGGCTGGCGCTGCCCAAGCCGAAGGGGCCGGTCGGTTCGGACAACCAGGCGGCCGGCGCCGACCTGGTCCTGCTCGGCCTGGTCAAGAAGCCCGCCAAGCCGCCGCATTGACACGGCCCCGACAGGCGGACAACGCCCCACAGGTCAACCCGCTCCCCCGGCCATGTCCCGCGCTATCTCCTCGCCGACGCCGCCGAAGTCCTCATAAATCTCCCTGGCCCGCTCCAGCGCCGCCTCGAAGTGCGGCACGACATTCTCCTGGCCGAGGTGCTCGGCGAGTTTCGAGTTGCGGATGAGGTGGGCCGGCTGTTTTCGGGCGCCGCAGACGACCAGGGAACGGCCGGAGGCGGCGCAGACGCCCGGACAGCGATTCGATGGCGTGCAGGCCGGTCCCGTCGATGGCCGTCATGTTGCGGAGCCGCAGTACGACGATCGGGTTGAAGTGCTTCAGGTCGGCGGTTGCTTGCTCCAGTTTGTTCGCCGCCCCGAACAGGAACGGGCCGTGGATGCGAAGGATGCTGACGTAAACGGGGATTTGCTTGTCCTGAAGGATGTGGGCCTTGCCGTCCTTGATGTATTCGTGCGTGACGGCTTCCACCGAGGTCGTGGACGTCACTTGATGAATGTACAGGACGGCCGCCAGAACCATCCCGACCTCGACCGCCACAGTCAGGTCGGCGAAGACCGTGAGCGCGAACGTGCAGGCCCAGACCAGGCGGTCGGCGTTGGAGGCCCGCAGGATGGGGCCGATCTCGCGCCATTCGCCCATGTTGTAGGCGACGACGAACAGGACGGCGGCCAGGGTGGCCAGCGGCACGAAGCGGGCCAGCGGCGCCGCCGCGAGAAGGATGACGAGGAGCGTCAGGGCGTGGACAATTCCGGCAACCGGCGATCTGCCGCCCGAGCGGATGTTGGTCGCGGTGCGGGCGATGGCCCCGGTGGCGGGCATGCCGCCAAACAGCGGCGCGACGATGTTGGCCACGCCCTGCGCGACGAGTTCCACATCGGGCTTGTGCCGGTCGCCGCACATGTTGTCGGCCACCACCGCCGACAGCAGGCTCTCGATGGACGCCAGCAGCGCCACCGTGACGGCGGACGGCAGCAGCGGCATGACAAGGTCGGGGCGGAACGCCGGCACGGAGAACCGCGGCAGGCCGGTCGGAATGCCGCCGAACTTGGTGCCGATGGTCTCGACGTGAAGGCCGAGGGCGGCGCAGGCGACGGTCGCGGCCAGCAGGGCGACGATCGGGCCGGGGACCCGCTTTGTAACGCGCGGCCAGAGGAGGATGGCGGCCAGGGAAAGGGCAGCGACTGCCGCCGCCGTGACATTGATCGTCCCCAGGGCCTGCCCGAGCGCCCACAGCCGGCCCGTGAATTCACCGGGCACGTTATCGACCGACAGGCCGAGAAAGTCCTTGATCTGCGTGGAGGCGATCAGGACGGCGATGCCGTTGGTGAAGCCGATGGTGACGGGACGGGGGATGTAGCGGACGGCCGACCCCAGGCCGGAGACCCCCATCACCACCAGCATGACGCCGGCCATCAGCGTACACATCAGAAGGCCGGGGACGCCGAATCGGGCGACGATTCCGGCCACGATCACGACGAACGCTCCGGTCGGCCCCGCGATCTGGCAGCGCGAGCCGCCGAGGGCCGAGACAAAAAAGCCGGCGACGACGGCCGTGTAGAGGCCCGCCTCCGGCTTGACGCCCGACGAGATGGCGAAGGCCATCGCCAGCGGCAGGGCGACCAGGCCGACGGTGACGCCGGCGATGAGGTCGGCGGCGAGATCTTGCCGCCGGTAGCCGCGCAGCGATTCGACGATCTTCGGCGTCAGCCGACGCGTGAACGACTCCTTCACGGCGTTTCTTCCTCCACTTCCTTGTGTTTCTCCGCCTCGCGCTGCTCCTGCTTGAGAAGCTGGAGCGCCTCGGTGAGGTGGGCCAGGAAAAACTCCCGCATCGCCTCCAGGACCTTGGCCAGCAGCGGGTCGCTCAGGCTGTAATAGATCTGGTTGCCTTCCTTGCGGCTCTGGACGATGTGCTTGTTCCGCAGCACGGCGAGGTGCTGCGAGGCGTTGGCCTGCTCGATGCCGACCTTCTCGCACAGCCGTCCGACTGTCATCTCCCCATACTGCAAGTACTCGACGATGGCGATCCGAGTGGGGTGGGCCAGCGCCCGGAAGATGCCGGCCTTGAACCGCCGCATGGAGTCGAGCATTCGTTCCCTCCCCCGAAGGGACCGCCGGTTGGTGACAGCGAATATGCGAATGATCGAATATACCATATGCATTGAGTGATGCAAGCCGGCTTTGGAAGGATTGGCGCCTCCCGAATTTGGACCTGGCCCGTCGCCCCTCGTGCCCCTCGTTCCCAAGCTCCGCTTGGGAACGCGCGGTTGCGAAGCTCCGCTTCGCGTCCCGGTCGGGGAGGGGACGAGAAGCGGAGCTTCGCGGCTCGGCGTTCCCAAGCTCCGCTTGGGAACGCGGGGACGCGGGGCAATGCTCCGCCCCAAAATCGAGAGGGGCGACCGGAAGGATTCGACGGGAAGGGTTCGCCTGGTGAAGGCGCCTGTACAGCCGGGTCGGGACTTGATCCTCTGCCGCCGCTTCGTAAAGAGATCACTGTTCGGCCTGCCGCGGCGGCCGGGGCCGTGGCGTCGGCCTGTCGTTTCCCACGCCGGCGCCGAAGGAACCGGGCCACACCTGAACTCGGCGTTCGGCAAGGAAAATCCATGCGTTTCGCGCTGCTGGGAGACCACCCCGACGGCCAGGCGATGGCCGCCGCCCTCGTCGCCGCCGGCCGCCACGAGGTGTCGTCCCACGGCGCGGCGGACGACGCGGAGGAGGTGTTCGCCGACCCGGCGGTCGAGGCCGTGATCGTCGCCGGCCGCCCCGACGCGCCCCGCCCAGCTGCGCCGCGCCTTGCAGTCCGAACGCCACGTCCTTTGCGTTTATCCCCCCGACCCGACCCCGGAACTCGCCTATGAAGCGGACATGATGCGCCAGGACAGCGGCCGCGTCCTGTTGCCGCTGTTGCCCGGCGCGTCGCACCCCGCGATCCGGCGGCTGGCGGACTTCGTCCGCGTCGGCAAGGGGACGGACGCGGCCGCGCCGGTCGGCGCCCTTCGCCTTTTGGAGATGGTGCAAATCGCCGACGGACCCGCCGACGGCAAGACGACCTTCCCCGGATGGGAACTCTTGCGAGGTCTGAACGGCGAGATCGCGGAGGTGTCGGCGTTCGCGGCCGGCGAACACGCCTCCCCCGGCGAGCCGGTGCTGGTCGCGGGCCGGTTCGAGCTCGGCGGATTGTTCCAGGCCGTGTTTCTGCCGGCCGGCCCGGAAGTGGAGGAACGGCTGACGGTCGTCGGCGACCGGGGCCGGGCGGAACTGGTCTTCCCGGTCGGGCGACGGGGGCCGGCCTTCCTGGACTGGCGCGACGAATCCGGCGACCTGCGCGAGGAATCGTGGGAAGTCTGGGACCCGTGGCCCGCGATGGTGGAACGGTTCGAGGCGGCCGTGGCCGGCGCTCCGGGATCGCCCTCCTGGCTGGACGCCGTGCGCGGCCTGGAGTTGGACGACGCCGCCCGGCGCGGCGTCGAGCGGCGCCGCAGCAGCGTACTGGAGTATCAGGAGGCGTCGGAGGAGGTCGGCTTCAAGGGCACGATGACGCTGGTGGGCTGCGGCCTGATCTGGCTCGTCCTGTTGCTCCTGCTCACGTCCTACTGGTATCCACCGATCCGCTGGCTGATCGCTGGCCTGCTGGTCGTCTTCCTCGGCCTGCAATTCCTGCGCTTCCTCATTCCCAAACAAAAGAAGTAAATGGGTCGTCAATATCTTATTCATGGCCCGGCCGCGGGTGTCCGGAATCGACGCGGGTTAGCCGCGACGCGCCAGCGGAGCGCTGATCCCAAGCGCTCCGCTGGCGCGTCGCGGCTAACCGAACAAAGTATATCCGGGCGGTCATGCGGGGACGGGGCAAACTGGTACGGTTGCGCCGGTATTAACCGGGACGTACTGGAAGGGCGGCGGGGAACGCGGGGGTGAAGTTCACACGGCGGTAACGGGGGTGACGATAAATTCGCCAGGTGGGATGGAACGCCCTCGCTCCCCCGTGCGACGGTCGGCGGCAGAGACGCCGTTGCCGCCGGCCGCCCCGCCCGCCCCGAGCGAACCCCGCGGACCCACGGATAATGAGGTAACGGACATGCCTCTCAGAAGCCGAGTGCCGATCTTGGCCGGAATGGCGGCCGTCGTGGGCCTTTGCGCGGGCTGCCAGACCAGTTCGCTACAGACCACGGGCGTCGGCCGGCCCGGCCCGGTCGTGCAACCGTTTGTCGCCCTGTACCACCGTTTCGCGCCGGACGCGGCGGACGCCCCGGTTGTAGGTCAGGCGTTCCAGACTGACGGTCAGGCTGGAAAGCCTGACGTACAGGGCACGGTGATCGCGTCCAGCTCTCCCTTCGGCGCTCCACCCCGCCCCGCCGTTCCGCCGTCCGCGAACGGCGGCGACGCCAGCATCTGGCAGCCGGTGCGACGCGTTGGCGCCGAGAGTCCGCCGAACGTCCCGCCCGCAACCGGCGTCACGCCCGCGTCGGCGCCCGAACTGCCCGGCGGGGGAGCGATCCGCGCCTCCATCGAGACGCCCGTCCTCCGGCCCCCGACCATCGCCTCCAGCGCCCCCCCCAATGACGCGCCGCCGCCGCCCATGCCGAACAACCCGCCCCCAACGCTCCCACAACCACATCTGGAGCCGCAGCCGCGCCTGGAGCCGCAGCCGGTCGCCTTCATCGCGCCGCCGGTGGTCGCCCACCTGGCGGCGCCGCGCGAGTTCGCCAAACAGCCGTTGCCGCCATACGTCGTCGAGCCGCCGGACATCCTGCTCATCCAGGCCACCCCGGACGTCACGCTGCCGAACCGGCCCATCGACGGCCAACATCTCGTTCGGCCGGACAGCACCATCAGCCTCGGCGTCTACGGCAGCGTTTTCGTGGCCGGCTTGACGCTCGAACAGGTGCGCGAGGCCGTGGCCGCCCAGATCCACTTCAGCGTCCCCAAGTTGAGCCTGAACGACATCAAGAAGGGCGTGGTCGTGGACGTATTGGCCTATAACAGCAAGGTCTATTACGTCATCACCGACGGCGGCGGCTACGGCGAACAGGTTTACCCCATCGCCTCGACGGGCAACGAGACGGTGCTTGACGCCATGAGCAAGATCAACGGCCTGCCTGCCGTTTCGTCCAAGAAGCGGATCTGGGTGGCCCGCGCCACACCCAACTGCGACCACCCCGAGATCCTGCCGGTGGACTGGTGCGGCATCACGCAGCGCGGCTGCGCCGACACCAATTACCAGATTTTCCCCGGCGACCGGGTTTACGTGGCCTCCGACAAGTGGATCCGCACCGACAGCTTCCTGGCCAAGCGGCTGAACCCGATCCAACGGGTTCTCGGCACGATCCTGCTGGGCAGCAGCACCGTCAACAGCATCCGCAACCGCACCGGGACCGGCACCGGCACCGGCACGGGCGGATGATCGAAATCGGCCGTCGGGCGCTTGCAGCTTCGGCGCGGCGCGTCTAGGCTGAAAAGGAAAGGCCGCCGTCCTTTGGGGGGTGGCGGCCGGCGTCGATCGCCATGCCACGTCGGCGGGTGGCCGCCGGCCCACCTTTGATTTGGGAGAACGCCATGTCGCGTCTCATCGGCGTCTCACTGGCCGCGTGGAGTCTGATGCTGGCGGCCGTCGAGCCGGCCTCGGCCCAGCAGCCGCCGCCCTACCTGTACAACCAGCCGCAATACGGGGTCGGCTTCCGCCCCCAGCTGAGTCCCTATCTGAACCTGACAGGCCGAAACGATCCGGCCGTGAACTACTTCCTGGGGACGCTCCCGGAGTTCGACCGTCGCTACACCAAGCAACTCTACGGGGCCGCCATCGGCAGCCTCGAATCCCAGGCGCTGAAACCGACGCCCCCCGCCGTCGCGGACGTGGACCTCTTCACGCCGTTGGCCACGACCGGCCATCCGACGGCCTTCCAGAACACCGGCGGATACTTCCAAAATTCGCAAGGCCGACCGCTGGTTGCGGGTCAAGCGACCCGGCCGCCCGGCGTACGGCCGCCCGGACGATAGCCGACCAACGCAAGAAGGGGCGGGCCTGCACCAGGCCCGCCCCTTCGCTATTCATGGTGCCATCCCGCCTTGGCTGAGGCGCGGTTCACACGACTTCCCTTTTCTTGCGCCGCCGGCCCCACACGGCGCCGGCGCACGCCGATCCGATCAATCCGATCAGCAGGCTGGCCGGCTCCGGCGTGGGGTTGCCCTGAGGCGTCCCCCCATCCGTCGGCGGGGTCGTCGGGGGCGGCGTACTCGGGGGGATCGGCGTGGTTGGCGGCGGCGGGTTGTCAACGGGAGGCGGCGGGTTAGGTGTAAAGTCCGACGGACTGTCCCCGAACAGGACAGTCCCGGCGACAAACAATGTGAGGAGATTTCCGACCGTCGGCGGCCCTTCCGCCGCCCGGTCCACTTTCGGCGGCGTTTCGGCCGCCGGGGCGAACTCGGAGGCCGCCGATCCGGCCGTCGGCGACCCGCGATCCGCCGCCCCGCCCGTCAGGCGGACGGTCAGCGACCCCGCCCGGGCGGCTGGCGCCGTCCAGGCCGCCAGGGCCACGCCAACGCAAGCGGCGAGCAGGCCCTTGCCGCGCCACCCCGAGAGAGCGTCCATGCTCCGTCTCCTTTCTCGTCCGTTGGGTCTGGCCTCCTCCCGCTGCAAGTTCCATCGGTGCGGCCCAAGCGCTACGATTCATACCACCCCACCCCCGGCGCGAAAAGGCCAATCCCCCCATTCGCCTCCCTTATCGCTGGACCGAACGAGGCCGGAGGCCGGCGGAAAGATGTAGCGGTTGTACCGCGTCCCGATCCGTCGCCGATTCGTCTGGTCCGGTTTTGCCGGGCGAATCGTTTCTTTTCACTTTGCCGTCCGGTCGAAATTTCCTCTGCCGGATGTGAAACGCCGCTCAATCGGAAGGATGAAGGATGAAGGACGGCCGTTCTTGTTCATCCCTCATCCTTTATTCTTCCGACGAGACGGCCCCGTCCTTGGCAGGGAGTAACGGCGCCATGAACCGAAGGATTTGGTTAGGTGGATTGTTCCTGTCGCTGTGCGGGTGGACGTGCCAGGCCGGCGCCCAGGAAGTCATATGGCGGCCGGCGTCTCGGCCGTCCGACCCTCCGCCCGCGGCACGGTTGCAGGTCGCGCCGGCGGCCGGCGCGTCGCTCGGCCGGCCGCTGTCGCAGACCGGAACGGCCGCCCCCGAAGCGGGCGTCATCGCCGCTTCCTACAATCCCGCCGAGACCCCGAAGCCGGTCCCGCGCCAGTGGCCTGACGGACTGGACGGACTGGGATCGGCCGCGCCGGGCGACGGCCCGCTCGACTCCAGCGGCTTTGCCGCCGAGCGTTGGGTGCAGCCGGCGGTCTTTGTCGGCGAAAAGATCCCGCTCACGCCGAAACCCGGCCCCGCGCCGGACGAGTCGGCCCCGACGGCCGAGGATAACGGGCCGGTCTTCTCAACCCCGACGTCGGAACCGGTCGTCGCCGCGGATGCGTCGGCGCAGTCGGCGCCGCAACAGGAGGCGGCCCATTCGCAATTTTACGTCCGCGGCGAATACCTCCTCTGGACGGTGAAGAAGGACAGCGTACCGCCCCTGGTGACAACCAGCACCAACCCCTTCGACTTCGGCATCCTGGGACGCCCGACCACGGAGGTCCTTTTCGGCGGCGACGGCATCAACGGCGGCGCGCTCGGCGCGCGCTTCACGGCCGGCCTGTTCCTGGACGACTGTGACGACAAGGCGTTCGAGGTGAGCGGCTTCTTCCTCGGGAACAAGACGCAGACGTTCAACGCCAACTCGGCGATGTTCCCCGTGATCGCCCGGCCGTTCTTCAGCCTCAACCGCAACATGGAGTTCGCGCAGCTAACGGCCTTTGAAAACGACGCCACCGGCAATGTCCAGGTGCGCGATACCAGCGATCTCTGGGGCATGGAGGCGAACCTGCGTTGCTGTCTTTGCTGCGGCCAGTATTGCCCCGACGACTGCAACGGCTGGGCCGGATTGCATTACCACGTGGACGGACTGGCCGGCTTCCGTTACCTCGATCTGCGTGAAGACCTGTCCATCACGGAGAACATTCGGAACATTCCCAGCGCGCAGAACCAGCTGACGAACCTGGGCCTGAAGGTCTTCGACGATTTCGCCACGCACAACCAGTTTTACGGCGCCCAGGTCGGTCTGGATGGGACGGTGGACAGCGGCCCGTGGAGCCTGAACGTGACCGGCAAGTTGGCCCTCGGCGACACCGCCCAGGAAGTGCGCATCAACGGCAGCCAGCTCGTGACCAACCTGAACGGGACCGTGACGCCGGCCGTGGGCGGCCTGCTGGCCCTGAGCAGCAACATCGGCACGTTCCACAAGAACGACTTCAGCGTCGTCCCGGAGGTCGATGCGACCTTGAGTTATCACATCAACGAACACTGGCGGCTGTTCGCGGGCTACGACTTGCTTTACTGGACGAACGTGGTGCGGCCGGGGCAGCAGATCGACCGCACCCTGGACGAGACGCTCATCCCGAACTTCGAGCCGCCGGGCACGGTGGCCCCGGCGGGCCAGAACCGTCCCGCGGTGACGTTCCAGCGATCCGACATTTGGGCGCAGGGGTTGAATCTGGGATTGGAGTTTCGCTACTGATTCACGATCCGGTTAGCCGCAACGCGCCAGCGGAGCGCTTGCATGAAGCGCTCCGCTGGCGCGTCGCGGCTAACCGGGGGGGCGTTAACACCTCGGTCACACCGGCGGCGCGGCGAACTGGTCCGGCTGCATGGCGATCATCTTCTGGATCCTGGCGACCTTGGAGTCCACGAAGAGGACGTTGGGCACAAAGATATTCTGTTTCTGCGCCCCGGTCGTGGAGATGTTGAGGTCGCCCGACCCCAGGCCGAGGATCCAGTGGCGGAACAGGTCGTTGCGGTGCTTCTCGAAGACCATGCCGCGGGTGTCGTAGCTTTTGGCGGCCCCGCCGATGAGGAACTCGTGCGTGATCTGGCCGGGCGTCACGCGGAAGTAACTGAGTCGGTCGTAGACGAAGGTCGAAATCGCCCAGACGAGGAAGATTAGCGTCGAGAAGCAGACATAGAATCCCATGTTCATATGGATGGAGATAGTGTTGAAGGCGTTGGTCAGCTGGTCCCACCAGCCGAAGTAGAGCACCAGAACGACGCCGAGCACGACGACGAGGATGACCACCAGCGACGACAGGCCGCGCACGGTCACATTGGTGATGAGGATGACCAGGAAGAACACCAGCGTGAAGATGACGCCCATGTCCTTGCTGGGGTTGAACCATTCGAGGTGGCCGCCGATGTCGATCTGACGGGCGCCCGCGCCGGAATTCGGCTGAGGGCGGCCATGACGAATCCGACCACCCAGACCGGCCACCAGTAGAAGAAATTGGAGTGGCTGTAAATGAATACGACTTCGCCGCGGCCTTCGCGCTCGGCCTCCGCGCGGGCCTCGGCGGCGGTTCCCTGCGCCGGCCGGACGATCACCTGCTGCGGCGCACCGGCCGGCGGCGCGACCACCACCGGCTGACCGGCGGCGAGCGGCTGGGAGATCGGCGTTCCCGGCGGGTAGCGGGGATCGTTCGGCGGGACCGAGGACATGGCTTCCTCCCTCGAAAAGGCGCCAGTGGGAAGGCCCACCAACGCGTCTGCCCACCGTTATCTGCAAACCGCGTACCGCGTCGCGGCAAACGACTTCGACGCTCGATTTCCCTTGGCCGCGCCGACCGATACCTGTCACAATGAGGGCGTCGCTCCCCGCACTTCCCCCGTGGGCGGCCGAAATGCGTTACGTCATCGACGGCTACAACCTGCTGCACGCCATGGGGGTGCTCCTCGGCCGCGCCGGGCCGCACCGCCTGGAAAGCGCACGACGCGCACTTCTCGACCGCATCCTGGCCCTGCACGGCGACCACGCCGCCGACGTCACCGTGGTCTTCGACGCCGCCAAGGCGCCTGCCCGCGTCGAGGCGGAACAGGACCACATGGGCGTCCGCGTTCTCTTCGCACTGCGCGAGGAGGCCGACGACGTTATCGAGGCGCTCATCCGGCGCGATCCGTCCCCGCGTCAACTCACCATCGTTTCCGACGACCGCCGGCTGAAGGAGGCCGCCCGCCGCCGACAGTGCGTCTCCGTCGGCTGCCTCGATTACCTGGAACAGGTCGGCCGGCAGCCGCCTCCGACGCGCGACGCGGATGGCCCCGCCAAGCCGCATCGTCTGTCGGCCGAGGAGACGCAACACTGGATGAAGGAGTTCGCTGACCTGGCCGACGACCCCCGGTTCAAGGGTCTTGTGGAGTTCGAGGCGCCGACGGACGAGGACGACTGACCACGGCGCCTTTGCGGGCGGCGGCGGCTTTCATACCAAGGTAGATATGAGCGTCTCCACCGTCGTCTTCGATTTCGGCAACGTGCTGGGTTTCTTCAGCCACCGCAAGGCCGCCGTGCAGCTGGCCGCCTACACCGACGCGGCTCCGGAGAGCATCCAGTCGTACTTGTTCGGCGACCGGCTCGAAGACGATTTCGAGGCCGGCCGCATGAGCGCCGAGGTCTTCCGCGGGCTGGTCCGCGAGACGTTCCATCTGTCGTGCGACGACGCCCGGTTCGACGCGGCCTTTGCCGACATGTTCACGCCCAACGCCGACGTTTGTAGGCTGCCCGCCCTGCTCAAGCCGCGCTACCGGATGGTGCTGTTGAGCAATACCAATGCGTTGCACGCCCGGCAGTTTCTGCGCCAGTTCGCCGACGTGCTGGCACCGTTCGACGCCCTGGTGCTGTCGCACGAAGTCCACCTGCGCAAGCCGGACCCGCGCGTCTACGAGCACTGCCGGCGCGTCGCCGGCCGGCCGGCCGAGGAGTGCCTGTTCATCGACGACCTGCCCAGCAACGTCGAGGCCGCCCGGGCGTGCGGTTGGCGCGGCGTAGTCTACCGGCCAGGCGACGACTTGAGGCGGGAACTGGCGGCGGAGGGCGTTGTAGTAGACGAATCTCATCACGTCGGTTAGCCGCGACGCGCAGCGGAGCGCTAATGCGAGCGCTCCGCTGCGCGTCGCGGCTAACCGACGCGACGTGGATCTCGAAAAAACGAGGACCGCATGAACCCCATCGAGCAGGCCGACCCCGAGGTGTGGCAAGCGATCTCCGCCGAGCGCCGCCGCCAGCAGGACGGGCTGGAAATGATCGCCTCGGAAAACTACACCAGCCCCGCGGTGCTGGCCGCGCAAGGCTCCGTGCTCACCAATAAATACGCCGAAGGCTATCCCGGAAAGCGCTATTACGGCGGCTGCGAGTGCGTGGACGCGGTGGAGCGGTTGGCCGTCGACCGCGCCTGTAAACTCTTTTCCGCCGAACACGCCAACGTCCAGCCGCACTCCGGCGCCCAGGCCAACATGGCCGTTTACTTCGCCTGCCTCGAACCGGGCGACGTGGTCCTGGCCATGAACCTCGCCCACGGCGGCCACCTCACCCATGGAATGCACCTTAACTTCTCCGGTAAGTTATATAAGGTGTTCCACTACGGAGTCCGCAAGGACGATGAACGCATCGACTTCGATCAGGTGGCGGCCCTGGCGCGACAGCACAGGCCGAAACTGGTGGTGGCGGGCGCCAGCGCCTACCCGCGCACCATCGACTTCGGCCGTTTCGCCGAGATTTGCAAGGAGGTCGGGGCGCTGTTCATGGTGGACATGGCGCACGTCGCGGGCCTGGTCGCCGGCGATCAGCACCCCAGCCCGGTCCCCTGGGCCGACTTCACGACCTCGACCACGCACAAGACGCTGCGCGGGCCGCGCAGCGGCTTCGTGCTGTGCAAGAAGGAATGGACGGCCAAGGTCAACCAGGCCGTGTTTCCCGGAATGCAGGGCGGGCCGCTCATGCACGTCGTCGCCGCCAAGGCGATAGGATTCCACGAAGCGCTCCAGCCGGCCTTCCGCTCCTACGCGGCACAGATCGTCGCCAACGCCCGCGCCCTGGCACACGAACTGATCGCCCGGCAATACCGTCTGGTGTCCGGCGGCACCGACAATCATTTGCTGCTGGTGGACGTGGCCTCGCGCGGCCTGTCGGGCAAGACGGCGGAGCGCGCCCTGGACGCGGCCGGCGTCACGGTCAACCGCAACGGCATTCCCTTCGACTCCAGGCCGCCGCTCGACCCGTCGGGCGTCCGCATAGGCACGCCGGCCCTGACGACGCGCGGCATGCGCGAACCGGAGATGCGCCGCATCGGCGCCTGGATCGGTCAAGTTTTGGCCGACCCGGCGGACGCGGCGGTTCAGGCAAAGGTACGCGCCGAAGTGAAGGAACTGTGCCAGCAGTTCCCGGCCCCGGCGAATCCGGAGTGAGAAGGGCGGCGCGTACTGCTCGTCAAAGAGGTAGTAGTCGCCCTGGCGCTCCACGACGATGCTGGCCGGCAGGGCGCCGCCGTTCAGCACCGGCACGCCGCGGTCCTCGGTGAAGCGAACCAGTCCGTGCGAGAGGATGCGGAGGTGCGGCCGGGACGGCGACGAGACCGGGCCGCCGCGGACGTAGCGGTGTCGGTCGCCCGCGTCGTCCAGCAAAACGACCCAACGGTAATCGGTGCGGTCGATCAGAATGACTTGCATGATGTGACCCTCGCGGTGATGTGAGGGCGTGGCCCCCGGGTCCTTCCTGGGCTAAGTGAATTATCCCTCAAAAGTCCGTCGGGGGCAAGCAAAATCCGGGGAATACAGGCGCTTCACATTTCACCTGCACGCCCGGCGCATCCGGCGCCTTCGGCGCTCCCGGATCGATTCCCGCACTTTACCCCGCCCCACGCATGGACAACGCCCTCGCGCCGCGTTACCTTGAATAGACCGCCGGGTTTATTCTTTAGGCCTCCATCGCCGCCACAACCCCGCGCTCTCCCGAGAACGGCAATGCAACTCGTTCAGCGATTGATTCAACGCGGCGCCCTCCCGGAATCCGAATTGACGCGGGTGTCCGAGGCCCATTTCGCGGCCCCGTCGAAACCGCTCCACGAGTTGCTCATCGAACGCGGGTTCGCCAAGGAGGACGACGTCCTCGCCGCCCTCGCCGAAGAGTTCGGCATGGAGTTGGTCGATCTGACGCAGATCAAGATCGAGCCGTCCACGCTCCAGGCCATGCCGCTCAAGCTCGTCCACCGCCGCACCCTCATGCCGCTGTCGCGCAACAACGGCACGCTCGTCGTCGCCACCGGCGACCCCTACGACGTTTACGCGCTGGACGAGCTGCAGATGCTGACCGGGCTTGCAGATCCAGCCGGTGCTGGCCAGCCCGCGCGAGATCGCCCGGCTCATCAAGACGCACTTCGGCGTCGGCGGCGAAACCGTCTCCGCCATGATGGCCGACCGCACCGACGACGTGGAGCTGCTCGAAGGCCTGGAGGCCGACGACAGCGAGGCGGCCAAGATGGCCCAGGAGGCCAGCGTCGTCAAGCTGGTCAACGAAATCCTGATCGAAGCGGCCAACGAGCGGGCCAGCGACATTCACATCGAGCCGGAAGAGGGCGCGCCTGCGCATCCGCTACCGCATCGACGGCATCCTGCAAACCCAGGCGCTGCACGCCGAGATCAACCGCTTCCAGGCCGCGATCATCAGCCGCATCAAGATCATGGCCCGCCTCAACATCGCCGAGAAACGGCTGCCGCAGGACGGCCGCATCAAGATGCGCGTGCAGAACCGCGAAATCGACGTCCGCGTGTCGATCATCCCGATGATCCACGGCGAAGGCATCGTCATGCGTCTGCTCGACAAGGGCCGCATGGTCTTCAACCTCGCCAACGTCGGCATGTTGGACGACACCTATAAGCTCTTTCGCAAGCTGATCGACCTGCCGCACGGCATCATCCTCGTCACCGGCCCGACCGGCTCCGGCAAGAGCACCACGCTCTACTCCGCCCTCAACGAGATCAAGGACGAAACGCTCAAGATCATCACCGTCGAAGACCCGGTCGAGTACCAGCAGCCGGGCATCAGCCAGATTCAGGTGCATCCCAAGATCGGCCTGACGTTCGCGGCCGCCCTGCGCAGCATCCTGCGCCACGACCCCGACGTGATCCTGATCGGCGAAATGCGCGACATGGAGACGGCCGAGAGCGCCATCCAGGCGTCGCTGACCGGCCACCTGGTCTTCAGCACGCTGCACACCAACGACGCCCCCAGCGCCTTCACCCGGCTCATCGACATGGGCATCGAGCCGTTCCTGGTGGCCAGCACGGTGGAAGGCGTCATGGCTCAGCGGCTGGTGCGCACCATCTGCCCCGACTGCAAGGAGGAATATACGCCGCACGAGGTCCCGGCCGACTTTCCGCGCGACGGCGATGGGCCGCTGCGTCTGTGGCACGGGGCCGGTTGCCGTTCCTGCCGGCAAAGCGGTTTCCGCGGCCGCATGGGCATTTACGAACTGATGGCGACCGGCGACAGCATTCGGGAGATGTGCGTGGAGCGGGTCAACTCCTCGCACATCCGCAAGCAGGCGATAACGGAAGGCATGATCACGCTGCGTCAGGACGGCTGGCGCAAGGTACACCAGGGCAAGACGACCATTGATGAGGTGGCGCGCGTGACGGCCAGCGATGTGATCGCGTGAGGCTACCAGCCGCGAGCGCCAGCGAGCGGATCGGTTGCAAAGCGCTCGCTGGCGCTCGCGGCTGGTAAAGAATCGTTGTGGAGAAGTGTTGTGGCCGAGTTCACTTTCGAGGCGATGTCCCCCGCCGGCGCCCGCAGCCACGGCAATCTCGTGGCCAACAGCGAGCGCGAGGCGCTGTCCATGCTGGACGCGCGCGGCCTGTTTCCGCTGCACATCACGCCGGCCAAGCAGGTCCGCCGCGGCGGCCGGCGCATCCGCACGCGCAACCTCGCCGCCTTCTACGCGCAGCTGGCCGACCTCATCCATTCCGGCGTCCCGCTGTTGCGCAGCCTCGACATTCTGGAGCGGCAAAGTTCTCAGGCGGCGCTGTCCGAGGTGGTGCGCGAGGTGCGCGCCCGCGTGGCCGACGGCATGGGCCTGTCCGAGGCGATGGCCCAGCACCCGCGGGCCTTCGACGAGTTGGCCGTCAGCATGGTCAAGGCCGGACAGGAGGGCGGCTTCCTCGAAGACGTGCTCCGCCGCATTGCCGACTTCACCGAACAGCAGGAAGACCTCAAGTCCAAGGTGATCGGCGCCCTGGCCTATCCGATCTTTCTGGCCGTGGCCGGGTTTGTCATCCTCAACGTGCTCGTCATTTTCTTCGTGCCCAAGTTCGAGCCGATGTACAAACAGCTCGCCGACCAGGGCCAGCTGCCGTCGTTGACCGTCGGCCTGATCGCCTTCAGCCACTTCCTCCAGAACTGGGGCTGGCTGATCGTCCTCGCAGTCGTCGGCGCGACCGTCCTCTACCGCCGCTGGGCCGCCACCCCGAATGGCCGGCTGCTGGTGGACGGTTTGCGGCTGCGCATCCCGGTCGCGGGCAAGGTCTATTTGTCGTTCGCCCTGTCGCGCTTCACGCGCATCCTTGGCACGCTCCTGCACAACGGCATCCCGATTTTGCAGGCGCTGCGCATCAGCAAGGATTCGACCGGCAACCGCGTGCTGACGCAGGCCATCGACAAGTCGGCCGACAACGTCACGGCCGGCAACGCCCTGGCCACGCCGTTGACCGCCTGTAAATACTTCCCGCGCGACGTGGTCGAAATGATCGCCGTCGGCGAGGAAAGCAACAACCTCGACAACGTGCTGATCGGCATCGCCGACGGCCTGGAAAAGCGCACCGGCCGACAACTGGAACTGTTCGTCCGTCTACTGGAACCGATCATGCTGCTGGTCATGGCGGCCGGCGTGCTGATGGTGATGGCCGGCCTGCTGCTGCCGGTGTTCAAGATGAGTTCGGTGGTGCATTGAAGAAGGCGAGCGGCCGGCGTGAGCCGGCTGGTTTGGTCCGCACCAGCCGGCTCACGCCGGCCGCTCGCCGCGGAAATCGTCCTAATGATTCTTTAATCGCCCTGTGGTAAAATTTTCTGGTACTGGTCAAGAGTCCGTATCTCGCTGAGGTGTACCCATGATCCTCCCCACCCCAAGGCGTCGATCCTCTCGCGCCGCCTTCACGCTGGTCGAAATGCTCGTGGTCGTGGCCATCATCGTGGTCCTGGCCGGCATCGCCGTGCCGATCACCCTGAGCGTGCTCGACAGCAGCAAACGCGACATCGCCAAGTCCCAGTGCAAAGGCCTGTTGAGCCAGGCGGTCAACGCCTATGTGCTGGACGAGGACGTATCCGGCGGCAGCCTGCCGACCTCCTGGGACGACGTGCTGAAAAGCCCCAAGGCCAGCCTCAAGCCAGAAGCCTTGAACGACCCCTGGGGCCGCCAGTATCACCTGGCCGTTCCAAGTTCGCACAATAGCTCGGCCGGCTTCGACATCTGGTCCGACTGCGGCGGCACGCCCCCGGACGTGGGCAACTGGTAAACCCGTTGGCCGTCCCGAAATGGGGAGGGCGTCGTGCGACCCGTGCGCCGCGGATATACCCTGTTCGAGATGATCGTCGTCGTGGCCCTGATCGTGGTCCTGGCGAGCCTGGCGATCCCGTCCATCGAGAGCATGTACTCCGACTCCAAGCTCCAGGCCGCGGTGGATCAGGTCAGCGGCAAATGGGCGCAAATGCGGACGCGGGCGATCCTGGAAGGCCGGCCCTACCGCTTCGCCGTCGGCGCCAACGGCTCCGATTTCCGCGTGGCGCCCGACGACTCGCAGTATTGGGGCGGCGGCGACCCGCCGGCCCCGTCGGACCCGGCCAACGCGCCTTTGGTCGTGCAGGATTCGTTGCCGCACGACATCCAGTTCACTCAGTCAGACACGGTCAGCACGAACCCCTACGACGCCCTGAACGCGCCGCCGCCGTCGAGTTCGGGCGCCTGGACCACCGTGGCGGTCTTTCTGCCGGACGGCACGGCCCAACAGGACGTGGAGATCGTTTTCCGGATGCCGAATTGTTCGCCGGTGTCGCTCCGCCTTCGCGCCCTGACCGGCGGCGTGACGAGCCGGCGGTTGCGGGCGGATGAGACACGTGACCACCCATGATCGCCGCCTCGATCCAATGCGTTCGTACCAGGCCCGAGCGCGAGCGAGGGGGTCTTGTCAAGACCCCTCGCTCGCGCTCGGGGCTGGAAGCGCTCGGGGCTGGTAGTAAGCGTCCCGCCCTGACGCTGCTGGAGGTGCTGGTCGCGCTGGCCGTCTTTCTGCTGGCGATGGTCGTCTTCGGCGACATGGTCGTCCGCAACAGCCAGATCGCCCGTGACATCGAGCGCCAGAACCTGGCGACGCGGCTGTGCAAATCGAAACTGAACGAGGTCATTGCCGGCGTCGTGCCCCTCAGTTCGCAAGGCGATACGCCGTTCGACGAGGCGCCGGATTACACCTGGTCGCTGGACGCCGAGAACGGCAGCGTCGATGGCCTTTGGAACGTCACCGTGCATGTGACGCGGACGCAGACGGACGCCGACGACCCCATCGAATGCTCGGTGACGCAGATGATCCTCGACCCGACCATTGAGGGCAGCACCCAAGACACGATTCCGGTCACGGTCTCGACGGATAATACCAACGGTACGGCATCGTCAACGTCCTCAACTTCCTCATCTTCGACGGGGAACTAACATGGCCCGCCGAGGCGGCTTCACCCTGCTGGAAGTGGTCCTGGCGACGGGCATCGCCGTGATGCTGCTCGGCGGCCTGTACGTCGCCGTCGATATGCAGCTGCGCCTCGCCCAGGAGTCGCGCGACGTCGTTCAGGAAAGCACCCTGTCGCGGGCGCTCTTCGACCGCATGGACAACGACGGCTCCCTCGTCGTCGATCTGAGCGACCCGGCGCGCTTCCGACTCGGCGCCTCCAACACCGGCACTTCGATGGCCGGCGCGACGGCGGACACCGGGGCCTCGTCGGCGACGACCACCAGCGGCGCGACGACTTCGAGCACCAGCTCGACGACCACGAGTAGCGGCGCCTCGTCCCCGTCGAGTTCCACCTCTCCGTCGAGTTCCACTTCCTCGACTACGAACGACGGCGGCGCGACCCCCGTCATTTTGCCGCTGGGCGTGGTGGGCGATTCGGAAACACTGCACCTGTTCATCAGCCGGCTGCCGCGCGAGGCGTTGGCGGACCTGAACGATCCCAACGCCACGCCCCCCGTGGTCAGCGACCTGCGCCGCGTGAGTTACTGGCTGGCCGGGGGCGATGGAAGTCCGGCCGGCCTGGCCCGCCAGGAAATCCCGCTGGCCACGTCCGACGACGCCCTGCAGAATCTGCCGCCCGGCGTCGACAACGAAACCTCCTACGTCCTCGCCGACGAGGTGCGCAGCCTGAATTTCCAGTACTTCGACGGTACGGACTGGCAGGACAGCTGGGACTCGACGGCGCTCGGCGCCGACGGCGTGACGCCGATCGGTTCACCGCGGGCCATCGCCGTGACCATCGGCCTCGCCCCGACGGGGACCTCGCCGACCGACGACGCCAACTTGAAGACCTATCGCCACGTCCTCCTCATCCAGTCGGCGAATGGGACCACGGAGATTAGCCAGAACGCGACCGGAATGACGGGGACGGGGACGACCGGAACGGGGACGACGGGGGGCGGCGCCACCGCGCCGTAAAGCCATGCCGATGCTTTCACGCACCGGAATCGCCTCCCGCCGCCGCGGCGTCGTGCTGCTGGCGGTGCTGCTCATCGTAGTGGTATTGTTGCTGGCCGTCTTCGAGTTCGGTGAGTGGATCACCAACGAAGACCGGGCGACCAACGGCTTCCAGCGCGCGGTCCAGACGCGGGCGCTGGCCGACTCCGGCGTCAACTACACCGCCGCCGTGCTCAGCAACGCCGACGCCATGACCAACACCCTCAACGGCAACCCCTACGACAACGCCCAGGCGTTCCAGAGCGTGACGGTGACCGACGCCGGCAAGGGCCGGCCGGGCGTCTTCACCGTCCTGAGCCTGCTCAGTCCCGACGACCCCAACGCGACCTCGCAGCCCTACCGCTTCGGCGTCGCCGACGAGGCCGCCAAGATCAACGTCAACGCCCTGCTGGCGCTCGACAACGGCAAGGGCCAAGTCGGCTACAATGTCCTGATGGACCTGCCGAACATGACCGAGGACGTGGCCAACTCCATCCTCGACTGGCTCGACCCGAGCAGCGACACGCCGCGCTCCGACGGCGCCAAGGACGACTACTATTCCTCTCTGAGTCCGCCGTATCACTGCAAGAACGGCCCGATCGACAGCCTGGAAGAGCTGCTGCTGGTCAAGGGCGTGACGCCGCAGCTGTTGTTCGGCAACGACCGCAACCGCAACGGCGTCCTCGACCCCGACGAGGACGACGGCAGCGGCCAGGTCGATCTCGGCTGGTCGGCGTATCTAACCGTCTACAGTCGCGAGCCGAACACCGATTCGCAGGGCAACCCGCGCATCTACCTCAACGACTCCGACCTCAACACCCTGGCGACGAACCTATCGACGGTCCTCAGTTCGGACATGGCGAACTACATCCTCGCCTACCGCCTCTACGGTCCCGCGCCCGCCGCCAAGGCCGGGACGCCCGCGTCGACGTATAAGCCCCTGTCCGGGTCGGACCAGACCACGGTGACCTCGCAGATAAGCTCCGCCCGCTCGTCGAGCGGCAAACAGAAGCCGCAACAGATCAAATCGGTGTACGACCTGATCGGCAGCAGCGTCAACGTGACGACGGGGTCCGGCCGCAGCGCGCGGACGATTTCGCTGCCCTGCCCGCTCAACGACCCCGGCCAGTTGGAGCAGCAATTGCCGCTGGTGCTCGACGAGACGACGACGACGCTCAACACCGACCTGACGCCGCGGATCAACGTCAACACGGCGTCGCAAACGGTGCTGCAGGCGCTGTCGGCGGCGCTGCCGAACACGCCGCTGGACGACACCGACATCCAAAACATTCTGAGCACGCGGCCGGACCCCACGGCGAACCAGGCGCCCGACGCGATTTTCCAGACGCCGGCCTGGCTGCTCACGGAGGGCAACCTGTCGCAGGCCACGCTCAAGGCGATCGCGCCGTACATCACCGCCCGGTCGCAGGTGTATCGCTTCCAGGTGCTCGGCTATTACCAGGGCGGGACGGGGCCGGTGTCGCGCGTCGAGGCGGTGGTGGACGCCAACAACGGCCGGCCGCGCATCGTCTACAAGCGGGATTTGACGGAACTGGGGACGGGATTCGACCTGAACCAGATTCAGGCGGGGCAGTGATTAACGGTTAGCCGCGACGCGCAGCGGAGCGCGTTGGGACGAAGCGCTCCGCTGCGCGTCGCGGCTAACCGGGCGGTGGAACTCGAGCGCATCCGTTGAAGGCATTTACCAGAGGGCTTTTTGTGCCACGTTTCCTCTCCATCGACTGGGACCAGAACCAGTTGCACGTCGTCGCCGGCCTGGTCGGCGGCGGCAAGGTGAAGTTCCAGCGGGCCGTCCACTGGCAAGAGGAGAAATCTCCCAACCCGGTCGAGGCCGAGGCGCTGGGCCGACTGCTGCGCGAACGCCTCAACGAGGCCGGCATCGCCGCCGCCCCGGTCCTGGCCTGCGTCGGCCGCGACCGCGTCATTCTCAAGGACCTCCGCTTCCCGGCCGTGCCAATCTCCGAGGAGGCCGGCGTCGTTCGCTTCCAGGCCGTCAAGGAGTTGTCTGACGCGCCCGACGACGTGGTCATCGACTACGTTTCCGCCGCCGCGCCGGCGGGGTCCGAACAACAGGCCCAGGCGCTGATCGTCCGGCGTGAAATCCTCAACGCCTACCTGAAGCTTTGCCACGCCGCCGGTCTCAAGCTGGCGGCGCTGACTCCGCGGCCGTTCGGCGTCGCGGCGGCGCTCCGCAAGGCGACGGCCGACGCCGCCCCCGCCGAGGACGCCGCCGACGCGGTCGTGGTCGTCGGCGACCGCTGGGCCGAGTTCGCGGTGCTTCGCGGCCAAACGCCTCTGCTGTCGCGGACCATGGCCATCGGCCACGGCCTGGCGGGCGAGGTCCGACGCAACCTGACCGTCTACGCCGGCCAGGCCGGCCGGCCGCCAGTGCGGGCCGTCTACCTCGCCGGGGGTGGGGCCGAGCTGCGGCAGCGGTTAAATGACATTCTTGAGGTCCCGCTTCACGAATTCGATCCGTTCGCCGGCGCCGTCGGCCTCGACGTGCCGGCCGGCGGACGCGGCGGCTTCGCCGGCGCCGCGGGCCTGCTGTTCGCCCGCGCCGAACCGCGCGGCTTGCCGATCAACTTCGTCCAACCCCGTCAGCCCAAGCCGCCGGCCAACCCCAACAAACGCCGGTTCGCGTTCGCCGGCGTCGTCGCGGCCGTCGTCGTCGCTGGCCTCGTCTCCTGTTGCTGGGTCGTCTACGCCAACGCCGCCAGCCACCTGCGATTCGTCCAGGACGAGCGCGACGGGCTGGAACAACAGCTCCAGGAGGTGCGCAAGGACGGCAAGCTGTACAAGGCTCTGGACGACTGGGATAACGTCGATTGGCTCGACGAGTTGTACGACCTCACGGATCGCATCCCCGACGTGAACGCCCTCCGCATCACCCAGCTGACGGCCGAACCGATCACGCGCACGGCCAAGGCCGAATACACCGCCCGTTTCATCCTCAAGGGGACGTTCGTCGGCAACGAGGGCCACAAGGCCCTCGACCAGCTGGTCGCCGCCTTCCGCCAGGACGGTTTCTACAGTCCGGAGGCCCCGAAAGTGGTCGGCAACCAGTTCACGCTGACCGTGAAGGTCGAGCGCCGGGCCCCGGCCGAGTACGGCAAACACAAGCTCAAGTCCGCCGCGGATAAGGCCCCCCTCGACAACGGCGACGACATGGGAGACCTGCTGCCATGAATCCCCGCGAGCGTTTTCTGGCCGTCGCCGCCCTGGCGGCCGTGATCCTGGTGGGCGGAGGCACCCTGTTCAAATACGGCTTTTTAGACCCGTATTGGGCGGTGAAGTCGCGGATCGCCTCCGCCGAGGACGAACTCGACAAGAAGCAGGGCGAGTTGACGAAGGAGCGGCTGGACCGCCAGACGATCGAGCGCCGCGACCCGCGCCTGGCCCACTGGCAGCGCCTCAGCCTGCCCGACGACAAGAACCAGCAACAGGAGCTGAAAGAGGGCTGGGCGCTCGACGAAATTAAGAAACGCCACGAGGACAAGGTGCAGGTCGATTACGAACAGTACCTCACCGACCTGGTGATGCGCAGCGGTTTCGCGCCGAACTCGATCAAGGTCTCGTCGGCGGTGGCGGATCGCAAGGGCGGCCCGATGCTGACGGGCAAGACGCCGGCTTACACCCGCCTGTCGTTCACGGTCCAGGGGCAGGCCGGCCTCGAAGCGGTGGTGCAGATGTTGCAGGGCTTTTACCGCACGCCGCTGCTGCATGAGGTGCGCAACCTGACGCTGACGGCCCGGCCGCCGCAGAACCGGCCCACGCCGACGGCCGGCCCGGCGGCGGGTCGGGGGGCGGGCGGCCCGGCGGGGTTTGCGCGGGGCAGGGGGTTCGGCGGCGCGCGGGGGGCGGACGGCGGCGAGCTGGATGTGAACATGACGGTGGAAGCGCTGCTGGTGACCGGCGCCGAGAAGCGCGACACCCTGCTGCCGGACAGCACCGCGGTCGCGTCGCAGCTGCTGCCGGAGCCGTCGCGGCAGTACACCGACATCCTGGCCAAGAACATGTTCACTGGCATCCCCGCCGTGTCGAAGCTTACCGAAGACCGGCGCGAAGTGTTGGCGGTCGTCAAGTTGACGGCCATCTGGAACAGCGGTCGCCGCTGGGAGGCCACGATCTACGACCAGGGCAAGGGCGGCGACGAGAAGCGCGTGACGGAGCGCCTCCTGACCGATTTCAGCATCACCGACAAATACAGCAACGTCCTCGTCGAGGGCAAGGTGGTGCGGCTGAACGAGAAGGGAATGATCTTCGAGGCCGACAACAAGTATTACCGCTGGCTGCTGGGCGACTTCCTCGGCCCGGCGATGGAAAATCCGTTGAAGCGAGACGAGCTTACGGAACTGGGCCTTATTGATGCGGCGTCCGACTCGGGGAATTAGGGGACCCTGGACCAGCCCGGAGCGCGAGCGACGGGATTGGGCGAAACCCAACGATCGCGCTCCGAGCTGGTCCGCGTCGAATCTCCCATCAAGAATCTGGGTCGAGATTGCCGAAGGAATGAAGGATAGGGGTGCAGCGTCGGCCGGCCGTCGCAATTGCGCCGTCCCAGCTATAGAATAGCGGGACGGCGGGCAAGTCCGCGTCGCCGGGGGGGTCGATCCATTATCGCGTCCCTGGGTGGGGTCAACTCATGAACGTCGTGAAACCCGGAGCGGGGCGGAAAACGCCCATCCTGGCGGTCCTGGCGGTTTTGGCCGTCGGCGTCGCCTGCGTCGTCGCCGCCGAGCCGGAGAAGAAAGCCGCGCCCTCGGAAAATAAAGAGGCGACGCCGCAAAAGCGCGTCGCCTTCGGCATGGACGGCAAGCCGTGGGACGCCGTGTTCAAATGGCTCGCCGACGAAACCGGCAAGGAAGTCCATTACAGCTTCAAGCCGACCGGCACCTTCGCGTTCGTCGGGCCGGCGAAGAAGACATACACGATTCCCGAAGTCATCGACATCATCAACGGCGGGCTGCTCAGCAACAGCCAGACGCAGAAGTACTACCTCATCAACGGCGACCAGGCGTTCTTCGTGGTCCCCGCCGACGAGAAGATCGACCCCTATCTGGTGCCGCGCCTCAACAGCCCGGAGGACTTCCCCAAGCACGGCGAGACGGAAATCGTCCGGATGGACCTGCCGCTGACCTCGTTGAACGCCTATGACATGGCCAACCAGCTCGTGCCGCTCATGGGGCCGTTCCATGAGATCGCGTCCCTGCCCGGCAACGAGCTGCACCTTCAGGACACGGTGCGCAACCTGAAGTACGTGGTAGCGACCATCAAGAAAATCGAAGACTCGGAAACGAAGCAAACGGACAGCTACGCGCACGAGTGCAAATACATCCGGGCGCGCGACGCCGAGCGGTATCTGCGGGCGTTGCTCGGCGAGCCGCAGCCCACGGCGCCGACCCAGCCGACGCGCGGGGAGCGGGACCGAGGGGGCAGAGAGCGGGAACAACCCACGGGCCAGCCGACGGGAACGTCTGGGACGCCTCCTGGAACCGCTCCGGGAACGCCTCCGGGAACGCCTCCGGGAACGCCGCCCGCGCCGACGCCCTCATTTACGCCGACGCCCGCACCGACCTTCCCGGCGGTGCCGTCGCGGCCCTCCCGGTCGCGGATGTTCTACATAACCAGCGACGACGCCAAGAACCTCATCCTCGTGACCGGGCCGCCGGAGATCATCGCCAAGGCCAAGGACATCGTCGAGAACCGTCTCGACAAGCCGAGTCCGGGGCAGCAGCCGATCCTCATCGGGCCGCCTGAGTTCAAGACCATCCCCGTTCCCGACGGCAACGCCGATTCGCTGGCCAAGGACCTGTCAGCGATTTACACGCCCTCGTCCACGTTGCGCATCACGGCGGCGGGCGCCAACGCCATTCGCGTTTACGCCTGCCCGGAGGACATGGACGCCATCGAACAGCAGATCACGAAGCTCGGCAAAGGCGTCAAGGGCGTGCTGGTGGACGTGGGCGGCGTGGACGTCGCCAAGGCCGCCGCCACCCTGCAAAACATTTTCGGAGACATGAAATCCGGAGGGCCGTACATCGAGGCGCAGCCCGATCAGAACGGCGTGCTCATCAACGGCACGCCCGAGCAGGTGCAGCAGGTAAGAGAGTTGATTCGGGTGATGAACGGCGAAGGCTCGGGGGTCCCCGGCGTCGGCCCGGCGCCGGGCGTCAACGCCAGCACCACCCGCGTCATCACGCTGGAGAACGGCAGCGGCGCGGCCGTGGCGGACGAGTTGAAGCGCCTGCTGCAGCAGATGCGGGCCAACCCGGTCCACGTCATTTCGCCGGGCGCCGGCCCGGACGAGGGCGGCGTCAAGAAGCCGCTGCCGCCGGCGGACATGCCGCACGCCGCCCGGCGCCATGAAGAAGCCGGCCGGCGACGTCATCCTGGTGGCCCAGCGGCCAGACGCCCCGCTGGTCGATCCGCAGGACAAAAAGGATGTCAAAAAGGATGATAAACCCGGCAACGCGGCCCAGCCGGTGATTATCGCGGCGTCCGGCAACAAAATCATCATCACGTCGCAGGACCCCGGCGCCCTGGCGATGGCGCAGCAGCTCGTCCGGTTGATGACGCAGACCACGGCCGGCGAGGGCGATTTCGAGGTCATCCACCTCAAGAACGCCCTGGCCACCGAGGCGGCCAAGCTGCTCGACCAGGCGTTCAACGAGACGCCGCCGGCCGCCCAGCAGCAAGGCGGTTCGCCCTTTGGCGGCGGCCGCGGCGGCTTCTTCGCCCGATTCGCGGCCGCCAACGCCCAGACCCCCACCAACCCGACGCCCAACCGCATCCGCGTGGTCGCCGACCCGGCCACCAACTCGCTGCTGGTCCGGGCCAAGCCGGTGGACATGCTGACCATTCGCTGGCTGCTCGCCAAGGCCATCGACAACAACGAAAAGGACCAGACGTCCGGCCCGCAGACCCACATTATCACGTTAAAATACGCCCGGGCCGACGACGTGTACGACCTGCTGGCGCAGGTCTACAAGGAACAGATCGACCAGAATCCGGGCTTGCAGGACCTTCAAAAACTGCGCGGATTCACGGCCGCCATTGCCGGGTCAAAGAACAACAACCTCGACTCCAACGGCCAGCCGCGGCCGGTCACGCTCAAGCTCGCCGTGGACGAGCAGTCCAACAGCCTCGTGGTCAACTGCACCGACGCGCTGTACACGGAAGTCAAGCAGCTGGCCGACCACATGGACGCCGCCGCCAAGGACAATAACAGGACCGTCCAGGTCGTGCAGCTCAAGGGCGTCGATCCGGCCCTGATTCAGGAAGCCGTGGACGCCATCCAGGGGCGCACCACCTCCGTCATTCCGTCGTCCACAGGCACGTCCGGATCGGGCCAGGGGAACGGCTCTTCCAGAGGATTCCAACCGGGGGGCGGCGGGTTCCAACCGGGCGGAGGCGGCGGGGGACCGCCCATCAGGGGCCGACGAGGCCCCCAGCAGCGCTCGCCGGATCGCGAGGGGCGAGGGCCGGATTTTTTTGAACACCGGGTCACGGATGACCCTCAGTCGTCTCTCTTCTACGATCCGCAACACGACGACGCGACGCTGAAGGACGGGACCGACGCTGCCGTGCGGCCCACCGCCTACGAGCAGCAACCCGCCCCCGAGCCGGCCGCCGCGCCGCCGACGGGGCTGCAAAACCTGCCGGCCCCGCGTTCGCCGGTGACCATCCAGCCGCTGCCCGCTCTCGGTCTGTATGTCGTCACGGGCAACAACCCCGCCGACGTGCAAGCCATCGTCCGGCTGATCGAAGAGATTGGGAAAATCGCCCCCTCGACCGAGTTCCAGATCGAGATGGTGCATCTGGATCGGGGCGACGCCACCAGCATTGCCAACACGCTCAGCCAACTCTACCAGCGCGTCAACATCAATCCGTCCGGCAACACCCAGAACACCAACGTCAAGCGCACCACGCAGACCCAGCAAGGTAACGTTACGGAGGAGCCGCTCTCCTCGGTGGTGCTGATCCCGGTGCCCCGGCTGAACGCCCTTCTGGTGGCCGCCCCGAAGTCGCGCATGAACGACGTGAAAAGGGACGTGAAGGGTCTCGACGTGGAAAACGCCGTCGCCGACCAGGCGACGCCGTTCCATCTGCGCAAGGCCTCGGCGGCCCGCGTCGGCACGCTGCTGACCAACTTCTACGCCCAGCGTTACGCGGCCGGCAACGAGAGCGCCAACCAACACCAGGTCCGCATCACTTTCGACACCAGCAGCAACGTCGTGTTCGTCGTGGCCGCTCCTGCGGACATGGTGGAGATTCGAGAGTTAATTGAGCACCTCGACACCGACGTGACCGCGGCGGTGAACAACCTGCGCATCAAGTACCTCCGGCACACCGCCGCCGACGACATCGCCAACCTCCTCGAGCGGGCCATCACCGACAGCGTGGCGCCTCCGATTCAACCGCCGGCGGGTACGGGGTCAGGGACTGGCGCGGGCGCATCGACTCCGGGCGGCGGCGGCGCCGGCGCGGGCGCGGCCGGACGCGGTGGATTCCCCGGGGCCGGCGGCGCCGGCGCCGGCGCGGGCGCCGCCGGCGGGGCCGGCGCCCAGGGCTTCCGGCCGGGCGGAGGCGGGGCTACGGGTGCGACGGGCGCGACGGGCGCGACGGGCGCGACGGGGGCGGCCGGGGCGGGGGGAGGCGCCACGAGCGCGGCCTTCACGGCCGGCAGCGTTACAAAGTCCACGTCGCTGAAGTTTATCGACCCGCGAACCGGCAAGGTCGTCGAATCGGGCATGTTGGAAGACATCTTCATCACGCCCGACGAGAACAGCAATAGCCTGCTCATCTCGGCTCCGGACAAAACGATGGAGTTGCTCGACTCGCTGATCGACGCCCTGGACGTGGCCCCGGCCGCCCAGTATGTGGTCAAGGTGCTGACGCTCAAGAAGAGCGACGCCGCCGCCGTGGCCAACCTGCTCCAGCAACTCTTTCTGGGCACGAGCGGGGCCACGGGGGGCGGAGGGGCGCCTCGACCCGCGGGCGCCGCCGGGTTCGGAGGCGCCGGCGCGGCGGGCGCGACCACGAGCGGCCCGACCACCGGCGGCACGCTGGCCGTGTCGGCCGGCACGAGCGGCAGCGGCCGGCCTCTTCAACTGACGCTCACGGGCCTGTCGCCGGGCGTGCAGCTCACCGACCTGCGCATCACCGTGGACGAGCGCAGCAACAGCCTGATCGTGGCCGGCGGACCCAGCGACATCGACATCATCCAGGCGATCATCGCCAAGCTGGAGTCCGGCCCGGAGACCAGCGACCTGGCCATGCGCCGTAACGAGGTCTACAAACTCCGAAACTCCACGGCCGTGGACGTGGCCAACGCCCTCAACAGCTTCCTCACCAACTCCATCAACGTCCTCAAGATCAACGGCGTGCTGACGCCGTACCAGGACGTCGAGCGCGAGGTCGTGGTGGTGCCGGAGCCGATCACCAACACGCTGCTCATCAGCGCCACGCCGCGCTACTTCGACGAGGTCATGCGGCTCATCGCCGGCCTGGACGCCGAGGCGCCGCAGGTCGTCGTCCAGGTGCTGATCGCCGAGGTGGACCTGAACAACGAAGAGGAGTTCGGCGTCGAGTTGGGTCTGCAAACTCCGGTGCTGTTCCAGCGCGGCATCCTCCCGGCCAGCAGCGCCTTCGGCACGGGCACCGTCAGCTACGCCAACGCCACGGGCGGCCAAGTGGCGCCGGGCGTGACGGTCAACAGCACCCTCAACCCGGCGGCGCAGCCCGGCTTCAACTTCAACCAGCCGAGCCTGCCGTTGGGCAACAACCCGCTCATCTCGCCGCAGGTGATCGGCACGCAGGGGTTGACGAACCTCGGCGTCGGCACGGTGTCGCCGACGCAGGGCGTCAGCGGCTTCGTGTTCCAGGCGCAGAGCGATTTCTTCAACCTCCTGATCCGCGCCCTCAAGGTGCAGGGACGCATCGACGTGCTCAGCCGGCCGCAGGTGACGGCCCTGGACAACCAGCAGGCCCGCGTGTTCGTCGGCCAGAACTTCCCGATCATCCTGGGAAGCACCGTCACGGCCACCGGCCTGGTCTCCAACAACGTCAGCTACACGCCGGTCGGCGTGGAGCTGGTCATCACGCCGCGCATCACGCCGGACGGCCGGGTCATCATGCGGGTGACGCCCCAGGTGTCGTCCACGGCGCCGACCAACGTGTCGCTGGGCAACGGCGTCACGGCCACGGCCATCAACCAGCAGCTCGTGGACACGACGGTGGTGTCGATGGACGGCGAGACGGTGGCCCTGGGCGGCCTGATCACCAAGCGCGACGCGAAGGCGGAAAACAAGGTCCCGTATCTCGGCGACCTGCCGTACATCGGGGCCGCGTTCCGCTACCGCACGCAGACCAAGACGAAGACGGAACTGCTGGTCATTATGACGCCGCACATCGTCCGTTCCCGGGCCGAGGCCGACCGCATCCTGGCCGAGGAGTCGAAGCGGATGGATTGGCTGCTGGAGGACGTGGCGCGGACGCAGGGGCTGTCCGGCATGGCGCCGGTGCTGCACCCCAAGGCGTTCCTGCCGCCGCCCGGCCTGGGCGGCATGGACGGCTGTCTGCCGTCGCCGCTGATGGCGCCGACGGCCCCGGCCCTGCCGTACCTGCAGCCGGGGGTTGCGCCGACCCCGGCCGGCCCGGAGACGCTGCCCCCGCCGCGCGTCGCGCCGGGCGGCGATCAAGGCCCGTCGGTTCTCGGTCCCGCCGCCGCGCCCCCGGCCGTGCCCTTCGCCCATCCGGTTTTGGCGACGGTCCAGGGCTTGCCGCCGGTCGCCGACGCGCCAACCGGCCCCGCCGGCCCGCCGCCCGGCGGCCCCTCGGGGCCGGCGGTCCCGGCCGCGGTGCAGGAGGCGCCGCCGCCCCCGCCGCCGGACGCGGCGAAGACGGAGACCGCCCATTGGCGGCTGTTCAAATGGAATTGAGCGACGGCTCGGACGGCGACGCTTCCCAAAGCGTCGCCGTCCGTACCCATTTCCGGGGCGATGGAGCGCACTAATGACGAGGACATTTCGCGGGGCGTCGGCCGGCGTCGCCTTCCCCTTGCTTCTGCTCGCCGGCTGCGTGACGCTGCAAACGAACGACGGGTCCGGGTCGGCGCCTCCGCCGCCCTCGGCCGCGCCGAGCCAGATCGTGGCAACCTGGCGGCCCGACGTCTATTACGCGGCCGACCCCGCGCACGGCGGCGTCGAACGGCCCACGCTGTTCGGCCGCGTCTACCTGTTCGGCCCGGAACTCGGCTATCCCATGACCGGCGACGGCAAACTGGTGGTGGATTTGTACGAGGGCGCCGTGCCGCACGGCGCGACCGGCACGCCGCTGGAGGAGTGGCGATTCGACCCCGCCACGCTCAAGGGGTTGCTGAAGCGCGACATGATCGGCTGGGGCTACACCATACCGCTGCCGTGGAGCACCTACCGGGCCGACGTCTCGTCGGTGGTGCTGAAGGCGCGTTACGAGCCGGTCAAGGGGGCGCCGCTGTTTGCCGAGGGCGCCCCGATGGCGGTCCATCATCCGGACCAGGAAACCGGCGGCACGGGCGTGACCGAGGCGGCCAAGCCGCGGGGCTAATGATTCGCCGTTTGGCGCATCGGCGCCACCCACCACTCGCTCTATAAAATATAAGGAGTCCGTTGGCGATAGCGGCGTAGACGCACCGGAAATCCCGTGAGGACACCGGCCCATGAGCATCTTGGTGATTAACGCCGGTTCCAGCAGTCTCAAGTTCGGGCTGTTCGACGCGGAAGCGATGGAACCCCTGGCCTCCGGCTTGATCGACTGGACCGCCCAATCGGGTCAGGCGGAGTTGGTCGTTCGGGCGCGGGGTTCGGAAGAAATCCGGTCTCGCGTGGACGTGGTGGACCATCGCGCCGCCGTCGTCCACGCGTTACGCTGTTTGGCCCAGACGCAGGATGTCGGTTTGGGGCGCGGCTCAACCGTCGCCGTCGTCGGGCACCGGGTCGTTCACGGGGGCGCGGTCTTCCGCGACAGCGTCCGGATCGATCCGGAGGTAAAGGCCGCCATCGGCCGCCTGGCCGAACTGGCGCCGCTGCACAATCCAGCCGCCCTGGAGGCGATCGAGGCGGCGGAGACCGCGCTGCCGGGGGCGCCCCACGTCGCGGTTTTCGACACCGGTTTCTTCGCCTCCCTCCGGCCGGACGCCTACGTCTACCCCTTGCCCCACGAATGGTACACGGATTGGGGCCTGCGCCGCTTCGGCTTCCACGGAATCAGCCACGCCTACTGCGCCGGCCGGGCCGCGGAGCTGCTCGGCCGCGACCCCGCCGGACTTCGCCTGGTGATTTGCCACCTCGGCAACGGTTGTTCGGCGGCGGCCGTGCGCGGCGGCGTCGCCCTCGACACCACGATGGGGTACACGCCGATGGAGGGTCTAATGATGGGCACGCGGTCGGGGTCGGTGGACCCCGGCATTCTGCTTCACGTCCAGCGGCGGCGCGGACTCGACGCGGAGCGGCTCGACGACGCGCTGAACCACCGTTCGGGCCTGCTGGGGGTGTCCGGGGTCTCCTCGGATTATCGCCAGGTGGAGGCGGCCGCGAGGCAGGGCGACGAAAGGGCGCGGCTGGCGCTGGACATTTTCGCCAGGCGAGTCCGGTCGGCCGTGGGCGGACTGGCGGTCTGTATGGGCGGGATCGACGCCCTGGTGTTCACGGCCGGCGTCGGCGAACATTCGGCCTCCCTGCGAACCGCCGCCTGCGCGGGTCTGGAATGTCTCGGGCTTCGGCTCGATCCGGAGCGAAACGCCGCCTGCAAACCCGACGACGACGTCGCCCACGCGGATTCGCCCGCTCGCATATTGGCGATCCAAACCCGCGAGGAGTTGATGATCGCCCGCGAAGCGCGGCGCCTGGTCGATGGCGGCGGCCATGCCAGTCCCTGATAGGACGGCGCTTGACGGGATGGTAGAAGATGCGTTGCGGCTTCTTATCCGTCGTCGGCCCACCCCCTCTTCCCTCGCCCGCCGCCCGCCGCACGTCGTATCATGGCAATAAGCTCCCCCGACCGACGGAATCGCGCATATGTCCCGCTACCTCATCGGCATCGACCTCGGCACCACCAACAGCGCCCTGGCCTACATCGACCTCCACGCCGCCGGCCGCGACGGCTTTATCGACGTCCACCCCTTCCCCGTGCCGCAGCTCGTCGCCGCCGGCGAGATGAAGGACCGGCCGCTGCTGCCGTCGTTCCTCTACATTCCGGGGCCGCACGACCTGCCGCCCGGCTCCGTCGCGCTGCCGTGGGACCCGAGCCGCGACTACGCCGTCGGCGAGTTCGCCCGCAACCACGGCGGCCGCGTCCCCGGCCGCCTTGTCAGCTCCGCCAAGTCGTGGTTGTGTCATTCCGGCGTCGATCGCTCGGCCGCCCTGCTGCCCTGGAGCGCGCCGCCGGACGTGCCGCGCATCTCGCCCGTCGAGGCGTCCACGCGCTACCTGCGCCATCTCGTCGAAAGCTGGAATTACAAGATGGCCAAGGACCGGCCCGACGACCGCCTGGAGAAACAGGCCGTCGTACTGACGGTGCCGGCGTCGTTCGACGACGTGGCCCGCACGCTGACCGTCGAGGCGGCGGCCAAGGCCGGGCTGGAAAACGTCGTGCTGCTGGAGGAGCCGCAGGCCGCCTTTTACTGCTGGCTGGTCACGCACTCGCCGCGGGAGGCCGCCGCGCTGAAGCCGGGCGCCCGCTGCCTGGTGGTGGACGTGGGCGGCGGCACCAGCGACTTCAGCCTGATCGAGGCCGTCGAGGAGAAGGGCGAACTCGGCTTCGTGCGCCAGGCCGTCGGCGACCACCTGCTGCTCGGCGGCGACAATATGGATCTCGCACTGGCCAAATACGTCGAGACGAAGCTGCCGGGCGCCGGCCGGCTCGACGCCGCGCAGTACGGCTTGCTGACGCAGGCCTGCCGCAACGCCAAGGAAACGCTGCTCGGGCCGGACCCGCCCGCGACCGTACCGGTCACGGTGGTCGGCCGCGGCCGGGCGGTCATCGGCGGCACGCTGCATACGACGCTGATCGCCCGAAGAGGTCCGCAAAGTCATTTTCGACGGCTTCTTCCCGGAGGTGCCGCGCGACGCCGAGCCGGCCCGCGGGGCGCGGGTCGGGCTGCACGAAATGGGCCTGCCCTACGTCAGCGACCCGGCCGTCACGCGCCACCTGGCGGCGTTCCTCAAGGGCCAGTCGCGCGACGGCGGCGCCGAGGGGCCGGCGGCGCTGCTGTTCAACGGCGGCGTCTTCCAGCCGGCCTCCCTGCGCGACCGGCTGCTGGACGTGATGCGTCACTGGTACGACCCGGCCGGATCGGCCGTGGCAACCGCTGGTGCTGACCAACCCGTCGCTGGACCTGGCCGTGGCCTGGGGCGCGGCCTACTTCGCCTGGCTGCGGCACACCGGCGGCAAACGCATCGGCGGCGGCATCGCCCGGTCATACTACATCGCCGTCGAGGGCGGCGCGTCCGCCGACGGGGAGGCGAAGCCGTTAACGGTCGTTTGCGTCGTGCCGCAACACCTCGAAGAAGGGCAGGACGTCGAACTGGACAAACCGGAGCTGGAATTGGCGCTCGGCCAGCCGGTGACGTTCCCGCTCTACACCTCGACGGTGCGTTCCGACGACAGGCCCGGCGACGTGCTGACGGTGGCGCGCGGACCAGTTATTGGAGATGCCGCCCTTGCACACGGTCCTGCGCGGCGGCAAGCGGAGCGGGACCAAGCACGTTCCGGTGACGCTGGCGGCTCGGTCCACGGCCATCGGCACGCTGGAACTGTTTTGCGTGGCCAAGGAAGGCGGCAACCGCTGGCGGCTGGAGTTCAACATTCGCGATCTGGTAAAGCCGCCGCCGGTCAGGGACGGCGCCGCGGAGGAAGCGGCGGAAGGCGGCGCGGCGCTGACGGACGTGTGGCCGGAGGCGCAGGTGCAGGAGGCCGCCCGGCTGATCCGCGCGGTCTACGGCGGACAGGACGGGCCTACGCCACAGGAGTTGACCAAGGCGCTGGAGGCGGCGCTGGAAGCGCCGCGGCACGAGTGGCCGACCGGGCTGTGCCGACGGCTGTGGGAGTTTCTGGCGGAGGTCGCCGACGAGCGGCGGCGGTCGCCGGCTCATCTGGTGCGCTGGTCGAACCTGGTCGGCTACTGCCTGCGGCCGGGCTTCGGCGACCCGCTCGACCGCTTCCGCATCGAACAGTTGTGGAAGATGATGGCGGCGCCGCCGCGGCCGGGGGCGGCGCGGGCGCCGGAGGGCGGGGCCGACTTCTGGATCCTGTGGCGGCGCGTGGCGGGCGGCCTGAATCCAACGCTTCAGCGATCCCTCTACGAGCGTTTACGGCCGGTGCTGCTGCCCGCAAAGGGCAAGGCCGGCGTCAAGCCGAACCCGAACGAGCTGGCGGAAATGTGGCGCGCCGCGGCCAGCCCTGGAGCGGCTGGACGTGAAGGCGAAGGAGGCGCTGGGCGACGCCCTGCTGCGGCCGTTGAAGCGCAGCCCGACGCCGACCTACGGCTTCTGGTCGCTGACGCGGCTTGGGGCGCGGGCGCTGATCTACGGCCCGCTCAACGCAGTCGTGCATCCGCAGACGGCGGAGCGCTGGCTGGACGCGGTCCTCGGCTTCGAGCCGGGCAACCCGAGCGAGCGGCTCGGCTGGGCGTTCTGCCTGTCGCAGCTGGCCCGCCGCACCGGCCAGCGCGCCCTGGACGTGGACGACAGCCATCGGCGCACCGTGCTGGCGGCGCTGGGCGGGCAGAGCGTTCCCGAACACTGGGTGCGCATGGTCGAGGAGGTGTCGGAGCTGGGACAGGAGGAACAGGGCCAGATGCTCGGCGATTCGCTGCCGATCGGGCTGCGACTGCTGACGCCGGAGGAAGGGGCCGCGTCTCCGACGCGATCGTGAGGGAGCGGGGGAGGTGCAAAATGGCTTTGCTCCCTAGCCTCTCTAAACAAGGGAGGTTAGGGAGCAGCCAGCCCGTTTCCGTCGTCTCTCTACTTGATTTGCGATTCAAAGAAGTCCTTGTCGCCGTCCTTGAGCTTTCCCTTGAGCTTCGGGGACATGAGCAAGCTGTCCAGGGCCTTCTTCATTTCTTCCCGCGACTTGGGCTTGAACTTGAAGTCATTCCACTCGCAGAATGCGGTGCAGTAAACCACATAGAAGGTCACAGGTGTCGCAAGGCCACCGACGCCATAGCCCCTGGCGACCAGAAACGGAACCCCATCCACAATCGTAATCGGCTCAAGCGGCCAATCGTCCACATCCGTGCCGCCGGGGAGAAAGGAGGGCCCTCCTACTTCCGCGCGGTCAAACTTGTCCCCGCGTTTCGCCTTAAATAGCATCCGGCAGAGCGTGACGGTTCGCTGGCTTGGCCACTTGTCTTGGGCGGCTAGTTTGCGTAACAGCACGCACGCTTTCTCCTTTCCCATCGCTTGCAGGGACTGAGCCGCCTTTAGGTATGGATCGGCCTTATAATCGTCGTCGACCGGCAATTTCAGCAGGTCCGCGACTCGGACCTCGGGCACCGCAGCCTCGTCGGCACGGCAGGTGCCGGCGCACAAGAAAGTCGCGGCGGCACCGCAGAGGAGCGTCGCAAGCAGGGGTGACATGCTCATGGAATTCTCCACGAATCGCAAAGGTGGTGCGCATATCATGGACTGCACCGGTTCGCGGCCGCCCAATTGATGTTCGATGTTCGCTGCAACGCGCCAAATTTCGTTGCAACCGGGAATTCCGTTGCAAAGGCTTCCTGCACCCCACGCCGTTCCCTTACGGTCGAGGCCCCGACGGCATTCTTCGCCCTATTCCTTGGCGACGATCCCGACCGGCCCTGTGACGACGCCGTTGCTCTCGGCCCGGAAAATCTGGTCGATCTCGTCGCGCAGCAACTCCTCGCGCTGGAGCAAGGCCTCGACCAGCCGTTCCATCTTGTCGCGGTGCGTCTCGATCAGCTGGTAAGCGTGGTCGTCGGCCTCGCGGAGGATGCGCTGCACCTCCTCGTCGATGATCGTGGCCGTGCCCTCGCTGAAGTCGCGCTGCTCCTGGATCTCCTTGCCCAAAAAGACGTGCTCCTCGCCGACGCGGAACGCCATCGGGCCGAGCCGGTCGCTCATGCCCCAGTGCGTCACCATGTAACGGGCCGTGTGCGTCGCCTTTTTCAGATCGTCTTCGTGGCCGGAAAACGGCTGGCCGTAGATCAGCCGGTCGGCCGCCCGGCCGCCCAGCATGAACGCCAGCTTGGCCTTCCAGTAGTCCAGGCCGCGGTGGTGGCGGTCCTCGTCGGGCGGGTTGAAGGTCACGCCCAGGGCGTAACCGCGCGGCACGATGGTCACCTTGTGCGGCGGGTCGGCGTCGGGCAACAGCCAGCTCACCAGGGCGTGGCCGGCCTCGTGGTAGGCGGTGCGCCGCTTCTCCTCGGCCGTCATGATCTCCTCGCGCTTGGCGCCCATCAACACGCGGTCGGCGGCGCGGGCGAAGTCGTGCCGGTCGATGCGCGTTCTTGCCCTCGCGCGTCGCCACCAGGGCCGCCTCGTTGGCCAGGTTGCGCAGGTCGGCCCCCGTCATGCCGATCATGCCGCGGGCCACCTCCTCCAGGTTCACGTCGTCGGCCAGCGGTTTATTGCGCGTGTGGACTTTAAGGATCGCCTGTCGGCCCTGCCACGTCGGCCGATCGACGGTGATGTGGCGGTCGAAACGGCCCGGCCGCAACAGCGCCGAATCGAGCACGTCCGGCCGGTTGGTCGCGGCCATGACGATCACCGATTCGGTCGGCGTGAAGCCGTCCATCTCGCTGAGAATCTGGTTGAGCGTCTGCTCGCGCTCGTCGGAGCCGCCGCCGACGCCGGCCCCGCGCATCCGGCCGACGGCGTCGATCTCGTCGATGAAGAGGATGCAGGGGGCGTTTTCCTTGGCCGTCTTGAACATGTCGCGGACGCGGCTGGCGCCCACGCCGACGAACATCTGGATAAATTCCGATCCGCTAATGCTGTAAAACGGCACGCCCGCCTCGCCGGCCACGGCCTTGGCCATGAGCGTCTTGCCGGTGCCGGGCGGGCCGACGAGCAGCACGCCCTTGGGCACGACGGCGCCGAGCCGCTGGAACTTCTGCGGGTCGCGCAGGAACTCGACGACTTCCTGGAGTTCGCCCTTGGCGTTCTGCATCCCGGCCACGTCCTCGAAGGTGATGCGGTTGCGGCTGCGTTCGTAGCGCTTGGCGGGGCTTTTGATGTAGTTGTTGAGGAAGCCGCCGCCGAGCGGGTCGCGCATGCGCGGCAGCAGGAAAAAGAAAAAGCCGCCGATCAGCAACAGCGGCAGGATGAACACCAAAAAGGTGCCCAACATGCCGGAGTAGGGGTCGTCCTGCTGGTCCCAGTTGAAGGTCGGCTTGCCGTCCGCGGAATGGGCGCGCGACTCCTCGCGGATCGCCGTTAGACGATCCTGCAACTCCTTGTCCTGGGTGGCTTGCAGTTTCTGCACGGTGAAGCGGCCGGACTTGAGCTTGGGTTCGAGGTATTTGAGGTCGCCCGGCAGCTTGGCGGCGTCCACCTCGCCGGTGACGCGCGACGTGCCGATGAAGACGACCTTCTGCATGTAGTTGGGGGCGTCCTTGTTATCGAGGAGGGAGATGAAGTCGCCCCATTCCAGGGCGTTGGACGAGGGCATGGTGGCGCCGTACCAGAGCAGGCCGACGATGAACAGGACGATGGCGAGCAGGAGCCAGTTCCCTCCCAGACCGGGGGCCGGACGCCGCCGCGGTTTTCCGGCGGGGGTCGGGTTCGGGTTCGGGGGGGTGGGATCGGAAGGCATGAAAACTCCTCGTAGGGCAATCGCTGCCTCGCCCGGCCGGCCGGTACGTCCCTGGAAGGGGTCGGCGCTACCAGTAAGATAGCAAACGCCGGCGAACCTGACTACGCCGATGGCGGCCGCCGGCGCGAGGGCGGATGATGTCGTGGGACTGGTTGTGGGACGGCGGACGCCCGAAAACGTCGGCCGGCCGTCATGTGATATTCTATACGCGGCGCGGCTGCCATCTCTGCGACGACGCCTGGGAAATCGTCGCGGCGGCCCAACGGCGTCACGGCTTCACGCTGGAGCGCGTGGACGTGGACGCCGTCCCGGCTTTGGCGGAGCGATACGGCGAATGTGTGCCGGTGGTGACGATCGACGGCAAGGTGCGTTTTCGGGGGAGGGTCAACGGGGTGCTGCTGGAACGGATGCTGCGCGGGGCTGAAAAATAATCTCACGCCAAGGCGCTAAAGAAGACCCGAGGCGTTCCGTCTTCTTTGTGTTCTTTGCGCCTTGGCGTGAGATTCTCCTTTTCACGCCGACGGCGGTTGGCCTTCCTCGCCGCCCGGCGGCGGCGTCGGCGCGGCCGGCGGCGCCTCTTCCTGTTTTTTCGCGTCCCAGAACGCGGCCAGTTCCGCGAAGGTGCCGAGCGGCGCCGCGCCGGCCAGGGCCGCCTGCGACAGGTTCGGCTTGGCCGGCGTCTTGCGCGGCTTACGCGGCGGCGCCTGTTGTTGGACCTGAGCCGCCGCGGCCTCTCCCTGCTGCGGCGCGCCCTGCCCCCCGCCTTGAGGCGCGGGGCCGCGTCCGCCCTGGTGCTGCTGACCGGGCAACGGTCGGCGGACGCCCCGCGGCGGCAGTCCGCGATTGCCGCCCTGCGGCGGACGACCGCCGTGCTGCGGCCGGCCCCCCTGTTGCGGACGACCGCCGCCCCCCTGCGGCTGACGTTCGCCCTGCTGCGGCGCCCGGCCTTCCTGTCCCTGCGGCGGCCGGCGGTTCGGCGGCGGCCCTTCGCGGCGCTGCGGCTGCGGCTTCCTCTCCGGCGGCTTGCGTTCCGTGCCGGGCGCGATCATCGTCAGCGACACGCGCCGCCGTTCCTTGTCCACCGCCAACACCCATACGGTCACCACGTCGCCGACGGCCGCCACGTCGTAGGGGCTTTTGACGTAGCGGTTGGCCATCTGGCTGATGTGGACCAGGCCGCTGTCCTTGAGGCCGATGTCGATGAAGGCGCCGAAATCGACCACGTTGAGGACCGTGCCCTTCAGCTCCATACCGGACTGCAAATCTTCCAGTTTCAGCACGCCCTTCTTGAAGATCGGCGGCGGCAGGTCCTCGCGCGGGTCCCGGCCGGGCCGGGCCAGGGCGTCGAGAATGTCGGCCACGGTCGGTACGCCCGCCTGGAGCCGCGACGCCACTTCCTCCGGCGACACGGTTTTCAGCTTCTCGCGCAGCTCCTCGAGCCGCTGTTTGTTGAGCAGGTCTTCCGGCGTGAAGCCGAGGTCGGTCAGGACCTGGCGGGCGATGGGATAGCTCTCCGGGTGAATCCAGGTGCCGTCGAGCGGGTTGGCGCCGCCGCCGATCTTGAGGAAGCCGGCGGCCTGCACGAACCGCGCCTCGCCGATGCCGTTGACTTGAATCAACTGCTCGCGGGCCTGGAACGGGCCGTTGTTCTTGCGGTGCTCGACCAGGTCGCGGGCCACCATCTGGTTGAGGCCGGAGACGTGACGCAGCAGCGGCACGCTGGCGGTGTTCAGGTCCACGCCGACCGAGTTGACGCACGACTCGACGACGCCGTCCAGCGACTCGCGCAGCTGTTTAAGGCTGACGTCGTGTTGATAGAGACCGACGCCGACGTGCTGCGGGTCGATCTTGACCAGTTCGCTGAGAGGGTCCTGCAACCGGCGGCCGATGGAGATGGTGCCGCGGAGCGTGGCGTCGAAGTTGGGGAACTCCTCGCGGCCGACGGGGCTGGCCGAGTAGACGCTGGCGCCGGCCTCGTTGACGATGACGTAGGCCAGTTCGGGAGGCGCGTCGGGCAGGCCGAGGAGGGGATTGCGCGGCGGTTCCGGGGCCGGCGCGGGGGCCGGCGGCGGCGCGGCCGGAGTGGCGCCGTCGGCGGAGGGCGTGGGGACGGCTTCCGGTTGTGGGGCCGGGGCGGCGGCGGTTTCCGTCACGGCCGGCGCTTCGGCGGACGCCTCCGGCGTCGGGGCCGCTTCGACAGGGGCGGGAGCGGCGGCTTCCGGCGCGGGCGGCGGAGTCGGCTCGGGCGCGGCAGGCGGTGGGGCCGTCTCGGGCGCGGGCGCCACGGCTTCCGGCGCGGGGGTCGGTTCGACGGCCGGCGCTTCCGGCGTCGTGCCGTGGCGGCGGGCGTCGAGGTCGGCGATCAACTCGGAAATGACTTCCTCGGTCTCGCGGCAGGCGGTGCCGTTGCCGATGGCGATGACCTGCACCTGATGCTTGCGGATCAGTTCTTCCAGGCGGATTTTGCCCTCGGCGCGGCGGGCCTGCGGCGGCGTGTGCGGGTAAACGACGCCGTCCTCCAGGAGGTTGCCGGTCTCGTCCAGCACGGCCAGTTTGCATCCGGTGCGGAAGCCGGGATCGACCGCCAGGACGCGCCGGCCGCGCAACGGCGGCGCCAGCAGCTTGCCGCGCAGGTTGCGCGCGAACACCTCGACCGCATGGCCCTCGGAACGCTGACTCAACTCGCGGCGGATTTCACGTTCCAGGCTCGGCACCAGCAGACGATCCAGGGCGTCGTCCGTCGTCTTCTCCAAAAACTCCCGGTGCGGGTGCTTTTGCAGCGCCTCCGTGCGCGCGGCCCACAGGGCGCCGGGGTTGCGATGCGGCGGGGAGGCGCGGCGTGGCCCGATTCGGGATTGGTTGGCGAGCCGGAAGCGTCAGCGACCGGAGGTTGCGGCGTCTCGGCGGCCGCCGCCGTCGGCTCGGTAGGCGGTGCGGCTTCCACGCTCGGTGGCGCCTCGGGAGCGGGCGTGACGGCCGGCGGGGGCGACGCCGCCTGCGTCGGGGCTTCGCCGGGCAGCGGCAGCGGCAGGCGCTCCAGGGCGACGCGGCGGCCGGTGGCCGAATCCCACTCCAACTTCACCGACAGAGCGTTCACCTTCTCGCCGCGGTTGATGGCGAGGACGCGGTGCGGCGGGATGTGGCGGATCGGCTCCTTGAACTGGAAGTAATCCTTGTACTCAGCCCCCTCGCCTTCGGCCAGTTTGTCGTTCTTGGACGTGGTCAAAACGCCGGTGTCCCAGAGGACGGCTCGCAGGACGCCGCGCACGTCGGCGCATTCGGCGATCACCTCCGCGAGGATGTGCTGTACGCCGGCCAGCACGTCTTCCGGCGTATTCAGCTCCTTTTCGGGGTTGACCACCGTGGGCAGCAGTTCGGCCAGGTTCGTCGCGGCCGGCTCGCCGTTCCAGACGGCCATCGCCAGCGGTTCGAGGCCCTTCTCGCGGGCGGCGGTGGCCAGCGTGCGCTTCTTGGGCTTGTAGGGCAGGTAGAGGTCTTCCAGCCGCTTGGGGTTCTCGGCCGCGACGATGGCGGCGCGCAGCTCGTCGGTCAGCTTGCCCTGGTTCTCGATGCTCTTGAGGACGGTCTGTTTGCGGTCGGCAAGTTGCCGCAGTAGGCCGACGCGCTCCTGGATGATGCGGAGCACTTCCTCGTCGAGGCCGCCGGTGCGTTCCTTGCGGTAGCGGGTGATGAAGGGGATGGTGTTGCCGTCGTCGAGCAACTGCACCACGCTTTCAACCTGGACTTTGCGGATCTGCAAATCCTGGGCGATGCGCGACAGGTCGAGGCGCCCAAATTCCCCCGGCGGCGTGGTAGACGTCTGCATGGTTCAGCGGTTTCAGTAAGGCCCCAGGCGTTGGCCGGGGAAAGCCGGCGCCTTCCGGACAAGGGGAAAGGCGCCTGAAAAGAAACGGAGCCGCTCCCCTAGTCCGGAGAGGCTCATCGGTACAATCCGGGAAAGGGATCGTGCGGGTAATCTAGCGCCGACGGCGAATGCTGTCAAGACGGGGCCGCCGTCCTACCTGGGGACGGCGGCGCGGCCCTGGTACAATAAAGAAGGAAGAATGTAGGACCGGAGAGAAGGGGACCATGACGCCGACGGCCGACCGTTGTTCTGAAAGCGCCCACGTCCTGTACGCCGACTTGCCGGGGCCGACCCGGAAACGCACGCACAGCCCCTACCGCTTCCGCCTCATTTACCGCGGCCCAGAGTCGCGGGCGGCGGGATGCGCCCTGTTGTGGGAGGTGGATGGCGGCAGGTTGACGTATCAGATCGCCGTGGAGCGGGAGGCGGACGGCGGCCTGCGCTGGCACTGCACCTGCGCCGACGCCGTGTACCGCGGCGAGGACTTTGCGGATTACCAGTGCAAGCACGTCCGGGCGCTGCGGACGGCGAAGCGGCGAGCCTGCGCCTGAATGCTCTTGCCCGGCTGGGGCGGCCTTTTTTGATGCTGCCAGACGGGGAATCTCAGGGTAAGATGTCGGGAGCAAAGCGATCCGCAACGCCAGGCAAGGGAACGGCGAAGGAACTATGGCATGGAAATTACCTTGACCATTCCTGAAGAACTGGCCTTGAGGCTGCGACCCTTCGAGAAGGAACTGCCGCGGATTCTCGAACTGGGCATCCGCGCCGGAGCGCCTGGGACGAAGCGGGCTTCTCGGGATTGACAGACGTACTAGAAACGCTGGCCGCATTGCCGACGCCAGAGGCAATCCTCGCCTTGCGCCCTTCCGCCGCCCTGCAAGCCCGCATCGACGACCTGCTGGAGAAGAACCAGAACGGCGGCTTGTCCGAGGACGAGCAACGGGGCTGGGAACAATACCAGTACGTGGAACATCTGGTTCGCTTGGCCAAGGCGCGCGCCGCCTTGAAGCTCCGAACGGCGTGAGGGATCGATGGCGCAGAAATACGTGCCCGTTCCGCTCCGCCGGGTGGTGCATGAGCGGGCCGCCGACCGCTGCGAGTACTGCCTTGTTCCCGAAGCACTGACTTTGGCGCCTCATTGGGTTGACCACATCGTTGCCGAGAAACACGGCGAGCGCACGGAAGGGGACAACCTGGCGCTTTGCTGCGCCCTTTGCAACCGGCACAAGGGAAGCGATTTGACCTCGATCGATCCCGAAAGTGGGCAAATCACGCCGTAATTCCATCCCCGCCGCGACCGTTGGCTCGACCATTTTCGCGTTGTGGGGGCGAACATCCAACCCGTCACGCCGACGGGCCGCGTCACCGTGCGCTTGTTGCAACTGAACCACCTGGATCGCATCGAAGAACGCGAGTTGCTGATACTCCTACGTTTACTGCCGCCTACTCCTTGAAGTCTTCATGCCTACAGTCCAGCGCATGGACATATCCCCGCGGCGGTAACGGCCGGCGCGTCCCCCTCTCCACCACCCACAACCCCTTTTCCGCCACAAATTCGCCGATCCTCACCAACGTCACGCCCGGAACCGGCTGCGTCTCCAGCAACTTCCGCCCGTCCTCCGCCGCCACGGCGAACGCCAGCTCGAAGTCCTCGCCGTCGCCCAGCGCATGTTCCAGCGGCGACCGCCCGTCTGTCATGCCCCGCGCCGCGTCCGTAATGGGGATCATCTCCGCATACAACACCGCCCCGCCGCCGCTCTCCTCGCAGATATGGTTCACGTCCGCCGCCAGCCCGTCGCTCACGTCGATCATGGCGTGCAGCGGGACGGCCTCATGCAGCAGCAACGCCTCCCGGACGCGCGGCGTGAAATCCAGGTGCTTGCCGAGGATGCTGCCGCCCAGCGGCCCCGTCACCATCAGCCAGTCGCCGGGCCGCGCCCCATTTCGCCGTACCACGCCGCGCGGCGTCGCCTCGCCCAGCAGCGTCACGCTGACTACCAACGGCCCGTCCCAGCTGTTGGTGTCGCCGCCCACGATCGGCGCGTCGAAGGCGTCGGCGACCTCGCGCATCCCCTGATACAACTCTTCCGCCAGGGTACGGCCGCCCTGGCGCGGCAACCCCACGCTCGCCAGCGCCGCCACCGGCCGGGCGGCCATCGCCGCCACGTCGCTCAGGTTGACGGCCATCGCCTTGCGGCCGACGCGCCGCGGTCCCGCCTCGGCCAACACGAAACAACTGCCGTCCAGCAGCATGTCCGTCGTGGCGATCAACCCGGCGCCGCTCGACCAGTCCAGCAGCGCCGCGTCGTCGCCGGGGCCAATCAACACCCGCCCGGCCGCCGGCGTCCGCCGACGCAGCCAGTCGATAAAGGCAAATTCGCCGCGCGACCCTTCCGTGGACATGACGCCTGACGGCCTCCCTCCCCGATTTGCCGGCCGCCAACGGCGGCGCGAGCGCACGGACGGAAAAACTGTTGTAAACTTATCCTTCGGAGCGAGAAGCGGCAGCGTATCGGAAAACCGTCCCTTTCCCCTCAAGGTTTCATGAAGGGATGCGCATGAGTCGCACGACCACCTCCCCGTCCCCCAACGCCCCGACCAGTCCCGTGACCCGCGTCTTCGGCGCCCAGCCGTTCCACACCGACGGCGACCTGCTCGCCCTGGGTTTCGCCGCCGACGGCAGCCTCTGGTCGGTCGAGGAGCCGGGCGTGCTGCGCCGCTGGGATCTCGACGGCCGGCGGCAACTCGGCTGGCATCACCTGGAAGAACTGGCCACGATCTGGACCTTCGGCCCCGGCGCCCGTCATCTGGCGTCGGCCAGCGACGACCTGTCCGTCTGGGAAGTCGCCCCCGGCGACCTGGCCGCGACGTGGCCGCAGCCCTGTTGGGTGACGGCCGTGGCCTTTTCGCCGGACGAAACCCTGCTCGCCGCCGGCTACGACGACGGCGCCGTCCGCCTCTGGGACTGGCGCGAGCAGCGGCTGGCGCGCGAAATCCGCGCCCACAAAAAGGCGGTCAGCGCCCTGGCGTTCGACCGGGACGGCGGCCGGCTGGCCTCGGCCGGCGAAGACAAAAACATCTACTTATGGAATGTGAAAACGGGGAATAAGACCGGCGCCCTGGTCGGGCACACCGACCGCATCCCCGCCGTCGTCTGGCATCCCGACGGCCGCCGGCTCTATTCCGCCGGCTGGGACACCACCGCCCGCGTCTGGGACGCGGCCTCGTGCGAGCCGATCATCCTGCTCAACAGCCACGCCGGCCAGGTCCACGCCCTGGCCCTGACCGCCGACGGCGGCCTGCTGGCCTGCGCCGACTCCGCCAACACGGTCCACGTTTGGGACGCCGCCCGCAACCGCGAGGTCAGCGTCCTCCGCCCCCAGGCCGGCGAGATTCGCGCCCTGGCGTTCGGCCCCGACGGCCGGCGGCTGGCCTCCGGCGGCCTGGAGCGCGTCGTCCACATTTGGGATTCCACAAAGGGGCCTGAAGACGAACCGGCGACCGACGGACGACGGACGCGCACCTGCGTGGCCCTCAGCCCGGACAGCCGGCGGCTGGCCGCGCTCTGCGCGGGGTCCGCGCTCGGCCTGTGGCGGACGGACGACGCGACCCCCGCCGACGGCCTGGAAGACGCGGACCTGTTGCGGGCCTTCGCCGCCAGCCCGGACGGCAAGTGGATCGCCGGCAGCAGATCGACGGACGAAACCGCCGAACCGACGGAGGCGGCGCTCGGCCTGTGGGACGCCGCCACCGGCCGCCGCGCGACCCTGCTCGAAGGGCAGGGCGGCCCCGTCACCGCCCTGGCTTTCTCCTCCGACTCCGGCCTGCTCGCCACGGGCGGCTTCCGCTCCGGCGACGTCTGGCTCTGGAGCATTCCCGACGGACGGCCCTTGCTCGTCGTCCCCGGCGCCGCCGAGGACCGTCCCGTCGAGGCGCTGGCCTTCCACCCTTCCAAGCCCGTGCTGGCCGTGGCCGGGATCGACGGCACGGCCCGCCACCCCGACGGCTCCGTGACCCTGTGGGACGTGGAGCAACGGCGGCGGATCGCCCTCTTCCGCGACGGCGCGGTCGGCCTGGCGTTCCACCCCAACGGCCGCCGGCTGGCCGTCGCCTCGCTGGCGCGGACCGTTCGCGTCTGGGACCTGGACGACGACGTTTTGGCGGTCGAATGGCCCGCGCACCACGACGCCATGACCTGCGTGGCGTACAGCCCCGACGGCCGGCTGCTGGCGACCGGCGGCGACGACCACACGGTTCGCCTCTGGGACGCCGACACCGGCGCCCCGCGCGGCGTGGCCGAGCTGGACACGCAGGTCAAGGCGCTCTGTTTCTCGCCGGACGGCCGACGGCTCTACACCGGCAACGGCAACGCCAGTTCCTACGAGTTGGACGTGCCACGGTTGTTGGCGGAAGCATTGTGAACGCGGCGAGCTTCACACTCCGGTGAGTTTCAGCAAATCGCGGAGCTTCCCGTGCGCCGCCGTGCGGCCCTTGGCGAGCGCCGTCGCCTCGGCCAGCGTCAGGTGCGGGTCGGGAAAAGGCAGCAGGCCGAGCGCGGTTTGCAGGCCGCCGGAGAGGTGGTAACGGCCGCCGGCCAGTTCGACCGCGACGCCGGCGCCGCGGACCAGGCCGAGGTCTCGGTAGAAGCCGCGCACGTCCATCTTGAGGCGGCGCGTCAGAACGTCACGAGTCAGCGGCTTTTCGGAGATTAGACGGAGTAATTGCACCAGGCGGCCGAACCGTTCCGCCGTCACCCCCGGGCGCTGGGGGCGGCCGGCGCGGCCGGCGGCGGTGCGGTGCGTTTCTTGGCCATTCCGTCCTCGGAGTGGAGAGGCGGGCGCGACGGGGCAACCTAGAAGAATCCTAGCCCGTTGCCGTTCGATTGCAACCGCGCCGCCGCCCTCAAATCATGTAATACCAGTCGCCCTTCTCCGCGGAGGTTTCGCCGCGGCGCGGGCAGGTCGGGCAGAGGTCGTCGCCCAAAATGTCGTAGGCCCGCCGCACCGCCCGGAGCGTGGACGACATCACCGCCTCCTCCTCCCGGAACACGCGGTCCGGCGGCAGCCACTGGTCAAAGCGGAGGTTGTGCAGCACCTGGGCGAAATCCGGCCGCACGCCGCACACCAGCACCGTCGCCTTGAGCGCCGCCGCGTCCTGCAGGAAGTGTTGCAGCCTTTCCAGGCATACCATGTCCGGATTGCGGATGCGCTTCATCCGCAGGATCACCACGCGCACCCCCTGTTCCACGCGCCGCTTCAGCCCGGCCAGGTACTCGTCCAGTTCGGGGGCGGCGCCGAAAAACAGCTCCCCTTCCAGGCTCAAGAGCACCAGCTTGCCGCATTCCGGGTCGCCCCGCTGCTTCTCGCGCACCACGCGCTCCGGGCTGACGACCAGTTCGCTGGCCTGCAGACGGGCGGCGCGCGGGACGAAGAACAGGAACGAGAAGAAGGTGCCGATGAGGATGGAGTATTCGACGCTGATGAAGACGGCGGCCCCGGCCGTGATGAGGCAGACGACGGCGTCGAAGCGCGTGGCCCGCAGGCAGTAGCGCAGCCGCTTCCAGTCCACCAGCCGCCAGGCGATCACCATGAGCAGCCCGGCCAGGGCCGACTTGGGCACGAACTTGGCCAGCCCGGCGAAGGCCAACAGGGCGGCGGCCGTGGCCGCCGCGGCGACGATCCCCGACAGCCGGCTGACGGCGCCGGCCTGGTAGTTGATGGCCGAGCGCGTCAGCGAGCCGGAGCCGGGCATGCACTGGAACAGGCCGCCGACGAGGTTGGCCAGGCCTTCCGCGAGGCACTGGCGGTTGAAGTCCAGCGGCTCGCGCGTCCGGGAGGCGATCGACTTGGCCACGGCCAGCGACTCCAGCAGGCCGAGCAGGCCGATGGCCAGGGCGCTGCCGCTCAGCCGCGTCACCCAATTGAGATCGTAAATGACCGGCGGCGCGAATGTGGGGAACGAGCCGGGCGGCACGTTCATCCCCTTGCCCGGATCGGTCAGGCCGAACAGCCAGGCGACCAGCGCCGCCACGACGACGCCGATGAGCATGTCCGGCAACAGCACCTTGAAGCGGTTTTCCAGCCGGCGCAGGCCGATCACCACCAGGGCCGTCCCGATCCCGAGACCGACGGAAGCCCAACTCACCGCGTTGCCGGCCGTCACCGTCTCCCACAGCCGCACGATGAGGAGCTGCTGGCCGTCGCCCATCTGCTTGACGCCGATGAGGTTGGGGACCTGGCCCAGCGCCACGAGCAGGCCGGCGCCCGCCATGAAGCCGAGGATGACCGACTCCGAGACGTAGCGCGTCAGGTCGCCCAGTCGCAGCAGGGCGATGACGATCTGACAGCCGCCCACGAGCAGACCGAGCAGGAACACCGCCTGCAGGGCGTGGTCGCCGTGCAGTTCCAACCCGGCGACGGCGCTGAAGACGACTAAAGAGATGGCGTTGGTGGGACCATTGATGAGGTGGGACGAGGAGCCGAAGGCGGCGGCGACGGCGGTTAGGACGACGGCGGTGTAGAGGCCGATGCGCGGATCGACGCCGGCAATGAGGGCGTAGGCCATGGCCTGCGGCAGCGCCACGGCGGCCACGGTGAGGCCGGCGACGGCGTCGCGGCGGAGGCCGTTCCAGCCGTAGGCGGCGAGGCGCCCCGTTGCCAGGATATTGCCCATCCCTTGTCGTCATCCCCCTGGGCGAGGCCGTCGGCCGACGGGAATAGGATAAGGGTTCGACGGCGCGGCGGCATCGGGCGCGATTGCCGAGCTTCTTCGGGCAAGCCCAATGCCGGGAGGCGCGCCGTTTGCTAAAAAGCCGGCGGGAGGGTGGGTGCGCGGATTCTGGGGTCGGGGGGCTGGGTGCCATGCTTTCGCGGCTGCCTTCGGGACCCGGACACCATCAGAACCACCGCGAAAGCATGTTTCGCCGTCACCCAGTCCCGGTGAAGTCCAAACATGCTTTCGCGGTGGTCCCGATGGGCCTATCGTTCTGACGGGGGCCGCGAAAGCATGGCACCCCGAACTCAACCCCGACCCACCGCCAGACGCCATTCGCGCACCCCAGCGGGAGGACCGCACTCATGGACCGATTCGACAAGGGCGTCGTGCGCATCGGCGCCCTGGCCGACCTTCATTGCACCAAGACCATGCAGGGCAAGTTGCAGCCGTTGCTGGCCCAGGCGGCCCAGGCGGCGGACGTGTTGTTGCTGTGCGGCGACTTGACCGACTACGGCCTGCCCGAAGAGGCGCAGCGTTCTGGCGCGGGAGCTGAGCGCGGTCCACGTCCCGATGGTCGGCGTGCTGGGCAACCACGATTTCGAGTCGGGCAAACAGGAAGAGGTGCGCAACATCCTCATGGCGGCCGGCGTGGCGATGCTGGACGGCGAAGCCTGCGAAATCAGGGGCGTCGGCTTCGCCGGGGTGAAGGGCTTCGCCGGCGGCTTCGGCCGGGGGGCGCTCGGCCCGCTGGGCGAGAACGCCGTCAAGGACTTCGTCCGCGAGGCGGTGAACGAGGCGCTGAAACTGGAGGCGGCGCTGGCCCGGCTGCGGACGCCGCACCGCATCGGCGTCTTACATTACGCCCCGATCCGCGAGACGGTCGCGGGGGAGCCGCTGGAGATTTACGCCTACCTCGGTTCCAGCCGCTTGAGCGAACCGCTTTATCGTTACAAGGCCACGGCCGTCTTCCACGGCCACGCCCACGGCGGCGCCCCCGAGGGCAAGATCGGCGACGCCATCCCCGTCTACAACGTGGCGCTGCCGCTGTTGCAGCGGCACTTCCCCGACCGGCCGCCGTACCGCGTGATTGAGGTGAACGTCACGACAGGACCGGCGCCGCCGCCGTAGGATCGCCGGGCGGCGCGGCCGGAGGCAGCTCGTCGGCGATGCGCCGGAAGATCGCCTCCTCCCAGTAGCTCGTATGGGCCAGGGCGTATCCCGCCGGCAGCGGCAGGTTGGTCGGCCACGTCTCCTTCGGCCCGATGACGTTCGTTCCCACGTAATCGTCGATGCGGAACAGGTTCACCCAGCGGCCCACCGCCTCATTCAGGCGCGTCCACTCCCCCTCGTTCAGCGGCCCGTACTGGGCCGGGAAGTAGTGCTGGTAAAGGTGGGTCAACGGCGAGCCGAAGGTCGCCAGGGCGACGACGCGCCCGCGCAGTCTCGCCGCCAGATCGGGGCCGAGGAGCGATTCCAGGGTGATGATGGTCCCCTGGCTATGGGCGACAATGAGGACGTGCGAAGGGTCTTCCACGTCCAGCAGGCGATTGAGGGCCTGGAGGAACCGCGCCTGAATCCGTTCGCGCAGGGGGAAACGGGAGCCCCTCCTCTGGAAATGACTGATGACGTCCATGACGACGTGCAGGCCGAAGCGGACGGGTTCCTGCCAGAACAGCAGGCCGAACAGGACGGCGGCGGCGGCGAACCAAACGACCACGCCGGCTATCACGACCGGAAGTAAGAATGCGTTGGGAGAATAAGCGACCCAGAGCGTGAACAGGAAAAAGGTGAGCGAGCAGACCAGGACGACGAGCGAAATCGGCAAGCCCACAATGAGGCGCGGCGCCGGGCGGTCGGGATTCCAGGCGTCGGGCGTGGACCGACCCGCCCAGCGCAGACGGGCGACCCAGTCGGCGATTGCGGCCGCCACGATAAGCATGAAGAAAAAAACCTGAAGCGATGCGGCGTTGGTAAAGTCGGTCCAGTAAGGGACGCCTTCCGTCTGGGTGAGGTGCGCTGTCAGGGTGCCCGTGATGAGCCAACCGAATGGGGTCACGACCAGCACCCACAGGGCGATTTGCAGCCCCTCCGCCAGGTAAGCGGCGGTGAGCGCTCGCCGCAGCCCAGCCGGCCCGCGCAACCAGACCCAGGCGAGCGGGGCGAGAGCGGCCAGCATCAGCGCCGAAATCGCCGCCAGCACCGCGTTGCCCAGCCACATGGTCGCCGCCAGGTAGAAGTCGGCCCGGTCGGTCGAACGCACGTCGGAGAACTCCGCGCGGAATCGGTCGGTGATCCAGCGGATCGGCGCGGGCAGGGCGGCGTTTTGCGCCGCGTCGTGCAGATCGGCCCGGCCGGCAAGCGAGGCGGCGGCGACCGCCACGGCGAGAACGCCGACGATGGCGAGTGAGTACCGGGGCGTAGACGACAAGAGGGCCTGCCTGCGGCTTTCCCGCCAGAGCCGAATACCGAGGACCACCGCCAGGACGCCGAGGAGGCCAAACACCACCCCGGAGGCGGGGGCCGGTCGCAGGTCAAACGACCCGAACTCCCAGGCGGCCAGATAGACGACCGCGTAGGCGCTCGCCAGCAGATACAGGGCCAAGAGCGGGCCGCGCAGTAGGTTTGCCACCGTCAGGAGAATGGCGCGGAGAACGTGCGCCGCCGCGCCGGGCTGGGCCGACGCCTGATCGGCGAGGTGGCGGAGGCCGAACACGAGCAGGAAAAGGGCGGTCAGGAAGCCGAGGAAACCCGGTTTCGACCGGGACAGGTCCGCCCAGAACAGCTCGGCGAAAAGCACCTTCGTCGATCCGAATACGGTGCGGCGCGTGAACACCGGGAACGTCGCGCCCTTGCCGTCCGGCAGGCGGACCATTTCGTATTGGGGGGGCGCCGGCAGCTCGGCGCCGCGAACCGCGCACACCGTCGGCGCGACGGCGTCCATCATGTCGGCCGGCTTGGAGTCGCCGACGCCGTGAACGCACAGGACCACCCATTTCTCCGCCATGATGGCGTCCTCCCGTTGCTAGTTAATAAGCGCGGCCCATTTTTTTGCGGGCCAGCGCGACGGCAACCACCGGTCCTCCGAGGACCGGCGTTCGGGAAGCGGCCCACGGCACTCGCCACCGGCTATAATGAGTCCGCGGGGCGGCCCGATCATGCAGCCGCAGCCCACTCACAATGAACGATCCGTAAGGCGCGAAAATGAGGACTGCTTTGAGCGAACCGAGCTTTTCTGCGTTCCAAAAGCAATTCGCGGCGACGGCGAGCCGGCGCGGCGGGGCGATTCGCCGTTTGGCCAACGGCGGTTGCGCCGCGGCGTTCGGCCGGGGGGAAGGCCCGCAGCTGACCTTGCTGAGCGGCGTCCACGGGGACGAACGAAGCGGCCCGTTGGCTTTGCTCTCCTTCGTGACGGAAGTCCCTCCCAAAGACTTCGGCCCGGCGCTGTGGGTGGTCCCGCTACTGAACGACGACGGCTGGGACAACAACACGCGCGAATGGAACGGCGTCAACCTGAACGCGGCCTTTGTGCCGAACAGCCCCGTCCCCTTCGTGGCGGAAGTGATGCGCGACCTGGAGGCGCACGTCCCGCGGGTCTTTCTCGACCTTCACGAGGACTCGGAGAAGCCGTATCCCTACGTCTATAGGTTCACGGAAGACCGCCAGGACTTCACCCTCCGGCTCCGGGACGCGCTCGGCGCGGGGGAGGCGCTCTGGTCGCCGGCCGACGCGGAACGGTGGAAAGGCTCTTCAGAGATCTTCGTGCGCCGGCTCGGTTGCGAACGGAGCGTTACCATCGAAGCGCCCCCCGTTTGGCCGATGGAAAGGCGCATGTCTATGGAACCTGCTCGCCATCCGCTGCTGCATCGCCGAACTGGATCACTTGGCGGCGGGGACGTGACGGCGCCGGCCGCCCGTCAGATCGGGATCCATGTCCAGATCCACGTCCCGAGCAGCCAAGCCCCCCATGCCCCGGCCGCCAGGGCCGCCACGCCCAGGGGCCATCCCAGCGTTGGCACGGTCCATCGCAGGCGCGAACTTTCCATTCGATTCCAGAGGGCGATCCCCAGCCTCCACAGCACCCAACCCACGCCCGTCAGGGCGACGATGGGGAGGAAGACCAACAGAGCCTCCGCGGCCCGGCTCGGCCCCTTGAACCGGGTCTTTTCCGGGTCGTAGAGATCGATCACCGCGCCGATGGTGCTGAAAAGAGTCAGCAACGCGAGGGCCGCGGCCACGAGCCGGAAATAGCCGTTGGCCCTGTCGCGCCGCCGCGCCTCCTCCTCGCGCCGCTTCGCTTCCATTTTCTCGTAATGCAGCGTCAGCAGCCCCGCGAGGCCGTTCTGCGTGCCGATCGACTCTCGAAGTTCACGGGTGTCCCAGCCGTGGTCAAGCGCCTTCAAAACTCGAAGAACCCGGTCCCGGATCGTCCACCGCAGCGGCCGCGAGGCGTCGAGCAGGTGGACGCTGAAAAACTGGATGGACTGGATCGACAGAATCCGCTGTTCCGGCGCCGCGTCCTCGTCCTCCTGTTGCAGGGTGAGGGCTTCAAAGAAGCGCGTCAGGAAGCGGTCCAGGGTGTGGAGGGATTGCCAGGCAAGGGCGGCGGCGAGAAAGGTCGCTTCTACTTCGGAAGCGTCGCCGCCGGGCGGGCTGACTTGCGCACCAGTCCACGCGAATTCCAAATGAGCGCCGCCCAAGTCGATCGGCGCCTGGAGCGACGCCTCCCCCGCGTAGAGCCGCGAGCCGGCTGCGGCGACGAAAAAAATCGGGTAAACCCAGTGGAACCGGCAAGCGTCGCCGCGCTCCACGAAGGCGGGCCGTAAGTTCGCCGCGGAAGCCAGGCCGTCGAAGTCACGCCCCGCACGCTCGATGAGGGCGGTGAAGCGCTCGTAGCGCAGGGCGCATTGTCCCACCGGTGGAACGCCGTCATGCAGTCGTTCGCCGTCCCCAGCAACCGGGCGCAGACGCGCAAGGCGGCCAGCCCTTCGAGGAAGAAAACGAATCGGGCGGACTCCAGCACGCACCACGGGAGGTCCGCCATGGCGGCCGTCAGGTTCGCCTCCGCCACGGGCCAGTCGAGGGAGATCGGTATGCGGAGCGGCGGGCGAATATCCGACGGAAAGTCGCTGTCGAGACTCCACGGCGAAAGGGCGGTCGTGACGCCGGGGGCTGCTGCCCAGTTGAAGCCAGGCGGCGTGAGATAACTACGGCCGACGTCGAACACGAAAAGCAGCGTCACCGTCTCCGGCGGCGCAGGTGGGGCGCTGGACATGACCATCTCTCGCGGCCAGGGTGGAAAGGCGCTTCTGGGAAACACGCGCTACGTTTCGGGAAAGCCTAACAACTCGAATCATTCTCTCGCAACTTCTTTTTCGGCGTGGCCCGTACGAGTCACCGCTTCGGCTTCGCCGACAAATCCACCTCGGTGTCGTGCAGGAACTGCGCCGCCTGCTCCGGCGGCACGGGGTTGATGTAGAACCCCGTCCCCCACTCGAAGCCGGCCACGCGCGTCAGCCGCGGTATGATCTCCATGTGCCAGTGATAATGGGGCAAAAGCTGCGTGTCGAACGGCGACGTGTGGATGATGTAGTTGTAGGCCGGGTGGTCCAGGGCCGTCTCCAGCTTCTTGAGGATCGTTTTGAGGACGATGCCCAGTTCCTCGACCTCATTTTTCTGGATGTTCTCGTAGTGGCTGTTGTGGGTCTTCGGCAGGATCCAGGTCTCGAACGGGAAGCGGCTGGCGTAGGGGCAGAAGCTCACGAAGCTCGGCGTGTCCAGCACGATCCGCTTGGCCGTCGTCAGCTCCTGGTGGATCATGTCGCAGTAAATGCACCGGCCGCGGTAGTTGAAAAACTCCAGGCTGCCGGTCATCTCCTCCCAGACGTTGATCGGCACGATCGGCGTCACGATCAGCTGCGAGTGCGAATGTTCCAGCGAGGCCCCGGCCGCCGCCCCCACGTTCTTGAACACCATGCCGTAGACCAGCCGCGGGTCCTTCTTCAGGTCGATGAGCCGGTCGCGGTAGACCCAGAGGATCTCGCGGATGTACTCCTCCGAGAGGTTGGTGATCGACGTTTCGTGGAAGGGGCATTCGAGGATGACTTCGTGGGCGCCGACGCCGTTCATGCGGTCGTAGATGCCTTCGCCGCGCTTCTCCAGGCCGCCCTCGATCTGCAACGCCGGGAACTTGTTGGGCACGACGCGGACGCGCCAGCCCTTCTCGTCGGGCCGCGTGTTGCGCTCGCGGTAGGCGAGGATCTCATGCGGGCGTATGGCTCTCATTACCCTCGCAAAAGGGGCAAAATGTGCCGGCGGGGAGCGGCTCGACCTTGGGCGCGACGGGCCGCTTGGCCCGCTCGGTGGCGATGATGACCCAGCGGCCCACGATGGGGTCCTTGCGCAGTTCCGGCATCGGCAGACCTCTCAGTGATGAAGCGAATCCCGTAAGGGTCAGGTCCATGTCGTGTTCCCTAGGGGTCAGGGGTCAGGGGTCAGCAAGAAAGACGCTTCCTGACCCCTGACCCCTGACCCCTGACCCCTTGTGTCACACATCCCACATCATGAACTCGAAGTCGGGCGACGGCCGGGCCAGGGCGATGGTCCCCTGACGCGGCGCCCGGTCGCGGCTCTGGCCGTCTTGCAGCAGCTCGACGAAAAACTGCACCGGCCCATCAACGGCCACGCCCAGGGCGTCGAACGGCACGGCCGCCTCCACGATCTGGTCCACCGCCGCCTCGGCCGCGGCGGCGACCGGCCGGCCGTCGCACACCAGTTCCACCGCCTGATCCGGCCGGCCGGGGTGGTGCAGCCGCAGTTCACGGCCGGCCGGCTCCACGAAGCCGATGCGCAGCAAATCGCAGTCGGCCAGGGCCGTCCGCGCCGGCCGGTCGCAATCGACGCGAATCAGCAGCCGGGCCAGGTCGAAGCCGAAAAACACTTCTTCCAGAGGGCCGTGCGTGGCCATGGCCATCGTACCGCGTTCGTTCTGGCAGGCATAGCGGCCGGCGCTGACCCACTCGAAGAAGGTGGCCCGGCCGTCGATCTTCACGTCGAGGAAGGCGCGCGGCGCCGTGTAGTGGACGTGGCGGGCGCGGCGGCTGATCGGCCGGGCCAGGTCCGGCGGCGGCTTCGTCGCCGAGCAGCAGGTAGACGTTCTGCAGGTGCTTGCGGAACAGGTAGTCGAACAGCGCGTCCTGGGCGCTGGAGTGGTCGTCGCCGTACCACCAGAACCAGTCGGAACCCTCGGCGATGTACAGCTCTCTCCACGCCCGTTCCAGCGGCGTCGCCTTCCAAAGCGGACGACCGCCGTACCAAATGTTCGCGGGCGCGATGCAAGGCGTCCCAGGCCGTGTTGTCTTCCTCGTGGCCGATCCAGATGGCGAAGTTGTGGCTGATCCAGCTGCCGGCGAACAGGCGCGGCAGCGTTTCTTGCGGAGGATGACGCTCCAGGAAATCGCCGATGGTCGTGGGGCGGACGCCCGGCGTGGTGGTGCAGCGGCGGTAGAGGGCGCGGAGGAAGTCCACGCCGCCGCCGGGGTAGTGTTCCCAGCAGTTTTCGCCGTCGAGGATGACGCTCACCAGGGCCGGGCCGCCGTCGCCGACGGCCTGACCGATGCCGGTCAGGCAGTTCATGAAGTCGTCGGCCGCCGCCTCGGGCGGGCTGTGCTGGTAGTGGAAGCCGATCAGGTCGCTCATGGCGTGGTCGCGGAAGACGATCGACAGCTCGGCGTCTCCTTCGACGGACCTTGTAAGGGCGGTACAGCTCGGCCGGGAGGTTGACGTGGCCCCTGCCGTCGCGGCTGACGCGGCCGTGGGTCGAGGCGCTGAGGATCTCCTCGTCGGTGGCGATCCAGCGGATGCCGTGCTCGGCCAGCAGCGGCAGCATCGCCTGGCACACCGACCCCTCGGCCGGCCACATGCCCCGCGGCGGCTCGCCGAACAGTTGGACGTGTTGCTCGATCGCCCGGCGGACGTGGACCGCCGCGTCGCTCGGGGTAGCCGCCGGTGTAGTGCGGCAGCGCCGCGTCGGGCATGGCCTCGCGCGCCAGCTTCTTGTCGAACAAAAGAGGGCAGAATCGGGTGATAGAACGGCGTCGTGGTCAATTCGACCTGGCCGCCCTCGGCCAGCTGGCGGTGCAGCGGCAGCGACCTCGCGCAGGATTTCCAGGTGCTTGGCCAGCAGGACGGTCTTGTCGTCTTCGGTAAAGTGGCGGCCCTTGTCGCGCAGTTCCCGCAGGGCGTCGTCGCGCTCGAAGGCCAGCGGGTGGACCCAGGTCAGGTTGAACCACACTTGCAGATCGCGCAGGTCGGCCGGGTTGAAGCGGCGCAGCGCCTCCGCGGCGGTGTTGCGCCCGGCCGCGCGGCGGCGGTACAGTTCGGCGTAGCGCGGGAACGGCAGGATCATGAGGTCCGGGTTGGCCATGAAAAAATGGTCGAGCAGAAACAGGCCGTCGGCCTCGCTCAGGCTGTCGGCCGGGATGCGCGACACGTCGAGGAAGCGATCGCTGGCGCCGTGGTCGGTGTAGGCGAGGAGCTGCACCAGCAGGCTGGGCACAAGGTTGATCGTGCATCGCATCTCCGGGAACTCCAGGAGATGCAGGGCCATGCCGTAGTAGTCCTTGACGCCGTGCAGGCGGACCCAGGGCATGGGGTTTTCGCCGGTCACGTCGTCGGGGTAATACGGCTGGTGCTGATGCCAGAGGAAGGCCATAGCTATGTCCGCCATGCGGCCATTCCCTCCTTGTCTCCTTGCCCCGCGAGCCGTTCGTACAGTCGCACATACTCGGCCGCGCTGCGGTCCCACGACCAGTCGGCCGTCATGCCGGCCCGCACGACGCGGCGCCAGTCGTCCGACTGTTCACGGTACAGATTCATGCCGCGCCGGACGGCCCCGCGGAAGGCGTCGGGCGTGTTGGCCGTGAAGACGAAACCCGTGGCCCGCCCGGCCGCCAGCGCCTCCGGCGTCGCGTCCACGACCGTGTCGGCCAAGCCGCCCGTCGCCCGCACCACCGGCGGCGTGCCGTAGCGCATACTGTACAGCTGGTTGAGGCCGGAAGGCTCGTAAAGGCTCGGCATCAGGAACAGATCGGCTCCCGCCTCGATCTGGTGCGCCAGCGCCTCGTCGAAGCCGATCACCAGGCCGACGCGGCCGGGAAAGCCCTTTTGCAGATCCTGTAAGCTTTGATGACAGTCGCGGTCGCCCTGCCCGAGCACCGCCAGTTGCGCCCCGTCCGCGATCAGGTCCGGGGCGGCGCGGACGAGCAGGCCGACGCCCTTCTGCTCCACCAGCCGGGCCACCACGCCCAGCAGCGGCGCCCGCGGGTCGGCCGCCAGGCCCAGCCGGCGCTGCACCGCCTCCTTGCACGCCGCCTTGCCGGGTTGCGGCCGGTCGGCGTCGAAGTGGGCGGGCAGGTGCGGGTCGTGGGCCGGGTCCCAGACGCGGTAGTCGCACCCATTGACGATGCCGAAAAGGTCGTTCCGGCGTTCGTTGAAGACGCCTTGCAGGCCGAAGCCGAAGTACGGCGTCAGGATTTCGCGGGCGTAGGTGGGGCTGACGGTGCTGATGAGGTCGGCAAACACGAGTCCGGCCTTGACGCAGTTGAGATGGCCCTGGCACTCCAGCTGGCCGGGGTTGAACAGCCGCCAATCCAGGCCGGCCGCGTTCATGTCCCAGCGCCAGAAAACGCCTTGATAGGTGAGGTTATGGATGGTGAAAAGCGTGCGGAGCCGGCCGTACGGTTCGCCCCGCCTTTGGTAGACCTCGCGCAGGTAGACGGGGACGAGGCCGGTCTGCCAGTCGTTGAGGTGGAGTGCGTCGGGCCGGAAGTCGAGCAGTCGGACGGCCTCGAGTACGGCCCGGCCGAAGAAGGCGAAGCGCGCGAAGTTGTCGGGATAGTCGCGCGGGCCGCCGCCTTCCGGCGGCCGGAATTGATACAATCCGCGTCCGGATTGCGGGTCGTCGCGTTCAAAAAAGCCGGCGTTTTCGACGAGGTAGACGGGCGCGCTCGAGTCGGGCAGGGTGGAGCGCCACAGGCGGCCTTCCACCGCGCGGCCAGCGACCGGGACGGTGAAAACGTGGTCGGTGCGTTCGAGGGGGATGGGACCGGTGCGGGCGGAGCGGTAGAGCGGGAGGATCACGGCGCACTCGCAGCCGCGGCGGGCGAGGGCGGGGGGCAGGGCGCCGGCCACGTCGGCGAGGCCGCCCGTTTTTGCGAAACCGACCACTTCAGAGGCCGCCAGCAGGACTCGGATAAGCTCACTCCGTCTCACGGCGCGTCTGGGTTTTTGGGCGTCCCCCCGGTCCCCGTTGCCGGCGGCGAACACTCATCGCCCGCACGGGTACTCTATTTCCGTCGCGGCCCCGCGGCAATCGGGCCGCCCGGCGGGGGATCCATACCGGCCCACAACGCGAGCGAGGGGCTTGACCAAAAACCCCTCGCTCGCGCTGCGGGCCGGTAAACAAACCGTTGTTCCGGGCGCTCCGGCGCCGCAACTTTTTTCCTCTTGCCCGCCGTTGTACGTTACCGTACAATTTCCGACGTCCCGCCGGTTGTATTCTTCGGTGACTGGGCGACGCCGGGGAGTCTCCGGCGGGACACTTTTTCTCCTTTCCATTTCACCTTCCTCCTTGACTCCGACCCGGCAAACGGAATAGACTCTCCTCCGGCGACCTTCCGCTGGCCGAGTGGAACGCGCCCGACCGGTCCTTTTTCCGGCCCGCACATCTTCCCGATCGGCCGACGGAGTCGCCCCATGTCAAGGTCGGACCCCTCCGGCCGTCTGCAGCCTTTGAATCGTCTCTTGGCCGCCCTGCCTCCCCGCGAGTACGACCGCCTGCGCCCCCATCTGGAACCCGTTACTCTGATGTTCCGCACAATCTTGCACGAACCTGACCAAACCATCCCGTTCGTGTACTTTCCCGAGAGGGGCGTGATCTCGGTGCTCGTGCCGCCGGAGGGGAAAGGCGAAGGCGTGGAGGTCGGCATGGTGGGCCGGGAGGGCGTCGTGGGCCTGCCGGTGTTACTGGGGGCCGACATGACGCCCGCCCGCTGGGTGGTGCAGGCGCCGGGCGCGGCCCTGCGGATGGCAACTGAAACGTTCCGCGCCCAACTCGCCCGTGGGACGATGCACGACTTGCTGCTGTTGTACACCAACGCCTTCCTGGCCCAGGTGTCGCAGTCGGTCGCCTGCAACGCCCTGCACGCCATCGAGGAGCGGCTGTGCAGCTGGCTGCTGATGGTGCGGACCCGGGTCGAGTCGGACCAGTTCCGGCTGACCCATGCGTTCCTGGCCGCCATGCTGGGCGTGCGGCGGGCCAGCGTGACGCAGGCGGCCACCGGACTGCAACGGGACGGGCTGATCCGCTACTCCCGCGGCCGGCTGGAGGTGCTGGACCGCGACGGCCTGGAGTCGGCCGCCTGCGGCTGCCACCGCATCGCCCAGGCGGAATTGGACCGGCTGCCGCGCGGCGATGCGTAGGTCGGACGTTCGAGCCGGTCTAGGATATTATTATCGCTAAAGCCGCCCCGTAAGAAACAGCGTATCATGAATCCGATTTATCTCGATTATAACGCCACGACGCCCGTCGATCCCGCCGTCGTCGAGGCGATGCTCCCGTATTTGCGGGACCATTTCGGCAACCCGTCCAGCGCGCACGGCCTCGGCAAAATCGCGCACGACGCCGTCGAGCTGGCGCGGCGACAGGTCGCCGACCTGCTCCACGCCCACCCCGACGAAATCGTCTTCACCGGCGGCGGCAGTGAGGCCAGCAACCTCGCCCTCAAGGGCGCGGTCTTCGCCCGGCCCGACGGCGCCCACCTCGTCGTCAGTTCCGTGGAGCACCCGGCCACAACGCAGCCGTGCGAGTTCCTCAAACGGATGGGTTGCCTGGTGACGGTCGTGCCGGTGGACGGCCTGGGTTGCGTCGATCCCGAGGCGGTGGAACGGGCCATATCCCGAGGCGCCGCGTTCGTCAGCGTCATGCACTCGAACAACGAGGTCGGCTCGCTGCAACCGATCAAGGAGATTGCCGCTCTCACCCGTGCGAAGGGCGTGCTGCTCCACACGGACGCGGCCCAGTCCACGGGCAAGCTTCCGCTGGACGTGGACGAACTCGGCGTCGATCTGCTGACGGTGGCGGGCCACAAGCTGTACGCGCCGAAAGGCGTGGGCGTGCTCTACGTCCGTCGCGGCGTGAAGCTGGAACCGTTGATCCACGGGGCCGGCCATGAGGGCGGTCGCCGCGCCGGCACCGAGAACGTGCCGTATATCGTCGGCCTGGGGACGGCGTGCGAAATCGCCCGGCGGTCGCTGCCGGCGGCGTCGGAACGGCTGCGACGGTTGCGCGACCGGCTGTGGGAGCGGCTGCGGGCGGGCCTCGGCGACCGTGTCAGCCTCAACGGCCATCCGGAAAAGCGCTTGCCGAACACGCTGAACGTCAACTTCGCGGGGTGGGTCGGCTCGGACCTGTTGGCGAAGACGCCGGAGGTGGCGGCCTCGACCGGCTCGGCCTGCCACGAGGGCCGGGTCGCGTTGTCGCCGGTGCTGGCCGCGATGGGCGTGCCGCCGGCGCTGGGCCGCGGGGCGCTGCGGCTGACGGTCGGACGTTTCACGACGGAAGACGAGATCGACCGGGCGGCCGCGGCCCTGGTCCGAAGCGCGAAATAGGGACTTTCCTCGTCCCTTAATGGTCGAACGTAGCAAACCAGGCGGGGGCAGTCGAGCGCCGGAGGCAGATGAACCTGAGCGGCCATGCAGGCGGACTCGCCGGGGAATCGGACGGACCAGTGGTTCGCCACCCCGTGCGGGTCATGCCGCGCCGAGAACGCACGCGCCAATGAATTCGAGATTGTCGCGGATGTCGCCGGTGTGAATGTCCGCCGCTTCACGGATGAGTTCGGCGGCAAGCGGCTGCCAGTCACCGTACATGAGGCCGAAGGCAAACGGCGTCGGGTTGATAGGATTACAACTTTGTCGCGCGGCTCCTTCTTCGGCAAGAACCCAATCCGCCGCATCGCCCAGGACGCGGTCCTCGATCCGACCGAGTCGAAGACGGGTTGCAACCACGAGCAGACCGAATGCCAAGAGCCACCCGTGCTCGCCCCCGCCGTCCACACGCGGAATTACCCAGCTCAGAAAACGTGCGGCCGCCTCGCTGATCTCCTCGCCAAGCACCTTCGCACTGGCGAGGCATTGGGCCAACGTAGCCTCTTCGATACCGCCGCCATCCTGCATCTTCGCACGGAGAAGCGCCGCACACGCAAAGGCACGCATTTGATGGCCGCGCCGTCCTTTGGAGCCGGGCTTATGAGCAGGGTCTTCGGGGTTGGACCATCGGATCAGTTCAAGTACTTCCCCAGGGCGCCACCGCAGCGGCGACGGTACGACGCCTTGGTTGCGGATTGACCGCAACTCCACAAGATGAGCATTCGTATCCATCCCGTAGTCCGCCGCCGCGATCTCCGCAAGCATCCCATCATCGACCTGCCGACGGGCGACCTCGAGCAAGAGATCCGCTGACGCGGGAAACGCGGCCAATAGCGTCGGTGGGATGTTCATGGTCAAGTAATCCCTACGACTCGCGCCGCCCCGGCGGCTGACGCCCCGGCCCGCCGCGCTCACCTCACTTCCCCGCCGTCCCCGCCGTGATCGCCAGCACCGCCGGCACGCCGTACTGATTTCCCACCTTGGGATCATAGCGCACGTCGATGCTCTTGATCTCCGCGTCCGGACGCGGGTTCGTCCACTGCATCTGGTACACCACCGCGTTCCGCGCGGCGTCCTTCGCCAGCGGGGCCGTCCACGCCACCGCCGCCTCCGGCAATCCTTGCGGCTTCTCCGCCAGCCAGGCGCCCACGCCTCGGCCGTATTTCACCGGGACCACGGCCGTCTTGCCGTCGGCGTAGTGGACCACGTACTCGAACACCGCCGGCGGCTCCTTGGCCTGGCCGTTCGCCTTCCACTCCTTGTCCTGTCGGAACGTGTGCAGGAAGAACAGAGCGTCCGCCTTGCGGCCGACCGGGACGCCTTCCACCGCCTCCGGCATCCGGCCCTTCACGCCCTTTCCGGAGAGCATAATGCACGACGGCAGCGGCGAGGTCTTGAAGTCGCGGACCTCGTAGCGAACCCCCGCCAAGGTGTTCTCGCCGACCGGGAAGGCGCTCAGGTCGTCGCCGCCCTCGTACCAGCCCTTCTCCTTCGTCAAAAACTGCGTGCATTTCTCGCCCAGCGGGATCGGCTGGTATTTCAACCCGGAGCCGGCCACCAGCACGCGCTCGCCGGCGAACGCGGCGCCGAGGTTGCGCAGCAGCGTCGCCGCGATGTTCTGTTTCTTCTGGGCGTTGACCGGGTTGCTCTCCGACTCCTGAACCTTCAGGTCGTTCAGCACAATGCCGCCTTCGCCCATCCGGTATTTCACCAACGCCCCGATGTTCAAAAGCGGCACGACGGTCTTCTTGTAGTCCTCGGAGCGCCGGACGCGAATCCAGAGATTGTCGATCCCGATCAGTGGCCGCTTGCCGGCGTCGGTCCACTCCAGCGGCTCCAGCGTGATCGCCTTGCACCGATGCGGCTTCAGCGGGAAGTCTTGCAGCGTGCTCTCCGGCTTCAGGTCCAGCGTCTCCGACTCGTCGCCGCCGTTGCCGTGGAACGTCAGTTTCAGCTTCGTCAGCCGGTTGTCGTAGGCGTTGGGGACGATCGAGAAGTCGATCACTTCCTCCTCCTTCGGCAGCCGAACCGTCCATTTGGGGTGCGGGTCGTCCTTGATATTGTGTTCGTAGATGAACACCCAGTCGTCGGCCGATGTGAGGCCGTTGGTGACCTGGCCCCACAGGTAACTGGCCGGCCCCGCGTCGCAGAACGGGGCCACGTCGTCGAGATCGACGACGTTGGTGAACACGTCGTCGGCCGGGTAGACGTCGCCGGACCAGGGGTGAATTCGCTTGCCCGACTCCAGCACCACGTCGCGCCCCGTCAGGCCCGACAACAGCGGGTCGCGCACCGCCGGCATCGTCACGCGCTCCATACGGAACGGCCGGATCACGTGCTGGACGCCGACCACCTTGTTGAAGTCGGCCAGGCCTTCCGGCGTCAGGCCCCACAGCATCAGCCAGCCGCCGCGGCCGGTGAACTTCTTCACCGCGTCAGCGTCGCCCGCCAGCTTCTTCAGGTTGGCCGGCGAAGCGTCGGCCACCACGATCTCGGCGTGCGGATCGGAAACCGCCTCCAGCACGTCGGCCGCCGCGCCGTGCTTGAGGCCGCTGGCGTCCAGCATCTTCAATCGCAGGTCGTTTTTATCCAGGACGACGACGGTCTCCTTTGCGGCCGGCTTGTAGGCGGCGCAATAGGCCAGCATGTCGTCGAACAGCCGTCGGGCGACCGGGTCGGAATCGAGCTTGTCGCCGACGGCCGCCTGGCAGAGCAGCAACAGGCCGTCCTTGACGCCGCACTCGGAGATCGCCGAACAGGACAAATTCTCGTCGCACTGGAGCAGCGACCGGGCGCCGCGCGACGCCTTCTTGTAGACGTTGCGGTAAACGACGTGATCGCCCGACCAGACGAAGAAGTCGTCCACGCCAAGCCCTTTGAAGATCGGGTGCGTCAGGTTTTCCGGGAAGGCGACGCGGCCGACGTGGTCGGTGACTTCGAGGTCGCCGGGCACGGCCTGGTAGTGCAGAGGGTTGTCCTGGTCGAGCACCAGCACGCGCACGCCGTTGGCGGCCAGCGCCTGCCACATCGGGTCGGTCGCCTGCCGCGGCGTCAGCGCGTCGGGGCCGACCACCAGCACCTTCGTGTGGGCCGGCAGGGCGTCCGGCGACGCCGCCTCGGTGAACGCGACGCCGCGCTTCGTCAAACGCTCTTTAACAACTCCCTTGGGGTCAAAAACGGCCAGCTCGTCCTTGGCCAGCGCCGGTTTGGCGGCGCCGTCGGGGTCGATCACCCAGCAGGTCTTGACCTCGCGGAAGACCTCCTTGCCGTCGCGGCGACAGGTCAGCGTCAACTCGGCCGGCGTCCGCGACCGGACGCCCGGCGCGGTGATCTCGATCCCCGTCTCCTCGGCCGTGCCCGGCTTGAGGCGGAACGTCCGCTTGCCCGCATCGACCAGCTTGCCGGCCGCGGTGAAGGCCCAGGTCATTTCCACCGGGTCGTCGTAATGAGTGTCGTTGAACACCTTGAGTGTGCGCTTCACCTTTTCGCCGGCGCCGAAGGTGTTGTTCCACTCGCGGCAGAGGACGCAGACCGGCTGGAATGAGTTGTATTGCAGGTCGGCGCGGTCGGGGCCGAACCAGAACTGGAAGCCGGCGACGCCGTGCCAGCGGTAGCCCTCGGCCAGCATCTTGGCGAACAGGCCGACGCCGCGCCGCGCCCCTGCCAGCCGAGAAACGCCTCCTCGCCGCCCAGCGTGGAGTAGGCGGAGGGGCTGGAGCCGTTGGCGAAAAAGCTCTCGCCGCAGAAGAGCGGCTTGTCGTCGCCGCGCGGCCACGGGTCCCAGTCCCGCGGGGTGCGGCGGCTGAAGGCCCGGGCCATCGTGTAGGCCTCGTCGGGGTAGTCGCGCATCGGCGATTCGAGGTAGTGGTTGCCGTAGATCGGCAGCTGGGCGTGCAGGCCGGCGTCGCCGCCGTCGGTCATGGCCGGCCGCGTCGGGTCGAGCGCCATGACCATTTCAACGCCTTTCTGGATCTCCGGTTCCACCTGTGGCAACAGGCCGAGATTGCGGGCGTTGATGAACGTGATCTCGTTCTCGACCGACCAGACGAAGATCGACGGGTGGTTGCGCTGCCCCTTGACCCAGGCCCGCAGCTGCGTCCGCCAGTTGTCGAACAGGTCCGTGCGGGCCTTGCCGTCGTCCACGAGCAGGTACGGCGCCGCCTCGCCGTCGAAGACGCCGGAGCGGCGCACCGCCACGCCGTGGGCGTCGAACCAGTCGAGCGTATCCTCCTGGCTCTTGCCGGTCCACGGCCGGTAGCCCCAGTAGCGGAACGTGTTTTGCCCGTGCTTGTGCCACGCCTTCACCGCGTCCTCGGGATCCTTCGGCGGGGCGTCGTTGTACTCCAGGTCGGCGTGGAAGTGCCAGGGCACGCCGTTGAGCGTGAAGTGCTGGCCGGCCCACTCCCATTCGCGGAAGCCAAACTTCGTCTTCTTCACGTCGATGACCTTGCCGCCGGCCGACAGCCGCGTCGTGACGACGTACTGCCTGGGGTCGTCGGGCCACCACAGCCTGGGATTTTCCCACTTCTCCGACAGCTTGACGGTCTCTTCCTTGCCGGGGGCGACGAACAGTTCCTTTTCCGCGAACGTCTTCTCCGCGGCGCCGCCCTCCAGCGGCGCGACCGCGTTGGCAATCTTCACCGTGAGCGGGGCGTTGGTGGGGTTGCTGACGCTGATTTCCAGGCCGAGTTCCTTCTTTTTCACCGACGGGATTGCGAACACGTCGGACGTGTAGGCCGGGCCGGCGACGACGAACGACGGCGTTTCCAGGATGCCGGCGCCGCGCACGTCGGTCAGCACCGGCAGGTCGGCGTAGCGCGTGGCGCCGACGCCGCCGGCACTGTAGAACCAGTCGGTCGGGAAGTTGAACATATAGCGAACCGACGGCCGCTTGGGGTTGCCGGTGTTGGCAATGGCGTAATAGGGGTCTTTAATGGCGACAACCAGTTCGTTGACCTTGCCCGGCTCGACGGCCTTGGTCACGTCGCAGTCCCAGGCGGCGGCGACGGCCTTGCTGCCGCCGCAGTAGACGCCGTTGACGAAGGCCGACGAAATGACCACGTTGCAGGGGAAGTGGATAAAGCACGCCTTGCCCTTGCACTCCTCCGGCACGTCGAGACGGGTCCGATAGACAAAGCGGTGGGCGTAGGCCAGTTCCGGCCGCTCGGCGTCGCGGTTGCCGGGGACGTGAATGCCCTTCCAATGGAGGGCGTCCGTTTTCACCGGCAATTCCTTGACCGGCTCGGTGCGGTCCTTGATCTCCTGCTCGTCGAGGCGGGCGATCTGCCACGCCCCCTCCAACGGCGTGACGCCGCGCTCGCCGCCGGCCGCCGTCTTCACGGCGAAGGCCTGCCTTGCCGCCTCCCGGTCGAACGCCTTCCAGCCGTTGTCGCCGGGCTTGTTCGGCCCGTCCGGCAGCCATGCGCCCCGGTAGAGGCAAAGGGCGTCGAGGCCGAACAGGAGATGGTCCGGCGCCTTCTTGCCGTTGGCTTCCTTGTATTGCTGGTCAAATTTGATCTCAAAGGTGTGTTTCCCTGGATTCAGGGCGACGCCGCCGAGCTTGAGCCAGGCGACCTCGTTCCAGTCTTGCAGCGACATCAGGTCGGTGGTCAGCTCGTCCGGCTTGCTCTCCTTCCAGGCGCCGTCGTCAAGACGCCAGGAGAACGGCGAGCGGACGAATTCGTAGCCGACCCTGGCCCAGGCCTCGTACTCGCCGGCCGTGTTGGCCTCGAAGTCGTAGGAGAGGACGGCGCCGGCGGCGGGGATTTTGGCCTCCATGTCCTTGGCCTCGACGCTGCCGTGCAGCCAGCTGCCGCCGGAGAGATATTCAGCGTGGCCCCAGCCGCCGGTCTCGAATTTCACGGTGGCGCGGGTCGGCGCCTCGCCTTCCAGCCAGACGTATTCCGCGGCCGGCAGCGGGGCGGCGACGGCGGCCGAGAGGAGCAGCGCGAGGAGCGAGCGGACGGAGGGTCGCATGGCGGGTCACTCGGGAGGCGAACGCGGGAAGGAATGCGACCATCTTAGCAGGCGGGCGGAAGCCGGAAAGGGAGGAGAGACGGGGGCTGAACGGTTGCCGGAACGCTAAAAAGCTAGGAGGAAGCCGGAGCTTCCCCCTAGCTCACAAGGAGAGACTCCTCTCGCCAGAAGAGTCCGGGGGTACACCGCCGGGAAGAACGGATTAGCAAGGGCCGGAGGCTCCCCTTATCCACAATACCCCATTCTACCCTTTCGCCGGCGTCGGAGAAAATGGCAAAGCCGCGCTTTTTCTCCCGATCGCGCCGCGTACGTAGGTCTGGCTGGAAAGCCTGACGTATAGGGTTTTGTCCGCCAGCCCTGATTCATGGTCCGGCTGCGATTGTCCGGTTAGCCGCGACGCGCCGGCGGAGCGCTGTCATCGAGCGCTCGGCTGGCGCGTCGCGGCGAACCCACGCCGATTCGAGACACCCGCAACCGGACCATGAATTAGATTTCCTCGCCCCCCTCGCGAAGTTTCCGGCGAATCTTCATCCATATCTCTGCCATGATCGCGCCGGGGATGGTGCGGCTGTCGCTGCGGACCCGATGCACGAGAGGCCGTTCGCCCGTGGACAGCAGGGCCAGACGCGCTTCCGCGTTCTGCGTGAACTTGGCCAGGCAGGCCCGATGCATCAGCTGCCAGTGCGGCCAGGCGCCGACCGGGATGCTCTCGCCCTCGTACTCCACCGTTTCGCCGTAGCCTTGCGTCTCGCCCTCCCGCCGCGCCTGGGGGCCGGGAAGCGCCGCCACGCGCCGGCGCTCGGACGGCGTGGGAAATTTCAGCCCCTGCCAGAACGATTCGACCGAGGCGTACTCCCGGCCGTCGAGGGTGAACGGCGCGGCGGCGAAGTTGCTGATGAGCTTGGCGGCCGGGTCGCCGACGAAGCTGGCGATCTGATACGGCTCGTTGCAGGCGTCGGCGTGAACGCCGAGGTCGAACAGCGCGACGCCCTCTCCGGCCGTATTTTGGACGGCCAGAACGTGTCCGGTTTGCTCCGCCTTCCAGGCGGCCAGCTCCGCGGTCTCGGTCGCGCCCTCCGGGACGAGGACCAGCCGGCCCGCTTTCAACAACACTTTCATGGCGCACCCGTGGGCAAGGGGTCGGGGCGGTGGGCGGCCGGCCCCGGTTTTCATACGGTTCCCTCATACCTATCGGACGACGCCGACGCGGCGGGAGTTCGCGCGGGCGCCGTTCCTGTCCGTCCGGGGCGCCGTCATGCAACTGGGCTTCGTCAGCGCCATTTTAGGCGACCTATCTCTGGAACAGGTGCTGGGCTTCGCGCGGGACGAGGGCTTCGCCTGCGTGGAACTGATGTGCTGGCCGCCGGGCGGCGCCGACCGCCGGTACGCCGGCGTCACCCACCTCGACGTAACCCACTTCACCGACGACGACGCCGGCCGGCTGCGCGAAATGCTCGGCAAATACGGCGTGGCCGTGTCCGGTCTGGGCTATTATCCCAATCCGCTCGACCCCGACCCGGAACACCGTCGCGTCGTGGCGGAGCACCTGAAACGGGTGATGACGGCCGCGTCCCGGCTGGGCGTGGGCGTCGTCAACACGTTCATCGGCCGCGACCCGTCGCGTTCGGTGGAGGCGAACTGGCCGATGGTGCGGGCGGTGTGGCCGGACCTGCTGCGCCACGCCCAGGAGTCGCACGTACGGATCGGCGTCGAGAATTGTCCGATGCTGTTCTCGAAGGACGAATGGCCGGGCGGCAAGAACCTGGCGACGACGCCGGAAATCTGGCGGGCGCTGTTCGAGGCGCTGCCGAGCGCGAACCTGGGGCTGAACTTCGACCCGTCGCACCTGATTTGGCAGCACATCGACTACGTGCGCTGCGTGCGCGAGTTCGGTTCGCGCATCGTCCACTTCCACGCCAAGGACACGCGCATCGACGCCGACAGGCTGTACGCGGTGGGGGGCCAGGGTCTGGGCTGGCACACGGCGAAACTGCCGGGCCTGGGCGACGTACAATGGGGACCGCTCTTCTCGGCATTGACGGACGTCGGCTATCGGGGGGCGGTGTGCATCGAGGTGGAGGACCGGGCTTTCGAGGGGTCCCCGGCCGACCGGCAGGGGCGCTGCGGCAGAGCAAGCGGTATTTGGGACAGTTTATGACGGATTAGTCCTCCTGCGTCGCCAGCGCCAGCGCCATCCGGCAGCCGTCCACGAACCGCTTCACGTCCACGTATTCCTCCGTCGTGTGGATGTTGTTCTGCCCCGCCCCGAACGTCACCGTCGGAATGCGGTGGCGCACCAGCCAGTTGGCGTCGAGTCCGCCGTTGCCCACTTTGAGGACGGGCGCCAGCCCGAGACTTTCCGCCGCCCGAACGGCGTGGCGCACCACCGGCGCGTCGTCCTTCAGCCGAAAGGAGTGGTAATCCAGACGCGACGTGAACTTCGCCTTGGCCGGCCGGCCCTTGTCGTCCGTCACCCGGCCCGCCGCTTCGGCGAACGCCTGCCGCCATGCAGACACGATCTCGCGCACGAAGGCCGCGTCGTGGCTGCGCGATTCGCCGCGAATGTGGACGTAATCCGTGACGACGTTGGTCGCCTCGCCGGCGCCGCGGCCGTCGCGGCCGCCGAAGACGCCGACGTTGGCCGTGCCCTCGCGGTCGTCCTTCCGAATCTTGCCGAACCAGCCGTCGCGGGCCGCCGCCGTCAGCGCCATCGACGCCGCCAGCGTGGCCGAGATCCCCTGTTCGGGGTGGACGCCGGCGTGCGACGCCCGGCCGACGATCTCCACCTCCCAACGATCCGCCCCCACCGCCCCCACCGTCAGCGCCGCCGGCTCCTTGCCGTCCACGTTGAACCCCATCACGGCGCCGCCGAGGTCGGCCGGGTCGAGATACCGCGCCCCGAACAGGCCGCTCTCCTCGCGCACCGTGAACAGCAGCGTCAGCGGCGGGTGCGGCAACTTTTGTCCCAACAGCGTCGCCGCCAGCGTCACCAGACAGGCCACGCCGGTTCGGTTGTCTCCGCCGAGCGCCGTGGCGCCCTTCGCCGTGATTCGGTTCTTCGTCCGCACCGGCACGGCCCCCGCGCATAACGGCACCGTGTCCAGGTGCGTCGAGAACAGCAACCGCGGGGCGTCCGGCCGCGTTCCCGGCAACCGCACGATCAGGTTGCCTGTCTCCGTCGGCACGGGGATGCGTTCGTGGGCCGTGTCGTAGCGGATCGCGGAGCGCGGCACGCCGGCCTCGCGCAACGCCTTTTCGACCTCCAGGCCGATCGCCTTTTCGCGGCCGGTCACGCCCTCCACGGCCAGAAAACGCATCAGCCGATCCACGGCCGCGTCGGCGTCGAGGGCCAGGTCCACCATCGCCATACGGATCTCCTGTACAGGTGCGTCGGGCGGCTGTGCTGGCCGGGCGGTTGCGATGCCACTATAAACAACGCTTAATGCAAACGCCCCCGCCCTCTGGGCGGGAACGACTCAGAAACCGAGAGATGTATCTCTCGTCGGCCGGGGCCTGCTGTTACCGGCTACGTCGTCATCTCGCCCCCGCCAGGGGAGAGAGGGGGAAGACGACGACGACGCTGGCCCTGGCTGGTGAGCGCGGGCGTTTGTCGTTCGGCCCGCCGGGCAAGCCGATCCGCGCGGCCGTTACGGAAGATACCACACATGACGACCCCGGTGCCCCCCAATTCGTCGGGTACCCTCTCCCAGCAAATGCGACGCGCCGGCCAGGTGATCATCGTCAGCAGCGTGATGTTCACCTTCATCTCCTACTGGCGGACGGCCGCCGTCGTCCTCTGCGACCTCGCCAGCACCGCCTACTACATCGGCGCCATCGTCGAGCAGTCCATCGGCCCGGCCGCGCCCTGGTTCATCCTGGCCGTGATGGTCTTCAGCTACGCCGTCCGCTCCGTCTACATCGAGAGTTGCTCGCTGTTCGTCCGCGGCGGCGTGTACAAGGTGGTCAAGGAGGCCATGGGCGGCTTCCTCGCCAAACTGTCGGTTTCGGCCCTGATGTTCGATTACGTCCTCACCGGCCCGATCAGCGGCGTCTCGGCCGGGCAGTACATCATGGGCCTGGTGGTGGACATGCTCAACTATGCGTTGAGAATCTACCACTCCCCGATGTTGCCGAAAGAAACCGGCGACTGGCTCACCACCTGGGGTTCCGTCCTCATCGCCATCGCCATCACCCTATACTTCTTCCGCCAGAACATCATCGGCATCCACGAATCCAGCGACAAGGCCATGAAGATCATGATCGCCACCACGATCATGGCCGTCGTCATCTTCGTCTGGTGCGGCGTCACCCTGGCGGTCCACGGCGCCCGCAGCAGCGTCCCCCTGCTGCCCGACTTTCATGCCCACATGAACTACGACACGGGACAGCCCGAGGTGGCCACCGGCTGGCTGGCGCACACCAGCTTTCAGCAAAGCCTCGCCGGCCTCTTCGGACAGAACTGGCTGGCATGGCTGTCGCCGATCGGATTTATCGGCGTGATGCTGGCCTTCTCCCACTCGATCCTGGCGATGAGCGGCGAGGAGACGCTGGCCCAGGTCTACCGCGAGGTCGAGTCGCCCAAGATGCTGAACTTCAAGAAGGCGGCGTTCATCGTCTTCGTCTACAGCGTCGTGCTCACCGCCGGCGTCAGTTTTCTCGCGGTGCTGCTCATCCCCGACTCCGTGCGCATGGAGGTCTACCGCAACAACCTCCTCGGCGGGCTGGCCATGCACGTGATCGGGCCGGTGTGGTCTCGCCTGATGCTCAACGCCTTCGTCGTCATCGTCGGTTTCTTGATCCTGGCGGGGGCGGTCAACACGGCCATCATCGGCTCCAACGGCGTGCTCAACCGCGTCGCCGAAGACGGCGTCATGCCCGACTGGTTCCTCAAGCCCCACCCGCGCTACGGCACCACCTACCGGCTGCTCTACCTGATTGTCGCCTTGCAACTCGTCACCATCGTCGCCAGCCACGGCGACGTGATCTTGCTGGGCGAGGCCTACGCCTTCGGCGTCGTCTGGAGTTTCGTGTTCAAGGCCCTGGCGATGGTGGTGCTGCGCTTCAAGGACAAGACGCCGCGCGAGTACAAGGTCCCCCTCAACCTGAGGATCGCCGGCGTGGAGATCCCGTTCGGCCTGCTCCTGATCTTCCTGGTGCTGCTCATCACGGCGATCCTCAACCTGCTGACCAAGCAGGTGGCCACCGTCAGCGGCGTGATCTTCACCCTCGCGTTCTGGCTCGTCTTCACCCTCACCGAATTCTTCCACGAGAGGCGCCGCAAGGAAAAGGGGGTTCACCACAAGCACATCGAGCAGTTCAACCAGGCGACGACGGAGGAAATCACCCCGGACGGCCTCGGCCTCAAGAAGCCGTATCACAAGCTGGTCTCGATCCGCTCGGTGCTGAACCTGTTCATGCTGGAAAAGGCCTTGGCCGAGACCGACCCGGCGACGACGGACATGGTGGTGATGACGGCCAAGCTGGAGCCGACCGGCGAGGCGATGGCGGGAGACACCGGCGACCTGGACGCCTACGACAAGAAGCTGATGACGGCCGTGGTGGAAAAGGCGGAACACGCCGGCAAACAGGTCAAACCGCTGATCGTGCCGACCAACAATCCGCTGTACGCGGTGCTCAAGACGGCGAGGGACCTCCAGGCCCAGGAACTGATCATGGGCGCGTCCAACAAGTACACGGTGGACGAACAGCTGGAGCAGATCGCCTTTTACTGGATCAACCTGCACGGCGGCAACACGGCGCCGCTGACGGTGCGCATCCTGAGCCGCGAGCGCGACGTCTACCTCGACATCGGCGGCGGCAGCCGCGTACCGAAGATCAGCGAGCGGAGCGCGCGGTCGGTGGACGAACTGCGGGCGGCCGGCGTCGGCGTGGACCGGATGCTGCTGCTACACGACGGCAGCCGCGCCAGCAGCGACCTGTTCCAGGCCGTATTGACGCTGCTCGATCCGAGCGTGGCGCTGGGCGTCCTGCCGCTGGCACCGATCGGTGCGGAGCCGGCGAGCGTCAACGGCGTCGTCCATCAGGACAAGGAAAAGGCGCGGAAGCTGGGCCGCGCCATGACGGTATTGGAGATGCCCAAGGCCGACGGGCCGGCCATCGTGGAACGGCTGCGACAGGACCAGTACGACCTGGTGATCCTGCCGCTGCCGGAGGATTCGTCGTCGAACCTCAGCGGGGCGCTGGACGACCGCGCCCGCTACGTCCTGAAGAACTCTCACTGCCGCGTCTTCCTGGCGGCGGCCCCGGGCATCCCGCAGGAGGTGGTGGATACGACGCCGAGCGTCGCGTGACAGGGTCCGGTTGGCCGCGACGCGCGGCGGAGCGCTATATCCCAGGCGCTCCGCCGCGCATCGCGGCTATGGCGTCTCAGGAAATGAATGTCAGTCGCCATGAACGGGCGTTCACCCAGAAAGCATGAAAATGGCCGCCAGTTCTGGACAGACGATCAGAAGGGCGGGTAGTGTCCTAGGAATGCGTTGCTGGGACCGATTGCTTGTTGACGTCGCTATGTAGGAGTAATTCGGAGAAGGAATCGATGTCGGTTATCGGGCCGTCGATTTCACCGGGCAGTCACGACGGACCGTCGCTTCTATCCGCCGGTTCGTTCGGCAGGCCGAGTGCGGAGGCTCGTTCGACTTTCTTGCCGTGGACTTGCGTTACGCCTTTCGCTTCAGATACCGGCCGGCGGATCGGTTCTACGACGTCGGTTTTCGTCCGGCGAGGATGTTCCACTGAGAGGCCTGACGGCTTGATAACTGGCCTGCCGCCCCCGTCATTTCCGTCTGTTTTCCCAGGTGAGAGGGCTGTCGAGAAGACTCCCAGAAAGCCCCAGCGCACCCTCCTGGCCGCGCCCGCCCGGCGCGACGAGACAACTCGCCAATCCGGAAACGATTCAAGATAATCGTGGGCAGACGACTTCGAGCGACCCGGCGGCCGCCGCCCGGCGTACAGTCAGCAGGCCCTACCGCCGCGTCGAAACCGACCGCCCGGACGAGGAGAATGGCGCATGTCCCTCCGACGATTGACGAACGTCCGTCTGCCGCGCCGGCCGACCCTATTGGCCGCGGCGCTGCTGCTCGCGGCCGGCTGCGGGCCGACGCCGAACGACCACGGCCAGACGGGGCCGATCCAGCTCAAGGTGGCCTACATCGGCCTGACCTGCGAGGCGCCGATCTTCGTCGCCCAGGAAAAGGGCTTTTACAAGGACGAAGGCCTGGACGTCGAGCTGGTCAAGGCGGACTGGACCAGCCTGCAATCGGGCCTCGGCACCGGCCGCTTCGACGCCAACCACACGCTGCTCATGTACCTGCTCAAGTCGGCCGATCAGGGACTCGACGTGAAAATCACCGGCGGAATCCACACCGGCTGCCTTCGCATCCAGGCCGGCGCCAACACCGATATCAAAAAGGTGGAAGACCTGCGCGGCAAGACCATCGGCGTCCCGGCGCCGTTCGGCAGCCCGCCGCACATGTTCGCCCAGCGCGTCCTGGCCGCCCACGGCTTCGACCCCAAGGAAGGCTCCAGGGACGTCACATGGAAGGCCATCCAGGGCGGCGCCCTGGAGCAGGCCCTGAAAAACGGCGAGGTCCAGGCCGTGGCCGACTCCGAGCCGCTGGGCACGCGGTTCATCGGCGACGGCGTCGTGAAGCCGGAAGCGGTCGCCGACCAGCAGCGCGACGAGCCGTACAAGGACGAGTATTGCTGCGTCACCGTCGTCAGCGGCCGGCTGGCGCGCGACAACCCTGCGGCCGCGGCCAAGGTGACGCGCGCCCTGCTCCGGGGGGCCAAGTGGGTCAAGGAAAACCCGAAGGAGGCCTCCGAGCTGTCGGTCGAGAAGCAATACGTCCCGTCGGGAAAGAACATTCTGGAAATCAATACGCAGGCTCTCTTGAAACTCGACTACACGCCGGGCGTGAAGCGGTGCCGCGAGAGCGTGGACGAGGCGGCGGCGGACATGAAGCGGGCGGGCCTGCTCAAGCCGCAAACCGACCCGGCGGCCTTGGCCAAGAAAATCTGGCTCGACCTCGACGGCGTCACCGACGAATGGATAAACGGCCTGAAGGTCGAGAAGACGGCGGCCCTGCGGCCGGCCCTGCTCGACCCGAAGGATTTCGCCGCCCTGTTCGTCGGCCGGAAGTCGTGTTGCGGCGCCTGCTGCTGCGTCGGCGAATGACCGGCCGCCCCAACGGGAGAAAAGCCCTTGTCCTCGGACCTCGTCGCCGAACTCCCGGCCGTCGCGGAGCGTCCGGAAGCCGTCCCGCCGGTCCCCCCTGAAGCGGCCGTCTCGGGCGCCCGCGCCGCCGCGGCCCTGGCCGCGCTCGCCGTCGCCGCCGTCACCGCGCTCGCCGTCCACCTGTTCTTGCCGAACGGCCAGGCGCCGCTGGCCGCCTGGACCGACGCGCTCGCGCCCTGGCTCCGTCCGTACCCGGCGACGCTCGAAGCGCTGTTCGCGGCCGCCCTCCTGCTGGCGGCGTTTCAGTCGGTGTGGCGGCAGTTGCGACCGTGGGCGCTCCATTACGCCCCGCTCGCGGCCGGCGCCGTCGTCGCTTTCGGACTCTGGGACCTCATTACTCTTAAACTCAACTGGATGACGCTGCCGTTCTTCCCCGGCCCGGGCGCGGTGCTGGGCGCCCTGGTCGAGGACCGCGCCCTGCTCTTCGAGAGCACCTGGCATTCGCTGCTCCTGCTGCTGACCGGTTTCGCCGTCGGCGCGACGGCCGGCCTCGTTTGCGGCGTATTCATCGGCTGGTTCACCCGCGCCCGCTACTGGGGGATGCCGATCTTGCGAATCGTCGGCCCGCTGCCGGCCACCGCCCTCATTCCGCTGGTGATGACGCTGTCGTCGCAGGCCTTCGTGTCCGCCGCCGTGCTGATCGGCTTCGCCGTCTGGTTCCCCATGACGATGCTCACCGCGTCGGGCGTCGCCAACGTCCGCCTTTCCTACCTGGACGTGGCCCGCACGCTCGGGGCGGGGCGCCTCTACCTGATCTTCCGCGTCGCCCTCCCCTCCGCCCTGCCCAACATCTTTCTCGGCCTCTTTATGGGATTGGGCGCCTCGTTCCTGACCTTGATCGTCGCCGAGACCGTCGGCGTGCAGTCCGGCCTCGGCTGGTACATGACCTGGCAGCAGGGTTACGTCGAATACGCCAAGGTGTACGCCTCCCTCCTCATCATGGCGGTGTTCTTCTCGACGCTCATGACGCTGCTGTTCGCCGTGCGCGACCGCGTATTGAGGTGGCAAAAGGGGGTGATAAAGTGGTGACGACCCCGGAGACGACGGCCGCCGAGGGGTCGTCGCTGGTCGTGCGCGAGGTGGGCAAGGCCTTCCGCGCCGCCGACGATTCGGCCGTGCCGGTGCTGGACCGGCTGTCGCTGACGGTCGCGGCCGGGGAAATGGCGTCGCTGGTCGGGCCAAGCGGCTGCGGCAAATCGACGCTGCTGCGGCTGATCGCCGGGCTGGACGCGCCCACGGCGGGCGAGGTGCGCCTCGGGACGGCGCCGATCATCGGCCCCGGCGCCGAGCGCGGCCTGGTGTTCCAGGACCCGAACCTGTTCCCGTGGTTGACCGTGCGCGGCAACATCCAGGCGGGGCCGGTCGCCCGCGGCGTGCTGCACCGGCGGCGTCGGGAGGTCGAGGAGTTCATGGCGTTGGTCGGCCTGGAGGCGTTCGCCGGCGCCTACCCGCATCAGCTGTCCGGCGGCATGGCCCAGCGGGCGGCCCTGGCGCGGGCGCTCATCAATCATCCCAAGGTGCTGCTGCTGGACGAGCCGCTCGGCTCGCTCGACGCCTTCACCCGGATGCGGATGCAGGACGAGGTGCTGCGGCTGTGGCGGGCCCGCGGCACGACGATGCTGCTGGTCACGCACGACATCGACGAAGCCGTCTACATGAGCGACCGCATATTCTTGCTGACGCCGCGCCCCTCCCGCGTGGAGCGCATGCTGGAGGTGGCGCTGCCGCGGCCGCGGCAGCGCAACGGCCCCGGTTTCCTGCGGCTGCGGGCGGAGATCCTGGAAATGCTTCATTTGGCGGGGAAGGGGACGGCGTAGGGGCCATCGGTTTGGCGCATTCAGTCCCGTGAGGGGCCGGCTGCTACAATGAGGTTCCGTCCCGCCCCAAGGAACCGCTCATGGCACGCGACCTGATCCTCGGCACCGCCGGCCACATCGACCACGGCAAGACCTCGCTCGTCAAGGCGCTCACCGGCATCGACTGCGACCGCCTCCCCGAAGAGAAGGCCCGCGGCATCACCATCGACATCGGTTTCGCCAGCCTCGACCTGCCGCCGTTCCGCCTCGGCGTCGTGGACGTGCCCGGCCACGAGCGCTTCATCAAGAACATGCTGGCCGGGGCGTCCGGCGTCGATCTCGCCCTGCTCGTCGTCGCCGCCGACGATTCCGTCATGCCGCAGACGCGCGAACACCTTGAAATCCTCCGCCTGCTCGGCCTCCGCCACGGCGTCGTCGCCCTGACCAAGTCCGATCTCGTGGACGAAACCACCCGCGAAGTCGCCGAACTAGAGGTGCGAGAGCTGGTTAAGGGTACATTCCTGGAGGATGCGCCGATCATTCCCACGTCGGCGCAGACGGGCGCCGGCCTGCCGGAACTCAAGGCGGCCATCGCCGACGCCTGCCGGCGTATAGCCCCCTCACCCCCAACCCCTCTCCCCCAAGGGGCGAGGGGAGAACAGGAAACCCCTCTCCCCTCGGGGGAGAGGGGAGCAACGAATCCCCCTCTCCCCTCGGGGGAGAGGGGAGCAACGAATCCCCCTCTCCCCTCGGGGGAGAGGGGAGCAACGAATCCCCCTCTCCCCTCGGGGGAGAGGGGAGCAACGAATCCCCCTCTCCCCTCGGGGGAGAGGGGTAGGGGTGAGGGGGAATGGTTCCGCCTGGCCATCGACCGCGCCTTCATTGTCCAGGGCCACGGAACCGTCGTTACCGGCTCCGTCCACTCCGGCAGCCTGCGCGTCGGGGACGAGGTGGAATGGCTGCCGCGCGGCGAGCGAGTCCGCGTCCGCTCCTTGCAGAACCACGACGCGCCTGTCGAGGAGGTGCATCGCGGCCAGCGCGCGGCGATCAATCTTGCCGGCGTTCGCCATGAGGATGTGCTCCGCGGGCAAGAAATCGCCTCGCCCGGCTACCTCACGCCGTCGCGCGTGCTGACGGTGCGGCTGCACTGCCTGGGCGACCTGAAGCGGCCGATCAAGCACCGCCTGCCGGTGCGCTTTCACATCGGCACGTCGGAGATCATGGGCGTGGTCGCGCTGCTGGACTGCGACGCGATCGCGCCCGGCCGATGGGGCCTGGCGCAGCTATTCCTCGACGAGCCGGCGACGGCGACGTGGGGCCAGCCGTTCGTGGTGCGCGACTCGTCGGCGCGGCACACGCTCGGCGGCGGCCAGGTGTTGCAGCCGGCCGCGCGCAAGGTCCGTCGGCGACACCTGGAAATGCTGGAACGCATCGAGCGGGTCTGGACCGGCGACGCCCGCGACCGCGCCCTGACGACGGCATGGTTCGCCGGCTTCGCCGGTTTCACGCCGGCCGACCTGGTGCGCGGGGCCGGGATCGGGCCGGACGAGGCGGCCGATCGGATCGCCCGTCTCAGGGACGAGGGGGATTTGGTGGAGTTCGCGACCGGCGGCGCGCGCCGCGTGCTGCTCCACAAGGACATGGTAGGCGAGTTAGAGGAGCGCGTAATGTCGGTGTTGGCCGGGCTGCACGCCCAGTTCCCGCTGATGACGCTGCACGACCGCCGCAAGGTCGAATCGCAGCTCGATTACGTCGGCGACGAGGCGTTGGTCCACGCGGCCGTGGACCGGTTGCTGGCCAACAAACAGGTGGTCGGCGACGCGCGGCGCATCGCCCACGCCGACTTCAAGCCCAGGCTCAGCCTCGGCCTTCGGAAGCTGAAAGACAAACTCGTCGCGGCCTACCAGGAGGCCCGTTTCCAGCCGCCGGAGCCGGGCAGTTTCGCCGGCGCGGCCGGCGGCAACGCCGCCAGCCTCAAGGACCTGTTCGAGGTCTGCGTGGCCGAGGGTTTTCTGGTCCACGTGGCCGGCGACCTCTACCTGCACGCCGACGCCGACGCCGACATGCGCCGGCTGGTGAAAGAACGCTTGACCCAGCAAGGCAACGGATTGACGGTGGCCGAGATTCGTGATTTACTGGGGACGACTCGCAAATATGCCGTTCCCCTGTGTGAATATTTGGATCGCGTGGGCGTGACCCGGAGGGAAGGCGACCTCCGGCTGCCGGCGGCCGTCTGAGGCCGGAATAAACCCTCACGGAAACTCTATCATGTCGTTGTTCTGGCGCATCCGACTGATCATTCTCGTCGTCGTCGTCGTCGCCCTGATGGGCTTCGGCGCCTACTGGGGCGTCGTCAGCCTGATGCACTCGCGGGCCGCGGCCCCCTTCAAACCCCACCTGGCCGAATACCTGGCCCCGACCAACGGGCCGCCCGTTCAGGGGCTGGTCAAGGGCAAGATGATCGTCCTCGACCGTAAGAAGGGCGACCTAGATTGGGACGTTTTCTTCGCGCTGCCGGAAGGCCTCCGGGCCGACAAGCCGGAGGACGTGGGCGCTGTCGTGCTGATCGACTGGTCCAAGGAGAAGATCGACCAGTACAAGAACGGGGCGCCGGCCTACCGGCAGTCCGGCACGGTGACGGTGATCGATCACGCCAAACGGGCCGTGATCGCGGTCACGCAGGTCCAGGGCACGGAGCCGCCGATGGAGATCGACTCCAACGCGTCGGAAGGCGACGGGTCGAAACCGTCGAAGGAGATCGTCGATTACCTCAAAGGCCTGCCGCGCCAGTGAGCGCGCCGCGGCGTCCGGCCTTTAGCGTCATTTTTTCTCCCGTAGAGAGTTATTCCAATGAACGAGGAACCGCGCCGGCGCCCTCGTCCGCGCCGGACCCCGAGGCGGAGGCCGCCGAACCCTACCGGCTGCGGGACGACGACGAGCCGGAACCGCCGCGACGCAGGCCCCGGCCGGCGCGAGACCGTGACGACGACGACGAACCGGACGAGCGTCCGCGCCGGCGCCCCATCCGACGGCGGGACGACGCGCCGATCCGCAAGCGGTCGCTGTCGGTCCCGCAGATGGATCTCCGCGTGAAACTGATCCTCTGGGGCCTCTTCGGCCTGCTGGTCCTGATCGGCCTCGGCGCCCTCGGCCTGTGGTACTGGCATCGCCTCAGCCAGACGGCGCCGTTCAAACCGTACATGGCGCAGTACCTGTCGCCGCCGATCGGGTCCGCGCCCGGCGGCCCCGCGATGGGCAAGATGATCGTCCTGGATACGGCGAAAAGGGATGTGGATTGGGACATTTTCTTCGCCCTGCCGGACGAGCTGCGGCCCGTGCGACCGGAGGAGGTGGGTACGATCGTCTGGACCGGTTGGGGCAAGGACCAGATCGACACCTACAACAACGGCGCCCCGGCCTACGTCCAGTGGTGCAAGGTGACGGTGATCGACCGGAAGACCCGCACGATCATCGCGGAATCGGGCCAGTTCCGCGGGACCGATCCGCCGATGAGCATCGACTCAAACAGCGGCTCGGGCAGCGGGTCGAAACCGACGGATGCGGTGTTGGAGTTTTTGAAGCGGCTGCCGCGCGGGTGAGGCCTGAATTCAAATAAATCATGGGCGACAACCTTTTCCGGAACCTGCCCGCCGTCAACGACATTCTCGCCGCGCCGGCGCTCCGGGCGTTGGCGGAGCGGCACGCCCATGACCGCATCGTCGCCGCCGCCCGCGACGAACTCGCCGAGCTGCGGAATGAGATCGGAGAAGGCGCGGTCCCGGACGGACGTGCGGACGCCGAGGCCATCGCCGCCCGCGTGGCCGAGCGCCTGGAACGCGAGCAGCGGTCCAAACTTCGCCGCGTCATTAACGCCACCGGCGTCGTCCTGCACACCAACCTTGGCCGCGCCCCGATGGCGGAAGAGGCGGCCCACGCCGCCTACGAGGCCGCCCGCGGCTATCTCAACCTGGAACTGGACCTGGAAACCGGCAAACGCTCGTCGCGGCAGAACGCCGTGCGCGACTGGGTTTGCCGGCTGACCGGCGCCGAGTCGGCGACGGCCGTCAACAACTGCGCCGCCGCGACGGTGATCGTGTTGCGGGCCTTGTGCCAGGGCAAGGAGGTGATCGTCTCGCGCGGCCAGTTGATCGAGATCGGCGGCAGTTTCCGCATTCCCGACATCATGGCGGTCAGCGGCGCCGTGCTGCGCGAGGTCGGCACGACCAACATCACCCGCCTCGCCGACTACGAACGCGCCCTCGGCCCCAACACCGGCGCCCTGATGCGCGTCCACGCCAGCAATTACCGCGTATCCGGCTTCACGAAGTCGGTTTCTCTGGCCGACCTCGTCGCGCTGGGCAAAAAGCACGGCGTCCCGGTGATCGACGACGCCGGCAGCGGGGCGCTGTTCGACTTCGCGCGTCTGGGCCTGACCGGGGAGCCGTTGCCGCGCGCTAGCATCGCGGCGGGGGCCGACCTGACGCTGTTCAGCGGCGACAAGCTGCTGGGCGGCCCGCAGGCAGGCGTGATCGCCGGCCGCAAGGAATGGATACAGAAGATCGAGAAAGACCCATTCATGCGGGCGTTCCGCCTCGACAAGATGTCGCTGGCCGCCCTGGAGGCGACGCTGCGGCTCTACCTGAACGAGGAGCGGGCCGTGCGCGAAATCCCGGTATTACGGCTATTGTCGATCCCGTTAGATGAATTATCTCGGCGGGCGGAGTCGCTGGCGGGGCGTCTGCGGGCGGCGCCGGGACTGAAGGCGGCGGCGCGTGCGGATTCGGCCTACGTCGGCGGCGGTTCGCTTCCGGACCAGGCGTTGCCGACGTGGGTCGTGGAAGTGGAGGCGGACGGCGTGAGCGACGCCGAGCTGGCGCGGCGTCTGCGGTTGGGGGAGACGGCGGTGCTGGGCCGGCTTCAGGGCGGCAAGCTGCTGTTGGACGTGCGGACGGTGTTCCCGGAGCAAGAGGCGGCGCTGGTCGAGGCGGTGATCCGCGCAAATGGCGAGCGGCCGGCGTAAGCCGGCTGGTGCGATCCCTCTTGCGAGGCGCTATGCTATACCGGCCGGCTTACGCCGACCGCTCGCCTTTGGGCCCGAAGCCATTTACGGCGCCTTGGGCATCCGCGGCGGCTCCAGGTCCTTGGCGTCGTCATGTGGGGTCGGCGTCGTGGGCTTGAGGAAGTCCCAATCGTCGTGCGGCAGCGCGTCGCGCTTCTGCGCCGGGCGCGGCGGCGGACCCATCTCCGGCGTCGCGTCGTCCGCCGGGCGCGGCGGCGGCCCGACTTCCAACGCGGAACCGGCCGACGGCCCCAGGTCGGTCACCCGCACCCGCGACGCAACCTCCGTCAGTTCGCGGACCAGCGTTTCGATCGTTTGCGGGTTCGTCGGCGTGCCGAAGTGATAGGTGCTCGGGTAATGGATGTTGTCGGCGGCGTCCAGCGGCCCGCAAATCCAGTCGAGACCCTGGCCGTAGACGCTGACGACGTGCAGGGCGTTGTCCGGGTGGCTGGACGGGTCGTTGGGGATCGTCACCGGGCCGCAGTACATGAGCAGATCGACGGTCACGCCCTCGGGCCGCAGCGACTCCACCAGGTCGCGCGCCGTGCGGGCGCCGACGCTGAAACCCAGCACCACGAAGCGGGCGCTCTCGTCCTCGCTGTGGATGCGCAGAATTTCCTTCTTGCAGTAGTCGGAAAAGATGTATTCGGCGCAGTAGACCTTGGGATAGCCCGCGGCGATCAGCGCCTCCCGGACGCCGTCCAGGTTGGCGGCGTGGACGGGGTCGTTGCCGTTGATGAGAAAGACGTAGACGCGGTTGCGGCAGATCGTCGGCAGCGCTTGGGCCTGCGCGACCACGTCCTGCGACAGCGGGGCCACCGGATGCAAACAGTTGAGGCAGCCGGACGATCCCGCCAGCGTCGCCGCCAACGCCCCCGCCAGCCAGCGGCTTCGTTTGCCTGTGCGCCCCATGTCCCGCGCCTCCCGTCCCGCGTCCGGCCTTGCCCGATTTGTCGGGGCCGCCGGTCCTGCCGGGCCGTCCGCATGTGCGGGGAATTCCGTCCCCTCCTTATTTTCGGCCCGCGCCGGCGGCCGACTGGATGGAAAAGCGAACGTCGTCCAGAAATGGGCGAAGTACGTCAGGCTTTCCAGCCCGACTTTGGACCTTGCCCGTCAGGCTGGAAAGCCTGATGTACCAAAAGTGCGGACGGCGAGCGACCTTTTGTTCCAAGCGCGGTTGCCGGCCGACGCAAGGTCCGCTATGTGGGGCGTTCCAGGTCGGGGGCGGTACAACCCATCTGGGGCGAGGTCCAACATGGCATGGAAACGGGTGTTGGCGGCGGTCGCGGCGGCGGCGTGCCTGGTTGCGGGCGCGCGGGCCGACGCGCCGAAGCTGAACGTCGGCGCCGCGGCGTCCCTGTTCGACCCGTCGTCCACGGCGGCCCTGTCGGGCGGCCTGCGCGGCGTGTTGCTGGACGCCCTTCCGAACCCGCTCGCGGAGGACGATAATCATTGGGGCGGCCAGCGCCCGGTCGCGCACGGCCTGGTGTGGCACGGCCACGGTCTGCACCTTCATCCCGAGGTCACGAAGACGCTCCGCAACGACGGCCGATGGTGGAAAATCAAGGCGACGACGGACCACCTGCCGGAAACGCTGGTCGTGGACCTGAGCGACCTGCGCCAGCCGGAACCGGGCAAGACGACATTCAACCTGTTCGTTTCGTTCGACGCGCGCGTGGAGTACGAGCATCAGGACTGGGACCGAGGACTGCGCCTGTCCAGCGGCCGCGTGGAAGCGCGGATGCGTGTGAAATTGAGGCTGGCCTGCGAGGCGACGTTCCAGGTGGAATCGCAAGGGAAGCTGCTGCCGGACGCGGTGTTTCGGCTGCGCGTGACGGACGCGCATCTCGGCTACGACGATTTCGAGGTGGAGCACGTCCTGGGCGTCGGCGGCGACCTGGCCAAGCTCATCGGCGACGCGGCCAAGACGTGCGTGGACCAATGGTGCCCGTCGCTGGAGCGCACGCTGCTGGAGAGGGCGGACGCCGCCATCGTCAAGGCGGCCGACACCAAGGAGATTCGGCTGGGCGTCGGGAAACTGCTCAAGGGAGAGTGAACGGTCGTCATTTTCCCTGTGCGATCCGTCCCTGGTCCGATACGCTGACCCTGCCGGGATCGACACGGCGTTTCCGGGGCCGGGTGCGGCGCGCATGGAATATCTCCTCGAAATCTTCCAGTTTCACCCCGTCCTGTCGGCCCTCCAGACGGCCTTCATGGTCTGGATGTTGGTGGACTGCTACCGCCGACGCGGCGAATATTTCTGGTATTTTGTCATCTTCTTTCTCCCTGTGATTGGCGCCTGGGTCTACTTTTTCGCCGTCAAGGTCCCGGCGGGCGACTTCCGCAATCTCTCTTTCGGCGGCGGTCTGCGGCGCGGGCCGTCGCTCGACCAACTTCGCTACCTCGCCGACCAGACGCCCACGCTCACCAACCACCTCAACCTGGCCCAACGGCTCATCGAAATCGGCCAGCCCGCCGAGGCCGTGCCGCACCTGGAGGCCGTGCTCAAGACCGAGCCGGACCACGGCGCGGCCCTCTACGCCCTGGCCTCCTGTTACAAGGCGCTGGCCCGCCCGGCCGAGGCCGTGCCGGTGCTGGAAAAGCTGCTGCGCCGCGACAACCGTTGGGGCAACTACGTCGCCTGGCGTCTGCTGATCGAAATGCGGGACAAGACCGGCGACCGCGCGGGGCGCTGCAGAGTTGCCGCGAGGTGGCGCGCCTGGCGCCGACGCTGCAAAACCGCTTCCTTCTGGCGGACCACTTGCTCGAACAGGGCCAGACCATCGAGGCCCGGATGCTCCTGGAGCAGTCGCTGCGCGATCACGACTTCGCCCCCGGCCACGTCCGCCGTCGAGACGCCCGCTGGGCCGCCGAGGCGCGACGGCTTCTCAAAGAGACAGAGTCGGCCGGGTGAGAGGGGCCTTTTTTCCGGTTAGCCGCGACGCACAGCGGAGCGCTTGGATTAAAGAGCTTCGCTGCGCGTCGCGGCTAACCCACGGCGCGATCTGCTTCGCCAGAACACTTCATTACATGAAAATTCCCCTCTCTTTCCCATCCCTCCCCTTCCGTTCAGGTCGTACAGCCGGCCCAAAGAAAAAATCGTCCATTTTCTTCCTTTTTCCTCTACACTTCCCAAGCTGTGCAGCTTATCCTAATTATCGGCATGGGTGGCAACTTCGCTGCCCAGAGCAAAGGAAGAGTCGGCAAAGGATTCCCTTTCGTCGGCGTAAACCGGAACGGCGCTCGAACCGTCCTGCCCCGTGGGGTTCGCGGCGTCGGTGTTTTGAACCGTACTTCCGCCGAGAGCGCCAAACGGCGGCCTTTCCTGACGGAAGCGTGGTTTCTAGGCGTTCGGGCCGGTGTCGTCCGGCTTCGCGGTGGAGATCAGGCGGCACAGAAATTGCCTATCTTGCGTCTCTTACCAAGGCGAAGCAGTCATCCCGGTTTCGTCCCATCGACATGGTGTTGTCTCCCTGTGAGGTGAGGAGGAGCAATGAAAAAGGCAGTGGGGTTCTTGGCGGTCGCGGCGATTCTGGCCTTGGGCGTGAGTCCGGCCTGGGCGTTCGGCTGCCACAAGCGGGGCTGCGAAGCCCCGTGCGACTATGGCGCGGCCAACTGCGGCTGCGGCTACACGATGCAGTATCACACGGAATACCGGCCGGTGACGCGCACCGTTTATCGGTGCGTGCCGGTGACGACCCCTCAGGAAGTCACCGAAGTGGTAATGGTCCCGGTGACGCACGAAGAGACCCGTCAGCAGACGGTCTGCGTGCCCGTCACCAAGCAAGTCGTCATGGAGCGGCCGGTCTGCCACTATGCGTACCGCAACGAGGAGCGGGAAGTGACCGAAATGGTCCAGCAAGCCCGGGAAGTCACGCAGAAATACACCGTCTGCGTGCCGGAGACGCACATGGAGAAGCGGACCTGTTCCGTGTGTGTGCCTGTGGTGACGCCGGAAGTGCGGAACGAGACCTTCACGACCTACACGAGCGTGCCGGAAGTCGTGACGCATCAGGTGGTCTGCTGCCACCGCGTCCCGGTCTACGACTGTTGCGGTTGCGTCTGCGGCTGCCAGAACGTCCAGGAAGTGCGGAACGTCTGCTGCACCGTCTACCACTGCGTGCCCAAGACGCAGACCCGCCAAATCACCGTCAACGTCTGCCACTACACGACGAAGCAGGAGAGCTATGAAGTGGCGGTCTGCTCGAGCCACATGGAAGAGCGCGCCCAAAAGGTGACGGAATACGTCTGCGTCCCGCAGAAGCGGAAAATCACCGTACAGGTGTGCGTCCCGTCTACCGTGATGGAGAAGTACACGGTTCAGGTCTGTTCGATGGAAACGCACCAGGAGAGCTACAAGGTCCAGGTGTGTGAATACAAGCGCGAGGAGCACAAGCACACCATCCAGGTCACGAGCTACAAGACCGTGGCCGAGAAAGTGACGGAAAATGTTCCGTTCACGACCTGCGTCTGCGTGCCCTGCGCGCCGCCGCCCCCGGTTTGCGCCCCCGTCTGTGGGTGCAACTGAGAAACGAACTTCGGAGGCGTCTGCCCTTTTGTAAACTCCCGGCCGCGGGCGGAAGACGTCTTCCGCCCGCGGCTTTGTCGTTTGCCGAGCGGCGGGAGTTTCCATTCGCCGCTTCGCGCCCGAAACTGCCCTACCTCTGGCGCCAGCCGGAGGCTATAAGTCCGCTCCGGAAGCGGGTCGCCCCGTGGGAACCTGGGTGTAGAGCAGGAGGCGCGGATGAATCGGCGAAAATGGATCCTGGCGGGCTTGGCGGGCTTGGCGGGCGTCAGCGCACGAACCTACGCCGGCCCGCCTCCGACGGCGACGCCAACGGCCGCCGTCCAGGCGGCCGCCGTCCCGGAGGCCGCCGTCGTCAACGGCGAAGCCGTCACGTGGGCCGAGTTTAACGCGGCCGCGAAGCAGGCCGGGATAAGCGTTGCCGTCCCCGACGGGCAGCTGCGCGGAGCGGCGGGCGGTGCTCGACATCCTGATCGACAACCTGCTGCTGCAACAGTACCTCGTCAAGAACGCCCCCCCGGTTACGGTCGCCGACGTCGACGCTCGCGCCGCCGAGTTCGAGGCCCAGCTGAAGAAGGACAACAAGACGTTTCCGGAATATCTCCAAGAAACGAACCAGACCGAGGGCGAGTTTCGCGGCGACTTGGTTCAGTCGATGCGCTGGGAAGCCCTTTCGAAGGCCCGGGTCACCGACGCCTACCTCCGCATCTATTACACGGCCAACAAGGATTTCTTCGACCACGTTTTGGTCCGCGTCAGCCACATCGAGTTGCGGACGGCGGCGAACGCCACGGATGCGGACAAGGCCGCGGCGCGACGGCAATTGACCAAACTGCGGGCCGACCTGTTGGCCGGCAAGGTCGAGTTCGCCGAGGCCGCCAAGAAGGTCTCGCAGAGTTCCACGGCCGTCAACGGCGGCGATCTGGGCTTTATCGGCCGCAAATTCATGGTGGACGAGGCGTTTGCCCGCGCCGCCTTCGCCACGCCGGTCAACGGCGTCAGCGACGTGGTGCAGACCGATTCCGGTTTGCACCTCATCAAGGTGACGGAGCGCAAGGCCGGCGAGCCGTCGGACTTCACCAAAATCAAGGAGGAAGTGCGCAAGGCCTGCATCGAGGAGATGCGGATGCGCCTCGTCAGCGAACTCCGTAAAACCGCCAAGATCGAAGTCAATCTGCAGTAACGCAGCAGCGATGTTTGGAACCACCTCCCTCGCTTGCGCTTCGGGTTGGTGTGGGCGGACACCAACCCGAAGCGCAAGCGAGGGATCCCGTCCAATATCAGGCTCGCGCTTCGGGCCGCTTAAAAGACAACGCACCTCCCCCTTCCGCAACGACTTGCCATAGTCATTCTCCCGCTTCTCCCGCCTGTGCCGTCTGGCTGATGCCCTCGACTTGCGTCCGCCGATACAACTCTTCAGTTTGAGGCGTTCCCGCCGAAAACAAGGTCCACGACGCGCCGGAACGGCAGGGGCTCCTCAAAGTCGGGAAAGCCGCTTATGAAAAAGCGCATGTGGAAGCCGGGTCTGCGCCTGGCATTCGGCCTCGCCGGACTCGGCGTAAGCGTCCTACCGTCGATGGCTGGGGCGCAACAGCCGTCCGAACCTGCCCCGCCGACCCAGACCGCGCCGGCGCCGGCGGCCGACGTCGAAGCACGTCTGCGGAGATTGGAGCTTCTGAACGCCAAGCTGGAAGAACAGATCAAGAAACTGGCGGAACAGAACGACAAACTGGAGAAAGTGAACCGGCAGAACCAGAACGCGCCGGCCGGGGCGGAGTCGGGGGCCGTCACGGACCCTCCGACCGTCAAGCCGGATGAGGTCAAGAGCCTGGTGGACGGCTACCTCAAGGAAAAGGACGAAAAGATGAAGGCGGACGACGAGGCCCGAAAAGCCGCCAAAGACGCCGCGGGCTACGAGGTCGGATCCGATCTGAACCTGAAGACCACCTGGCGCGACGGCTTCAACGCCGAGACGGAAAACAAGGACTTCCGCATTCACATCGGCGCCAAGATGCAGCAGGACTTCGGCTTCTTCGACCCCGACGCCAATCTGCGCACCGCCTTCCCACCCGGCACTACGGCGACGCCCGGGCCCGGGCCGAACGCCTGGCAGGACGGCGCCGACCTCCGCCGCGCCCGACTTCGCATCGACGGCACGGCCTGGGAAGTGATCGATTTCGTGTTCGAGTACGAGTTCGCCCAGACCCAGCAGGTCAGCAGCGCCGGCGCCACGCTGGCCACGATCAGCGCGACCGGCCCCACCGATATGTACGTCGATCTCAAGGAAATCCCCTACCTCGGCCGCATTCGCGCGGGCCACTTCAAGGAGCCTTTTAGTCTTGAAGACTACGGCACCTCGGACGTCTACCAGACGTTCATGGAGCGGTCGTCGGCCAACGACGCCTTCAGTCCCAACCGCAACTACGGCGTCATGAACTGGAACGACCCCTTCGCGCAACGCATGGTGTACGGCGTCGGCGTTTTCAAGGAAAACACCAACACCAACATCGGCAACGCCTTCGACTACGGCAACAGTTCTTACGCCGCCACCGGGCGCCTTGGCTTCAACCCCTGGTACGCCCACGACGGCCGTTGCGTCCTCTACTTCGGCGGCGCCTACAGCTATCGCAACTATGAAGACGACTCCGCGCTGGACCGTTACATCTACGCCTCACGCATTCCTTTGCGCATCGGTTCCCCGGTCATCCTCAGTACCACCTCCTTGCCGGCCAACAACGTCCAGCTGTTCAACGCCCAGGCGGCCCTGGTGTACGGCCCGTTCTCGCTGCAGGGCGAATACTACAACAGCCAGGCCGACGGGGTGCAACGCGGCCTCGTCGCTCCGGGGACGCCCGGCCTGTACAACCCGGACGTGGAAGGCGCCTACGTCCAGGCCAGCCTGTTCCTGACTGGCGAGCACCGCGTCTACCTGCGGGACATCGGCGGCTTCGGCCGGGTCCGGCCGCTGGAGCCGTTCTATTTCGTGCCGCACGGCGGCCTGGGCAACCTGCTCGGCAAGGGCGCCTGGGAAGTGGCCTTTCGCTACGACTATCTCGACCTGAACAGCCCCGCGTTCGGCGCCATTCCGGCCGTGCGGGGGGTCGCCGGCTCGTCGGCCGCCGCGCTGCCCGCCACCGGCTTCGAGCACGACTTCGATTTGGGCCTCAGCTGGTATCTCAATCCGAGCGTCAAGGTCCAATGGAACTACGTCCACGGCCTGCGGGAAAGCCTCACGTTGCCCGGCAAGGTGGACGCCTTCGCCATGCGGCTGCAATTCGACTTCTGATTCATGCTCCGGATAATATCGTCCGGTTAGCCGCGACGCGCCAGCGGAGCGCTTCCCCCGAGCGCTCCGCTGGCGTGTCGCGGCGAACCCACGCCGATTCGGGATCGCTAACCGAGCACCGCCATCTGTCGCGTCGCGCTCCCATTGACGTCCACAGGACCGGGAGGCGCGATGGGCTGCGGCCGTCCAAAGAAGTAGCCCTGGCCGAAGTGGCAACCCAGGTTCAGACAGGCTTCGGCCTCCTCGCGTATCTCGACGCCCTCGGCGATGATCCGGATGCCCAGATCGCCGCCCAGGCGCACCAGGGCGCGAACCAACTCCTGGCGGCCCGGAGACTCGTGCAGGTCGTGGACCAGCGACTTGTCGAGTTTGACGTAATCGGGCGGCACGTCGGCCAGTTCGGAGAGGCGGCTCTGGCCGGCCCCGAAGTCGTCGTAAGCCAGGCCGATGCCCAGGGCGTTCAACTGGTCGCGCAGCCGGCGCATGGCGGCGCGGTCGGTGACCGCCTCTTCGTGAAATTCGAGCACCACCCGGCGCCCGCCGCCCACGTCCGCCGGGACGTTCTGGAGCGACTTGAGGAAAGTGGCGTCGCGCAACTCGGCGGGGTGCAGATTCAGGAAAACGCGCGATCCGCGCGGCAGGCCGTCCGCCTCGCGCACGGCGACGCGGCGGAACAGGCGGCTCAGCTCCGGGGCCAGGTTGCCCTGCGTCGCCACGCTGAACAGGTAGGCCGGGCTGGCGCTCAGCTTGTCGTGCGTGCCGCGGCCGAGGGCTTCATAGCCGATGACCTCGTTCGTGCCCAGCGTCACGATGGGCTGAAACAGCGTCCGCACGTTCTCGCGCCGCAGCATCTCCTTAAGGCATTCGGCGTTCTGGATGGCGCTGACAGGCGAGGAGCCGCTGGCACGGTCGGTGTTGACGGCTTCGACGTCTTGGACGACGGAGGCGTCCCGACCGAAGCGAAATTCCTTGTGGGCGACGTGGACGATGTCGCCGTGGTTGAGGACCGCCTGCTCGATCCGTTGGCCGTTGACGAACGTGCCGTTGGTGCTGCCCAGGTCGCGGATGACGATCAGCCCGGCGTCGCGGACCAGCTGGGCGTGTTCCTTGGACACGTGGCGGCTGTTGATGCAGTAGTGGGCCGAGGCGTTGCGACCGATGCAGAAGGGGAAATGGTCCAGGAGCAGGCGGTGGGCGCCCTCCCCGGTTTCCGGGTAGTGCTCCAGGAAGGCCACGGCCGTGGACGGATCGGCTTGGACAGCTTCAGGCATGGCGAAATCCCGTAAGGAATCTGCGTAAGGGCGTCGGCCCGGTGTGCGAGCTTAACGGACGACTGTAAAATAATTGGCCGCCGCCGCGTCGAAATACTCCGCCTTCATTTCCATTGGAAGGTCGTTATAGGAGCAGTAATTATGAATCTGCAGCAGCAGGTCCCGCGGGTGGCAGCGGCGCAGGGGCCGGCCGGTCGAGCGGTAGTGTTTGTCCAGGAGGTGTCGCACCGCCGGGGCGTCGTAGACGCAGCCCAGGGCGGGCGCGGACATCTCGAACAGCCGGACGAATTCCTCCTCGTCGGGATCCTGGACGTGGATCTTGTACGGGATGCGTCGCAGGAAGGCCTCGTCGCGGAGTTCCGTGGTCGGGTCGAGGTTGGTGGAAAAGATGATTAGCTGGTCGAACGGCACCTGGATCTTCTTGCCGGAGGCCAGCGTCAGGTAGTCGTGACGTTTTTCCAGCGGCACGATCCAGCGGTTGAGCAACTCGACGTGGCTCATGCGCTGGCGGCCGAAGTCGTCGATAAGCAGCGAGCCGCAGTTGCTCTTCATCTGCAACGGCGCCTCGCTGATGTGCGTGTGGACGTTGTGGCGGATCTCCAGGCTGTCCATGGTCAGCTCGCCGCCGACGACGACGGTGGGCCGGCGGACCAGCGCCCAGCGCTGGTCGAAGGAGTCGTTGCGGAGCAGCTTGTATTTGGAGCCGGTGACCAGAGTATGGTAGGCCTGGTCGAAGAACTTGACGATCTCGCCCTCGACGATGATGGCCTTGGGCACCCAAAGGTTTTGCCCGAAGCAGAGCGTAATTCTCTCCGCCAGGGTGGTCTTGCCGTTGCCGGGCGGCCCGTAGAGGAACAGTCCGGCGCCCGAGTTGACGGCCGGCCCCAGCTGCGCGAACAGAGCCGGGTTGACCAGGATGTCCTGAAAGGCGTGCTCCAGCTGTTGGCGCTTGACGGCCTCGGCCGTGATGGTCTGGGCGTCCACGGACATGATGTAGTCCGACAGCGGGACGGGCGCCGGGCCGCGGTAGGCGCAGGCCTCGATCAGGTTTTGGGCATAGTCGCGCCCCTGATCGGTCAGGGCGTACAGGTAGTCGTTGAGCGGGGCCGTGCCGCGGTGGGTCAGCAGCTGGCGCGACCGGAGTTTCTGGAACCGGTCTTCGAGGACGCCGAACGACAGGCAGAGGTTGTCGGCGATCGTGCGGCCGGCGTCGTTGCCGACCGCCGCGAGGTGTTTGAAGATTAGTGAATCCACCAGAGCTTCGGTGAGGCCGGTCTCTTCGAGATTGCGGGGCTGCGAAGGGCGGTAATTCTCCCCCGCCAGCCGGGCGGAGAGCGAGCTGAAGACCGCGTTCGCCTGCGTCGTTGCCATGGGCGCGCCTGCGTGGGACTGCGAATCTGAACGTCTCGGGGGCGCCAAACCTCACCCCGAACCGGGGGCTTGTTTGGACCCGGACCCGCGACAACTATAGGTCAAAAAATCAATCCCGAACACAAACCGGAGTTGTTTTCGCGTCGGCCGCCGCCCGTTTGACCGGCCCGGCGGGGTGAACTAGAGTTGCTTGTCCGCGATCGCGTTCCATTCCGTCGAGACGCCAATGACCACCGAAATCGCGCTTGGGCAAGAGCAATCGGCGGACCCGGCCGTGCAGGCGGATCGCCGGGGAGCGGAGCGCTACTCGTGCGACCTCCGACCCTTCTGGCGGATCGCCGGCGAGGACCACGCCGACGCTCCGCCGGCCAACATCCAGGACATATCCGCGACCGGCATCGGCCTGCGCGTCCGCCAGGCGCTCAAGCCGGGGACCGTCCTGGTACTGACGTTACTAACGCGGGACCACCGCCTTTCCCGTCCGCTGCCGGTTCGCGTGATGCACGCCACGGCCCTGGCCGACGGCGAATGGCTGGCCGGCTGCCGCTTCATCCGGCCGCTGAGCGGTCAGGATTTTCGGGCGCTGGTCGGCGACGAGTGAGCCGGGGCGCGGTCATTTGCCGGAATCGCCGGCGGCCTTGGTCTTGTCGTCGGTCGCGGCCGGCGTGTCGTCCACTGCGCCGGCCTTGATCCAGTCGCGCACCTTTGCGATCTCTTCTTTTTTGGGCTGCGGCGCTTTGCGCGGCGGCATCGGCTTACCCTTCCCGGTCATCACCATGATCCACCGGCTGTCGTCGGGCTTTTCCGGGACGACCAGCGCCCCGTGCTTGCCGGTCCTTGTCAGGTCGCCGAGTGTGGCCACGCTGACGCCCGCCCGCGGCCGGCGTTCGTTGTGACATCTCATGCAGTACGCGGCCAGGAAGGGCTTGATGTCTTTGGTGTAGCTCGGCGACGGCGCCGGCGCGTCATCGGCCGCCCTGGCCGCGCTTGCCCACGCCATCGACGCCAGAACCACCGCCATACTGGCCCAAGCGTATCGCATTCGCGTCTCTCCGGATCGAATGAAAGGACGGCCCGCGCCGCCGGCGCCTTGGATACATTACGTCTTGTAACCCCGCGGAAGGCCGCCGGCGCCGGTCGGCCGTGAACTTGTTCTCATTTTTGTCGTCCGAACCGCCCGCACAAATCGCCTTGACAGGCAACCAAATGGTTGCATAATAAGGTCGTGGACGCGGACCTCGACAGTGTGTTCAAGGCTCTGGCCGACGCGAGCCGACGCCGGCTCCTGGACGTGCTGCGCGCCGACAACGGCCAAACGCTAAGCCAGCTGTGCGAACACCTGGACATGACGCGCCAGGCGGTGAGCAAGCACCTGGCGGTGCTGGAGGAGGCCAACCTGGTCGTCGCCATGCGTCGGGGCCGCGAGAAGCTCCACTACCTCAATCCCGTGCCGATCCACGAGATCGCGGAGCGTTGGATCGCGCCCTTCGAGCGTCACAGGCTGCGGGCGCTCGATGAACTCAAGAAAAGACTGGAAGGAGAAACCGATGGCTGATTCGCGGTTCGTGTACGTAACCTACATTCGCACCACGCCGGAGAAATTGTGGCGGGCGCTGACCGACCCCGAATTCACCCGCCGCTACTGGGTGGAGACCTGGCAGGAATGCGAGTGGAAGGTCGGGGCGTCGTGGCGGATCATGAGGCCCAACGGGCGCGTCGCCGACAGCGGCGAGGTCTTCGAGATCGACCCGCCGCACCGACTGGTCCTTTCCTGGCGCAACGAATTCAAACCCGAGCTGCGCGAGGAAGGGTATTCGCGCCTGACCTACACGCTGGAACCGCGGGGCGAGTCCGTCAAACTGACCGTGGTTCACGAAATGGAGAAGCCCGACTCGAAGCTCATCCAGGCGGTGTCCGGCGGCTGGCCGCACATCCTGGCGAGCCTCAAGAGCCTGCTCGAAACCGGCGAACCGCTCGCCGAAACCAGCCGCTGGACCAAGGAGTGTGGTTGACGCGCGTCATGTGACGCCGGAATGGGCCGTCGAGGCGCCGAATCGGCGTCCGTTCCTTCGAGAGGAACGGACGCCGATTCTCATTTTCTTGTAAGACATTTCCGGGCGGGCTGTATTCTTCCCCTGTGAGACACTTCTAATTATGGAGGCCGTCATGTCGAACAAATTGGCCGGCAAGGTCGCGGTGGTGACCGGGGCGTCTAAGGGGATCGGGGCGGAGGTCGCCAAGCACCTGGCGTCGGAAGGGGCGGCGGTGGTCGTCAACTACGCCTCCAGCAAGGAGGGAGCCGACCGCGTGGTCGCCGAGATCACCGGCAAGGGGGGCAAGGCGGTCGCGGTGCGGGCCGACGTTTCCAGGCCGGACGACATCCGCCGGCTCTTCGCCGAGACCAAGGCGGCGTTCGGCCGGCTCGACGTGCTGGTGAACAACGCCGGGGTGTACGACTTCGCGCCGCTGGAGGCGATCACGCCCGAACACTTCCACAAGCAGTTCAACCTGAACGTGCTGGGCCTGATCCTGACCACGCAGGAGGCCGTGAAGCATTTCGGGCCGGTGGGCGGCAGCGTCGTCAACCTCAGTTCGGTGGTCGCCAAGCTGGCGCTGCCGGGGGCCGCGGTCTACAGCGCCACCAAGGCGGCGGTGGATTCCGTCACCCGCACCCTGAGCGCCGAACTCGGGCCGAAGAAGATCCGCGTCAACGCGGTCAACCCCGGCATGGTCGAGACCGAGGGGAACGCGATGGCCGCGGACGCCGAGAACGAGTTCCGCAAGACGGTCGAGGCCCACACCCCGCTTGGCCGGATCGGTCAGGTGGACGACATCGCCCCGGCGGTGGCCTTCTTCGCGTCGGACGACTCGAAGTGGGTGACCGGCGAAACGCTCTTCATCGCGGGCGGCTACCGGTAAGCCTTCATGGCCGAATGGTCGGACGGGCGCCACGAACCAATCCGCTTCGTGGCGCCTGCCACCTCTCATCTCCCGGCAAAGGGTCCGACGCCGGCACTTTTGCTTGCACCCCCTCGAAAGTCGCTCCGCCCCACATGCCGCTTGTACCGCGCCCTCCGCTGTCGTAAGCTCTACTCCGCCTCGCCCCCCTGCGTTCCGTCCGGGGCCTGCTCGTGAGTCTTTCCACCGACCTGCCGCTCGTCGTCCGACCGACGCGCGTCCGCTATCTCGTCGTCGCCGCCCTCTGCGTCGCCGCCGCCGTGGCTTACGTCCAACGCAACAGCTACGGCGGCGCCGAAACCACCATCCGCGCCGACCTCCACCTCACCCCCGCCCAGACCGGCGACGCCGCCGGTCTCTTTTTCCTCCTCTACGCCGTCCTTCAGGCGCCGGCCGGCTGGCTGGCCCAGCGCGTCGGGCCACGCCCCACGATCGTCTGCTGCGCCGTCGGATGGTCCGTCTCCCTGGCCCTCTGCGCCTTCGCCGTCGTCCCGTACACCCTCATCGGCGGACGGCTCCTCATGGGCGTCTTCCAGGCCGGCCTGCTCCCCAGCGCCACCATCATCCTCGCCTCCTGGCTGCCGTCCACCCAGCGCGGCACCGCCGGCGGCCTGCTCAACAGCTTCATGCTCATCGGCGCCGCCCTCAACGCCAACTTCACCGGCCTCCTCATCGACCCCCTCGGCTGGCGCGGCCTCTTCCTCCTTTACTCCATTCCCGGCCTCATATGGGCGTTTCTGTTCCTCGTCTGGTTCCGCAACCGCCCCGCCGACCACCCCGCCGTCAACGACGCCGAGCTGGCCGTCATCCGCGAAGGCCGCGACGACGCCGGGCCGGTCGCCGCCAGCCGCCGGCCCGTGTCCTGGGGAATCCTCCTCAGCGGCGCCCTCTACTGCATCTGCCTGCAACAGTTCTTCCGCTCCGGCGCCAACCGCTTCGTCGATTTCTCCCTCCCCACCTATCTCCAGGAGGTCCGCCACGTCGGCAAGGAGCTGGCGAATCAGCTCTCCAGTCTGCCGCAGTGGGGCGGCGTTATCGGCGGCACCCTCGGCGGCCTGCTGTCCGACTGGCTGCTGGCCCGCACCGGCAGCCGCCGCGTCGCCCGCCAGGGGTTGGCCATAGTCAGCCTGGTCGGCGCCCTGGCCGTCTACGCCGTCGCCTACGTCGTCCCCGACGTGACCGTGGCGATGCTGCTCTACAGCCTCGGAATGCTGATCTTCTTTTTCTCCGCGACCTGCGCCTACGCCATCACCATGGACATGGGCGGCGCCAACCTCGGCGTGGTCTTCGGCCTCATGAACATGGCCGGCAACTTCGGCGCCTACGCCTTCACCGCCGTCGTGCCGCGGCTCAACGCCCACTTCGGCAACGACTGGACGCCGACGCTCCTGCTCTTCGCCGCCATGCACGTCGCCGCCCTCGTCTTCTGGTTGCCCCTCAACCCCAACGGCGTCATCGGCGAACGCGAACCCGCCCCCGAACCCAAGGAGTAATGCTCATGTGCGGACGTGTGCGATTGTTGTTGTCCTTCGGGGCGTCGGCGGCCGTGCTCCTGGCGTGGGCCGCCGGGCCGGGCGCCGAGGAACCCGCGCTGAAGCCCGGCGACGACGCCATCGACGCCTACCTCGCGCAGGAGACGGCGAAGCTGAACGGGCGCGTGCTGGCCGGGGCGAAGACGCGCGAGGAGTGGGAGGCGCGGCGGCCGCGGCTGCGCCACGAGTATTTCGACATGCTCGGCCTGTGGCCGCTGCCGGAGAAGACGCCGCTCCATCCGAAAATCACCGGCACACTGGAGCGCGGCGCCGTGACGATCGAGAAACTGTACTTCCAGAGCCGGCCGGGATTGTACGTCACCGGCGACCTGTATCGTCCGAAAAAGGTCGAGGGCAAGCTGCCGGCGATCCTCTACGTCTGCGGCCACTCCCACAGGGGCCGCGACGGCAACAAGACGGCCTACCAGGACCAGGGCATGTGGTTCGCGTCCAACGGCTACGTCTGCCTGATTATCGACACGTTGCAACTCGGCGAAATCGCCGGCAAGCACCACGGCACCTACAACCTCGGCCGCTGGTGGTGGCACTCGGCCGGCTACACGCCGGCCGGCGTCGAGTGCTGGAACGGCGTCCGCGCGATCGATTACCTCGTGAGCCGGCCGGAGGTGGACGCGGATCGCATCGGCGTCACCGGCATTTCCGGCGGCGGCGCGGCCACCGTCTGGATTGCGGCGGCCGACGAGCGCGTCAAGTGCGCCGCCGAGGTAAGCGGCATGAGCGACCTGGAATGTTACGTCTCCGAAAAGGTCGTCAACCATCACTGCGACTGCATGTTGTTCTACAACACGCACGGCTGGGAGTGGACGACGATCGCCGCCCTGATCGCGCCGCGGCCGTTCCTGTTCGCCAACTCCGACGCGGATTCGCTGTTCCCGATGGACGGCAACCGGCGCATCGTCGATCGGCTGCGCCGGCTGTACGGGCTGTACGGCAAGCCGGATTCGCCGGACGAATACGTCAGCGGCGGCGGCCACGGCTACCGGCCGGACCTGCGCGTCGCCGTGTTCCGGTGGCTCAACAAGCAGCTCAAGAGCGACGCGGGGCCGGTGAAGGACGCCGACTTCGAGACGATCCCCGGCAAGGACCTCCGCGTCTTCCCCGAGGACAAGGACATTCCGGCCGACGCCCTCAACGGCAAGATCGACGAGACGTTCGTGGCGCGGCGGGACGTGCCGTTGCCGAAGAAAGGGGAGTATGAAGCGTGGAAATCGGGGTTGATGGCCGCGCTGCGCGAACGGCCGTTTCACGCGTTCCCGGAGCGCATTCCGGCGGCGGCCAACACGGGAGACGGCGTGAAGGGGACGGGCATACTGCTGACGACGGAGGCGCCGCTGCGAGTGCTGCTGACCCCGCCGTTGAAGCCCGAGGCGCCGGCGGCGAAGGACGGCCTGCTGATCGTGCTGAACCCCGAGGACGAGGCGACCGACAGGCCGCCGGACTGGGCCGCGCCGTACCTGGCCGGGAACGCTGTCCGCCTGCTGGCGCCGCGCGGCGGCAAGACGTACGGGGAGTGGACGACGACGTCGCCGCCCAACTACGTCCGGCGCGCCGACGCGCTGCTGGGCCGCACCGTGGACGAGGGCCGGGTTTGGGACGTGGCCGCGACCGTGCGCTACCTGACCGAGCAAGACAAGGGAGCGCGAACGTGGCGCGTGATCGGCCGCGGCCAGGCAGGGGTGATCGCCGCCTACGCCGCATTGTTCGAGCCGTCGATCAAGGAGGTGATCGCCGTCGATCCGCCGCCGTCGCACATGGACGGCCCTTATTTCCTCGGTGTGCTGCGCGTCCTGGACACGCCGGACGCCCTGGGAATGTTGGCGCCGAGGCCGCTGACGCTGGTGGGGGCGAAGGACAAGGCGTTCGTCAAGACGGAGGAGATCTACAAGGCGGCGGGGTCGGCGGATATGTTTCATCGCAAATGAGGCCATTTTTTTCTCCCCTCTCCCCTCGGGGGAGAGGGGTTGGCGGTGAGGGGTGATGCTTCCGAAGCCATTACCCCTCACCCCCGGCCCCTCTCTCCCAAGGGGAGAGGGGTGAGATTGTCGCGCAAGCTCCCGAAAAAAATCCGTTCTTTCCGCGAACCAACCGCTGGCGGCGGCGTCTATCCTGGTGTACGACGCGAGTGAGCCGATCCGAGCGATCGACAAAACAACGAGCGAGAGGGCGATGACGGACACGGGATTGGAATTTCTGGTCGAAGCCAAGAAGGCCGGGCGTCCGGCTGATCCGTGGGCGAACGGCCTTCCCGCCCACCCTCCGCGCTTGTGACACCGAGCGGCTTCCACGCGAAGAAGCTTGCAAGGCCGGGCGTTACAACGGGACGCCCGGCCTTTTTCCTTGGGTTGGTAGCTGAGACGGAGTAGCGGCGGTTTGAAAAACCGCAGACGAGGATTCGAGCGCCTCCCGACCCACTTTCACGGCTCGTTCGTCTAGGGGCGAGGACGCCGGGTTTTCAACCCGAAAACGGGGGTTCGACTCCCCCACGGGCTACTGGAACAAAGGAGAGCGCCCATGACGCTCCGACGGATGAAACGCCGCGACCGCCGACGTTCGGGGTCGTGGTGTAACGGCAACATCCCAGACTTTTAATCTGCGAGATCGGGGTTCGAGTCCCCGCGGCCCTACTGCGAACCGACCTGTAGCTCAGTGGTAGAGCGCCCTTCTGATATGCGGGAGGTCGCGGGTTCGAGTCCCGTCAGGCCGACTTCGACATTCGGGGGTAAGGTGTAACGGCGGCATGCCTGTCTCTTAAACAGGATGGAGTTGGTTCGATTCCAACTGCCCCCATTGGATTTTGAGTGCGCCCATGAGGTCAGCGGCAGCCTGCCGCCTCGCCAGGGCGGACGGGCCGGTTCAAATCCGGCTGGGCGCTTTGCACGATCGGGACGTGGGAAAGTTTGGTTCAATCCGCGGGCATGGGGCGCCCGAGAGCGCCGGTTCGAATCCGGCCGTCCCGACTGAACAAACGGGGTGTGGGGTAGCTGGAGTGCCCGCCTGGTTCGGAACCAGGAGAACGCTGGTTCAAGTCCAGCCACCTCGATTTCAAGCGCCGCGACCGGCCGACCGCCCACGGCCCGGCGCGGCGAACAGGGACGACGGCCCGGCTGCGCCAACTGGTCGAGCGGCCCCGCTTAAACCGGGGCGGGTGTGGGTTCGACTCCCACGCCGGGCACTGGGGCGACGAACGGCTCGGTAGGCAACCGGACGACCATCGGGACTCAGAATCCCGAATGCTGCGGGTTCGACTCCCGCCTGAGCCACTGTTCAGAATCGGCCCGGAAGCTCAAACAGATGAGCAGCCGGTTGTCAACCGGAAGGGTGCGGGTGCGAGTCCCGTGCGGGCCGCTGGTTTCCAGGTCCGTGGTGTTCAACGGCAGCATGTCCCGTTCCAACCGGGAGGGTCAGGGTTCAAATCCTTGCGGACTTGCTTTTTGAGACGTTTGTTGTCGCTATTCCATCCGTCCCGCCGTTTCCGATCCGCCGGAGTGGTGTAACTCGGCAACCACGCACGGCCCAAACCCGTGCGCCCTTCGGGGCGTGAGGGTTCAAATCCCTCCTCCGGCACTCCGCGTCGTAGAATAACGGCGGCCTGACGGGCCGCCGATGGAGGGCCGCGTGGTCTGACAGGGCCTAAACTTACCAATACTCATCCCTTTATTGTGATTTTTACCTCCTCAATCTCACAAAAACCCGACTTGCGGAACGGACGCGGCATCGGCTGGGCCACGCCCTTCTCGTCCACCGTCCGCGACCGCAGCACGTGTTCCCCGGCCGGCAGCCCCGGCAGCAGCGCCGCCCAGTGGACCTTGCCCAGCCGCATCGGCCACGTCCGCGGCCGGCCGGTCGCCGGGTCGAAGCCCAGCGCGTCCTTCGGCACGGCGTCGTCCGCCAGGCCGCCGCCCCAGCGCTTCGGCGGCCCGAGCACATCCGCGTCGGACCACGGGGCCTTCGTGAAATAGGGGTCGTCGGCCGGCCAGGACGCGCCGGCCGCGTGCGTCCACACCTGCACTTTCGACAAGCCGCCGATGCCGACCTGGGCGTAGCCCGTGACCGGGATCGGCTCTCCAGCCTTGAACTCGGCGGGGACCGACAGCGTGGCGGCAAACGTCTTCAGCGGGCTGTCGATGTCGTTGTTGCCGCCGGCGTAGGTGTCGTTGGCGTGGTCCAGGTTCGTCAGCACCACGGTCGTGAGCCACTTGACGTTCTTGAATCCGTAGCCCTCCGGCACGACCATCCGGACGGGGCCGCCGCGCTTCGGGTCCAGCCACTGGCCGTTGAGCTTGTAGCAGACGATGACGGGCGGAAGGTCGAAATAGTCCTCCAGCACGCGGCCGGCGGGGAGGGAACTCTGAAACATCTGTTTGGGATCGTCATTGTGGTAGCCGTAGTAGAACACGCGGCGCAGGTTCGCCTCCGGCCGCGTGAGCCAGAGGAGTTCCCGCAACGGCACGCCTTCCCAGAGGCCCATGCCGAGGGGACAGCCGATGTTCAAACAGGTCATCACCTTGGCGAAGCGGACGGCGTGCTTCTCGGCCAGCCGCATCAGCGCGGCGAAGTCCGGCGCGGTCCCCTCGGCCTTCGTCAGCTGCTTGCCGAGCTTGGCCGGGTGGTCGGGGTCGGAGACGACTTCGAGCTTCCACGTTTCGCGCGTCAGCCCGACCTCGCGCCTCTTGGCCTCCGGCAACGAGTGCGGCACGGGCTTGCCGCGGGACACGTCCTGGAAGTCCTCCTGGGCCGTGAAGAACGGCCCCAGCGTTTCCAGGGCCTTGGCCAACTCCGGCGCGGGCGGCGCCGCCCCGGCGGCCAACGACCAGCCGCCCGCGCTTGCCACGCAGGCCGCCCCCGCCCGCAGGAAGTAGCGGCGCGTCAGTTTTCCGTGTTCTTCAAGGAGCCGTTGGCGCTCGTTCATGGGGGTCGTCTCCGGAACCATCCGCCTCCACGCAGCCGCCATGACTATACACGACGTGGTGCGTCCCCTCAACAAAATCGATCCGCCGGGGCAAGCAGGAGCGCGGCAACCGGTTCCTCTTGAAAAAAACGCCGCCCCGCGGCATCTCCTCCCGGTTGGAATCGCCGCCAAGGGCACCCGAACGCGAAGGAGAGACGCGATGACGACAAGACGACCTTTGACCGTGGCCTTGCTGATGCTGGCGCTCGGCGGGACGGCGGCCTCGGCCGCGGACACCATCGGGGTTCCGGGCAGCGCCGCGCGGTTCGCCACGACGACGCAGACGACCATCGACGGCAAGCCGGAGCGGCTGACGCTGACCGGCGCGGCCCTGCGCCAGAAGTTCTTCTTCAACGTGTACGCCGTCGCCAGTTACGTGCAGGAAGGCTGCCAAGCGCGCACCCCAGAGGGCCTCGGCGCCGCCGACTGCCCCAAGCGCCTGGAGCTGGTGATGGAGCGCACGGTGAGCGGCATGGAGATGGCGGAAGCCTTTCGGGCGGCCATCCGCCTGAACTACCCGGAACCCGCCTTCGGTGCCGAGGTCGGCGACCTGGTCCATTTCCTGGAAGGGCAGGAGGCCCGGAAGGGGGACCATATCGTCCTCACCTACGTCCCTGGCGTGGGCCTGCGCTGCGACCTGGCAGGCCGGGCCGAAGTCCTCATCAAGGGCGCCCAGTTCCCCCGCGCCGTCTGGGACATCTACCTCGGCAAAAACAACCTGGGTGAGGAGATCAAAAAGGGTCTGACATCGCGTTTGTAACGGCGGAGAAGCGGGCCGTCCTGGGCCTGGTCAACGCCTTCCCCGAGGAGAGTCTGCTCCTCTGGGAACTGGCGACCCGACCCGCCGACCCGCGGATGAGGCGGATTTCTTGGGGACGGCGACGGGCCTTTGTCGTAGAATGGGTCGGCTTGGGGAGAGGCAGTCCCGGTCCTTGCGGAGGATCCTTCCATGGCGAAGGTGTGTCCGCAGTGCAAGCTCTTCAACGCCGACGACGCCGTGCGGTGCGGCTGCGGCTGCCCGCTGGGCGAGGCGGGCGCCCTCGAGGATTGGGCCGCCTCGGTCCTCGGCGGATCCGCGCAAGTCGAGGATGAAGTCCCGGCCGGTGCGGAGGAATCGTCCAGGGCGACGGTGCTTCCATCCCGCCTGCCGAATCCGCTCGGCGACCCGCTTCGTACGTTCCGATACGTCGTCAGCTTCTTCAATATTTTGGAGATCGGATGCCTTGTCATTTCGCTGCCATGCATCCTCACAGGCGCATTTGATTCGGATGCGGCAAGGGGGACTTTCCTGATCGTCCTTGGCTTGTCCCTGCTGTTCCTGCCCATGGCGGCGCCATTCACGTTATGGCTGTGGAGCATCCTGCCGGGGCGCGCCGTCAACGCCTTCTACCTCCGCTCGTTCCGGAACGACCCCGCCACCTGGCCTTGCCGCAAGGCCGCCCAGGCGGCGCTCGGCCGCCGGTTCCGCCTCTCGGGAATCCGCGACCCGCGAAGGCGAGGGCCCCGCGTGCTCCGCTACATGGATGTGTTTCTCTTCGCGATCCGATACTGCACGCCGAAGTTCATGAACCTGGAGGCCGGCGCGGACTGGAAGGCGCGGCTGTGGCGATCCCTCGGGGACGCCCGCTGTGCCCTGATCGATCTCTCCCACCTTACCCCGTTCGTCCTGGAGGAAATCGAACTCTGCCGCCGATGCCTCGGTTTGAAGCGGATTCTGTTCGTCGGCGACTCCTCGCGCGGCCCCGACGCACGGCGAATGCAGATTGAGGCGGGGGCCGGCTGGCTCGACCCGACCCTGCTCCCGGAGATCCGCGTGGCGATTTGGAACGCGTCGAAGGGGGGAAGGAAGGCGTTCACGGCGAGCGTTCGGGCGTTCGCGGCCGGGCTGCCCGCCGGCGTCGCCGGGCTGAAGGCGGAAGCCCTGCCCCTGGCGCAGGTGGGCGGGACGCCAGGGGAAGGCCCCCCGTCCTGGGGTGTGGAGGGCGGCGTCGAGATGGTTCTGGGAATCGCACTGAGCTTCGTCCTTTTTGGGGGCTTTCAGCTCGCGAGACTCGCGTATGAGCAGATCCTGGGACACCCCGATGTGCTGATCGACTTGTTATGGATGCTTCCTTCCTTCGCCTTCCTGGCGATCGAGGTCTGTTGCATCGTCCGATACCTGATCGACTGCACCGCGTGGGAGCGCGTGCGCACCCTCGCGTTTTTTTCGTTCTTGTTCTGCGGGGTGGCAGTCGCCTTCCTGTTGCCTGACGTCCAGAAGGTCCGCGAGGCCGCGGCCCGCATATCCTGCACCAACAACCTCAAGCAGATCGGTCTTGCCATACATTCTTATAACGACGCGGCCGGTGCGCTTCCGGCGGCCGCCATCAACGACAAGTCCGGCGAGCCGCTGCCGAGCTGGAGCGTGGCTATCCTGCCCTACATCGAGCAAGACAACCTGTACAATTCGACCTACAGGGACAGAGGCGACAACAACGACAACCGCAACGGCGGCAATTGGGCTTCCACGGATTATAGTGTCAATGTCAAGACCTTCGCTTGCCCGTCCGACACGACGAACTGGAGCAGTTATCCGACCGGCGGCATCGACTACCGCGCCTTCGCCGGCAACGGCGCTGCCCTCGACATGCAAAGAGGCAACAGCATGCTGTCCCTGGACGGCACGTCCAACACGTTTTTCGCGTCGGAGGCGGCCACACAGGCGCCCTGGACCAGCCCTGTCAAGGTGCCTGTGGTTTCAGTAAGCTGGCTTCCAGCGTAAGGATACACCAAAACCTGGTAGGGAAGCCGCCATGCTGCTCAACTCGGTTTTCAATCGCTTCGTTCAAGAGAGTCCGGCGGCCGTCATGGTCCGGGGCCTGCTCGAACACGTGCTGACCCCGGAGTCGGTGGACGCACTGTTCGAGGAACACGCCGATAGCCAATATACTCGCGCTGTTGTTTTCGCAGACCGTTGAGCTGATGGGTCAGGTCGTGTGTGGAATCTATCCCTCCGCCAATGCCGCGTACCAGAAGCAGCGTGAACGCTTTACCGTGTCGCGCACGGCCGTTTACGACAAACTCAACGGCGTCGAACCCCAGGTGTCCGCGGCCTTGACCCGCCAGACGGCCGCGAGCCTGACGGCAGTGATCCGTGAGCTCGGGGGCGCGTTGCCGGACCTACTGCCCGGTTACCGTGTCAAGATCCTCGACGGCAATTGCCTGGCGAAAACCGAACACCGCGTGCAGGAACTGCGGACGATCGCGGCGGGTCCGTTGCCCGGCAAATCGCTGGTGGTGCTGGACCCGGCGTTGATGCTGGCCATCGACGTGTTCCCGTGCGAGGACGGGCATACGCAAGAGCGTGCCTTGCTCGACCAGGTTTTGGCCACGGTCGAGGCCAACGACGTGTGGATTGAAGATCGCAATTTTTGCACGCTGGGCTTTTTGTTCGGCGTCGCCGCGCGGGACGCCTGCTTCGTGGTCCGGCAGCACCAGAACTTGCCCTGGGAAGCGGTCACCGAACTGGAGTACGCGGGCGAAAGCGAGGACGTGGAGGTCTGGGAGCAAAAGGTTCGGCTGAACAACCCGGAGACCGGCGAAACCCTGATCGTGCGGCGGCTGGAGTTGCGTCTGCCCACGCCGACGCGCGATGGCGACCGGGTGATCCATGTCTTGACCAATCTGCCGGCGCGGGTGGCCGGCGCCAGTCTGGTGGCGGATTTGTATCGGAAGCGTTGGAAGATTGAATCGCTGTTCCAGGTGTTGGAATCGACGCTGGAGAGCGAGCAGACCAGGCTGGGATACCCGAAAGCGGCGTTGTTCGCTTTTTGCGTGTCGTTGGTGGCGTATAACGTGTTGGCGGTGGTGTGCGCGGCGTTGCGTGCGGTGCATGGTCGCGAGGTCGTTGAGGAGACGGTATCGACCTATTACCTGACGGACGAGGTCAAGGGCGTGTATCGGGGAATGATGATCGCGATCCCTGGCGCCGAGTGGGAGCAATTCCGCGACCTGACCGTCGCCCAGTTGGCCGTGCAATTGAAGGAACTGGCGAGCAATGCTCGCTTGTTGGCTTACCAACGTCATCCGCGCGGGCCGAAAAAACCGCGACCCGAGCGCATTCATCACAAGGACAAGCCACATGTGTCCACCGCCCGGCTGTTAGCGACTCGGGATAAGAAAAGACGGGCACCTTGAAAGGGCTGGCGCCCTGGACCAAGCCCGACGAGTTGGTCTACGCTCCCGAAAAGCCGCTGGCGCCGCTGGGCTGCCATTTCCCCGGCGAATTCGTTGTGGGTATGGGCGACGGGTCCGTTCACTTCATCAAGCAGGATGTCAAGGTAGATACCGTGCGTGCACTGATGACGCGGGACGGCGGAGAAGTCATTGATGATCCCGGTTGGTGACAAACGAGCCGGCGCCGCGGCCGGGTGATTGGATGGGCCGCGCCGAGGTTCTTGAATCGGCGCGGTGGATGCGCCCACAAGCCTGACGCGCCAGCAAAGAAACCGCCGTCGCTGGCGCGTCAGGCTTGTGAGAGCCTCTTGCCAGTCGGAAGAACAACAGCCCAGGGCCTCCTCGCGGGCCGTCAGATCAATTCGCGGATCGGCTCCCCCCGGTCCACGAGCCGTTGGGGCCGGCCGTTCGGGTCGATCAGCGTCGTGGCCGGATCGATGCCGAGCGAATGGTACAGGGTGGCCAACACGTCCTGGAAATGCACCGGCCGGGACACGACCTGGCCGCCGAGACGGTCGGTCGCCCCGATGACCTGGCCGACCCGCAGGCCGCCGCCCGCGAGGAGGCCCGGGCTGACCGGCGACCAGTGATCGCGGCCGCCGTCCTTGTTCACCTTCGGCGTTCGCCCGAACTCCCCCCACACCACGATCGCCACATCGTCCAGCAGGCCGCGCTCCTCCAGGTCGGTGACCAGCGCGTGCAGCCCGTGGTCGAGGATCGGCAGCAGTTGGCGCATGCGCGGGAAATTGTGGGAGTGGGTGTCGAAGTCGCTGAACGACACGCTCAAACACCGCACGCCGGCTTCCACCAGGCGGCGGGCAAGCAGCAGCTTGCGCGTGGCCGTATGCTCCTCGCTGGTGAAGAACCGTTCGCCGGCCGTGGAAGCCGGGGCCGTGTAGCGCTCCAGCATCTTCGGCGGCTCCTTCGTCAAGTCCATCGCCTCCGCGAACCGTCCCGACGTGAGGATGCTGGCCGCCTGCCGGGTGAATCGATCCATCGCCTCCATGTCGCCGCTGGCGTCCAGGTCGCGCCGGGCCTGGTCAAACCCCGCCAGCAGACGGGCGCGATCGCTCAGTCGCTCCGGCGTGACGCCGTCCACCAGAGTCAGCCGGATAGAGTGGGCGCCGCCGCGGGCGGCCAGTTCCTTCTTCATGTCCGGTTCGAGTTCTCGGGCGAAAAGACTGGAGATGTCGGGCCGGAACGCCGTGTAGGTGGGGCCGAGGAAGCCGGGTCGGGCGCTGTTGCGGACCAGCGGCCGGCCCTGCATCAGGTCCACGAACGACGGCATCGGATCGTCGGGAGCGGCCCGCAGCTTGGCCACGACGGCGCCCAGGGCCGGGCGACCGCCGACGGATTTGAGGTCGGCGGCCGGGAAGCCCGACTGGCACTGGAAGGCGTCATGGGCGCCTGCCGATCCGACGACCGTGCGGAGAAAGGCGAAGCGGTCGGCGATCCCGGCCGTCTTGGGCATCAACTCGCAGAGCCGCAGGCCGGGGACTTTGGTGGGGATGGGCCGGAACTCACCACGGACCTCGACGGGCGCGTCCGGCTTGAGGTCGATCGTGTCCAGGTGCGGCGGGCCGCCGTCGAGGTGAATCTGGATGACGGACTTGGCGGAGCCTGTAATTCCCACGGCGGCTTCCGCGCGCAGCAGGTTGGCCAGCGTCAAGCCGCCCAGGCCGAGCGCTCCGGCGGTGAGGAAGCGGCGGCGGCTGACTGGGCGGCCGCCGCGCCGCGACGGTTCGCCGAACGTGATGAACATGATCTATCCCGATTCGGGCGCTTCCCGGAAATCAACAACGGGAGCTTCAACGCGAGTCTACTCCCGCAACCCGTCGGCCGCAATGGTTTTCCGTTTTCGGTTCAGGGCGGCCCGAACCTCCGTCGTCGCGTCGGGGCCGGTCCCGGCTCCGGCGGAGCGCCTGCCGCGATCTATTTGTGCGCGAACCAAACACTCGCTCTCGCGTCTATGTTAATGTTCGCGGCAGTGCGGCGGGCAATCTCACCGGAGCAGGCGCCGCATTCCCTGAGCGCAAGGAGAAGGTCGCGGAACGTTTCATCCCTGAACCACTGAACGAATGCGTCGGCCGGCAACGGAGTGAGCCAACCCGCCTGTAAAGCGGTTGCCTGACGGCTGTGGGGGTTCGATTCCCTCCCGGCGCACTGATTCATGGTCCGTTCGGCTTTCGGCGAGGCCGCCACGCCCTCAACGTGGCCAGAGGGGTTCGACTCCCCTACGGACTATTGCGGAGTGGACTGGAGCCTGGTTTCCAGCGCGGTCTCATAAGCCGCACGACGTCGGTTCAAATCCGACCTCCGCAACGGCCGGGGGGGCGAGGCCCGGCCGCGGCTCATACCCGCGGCAGCCCAGGTGCGACTCCTGGACCCGGAACTGCGGCCGAGTACGCAAACCGGCAAAGCGGCCAGGTCGAGAGCCTGGCGACTCTGCGGGTTCGACTCCCGCCTCGGCCACTCGCGGCGACGGCCCTCGGGGGCCGGCGGTAAAGACAGGCGCGGCCTCCGCGCCGATTGTCGCCCGCCGCCCGCCAGCGGCCGGGGCCGCGCGACCGGTCCCGTCGTCTAACAGCAAGACGCCAGCCTTACATCCTGGCGACGGTGGTGCGACTCCATCCGGGACCACCTGGTTCAGCAGGCGGCGGCAACGGCGCCCCGCCCGTGCGGTCTGCAAGCGTTTCGGCGGCGCGCCTCCTCGGTAGGGAGGAAGGCCGGGTTCAACTCCCGGGCGGACCTCTGATTCATGGTCCGGTTGCGGGCGTCCGGAATCGGCGAAGGTTAGACGCGACGCGCCAGCGGAGCGCGTCGGGAGAAGCGCTCCGCTGGCGCGTCGCGGCTAATCGGACCATATCAGCCGGACCGTGTGTGAGGAAGAAATGGGGACGCATGTTCCAAGGGCGGGCGAGACTGCCTTGCAAGCAGTTTGTGGTGGGTTCGATTCCCACCGTCTCCATACGACAAAGGCCTCGGATTGCTCCGAGGCCTTTGTCGTATGGGCCGCCAACGAGTCCGCGGCGGCGGCGCGTCGGGGAGGCTTTAACGGCGGCGACGCCCACGATCATCTTAGCCGGTCGGACCCCTTCATGTTCGCTTCCGGCTGGGCGCGCGCTAATACCGGAGGATGAAATCCAGTGTGAATCGCGTGTCCTGGGCCACCTTGTTCTGGGTCAGCGGAAACTCCACGGCGGCCCCGACGCTCGACCATTCGTTGAATTTGTAGCGGACGCCGGGCGCGATCGTTAGCAGGTCGGGGTGGCCGCCGGTGTCGGCCCCGAAGTTGACCAGGTCGGCGCCCTCGAAGTTCAGGGTGGCGTCCTTCCCATGCGTCGTATAGTAGAATCCGTTCATCTCAAGCAACGGATAAATGCGGTGCAAATTAGCCACGTCGTAGTCCAGGTGCAGGCTGGCGTGGAAGAATTCCGAGCGCCGGTTGTCGGCCGCGAAGTCGTATCCCGTCTCGCCGACGAAGTCGAAACTGCCGTACGAGGTGCGGCCGAACGTCTGTCCATAAGTGATATAGGGGTCCAGCCCTAGCGTTCCGGTGTCCTGGAAGACGCGGCCGCTGCCTACGGGCAATTGCAAGGTGAGGCCCACGGCGGCGGCGTTGCGGTAGCTCTCGTTGCGCCAGAAGGTCCACTTCGGCCCCAGGTCCACCTCGGCGAAGCCCGTGTCGCTGGAGAAGCCCGAGGAGCTGCTCGGGTTCAGAGAGACAAAGCCGAGCTTGTTCATCACAATCGACCACTGCTCGTTCAGGGCCAACCGCCCCTGGACGCCGTAGAACTCGGCGTTGCCGCCGCCGTCGGACTTCTGGTTCTTCTGGATAATGAACAGCGGCACGATCTCGGTCAGCGACGCGGGTCCTCGAAGAAGAACGGGTTGGTCACGGGCGAAATCAGGGCGTCGTCGCAAAAGTGGTCGCTCTTGAACAGGTCGCCGCCGCAGGTGCTCGGCTTCGTCCCGAAGTTGAACCAGTTCTTGCAGCCTTCGAGGAACGGGTGGCGAAGTGGCTGATCCACGGCGACGCCGGTGTTGTAAGCACCGTCGGCGGCGGGCGGCGTGGGCGGCGGCCCGACCAGCGCTCCGGGGGGCGCGGGGTCGGGCGGCTGGCCGCGTGCCACGAGCGGTTCCAGGAAGGCGCCGGGCGTTTCGTCGTAGCCGGCCGGCGTCACGGCCACGGCGGTCGGCGGCCCGAGGGTCGGGGCGACGGCCGGCCGCGTATCCCAACCGGTGGGCGCGGCGGGCAGCGTGGGCGCGTTCCAGCCCCCCTCAACGGGTTTGGGGTCCGCCTGTGGGTTCCACGGCGGTTCGGGGGCCGGTACGGGCCGGCCCAACGACGCCAGGGGGACTGGCCGGCCCAGCGAGACGGTCGGGGCCGCGGCCGGCGCGGCCGACCTGTGCGGCTTCACGATCCACCACGGGTCGTCGCCGCGGACGGCGGCCGTCGGCAGCGCCAGCGCGACGCATAAGGCGGCCGTCCAGCCGAATTTTCTTCGGGTCATGTCTCGCCCCTTCCTGCGTGCGACGACGGACCATCCTGATCCGACCCCTGGATTATTCGACCCCGCCGCGCCATCCGCTACAGGCCGTTCTTCCGCCGAAAGGCCTTTACCGCCGTCGAAGCGCCCGCATTTCTCGCACGGCCGGCAGACTTCAAAATGGTGGATGGCGGATGGTGGATGGAAAAGACAAGATACCAGCGCCATCCGCCATCCGCCATCCGCCATCCACCTCTCACCACCCCCACATGTCCAGGTTGTTGCCGAAGAAGTCGAGCTTGCTGATGTCCGGCGGTGTGGGCGTGGTCGGCGTCGTGGGCGTGGTCGGCGTGGTTGGCGGCTCCGGGATCACCGGCGGCGTCACCGGCGGCGGCGTCACCGGCGGCGCGACCACCTCGCCGAAATCGTAATTGACGCCGACGGCGCCGTTGGGCAGGGTGACGGTCAACGCGCCTGGGGCCGTCGTCCCACCGAGGTTGCCGGTCGTGGCCGCGCCGCGATTGTAGCCGGCCACGTTCGGTTGGGTGATCGTGTAGTCCCCCGGAGCCACGTTAAAGGAGTACGAGCCGTCCGCCGCCGTCTGCGTCGTCAGGGAGACGGCCGCCCCGCCGCCGGACGGCGTCCCACTGAGGTTGACCGTCGCCTGGGGAATCGGCGAATCGCCTGGGTCGAACTGGCCGTTCTGGTTGTTGTCAACGTAGACGTAGCCGGACACCGAGGCGTTCGTCAGCTTGGGGAAGTTGTTCTGGAGCGAATCGCCGCTGGGCGGCAGCGTCACCGGGATGGTGTCCGGCGGCGTGCCCTGGGCGACGGGGACGCCGTTGCTGGTGGGGGTGCCATTGAAGGTGTTCGGCGGGTTCTGGGTCTCGACGACGGTGTACTGGCCGGGCGTCAGGGAGTTGCTCGGCATGTAGGTGTAAATCACCTTGACCTGTCCGGAAATCGTCGAGCGGATGGCGCTTTCCAGGTTGCCGCCGCCGCCGTCGCTGTTGACCTGGGCATTGCCGTTGGCCGCGAAGGACACCGTGCCGGGGGCGCCCGCCTGGCCAATGAAGGCGGCCAGGTCGGACGGGTCGGTGATCGTGACCGACTGCGTATTGGAGGCCTGGAGCGGGTCGAAGGCGTGCGATTCGCCGGCGTTGAGGGTCGCGGCCGGCTCATTGCCCTGGATGGCGGCGTCCAGCGCGATCGTGCCCGGCCCTGTCAGCTTGACGTCGCCGCTGAGGCTGGTCTGGACGGTTTCGGCGCTCGTCTGCGTGGTCGAGTCGTTGAGGTCCTGCACCGTGATCTTGCTGGTGACCGACCCGGCCAGGTCGATTTCGACGGACTTCAACGTGCCGAGCGACGGGTCGAACTGGTTGACCGACACCGCGGCGGTCGATTCCGTCGAGATGGGACCGAAGGAGGCGTTTGCCGTCGCGGTGACGGGGTTCGTGTTGATCGTCTGGTTGACGTTGAAGGCGTAGTGGCCGCTGGCGTCGGTGGTGGTGGAACCGATCTGGTTGCCGGACGAATCTAGCAGCGTGATCGGGTTGTTGGCGTAAACCGGGTCGGTCGGCTGGTACAGGCCCGTGCCGGCCGCATCGTTGAAGACGTAGCCGGCGATGGTGCTGGGCACCCAGCGGCTTTCGAGGCCTTCGACGCGCGGCTTGGCCGAGCGCCGCGGGGCGGCGGCGCGGGGTCCGCCCCCGAGGTCGGACAGGATTCGGGATAACGATCGGAACATGGGAGTGGGTCCCTCCAAATTGGGGCGTAGGCCTCCAGAAATTTTCACCACAGCGACACAGAGACACAGAGAAGACAAAGAAAATGGCTTTCTCTGTGTCTCTGTGCCTCTGTGGTTCAATTCTTTCTACCAGCGAAATTCCAGGCCGAAGTTGACGCCCTGCGCCCAGTAATCGGTGCTGTGGAACACGAAAGGCGAGTTGGCCGGGCCGCCGCCGCCGAGGAATCGATTGGGGTTGACGTTGAGGTTCACCTGATCGCCGGCCCGGGCCACGCTGCTCAGGTAGAGGTAGTCGTAGCCGACGAAGGCCCGCACGTGCTCGGTAAAATTGTAGCCAAGGTTGAGGCCCACTTCCGGCGAGACGGCGAAGCGGCTCTGGCGGTAACTGCCGACGCGATCCGCGGTCAGCAGGCCGCCGTTGCCGACGAACGTCGTCGCCCCGTTGAAGGCGCTGGTGGTGGCGCCTGTCAGGTCGGCGCGTTCGGTGACGTCGCCCAGCGCGACCTTCGTCTTGAGGTCCAGGAACCAGCGGCCGAACCGCCGTTCGGCGTCGAGTCCCACCTGGACGCCGTTGAAGCTGTTCTGGACGTGGAAGCCGTCATTGCTGGCGAACGTGAACCCGGTGGCCGCCCCCAGCCCCACGAGGCTCTCGGAGACGTTCAGGGTTTCGTCTAGCTGGAGGTGGCGATAGCCGACCAATCCGTCCACGTCCCAGCGGGGGCCGCACCAAAGGTTGGAGCGCAGGTTGGCCTCGGCGCCCCAGAAGCTGTTCCGGATGGAGGCCGACGCCGTGCCTCCGAGAACGGGCGTCCCCGCGGCGTTGATAAGCGACACGAACTCGACGTTCGGCGCCCCGCCCTCGGTGGTGTCGAAGAAGGGGCGCGCCAGGATCGGGCTGCCGAATCCGGTGGCGCTGAAGTCCTTCGACATGCCAGACAGGATAAAGCCGCCGCCTTCGATCCCGAGGCAGTGGTCGTCGCCGAACCAATAGCCGGCCATGAGGCGGCCGCCAGAACGAACCGCGGTGTTGTAGTCGGCGCCGCCGAACAGGTTGACGGTCCCAGGCAGTCCCTCCGAACCGGCCCGGAGGCCGGCCGCGAGGTCGCCGACCGACCCCTGGGAAATCAGCGCCGGCAAGACGTCGCCCTTGGTGGCCCACAACAGATACTCGGCGGACACGTAAAGGTGATTGCGCAACGGGTCGTCCGGGCCGCCGCTGCCGCAACCGCATCCACAGACCCCGTCGCAGACGTTGCCGTCGCAGGCCCCCGCGCCGCAGGCCCCTGTGCCGCAGTCCTTGCAGCCGCACAGGCCCTTGTGCAAGAACGACCAAATTGGCCAATTCCAGCCGCAGCAGCCGCCACAGCCGCCGTCGCAACCGCCGCAGGCGCCGCAGCCACAGTCCGTCGGCGCCCCCACGACGACGTTGGGCGCCGCAGCGACGCCATCCGGGGCCGCTCGCTGCCAGTTCGTGGAGACGGCGCCCCCACTTTCCCCGACCCTGGCGTCGGGAGAGGCCGGAGCGGTGGTGGACGGAGGCCCGGACGGCATCGGCTTGGCGTCCGGCAGCTGTCCGCGGAACACGGGCGCGAAGGATACCGGACGGAACAGGGGATCAGCGATCGGCGCGGCGACGCTCGACGGACGGGGGCGGTCGAGCTGGGCGGCGGGGGCGGCGGCCCCCGCCGCGCTCTCCACCGGCGCCAGGGGAGGGTTTTGGGAGGCCGTCTGGGCGACGACTGGCCTACCGAGCTGGGCGATCGGGGGCGGCGCGGGCCGGGCCGTTGCGGTCCCCCAGGCGCCTTCGTCCGCGGCCGCGGCCGCCGGCAGCCCGGCCAAAAGGACTAGTGTGGCTATCCTCAACCTATTCATTAGGTCGTCCTCCCTGACCTGCGGGTGTTGCCGACTAATACCGCGCGTGGGACCGGCGTCCCACCGGTCGGCCGGCGCCGGGTCGTCCTCGCGTCCGGTCTAACCTCCCACGATAGAGTAATCGGGCGCGGACGACCGATCCGCCCAACGATTCCCACTTGAAAGCCGCCGCCCCTCCCAACTCGCCGGAACCAATCGGCATGGTCGATAGGCGCGGCTCAACCCCGGGCGCACACCCGTCTTGCCCCGCCCCCGCCGCTTCGCGCACGGGACGCCGCATCGGGGCGCCAACGAAACGACGGGGGCGCGGGTCAAGGACCCGCGCCCCCGTCGTTCGCCGTAGCCGCGTTCGCCAGAACGCGGGTGAACCCCGACCCAACGAAACGACGGGGGCGCAGGTCAAGGACCCGCGCCCCCGTCGTTCGCCGTAGCCGCGTTCGCCAGAACGCGGGTGAACCCCGACCCGCGTTCTGGCGAACGCGGATACGGCTTTCGCGTCGATTTCATTCCCCCGAAGGCGCCGCGCCGTCGCCGGATTCCGGCAAAGGCGCCGTATTCTCGTAGCGGATAGGGAAGCGCGGCGGCGCTGGCAGGAGGACGCCCTTCACGGCCGGCGCCGGGTCGTCCGGCGGCGTCGGCGCCGCAACGGGCGCCGCGGGAACGGCCGGCTCCGTATACGAGGTCGGCTGCACCGCGGCGCCCGGCCGGGCGTTGAGTTGAGCCAGCAGCGCTTGCGCCTTTTGCATCCCCGGTTCCTTATCGAGGGCCGCCCGAAGGTGCTGTTTGCACAGGTCTATCTCGTTGAGATACTGGAGCATCCACGCCAGCTTATAATGCGCTTCCGGCTCGTCGTGAACTTTCATGAAGGTAGCCAGACTGTCGTCGTAACGTCCGGCGCGGGCCTGCATCCAGCCCAGGGCATCGACGATTTTCCGATTCTCCGGGTCGAGCTCCGCCGCGCGCGCCAGGTTGCGGATGGCCTGGTCCCATTCCTTCTCGCCGCCGTGGCACATGCCCAATTCGTAAAAGACGCTAGGCGCGTTGGGGAACTTCTGGGCCGCCTTCTGGTACGTCGCCACCGCATGAGCGTGGTCCTTCATGGCGACGTAGAGGGCGGCCAGCGCTTGGTAGGCCGGCAAACAGTGCGGGTCGATGCTCAGGGCTTGTTGATAGGCCTTGCGCGCCCGTTCCTGGCAATCCGTCTTCGCCGTCTCGCCGATGTCGGGCGCCAGGGCCTGCTGGGCCAAGCAATCGCCGGCGGCCACGCAAGTCGAGGCATGGGGCGTCTTCTTGGGCAGGTCGGACTCTCTCCGCACCACCGCATTCGGGGGGACCGCCTGCACCTCGGCCGGCGCCGGCGCGGAGGTCTGGACCTGGGGCGTCGGCGCGACGGGATTCATCCGAAAGTCGTGCTGGCATCCCGCCGCGGCCGCCAGAAATCCCAGCCCCAGCCATAGGGTCCTGCGACAATCCATCGTCTTCTCCGTGCGGCGCCTGGCGCGGTTAGCCGCGACCCGAAGGGGAGCGCTCTCCCCCGCGCTCCCCTTCGAGTCGCGGCTAACCGCGCCAGGCGCTTATTTGAATTCCCGGATGAAACTCGCGGCGGCTTCGGCTATGAGATCGCGCGTCAATTGGACAGGCATCCTTCTAAATCGGCAAATCGATTGCACCGTCTCCAGTAAATCGCGGGCGTCGCTGGCCCGCGGCGTCCGTCCGCGCGAATAATAACGGTCGTACATGAACTCGATGGCCTCGGGGCAGGAGTTCATACCCAGTTTCTTGGCCACGGCGTTGAAGATCTTTTCGTAGATGGGCCGTTCCGGCGGCGTGATCTCGACCTTGTGCCTCATGCGGCGGAGGAAGGCCTCGTCCACCAGGTCCTTGGGGTCGAGGTTGGTCGAAAACATCGTCAGCTGCTCGAAGGGCACCTGGAACTGCTGACCGGACGACAGCGACAGGTAATCGACGCGGTTTTCCAGCGGCACGATCCAGCGGTTGAGCAGTTCCTTGGGGCTGCACAGCTGGCGGCCGAAATCGTCCACCAGGAAGATGCCGCCGTTTGCCTTCACGTGCAGCGGCGCCTGGTAGTAGTTGGCGTCGGAACTGTAGCGCAGGTCGAGCATGTGCAGGTTGAGTTCGCCGCCGGTGATAATGACCGGTCGCTTGATTTTGACCCAACGGGCGTCCACCGTCCCGGTGTTGAGCAGGCGGCGAATGGTGGCCTCGTTGTCTTCGAGGCGGTCCACGCCGTCCCCGTCGGTCGGCTCATGGACGGCCCGGTCGAAGACAGTGACGACGTTGTTCTCGGTCATGAAGGCGTAGGGCACGTAGATTTCGCCGCCGCTGGTGTTCATGAAGTTGCCGATGGCCTGGGTGATGGCCGTCTTGCCGTTGCCGGGCGGCCCGTAGATGAACACCGACTTGCCGCTGACGATGGCCGGGCCGACGGCGTTGAACAACTCGTCGCTAATGACGAGGTGGCCGAAGGCCGCCTTCATCGCCTCGGGCGAGACGTTGATGGCCGTCACCGCCTGGCGGTAGACCTGTTCGACGTAATCCTCCAGCGGCACCGGGGCGGGGCCGACGTAGGCGGCACATTTTCATGGCTTCCTGGGCGCGGCGTCGGCCGATGTCGGTGAGGTTGTATTTGTAGCTGATGCGGCCGATGAGGTCGCCGCCGAGCACCTCGACGGCCTTCTCGTTCTTGAGGAAGCCGAGCGATTCCTCGATCACCTTGAACGGCAGGCAGAGCAGCCGGGCAAGGTCGAGGCCGAGCAAACCGCCCCGCGCGTAGAGGATGCGGAGAATCATGTCGTTGAGGAAGCCGGCCGTCAGGCCGGTTTGTTGCAGGTTCTCCGGGGAGCTGGGGGCCTCGGGCGCCCCGCCGCCGTCCCAGTCGAGGTTGTTCTTGATCTGTTGCATCGCCGCGTCTCCACCGAGTGCGTCAGGCTTTCCGGCCTGACCCGAAAAGTGTCGGGCCGTCGTCTGTGGAGAACTTAGTTCACATTCCGGGGCGGGGAGACGCCAACCCGAAGCGCGAGCAAGGGACCGCTCCGCCGGTCGTCGGATTAATTGTGTACGAAATCCGCCGTCCGGCCCCACTATTAGAGTAGACTGTCTTGCCGACTCCGAAAGAACGTAGGAGCGACCGCCATGCGCTTAACCTTGCGAACCCTGTTGGCTTATCTGGACGACACCCTGGAACCGCACGAAATCAAGGAGATCGGCCAGAAAGTCGCGGAGAGCGACGCCGCCCAGGAACTGGTCGCCCGCATCAAGCAGATCACGCGCCGCCGGCGCCTCACCACGCCGCCCACCAACGGCCCCGGCGCCAAGTTCGACGCCAACACCGTCGCCGAATACCTCGACAATGAATTGTCCAGCGACCTCGTTGCCGAACTCGAAAAGACCTGCCTGGAATCCGACGTCCATCTCGCGGAGGTCGCCTCCTGTCATCAAATCCTCACGCTGGTCGTCGGCGAACCGGCCCTTGTGCCGCCGACCGCCCGCGAGCGCATGTATCGCCTGGTCAAGGGCCGCGAGGCCATCCCCTACCGCAAGGCGCGCGCCGCCAAGGATGCCGGCGACGCCAACGACCGTGACGCCGAAGACCCCCTGCTACCCGGAATGCCGTCGTCGCGCGGCTGGCTGATCTGGGCGTTGCCGCTGGCGCTTGTGCTCGTCCTGGCCGTCCTCGCCGTCGCCGTCTGGCAAGGACTGTCGGAATCGCACCCGCCGCTCCACGTCGCGGTCAACAACAACGACAAGGCGCCTCCGCCGTCGAATCCTGTCGCCGACTCCGGCAAGACCGCGCCCGTGACGCCGGTTACGCCCGTGGACGTTGCCACGAAGGACAAGGATGTGGAGCCGCCGTCGAAAGACAAGTCGCCCGACAAGCCGGTCGAACCGCCGCCGCCGAAGGACAAAGGAACGGAAAAGCCGCCGCAACCGCCGCCGACGACGCCGGGCGGCCGGCCCGCCGCGCCCAGCAAGGAACGGGTCGCCGTCGGACATTACATCGCTGGCCGGCCGAGCATCCTCGTGCAGCGTCAGGCCGGCCGGGGGGCCTGGAAGCGGGTGGTCCCCAACGACCCCATTTCCACCACCGACGATCTGGTGAGCCTGCCCGGCTACAGCAGCGAGCTGGACCTCGACGGCGGCGCCCACGTCCTGCTGCGCGGCAACGTCCGCGAGTTCTCCTTCGCCTTCCCCATCATGGACTTCCTGATGGAAAGCGCGGTGAAACTGCACAAACCGGAAGCGGGCTTCGACGCCGACCTGACGCTGGACCGCGGCCGCATCTACCTCTCCAACCACCGGCGGCAAGGCCCCGTCAAAGTCCGCCTTCGCTTCGCCGACGAGGTCTGGGACCTGACGCTGCTGGACGCCGATACGGAAATCGGAGTCGATCTGATCAAGGCCTACACGCCGAACATCAACTACCGCGACGGCGAAAGGCCGCTGGAGGCGCTGTACTTAGCGGTCCTGACCGGCAAGGCCGGCGTCGTGGTGGAGCCGCGCGAGTATCCGGAGCTGACGGCCCCGGTCGCCCTTTATTGGGACAATAAAGGTCCGGGCGTGTCGGAGCCGATCCGCCGGCTGCCTCGGGAGGAATGGGACAAATGGGGCAAGACGCCGCCTCCCGGCGCGAGCCAGGGCGAGAAGGACATCATCGCCCAGATGCGCGAGGCGCTGGACAAGGTCAGTCTGAACATGACCGACAAAAAGGCGGTCGAAACGGCCCTGCAGGAGTCCCGCAGCGACGTCAACTCGACGACGTTGACGCGCGTCCTGGCCGTGTACTGCTTCGGGGCCGTGGACGGAGTGGACCAGCTTCTGGACGCGCTCTGTAACGACCAGGACCCGGCCCACTACCCCGACCGAAACGCCGCCATCTTCACGCTGCGTCGCTGGGTCAGCCGCGACCCGGACAACGGCAAATTGCTTTACGATTACAAGAAGGGCGAGGCCGGCCCCCTGCTGGGCCAGAAGTACCATTACCAGGACAACGAGGCCGAAAACATCCTGGAGGAACTGCACGACTTCCCGCCCACGGAGGCCCGCAACCCACGGACCTTTGAGGCCTTGACGAATCTGCTCAAGAGCAAACTCCTGGCGATCCGAGAACTGGCTTACTGGCACCTGCTGCACCTGTCGGTCGGGGCGCGGGTGAAGCTGCCGGACTACAACGCGGCCGACGACGCCGACAAGCGCGACGCCGCCGCCGACGCCTGGCGGGCGCTGATCGTCAGCAAGGACCTGCCGCCGCCGCTGCCGACGGCGCCGGGGCCTTGAAATGGATGGGGACGACGCCGCTCACTCCAGCCAGCTATACGGATAGCTCGGGTCGTCCATTTCCATCGCCCGCCGCGTGAGCGACAACGGCTCGACCGTGTCCACCATGACGGCCAATTCGTCGGTGCGCGTCATGGCCCGGCTGGCGACGATCGTGCCGGGGTGCGGTCCATGGGGGATGCCGCGAGGGTGCAGGGTGAACGACGCCTCCTCGACGCCGCGACGGCTGCCGAACCGGCCGCGCACGTAATACAGCACCTCATCGGCCTGGACGTTGGAATGGGCGTAGGGCACCTTGACCGCCTCGGGGTGCGTGTCCAGCAGCCGCGGCGCGAAGGTGCAGAGGACGAATCCCGCCGCCTCGAACGTCTGCTGCACCGGCGGCGGCTGGTGGACCGTGCCGGTAATCGGCTCGAAGTCGTCGGCGTTGAAGGTATAGGGATAAACGAAGCCGTCCCAGCCGACCACGTCGAAGGGATGATGGGCCAGGGTGTAGCGCGTGCGGCGGCCGCCGTCCTTGACAATGACCGTCACGTCCTGCTCGCGGTCGATGACGAGCGGTTCGCGCGGGCCGTGCAGGTCGCGCTCAGAGAACGGGGCGCCGAGACGGAGCTGGCCGTCGGGGTTGAGGTAGCGCGGCGGCACGGCGACGTTGCCGGCGGCCTCGATCACCAGCAGGTCTGGGACGACATCGGCGTCAAAATCGAGCCGGTATGTAGTGCAATGGGGGATGACGACGTAATCGAACGGCCGGAACGGCAGCACGCCGAACATCGTGGAGAGCGTACCGCGGCCCTTGTGGACGAACAGCACTTCATCGGCGGCGGCGTTGCGGTAGAGTTCGGCCTGCGGCCGGTCGGGGCGACAGCGGACGATGGTCACGTCGGCGTTCACCAGGAGCGGTACGCGTCCGGTGATGGGGTCGCCGGCCGGCGTGATGGCGCCGGACTTGAGGTGGTGATGGCGCAGCACGTCCTGTTCGACGGTTTCGACGGCGACCGCGCCGGCGGCCTCGACCTTGCGGACGCGCGTCGGCGGCCGGAGGTGGTAGAGGATGCTGTAGGCGCGGCCGAAGCCGGCCGTGGTGACGACTTCTTCGTAGTAAATGCCCTCGTTGCGATAGCCGCCCTCACGGCGGTGTTCGATGTGCCGCTTGCGGGGAATGGACCCCATTTGCCGGTACGGAGGCATCGGACTGCTCCTCGACCTTTCCGAATAAGACATGCCCTTTTTATTATACGGGTGCTGAGGAAGAGCCGCGTCCGTCGGACGAGTGTACAATCCTGCCGGGGGCGCAACCCCTTTACCGCGAGGCAATAGGGCGCACGTCGCTCGAAAGATTCATTTGCGTCTCCCGCGATCGCAACCTAGGAGATAGATGGTATGAATCGCCTTAGCCCCTCCGACGGGTGACGTTGCCGCGGCAGGGAAGAAACACCGGTTCGGGGGCCGCCCCACAATGATGCTTGCGTTCTTTGACCGTCCTAGCGCCCCCGGCGTCCGAACCCCTCTTGACGTAACCATTCGACCAAGCCGCGCCGTCCGCGCGCCCGGCGCCCCGCCGCGACGGCCGTGGAATTCGCCGTGGTCTCTTCGGTCTTTTTTGCTTTCGTCTTCGGCTTCATCGAAGTTGGTCGCGGTTTCATGATCCAGCACCTGATGACCAACGCCGCCCGCCAGGGCTGCCGCGTGGCCTCTATTGAGGGCAAGTCCAGCACCGACGTGAACAACGCCGTCTATGCCGTCCTGAACGGCCAGGGCATCAGAGGCGATACCGTCACGGTGCAGGTAAACGACGCCGCCGGCAACGCCTCGTCGGCCCAGGCCGGAGATGAAATCTCTGTCACCGTGGCCGTCCCGGTCTCCTCGGTCAGCTGGGTCCCCGCCTCCCGCTACCTCTTCGGATCGATCACCGGGAAATACACGCTGCGTCGAGAGTGACGCGCCAGGAGGGGATTCGCATGATCCGTTTTGTCTCCCGTCGCGCGGCCTCGGGCCGGGTCCGTCGGGCGGTGGCGGCCGTCGAGTTCGCCGTCCTGGCTCCGTTCCTGTTTACTCTGGCGACGGGCGCCTTCGAGGTCGGGCGCGGTATCATGGTCCGCCAGATCCTCACCGACGCCGCGCGGAAGGCCTGCCGCAACGGCGCCCTCCCCGGTCAAACCAGCTCCAACATAACGTCGGAAGTCAACGACATCCTGTCGGACAATAGCGTCCCCACATCCGCCGCCACGATCACGATCCTCGTGAACGGCAAAGCGGTGGACGCCAGCACGGCCCAGCAAGGCGATCAGGTGTCCGTCAAGGTGTCCATGCCGTTCAAAAAAGTCAGCTGGACCCCCCTCTTCTTCTTCACCAACGCCTCCGTCGAATCGGAAACCCTGGTCATGATGAGGCAGGGCTAGAAGCGACGAAGCGTCCCCCCGGAGTTCCCCGCGAGGTTTTCAACGATGATAGGATCCCCGTCGCAAAACGGCGGCCGGCGGGCCGGCATCGCGCCGCTCACGGCCCTGCTGCTGATTCCCCTTTTGGGGATGGTCGCCTTCGCCGTGGACATGGGCTGGATCGTCCTGGTCCAAAGCGACTTGCAGAACGCGGCCGACTCCGCCGCGCTGGCCGGGGCCGGCCAACTCATGAACGGATTCGTGTCGTACCACCTGCCCAACCAGACCAAGAATCAGCCCAGCATTCTGAGCACGGCGGAATCCGGCGCCAAGAGTTCGGCCAAGCAGTTCGCCGGCCTCAACGCTGCCGGCGGCGTCTCGTCGCTGACGCTCCTGGACAGTGATATCCAATTCGGCTTCACGGACGCCAGCGGCAACTACACCGTCGCCGGTTCCGGCGTCTATCCCAACACCGTCAAGGTGACGGTGCGCCGAGACCGCACGGCCAATACTTCTCTGGGGCTGTTCTTCGCGCCGGTCCTCGGCATCTCCACGAAGGACCTGAAGGCGACCGCGTCCGCGACCATCTATGCGGCCAACATCAACAGTTTCGCCAACACCAGCAGCCTCGCGGCCAGGTTGTTACCCGTGACCTACGACGTCAACGCCTGGAACAATTTCCTCGCCACCGGCCAGGACCCGGACGGCAACACCACGCTGGACGCCAATGGCAACCCGGAGATAACCGTCTTCCCAAGCGTCAAGGAATCGGGCAATTTCGGCTACTTGGGCCTGGACGACGCGCACGCCGGAGCCAGCACCGTCAGCAGCTGGATCACCAGCGGTCTGACTCAAAGCGATCTCCAGACCCTGCAGAGCAACAGCGCTAGCGACGAGACGCCCTTGATCCCGCTATCGTCGCACAACCAGAGCATCCAGCCCTCCGCTTCCACCGACGGGATGGGCAGCTGGAATTGGGTCGGCGACACCGGCATGAAGACGAGCGACATACACACCCTGTCGAATTATGTCGGCGACAGGTTCCTCCTGCCGCTGTTCACGCCCCTCGACCCGGGGACGACGACCACGACCACGACCACGAACAAGAAAGGGCAGACCACCACCTCAACCACGACCACGCCATACAGCGCGGGCAACGGCAACGGCAGCCATTACTACTACAACATCGTTCAATTCGTGTCCGTGACGATCACTGCTGTCGATGGTAAATCGGTCGTGGTCCAGCCAAGCGCGACGATGATCAATCCGACCTGGGACATCTTGTCGTCCTCCGTGCCGGCCGGGACGGGGACGGGGGCCGCCTCCACCACGAACGCCACGACGTTCGCCACACCGAAGCTGACGCAGTGAACTCGGGGCCGGAACGAATGAGGGCGCGGGCCTTCGGCCCGCGCCCTCGCGCCATTTACACATCCCTTTACAGCGTTCCGCGCCGCGCCTGTTCCCGTTCGATGGCCTCGAACAGCGCCTTGAAATTTCCCTTGCCGAAGCTCCTCGAGCCGCGCCGCTCGATGATCTCGAAGAACAGCGTCGGCCGGTCCTCCACCGGCTTCGTGAAAATCTGCAGCATGTAGCCTTCGTCGTCGCGGTCCACCAGGATGCCTAGCTCGGCCAGCTCGGCCATGTTTTCCTCGATGGCGCCGACGCGCTGCGGCAGCATGTCGTAATAGGCGCGCGGCACCTTGAGGAACGAGACGTCGTTGTACCGCAACGCCCTTACCGTCTCCATGATGTCGTCGGTGGCCAGCGCGATGTGCTGCACGCCGGGGCCGTTGTAGAACGTCAGGTATTCCTCGATCTGCGACCGCCTCCGGCTCTTGGCCGGCTCGTTGATCGGGAACTTGATGCGGCCGCCGCCGCCCTGCACCACCTTCGACATCAGCGCCGAATACTCCGTGCTGATGTCCTTGTCGTCGAAGTGGACCAGCTGCGAGAAGCCGAGCACGTTTTCGTAAAAACGCACCCACTCGTCCATCTTGCCTTCCTCGACGTTGCCGACGACGTGGTCGATGGCCTTGAGGCCGGTCGGGCGGAAGGTGCGGGGGCTGTAGCGATCAGGGTCGAGCGGTTTATAGCCGGGGGCGAAGACGCCGCGATAGCGGTCGTGGTTGACGAAGGTGTGCGTGGTGTCGCCGTAGGCGCGGATGACGGCGAACTCGTAAACGCCGTTCTCGTCCTCCAGCAGCGATCGGCGGCGTCACGCCGGTCGCCCCGCGCCCGCAGGCCGTTTCGTAAGCCGAGCGGCACGTCCTCGACTTCCAGGGCGATGTCCTGCACGCCGTCGCCGTGCGCGAGGATGCGTTGCGCTTCGGGGTGATCGGGGCCGAGCGGCGAGGCGAGGACGAACGTGATGTCGCCCTGGCGCAGGACGTAACCGGCTTCGTGGCGGGTCTTGGTTTCCAGGCCGGCGTAGGCGATCACGTCGAAGCCGAAGGCGTTGCGGTAGAAGTAGGCCGACTGACGGGCGTTGCCCACGAAGAAGCGGATGTGATCGATCCGGCGGAGGGGAAGGTCGGCACGGCTCATAAAGTCACCCTGTCTGTTTCAGAGCACCGGAATCCCGAGGCGGCGCACCAGGGATTCCAGCTCGCGCCGCAGGAACGGCAGCGACGGGGCGACAAACAATTGGTCCTGCATCCGCGACGGGTCGTAGTCGGTCGCGATCACCACCTCGGTCTCGAATGGTCGCCGCGTCACCTCCGGCGAAAACAGCGAATACGGGATCTCTCCGGTCGAAGAAAGGATGCCGGCCCCGAACACCTTCGTCTCGCCCGCCTCCTCGATCAGGCCGAACTCGATGCTGAACCAGCTAAAGCGCTTCAGGGCCAGGACGTGATCGCCGCGCGTGGTCGTGGCCACGGCCTTGCCGATGAGTACGAGCAGCTCGGCGTAGTCGAGGTTCATCTGCGACGGGACGTGGCCGAGGCAGTCGTGGATCATGTCCGGCTCGGGCGTGAACTCCGGGTGCGAGCCGTGGCGGAGGAACTGCGTCACCGGGAAGCCGCGGGCCGCGATGTATTCATAAAAGGTCCGGTAAGGCAGCGCCCCCTCGGCCGGGACGAGGTGCAGGTCCGTCTCGCGCCGCAGCCGGTCGCTCAGGAGTCGGAGTTGCGGGATCTCGTCGGACGTGATGGCGAGTCGGCGTTTGCCGTCGAGGTAGATTCGGCTGGCGTGCTTGACGTGCAATTCGTTCAGGAGCGGGCTGACCTCGCGCCAGATCCGCGTTTCCTCCGGGGTGTAGCGGATGATCGGCGGCCCGAGTCCGCCCAAACGGTGGGCGCGGCAGAGGGCGAATAGCTCCTTCCGTCGGCGGACGTAGGCGTCGTCGCCCAGGCCGGGGTGTCCCGGCTCCAGTTCGAGTTCGGTCACGTCCGGCGGCGTCACCATCGCCTGGGCGTCGATGGGGGCGCCATATTCGGTCAGGGTGGCGGTGTTATTCATATCGGGCGCCCCATGTGCGGGACCGTGTCATCGGGCGGCAAACCTGCCTATCTTCATTATACCCCGCCGGTAGGGCGGCCGCGGAGCGGCCGCCCTACCATCAGGCGTGGTCCGCCGGGGCGTTCCGCGTAGGATGTATCAGCGAGTCGGTTTCCTCCGAAGCCCTGGGAGCGTTGTCCCCATGAAAGCCGCCTACATCGAAGCGACGGGCAGCCCCGATGCGATCCGCTACGGCGACCTGCCGGCGCCGACGCCGAAACAGGGCGAGGCGCTGGTGCGCGTCGGCGCCGTGGCCGTCAACCCCCTCGATCTGTACATCCGATCCGGCGCGGCTCCGATGCCGTTGTCCTTCCCGTTCATCGTCGGCTGCGACCTTGCCGGGACGGTCGAGGCGGTCGGCCCCGGATCGACGCGTGTCAAACCGGGCGACCGGGTATGGGGCAGTAACCAGGGGCTGCTCGGCCGGCAGGGCACGTTCGCGGAGTACGCCGCCGTCGGCGAGGACTGGCTTTATCCGACGCCGGCCGGCGTGACAGACCTGCAGGCGGCGGCGGCCGCCCTGGTCGGAATCACGGCCCACCTCGGCCTGTTCCGCGAGGCGAAGCTGCGGGCGGGCGAGATCGCTTTCGTCAACGGCGGCACGGGCGGCGTCGGTTCGATGGTGGTGCAGATGGCCAAGGCGGTCGGCGCCGACGTGGTGACGACGGTGGGTTCGACGGAGAAAGCGGAGCTGTGTCGTACCTGGGGCGCCGACGCCGTTTTCAACTACAAGACGCAGGACGTGGACGCCGGCGTGAGGGCGTTCACCAAGGGCAAGGGCGTCAACGTCTGGTTCGAGACGCAGCGGGAGCCGGATTTCGTGCGGACGGTCGAGCTGATGGCGCCGCGGGGCCGGATGGTCGTGATGGCGGGGCGGCAGGCGCGGCCGGTTTTCCCGGTCGGCCCGTTCTACGTCAAGGGGCTGTCCTTGCACGGCTTCGCCATGTTCAACGCCACGCCCGACGAGCAGCGCCGCTGCGCCGACGACGTCAACCGCTGGTTGGCGGAGGGCAAACTGCGTCCGCCGATCGGCCGGACGTTCCCGCTGTCCGAGACGGCGGCGGCCCACCGCTTCCTGGAGGAGAACACGCTGCAAAAAGCGGGAACGCTCGTCGGTAAGGTGGTGCTGACGCCGCAATGAAGGGGTGGCAAGCGTTGGGTGCCATGCTTTCGCGGCCCCTTTCCCGACCCGGACCCTTGCGGGACGACCGCGAAAGCATGTTTGACCGTCATCCGGCCGGGTGACGGTCAAACATGCTTTCGCGGTGATCGGGGCGGTTTTCCCCGTCCCGAACCGACCCGCGAAAGCATGGCACCCGCCGCCCCCGCGCCATCCTGCACATTTCTTCCGACCACCCCGTCAACTGCGAGCTATGGTAAAAATGCGGTCAAGCGCCGCCCCGCGATGTCGAGGGCGCGGCGCCGACGCCTGCGATCGGACGGGCAAGGGAGAGCAGCGTGAAACGGACGATCCGCCTTCGCGGACTGAATGGGGCCGTCAAGGGACGGGCCTGGGAAGCGACCGAGCTGATGCGCGTCGGCCGGCTCGATCCTTTGGAGATCGTGCTGGACGACAGCTCCGTCAGCCGCTACCACGCCGAGGTCAAGGCCACCGACCGCGGCTGGCGCATGCGCGACCTGGGCAGCACCAACGGCACTCGTCTCAACGGCGTCCGCCTCGGTACCGGCCAGTGGCCGCTGCGGCCGCGCGACTTGCTGCAATTCGGCGAAGTGGCCGTCGTCGTCGAGGCCGTCGAGGACCAGCCCGATCCGGCCGACGCCGCACCGACCGACGAGTCCGGCATGCGCGTCGAGGGCACGGCCAAATCGTCGTGGGACGTGGCCCTCCAGGGTCTGGCCTTCGACAGCCACAGTTCGCCCCGCGCCGGCGACCAACTCATGGCCCTGCTTCGCGCCGGCCACCACCTCGGCCACATCGAGAAGGAAGAAGACCTTCTTCATTCGATTCTCAACGACGCCGTCGCCGCCCTCGACGCCCAGCGCGGCGCCATCGTGCTGGCCGAGGGGCCGGAAAACAAGCTCAAACTCAAGGCCATCGTCTCCGGCCGCGGCGAGCCGCGCGCCGCGGCGTCCGGCCGCGGCGACGCCGGCGGCCGCTTCCAGTTCAGCCAGAGCCTCGCCAACCGCTGCGTCAGCCGCGGCGAGTCGATCCTGTGCCACAGCGTCGAGGAAGACGCCGAATTGGCGTTGGCCAAGAGCATCGCCGAGGGGACGATGGCTTCCGTGCTGTGCGTGCTGCTGCGCACGCCGCGCAAACGCCTGGGCGTGCTCCACCTCGACCGCAGCCCGTGGCAAAAGCCGTTCACGATGGAAGACCTGCACGTCGCCGACGCCCTGGCGGCCAACGTGTCGGCCGGCATCGAGTGCGCCCAGCTGCTGCGAAAACAGCGCGACCTCTTCCTGGACACCATCACCGTTCTGGCCCAGGCGGTCGAGCTGAAAGACGAGTACACCGGCGGCCACACCTACCGCGTCACCACCTATTCGACGCTGCTGGCGGAGCAGCTGGAGATGGCGCCGGCTGACCTGGAACTGATCCGCACCGGCACGCCGCTGCACGACATCGGCAAGATCGGCATCGACGACGCCATCCTGCGCAAGCCGGACAAGCTGACGCCAGAAGAGTTCGACGCCATGAAACTGCACACCGTCAAGGGGGCCGAGATCGTGGCCACGGTGCCCGACCTGCGGCCGATCATCCCCATCGTGCGTTCGCACCACGAGCGCTGGGACGGCCGAGGCTACCCGGACGGCCTCGGCGGCGAGGCGATCCACCCGCTGGCGCGCGTGGTGGCCCTGGCCGACGCCTTCGACGCCATGACCTCGGATCGGCCCTACCGCAAGGGAATGCCGGCTTCCGTCGCCTTCGCCGAGATCGAAAAAATGTCCGGCAAACAGTTCGACCCGATCTTCGCGGCCGCCTTCCTGTCGCTGCGCGAAAACCTCCAGCGCGAGATGCAAACCCAGATCGTCGCCCCCCACTCCACCCGCAAACTGCGGCCGGTGATGGTGTAAGGACGCTTCGTTCACTAACCCGAAGCGCAAGCGAGGGGGAAGGTCAGGAACCTTCCCCCTCGCTTGCGCTTCGGGTTAGTGTTTCACGACTCCACCGCCTTCGTCTTCAGCCCCGCCCAGTTGCCGTCGCGCGTCTTGCCGACGATATAAATGTCAATGTCCACGTCCCCGAAGCGGAACACCTTGGCGTCCGCTAGCTGCTCGCCGACGACCTTTTGCAACGCCTTGTACCTGTCGGCGTCCGGCGCCGCTTCGTCGGTCAGGTTCGTGAAGAATTCCGCCAGCGTCCGTTCACGAACCGGCGCCCTCGCGTTCGCCCCGGCCAGCCGACGCACCGTTTCCGCGTCGAGGGCGCCGGCCGCCGTGCCCCAGGTGAACGCGGTGAACGGCTCGTCGCTGTCGCTGGGGTAGAGCAGCCCCTGCGAGGCGTTTTGCAGGGCCGTCAACGCGGCCGACGGCATGGACCCCTCCGGAGGATTGGTGCGACGGCGTTTCATCGATTGTGCTCCCGCGGCCGCGGTACGGGCGAGCGGTCCACCTTGTCTTTCAACGGGCCGAGGACGGCCTGGTCGGCCTGGTCGAAGAAGTGGCAGCCCGTCAAGTTTTCGACGGCGTTCACCGACACGCGGAACGGGGACCAGTCCTCGCCCACCTTCTCAGTATTGGGCACGTTGACGGCAATCAACCGGGCGTCCGCATCGACGCCCCCCCCGCGATTCAAGACAAGCACGACCTTCCAGGTCGTCGCCGGAACGACGACCTGGCCGTCGGCGATGACGGCGGCGCGTCCCTTCTTACCCTCGCCCCCTTGTCCGTTCGGGCCGGCCACGATGTACAGTTCCTTGTCTTGCTTGGCAAGATTGCGGCAGTAACTCTCCAACCGTTCCCACGCCCCGGCGTTGTTGGCGTGCGATTGTGGAACGATGTTGTCGGTCATGAACGTCGCCTTGAGGGCGTCCATGTCGCTGCTGCGGTCGGCGGCCGGACACATGTGTCCGCGATCGAAGCCGCTGCCGGCGTAATCCTTTTGAGTGATCCTTTTGAAGCCGGGGGGCAAGCCCTGGTCGGGCAGGAAGGTAATCCCCGACCGATCCGCGTCGCCGACGTCTTCCCGCACCAGCCGCCAGCTGACCCAGTTGGGCGTCCCCTTCGCGTCGTTGTACGACAGAGCGTAGTACTTCTTCTCCATCAGATAGTTGTCGCGGTTTCCGGCGTTGTCGGTGGCGCCGCTGGGATTGCCCCATCGCAGATGGGGATAGCCGACTTCCGTCGGGTTCTGCGGCGTCGGCGGCCCCGTCTGCTGTTGGTTTTCGAGCAGATAGAACAGGACCAAAGCCGCGATGAGCAACAACACCACCCAACTCACGTGGGTACGCTTCACGTCGGTATCTCCTCCCGCGCCGCGTCCGGGGAAAGGCCGGCAAGGGGACGGGTCTGGGAAAGAGTATACGCGGCCGGCGAGGGGGCGACACCCCGGAACTGTGGTTGTTCCGGTGGAGCGGGTTGGTATAGTGCCGGCCGCGCGGTCGTGGGCCGCTCTCCGCCATTCGGGACGGGGACCGCGCCGGGAGGCGATACCGTGAAGCAGACGAGACGGTTTTGGTGGTTGACGGCCGGCGCCCTGGCCGGGGCGCTGGGTGCGGTGTTGTGGGCGGGCCGGCCGCACGAGGCGCAGGCATGTACCGACCGCTTCGAGGACTACATCATCGCCACCGGCGAGGTGGCCACCAGCCCCAACGTGCCGACCGACGGCGTCTGGATGCTCGACTACCGGGCCGGCAAACTGCTCGGCACGGTCATCGACCGCACGTCGGGCAGAATCTCCGGCTGGGCGGAAGTGGACCTGGTGACGGAGTTCGGCCTGCCGCCGCGGAAAGACGTGCATTTCATGATGACGACCGGCATGGTCGCCCGCGGCCAGGCGGCCCTTTACGTCGCGGAGACCACGTCGGGCAAGTTCGGCGTCTACACGATGGGCCTTCGGCCGGATGGGCGGCCCGGCGTCATGATTAAGCGGCTCGATCTGGTGTTGTTCCGACAGCCGACCAACGCCGGAAATTAAACAGGGCGGGCGGCCGACTCAAGCCGGTCGCCCGCGGTTGGTGTGGCGTTAGTGGCCGAAATCGACCGTGGCCGTCTGGTTGGGCGTCACCGTGACGTCGCGGGTCTGATTCATCGGCTTGCCATTTTCCATCCACTTCGCCTGAACGCTGTACGTGTACTTCTTGTTCGGCGTCAGCGGAGGCGACACGAATTCGCGATCCATGCCCGACTGATGGGTCTGGTCGCCGTCGAAGAAGACCTTGGCGTTGGCGTCCGGCACGCGCACCTCGACGCGAGCGCGGTTGTCCGGCGCGGCCGGCTCCGCATACCCGGACTGCGTGACGCCCGTGTCGTAGGACGGGACGACGGTCGTGGTGTACGGCGCGGTGTAGTACGGCTCGGTGTAGTACGGCTGGCTGTAGATCACGTTGGGTGAGTAGTCGGAATACCCGTAATCATAGTACGGATATCCGCCGTAACCGTAACCGTCATATCCGTAGCCGCCAAAACCGTAGCCCAGGCCGATGCCCACGCCGGGCCAGAACCCTCCAAAGCCGCGGTCGAAGTCGCGGTCGCCGCCGCCGTGATAGCCGCCGCCGTGGTAGCCGCCGCCGTGGTAGCCGCCGCCGCCGTGGTAGCCGCCGCCGCCGTGCCCGCCGCCGCCGCCGTGCCCGCCGCCGCCGCCGTGCCCGCCGCCGCCGTGGGCCGCATTCGCCGGCAGGGCGGCGAAGAGCAGGGCGGCGACGGCGCAGGCCGCCGTAAGCGCGATGGAATGACGTTTCAGAAACATGATTCTTTCCTCCCCTCACCGGCCGCGGCCTAGCCGCGCCGGCCCAAGATGGACCCCCCTTACAGTCCGGTGCAGCATTGCGTCCGTCCCGTTCTTTGTGATACGTTTAAGCAAATCGCGCGCCGAACGGATCATTCTTTACTGATATCGCCGCCCCGCGGCGACGGCGTTGACGAAGTGCGCATTCGGTTTGACACTGGAGCGGCTTGCTTCCTTCGGGAATCGCGACGGCAAAGAAGGCGCCTTCGGTTCACGCGGCCGCGTTTGCCGCCGACCCGGCCGCGGTATCTCTTTGGGAGAGTTCATCATGGGTCCCGTGATTGCCGCCGTCCTTGTTTTCGCGGCGACGCTCGCCGCCGAACCGCCCAAGCCAGGGAAGGCCCGCATGGTCTACTACTCCGGAAAGGTGCAGGGCGTCGGCTTTCGGGCCACGACCGCGGACATCGCCAAGGACTACCCGGTGACAGGGTGGGTCAAGAACCTCGACGACGGCCGTGTGCAGCTGTTGGCCGAAGGGCCGGCCGAGGCGGTGGACAAGTTCCTCAAGGCGGTCCGCCGGCGCTGGGGCGGCAACATCGAGAAGGAAGAGGTGGAAACGCCGGCGCCCACGGGAAAATATCGGAGCTTTGAAATCGCTAAGTAGCGGAATCCGGCGCGAAGATCGTCCGGCCGCCGTCCACCGGCAGACAGACGCCGGTGACGAAATCGTTGTCCACGAGGAAAAGCACCGCCTGAACGACGTTCTCCGGCCGGCCTTCGCGCTTGACGAGCGTGGCGTCGATGGCCTGCCTTCGCTCCTTTTCCGGCAGGTCGGGCGGCAACAGCACCGGGCCGGGCAGCACGCAGTTGACGCGCACCGCCGGGTTGCGGCCGCCCAGTTCGACCGCCAGGCAGCGCGTCAGCGTCGGGACGGCCCCCTTCGACGGGAAATAGGCGGCATAGTTCAAATACGGCCGCGCCGTCGCCCAGTCCCCCAGGGTGACGATGCAGCCGCCCTCCGGCTGGCGCACCATCGCCAATCCCGCCTGCTGCGAACAGAGGAACGTACTTAGCGTATTCGTATCGAAATAGTGGCGAACGTCGGCCGCCGTCACCTCTTCCAGCGGCTTGCTCTTCCACGCCGCCGCGCAGTTCACCAGCACGTCGAGCCGGCCGAAACGGGCCACGGCCTGATCGACCAGCGCGCGGGCCGAGCGCTCGTCGGTCAGGTCGGCGCCCAGGGCGACGGCCTCGACGCCGCGGGCGCAAGGATGCGACGGATTCCTCCGCCTCGGCCGCCGCGGTGTGGTAGTGGACCACCAGGGCGTAGCCCCGTGCGGCCAAGGCTTCCGCGACGTGCCCGCCGATGCGGCGCCGGCCGGCCCCGGTCACCAGCGCGGCCTTCAGAGACGGCATCTCTTATCTCCAAAAAGGATATGAATAGCCGATCATCTCTGACGGGAGCCGTGCGGCAATTCGTTTTCAGCCCCTTGAGGGGCGGCGGTCAATAGACACCCCTCCCAGGGGCTTACGCCCGACCCTATTGACCGCCGCCCCTCCGGGGCTAATAACCGATGCCAGAAACAACCTAACGCAGCAGCCATTTCGCCGCGTCGGCCGCCGCCCCGCCGTCGTCTTGCGCCAGCTTGTCCGGCGCCCCGGCCGCCGCGTACGCGGCCTTCATCCAGCGGCCCGTGCCCGTGCCGTGGTAATTGTAGAGGTACAATTCACCCGGAGCCGCCAACGCCGCCAGGGCCGGCAGACCGCCGTACTTCAGCGCCCCCGGCAGCATCATCGGGTCGTCCGTCGTCGTCACCTTCTCGAAGCGGAAGCCGTGGACGTCGGCCGCCGTCCGGGCCACGGCGTCGCCGCACAGCGCCCGCGCCAGCAGCACCCACGGCCCCGCCTCCTCAAAGCCGATAAGATCGACCTGCTTCGTCTTTTCATGGCCGAGGACGTAGGCCGCGGCCGTCAAAATGTCGTGAACGCGCTGGGCCAACAGCGGCCGGTTGTAGCAGAAGGTGAAGCCGGCGAATTTCGGATCGACCGCGGGCGGCTTGTCCAGCGAAAGCTCGCCGGTGTCGTACACGTCCACGGCGAAAATGCCCGCTCCCTTGTCCACGATCGCCGCCGCCTCGGGGACGAGCTTGCCGTCCTTGAACAGGCTCGACTTGCCGGCCGGGTGGACCCAGACGACGACCGTGCCGTTAAAGTTCGCCCGGCAGAGACCGACGGCAGGGACCTGTTCGCCCGTGCCCTTCCGGCCCAGCAGGTAACGCCGCGAAATGACGCCGTCGTGCTCCTGCCGGTCGCCGACTTCCTTCGCCTCGACCTCGTCCGGCTTCGGCAGCTCGTCGTGGACCATCACGCGCAGGGCGCCGCCGATCACGCGGCGGTAATCGTCCAGCCCCTTGCCGTCCTTCGGCCGCAGCGCCTCGATCTGTTTGTCGGAGGCCGCCGTCATCAGCTGCCGCAGCCGGGCCGCGTCCACGGCGTCCTTCGGCAACGGATGCTGCTCGTCGTAGACCGAGAGCTTCCTCGGCGGGACCGGTTCGAACGTCTTCTCGACCACGGGCGCGGGAAGGCCCAATTTGAGGTATTTATTGAACCAATTGTACATGACCGTCCGGCTGATCTGGTTGTAGTTGTGCTCGAACTGCGGGAAGACCTTGGCCTCGACGCGGTCCTCGGCGCCGTAGAGTTTGTAGAGCGCCTGGAGCGGCGGCAGCCCCCTTTCCGCGACGTGCTGCGTCCAGTCGTGGGCGCCGGTCATGCCCAGCGGCTTCGGCGCGAACAGGCCGGCCAGCTCGACGTTGCCGGTGAACTGCCGCAAATACGAGGCGTTCTCGCAGACGCAGCCGCCCTGGTACTCGGTGGACACCATCACCGCCGGGAACGCCACGGCCGGCCGGTCGTCCACGGCGCAGAGGATCAAGGTCTGCGTGGCACCGCCGCTGGCCCCGGTCACGCCGATCCGCGTCGGGTCCACGTCCGGCTGCGACAACAGGAAATCGAGCGACCGGATACTGTTCCAGGTTTGCAGACCCATGAAACTCTGGCCGTGCAACAGCGCGTCGGCGTCGGTGAAGCCTTCGCGGTGGGGGATCGCCTGGCTGTCGGCGTAACCGACCATGTCGTACTGGAAGACGACGCAGCCCATGCGGGCCAGCATGGCGCAGCGGGCCTGGATCGGGTAGCGGGCGCGGTTCATGTCCGACTCGGCCTTGATCTCGATCTGCTTCTTGGCGGCCGCCTCGCCGGCGTCGTAGAAGCGGCCGTCCTTCCAGTGGCCGTGCGGACAGAGGACGCCGGGCAGTTTGCCGGACTTGCCCTTGGGCCGGTAGAGGTTGCCGCTGACGTAGTGTCCCGGCATGGAGGCGAAAAAGACTTTTTCGATCGTGTAATCGTCGCGGTCGATCTTGCCGTGGACGACGGCGTGAAGCGGCGTCTTTTCGGGCATGGGCCACAGCCCCTCGGCGACGAGGGCCTGTCGGCGCAGCGCCTGACGGCGGGCGTCCCATTCCTTGAGCGACGTGGGGGCGGTGAAATCGAAATCCTTGTCTTCGAGGACGCGGACCTTGCCGATCCGGGCGTCTTGCGGCTTTTGCCCTTCGGGCAGGACGCGCGTCGGGTCGGCGTCGGCCGCGTGGGCCAAAGTGGACAGGACCAGGAGCAGGACGGTGGATGACGCCAGCGATTTCATGGGGTTCCTCCGCGGGATGCATGAGGGCGGCGATGCAAAGCAGGCTAAGGCGCCGGAGAGGTCGCGTCAATGGCTTGGGCGGCGCGCGGCCGGGCCAGACGGCCGGTCCTCTGATACTTCTGACGTCCCCTTGACCCGCCCGGCCTTCCCGGCGAAGAATAAAGCATATCGCCCCGCGCCCGCCGTGCCACGACGCCGAGGAACGTCATGCCCGTCGAGGACCGCCCACAGCTGCGCTCCCACCTGGCCGCCACCCCCGAAGACCAAAGCCGACGCCGCCACGTCGTCCACGACCTGCTGCGCCTCACCCGCGCCGTGCTTCCGGTGGGCGTCCTGGAATTGAGCTGGCTGCAACTGTTCGACGGCTCGCGCACCCTGCGGGAAATCCAGGCCGAGGCCATGCGCCAGCTCGACGGCCAACTCATCCCGTTGGAGGTGTTCACCCGCCTCGCGGCGTCCCTCGACCAGGCCCTGTTTCTCGAAGGGCCGCGCTTCCGCGCCCGCGTGGACGACCCGGTTCGTCATCCCGCCTGCGTCGGCGCCTACGAAGGCGACCCCGACGCCCTGCGCCGCCAGCTCGAACGGCTCTTCACCGGGCCGGGCGGACCCGGCCTACCTGGGGCGGCCCGGCCCGACGGCCGGCTGACGGCGCTGCTGGCGCCGCACATCGACTACGCCCGCGGCGGCCGCACCTACGCCTGGGGGTATAAGGAGTTGGCGGAGCGAACATCGGCGTCTCTCTTCGTCGTCGTCGGAACGTCGCACTACAGCGGCCACCGCTTCACGCTGACGCGCAAACACTTCAAAACGCCGCTCGGGGTTGCCGCGACCGACCAGGTTTACATCGACCGGTTGGTCGGGCGCTACGGCGACGGCCTGTTCGACGACGAATGGATGGCCCACTTCCCGGAGCATTCCATCGAATTGGAAGTGATTTTCTTACAATATCTGTTTGAGGGCAAAAGGCCGATCCGCATCGTGCCGCTGGTCGTGGGTTCGTTCCAGGACTCCGTACGGGAGGGGGACGCGCCGACCGGGCGGGAAGACGTGCGGCGCATGGTCGAGGCGCTGCGGGCGGTGGAGCGCGAAACCGCGGAGCCGATCTGTTACGTCATCAGCGGCGATTTGGCCCATATCGGCCCGAAGTTCGGCGACTCCCGTGAGGCGGCCGGCCTGTGGCTGGACCACAGCCGCGAGCGAGACCAGGCGATCCTGCGCCAGGCCGAGGCGGCCGACCCGTCCGGCTACTTTCGCGTCATCGCCGAGGAGGGCGACGCCCGCCGCATCTGTGGCCTGCCGCCGACGTACACCGTGCTGGAAGCGATCCGCCCCGGCGCCGGCAAGGTGTTGCACTACGACCAGTACGCCCATCCGGGCGGCTTCGAGAGCGTAAGCTTCGCCAGCATGGGGTTTTATCGTTGATCCGGGCTGAAGGCTCAGGCGGCCGCCCGTCCGTTCGGCGGTTCGATCAGGGCCAGGGAAGTCGCCGCGAAACTGCGAACGCCCTCGTCGGCGTCGGTCAGCGCCGCCCGCAGCGCCGGAACGGCCGCCCTCGCCTCCGCGCCGAACTGTCCCAGCGCCACGGCCGCCCGACGACGAACCCCTTCCTCCACGTCGCGCAGGGCATCGGCCAATGCCGGGACCGCCTTGTGGGAATCCGGGGCGAGGTCGCCCAACACCAGCGCGGCCATCTTGCGCACCACCGGCCGTTCGTCCTTGAGGGCGCCGGCCAGCGCGTCTTCCAAACGACGCCCCGCGCGGCCCATACGGACGAGATCGACCGCCGCGTGGACCCGTTCCAGGCGATCCGAATGGGCGAGCCGTTCGATCAGCGCCGCAACGTCGGCCGTGCCGCGGGATGGGGACATAATCGTTCCGCCTCCATGTCGTCGGCGATCGCGGCGCGTCCGGCGCCGCGAGTCGTCCGACGGGGCGGGACCATAACAAGCGGCCGCGGCGTGGGCAAGGCCGCCTGAACGCCGCGGCGTCAAGTCCGAGCAAAGTCGGCCTGGCGAATCCGGCGATCCGCCGGTTCGGTTCGCGATCCGCCGTCCAGCGACTCCGGCCGGCCCGCGGGGGCGGAAGGGCCGAGCTTGCCGAGGATGTCAAACGCCAGCGGGATGGAACTGATGGCGCCGATCAGAAACAGCGTCCATCCGACGGCCCGGCGTTGGCCCTCGGGCATCCGATCCGCCAGCAGAAGACCCAGGCCGGCGCCGAGGGCCGCGCGGGTGCCGGCGACCAAGGCGAGTTCCGGCAATGTGACGTGTGTTTCTCTCATGACAATCCCTCCCAGGCGAACCGGGCGAGACATGAACATCGCTCTGTTAGGAGTAATGAGCAACTCATATGCCAGATCCCTGGCCGCCTTGAACGCGGCGTAGCCGGATAATCTCATCCCCGTTCCTTGACAACGCCGCCGATATTCGCTCATATGGGAGAGTACCTTATTTCTTCTTCCTTCCATGAACCCGTCTGCCCGCCGGGGCGTACCACAATGCAGAGGGAACGTGTATTCACTTGACTCACTCCCCCATCGCTCCGACGAGGAACTGATGGCCCGGTTTCAGGCCGGGGAGACGCAAGCGTTCGACGCCCTCGTGCGTCGCTACGAGCGCGAACTGTACGGCTACCTTCGCCGCTACGTCGGCGACGGCGGCTTGGCCGAGGACGTGTTCCAAAACACCTTCCTCCAGCTCTACCTCAAGAGCGGCCACTACGAAAGCGGGCGGCGCGTGCGGCCGTGGCTGTACACCATCGCCACCCACCAGGCCGTGGACGCGCTGCGGCGCAACGGCCGACACCAGGCGGTCAGTTTGGAGGCCGCCCGCGAAACCGCCGACGACGGCGAAGCCGACGGCCTGGCGGCGTCGCTGGAGGGGCGCAACCCGGAGCCGTTCGACGCGGCCTCCGGACGGGAACAGGCCGAGCGCGTCCGCGCCGCCGTCGGACGGCTGCCCGACTTCCTCCGCCAGGTGCTGATCCTGGCCTATTACCAGGGGCTGAAGTACCGGGAGGTCGCCGAAGCCCTCGGCATCCCCGTCGGCACGGTGAAATCGCGGCTGCACGCCGCCCTGGTCAAGCTCCAGGAGTCGATGGCCGCGACGACCGCCGTTTATGAAGCCTGACACGATGGACGAAACCCTGATCGGCTATCTCCTGGACGCCCTCGACCGCGACGGCCGCCGCGCGGTGGAGGCGCACCTGCGCCTCCACCCCGAGGCCCGCGCCCGTTTGTCGGTGCTGCGGCGGATGCTCGACCCGTTGGCCGACGACGGCGACGACCCCGAACCTCCGCCCGGCCTGGCCGACCGCACCATCGAGAATGTCGCCGGCAGCCGGCCGCACCTCCGTCTGCCGGGCGCCCCGCCGCCGTCGCGGCGGCAGGTCGGGGAAGCGTCGCGACGCGGCCCGCGACGGATCGATCTGGTCGTGGCCGTGCTGGTACTGGCGCTCACCGCGGGGCTGTGTATGGCGTGGCTAGGCCGGCAGTGGCGCGATTACCGGGTCCTCGCCTGTCAGAACAATTTGCGCCAGTTCTGGGCCGCCTTGCAGGTCTACGCCGACGGCCGGCCCGACGCCGCGTTTCCGCGCGTGGAGGCCGCGCCGCCGCGCAACTTCGCCGGCGTGTTCGTGCCCGTCCTCGCCGACGCCGGCGCCCTGGGCTCCGATCTCACCGTCTCCTGCCCCGCTCGCGGACGGCAAGCCCCGGCGCCCTGCCCGCTCGCCGGCCTTGAAGAGATGGCGCGCAGCCGGCCCGACGACTTCCGGGCGCTGACGCGCGACGCCGGCGGCGACTACGCCTATAGCCTCGGCTACCGCGACGGCGACGACCTGGCCGGCCTGCGCCGCGACTCAGGCGACCTGCTGCCCATCCTCGCCGACCGGCCGGCGGCCGGCGGCCGCGACAATAGCCCCAACCACGGCGGCGCCGGCCAAAACGTCCTCTACATCGGCGGCCAGGTGCGCTGGTGCGCCGGGCCGAACGTCGGCGTGGATCGCGATGACATTTATCTCAATTTGAAGAATCGGGTGTACGCGGGCCAGCACCAATTCGACAGCGTCCTCGGCCCCAGCGACGCCTCGCCGTGTCCCGTGCCGTAACCTCCCGTCACACGGCCGGCTCGATGACGGCCGTCATCGAACCCTTGCACTCCCTGGCGCTGAGCGGATCGGGTCCGAAGGCGTGGATCTGGTCCTGCTTCAACTCGGCGTGTTCCTTGGTGGTCGTCAGGACGATGACCCGCCCCGTCGTGTCCACTTCCTTGGCCATCGCAAAGCCCTTCTCGCGCGGGTAGCCGAACAGCACCTGCAACATCGTGATGACGTATTCATAGGTGTGGTCGTCGTCGTTGAGCAGCACGACGTTGTAGGGCGGCTGCCGTTTGGTGCGCTCCTTGAGCTTCGGCTTGGGCACGGCGGGCAGGGTGAGCGGTGTACTCATGGCGGTCATCCTATCCGGAGTGGCGCGTGGCGAGTGGCGAGAAAAGACAAAAACCAAGGCGGCCTTCTCTCGCCACTCGCCACGCGCCACTCATTATGCGACCCGGCCGAAGCAGACCAGCGTCAGGTCGTCCGGGGCCTCGTGGCCGGAGGCGTGGTGCGTGACGGCCTGGAGCAGCCGTTCGCCCAGGTTGCGCGGCGTGGTCGGGCCGGACGCCTCAAGGACGGCCGCGTGAATGCCGGGGTAGCCGAACGGCTCGTTGGCCGGGCTGAGCATGTCCGGCAAACCGTCGCTGTACAGCACCAGACTGTCGCCCGGCTCCAGGGTGACCTCGCACATGTCGAAAGCGAACCCTTCCATGATGCCGAGCGGCACGCCGGAGACTTTCTTGGGGATGGCGTCGGTCAGGCTGCCGGCGCTCTGGCGATAAAGCAGCGGCGAGAAGTGGCCGGCGCTGGCCAGGGTGATGACGTGGCGTACCGGGTCGATGACCGCGGCGACCAGCGTGACGAAGCGATCGGCCACGCTGGTAAATTCGTAGAGCAGATCGTTGAGCCTGGTGACGGCGCGGGCGAGGTCCGGCTCGGTGAGGAAGCTGAAACGAGCGTCGGACGACAGCTTGGCCATGAGCAGGGCGGCCGGCACGCCCTTGCCGGCCACGTCGCCGAGGGCCACGCCGAGCCGGCCGTCGGCCAGCGGGATGAAGCCGTAGTAGTCGCCGCCCACTTCCAGGGCCGGCTCGTAGTGGGCGAAGAACTCGTAGCCGGGGACCTGGGGCAGGGCGCGCGGCAGGAAGCTCATTTGCACCTGATGGGCCAGTTCCAGGTCGCGCCGCAGCTTTTCCTGGTGGATCGTTTCTTCGTGCAGGCGGGCGTTCTCCAGGGCGACGGACGCCTGGTTGGCGACGCCCCAGAGAAGGCGGAGGTCGTCCTGGGTGAACTTCTTGCCGCGATTCTGCGTGTCGAGCTGGATGACGCCAAAGGCCTTGCCGTCGGGGGCGCAAAGCGGCACGCACATGACGGAGCGGATGCGGAAATCGACAACGCTTTGACTGAGCTGGACGCGCTCGTCGCGGGAGGCGTCGCCGCTGAGGAAGGCCTGGGCGCTCTCCAGGCACTTACGGACGATGCTTTTGCTGAACCGGGCGGTCGTCTCCTCGCCGGTCAGTCGCGCCTTGACCAGCCGCGGGATCAGCTTCTTGCCCTCGTCCTCCGCCAGGATGAGGAAACAGCGGTCGGCCTGGCGGAACAGCGTGAACAGGCTGTCGCCGATCTTGGGGAACAGAAGGTCCAGTTGCAGCGTCTTACTTAGGCTTCCGCTGATCTCCAGGAGGCCGCGCAGCCGCTCGGCCGGCTGGTCCTGGAGGATCATGTGGCTGCTCTGGCTGAGCACGGCCTCGACGGTGGTGTTGTCGGTCTCCTCCTCGTCGCCGTTGTAGCCCTGGTCGCCGTCGAGGAAGACGAACTGGGCGTCGCAGATGCGGATGCGGTCGTTGTGCTTGAGCGGCGTGCGGTTCGTGATGGCCTGGCTGTTGACGAAGGTGCCGTTGCGGCTCTGCTTGTCTTCGATGAAATAGCGGCCCTGGACGCGGAGGATCTGGGCGTGCTCGCGGCTGACGGAGGTGACCGGGATGACGATGCCGCAATCGGGATTGCGTCCCATGACGAACTTGTCGCCATCCAAAGGGATCTGTCGGCCCTCTTCGGCCCCCTTGACGATTTGAAGCGTAGCCATCACGTTACCCCTGGCGGCCGTACGCCCCGCCGCGCGGCGGGCGCCCCGTCGGGATGGGGCGGCGGGTGCGTCGATAAGGCGCTGTATTTTAACCGGGGCTTCCGGCGGATACAAGAAAGTGGACGTACAATTCCTTGAGGTCCGGCCCCACACCCCCAACGAGTCCCTCCTTTGCCGAACGCCATGTATCCCTCCTTGATCGAGCTGAATACCCGCGTTCTGCTGAACGAGGTCGGCCCGCGGGCCTCGCTCGACGACCTGCCCGACGCCCTGGTGGATCAATGGGCGGCCCAGGGCTTCGACTGGGTCTGGCTGCTGGGCGTCTGGCAGACCGGGCCGGCCGGCCGGCGCGTGTCGCGCGAAAACGAGGAATGGCGGCGGGCGTACGCCGAGGCGCTGAGGGGCTTCACCGAGGACGACATTTGCGGTTCGCCGTTCGCCGTCCGCGCCTACACCGCCCACGAGGACTTCGGCGGCGACGCGGCCCTGGCCCGGTTCGCGCCAGCGCTTTCGGGGTCGCGGCCTGCGCCTGCTCCTCGACCTGGCGCCGAACCACACCGCCCTCGACCACCCCTGGGTCGAGTCGCACCCGGAATATTACGTCCACGGCTCGGAGGAAGACCTGGCGCGCGAGCCGGGCAATTACCAGCGGATGCAAACCGGCCGGGCCTCGGCGGTGCTGGCCCACGGCCGCGACCCCTACTTTCCCGGCTGGCCCGACACGCTGCAATTGAATTACCGCCATCCCGGATTGCGTCGGGCGATGATTGCCGAGATGGAGGCGATCGCCGACCGCTGCGACGGCGTCCGCTGCGACATGGCCATGCTGCTGCTGCCGGAGGTCATCTTTCGGACCTGGGGCGAGCGGTCGCGGCCGGCCGACGGCGCCGACCCGGCAGACGCCCCGTTCTGGCCGGAGGCGATCACGGCCGTGCAGGCGCGGCGGCCGGACTTTCTGTTCCTGGCCGAGGTGTATTGGGACCTCGAATGGGAGTTACAGCAGCAGGGGTTCGATTACACCTACGACAAGCGCCTCTACGACCGCCTCCGCGCCGGCGACGCGCCCGGCGTGCGCGCCCACTTGGCAGCCGGCCTCGACTTCCAGCGCCGCTGCGCCCGATTCCTGGAGAACCACGACGAGCCGCGGGCCGCCGCCGTGTTTCCGGAAGGTAGGCATGAGGCGGCCGCCGTCGTCAGCTATCTCACGCCGGCCCTGCGTTTCTTCCACGACGGACAGCTCGAAGGCCGCCGCGTTTACACGTCCATTCACCTGGCGCGGCGGATCGCGGAAACGCCCGACGCGACGCTGACGGCGTTCTATACACGGTTGCTCGACGTTTTGAAGCGGCCGGAAGTGCGCGACGGACGCTGGCGGCTGCTGACGTGCCGGCCGGCCTGGGACGGCAACACGACCTGGGACCGCTTCCTCGTCTTCACCTGGGAGGACGGCCTCGGCCGGCGGCTGTTGATTTGCGTCAATTACGGTCCACTGAATGGACAATGCTACATCGGACTGCCGAAGGGGGAATGGCGAGGCGGGAAGTGGCTGTTGTGCGACCTGTTGGGCGACTCTCGCTATGATCGCGACGGCGACGAGCTGGCGCGGCGGGGGATGTACCTGGACATGCCGGCGTGGGGGGCGCAGGTTTTCGAGGCGACGATCCTTTGACCGGCCCCTTGCCCCGTCAGGACTGGCCGTTGCCAGTCGGCGATTTCGCCACGGGCAAATCCTCAATGGCCGTGATGTGCATGATGGCTAGGCGACTCAGCTGGTCGTAATGCGCCGGATTCTCCGTACTCGAATGACCAATGGCAACGTCACGCCGTCCGACCAGAACCAAGTCGGGGTGATGAACCTCGAACATTTGACCGGCACTGGTCACGAAGCGAATGGGCACGAATGGCTGGACCCGGATGCGAGCCTGAATTTCTTCGGGAGTGAACATGACGGTTCCTCGGAGCGGTACGGTAGTTGTGACAGTATGGTAACGCGCTCCCGCGGACGGTGGCAAGCGTGTCTTCACGCGATGATCTGCTTCCGCCGCGCGATGTAGTCCCAGACGACGTAACGGTCCAACTCGCGTCCGGCCGTGAAGAACACGCGGCCCTTCGTGGACTCCGCCACGCGGTAGGCGAAACGCACGTCCTCCTCCGTCTGGTTCCAGCTCGCCAGAAGGAAGATGTTGATGGTGATCCCCTCGCGGGCGCACAGCTGGGCCTCGCGCATCGTGGCGTTTTCCGTCCGCGGGTCCGGCGGATAGAGCAAATACAGATGTTCGCCCTCGAAGTGGGCCGTCGGCAGGCCGTCGGTGATGAGCATGACCTGTCGGTTGGGCGTGTCCTGGGCCGACAGGAACTTGCGCGCCAGCTGCAAGCCGTGTTGGATATTGGTGAAGTGCGGCGGGATCTGCATTTCGCTAATATTCGGATCGCTCATGTCGGCGCAGCCGCACCACCGGGTCATAGAGCGTGACCGGCTTGGGCATCAGCCCCGCGATTTCCGACAGGTGGCGCGGCTTGGCGAACGTATACAGTTCGATGAACTGGAGGAAGTCGCCGGGATATTCGGTGCGGATCAGGCCGTCGAGGGCCAGGCCCATGCGCTTGACGTTGACGTACTGGCCGTCGTAGCGCATCGAGCCGCTCATGTCCAGCAACACGGCCGAGGCGCACTTGGGGTTGTTGCGCGTCCTGTGGATGACGATGTCTTCCGTTTTCATGCGCACCGGCAGCCCCGGCCCGGATCGCAAAAGGGCGTTGACGAACGACGACGGGATGTCCATGTGCGTCACGGAATCGCCGAACTCGTAGGGCCGCGTCTGCTGCATTTCCGTGGCGCCTTCGCCGATGATCGGACCCTGGTGGCGGCCGGAGCGCGACGCCTGCAACTGCTCGAAGATGCGCGTCAGCAACTTCGACTGGAACAGCCGGTAGGCCCGCGGCGTCATCTCGAAACCGCGCTTGCCCTCCTCGATGCCCTGCTGTTCGCGCATCTGCTTCAGGTATTCCTGGATTTGCTCCTGCAACTGTGCCAATTGTTCGATGTCGCCCGGCTCCGCGAACTGGGCCAGTTCCTCCAGGTCGATGATCCCGATCTGGGCCGTCTTGGCCGCCTCCTCGATCTGTTTGAGGAGTTTGTCGATCGCTTCCAACTCTTGTTTGACTTCCAGCGCCTTGGGTACGTCCATCGGCGTCCGGCCGGTGAATTCGTACTTCGACGCTAGCTCATCGACCTGGTATTTCTCGCCGAGGCGTTCGGCCAGTTGCAACAGCTGGCGGGCGAACGGGCCGTGTTCGTCGCCGGAGCGATACCAGAGCTGTTCAAGATCGTGCAGTTGTTCTTCGCGCACCGCCTCCTGGAACTGCCGGGCGATCTTGCCCGGCGGCTTCATCTGCCCGGCTTGGTCGTGGAAGTTGCGATGCGCCTCCGCTTCGGCCTGGCCCGTCTCGTAGGTCTGGAGGATTTTGCGTTTGCGCTCCTCCAGCATGGCCCGGAGGTAGTCGAGGCTCGGCCCCAGGCCGCGAATCTGGCTGGGGTCGATGCGCACGGCGCGGGCCAGTTCTTCCTCGGTGAGCCGACGTGTGTTGCCGTAATGGAGGAGGTGTTCGAAGGCCGGCGTCACCAGATCCGGCGGCAGCGCGGTCGGGCTGGGGAACGCGACGGGGTCGAACTTCTGGTAGGTGTGGATGACGCCGCCGAGGTCGTTGGTAGAAGGCATTGCGAATCCTGTTACGATGGCGCGGCCGGTCGCCGATTCCGCGTGCGGCGCTCGGACCCATGCATTGTAGGGGACGGGCGGGCTGGTATGATGCGCCAAAGACGGAGGGAGCACCTGTATGAGCGAACCCCGCATCTACGCGGACTTCCAAAAGCTTGACGACGACAACCGGCTGAAGTTGACTTGCCGGGGAACTCTCCACGATGTGCAACGTTTCGGAGTCCAGTTGCACGAGGGATTACGCCTCACCTTTTACACGGACGACGCCGACGACGAGGGGCGGCCGGACAACCTGCTGATCGACGGGGTCGTTCAGTTCAATGCGGAGGAGCGCTGCTGGGTTGCGGCGGTGGACTGGACGAAGCTCCGCCACACCTCGCAGGAGCAGGCCGAAGCCAAGGATGGGCCAGCGTGAAGGCGCTCATTTGATCTCATACGTGATCCGCCCGTGCTTCTGCGACCGCGAGATGCGGTCGCCGGCGTACAGCCCCGCCAGCACGAACTCGATGCACGACGCCCGCACCGCCTCGCTCGTCGAAGGGTTCGCCTCGAACGCCTTCTCCCACGCCTTCGGAACGCGCTTCAGCCGCTCCGCGTACTGCGACGACGGCAGCAGGTCGCCCACCTCAATTTTGACGCCCTTGCCGAACACCTGCACGATCTCCTCCAGGCCGTTCTTCTCCACGTACTCGGCGAACACCTTGCCGATGGCCTCCGCCATCACCGCCTCGATCACCTGCCGCTCCGACATCTGCTGGCTGCCCATCATGTCCAGCTCCAGCTTGCCCAGCGACGACGTATAAAGATGGCCCAGGTCGCTGATGCGCGGCACGGCCGGCTTTTCGCCCAGCCGGACGCCGCGGTGGCGGGCGCTGGCCACCATCGTCCGGTAGTTGGCGATCGAGAAGCGGGCGCTGACGCCGGACTGGTGGTCGATGTACTTCGATTTGCGGGCGCAGACGCTGATCTGTTCGATGATCTCCTTCATGAACAGCGGCACCACGACGGGAAAGTCGCCGCCGAGGTCGATGCCGGATTCCTGCTCCATGATCTCGATGCCGACGGAGCGGTCGAGCGGGTAGTGCGTCTGGATCAGTGAGCCGATGCGGTCCTTGAGCTGCGGGATCACCTTGCCGCTGCGGTTGTACGTCGCCGGGTTGGCCGAGAACAGGATCAGCACGTCCAGGTCGAACTGGATGGGGTAGCCGCGGATCTGCACGTCGCGCTCTTCGAGGATGTTGAACAGGCCGACCTGCACCAGTTCATCGAGTTCAGGGATCTCATTCATGGCGAATATGCCGCGGTGCATGCGCGGGATGAGGCCGAAACTCAGCGCCTCCTCGGCGTTCATGCTGACGCCGGCCGCCAGCTTGGCCGGGTCGATCTCGCCGATCACGTCGGCGAACTTCGTGCCCGGCGCCAGCCGTTCGGCGTAGCGCTGCGACCGCGGCCACCAGCCGATGCGGATCTCCTCTTCCGGCTTGTCGGCCAGCAGGCGTTTGCCGGCCGTGGTGATCGGGTGGTAGGGGTCTTCGTGGACCGCCAGCGACGGGTGGTCGATGAACGGGATTTCGTCGTCGAGGAAGCGGACCAGCGAGCGCATCAGGCGGCTCTTGGCTTGGCCCTTCTCGCCGAGAAAGAGCACGTCGTGGCCGGCGATCAGGGCGAGGTTGATCTCCGGCAGGACGGTGTTTTCGTAGCCGACGATGCCGGGGAAAAGGTCTTCGCCGGCCTGAAGCATACGCAGGAAGTTGGCGCGAACTTCATTCTTGACCGTTTTGGAAGTCCAGCCGCTCGCGCGAAGGTCTTTGAGGGTGGTGGGTCGGACGCCTACGGACATCAATCGCTCCTGGGGGGAAGAAGGCGTCGGCGGACGGAAGGGCGACGCGCCGACATCTTCCATTGTAGACGGGAGGACGGCCGTACAGCAAATTTCGGGGGGCGATCCAGAAGGCGGGCGCTCCTCGGGAAAGGAAGGTGCGATCGTCAGCGCGGTGAACCCGGTTCCTTTCCCGCGCTCACCGCTTCTGGGCCGGCGGCCCCCTGGAGCGCCTGGGGCGCGGCAGGTGAGCCTGCTTCCCTTCGCTGGCGCCGGGCGCGGCCCAGCGCGACGACGAGCCAGAGGCCGCCGAACAGGATGAACGGGAAACCGTAGAATAGAAGATCCCAAAAGGCGAATGTCGGCGTCGATTCCACCTGGGCCTCGACCTCGCCCTTGCCGTTGGCGCCGGCCACCGTGACGCGCACGCGCCACATGTCGCGCTGGTCGAACTCCACCTGCGCGTCGTACTGGACCTTGCCGCGATTCGCCTCCCGCGCGGCCGGGTAACCGACCTCGGGCAGCCGGCCGTCCACCGGCTGGACGTACACCTCAACGTCGTTCTTGTCCGGCATCGTCGCGCCCGGGGCCGGGTCCAGAATCACGTAAAACGCCGACAGGCCGATGTCCGGATGCGTCCAGACGGAGATCTTGTACGGTCCCGCAACCTGGTCCTGCACGATCGGGAAAGGAGGGCCGATGTGGGCCTGAGCCGCCGACGTACAAGCCAGCCACACGAGGATCAATGCGCCACTCGGCCGGCGCTGCGGTTCATGTCAACTGTCCCCCAGGAAGGTGCCGCGCATGTCCATCGGCTGCGTCATGAGCCACACGGCCGCGGCCCACAGAATGACGTGCAGGACGACCCAGGGCAGCCAGGCTCGCCACGGAGCCTGCGGGTGATCCTTCCGCCCCAGCCGCACTGCAACAATCCAAGCCCCGATCATGCCCAGCAGGAGAAAGCCCAGCTCCAGCGGGTACACCGCCGACACGGACAGGCCGCCCATCCTCCACGAAGCCATGCTCGGCTTGCCCAGCACCGGCCAGCCCATTTCGACGAAGGCGTTCTGCGTCACGGGAATCACCGTCAGGGCGCCGGTGAAGAAGTGGAACCCGTAATGCGCCAGCCAGACGCCGAACCCCAGCGGAACCAGCGTGTAGACGTAGCGTGTTGCCAGCGCCAGGAGCCGCTCGCGGGAACGGGTCGCCCAGCGCATCACCCATGCGGTCAGCCCCAGCAGGACCAGCGGCTCAACCACCAGCCCGGCTACAAAGAGCACGCCCAGGATCGGAGCCCGGCTCGTGACGCCCATCACCCGGCTCAGCCACGCTTCCACGACGTAGACGGGGCTAATCATGCCGAAGGCGTTGAGCAGCGCCCCGAAGGTGAAGACCAGGGCCAGCGCCGCCAAATCCTTGCGCTGCGACGGCCGGCCCACGCCCGACCGGGGCGTGTCCGCCGACAGTTCGGCGCCGGGCATCCGGCTCATGACGCCCACGTTGTCGTGGGGGCAGGCGTACACGCAGTCCAGGCAGAAGGTGCAGTCCAGATTGCCGACCTTCATGGGCTGAAACAGCGCCAGCTCGCAGCCGCGCTGGGCGACCTGGGCGACCAGCGGCAGAGGCGTCCGGCCGGCCTCCCTGGGCGTCCCGCGGATGCAGTCCTTGCTCTTGCACCCCTCGCACACTCCGGCGTCGCGGACCCGGACCTCCAGCGGCGACATCGTCGAGGCCAGAAAGTTGAATTGTCCGATCGGACAGACCCATTTGCAGAAGGAGGCGTGCTTGAACAGGGCATCCACGGCCAGCCTCCCGCGAAATAGGCCACGATGAGCCAGGCGGTGTAAACCGGGTCGCTCCAGAGTCCGAACAGTTCGTAAATGAACAGGATGAGGACGAACAGGACGACGGCCAGCCACTTGTTGCGCAGCAGCCGGGGCCAGTTCCAGCGCGGCCGCCAGAAGCGGCAGACCACATCGCGCACCAACACCAGCGGGCAGCCCATGCAGAAGAAGTTGCCGGCGACGAGCAGGATGAGCACCAGCAGGCCGCGATAATGGACCCAGGTGAGCAGGGTGGCGAGATTCTTCGGCGCCAGTTCCGGGCCGTACAGCCCCTGCCAGACCAGCACCGCGGCCAGCAGAAACAGCGGAACCTGCAAGACCGTCCGCGACCAGCGCCAGCGGAGGAACCGACCCAGGACCGGCAGCCGCAGCAGGTCCACGGCGGGGGCTTCGCCGGCGGGATTACGGGCGGCGTAGGCCGACGGCCGCCCCAGAGCGCAGACATCACTTACCTCGATTTCACACCGGGCAGGTCCACCTTCTTCTTGAGGGTGCGGCCGTCCGCCAGGGAAACGTCGATCAGGACGAACCAGTCGCCCCCCATCGTCAGATCCAGGGTTCCTTCGTAGCGCCCGGCGCCTTTTCCGTCGCGTCGGCGAAAACCGGCGTCATTCCGGCGTGATTCATGTCGCCCTCCAGCTTGACCGAATCGCCCCGGATCGGCTTGCCTTCGGCGTCGGCAAGCGTCACCGTC
>CAWFBG010000016.1:0-77182 GCA_963813925.1 uncultured Planctomycetaceae bacterium
GTTCGTCCAGGGCAAATCACGGTTTGCCGCGGCTCGCGCAATTTTGGCGTCACATGCCGAAGAACGGCACCGGCACAAGGAAGGCATGTTGCTCGTAGAGGCTCCAGGCGCCGTTCCAGCTGGTGTACTGCGTGAAGAACACGATCAGCACGTAGAACAGCGCCACGGGCAGAAACGGCAGGCGGCCGGTCCAGCGAAAGAACCAGTGGCGCGGCGTCGCACGGCGGCCGGCCCGGCCCAGCGCCCAGCCCGTCAGCAGACGTGCCGGGTAGATGAAGGCGATGAAAAAGAGGCTCAGCATCCAGGCGGCGTCGCGGGGCACCATCTGGATCTTCAAGAGGTAAAGCGGCAGGGCGAACAGCAGCGTGATGAAGAACGCGAAGCGCGAAGGCCCAGGGCGCCCGGCGGTAAGCGGCCCGCGCCGCCCGCAGGTCGAACACCGCCCGCAGCCGGTTCGTCGGCCGCCAGCCGCATTTGCAGAAACGGCAGATACATCAGCACCCAGCGCGAGCAGCAACGCCCCGACAACGCCGATCAGGGGAGCGGCGCGGAAGTGAGCGCGACCCAGGGCGAGCAGCGTGATCGGCAGCGCCAGCCAGGCGAACGCCCCGACGAACCCGCGGAACCCCAGCCAGAAATAATACGGCAGCCGCAGTGCCGCGACCGCGTCCCAAACGGCGTCGCGGGCCTCGGCGTAGTAGCCGCCGCGGAGGAATCGGCGGATCAACCAGATAAGGTTGAACGGCCAGACGAAGTAGCGGAGCCGGCCGCCGCGGGCGCAGGCGGCGGCGACGTGGACGAAGGTGAGGACGATCAGCACGACCAGGACGATGCGCCAGCCGCCGGCCGCGCGGCCGCCCGGATCGATGATTTCCGCGGCGCGGGCCATGTCCGCCACGAAACGCGCCGGCAGGAGCAAGAGCCAGCTGGCGGCCACCACGCCGCCGAGTCGGGCGGCCAGGCGGACGCCGATGAAGCCGTCGCGCAGCTTGCCGCTCCGGGCGACGCGGCCGCCGGCTTCCAGCAGGTAGCCGAGGCTGAGGAGCTGGAGCACCGGCAGGGCCGCCAACACCGCCAGGGCGATGAACAACGAAACGAAGCCGAACAGCCATTCCAAAGCCGACGCCACGGCGAAGACGCAACGGAGAAAGAAGTTCCGCCGGGGCGGCACAGGGAGGCGCGTCGCGCGGTTCTTCTTCTGTAACCGGCAACGCGGCCGGCAGCGTCCAGGGGTCCGCGACTTCCAAAACGGGGACGCTTCGGGGGGACAGGTGTCGCGGGTTCGTTTCGGCGGCGTGGTTCATGGCAGATACTACCGCTCACCATCTCACGCGGTTTCGTTCGGCTTTTGGGTAAAAGCCGAAACTCTTGCGCCTTCCATAAGGTACAATAACACGAACTCCCCGCGGCAGGGCGACCTCATAATGTGGATGCGCAATCTCCTGTTCCTGAGCCTGGTCGGCGGGGGCCTGTTCGCCGTCGGCTACAACCTCATGCCGCCGCGCGCGCCCAAGCCCGTCACCCGCTACGACCCCGCCGCCTACGCCGACCCGGAATTTCGCGCCGCCGTCGATCAGGTGGATGCCTCGTTCCGAAGCAATGGGCTGCGGCGAAGTTGACTCCGGCCGCGCCGGCGCCCGATCTGCTGGTCGCCCGCCGGCTGGCGCTGGGCCTGATGGGGACCGTGCCGTCGCTCGAAGAAATTCGCCAGCTCGAAGCGCTGCCCTCGGAACAACGGCTGCCCTGGTGGCTCGATCACATCCTGCAAGACCAGCGTTTCGCCGACTACTTCGCCGAGCGGCTGGCCCGCGTCTATGTCGGCACCGAGGACGGTCCCTTTATCCTCTATCGCCGCAGCCGTTTCGTCTCCTGGCTGCAAGAACAGATGGCCCACGACCGGCCGTATGACGCCCTGGTCCGCGACCTCATCGCCGACGACGGGCTGTGGACCGACAAGCCGGCCACGAATTTCGTCAGCGTCACCTGCCAGCAGGACAAGCAGAACCGGCCCGACCCGGTGCGCCTGGCCGGCCGCGTCACCCGCGCCTTCCTCGGCCTCCGGCTCGATTGCGCCCAGTGCCACAACCACCCCTTCGCCAAGTGGACCAAGGCCGACTTCGAGGGACTGTCCGCCTTCTTCGGACAAACGCACGTCGGTTTCACCGGCATTTACGACGGCCCCGGCGACTACGTCGTGGAGGACCGCAAGACGCAGGCCGAGCGGACGGTCGAGCCGCGCGTGCCGTTCGCCCCCGAGTTGCTGCCCGACCAGGGCACGCGCCGGCAACGGCTGGCCGGCTGGGTCACCAACCCGAAAAACCCCTTCTTCGCCCGCGCCGCCGTCAACCGCGTCTGGGCGCTGCTCTTCAGCCGGCCGCTCGTCGGCGCCGGTCGATAACCTCGAAACGAACGACCCCATTCCGCCGGCGCTGCAACTCCTGGCCGACGATTTCACCACCCACGGCTACGACCTGCGCCGCCTGATCCGCGTCATCGCCAGTTCCGAGGCCTTCCGTCTCGACAGCGTGTCCGACGGCCAGAACGACGACGAAAAAGAAAAGGCCTGGGCGCTCTTCCCGCTGACGCGGCTCCGGCCCGAACAGGTGGCCGGCAGCGTCCAGCAAGCGACGTCCGTCACCGCCAACACCGGCGACGCAAACCTCCTCTTCCGCATCGCCCGCTCCGGCCAGCAGAACGAGTTCGTCACCCGCTACGGCGACAGCGGCGAGGACGAGTTCGACGGCCGCACCGGCACCATTCCGCAACGCCTGCTGATGATGAACGGCGCCATGGTCGGCGAAAAGATCAGGGAAAGTCCCTTCAACGCCTCGACGCGCATCGCCTGGATGGCCCCGGACGACCCGCGCGCGTCGAAACCGCTTACCTCGCCGTCCTCAGCCGCCGGCCCACGCCCGCCGAGGCGCGAACATTTCGAGGCGTCGCTGCGCGATGAACATTGGACCCGCCCCCAGAAACTCGAAGACCTGTTCTGGGCGCTCATCAACTCGACGGAATTCTCATGGAACCACTGACCCGACGCGGCTTTCTTCGCTCGGCCGGCCTCGCCGGCGCGGCCTGGCTGACCCCGGTCGGCCATCTGCTCGCCCGCGCCGCCGAGGCGCCCGGCAAACCGCGCGACCACGCCCAGTCGATCATCGTTCTTTGGTTGCAGGGCGGGCCGAGCCAGCTGGAGACGTTCGACCCGCACCCCGGCACGCGCATCGCCGGCGGGACGGGGGCCATCGACACGGCCGTCAAGGGCGTGCAGCTCGCCCCCGGTCTGGCGCGCACGGCCGAGGAAATGGCTTCGATCAGCCTGATCCGTTCGATGGTGAGCAAGGAGGGCGACCACGAACGCGGCACGTACGCCATGAAGACCGGCTTCCGTCCCGACCCGACGGTTGTTCATCCGTCGATCGGTGCGATCTGCTGTCACGAGTTGCCGGCGGCCGGGGCCGACATCCCGCGGCACATCAGCATCCTGCCCAGCCAGTGGCCTGGCCACGGCGGCTTCCTCGGCGACCAGTACGACGCCTTCCGCACCGGCGACCCGGCCAAGCCGGTGCCCGACGTCCGTTCCCTCCTGCCGGCCGGGCGCGAGCAGCAACGCCTCCGCGACCTGGACGTGGTGGAGGGCGCGTTCGCGGCCGGCCGGGGCAAGCGGGCCGAGGCGACGCTTCACCGCGAGGCCGTGGCCGGGGCGCTGAGAATGATGAGTTCGGAGCAGCTCAAGGCGTTTGACGTGTCGCAGGAATCGTCGGCCCTGCGACGGGCCTACGGCGACACGCCGTTCGGCCGCGGCTGCCTGGCGGCGCGGCGGCTGACCGAGGTGGGCGTGCGCTGCGTCGAGGTGACGCTTTCGGGCTGGGACACCCATGTCAACAACCACGCCATCGTCCGCGATTTGCTGACGACTCTCGACCCCGCCTACAGTGCGTTGATCCGCGACCTGCGCGAGCGGGGGCAACTGGAGCGGACGGTGGTGCTGTTGGCCGGGGAGTTCGGCCGGACGCCGATGGTCAACCCTGCGGGCGGCCGCGACCACTGGCCGACCGGCTTCAGCGTGGCGCTGGCGGGCGGCGGGGTTCACGGCGGCCGGGTGATCGGCGCCACCGACCCGGACGGCAAGCCTGAACCGGCCGACCCGGTGACGGTCCCCGACCTGACCGCGACGCTGCTGACGGCGGTCGGCATCGACCCCGCGAAGTTGAGTCAGACGCCCATCGGCCGCACAGTGAAGTTCAGCGAGGGGACGCCGGTCGCGGCCTTGCTGGGCAACGGCGATTGACGACGGCAAGACGCGGCCCTCCATTCACGAAGGGTCGCGTCTTCACTTTTTCCGCCCCGTCCGCGCGGATTTCTTCCTACTCTCGTCCCGTTCACCCGTCTGCGTAATCGGAAAGCATTCTATTCGACTTGACGCGGCCGCTCCGTCTTTTTTCGCGGAATCGGGACGGCCCCGGCCGCCGCCGCCGCCGGGGCGCGGGTAGAGTTGGCGAGAACCCACGGGCGTGTACCTTCCACCAAGACGGCGGCAAGGGCCGTGCGCCCGGCCTCAAGAGAAAACCCCCGCCATGAAAAAGCTCCTTCTGTCCTCGTTCCTCAGCCTGGCGTCGCTGGCGCTGTGGGCCGCGGCGTCGCAGGCCGGGGCGTTCGGCCTGATCCCCAGCTACTGCTGCCCGTTCCACCACGGCTGTTGCGGCGGCTGCTGCAGCAAGTATTGCAGCACCATCTGCATCCGTCCCTACAACGCCTTCACGCCGATCTGCTGCGGCAACATGTGCTTCGACGGCTGCTGCCCAAGCTGCTGCCCCATGCCGTGCTGCGGCTTCCCCTGCTGCCCTCAGCCCTGCTGCCAGAGTATGCCCACCTGCTCTTGTATGCCAAGCTGCACCTGTGCGCCGTCTTGCTGCAGCTCCTCGGATTCCTGCGCGCCCGCCGTGCGCGTCGCCTTGCGCGCCGCCGCTGGCCCCGTCGGCCCCGGCCGTCCTGCCCGTCCCCGCGCCCGGCCCGAGTGCGACGTCGATGCGCCAACCCGCCCCGGTGCAGACGGCCGTCTACCGTCAGGTCACCCCGTACTACTACGCCCCGATGGCCCCGCCGACCGTCGCCCCCATCGGCTATCAGCCGTGGTACTGGGCGCCAGGCGGCTACGGCCGCTAATGAACCGCGCTGATTAGTCCAGGCAGGGCCGCGACTTCACCGTCGCGGCCCTGTCTTTTTGAAGGCGGTAGTGCGGAACCGACGTGGTTATATATGAAAATGCGTGTGAGATAACGTGACTCAGCCCTGACCCTCCAGCTCCTTGACGACCTGGGCGACGAGGGCCGGGTTGTCCTGCGTGCGCAGGTGGTCGATGCGGGACGGCGGCACGCCGAGTTTTTGCATGGCGGCGACGACGGACTCCCAGACGCGCATGCGCTTCTTGCCGGTGCTGAGGTACAGTTCGCTCACCAGTTCCGCCAGGCGTTGTCGCTGGATGGCGTCCTGGCTGTTGTAGTAGCGCTTGATGATCTTTTGCTGATACGGCGTGAAGTCCGGCATGTCGTCCTCCGTTGTTCCGGGCCACCGCGTTAGCGTGGCGGCGCGGCGGTTTGGCGTCAAGTCCGATCCCCGAGCCGCGAAACCAAGGGCCGGATTCGTCGCTTATCCTATCTCCTTCCGAAGCCAGACCCGGTTGCTCTGGAGCGGGCGGGCCGGTTCCGGCGTTGTCCGGCGGCGTCCACTGACGTGTATTTTGCCTGCTTTCCTGAAAAGCCATATTCCGCCCCCGTCTACTAGAGTACAGCGGCGTCCGCCCTGTTGGCTCCCGATTGGCTCCCGGCGGCGGCTTTCCGTTTTGTCCTGACGTTCGGCAACAAGAACGGACCATTGAAACGCCGGCAGCCGCCGAAAGGGAGGTCGGAAGGGGGCGGCCCACGCCTCGCGGGGTACCGCGGAATTGTAAGACGCGCGACCGCCCTACCCATGTAATCGCGGCGACGGCCCTTCACCGGACGCGCGGTCGCTGGGCGAATAGAAATCCGCCTCCGATTCCTCCATCCTCATCACGGCCTCGACCAGCGCGACGCGGGCCTCGTCCAGTCCCCCGACGGCCCGGTGCAGCGCGTCGAGGTAGCGTTGCCGTTCCAGGTATACGAGCGGATCCTCGGATTCCCCGATGATGACGATTGCCTTGGTGAGCGCGCGGGTCAGTTCATCGAGCCGGGCGACGCGGGCCTTGACGCCGTGCAGCCGGATCATGCCTCCCTTCCCGGCCGGGGTCGGGGTGTTGACGCCGCCTCCCTTCCTATGTTATTCGGGCCCGCGGGGCCGCCGCGATCCGCGCCGTCCCGTCCCCCTCATCGGCATGAGGCCGTGCATGAACCAAGACGCCATGTCGCCCCCCACGCCGGCGGACCCCGACGCCTGGGCGGCCCGGTTCGTCTGGATCGCCTGGGTCTCGTCCCTCCTGTTGGCGCTGGCCTACGTCGGCAAATACGGCTCCCCCCTTCCCTACCGGGACGACCGGGCGTGGCTCCCCGTCATGTCCGGCGTCCGGCCGCTCACCCTCGGGTGGCTGTGGGAGCAGCAAAATGAACACCGCGTCCCCTTGCCCAAGCTGGCCTACTACCTCCTGGGCCGACTCGGCGGGTGCGACTTCCGCGCCGGCATGGTTGTGAACGTCGCCCTGCTGGGGGCGCTTTCCTTCGGCCTGCTCCGCGCGATCCGCGCGGCGCGCGGCCGCCTGCAATACCCCGACGCCTTCGTGCCCCTGGTCGTGCTGAGCCTGGGCCAGGCCGAGTGCCTCCTCTGGACGTCGGCACTCAACCTCGTCGCCGGAACGGCCGCGGCCGGACTGTTCCTGATCCTGCTCGCCGGCGCCGGGCCGCGGGTCTCGCCGCGGCGCGCCGTCCTGCTGGCGGCCTGCCTGGTCCCGATGCCCCTGCTCGGCGCCGGCGGCCTGGTCTTCGTCCCGGCGTTGTCCCCGTGGGTGGCGGCCGTCGCCGCCCTCCACTGCCGCGCCGCGGACGCCCCGGCCCGCCGCCGGGGGATGGCCGCCCTGGGCCTCGTCGGGGCCGCCGTGCTGCTCTGCGGCTTGTACTTCGTCGGCTACCACGGCGTCCCCGGCCCCGCGCCGGCGCGTTCCAAGCCCGCCGCCGCCCTCTCCTGCGGCCTGCAGATGCTCAGCCTATTCTTCGGGCCGGGCGAGAACCGCACGTGGCGGTGGAAGGCGTATCTCGTGCTGGGCCTGTTGGCGGCGAGCGGACGTCTCTGGGCGGACGCCTGGCGGCGCCGGCCGGGGGAGCGGGGCGTCCTGCTGGGCCATTTGGCTTTCCTGCTCGCCGCCGTCGGCTTGGTCGTCGCGGTGGCGTGGGGCCGGGCGGATTACGGCGCCGGCGCCGGGTTCGCCGGGCGCTACGTCACGCTCATGCTGCCCATGAGCTGCGGCCTGTACGTGTTCTGGGGCCGGTATGCGGGCGGCGCGGGGGTCCGAACCGGTCTGCTGCTCCTGGCGGTCGCCTTCCTCGGCGCGAACTATCACGAGGGCGTGCGCCACGGGCGCACGGTGCGGGAAGAGATGACGCACTTCAAGGCGGACCCCGACCCGGCGGTTGCGGCGGCGAACAGGTGAGGCGAAAGGGTGAGGGGAAAGGAAACGCCCCGGCCCGCGGGCCGGGGCGGGCGACCCTTGACCGCCCCTCCGTGGCGCAGAATCGTTCCGGACGCTAAGAGTTTTCATCGGCAACCCGTGAGTGCCTCGCAGGGCGGGTCATGGCGGCCGCACAGAACGACCGCGCCCGGCCCGATCACAAGGGCGAATCGCAAACGGCCGTGGCCGCCCGGCAGGCGAACCGCGGAGGCGGCATCCTCTTTCCTCCGACTCACGCCGTCGGCCGCCGGGCCGCTTCCCGCTCCAACCGCCCCGCCACGCCGGCCAGGACGTTGCGGGCCTCGTCCAGGCCAGGCCGGCCACGGCGTTCTTGGGGAGGCGTCGAGGCGGCGGTGTTCATGGGGCAAAAGCGGCCGTCTTGACGGGAGTGAACGCGCCTGGGAAGGCGTGAAGGGCCGGGGACCAGCTTGCACGGCGTCGCCCAGTCGCCGTGCAGCCTGGTCTTCGACCGAGGGTGAACCCATGTAGCCGCCAGCACATGTGCAAAGAAAAACTCGCCGCGATAAGCGTTGGCGAAGCCGATGGCAATATTGAGTGAGGCGCGGCCGAGCGCACGGGTGCCAGGTTCCACCAGGTCTTCGGCCCGGCCTTGCGAGAGCAGGGTCGCCACGTTGAAGGCGAACGTCGGGGCGGCTTATGGCCCCTCGGCCTTGTTGTGAGGATCGATGATCGCGCCGTTGCGCACGTCGTCAGGGTCGCGCTCATTCCCGTATGGACCGGACATTCCGCAAGGAAGGCCGATTCTCACGGAACCGCCGGCCGCTTCCCGGCCGCCTGGACCGTGATTTCCGCCTCCGCCGGCTTCAGGTCGCCCGCGTGCGCCGTCAGGCGAAGCGCCCCCGGCGCCTTCCCCGCCCTCAGGACGGCCAGGCACAAGCCGTGAAAGGCCCGGCGCCGACTCCCCTGGAAGTCGTCGTGGTCCACCGGGTTGCCGTTGCCCACCCCGATAACCCCGCCCGGTCCAGACGCCTCGAACTGCACCAGGTCGTCCGCTTCCGGGCACAGGCGCCCCTCCGCGTCCAGGACCTTGACGGTGACATAGGCCAGGTCCTGTCCGTCCCCCTGGATCCGCCGGCGATCTACCTCCAGCGCTAGCTGCGCCGGCTTGCCGGCGGTGGCTACGATGTCGGTGGCCACCACCTTCCCGTCCCGCTTGGCGACCGCCTTGAGCTCGCCGGGCTGGTACGGCACGTCCCATTCCTGGTGGAACCAACCCGTCTCGATCTCCACCGGGCCGGCCTTCTCCCCCTTCGCCGGGTTGACGACGTACTTCCGCGGCCGGGCGTCGCTCATGCGCTTCTCGCCCAGGGACTTGCCGTTCAGGAACAACTCCACGGCGTCCGCGTTGCTGTAGCACCAGACCGGGACCGCCTTGCCCTCGAAGCCCGGCCAGGTCCAGTGCGGCAGGAGGTGGACCATGGGCCGGTCCTGCCAGCGGCTCTGGTAGAGATAGAAGCGGTCCTTGGGGAAGCCGCACAGGTCCACGATGCCAAAGTAAGAGCTGGCCGCGGGCCACCGGAACGGCGTCGGCTCGCCAAGGTAGTCGAAACCGGTCCAGACGAACTCGCCGGCCACCCAGGGGCTGTCCTGGATCTTCTTCAGCTGCGCCTCGACCTCGACGGCCCAGGGCGGCCGGTACAGGTCGTAAGCCGTACACTGGGTGTTCAACCGCGGCTCGATCACCACCTTGTCGTCCTTCAGCACCAGGTTGTACTCGCCGCGCGTGCTCACCGTGGACGAGGTCTCGGAGCCGGTCAGGGCGTACTTGCCCTTGTAGGCGTCATAAGCCCCTGCGTGGTAATTGATGCCGAGGACGTCGAGAGACTCGGCGTAGCCGGTCCGCACCGCCCCGGAAGGGTTATTGCACGCCGAAGTCACCGGCCGGGTCGGGTCCTCCGCGCGGCAGATGTCGGCCAGGTACTTGGCCAGTTTCGGGCCTTGCACGCGGTCGCCCTGCTCGGGGATCTCGTTGCCGATGCTCCACAACACCACGCAGGGGTGGTTGCGGTCGCGCCGCAGCATAGACCGGACGTCCCGGTCGCTCCACTCATCGAAGAAGCGGCCGTAGCCGTTCTTGGTCTTGTTTTGCTTCCATTCGTCGAAGGCTTCGTCCATGACCACGAAGCCCAGGCGGTCGCACAGGTCCAACAGCGTCGGGGCCGGCGGATTGTGGCTGGTGCGGATGGCGTTGCAGCCCATCGCCTTCAGGATCTCCAGCTGGCGCTCGATGGCCCGGTCGTAGGCGGCCGCGCCAGGCAGCCTTGGTCGTGGTGGTTGCAGACCCCCCGGATCGGCGCCGGTTCGCCGTTCAGAAGGAACCCCCGGTCCCGGGTGAACTCGATCGTGCGGACGCCGAACGACGTCCGGTAAGTGTCCACCACCTTGCCGCCAACGTGTACGTCCGAAACGGCCGTGTACAGGTGGGGGTCGGCCGGCGACCAGCGATGGGGCTGGGCCAGGGGAAGCGACTGGTCGAACTCGGTTTCGGCACCAGCGGCCACGCGCCCGGCCGTTTCCTTCCGGGCCGCCTCCTTGCCGTCGGCGTCGAGGAGGCTGGTGCGCAACAGGATCTCGGCTTCGCCGTCGCTCTGGTTGACGACCCGGGTACGCACGCGCACTGTGGCCGCCTCCTTCGACACCTCCGGGGTGGTCACGTAGGCACCCCAGTGGGCGACGTGGATCGGGTCGGTGACGGTGAGCCACACGTGGCGGTAGATGCCGGCGCCGCTGTACCAGCGCGAACAGGGCTGGAGGACCTTGGCGCGGACCGCCAACACGTTCGGCCCCTCCGGCTTCAGGTACGGCGTCAATTCGTACTCGAAGGAGGTGTATCCATAGGGGTGGTTGCCGAGGTGCTGGCCGTTGAGCCAGACGTCGGAGTCCATGTACACGCCCTCGAACTCAATGAACGCCCGCCGACCGCGGCCCTCCGGCAAGGGGAAGGTCTTGCGATACCAGCCGACGCCGCCCGGCAAGTAGCCGCCGCCCGCGCCGGCGGGGCATTGGGGGTCGAAGGGACTGGTGGAACCCGGCAGGCATTCGATGCTCCAGTCATGCGGCAGGTCCACACCGCGCCAGCGGGCGTCGTCGAAAGCCGCCTGGTCCGCCCCTTGGACGTCGCCGCGGTGGAACTTCCACTGGAAGTCCATCAGCAACCGCTGCCGCGGCGACTCGTCCGCGCCGGCGGAGGCGCAAACCAGGAAGGCTCCCGCCAGAGCCAACGTGCCCAATGTTGCTTGCATGTTTCGCTTCTCCCCAAGCCGGAACAGGGACGTCTACCGGAGCATTCTACCGAGCGGTGGCGTCCCCGACAGGGATGGCCGGATCCGGATGTCTTTCGTTACCACGCGAACGTCAGGGCCGGCGCCAGCCGGCAACTAGCGCTGCCGCCACGGGTTGCATGTCAGCGGCCAAGGTCCACGAGGTCGTCATGCTCATCCTGTTCCCCCTCGTCGCCGGGGCGGCGGCCCTGGCGTTCGCGCCGGCGGGGTCGTCTTCTGTCAGAACCCCAAGGCGCGCCGGAACGCCTGGATCGTGCTGCCGCTCAGCCTGGCGCCGGCGGCAGGCTTCATCGCCCTGGCGGCGGCGTCCGGCAGTCGCTCAACGATGCGGCCGCCGGGCCGGCCAACCGCGGGGGCGGCATTCTTCCTCACTGTAACTCACGCCCTCACACAGCCCGGCCGGCTCCGACTCACCGCAGCGCGATCACGAATCGAAATGCGGCCTCCGAAAGCTCGCCCTCCTTGACTTCCACCCTCACGGGAGGGGCGCTCGAAGGCCCCGTCGTCGGCTCGACCTCGACGCGGTACTTGCCGGGCGGCAGTTCCACCGCCCACATCCCTTTGCCGTCGGTCTTGCCCTCCGCCACGGGCTTGCGGCCGTCCGCGGAGAAGACCTTGACGGCCGCCCCCGCGTCCGGGACGGGCGGCGGCGGCTCGGCCGTCGGTCGGCCGGGCAGAACCTGGATCGTGGAGACGACGCGGATGCCCGTCCTCACGACGGGGGCTTCCTGCGCCTCCCCCGGTCCCGCCTTGAACCGCTTCCAGACGCCGACGCTGTAGGCGCCCCCCTCGCGGGAGGCGATCTCCGACGGCCGCGGCGACCCCGCCGCTCCGTGGCAGATGCGCAACTCGTCGCCCTTGACCTCGTACAGCCCGCGGACGGTTCGCCCCTTGTCCGGGCCGCTCCGATAGGCCATGTCGATCGTGTGCGGCGTCTTGCCCGCGTCCACCGTGACCGAAGCCTTGCGCACCTCATCGCCGACCCGGAGCGTCAGGGCGTCGCCGCGGAAGGTCAGGAGGACCTTGCCGGGCGCCTGCGGCTCGTCCTTGCCGTCGCGGATGAAGGACCGCGCCTCCCAAACCCCTTCCAGGTCCTTGTCGCCCTGGGGCGCGTCGGCGCGGACGGGGGAGGCGGGCAAGAACAGCAGCAGGGCCAGGGCGGCGGTCGGGGTCGGTCGCATCGGCGTTCCTCTCGGCAGAGGGCGACGGTGCCGATGCTAACCGGCCGACCGCCACAGGGGCAAGCGAATTGTGGGCGGCGGCCTCGGCGGTTGCCAGGCGCTGCGCAGCGCGTCGCACTGCCGGCAGCCGGCCGTCGGCCCCAGGCGCGTGCATTTCTCGCAGAACTTGGGCTTTCGTGCCGGCCGGCGCCGACCGTCTCTGCCGACGTGGGTTTCTTGGGAGTTTGAAGAGTTTACATTATTTCGACTGCGCGTTTGCGCAGTCGATTCGACTCGCACGGATGCTACCAGATGCTCCGATACCCGGCACTGGTCGGCGATCCAGCGGTCGCTCGCCTTGCTCCACTCCTCATCCGCCAGCAGCATCCGCACGGCTGATCACAAGGGCTCGGTTCCACAAGGCCGTGGCCGCCCGGCCGGCGAACCACGGGGGCGGCGTTCTTTCCCATCCGCACGCACGAACGCTCTCCGGCGCGGATCCGCGACGGCCGGATTCACCCTGGCTACTTCTTCTCTCGCCCAGCAGTCCCGAGAATGACGGGCTGGTCCTTGGTGTCGAAGCCAGTTGGGCGCTTGAGGCGTTCCCCCTTCTTCCTTTCGGATGGCACGAGGGGGAAGCATAACTTCAGGTCGTCGCCGTCCAGCTCGTAAACGCCGCCGATGGTGCTGGCGTCCTTCTTGAACCAATCCATCGCCTTGGGCTTCTGCGACGGGTCCACCGTGAAGCGGTACGTCGGCCCCTCGCCGCCTTTCATTTTGAGCGTGATTTGATCGCCTTGGATGACCACCTGCTGCGGCCCCGACCCCGAGTCCTGTAGTCTTCCGCCCGCATCGACGGAGACGACTTTCCAGGTCCCTTCCAGTTTTTTGGCCTCATCCTTCGCGTCGTCGGCGCGGAGCAGGTTCGCGGGCAGGATGAGCAGCGCGGCCAGGCAGGGCGTGATAAGGGTTCGTCGGCGCATGGCGAGGGCCTCTTGGTTTGAACGGGGACTCATGGCGAAACTAGCCGACGGACGCGTTGCCCGCAAGCAGATTTCGCTGTCACCCGGCCGGCTCGATGCAGCGGGCGTCGTCATTGCGTGGGTTGTTCACCAGCGGCGAGACCGGGTAGGCGAGCATCCGGTCGGCCGCGAACGGCCGCAGCATCAGCGCCAGTGTCGCCGGCTTCTGCACGTCCCGGTCGATCCACGTCCCGAAGTGCCGCGGCTCCAGAATGACCGGCATCCGATTATGGACCGGCTTTACCAGTTCATTCGCCTCGGTGGTCAGGATGGCGCAGGTCAGCAGCGGTGGGCCGGACTCGGGCCGCCACGCCTCCCAGATCCCCGCGAACGCGAACGGCTTGTCATCGGCCATGCGGATGGCGAACGGTTGCTTGGCCTTCCCTTGACGCGACCACTCGAACAAGCCCGACGCCGGAATCAGGCAGCGGCGCTTGCGGATCGCCTCGGCGAACGTCGGCTTGTCGGCGACGGTTTCGGTGCGGGCGTTGATTGGGCCGGGCTTGGGGTCGGCCGCCCAAGGCGGCACGATGCCCCAGCGGAACGTCGCCGCGGCGGGGCGACCTTCCTTCGACAGGCCGACGGTCAGGACGGTCTGCGTGGGGGCGATGTTGTACCGGGGCAAGAGGTCGGGAACGTCGTCCAGGCCGAACAGGTCGGCGAGGTCGGTGGAGGATGCCAGGAGGAAGAATCTGCCGCACATGCGTTAAGGATGTCAGAGGGACGGAAGGCGAACAAGCAGAATCCGGTAGGCGGTTAGCATGCGCCCCGGTCACGCCCGTCGCCCTCGGCATCCCCGGACGGGTCGGCGCGTGCCGGGTCAGACGGCCCAGGGGTCCCTTCCCTCCGCCGCGCCAGCTCGCGCATCCGCACCTTCTCGTAGGCGGTGGCCGACTGGCTGCTCGGGCTGCCGGCGCGCTCGAAGTGAATCCAGATCGTCCGCGAGTAGCGGAAGATGGGGACCACGAACGGCAGTAACCCGACCGTGGCCAGGGACGCGAGCGTGATCCCGTCCAGCCCCGGCAGCGCGGCGGACAGGGGGAAGTAGATGGCCGCCATCAGCGCCCCCGACAGGACGTAGCTGACATACATCGCTCCGAGGAAGGTTCCCTCCTCGCGCTTGAACGGCAGGCCGCAGACGGGGCAAGGATCGTTCATGGCGAAGACGCCGCGGAACATGCGGCCCCGCCGGCAGCGTGGGCAGCGGTGCCGGAGGATGGCCCAGACCACCCCCAACACCCGACGCGCGGCGCCGCGGCGGGGTGCTGTGTTTCCGGCGGCGTCGGGCCGGCTTAACGTCTTCACGGAACACGGTCCCAATCGAAGAGGTTATTTGTCTTTAGAAGGTGCGGTTTCGGCGTTCACGTGGTCCAGCAGGCTCTTGGCATAGCCCAACATCTCGTCGCACGCCTTTACACCTTCCTCGGTCCCTTTCTGGGCGTACTCGTCTTTCGCCTCCTTCCACGCCTTAGAAGCCTTCTTGGCATTGTCCGCCGCGTCCCGGTATCCGGTCCGAACGTCCGCGTTAATCCCCGAAGAATGGGCGAGGCGGTAGCCCCGGACGCCGCGCGTGTAGTAGGAGTAGCCGAGGTCGAACTGGCCGGTGCGGAACCCGGCCGATTTGACGTACAGCGATTCCGCCTTCCGGAAGTCCGGGAGATCCCCAGGCGCGTCTTGGGTCGGCACGGGCTGTTGCGCCAGGGTGGGGGCGACGGCGGCCGCCAGCAGCCCCGCCAGCAATCCCGCGACGACTTTGCTGATGTTCGACGAGAGGGCCATGCAACTTTCTCCTCGTTGGCCCGCGCGGGACAGGGGCGCGGCCCCTCGCCGCGCTTCGGGCCGGACAGGGGTTCGGAACACGCCGCCCCCATTCTCGGCGCCCGCAGGAGTGCGGCAAGATGGGCGATTGTTCAGACGCCGGCGGAGCCTGTCCAGCGGCGTCGGCACTCGCACGATTCCGGGCGCGATGGCGGCCCGCCTCACGCTCGGGTACTTCCCCGCCTTCATCCGCTGAAGGATGTCTGGTCGGTCCCATGCGATTTGGGGCGTCAGGTAGTCGGTCGTTGTTCCACGCGGGCTATTGATGGCGTCGCCATCATTAGTCGCCTTATCTTCCTGTGTGGCCGGCCCGGGGAGGAACCTTACGATCCGACGGTGGCGAGCCGCGTCCTCCCAAGGGCGTTAGCAAGGCTTGAGCCGTGTGACGTGGAAACTCTCACGCACGGTTCTTAGAGGGGGGACCGGCGGCACGGTCCCCCACTCGACGCGAAGCCGCCGGGCCGGCGCAAGCAGCCCTGGCACTTCAGGCTGTCGGGCGGCGAACCGTTCGCCTTCGCGGGGCTGTGGGAGGTGTGGCGCCGGCTTCCGGGCCGTCACTGTTGACGTGCGCATTGTTGACCACGGCGGCGAACGACCTGGTCCGTCCCGTCCATGATCGGATGCCGCTGATCCTTAACCCGCGGCATTACGACCTTTGGATGGACCGCTCCGCGCAGGAGCCGGCCCAGCTGGTGGAAGCGCTTCGACCGATCCCCGCCGATCAGATGCGGGCCTACGCCGTCTCGAAATGGGTGAACGACGTGCGGCACGACGACACGCGGTGTCTGGAACCGGCGGCGTAGGCGGAATCTGCTTGCCTACTCACCTTCTGTGAGCTACCATCGCCGGTGCTCTGCTTCGAGGCTCCTAAATAATGGACAGTGCTGGTGCGAGCGTCAGCGCCTGCACCGCGTGTGTCGGTGGGCTGGTATAGCCGAGCTGAGACTGGAAGAGCGACGAGCGGGACGCCAGGCGGCAAAGGACGACGGCCCAAGTAGGGTGGCGCTCAATGGCAGTAATGGAGCAGCCCGGCGACGACGGAGCAAGGCCGAGTCATTCACAACGTCAACCTCATGCGGCCGGAGGCACGATGGACGCCGAGATTCGCTCCGTTGACACGGAGAAGCACGACTCCGAGGGGAACGCCCTTTACGTTCGCGGCTCCAGCATGGAGCTCGCCGTGAAGCGGTTTGAGGGCTTGCCCTTTGGGGAGCACAAGGACCAGCACTACCTCGAACTGCAAGCCACCGGCTGGGAAGGTGCCACGAAAAGCACCCTCACCGCGCGCCTGAATGCGGGCGAGTTGCAACAGCTGTTCGACGTCGCCCTTGATGCCCGGCTGATAGACGGGCCGGTAAGCCAGCGGCTGCTCGACTTGTTGCGGCAAGTGCATGAGGAGCTGGCGGCTACGACAGGAAAGCACGTCAAGCGTGCTTAACGTGCCTCCGTCCTGTCAGCCCGAAACGTACTCGAAGCAGATCAACTCCAGGTCTTCCCGGCACAGCCGCTTCGCCGGCCCGTCAGGCTCCTCCTGCTTACCGAACTGACGTGAAAGCGCCAGCACGTCCTCAACGAGCGCGGCGTCGTCCCTCGACGACTTCCACGTCTCCTGGGCCGTCTTCAGCCTGACGTGCAAGGCCCGACCCATCGGCTGGCCCAGGAAGCCGATGCACGCCTTCGCCTTCTCCCGGTCCACGCCGCGGCGGCGAATGGCGTCCTTGATCTCCTCGCTGACCGTCTGCTGGATCGGATCGACCGCGGTCGGCGCCGCCGCCTTCGCTTCGGCCTCGCGGTCGGCGGTGAGGATATGTTCGATCACCTTGTCCTGAAGGGTGAACACGTCCTGGTCGCCGATGTAGCGCGGCTCGTCGGGCAGGCAGGAGATCAGTTGGGCGATCTCGTAGCGGTTCTCCAGGACCTCGTGCGTGCGGGCGTCGATATAGCGCCAGAAGTGCCGCTTGCCCTCGCCGCCCGAACGAGGGGCCTGGAAGTAGAAGAACATCCCGTAGCACTTCTCCCGGCGCAGCCCCGAATGGATGCCGTTGGGCAGGGCCGTCAGGACGTTCGCCCCGTCGCGGTTGAGCAAGTCCTTCAGCTGCTTGAGCAGCATCTCGGGACCGGCCAGTTCTGCCCTGGCCTCTTCCTCGTCCAGGACCGCACCGTCCTCGGCTCGGATGCGCCGCAGCGTGTTGAAGGTCCGGGGATGCACGACTTCGCCCAGGACGCTGGAATCGAGCAGGCCGAGGTCGTCGATGGTCGAGATGCGGTCGGTGAGGCGCTCGACCAGGTGCAGCAACGCCTCCAATTCGGCCTCGGGGAAAAGATTGAAAATGCCGATTTCGGCGTGCGGGCTGCCGATGCGGTCGATGCGGCCATTGCGCTGCACGAGGCGGATGGGGTTCCAGGTCAGGTCGTAGTTGATGATGAAGCCGCAGTCCTGGAGGTTCTGCCCTTCCGAGAGAACGTCCGTGCTGATGAGAATGTCGATCTCCTGCTCCGGCGGTCCGGAAAGCCCACTCGCAACCGGGGCGAACTGACCGATGATGTGGCCCCGCTCGCTGGGATGGTTGCCACTGTCGATGCGGCGGACGGCGGGATTGCCAGCCGCCTTTAGCCACTTGGCGTCCTCGGTGAGTCGCCGGTGCAGGTAGCGGGTCGTGTCCTTGAAGGTGCTGAAAATCAGCACCTTCTTGCCCTTCAGGTCCCCAGCCAGTAAGATCCTTGAGCTGCCTCAGCTTGCCGTCATTCGCCGCCAGCGCCTCCGTGCGCTCGTAGAGGCCCTGGAGCAGTTTCACGTCTGCTTCCACGTCATGCGTCAGCCTCCGCAGCTCGTACTCGTTGAGATCGACGGTCGGCAAGCTTTCGATGTACGCCTTGGCCTCGGCCACGGCGTCCAGTTCATCCGCCACGCTCCCGGCCGTGACGTCGTCCTCTTCGTCCCGCGCCAGGAACCGGATCGCCCTCTGAAAGTCCTTCGAGGAGACCACCTTCCGGTCCAGCAGGTAGTCCTTGTACGTCTCCTCGAACGTCAGGGCCCGGCGCAGGCTCAGGCGGAACGCCTCCACGCTCGACTCCAGCCGCTTGAGGAAGCGCGTCTTGAAGATGCCGACCAGACCTTCTTCCCGGCCTTGCTCGAACTTGTGCTGCTCCTCGTCGGCGATGGCCGATTTTTTCTTGTACGCCTCCAGCTTGTACGGCGCCAGGGAGAGCGACTCGATGGCCGCGACGATCTCGCCGTACAGCCCGCCGTAGGTCGCCCCGAGGTCGTAGGCGACGGTGTGCAGCTTACGGTTCGGGAAGGCGACCGGCTTGCCCTTGATCGTGGCGTTGGGGTAGGCCGCCCGGATGTAGGGCCGGGTGTTGCGGACCATGATCTCTTCGAGCAGGTTGAACAGGACCACGCCGGCCGGCACGTCGTCCTGGCGGACCATTCGCCTGGCCCTGCGGAAATAGGCGTTGAAGTCGCCGATGCCCGTTTCCCGGAAGTAGTCGGGCCGGTTCTGCGTGAAGAGGCGGACCTGGTTCGCCAGGTCGTACAGGTCATTGTTGATCGGCGTGGCCGAGAGCAGGATCACCTTCTTGTGGTCGCCGTCTCGCCCGCGGCCGCCGTTGAGCTGGATCAGCGTGTCGAGGGCCAGGTAGCGGTTCGCCTTGTCGTTGCGGAAGTTGTGCGACTCGTCCAGGAGGATCACGTCGGCGTCGCCGTAGGCCGTGGCGTCGAACGCGTCCCGGCCAAGCTCCTCCATGCCGACGATCTGGGCGGCGATGGTGGCGCCGGCCAGTTCTCGCTGCCACATGTCCCGAAGCGAGGCGGGGCAGACGACGACGGCCTTCTGGCGGCGGTGGTAGGCGAAATCTTCGAGCAGCTTCTTGCCGATCCAGGTCTTGCCCAGGCCGACGGAGTCCGCAATCAGCACGCCGTCGTAGCGGGCCAGGATGCGGCGGGCCTTCTTGACAGCGTCCTCCTGGAACTCGGCGAGGTCCACGGCGCTGCGGCCCAGTTCAGGAGCGTTCTCGCCCAGCTCTTCCTTGAAATACTCGTACAGCGCCTTGGTGTAGACCTCGTAGGGCGTGTACTCCTTCGTGCCGAACTTGCTGGCGTCGAGCAGCTCGATGAGGGCGTCCTTGAAATCCACCGAATCGGCCCACTGGCGCTCGTACCAGCTCATCAGGTCGGTGATGGCCCTGGCGCCGACCTCGCTCTTGATGAAGCGGCGGGCCTCGTCAGGGACATCGACGCCGCTCGGCTCGAACAGCGTCTTCGGGTCCAGCAACTTCTCCAGGTAACCCGCCCGCTCCGCCGCGTCCCGGTCCACGGCTTGCTCGGTCGGTAGGATGAGCCGGTGGACGAGGTTCAGCTCGCGGTTGCCGGCGAGGCCCGGCCCGGTGAAGTTGCTGGAGCCGACGATGGCGGCGAACGGGCACATGCGGTCGGCCCGGTTGTGCGGCCCGACGTGGTCCTGGTGGAAGAGGTACGCCTTGGCGTGCAGGAACCCCTTGTCGTAGAGGCGGACCTCCACCTTGTCGGCGCGGAGGAACGCGATCAGGTCCTCGACCAGTTTCAGCGTGGCCTCGTTGAACGGCTCGGCCTCCAGGTCGCCCTGGAGCCGCTTCTTCAGCGCCTCGGCGTTGGGTTTGAGGCCGACGTCGGCGCCGGAGTGCGGCTCGGCGCCCAGGATGAGGCGAAAGGCACCGACCTGGTGCAACCCGTCCTTCACCAGTCGGTAGCCGGAGATGGCGAAGTAGGCCGTGGCGACGTCGAGCGGCTTGCCGGCGCTCTGGGCCAGCAACTCATTCAGCGCGTCCGCCATGCGGTGCCGCTGGTTGTCGATGACAAACGGGATCGGCATGATTGCCTCGATTTACCACTCCGAGGAACCTGTTTTTTATGCGGAGGTTCCGAGCAAGTAGCGGTCGCATGGCATCATTCCGCTGCGATGCCTACGCTGTTTTCTTCAACTCTGCCCCGAATCTTTCCCTCCAGTACGTCCAGCGGGTCTCGAACAGGCCGAGTCGAACGCAGCAACTCCCGGTCTTCGGACGTGAGGCCGTAGGCATCCTCCACTAAACCGGCGAGCTTCCTTTCCAAGTCTAACTGGCAGGTCAAAAGTTTGATTTGCCGTGTGCGGTATTCCAGTTGGAACGCCGCAATCTCATCTCGCAGTTTTGGCGTCGGCTGCTTCACGCCAACCAGCTTGAGGAACCGAGCTACGAACGTGTCCGTAGGAAGGGACAACCAAGCGACGATCCGATCATCCGTCTCTCGTAGAGAGAATCGCCGCTGTCCAACGTCAACGGCTTGTCTTTCAAGGGCATGGACCTGGTCCGCAAGGTCCAACAACTGCTTCACCTTGCGTTCAATCGCCTCGGCCTGAGCAGCGGCTCCAGTCGTGATATGAACATGCTCCATCATGAATGCCGCCGGGCTGAGAGCCTCGTCCTTCATGTGCGGCAGCACGCGGGTCATGTGCCACCATTGCAGAGGCGATCCGAGGACTCCCAGCAGGGCAAGGTCATTGGTGGGCAGGAAGAACACCTTGTTGTTGACTACGGATCGTTGGTTTTCCCAGCAGTACCAGCTGTGGAATTGGATTTCCTGCCACATGATTTTCGGCTTATCGAACTCCCCCATGTAGTCGCAGGACCGGAGTTCCCAGTAGTAGCGTCCCTGGTCCTGGCGTGCGATCAGCGCGTCCTTGAATGGCAGAAAGTGCTCGTAAATCGCCGAGTACGTCCGTCTGAATACATCTTCGGCCTTACTGCCAGCGTTCGACCAAGGCCAGTCGGCGTTCTCACTCGACGCGATGGTGATAAGGAAGGCTTCACCGTCACGACTTCGCCACCTATCTGCATCCCGCCCACGCAGCAGCGGTCTGATTACCTCCTCTGATTTGCTACTCGATTGAATGAGCCGCTCACGAGTGACGGCACCGATGATGAACGCTTCGTTGAGGCCGGTCAGCAGACCACGCAATGGTTTCACCTTCGCGTACTCCTTCAACGGTAGACCCGTCGTGCGGATCTTTTCCAGGAGGCTCTGGATTCCTGGGTTTTCCAAAGACCAGCCTTCTTTGCGCAGGAGTCTTGTCGAGATGGGGTGCCGGCGACTGGCAACGAATGACCCCAAGTTCATGCGGTCGTGCCAGTGTTCCCTGGGGACGTCGCACGCAGCCATCGCTTCGGTTTCGGGCGGCCTTTCCTTTTCGGCAAGTGGGCGCGGGCGCCTGCTTACAATCAGGATGCAGGGAAAGGTGTCGGCATCAGGGAAGATTGGCGAATGGCCGAAGTCGATGACTGCCAGGGGCCGCGCACTGCGCTGTAAGTAGTCCCGCAGCTTCTCTCCGTACCCTGCCCGCATCCACTTGTTGGCGACGATCATGGCCATGCGGCCGTTGGCCCGCAGGTTGTTGATCTCCACTTCCTGGAAGTAGACGTAAAGATCGTTCGTGCTGTCGAACGTCTGGTATTTCGTTTTCAGGTACGCCTTCAGAGCCTTGATCGTCTCCTGGCGGACGTACGGTGGATTCCCCACCACGCAGTCGAACCCCGCCGAGCCGTCTTTCAGCTTATTCTTGTGCCGGATCTGCCGCTCGTCAGCGTTGACGAAGCCGAAGAAGACTTCGGGGAACTCGATCTCCCAGTGGAAGAAACGCCGATCCGGTCGCTGGGCGAGCGCCTCGACCTGGGCGACGAGCGTTCGTTCCTTGTCGTCCTGAAGCGAGGCGTAGAAGCTCTGTCGGTCGGTCAGGTTCAGGTGGCTGCCGACCTTAACCATGTTGGCAGCCTGGGCCAGCCCGAAGTGCTGGGCGACCAGGAAGTCGAGGACGATCTGGTAGCCGGCAAGGGACTGGCGGGCCTCTTCGTAGCGAGCAACCGACGTGGCGACCTCGGCCGCTGTAGCGTCCGCCAGTTTGCTGACGAACAGGACGCGCTGGATGGCCCGCAGGAGCGGCTCGTAGTTGAGGGCGAAGAGCGTCGTCGTCGCCGCCTCCAGCTCCTTGAACGTGGCGCCGATGAGGGAGTTGCCGCAGCGAAGGTGGTGGTCGAGAAAGTTGAGCGGGGCGCCGAGCGTGAAGGCGTCCAGCCACAGGCTCACCTTCGCCAGCTCCACCGCCATCGGGTTCAGATCGACGCCGTAGATGCAGCGCTTCAGGACATGCCGCTTGAGCAGGTTGATGTCCGTCAGCTTGTTCGGATCGACCGTCACGCCCTGCTCGCCGAGCGATTCCAGGATGCTCGTGCGGGTGCGGTCCAGTGCGAAGCTCACCGGGTTGATCGGAAACTGGTTCAGGAACTTGAGCAGGCGGTCGGTGACGAAATCGACCGTCTCGACCAAAAAGTGGCCGCTGCCCATCGCAGGGTCCAACACCCGTAGGTCGAACAGGCTTTCCACCAGATCCTTGTGCTCGTTGAACGTCGCCTCCTGTGCGTATGCGCGGCTGTCCTGGGAGGCGCGCAAGTGCGGGCTGGCGTCGGCGTTGGCCTTGAGCCGGTCGAACGTCTTGCGGACCTTGCGAAAGTCGGTCAACAGGGCTTTCAGCTTCTCGTCTAGCACCGGGCCGACCGTGTTCGCCACGATGTACTCGACGATGGGATCCGGCGTGTAGTAGGAGCCGGACGCCTTCCGCTCGAACTTGTCGTTGGAGAGGTAGACTTCCTTCTTCCGCACGACGACGGCCGCTTGTTTGCCCCGCTTGGCCTTGGCCTGCGAGAGCGGGATGTACGTTTCGCCCTTCTTGTCGGCCTGCGTAGTGAGGTCTTCCTCGGCCACCTTCAGCTTGAACTCCAGCAGGCCCTCGTAGATCGACCCCAGGTGGCGCACCTCCAGCGATTTATAGTCGATGTAGACGAGTCCCAGCGTCCGCTCGTCCTGGTCCCTGGCGAGCCGGTCGATGGCGAAGGCCAGCCAGCGGTCGGGCACCTTGTACTCCAGCAGGAAGCGGGCGATGCGCTGGTCCCGCCGATCCGAATCGTCCGGCGCCGTGTTGAACAGGCCGCCATTGTAGGTCGGCACGTTGAGGACCGGGTCGCCCTTGTCCATCGCCCGGAACAGGTCTTGGAGCCGGTCGTACAGGGCCGCGTCCTTGGCGGTATAGCCCTTGCTCAGGCGTTCGGGCGCCTCGCTCTCGGCGACCCCGGCTTTTTCCGCGATCTCCTCCTTGACCTTCTTCAGGCTGGCTGCGTGGTAAGGCGCTTCTCGGATCGGCAGCAGGTCGCGGCTTTCGGCGTAGAGCAAGAACAGGAGCCGGTACAGCAAGGTGAGGGTCGCCTCGAAGGCGTCTGCCAGTTGCTCCTCCGTCGGCTCCTTCGTCTGGCCGAGCCGCTGCTTGCGATCCGTAAGGAAGCCCTGCGCCAGGTGCGGGAAGATCGTGAGGAAGATGCGGTCCTTGAGCCGGTCGCCCAGGCGCTTGGCGTACTCGCGGCTGCCCTGAAGGATGGCGTCAAGCCAGCAGCCCTGCGCTTCGGCGTTCGGCCTGAAGGCGTCCGGGCGGAAGAACAGCCACCAGAAGCGGAAGGCTTCGTTGGGGTCGGTGTCGCCGGAGACCGTGAGCGCCTCGACGAGATCCACCTCGTAGAAGTTGGTAGCCCGCGCGTGGGCCTGGCGGCCGTAGAGCCGCCACAACCGGCCGTTGGTCACGACGACCCAGTCGGCGGCGCCTTCGTCCAGCGCCGTGACGACGCAGGCGCCAGGGTTTTCTTCGGGCGTGTCGGCGTCGTTGAGGTCGGGCCCGTCCAGCCATCGGTCCCAGGCGTACACGAACGCCGCCGTCAGCTTGCCGCCGTCGCCGCCCTTCAGGAGGTAGTCGGGCTGCGTGAGGACCGTCTTGCTGGGCCGGTTCACTGTGGGCGTGAAGCCGAGCTTCTTGAAGAGCGGTTCGAGCATCTGGGTCCGCAGCGTGTCCTTGTCCTTGCCGCTCCAGCGGGCCTGGGCATCTCGGAGAAGGTCGCGGACGAACGTGAACACGGTCGAGGGGTTTTCACGCCAGGCCGGGTCTTCGCGCAGCCGCTCGCGAAGGAAGTGGTCGGAGAAGAGGCCCCGGTTCTGGAAGTATTCGCCGGTGTAAGCGGCGGCGTCGAAGACGCTGCGGAGCTTGTCGAATTGCTCCAGGGCGTCCTTGCCGGTCCATGTGAAGCGCCGCAGGATGCGCAGGTCGAGCCGTGTCGGGCTGCGGCGGCTGACGCTGATCGTCTTGGGGACGACCTGGATGCGCTCGCCTCCGGCCGGACCTTTCTGTTCGCGTTTCCGCTTGTCGAAGAAGACGAACTCCAGCGCGTCGAAGTCGGACGCCAGGATCAGCAGGTGGTCCAGGTTGCTTTTGCCGAGGACGCGCACGAGGTCGTTCCGCACCTTTGCGGTCAGCGTCCTGGGCTGGGCGAAGACGACCCGGAGGAACTGCTCCGGGTCCTCGGAAAGCAGCTCGATCCGCCTGACGGCTGCGGCCGATTCGCCGGACAGGCCCACGGCCTCTGGTGACAGCAGCGCACGGTCGCCGGTGTCGTAGCCGAGATTGGCCAGGAACGCCGTGAGGGCGTCGGGCGAAGCGAGTTCGAGGACGTCCTTGGCCGTCACGTCGCGGTCGGTGGTGTGGGCCACGGGCTGTTCTCCACAAAGGCGGAAAGTGACGGCCGACGATGACGCGCGTCGCCCCGTCCGATTATGCACCGCACCGGGCAGCCGCAACAGATCCTCAGCGGCGGCATCGTCGTAGAGTCAGGTTCTCGCTGCACCGAGAATACGAACCGGAACTGCATAACGCAAGCAGTAAGCAGCCGCGAAATGTTGCAAAACCTGTAATCTGGGAAGACACCGCCGGAGAGCCGCTTCACAGGAGCAGCGATCCACGACGGCGGTCCTGCCCGCAGGCGCGTAGTACAGTCTCGACCGGAACAGCCCCAGCAGCACGCAGTGGTGACAGACGCTCGGCCGGGGTTATACCACAGCAGTCGGTCAGCCCAGCCCCGTCAGCAAGTCCGACAGCCTGATGCGCAAGACCCTGGCGATCCGCCGGAGGTTGATGAGGGAGACGTTGCGCTCGCCGCGCTCCACGAAGCCGATGTAAGCCTTGTGCAGCTCGCAGCGCCGCGCAAGCTCGGCCTGCGTCCACCCCCGCTCTTCGCGGCGGCTGCGGAGGCGGTGGCCGATCTCCTGGAAGAATTCTTCGTCGTCGAGGGTCATTGGCTTGACACCAATGCTGCCCTCGGCGAGACTACTTTAACGTAGTCAAATGCCGCTGCGGCTGGAATCCTGACGTGCCGGGGCGGGCACCCAGGGCGGGTTCTGTTGTGACCCGCCCCTTGGCGGGTGCTGTTGGAGCGGCCTCGTGTCCGTAGTCCGGTCTCCTCGGCGATGCGTCATGAGAGCCCGTATCATGAAGGCTTCGGTATTCGTTGCGATGTCCGACGAGACGATGGCGTCGTTGATCGACGGTGCCAGCCGCCGGGTTGCCGTCGCCATCCCGGCCTTCCGTCAGCGAACCGCCAGCGCTTTGCTGAACGCCGTCACCCGCCTCGGCTCGGACAGCGTGGGCGTGGTGATGGACTGCGACGAAAATATCTTCCGGCTCGGGTACGGGCATCTTGACGCTTTGAAGCACCTGCGTGAGGGGGGCTGCGCGGTCCGGCAATGCTCAGGGCTTCGGGTTGGTGCGCTTGTCTGTGACGACCAGGCGTGGGTCTTCGCGCCGACCGCGCTTTACGTTCAGAATGAGGTCAAATGCGACGAAACTCCGAACGCCGTATCACTGGCGGCGTCTGACGTTCAGCGCATCGTCAGCTGCATCTTGCCGGCCCGGCCGGTGAGTCACGGCGCCGGGCCGACCGCTGACGAGACGCAGCAGGAACTGTTTCCGGTCACAAGTGAGATAGGACAAGAAGAAATCCCCCAGCGTCTATTCTCCCAGACCGAGAAAGCCCTGGAACAAGCGCCGCCCGTGCCCTTCGACGTGGCTCGGCGCGTTCACGTTTTCCAGCCGTACATCCAGTACGTCGAGGTCAGCTTGCGCGGCTGCGCGATCCAGCGCCACAGAATCGAGGTGCCGAGTTCCCTTCAGGGCATCGCTCCCGACGCGGAGTTGGCCTCACGGCTGCGAACGACCTTTGAGTTGATCGAACAGAGCAGTGACGTTTCATCGAAAAAGCTGGAGACCGAACTGAAAAAGGTCCGCGACGACCTCACGCGAACGCTGGGCAAACCCTGGGGGCGCGTCCTGTTACGCTGCGCCCGCCCGTTGTTCGACCAGCGAATACGGGAGCTTCAAGAACGGCTTGCGAAGCACAAGACATCGGTGAAGGACAAGCTGGCCCAGCGTCTTGCCGAGTCTCAGGAGCAACTGGTCCATCACTTTCTCCCGCTGGTCCGGAAATCGCCGCCCGATGCACTGCTGGCCGAGATTACGAGTTTACCACCGACCGACGATCAGATCATGGCCTGGCTGAACGCCGAGTTAGGCGGCGTCATTCCGAAACCAGCGGACCTCGTTACCGACATGACCCTTGACGTGCAATTCAGAGACGTTACCTACGAGACTCTCAAAGAGGATGGGTTTGCCGAACGTCTAAAGGAGGCGTATCCGTGGGTGGATTGGGCCAAGCCGTTCGCGGAATTTGAGGCAGCAGGGGAACGCGACTCGGCGTAACCGAAGCGCGACCGCCAAGCCCGTGTTCGTCGGCCATTACTGGCTCATCGCCGACCGGCCCGAAATCCTGGCCGATAACGTGGCGTGCCTCGACTACGGTGTGGCGAAGCGCGAACTCCTGTGCGCCTACCGCTGGCGGGGTGAGCAGCAGCTGACCAACGACCATTTCGTATGGGTAGGGTCGAAGAGCTAGGCCGGGTAAACGTGACCATTCACCAGTCGATGGTAACAAACGTACAGTAACACATCAAGCCGCAAACAAACTGCCCAACTGCATCGGTCGATGCAAACCGAAGCGCGCATCGCTCCAGTCAGGACGACGTTCATCGAACGCCTCAAGGCGATCACCCCTCGATAGGCTCCGGCTGACCCCAGAACCAGCGACGGGACTTGGCACGCCTGCGACCGTACAAGATTTCTCGCAATCGTCTCTGTATCGCCGCGACCGGGTCGGCGCGGCAGCGGTCACAGGGCGGGCTGGTACATCTGGTCAACGGATGCCGCGGCGACGCCGAGTTCGGTGGCGACCGCATCGACCGCGTGCTGGGCGACGTTGAGGTCTACCCGACCGTCGGAGGTGAAGTAGGGGCCGATGTAGCGCTCGTAGTAGCGCTGAACTTCATCACGGGTCAGCCGGCCGAGGAGCGAGGCGATGTAGTCGATGGCCAACTGGGGTTGTTCGGCGATCGTGAGAAGGGCTTGCTGGTTGGCCCGCACCAGCGCCTGCAGTCGTACAACTGATAGTCAGGAAAGACAGCCCCGGCAACACTGTCAGGTCGCATAGGAAATCCCCCCTTGGAGTGATGGCCGTCTCAACCTCCCTTTGCTCTCGGAATGAACCCGGGGACGCCGGTCTCCACGACGGGGTTGAACCTGACCCGCGTTTTGATTCCTTCGCTGATCTCCCGCACGGCCTCTTCAGGAAGGGTGGAGACTTCAAAGTTCTCCTTGATCCGGCTGGGGGTCGTCGAGGTGGTCAGGAGGGCCGTCCCGCGCTGGATGGCCCAGGCGAGCAAGACCTGCGCCGGGGTCTTGTTGACTCGCTTGGCGATGGCGGTGATGACAGGATCTTCCAGCAACTTGGGCTCGCTGCTGTGCCCCAGCGCCGCGAACGCTTGAAACACGATGCCGTTCTTTCTGCAGAAGTCCAAAAGCTCCCATTGCGGGAGATACGGATGGGATTCGACGTGGACGACTGCAGGCTTGATCCTCCCGGCTTCAAAGATCTCTTTTGTCTTGTCCAGGCCGACGTCGGATAATCCGATGGCCTTGCACTTGCCCTCGTCCACCAGGCCCTCCAGCGCCCTCCATGTATCCAGCAGCGTCACCCCTTTGTCGTAAATCACGTTGCCGTTCGCATCCCTCGGGTCTTGCTCGTCTCCGGGCTGGAAGGCGAAGGGGGTGTGGATGAGATAGAGATCGACGTAGTCGATTTGAAGTTTCTTGAGGCTGGCCTCGAAGGCGGGTTTGACGCGTTCAGGACGATGGTTGTTGTTCCAGAGCTTCGTGGCGATGAATACTTCCTCCCGCTTGATCTTCCCGGCCTTGAACACCTCCTGCATCGCTTCGCCGACCTCCTTTTCATTTCGGTAGCGTTCCGCAGCGTCGAGCTGTCGAAATCCCGCCTCCAGCGCCGCCCTGGTCGCGGTTCTGGTCGCCACGGGGTCCGGAATCAGCGTGCCGAAGCCGAGGGCGGGGATGGCGCCGGATCCATTGTTGAGGGCCATCTTCGTGTGGCGAAGGTTGTCGCTCTCTACCATTGTTTCACCCCTTCCATATTAACCAGGTGGACCTCAGCCCGCGGCCGTCGCGGACCAGCTCTAGATGTCGATGACCAGGTCTGCCCGTGGGCGCGAGCAGCAAGTCAACAAGTTGCCGTCCGCCGGAGGCTCAAGCGGCTCGGGATCATACGTCACCGACCCGGAAACCAACCCGCACTCACAGGTGTGGCAAACCCCGGTCCGGCAAGACCAGCGCGCCGGGACGTCGCAGGCTTCCGCGAGCTCCAGCAGGCTCTGGAACTTGGGGTCCCAGGAGACCGTGAGGCCCGCGCGAGCAAAGGAAATCCTTGGCCCCTTACCGGGCGACCCGGCAGGCGCGTGCGGCGGCCGGCGCGGCGCCTCCTTCACACCCGGCGTGATGGGCTTGCCCGAACCGAAAATCTCCGTGTGGACGCGATCACGGGCCACGCCCCAACCGCCGAGGCCGGCGGTGAAGCCCTCAAGGAAGGCGGCAGGGCCGCACAGATAAAAATCGGATTCGCGGGCTACGCCCAGCTTTTCGAGGGCCGTAACGGTCAGCCGGCCGGCGGCATCGAAGTCAACGCCCAGCCGGTCAGTCGCCTCGGGGCGGCTGTACCGCACGTGGCTCCGGGCCTGGGGCAGATTGACTAGCAAATCGCGTACCTCTCGGGCGAAGGGATGATCCAGACGGTTGCGCGCTCCATAGATCCACCAGACCGGGCGCGGCGAGGCGTGTGCCGCCAGCGCGTGGAGCATGGCCAGCACCGGGGTCACACCCACGCCAGCACTCAACAGCACCACAGGACGATCGCCGCACTGCAAGGTGAAGGCGCCGCGGGGCGCGCTGACATCCAGGACGTCGCCTGTCCGAAGCTGCGTACTCAGGTAAGTGCTGGCGATTCCGTGCGGTTCCTCCTTGATGGTGAGGCGATAACGGGCGGCGTCCGGCAGACCTGACAGCGAGTAGCTGCGCAAGACCGGAGGCGCTTCGGCTTGAGGACGGAGTCGCAACACGACGAACTGCCCGGGCAGGGGGACGGTCAGAGGGCGACCGTCCGCCGGCTCCAGCACCAGCGAGACCACGCCGCGGCTCTCGCGATCCATTCTGGCCACTTTCAGCGGCCGGAACCCCGGTGTGGCCGTGACCATCTGCTCCGGTGAAGCCAGTCCGGGATTCCCCGTGTGCGGCCCGGACGGCGCCGTCGGCCCGAGTAGAGCTTCAAAAGAACCTTTCCAGCCGGGGCTCAGGGCCGGGATGCGCGAAGCGCGCTCAATGTCCTCCTTGGCGGGTCCGGGAAGATAGAGCAGGGCGTTGATCGCCGCGACTGTCATGCGCTCAGGGCCCTGTGCCACTCTGACGATTTCGTCGCCGGCGCCCACCTCGCCCTCTTCGAGTACACGGAAATAGTATCCTGGGCGCTGGTGCGCGACCAGCAAGGCCGCCATCCTGGGCTCATCCATGCGTATGCCGACGCGGTAGCAGGTCACGCGCGGCTGCGTGACTTCAAACAGCGCCCCGCCGATCCGGTAACGGTCGCCGACGCAGACCTCGCTGTCGGCCAGGCCCTCCACGGTGAAGTTTTCTCCGAATTGCCCGAAGGTGAAATCACTTCGCTTCAGCTCACGCTCCCAGTAGTGATAAGAATCCATCTGGTACACAAAAACGGCGCGGTGTTCTCCGCCATGACCGTTCAGATCGCCTTGGGCGTCGCCATCGACGTTGAGCCGCCCAACCAGACGGCGTCCCTGCACGGGAGCCTTCCACACGGACGTGTAGACGGTCCTCCCGCGCCACGCGATCTCGCGCGGACGCCCTACGTTGACTGACAATAACCGCGCCATTTACGCCACCTTATATCTTCAGTATCCTCTCGGCCGACGCATCGTTGAAGCATGGAGAAAAGGAAGCCGCCGGGCCTCGCGAGCCTTTCAGGAACCCGAGGCGTCCTGCCCGAGACGCCCCTCCGCCTCGTGGACGTAGCACCACGTCCACGTCGCCCCGGGCATTACGGATCGCATCACGGGATGGCCCGCCTCATGGAAGTGCCTTGTCGCGTGCTTGCCGGGCGAGGAGTCACAGCAGCCGACATGGCCGCACGCCTGGCACTCCCGGAGCTCGACCCAGCGCGTGCCTTCTTTCAGACACTCCTCACAGGCGCCAGGCGTTCGCGGCGGTGGGAAGTCGGCCGCGGTCAGGTCCTGCAGGTGTTCACACGGCTTCGCCATGGCGTTCTCCTTTAACAGCCACGCCAGGGCCAACTGGGCCGGCGTCGCGTGCTTCGTGGCGGCGATCTCCCTCACCCGGTCCACGAGTTCCAGGTTCCTCCGGAAGTTCTCCCCCTGGAACCGCGGCCTGTGGCGACCCCAGTCGTCCTGTGGCAGATCCTCGAAGCGTCGCAACTGCCCGGTGAGGAAGCCGCGGCCGAGCGGACTGTACGCGACGAAGCCGATGCCCAGCTCCCGGACGGTGGGGATGATCTCGTCCTCGGGGTCGCGGCTCCACAGCGAATACTCGGTCCGCGCGGCGGAGATCGGGTGGACGGCGTGCGCCCGGAGGATGGTCGCGGGCGCCGCCTCGCACAGGCCGAGGTAACGCACCTTCCCCTGCCGGACCAACTCCGCCATGGCGCCGACGAGTCGAGGAGATTGATCCCCAGGTCCAGGGCCCGGTGGATGGTCGCGATGGACTCAGCTTCGTCGGCGGGCCCGTAGGCATCGCTCATGCCCATGCAGCCGAGTCCCATCGCGGAGACGGTCAACCCCTGCTTGCCGAGTCGTTGCTGCTCCATGCGCCTCCTCCTCGTGAAGTTGTCCGGGGCGTCGCCTGGCTTTCCCGGTGGGTTTGTCGGCCTTGACGCAAATCCCGTACCCGCCCTTCCCCCCGGCGAGCATTGAGTTCCTTAAAGGTCGAGGAGAGGCTGGGGCCGGACTGCGGAGCGTTCCGGTACGTGGTAGCCCAGTGGCCATCAGTCCAGCGAGAGCAGGCTTGCTGAGTATTGCGCAGCCCAGAACCGGGCAATCGGGTGCGTGGCTCGTTAAGCAAGGAACTCGCGGACGGCGTCGGCATAAGCGGCTTGCAGACGGCGTACGATGGGACCTGGCTTGCCATCAGGAATCGTCGCACGAATTCGTCCATGCGGATCAATTCGGGGCCCGCAATCTCGACCGTGCCATTCATCGGCACTCCAGTTGCGACATCGGCCATCCAAGTCGTGTCGCTGCGCATCGAGGGCGGGGTCCGGGCCGTCTACATGGCACTGAACCCCGACAAGCTTTCACGCTGGTCGGTGGCGGAGGTCGATTAACAGCGCCGATTCGGGACGAAAAACGAGGAGGTCAGTTATGAAGATCGTAGTGATCGGCGGCAGCGGGCTCATCGGGAAGAAGCTCGTGAAGCTCCTTGGCGAGCGCGGGCACAAGGTTGTGGCGGCTTCCCCCTCCACCGGCGTCAACGCCGTCACTGGTGAGGGGCTGGCCGAAGCGCTCACAGGCGCACGGGTCGTCGTGGACGTGGCGAACGCGCCCTCGTGGGAGGACAAGGCGGTGCTGGAGTTCTTCGAGACCGCGGGACGGAACCTTCTCGCTGCTGAAGCGGCCGCCGGCGTCACACATCACGTCGCGCTGTCCGTCGTCGGCGCCGAGCGCCTCCTCGTGAGCGGCTACTTCCGCGCGAAGATGGCCCAAGAGAGACTGATCAAGGCCTCCAAGATCCCGTACACGATCGTCCGCTCGACGCAGTTCTTCGAGTTCGTGGGCGGCATTGCCCAGTTGTCGACCGAGGGGCAAAAGGTGCGCTTGCCATCTGCCCTCATGCAGCCCATCGCGGCGGACGACGTCGCCGCCATCCTGGCGGACATCGCGGTGGGGGAACCGCTCAACGGCATGGTCGAGATTGCCGGCCCCGAACCGATCCGCCTGGACGAACTCGTCCGGAGGCATCTGACCGCAACCCGCGACGCCCGGACGGTGATTACGGACCCCAACGCGCGTTACTACGGCATCGAGGTGAACGACCAGAGCCTCACCCCCGGCGACAACCCGCGCATCGGCCCGACGCGGTTCGAGGAGTGGCTCAGGCGCTCCGTGCGGTGATCGTCCACTCCCGCGACGCCAAAGAGGTCACGAACCCGGAGAAGGCGAAGAGGAAGTGATCGGCACGAGCCTGACGACTGCCGGCGGGTTCACGGCGTAGTCACTTCCCTCCATTCGGCCCACGAGGAGCCCCATGAAAGCCATCCGACTGCACGCCCGCGGCGGCCCCGAGTCGCTCCGCTTCGAGGAACGCGCCGACGCCGCGGCCCGGCCCGGGCGAGGTGCTGGTCCGGGTCCGCGCGGCAGCCGTCACCCCGACCGAGTTGCTGTGGGCGCCGACCTGGACGACGCGGGACGGCGGCCCCCGGCCGCTGCCAGTCATCCCGGGGCACGAGTTCTCCGGGGACGCAGCGGGCCTCGGGGAGGGCGTCACGGCCGTCGGCGTGGGGGAGGCCGTCTACGGCATGAACGACTGGTTCGGGGACGGGGCGCAGGCGGAATACTGCCTGGCCCGAGCCGCCGACGTCGCCCGCAAGCCGGTGTCCGTCGATCACGCCCACGCGGCGGTGACGCCGATCTCCGCCCTCACGGCCTGGCAGGGGCTGTTCGAGCGCGCCCGGCTCGCCGCGGGCCAGCACGTGCTGATCCACGGGGCGGCCGGCGGCGTGGGCCTGTTCGCCGTCCAACTCGCCCGCTGGCGGGGAGCCCGGGTGACCGCGACGGCCGCTGCGGGCAACCTCGACTTCGTGCGGGGCCTCGGCGCCGACGAGGTGATCGACTACCGGGCCGAGCGGTTCGAGGAGAGGGTACGGGGCGTGGACGCGGTGTTCGACACGGTCGGCGGCGATACGCTGCGACGGTCGTGGGGCGTGCTGAAGCCCGGCGGCCGGCTGGTCACGATCGCCGCGTCCGAGGAGGGGTCGCAGGACGAGCGAACCCAGGCGGGATTCTTCATCGTGGAGCCGAGGCGGGCGGAGCTGGAGGAGGTCGCGCGGCTGATCGACGGCGGCGAGGTCCGCCCGGTCGTCGGCGCCGAGTTCCCCCTGGCCGACGCGCTGCTGGCGTACCGGCACAAGCCCGCCCGCGGGAAGGTCGTGCTGCGGGTGGGCGACGCCGGGTGAAGGGCGTCGCCCAGGAGAGGCCGTCCGTGGGTGCGGCACGGCGGTGACAACAGGACCGAAGGGTCCGAGCCCGTCATCCTCGGTTGCAGTCAGACCGGCAAGCACCTGGCCCGGGCGCGGCGAAGGTCGGCGGGCCGGGCCAGGATCCGTCTATTGATTATCGAGGCCACAGAGCGGTTCAGCGGGGTCCTCCCATCAGCCGGACCCGTCCTCCTCCGTCAAGGCCGCCGCAAGAGATCGAGCAGGCGTACCACCGCCTGAAGGCGTCCGATCCGGCGAACCTGCCGAAGGCCGCCGACCTACACCCGCTGCTCATTCCCCCCCCTCCGCGGCAGTTCGTCAGGCGCCTCGAACAGGCCGGGCTTGCCAGGGCGGGGCACGGGCCTTCGTAACGGCTCCGGATTGTCCAGAATCCAGCGCCGGCGGCCGTTCGCGTATGGCTGCCCCTCCACCTTCTCAAGCGGCACGCAATCGATCAGGTCCACTGTGCCGATGATCGCGCCGAACACCAGTTCGGGCAGGATCGCCACGCGCGGGTAAGGGTCGGTCTGTGTGAACAGATACCGACCTGGGTAGGTGAGGTTGCTGGCCAGGACTTGCACGCTTCGGTTCGACGACCTGCGGTTGATGTGGCCCGACGCGCGCAGCGAGCGGGCCACAGGAACGCCTGCGCCAGCATTGGTCCAGGACCTTGACCTGCCAGAGCAGTTTCGGGCCGTTTTTCCGCCATTCCTTGAGCAACCCCGCGTTTCCGTCGTGGCGCCCTCTCCGTTCGGCCTGACCAGCCTCGTATACCGATGGGGCCGGCGGCACAGCTTTCCCTAAAGTAAAGCGCTGCAGCCCGTCGCCCTGCTGAACTCCACGATCTGGCGCCTCACCTCGGAGCGCGGAGAGCCTTGTCCCATGAACGCGGCCTGGTACGAGAAACAAGGCCCCGCCCGTGACGTCCTCGTCGTCGGGACGATGCCGGACCCCGAGCCTGGCCCGGGGGAGGTGCGCATCCGCGTCGCTGCCTCCGGCGTCAACCCCGGCGACGTGAAAAAGCGACAGGACGCCTTCGGCTACGGGATGCCGTACCCCCGCGTCATCCCCCACAGCGACGGCGCGGGAACCATCGACCGGGTGGGCGAGGGAACGCCCGCGTCGCGGGTCGGGGAGCGGGTGTGGTGCTACGGGGCGCAAAGTTATCGCCCCTTCGGCACGGCCGCCGAGTACGTCGCCGTCTCGTCGGGGCAGGCCGTGCCGCTCCCCGACGGCGTCTCCTTCGAGCAGGGGGCCTGCCTCGGCATCCCCGGCGTCACCGCCCATCGCGGAGTGCATATCGCGGGGCCGGTCGCGGGCCGCGTGGCGCTGGTCCAGGGCGGCGCCGGTGCGGTCGGTATGTGCGCCGTCCAACTCGCGCGACGGGCCGGCGCCCACGTCATCGCCACGGTGCGTTCGGGCGAAGACGAGGCCGTTGCCTCGCGCGCCGGGCGCACCAGGTCGTCCGAACGGACGGCGTCCCGGCCGAGGAGGTCGTCGGCCGTATCCGCACTCTTGCCCCCGAGGGGGTCGCCCACATCGTCGAGGTCGCGTTCGACGCGAACATTGCGGGCGATGCGGCAGTCCTGGCCCAGGGCGGCTCTCTTGCCGCCTATGCGACGGGGGCGCCATCGCCGCCGTTGCCGTTCTGGCCGCTGGTGTTCAAGAACATCCGGATGTTCTTCCTGGGCAGCGACGACTTCCCGGCCGAGGCGAAAGCCGCCGCGGCCCGCGACCTGAACGCCGCCCTGGAAGCGAAGTGGGCCGGGTTCGAGGACGTCCACCGGTTCGCCTTGTCGGAAATTGCGGAAGCGCACGAGTACGTCGAGAGTCGGAAGGCCCGGGGGCGGGTGGTCGTGACGCTCTAGCTCTATCGCCCGGCTCGGGCGGAAAGGGCCGATCGAGGCGGCCGCGCGGCGATCCCAGCAGGTTCTCTACAATCGGTCGTGCCCACTCCGGCGATCTGCTATTCTGAACGATAACTGTTCGCCCGAAACTCTTCACACGATTTGGGGATTCCAATATGCCGGCCCTCGTCGTGGATAATGTTCCTCCGGAAATCTACGAACAGCTCCAGCGGCGGGCCGAAGTCCGGCGGCGCTCGGTACAGGACGAAGCCATTGACCTGCTGCAACGGGGCCTGCGGCATGACGGCCTCGGCGCCGCACCACGTCTGCCGGACCTGATTTTCGGGGAAGAAATCTCGCCGCCGTGCGATCTGCCGCGCCCCGGGCCGACCGCGACCGTGCCGGCTCATCCCGGCGGGCCGCGCCTGCCTGATCCGTTGGCCTAACCGGGGGGCGCTTTGAGTACAATGGTAAGGTCGAATCGGGGAGGTTCGCTATAGTCTGCCACAAGCTTCAAAATGTTAGTGCCGGGGCACGACCGCCTCATCGTGAGTTGAACCATGCTCTCTGCCCGCGAGGTGATCGACGACATCCGGAGGACGGAATTCGGCCTTGGGGAGCCTGACGCCATCCCAGCGATTCGGAACCTCCGCGCCAAGCTACACCGCGCCTTGCAGCAGCTGGCGGAAGAAATCTACGCCGACGGGATCCACTTTGTCCTCGAACTCGTGCAGAACGCAGAGGATAACGAGTATGGGAAGGCAGACCCGTACCTTCGCTTCGTCCTCTCCCGCACGCACCTCGACGTGCTGAACAACGAGACGGGGTTCGGCGAGCCGTCCGTCCGGGCCATCTGCGACGTGTCCCGCTCGACGAAAACGAAGGCGAAGGGGCACATCGGGGAGAAGGGCATCGGGTTCAAGTCCGTCTTCCGGGTCACGGACGAGCCGCAGATCTTCTCGAACGGATACCAGTTCCGCCTCCCGAAGCACGACCCGGACACCGGGCTGGGCTACGTCGTGCCGTCCTGGGTCGATGAGGTGCCGTCCCAGGTGGTCCCGGGGATGACCAACATCCTCCTGCCTCTGAACGCCGACGCCCTGGACGAACTCGCTAAGATCGCGGACATCCGTCCGTCTCTGCTCCTGTTCCTGAAGCAGTTGCGCAGCGTGACGGTGGAGGACCAGGTGCGCGACCGCCAGACACAGATCAGCAGAAGCGGCGGCGACCGGAGGGTCGAGCTTCGGTCGGCCAGCGGCGTCGAATGCTGGACTCTCGTCCGGCGGACCATCCCCGTCCAGGCCGGCATCCGCGAGGAGAAGCGCAAGGACATCGCCGACACGGAACTGGCGATCGCTCTACCCCTGACGGCCGATGGCGACGCCGACGGCGGCCATTTTCACCCGGTACATGCCTACCTCCCGATCGATGACTACGGATTGCGGTTCGCCCTCCACGCCGACTTCGTGCTGGCGGCGGGGCGCGAAGGCATCCTGACCGACCGCCCGTGGAACCTCTGGTTGCGCGACTCGCTGCCCGAGCTGTTCCTCGCGGCCGTCGAGGAATGCAAGAACGACGAACGACTCCGCACCTCGTTCCTCGCCTACGTCCCACGCCCTGACGACGATGTTGACCCCTTCTTCGCGTCCGCCGCCAAGGTCATTCGCGACGAGTTGCGGGAGGCGCCGTGCGTCCTTGCCGCTTCCGGCGAGTGGGTGACGCCGTCGAAAACCCTCATTGCCGACGACGCCGTACAGGCGATCCTCTCCAACCCGGATGTCCTCAGACTCCTGGGAAAGCAGTTCGTCGCCGGGACATTTCGAGCGGACACGGCATTGCTCTGCGACCTCGGAGCCGCCCCATTCACGCCAGACGACCTCGTCACATGCCTCAGAGCGTCAGACTGGCTGGCGGAGCGCCCGGACGAGTGGTTTACCAGGCTCTTCGCCTACCTCGGTACCCAAGAACTCGATGCGTATGTGGAGGAACTGCGAGAACTATCCCTCGTGCCCTTGGAGAGTGGAGGCCTGACATCCACGGCGGACGCCCGGGGCGGGGTGTTCTTTCCCCCGAGCCGGCGCCGCAAGTACGGCTTCGAGTCTGGGCTGCTGGTGGTTCGGCACAGCGTCCTCGACTCCGCCGAGAAGGGTCAGACGGCGGCGGTGATGAAGTTCCTCCGACAACTCGGCGTCCAACCGGCGTATCCATTGGATCTGATCCGAGAACACATGATCCCTCTGTTTGCGGCCGAAGATTGGCGCACGACGAGGGACGGCGACTTCCGGCACGGTTGCGTGGAGTATGTGAAGGACCACTGGGAGGAGTGCCGGAAGTCCCCCGCCTTGTTGAGCAAGCTGAAGGCGACTCTCTGGGTCCGCATCGACGGCTCCAACAACTTCTACTCTCGCCCCGGCTGGATGTACCTCTCCCAAGCCTACGGGAACACGAACCCACTGAAAACACTCTTCCGGGGCATCGACAACATCCGCTTCGTGGATCCCGTGTACCTCGAGCGCGCGGTCGAGCATCTAAAAAAGCGCAAGGCTCGGGCCAAGCGTGGGAAAGTCACCCGCGCAGACCGCAAGAGGCTGCGGGAGGAGTGGCGGCGCTTCTTCCTGGACCTCAGCGTCGAGACCGGCATCCGGATCGTTCCGGAACCGACCGAGGAGAAGCCCAACGAGGCTGAGTCGCCCGATCTCGCCAAGGTCATCGAAACCGGGGAGGTCGATCGCATCTCCCTCGCCCTGTCGCTCTTGGATGCGGATTGGGACCGGTACGCCCGATGGATGACGACGAAGTGGCTGATGTCGCAGCCCCGTGGGCGCACGCTGGACCTGGGGCCGGTTTGCACCGCGTTCGGAGACCTCCTCACCGATTCCGCCTGGATTCCCGTTGTCGGGGGCGGACTGGCTAAGCCCGGGGCGGTCTTCTGCGACACGCCAGCCACGCGCGCGCTGCTCGGTGACGGGGTCGCGTATCTGGCGGTCCCGCTGGCCTCCGCGGGGTTCATCGACGCGATGGAAATCCATCGGGAGCCGACCGTCGATGCGGTCATCGGCCGCCTGCGCCATCTCACGCACTCGGGCGTCCGCGAGCGTGCCAGCTTCGAGCCGCTGTACACGTTCCTCCAGTACCACTACCACGAAGCCTCCGCTGCCATCGAAACAGCCTTTCGGCAGGAGCCCTTGATCCTCATTCCCGGAAAGACGCCGCGCGTCGTGCGCGCGGGACACGCCTTCTGGAAAGATGTCTCCGCGCTGTTCGGAGACGGTCGCGGCTACCTGGAACCGTTCTACCCCCAGCACAAGAAGTTCTTCCGCACCCAACTCGAGGTCGGCGAGGCCCCGACGTTGGAGGACTACGGACGCCGATTGGTAGAGTTGGCCGAGGGTGGCGTCGCCAACGCGGCATCCGAGAAGGTGGTCTGGGCGATCTACAAGGAATTCGACCGGCAGATGCGGGAGCGCTGGCAGCGCGACGAGATTGTGGCCGCCGACTGGTGGCGCGAGTTCATCGACCAAGCCGTCTTCCTCAGCGAGGACGGGACGTTCGTGGAGCGCGGGGAGGTCGTCGCCAACGACAGCGACGATTACGCAGCGGCGTTCCGCGGGCGGCCGGGCGTGACCTTCTTCAAATCGTCGGCCGACCGACTGCCGCAGGTCCGCCACTTCCTGCGGGGCGCAGGCGTCCGGTTCCTGTCACAGGCCGTCAAACAGGAGGCGGTGACCCCGCCGGCCGCCGAGCCCAACGACGCCCTTACCGACCAGCTGCGGCTGATCACACCGTTCCTCCTGCGCTACCTCCACCACCGCGAGTCGGACCTCTACGACCGACTCAAGGCGGCGGGGAAACTCGGGTGCCTGGAGAACATGCGCGCCCGGACCTGCGAGCAGCCTCGTGCCCGTCTGCTCCTCGGCGCCATCACCCTGGAGGTGGACCGCGCGGCGGTCGTGGCGGACGACACGCTCTATGTTCGCATCGACGCCCTTGATGATGCGGACTCGGTGGGGATCGCCCTGGCCCTCTGGCTGGGTAACCCGAAGGGGTTGGAGGATTTCCTCGTCAGCCTGCTAGAGAAACGGGTGACGGAGAAGATCCGTCGGTTTTTGACCCGCAAAGGCATCCCCGACCTGCCCGGCGACGAAACGGAAACGATCGGCGAATGGGTCCGATCGACAGAGTTCTGGGCGAGCGGGACCCCGAGTCCCGCGCAGCCGCCGGTGGAAGAGCCAGTCGCCGTGAGTCTGGCCGTATCGGCCGGCCAGGACACCGCGGTCGGGCCCGAGACGCCGGTGCCGGTCTCCTCGCCACCGGTCCCGATCGGAGCCCCCACTACCGGGGATAGCCGCCCCGTGGAGCGAGGCGGTCCTCCGTCGCAGCCGGAGAGGCGGGACGACACACGGGAGAGGCAGAGAACAGGCTCCCCCTCACCGTCCCGTCCACCGGCGTCGGCCCCCGATGCGCGGCGGCCACCATCGCCACCCGTGGACGGGACAGCATCCGCGCCCGACTGGCGGGAGTGCGAGCCCGGGGAGGTCCGCTTCTCCTGGACCGTCTTCGAGCCGCCCCCGCCCCGCGGCCCGCGCTCTGTCCCCTCTCCCGGCAGCCCTCCACAAACGGAGCACCAGCAGGGGTCGGAGCGCTCTACCGACGGCGTAACCGGACCCTCGTCCGTCGGTAAACCGGATGACCCGCCCGACGTGCGGCGCGACGTGGGGGCGTGGGGGGAAAAGTATGTGCGTGACTGCCTGCGCGAGGAGCTGTTAGCGAAGTACTCCGGGGCCTTATTGGAAGAGACGGCGAAAGGATTCCGCCTGCGCCGGGGAGAGGGCATCGTGGCCGAGGTGATCTGGCTGAACCGGGACGGCGAGCAGGGGGTCGGGTATGACATTGAGGTGATCGAGGGGGCCTCGCGGCTCTTTGTCGAAGTGAAGTCCACCCGTGACGACGCGCGGGCCGTCTTCGACCTCTCGGACGCCCAGTGGGATTTGGCGAAAGCCCAAGGCCCATCATACCGGATCACCCGCGTCTACAATGCGGGCCGCCGCGAGGCTCGCGCAGTCCACGTCGCCGACCCGTACCGTGCGTGGCAGGCAGGAGAATTGACGATCCGGTCCCTCCGTATCGTCCTGTGACCGAGGGGCAGGCTCTGGGCTGATACTTAAGTTGTTCGTCGTTTCAGTACGGCTTTGACGGGTGCGGGGACCACCGAGGCCACGAGGCGGCACCGACGATGACACTGGTACTGAAGCTCGCCTTGCGCGCCCGCTTCGACACCTCGCGGTCGACGTGAGCCGACGCGCGCAGCGAGCGGGCCACAGGAATGCCGGCGCCAGCATTGGTCCAGGTCCTTGACCTGCCACGAGTACGTCGAGAGTCGGAAGGCCCGGGGGCGGGCGGTCGTGACGCTCTAGCTCTTCGTCCGCGCCCACGCCGTCCCTTGTCCCGCTCCTTCGCGCCCGCCCATCCAACCACGTCTCATTCCGGCTCGGCCGGCCTGTGTATTCCCTAATACAGTCCCGAACGAGCGCGCCACGCATAATTCTCTTGTACGTCGAGGGCGATGATAACAAGCAGAACACCTAAGCCATAGGGACCACGCCCCAAGGAGCCGCCATGAAAAATAACCCGATCCTCCGTTTGGTCCTGCTCGGATCTCTGCTCGTCGTCGGGACCGTCGCCGCGTGGTGGTTCCGCGACCGCATCGGCCCGGCCCTCGAATGGGTCCACTCCTTCGGCCTGTGGGGCCTCGTCCTCCTCGCCGCCGCCTACCTGCCGTCCGCCCTCTTCGCCTTCCCGCCGGCCCTCCTCCTCACCATCGCCGCCGGCGCCTTCTACAAGGTCGTGCCCGCGACCATCGCCATCTCGCTCGGCAGCACGCTCGCCGCCACCTGCGCCTTCCTCCTCGGCCGCACCCTCGCCCGCGGCTGGGTCGAAGCCCGCATGGAGAAACAACCCCTCTTCAAAGCGCTCGACGCCGCCGTCGCCGAAAACGCCTTCAAGATCGTCCTGCTCACGCGCCTGTCGCCGCTGCTGCCGTTCGTCGTACTCAACTACGCCTACGGTCTGACCAAGGTGAAGCTGCGCGACTTCGTGTTGGCCTCATGGATCGGCATGTTGCCCGGCACGCTGCTCTACATCTATATCGGCTCCAGCCTCGGCGGCGCCGCCATGCTGGCCGGCGGCAAGGCGCCCGAAACCGGCGTCGCCGGCCGCGTGTTCTGGTGGGTCGGCCTGGCCGCCACGGTGCTCGTCACCGCCCTTGTAACCTGGCAGGCCCGGCGGGCGCTGCGGCGGGCGCTGAACACGGCCGACGATAAAGGACAATCCGCACCGCCGAAAGCGGCGAACACCGCCGAACGGTTGACCGTGGCCCCGCCCGACGACTTCAACCGCGGGCTGCTCGACAACGTCCACCCGGCCGGTTGGACCAACCCCGAACCGCCGCCGCGCTATCATCTCGTCGTCGTCGGCGGCGGCACGGCCGGGCTGGTCTGCGCCGCTGGCGCGGCCGGACTCGGCGCCCGCGTCGCCCTGGTCGAACGCGACCTGCTCGGCGGCGACTGCCTCAACGTCGGCTGCGTGCCGTCCAAGGCGATCCTTCGCGCCGCCCGCGCCGCCGCCGAGGTCCGCACGGCCAGCCGGTTCGGAGTCCGCGCCGGCGACGCGGCCGTCGATTTCCCGGCCGTCATGGAACGGATGCGCCGGCTGCGCTCCGAACTCAGCGGCCACGACTCCGCCGGCCGCTTCCGCAGCCTCGGCGTCGATGTCTACCTCGGAAGCGGCCGATTCACCGGAAAAGACGCCGTCGAGGTCGCCGGGAAAACGCTGCGCTTTCGGCGGGCCGTGATCGCCGCCGGAGCGCGGGCCGCCCGCCCCGAGGTCCCAGGGCTGGAAGAGGTCGGCTATCTCACGAATGAAAGCGTGTTCAACCTCACGGAACTGCCGCGGCGCCTGGCCGTGGTCGGGGCCGGGCCGATCGGCTGTGAGCTGGCCCAGGCGTTCGCCCGCTTCGGCGCCGAGGTCTTTCTGATCGGAAAGCAGCCCACGCTGCTGCCGCGCGAGGACGCCGACACGGCGGCAATGGTGAAAGCGGCGATGGAACGCGACGGCGTAAAGCTGCTGGTCGGCGTCCAGACCGTGCGCGCCGAGCAGTCCGGCGCCGACAAGGTGATCCGTCTTGCCGACGGCCGCGAGGTGCGGGTGGACGCGGTGCTGGTCGGCGTCGGCCGGGCGCCGAACGTCTCGGGCCTCGGCCTGGAGGCGGCCGGCGTGGAATACGATCTCAAAAAGGGTGTTTTCGTGGACGACCGCCTTCGCACCAACAACCCGCGGGTCTACGCCGCCGGCGACGTCTGCTCGCGCTACCAGTTCACTCACATGGCCGACGCCGAAGCGCGGATCGTGATCCAGAACGCCCTCTTTTATGGGAACGCGAAGGTGAGCAGTCTCGTCGTCCCGTGGTGTACTTACACCGAGCCGGAAGTCGCTCACGTCGGCCTGTACGAACACGAGGCGAAGGAGAAGGGAATCGAAATCGAGACGTTGGTGCAGCAGATGAGCGGCGTTGATCGGGCCGTGCTCGACGGCGACGCGGACGGCTTCGTCAAGGTCCATGTCCGCAAGGGGACGGACCACATCGTCGGGGCGACGATCGTGGCCGCCCACGCCGGCGACATGATTAGCGAGGTCACGCTGGCGATGGTCGCCGGCCGTGGGCTGGGCACGCTGGGGAAGACCATTCACCCGTATCCCACGCAGGCGGAGGCGCTGCGCAAGGTGGCCGACGCCTACAACCGCACGCGGCTGACGCCGTTCGTCAAGGGGCTGTTCCGGCGCTGGTTCCGCTGGACGGCGTGACGGGGTCGCTTAGCTCCCGCCGTCCAGCGTGACGCGGACGCGCTGGCCGATCCGCAGCGGCGGCTGGCCGGGGTCGAGCGAGACGATACATTCCAGCGTGCGCACGTCGTTGAATTGCAGCGGCTCCATCATGATGGAACGGCGGTGCGAGTACCAGTCGGAGATGCGGGTGACCCGGCCGTGCCAGGTGGGACCGTTGCCGGAGAAGTCCTGGACGCTGGCCGACTGGTTCAGGGCGACGTGGTCGGCCCACTCCTGTTCCACCTCGGTGCGGATGATGCGCGGGCCGTCGGCCGCGAACATCAGGGCCGGCGCCTGCGGGTTGGGGCCGAGCGTTTCGCCCACGCCAAGCTGCACGCGCTCCACCCGGCCCTTGACCGGCGCCCGGACGGTGCATTCGCGCAGGCCGAGCTGCGCCTTCTTCAACTGCGCCTCCTTGGCCTTCACCGCGTTCTCGGCCCGGTGAACGCCGATCGTCGGGTCGTTCAGGTCCAGCAGACGCAGCTTGGCCTCTTCGCCGGCCGTCGCCGCGTCCGCGGCCTTGGCCTGGGCCTCGGCCGCACGGGCGTCCTCGTCGCTCACGGCTTTCGTCTCACTCTGATTCAGGCGCTTTGCCTCGTCGGCCTTCGCATGGGCGGCGGCCGCCTCCTGTTTGCGGGCGTCCACCAGCTGCCGCTGGGCGTCGAGTTCCGCCTCGTGTTGCTCCGGCAGCTTGTTTGCCTGGTCCAGCTGGAGCTTGGCGTCGCTCAGATCGGCCTCGGCCTCGTCCACCCGGTCCTGCGCCGCCTTGGCGTCCAGCGCGAACAGCGGCGCGTCCGCATCGACCTTGTCGCCGTCGTGGACGAACACCTGGACGACGCGGCCCGGCTGGAGCGGGTAGAGCGGCGTGACGCCCTGCTCCAGGTCGGCGTAACCGAGGAAGGCGTAGTGCAGGTCGGAATGCGTCGCCGGCGCGGCGGAGGCCGGCGCCTCGGCGTACGCGGTCAGCGCCCAGACCGTGAGGGCGGCGGACGACAGCGCCAGCACGCCCACCAGCCAGACGTTCAGGCGGAGACGCGGCCACGGCAAAACGGTTCGGGAACGGTTCATCGGGGAGGCCTCCTCAGTGAACGCTGGGGTAGCGGGGCGCGAGTTCGCCGTTGTGGTCGGCGGCGTCGTGCGGGGCGTGCGGCCGTCCCTCGTCCTCGCCGTCGCGCAGGCTGCCGTCTTCCAGGTTGTACGCGTTGTCCACGTAGGGAATGATGCGGGCGTCGTGGGCCACGATCAGCACCGTGGCGCCGCGCTCGTGGGCGGCGTTGCGAAGCAGTTCGATGACCTGCTCGCCGTGCGCCCAGTCCAGGGCGCTGGTCGGCTCGTCGGCGAAGCAGAACTCCGGCTCCTTGATGAGGGCGCGGCCGATGGCCACGCGCTGCTTCTCGCCTCCGGACAATTCGGAGGGCCGTAGGTGTGATTTCTTGCCCAGGCCCAGGAGCGTCAGCATCTCGTCGGTTCGGCGGCGGGCGTCGCGGGCCGAGGCGCCCTCGCCCCAACGCACCACCATCTCCAGTTGCTGGCGGGCGCTGAGGGCGGTGAACAGGTTGTAGCCCTGGAAGATGAAGCCGCAGTGCTTGAGGCGAAAGCGCTCGCGCTGGCGATCGGACATCTTCCACAGGTCGTGGCCCAGCGCCATGCACCTGGCCGCCGTCGGGGCGCAGCAGGCCGGACAGCACCGCCAACAGGGTCGATTTGCCGCTGCCGGACGGACCCATGAGCAAGGACACGTGGCCGCGCTCGAGGGTGATCGACACGTCGTTGAGCGCGACGGTTCGGTTCTCCCCCTGGCCGAAGGCGCGCGTCAGGTGCTTGCCGACGAGGGCCGGCCCCGATGTCTGATCCGCCATCATCGCAGCGGCTCCTTCATTGGAGGAAGTGGCTGTAGTCGGTCCTGTTCCAGCCCCGGAAGGGGCGGCGGTCAATAGCCAGGGGCGTAAGCCCCCTGGAGCCGAGGCGGGCCGGAGCGCCGAAATTCGTGGTTTCGGCACGCCGCGGCCGGCCAGGGGTTTCACCCTCCCCAGGGGCTTACGCCCCTGGCTATTGACCGCCGCCCCTACCGGGGCTAAAACCGATGGCCAGAAACGCCCTACCCCAAAATATCACCTCAACAGCATCGCCGGCTCGACCTGTCGCAACGTCCGCAGGGCGAGCAGGCCGGACAGCAGCGCCATCACCAACGTCACGCCGGCGGCCGTCGCCAGCAACCACCACGGCAGTTCGACGTGCAGCCCCAGGCGGTCGGCCACCAGCGCCAGCGCCGTACACGGCCGGCAGCGACAGGGCCACGCCGATGGCGCCCACCCAGAACGACTGGGCCATCACCGCCATCGCCATGCGCCAGCGCGGGATGCCCAACGCCTGGAGCACGGCGTACTCGCGGAGCGACGCCTTGGTGGCCGCCGACAGCGTCTGGTAGGTGACGACGGCGCCGACCAGCAGGCCCAGGGCGGCGGCGTAGCCCAGGGCGATGCCGGCCTTGGTCTTCGTCAGCCAGTGCATGCGCGACCGATAGGAGAATTCGTCGCTCGTAAACGTCGATTGATCCGGGTAGCGGTCCTTGAGCCGCGCCACCACGGCTGGGGCGGCGGCGGGGTCCTTGCACTTGGCCAGGACGTAAGTCGTTTGGTCGGGCAGCATGGTCAGGTGCTCGCGGGCCGTGGCGTGCGAGCAGAAGACGTAGGGGCCGGCCAGGCTCGGCAGGCCGTGCGTCAAACCGACCACGCGCACCGCCCGCGGCCCCTTGGGCCCGGCGATCTCGGCCGTGTCGCCGACGCCCTTGATGCCCAGGCGTTCCAGGTCCGAAGCGTCCACGACGACGGAACCCGGCTCCGACAGCCTGGAGCGCAGGTCGGGGTCCAACTCGTCCACGCGGCCCAGCGCGTGGTCGCCCAGGTTGGAGCCGATAATCATGCACAGCTCGCGGCCGCCGCCCGGTTTGCTCCAGTAGCTGAACCCCTGGAGGAAGAACTCGGTTCGCTCCACCTCCGGCTGGTTCTGCAGGCGGGCGAACAGCCCTTCGTGGATCGGCTCGCCGAGGTCCACGCTCAGCACCCGCGGCGCCCCCATCCAGATGTCGGCGTGGGTGTGGTCGATCGGGATCGACGTGATGGCGAACAGCCCCATGAGCAGGCCGCACTGCAGCGCGATCAGCAGCGCGCTGAAGGCGACCGCCAGCACGCCCGGCAGATAACGCGCCCGTTCGTGCCACAGGGTCGTTAACGAATACGACACGGCGACGCCCCTTTTAAGAGTGGCGAGTGGCGAGTGGCGAGTGGCGAGCGGCGTCCCCGTTCGCGGGCGCCTCGCCATTCCGTCGTTCATTCGCCACTCGCCACTCGCCACTCGCCACTTTATACGACGGCAGGTCCGCCAAACTCGAATCGATGAACGTCTGGTGCCACAGCTGCGTCGCCGTCACCGCGACCAGGCCCATCTCGACGGACGTGCGTTGCAGGGAACCGGGCCGCAGCGCGCGGTAGGCCCTGCGCCAATGTTGTACTGATTCCGGATCGAAATAGCCGGTCTTGCGCAGCGACTCCGGGCTGAGCAGCTGGTCCACGAACGGCGGCGCCTGGTCCAGATGAAAGCTGTCGAACGGGGCGCGGAACATGCCCTTGCGGCGCCAGGCGACCTCGCGCGGCAGCCAGCGCTCGGCCACTTTGCGAAGCAGCAGCTTCTCCCGCAGGAACGGCCCCAGCTTCCATTTCGGATGGACTTTCGCCAGGAAGTCGAACACGTCCACGTCCAGGAACGGGTAGCGCGTCTCGACCGAGTTGGCCATCGCCACGCGGTCGCCCTTGGCGTTGAGCAGCAGGCCGGGCAGGTGACAGCGGCCGCTCAGGCACAGCTCGCGGTTGAGCGGCTGCCAGCGCCGCATCCGGTCGGCGTCTAGGCCGAGGTCCTCGAACGGCACGAGGCCGGCCGTGGCCTCCTTCATCCAGGGGCTGTAAAAGCGCAGCTTTCGACAGGCTCATTAGCCCGTATACGTCCAGCCAGCCGTTGTGGCCGCCGACCGCCTGATCCGACCGTTCCATGTAGTCCGGCGCGAACGCCGGCGCCCGCATGGCCCGGATCATCACCGAACGGACCAGTTGGCTCAGCGGCAGACCGGGGATGAAGTCGAGACGGCCCAGCACGTGGTTGATCTTGTGCCAGGAGTAGCCGGCCAGCCACTCGTCGGCCCCCTCGCCGGTCAGCGCCACCTTGTAGCCCTGACGGTGGACCTCGCGGGCCAGCAGCATCAGCGCCGTGCAGGACGTATCGACCACCGGACTTTCCGCCGCCCGGATCAGCGCCGGGTAGGTGGCCAGGACTTCCTTCGCCCCGACCTCCACAATGATCGGCTCCGTGCCGACGTACCGGGCCGTGACCTCCGCCTGGGCGACCTCGTCGAGCTTGGGGTCCTGGATGCGGATGGTGAACGACGGGATCGGCGAGCCGCGCACCTTGCTGGCCATGGCCACGACGACGCTGGAATCGACGCCGCCGCTGATGTACGACACCACCGGCACGTCGGCCCGCAGCCGCCGCTTCACGCTGGCCAGCAGCACCTCCTCGAACTCGTCCGTCAGCGTCTTCGCGTCGGCGGAGTATTCCTGTCCGGAATCGGGGAAATCGAGTTGCCAGTAGGTGTGTTCGCTGACGCGCGCCGCCTCGCCGTCGCCGCCGAGCTGAATCTTCAGGTAGTGGCCGGGCGTCAGCGCCTGGACGCCCTGGAAACAGGTGACGGGGCCGGGCATCGAGAAGAAGGTGAACAGGTGGTTGACGCCGCGCGGGTCGGGCCGCGCTTCCACCATGCCGGAGGCGAGAAGCGCCTTGATCTCCGAGGCGAACAGCAGCCATTCGCCGTCGGCCGACGTCTGGCGCGTCCAGTAGAGCGGACAGATCCCGAAGTGGTCGCGGCCGAGGACGACGCGCCGCCGCTTCTCGTCCCACAGGGCGACGGCGAACTGGCCGCGGAGGTGGTCGAACATCCCTTCCTGATGGTCTTCCCAGCGGTGCGGGATGATTTCGGTGTCGCAGTGGGTGGCGAAGCGATGGCCGCGGCCTTCCAGCGCCGCCTTCTGTTCCGGGTAGTCGAACAGCTCGCCGTTGAAGACGACGGCGACCGAGCGGTCTTCGTTGAAGATCGGTTGCCGGCCGTCGGACAGGCCGACGATGCTGAGGCGTCGCGAGGCGAACGACAGGCCGGGCCGTTCCAGGTAGCCGTCCTCGTCCGGCCCGCGGTGAATGATGGCGTCGGCCATCGCCCGGATCGCCCCCGCGGGGATCGGACGCCGCTTTCCGGAAAGGTCGAGGATTCCCGCGATGCCGCACATCAGATCGTTCCCTTAAGCAGTGGCGAGTGGCGAGTGGCGAGTGGCGAGTGAAGACATATCACGGCAATGGTGAGGGAACATCGGTTTGCCTTTTCTCGCCACTCGCCACTCGCCACTCGCCACTCTTGGCGTACAGTCGCCGCACGCGCCGGGCGACGAGTCGGTCGAGCCACCTGGGGAAGAAGCGGTTGAACCGCAACATCCAGCGGGCGTCCCAGCCCAGCACCGTTTCCGTCCGGTTGCGCCGCAGGGCGTTGAGGATGCTCCGGGCCGCGTCCTCCACCGGGACGCCGCGGTCGAAGCGGAACTTCATCCGGGCGTCGTTGCGGAGCAGGTGGCGACCAAAATCGCTCCGCATCATCCCCGGAACGACCAGCAGCACGTCGATGTCGAAGCGCGCCAACTCGCCCCGCAGCGCCTCGGTCAGGCCGCACAGGGCGAATTTGCTGGCCGAATACTCGGACCAGGCCGGCATGGCGCGCCGGCCGCACATCGAGGCGACGTTCAGCACCGCCGGCCGGCGGCCGCGAGTCAGCACCGGCACGGCCAGGCGAATCAACTCCGCGGGTGCGAAGAAGTTCACTTCCATCACCTGACGCAGCACCGCCTCGGTCCCGTCGGCGAAATGGCCGGCCCCGGCGACGCCCGCGTTGTTGACCAGCACGTCCAGGCCGTCAAAGCGCTCCGCAACGGCTTCGATCAACCGCCGACGGTCGGCGTCGGACGTGAGGTCGGCGGGAAACGCCGCCGCCTCGGCCCCCGCGGCGGTCAGCCGGTGGGCCAGTTCTTCCAGAGGGTCGGCCGATCGGGCCGTGAGGGCCACACGCGCCCCGGCGCGCGCCGCCTGTTCACCCAATGCACGCCCGATGCCACTCGACGCGCCGGTGATCAGGATACGCGCCCCGCGCAGCTCCCGAAGCATGGAACCCGCCTTCCTCACAGTTCCCCGAGACCACCAAGCCTCCGCATCTTTACTAAATTTAACCGATGCGAAGCTTTAACTGTAGTCAATCAGGGCCGAAATCCGCACGCGGTCTGCGAGGAGGGCCGATTGCCCGACACGATCGGCAGCACCGAACTTGCCGGCGTAAGCCGACCTCTTTCCGGTTCCGATGGGACGGCGGGGAGGCGGGAGCGCCCGTGCCGGGGCGGAATCGAACCGTCATCCGGCTGGAGAGGATTAGTATACGAACCGCGACTGTTGCAACAACCCTCGCCCTAGCGGATTTGAGACAAGGAGTTGCGTCGAACCATTCGTATTGTTGGTACGTCCCGTTCCGATTGCCCCAATTACCCTGGTTTCATCCCGAGCGCTCCCCTTCGGGTCGCGGCTAACCGGATATCGTGCGGATCGTGTCTCAGGACCGCGCCTCCACCGGCGTCTTCGATTCCTCCATCGCCCCATCACGCGCCGCCAAATCCAGTCGCTCGGCGGCGGTCGGCGCGGGTTCGGCGTCGCCCGCTTCGGCCGGGGGCGGTTCCGGCGCGGACGCGGCGACGGGGACCGCGGATCGGGAAGCGGCGACAAACAGGCTGTCATAAATCCAATGTCCGGCGACGGTCCCGAACATCCCGCCGAGCAGGCCGCCGTACAAAACCAGCCGCCCCGTCTCCGGCGGCCCCGCGACGGACGTCCCCCGCATTCGCCGACGCACCAGCCCAAGGACGCCCCACAAACCAAGGACGCCCAGGAGGACGCCGCTCACTTGCAGCCACGGGAAGGGCGGTCGCAGGTTGTAGGCCGCGTCCTCGCGGACTTGCTCCACGGCGTTGAGCAGGATTTTGTCGTTTTTCGCCGTGTCCTGGACCCTGAACCAGACGAGACGGTCGTGAAGCGCCTTGGCGTCCACGGCGGTGATGGCCCGTCCGAGGGCTTCGGGCGCGACCACCACGACGACACAGCCGTACACCCGGCCGAACCAGCCGCGCACCACGTCCTTGCAGACCAGGACGTAAACGCCGTCCGAGCGCGCGTCTTCGGCCCGTCGCGCGCCCAGGCGTCAAGCACCTGCATTTTCAGGGCGTTGGTTTTCGCGGCCTGAAGCTGGGCCTTCACCTCGTCCGGCGCCGCCGCGGCCGTTTCCAGGACGAAATTCAGATGATACGCCTTCTTAATGGCCGCTATCTCCTCGTCGGCCTTCTGGCGGGCTTCCGGGCTGAAAAGCCGGGCGTCGTCGCGGACGGCGGTCGTCGGCCGGTCGTCCTCGGCGCGGGCGGCGACGGCAACGGCGAACACGCCCAGGGCGGCGAGGAGCGGCAGACGGGGGTGCGTCATGGCGTCGGTTCCTGAAGCGGCGAAGCGGGTCCTCGGCGGTTCGCCGGACCCGCGGACGCCTCCTTCTTATATTATGACCGTTGACGGCCGTTCGGAACAGGGCGAGCGGCCGGCGTGAGCCGGCTGGTCCGACCCTTACCAGCCGGCTCACGCCGGCCGCTCGCCAGGAAGGCGGAAGGAGAATGCGGTGACGCGGTTACGATCCACGACCATTTTGGCGGTGCGCGGCCGCGGCGGCGTGGCCGTCGGCGGCGACGGTCAGGTGACGCTCGGTCAGGTGGTGATGAAGAGCGACGCCCACAAGGTGCGCCGCCTCTACGACGGCCGCGTTTTGGCCGGGTTCGCCGGGGCGGCCGCCGACGCCTTTTCGCTTCTGGAGCGTTTCGAGGCCAAGCTCAAGGATTACCAGGGCAACGTGCCGCGCGCCGCCACGGAACTGGCCAAGGACTGGCGCATGGACCGCATGTTGCGTCGCCTGGAGGCGATGCTGGTGGCGGCCGACCGCGAGCATTTGCTGGTGGTGAGCGGCACCGGCGACGTGATCCAGCCGACCGACGGCGTGGCCGCCATCGGCTCGGGCGGCCCGTACGCCCTGGCGGCGGCGCGGCGCTTCTCCTCAACACGGAAATGAACGCCGCCCAAATCGTCCGCGCCGGCCTGGAGATCGCGGCGGATCTGTGCATCTATACGAACCGGCAAATCGAAGTCGAAGAGCTGTGAAATAGTGGCGAGTGGCGAGTGGCGAGTGGCGAGAGAAGACGGACAAACCCAAGGGCAAAGCGACTCCTGCAAGGATCTTTCTTCTCTCGCCACTCGCCACTCGCCACTCGCCACTATTTTGGAGGTACGCCGTGGCAGACATGACGCCGCGCCAAATCGTGTCGGAGTTGGACCGTTACATCGTCGGCCAGGACGCCGCCAAGCGGGCCGTGGCCGTGGCCATCCGCAACCGCTGGCGCCGCCAGCAGCTGCCGGAGGAGTTCCGCAAGGACGTGACGCCCAAGAACATCATCATGATCGGCCCGACCGGCGTGGGCAAGACGGAGATCGCCCGCCGCCTCGCCCAGCTGGTCGGCGCCCCGTTCCTCAAGATCGAGGCCACCAAGTACACCGAAGTCGGATACCACGGCCGCGACGTGGAAAGCATGATCCGCGACCTGACGGAAATCGCCGTCGGCATGGTTCGCCAGGAACAGCGAGGCCGCGTCGAGACGCAGGCCAAGGAGCGCGTCACCGATCGGCTGCTCGATTTGCTGGTGCCGAAATCGAACACCTGGGACCCGGAAAATCACGAGGAGAACGATCGCCGGCAACGCACCCGCGAGAAGATGAAGGCCCGCCTGGAGGCCGGCGAGTTGGAAGACCGCCAATTGGAGTTGAACGTCGAACAGAAGGCCGTGCCGGTGCAGATCTTTTCCAACCTCGGCATGGAACAGATGGACGTCGATTTCCAGAGCATGTTCGAGCGCATCATGCCGAAACAGGCCCAGAATCGCCAAATCCCGCTCAAGGAGGCGCGGCGCGTCTTGCTGGAGCAGGAAACGGAGGCGCTGATCGACCGGCAGGTGGTGACGGAAAAGGCGGTCGAGTTGGTCGAGAACCAGGGCATGATCTTCGTGGACGAGCTGGACAAGATTTGCGGCCCCGCGTCCACGCACGGCCCCGACGTGTCGCGCCAGGGCGTGCAGCGCGACCTGCTGCCGGTGGTGGAGGGGACGACGGTCAACACGCGCTACGGCCCGGTGCGCACCGACCACATCCTGTTCATCGCGGCCGGGGCGTTCCACACCTCCAAGCCGTCGGACCTGATGCCGGAACTGCAAGGGAGATTTCCGATCCGCGTCGAGCTGACGGACCTGAAGCGCGAGGACTTCCTGCGCATCCTGACGGAGCCGAAACACTCGCTGACCAAGCAGTACGCCGGCCTGTTGTCCACGGAGGGCGTGGCGCTGGAGTTCACGCCGGACGGCGTCGAGGCGTTGGCCGACGTGGCCTTCGAGGTCAACCGCACGACGCAGAACATCGGCGCCCGCCGGCTGCACACCATCCTGGAGCGCGTGGTCGAGGAGGTGAGTTTTGAGAGTCCCGACATCCCCGACAAGCGCGTCGTCATCGACGGCGACTACGTCCGCAGGCGGCTAAACGACATCCTCCAAAAGGAGGATTTGAGTAAGTTTATCCTGTGAGGTGATCTATACCAACCCGAAGCGCAAGCGAGGGCGAAGGTCCTGGATAGTGTTTACGTCCGGGGACCTACTCCCTCGCTCGCGCTTCGGGTTGGTATCGGAGGAGAACGCAGATGACCACCGCGACCGCGACCCAAAAGCGCTTGTTCATCGACGGCAAATGGTGCGACGCCGACAACGGCCGGACGCACCCCGTCGTCAACCCCGCCACCGAGGAAACGATCGCCGAGATCGCCTGGGGCGGCCGGGCCGAGACGAAGCGCGCCCTGGAGGCCGCGCAACGCGCGATGGGCCCGTGGATGAAGCTGACCTCCTGGGACCGGGCCAAGGTCCTCAAGAAGACGGCCGAGTTGATGCGCGAGCGGGCCGACGCCATCGCCCGCACGATGACCATGGAGCAGGGCAAGCCGCTGCCCGAGGCCAGGGCGGAACTGCTGCACTCGGCCGACACCTTCGAGTGGTTCGCCGAGGAGGGCAAGCGGGCCTACGGCGAGGTCATCCCCAACTCGGCGCCCGGCAAGCGCCACATGACGCTCAAGCACCCCGTCGGCGTCGTCGGCGCCATCACGCCCTGGAATTTCCCGGTCACGCTGCCGTCCCGCAAGATCGCCCCGGCCCTGGCGGCCGGCTGTACCATCGTTTGCAAGCCTGCCCACCAGACGCCGCTCTGCCTGATCCAGGTGTTTGAGTGCATGCAGGAGGCCGGCCTGCCGCCCGGCGTCGCCAACCTTGTCGTGGGGCCGCCGCAGGAGATCGGCGACGAGATGCTCGACAATCCCATTTGTCGCAAAATCTCGTTCACCGGCTCCACCGAGGTCGGCAAGCACCTGATGCGCGGCTGCGCCGACCAGGTGAAGCGTCTGAGCCTGGAGCTGGGCGGCCACGCCCCGTTCATCGTCTTCCCCGACGCCGACCCGGAGGTCGGGGCCAAGATCGCCGTGACCGGCAAGTTCCGCAACAACGGCCAGGTGTGCATCGCCCCGAGCCGCTTCTACGTCCATAAGGACGTGCAAAAGAAGTTCACCGAGGCGGCAGTCGAGTTGACGAAGAGTTTGAAGATGGGCAACGGATTGGAGCCGGGCGTCGAAGTCGGCCCGATGATCGAGAAGCGGGCGCTGCAAAAGACTTTTGAACTCGTCGAAGACGCCCGCAAGACGGGCGCCAAGGTGTTGACCGGCGGCAAGCAGAGCGAGCGCTTCCCCAAGGGCTATTTTTTCGAGCCGACGGTGTTGACGAGCCTATCGCCCGAGGCGCGCATGATGACGGAGGAGCCGTTTTCGCCGGTGATGCCGCTGTTGGAGTTCCGCGACCTGGACGACGTGATCCGGGCGGCCAACGCCACGCGCTACGGCCTGGCGGCCTACGTGTTCACCAACGACCTGACGACGGCGTGGCGGATGGCGGAGGGGATCGAGGCGGGCATCATCGGCATCAACGACCCCGTGCCGGCGACGCCGCAGTGCCCGTTCGGCGGCATGAAGGAGAGCGGCCTGGGCCGCGAACTGGCCCATGAGGGGCTGGAGGCGTATCTGGAGACGAAGTACATCTCGTTCAAGCTGCGGGATGCGTGAGACATCGCGTTGACAGGGCGTTTTTTTCTGGCAATCGGAAAGCAGCCCCTGGCGGAGTGGCCGGCGTTCTGGTTTTACTGTCTTGTGACATCCGCCGTCAGTCCGTCGGCGGTCGGAGCATGACAGGAAGAACGGAGTAAGCCGATGGCCACGAAACCGAAGGCCGCCCAACCACTTGGCCCGAGTCTGGCGAAGATTTGCGAGGCGACACGGGGCAATCTCGGTCGCGTCATCCGCGGCGCGGAGATCACGGAGGCCCAGGCGGTCCTTGAACGACTGGCGGGACGTGATATTGTGGTTTGCGACGGTCCTCCCCGCGAGAATCGGGCGGTAGGCCGGCGAATTGAGGACGCCGTCGGATCGAACGAGCGCCAAGATCCTCACGAGAGCGCCGGCCAGTATGCTCTGCCCCATTTCCAGCAGCGGCAACAACCTCCGCTGGGGCATACCTTTTACGAAACGGCTGGGAAAAAGGCGGCCAGGAACCCATGAAGTACTTCACTCCCGAGTTGTACGTGCAGGGCCAATCCCTCGACGACGACGTACTCGACCGCACGGAGGAGGCGTGGGAACGAGCGACTCAACGCTATCGGAGGCGTTACGGCAAGATAAAGTCCCAGCTTCCGGAGGCGCTGCGGAAGTTTCACGACGAGCAGTGCCTGCACGACGCCGACTGGTGCGCCATCGCCCAGATATCCGCCTGCACGCTCCCCCGGAATTCGCAGGACGTGACCATCATCGCCGCGCAGGAAAACACGCTAATCCCCGCGTTCCTGAACACCTTGGCGATCCTCCAGTATACGGTCACAGCCCCGCCCGTGATCGAAAGGCCGGTGGATTCGGAGGTCTTTTCGTTTGTTCAACCGATCTGGCTCTACGACGAAATCGACCTGATCGAACCGGGCCTCTTCTCCCACTCCATTCTGGTGAGCAACGGCCTCGTCGTGACCATCCAATTCCGCGAATTCCGCTACCATATCGCGCCGCTGCTGACCCCCGCCCGGAATGGGCAAGTTCTCGGAGAACGTGCCGCGCCTCAAAAGTCGGCGTCGGCCTGACATGCGAGGAGGCCAGCCGATCCGCCCGCCGTGACACCGACCCTCTCAGTCGTTACAATCGCTACAACCTTCCCTATTTTACACAAATCGCCCCAACGCCGCGAATTGACTCCGCGACGGCAAAGGCTTACCATCAGCAACTGAGCATTTCGGGCCGTCCGGGCGGCTCGTACCCTTGCGTCCGGTCGCCGATTCGATTCGCACTTGTGGAGTCCCTTATGAGGCCTATCTCTTCTCTTCGGTGCGCGTTGTTCGCCGCCTCCGTGCTGTCGGTCCTCGCGTTGCAGTCGCGGGCGGCGCCGGAAAAGGAACCGACGAAAGAACCGCCGCCGAAGAAGGCCAGCGCGCCGCCGCTGGGCGGCGGCCTGACCGTCCCGCTGAAGGAACTGACGCAGGAAAAACTCCGCAAGGCGGAGGCGGCGGCCGTCGAGGCGAGCCGGCAAAATCCGATGCTCAACCAGTTCTGGGAGGAACTCGACAAGCTGGTCGTCCTCGACCCCCAAACGATCGCTTACGAGCACGAGAAGGGCGCGCCGATGAAGCTGACGTGGCTGGTTAAGCCGACCCACGCCCTGAACTCGGCCGAGCGCGCCAAGGCGCTGGAAGACCTCCACAAAGTCTTCGATCACGTTCTTTGGGGACAGAGCCTGGGCGGGGGCGCGGCCACGGCCGGGGCCGGGCTGGTGGACAAGGCGGACGCCAAGGCGATTATCGATGTGGCGCATCTTGAAATCGGGCAGAATCCCAAACCCGAACCGAAGCCGGAACCGAAACCCGTGCCGAAGCCGGAACCGAAACCGGAACCGAAGCCCGTGCCGGTCAAGCCGCCGTTGATGCCGCCCGCGGAGAAAGGAGACGAGGTCGCCCGGTTGCGCCGCGAGCTGGACGAGACGCGGCGGGAACTGGACAAGCTGCGTCAGGACGTGGACGAGAAGCGACGCCTGGAACAAGAGGAGAAACAACAAAAGGCGTTGGACGAGACGCGGGTGCAGCTGGAGAAGCTGCGACTGGACCTGGACGATTTGCGAAAGCAGGGCGATAAGCGGGAAAAGGACCTCGAAGCCGCGCGGGCCGAGGCGGACAAACGGCAAAAGGACCTCGACGAGACGCGGTTACAGCTGGAGAAGTTGCGCTTGCAATTGGACGATCTGCGCAAGCAGGGGGAGAAGCGCGACAAGGACATTGACGACCTTCGACACGAAGGAGACAAGCGGCAAAAGGAGCTGGACGGGGCGCGGGCCGAGGCGGACAAACGGCAAAAGGCCCTGGAGGACACGCGGGCGCAGGTGGACAAGCTGCGTCAGGACCTGGAAGAGCTTCGCCGCGACGGCGAAAAGCGCGACCGGACGCTGGACGAACTCAAGCGCGAGAACGAAAAGCGTCAGCGGGAATTGGACGCGACGCGGATCGAGGGCAAGCGGCGGCAGCGGGAACTGGAAGACGCCCGCTATCAGACCGACCTGCTGCGCCGCCAGTTGGAGGAGACGCGACGGCACGTGGACCGCATTCAGAAGCGGCTCGACGCGCCCAAGAAATACGTCATGGTGGTGCAGCCGTCGTCCATGATCTACTACGACTTCTGCACCTGCTCCTGGGTGTCGGGGCCGGCGGCGGTCTATTACTACCCGGTCGATTCGACCGAATCCGAGTCGTCGTCGCGGGAACCGCGACGCAGGTCTCCACCGCCCCCGCCGCCGTCCAGCCGTCCCGGTGGCGTCCGTCCGCCAGCGCCGAACATGCCGCCGCCGGCCGACCAGGGGGGCGGGGTCCGGCCGCCGGGGCCGCAGTCCAATCTCGGCGGCGCGGACGGCAATAAAGATCGCAAATCGGACGAAGCCGACCGGCTGTTCTGGGTGGGCTACCGCAGCTACTGGCGGGGCGATTTCGACAAGGCCCTGGTGAGCTTCGACGCGGCCGTCCGGATCGACGACGGCGACGCTCGGTTCTGGTACTACAAGGCGCTGACGGAACGCGCCCTCGGCGACTTCGACCGGGCCGACGCTTCCGTCCGCCGCGGCCGACTACTCCACGCCGCCGACCGGGCGAGGGCCGGCTTGGTTAGCGCGGCCCTGGAACGGGTGCAGGGGGCGGATCGGCGGTTTTTGAATACGCCGGAGATCGTTGTCGTCTCTGACGCGGCGGCCGGCCGTTAAGGCGATTGATTGACCAGCGGTGTCGAGGGTGCCATGCTTTCGCGGCTACTTTCCCAACCCGAACAGTATCGGAACTACCGCGAAAGCATGTTTCGCCGTCACCCAGACCGGGTGAAGTCCAAACATGCTTTCGCGGCGGCGGAGATGGTTTTTTCGTGCGGATAGCGGCCGCGAAAGCATGGCACCCTCACTACCCACGGGTAACCGTTCGGAATGCTATTTCGGCGCGGGCGTCGTCTCCGCCTTCGGCGCCGGCAGGATTTCAATCTTCGCCCGCGGCTTGAGCTTGGCCACGACCTGCTCGCGCAGGCGGTCGCAGAATTCGTCCTTCACGTCGTCCTTGATCTCCTCGTACTTCACGTCGAGGCCCGGCTTGCGTTCGGTCAGCAGGATCAGGTGGACGCCGAACTGCGTCCGCACCACGTCGCTCATCTGATACGGCTTCAGCGCGAAGGCCGCCTTGGCGAACGGTTCGACCATCTTGCCGTGCGCTGGAAATAGCCCACGTCGCCGCCCTGCTCCTTCGACGGGCACAGCGATTTTTCCTTGGCCTCGGCGGAGAAGGCGTCGTCGAGCAGCCGGCGGCGCTCCTTCTCGCGCGTCAGGTTGTCGGCGTCCTTGGGCAGCTTGGCCAGGCCGGCCGCGACCTCGGCCTCGATCTGCTTTTTGATCTCGCGCAGCTCGACGGCGGCGGCCTCGACGGCCTTGGGGTCGTCCATCGCCGGCGTCAGCAGGATGTGGCGGGCGCGGACGGCCGTGCCGTCAAACAGCTCCTTTTCGGTGGCGAAAAGTTGCTTGAGCCGGTCTTCCTTGGCCAGGTCGTTGCAGAATTTGTTCCAGCGGAGGTCGGCGGCGATCTGCTCGCGCAGCTCCGGCTCGGTGAGGTTCATCTGACGGAGCATCTTGGGCATATCCGAACCGTCCTTTTTCAGCTCGCCTTTGACCTCTTCTTCCTTGGCGTCCACGTCCTTGGGGCCGACGGCGTACTGCGGCAGTTGCAGGACGTACTGGTCGAGCAGGGCGGTGTCGATGAGGTAATCGAGGATCTCGCGGCGGGCGGCGTCGCGCTTGTCGGGCGGCACGCGCTCGAGAGCGCGTTGCACCGACTTTTCGGGGACGGGCTGGCCGTTGACGCGGGCGGCGACGCCGGGCGCGGCCGCCGGGGCGGCGGGGACGGCCGGCGTCTGGGCCGAGGCCGGCAGGCACGAGAGGACCAGGACCGGGACGGACCACCACCAGCGCGGCATCCTGCGCATCAGCATTCTCCCTATTCCGGACGACGGATCGCGGGCGACCGCCATTCCCAGGCGGGCGAGATTGTAGCGAGGCGGCGGGCGGGAGGAAAGACGGAGTGGCCGTCTCCGCCGGACGCGCAAACTCGTACAATTCCCACGCCCACCCGCCCCTCCCTCCCTCCCGCCTTTACCACAAGGAGGCCGTGCCGTGCCGCGCCGACTTTCGTTGATCGTGCCGCTTCTCGTCCTGGGCCTGTTTCTTCCCGCCTGTCGATCCGCCCGCGCCGACGACTGGCCGCAATGGCTCGGGCCGCGGCGCGACGGCGTCTGGCGGGAAAGCGGCATCCTCGACCACTTCCCCAAGAACGGCCCCAAGGAGCGTTGGCGGGCGCCGATCGGCGGCGGTTACGCCGGCCCGGCCGTGGCCGACGGCAAGGTCTACGTCCCCGACCGCGTCCTGGCGCCGGGCGCGAAAAATCCCAGCGACCCGTTCAAAACGCCCAGCGTGGACGGCGAGGAACGGCTCTGGTGTCTGAGAGAGTCCGACGGCGGCGTCCTCTGGAAGAAGTCGTACCCCTGCGCCTATCAAATTTCCTACCCGGCCGGCCCGCGGGCCACGCCGGCCGTCGGGGGCGGCAAGGTCTACTTCCTCGGCGCGATGGGCGATCTCCATTGTTACAATGCCGCGACCGGCGCCGACGTGTGGGCCAAGAATTTCGTCAAGGACAAAGCGTACAAGGCGCCCGTTCCGCTGTGGGGCTTCGCCGCGTCGCCGCTGCTCGACGGCGACAAGCTCATTTGTCTCGTCGGCGGCGAAAACAGCGTCGTGGTCGCCCTCGACAAGGACACCGGCGCCGAGAAATGGCGGGCGCTGTCGATGGAGACGGAACAGATCGGCTACTGTCCGCCGATGATCTACACCGTCGGCGGCGTGCGTCAGCTCATCATCTGGACGCCGGAGGCGGTCAACGGTCTCGACCCGGAGACCGGGAAGGTCTACTGGTCGCAGCCGTTCAAGCTCAAGGCGAACCTGTCGATCGCCACGCCTCGGCTGGACGGCGACCGGCTGCTGGTGACGTCGTTCTACAATGGCTCGATGCTGCTCAAGCTGACGGTCGAAGACGGCAAACCGTCGGCGTCGGTGCTGTGGAAGGGCAAGGGCCGCGGCGAGGCGCCGACGCAGACCGACGGCCTGCACAGCATCATCAGCACGCCGTACATCCGCGACGGCTACATTTACGGCGTGGGCAGCTACGGCCAGTTGCGCTGTCTCAAGGAGGAAAACGACGCGCGGGTCTGGGAAGACTTGCGGGCGACCGGCGACGCCAAATCGCCGACCGAGCGCTGGGCCAACGCCTTCCTGACGCCGCAGGGCGACCGCTTTTTCCTGTTCAACGAGAAAGGCGACCTGATTATCGCCAGGCTGACGCCCAAGGGCTACGACGAGATCGATCGCGCCCACGTGATCGAGCCGACCAACAAGGCGATGCAGCGGAACGTGGTGTGGTCGCACCCGGCCTACGCCGACAAGTCGATTTTCATCCGCAACGACAAGGAGATCGTCTGCTATTCGCTGGCGGCGGAGTAGCGCCAACCGCTCATACCAACCCGAAGCGCAAGCGAGGGAGAAGGTTCCTGACCTTCTCCCTCGCTTGCGCTTCGGGTTGGTGTCCGACTGTCGCTCACGCTTCCGGCTCGGACGGCCGATACGGCGCTTCAGTCGATGATGACGAGGTACGGCACGACCTGGGCGTCCTGCGTGGGGTCGTAGGGCAAAGGCCCCGGAAGGTTCCACGGCCCGGGGTTGCCGCGGCTAATGACGGTCGCCCCACTCGCGTGCGACAGGGTGAAGTTCGCCGTCAGACCCTGCTGGACGATCACCGTCTCTTCGTTGGCCGTGTTCGGCTCGTAGACGAGGATCGACCCTGGCTGTACCGTCCACGGTCGGTTCGTGCGAGAATCCGTGACCGTCGCCGGGATGCTGATCGACGCCTGGTTGGAGGTCGCCGGCGGCGTCGGCCCCTGGATCGGCTGGTTGGTCGTCGTCGTGAACGTCTGGATCTGTGTGCGATCCACGATGGCGAACATGTGGTGGCGGATGTTTTTGCCCTGGGCGGCGTTGACCTCGGGGCCGAGTTGTATCGGCTGCGCCTGATCGTTGGTCACCTGGAAGAAGCCGACCGTCAGCCACACCGCGAAGACGTTGCTGCGCGTGGTGACGTTGTTGAACAGCTTGTTCAGCAACTCCATCTTTTGATACGGGTGCGTGGCCCCGGCGTTGGTGTTCGTAAGCGTCCCATTCAACAGCGTCTGGGCGATGCCCGTCCCAGGGGCGGGATACTGCGTGCTGCCGGAGTCGGCCCCCATCGCCATGCCCCAGAACGGATGATCGCCCGGCCCTGGAACGCCGTTCGCATTCTGCGTGCGGGCGGCCATGAGGGCTTGGAAGGCTGTTTTCACGTCGGCGTCCGCGAAGGTATTGCCCGGCTCGGCGTCGCATAGGGCGCGGAAGACATTTAATGCGGAGGGGTCAAGCGTGTTGATGTTGATCTTGCCGGGGACGCGGCCGCCCTCGGCGATGCCCGGCGTCGCGTTCTTGACCTTGACGAACTCCAGCAGCCGGTAGAGCCGGGAGTTCGGATCCATCCACGGAGCGACGTGGCCGAACTTGTTACCGTTCACGTCGATGAATTGCTGCGTCAGTTCGTGCGGCTTGAATCCCGAAACCTGAAGCAGTTCGACCGGGCTGATGAGCGGGCGGTCGAGGTGGACGAGCCAATCGTTCGCCGGGGCCGCCGCCGGCGTGTTGACGCTGAAGAAGGTGTCGAGCGGCTGGTTCGCGGCCGGTGTGGCGGGCGCCTGTTGCTTCCACTGGGCGGCGATGCCCGCATACGGCTGCTGCCGGCCGAAAGAGTAGCGGCTGGTCACGGCCGCGACGTAATTCCCATTGTTGCCGGTGGAGATATATTTCCGACCGTCGTTGATGGTAGTACCCGTGACTTTGCTCATGTCGATGTAATCGACGGTCACGTAGGGGTTGTAGCCGGCGGCGGCGGGGTTGGGCTGGGGGGCCACGTTTGGGTTGGCCAGCCGCCGCAGCAGTACCGTCGGCGCCAGCGGGGCCGTATCTCCATTCGGGTTAGGAACGGTGTAGGCCATGGCCGTACCGGAATTTGCGAGGCCCGGCGTCTGATAACTGGTGGGCGTCACGGTCGGAGTCGTCATGGTCGGGCCGAGGACGAAGAAGCCCTGGTTGGTGTGACTGGGGTCGTTGGGGTTCGAGCCGAGCGGCGCCACGACCACCGGCTGGCCGCTGGCGCCGAAGTTGCCGACGACCGACAGCACCTGGCCGCCGGTGGCGGCGAAGTTGTACGTCCCCGTGCCCGTAAGCGGCTGCGAGGCGGGCGCCATCCCGGCCGCGTTGTCCGGATCGCCGACGATGTTGCCGGCGTCGCGAAGATGCGTGTTGTTCGCCGCGGTCAGCACCACTTGGTAGAGCGGCGTCCCGGTGGCGTTCTGCAGCACGGCCTGGTTGCTGCCGTTGAGGTCGGACCCGGTGGGCAGCGGGTTCATCAGTTCGGCCCAGACGTTCATCTGGTACGGCTTTTGGGCGACCATTTTTGTCGCGGGCGGCGGGTTCGGGTTCGGGACCGTAGCGGGGTCGGCCGGGTCGTTGTCGTATTCGAGGTAAACCTCATTGAGGGTGAGCTTCGGCAACTCGGTGCCGAAGACCCAGCCGGTGTCGGGCGCCTGCGGCGTCATGGTCCACTGGAACCCGGTCATCACGTCGTCGGTGTCGATGTAATCGACGATGTTGGCGGACAGCTGGGCCAGCCAGCGGAGCGAATTGTACTGCGGCTGGGTGGCCGTGGCGATGCTGCCGTTGACTCCCGTCATCCCCGTTACGGCGAGGAGCCGGGTGTAAATGTCCTGGGCGAACTGCTGGCGGTCCGGGGGCTGAACGCCGTTGGCCGGATAGGCCGCCAGCGCCCGGTTCAGATTCATCCGCATCAAAGCGCCAGGCAGGATCGACCGCCAGGTGTTGGGGTCGAACTCGCTGTTCGCCGGCGTCGGGCCGGGACGCGAAGAGAGGGGCGGGAAGTGATACACAAGCGGATTGGCCGGGGGCGCACTGTAGCTGTACGTGCCACTCGCCGGGTTGTAGGTGATGCCGTATGCCGGGCTTGTCGGATCGGAGACGCCTGTCGGATCGTAGATGTAAGGCGCGGCGCCGGCCCGGTCGAGATCCATGCTCAGCAGCGTCGTCTGGTTAATCGCGGCCGGATTGGTCGGGGTGAAATTATGCGGACTGAGTCGAACGAGGGCGGAGCCGGGCGAGGCGTTGACGCCGGCCCACAGGAGCGAGGCGTAATCGGGCAGCGGCAGCAGCAGGTCGTCGCCGCCGGGGAAGAACGGGTTATAGAACATCGGGTGAATGGGCGTGCCGCCGCTGTTTTTCGTTTCCAGGTTCCCGCCGTTGCCGTAGCCGTTGGGGAAGGTGGGGAAGTAGCCCGTGCCGGCGGCCGGCAGCGTATACGGCCCGGTCGCGGTATTGGGGGCTGGGTCGAGCGTCCCGTTGAGATCGGCCTGGGCGTAGACGTGGGGCGACGGCCCCTGGAGCGTGAACCCGGCGCTCGGCAGGCGGTCGGCGCCGTAGCGGCCGTAGATAGGGGCCGCCCCGGTGGGCGGGTTGCCGAGGAAAAGGTTTTGCCATTCGTTGGGCGCGGCCCCGGCGCTGAGCACCTTGCTCATGTTGACTTCCCACGGCCCCCAGCCCTGGTTGCCGGCATGGAGGTTGCCGTTGGCCAGGATGTTGCCGGCCACGTTGAGGTTGACGCGGTTGTCGAGGTCGAGGACCAGCGGCGCCACGAGCATCTTGTAGCGGACGCCGGCGGCGGTGGTCAGCTCGGGGGCGCCGATGTCGATCCAGATGCTGTCGTTGCCGCCCGGCATTCCGACGAGGTTCTTCACGTCGCCGGCCGGCACGACGCTGCCGGACACGGAGGCGTTGCTTATGGGCGGGATGAAACCCGGCCCCATGTCGGCGGGACGGGGGCGAAGCGTCAAGTATTTCAAGTATTGGGCGGTGAGACTGTTGTTGTTCCAATTGGGATTGTTTGGGTCGAGAGTGCCGAACCCGGCCCAGTCGCGGTGATACGACGGCTGAACCACCATCCCGTCCGTTGACCGGATCGAGGCCAGAAACATGCTATTTAGGTCGGGATAGGTGTATGGAGCATTCTGGCCCCCGGTGTACGTGGTGCGGTTGGCGGAATTGTTGGCGCGCGTGCCGGGCCGCGACGGGTCGCGTAGAAATCCGTCGGACGGGTGATAGGTGTAATTCACCATCTGATAGCCGTCCGTGCCTTGGAACAGGCCCGGTTCGTGGAGCCGGCCGGTCCCGTTATAGGGCGCGTCGGACGGGACGAAATTGGCCCCATTGGGGACCGCGTCATAGGAGCCATACATGGTCTCGGCGAGGCTGTGGCCGCGGAGGGCGGAGTAGGCGCCGGAAGAGTCCATCGCGGTCGGGTCGGTTGTCCCGTAAATGAACTGGCCGAGGAACAACGCGAAGGCCTGGTTAGGGTCCATGTCGGGGCCGTTGACGCTCGTGAACGATTCGGCGTCGCGGTTGATGCGGGCCGACTCCGCCGCGGCTTCCGCGTAGAGAACGAAGGTGAGGCCGGCGATGGCGAACAGCGTCAGCATGGCCAGCACGATCAGCAGGATGATGCCGCGGCGGCGGCCCGGCCCGGCGGCGTTTCGTCGGAGGTGCATGACTCGTATCCTCTCGCGGCGACAGGGTATATTCGTTGATCGGGCGGGCGGCTCACATCTTCTGCACGATGGTCACCTGACGGGTCTTTTTCGTCTTGAAATCCCAGACTCGTAGAGTGATCTGCAAGGCCTTGATAAGGATCGGATGCCCATTCGCGTCCTTGAAGATGGGAATGCTGGTCGCGGACCCGGCGGTCTGCCAGTTGCTGTAGTCATACGCCGGCGTGGCGTTGGTCGTATCCTTGGCGCTCGTCCAGGTGTCGAAAACGCGGGCGGGCTGCCCCGTGTTGGGATCGACGAACGCGGGGTTGTTGAACGGGAAGGCGGCGAAGGTCGCGCCCAGGGACGGTTCGGTCGCGCTGTTCGCTCCCGTCAACTGATAGAGATCGCCGAAGTCCGTCGCCCCGTGCGTGGCGGGATCGACCAGCACGCGCACGTCGAACGACACCACGTCCGACAACAATAGGTCGGCGTTGGGCAGCGACGCGTCGGTCTCGGTCAGCGTGGGATACCGATACGTCGTCGCGTTGGAAGGTTGGGCCTGGTAAATGCCCTCGAGCTGGGTGCGGTTCATCCAGAAACGCTTCAACGGGACGTTGAGAGACTGGAGCGTGTTATACCCGCTGAGGTTTGCGGGCGGCGGCGTGGCTTCGCCGGCCGTCGGCACGGTGCTCACCTCGGAATAGCCGGGGGGCGTGCCCGCCGGCTGCGTCCAGGAGGAAGGGACCGTCAGCATCTGCCGGCGGTACAGGCCATACAGCGGCAATGACGGAGGGGTCGTGGGGTCCGTGAAGTCGCCGTTAGGCGCGAGGAAGACGGCCACCTCGGCCGTCTGGGCGTTGTAGTCGCCTGCCGTATCCTGATAAAAGTTATCCGGATACTGGTAGACGCCGCCTCCGGCGCTGCCGGAATAGGCGGCCACCAGAGGAGAACCGGGAACCCATGCCGAAAGGAAGTCGCTGCGCAGGGTGCCGTGCAGGCCGATCGTGTAGTGCAGGGCGTGGTTGGTGGAAATGTAGGAATGAATGCCGTCCAGATCGACGCCCTCGTCGTAGTTGGTGAACGTGGGGAGGGCCGCGGGCGGGCCGGGAGGCAAGGCCTGGGCCGGCCCGCCCTGGTAGATGCGGAAGAACCCGGACGCCGGCGGGAGGAGGGCGGGCGGCGAACCCCACAGGGCGCTGAGCGGCAAGACGTTGCCGTTCGCGTCATAGCAATGGTCGGCCTCCAGATCGCGGCGCAGCACGTTGGCGGCGCCGCGCAGTCTTTCGGCGAGGTCGCCGGCCGCCTTCAGATCGCTGACCGCCGAGGTCGCGGCCACGAACGCGGCCGACAGGATGCTCATGATGAACAGGGAGAGCGCCATCGCCACCAGCACTTCCACCAGCGTAAAACCCGTTCGGCGTCGCATGTCCGTGTACTCCGACAAAATGCCGCGTCCTTGTCGCCTGTGAGGCGGCGGTCAGGGCTGGGCGTGGAACTCCCACCGGGACGAATCGCCGATGCCGCGGAAAAAGACCTCCGACACGTTGTCCATCACCGTGACGGCCGTGACCGACGGCTGGCTGAGATTCGGCTTCTGACTAGGCGGCGTCGGCGGCGGCTTGACGATCGGCGTTTCCAATTCCAGATTGACGGTGGTCGCGTTCACGGTCGTGATCGAGACAACCCGGTAAAAGTCGCCGTTGACCGAGCCGGTCACGGGGTTGTAGCTCGTATCGAGGATCCAGCTGCCGCGGCGGACGTTGGGCGGCGAGTTCGCCGGACACGTCAACGTCACGGAAGTGTCGTTCCACAGGCCCGAGGCCGCGTAGGTGGATTCGGCGCTGGGCGGTACGGTGGTCGGCCGGCCGGAGTAGACCACGACCGTCAGGTCCACGGGGGAACTGGTGGAGCCAGGCTCGGGCCGTTTCAGCAGGTACGCCCAGGTGTAGCGACCGGCGCGCTGGATGGCGGTCGAACCGGGCGGCGTGCCGGTGTCGGGCAGGCCGTTGGTGAAATAGGTCATGTCGTCCGGCAGGGTGAAATACCGGGCCGCCACGGGAGCGCCGCTCGAAGGGAGGGGCATTTTCGCGGCCGAAGGGCTGACCCGCCAGATTCCCGGAGTCGGCTGCGATGGCGTTGTGACATAGGATGCGGGCCCACCAAGCACGGTGTTCATAGGTGGGTTAGCGGCGTAGCCGAGCCAGCCCCACGGATCGACGTAGATGGGAATACCCGCGCCCGTCTGACTGGCATACGCGGGGAGGGCGGGGGTAATCGAGTTGGGCGGGAGGGTCAGAAACAACGAGGGCGTAGGGGCCGGGGGATCGTACTGCGGATCGTGTCGAAGGTCGAAGGCGTCGCAGATGTTGGCTCCCGCGCTGGCGGCGGAGGCGTCGCGATCGTCCTGCAACGCCGTCGCCATGCGCAGGGCGCCCAACGGGAACAGCGTCAGCAAGGCCAACAGGCCGATGGCCATGATGAAAATGGCCACCAACACTTCGACGAGCGTGATGGCGGGCCGTGGTCTCATGGCGGTATTCTCCATTCGGCGGCGGGTCATATGCCCGAAGCCCGCGGGTCGTTGGCGTAGAAGTACGGGTTCCCAGGCAGGACCGGGTAGGAACCGATGGCGCCCGTCCGCACCTGCACGGAAACGATCAGCGGCGACCCCGTCGTCGCCGGGTATGGCGTCGCCGAGGAGCAAATCCAGAGAAAGATCTTGTTCGCTTGCGTTCCCTGACCGATGACGCCGCCGGAAGGCGCGAACACCAAATCGCCGTCCAGAAGGTCCGGCATCGGCAGGACGCTCCCGCCGTTATTGGACCCGGTCTTGTCAATGACGAAGCCGGCGGGGAGCGTGATGAGGTCTTCGCTCGGGATCGGCCGCGGCATGCGGACGATGCGGTAGGACGTCCCCGGCGTCATCGTGACGGGCGATTGGAGTGCCAGCGCCCCCGACGTGCCCGAGGCCGACACGCCCGTGATCAGATGGGGAGTAATCGTTCCGGATTCGATGAAGTAATCGCCGGGCTGGATGGACCAGTTGCCCGTTATTGGGTTGCTGTTGGTTGAGTCGCCGCCGCCGACGAAATCGACGCCGTTGAAAGTCAGTGTGGATCCGCCGTTGGCGGGGGTGGAAACATTGGTGCAGGTTCCCGAGTTGTAATCCTCCGGTTGCTGGATGAACTGGAGTTGCGTCGCTTGCGTCCCCGCGCCGAACAGCACGCGAATCCCGGTCGGCCGGCCGTCGCGCCGGCGCGCTGCCTGGCGTTCAGGAGCGCCCCGCTCACGCTCTGAGCGCCCAACACGGTCTTCTCGCTGTCGCGGCCGAAGACGATATAACCGATCCCCAGAGCGAAGATCACCAGGATCAACGCCATCACCACCAGGAGTTCGATCAGGGTGAAGGCCGGCCGGCGTCGCTGCGCTTCGATCACGTCCGCGACCTCCTTACTGGGGCGGGGCCAGGGTGGCGAGCAGGTCGTCGGCGTCGATGTTCCCGACCGGCGAGCCTGCAAGGGTGATGGCGTAGGGATTAAAGCCGAGCTGGTTGTTCGGCCCGCCCGAGGCGATGATCGGAAAATTCCGATACGTCTGCGGCGGGCCGCTCTGGTGGGACGCCAGGCCGTGGACGGTCACCGTAAACCATTGGGATCCCCCCGTCGCGAACGGAGGAGTACCCTGCCAAGAAGTCGAGGCCAGCAATCCGGTTGGATCGTCGGAGTCATTGAACCCCGCCACGGGTTGGCCGGTCAGGCCGTAATTCGTGGGGTTCTGGGGGTTCGAGGCGTTCAGGTAGACCGGCCAGCGGACGAAAAAGAGCGGGTTGCCCCAGCCGTCCACCATCGCCGTGACGGGCTGACCGTATAGGAGGGGTGGGCCGCCCTTGAGCTGGACCGGAAGGCTCTTGAAAAAAGCACTAGGCCCCAGGTCCGTCTGTTGCAGGCCCGGCCCGTCCTCGCCGCGCTGCAGGGCCAGCAACAGGCAGATCGACGACTCCGGCGAGGTTGCCGCTGGCGTGGCCGGCGGCGCGATCACGTTCGACGCCGTATAGCCGTACTGACCAAGGGTAGTCGTGTAGTACGACAGCGGCGGCAACGGGTTGCCGTTAAGCGGGTTCAGCGCCTCGTTAAAGGACTGGGGGAAGGCCCGCTGCAGTCGCAGCTTGGTCCAAATCACCTGGGCGCGCAGGCGGTCGTTGTTAGCGTCTTGAGTGAGGATGTTCGTATAGATCCCCTGAAAATTCGAGGGGATCGGCTCCTTGGCGTATTTGTCCGCGGCGGAACGGTAGGCCTTCTTGAACGCCGCCTCCACCCGACTCAACTCGGATTTGGTGTTGGCGTTCTGCTGCGTGCCGATCAGTCGGAAGACGGCGACGGCCGACAGCGACACCAGCACGCCGATGATGGCCAGCACCACCAACAGTTCGATGAGCGTGAAGCCGGTTCGCCGGCGGTCCCTTCGCATGAATGCTCCTACCACGGGCCGTCCTCCTCTAATGCGCCCCGCGCCGAGCAAACTCGACGAGAAGTTGGACTGGTCGTCTTTGCCGTTGGGGTCCGTCGTACCGGTACTCGGGTTCCAGCTCGCCCCGGCGGCGCCGAACTTCCCGTCGCGGCCGGCGGAAATAATCTGGAAGGAACCGGCGTTCACCCATTTTCCAGTCGTATCGATATAGGGCACGGGAGCCACCGGAATGATGGACGCGCAATCGCCGGGCTGGTAAAGGCCGGCGCCTTCCTTATTGGTGGAGGCGAAGTACGCATACGGGCTTCCCGTCTTCCAGGGGTCGGTGTAGACGGGAAAGTTGTTGGCCTCGATGACGAGCCGATTGGTCTGGAACTCGAAATACGGCCCGATGCGTTTCTCCGCCGCCGACGCGGGCAGGGCGGCAGGGTTCGCGGGGTTGGTCGAGAAGCCGACCATACTGACGCCGTTGGCCGTGATATTCGGCATCCCGCCGAGGTAGAAGACCAGGGCCTGCTCCCCTTCGAGAGTGATCGTTTTTGAGTACGTTGGGGGATTCGCCTGGCTCCAGTTGATATTGTGACCGACCACATAGCGGCCGAACATGCCCGTCAGGACCTGGACAGTATGTTGGTCGTCTAAACTGTTGGTGTAGACGCCGTTTTCATGCAGGACCAATTTGCTATATAAGTAGGGCGTGTTGTTGTAGCCCTTCGTCCTCGCCTCGCCGAGTTTTGATTCCAGTTCGCCGATTTCCGACCGCGTCTGCAATTCCGGCCCCTTGACCAGCGCGCGCATCACCGCCGCCGCCGTCAGGCTCACCAGGATGGCGATGATGGCGATCACCACCAACAACTCGATCAGCGTGAAGGCCGGCCGCGCGCCGCGGCCGCGTTGCTTGTGCGTCATGGCTCGTCTCCCTCGTCTCCCTCGCCCCGTCACTTGCTCAGGTTGTCCAGCAGCGAGATCAGCGGCATGAACAGGGCCACCACGATCGTCCCCACCATCCCGCCCAGGATCACCGTCATCATCGGCTCCAGCAACTTCAGCAAGCCCTCGACCAGGACGTTCACTTCTTCATCGTAGACATCCGCGACCTTGTATAAGCATCGAATCCAGGTCGCCCGTCTCCTCGCCGACGTCGATCATGTTCACCACCATGTCGTCCACCAGCCGGCTCTCCTTCAGCGGCTGCGCGATCGTGTCGCCCTCCCGGATCGACTCGTACACCCGCTGATACATCCGTTCAAAGACCGCGTTGGTACACGTCTCCCGCACGATGCTCAGCGACTCCAGGATCGGCACGCCCGACGCCACCAGCGTCCCCAGCGTCCGCATCGTCCGCGCCACCATCGTCTTCTCGATCAGCTTGCCGATCAGCGGCACCCACAACGACATGCGGTCCAGCACGTACGACCCCTGCTTGTTCAGCCGGATCAGCTTGATCAGCAGCCACAAACACAACGGGAACAGCGGCAGGATGTACCAGTAGGCCACGAACCAACGCGACACGGCCATCAGGAACTTGGTCAGGTCGGGCAGCGGCAGGCCGAAGTCCTTGAAGATCTTCTCGAACTTCGGGATGATGAAGATCATGATGAACGACAGGATCGACACCGCCACCAGCAACACGACCACCGGGTAGATCATGGCGCCGGTGATCTGCCGCTTGAGGCTCTGCGACTTTTCCTTGAACTCGGCCAGCCGCTTGAGGATCGACTCCAGGGCGCCGCCCGCCTCGCCGGCCTTGACCATGTTGACGTAGAGCCGGTCGAAGCACTTGGGGTGCTTGCCGAACGCCTCGCTGAGCGTGCTGCCCGACTCGACGTCGTCCACCACGTCGATCAGGGCGTTCTTGAGGACGCCGGGCTTCATCTGGTGTTCGAGGATGCGCAAGCTCCGCAAGACCGGCAGGCCGGCGTCCTGGAGCGTCGAGAACTGGCGCGTGAAGGTGCAGAGGTGCTTGCTGCTGACGCCGCCGATGGTGAAGACCTGGCCCTTCTTCCTGCCGCCGGCCTTCCTCTTCTTGCCGCCCTTCTTGGCGCCGGCCTGCTCCGTGATCTTGGTCACGAAGTAACCCATTTGGCGGATCTTCTGCTGCGCCTCCTCCTCGCTGCCGGCCTCGACGGAGTCTTTCACCTCCCCGCCGCTGGTGTCCATCGCCTCGTACTTGAATGTCGGCATGGCTCGCTCCGCTCGCTGTGCTCAGTATGGGGCGAGCCGCCGGGCTTGTCCCGGCGGTCCCGACGGCGGGGATCAACCCCGCCGCTCGCCGCGCTCGAAACCACCTCTCCGCTCAACTCTCGTCTTCCAACACCGTCTCGCGCACCACTTCCTCGATGGTGGTGACGCCGCTGTACAGGCGCGCAAGCCCGACTCGCGCAGCGTCTGCATGCCCGTGCTCGCCGGCACGCCGTCGCGCAGTTCGTCGGTCGAGGCGCCGGACGAGATCATGTCGCGCAGGTCGTCGTTCATGATGAGCAGTTCGTAGATGCCCTGCCGGCCCTTGTGGCCGCTGTTGTTGCAGCGGTCGCAGCCGCGGCCGTAATAGAACTTCTTGCCCTTGACGTCCTCCGGCCGCAGGTTCAACTCCATCAGCATCTCGGCCGACGGCTCGAACTCGGTGCGGCAGTCGACGCAGATCTTGCGCACCAGCCGCTGCGCCAGACACGGCCTCCAGCGTGGCCGTGATCAGGAACGGCTCCAGGCCCATGTCGCGCAAACGCGAGATCGAGCTCGGCGCGTCGTTGGTGTGCAGCGTGCTGAAGACGATGTGGCCGGTCAGCGACGCCTGCACGGCGATTTGCGCCGTTTCCAGATCGCGAATCTCGCCGACCAGGATCTTGTCCGGGTCCTGCCGCAGGATGGCGCGCAGGGCCGAGGCGAACGTCACGCCGATTTCGGAGTTGATCGGCACCTGGATGATGCCGTCGATGTCGTACTCGACCGGGTCCTCGGTGGTGATGATCTTGTCGCTGATGACGTTCAGCTCGTTGAGGGCGGAATAGAGCGTGGTCGTCTTGCCGGCGCCGGTCGGGCCGGTGACGAGGATGATGCCGTTGGGCTTGCCGATGATCTCGCGGAACTGGGCCAGCATCTCCGGCTCCATGCCGATCTTGTTCAGGTCGAGCGAGACGACGGTGCGGTCGAGCACGCGGATGACGACGCTCTCGCCGAACATGCGTCGGCAGGATGCTGACGCGCATGTCCACCGGGTTGCCGCCGACGTTCAGCTCGATGCGGCCGTCCTGCGGCAGGCGGCGCTCGGCGATGTCGAGATTGGACATGACCTTGATGCGGCTGGAGATGGCCATGGCCAGGTGGCGCGGCGGCGGCACCATCTCGTAGAGCATGCCGTCGCAGCGGTAGCGCATCTTGTATTCGTCCTCGAACGGCTCGAAATGGATGTCGCTGGCCTTGTCCTTGATGGCCAGCAGGAAGACCATGTTGATGAGCTTGCGGACGGGGGCGGCGTCGGCGATCTCGACCAGGCTGTCCAGGTCGATGCTGGTCTCCTTCTGTCGGCCGCCCAGCTCGGGGTTGTCCTCCAGCTCCTGGATCACGTCCATGATGCTCTCTTCCTTGCCGGCGTAGAACTTGGCCTTGGCCTCGGCGATGGCCGCCGGCGTGGCCAGCAGCGCGATCACCTCGTTGAGGCTCGAGCAAGTTGCGCAGGTCGTCCACCGCCGACAGGTTGGCCGGGTCGCCGATGACGATGGTCAGCACCTTGTCCTTGCAGCGACAGCGGCAGGACCTTGTAGACGTCGGCCATCGTCTCGGGCACCAGCTGCCAGCACCTCCGGCTGCGGCTTGACCTCCTGCGAGATTGGCGACCTTCAAGCCGTGCTGTTCGGCCAGGGCCTGGAGCAGCTGCTCCTCGTTGATGAGGCCCGGGCCACGGCGGCCTGGCCCGGTCGGCACGCCGGTGCTCTTGGCCTCTTCGAGGACGTCCCAGAGCTGGTCCTCGTCGATGAAACCGAGGTCGATGAGCACCTGCCCGAGTTTGCGCTTGCCGCCGCGCGTGGAGCCGTCGGTCCTCTCTTTTTGCGCGACGGGCTTCTTGGCGGGGGGGCCGCCCGCCGCCGGCTTGGGCTTGGCCGCGGGCGCGCCGTTGGTCGGCTTGACGGGGGCGGCGCCGGGCCGGACGTTCGTCGGCTTGGCGGCCGGCTTCGCGCCGGGCTGCGGGGCCGGCGGCTTGGCGGGCGGCGTCGAACCGGCGGTCGGCTTCGCGCCGGGCGCGGCCGGCTTGGGGACCGGGGCCTTGGCCGGCGGGACGGAGGGCGTGGGTTTCTTCACCGGGCCGGAGTCGTTCGGCGTCGCCATGACATGTACTCGTTTCGTCGTTCGTACCTGGGCGAGCGGCCGGCGTAAGCCGGCTGGTGTAGCCTAGAGCTTCGGGTCGGATGACGCACCAGGGGCTAACGCCCCCCGCTCGCCTCAACGTCGCCCAGGCTTCCGTCGCGGGGCGTCGTCCTCGTCGTCGTCATCGTCCTCTTCCTCATCGTCCATCGTCCTCGTCCGCGTCCTCCTCGTCCTCGTCGTAGACGCCGCGTTCGGCCTGGGCGATCTTGGCCGCCAGGTCGGCCGGCTTCGCGGCCCGCATCAGGACCTCTTCCTTTTCACAGAGGCCGTCGCTGCCACAGCTTGAACAGGCTCTCGTCCAGCAGGAACATGCCGTGCTTGCGGCCGGTCTGGATGCTGGAGTCGATGCGGTACGTCTTGTTCTCGCGGATGAGGTTCTGGATGGCCGGCGTCACCACCATCATCTCGTAGGCGGCGACCACGCCCTCGGGCTTCTTCGGCATCAGCGTCTGCGACAGCACGCCGATCAGCGCGGTCGAAAGCTGCGTGCGGATCTGGTCCTGCTGCTCCTTGGGGAAGACGTCGATGATGCGGTTGATCGTGCTGGACGCCCCGCTGGTGTGCAGCGTGCCGAAGACGACGTGGCCGGTCTCGGCCGCCTCGATGGCGGCGTGAATCGTCTCCAGGTCGCGCATTTCGCCGACGAGGATGATGTCGGGGTCCATACGCAGGGCCCGGCGAATGCCCTCCTTGAAGTCGGGCACGTCCACGCCGATCTCGCGCTGGTTGACCGTGCACTTCTTGTGCTTGTGGTAATACTCGATCGGGTCTTCCAGCGTGATGATGTGGCGGTCGTAGTTCTCGTTGATGAAGTTGATCATGCTGACGCCAGGCTGGTGGTCTTGCCGGAGCCGGTCGGGCCGGTGACGAGCAGCAGGCCGCGCGGCCGGGTGATGAGCCGCTTGATGGCGTCCGGCATGCCGATCTGTTCGAAGGTCAGGAAGCTGGCTCGGGATGCGCCGCAGCACCATGCCGATGTTGCCGCGCTGCTTGAAGATGGCGACGCGGAAGCGGTAGCCGTCGGTGAACTCGATGGCGAAGTCGGCACCGCCCTTCTCCTGCAAGTTCCTGCTGGCAGCGGTCGGGCGTGATGCTCTTCATCAGGGCGGTGGTGTCGTCGCTGCTCCAGCGATCTTGGTGTCGAGGCGGCGCATACGGCCGTGGTGGCGGATCACGGGCGGCTGTCCGACCGTGATGTGCAGGTCGCTGGCCTTGAGCTGGATGACCGTGGCCAGCAGCTTATCGATCATTACGGTGCTTGCAGCCACGAAGCCTCCCGTCGCCGACGCCGGCCGTGAGATGCGAAACCGAACGAGAGAAGAGCGCGAAGCCGACCCGACGAAAGTCTGTCGGCCGCATGGAAACCGAATCGGATGGGCACACCGTCCTTTACCGCATTATCCCACGCTTCCACGGCGGATCAATCCGGCCAGCGAAAAAAATGCGCAAGATTCCCGTCCCGGCGCCGAAGAACGGAGAATGGGCCGCGTCCGTGCTCTTGCCGGAACCGTCTTCATTCACAGACGGTGGCGACTCGGCGCCCGGCGAGCGGCCGGCGTAATGCCGGCTGCGTGTCAGCCTAACGTCTCGGCACCGACGCCGCACCAGTCGGCGTAAGCCGGCCGCTCGCCGCAGAGTCGCGGAAGCGAATGGTCCTCGTTCCTTGCCGTCCCTTACAGCGACGACTCATGGTGGCAGGTGCTGAGCACTTCTTCCAGCGTGGTCATGTCCCGTAAGTGCTTTGTTGAGGCCGTCTTCCAGCAAAGTCCGCATGCCCAGCAGCCGCGCCTGGCGGCGGATGTTCTGGGCCGGTTCGCGCTTGAAGGTCATCTCGCGCATGGCCGCGTTCATGCGCAGCATCTCGAAGATGCCCTTTCGGCCGCGGTAGCCGGTGTGGTTGCAGTGGCTGCAGCCGCGTCCGCGCATGAACGTTGGCGTGCTTGATCTGCTCCGGCGTCAGTCCGGCCGCCTTCGATTTCGGCGCTCGACGGCTGGTCCGGTTCCTTGCATTTGGGGCAGACCACCCGCACCAACCGCTGGGCCATGATGGCGATGACGGAGGACGCCACCAGGAACGGTTGCACACCAATATCGATCAGACGTGTAATAGCGCTGGGCGCATCGTTCGTGTGCAGCGTACTGAAAACCAAGTGTCCGGTCAAAGACGCCTGGATGGCGATCTCCGCCGTCTCATGGTCGCGGATTTCGCCGACGAGGATGATGTTGGGCGCCTGCCGCAACATGGCCCGGATGATGCGGGCGAAGTCGAGTCCGATGTTGTGCTTCACCTCCACCTGATTGATGCCGGGCAGGTAGTACTCGACCGGATCCTCGGCCGTGATGATCTTGCGATCGGGCCGGTTCAGCTCGTTGAGGGCGGCGTACAGCGTGGTGGTCTTGCCCGAGCCGGTCGGCCCGGTGACGAGGAAGATGCCGTTGGGCCGTTTGATGATCTGCTGGAAGCGCCGATAGTCGTCCTCGCCGAAACCGAGGTCCTTGATGCTGACCTGAATATTGCCGCGGTCGAGGATGCGCATGACGCACGACTGGCCGTTGTTGGTCGGCAGGAACTGACACGCGCAGGTCGTAAGTGCTTGCCGTGGAGGTTCATCTTGATGCGGCCGTCCTGCGGGCGGCGCTTCTCGGCGATGTCGATGCGACCCCATGATCTTGATACGCGACAGTCATCGGCGCCAGCAGGCGGCGCGGCGGGCTGTCGCGCTCGACCAGCACGCCGTCGATGCGGTAGCGGATGCGGACGCGGTCGGCGAACGGCTCGATGTGGATGTCGCTGGCGCGCAGGCTGACCGCTTCCTGAATGATGAGGTTGACCAGCTTGACGACCGGGGCGTCGCTCTCCTCGCCGCCGCCGGCGAGGCGGTGGACTCCGTCTCGGTGAAGTCGATGGCCGTGTCGGTGAACTCGGCCAGCATGGAGTCCACGGATTCGGTTTCGGTCTGGCCGTAGTGGCGGTTGATGGCCTCGATGATCTGCTCGCGCGGCGCCAGGACGGGCTGTATATCTTTGTTCAGGATGAACTGAAGCTTCTGCAACGGTGTCGAAGTCGCTGGGGTCGCTCATGATGATCTTGAGGGCGCCGTTTTCCTGCGACAGGGGCAGGACGACGTTTTCGCGGGCCACCGATTCGGGCACCAGTTCGACGACGGCGGCCGGGATGGTGACTTCGGTCAGGTCGACGAACTGCATGCCGTGGAACTCGGCGACGGCGCTCATGACCTGTTCGGTGGTGGCGTAGCCGAGCTTGACGAGGGCGTCCGTGCAGCTTGGCGCCGGTCTGCTGCTGCGATGCGTTCGGCTTCGTCGAGCTGGTCGGGGCTGAGGACCTGGCGGCGCACGAGGATGTCGGTGAAATCGCCGCGCGGCTTGGCCATGAGAGGAGCCTCCGGGTGTATTCGGTCCAGGATGCGATCGGGGCGATGCGGCAGACGACGGGGGACAACAACGGTTCAGTATGGCACGACGATTGCCGGAAGGGAAGGAAAAAACCGTGCGAATTCAATTCCGGCGAGCGGAGGGTTAGCCGCGCCCCCGCTCGCCTAATCTCCCGTC
>CAWFBG010000017.1:0-361153 GCA_963813925.1 uncultured Planctomycetaceae bacterium
TACTTCGCGTGGGCCGATTCCGCTTTTTCTTCTTCAGCAATGAAGGAGAGGAGCCGCCGCACGTCCACGTCCGGGCGGGCGAGATCGAGGCGAAATTCTGGCTCCTCCCCGTTGAGTTGGCGGTCAATTATGGATTTAACGGGCGTGAATTGAATCAAATTGAGCAGTTGGTCGATGCCCATGTGGACGGGTTGTCGGAGGCCTGGAATGAGTTCTTCGAGGCGTAATCCGAAAAAAAAGAAGGACGACAAGCCCACCCCGCGGCGGACCTTCGTGCCAGCCGCGGCGCTGGCCAAGGCAGTGGACTTCGACGCGGACATGATGCGGGTGACGTTGATGGACGGGCGAACTCGCCGTGCCACTGGCGTGGTTCCGCACGTTGCTGAAGGCAACCCCGGAGCAACGGCGGCATTACGAGATCGGTGGAGGCGGCATCAGTCTCCACTGGCCGGATCTGGATGAGGACCTGTCCGTCGCCGGTCTGATGGCGGGGGCGGACACTCGCTCCGCCTGACATGACCCTTCCCCGCCCCGGTGAACCATGCCCGACGAACCCCTGCGCCTGGTATTGTTCGGCCCGCCCGGCGCCGGCAAGTCGTCGCTGCTCGGGGCGCTCGGCCAGGCCGCCGAGGTGCAACCGCACCTGCTCGGCGGCCTTCTCGCCGACCCCTCGCCCAACCTCGCCGACCTCCGCCGCCGCGTCTACGAACACGGCCCCGATCCCACCGACGAGGAAGTCGTCGCCTATTCCTTCACCTATGAACCCTCCGAAAAGGGCGAAGACGAGCCGCGAGCCGCCGTGGTGCTCGACTGCGACGGCCGCGTCGCCGACGCCTTGGTCCGGGAACCGGCCCCCGCCGGCGGCACGCTCGGCCGTGAGATGCTGCACGCCGACGCCCTGGTGGTGGCCGTGGACGCCTCCGCCCCGCCGGAAAAAATCGACGCCGAATTCGCCGAGTTCGATCGTTTTCTCCGCTGGATGGAGCGTTACCGCGGCCTGCGCACCGACGTCGGAGGCCTGCCGGTCTTCCTGGTGCTGACCAAGTGCGACCGGCTGGCGCGTCCGGGCGAAACCGCCGCCGACTGGCTCGAACACATCGAGGAGCGCAAGCGCGACATCGGCGGCCGTTTCCAGGCCTTTCTCGCGGATCGCCGGCCGCCCGCCTTCGGCCGCGTCCACCTCCACCTCTGGGCCACCGCCGTCCTGCGTCCGCCGCTGGCCGGCGGCGCCGCCCGGCCGACCGACCCCTACGGCGTCGCCGAGCTGTTCCGGCAGTGCATCGGCCACGCGGCTGTGTTCCGCCGACGCCGCGAACACTCCAACCACCGACTCGTCGCAGATGACCATCGCCGTCGTCGGCGGTTTCCTGGGGCTGCTGGCGGTTACAGGTTCACTGATCGTGGCCGACGCCCTGAGCCGGCCGCCGACCGAGCTGGAAATCCGCGTCGAAACCCTCCGCTACGTCGAGCCGAAAACGCCGGAGGAACGGCTGCGCGGCTCGCCGGAACGGCTGCGGCCGTATCTCGCGGAGTGGCGGGCGATCCGCGACGCCCCCGACTTCGCCGCCCTGCCGCAAGACCTGTGCGCCTATGTGGAGGAACGGCTGTCGGAATTAGAGACGTACATCCCCTGGCTGGAGGGGCTGGAGGAGACGCCGCGGCCGCGCGATGCGCTGACCGAGGAAGAGTTGCACGCCATCCAGGGGCGGCTGGACGGCCCACTGGCGCCGCCGCGCCCCGGCTGGGACGACACCGACGCCGGCCGGCTGCGTCGCCGGTTGTCGGCGGAGGACGAGGCGCTGTTGGGAGCGATCGCGGCCTTGCGGACGTGGTATCAGCGCGCCTATGCCGAGGGCGACGCGCTCTGGACGTTCGCCGGCCACGACGCCGGCGGCCCGGACTGGAACGGCTGGGCCAGGGACGCGGAACGCCAACTCGACCCCGCCCGCAAGCCGCCCTACGCCGACGCGGCCGCCGTGCCGAACATCGACCCGCCGTTGACCTACGCGGCGGTGGAGGAGTTCGGGTCGGTGGCGGCGGCGCGGGCGCAGTGGGAGGCGGTGCGCGGCCGGCTTCGGCGGCTGCTCAACGTGGGGGCGGCGCTGGGCCTGATCGAGGGGCTGAAGGGTAAGCCGGCCCTCCTGGTCGTGCCGCCGGACGGGCTGACGCTGGAGCAGGCCGGCGCCCGTTTCCGCGACCTGCGGGCCGCCTACCCCGCCTATGCGACCGAGTTCGTGCGCGACGGCGGGCTGCCGCAGGCCGTGGCCGACGAGGTGGGACGGCGGGCGCGGCGCGACTACGAACGGCTTCTGGAACCGGCGCGGGCGCTGGTCCGCGACAAGCTGGGGGCCGGCGACGCGGAAACGCCGGAACGTTGGCGGGCGGTGCGCGACTGGCTGAACGACCCCAAGGAGTTGGCCGGCTGGCGCGGCCTGGCCCACGTCCTGGCGCGCCTCGCCGACGCCTCCGCCGTTGACCCCGTGGCAGCGCTGGCCGCCTTCCTGGATAAAAAGAGTTTTACGATTGATTTAGAATCCATAACGGTTGTGATCCCGGACGAGCTGGACGTGAAGCCGCGTCCGGGCGAGCCGTTTACGGTCTACCACGCGCCGGCGGGCGGCGAAGCGCGGCCGGCGCTGGTCTTTCGGCCGGCCGACGACGGCGCCCGCGTGGACGAGCGGCCGTTGCACGCCTACGCCTTCCGGGCCGCGCGGCCGGGGCAAAAGCTCGATTACGCCCCCGGCGACGTGCTGTACGCGACGCTGCCGCTGCGCGACGGCCGGACGCTGCGTTGGGACCGGAGCCGGTCGCGGCTGTACCGCTTCGACGCGCTGCGGGAGGCGCCGACGACGGGAGAGGGCGCGAGGGCGGAGGGCGTCCGGCTGCAATTCAAACCGGAAGGGGGCGTGCCGAGGCTCCCGGATTTGATGCCAGACTTGGGACAATAAGATCTCACGCAAAGACGCCAAGCGCGAAGAAACTCTTCGCGCCTTGGCGTCTTTGCGTGAGATCTTCATTCCGCCTTTAGTCGGCGGAGAAGTTGGAGAGGAAGTCCTCGAACTCCTTCTGCTGCTGGTGGGCCGTCCCCTGCATCGTCTTGATGTCCGCCTGGTACTTCTCGATCTGCGTCTCCTGCGAGTCGAACTTGTCCAGGTAGCGCTTGTACGCGGCCGCCGTCGGCGGCATCTCCTTGAGGTTGGCGCGGAGCCGGGCCTGGTCGTCCGTGATCGTCTTGAGCTGCAATTCCTGCTCGGCGATCTCCCGCTGCGTCTTGTTCAACGCCGCCCGCAGGTCCAGCGCCTGCTTCAGGCCTTCCTTGACCTTGGGGCTGACTGACGGTGCTGTTCGATGAAGAAGCGGATCTGGTCGTCGTTGCTGTTGGTCAGCTGCACCTGCTCGTTGATGACCCGTTCCTCGGTCACCGCCTGCATCGCCGTCTTGCCGGCCGGGACCTTGACCTCGAAGCGATAGACGTCGCTGGCCGTCTCGGCGGGCTTGGCGGTGTCGTCGGTCAGGTGGAAGTCGTTGCGGACGGGGTGCTCCAGCAGCACCAGCCGCTCCTGGTCGTTGCGGTTGACGACGGTGTAGGTCTTGGTCTCGCGCAGCTTGGTCTGGCTGTACAGGATGCCCTTGTTGACCTTCACGGTCGTGAGCCGGCCGTTGTCGCTGGAGGGCACCGGGTTGACCTCGGTTCCCAGGTCTACGGCGTAGGAGATGAGCCGCTCCTCGTTGGGCTCCATGTCGAGGATGCGGGCGTCGCCGGCGTAGTTGGAGCCTTCGAAGACGGTGATGGGGCCTTGCATCAGGTGCAGGCCGGAGGTGTTCTTGAACTTGAGACCCAGGAGCGGGAACTTGGCCTGGGTGCGCTCGTTGTAGATGGAGACGCGCGTGCCCTCCACGTCCTTGTTGACGATGGGCAGCAGCGCCGACTTCTGGCGCGGCAGGGTCACCGGCTTGTCGATGGCGTACTGGAAGAAGTCGCCCAGCTTGGTCGCCGTCGCCATCGTCGAGACGCCCGATGCCCCGAGGTTCATCGTCTGTCCAGGTACTTGCAGTCGTCTGCCAGGCCGGCTCGTTCGCGTCGCCCTTGCGCCTCGCCGCAGCACGCGAAGGCGTCCATGCCGGCGCTGCGCCGCCGAAGCCGGCCGGGCCGCGCGGGCCGCCGCCATCGGCGGCGCTGCATCGCCGCGGCCACCGCCAGCTGACGCTCTTGAGGTCGCCGTTGTAGGTGACGGGCCGCAGCGAGGCGAACAGCTCGGGCACCACCGTCGGCCGCGGCACGTACAGCGGAGTATACAGGTCCATTTGGAAGGAGATGGGCCGGCCGCTCACCAGGGCCATGCGCACGTCCTTCCAGTCCTCGTCGGTGGCGTTCTCCACCACCGCCCAGCCTTGCAGGAACGGCTTGTCCTCCTTCTCCTTGCCCAGCACCAGGCGGTAGCTGGTCTTCCAGATGGGGTTCTCGATGACGTAGCCGACGCGCACCTTGCGCTTGCCCTTCGCCCGACGAAGTTCAGGCTGACCGCCTTCTTCTGCGTGTCGTGCGACAGGGTCAGCGTCTCCAGCGCCTTCCTGACCTCGTTGTCCATGACCGGATTGAGGAAGCGCACCCGCTGCACGTCGGCCAGCTTGACCGAGCGCATGCCGTCGGCGCACCACAGGTTCAGCTGCTCGACGTTGACGACGGCCTTGTCCACGCCTTCCTGCTTCTGCTCGACGCCCATGATGGCGCCGGTCAGCGTGCCGGGCTGGGCGGCGTTGGCCTGCTGCAACACCACCTCCACCTTCTCGCCGCGGGCCTGGTTGAGGATCTGGCCGAAGGTCGGGTTGCTGGACAGGTTGACGGCGAAGCTCTGCAGCGTCTTCTCGACGGGGGCGTTGCTGTCGTAGCGACACGGCGGAGATGTGGCCGCCGTTGAGGTCGCGCAGCACCATGCTCTTGATCAGGTCGTTGATGTCCTGCGTGGGGAAGGACAGATCGACGCGGGCGTCGCCGTCGATCGGTCCCCTCGCGCTGGAAGTAGCCGACGCCGCTGCTGAACAGCACCACCTGCCCGATCGGCAACTGCGGCGCGGAGTCCGCCTGAACCGCCGCCGGGACGCGGTCGGCGATTTTGGGCGGCTCGGCGGTGGAGACCGGCGGACGGAGGGCGAAAAAGCCGGCCGCGACAACCGCGGCGGCGCCGGCGGACAGCACCAACAGGAAGGCGCGTTTCATTAAAGGACTCCCTTGGGGTTGGATCGGGGACGGCGCCTGGGCGGAAGCCGGCGTCCGGCGTCGGTCGGACCCTACCCATCAGACGATTGAAACCGTCGAAAGGTTTGGAGGGGCGGCAGGCGGGCGGCCCGAAAGAAGGGATAAAGCGCGGCCGTCCGGCCCGACTCATTTCTTGGCCTTTTCGCCGCGCTCGTTGTCGCCGCGGCCGTTGTGCTCGGCCATGACGGCCAGCTCGGTCAGCTTGGCGGCGGTGACGCCGATGCGCTCGAAGCACTCGGCCACGATGCTGTTGGAGGCCGTCAGCAGGCTGATGAGCAGGTCCATCGGCGTGATCTTGGCGCGGCGGTGGTCGGCGGCGCGGTTGAACGCCTCGCGCAGCAGGCGGATGACGTTGTCGGACAGGAATTCGCGGTTGAGCACCAGGACGGCTTCTTCCTCGCCTTCTTCCTGGTGGAACAGTTCCTGGAACTGGCCGAGGAGCTTCGACAGGTCGGCCTGAAGGCGTTCGCCCCAGTTGCAGACGCTGGCGTCGGGGGCGGACAGCAGGCCCATGAAGACGTGCGGGCTGCGCACGCTGTCCCAGCGGGTTTCCCGGGCCAGTCGCAGCGATTCCTTGAGGGCTTCGGTCGCCGAGTCGGTCAGCAGCTCCAGGCGGAGGCGGCCGCCCGGAAGAAAAATGTCGTCCGCGGAATCGTCAGGGGTCGCCATGACAACGGACCCTTCCAGAAACGACGCAGAAGTCCCACCATCCGATTATGGCCGACCCGACCGGGCAACGCAAGAACCGACTCGATGGACCCGCCGTGTCGTTCACCGCGGCTGCAATCGGTGACAGGTCGTGCAACGCACCTGATGTTTGCGGATCTGCTTCTGGCACTTCGGACAACGGCTGTAGCGGGACTGGCGGACTTTTTTCTTACGCGGTCGTGCCTGCATGTTCCTGCCTCCTTTGGCGGTTCGCGACCTCGGGGAGAAAACGGCGAAACGCGAACCGACGGTTCGCGTCTGGTATAGATATTAGAGGCGCGGCCGCCGGGAGGCAATGCGACCCGGCGGCCCGGTCAGGGGACCTGGGGCGGATTGAGCCGAGAAATGAACCTGGCATGTTCGGCGGAGGCCAGGCCTTGCTGGAGCACGGACAGGACGCGGGCCAGGTCGCGGCGAATCAGCGCTTGCCCATCCAGCCACAGGCCGGGGAAGACCTCGCTGCGGTACACGCCGGCGGCGTCCGGATTCAGCCGCACATACTGGCCGCCGCGGCGCACGAACCAATCAATCTCCTGGTCGGGGACGCGCCAGATGATGTATTCCTGAACGTCGTAGCGCAGGTACATCTGGAACTTCGGGCCGGTGTCGAGGGGGATGCTGCTCGCGGCGACCTCGGCGACCAACTCGGGGCCGCCTTCCACATAATCATCGGCGCTGATCCGAACGCGGCCCCCTCGCTCCGGGCGGATGAACATCGCCGCATCGGGCTGGGGTTCGCTGCTGTCGCCCAGCCGCACCGTGCCCTCGGCCGCACCGGCCACGCCGGGGGTGAAGGCCCGGTATTGCGCCAACCAGCCGATCAGGTCCATGTGGGGAGCCGCGTGGTCTTCCAGCGCACCGGGGAGGGCATGTAGACAACTCCTTCAATCAGCTCGGCTTTTTTCAGATGCGGCATGGCGTCGTAACGGCGCTCGAACTCGGCGCGCGACAGTCTCTCCCCGTGGACCAGCGGCGGGATCGTGCCGTTGTCCGTCTCTTCGGGGGCGGCGTGCGTTTGGGGGGCTGGCATGGGTTGTGGCCCTCGCGGTCTCGGTCGGACTCCTACGCCTTATTGTACTCCGCCGGCGACCCCGCCGTCGGCAGTTGCGCCGCCAGCGCCATCGCCACGCCGACCAACACCAACACCGCGAAGTTGTCGAGCAAACTGTAGCCGTGCCAGCGGATGAACGTCGCCCGCGCCTCCACGGCCCCCTGAATTTGCGCGTCCGTTGGCGCCGGGGCGAGCAGCACCGCGTCCGTCTTCTCGTCGCGCGGCTTTCGCAGATCGCTAACGGCGTAATCCAGCCACCATCCCGCGCCGACGCCCACCGACGCCAGTAGCAGCAGCACGGCCCGGACCCGATGAACCCGCGACCCCCCGCGCCAAAACCACCATCCGAGGGCGGTGATCGCCGTCACGACGGCGCACCCCGTCTGAATGCCGTAGTACCACGGGAAGAGCGGCCCCACGGCGGCGCCGGCCGCGCGCGATCCCTGCTCCTTGCGCAGCGGGTCGGGGAACTTGTCGCTCGGAGGCTCCTTGGCGTACACGTCCGGCAGCGGGAACCAGAGCGGCCGGGCGTCCTTGTCCTTGAGACTGATTTCGTCAAACGTCTGGAACAGCGTCAGGCCGGAGACGGTGAAAAAGCAGAGCGTGCCGAACCAGAGGCCCAGCGCGAGGACGTGAATGGTCTTGGAGAAGAGCAGCATGGCGGGGGAATCCTTGAGGCGGTTTTCGGACCCTTGAAGGAGGCGACGGACGTTGGCGGCGTGGCGGAGACCGATCAGGACGGTCCCGAACAGGCAAAAGCCGGTGACGACGGCGTGGTCCCACGCGAATGGGGCCGGAGTGAGCGTCAGGCGCAGGACGGTCAGCAGGGCGGCCGCGGTCAGCGAGGCCAGCGAGACGTAGCGGAAGGCGGCGAGGACGACCAGCCAGGCCGCGAACAGGGCCAGCGTGTGTGTGATCGGCAACAGCACCGCCACGACGCCGACGCCGGTGGCAACGCCCTTGCCGCCTCGGAAATGGAGGTAGAGCGGGAACAGGTGGCCGAGGAAGGCGGCCGCGCCGGCCGCGACCGGCAACGAATCGGCCGGCAGGGCGTTGCCGGCGAACGGCGTCAGGGACGACGCGGCCAGCACCGGCAGCGCCCCCTTGGAGAAGTCGAGCACGAACACCAAGACGCCGAAGCGGCGACCGAGCACTCGGCCGACGTTGGTGGCGCCGATGTTGCCGCTGCCCTGGCGCAGAATGTCCACGCCGCGCCCGTGCGCGACCAGCCAGCCGAACGGGACGCCGCCGATCAGGTAGGCGATCAGGAGAATCAGGCCGAGGAGCAGGTAGGGAACCATGAGGGTTGATGCTACCGGGCGCCCGGCCGGGAAACAAGGACGGGCTCCGGCCCTCACGCCGCCTGTTTGCGGGTCGCCGCCTCGGCGAACACCGCCAACATCTGTCGGTAATGGTGCTCGAAGGTCCATTGCGCCGCCGTCTTCCGCGCGCCCTGGCGCAGGCCGAGCGCCGCGCCGGGTCGAGCAACTGCGTCAGGCACGCCGCCAACCGTTCGTGGTCGTGCGGGTCGTCGATGACGTAGCCCTCCAGCGGCGGGTGCAGAAGCTCGCTGGCGCCGTTGTAGCGCGACGTGATCACCGGCAGGCCGCAGGCCATCGCCTCCAGCACCACGTTGGAACAGGGGTCGTAAAAGGTCGGGTGGACGAAGAAATCGGCCGCGAAATAGGCGTTGCGCATGTCGGCGCAGTAGCCGACGAAGTGGACGCGGTCGGCCACGCCCAGCCGCTTGGCCAGCCGCTCGAACTCGCCGGTCTTGTGGCTGCCGGCCACCAGCAGCCGGAACGGCCGGTCGCGCCACATCCGCCGGACGGCGTGCAGCAGCGGCTCCAGCCCCTTGAGACGGTAATTCATGCCGGCGAACAGCGCGACCGTGTCGGACGGGGAAACGCCCCATTTCTCGCGCCACTCCAGGCGGCGGCGCGGCCGGTCGCGGGCCTCGAAGCGCTCCGGATCGGTCGCCAGCCGCACCAGCCGCAGGTCGCGCGAGTCGATGCCGAAGTGGAGGCGGAAATGCGTCCTTACCATCTCGCTGATGGCGATGATGAGCGGCCGGCGCGGGTCGCGGTACTGGCGGCGCTCCAGCGCCAGAAACGACAGGTGCGCCGGGTCGAAGGCCTTGCAGACGCGCAGGAACCGGCGCAGTGCGGGGCTGCGGTACTTCAAGAGGTTGTGCTCGGCCGTGGCGGCGTAGAGGCCGCCCTGCGGGTAGATCACGTCCAGGCCGGTCATCTTGTCGAAGCCGACGGCGACGAGGCCGTCCGCCCGCTCCAGCTCGCGGCGGACGGCGGCGCCGAAAAACCACGGCCGCAGGAAGCGCGGGCAGGACGGCAGCACGATCGGATGATAGTGGATGTTGGCCGGCAGCGCGGCGGCGTCCCAGCGGCGGGCGTACAGGTGCAGGTCGTGCCCGTCCGCGGCCAGGCGGCGGGCCAGGGCGGCGATGTAGGTCTCGCAGCCCCCCCGTCGCGGCAGCACGCTGTCATAGCAGAACGCGATGTTCATGGCGATTCGCCCCCATTCCGTCGAGGAAGGTCCCCTGTTTCGCACCGTGCCGGCCGCCGAGGGGCGGGCCGCACGGGCGTCGAAGGGGCGGGCTATCTCCTATATGCGTCCCAAGGTCAGGGTAACACCGGGCAGGCCCCGGCCGAACGCGTCACTTCGATGGCGCCGTCAGCGGCGCGCCCGCGCCTTTTGGCGGGCGTTGTGCCGGCGGTAGCGGCCCCACTTGAACAGCACCAGCCGCTCCAGCAGGCGGTCGGCCGGCCGGCGCGGACCCGGCCCGCGGTACATGCGCCAGAAGTAGAGCCGGTCGCGGGCGTCCACGCCGCGGACCTCGCTGGAATACAGGAGTTGGGCGAGGTCTTTCATCCTCCACCACGTCCAGGTCCAGGGGTGGCGGCCGAGGCGGTGCAGGTCGATCAGGAAGAGCCGGCCGCGCCAGGCCGGGGCGGCGACGGCCGTGTCCGCCCGGTCGATGTAAAAGTGGCAGAGGTAGAGGTCCTTGTGGAAGCGGCAGCGGTCGTGCAGCAGGCGCGTGAGGCGGGCCATTTCGGCGATCAGGCCGCACTTCCAGCGGCGAAATTCGGCCGGCGTGAGGCGGGCGGCGGCCAGCGGCACGGCCTCGTTGAGCGGGACCATGCCGGTCAGCTCTTCGACGGCGAGGCAGCTGCGCAGCCGGCCCCACGGCCCGACGAACTCGGCGGCGGCCACGACCTCGGGCACGGGCACGCCGACGCGCCGCGCCCATTCCAGATGTTCCCACTCCTGAAAGGCGGGCGACCAGCCGCCGCGCGGCCACAGGGCGGCCATCAGCCCCTCCCACCACGGCAGCCGGTAGTGCCGCTTCAGATAGACGGTCAGCCGGCGGGCGCCGGGGCCGGGCGCCGGCAACACCCAGCGGCCGGTGGAACGGCCCTGCTTGGCGTTGAAGCGGTCAGTGACGGCCGCGTCCATGATGCGTTCGGCCCAGTCCGGCCCGGCGAAGCGCGCCCAGTCGGGCCGCTGTCGCAGGCTCCGCACGCCGCGGCGCAGTCGCGTCCAGAGCGACTCGGCGGCCGGGCGGGGGGCGGCGACCGGCACGGAGGCCGCCACGGGAGGGGACGCGGACATGGGACGGTCTCCTTGCGGGCCGAAAAAGTCGGCCGTCTGGTAGCCGGGCCAGCGGCTCGGGGCCGGTGCGGCGGCCTCGCCGGGGGACGATTGTCGGTAGCCGGCCAGGAAGCGCAGGCGGTCGGTGCGGCCGCAGCCGGCGGCGGCCAGGGCGCGCTGGACGGCGACCAGATCGCGGCGCGCCCGGCCGTCGTCCGGCCGCCGCAGCGCCGCGACGTGTTCGACCCCGGTCAGCAGGGGCGCCGGCGCCGCATCTGGCGGCGCCTCAACGGCCAGGGCGTCCGCCGCGGCGCGGCCCTGGAGGTAACAGGCCGCGTCGTGGAGACGGTGCATCAGGGCGCCCGCCTCGCGCAGCAGTCGGCGGCGGCGGGCGAGGCTCGGCAACGATTCCGGCCGGCGCGTCTCGCGCCAGCCACGCCGTCAGACGAACGGCCCCCGCGGCGGGCCTCGTGAGCAGAAACGAATCGAGGCGACCCGACGACGCCCGACGGCCCATGGCCAGCACGACCGGCGCCGGGACCGCATGGCGTTGCAGTCTCAGCAGGAGTTCCGCCTGGCGCTGCTCCGGCGATGGGACCGGTCGGCCGCGCAGCCGCCGCAACAGGTCGGCGGCGGTCGGCCGGCGCCGTCGGCGAACGAGCAGGGCCGGATGCGCCGTCGGCCGTCGTCAGCCAGCGGCGCGTCACCGCCCGGTCGGGAGCGTCGGGCTGGCGGTCGAGGGCCAGCCAGTCCGGCGGCCGATTCGGCCACACGGCGAAGAGCGCCGGCGTCACGCACAAGGCGCCGTCGTGCAGCGTCAACCACTGCTGCGCGCCCCAGGTCAGCGGCGGTTGCCGCTTCTCGCGGACGTGGCGCCGCCGGAGCGACCGCTTCGTGTAAAAGAGGACCAGACGCAGAAACCCGCGCCGCGGTCCCGCGACGCCGCCGGCGTTCAGACCGGCAAAATAAGCCGACAAACAGAGTAGCCGTTCCCGCCAGGAGGCGAGGTCGTCCGTCAGCGTGGCGTGCAGCGCCGCCAGGTCGCGGGCGCGGCGGCGGCGGGACAGGGCGACGCGACGCCGAGAACGCTGCCAGTCGAGGAATTGCACCGCGGCGCGGTTCGCCCCGACGAGGACGTGCTTGGAATAGAGGTCGGGGTGGCTGAACCCCGCCGCGTGCATTCGGGCCAGGGCCAGTCCGAGCGCGTGGGCCAAGCCCCGTCGCACCACCGGGTCGGTCTGAAGACCGAGCCAGGCGCGCAGCTCCGTGGCCCCCGGCGCCTCCCGGACGAGGAGGAAGGCCCGGCCGTGTTCGTCTTCGCCGGCCGCCAGCCATTCCGGGCAGCCGACGCCTTCGCGTTCCAGGGCTTCCAGCGTGCGGGCCTCGCGCAGCGACCGCGACACGAAGCCAAAGCCGGCGGAGGCGCTCGCCAGCCGGACGGACCAGGAAACGCCCGTTTCGCGCTTCACAAAGGCGTAAATCGTCTCTTCGCCGTCGGAGAGGATGGTGCGGGCCACGCTGCGGTCGGGGTGGCCGCTGACGACGACGCCGGAGAGGCCGAGGAAGTGACGGGCTTCGGAGAGGCCCTGGCGGCGCAGGAAGGCGCGGTAACGCGGGTGGATTTCCACGAAGGCGCGTCGGCCGCGGCCGGCGCGGCGGCCCCCCCAGAGCAGCGCGACGAGGCCCGTCAGCAGGGCCGCCGTCAGGAGGATGGTTGTGGAAATCGCGGCCATTGGCGGCGTTCTCTCGTTACGCGGATTTCCCGAGCCGCAGCAGTCCCTCGGCGGCCGCGAACACCTCGGCCGGCAAAAGCTGCTTCATGCAACGATGGTCCAGGGGGCAGACGCGGCGCTGGCACGGCCCACACTCGACCTGCTTTTGCAGGTGGACGGCCCGCGCGAAGTAGGTCTCGGTCCAGTCAATGAACGTCGGCCCGAACAGCGTCACGACGGGGCGGTCGAAGGCGGCGGCGAAGTGGCGCGGCCCGCTGTCGGTCGTGACGAGCAGGTCGGCCCGGCGGACGCAGGCCTTGGTCAGCCCCAGCGACAACGGCGGCCCGTCGGGCGCACCGGCGTGGCCTGGTCGCCCAGCGCGTGGACGGCCGGGTGGCAAGCCCTCGCCGCGATCTCCTGCGACAGCGGCCGCTCGGCCGGCCCGCACAGCACCAGCACGCCGGCGCGACGCTTCTCGGCCAGGTCGCGGGCCAGCGACGTGAAGTAATCGGCCGGCCAGTGCTTCGCCGCGCCGAAGGCGGCGCCGGGATTCAGACAAATGACCTCGCGATAACGGGACAAGCCGGCGCCCTTCCAAACGCGGTCGGCGTCGGCCTCGTCTTCCGGCGTCGTGAACAGCGTCATGACGCGGCCGGGATCGGGGCTGCCGGCGCGGACGGCGAGGAGGTTGTAGGCGTCGAGGACCGGACTCGGCGTGAGTTTGCCGGTCGCGTCGCGCACCGGCGGCCAGGGCGTCGGTAAGCAGGGCGGAGCGGCCGTAGCGGGCGTAACCGACGCGCCGCTTGCAGGCGCCGAGCCAGGCCGTGAGCGCGGAACGGAACGAGTTGGGGAAGAGCACGGCCAGGTCCACGCCGATCTTACGGAGCCTGAGCGCGGCCGTGGCCGTGCCGTCCTGCCACGACTTGCCGCGCAGGAATACGACATCGTCGAACCAATCGCAACCGCCGAAGACGCCGGCGACGTAGGGCCGCACCACGGCGACGACGCGGGCGCTTCCGTAGTGGTCGCGCAGGGCGCGGACGGCCGGCGTGGCCATGACCGCGTCGCCGATCCAGTTCGGGAGGAAGACGGCGATGTTCATAAGGCTCCCGCAATGAACCCGGTTAGCCGCGACGCGCCAGCGGAGCGCTTCCCAACGCGCTCCGCTGGCGCGTCGCGGCTAACCACCATTTACGCCGCCCCAAGCCGTTGCAGCAGTCGCGTCGTCGAATGCCCCTCGCGCAGCCCCGCCAGGTGGACTCGGCCGCCCTGCGACTCCACGAAGTCGGCGCCGACGACTTCCTCGCGGCGGTAGTCCGCCCCCTTGACCAGCACGTCCGGCCGCAGCGCCTGGATCAGTTCCAGCGGCGTCGGCTCCTCGAAAACGGTCAGGTAGTCCACCGCCTCCAGCGCGGCCAGCACCAGCGCCCGCGACTCCACCGCGTTGACCGGCCGGCCCGGGCCCTTCAGCGCCCGCACCGCCGCGTCGCTGTTCAGCCCGACCACCAGGAAATCGGCCTGGGCGCGGGCCTCCTGGAGATACTGGACGTGGCCGGCGTGCAGCACGTCGAAACAGCCGTTGGTGAAGGCCACGCGCTGGCCCAGCGCCGCCGCGCCTCGATCTCACGGACCAAGGCGTCGCGTTGTCGCACCTTTTCCGATCCGCTTTCACCGCGTTCGCCGCCGCGCACCAGGTCGCGCAGGATCTCGTCGCGCGTCACCATGGCCACGCCGACTTTCTCCACTTCCAGCCCGCCGGCGATGTTGGCGAGACGGATGGCCGCGTCGTAGTCGGCCCCCGCCGCCAGCGCCATGCCGAGCACGCCAGGACCATGTCGCCGGCCCCGGTGATGTCGTAGACCTGGCGCGGCCGCGTCGGGAAGACTTCGCGGCGGCCGTCGGCGTGGGCCAGCGCCATGCCCTCCTTGTCCAGCGTGACGATGGCCGCTTCCAGGTCGAGCTGTTCGCGCAGCTCCGCGGCGCTTTCCAGGGCGGCGGTCGAATCGCTCAAAACGCGGCCGGTGGCCAGTCCGGCTTCGAGGCGGTTGGGCGTGATCGCCGAGCAGCCGTGATATTTGCGGTAGTCGCCGCCGCGCATCGGGTCGGCAAGTACCCGGACGCCGCAGGCGCGGGCGGCCGCGATCACCGCCGCCAGCAGAGTCGGAGTGCAAACGCCCTTGTCGTAATCGCTGACGAGCACGACGTCGGTGTGCCGCAACTGCCGGCCGATGACCTGGATCAGCTCGCGCTCCACCGACGGCGACAACGGCTTGCGCTCCTCGTAATCGACGCGGATCATCTGTTGCGGATGGCGGTGCCTGCGCCCGGCCGATGTAGCGTTCCTTGACCGTGCTCGGCCGGCCGGCATCGACCAGGACCGCCTCGTCGCCGATGCCGAGATCGAGAAGCAGTTGGCGGATGCGGCCGCCGTCGGCGTCGGCCCCGACGACGCCGGCGATGCCCGGCCTGGCGCCGAGGGCGCGGAGCATGGTGGCGACGCTGCTGGCGCCGCCGAGGCGCTCCTCGCGGCGGTCGGCGTGCAGCAGGATGACCGGCGCCTCCTGGCTGATGCGTTCGGCGTCGCCCCAGACGTAGCGGTCGAGCATCAGGTCGCCGACGACCAGCACGCGCGGCTGGCCGAGACTTCTGCACCAGGTCGATCAGGTCGGCGGACATAAGCGGTCTCCCTAAGATGCTTCCTCCCCTCTCCCCTCGGGGGAGAGGGGAGCAAATACTCACGCCGCCATGACGGCCGGCGCGGCCCCGACGGCGACGGCCCGGCTGGCGACGGCCGCATGCAGCAGCGGCAACAGCATCTCGTGATGGCCCGTCAGCTCGATGCCCTCGTCGGACGGCCGGCTCAGCACGTTGACGGTGCTGCGGTAGCGCGACTCCTTGTCCACGTTGACCGCGACCAGGCCGTCCAGGCTGTGGCCGAAGTTGTGGACCACGCTCACCGCCTTGAGGAAGACCTCCGGCAACATGACGGCGCTGCCGAGATTGAGCCAGACGCCGTGGGCCAGCGTGGCGACGACGCTGCACAGGCGGCGGAAGTCGATCAGCGACGCCTCGCCCAGGGCGGCGCCGGAAACGTGCGGGTGCATGTGAACGATGTCGGTGCCGAGGGCGACGTGGACCGTGCAGGGGATGCCGGCCTTGCGGGCGGCGTGGACCAGGCTGACCTCGGCGTAGGGACAGTGCTGTTCCTCGATGTAGTCGCCGAGGGCGGCGCCGAGGCCGGTTTCCCTGTCGGCCCCCATGCGGGCGGCGACGGCGAAGGCGTCGGCCGTCTCGCGGGCCATGCCGAAGCGGCCGGCCTTGAGCTGGGCGCCCACGTCCTCGCTCGTCTTGCCGGCCAGCGCCAGCTCGAAGTCGTGGATGGCCGCCGCGCCGTTCAGGGCCACCGCCTTGAGCAATCCCTTTTGGATCCAGTCGATCAGGTAGGGGCCGCAGCCGGTCTTGATGACGTGGCCGCCGAGCGCGGCCACGACGGTGCGGCCGTCGTCGCGGGCGCGGCAAAGGTGATCGCGGACCTTGCGGAGGTCGTTGGCCGCCAGTTGACGCGGCAGCGCGTCGAGCCAGTCGCCGACGGCGGCCGAGGTCGCTTCGGGGACCGGCCGGCCGAGGTCCTCGACGAAGACCTTCGACGGCCGCGAGCGGAGATCGTAGGTCTGCAACCCGTTCAGATCGAGCGGTCTCATCTTCCCTCCCCCAGCGCCGCCGCGAGCCGGCGTTCCAGTTCCTCCGCCCCGCGTTCGACGTGCAAACGGATGCGCAGCGACCAGAGCGGCCGGTCGCCGAGGCGGCACAGGCGCAACTTCACCAGGTCCTTCTGAGTGACAACGACATGACAGTCGGCCGGCAGCCCCCGCGCCCAGGCGCGGAGGCCGTCCACGTCCTCGCGCGTGTAGGCGTGGTGGTCCGGGTAGACGCGGAAGTCGCACACGTCGGCGCCGAGGTCCGCGAGGGTGCGCCGGAACGACTCCGGGTTGCCGACGCCGCAGAACGCCGCCGTCGGCCGGTCGCGCAGCGACTCTAGCGGCTCCGTCGCCCCGTCGGCGTTGACCAGTTCCGTCGGCCGGTGCGTCGTCTCGATCACCGGGACGCCGGGCGCCAGCCGGCCCACCTCCCGACGCAGCCCGGCCTTCGTCTCCACCGTGACCTGATCGCAGCGCGTCAGGGCGACGAGGTGCGCCCGCCGCAGCCCGGTCTTCGGTTCGCGCAGCAGCCCGCGCGGCAGCATCCGGCCGTGGCCCCAGGGGGCGGTCGCGTCGATCAGCACGACGTCCAGGTCGCGGCAAAGCCGGCGGTGCTGAAAGCCGTCGTCCAGCACCAGAAGTGTCACTTTCAAGCTCCTCGATGGCGGAGCGGGCCAGGGCGACGCGGTCGGGGCCTTGGAGGTGCGGCACGTCGGGCAAGTTTTCTTCCAGAACCAGGGCTTCGTCGTTCGGCCCATGCTCGGCCCCGTAGCCGCGGCTAAGGACGGCCACGCGGACGTCGCGCCGGCGGTAAAACCCGGCGACGTGCTCCACGAACGGCGTCTTGCCGGTGCCGCCGACCGTCAGGTTGCCGACGCTGACGACCGGCGCCGCGACGCGTGTACGGCGAAGCCAGCCGCGGTCGTAACCGAGGTTTCGCAGGCGAACCGCGAGGCCGTAGGGGACGCTGGCGGCGGATAAACCGAGGCGTTGCAGCGTGGGACCGACTCCTCTGGCGTCGCCGCGGACGAGCGCGAGAAACCCCTGACGGGCGCCGGCGTGGGCCGGCGGGGGGGGTAGGGAACCAGGCGTGATGGCTTGCGCTGGAGGCAACGGGGTTCCATCCCCTCGGGGCGGCGCCGGTGATACGCGTCGCGTGCTCCCGTCATCCATGACGGCGGCGACAGTGGTTGCGCCGGGCGAGCCACGTTATAGCCCGCCCGGCGCCGGGGTGTCAACGCGGATGTCGTCCCGGGCGCCCCTCTCGATTTTGGGGCGGCGCATTGCCCCGCGTCCCCTCGTTCCCAAGCTCCGCTTGGGAACGCCGAGCCGCGAAACTCCGTTTCGCGTCCCTTCCCCGACCGGGACGCGAAGCGGAGCTTCGCACCCGCGCGTTCCCAAGCAGTGCTTGGGAACGAGGGGCGAACGAGGGGCGACGGGCCAGGTCCAAATTCGAGAGGCGCACCCGTCGTCCCCCAAAATCGAGACCCGCCCCGCGTTCGCTCCCACCATCCGCTCTCGTCATTCCAGATAGGCGCGGCGGGCAGCCTCGCCGTAGGTGGACTCCAGGTCGATCGGGAGGCGCCGCTCGGCGGTCAGGGCCAGCGGCAGGGTCACTACTTGCATAAAGGTCGGGAGCCGCTTCCTCTCTCGGCCAACCCCTTTTCAGATGCCAAAACTGACCTCCGCCTCACCATACCAGATGTTTAATGAGGCGTCGCCGATTCTCTCGATCACTTCGACGCCGTCCGCTCAAACTTGACGACGCCGCCGATCAGCACCGTCTCCGCGCGCCCGCGCACCTTCCAGCCCGCGAACGGGCAGTTGCGGCTCTTCGACCGAAATTGCGTCGGGTCGATGGTCCATTCCGTCGCCGGGTCGATCACCGTCACGTCGGCGACGGCCCCCGTCTTGAGCGTGCCGCGATCGATTCCGAGGACTTTGGCGGGGTTGATTGTCAACTTCTCGATCAGCTCCGGCCACGTCAGCCGTTTCGTCTCGATCAGGGCGTGAACGCAGATCGGCAACAGCGTCTCCAGGCCGATGACGCCGTTGGGCGCCTGGTCCAGCTCGCGCATCTTCTTTTCCGGGGCGTGCGGGGCGTGGTCCGAGGCGATCACCTCCAGGGCGCCGTCGCACAGCCCCTCGACGACGGCCCGCACGTCGGCCTCGGTGCGCAGCGGCGGCGCCATCTTGTAATTGCCGTCGAACGTCCGCAAACAGGCGTCGGTCAGCGTGAAATGGTGAGGACAGGCCTCGCCGGTGACGCGGACGCCGCGCCGCTTGCCGCGACGGATCAATTCGACGCCGCCGGCCGTGGAGACGTGCAGAATGTGGAGGCGGGCGCCGGTCAATTCCGCCAGGGCGACGTCGCGGTAGATCATCACCTCTTCCGCAGCCGCCGGCTGGCCGCGCAGGCCGAGGCGCATGCTCTCGAAGCCCTCGTTCATGACGCCGCCGCGCGTCAGTTCGAGGTCTTCGGCGTGGCTGAGCACCGCCTTGTCGAACATCGTGCAGTATTCCATCGCCCGCCGCATGATCTCGGCGCTGACGACCGGCGAACTTTCGTCGGAGAAGGCCACGGCGCCGCCTTCCACCAGGCCGCCGATCTCAGCCAGTTCGGAACCGCCGCGGCCCTTGGTGAGGGCCCCGACCGGGAAGACGTTGGCGTTGCCGGCCCGCTGCGCCTGGAGGTGGACGAACTCGGCCGCCGCCTGGCCGTCGATGGCCGGCTCCGTGTTCGGCATGCAGGCCACCGACGTGACGCCGCCGGCCAGCGCCGCGGCCGTGCCGGTGGCGATGGTCTCGTCCTCTTCTCGGCCCGGCTCGCGCAGGTGGACGTGCATGTCGATCAGGCCGGGGCAGACGATCATCCCGGCCGCGTCGATGGTGCGGTCGGCCTGGAGCTGCGGGTGCGGCCCGACGCCGAGGATGCGGTCGCCGCGAACCCAGAGGTCGCCAACGAGGTCGAGCCCCTGCGACGGGTCGAGGATGCGGCCGCCGCAGATGCGTAGCGTGGTCATGGGGGCAGAATATACGAAGGACGGGCCGCGGGGAATGGGCGGGCCGTCCGAGGCGCCGCGTCCACAACCGCTTGACCCGACGGCGGCGCTGGCGTATGGACGGCGGCGGGAGGACCGGACGCCTCGTCGCCTCCCGGCAATCGGCCTTGTCGCCGTTCGCGCCTCCGTCTTATACTCGCGCCGCGGGACCGGCCGCCGTCCCGCGCCGCAAGGTTTTTCCAGGGAGGGAAAAACGATGCCGCATCCGACCCGGCCGCTCATCGGCGTCAACGCCGACTACACCCCGGCCGCCAAATCGATCACCGCCCACGTGCGCTTGCCCATCGGCTATGTCGATGCCGTTGTCGCCGCCGGCGGTCTGCCCGTGGTCCTGCCGCCGATGGCCAAGGACGTCGATCCCGACGCCCTGCTCGACCGGCTCGACGGCGTGGTGCTGAGCGGCGGCCTCGACCTCGACCCGCGCCGCCACGGCCTGCCGACGCACCCGGCCGTGCAGCTGATGGCCGAACGCCGCGACGACAGCGACCGTTGCCTGATCCGACACATCCTCGAACGGCGAATTCCGGTGCTCGGCGTCGGCCTCGGCCTGCAGCAGATCAACGTCGCCCTCGGCGGCACGCTGTATTTGCACCTGCCGGAGGAGCAGCCGCGGGCCATGCCGCACCGCGACGCCACCGGGGCGCCGCACCGGCATCTGGTGCTGGTCGAGCCGAATACGAGGCTGGAAGAGATCTACGGCGGCGGCGAAATCCGCGTCAACAGCGCCCACCATCAGGCCGTGCGTCAGCCGGCGCCGGGATTGCGCATCTGCGCACGGGCGGCGGACGGCGTCATCGAGGCGGTCGAAGCGGTCGATCCCAACTGGTTCTGCGTCGGCGTGCAGTGGCACCCCGAATCGGACACGGCGTCGGCCCTGGACGCGCAGCTGTTCGAGTGCTTCGTCCAGGCGTGCGTGCGGCAGGCGCAGCCGTTGCCGTTGGCGGCGTAGTCCCGCATACGCGGCCCCGGAGACCCCTGTCATGACCACGCGCCGCATCATCGGCCTGGCCTCCGGCTCCAGCGCGGACGAGGTGGACGCGGCGTTGCTGGAAGTCGAAGGCGTCGGTCTGGAGTCGCGGCCGCGCCTGGTCGGGTCGCTGCACCAGCCCTATGACGCCGACTTGAAAGAGCTGATAAGACGCGTGTCCGGCCCCGGCCCCTGCGAGGCCCGCGAGGTCGCCCTGCTGCACCGCTTGCTGGGCGAGACCTTCGCCGCCGCCGCCCGCGCCGCCGCCGACCAGGCCAGCCTCGGCCTGCCACAGGTGCAAGTGATCGGCTGCCCCGGACACACCGTCTGGCATGACACCGAAGGCCGTTTTCCCTCCACGCTGCCGCTGGGCATGGCCGCCGTCGTGGCCGAGCGCTGCGGCGTCACCACGGTGAGCGATTTCCGTTGCCGCGACGTGGCCGCCGGCGGTCAGGGCGTGCCGCTGGCGGCGCTGACCGATTATCTCCTCTTCCACAGTCCGCGCGAGAACCGGGCCGTGGTGCATCTCGGGGCCGCGGCCCGTGTCGTGTTCCTGCCGGCGGGGGGCCGCCCTGGCGACGCCACGGGCTTCGAGGCCGGCCCGTGCAACATTCTGCTGGACGCGCTGATGCGCCACGTCACAGGCGGCCGGGCGGGGTTCGACGCGGGGGGCAAGCACGCCGTTCAGGGCAAGTGCGTCGAACCGCTGGCGCGGGCCTGGCTGGCGCACCCATATTTCTCCCGTCGCCCTCCGAAATGCCTGCCGCGGCACGTCTTCGCCGACGCCTTCGCGGCCGAGGCGCTGCGCCAGGCCCGCGACCTGCAAGCCAGCCTTCACGACCTTCTCTGCACGGCGACGCATTTCGTGGCGCGGGGTGTGGCGTCGGCCTTGCAGCGATTCCTGCCGACGGGGCGTCGGCCCGACCGCGTCTATCTCAGCGGGGGCGGTGTGCGCAATGGTTTATTGTGGCGGCTGCTCGAACAGCAGTTGCCGGGGACGCCGTTGGTCCGCACCGACGAGGCCGGCGTGCCGGTCGTGGTCCGCAAGGCGTTTTCGTTCGGCCTGCTGGCGGCGCTGACGGTGGACGGCGTGAGCGGCAACGCGCCGTCGGCCACCGGCGCCGCGGGGCCGCGCCTGCTCGGCAGCCTGACCCCGGGTTCGTCGGCCAACTGGGCGCGGTGTCTGGCGTGGATGGCGGCCCAGTCGCCGCCGCCGCCCGCGGATTGACCCATAGCGCCAACCCGAAGCGCGAGCGAGACACACGAACCCGAAGCGCAAGCGAGGCCCTGGACGGAATCCCTCGCTCGCGCTTCGGGTTGGTGTGTTGTGGCGGTTACGCCCCCAGCTGTTCGGCGGCGAGTTTGCGGGCTGCCTGCAACGCCTCGCCGAGTTTGGCCGGGTCTTTGCCGCCGGCGCGGGCCATGTCCTTGCGGCCGCCGCCCTTGCCGCCGACCACCTTCGCCGCCTCGCCAACCAGCTTGCCGGCGTCCGCGCCCTTCTTCACGAGGTCTTCCGTGGCCGCCGCGATCAGGCTCACCTTGCCGTCCTCGCTCCAGCCGATCACCACGACGGCGCTGCCGGCCATCTGACGCAATCGGTCCACCTGCTGGCCCATCTGTTCGGCGGGGCCCGCCGGCATCTCGCCGACGATGATCTTGGCCCCGTTCGTCTCGACCGCCGACGCCAGCAGTTTGTCGGCCGCCCCGGCCAGGTCGCCGGCCGCGCCCTTCTTGAGCTGGGCTTGCAGCTTCTTGATTTCTTCCTGCATGGTCTCAACGCGGGCTGGCAATTCTTCCCACTTGCAGCGGAATTGTTCGGCCACCTTCATCAGCAACCGCATTTGTTTCTGGACATCCTGGACCGCCTTTCGGGCCGTTTCGCAGGTCAACCGGCGCACTCCCTTGGCGACGCCCTCTTCTTTCGCGATCATGAAAAAGCCGGCCTGACCCGTGCGGGCGAGATGTGTGCCGCCGCAGAATTCGACAGACGTATCCAGCGTAGCGTCTTCCGGCTTCTCCGCACCGATCAGCAGCACGCGCACGGGGTCTGGGTACTTCTCGCCGAAGACGGCCCGAACGCCGGGGATCTTCTTCGCCTCCGCCAGTGACATCACCACCGGCTTCACCGGCAGGTCGGCGTATATCTTCTCGTTGACCAGCCGTTCGATCTCGTCCATCTCTTCCACTGTCAACGGCTTGTCATGGGTGAAGTCGAAGCGCGTCTTTTCCGCATCGACCAGCGACCCCTTCTGGTCGATGTTGCCGCCCAGCACCTTGCGCAGCGCCCAGTTGAGCAGGTGCGTGGCGGTGTGGTTGCGCATGGTGTCAATTCGTCGGGAACTGACTTCGAGATTAGCGACCTGGTAAACCTCGATTGATCCCAGCACCAACTCACCTATGTGCAGCACCGTGTCCCCGAGTCTCTGTGTGTCCGTGACCTCAAAGCGTCCGGTGTTGGTCTTGATAAAGCCCGTGTCGCCAACCTGGCCGCCCTGCTCCGCATAGAAATTCGTGCGATCCAGGATGATAGCGACTTGTTCCGTTCCAGTCAGCCGACCACTGCGTGTTACGACGTTGTCCTTGACCCAACCGACGATGACAGCCATCTCAGAAGTGGCGCCGTACTTGAACGAGTCGTCGGTCTGAGGCAACTCGCCATGAACAGCAGATATCACGACCTTCTTGCGGGTACCGCGTGCCGTCTCCTTCGCTTCGAGCATCAGGCGCTCAAAACCAGCTCGGTCTACCCGCAAGCCGCGCTCGGCGGCCATCTGCTCGATGATGTCGATGTACAGCCCGAACGTGTCGTGCAGCTGGAAAGCCGCCTTGGCTGAAATCATGGGCTGGTAGCCCTCGTAGGTCTTTTCGTGCTCCTTCTGAGATTCAGTTCGAGGTTTTAGTACGCCCGGACCAGTTCCGGGAGCCCGCAGTGGTGGAATTGAAAATGGCCGCAGCGCATCCTCCGCGGCTTCCTGGAAAAGCTTGATGCCGCGATCAAGCGTGCGGATGAAATTCTCCTCTTCGTCACGGATTTGGTCGAACACCCGCTCGTCCTTGATGGAATGGCGCAAGTGAGGAAATGCATTCTCCATTGCCGTTTCCACGGCCTGCACCAACTCGCAAAGAAACGGTTGCTTCGTGCCAAGATGCTGCCGCCCGTAGCGCTCCGCGCACCGTAAGATGCGTCGCAAGACATATTCGCGCCCGGTATTGCCGAAGTGGGCCCCGTCTGACAACGCGAATGTCAGCGCCCGGATGTGGTCCGCGATGACGCGGTGCGCCGTGTCCTTGGGGTCGTCCAACTTGCCGGTGTACGCCGCCGCCCCCGTGACCATTTGGATCGCCGCGAAGATCGGCGTGAACACGTCGGTGTCATAGTTGCTGCTCTTGTCCTGCAACACCGCCGTGACGCGCTCAAAGCCCATGCCGGTGTCCACGTGCTTCGCCGGCAGCGGCGTCAACTTGCCGTCGGTGCCGTGATTAAACTGGATGAACACGAGGTTCCATATCTCAATCACGTCTGGCGTACCCTTGTTGACGAGCTTGCCGCCCGTCTTGTCCGGCGTCCGGTCGATGTGGATCTCGGTGCAGGGGCCGCACGGCCCCGTGTCGCCCATCTCCCAGAAATTGTCCTTCTTGTTACCCTTGTGGATGTGCGACGGGTCGATGTCGGTCTCCGAACGCCACAGCGCCGCCGCCTCGTCGTCCGGCGCCAGGCCCAACTCCTGATCGCCCTCGAAAACGGTCGCGTGCAGCCGGCTCTTGTCCATGCCCCACACTTCCGTCAGCAACTCCCACGCCCAGCGGATCGCCTCCTTCTTGAAGTAGTCGCCAAACGACCAGTTGCCGAGCATCTCGAAAAACGTGTGGTGATAGGTGTCCTTGCCCACGTCGTCGAGATCGTTGTGCTTGCCGCCCGCGCGGATGCATTTCTGCGTGTCCACCGCGCGCTTGTACGGCCGCGTGCCCGTGCCGAGGAAGACGTCCTTGAACTGGTTCATGCCGGCGTTGGTGAACAGCAGCGTCGGATCGTCGTGCGGAACGACGGGGCTGGACGACACTTCGGTATGGCCGTGCTTCTTGACGAAGAAGTCGATGAACTGCTTACGGATCTCGTTGGCGCTGCGCATGGCGGGTGTCCTTTGTCGGTCGGCCGCGGCGGCAATTCAGGAATGGTAGCGGCTTCGGTCGTCCGCCGGCAAGTCGTTTCGACGGCGCGGCCGGCGGCACGGCGGTTGCTCCCCTTCGAGCGTTTCGCCGATCACCCTCGGAGGACCCTGCCGTGTCGCGGACGATTCTCTGCTTTGCCCCGGCCCTGCTTTGGCTGACCGGATGCCACCGGAAAGACGAGACGCCTTCACAGCAAGGCGCCGTCATGAAGCTGACCAGCCCCGCCTTCGCGGAGGGCGAACCGATCCCCAAGAATTACGCCGGCGACGGCGGCAATCAATCGCCGCCGTTGAAGTGGAGCGGGGCGCCGTCGGGTGCCAAGAGTTTCGCCCTGATCGCCGACGACCCCGACGCCCCGACGAAAACCTGGGTGCATTGGGTGATCTGGAACGTCCCCGCCGACGTGCGGGAATTGGGCGAGGGCGTGCCCACCGACGCCCGGTTGCCGGACGGCGCCAGGCAGGGCAAGAACGACGGGGGCGGCGTCGGCTACGGCGGCCCGGCGCCTCCGGCCGGCAACGCGCATCACTACTACTTCAAGCTCTTCGCGCTCGACGCCGCGCTCGACCTGAAGGAAGGGACCGCGACCAAGGCGGACCTGGAACAGGCCATGAAGGGCTACGTCATCGGCCACGGTCAACTGATGGGGACGTATCAGAAATGAGTGGCGAGCGGCGCGTGACGCGAGGCCAGGACCGGCGTTGTTTTTTGCTCTTGGACCGTTTCCTCACGGGTTGGACTTGCGCCGAAGGAAGGGGCGAAGGTCTCCTCCCGTCGTAGGGCAGAAAGCTTGTGCCGGCAGAGCCGATCCTGGCCCCCCGTTCTGACCCCGACAATATCCGCCTTGCCTCATTTTGATTCGTAAAGTACAATTCGTTGATTCAGGCTCCGGCGCCACCCGCAACGCGACCCACCTGCGGACGTCGGCGGGCCTCCTTGACGGTCCTGCCTTCGTGACGTTTTCACCGCGAACTTCCGTCGGGACGGCCCCGTAGGCCTGTTTTCGTGCAATGCCGCACCCGTTCCGGAGACATCGCATGTTTCGCGGTCTTTCTTCCCTGCTCGGTCTGTTCTTCGTCGCCGCCGGCGTCTTCGCGGTCGCATCCCTGACAAAAACCCCCGTCGCCCTTCCGCCGTCGCCTCCCCGCGACCCCGCCTCGTCCGTCGGCCCCCGCGCCCGCTTCCTGGCGCTGGAGGCCCCCGTTTTCCACGCCCGCTTCTCGCTCAACTAGCCCGACGATTCGTTCCCGCTCGGGGACGCCCCCGGCCCGCGCCCCGGCGCGCCGTGGTTCGCCCACTAAAGCTCTCCCATAAATGCGCACCGTTCGTCGCGGCCTCGTTCTCCTTTCGTCCGACGCCCCGCGCCCGCGTTTATGCCGACCCACGAATTGTAAGCTAGGATTGGCTTGGCCGACGACGCGGTCGCCCGAACCGTGACATCCGTACCCGAGAGAATCAGGAAATGCCAAGCGCCGCCTGGTCCCGTCTCCTCCGCCTGGTCCCCCCCAAGGAGCAGGACGGACTGATGCTTGTTACCTGCAATCACACCGAGTTCGCCGTCCAGTCGATCCTGCGCTTCGACCCGGACTTCCTGGTCATCAAAGGCCGACTCGCGGGCAGCCAGGACGCCGGACGGATCTTCTTCGTCCCCTACGAGCAAATCGACCACGTTGGCTTCTACCGGGCCGTGAAGGACGCCGAATTCAACGAGATGTTCGCCGGCCTGGACGCCCCGCCGCCGGAGCCGGCGGCCGCGGACGGCTCCAAGACGCCGCTCAAGTCGGCCGTGCTGGAGCGCTTCCGGGCGCGCGGCAGTTCGACCATCATCGGCACCAGCCCGCTGGCCGGGATGCCGCGGCCGGGCGACTCGGGGCCTGCCCTACCGGCCAATGGGCATAGGGCGGATTAGCAGGCGGCCTTCCCGATCCTATTAAAGACGATAAAGCGGATGGCTCTCCAAATACCGCGCCGCCCTCTCGCCGCGCGTCACCGCCTCCGCCAGGAACGCCACGGCCTCACGCAGCCGCTCGTCCGGCTCGGCGCAGCTGAAGCGCAAGAAACCCTGCCCCGCCGGCCCGAAGCACTCGCCGCCCAAACAGGCCACGCCCTTGTGGTCGTCCGCCGCCTCCAGCAGGAACAACGCCAAGCCGTGCGACTTCATGCCCAGCCGCCGGCAGATCGCCGACACGTCGGGGAAGACATAAAAAGTCCCCGCCGGCGTCAACACCCGCACGCCGTCCACGCGCCGCAACTCCGCCGTCAGCAGCTCGACCTTTTGGCGGAACCGCCGCATCACCTCGTCGCGCTCGGCGGCGTCCTGTTCCAAAGCGGCCTGGCCGGCGTACTGCATCGGCGGCGGAGTGCAGGACAGCGTCGTGTTCACCATCACGCCGATGGCCTCGGCCGTGGCCGCCTCCGCCACGGCGTAGCCGAGCCGCCAGCCGCTCATGCTGTACGACTTGCTGAAGGTGTAGGCCGCCACGGTCTGCTCCAGCATCCCCGGCTGCGCCAGCGGCGTTTCGTGCCGGCCCTCCCAGACCATGTGGCAATACGGTTCGTCGCTGAAGACCGCCACGTCGCGGCCGCGCACCAGTTCCGCCAACCCGGCCATGTCCTCGGCCGTCGCCACGCCGCCGGTCGGGTTGTGCGGCGAGTTGAGGAAGATCGCCCGGGCGTGCGGCGCGTCGCGCAGGAACCGCTTCACGTCGTCGAGGTCGGGCCGGAACTGGTTGTCCTGTCGCAGCGGGCTGAAAACGGCGTGGGCGCCGCGGCGGGCGATGTTGGGGCCGTAGGTGGGGAAGTGCGGCGTGAACACCAGGACGGCGTCGCCGGGGTCGAGGAACGCCTCGCAGAAAAACTGCTCGAAAACCTTCGCCCCCGGCGCCACGACGACGTTTTCCGGGCCGATTTCCACGCCGAATTCGCGTCGGTAGTTGGTCGCGATGGTCTCACGAAAGGCGGGCAGGCCGGGCGACGGACAGTAATGGGTGGCGCCGTCCTGGATGGCGCGAATGCCAGCCTCGGCGGCGTGGCGCGTGGTGGGGAAAGGGCTGTCGCCGATTTGCAGTTCGATGACGTCCTTGCCTTGAGCCTTGAGGCGGCGGGCGCGGGCCAGCACCTCGAAAGCGATCTCCGGCGCCAGGCCGCGGGCGAAGGAACTCAGGGACGCAGGCGGCATGAAAGGGTCTCTCCCCTGCAGCGAATCAGGCGTTGGGGTCCGCGAGCAGGCTGAATCCGGGCAGAAGCGGCGTGGTGTACGTCCCCGCGAATGGCACGTCGATGGCTCGCTGCCATGCCCGGCCGCGCTTGCGGTAGGCGCGGAGGGTGGGGTGGTCGCCGGCGTCGCGGGGATCCAGAATCCAGTATTCCCTTACCGACGGCGCCTCCTGGTACAGAGCTACATTGCGGACCAAATCCTTTTGGTGATACCCCTCGGAAAGCACTTCAACAACCAGGATCGGATGAACGTCCTGCCAACGCCGCATTTCGCGCGGCCACCGGCTGGGGAAGTCGCGGTAGGCGGCCAGGTCCGGTTGAGGACATGTGGCCTCCCGCCGACCTGGAATGAAAACTCGCGAACCGCTGGTGACGTAGTTAATCACGTGCCGATGGGCGTCGCGGTAAGCGCGCAGCCGGTCGTTGACCCATTCCACTACCAGATCATGCGGCAAATCGGGCGTCGGGAACACTTCCAGCCTCCCGTCGATGAGTTCGTAACGCCACCCCTCCCGGAAGTGCGCATTCTCGAACTCCTCCAGTGAGAGGTCCCGTCCTGCCCAGGCGGGCGTCAGGCGCCGCCTGGCTGGCGGCGGACTGTTGCCGGCGCCGGCTTGCGAGAGGCGACCCGTTTTCGGTTCCGCAGTAGACATCGCTTCCCTCACTGCTTGGCGGCGATGGTCTGGGCCAACGGCCGCACGACGGCGGGGATGACGTGGGAGTCCACCAGCTCCTGACAGATGCGGCGCTGGTTGCGGTAGGAATCGCCGAACTCTTTGATGGGCTGCCGGCCCCAGTATTGGCGCACCGTGAAGTAGACGCTGATCGGCGCCTCCGGGAATTGGCCGGTGCGGATCTGGTAGGCGTTGGTGCGCGTTTCGATGCTCAGCCGGCATTGCAGACGGCAGGCGTCGTCCAGGGCCAACATCAGCGACGGCTCGTAGTTGATGACCCGGCTGCCGGGCATCTGGAGCAGGGTCTCCAGTGTGGTGTTCAGGCCCAGCGCCTCGGCCACGACCTCGTCGTGGTTGCCGCCGTAGGTGAAGTCGAAGGCGAACAGCACGTCGAGGGCTTCGCAGTCCAGCGGGTTGAAGTCGAGGTGGAACGGCGCCACCTCGAGGATGTGTTCGTGCTGCGAGTCGGCCGATTCCAGGTCGGGCGGGTTGACGTAGCCGGTGCAGAGCCGACGCGCCTCCAGCGTGACCCAGCGATAGCTCCCCTGTTCGCGGTCCTCCTCCAGGACGAACTCGCCGCTTTCGCGGTGCTCGAAATCGGTCATCTGCGGGTAGGTCTTGCGCAGGCCGTCGAAGAAGTTCAGGACGGTCTCGCGGCCGGACGGAAGGTCCATCTTGGTATTGAGATAGACGTAAACCCCGAAGTCGTCGCACAGGGAGCTGTATGGAGTCATGTTCCGTCCCTCGGTGTCCGAATGGCTACACTCCGACGCGCCGTCCCGCCCCCTTGAGGGATGTCGTTCGCGGCCGGGCCGTGAGGAAGCTTCCCCTCCCCGGTGTGAGGAAAGCGGGTGGTTCCGGCGGGTGAACGGAAAGGATCCCTGTATTCCATTGTTCGGTTTTTTCGGCGCGGATGCAAGGTCCGTGGCGGCTTTTCTCGCGGCGCCCGGTTTGGCCACAAAAAAACCCCTCGGCGCCGGCCCGTGGACGGGGCCGGAGGAGAGGGGAATACGGCGCCTGCGGGAACGGCGGGTCGCGTCACGCGCTGCGTGCCAGCTTGGCCTTGGTGGGGACGGTCAAGTTTGTCTGGTGCAGCCAACGGCCGGCGTCGGGGGCGCCGTGCCAGCGCTGTAGCGAGATGGAAGAGACGTGCTCGCGCTCTTCCTCGTCGAGCACCTCAAAGAAGGCCTGCCCGAACTGAGCGCGGACCTGCGTGGACGAACGGCCGAGGTACAACAGGCGGTCGGTGCGGTCGTCGAAAACCGCCACCGCGCGCCAGCCCTGCGGTTTGGCCTCCGTCTGGTAAAACATGCCGGACCCTCCTTGGTCGGGGATGGAAACGGGGTCAAGATAAGATGCCCGGACGGGGCAGACAGGTCAAGACCAATCCGCGCTCGCGCTTCGAGCAGGTACGCTCCTCGCTCACGGGAACAACCCGCGATGCTGTTTCTCCCGCGCGATCTTCTGCACCCCCAAACTCAACGCCGCCACACGCATGGTCAGGTTGCGCGACTTCGCCAGCGTGCTGACCTGACGGAACGCCTTGAGCATCAGTTCCTGCAACTTCTGATTGACCTGCTCCTCGCTCCACAGGAACTGCTGGATGTCCTGCACCCACTCGAAGTACGACACCGTCACGCCGCCGGCGTTGCAGAGCACATCAGGGATAATAAAGACCTCGCTTTCATTCAGCACCAGGTCGGCCTCGGGCGTGGTCGGCCCGTTGGCGGCCTCGGCGAGGATGCGGCAGCGGAGCCGGCCGGCGTTGGCGGCCGTGATGACGCGTTCCAGCGCCGCGGGGACCAGGACCGTGCAGGGCGTCGTCAGCAGGTCGGCCGGTTCAATCGCCTCGGCCTCGGGGAAGTCCCGCAGCAGCTTCCCGGCGGCGCAGTGGCGGGACAGCGCCGGCACGTCGATGCCGTCCGGGTTGCGGATGGCGCCGTAGCGGTCGCCGACGGCCGCCACGCGGACGCCGCGCCTGTGCAACTCCTGGCAAGCCACGGAGCCGACGTTGCCGTAGCCCTGCACCACTGCCGTCGAATCCTCCGGGTGGATTTGCAGTTCCTTCATCGCCTCCAGGATGCAGTAGGTCACGCCACGGGCCGTCGCCTCGCGACGGCCGACGCAGCCGCCCAACTCGACCGGCTTGCCGGTCACAATCTCCGGACAGGCGTAGCCTACCTTCATGCTGTAGGTGTCCATGATCCAGGCCATCGTCTGCTCGTCGGTGCCCAGGTCGGGCGCCATCACGTCCTGACGCGGGCCGATGACGCACAGCACCTCTTCGGTGAAGCGGCGCGTCAGGTGTTCCTTTTCGTTGCGCGACAGGGCCGCGGGGTCGCAGGCGATGCCGCCCTTGGCCCCGCCGAACGGCAGGTTCATCAGGCCGCACTTCCACGACATCCACATCGCCAGCGCGGCCACTTCGCCCAGGTCCACCGACGGATGGAAGCGCAGACCGCCCTTGGACGGCCCGCTGGTCAGGCTGTGCTGGACGCGATAGCCGGTGAAAACCTCGGTATGGCCGTCGTCCATCTTGACCGGGGCGCTGACGACGATGGACCGCTTGGGCAGGGCCAGCCGGCTCAAAATGCCCTTGTCGATGTCGATGGCTTCGGCGACCGATTCGAGTTGACGGCAGGCCATCCGAAACGTCGGCGAGTTCTCGTAAACCGGGACCGGCGAATGCGGATGGCCGTTGAGTTCGGGGGCGACGGCGGCGACGGACATGAGGCCTCCTTTGATAGGGAGAGGGCCGGGCGGCGGATGGAAGGGCAAGCCGCCCGGCGGCGAGCTTCGCCTATCCCTATCCTACCTTCCCGGCCCTGACCGGAAAACCGCAGGTCGGCCGCTGGCGGTCAGTCGTCGTAGCGGACGACGACGTCCTCCGGCACCCGCGCCCCCGTGATGAGCAGATAGCCGGCATTCAGGATGAGCATGGTATACGGCAAGGCGAACAGCGCACCGATGAGGCACGCCAGGACGCCGCCGAGGATGATGAGGCCCAGGAGAAGGCTGACGCCGAACAGGCCCCAGAAGTGGCCGCGCGTCAACTCCCAGTTGGCCTTCATGGTTTCCATCGCGCCGAGATTGCGGTCGAAGATGATCGCCGGCGCGAAAGGAACAGCCGCACCTGGAGGAAGATCACGACCACCAGGCCGATCAGCGTGACCATCGGGGCCGCGGCCAGCAGTTGCAGGTTTTGGCTTTGTAGAGCGATGAACGTGACGGCCAGCTGGGGCAGGGAAACGAGAAGGCCCAGGAGTTGCGAGGCCAGGCCCACGCCGGCCAAGGCCCCGAAATGCTGAAAGCCGGAGAAGAAATCGCCGAAAGCCCACGGCCTGCCCTTGAGCTGGGCCAGACAGACCGCCGTCATGCCGTTCCACAGGGGGAAGAACACCAAGGGCGTCAGAATCAGCTCCGCGAACAGCATGATGGTCTGGCTCACCAGGGCGGCCGCGGCAGGGTCGGACGTCTGGAGCGCTATGAATTCTGCGACGCCAAAGACGGCCAGGTAGGGAATGATCGAGACGACCCCCGCCATGAGGATGAACCCGATGGCCGGGCCGAGGATGGCGGTGTAGTGCTTTCCGGCCACCGAGAACCAACGGTTGATGTCGATGGAATAGCCGCCCGTTAGGGGCCGGGCCGGGTAGTCCTCGTCCGGCTCGTCGTCCGCGCGGCCGCCGTAGCCGGCGGGCCGCCGCGTGGGTGAAATGTCTTCGTCGGCCGCCTGGGGGGCGCGGGGCCGCGCCTTCCCCGGCGCGTCCGTGTACTCCTCCGTCGGGCGGGGCGCTGGGTCCGCGGCTGTCGTGGACGGGTCGGGGACCGGGAACTGAGCGCGGCACTTGGGGCACCGAACCTGGTCGCCAGGTTTCAGGTTGGGCGAGTAACGCAGCCTCGCCCCACATTCCGGGCAGGCAAACATGTCCGCGGCCATGAGACGCTCCATTTGAACGGGGGGAACAGGGAAACCGTGTCGATGAGGATATGCCCACTCCGCCAAGAACGCAAGCGGCGGGCGGCGAATTTCACCGCCAATTTACGGCGAAAGGTGGTTGCCGTCGCGGCGCGGCCGGCGTACAAGGACTCAACGCCCGCACACCAAGGAGAGACCTCCGTGCAACGACTTCCGATCCGCTGGGCCGTGGCCCTCGCCCTGGTCGTCTCGGTCGGCGCGACCGCCGCCGAGCCGAACGACTTCTTCTTCAAGAAGGGCGACCGCATCGTCTTCCTCGGCGACAGCATCACCGAACAGTACCAGTACTCCACCGACATCGAGCTGTACCTGACGACGCGCTTCCCCGACTGGAACTTGACGTTCCTCAACGCCGGCATCGGCGGCGACACCGCCCACGGCGGCGCCCACCGTTTCGCCAATCACGTCCTGGCCGAGAAGCCGACGGCCGTCACCATCGACTTCGGCATGAACGACGGCGGCTACGGCGAGTTCAAGAAGGACCGCTACGACGACTACGTCAAGAACACCGAGGCGATGCTCCAGGCCGCCAAGGAAGCCGGCGTCCGCACAGCCCTGATTTCGCCCAACGCCGTCGAGGTGCGCACCGCGCCCAACCTGAAAACTTACCTGGAGACGCAGAAGGAGTTCTACGCCCCGTTGAAAGAGATCGCCGAGAAATACAAGGTCCCGTTTGTAGATCAATACGCCGTGACGCGGGAGGTCCTGGAGAAGATGGCGGCCGACAATTCCCCGGTGAAGGCCTTCCCCGGCGGCGGCGTTCACACCGGCCCCGCCGGCGGCCTGCTCATGGCCCACACCATCCTGGTCGGGCTGCACGCCCCGGCCGTCGTCAGCGACCTGGACATCGACGCCGCCGCCAAGAAAGTCGCCAAGGAAACCAACTGCAAGGCCGACAAGATCGAGGGCGGCGCCGAAGGCGTCTCCTTCGAGCGCACCGACAAGGCGCTGCCGATGCCGGTGGGGAAGGACTGGCGCGGCATCCTGCCCTATGTCGAGCATCTCAAGGACCTCAATTATTACGGCTTGAAAGTGGCCGGGCTGAAGGAAGGCAAATACGAGCTGAGCATCGACGGCAAGGAGGTGGCGACGTACACCGCCGCCGAGTTGGCGAAAGGCGTGAACCTCGGCAACCTGGGGTCCGGCCCGATCTTCGAGCAGGGGCGGGAGGTGTACAAGGCGATTAACGAGAAAAACGGTCTGCTGCACCACCGCTTCCGCGAGGTGGTGATGAAGGGGGCGCCCGGCGGCGACGAGGCCAAGAAGGAGGAGGAATTGAAGAAGCAAATGGCCGAGATCGACGCCAAGCAGGCGGCGATCTACAAACTCGACCAGCCGAAGACGCACCAGTTCGAGTTGAAAGCGGCGAAGTGAATGTTCCGGCAAGTGGGCGCCGGTTAGCCGCGACGCGCCAGCGGAGCGCTTGGGATCAAGCGCTCCGCTGGCGCGTCGCGGCTAACCGATAATTCGCGGACTACCACCCCGTTCGGTAGTCCGTCTTGAGGAGCTTGTCGGCCTCGGCGTTGTTGGTGATGCGGCCCTTCTCGCCGTCGTACTCCAGCTTCTTGCCGGTCGCGCGGATGGCCACGTCTCCCAGCAGCATCGACTCGGTCAGCCGGCTGGCGATCTCGAAATTGGAATACGGCGCCGGCTCGCCCTGGATGCCGGCGACCCATTCCAGCTTCATGCCGTCGTCGCCGCGGCCGTTGCGCGGCAGCCTCGGCGCCGGCTTCTTGTAGGCCTTGAAGGAATCCTCCGGCAGCAGGATGTACTTGGCCCCGTAGTCGTCGGGCGAGTACATCATCCCCTTATCGCCGACCAGCAGCGAACCGCTGTCCTTGAGGCCGTCCTTGGTCCCCTTCATGATTTCGACGAGTTTCTGCGGCGGCAACACCTTCTGGCCGTCCCGGTGCCCCTCGTACCAGGTGAACTTGACCGGCGGCAGCCCTTCGCGCTCCGGGAACTGGAAAACGATCTGCGCCCACGCCGGCCACGTCTCGGGGTTGACGTCGCCGGCCTCGGCCACGACGCTGCTCGGCAGGTTCAGCTTCAACGCCCGGTAGGCCAGGTTGGCCGTGTGACAGGCCATGTCGCCGATGGCCCCGGTGCCGAAGTCGATCCAGCCGCGCCAGTTGAACGGCTCATAACCGCTGTGGTACGGACGCGACGGCGCCACGCCCAGCCACAGGTCCCAGTGCAGGTTCTTGGGGATCGGCTGCACGTCCTTCGGCCGGGCCATGACCTTCGGCGCCTGCGGCCAGATCGGGCGGTTGGTCCAGACGTGGACCTCGCGCACCGGGCCGATGGCGCCGGCCTGGATGACCTCGACGCCCTCGCGCAGGCCGTTCTCGGCCGAACCCTGGTTGCCCATCTGCGTGACGCAGTGGTTGCGGGCGGCGGTCTCGCGCATCTCGCGCGCCTCGGCGACGGTGTGCGTCAGCGGCTTCTGACAGTAGACGTGCTTCTTCATCTTCATGGCCATCAGACTGGCCGGGGCGTGCGTGTGGTCGGGCGTGCTGACGGTCACGGCGTCGATCTTGTCGCCGAGCTTGTCGAGCATTTCCCGGTAGTCGGCGAATTTCTGGACGCCGGGGAACTTCAGCTCGTCGGACCCTTTTTTGACCTTCTGGGAGGCCTTGCCGTTGAGGGTGTTGTCGTCCACGTCGCACAGGGCGATGATCTGGCCGGCCCTGGAGGCGCCGTCGACGTCGCTGGAGCCTTTGCCCCCGACGCCGATACAGGCGATGTTGACCCTCTGGTTAGGCGATTTGCTGGCCCGTCCGAGGGCCACGCCCCCGGCCACCCAGAAGCCGAGGCTGGCAACGGTGGTCTCCTGAAGGAAACGGCGGCGAGTGGTGCGTCTGCTCATCTAGTCTCTCCTGGTGCATGAAACGGTGGCGGAAGCCCGGCGGAAAAACGGCGGCGAGCGATTCGATAATTTGCAGTGTAAGGCAGCGCGCGCCGCCATGCAAGCGCCATTCCGCTGTTCTGTCGCGGCGAGTCTTATCCGTGGTAAACCGTGCCGGCGAGAACAACGTCGGCGGGGCCGTCCAGAGCAATTCGCTCCGGCCGCCCTGTTTTTTCTGATCCGACGGGCGGCGCTCGCCGCAGCTGCGGGCCGCGCCAAATGCGACCTCACGGGGACTTGAACGGGAAGCGCGACTTTTTCCCGAAGGATTGCGGCGCGCTGGAAAGGGCCGGCCGACCGCGTTTTCCGGCCCTTTCCGGCCACTTTCCCTGGCCGCGGACGCGGGCGGCGGCAATGTTTGGCGGGGTGCAGAACGTCGGCTACAGCTACCCGTATTCCCAGGCGCCGGATTACTGGTACGGCCGCCGATCGCGCGGGAGGGCGCGGCTGGGCGGAATCCGCCGACGGGGAACGGCGGCCCGCGTGGGGAACCGGGCCCGGCGGGACGTTTCCATTGGACCGGCGGGCGGCTTGAGGGAATGTTTCAGCATTCCCCCACGCCGGGCCGCCGGGGTGGGAAACAGGCCCGAATCCTCCATGAAGAGAGGCGTCCCCCATGAAGAAGCTGCTTTTCGCCGCCCTGCTGGCGCTGCCGCTGTTCGCCGTCTCCGCCCGCGCCGACGGCTGCGGCTGCTGGTTCCCGACCCGCGTCGAGGCCGGCGCCAACTTCTATTTGCGCTTCTACGGTCCCAACGACGGCGCGGCGGCCCAACTCGGCCCGTGGTATTTGTACTACCCGCTGGAGGCCGAGTTCAAGACGCCCGCCCCCGTCGGCTATCCCTATTGGCCGTCGCCCATGACGCTGCCGGTGCATTCCGCGGGCGCCCCCGCCCCGGCCAATTTCCAACCGGCGTCGTTCCAGCCCTCCGCCTACGGCGCGCCGACGCCGAGCTACTGGGGACGATAATCGAGAGTTCACTTCTCCGTGACCCGACGAGTAGGGGTGGGTACGTCAGGCTTTCCAGCCCGACTTTGGACGGCACGGGTCAGGCTGAAAAGCCTGACGTACTACCCCTCCTTTTAACTCAGCTGTAGCCGGAACCGGGCGGTGCGCAACCCCCTGGCCGACCACCACAGCGCCAGCGCCACCGGCAGCCCCAGCGCCAGCATCATCAGGCTCAGGAAGCGCAAGCCCCACCGGAAGCCCCAGGCGATGCTCTCCACTGTGGCGAACCCGCCCAGCACGGTCCCGGTTTCCTCTTGCAGTTCCGGCCCATCCAGGCCGTGTTGCCGGTAGTAGTCGGCGACGCGGTCCGCCGCCTCCGACACCTCGGGGCGGTTCGTACTCAGGTTCTGGCGGTAGACGTCCAACGCCCGGTCGGACCCGACCTTGATCATCGTGCCCGTCGCGGTCGGCGCCGTGATGATCGGCACGACAATGCCGACGACGGCAAGGGCGTCACGACCCCTTTCGTCCTTTCCCCGGGGCAGGGCCAGCAGTTGCGGCTTGATTCTGCGTGTCGAGTCGTGGTATTATAATTCCACAGGGAAGGAGAACCGCTGTCATGCCCTTCGACTCGATCATCTGGGACCTGGATGACGACCCCGACGGCAACGTGCGGCACTGCGCCGAACACGGCGTGCTGTGACGGCTTATGACGTTCCCAGGAGGCGACGGCCATGAAACGCATTACCCGCGACCGGCGGGTTACGCCTGAAGAGGCCGCCAAGTACAAGGCGATTCGCGAGCAGGTCGCCGTCGAACTGCCGGACCTCATCTCCCGCCACCACGAGCGCATGGCGACCCTCGACCAGCTGCAGGATTTGCTCAGGCAACTCAAGGCCGCGCGCGAAGCGAAGGGTCTGAGCTTGGCCGACTTGACGGAACTCACCGGCATGGACCGCTCGGCGCTCTCGAAGCTCGAAACCGGCCAACGCGCCAACCCCACGGTGGAAACCCTGGTGCGTTATGCCGAGGCCGTGGGAAAGCGTCTCGTGGTTTCGCTGACGGAGGCCTGACCCATCGGCACGACAGGGCCGGACAGCTTCAAGAAGGTGGTACGATCTCGAAGGCCAAAGGGGGCTGTCGATTCTATCGACAGCCCCCTTGCCCTCCAGCGGGCTTGCTTCTACATTTCAGGTTCGGCCTGTATGCTTTACTGTAAACGAGGCAGCTCGTCTTTTAGCGCCCTGAAGAGAGACTCAGGACAGTTTTCAGGCAACGGCTTGTTCAACCGGTAGAGTTCCACAAGCCGAGTCACAGCAGGTCGGCAATCGCGTTCTCGTCCTTTCAGCTCAGGATATGTGTCTGTCTCTTTTACCTGCTTGCCCAACAGATACTCTATCCAAGTCATGATGTTGCGGCGCGGAATCAGGACCGCAATCCGCTCGCTGGCTCCGCGTGGCTCAAGACCTGCCTTCTCGAGTTCCTTTGCCAGTTGCTGCATACGCTCGCCGAGTTCCTTGTCATCCGCGTCTATCATCACAAGGAGGGCTTGTTGCAAGTGCCCGGAACGTCGCCGCAACTCCCGGACTTCATCCGCGTAGTGCTCGCGGACGTACTGCTCTGCGGATCCCTGGCCTGCGGGGGATGACACCACACGCACCTTATGCGGAGGATAACCCAACGCTTGGAGGAGGCGCGTGAGGAAGGCCTGGTGCTGTTTGTCCTCCATGAGAAGAACGACTTGGGCATATCGCTTACTCACTCTCCCACCCCCTCGCGATCAGTTCTGCGGGCGTCATCTTGCTGTCGGGGCTGGAACGAAATGGCATCACGCGCGTGGGACCACTATCGGCCCGGCGCAGGACAACCGCGTTCTGAGGCGCCAAGTAGTTGATCAACTCGGGGTGATGGGAGATGAACAAGACTTGGGAATCGTGATCTTCTGCGGCCTGGCATATGGAGATCAACCACGGCTGGATCTCGGCCAAGGTCACAAAGTTGTCGGGTTCGTCAAGGCCGATCAAGGAACCGGCCGGCCGTTCCCCGGTGCCTGCACCTGCGTCCGTCCCGGTTCCAGGTTCGTCTGTCCGTTCCGCAAAGCGCAGAAGAGTGTAGAGGGCAATCAGCACACGTTGGCCATCGGACAAATCGCCGAGCGCAACCTCGTAGTCCTTCATGCCGGCCGGGGCTTTGAGTAGGACCTTCAGGAGCTTGACGTTGGGTCCTGCCGTGTCCAGACGCATGCCCTGGAACCCCTCCCAGACTTCCTGCAGTGACTGCCGCACGAGTTCCTGGAGGCCGTACGTCTCCTGGATGAGGTGACGATACCAGGCGACGTAATTGGTCGCGTTTGCGTTTAGGCGAGCATTCTCCTGGTCCGTGTGCGACACCATGTCAAACGGATTAACGCAGACGACTTGCAGTTCCCGCACCCAGTTCCGAAACCAGCGGTGCAGGCGGTTATCATCCCTTTCCACAAGAGTCACAAATGCGGATTGGCCCCAGTCAAAGGGGAAGGTGGCGCCAACTTTGTGGTCCTCCCGGTAGATCGTGATCTGGCCATTCACGAAGGCAAGAAGCGGGCCACCGTCGAAGCTCAAGGTCTCCGAAGCGATGCGGCATTGGCGCGTTTCCGGCCTGTGCTCGACCGTCAGCTTGTACTGATAGGTTCCGCCATTACCCTCCACGTCCAGTTCAAAGGTTTGTGCATTTCGCCGCTCCCAGCGCGTCAAGGACGTGGAGCCGAACGGCGGGTCGAAGGGCTCGGAGATTTTCTTTTCACCGGTGATCACCTGGCGCAGCCGCCATAGAACATCGAAGACTGCAGACTTCCCCGCGCCGTTGACGCCGAGAATCAGTTGCGTGCGCTGCGGGCTGAACTCAAAATTCACCAGGCATTTGTAGTTATCTATGTACACGCGTTTGAGCACGATTTGATCCTTTCTGATCCATTCTCGAGCCCCGTCCTCCCAGGATCAGACAGTTCTCGACTGGCGGCAGGTTCACGGCTGCACCGACGCTCTGGTGCGCCCCTGCTGGGCTAGAACTCACGCAGGTCAGTGATTTTCACGGCGCTCGTCCTATCTCGACAAGGTGCTGAGTCTGCTGAGCGATACCGGTCAGCATATGGCACGCGCCGGTCAGGCCATCACCAGCGCCGGTTGGCCGATTTCGCGGGCACTCCGGCTACACGCCTCGGTAAGCAAACCACCGCTCTTCACTCCTGTCAAGATCCCGACAGCGATCCTCTCTTTTTTCATCGCTTCGGCATCGTCAGGTGTAGCCAGCCCCCGGCGGTGCGCAACCCCCTGGCCGACCACCACAGCGCCAGCGCCACCGGCAGCCCCAGCGCCAGCATCATCAGGCTCAGGAAGCGCAAGCCCCACCGGAAGCCCCAGGCGATGCTCTCGATCGTGGCGAACCCGCCCAGCACGGTCCCGGTTTCTTCTTGCAGCTCCGGCCCACTCAGTCCGTGCTGCCGGTAGTAGTCGGCGACGCGGCCCGCCGCCTCCGACGCCGCGGGGCGGTTCGTGCTGAGGTTGAGGCGGTAGACGTCCAACGCACGGTCGGACCCGACCTTGATGATCGTCCCCGTCGCGGTCGGGACCGTGATGATGGGCACGACGAGGCCGACGACGGAGAGGGCGCCGGCGTAGAGGAAGTCCCTGGGGTTCAGCCCCTCGACCTCGTCGGTCAGGAAGGCGGGCGGGATCAGGCCGAGGAACGCCCCCCAGCAGGCCAGGACCAAAGCCACGTGCTCCTTGGGGGTGAAGTTGTCCAGCGACGACAGCTGCCACACGCAGGCCGCCGACCCCACCACCCCCACGACCAGCCAGACGTGCCGCAGACCGCGCCGGTGGAACCAGGTGGTCAGGAATGTGGCACCCGCCATCGTCAGCGTGGCCGGGACCATCAGCCAGCCGGCCGTGGTCCGCGGGTAGTGGCGCAGCTCGGTCGCGTACATGCCCACAATCGTCAGCACGGCCACCAGCTGCAGGAGCATCAGCCCGCGCATCGTCATCGACAGGACGAAAATGCGGGTTCGCACCAGCCGCTTCAGATGCTCGTCGGGGCTGAAGTTCGACCCGAGCCAGAACAGCAGCAACACGGGCAGCAAGACGCAGAGGGCCACGGTCGCGGCGAAGGCGTTCGACGTCCAGCCGCCCCACTTGCGATACCAGCTGAAGGCGAACACGACCGCCACGACCCAGGCCGTGAAGACGCTGACGGCCAGCCAGTCGATGGGCAGGTGCATCGGTTTGGCCGGGCGGTCGGGGCGGAAGTAGCGCCAGACCAGCACCAGCGCCAGCAGCGCCACCGGGATGAAAGCCCAGTACATCCACCGCCAGGACAGGTACACGTCGAGTTCCGCCATGACCAGCGGGGTCGTGTTGCGCGTCGCGTAGGCGAAAACTCCGTAAAAGCCGATGGCCGTGAGCAGGGCCTTGTCGAACTGCTTGTAGAGCGTGCTCCGGCCTAGCGCCAGCACCAGCATCTTGCCGAAACCGTCGATGAACCGGCCCAGGACGAAGCTCCACAGCCCGACCGCCGACCCGCACAGCAGGTTGCCCAGGGCGAACCCCAACAGGCCCAGGGCGATGGTGTTGCGCGCGCCGATACGGGCCGACAGCCACAGCCCCGTGAACAGGCCGTACAGGATGCCGACGCCGTAGCCGACCTGCTGCCAGGTCATGTCGTAATCGTCGATGTCGAGGCCCTTCCGCACGGCGTCGTCGGTGAGCACCGTCTGGATGAGGGTCTGGTAGGGCGCCAGGAGCACGAAGAGCATCGCCAGGGCCGCCAGCCAGTGGCGGCGCACCATCGGCGCCGGCTCGACGGCGGCGGGGTTGTCATTTCGGCTCCCCCGCTTCGGGCGGGGGGGGCGCGAGCTGCAACTGGTTGTAGCGGGCCTCCAGGTCGGCCATCTCCTGGGCCGTCTTCCTGGCCCACTCGGAATCGCCCCCCCCGTGGGCGATGCTCACGCGCGCGGACAGGCCGGCCCGCAGCTGCGGCCAGCGCTCGTCCTTCTCGATCCAGATGCGCACGGGCACGCGCTGCACGACGCGGGTGAACTCGCCCGAGACGACGTTCCGCGGCATGAGCGCGAACTCGGCGCCGGTGGATTTGTTGATCCAGACGACGCGACCCTTGAAGGGGCCGGGGACGGCGTCCACGTCGATCCGAACCGGATTCCCCGGCGCCACGCCGGCCAGCCGGTCCTCCTCCAGGTTGGCGGTGACATAAAGCAGATCGGGATTGTACATGCTCAGCACGGCCACGCCGGGGGAGGCGAAGTCGCCCAGGTTGCGATAGCGCTTGACCACCACGCCGGGGAACGGGGCGAGAATCTTCGTGTACTTCAGCTCGTCCTCGGCCTGCTTGAGCGCCGCCTTCCGGACGTCCCTCTGCCGCTCGGCTTCACGGACCTGGGCGTCGCCGGTCTGGGCCAGGTCCACACTCTTGTCCGCCTTCTCCTTGGCGGTGAGGGCGGCCTCCACGTCGCGCTCGGCGACGTCGTTCTTGCGGCGTTCGGCCTGCGCCAGGGCGAGTTTGGCGTTGGCGAGGTTGACCTGGGCGTTCGCGTCGTCGCGGGCCCGCTCCGCCTGTTGCGCCCGCTGCTTGGTGGCGGCGTCGTCCTTGAAGAGGTTCGTGTAGCGCTCGAACTCGATCTGGGCGAGCGTCTGGTCGGCCTCGGCGGCGGCCAGCGCGGCCTTGGCCTCGTCGATGCTCTTGTCCACCTCATCCTGGGTGAGCAGTCGCACCTCCTTCGCCTTGGCGTACTCGGCCTGGGCGGAGGCCAGCGTCCGCCGGGAGATCTCGATCTGTATGGGCACTTCCTCCTTGAGGCGGTCGAGCTGCGCCTGCGCCGCCTCCAGCTGGGAGCGGGCGACATGGACCTGGTCCTGGTAACTGGTCGGATCGATCTCGGCCAGCATGTCGCCCTGCTTCACCGAGTCGTTTTCTTCGACCAGGTAGCGGGTGATGTGCCCGGACGCCATTTGCGGGGCGATGTTGACGATGTGCCCCTCGACGAAGGCGTCGTCGGTCTCGGAAGAGGTGAGACGGTCGGCGACCCACAGGAAGAGGAGGAAGCCGACGACAAGGGCCAGGGCCAGCAGTGTGGCCGGCAAGAAGAGGCGGAGGAGGAGGGGCCGTGGCGGCCGGGCGGGCGGGGGCGGCGTCGGCGCGGCGCTCGGTTCGGTCATGGCTCGGCTCTCCTGGTGTCTCGTCGTGGTGCGGATTGTCTGGGCGCTGCTCCCCTCTCCCCTTGGGGGAGAGGGGGGCAACAGTGCAGTACTACGGCCCCGTCCCGCAGCCCGCGCCGTCGGCCCGCATGGAGTCCGGCGTCGGGCTGGTTCCCATAGCGTACTCCAGGCGGGCGAGCGCCGTCAAATAGTCGTAAACGGAGTTGTAATAGTTTTCCTGGGCGCGGACGAGCGCCGTGTCCGCGTCGGTGATGTCCGACGGCGTCGCCTCCCCCTCCTTGTAACGGGCGCGAACCAGGCGGTACGACTCCTCCGCCTGGTCCACCGCCGGCCGGGCGCGGTCGATCCCCTTGCGGGCGGCGACCGTCAGGCGGTAGGCCTCGTTGACCTGGAAGGCGATGAGGTCCGCGACCGACTCGGCCTCGGCGGCGACCGAGCGGACCTTGGCGTCGGCCGTGCGCAGCTCGCCGACGCGCTTGCCGCCCTCGAACAGGCCCCATTCCAGTTTGATGAAGCCCACGGCCAGATCGGCGTGCCCGCGCGGCGCCGCCTGCTGGAAGTCGTTGGCGTAACCCCCGGCCACGATTCGCGGGGCGAAGTCGGCGTGCGCTGCCCGGACCCCTTGCTGGGCGGCCTCGACGCCGGCGCGGGCCACTCGAAGTTCGCGGCGTCGGCCCACGGCCGTTTGCAAGCAGTCGGCGAGCGAACGATGGAACGGCGGCGAATCGGCGACGTCTTCCACGGTCGGCGGCGCGCTGACGTTCAGGCCGATGGCGAGGTTCAGCGACGACCCAGCCACCGCTGAGGCCGCTTCCGCGGCGTCGAGCATGCGCCGGGCCTGGGCCAGCTCCACCTCGGCCCGCAGCACATTCTCGCGCAGCACGACCTCGCCCTTCTTCAACTTTCGGGCCAGGTCCAGGTCGTCCTCCGCGCGGCGAACCGACTCCTCGGCGGTGCGCCGTAGGGCGTTGGTTCGCAGCACCTGGTAGTAAGCGGTCGCCACCTCGTTGGCGGTCGTCTGGAAGGCGCGCTCGCTCTGCAACTCGGCCATGTCCACGGAGATCTCCGCCTGGCGGTAACGGCCCAGCCGCCGGCCGAAGTCACAGATAAGCCACTGCAAATTCACCTCGGCCAACTCGTACCCAGTGTTGATGTCCAGCCCAACCGGCACCGCTCCGAGGGCAGGTATAAATGTGAAGGCGGCAGGAGTTCCCACCAACACATTGAGGCCGCCCGCGTTCACGTCGAAGCCGCCGGCCGAATACCCCGCCGTCGCCGTCGGAAGGAACGGGGCGAAGGCGATCTGTTCCCCGCCGCGCGCCTGCTCCACGCCCTCCAGATAGACCCGCAGCCGCGGCTGCAGCCGGAACGCCATCGCGATCGCGTCCGGAAGGGACATCGCCTTGCAGTCGGCGCTTGCCACGGCGACCGTCTCCTGCCGCGCGGCATCGTCGGTCTGAGCGGGCGGCTTCTTGTCGGCAACGTCAGGGCGGGGTGAAGGCGGCGCTTCAGGGCTTGGAGGCCGGGCGGCGTCGCCCGAAGGCGGCAGGATGAGCTCAGAGTCTGTGAATCAAACCATCCAAGAGACTTTGGCGGGTTGAAGCGATGAGGGAGTGGACGAGGAAGGCTTGGGGCCAGGTCAGGCAGGGGCGGACGGAGCCGAAGGGTCTTGGTCTCCTTCGCCTCTGCGAATGCTCCAACCGCTGCCTCGCTTCCCCTCCGTCAGCCCGTCAGCGCCACCTCCGCGCGCTTCGCCGCCGCGACACCCCGCACGGCCGCCTCGACGCGCAGCCGCAACCCGCGAACGATGTTGTGCGCGATCGCGAACCACAAGGCGACCGCTTTCACCTTCCGCCGCCCGCGCACCCACAACCGCACCAGGCCCCGGTTCCGCGCCTGGGCGTTGACGCACTCCGCCGTGCTGGCGCGTTCCTTGTAGATCGCCTTGCCCTCTTCGCTGCCCATCCGCGCTCGCCAGCGGATCACCTCCTCACTGTCCTTCGGATGAGGCGCATAACGATCCGCCTTCGGGTCTTTGGGCGCCGGCGCCGGCGCGTAGACCTTGCAGCCGCCGCACTCCCTTTCGATCTGCTCGATGTCCTCGTGCTTGGCGAAGCCGCCATCGGCCAGCGCTTCCTTGGGGTAAACGCCGAAGCGTTTGTGGACTTCCTGGATCCGCGGCTTGAGTTGTCCCATGTCACTGCCCGAGGTGGGTCGCCTCCACGGCCACGATTACCTGGCTGGGGCAGTCGGCGGTGTACTGGATGTTGAACGCGGGCCGGAAGCCGCCATCGGGCATCTTCATCACGGTGGCGTCCGCATCGGTGCCGCTGACCCGCGCCTCGTGCTTCTCGTCGGGCCTCTTCTTCGCTTCCATCTCCGGTATCCGCGCCAGCGCCTGGCGCAGACGCCGGCTACGCTCACGGGCGGCTCGTTCGCGGGCCTTGGCCTGGCGGCGGCTGGGAGCACCGGGATCGTCGTCGAGTTCTTCTTTGAGTCGGCGGACCTGTGCCTCGGCCTCCTGGAGATGTTCCTCAAGGGTGGGCTTGCGCCGGAAGGAGGCGGCCCCGGCGCTGGCCCGGACGCGCATTCCGTCGTGGGCGACGCGGTTGAGATCGACCAGTTCCTGCTCGCGCAGGACGGCCACCGAGTGGGTCAGCACCTGATCGAGCCAATCGACGTGCGCGACGCGGAAGTCGGACAGGGTGTGGTGGTTGACGGAGACGCCACCGACCAGCCAGCGAAAGGCGTTGTGGTTATCGCACAGCCAGGCCAGGGCGCGGGCGGAGCCGACGCCTTCGAGAGTGGCGTACAACCACAGGGCGACGCACAGGCGCGGGTCGATGGCGGCGCGACCCGGTCCGCCTTCACGGGAACGGATGGGCTCGTAAAGAGCGGACAGGTCCAGGCCCAGGCAGAAGTCCCAGACGAGCCGCGCCTGGTGATCCCGCTCCAGGAGGTTTTCCATGGGCATGGCCGGGATGAGTTGCTGGCGATCGGCGGTGCGAAGCCGAGGCGGTGGTCGGGTCGTGGATTCCGTAGACAAAGAAGGTCGCTCGCTCATGCTCTGTTCTGAACGGGGATGTTGCATTCTCCCTTAATTATACGCATGCCCAGGTTTGATTCACACGCTCTCAGTCAACCCGTCGTCGCAGATCACCCCGTTATGGCAGCCGCCGGCCGCGGCCAGCGCGACCAGGCAAGCCAGGACGACTGCAGGGGAGAGTGACCGCGGAGTGCGGCGCAGCCGGTTCACTCCGGAAAGGCACGCGGACTGCGCAGGCATGACGGGTCCCCCGAAGAGTACGGACGGCATCAGTTGTATCGGCTTTGCCGACTGGTCAACTTGATGCGGCTGGGATGTCATTACATCCCGGCCGCCTCCCGGCAGCTTTGCAACGCCGATCGCCGAGGACCGGACCGGTCGCAAGCGCTCGGCGCGCTAACTGTCCGCGTACAGGGCCTCGAGGCGACCATGGGCCGCAGCGAGTCCCGCAGGGTAGTCCGTCCTGCCTCCGACGACCTCGATGTAGCACGCTGAATCACCCTTGGTGGCCCTATTCAACGCGGCATCGAGTTCGCCGAGCGTGCTGACTTTTGCCGTGAACCAACCCTGGCAGCCCAGGGCGGCGGGAAGAGTATGATAGTTCCAGGGGGCGAGGTCGTTGTAGATCCAATTCGGATCCGCCTCGAGCGCCCGCTCGACCATGTATCCCTCGTTGTTGAGGACAAAAATGATTGGCTTGAGTCCGTAGCGTCCCATGGTCCCGACGGCGGTGGCCGTCAGCTGGTGTGAACCTTCCCCTGTCAAGAGAATGGTTCGTCGCGATGGATCGGCCAGGGCAGCTCCAAGCGCCGCCCCGGTGGCCCAGCCGATCGAGCCCCAGAGCGGCGCAGTCTGCACCTCCGCGCCGTCGGGAAGGGGGAGCGGGAAGGTCCCTGAATTCGAGCTGCCGCTCTCCAGGACGATCAAATCCTTTGGCTTGAAAAAGTCTCGATAGCGCGGATACAGGGTCGCCGCGGTGATCGGATCGCTCGGATTGCCGCCTGGTTTCGCGTGAGCCTGTCTGCGTGGTGCAGAGTATCCGAATTTCTTGGGCGCCGACTTGACCAGCATTTCGAAGAGATCGCCCATCTGGACAGGGTTGAAGATTCGGTTGTCAATCCGGACGTGGTCGATGTCGATCGTAACGAGCTTCTCAGGCGAAAGCCGGCTCGTATAGGCGCCCGTGTTGATCTCGTTGAAGTTGACTCCGCCGGCGTCAATGACCAGATCGGCAGCCTCGATTGCCTCCAGCACGCTGGTGGACGACCCAGCTCCTATATACATTCCAGCGAACTGAGCGTGCGTCTCGGAGAGGACCCCCTTCTCCATCGGCGTCACAGCGAAGGGGCAGCCGAGCGCCTCGATGAGCGCCTGCAAGCTTCGTTGCAGCTTGAACCGCGAGACTGTATAGGCGGGGAGCACGGCCACGGATCGTGCGGCTTGAATCCGCTCGGTGATTGCCTGGGCGGCCTTGGCGAGGTCGGGGCCGCTGGCGGGTTTTGGATATGGCGTCGCGTCGGTGGCCGTGACCGGCGTAATTGCGAAGTCCCCCGCGACGAGGATGTAAGCGGGACGGCTCTCCGCCCGCGCCGTGGCGATCTGCCGCTCCATCTCGTGTGCGCAGTTGTCGGGAGTGATTACCGCCGAAACACACGCCGCCTGCGCCGAGATGTTCGCGAAGTTCTGGAACACCCCGTCGCCGAGCGTGTGGTGGATGATCTTGCCGACCCGCTGATTGCGCATGGTCGGCATACCGACGAGGTGGAAGACGCACGACCTCTCGGCCTTGGCCCCCATCACGCCGTTGAGCGCGGACAGTTCGCCGACGGCGTACGTGGTCATCAGCATCGAGCAGCCCCGCACGCGGGCGTAGCCGTCGGCCGCGTATGCCGCGTCCAGTTCATTCGAACAGCCAATCCAGCGAATCCTCTCGCTCCGGACAACAGCATCGTCGAGCTTGAACGCGAAGTCCCCGGCGACGCCGAAGCAGTCGGTGATCCCCTCGCGCGCGAGCCGTTGAACGATGTAATCCGCGACAGTCGGATGCTTACTCATTGGATGTTCTCCGGATGTCAGATAGGGCGATGGAATCCCCTCAAAGCAATGCTCGTGCCAAACTGGCGCGGCGGAACTTTCCCGGCGGGTGGTGACCGAAAGACCGTCTCTGAGCTGTTGCCGGGATGCAGTTTGGTGCAGGAAAAGATGCCGCAAGGCGCGCGGACACGGCACCGCCGCGGGCGACCCGATGGTTATTGGCGCGGCAGCTAACTTACCTGTCGGGCGGAGCATCTGCCACGACTCTCGTTTCTCGTCCGCCGCCCGCCGCGGCACCCCGGCGGAGCCGCAATTCGATAAGCCGGCTCATCACCGCGAACACCGTCGCGGCGGAAATCCCGAACAGCACCCCGGTCATCGCCTCCAGAGGGCCTAGCCGTTTCCTGTAGGTCAGGCTCGAAAGCCTGACCTACGGAAACCGCCTTGCCGCCGCGCCAACGAAACAGCGGCCACGGCTGTTGTACCTGATGTAGCCGCGACGCGGAGCGGGCGGGAAGCGCCGGCCGGTTGACACCCCGATCCGTCGCATGATACGGTAAACACTTACGGCAACACGCAGGCCCTCAACTCAACCCGTGCAGCCCGACGGCGACCGACGTTTCCTTTCTTTCGGGTCGGCCGCGGCGCGGCAGGTGGAGGTTACCATGGCGAAGAATCAAGACGACGACGCCGCGCCCGACGACGTGGATTCCGGCCCGGTTGAGCCGAAAGCCAAGGCGTCTCCCGGCAAGCCGGCCAACCCGGCGGCCGAGAAGCGCGTCAAGCCGGCCGCGGATAAGGACGCCAAGGCCTCCCCCGCCAAGCCGGGCAAACCGGCCAAGCCGGCCGCCGAAAAGGCGCCCAAGGCGCCTGCCGAAACCCGCGTCCAGACCGAGGCGGCCGCCAAAAAGAAGAAACCCAAGGCCGAAACCGGCATCGCCACGAAACCCGGCCGCTTCGGTTTCAACTTCAGCAAGGCGGCCCCGGTCGGCGTCTGGGGCGTCGATCTCGGCCAGTGCGCCCTCAAGGCCGTGCGCCTCGAAGTCATCGACGGCGAAGTCGCCGCCACCGCCTTCGATTACGTCGAGCACCCCAAGATCCTCAGCCAGCCCGACGCCGACCCCGACGAACTCACCCGCGAGGCGCTGGCCAAGTTCCTGTCGCGCAACACCCTCCGCGGCGACACCGTCGCCATCAGCGTCCCCGGACAGAGCGGCCTGGCCCGCTTCGTCAAGCTGCCGCCCGTCGAAGAGAAAAAGATCCCCGATATCGTCAAATTCGAGGCCAAGCAGCAGATCCCGTTCAACCTCGACGAGGTCGTCTGGGATTACCAGAAGCTCGGCGGCCAGGAACTGACCGCGGGGTTCGTCGAGACGGAGATCGGCCTGTTCGCCATGAAGCGCGACATGGTGACGCGCTATTTGCAGCACTTCAAGGAAGTCGGCGTCGAGGTCCATCTGGTGCAGATGGCCCCGCTGGCGCTGTGCAACTTCGTCGCCTACGACCTGCTGGGCCGCGAGGCCAACAGCCCCGACGACGGCGAGGCCAAGCTGGGCGGCGGCAAGAAACGCTCCATCGTCGCCCTCGACATCGGCGCCGACAGCAGCAACCTCGTCATCACCGACGGCGCCCGCATCATCTGGCAGCGGCCGATCCCGCTGGGCGGCAACCACTTCACCCGCGCCCTGACCAAGGACCTGAAACTCACGTTCGCCAAGGCCGAACACCTCAAGCGCAACGCCGTCAAGTCGCCCGACCTCAAGAAGATCCTGGCGTCGCTCAAGCCGGTGCTCGGCGACTTCGTCGGCGAAGTGCAGCGGTCGCTCGGCTACTTCACCAACACGCACCGCGACGCCCAGATCGAATACATGATCGGCCTGGGCAACGCCTTCCGTCTGCCCGGCCTGCAGCGCTTCCTGGCCGAAAAGCTGCAAATGGAGGTGCGCAAACTCGGCAAAATGGAACGCCTGACCGGCGACGCGGTCGTCTCCGCGGCGGCCTACACCGAGAACATCCTGAGCTTCTCCGTCGCCTACGGCCTGGCGCTGCAGGGCTTGAAGAAGACGCGGCTGCAAACGAACCTGCTGCCCGGCGAGATCCGCGCCGAACGGGCGGTGCGCGGCAAGAAGCCGTGGGCCGTGGCCGCCGCGGCGCTGCTGATGATCGGCCTCGGCGGCCTCGGTTTCAGCTACTACCTCGGCTTCCAGGCCTACGGCGCCCCGGTCGTCGCCCAGGCCGAGACGAAGGCCAACAACGACGCCAAGACGGCCGCCGCCAACGAGAAGAAGTTCACCGACATCCAGGCCGCCGCGCTGAAGGAAGAGGATGCGGTCAAGAGCATCATCGCCGGTCAGGCGGAACGCAAGAACTGGCTGGAGTTGACCCACTACCTCTTCAACGTGGCGCTGCCCAACCCCGACGGCTCCAACCTGTCCGCAGCGGCCAAGAGGGAGTACATGGACAAGGCGCCCGATCTGGGCAAGCGCAAGACCGGTCAGCCGATGACCGGCCAACAGGCCTACGTCGAATGGGTCAACCGGCAGAAGGGCGTGGGGGCGGCCGGCGCCAAGGACGCCCCGCCCTCCAAGGACGCGGCTTCCACGGACAAGCCGGCCGCACCGGGCGGCGGCGACGACCTCGGCGCCGGCATCGACGATCTCGTGCAGACGAACATCGATTATTTCGACCAGCGGTTCTGCGACGACCTCGGCGCCTTCTGGGAGCAGGTCAAGAAGAACGACAAGGCGGTCGATCTGACTGACTCGGACTCGTTGCGACAGTTCGTCCGCTCGGCCGACCCCGCCAAGCCGCCGGAGGGCAAGGGCTGGGTCGTCGAGGTCCACGGCTACACCTTCAACCAGAAGGGCAAGGTATTCATCGCCGACACGCTGATGGACAACCTCTATCGCCTCAGCGTCCGGCCGGCGCCCGCCGGGCCGCCGGCCGTCGCGCCGATGGGCGCCGTGCCCACATCGCCGGCCGGAACGCCCGCCGCCCCGGCCCCGAAGCCCTCCGACAAGGACGCCTACCTGGACAAGATCAGCCACGTGGTGTTGTACAATGCCCTGTCCACGCAGACGTCCGACACCAACTCGTTTAACATCGTGGGCCAATCGGTGCTCGACCCCCTGGTCAAGAGCGGCGCGGTCCAGGGCGTCAATGGCACGAATTTGCCCGGCGGCTCCCTGCCCGGCGGCTCCCTGCCCGGCGGCAGTTTACCTTCTCCGGGCGGGGTGAACGCCCCGGCCGGCGACTCCGTGAGCCGCGACAGTTGGAGACCGTTGTCCCCGGCCATGGGCGGCGGGGCCGCCCCCAACGGCGCTTTTGGCCAGCCTCCGGCCGCGTCGAATGTGGGAATGCCTGACTTCGGCAGACCCAGGGTTGCGGCCGGCGGCCCGTCCGGTCACACGCGCACCGAATTTGTCATCCTGTTCATCTGGAAAGAGCCGACGCCCTCCGACAGCCTTCGCGGCGAGGACGACAAGGCCGTGGCCGCGAATCCGGCAGCCCCGGCAGGTTTCCCGGCGCCGGGACGGTTTCCCGGCGCGCCGGCCGGCTCCATGACGCCGCCCGCCGGCAGCCACTGAACAACGCCGCGGCGAGCGGGGGGCGTCAGCCCGCTGATTCTTCACGCGTTCGCCGACGAAATGCTAAATCAGGGGGCTGACACCCCCCTCGCCCAGTAAAGCCCGACGGCCCGAAATCACATGCGGGGGACTCACCCGATGAAAGTGGATAAGGACGCGATCCTGAAACAACAATTCTGGATCCTGCTGGGCGTCTTCGCCCTCTTATGGGTGATCTGCCTCGCATCCCTGTGCCTCAGCGCCGGCAGCCCGGTCGACGAGGCCAAGAAAAACTACGACGCCGCCAACAGCGCGGTCTCGAAATACACCGGGGCCAACCGCCCCAAGAACGACAGTTTCCTGCCGCCGTGGCAGGCCGACATCGAACAGTTCCAGCAGCACAAGAACACGGTCTGGAGGACCGCCTGGGACGGCGACAAGGAGGGCGAGACGCCGCCCGGCCAGCAGCCCTGGGAGGGCCAGAAGGGCATGTACACCTGGCCGTCGTCCGCGGAGTACCCGCTTCAAAGCGAGGTGCTCTATCCCGACCAGATGAAGGCCGACGGGACGACCCCGGTCCTCGACGTCAACCGCCGCGAGTGGTACAAAACCAAGGCCGGCTACGCCAGTCAGTTCGACGATCTGGTTAAGGAGCTTATCGGCGACCGGGAGCGTCCCGATCCCACCCTGCCGCTCGGCGCCGTGGTTTTCAAGGGCGGTTTCGACGCCGTCATGCAGCCGATCGACTGGGAAAGCTCGCAGCGGCCGCCGGACATTGAGGAGTGCTGGTTGGCCCAGGAAGACTTCTGGGTCAAGCGCGAACTGCTGTACGCCGTGCGCGACGCCCTGTCGCTGGCGGCCGGCATGGACGCGGTGGACGGCGAGTTCGAGAAGACGCCGCTCCCCGCGGGCAAACTGGCGCGGCACGTCTTCCGCAACGCCAGCTGGGAAGTCCAGCTGCTGTTCGACAAAGGCCCCAACGGAATACGGATCAGCCCGGACAGTTCCATCAAGAACGTCCACGTCAGCCACCGCGACCAGGACCTCGGGTCGGCGAGGAACCCCACCGGCGTTTGGTTCCGCCTGAAACAGAACGGCGCGACCGTGCGGTCGTTCGCCGTGGTGGGCGAGAAGGTGGCGTGGCAACAGGAGCGGAAGTTCGGCGCCGACGCCAAGTCCAAGGACGGAATCGACGTCAATGTCCCCGACCCGAAACAGCCGATGGAACTGGAACAGATCTTCGACCCGACGAACGTGCCGATCGTCGCCGTGGATGAAATCAAGATCCCGTATCTCTCGGATCGCAACGCCAACCGGCCGCTGGTCCCGGCCAAGCCGGATCGTTACGGCAAAAAGGACGTCCCTGCCGCGGACGCCGCCAAGACGCCGACGCCGGGCGTCCTCGGGGCGCCGACGGCCCCCGGGGTGTCTGCCCCCGGCGCCCCCTGGTCGGCCCGGGAGGCAGCATATCGCCCGGCTTCGGCTCGCCCTTCGGTCCCAACGCCTTGACGGGGCAGCCGGGCGGCGCCGACAAGACGGCCAACGGCTTCTTCGACCGCGACCGTTACCTCTTCGTGACCGAGCAGAGCCGGCACCTGCCGGTGGCCATGACGCTGACCATCGATCAGTCGGACCTCGGCGAGATCCTCGTGGCCGCCGCCAACTCACGCCTGCGGTTCCAGACCACTCAGGTGGAGTTCCGCCGCGTCCACGGCCCCGGGCTGGGCGGTTCGTCCACTCCGGCCGGCGACTTTCGCCGGCCGGTGATGCCGGCCGGTTCCCCCGGCGGCAGCGGCGCGTTCGTGCGTCCTCCCAGGACGTCGGTAGGCCCCGGCGAACCGCAGGGCAACGCCCCCGCGCCGGTGGCGGACGTTGACAACCCAAACCTGATCGAAGTGACCATTTACGGCATCGCCTCGCTGTACGAACGGCCGCGGGAAACCGCCCCAAAACCGGCGGCCCAGTGACCCTTGGCGGACGCCTCACGACCTTCACGAATCCGTGCCCGGAAAAGGGAACGAAATCATGGCCCTGAAAGACTTCAATTACAAGCAGTTCTTCTTCGACCACTGCGAACGCATCGGCCTGGGCGTCGCCGGGGCGATCACCCTGCTGCTGGTGCTGACGCTGTTCATCCCCGGCTCGGGCCTGTTCCTGATCGGCAGCGCGGGGGCCAACGCCGGGGTGCTCACCAAGGCGGCCGAGGGCGTGGAGAACGGGCTGCGTTCCGATCAGCCGACCGACGCCGACAAGCCCGGCGACCCGCACGACAAGATGGTGGCGTTCAACTTCAACATCATCGACCCGACCGCCGCCAAGGGCTACATGGTCGCGGACCTGTTCGACCCCGGCATGGCGGGCCAGGCCGGCCGGCAGATGCCGACGTTGTATCAGCCGACGGAATCGCGGGTGGCGCTGGTCCGGATGCAGCTGCCGACGTTGGAGTTTACGAACCAGCTCGATTACGTGCTGACTCTGAAAAACGCGCCGACGACCGCACCCGGCGGCGGCCCCATGCCTGGCGGCTCGTCGATGCCCAACTCGGCCGCCGTCGGGAACATGTTGGCGGGTAGGGGCGGCTACAACCCGCAGGCCTTGATGGGCAGGAACGCGCGGGCCTTCCGCGCCCACGGTTTGCTGATGGATAAGAACAACACCCAGGAAAAGGAGGACAAGGACTTTGACAGTGAATGGGTCAAGGTCAGCACCCTGGGCGACAACTCCACCGCGGTCAAGTTCGCCGAAAAGGCCTACCCGCTGCGCGTCGCCGAGGTCGTGGCCGCGTTCCCCTACAAGGACCAGGTGCGCGAGTTCCGCGAAAAGCTGCGGCTGCCTTCCGACGAGGCGGTGCTGTCGGAATTGTCGCTGGAGCAGGACAAAGACGGCCGACAGCAGAACGCATTCCGCTTCCTCGGCGTCACCATCCAGCGCCGTCAGCTCGACGCCGCGGGCAAGCCGGTCGGCGACAAGGACGGCTGGGCGCCGCTCGACCTGGACGGCACCTACAAGCCGCTGGTCATCCTCGACGGCAAACGGTTTGAAGAGGAAGACGCGCGGTTGCAGCCCGTCATTTTCCCCGGCCTGGTGATGAAAAAGCTGGTGACGCTCGGCTCCCGGCGCACGCCGCCGCTGGACGAGTATCCCAAGATCGAGGAGCAGCTGCCGACGTTGAAGGCCACGCTGGACGCCCTGGATAAGCAGCCCGACGCCGTGATCGCCGCCCCGGCCCTGACCAACGACCCCGGCAACATCTTTGAGGAACAGGGCGGCGGCCCGTCCAACGGACCCAACGGAATGGGGCCTGGCTTCCCGCCCGGTCCTGGCGCTTCATTCCGGCCCGGCGGTTCGTTCCGGCCCGGCGGTTCGACGCCGCCCGGCGGTTCGACGCCGCCCGGCGGCTCGACGCGGCCCCGCTTCACGCCGCCCGGCGGCTCGACGCCGCCCGGCGGCTCCTTCCGTCCGCCGTACGGGCCGGGCGGGTTGCAGCCCGGCCAGGAATTGGCCGTGCCGGACGCCTGCCTGATCCGCCTGTTCGACGTGACCGTCGAGCCGGGCAAGACCTACGAGTATCGGATGCAGGTGCGCATGGCCAACCCCAACTACCACCGCACCGAATCGGCCTCGCAGACCTACGCCGACGCCACGGAATTGCCGACCGATTCGTGGTACGTTCTGCCGCAAAAGCTGACGGTGCCAGACGACCTCCATTTCTACGCCGTCGATCAAAAGGCGCTCGACGCCAAGGAGCCGAAGCCAGCGGCGGAACCCGGCAAGGAGAAGGAGCCGAAGCTGCCGTCCCCTCCGCTCCAGCCCAACCAGACGATGCTCCAGATTCATCGCTGGGTCGATTACCTGCACCCCAAGAACCGCATCGACCTGCCGGTCGGCGACTGGGTGATCGCGGAGCGGGCGGTGGTGACGCGCGGCGCGCCGATCGGGCCGCAGCGCGTGGAGGTGCCTTACTGGCGGACGACGCAGGATCGGTTCACGATGGCGACCGACGTTCCGCCGCCGAAGGCGGGCTACCCGCCCAGGCTGCCGCCGTCGGTGGAGGTGCCGTTCGTCCCGGAGCTCGAGGCGCCGGTCGTGGTGGACTTCCGGGGCGGCGACGTGACTTACAAGCGGACGCACCCCAAGACCGACGACGCGGCGCCGGCCGACCAGCCGCCCTCGATCCAGGACAAGGCGCCTCTGGAGGTGCTGTTGCTCGCGCCGGACGGCAAGCTCCTGGCGCACGACTCGGCCAACGACATTCCCGACCCGGTGCGCGTCAAGCGGATAAAAGAGGTCCGCGATTGGATCAAGGACGTGAAAAGCAGCAAGGCGGGCGGTTCGGACAATACCAACCCGTTCGGCAAATAGCGCGTCGCCGCCGAAAGGCTGGCGGACAAGAGGCATACTAACCCAAAGCGCGAGCGAGGGGGAAGGTTCAAGACCTGATCCCTCGCTCGCGCTTCGGGTTGGTGTGAGGACCCATCCTGGTCCCCTTCAATACCGCGCCAGCATCGCGTCCGCCGTCGCCGTCGTGTCCGCGTCGTCGTTGTCGTGCAACGCCGCCAACAGGTGCTTTACCCGCCGATTCGCGTACCGCAGATAATACCGACCCGCCGTCACGTCGCGCCCCACTTCCGTCGGATTGCCGTTTCCCGCCGTCAGCAGGTGGTCCAGCCGGCTCAGCGTGCAGCTCGACGCATACAACTCACACGCCGCGTCCGCCAGCCGCTCCTGAACGTACTGCCGGAACAGGATCGCCTCGCGGTGCTTGAGCAGCATCCCCTGCACCGCCAGGCTGAAGTCGCGCACCCGACCCCCAGGTCGTGGGCGTGCCGCTGCAAATCGCGGCTTTGCACCGGCACGTCCGGCGTCGTCAGCCGCGACGAAATCTGTTTGCCGCCGAAGCCGAGCAGCGTGCCGAAGCCCGAAAGCGGGTGCGACAGGGCGTCCTTCACCTTCAGGAACTGGTCGGCCACCGGCTTGATCCCGACCATGGCGATGAACGCCCGCAGCACGTCGTTGGCCCCTTCGCCGATCTGATTGATCCGCGCATCGCGCAGCATCCGCTCATACGGCTCGTCGGTGAAGTAGGCCTTGCCGCCGAAGATTTGCACCGTGTCGTTGACGATCTGCCAGAGCGCTTCGGTGGACCAGACCTTGAGCATGGCGGTTTCGAGCATGTAGTCCTCGAAGCCGCGGTCGATGAAGCTGGCGCACTCCGCTAGCCGTCGCCTCCATGGCGAAGGCGTGGGCGGCGGCATAAGCGATCTTCTTCTTCACCAATTCAAACTCCGCCAACGGCTGCTCGAACTGCACGCGCTTCTTGGCGTAGGACGCCATCGCCCGCAAGCACGCCTTGGCCGCCCCGGTGCAGCTGGCGCCGAACGTGGTCCGGCCGAAGTCGAGCACGGTCAGCGCCACCCGCAGCCCTTTGCCGACCTTGCCGAGGACGTTTTCCTCGGGCACGCGCATGTCGTGGAAGGCGAGGCGGGCCGTGGCCGTGCCGCGGATGCCCAGCTTCGGCATCCGCGCCTCCACCACCTCGAAACCGGGCATGTCCGGCGTGACGAGAAAGGCGGTGATTTCTTTCTTCTTGTCCGCCCCGGCCCCCGGCGTCCGCGCCATCACCGTCAGCACCTTGGCGATGCCGCCGTTGGTGATGTAGCGCTTGGTCCCGTTGAGGACGTAGGCCGCGCCGTCGGCCGTCGGCGTGGCCGTGGTCTGCACGTTGCTGGCGTCGGAGCCGGCTTCCGGCTCGGTCAGGGCGAAGGCGGCGAGTTGTTCGCCGGAGACCAACGGCGGCAGCCAGCGGCGCTTTTGCTCGTCCGTGCCGAACAGCAGCAGGGCGCGGATGCCGATGCTGTGGTGGGCGTTGACGAAGACGGCGACGCCGGCGTCGTGGCCGCCGATGACTTCCATGACCTTGGTGTAGGCCAGCTGCGAGAGGCCGCGGCCGCCGTATTCTTTCGGGGCGGTCATGCCGAGGACGCCGAGCCGGCCGAGGCCCGCGACGACTTCCGGCGGAATGGCGGCGTCACGGTCGATGGCGGCGGCGTCGATGTGTTCGTCGCAGTAGCGGCGGACCTCGGCCACGGCCCGCGCCGCCTCGTCGGCCTGCTCGCGGGTCAGCGTCGGATACGGGAACAGCAGCGGGGCGTTGAAGCGGCCGAAGAACAGCCCCTTGGCGAAGCCGAGCGTCTGCGGGCCGGAAAAGAGGAGTTCTTCGGCCTGTTTACGCTGCTGTTCGACTTGCGCGGCGGTAAGCGTCATGGCGGCCCTCGCGGAATGAATAAAAGATTCACCACAAAGACACAAAGGGCACAAAGAAGAAAGAATTAGGGTTCCGGGGTGCGACGGTCTTGAAGCCCAGTTTTTATCTTCTTTGTGCCCTTTGTGTCTTTGTGGTGAATCCTCTTCTTGAGATTTCTCGGCGCCGGTCAGTCGCCCGTTTCGACCGCCTTGGCGTCCTTGATCGTATACAGGAAGTCCTCCGGGTCGGTGGAATTGAGCTTCAGCCGGCCCGTGATGCGCAGCTTGCCGCGCGTCGCTTCACGCGTTTTGCCGTCCGCCAACTCCACCATAACGATCCCCGTGGCCTCCGGCATCTCGCAGTACCAGCAGCCGACGGGGTATTCGATCAGCATAAACGCGCCGCCGTCCTGCCCCTCGCCGAGCGGCTGCATGAAGCCGGTCAACTGCACCCGCTTGCCGTCCAGCTCCTTGAGGTACTTCGGAAAACTCGGGTGGAATTTGCGATCCACGACGGTTTCCGTCACGACCGTCCACGGCAGCACGTTGACGCCCTTGGGGTCGATGGGCGGCAGGGCCGCCAGGTCCGTCTTGTGGACCAGCGGCCGCGACGACCGCGGCTTGAGAGGAAAGGAACGCCCGTCGTGGACCGGTTGGGCATCGGGTCGTTGGCGGCCAGGGCGTCGGCCGATTCGCGCAGCGCCCGGCGGTGCTTGAGCAATTCCGGGTCGCGCATCCCGAATTCGGTGACGCAGCCGTCCAGGACGGCGGCGCCGGTGGCTGTGTCGCCGGTCACGGCGGCCAGTTCGGCCACTTGCCACAGCAATCGCCCGTCGGCCGGCAGCCACAGGGCCAACTGCTGGAGCAGGGCCGGGGCGTCGTCGGGAAGCGCCTTGCGCTGGGCGGCGTCGAGCCGGCCGGCCCCGTACTTGCCGTCGGGGCCGACGTAGCGGACGCCGAAAAGGTCGTCGAGGCCTTGCGCGTCGCGCGGCCGGCGGGCGCGGAATAAAACCAACTTGAGATGTAATTCTTCCGCTTTTTGGTGTTGGGCCGGCGCCAGGCGGACGGACTGTTGCAGGCAGGCCGCCGCCTGGTCGAGGTCGCCGCTGATCTGCCAGGCCGTGCCGAGATTGGCGCTGAGACGGAAGTTCTCCGGATGGGCGCGCTGGGCCGGCTGGAGCACCTCCAGCGCCTTGGCCGTTTCGCCGAGCCGGAGGTAGACGGCGCCGAGGTCGGCCGTTTCGTCGGGGCCGAGTTTGCCGTCCTTGGCCGCCTTCGCCAGCCGGACGGCCTCGGCCTCGCAGCGCTTGCGCAGGGGACCGGCGGGGTTGGCGGCCGTCGGCTTGAGGGCGATGTTTCGGAGCGCGCGCTGGTCGATCAGGAAGCCGCGCCACTGCGACGGCAACTCGGCCGTCTGTTCGCCGGAGTAGTAGAGGCCCGCATGAGCGGCGGCGGGGACCGCAAGGAAAAGGGCGGCGACAAAAACGGTCGAAATTCGCGGACGCATGGCGGAGGCCTCTTCCCCTGAAGGAGAACGGGCGCTCTCTCAGTTTACCAACCGAAGGGGCCTCGCGCGAATGATTCTCCGCCGCAATTTCCAACGGCCGGCGAGTCGAGCACGACAAGGAACCGAAGCGCCCGAGAGAGCGGTAAGAAATGCCGTCGCCGGAGGGACGCCGCTCCAGGCCGGTCCCGCAAAATGCCGTCGAAGAAAGAAGCCGCCGGGAAGAGTTCCGGCGGCATTCCTTCTATCGACCGTGAAGACCGTCAAACCCGGGCGGCTTCGAGCGTCTCTTTGCGGTCCAGTACCGATCGGCGGATCAGCCGAACGGCCTCGTCCGGCGCCGTCCGCGGTTCCAGCGGGACGCCCAGTTCCCGGGCCACGGCCAGGATTTCCGCGTCGTTCAACTGGTCGAGGCCCAGGCGATCCAGGTCGGCGTTCAGACCTTCGGGCGAGGCGTCCGCCCCGGCGGCCCGCTCCTCCAGGTGTCGCACCTCCTGGGTCAGGTGCTGGATCTTGTCGGCGTCGGGAGCGGGGGCCGCGGCGGCGGCCGCCGGCCGGCTCGGTTGACCGACCGCTTCCCGACCCTGGAGCACCAGCCGCCGGACCATTTGAATGGCGTCGTCGGCCGTGGTCCGGGCCTTCGTCGGGAGGCCGACCTCCTTGGCCAGCGCGAGCGCTTCCGGCTTGGTAAGGTTCTCCAGGCCGATGCGATCCAGTTCCGGGGCCAGTTCCAGACGGTTCCCGCCGGGCGCGGCCGCGGCCCTTTCCTCCATTTGGCGCACCTGCCGGGCCAAATGTTGGACCTGGGCCTCGTTGAGCGTCCTGGCCGCCCCCCGCGGCCGCTCCTTGGTTTTCAGCATCGGCAGGAGCTGGGTGCGATGAAATTCTTCCGCCCGGGAGAGGAAGGCGGCGAACTGGCCGAAGTCTTCCTCCTTGAACGGCTCCAGGGCGTTGCACGCCTGTTCGAGATCGGTGGTCACTTTGGGGGAGGCGCCGGCCGCTTGCAGCGGGGCCGCCAGGCTACGAAGAAACTGTTGCAGGACGGCTACTTTCATTCTCGATCCTCGCTTTCACTTCCGGAACCCGATGCGAAAACGTCTGAATCAAGGCGGCGTCTTAATATCCGCGACCGGATTCCCGCCCGGCCCAGGCCCCTCCGGGGCGCCGCCGCCGTTGCCGGTAGGTATTGTTCAGACCGGACGATCCAATAGCAAGGAAAAACCGGCCGGCCCCGGTAGTATTTCCGCCGCCGACTACCATACAATCGTTCAGTAGCACCCTGGCAATCACGGCCCGGAAGATCGGAAACGGCCCCTCCGCCCGATTTTCGACGTAATAATTTGCATAAAGCCCCGGCGCCGTCGGAATCGCTGAAGCGATCGACCGTGGGCGGTCGAAATGGATGAACGGTCATTCGAGTTCAATCCGCCGCCCGGCGCGCTGATACGGAGTGTCCGGCCGCAGGCCTTTCCGCTACAATGGGTGGGGTTGGTCCCGATTTACGACGAGAGGGATTCCGACGTGGCGCGCTCCCGCTTTTTCCGACCGACAATCGCCATTACCATTCCGGGGGGCTGAGGCCGGGGTCCGCTCGTTTGCCTGAGTTCGACCGTACCGGCCCTGAAGCCTCCCGCTTCAGGGCTTTTTCTTTATGAGGACGCGCCATGACGCGCATCGCCATCTACGACACGACCCTTCGTGACGGTTCGCAGGGTGAGGGGGTCAACTTCTCCCTCACGGACAAGCTCAACATCACCCGTCGCCTCGACGAACTCGGCGTCGATTACATCGAAGGCGGCTATCCGCTCTCCAACCCCAAGGACTTCGAGTATTTCCAGAAGGTGCGCGAGCTGCCGCTGCAACACGCCAGGGTCGCGGCCTTCGGCATGACGCGGCGGAAGGGGATCGGCCCCGCCGAGGACGTGGGCCTCAAGGCGCTGATCGACGCCGGCACGGCGGTCGTCGCCATCGTCGGCAAATCGTGGGACATGCAGGTCCGCGACGTGCTGAGCGTCAGCCTGGAAGAAAACCTGCACATGATCGCCGACTCGGTGGCCTTCTGCAAGGCGGCCGGGCGCGAGGTGTTTTACGACGCGGAGCACTTTTTCGACGGGCTGCGCCGCAACCGCGACTACGCCTTGCAAACGCTTCGGGCCGCGCAGGAGGCGGGGGCGTCGGTGGTGGTCCTGTGCGACACCAACGGCGGCACCTTGCCGGAGGAGGTCGCGGCCGGGGTGGACGAGGCCCGACGGGCGCTGCGTGTGGAGCTTGGCATCCACTGCCACAACGACTGCGACGTGGCCGTGGCGAACACCCTGGCTGGCGTCGTGCGCGGGGCGGTGCAGGTGCAGGGGACGTTCAACGGCATCGGCGAACGCTGCGGCAATGCCGATCTGGTAAGTGTGATTGCCAACCTGGCGCTGAAGCGCGGCCACGAGGTGCTGCAACCGGGCAGCCTGGCCCGCCTGACGGAGGCGTCGCGCTTCGTCTACGAGACGGCGAACATGAATTTCCGCAACGGCCAGCCGTTCGTCGGCGCCAGCGCCTTCGCCCATAAAGGCGGGATGCACACCCATGCCGTGGCCCGCACCCCGGCCAGCTACGAACACATCGACCCGGCCGTCGTCGGCAACGAGCGCCGCGTGCTGGTCAGCGAGCTGTCGGGGCAGTCCACGATCCTGACGAAGACGACGAAATACGCCATCGCCAACGACCGGCCGCTGATGTTGAAGATCCTGAGTCGGGTGCAGGACCTGGAAAACGCCGGCTACGAATTCGAGGCGGCGGAGGCGTCGTTCGACCTGCTGGTGCAGAAGTGCGCGGGGCTGTACCGTCCGTGGTTCGAGCGGCTGTCATACCGGGTGGACATCGAGGCGGAGGGCGACGGCGCCCCACGCACCGAGGCGCGGGTCAAGGTTCGCGTCGGCGCCCGGGAGATGCACACGGTCAGCGAGGGCGACGGTCCCGTCAACGCGCTGGACGGGGCGCTGCGGAAGGCGTTGCAGCCGACCTACCCGCGGTTGGAGGAAATGCACTTGGCGGACTACAAGGTGCGCGTGGTAAACGCGCGGGAGGAGACGGCGGCGCGGGTGCGGGTGGTTGCGGAGTGGCGCGACGGCGAGGGCATGTGGTGTACGGTCGGCGTGAGCGAGAACGTGGTGGAGGCGAGCTGGCTGGCTCTGGCCGACGCGGTGGAGTACAAACTGTTCAAGGACGGCGAGGCGCCGGCCGAGGGACGGAAGGGGGCGAGGTCATGAGCACGACGGCGGAAACGGGCGTCACGCCACAGACGGCGGCGGTCGAGAAGGAGGACCCGTGGCGCTATGGCTGGCGCTACGTCCGGCGGCGCCGGCCCGACGGGACGGAGTACACGGAAGTGGTGCCCTTGCGGCAGGAAGACCTGCTGTTCCCCGAGGAAAGCGACTTCGTCGTGAACAACGAACGCCACCATGAGGATTGTCGTTACCTAAAAACCGTGCTGGCGCAATGGGCGGCAGATCGGGACGGCGGGTTGGTGTTGGCGGACCATCGCGTGGACTGGGAAGTCGCGGGCCTTCAGCCGCTCGGGCCGGACGTCGTGGTTTTCGACGGGCTTCGGGAAGCATGGAATCCCGACCGCGGCACGATTCCCGTGCGGACTTTCGGGCGCGGACGCTCCTGGTGATCGAGGTGACTTCGCCGGACACGCGAGCGAACGACCTCGGCGTCAAGGTCGAGTTCTATCACCGCGTCGGTGCGCTGTTTTACGCGATCGTGGATCGGCACGAAACGCGGAGGGGGGTGGACCTGCGCCTAATCGGCTACCGTGCCGACCCGGCAACTCCGGATCACTTCCTTGAGGCGCCGCCGGACGAGCGGGGCCGCCTTTGGCTGGTCCCGGCGCACCTGTGGTTGACGGTGGAAGACGGCCGGGCCGTACTCTATGACGAAAACGGCCGCCGCATCCCCGATTACGCCGAGGTGGTGCGAACGGCCGGGGAAGCGGAAGCCCGCGCCAGGGCGGAGAGTGAGGCCCGAAAGGCGGCGGAGGACCAGGCACTGGCAGAGGCCGAGAAGCGACGGGCCGCCGAAGCCCGGATGAAAGAAATGGAAGCCGAACTGCGGCGTCTGCGCGGCGAAGGCGGCCCCCCGAACCCCGCCGCCCCGTGAGCGTGTCCGTCGGACGGCGGCTGTTTACCGGTCTTTTTTGTGACAAGGACGGCGAGGCGCATGGCGACCGAACTCTCCAAACAGTACGACCCCAAGGAAGCCCAACAGCGTTGGCTCTCGTTCTGGGAGGAGCGCGGCTATTTCCACAGCGAACCGGACCCGGAGCGCAAGCCGTTTTGCATCGTCATCCCGCCGCCGAACGTGACCGGCGCCCTGCACATGGGCCACGCCCTCAACAACACGCTTCAAGACATTCTCATCCGTTGGCGACGGATGCAAGGGTACAACGCCCTCTGGATGCCCGGCACGGACCATGCCGGCATCGCCACCCAGGCCGTGGTGGAGCGGCGGCTGCGCGACGAGGAGAAGAAGTCGCGCCACGACCTCGGCCGCGAGGAACTGGTGCGCCGCATCTGGCAGTGGAAGGAGCAGTACGAGAAGCGCATTCTCGGACAGCTCAAGGAACTCGGTTGCAGCTGCGACTGGAAGCGGACGCGCTTCACGCTCGATGCGGTGTGCGCGCGGGCGGTGCGCACCACCTTCTTCCGCATGTTCCGCGACGGCCTCATCTATCGCGGCAAACGGCTGGTGAACTGGGATACGCAGCTGCAAACGTCGGTGGCCGACGACGAAACCTTCACGGAGACGGTGAAGGGCGGCTTCTGGACCTTCCGCTATCCGGTGAATGGGACAAGCGAGTTTATCCGTTTCTCGACGACGCGGCCGGAAACCATGCTCGGCGATACGGCCGTGGCCGTGCATCCGTCCGACGAGCGCTACGCGCATCTGGTCGGCAAGACCGTGACGATCCCGCTCAACGGGCGTGAGGTCCCGATCATCGCCGACGCGCTGCTGGTGGACAAGGAACTCGGCACCGGTGCGGTGAAGGTAACGCCGGCCCACGACCCCAACGATTACGCCTGCGGCCTGCGGCACAAGCTGCCGCAGATCAACATCCTCAACCCCGACGGCACGATCAACGCCAACGGCGGCGCCTACGCCGGCCTCGACCGTCTGGAAGCCCGCCAGCGCGTGACCGAGAAGATGGAGGAGCTTGGCTTCTTCGAGGGGCGCGAGGACCGCGACATCCCGCTGGCCCACAGCGACCGCAGCAAGACGCCCATCGAGCCGCTGCTGTCGGATCAGTGGTTCGTGAAGATGGACGCGCTGGCGCAGACCGCCATCGACGCCGTACACGACGGCCGCGTGACCTTCTTCCCGGAGCGCTACAAGTCGTCCTACCTCGACTGGCTCGGCGAGAAGCGCGACTGGTGCATCAGCCGGCAGCTGTGGTGGGGCCACCGTATTCCGATCTGGTATGTGCGCTGTTCCGAAGACGACCTCCGCCGCGCCTTTGCCGGCCGCGACGACGTGGCCTGGCGGCGCGACGAGGAAAACGGTCAGTGGCTGGTCTGTGCCCTGCACGACCTCGCCCCGAACGCGCTGGGGCCGCAACATCGGTTGGAACAGGACCTCGACGTACTCGACACCTGGTTCAGTTCCGCCCTCTGGCCGCACTCGACACTCGGCTGGCCGGACAACACGCCGGAGCTGCGCTACTACTACCCGACCAGCGTGCTGGTGACCAGCCGCGACATCATCACGCTCTGGGTGGCTCGCATGGTGATGACCGGGATCTACAATGTCGGCGATGTCCCGTTCGGTCACGTCTACATCCACACCAAGATGCTGGACGGCTTCGGCGAGTCGATGAGCAAGAGCAAGGGCAACGGCATCGACCCGCTCGACATCATCGAGCGCTACGGGACCGACGCCCTGCGCTTCCAGATGGCCTACCTCGCCACCGAAAACCAGGACAGCCGGATGCCGGTGGCCAACGTCTGCCCTCACTGCGACGCGCTCGTGCCGGTGAAGCAGGAACACATGTACATGCGCACGCGCAAGGTGACGTGCCCCAACTGCAAAAAGCCGTTCCGGCCGGGCGGGCCGTGGCCGGCGGCCGACCCGGAACTGCCGACGGCCAAGCAGGCGTCGGAGCGTTTCGAGATCGGCCGCAACTTCGCCAACAAGATGTGGAACGCCGCCCGCTTTTTGCTGCTCAACCTCGAAGGCTACACGCCGGGGCCGCTGCCCGCGGAAGGACTGCCGATCGAGGATCGCTGGGTCCTCAGCCGGCTGGCGACGACGGCGGACGCGGTGACGGCGCAGCTGGACGGCTACCACTTCAGCGAGGCGGTGCGGACGATTTATGACTTCACCTGGTCGGAGTTTTGCGACTGGTACGTGGAGATGAGCAAGGGCCGCCTGCGCGACGCCGACGGTCGCGCCGCCGCCCAGCGCGTGCTGATCGGCGTGCTGGACGCGGTGCTGCGGCTGGTGCAGCCGATCATGCCGTTCGTGGCGGAGTCGATCTGGCAGGCGCTGGCGAGCGCCGCCCCGCGGCGCGGCCTGCCGACGCCGGCGCCCGCCGCGGAGAGCGTGGTGATCGCCCCCTGGCCGGCGTTTCCGGAGGCGTGGAAGGACGCCGCGATGGAGGCGCGATTCGCCAGGATGCAGGAACTGGTGCGCGTGGTGCGCGAGGTGCGCAACCGCTACCAAATCGACGCGAAAACGCCTCTGGATGTACACGTGCGTTGTTCCGACGCCGCGGCCGAGGACTTCCGGACGTTGAGGCCGTTTATCGCATCGCTGGCCGGCGTCGGCCGGCTGGAGTGCGGCCCGAACACGGCCAAGCCCAGGCAGGCGGCCACGCACGTGCATCCGGAGTTCGAGTCTTACGTATCGCTGGCGGGCTTGATCGACGCGGCCAAAGAGACGGAACGTCTGCAAAAGGAACTTGCGGGCAAGCTCAAACACCTTCAGGCCGCGCGGGCCAAGCTGGGCAACAGCAATTTCGTGGACAAGGCGCCGGCCGATGTGGTGCAGCAGCAGCGCGACCTCGTGGAGGACATGCAGAAGCAGGTGCGTGCGATCGAGGAGAACCTGCGCGAGTTGCAAGAGGAATGAGGTATCGGTTAGCCGCGACGCGCGGCGGAGCGCTCGGGATGGAGGCGCTCCGCCGCGCGTCGCGGCTAACCTCAATTCTCGCTGAAATCGAATTTCTGGGCCGATTCGCGGCTGAGCGGGTCCCGCAGGAAACGCTGCCGGCACGTCGGGCAGAGGTCGTAGCGCAGCCGGCGCGAGGCCGGCTCGACGGCGTCGGTTTCTTCGGCCCCTTCCAGCTCCCGCAGCAACTCGCTGACCGCTTCCATGTGGTCTTCTTCGAGGTCCGCTTCGGTGATCTCGGCCGGGTCGTGCGCGGCGAAGACTTCGATTTTCACCACGTAACGGTCTTCGCCGGCCCGCATTTGTTTCCCGCAATGGTCACAGGTCACGTGCAGCATGGAACGATGGTCCTCTCAGCGCCGACGACTCTGGCCCACAGCGACACGGGCCGCGGTCGCGATCCTCGCTTGTGCAAAGCCGACATGGATTGCAGGGCGCCCTGAATCCGCCCCCTATCCATCCGTCGCACGTTTCCGGCCCGATGTCAAGCCGAATCCCGGAAACGCCGCGGCTCGACCAACGCCGCGCCCGCCCCGTGGGGCGCGGGCGAGCCGGTCACTCGACGCGGCAAAAAAGCGCCTTGAGATAGCGTCCTTCGGGTACATGCAGCAGGTAGGGGTGGTCGGCCCCGGCCCCGGCGACGCGCAGCACCTGCAGGGTGCGCCCCGCCTGCCACGCCGCCCGGCGAACCGATTCGAGGAAATCGCCTTCCGTGACGAGGCCGGTGCAGGAGCAGGTCAGGAACAGGCCGCCCGGCGCCACGGCCATTAGCGCCAGCCGGTTCATGTCGAGGTAGCGCTTCAGGGCGAAGCCGACCTCTTCGCGGTCGCGCGTCTGCTTGGCCGGGTCGAGCACGACGACATCGAACCGCTGACCGCCGGCCGTAGTCTCGCGCAGCCAGGGAAACAGGTCGGCCTGGACGAAACGAATGCGCACCTGATTCAGCCCGGCGTTCTGGCGCGCCAGGGCGAGGGCCTGTTCGTCGAGATCGACGCCGACCACTTCCTCGGCGCCGCCGAGCGCCTTGGCGTAGACGGCGAAGCCGCCGGTGTTGCAGCAAAGGTCGAGCACGCGGCGGCCGGCGCAAAAGGAGGCGAGCGCCCGCCGGTTGTCGCGCTGATCGAGGAAGAAACCGGTCTTGTGCTTGCTGCCGGGGGCGACGCGGAAGCGGACGCCGTGTTCCGTGATGACTTCCGGCGCCGGCGGTTCCGGGGCGTGGCAGTCGAACGACTCCTGTTTCTGGACGTGCTCCTCGGCGAACCAGTAGAAGCGGGCGTCGGGGTAATGGCTCGATAGCGCGGCCTGGATGGCGTTGCGGAAGCGGAACATCCCAGCGGAGAAAAACTCCAGCACGAGGATCGGGCCGAAGCGGTCCACGACCAGGCCGCTGAGGCCGTCGCCTTCGGAATGGACGACCCGGTAGGCGTCGGCGGCGGCGTCGAGTCCGAGCCAGTTGCGGCGCAGCTCGACGGCCCGGCCGATGCGGCGGACGAAGAAGGCGTCGTCCACCGGCTCGGCCGGGTCGGTGGTGAGGATGCGGAGACTGATCCGCGAATGGCCATTGTAGAAGGCGCGGCCGGCCCACTGGCCGTCGCGGTCCACCACGTCCACGACGCCGCCGGGCGGCAGGCGCATGGCCGGCTTCTCGACCATCTTCTGGAAGATCCAGGGGTGGGAAGATCGTCGGGCGATTTTGAGCCGCACTATCGGCACGGCGGCGGTCATTTCGGCGGTGGTCATGAAACGGATGGCTGGATGATTCGGGGTGTGGTTTAGCCGCGACCCGACAGGGGAGCGCGAGGACGTGTCCGCCTCCATGCTATTCAGGGTATCGGATTCGCGGCGGGCGGAACAGGCGAAAGAAGCGTGGGGCAGGTTTGTAACCGGCCCCACGCTTCCGTCCGCCAGTCCCAAGGGCGGCGCCGAGGCCGCGGCCGGGACGAGGCCGCCGGCGTCCAGCCGCCGGCTCGCTCCGATGAACCGGGGCGGCAAAGGCCCCGTTCGCGGCGCTCGCAGAATCGCTATCACGAAACGCACTTCCGCGAGGTTTTGCCAACAACTACACCGTTCGAGAAGTAGCCTCTCCTGGTCAGGCCCGCCCGACGGGATCGGTCCTCATCAATAGCGGGCCGGCTCAAGGGAAGGGGCCGCCGTGGATCCTTCAGGAGCTGGCGTCAGGGCGTCCGTTTCGGCTGCCGCCTTATTGGCTCTTCGCTCCGCCAGGACCACCAGATGCAGCCACAAGAGACTTGTGGCCGTCAGCACGAGCAGCGCGAGAAATGACATGCGCGGCAGGCCGGACCAACGGCCCACGGCGCCGAACACGGGCGGCAGGAAGAAGCCGCCCAACCCGCCAAGCAAGCCGACCACCCCGCCCACGGCGCCGACGTCGTTGGGGTAGTAATTGGGGATGTACTTGTACACCGACCCTTTGCCGATGCCCATGCAGCAGGCCACCAAGACGGTGAGTGCGGCGAAGGCCGCGACGCCGAGACGGTAACCCATGCCGAAGTAGCCGCCGTCCGGTACGCACAGGACCAGCAGGGCCAGCGTCATCACAATGAACGCGGCGTAAGTGACCACGCGGGGGCCGTAGCGGTCGGACAGGTAGCCGCCCAGCGGCCGCAGCAGGCTGGCCGGGAAAATGAACAGGGCCGTCAGCAGGGCCGCGTCGTGCAGCGACAGGCCGTAGGTATCGACGTAAAACTTTGGCAGCAAGCCGGAGAGGGCCACGTAGGCCCCGAAAAACACGACGTAGTAGAGGCTGAACCGCCAGACGCGGACGAACCGGAGTGGCGCCAGCAGATCCGCGAGGGGGCGGCCCTTGCCTGGCTTGCGGTCGGGGCTGGGGGCGAGCAGCAAGATGGCCAGGGCCATCAAGACGAGGAGGACGGAGTAGAGCGCCGGGATGAAGCGCCACCGCCCCGGCACGACGCCCCAGAGAAGCCCCGCCGCGGACACGGCGGTGAGTATCGTCGGGACGAAAACGACGAGGAGCTTCGTGCCGGAAGCCCCCACGTTGCCCGCACCGAAGATGCCGAGGGCCGTGCCCTTGTACCGCGGTGGATACCAGGCCGAGCACCAGGCCACGCCCGCCGTGAAGGAGTTGCCGGTCACGCCGAACAGTAAGGCGCAAATCATCAGTTCCAGGTAGCTGTCCGCCCGGCTGAACAGGTAGGTGGGCACGGCGCAGAACAGCAGCATCAGGACGAAGACGACCTTGCCGCCGTAGCGGTCGGCCCAGATGCCGAAGTTCAGGCGCAGCAGCGCGCCGGAGAGGATGGCGACGGCAATCAGCCAATCCACCTGGGGGTCGCTCAGCCCCAGCGACTTCCGGATCGGGATGCTCAGCACGCCCAGCATGAGCCAGACGTTGAACATCAGCGTGAACGCGACGGTGGAGAGCCACAGGACGCGGGTGCGCAGGCCCGATCGGCTCCGTGTCCGGGGTGAAGGACATGGGGTTTCCTTTGTTACAACCAGGAGGAATCAAGGAGAGTTAGTGTCCGTTGGCCGAGCCGTTGACGGCGTACTCCGGGTCCACGTGCCGGCCGATGATCTGCGTCAGCAGCCCCCGGCAGGAGCCGCACCCCGTCCCGGCGCGGGTGGACTCTCCCACCATGTCCACGGTAAAGGCGCCTTCCTTGATCGCCTCCACGATGACCGTCTCGGCGACCTGATGGCAGTTGCAAATCTGCCGATCGGCCGCGCCGAGTCCGCCGCAGGCGACGGGGGAGCAGAACGCCTCCAGGCGGTTGGTCGGCAGTGGGTCCCCGCGGTCGAGGATCTGCACGAGGCCGGCCGCCGCCTCGGTGTCGCCGACCAGCATCGCCCCTACCAGCCTGCCGTCGCGGGAGATGATCTTGCGGTAGGCCGACTTGCGCTCCTCGACGACCTGCAACACTTCGTCGGAATCGAGGGCCGGTTCCACCAGCCCCATCGACGCCACCTCCACGCCGGCCACCTTGAGGCGCGTGTACAACTTGGAGCCGCGGTAACGGGCCTTCGGGTTGGCGCCGGTCAGCACGTCGGCCAGGATGGTCGCCTGCTCCCAGATCGGGGCGACGATGCCGTACACCCGACCCGCGTGCTCCGCGCACTCGCCGATCGCGTAGACGCCGGGCACCGGGGTTGCCAGGGTGTCATTGACCAGAACGCCCTTCTTCACCGGGATGTTCGACGCCTTGGCCACGTCCACCCGCGGCCGGATTCCGCAAGCCAGCACCAGCAGGTCGGCCGGCAGCGTGGCCCCGTCGTCTAGCACCACGCCCTCGACCGCGTCCGTTCCTAGCACCGCCTTGGTGGATCGGCCGGTGCGGACGAAGATGCCGCAACGCTCGATCTGCCGGCGCAGCATCTCTCCGGCCATGCGGTCGAGCTGCACCACCATCAGGGTCTCCGCCAGATCGACGATGGTGACGTGAAGGCCGAGGTCGCTGAGCGCCTTGGCCGCTTCCAGCCCGAGCAGGCCTCCGCCCAGCACGACGGCGTTGTCTCCGGGCCGGGCGCGCGACCGCATCAGCATGCAGTCCTCCAGCGTGCGGTAGGCGATGAGGCCGTCCTTCCATTTGCCGTCGGGACGGTTCAGGTTTTCGATCCGGGGCACGAACGGGGCGCTGCCGGTGGCGAGGACGGCCAAGTCGTAGCGGTGCGCCTTCTCGTCCGAGGTAAGGACCTGCCGCGCCGTCGTGTCCAGCCGGGTGACTTGCACGCCGCTGACGAACCGCACTCCGTTGTCCGTGTACCAGTCCGGCGACTTGAGGACGATGGCGTCGGGTTCCTCCCCCGCCAGCACCTTGCTGAGCAGGATGCGGTTGTAACAACCCCCTTTCTCCTCGCTGAAAACGGTGACGGCGTATCGCTGCGTGGCGCCGCGTTGCAGGAGGTCGTCGAGCAGGCGGCTGGCCGCCATGCCGTTGCCGATGATTGCCAGTTGTTTTTTCGTCGTCATGGTGATGTCCGCGGGCGTAAGGGACTGCCGTCCTCCTCAATTTCGGGGAGCCGCGCCGGGCTTTCCCGGTCGAGGGTCGTCCTCGGCGTCCTGTCCCAGGGGCAGGAGGCGCACCGCACAGACCTTGAACTCCGGCATCCGGCTGGTCGGGTCGAGGGCGGCGTTGGTCAGGACGTTGGCCGCCTGCTTGCCCCCCCAGTGGAACGGGGCGAAGACCGTGTCAGGGCGGATGTCGTTGTCGATGGCGACCGCGAACCGGACGCGGCCTCGCCGGCTTTCCACGACCACCGAATCGCCTTGCGCCAGGCCGAGCCGCGAGGCGAGCCGGGTGTGGATCTGGGCGCGCGGCTCCGGCCTGGCCTCGTTGAGTTTGCCGACCTGGCGAGTCTGGGCGCCGGAGTTGTAATGCTCGCGGTAGCGGCCGGTGGTGAAGTACAGGGGATATTCCCCATCGGGTTCTTCGCCCGCCGGGCGGTGTTCGACCGCATGGAAGCGGGCCTTGCCGTCGGCGTGGAAGAAGCGCTCGGCGAACAGTCGCGGCGTGCCGGGGTGGCCGGGGGCGGGGCACGGCCAGAAGACGCCGTCCTGGCGATCGATGCGCGCGTAGGTGATGCCGCTGTAGTCGGCCTTGCCGCCGGCCGTCGCCCGCCGCAGTTCGTCGAAGACATCCTCGGGAACCTGGAAGCGAAAGTGCGCTTCGGCCCCGAGCCGGCGGGCCAGCTCGCACAGGATCTCGATGTCGCTCTTCGGGCCGGGCGGCGGTTCCACGGCCCGGCGGCGGCGAAGGACGCGGCCCTCCATGTTCGTCATCGTCCCGTCTTCCTCGGCCCATTGCAGCACCGGCAGCACCACGTGGGCGTGCCGGGACGTTTCGTTGGGGAATGCGTCGCAGACCGTCAAGAGTTCCAGGCTCTTCAGCCGGTCCTCAATGTGTCTGCGCGCGGGGAAGCGACGGCCACGTTCGAGCCGAGCACCAGCAGCGAGCGGATTCCGCCTTCCTCCCCCAGAGAGTCCAAAAGTTCATAGGCGCTCTTGCCCTTGCCGGGCAGGACGGCGGGGTCCACGCCCCACACCCGTGCCACGGCCTCGCGGTGTTCGGGGACCTCGATCAGCCGGTAGCCGGGGAGTTGGTCGGCCTTCTGGCCGTGCTCACGGCCGCCCTGGCCGTTGCCCTGGCCCGTCAGACAGCCGTAGCCGCTGAACGGCTTGCCGACCTTGCCGAGGGCGAGCATGAGGTTAATCAGGGCCAGCACCGTATCGACGCCCTTGGACTGCTGCTCCGGCCCGCGTCCCGACAGGATCATGGCGCTGCCGGGGCGGCCCAGGAGCCGCACCGTTTCACGCATCGCCTCGACGGAAACCCCGGTGAGCCGTTCAACGCGCGCCGGGTAGTAATTCAGCACCGCCCGCCGCACCTCCGCGAACCCCGCCGTCCTCGCGGCGATGAAGTCTTCGTCGAGGAGTCCCTCTTCGATGGCGAGGAAAAACAGTCCGTTGGCCAGGGCGAGGTCGCCGCCCGGCGTCAGCTGGAGGTGCAGCTGGGCGGCGCGGACGGTTTCGGTGCGCCGCGGGTCGGCCGCGATCAGTTTGCCGCCGTTCTCCTGCTGCTTGACGAACCACTGCATGATGGGGGGGAACGTGTCGGCGCAGTTGGCCCCCCATAAAAGGATCGTTTGCGCCTGGGCAATGTCGCTGACCGGGAAGGGCAGCCCGCGGTCCACGCCGAAGGCCTTGTTCTGCCCCGCCGCCGCGGACGACATGCAGTAGCGGCCGTTGTAATCGACGTGGGGCGAGCCGAGGGCCAGGCGGACGAACTTACCGAGCAAGTAAGCCTTTTCGTTCGTCAGGCCGCCCGAGCCGAAGCCGGCCAAGGCCTCCGGCCCGTGGCGCTCCCTGATCCGCATCATTCGGCCCGCGACCTCGTCGAGGGCGTCTTCCCACCGCGCCGGCCGGAACTTGCCGGAAGCGTCCCGGATCAAGGGCGAGGTCAGCCGGCCGGGGTGGTTCAGCAACTCGGCCGCGGTGAACCCCTTGATGCACATCTGGCCTCGGTTTACGGGAAAATCCTCGTCGCCGCTGACCTCCGGCGCTTGTTCCGGCGTCGCCGCCGCCGTGATTTTCATGGCGCACTGGAAGGCGCAGTAGGGGCAGTGGGTTCGCGTGAATGGTCCCGCGACCGGCGGCGGCCCGACGACGGCAAGAGATGGATTCACGGCGGCGACCATCCGTTCGGGTCACTTCTCTTGGCCCGCGGACGGCGTGCTGGTCCGCGGGGCGGCCAATCGGCCTGGTTTTCGGCAATAAAAGCGACAACAGAGATCGCCGGGGCCGGGCGACTGAACAGCCCACGACAGGGAGAGGAAGGGATGTCGAGGACGGTTCACACGTTGGAGTGGCCTTGTCAAACCTGCCTGTTAGAGCAAACGACGTGCCGGCGTTCGCCGTTCCAGGGGATGGGATGCGGGGCGCGAGGCGTTCCGTTTGAATGACAACGATTTGCGGCGAATGCCGGGGAAGGGAGCGGATCAAAAGTCCGGGACCTCCGCGCCGAGGGTGGCCTATCAACAAGGCAATAAGTGCCTATGGGTCAGGCGTCGCTCCTTGGGACCGTCGCAAGGGCGACCGCGGGCGGCGGGGTTGAGTGTCCCTAAATCTTTATTCAATCAGCACTTCGCCGTTCAAAGTTCCGCGACGGCTCCAGGCAATGGTTATGGCATGAGATTTGAATATTGGTCAACAAATATCGACTGGCTTTTTCTACTGGCCCCAGCCAAGAGGTGTGAGGAGGGACTGCAGCCACTGCTGCTCCACCGTAACATTCTGTCCGGTTTTCCATTTCCAACGGATGAGCTTGCTCTCCCCTCTGCCCGCCTCATCCGCGGCGGATTTTCCGACCAGCATCTACGCCTTCACCGAGGCGTTTCCGGCTTGGTTCGCCGGCCGAAGTTCCCGCCACTTATTCCGCAGCCCGTTAGGGCGAGGTGATAAGCACCATGGAAGAGTTCCATGAAGAACAAAAGCAGTACCTGCAGGGGTTCCTCAGCGGCGCGGACCTAGGCCGCGGCCTGCGGGGTCTGCCGACGTTCGCCGGGACGCTGGGGCTGGCGGACGGCGCCCACGCCAACGGCAAGCCCGGCGGGCGTGAGGAAGATATGCCTGCCGGGCCGGACGACGTCCACTGGCAGGCGCAGAATCGGGCCGTCGCCGAGGGAAAGAAGTTGTGCCCGGAGGAGGTCGCCAAGCGCAAGCGTTTTCCCCTCGACATGTGGGACGATCTGGTGCGGCACTCCGCCGAAGGCCGCTTTCCCAAGGGCACAGACGTCCTCGCCTTCAAGTACCAGGGTCTCTTTTTCGTCGCCCCAGTCCAGAATGCGTACATGTGCCGCTTGCGCATGCCGGGCGGCATCCTCACGTCGAGCCAGTTCCGCGGCGTGGCCCGGCTCGCGGAGGAGTGCGGCGGCGGCTACAGCGACGTGACCACGCGGGCCAACTTGCAGATCCGCGAGATCCCGGCCGACAAGGGCGAGGCGGTGCTGACGGGGCTGCACGAGCTGGGCGTCATCAACCGCGGCGCGGGGGCGGACAACATCCGCAACGTCACCGCCAGCCCCACGGCCGGCATCGACCCGCGGGAGCTGATCGACACCCGGCCGCTGGCGAGGGCCATGCACCACTACATCCTCAACCACCGCGAGATGTACGGCCTGCCGCGCAAGTTCAACATCGCCTTCGACGGCGGCGGCGCGGTCAGCGCCCTGGAGGACACCAACGACATCGGCTTCACCGCCGTGCGCGTGGGCGAGGGCAAGTCGGTCCCGGCCGGCGTCTATTACCGGATGCAGCTGGGCGGCATCACCGGCCACAAGGACTTCGCCCGCGACACGGGCGTCTTGCTCAAACCCGAGCAGTGCGTGCCCGTGGCCGCCGCCGTGGTCCGCGTGTTCAACGAGAACGGCGATCGCACGGATCGCAAGAAGGCGCGATTGAAGTACGTGCTGGACCGCTGGGGGATTGCCAAGTACGTCGATGAGACGGAGAAAACGCTGCCGTTCAAGGTGACCCATTTCCCGCTGGCGGAGTGCGAAGCCCGGCCCGCCGTGGTCAAGCACGGCCACCTCGGCTTCCACCCGCAGCGCCAGCCCGGCCTGTTTTACCTCGGCGTCCTGTTGCCCGTGGGCCGCATGACGAGCGAGCAGATGCGCGGCCTGGCCGACCTCGCCGACCGCCACGGCGGCGGCACGATCCGCCTGACCGTCTGGCAGAACCTGCTTATTTCCGACATTCCAGAGGACAAAATCCAGGCCGTCAAGGAGTGGATCGAGCGGATCGGGTTTCACTGGAAGGCGACGAACGTCCGCGGCGGCCTGGTCGCCTGCACGGGCAACGCCGGCTGCAAGTACGCCGCCTCCAACACCAAGCTCACGGCGCTGGAGATCGCCGACTACCTGGAACCGCGCCTGGAGCTGAACCAGCCGATCAACATCCACGTAACCGGCTGTCCCAACTCGTGCGCCCAGCACTACCTCGGCGACATCGGGCTGCTGGGGACCAAGGTCGAGGTCGGCGACGACATGGTCGAGGGCTATCACGTGTTCGTGGGCGGCGGCTACGGGGAGGAGCAGCACATCGGCCGCGAGGTGTTCCGAAGTGTGACGGCCGTGGACGCGCCGGCCGTGATCGAGCGGATGCTCCGGGCCTATCTTGAGACGCGCCTCGGCCCCGAGGAAGAGTTCAACGCCTTCGTCAAACGCTATCCCACGGACAGGCTCAGAGAGCTGTTCGAGAAGCAAGTCGCCGTGCCGGCGTAAAGGGGAAGGATATGACCGCCATCCCGATGCTCCCTGAATCCGCGCCCTTCTCTCCGGCTCAGCGGGCCTGGCTCAACGGCTTTTTCGCCGGCGCCTTCGGCCTGCAAAACGGGGCCGCCACGAACGGGGCCGCCGCCTGGACCCCGGCCGCCGCCAACGGGGCGCCGAAGGCCGCGCCGCCGGCCGAGGCCGAGGAGGATTTCCCCTGGCACGATCCGACCCTGTCGATGGACGAACGGTTAAAGCTGGCCGAGGGCAAGCCGTTCGAGCGCGTCCTCATGGCGGCGATGGCCCAGCTCGACTGCGGCGCTTGCGGCTACCTGTGCAAGACCTATTCGGAAGCGATTGCCCGCGGCGAAGACTCCGACCTTACCAAGTGCGCTCCCGGCGGCAAAGACACGGCCAAGAAGCTCAAGGAGCTGATGGCCAACCGGAAAGCCCTGCCCACGGTCCCCGCGGCGGCGCCGGCCGCGACGCACGGCGCCGCCCCCAAGGCCGGGGAGCCTGGCGCCAACGGCGCCGCCGCGGCGAACGCGTCGGCCGCCTACGACCGTAAGAACCCGTTCCCGGCCCCCCTCTTGCAGTGCGTGCCGCTGACAAAGCCCGATTCCGAAAAGGACGTGCGATTCGTCGCCTTCAACCTCAAGGGCAGCGGCCTGACCTACGAGGTCGGCGACGCCCTGGGCGTCCACCCGGAGAACTGCCCCGAGTTGGTCGAGGCGATTCTCAAGGCGATGGGCAGCCGCGGCGACGACCTGGTGCCGGCCCGCGACGGCCGCATCGTCTATTCCTACGAGGCGCTGGTCAAGGACTACGTCATCACCAAGATCAACAAGCGCTTCGCCGCCCTGCTGGCCGAGTCGGCCTCCGACGCCTCGGAAGCCGGCACCTTGCAGGCGCTGCTCGGAAACGACCCGGACGGCATCCTGGAAGCGTGGGACGTTCTCGACCTGCTGGAGCAGTTCCCGTCGGCCCGGCCGCCGGTCCCGAAGATGATCGCCGCCCTGTCCCCCCTTCAGCCGCGGCTCTACTCCATTTCGTCGTCCCTGAAAGCGCACCCGGACGAGGTACATCTGACCGTCGGCGTGGTGCGCTACTCGAAAAGCGGCCGGGTGCGCAAGGGCGTGGCTTCCACCTACTTGACAGAGCTTTTACGTCCTCGACAGAAAGTGGGCGTCTTCTTCCACCCTTCCAAGGGCTTCCGCCTGCCGCCCGGCGGCGACACGCCGATTATCATGGTCGGCCCCGGGACGGGCGTGGCCCCCTTCCGGGCGTTCCTGGCGGAGCGGGCGGCCGTGGGGGCGAAGGGCAAGAATTGGCTCATCTTCGGCAACCAGCGCCGGAGCCTCGACTTCCTGTACGAGGAGGAGTTGGATTCCTACCAGAAGCAAGGCGTGCTGACCCGTCTCGACGTGGCATTCTCCCGCGACCAGCAGCACAAGGTGTACGTGCAGCACCGGATGAAGGAGAACGCCGCGGAAATCTGGGCCTGGCTTCAGGAGGGCGCTCACTTTTACGTCTGCGGCGACGCCCGCCGCATGGCCCTGGACGTGGACCACGCACTGCACGCCATCGCCGTGGAAGAAGGCAAAATGTCGCCCGAAGCGGCCAAGGAGTACGTCAAGGGACTGAGCAAGGCCAAGCGCTACCAGCGCGACGTGTATTGAACGGCGCCGTGGCGGCCCCGCTCCCTTTTCCGACCCGCTTCGCGAGAGACGACCTTCGTACCCCAGCGCTCCTCCAGCCGACGCCAGCCGACGCCAGCCGCATAAACTATCCTCCGTTCTGATGTTGCGACAGAGGGGCGCCATGACGTCATCGTCTATCACCCGCGGCGTAACCGGGCCGCCCGACTCTCCCGACAAAGGCCATCACCGATGCGCTTGTAGCGCTGTAGTATTAGGCCCCTACAACAACGACGGCATCGCCCAAGGAGCCGCCCTCCTTTGACCCTGCTTCCCGATGGTCGGCCGCGCTACCTACCCGAAGCGCCGTTGCCGCCGTACACCTTCGTTCCGGGCCGCTCCCCCCATCCGGTGAGCGACCCCGCCGGACACATGTACGGCAAGCCGACGGAACGCCCCGACGCTCTAGACCCGGATTGCTGGGAGAAGTGCGAGGCGTACCTGCGCGGCGTCGATTTATTTAACTTCGGCTATTACTGGGAAGCCCATGAAACGTGGGAAGGTCTATGGCGCGCTTGCGGGCGCCGAGGGCCAACGGCCGACTTCCTACGCGGACTTATCAAACTGGCGGCCGCCGGCGTCAAGGTGCGCGAGGGCGTGCCGGCGGGCGTGGCCAGTCACGCCCGGCGGGCGGCGGCGATATTCGGCGCGGCGGCCGAACGGCCCAACGGTCCCGGCGGCCGCGTCTTCGGCCTGCGTCTGGGCGACCTGCTGGCTTATGCCCGCGTCGTCGAGGCGACGGCCGCGACCGCCAAGGGAGATCACGACGACGGAGTGAAAATCGAGTTTCCTTTCGTGTTGGTTCCCCAAGCCGCCGGCTCCAAATGAAGAAGAACCCCCTCCCCTGGAAGCCGACCGCCGTGCAGATCGCCGCGGCCGTGCGCCCGACGTGATCGCTCCCGGCCTGATTGTTCCGGGAGGTGTGGCGAGCGGCCGGCGTGAGCCGGCCGGTATAGCATAACGCCTCGGAAAAGATAGCGCACCAGCCGGCTGACGCCGGCCGCTCGCCGATTGAAGGAGTTCGATATGGCCGATGTCACCCAGGAGTTGTTGTCCCTGAACCAACGCCTGCTCGACTGCATCGCCGCCGGCGACTGGGCCGCCTATCAGGAGTTGTGCGATCCCTCCTTGACGGCCGTCGAGCCGGAGTCGCACGGCCAGGTCGTCGAAGGGCTGGCCTTCCACCGCTTTTACTTCGACCTCGGCGGCATCCGCGGCCGCAGCCAGACGACCATGTGCGCCCCCCACGTCCGCGTCATGGGCGACGTTGGCGTCGTCGTCTGCCAGCGGCTGGTGCAGCGCGTCGGGCCGGATGGGGCGCCGACCACGACGGCCAATGTGGAGACGCGCGTCTGGCAGCGCATCGAGGGGCGCTGGCGGCACGTCCATTTCCACCGCACCGCGCTGGCGGGGTGAGCGACAGCCAATTCAACGTAGCCGCATTCGCCAGAATGCGGGGGAGCGCACCCCGCATTCTGGCGAATGCGGCTACGAACACCAGAATGCGGGGGAGCGCACCCCGCATTCTGGCGAATGCGGCTACGAACGCCAGAATGCGGGGGAGCGCACCCCGCATTCTGGCGAATGCGGCTACGAACGCCAGAATGCGGGGGAGCGCACCCCGCATTCTGGCGAATGCGGCTACGAACACCAGAATGCGGGGGGCTTACGGCGCCGCCCCCGGCCCGAGCAGCTTTTGCAGTCGGTCCAGAGTGCGCGTCAGAAGCACGCGCACGGCGCCATCGCTTTTGCCCAGCCGCCGGGCGATCTCCTTGGACGGCAGGTTCTCGACGTAGCGCAACCGTAGCGCCGTCTGGCTCTCCTCGGGCAACGTGGCCAGCGCCGCCAGAAGCGCCCGTGCTCGTTCGTCGCGGGCCAGGGCCTTGCTCGGCGTCGTCAGGCTCACGATCAGCAGGTCGATGAGCTGGCGTTCGCCGGTCGGGCCGGCCGGGGCGTCCAACGGCGATTCACGGTGGGCGGCGCGCTTCTGCGCCCCAAAGAACTTGCGGTGCAGGTCGATGATGCGCTGCTCGGCAATCTGGCAGAGCCAGCCGAACGGGTCGCGCTGCGAAAGGTCCGTATGCGGGAGCGCTTTGAGGGCGTACACCGCCGTTTCCTGGAGCACGTCCTGGGCTTCGGCTTTGCGGCGCAAGGCGGCGCCGAGGTTGCGTTCGACGAATGCCAGCAGGCGCGGGCGGCAGGCCTCCAGAAAGGCGCCGAGGGTCTGCGTCTCGCCGGCGCGCAACCGACGGACCAGATCGTCTTCGGGGTTCGTCGTCATCGCGGTCGTTCCTTTGGCGTTTCGCCGTCCCGGCGGTTGATTACCGATCCTACCACGGTTGTTGTACAATGAGCGGCGGTTTAACGGCACTCCTGGAGAGACGTGTGGACGTTCCCGGCGCCGAAGGCACTATTGAGGCCACACAGGCCGGCGGAACCTGGGATAAGCTCACCGGGCGGGTGCAGGCCTTCATCCAGGCCTGGGAGGACGGCCGCGAACCTCCGAACCTGGCCGAGTTCGCGCCCGACGGCTCCGAAGACTCCGCAGGTTTCCTTGCGCTCCGCCGCATGGTCCTGATCGAACTCGTCAAAGTCGATCTCGATTACCGCTGGTCGCGCGGCCAACAGCCCAGGCCGGTGGAAGCGTACTTCGAGGCCTTCCCCGAGCTGGTCCGCAGCGGGCCGCCCTGCGACCTCCTCTACGAAGAATACCACGTCCGCAAGCGCGCGGGAGACGCCGTCGATCCCCAAGTTTATTTGGCGCGCTTCCCTGGCCAGGCGGCCGAGCTGGGCCGCCTGCTGGGGCTGGAGGCGGCGCACCTGTCCACGGTCCTGTGCGTCAAGGACCAGTTGCAAGCCGTCGATGTCGGCGGCGCGATCGACGATTTCGACCTGTTCGCGCTCCTGGGGAAAGGGGCGTTCGCGCGCGTCTTCCTGGCCCGGCAGCGCTCCATGCAACGGCTGGTCGCGCTGAAGGTTTCGGCCGACTCCGGCGAGGAGCCGCAGACGCTGGCCCAGATGGACCATCCCCACATCGTCCGCGTCTACGACCAGCGCGTCCTGCACGACCGCAACCTGCGCCTGTTATACATGCAGTACGTCCCCGGCGGCACGCTCCTGGCGGTGCTCGACCTGGTGCGCCGCACGCCGGAGGCCGACCGGAGCGGCCGGACGCTGCTGCGGGCGGTGGACCGGGCCGTCGAACAACGCGGCGACTCGCCGCCGGTCGGGTCGGCGCTGCGCGAGCGGCTGGCCGCCTGGAGTTGGCCGGAGACGGTCTGCTGGCTCGGCGCCCGGCTGGGGGAGGCGCTGGATTACGCCCACCGCCAGGGGATTTTGCACCGCGACGTGAAGCCGGCCAACGTCCTGCTCACGGCCGAGGCGGCGCCCAAGCTGGCCGACTTCAACGTCAGTTTCGGCAGCAAGCTCGACGGGGCCAACCCGGCGGCCTTCTTCGGCGGCAGCCTCGCCTACATGTCGCCGGAGCAGCTGGAGGCGTTCAACCCCGCCCACCCGCGCCAGGCCGCCGACCTGGACGGCCGGGCCGACCTCTACTCCCTGTGCATCCTCCTCTGGGAACTGCTCGCGGGCCGCCGGCCGTTCCGCGACGACGCCCTGCCTGACGACTGGGGGACGATGCTGTCGCGGATGACCGAACAACGGCGAACCGGCGTGGCCCCCGCCGAGACCGCCGCCCTGCCGGCCTGCCGCCCGCGCGGGCTGGAGCAGGTGCTGCTCGCGGGCCTCGATTCCGACCCGGCCCGCCGCCCGGAATCCGGCGCCGTCCTGGCGCGGGAACTGGAACTCTGCTTGCAGCCGCGGGCGCGGCACCTGCTGCACCCGCCGGCCGGCGGCTGGCGGTCGCTCGTGCGACGCTTCGCCGTCCCCGCGCTGATTCTGGTGATCGTGCTGCCGAACGCGCTCGGCGCCGTCTTCAATATCGCCTATAATCGCTCCGATATTATCGCCCACGTCCCCGGCGCCGAGCCGGTCTTCTGGAACGTGCAGGCGGCGATCAACGGGATCGCCTTCCCTCTCGGGATCACCCTGATGGTCGTAATGACGTTGCCGGTCGCCCGCGCCGTCCGCGGCGTGGAGGGGGGCAAGCCCCCCGACGTTGGCGGTTTGGCGCGGGCGCGTCGCCGCTGCCTCATCCTGGGCGAGGCGGCCGCCGCCATCAGCGTCGTGGAGTGGCTGTTGGCCGGACCGGTGTTCCCCGTCGCCCTGTGCCTCTTCCTGGGGCCGCAGCCGTTCTGGTTTTTCCTGCGCTTCGTGGTCTCGCTCGCCCTGTGCGGACTGATCGCGTCCGTCTACCCGTTCTTCGGGGCGACGTTCCTGGCGGTGCGAGTGCTTCTGCCGCCGCTGATTCGCCGACAGACCCTCGACGCGGAAGAGGCGGCGGGTCTGGAACGACTGAAACGCCGGACGGGCCTGTACCTGCTGCTGGCCGCGGCGGCGCCGATGTTGACGGTGGCGGCCTGGGCGGCGACGGGTTCGGAGAACCGCGCCGCCTTGGGCCTGTTGAGCGCCGTCGGACTGATCGGCTTCGGGGCCGCGTTTGCCCTGTCCCGGGCCATTCAGGGCGATTTGGAGGCGCTGGCCCACGCGACCGCCGCCCCTTCCGACCGGGCCTGACGCCCTTTTGGGACAAGGCCACAAACCCGGAGGCGCCGATGAGGAACTTCCTTATCGGCGCCTCGGGCGGCTCGTCCTGAGTGGGGTCGCCTCGATTCGCCTCAACGGCGGCCGCCGCCGTGAGACGAGTGGCTGCTGTAGCGGGAGTTGCCGTAGTAGGACGGCGGGCAGTACGAATAGCTGTAGCAGTACGGCTCGTAGCACGAGTAGTCGTAGCACGAGTAGTCGTAGCAGTACGGCTCGTAGCAGTACGGGCTGTAGAACGAGTGGCTGTAACCGGAGTGACTGTAGTGCGAGCCGCCGTGGCTTGAGCCGCTGTGGGCGGGGCCTCCCGCCTCGGCCATGCCGCCCACCGCCAGAGCCAGGATCGCCGCCGCCGCCATCGTCGCCAGAGTGTTCTTCATCGGGTTTGCTCCATGTTCGGGTTTCGGGCCGGCTCGCATCGTCCGGCCTCTACCCTGCGAAGCGTCCCCCGAAGCGGTTTGTTACAGGCGGGCGGGAAAGAATTCTGACGCCCTCGCCGGACGCCTCATTCCGCGTTGCGCCCGGTCAGCTCATCGCCAAGGAAGGGAGTTACTGGCTACCCGAACCCGAAGCGCAAGCGAGGGAGTCGGTTCCAAACCAGCGTTTCGGGTCACGAACCGACTCCCTCGCTCGCGCTTCGGGTTAGTATTTCGTCGCACACGGCACCCGCTGCTCTCTCACGCCAGCTTCTTGACCAGCACGAGCGACCGCCGGCCGCTCTTGTCGTAGCGCTCGCGGCGCGGCGGCGGCAGATCGTCGGGCGTGCCGGGGAGGAAGCCGCCCTTCTGCTGAAAATAGTTGAACGCCTGCGTGGACAGGCAGAACAGCTCCGACGCCCCCAGCGCGCGGGCCTGAACCTCGCCGTACTGCGTCAGCTTGGCGCCGATGCCCTGGTTCTCGTAGCGGGCATCGACGCACACCGCCGCCAGCTCGGCCTTGCCCCACTGCGGGTAGAGATGCAGTGCGGCGCAGCCCACCGGGTTGCGGTCCACCTCGAACACAAAAAAGTCGTCAATCTGCCGTTCGATCTCGGCCCGCGTCCGTCGCACCAGCTCGTCGTTGGCGACGCCGTTGCGCGTCAGCGCCAGGATGGCGCGGGCGTCGCGGCGGACGGCCTTGCGGATGGCCTGATATTCGTTGGCGTGGATGAGCGTGCCGACGCCCTCGTTGGAGAAGACCTCCGCCAGCAGCCCTTCCTCGACCCGTCCGTCGATGATGTGGACGCGCTCGACGCCGCCGCGCGCCGCCCGCACGCCCTGTTCGAGCTTGGACGCCAGCGGTCCCGGCAGCTCCGCCCGGTGTTTTTTCAGCAGGGCGTCGGCCTCGTCGATCGATAGCTGGCGAAGCAGCTCCGCCTCCAAACCGTCCGGCTGTCCTTCCGTCTGTCCCTCCGGTTGCGAAGAGCGGACGCGGACGCCGGGGAACGTGGTCAGGTAGATGAGCTTGACCGCCCGCATGGCGCGGGCGACTTCGACCGCGACGTTGTCGGAGTTGAGGCGGTAGGATCGGCCTTCGCCGTCGCTGCCGACCGGCGGGATGACCGGCACGATGTCGCTGCCGAGCAGCGTGTGCAACAGGGTCGTGTCCACGCGCTCGACGCGGCCGGTGTGCTGGTAATCGACGCCCTGGAGGATGCCGGCCGGGTGGGCCGTCAGGGCGTTGGACACCGCCCCGCGCAGGTCGCAGGCCGTCAGGCCTTCGAGCAGTTCGTGCGACACGCGGTTGGCGGCCGTCAGCGCCAGCTGGAGGGTGTCGGGGTCGGTGACGCCGGAGCCGTCGAGGTTGGACGGCGCGACGTGCATGAGGTCGGCGAGGCGGCGGATCTGGTGGGCGGCGCCGTGGACCAGGGCGACGCGGATACTTAGACTGCGCAGCAGGGCGATATCGAGCAGCAGGTTGCGGAAGTTCTCGTCCTCGACGACGGCGCCGTCGAGCGCGATGACGAACACGCGGTCGCGGAAGCGCGGCACGTAGCGGAGGATTTCGCGCAGGTCGGTTAAACGCAGCATCAGTCCGTAGTCCGTAGTCCGTAGTCGGAAACCCTCCGAAGCTACTGCCCCGGTTTGACGCTCACTATACACTGATAGTGGAATGGGAACTACGGACTACGGACTACGGACTACGGACTATGCCAGAAAAAGTGGTCATCATCGGTTCCGGCCCGGCCGGATGGACGGCGGCGGTCTACGCCGCGCGGGCGAACCTCCAGCCGCTGGTCTACGAGGGGGCGCACACCGCGGAAAACCACGCCCGGGGGTTGGTCCCGCTGGGGCAGCTGGCGTTGACGACGGAAGTCGAGAACTTCCCGAGCTGGCCCTCGGGACAGTTGCGCGAATACCTGAAGACCGCACTGCCCGAGGAACGTCAACCCTACTGGGTGCAGACCGGGAAAGCGCAGCCGAACCACGGGGTCAGCGGCCCCGAGTTGATGGAGCTGATGCGGCAGCAGGCGGAGAACTTCGGCACGCGCGTCGTCACCGACGACGTCGTGAAGGTGGACTTCAAGGACCGGCCGTTCAAGCTGTACCCCGGCGACGGCGGCGTGGTGGAGACGCAAACGGTGATCGTGGCCACGGGGGCGCGGGCCAACTACCTGGGCCTGCCGTCGGAACACCAGTACAAGAACCAGGGCGTGTCGGCTTGCGCCGTGTGCGACGGCGCCCTGCCGCGCTTCCGCAACAAGCCGCTGGCGGTGGTCGGCGGCGGCGACTCGGCGGTGGAGGAGGCGACCTACCTGAGCAAGTTCGCCAGCACGATTTACCTGGTGCATCGGCGCGACCAGCTGCGGGCGAGCAAGATCATGCAGGCGCGGGCGCTGGAGAACCCCAAGATCGCGCCGAAGTGGTTCCGCGTGGTGGACGAGGTGCTGGGCGACGACAAGCGGGGCGTGACGGCGGTGCGTCTCAAGAGCACGCAGGACGGCGGGACGGAGACGTTGGAGGTCGGCGGCCTGTTCCTGGCGATCGGTCACACGCCGAACACCGACTTCCTGGGCGGCCAGCTGGAGCTGGAGCCGAACGGCTACGTCAAATGGACGAAACAAATGCGGACAAATACGAGCGTTGAAGGAGTATTCGCGGCCGGCGATGTGGCGGACAGCTATTACAAGCAGGCGATCACGGCGGCGGGCACCGGCTGCATGGCGGCGCTGGACGCGGAGCGCTGGCTTTCGGAGCATGGCATCGAGTGAGGGGGATTTCCGAGCCGGAAGCGTGAGCGACGGGCCTTGCATCTGTCGCTCACGCTTCCGGCTCGGACCATTCACGCCAGCAGCTTCGCCACCACCTCCCCATGCACGTCCGTCAGCCGGAAGTCGCGGCCCTGGAAGCGGAACGTCAATTTCGTGTGATCCAGCCCTAGCAGGTGCAGCACCGTCGCCTGGAGGTCGTGGACGTGGACGCGGTCCTCGACGGCGGCGAAACCCAGCTCGTCGCTGGCGCCGAGATTCAGGCCCGGCTTGACGCCGCCGCCGGACAACCACATCGTGTAGGCGTCGATGTGGTGGTTGCGGCCCACGCTGTCGCGCATCTCGCCCATCGGCGTCCGCCCGAACTCGCCGCCCCAGATCACCAGCGTGTCGTCCAGCAGGCCGCGACGCTTCAGGTCCGTCACCAGCGCCGCCGACGGCCGATCGACCTCGCGGCAGACCTGATCCAGCCCGGTTGTCAGGTTGATCGAGCCGGAACCGTGGTGGTCCCAGTCGGTGTGGTAGAGCTGCACGAAGCGCACGCCGCGCTCCACCAGCCGCCGCGCCAGCAAGCAGTTGTTGGCGAACGACGACTTGCCCGGCTCCGCCCCGTACATTTCGAGAGTCTTTTTGTCCTCCTTACTCAGGTCGATCAGCGCTCGGGCGCTGGTCTGCATCCGGTAGGCCATCTCGTAGGAGGCGATGCGCGTGGCGATCTCCGGGTCCCCGGCGTCGGCCAGGTGGGCCTCGTTCAGTTCCTTCACGGCGTCCAGCACGTCGCGCTGCCGTTCCGGCGACACCGATTTCGGACTGGCGAGGTCCAGGATCGGTTCGCCGCCGCCGCGGAACGGCACGCCCTGGTAGGAGGTCGGCAGAAAGCCGCTGCCCCACAGGGCGGCCCCGCCGCGCGGCCCGCGCGGTCCCGACTGCAACACCACGAAACCCGGCAGGTCGCGCGCCTCGCTGCCGATGCCATACGTTACCCACGCCCCCATGCTCGGCCGGCCGAACTGCGGCGAACCGGTGTTGACGAACAGCTTGGCCGGGGCGTGGTTGAAGACGTTTGTGGCCATCGACCGCACCACGGCGATGTCATCGACGACGCCGGCGGTGTGCGGCAGGCACTCCGACACCCACGTTCCCGCGTTGCCGTGGCGCGCGAACTTGCGGCGTGTGGCCAGCAGCTTCGGCGGCTTGGCCGCGAACGAATCCATGAAGGCGAAGCGCTTGCCCTTGATGAACTCGTCGGGGATCGGCTGGCCGTTCAGTTCGTTCAGCTTCGGCTTGTGGTCGAACAACTCCAACTGGCTGGGTCCGCCGGCCATGAACAGGAAGATGACGCGCTTGGCCTTGGCGGGGAAATGCGGCTTCTTCGGGGCCAGCGGGTTGGTGAGGGCGTCGTCGGCGGCGCGGCCCTCGTTGAAGAGGGACGCCAGGGCGACGGCTCCGAGGCCGACGCCGCACTGGCCGAAGAAGTGGCGGCGGGTTTGCAGCAGGAGCGGATTCACTTGCGTCATGGCGGCGTCGTTCCCTTGAGAGGTTTTCGTTTTCGGGATCGTGGGCGGACGGTTTCGGCATCTTCCCGGCTGTCGGCGCCGTTTCCCTGCCCCGCCTCGGAGCCGCAACGCAGGATGTCGTTGACGACCTCGACGGGGTGCCGGTCTTCCAGTTCACTCAACGTGGTAATCAAATCGGTGACGTCCCGGCGGAAATCGCTGAACTGGTCCGAAGAGGGAATCATCTGATAGAAAGGCCGGCCGCGCCCCACGGTCGGTTCCCCGAAGCGAAGTAGGTTTTTGTTCGGGTTCGGCTTGAGCTTCCAGCCTTTGTGGAGGAAGTAAGCACGCAGGTCCGCCAGCCGCACCGCCTGGACGCGCGGATCGACCCATCGCCAGGGGTTCATAGTTCTTCTCCCGCACGACGTTTCGGTTACTCAAGGCTGTACTCCCAAGGCGTTTGGGCGGCTAACTTGAGAGCGTATCCGGATTGAGCAAGTTCGTATGCCTGCGGCAACACGGGGCATCCAGGGACTTTTGCAACCGCCAAGCGCTTCCGTATGTGATACTGAATCTTATTGGACAAAGTCTTGAGTTCGTGCCAATTCACACCGCCGTCCAGGCCCCACTTGCTTGCTCCTTTCTCGCTGAAGTGGCCGAAGTGCGACTTGGTGACTACGCGTTCGTGAACTCCCCCAAGATAAAGCTGGATGAGAGCCCCGCCTTTGATACAGTACCGAAACGTATGGCCGCCGCAACATTCAGGCCGTAATGCTATTCTCTCAATCTCCAAGTCTTTCATGACCGAGGGCGACCACAGCTGAAGCAGAGCGGCCGTTCCATTTCCGTGTTTGTCCTGCCCAAGCGGGAACACGGCGGCTAATTCATCAAGCGAGCGGAATTCTCGAAGTTCCTGGCCGTACTCGGAGTAGGACTCAAAAACACGCACGTCCGTTGACGAAAAAAGAAACGTCGCGAGCGCCGTTTGGTCAGACTCAGCGGCAAAGAAATTGAGATTCGCCACCTTACGCCCTCCACTACCTTGCCTGTCAATTCCAGTCGCTCTTTACTCCCGCGTGATGAACTCATCCAGATTCAGCAACACGCGCCCCACCGCCGTCCAGGCCGCCTCCGTGTCCTTCTCGCGTTCCTTCGCCAGCAACCGCCGCAATACCTCCCGCTCATGTGCGTTCGGCGGCCGCGCCGTGCAGAGCCGGAATCCGTAAGCAAGCCGCTCGTCGTCGCCGGCCCCGCCTTCCTTCCTCATGCGGCCCGCCAGCGCCTCGGCGCACTCGTAAAACGCCTGATCGTTGAGCAGCGTCAGCGCCTGGAGCGGCGTGTCGGAGCGGTTGCGGCGCGTGCAGGCCGAGACGCCGTCGGGGGCGTCGAACACCGTCAGGCCGGGGTGCGGGGCGGAGCGCCAGAAGAACGTGTACATGCCGCGGCGGTAGCGGTCGGGGCCGTCCGCGGCCTTCCACTCGCGCGGCACCTGCGTAAAGGCGTAGACGCCCCGCGGCTGCGGCGGGAACACGCTCGGGCCTCCGACAGTCGGCGTCAACAGGCCGCTCGCCGTCAGGGCCGAGTCGCGCACCAGTTCCGCCTCCAGCCGCAGCCGGTTTTGCCGGGCCAACAGCCGGTTGCGCGGGTCGCGCGTCGTCAGGTCGGGCCGCGCCTTCGACGCCTGCCGGTAGGTCGCCGAGCAAACAATGAGTTTGTGCATCGCCTTCACGTCCCAACCGCGAGCCACAAACTCCGACGCCAGCCAGTCCAGCAATTCGGGGTGCGACGGCGGCGTCCCCTGCGTGCCGAAGTCGTTCTCCGTCTCCACCAGGCCCAGGCCGAAGTACGCCTGCCACATCCGGTTGACCGTCACCCGAGCCGTCAGCGGATTTTTCGGATCGACGATCCACCTGGCCAGGTCGAGTCGGTTCGGCTTGTCGCGCGCCGGCAGCGGCGGCAGCACCGACGGCGTGGCCGGCGTCACCAGCGCCCCCTTGCGCAGGAAGTCGCCGCCGAGGTGGATGTGCGTTGCGCGCGGGGTCGCCCGCTCGCGCACTACCAGCGTGGACGGGATGACCGGAAGGTCTTTTTTCAGCTCCGCGATGCGCCGTTCCAGGACGATGCGGACGTTGAGCGCCTGGAGGTTGCCCGGCGCGGCCAGCGGGTTGACCTCGCCCAGGGCGGCGACCACGTGCCGCACCTGATCGGCCTTGCGGTAGGCGTCGAGCACCGTCTGTTGCTGCTTATCGCTGCGGCCGTTGACGGCGATGGCCAGGATCGTGCGCACCTTTTCCGGCAGACGCGCCTTGTCCTCCGTCGTGAGCTTTCCTTCCCACGCCTCCAACGACTCCGGCGTCACGGCGTCGAGCGCCCTGAGCCGCTTTTCCAGCGCGGCGATCCGGCCCCGGACTTCTTTCCGCTTTTTCGTCTGCTCCGGCAGTCGGCAGTTCCAGCTTCGGCTCATCCACGCTATTGAAGAACGCGAAGAGCTGGTAATATTCGCGCTGCGAAATGGGGTCGAACTTGTGGTCGTGGCACTGGCAGCAGCCGACGGTCAGGCCGAGGAAGACGGTCCCGGTCGTGTTGACGCGATCGACGATGGAATCGACGCGGAACTGCTCCAGGTCGATGCCGCCCTCCTCGTTGATCGGCGTGTTGCGGTGGAAGCCGGTGGCGACGAGGTCGTCGGTCGTCGCGTTCGGCAACAGGTCGCCGGCCAGTTGCTGGATCGCGAACTGGTCAAAAGGCATGTCCTTGTTGAGGGCGTTGATGACCCAGTCGCGGTAGGGCCACATGGAGCGTGGGGCGTCGATGCTGTAGCCGTTGGAGTCGGCGTAGCGGGCCAGGTCGAGCCAGTGGCGGCCCCAGCGCTCGCCGTAGTGCGGCGACGCCAAAAGGCGGTCCACTAACTTCTCATAGGCGTCGGGCGATTGGTCCGCGACGAAGGCGTCCACCTCTTTCGGCGACGGCGGAAGGCCGAGCAGGTCGAGGCTGAGCCGGCGGATCAGCGTCGCCCGGTCGGCCTCCGGCGAAGGCGCGACGCCCTCCTTTTCCAGCCGGGCCAGGATGAAACGGTCGATGGGGTTGCGCACCCAGGCCGCATTTTTGACGGCCGGCTCGGCCGGGCGGACGACGGGCCTGAACGACCAGTGGTTGCTCCCGGCCGGGGCGGCGGCGACTTCGCCCGCCGGGGCCGACGCGCCGGCGTCGATCCAGGCCCGCAGCACGGCGACGCGGGCCGCGTCGAGCGGCGGCCCCTTGGGCGGCATCGCCTTGACGCCCTCCGCCCCGGTGACGGCGAGGACCATCCGACTCTTGCCGGACTGGCCGGGAACCGCGGCCGGCCCGGAATCGCCGCCCTTGCGGACGGCCGCGGCCGTATCGAGGCGGAGGCCTCCGCGCTGCCGATCCGGGCCGTGACACTTGACGCAGTTTTGCGTCAGGATCGGCTTCACGTCGCGGAGGTAATCCACGGCCGCGGACGGCGGCGCCTCGGCCGGCGCGGCGACGAGACAGAGCAGAAGCAACGGCGTCATGCGTTCGCTCGGCAGGGGAGGCGGGAAGGTCGGGCGGCGCGGGCGGATCCTCACCCTGTCAACGATACCCGAAAACGCGACGGCGGCAAGGAAAAACGGCAGCCCTCGCCCGCCCGCCCGTCCGCGGCGGACAGACGCACGCAACCGGATCGTGGATCAGGCCGGCGGCTCCGCCTTCACCGCCTCGCGGACCTTCTCGGGGTCGGGCATACTGAACCAACCCTTTTTGGCGACGACGTGGTCGCCCACCGTCACCGTCAGTTCGCCGCGTCTGCCATCGACCAGGCTCACCTCCACGTCCGGGTCCGTCTTCAGCGTCTCCGCCACACGGGCGGCCTGACTGCGGATCCTCCCTCAAGAGGGGCATTGCCGAATGACGACTTTCTTCATGACGTTCTCCTTGGGATGCACTTCTTCCGAAGGACTCCCTACGGCTGTCCTGGCGCGCCGTACAGATTACAAGCAAAAACCGCGCCCGGGCCCGTTCACAAACGGCCTCAAACCAGATTGAGCCTGTCGCCGGCTGCCGCCGTTCCCGGGGGTCATTTACTGGCGGCCGTCTGTACGGGCGCCGACTTCAACAGGCTTTCTTTGAGTTCTTCCCAGCCGTGTTTCAATTCGTCCTTGCTTTGGTGCTTTTGAAGGTTCGCCATGTGCTCCGCCTCCCTGGCCGCCTGATCTTTCCACTTCACCTTCAGTGACTCGGGATTCAGCACTTTCGTCGGTGTTTCGGAATTGAGCCGGACGATTACCTTCGTCAATTCAGTGTTCGCGTCTTTCATTAATTTTTCCGCGCGCACATCCTTCTTTCCCTCGCGCTTCTCCTTCTCCAACACCGGCTCGAGCTTTTCGACTACTCTCGCGAAGAAGCCCCCGGCCAATTCAACCTTCCCAGTATCCCGCATGCACAAGCCGATCTGGTACTGAGTTTCGGAGAATTCAATCAACCAAAGATTCTGGGAGCTGTCCGCGTCGATCAGCTGTTGTCGCAGCTCAAGCGCCTCGAACAGGGACTCCTCCGCACCTTCGTAGTCCTTTTTCTTGGATTTAGCTTTGGCGATGTTCTCAAGGCTAAAGGCGATGTCGCGCTTGTACAAGGTGTTCACGGGATTTTCCTCCGCGAGGTAGCGGCGTGTGCAGAGCGCCCTTTCGTACATCTCGAGACAGGCAGGCAACTTGTTGTCGTCAAGGATGAGGATATCGCCAACCTTTTTGAATGCCCAGCCTAGCTCATGTAGCGAATCCTCGTCGTCGGGGTCGCGTCGGACAAGCTCGATGATTAGCTCGAGAGCTTCCCGGTAGTCGGCTATCGCGCCGGCATTGTTTCTGTCCGGGTAGGCCTTGTGGTCGCCGATGCGCACGAGACTCTGCGACAGTCCGAACGTCCAGGCCGGGTTGTCCTTATCTTCTCTGTGCAGTCGAAGTCGGATCTCATACGCCTGGTCAAACAGCTTAAGCGAGGCGGCGAATTCCTCCGGTGCGCGAGGATCAGGCGGTTTACGGTGCCCGTATTCTTTCGCCATCTCCCGACGAATGTCGCCCACCTGGTCGAGGCTCTGCGCCAGGTCCGACAGCCACTCGCGTTTCACCGAGGGCAGTGCCACGAGTTCCTTTCGGATACGGAGGCCCCTTTCCGCCTCCTCCAGCGCGCGGGGGAGGAAATTTGAATTCTGAAAGACCTTGGCGAATTCAAAATGCATCAAAGCGCGGATACGCTTCAGCTCCGGATCCCCTTGGTTTTGTGCCTCAAGGTTATCGACCAACCCGACGACCTGATTGAGCGCTTCTTCGACAGCGTCCTGTGGGATCCCGCGATCCCTTAACTTATGGGCGATGTTGACGACCAGCAGAACGACGGTCTCGCGGGCGGCCTCGTAGTTTGCGGTCGCTTTCTGTCGTTGCTCGTTCGCCTTCTGTCGTTCCTGATTGGCGTAATAGGCGGCTCCTGTCGCGATGACGACCAGCATGGCCGCCGCCATCGCCGCCACGATAATAAGCTGCTTATTGCGCCACCGCCGCGTCTCCTCGCGAACCTGCCGCGCCTGCTGTTCGGCCCGCAGCGTGGCCTCTTGCTGCTGGCGTTGGTCACGACTCTTCTTGACCACCGGCGTCAGCACGTCATGCGTCAGTTCCACACGCTGAATGCCCAGGCGATCCTCCAGGTGAAGCAAGCGGTGCCGCACCAACTCGTCGATCGCGGAGGCGGAAGCCCCGCGCTGGGTCAGGGTCTTGCGGGCGCGCTCGAGGGCCATGTTCTCGCGCAGGCCGGAATCGGTCACCAGTTCGTCTTCGACGAACGCGCGAACCGCCGGCGGCTGATCGGCGACGCAGCGCTCGTAATAGTCCAGCAAGATGCGGTCGCGGTTGCCGGCCAGGAGGTCGGCCGTGACCTGCGGCAAGCCCAGCGCCAGGCGGCGATTGTTCAGCTCGCGGCAGACCAGGCTCAACAGCGACGGCTCGATCTCCAGTTCCGCCAGTCCGTCGTCTTCGCGTTCCGCATCTGCGGCATCCATTTCCCGCGGCTGTCCACGCCTTTCTCCACCGGCGACGAAGCGGACGACCTGACGGCCCACTTCCAGAGTGACGAGGCCTCCACCCGGATTGAGGACCGCTTCCAGCGCCCGCGCGCCGTTCATGCGGGTCAAGCGCATCCGGTTCTCGGTGACCGACGGCATCGACTGCCGCAAGCTCTCCAGGTGCGGAAGATAGTCCTCCCGCAAGCAAACGAGCGCCCGGTGGTCTTGATCGTCGAAGAGGAATTGCTTGACCAGCTCCGGGTTCTGCTCCAGGCGTTGCTCCAGCGCCTGCGGCGGCCGGTTCTCGAACAGGTCGGCCAGTTCCGTCAGAAAGAGCGCGGCCCGGGAGCGCGATTCCGCGCTCGCGTGGCCGATCGCAAACAACTCCTCGAACTGGTCAAACACCAGCACCAGGCGAACCGGTTGGCCGTCGGACGTTTCCTGGCGCAAGCCGCGCCGATGGAAATACTCCCAGAGCGTATCGCCCGCGTCCGGCGCCGCGGTCCGCGACTGGCCGCCGGCGTCCAGGACGGCGCGGGCGGCGGCGGCTTTCACTTGCTCGGCGAGAGGCGGCGCGGTCGGCGCGTGATCGAGGCGAATGGCGACCGGTAAGTACCCTTCGGCTCGCAGGCGCGGGAACAGCCCCGCCTGCAAGAGCGAGGACTTGCCCAATCCCGATTGGCCGAAGAACACCGTCAGGTTCTTTCTTCCGACGCGCCGCCGCAGCTCGTCCGCTTCGTCGGCCCGGCCGTGGAAGAAGCCCTGAAGGTCTTCCGTGAAGGCGACCAGGCCGGGCCAGGGATTCTGCGCGTCAACGCCGGCGGCCGACGACAACTGGGGGATGGCGTCCGGATTCATCGCAGGCGGTCCTTTCTTCACAGGGGGTCCTTGCCGACGCGTCGGTCACGACCCCCCGACGATCTCGCGCAGTTGCTTGGCGAAGGCCGGCGTCGCCTTGCCGCCCGGCAGCCAGGTGTAATTCAGCTGGGCGAAGCGCGGCGGGACCACGGCGGGTTCGGAGGTCTCATCCACCACGACCGGAACGATGAACTTCTTCGTGAAGTGAATGCCCTTGTCCCGTTCCACCGCCAGGTTCCATTCGCGGCGGAAATAGCCCTCGTGTCGCCGTTCCGTGTTCTTCGAGACGACGGCCACGAAGCAACCGCATCCCCGGGAGATGTACTGTTCGATCTGGGGGTTGAAGTCGTCGCCTGGCTTCAGGCGTTCGTTGTCGAACCAGACGGTCAAGCCGGCGGCCTCCAGACCGGCCTTGAGTTCTTGCACGGCGGCCAGGTCTTCCCGCGCGTAGCTGATGAAGACGGCGTTCCTGGGCATGTCGCGGCGGGTAGGGTTGTCCTCGGGGGGCGGCGCTTGCGGGCGCCGTTCACTCCACCGCTTCCACAACTCCTCGACGAACTCGACCGCTCCGCCCGCCCGGAAGACCCGCGTATGGCTGCTGAAGTGAAGCAAGAACGAGACCAGATTGGGGTCGCGCTGCGTGTTGCTGTCGGCCAGGATCTCGACGAAGTCACGGGTCGCGGACAATCGCCCTCCCTTCGCCGTCCGGAGGAAAATGCGGGTGAGCCAATCCGAATAGCCCTCCCCCAGGATCAGGAGGTGGTTTTTCTTCAACTCGTCGAAGAGCCTCTCCGGGCGCCGGGCCGGGGATTGGAGGTCGCAGACGAATTCGAGCATGTCCTCGTCGGAAATGACGTAGCCGCCGGTTGCGGAGAGCTTGCCCATCAAATAATAGACGGTCGGCTTCGTGAGCTTCTCCTTGCGCACGGGAGGTCGTCCACTCTCTTGGGCGAGTAGGCGATGGACGCCGCTCCGGGCTTCCCCCCAAACCGCACCTCATTGATCGCCTTCTCCAGCAGCGCGTCGAACGTCGTGGAGACGAAGAGGTTGAAGTCGGTGATCTGCGCCAGGCGCTTCAGGGGGCCGGAGGGCCGAATGTCCGCCTCCTTCATGATCTGAAAAATGTCGTCGCAGATGCCATAACGGTCTTTGCGGAGGCGCAGCAGCTGGCACACCACATGATTCAGCGGCCTTTCGGACGAATCGCCGCCCGCCGGCAGCTTGTACATCAGCCCCAGCCGGCGGGCGATGTGTCTTTCGAGGAGGATTGGGGTCCCGTCGATTTCCACCTGAAGCAAGTCCGGCCCGACGATCGGGATGACGGAACGCTCGTCGAGGGAATCGAGAAGCCGATCCCAAATGTTGTCTTTCCACAACTCGGGGGTCGCGTCGGGCGCAAGCAGATTCTGCGTCATGTTCTTGCCTGAACAGGTGAGCGCCGGGACGCGCCGCGCCTCGGGCGAACACGCAGCCGGCCGGTGGAATTTTTCCTGCGGTAATATCACAAGCGATGGTACGCGCCTGGCAGGGCCCACGCAAGCGAAATGCGGAGCCGCGCCGCCTGTCTTCTTCACGCCCTCGGGTCGAACACCAAGCTTTGCCACAACACCTCCGCCGCCTGCCGGCGCACCTCTTCCGGGTCTTCCGTCGCGGCCGGCGCCTCGAATGGCGCCGGGATCAGTTCGAGTTCCTCGATCAGAATGTCTTCAAGAAGACGCCGAAAATCGCTCATGTCCAACGTAGGCGCCGCGGGCGGTTCGCCGGACGCGGACGGGGCGCGGCGGTAGGCCGCTGCGAACTTCTCCAGCGCCGGACAGGCGTGGCCGGGCCGCGGGTGCGTCCGCAGGGCGTGCAGCAGACGATCCTCAGCGCGGCCGGTCAGCGCCTGCGCCGCCTGGCGCACGGCGGTCAACTCGGCCTCGTCGGCGGCGCGTTGGCGCAGCCGGGCCGCCTGTTTCACCACTTCCTCTTCCGTGGCCGACGGGTCAAGGCGCAGCGCCTCAAACGGATTCATTGAGAACTCCTTTATCTCCGTCAGCGGCCGGCGCGCCGAGGTCGGCCAACAGGACGCGCACGTTGTCGTTGCCGGGGTTGAAGCGCAACGCCTCGGTGTACAGTTCGATTTTGCGGGCACGGTCGCCGGCCACGAAGCCGCGGAATTTGTAGAAGTCCGAAAGCGCCGCTCGCGCCGCCAGGTCGCCGGGACGGTCTGCCATCAGGCGGCCCAGCTGCGAGGCGAACGGCGTGAACCGTTCGACGTGTTCCGCCAGACGACGCGGATCGCCGGCGTTGTACAGGTCCAGAAACCACTCGTCGCAGATCTCCACCATCGCCGATAGCAGACGGACGTTGTCGCGGTCGAGGCTGAGCAGCCGCGGCAGGACCGATAGGCCCTTGGCGTAGTCGGCGCGCCAGCCCTCCGGTATGTCGCCGTAGCGCATCGCCTCACGCGTGGCCAGCAGGTAGTCGGTGGCCAGGTCGTCGCGAAAGCGGGCAGCGCGGCCGGCGAGGTCGGCCCCCAGCGGCGCGTCGATTTCCCCGGCCATTTCCGGCAAATCCCGCACCAGCGCCCAGTGCCGCCGGGCCGCATCGACGGCGTTGCGCGCCAGCAGGTCGGCGACGCGACGGCGACAGTCGGCCAGCAACCAGTCGAGCAGCACAGCCCGGGCCTGCGCCGCGTCGGCCCCGGCGGGAAGCTCCGGGTCGGCAAGGAAACGAAGCCAGAGCCGCCAGGCGGCGCGCCAGTACGGCTCGGCGTCCTCGCCGCGGTCGGCGTCCTCCAGCGCCTCGGCGGCGTGCTGATTGAGAAGGGCCAGATGGTGGGCCAACCGCGGCGGCAGGTCGGATCGTTCGGCGAGGGCGAGCAGGCCGGAGCGGACGTCGAGCAAATCGCCGTTGACGGCCGCGTCGAGCAGGTCGGCGCCGTCGGGCAAGGCGGCGATCAGGTCCACGGCGTCCACCAGGAGCGGCGCGGGCGTGAGGGGCACGGCGTCGCCCGGCCGTGCCGCTTCGGCCAGGGCGCGGGCGGCGGCGCGGCGTTCCAGCTCGGGCAGGGCGGCGCGCACCGCGTCGGCGTCGGCGACGGCGGCCAGGTCGGGGTCGGCCCGAAGGGCGCGGCGGACGTAAGCCAGCGCTTCCGCGTCGTGGCGGCCCAGCGCCGCGCCGCCCGGTGCAGGAACCACGGGGCAGCCGGCGTCCCCGGCGGCGGCTCGAGCGTGCCGGCCCTCGACGGTGAGAGGCCGGCCAGGGCGGCGAGCGTGGCCCCGGTCGGACCCAGTGCGTCCGTCCCCCAAACCTGAATCCAGCGGCCGAGGCTTCGCCGCCATCCGGAATGATTCGGCTGTGCGGCGACGACCGCGACCACCGCTTCCGTCACGAACCGCGGAGGCGCGGGACGGAAGCCGCGCCAGGGGTCTGTCTCGTCGAGCAGCGCCGACACGGCCGCGGCGTCGCCGCGTCGCGCCGCTTCCAGGAGCAACAATGCCTGGGCGGGGGCCTTGAGCCGGCCTTGTGAACGCAGCCCTCGCACCTCCTCGCGCCAGTTTTCCTCCACCGGGCCGCCGTCGGCCAGCGCCGCGCGGCCCGCCACAGCCGCGCGACCGCGGGCGCGTCCATCCCGGCCGGCGGCGGCGCGCTGTCGGGACGGAGCCATCCCCGCATCAGCGCCGCCAGCCCGTCGCCCGGCGCCAGACGTTCCGCCGCGGAAAGCACGGCGGCGTCGGTCGGCCCGTTGTCGCGCTTCTCCTCCGCCTCAGGGGAGTGGGGAGAAAGAGGCGTCCGCCGTCGCATCAGCAACAGTCGCAGCATTTGCCGACCTATCAAGAAGCGAAGGCCCTCTGGCAAATCCGCTAATTCGGACCATTCAAGAAGCAATTGCAGCCCCGCCGCGGCCGGCAGACGGCGCGCCGCCAGTTCCACGCCGGCGGCCAGCAGGTTGCGCCGCACGGCCGGGTCCGTCGGCCGATCCGCCGCCAGCGAACGGACGTCTTCGATAGCTGGCCGTTGCGCCTGCAGGGCCAGGGCGATGCGGCGGAAGTGGTCGGCGGCCGGGTCCGTCCAGTTGACCGAGGACGCTTGCCGCAGGGCGTCCAGCAGTTCGGCCGGAGTCGCCTCGCGCTTGCGGAAACGCTCCTGCGCGATCAACGCCCGGCAGCGCAGGGCCAGGAACATTCCGGGCTGCGACGCCAGCACCGCGGCCGGATCGTCCATCCCGAGACGGGCGAGGGCGAAGCGGGCGAACGCCGACGCCGCCGGGGCCGCCGCCGCCTCGCGCAACGCCTCCACGGCCCGCTCCGTCTCGCCTTTCCGCAACGCCTCGTACCCGCGGAGCAACGCCGCCAGCGCCGGCGGCCGGCCCGCCTCGTCCGCCGACGCCGGCCGGCCCGCCCGTCGCTTTTCCAGCAAAATGCGCCAGCACTCCAGGGCCGCCGCCGGGTACGGTCCCTCCTTCGCCTGATCGAATTGCTCCCTGGCGCGGTCGTATTGTTTCAGCACCGTCAGCGTCCACGCCACCAAAAGCCGATGCTCCGCCCGCACCACGCCGCCGCCGGGGGCGGACTCGCTGAGCAGGCGCTCGGCCGCCGCCGTCTCGCCGCGACGCAACAGCGCCCGCGCCTCCAGCAACGGCCCTTCGTCGCAGGCCGTCACCTTCTTGTTGGCGCGCACCGACTTCCACACCTGCTCGGCCCGATCGACGCGGCCGGCCCTCCACAGCAGGTCCACCAGCCAGGCCGCCGCCCGCGCTTCGCCCCGCGCCTCCCGCAACACCGTTTCATATTCCGATACGGCGTCGGGTTGGCCCAGCAACACGCGGACGCGGCCGAGCCAGTACGCCGATTCCGCCGGCGGCGCGGCGTTCTCCATGCGCCGGGCGAGACGGACCGCCTCGGCCAGCGCCGGTTCGGCGGCCGCGAAGTCGCCCCGCAGCCAGTGCAGCCAGCCCAGCGCGAACGACCGCTCCGCCTCGCGGCCCGCCGGCGCCGGGACAGTCGAAAGGATTTGAATCAGCCGAGTGGGGTCGAGCCGCACGCCGTCGGCGTGAGCGGTCAGGGCCTTGCGCAGCGCGCTCCAGCACCAGCCGCGCCGCCGCGTCCGGCGCCGCCTTCGACGGCGATTCCATCAGTGGAGGCGCCATGCGCGGACTTCCGTCGCCTTGATACATCCGGCCCTCCCCGTCCCGCGGCCCCCGAAGCAGAGATTACTATAGCAAGCGGCTTTGTTCCGAACCGCCGTGGGTGCGCCTCTCGAATTTGGACCTGGCCCGTCGCCCCTTGTTCGCCCCTCGTTCCCAAGCACTGCTTGGGAACGCGCGGGTGCGAAGCTCCGCTTCGCGTCCCGGTCGGGGAAGGGACGCGAGGCAATGCTCCGCCCCAAAATCGAGAGGGGCGCCCACCAACGTCGTCTGCTTGACGGCGACGCCCCGATAGGGTAGGACAATGGGGGCGGCGGCGCCCACCTTGTTCGGCCCTGCACCGAACCAGCCAGCATTCCCCCCCCATGCAGGCACCCCGCGCCCCGCCGGCGACTTTTCTCCGAACCGCACTCGCCCAGGAGATCGTGCGCATGTTCACCCTTCTCGACGCCCGCGGCGGGTCCGGTTGCTCGCGCCGCGAATTCCTTCGCGTCGGCGGCCTGGGGCTTGGGGGGCTGACGCTGGCCGGCCTGCTGGCCGCGAAGGCCCGGGCCGCCGACGCCGGCCGACTGGTCAAGGATAAGTCGGTCGTGCTGCTGTTTCTCCAGGGTGGGCCGACGCACATCGAGCTGTTCGACCCCAAGATGACCGCCCCCGAAGAGATCCGCAGCATCACCGGCGAGGTGCAGACCGCCCTGCCCGGCGTCACCTTCGGCGGAACCTTCCCCGAACTGGGAAAACGGGCAAAAAAGATCGTCGTCGTCCGTTCTTACGCCTCGAACAACGCCGACCACCAAAACTACCTCGCCGTGGTCGGGGCCGGCAACCCGCTCGGGGCGCCGATGGGCGCGCTCTACGCCCGCGCCGTCGGCGCCGCCAACCCGAAAACCGGCGTCCCGTCGAACATCCTCGTCAAGCCGGAGGCGGCCAGGCCCGGTTTGAAGATGGGCCAGAACTTCGAGACCGACGCCCTCAAGGGTCTGCTTACCGCCGGCCAGCTCGGCGCCGCCTACGGCGCCTTCGACCCCAGCGGCGGCGGTGAACTCAAGCAGGACATGGAGCTGAAGCTGCCGCGCGAGCGCTTCGACGATCGCCGGGAGCTGCTCAACCGGCTCGACTCGTTCAGGCGCCAGGTCGCGTCCACCGGCGTCCTGGACGGGGCCGACGCCTTCCAGCGGCAGGCGTTCGAGGTGATCGTCCGCGGCGTGTCGCAGGCGTTCGATCTCTCCAAGGAAGACCCGAAAACGCTGGAAAAGTACGACACGAGCAAGCTCTTCAGGATGGAAGACCTGAACCGGTGGAACGACATGCGGCGTTCGTCGAACCTGCTGGGCAAACAGATGCTGCTGGCGCGGCGGCTGTGCGAGGACGGCTGCGGCTTCGTGACCGTGACCGACGCCGGATGGGACATGCACGCCAACGGCAACAGCCCCAAGAAGATGGCCGGCCTGCCGATGCTCGGCGGCCAGGTCGATCACGCCGTCGCCGCCTTCCTCGACGACCTGGAGGAGCGCGGCTTGTCGGAAAAGATCCTGCTGATCGTCACCGGCGAGATGGGCCGGACGCCGAAGCTGAACCGCAACGGCGGCCGCGACCACTTCGCCAATCTGACGGCGCTTTTGCTGGCGGGCGGCGGCCTGAAGATGGGTCAGGTGATTGGCCAGTCGGATCGCCACGCCAGCAATCCGGTCGGCGAAAAGTACACGCCGAAGGAGCTGATGGCCACGGTGATGAACGTGCTCTTCGACACCGGCGAGCTGCGCGTGAGCCGGGAGGTGCCGAGCAACGCGGTGCGGGTGATGACGGACGGCAAGCCGATACCGGGGCTGTTGTAGGATGAGACGCGACGCCGAAGGCGGGTGCCGGCAGCCCACGTGGTTTACCGGATAGGAACCTTGATTGCCGCCGACTCGAGGTCCGAACTGCCTAACCGCGCCGTCATGGTCTTGGCCCCCGTGGGTATCGTTATGACGTCCTCGCCAGTAGGGACCCCTTTTCCGTCTGATAGGAAGGAGGCATTGCACCAGAGCCAAGAGCAGTCAGACGCTTTCAATCGCTTTCCGTCCGCGTCCCAGAATGAAAAGTTGATCGGCTGGGGCGCATCCGAGAGGGCCCAGACTCGTGCCGACGGTTCGTACCGCAACGAATAGCAGACATGCGCATGATCCCTTTCCCAGCGCGTCACGGTAACCTCTATCTGGAGTCCGCTATCCCTACCCGACGCCTGTGAAGCGGCCGGCCCCTCCCATTGAGGAGGCCCCGGCTCTCCTGAGCCACACGTGATGCAATAAACCAGTAAGTACGACATGACTCGCCCTCCTTGGTAGAGATCATCACGGCCCTATGGTCGACTGGAGGGCGGCGGGGGTCAAGTTCATCCTTACCTTGCCGCGGCGGGTCGGAAAAGGCAAGTGGGGGCGTCCCGTCAGTGGGACGCCCCCACACCCCATCCAATACGTCGGCACGCTGATCGCCCGAATGGGCGGCTCAGAACCACAAACGCAGCCCCGCCATCGGCCCTTGCAGGTCCACCGAGCCGATGCGGAAATAGTCGTATCCGCCGAACAATTCCCAGTGCCGATGGACCAGTCCGATCGTGCCCCGCACGCGAACCACTCCCGCCGAGCCGAGGTCGCCCAGATCGAGCGACGATGACACCACGACCGGTTTGCAGGGGAACACGTCGGCGCCGTAGGTGAAGTTGAAGCCGCCGCGGGTCTCGGATCCGTCGGGGGTCACCCGGCCGCCGACGCCGGCGTACATCTGCATCCATTCCGATTGCGCGAAGCGAAACGTCAGGTCAACGTCGCCCACCGTCAACTCGTCGTAGCAGCCGCAGGGCAGCCGTTCCGTGAAGAAATCCCAGTCCGTCTTGACGCCGAACCGCGAGGCGGTGTCCAGAAAGGCCTGTGTTCCGAAGCGGTTGACGCCGCGGAAATCGTAGCCGTCTTCCACGTTCCCCCGCAGCGACCATTGCTTCGCCCCGCGCGGTTCCGAGTCCTCGTCGCCCGGCCGATCCAGCCACAGTTCGCCGGGAAGTCCACAGGCATAGGGGAAGCGCTGGAAAATGCTGGCCGTCTGGTAATCGTCGCCGAGGGCAAGCGGGGGCAAGAGGAATGGGGACGCCAGCGCCACTCCAGCCAGTAGGCCCAGGCCGTCGTCCGGATCGTTACCGTCGTCGCTGCCGTCGTGGTCCCGCTTTTTGTGCTCGGGACGTGGCGGGGCGGGAGCGTCCACCTGCTGGCGCACCTGACCAAGCAGGTCGTCATCGGCGCGAGCCGACGCCGCACACAGGACGAGAGCAATCGGCAAGATGGCGAAGGGTCGCCGCATGGGCACCTCGGGAAACTGCCCGGAAGACCCGAATGGAGAGCGGCTTGATAGCGAAAGCGGCGCGGGCATGCAAGAGCAACGCCCGCCGTCGCGGCGCCATTTACGCGATCACCTCCTTGATGACCTCGCCATGCACGTCGGTCAGTCGCATGTCGCGGCCGCCGAAGCGGAACGTCAGCCGCTTGTGATCGACGCCGAGAAGCCACAGCATGGTCGCATGAAGGTCGTAAATCTCCGCCTTCTTCGTCGCCACCTTGTAGCCCCATTCGTCGGTGTCGCCGTACACGCAGCCGCCCCTGGCGCCGCCGCCGGCCATCCAGACCGTGAAGCCGAACGGGTTGTGGTCGCGGCCGTCGCCGCCCTGCGCGAACGGCGTCCGCCCGAATTCGCCGGCCCAGATCACCAGCGTGGACTGCAACAGGCCGCGCAATTTGAGGTCCTTCAACAGCCCGGCGATGGGCCGGTCCACGGCGCGGGCGTTGTCCTCGTGGCCCTTCTTCAGCCCTCCGTGCTGGTCCCAGCGGTCGTGGCCGTCGATCCGCGGGCAGGTCAGCTCGACGAAACGGGCGCCGCGCTCCACCAACCGCCGGGCGATCAAACACTGCCGGCCGAATATTTGCGTTTGCGGATATTTCTCATCCAGTCCGTACAATTTTCGCGTCGCCGCCGACTCGCCCTTCACGTCGATCAGTTCCGGCACGGCGGTCTGCATCCGGTAGGCCGTCTCGTAGTTGGCGACGGCCGACTCGATCTCGTCCACCTTGCCGAACCGCGACTGCTCCGCGGCCTCGTCCAGCCGCCGCACCAGATCGAGTTTGCCGCGCTGCAGCGCGTCGTTCGGCTCGGCGCGTTCGATGTTGGCGACGGGCGGGTCGCCGGCCCGGAAGACCGACCCCTGGAAGGCGGCGGGCAAAAAGCCGCTGTTGAAATTGTCGAGGCCGCCCGGTGGGATCAGGCCGCCGTTAAGCACGACGAAGCCGGGCAGGTTCTTGTTGTCGCTGCCGAGGCCGTAGCTCACCCACGCCCCCATGCTCGGCCGGCCCTGAAAACCGGAGCCGGTGTGGAGGAAATAGTTGGCGCTGGTGTGCTCGGAGAAGTTGGAGGTCATCGAGCGGACGACGGCCAAATCGTCGGCGCACTCGGCCACGTTGGGGAAGAGGTCGCTGACCCATTGGCCGCTCTGGCCGTGTTGCTTGAACTTCCACGGCGACGCCATGACCTTGCCGACGTTGTTGAACTGCGTCGGCTCGACGGTAAAGACCGAATGCGGGTCTTTACCGTCGTATTTTTGGAGGAGCGGCTTGGGGTCGAAGGTGTCCACCTGCGACGGGCCGCCGTCCATGTAGAGGAAGATGACGTGGCGCGCCTTGGCGAGGTGGTGCAGGCCGCCGTTGAGGGCCGGGTCGGGTTTCGCCGGATCGGCCCGGCCGTCCTCGGCCAACAAAGCCGCCAGGGCCACGGCGCCGAAGCCGTTGGCGCAGCGCAGCAGCATTTCGCGGCGGGTCGTCGGTCGCAGGAATCGTCCGCAGTGCATGGGGTTTGCTCCCGTGGGCAGGTTTGTAACCTGCCAAGCAGAGGCAGGTTGCAAACCTGCCCCACGAAATCACCGCAACGGCCGCCCCTCAACCGCCTTGCCGTTCGTATCGAGGATCTGGAACTCGTGGATGCCGAAGTTCTTGCCATCCACATATTTCCAAACGACCTTCTTGTCCGGAGTCACCTCGATCAGCTTGACCTCATTCGCCTTGGCGTGGTGGGCGGTGACGACCGTGTCGCCGTTGGGCAGCCGCTGGGCGCCGCAGGCGTCGTTCATCCATTTCCCCGGCAAGTCGTCGTTGCTCAACTGCCAGACCGTTTTGCCCTCCTTGTTCACCTCGATCACCAGATTGCCCAGCGTGCAGCCGATGAGCGTGTTGCCGTTGTCGAGGCGGATGGCCGTGAACGGCATGTCCGGCGTCTTCACTTCCCAGACGATCTTGCCTTCCGGCGTGTACTCGCGCACCACCTTGTCCAGCAGCTGCGGCACGAGGTAATTGCCGTTGGCGAGTTTCCGGGCCATGCGCGTCTGCAAATGGTGGTCCTTCGTCTGCGCCTGCAACGGCACGTCCACGACGATTTGTCCCATGCGGTCCAGCTCCAGCAGGCGCGGCTTGTCGCCGGCCTCGGTGAGCAGGATCCGGTTGTCGTCGAGCGGTTCGACGGTATTGACTTCGGACTGCGTCCCCTTGAACTCGAACTGCACCTGGCCGTCGCGCTGGACCTGCACGACCGCGCCGCCGGGATATTTCTTGCTCTTCGTCACGGCCAGCAGCACGCCGCCCGGCACGACCCAGCCGTCGCGCGTCCCCGCCGGGTAACGCCACACGACCTTGCCGGCGTCGTCGAGGATGTACGTTTCCTCGCCGGTCGCCAGGAAGGAGTGCGCGACCTTCTCTTTAGGCGCGTCGGCGCGGGCGGCGCCCAGGAACGCAGCCAGTAGGAGACAGCAAAACGTCTTCATGCGAACCGACGACATCACGGTTCCTCAATTAAGGAAAATGAACTCTTTGACGTTGAACAGCGCGTGCGCCAGGTCGGCCCACACCGCCGGGTCGTCCGGCTTCTTGTCGGCGCGCTTCGCCTGTTGTACCAGGAAATCCAGGCAATCGGACGACTCCAAGTCCGTCGGCGGACGGCTAAACGCGGCCAGGTACATCCGCGTGATCCGCTCCGTATCCGAGCCGCCTTGGCCGATAACGCGCTTCGCCCAGACCTCGGCCTGCCGGTGGACGAACGGGTCGTTCATCAGGATCAGCGCCTGGGCCGGCACGTTGGAGACGGTGCGGCGGCCGACCGTCGAGAACGGGCTGGGCGTGTCGAAGGCCAGCATCATCGGCGACAGGAAGTTGCGGCGCACGGCGGTGTAGATGCTGCGGCGGCCGGTCGCCGTCGAGCGGCCCGTCCGCCGGCCGGCCGCGGCCCACCAAAAACGGCGTCAGGTGGACGGGGACCGACGGGCCGTACATCTTGAGGTCGAGCCGCCCCGACACCGACAGCATGGCGTCGCGGATCGCCTCGCCCTCCAGCCGGCGCAGCCGCGCCCGGTGCAGCAGAAGATTTTGCGGGTCGTCCTTGTCGGCTTCTGTCGGGTGCGACGACATCCGGTAGGCGCTGCTGAGCACCAGCGTGCGGATCGTCTTCTTGACCGACCAGCCGTCCTTCACGAAGCGGTCGGCAAGGTAATCGAGCAGTTCGGGATGCGTCGGCGCCTCGCCCATCACGCCGAAGTTGTCCACCGAGGCGACGATGCCGCGGCCGAACAGGTGATGCCAGATGCGGTTGACCATCACGCGCGGCACGAACGGATCGATCGTCGGGTCGGTCATCTGCCGGGCCAGTTCCAGCCGGCCGCTGCCACGCGCCCTCACCCCACCCTCCCCCACCCGCGGGGGGAGGGAAGGGAGGGGGGCCGGCCCGGTCAGCGCCTCCAGGAGATGGCGCGGCGCCAGGTCGCCCAGCGTCTTGTAGGAGCCGCGCTTGAAGACGTGTTCATTGACGCCGTCGCCGTCCTGCATCGCCAGCGCCAGCCGGGAGTCGCGGCGGATCTGGCCGGCCAGTTCCCGCTGTTCGGCCAGGGCGGCGTCGGCCGTCTCCTGCAGCGCCGCCGCGTTCGCGTCGGGCAACAGGTCCGTATGCTTCAGGAGCCAGTTCGCCAGCCGGGCGTAATCGGCGGCGTCCGGCGCCTCGACGATCCGATCCGCGCCCAGCCGTTTCGCCGCGTCCAGGAACGCCCGCTGATACGCGGCGGCGAGGCCTTCCGGCGTTCGAGCGTCGCGGCCGTTCAGAAGAGTCAAAAGGGCGTGATTGGAAGAATCTACGGGGCCGGGGGCGGCCTCCGCCTGCACGACGCGGGCCACGGCGAAGGAGCTGCCGGCCGCGGCGGTGAACTCCAGGTGGGCGCGGCGGCCCTTGTAGGGCGTCAGGTCGATGGCGGCCCAATGGAGAGTATCGCTGGCCGGTAGGTCGCCGACGAGTTGGCCGTGCAGCGGGCCGGCGATCATGACGTGCGAATCGACGGCGGCGTAGACCATGCCGGCGCCCTTGACGAGGTAAAACACCCGGCCGGGGTTGACAACAAACGACGGCGTGCGGATGGTCCGGCCCGAACGCACCATCCGGCCCAGCGCGCCGACTTCGTTCTCCGCGCCGGGCGCGAGCTTCAGGCAATCCCACGTCCGGTCGTACTCGGCCGCAGCGGTCGTACACAGCCGCACGTTTGGACGGCCCGGTTCGCCGTCGATGCGCACGTCGCCCGGACGGGTCGCGCGGGGCCGAACGCCGCGCCGTCGGGCATCCAGTCTTCGGGCCGGCCGCGGGCGTAATCGACCACCACCTCGACGCCCTTGGCCGCGGTCGCCGGCTTCTTCGGATCGTCGGCGCGACCGCCCGCGCAGACGGCGGCCCAGGAGTGCAACGGGTCGGAAGCGTCCTTGGCCCCGTCGCGGACGGCGGCGGCCCAGCGGCCGAGCAGGGCGGCGTCGAGTTTGCGGATTTGGGCGATCCGGTCGGTAGACTCCTTCGTTTGCGGCCCCGATTGAAGGACTTCCCGCGCCGCCAATAGGTAATCGGCCATGTGTTCGACGGTGAGAAGTGCGGCGTCGGCCAGCGCACGCCCGACGAGCGGCCGGGCGCGTTCCCGCGCCTCGGCCAGTTGCAGGGCGACGGCGCAGTTGTGCTCCATCGAATCGAAGCGGACGAGCCGATAGTTGCTGCTCTCCAGAACCCCAAAGAGAGAGTAATAGTCCTTCTGGGAGATGGCGTCGAACTTGTGATCGTGGCAGCGGGCGCAGTGGACGGTCAGGCCGAGGAACGTCTTGCCGAACACGTCGATGCGGTTGTCGAAGCGGTCGGCCTGGTCCTGGCTGACGTCCACCGGCGAATGGACCTCCTCGCCCAGGAACCAGAAGCCGGTCCCCAAAATCGACTCGTTAAAACCGTCGGCCGGGTTGAGACGCGGCTTCTCCAGCAGGTCGCCGGCGACGTGCTCCGTGACGAACTGGTCGTAGTGTACGTCGGCGTTGAGCGCGCGGATGACGTAATCGCGGTACTGGTAGGCGTCGGGCAGTGTGTAATCGAATTCGTGGCCGCGCGACTCGCCGTAGCGCACCAGGTCGAGCCAGTGCCGCGCCCAGCGCTCGCCGAATTGCGGCGACGCCAGCAGGCGGTCCACCGTTTTCTCATAGGCGTCCGGCGATTCGTCGTTGACGAACGCCTCGACCTCTTCCGGCGTCGGCGGCAGGCCGATCAGGTCGAACGTCAGACGACGCAGGAGAGTGCGTTTGTCGGCGGGAGGGGCCGGCGTCAGGCCCTTCGCTTCCAGCCTGGCGAGGATGAAGCGGTCCACCGGGCCGCGCGGCCAGGCCGTATCCTTCACGATCGGCGGTTCCGTCGCCCGGATCGGCTGCCAGGCCCAGTGGTCGTGTTTGCGTTGTTGCAGGTCGAAGGCGGGCTTGACGGGGGCGGAGGAGTCGGGACCGTCGTCCTTGCCCCAGGGGGCGCCCATCTTCACCCAGGCGGTCAGGTCGGCGACGACGGCGTCGGGCAATTTACCGTCTTTGGGCATCTGCAATTCCGTGTCCTTGTAGGCCACCGCCTCGATGAGCAGGCTCTTGTCGGGGTCGCCGGGCGTGAGGTCGCCGCCGCGGTCGCCTCCTTCGAGCAGCTTGGCCCGGCTGTCGAGGCGCAGGCCGCCGCGGACCTTCTTCGCCTTCGCGGAGTGGCAGGAGTAGCAATGTTCGACCAGGACGGGGCGGATTTTATTCTCGAAGAACTCGACGCCAGCGGGGTCGGCGCGAACGGGGCCGCACCAGACGGCGAGAAAGACCGACGCCGACAGCAGAAGTCCGTTTCGTATCGTGATCGGTTGGGTCATGGTATCCCCGTAACATGCAAGGCGAGCGGCCGGCGTAAGCCGGCCGGTGCGTCGCATATACTGAGGCGCTGCACTATACCAGCCGGCTTACGCCGGCCGCTCGCCTCTTGCAACGGAAGGCCTCACGGCAGCCCCGACCACTTGCGCACCACCCATTCCACCGTCAGCAGCCCCGCCACCGCGATCAGCATCGTCCACCAATGCCACAGCTTTTGTTCGGTATAATCCGTATGGGTGATGTTCTGATTGACGAGCCGCTGCACCAGTTCCTCGGCGTCCTCCGGCGTGTAGACCTTGCCGCCGCTCTTGGACGCCAGCTCCTCCAGCAGCGGCCGGTTCGTCGAGAGATCGGACATCTCCAAACTCTCCGGCGGCGACACCGTGAACGACGCCTTGAGCGGCCCCGCCTGATTCGGATCGTCCGGGCCGACCGACGGCTGCAGCTTGTCGGCCACGGCCGGCATGTCCAGACGAATCTCGTAATCGCCCTCCGGCAGGTTGGGCACGCGGCGCCTCGAAGGCGTTTGGCTGCGCCGGCCGACGGTGCAGCGGGACCACGGCCACCGGCTTGCCGTCGCCGCCGCGGCGCAGGACGTTCGCCGCCGCCTTGGTCGCCGCCGCGGCCGCGTCCTTGGCGTCCCGGAAACGCACGAACAATTCCGCGTCCTGGCCGCCGCGGTAGACCGGCTGCGACGTGCCGAAACGCACGTACTGGTTGCCCGACTCCAGCGGCCGGTCGGCGGCCCAGCGCACCACCTGGCCCCAGAAGCGGTGATGGTACGCGTCGCCGACGCCCTTGCGCCAGCGCCAGGTGGCGTCGATGCCGACGTACAGCACTCTTCCGAGTCCGTAATTCTGCCGGGCGATCAGGGCGCTTTTCCGTTCGCGGGCGGTCGGGTCGAGCGGGTCGGCCGGCCCCTCCGGCTCGAAGGCCAGCGTCGCCGCCGCCGGCTTGGCCTGGCCGACCACGCCCCAGTACGGGTGCGGCAAATCCGCCCAGCGCCGGTCGTTTTTGGCCGACTCGTCTTCGAGGTCCATGAACTTCGTCTCACGGCCGTCGGCGGTCAGCGTCGGCGCGAAGCCGTCCGGCGGCGCCGTGACGCGCGGCGCCACGATGGGGAGCAGCTTGCGGATGGGGTCGGCGTCGGCCGCGTCAGGGGCGGCGGTGGGGTAGGCCATCGGCATGTAGCGCTTGCCGGCCTCGATGATGAGCGTGCCGCCGCGCTCCGCGACGTACTTCTCCAAACGTTGCCGGTCGGCCGGCGGCAGCTGCTCCGGCGCCACGTCGCCCAGGATGATGCAGTCGTAGTCCGCCAGGGCGTCCGGCCCTTCCGGCAAGTGCTGGCGCGGGCCGCCGATCTTCTCCAGCTGGTCGTCCGTCAGCGCCGTGTTCAGGCGCGGCTGGTTGAAGACGACGCTCTCCAACTGCATCGTCCGGTCGCGCTGAAGCGCACTTTGAAGATAATGAAACTCCCATCGGGCCTCGCCGTCGATGAGCAGCACGCGCACCTGGTCCTTGGCCACGTCGATGACGGCGGCGGCGCTGTTGTTGGCGGTGCTGGTCTCCTTGACCGCGGGGTCGGCGGGACGCACCACGGCCGTGATCGTCTGCGGGCCGGCCTCGTCCATCTTCACTTGGAAGCTTTCCAGATATTCGCGGTCCTTTCCGTCGTGGTGAACGGTGCGCGATTCGAGCAGCTTCTTCTCCTTGCCGGCGCCGCGGTACAGTTCGAGCACCACATCCTGTTTCGACATTCCGGACACCTTGAAGCGCACGTCCACGCCGGCGGAGGCGTCCTTGTACACGGCGGGCGGCGCCTTGACCGACAGCACGGCCGTGTCCGGCGGCGCCTTTTCCGCGCCGAGGAGCACAGGGAAGATCGGCACTTGGCGCTCGCCGAGTTCCAGCGCCTTTTTTACGGGCGGGTCGCCGGCGTTGTGGCGGCCGTCGGTCAACACGACGACGCCGAGCAGCTTACCCTCGCCGGCCCCGGAGCGCTCCAGGCCGGCGGCCAGCGGCAGATGCAGGTCGGTGAAATCGGACGGGTGCGACAGGGCCGGCGCCTTGTCGGCCGGCTTGTCCGGCGCCTTGGCGTCGGCGGCTGGGGCGGGGTCGAACAGGGCGTCGGGCCGGTCGGCGGGGACTTTCCACGCTTCGCCGTGGAAGCCGAGCAGTTCCACGTCATGCTTGGCGGTCAGCGCCGACAGCAGGCGAACGCCGTTGTCGTCGAGAACGCGGCGGGCGGCCTCGGTGCGCGTCACCTTGTCGGCCAGCTCACAGACCTTATCGTGCTGGGCATGTCGCGTCTCTTCCAACTCCCGGCGGTGCTGCGGGTCGTCGCGGGCCTCGTCGTCCGCCAGCCAACGCGGAGACCCTTTCTCCTGATAGTCCCGAATCCAGGCGTCGAGCTGGGCGTCGCTGCAAACGTCGGTCGCCAGATGCAGGGCGCGGGCCAGACGCAGCTTGTCCACCGGCGGCCGTTGCGGGTCGGCCACGTCCATGCTGTCGGAGCGGTCCACGGCGACGAGGACGCGGCCGCGCAGCTCATGGGTCTGGCTCTGGGCGACGACGGGTTGCAACAGGACGAGGAACAGCAACAGGAAGAGGACGCCGACCCGCGTCAGGAGCAGGAAGACGGCCGCCAGCCGCGGGACCAACTGCAATTCGTAGCGGTAGAGCCAGGCGATCAGCGCCAACGGGACAAGGCAGGCGGCCGCGATCACGGCGATTTGCAGCACCGGACCCAGAGCGCCCCACTGCGGGGTGAGCAGCAGGTTCCAGCCTTTCCATAGCCACGGCAGGGGTAACGAAAGCATGACTCACTCCAAGGCACAGAGGCGAGTGAAGTCGGTTAGCCGCGACCCGAAGGGGAGCGCTCCTCCCAAGCGCTCCCCTTCGGGTCGCGGCTAACCGTCCCACCGCATTTTTATCGAGCTTTCAACATCCGCCGCGTCATCCACACCTCGCCGCACAGCAGGAAGATCATGCCGACGAGCAGGATTTCCCACCACCAGTCCTGATTGTGGGCGCCGGCGCCGCGGGCGTCGAGGATCGGGCCGCGGTCGTTCTGGTACTGCATCGGAAAGATTTTGGCGACGCGCTCGCGCTCCTCGGCCGTGGCGGGCGTCAGGTCCGACTCGCGCGGGTCGGGCCGGGCCACGTAATAAACGGTGTGGTCGTCCGGCGTCTTGAGGCGGTAGACGCCGGTGTCGCGCGTCTCGTCGCAGACCAACATGCCGCCGCGCGGCTGCGGCGTCACCTGGGCCGGATACGCGTCCGGCGTCGGCGAGCCGGTAGCCAACGGCTTCTCGTCGTCCAGCGGCGGCTTGAGGCGGAAGCCGTCCGGCAGGGCGTTGCTCCCGAGGCGGTAGCGGAGCGGCTGGCCGGGTTGCAGATTGAACTCCGCCGAGCGTGCGCCGGCCAGGTAGTACACCAGCTCATGCGCCAGCGGCACGAACGCCGGCAGATCGGTCAGGTTCGTGCCCCACGAGCTGTCGAGCGGCACGTCGCACACCAGCACACGGCCGGCCTTGTAACGCCGTTCCGCCAGGAAGGCGTATTCCGCCGTCGGCGATCTCAGCGTCGCCACGCGCTCGCCGGACGTATTCTTATCCGTGAAGTCCATGTTCCACCAGCGCGGGAAGCGCGCGACGGCCAGGCCGCCGAGCGGGTCGTTGCGGAACAACTCAAGCGCCGGGTGCGTGGCGCTGACCGTCGCCGGGCGGGCGGCGTCCTTGGGACGCAGTTCGTCGCCCTCCACCCCGGTCAGCTTGGCCGGCAGCCAGCCGCGGCCCTCGCGATATAGTTGAGTGTTGTAGTCGTCCTTATCGACGCGGCCGCCGAGCGTCGCCAGCAGGCCGCCGCCGTCGGCCAGATACTGCTCGACCGCGTCCTCCTGCGGCTTCGACAGCCCGGCCACGTTGCTCAGGATCAGCACGCGTGGCCTCTCCGCGTCCGCAACGTCGTTCAACATGGCCGCGTCGAAATCGCGGATCGAGACGACCCGCGACTTGACGGCCGGCGTCGGGTCGAGTTCCGGCGACAGGGCGTCGCGCAGCGAGAAGGCGCCGCGCGTCTTGGGGGCCGGGTCGGGGTCGCCGTCCACGATCAAGACCGGCAACGCCTGCGTCACCTCCACGGCGAAATCCTGGCGGTTGTCGTCGGGCAGGGTATCGCGGCTCACGGCGCCGGGCGCGTCCGGCTCCATTACCAGAGAAACCAGATGCGAACCCTCCGTGGAGAAGCGGTGCGTGAACGACAGCGGGATCTTGCCCTTGGCCAGTGTCGAGGCTGGCGGCGGGTCCAGCCGCCGCACGAACGCGCCGTCCACTTCGAGGCTGAGGCTGTACGGCGGCGTGTAGCTCCCCTTGCCGCGGACTTCGAGGTCGGTGCGGAACGTCACGTCGCGGCCGACCGGCACGACCGGCCGGTTGACGCGCAGCGGCGGAAGCGACCAGTTGGGCGGGTCGGGGTCGCGCTTCGGGTCCACGTTGACGACCCACAGGCGCGGCGGCGCGGCGGCGGCCCCCCGAGGCTTGCCGGCCCCCGCCTGCCGCGCCAGTTGTTCCCATCGTTCCAGAGTGGACGGGTCGGACCAGCCGAACTTCTGACCGTCGCTCAACACGACCACGTCGCGCTCGGAGCGCGTGCTTTTGCCCAGCAGCGCCAGCGCCGATTGCACGGCCGCGGGCAGATCGCAGCCGCCGCCGGGACGTTTCATTTCCCAGATCGCTTTTGGTACATTTCGCTGGAGGTCCTCGCTCGGCTCGGCCACGACGGGCACAACCTGTTGGCGGGCCTGGAACACGGCCACGGCGTCGCCGGGCGACAGGCGTTTGACGTACTCGGCGGCCCATTCCTTGGCGGCGTCCTGCGGCGTCTTGCCGCCGCCGGTGTAGTTCATGCTGGAGGAGCCGTCGAAGACCAGCACCACGTCGCGGCTGGGCCGCGGTTCGACCCAGGAAAGCCAAGCGAAGTTGGTGACGAGTCCGGCGAAGGCCAATGGCAAGAGGCCGATCAGCCCCATGCGCAGCAGCATGAGCAGCAGTTCTTCGAGGAACAGCCGGCGGCGCGTGACCTTGCTGACCTGGAGGAAACGCATCGCCCCCCAGTCGATGGTCTCGAACCGCCGGCGGTTGAGCAGGTGAATGATGATCGGGATGGCCAGGGCCGCCAGGCCGAGCAGCATCCAGGGGAATGCGAAAAACATCTTACTCGCTCCGCTCACACCAGTCCGTAGTCCGTAGTCCGTAGTGAAGACAAGCAGGCTTGCCGCTACGGACTACGGACTACGGACTATTTCTGCCGCTGCCGCCGCGTCAAATACACGCCCAACGCCTTGTCCACCGGCTCATCGGTGCGCATCAGGTGGTAGTCCACCTGGGCCTGGCCGCAGGCGTCGCGCAGTTCCTTGCAGAACTTCTGGAAATTCTGCTGATACTCGCGCCGCAGCCGTTGCGGATCGACCAGCATCTTGTTGCCGAACACTTCCAGGTCGCGGAACTGCGTCCACTTCTTGAACGGGAAGTCGATCTCTTCCGGCGCCAGGATGTGGAACAGCAACACCTCATGCCGCCGGTGACGGAAGTGCCGCAGCGCCCGCAACAGCGGCGCCACTTCCTCGAAACAGTCCGACAGGATCACCACCAGGCCGCGCCGCTTGAACTGGCCGGCCAGGCCGTGCCACAGCGGCGCCAGGGCCGTTTCGCCGCCCGGCTCCGTCTGCTCCAGCAAACTCAGCACGCGCATCAGGTGCTTGGAATTGGCCTTGGGCGGGCACGATCTGGCGGATCTTGGTGTCGTGGGTGGCGAGGCCCACGGCGTCGCGCTGGTGCAGCATCAGGTAGGCCAGCGACGCGGCGACGTAGCGGGCGTAATCGAACTTGCTGCCGTGCTTGCCCTTGTACTTCATGCTGCCGCTGGCGTCGACCAGCAGATGGGCCTTGAGGTTGGTTTCTTCCTCGTATTCCTTGATATAATAGCGATCCGTTTTGCCGAAGGCGCGCCAGTCGATGTGGCGGATCTCGTCGCCGGGGTAGTACTGCCGGTGCTCGGCGAACTCCACGCTAAAACCCTTGTAGGGGCTTTTGTGGACGCCGGTCAGGAAACCCTCGACGAGGTTGCGGGCGACCAGCGCGAGGCGGCCGTACTTGGACAGCGAGGTCGGATCGAACTGCACGGGGGTGGATGCCATGTTGGAAGGTCGTTCCTCGGTTCATCGGCGAGCGGGGGGCATAAGCCCCCTGGTCTAGAATAGCGCCGCGTAATGGACGACAAATCAGGGGGCTTACGCCCCCCGCTCGCCGATCGAGTGGTTAGCGCCGCACCTTCGCCGCCGCCTCTTCCTGCGGCAAGGGCACCGCCTGGATCAGCTTGCGCGACCACGTCATCCGTGGTGACGCCCTCGGCGTCGGCGTTGAACGTCGTCACCAGCCGGTGGCGCAGCACCGGGTAGGCCACGGCGCGGATGTCGTCGGTGGTGACGTGCAGCCGGCCCTGCAACAGCGCCCGCGCCTTGCCGCCCAGGATCAGGTACTGACAGGCCCGCGGCCCGGCGCCCCAGGCCACCAACTCCGGAATCCACTTCGGCGCCGTCGGCTCCTTGGGCCGCGTCGCCCGCACCAGATCGGCCGCGTAGGAAAACACGTGCTCGGCCGTCACGACCTGGCGCACGACTTCCTGGAGCCTCAAGATCTGTTCGCCGCTGAGCAGCGGTTCCAGCTGCGGTTTGTGGGTGCTGGTGGTCCGCTTCATGATGTCGATTTCCTCGGCGCGGCTGGGGTAGCCGACGACGATGTTGAACATGAAGCGGTCGAGCTGGGCCTCGGGCAGCGGATAGGTCCCTTCCTGCTCGATCGGGTTCTGCGTGGCCAGGACGAAGAACGGCTCGGGCAGGTGGTAGGCGTGGCCGCCGGCCGTGACGTGGTGCTCCTGCATGGCTTCGAGCAGGGCGGCCTGGGTCTTGGGCGGCGTGCGGTTGATCTCGTCGGCCAGCACCATGTTGGCGAAGATCGGCCCCGGCAGGAAGGTGAACTTGCGGCGGCCGGTGTCGGGGTCGTCCTGGAGGATGTCGGTGCCGGTGATGTCGGCCGGCATCAGGTCGGGCGTGAACTGCATGCGCTTGAAGGAGAGATGCAGGATCTTCGATACGGTGCTGACCAGCAGCGTCTTGGCCAGGCCGGGCACGCCGACCAGGAGGCAGTGGCCGCGGCTGAACATGGCCATGAGCAGCTGCTCGATGACCTCGTTCTGGCCGACGATCACTTTGCCGATCTGTTCGGTCATTTGCCGGTAGGCGTTGCTGAGGTCGCGGGCCACGTCGGCGTCGGATGCGGGGGTAGTCATGGCTGGGTGGGTCTCTCGGGGTCCGGCGGGTCGGCGGGCGCGGGCGGGGTAGGCTGAATAGATTGTAACCGACCGCCGGCGCGATGCAACAGTGCGGCGCGAAAGTTTGCGCGTTTTGATGTCACGGCTTCGGCGCCGAGGTGGATTTCCGGTCCCGGTCGCGGTACAACGGGGCGGGGAAATGGGGGCCGGCGACGGGGGGTGGGGCGTGGCCGCGAAGTCTTACGATCCGACCCTCAAGGCGTTGGTGGAAACGGAACCGGCGTCGTGGCCGGCCCTGCTCGGACGGCCGGTGGGGCCGACGGAAGCGATTGACGCGGATATCGCCACGGTCAGCGGCGCCGCCGACAAGGTGCTTCGCGTCGCGACGGAGCCGTCCTACCTGCTGCACCTGGAGTTCGTCTCCGGCCACGACGCGGCCGCCCTGCCGCGGAAGCTGCTCATCCGAAACGGCTTGTTGGAGGACCGCCACAACCTCGGGGTCCGCAGCGCCGCGGTGCTGCTGCGGCCGCAGGCCGACTCACCGCAGCTGACCGGCGTGTACGAGCGCGGCTTCCCCGGCGAGGAGGCGTACCTGATGTTCCGTTATCAGGTGGTGCGCGTCTGGAGGCTGCCGCCGGGGCCGCTGTTGACCGGCGGTCTGGCCTTGTTGCCGCTGGCGCCGATTAGCGCCGTGACGGAAGCGGAATTGCCGGGCATAATCGAGGTGATGGGCCGGCGGCTGGACGACCGCCGCGCCCGCAAGCAGGCGGAGTTCATCTGGGCGGCGGCGTATATCCTGCTGGGGCTGCGTTTTTCGCCGGCCCTGGCGAAGCGATTGTTTCGAGGAGCGGTGTCCATGAAAGAATCATCGACCTACCAGGCCATCCTGGAAGAGGGACGCGAGATCGGCATCGAGTTGGGCCGCGAAGAGGGCCGCGAAGAGGGCCGCGAAGAGGGCCGCGAAGAGGGCCGCGAAGAGGGCCGCGAAGAGGGCGCGGTGACTGAAGCGAGGAGGCTATTGCGCATCCTCGGCGAAGCACGGTTCGGCCCGCCCGACGCCGCGACGGCGTCGGCCGTCGAACGCATCGACGACCTGGCGCCTTGGAGGAGTGCTGCAAGCGCCTGCCGACGGCGGCGAGCTGGCGGGAACTGCTCGGCCCGCCGCCCGGCGGGCCGCGTCGCCGACGCCGTCCCGGTCGGTAAGGCCGAATCGCCCGCGGTTTGCGCTTTCCCTGATCGCGCCGCGTCCGTACAGTGTCGCGGTAGGCCCGTTCTCTCCGTAACCGCCGACGCGCCCCTGGACCGACCCCGCGCATGAACCGCGACATCTCCTCCGACAAACTGCTCGCCCGCCCCACCCACGTCCGTTACGGCGTCCTCGCCTTCGCCTGCTCGCTGTCGATGATTACCTACCTCGACCGGGCCAGCATCGGCGTCGCCCAGGACCCGATCCGCCAGTCGCTCGGCCTGGCCAGCGTCGCCGACCTCTGGATGGCCCTGGCCGCCTTCAACCTGGCCTACGCGGTCTTCGAGGTGCCCACCGGCTGGCTCGGCGACGTCTTCGGGCCGCGCCTCACCCTCATCCGCATCGTCCTTTGGTGGTCGCTGTTCACCGCCCTCACTGGCCTGGCCGGCATTACCTTCGCCGGCGTCGTCATGGTCCCGCTCGCCGCCCTGATCGCCATCCGCTTCCTGTTCGGCATCGGCGAGGCCGGCGCCTACCCCAACATCACCCGCGCCCTCCATAACTGGTTCCCGCCGCAGGAGCGCGGCCTGACGCAGGGGGCGGTGTGGATGTCCGGCCGGCTCATGGGCGGCCTGACGGCGATTATCTGGACGCTCGTCGTCATTCACCTCGGCGTCTCCTGGCGGGCCGCCTTCTGGTGCTTCGGCGGGTTGGGCGTCGCCTGGTGCGTCCTGTTCGCCCTCCGCTTCCGCAACCGGCCCGAGGACAAGCCGGGCGTCAACGAGGCCGAGCGCGACCTGATCCGCGCCGGCGTCGGCCACGAGGCCGACAGGGCCGAACCCCGCGTGCCGTGGGGCCGGCTGTTCCGCAGCCCGACGCTCTGGGCGCTCTGCCTGATGTACTTCTGCATGTCCTATGGCTGGTATTTCAATCTCAATTATCTGCCTGCCTACCTCGATCAGCAGCACGGCGTCAAGGACGCCGACTGGCTCGGCGCGTTGTACAAGGGCGGCCCGCTCATCTTCGGGGCCGTCGGCTGCATCCTGGGCGGCTACCTGACCGATCGCTACGTCCGCCGCACCGGCGACCGCCGCTGGGGCCGGCGCATCTTCGGCATGGTCGGCCACGGCGTCTGCATTCCGTGTTATCTGGCGTGCCTCGTCGCGCCGAGCGCCTGGACGTTCGCCCTGGCCATTGCCCTGTCGGGCTTCTTCAACGACTTGGCGATGGGGTCGGCCTGGGCCGCCTGTCAGGACGTGGGCCGCAAGCACGCGGCCATCGTGGCCGGCTGCATGAACACGGTCGGCAACCTCGGCGGCTTCGTGGCCACGGTGGTGACCGGCCTCATTCTCAAGCAGGCGCAGCACGTCTACGAGGTGGGGCACGGCCTGGCCTACGACGCCCTGGGCGCCAAGGCCAACGCCGGTCTGCTCAAGGACGCCCTGCTGCCCGGTTACCAGTTCAACTTCGTCATCTTCGCCGCCATTTACGTCCTGGCCATCGTGCTGTGGCTGGGCATCGACGCGACGCGGCCGGTGCTGCCGGAGGACGCCAGCACCGCGGCGGTGGAGCCTGGCTTTCCGCCGGGCGAGTAATTATCATGGGATGAGGGTTCCACCGACCGATCGATTCGGCGAGCGGCCGGCGTAAGCCGGCTGGTGTAGTCTAGCGCCTCCAAATAGGCGACGCACCAGCCCACTTACGCCGGCCGCTCGCCCCGGAATAAGGACGCGACCCATGGCCAAAGGCGCGGGCAAGGCCCGGAAGAAGCTCCCCAAGGAACTGGCCGTCGTCCGGGCGGACAACTGCACCGGCTGCGAGGCCTGCATCGAGGTCTGTCCGGTCGATTGCATCTACAAGGTGCCCGGCGAGGACCAGCCGTCGGTGCAGTCGTTCGTGGACATCGACCTGGAGCGCTGCATCGGCTGCTCCCTGTGCGAGCGCTGGTGCCCGTGGGACGCCATCGACATGGTCGATTCGCCCGACATCGCCGAGCACGTCGCCGTCAAGGGCGGCCCGCCGGATTACGTCGCCAAGAACCAGGAACGTCTCACGGCCGTCGCCAAGATGCTGGCCGACCTGTCGCGGGAACAGCGGGCGGCCGCCGTCAAGAAATAAGTACCAAGTACCAAGTACCAAGTACGAAACAAAGAGAAGAAGACGGGAGGCGAGGTGGCGGGCAAGGAAGACAATGCACCCACGCGACGGTCGGCCGGCTTTTCTTTCGTACTTCGTACTTCGTACTTTGTACTTATTTTGCTCGGCTGTCAGCCGGCGACGCGCTACGAAAAGCCGTCCCAGGCGCCGGCCGCCTCGACCAAACCCGCCCCGCCGAAAATCGAACCGACGCCGCCGGACCCCACGCTCGTCTGGATGAATCCCCGCCCGGGGACGATCCAGCCGGCCGTGCCGATCGAGTTCGTCCCCGCAACGGCCGGCGCCGAGTGGGCCGCCCTGCCGAAGTTCTGGAACCCGCCGCCGACCGACGCCGAAAGGGCGGCCGCCGCCCTGGCGCTGGGTCCTCTCACGGCCGTCGCCCCGCTGGCCGAGACAAAGGCCGTCGTCAAAATCAAAGTGCCCGCCGGCCTCGACGATCCCAGTCCCTACATTCCCGCCTCCGACCCGCCGACGCTGGACAAGTGGCGACTCGGCCGCCGCCTCTTCTACGACCAGGCGCTGCTCGGTGAAAGCGGCGAGTCGTGCGCGACTTGCCACGACCCCCGCACCGGCTTCGCCGACAACGGCCTCGGCCACTTCGGCGTCAACACGCCCACGCTCGTCAACTGCGTCTTCAACCGCCGACAGTTCTGGGACGGCCGCGTCGCCGCGCTCGAAGAAGTGGTGCAGCGCACGCCGGAGGACGAAATCGCGCCGCCGGCCAAGGATTCGCGGACGTTCCGTCACGTCTGGGGCGGCGTCGTGGGGAGGTTGCGGAGCAGCGCGGGTATACGCAGCTGTTCCTCAACGTCTTCGGCACGCCGCCGACGCAGGACGCCGTCGGCAAGGCGCTGGCGACGTACATGCGCACCCTGCTGGCCGACGATTCCGTCTACGACCGCGCCGTCCGCGTGCAGGCGGCCGAACACGCGCCGCGGCTCACCGCGGCCCACTACGAAAAGGCGCTCGACGATGCGGCGCTAAAGAAACTGGGCATGGAAGGCAAGAAGGCGGAGGCGGCGAAGCGGATAAATGAGGGTTATCGGCTCTTCCATGACCTTGAAGCGCACAAGGCCGGCTGCGTCCGCTGCCACGACGACCGTGAATTTACCGACGGCGGTTTCCACAACCTCGGCGTCGGCTTTCAGGCGTTCGATCCGGGCCGCGAACCGGGCCGCTTCGCCTCGCTGCCGCTGGGCGAGAAGGACCGGACGCTGATCGGCGCCTACAAGACGCCGACGCTCCGCGGCCTCCTTCGCACGGCCCCGTACTTCCACGACGGCTCGGCGGCGACGCTGGAGGAGGCCGTCGAGTTCCACCTCAAGGGCGGCCAGCGGAACGACTACCTCGACGCCGCGATCTTCGAGCCTCGGATCGAGGTGACGCCGGAGGATATTTCCGCGCTGGTCCTGTTCCTGCGCGCCCTCGACGGCGAGGACGTGGACGCTGCCGTGGGACCGCCGCCGTCGAGGTGAGTAGAAACCCCGCCGCGCGAGCTATCGCTTCACAGGCGGCGTCTCCCAGATGCGCACCATGAGATCGTAAATCTCCGGCTCGGATTCCTTCAGTTCGCCCCGGTTGAACGGGAAGAAGTCGTTCTCGCCGAAATACGCCTCGGTCATCTCGGCGAAGAACTCCTTGTGGTTGGTCAGCGCGTAGTGCCTCACGCGCGAGCCGTCGAACAGCAGGGTCTTCTCCCCGTGACCGCTTTTCTTGTACTTCTCATAGGCCGCCAGGATGCGCGGGTCGTCGAAACCGAGCACCTGGTCGTGATAGGCGTGCGCCAGTTCGTGCAGAATCACCCACGGCTGCTCGTTGATGTTCCGCTTGGTGGGCAGGTCGGCCGCCCGGGGGATGTGGACGCATTTCGCCAGGTCGGGCGAGTAGCCGTTCGCCTTGAGCCAGTCGGCGTCGGGGTGATACTGCATCGACCGAAGCTTGCCGTGCGTCAGGTCCAGCACGATGACGACCGCGTGCAGTTTTTTCAGCTTGTCCTCGGGGACCACCGCGTTGATGTCGAACAGCTTGCCCTCCAAAAAGCGAAGCGCGCGTGCCCCCAAGGCGTCGTTCGGCGCCCGGAGCAGACGGTCGTCCACGCGGACGGTCCACCCTTCGATTTTGCGATCCGTGTGTGAGGTGGGTTTCGCCGGGTCGGCGTCTTCCTTGGGCGACGGCGGGAGGAGCTTGATCATTCCCCTGGCCAGGGCGTCGCCGACCAGGAAATAGGTCTCGGCGTTGCCGAACTCGTGGTGCCCGTGGCTGGGGTTGGGCGATTCCGCGGCCAGCCGGACGAAGTCGTGCGTCTCGACGAAGAGGACGTTTCCCTTGAACTCGGGCCTCGCCGTCGCGTCGGCCTGGGCTTTCCGCAGCGTCGCCCACGCGCCGGGGGCGTCCACCCACGGGCCGGTCAGTTCGCCGACGACGAACGGCAGCTTCGGGGCCTTCAGGTCATTGCGGACGTCCTTGATGAGGTTCACCAGGTTCCGCTCGTACTCCGGGACCGCGTGCTTCGGATCGACGCCGTCGTTCCAACCCTGATACCAGACGAAGCCCGCCAACTCGTATCCCTGGTCGTGGTAGCCCGGAAAGTCGGTCTTGAGGTTGGCGAGCGCCTCGCGAACCTCGTCCAGCATTTTCGTGTAGTACGGCCCGACCTCTCCGCCGGAACTCGGCGGCCGGAAGTCCTTGTAAAGACTCTTGCCGCCCCACGCGGTCTTGATGAGCAGGACCTGATTGGTGAAATAATCGCCGACGACGTTTCCGAACTGTAATTCGGGTCCGAAATGGTGCTTGTCGCCGTACACCGTGAAGCCCACCGTCAGCGGCCCGGCGAGGAGCGGCCCGTTTCCTCGCTTGTAGCGCACCCACACGTCGTCGCGCACCGCCCACTCGCCCTTGTCGGTCGTGAGGCGCTTGAAGAGCGGGGCCTTGGCCGGGTCCTTCAGCAGAGCGGCGAGAGTGCCTTTTCCGTCGTTGTAGTCCTTGCCGCCGAGGTCCACGACGGCCTGCCCTTCCATGTTCGACTGGCCGGCGAGGATGAACACCTTCACCGGCCCGGGCGCGTCGGCCGCCGTGGCGTTCGGCGTGAAGGAGAAGGCCAGAATTCCGAGGAGAATTGCGATTCGTCGGGTCGTCATGGGGAAACTCTTGAGTCTTCGTGAGGATAGAAGGAGTAATTTGATCCGGAATAATCACCGAGAAAGGCCGCCTTCGACCGACACCGTCGTCTCGCGCTGATCCCGGAAGACGGTCAGCTTCACACTTCGCCCCGGCCGGACGGCTCCGTACAGTCGGCGAAGGTCTTCGACCGCATTCGTCGCCTTGCCGTCTAACTTGAGGATCACATCCATCTTCCGCAACCCCGCCTTGGCGGCGGCGCCGTCCGCGGGCGCATCGACGACCAGCACGCCGACCTCGCCGGGAAGGCCGGCGGCCGACGCCTCGTCCGGCCCGACGACGTTCTTGACCTTCGCCCCCAGCCATCGCGTCTCCCGGCCGTCGCGCTTCGAGTCGCCGCTCTTCGGCGCGTCGCCGCCGTCGGGCAGCGGTGGCGTGCGGGCGATTTTCCTCAGTTCGGGCTTCCGCACTCCGAACTGGTCCATCGGAAAATTCACGAAGCCCAGTTTCAGCGCCGGCGAGTCGTCCGCCACGCGGTAGTCTCCGTGCTTGGGGTCGAGGAACAGCGCATCGGCTTCGAGGGAATGTTCGTCCCGCCCGCTCTGCTTTTGCAGCTGTCGCGCCGGTTTCGGGGTCTTTTGCCCCGCGTGGTGCAGCAGGTTGAAATCGCATTCCTCGCCCCACGGCTGCGGCATACCGATCGGGCGGTACGGCGCGAAGACGATGTTACGCCGGACCACGTCCCCGCTGTCCTTGAACCAGACGTGCGGGTGCAGCGAATCGCCGACCATGACGTTGTTCTCGCAGACGCGGCGGAAGCCCTCGCGCAGCTTGATGCCGCCGTGCAGGCAGAGATTGTTGTAGATGTGATAATTCGTCGAGCCGTCGTCGAGGTCGATGTCCCAGCCGTGATCGCAGCGCCAGCGGCTGTTGCGCAAGACGATCGGCTTCACCGCGTCCAGAACGGGCAAGTCGCGCAGCCTGGCGTCGTCGGCGATTCGGTTCAGGTCCACGCCGTTGAGTCCCCAGTAGCGGTCGCGGCCCCACGAGTTGAATGAGCCGTGGTCGCCGGTCTCCTTCACCGTGTCGAAGACGTCGCAGAACTCGATCACGTGGCCGCCCCAGCAGCCGTCGCCGATGTTGATCCCGGCGCGCGGCACGTCGTAGATGGAGCAATGGCGGACGGTGATGCTCCGCGACATGGCGATCTCCACGGGCGCCGTCTGCTTCTCGACGCGCCCCGTCCGATGGATGAGGCAGTCCTCCACCAGGCAATCCGCAGGGTAATTGTCGCTTTTCGGCCCCGGCGTCCGGTCGATGTCCTTGAGGCTTTGCCGTTGGCCGTACTCGAAGAGCGGGTCGCGCACCGCGCCGGGGTCGCCCACGAAGGCGACGCCGTTGGCGCCGACCTCCGTGATGTGGCAGCCGCGCACCGCGACGCGGCGGTTGTAGCCGTTGACGAACACGGCGTTGCCGCCGAGCCGTTCCAGGGTGCAATCCTCGAGCGCGCAGTCCTCGCAGCCGGCGAAGAGGACCGCCCCGCCGCGGTAGATGGTCCAGTCGCTGCGCAACAACGGCTCCTTATTGTCCATGAACGTCCGCGTCGCGTGGCGGAACGTCAGGCCTTTCAACGTGACGAAGCGAACCGGCTTCTCCTCCGTCCCCTTGAATTGAACGAGGTGCGCAGGCGCACGCCTTCGACCACGGCCTTGGTCAAATCGAGACCCTTGGGCGGGTAGAAGTAGAGCAACCGTGCCTTTCCGTCCAGGAACCATTCGCCCGGCGCGTCCAGCTCCTCGAAGATGTTTTCGACGAAGCGGAGCGAGTCGGACATGCCCATGCGGCGGTTGTTTTGCCAGCCGCCTTCGTAGGTGACGTTGCCGTCCTTGTCCTTGCCGGTGATGACGTAATGGAAGTCGCCCCACATGGCCCTGTGCATGGCGTGGATGAAGCCGCCCCTGGGGTCGGCCCAGCGGGCGGCCCGCGCCTTGCTAAAGGCGTCGGCGGCCGTGCCGTTGAAGTAGGGGGCCTTCGGGTCGTAGTTGGGGTAGCGGGCCAGGATTTGCTGTTCGCCGTTGACGAAGAGCTGGTCCGTGGCGAACCCCGAGGGAACTTTCGCGTTCCAAATGCCGTCGCGGTACGGCTCCCAGGTCGGTTCCAGTCTTTGGCCGCCGCTGACGACGACCTCTTCGCCGGGCGCCGCCTCGTAAACGATCGGCGCCTTCTCCGTGCCGGAGTCCTCGGCCGTGAAGACGAGCGTTTCCGGCAGGTAGTAGGTCCCGCCGTGGAGCAGGACGGTGACAGGCCCGCCGGCGCCGGCCTTGAGCGAGCGCACGGCCTTTTGGGCGGCGGCGAGGCTGCGAAGCGGCCGCTCCTTTGTACCGGGGTTGGCGTCGGCGCCGGCCGGGCTGACGTGCAGTTCGGCGGCGTGCAGGCCGCTTGCGATAAGCATCAAGGCCGCCGCCGGCAGCCATTGCGTACATTTCATAGCCATGAAGGATCCTGGTCTCTCGTTGCAACCGTTCTCAAAAGGGATGTTCCCCAGGCGTCGGACGCGACTCCCGCGGGTGAAGGTACGCCATCGGAGGAGCGGATTCAACCATTTCCCCCTGACGACAGAACCCTCTGGCGTTCCGCGACGGATCGGGTATGCTCCAACAAAGAGGATGTCGCGGGGCCGACGGCGAGGAGCATTCCCATGAGGCGGGCGTTGGCGTTGGCGTTGACGGTGTTGGCGGCGACGGGGTCGGCCGCGCGGGCGGTCGATCAGGACGCCATCGACAAGGCGGTGGAGCGCGGCGTGGCTTACCTGCGCGGCGCGGCCCCCAACGGCTACGACGCGGCGCATCCGGCCGGCGCGACGGCCCTCGCCGGCCTGACCCTGTTGGAGTGCGGCGTCGCCCCCGACGACAAGACCGTGCAGGCCGCCGCCGCCGCCGTCCGCGAGGCGAGCATCACTCAAAACCAGACCTATGCGCTGGCGCTGGGAATCCTCTTCCTGGACCGCCTCGGCGACCCGGATGACGTACCGGTGATCGAATCGATGACCGTGCGACTCCTGGCGGGTCAGAACGCCGGGGGCGGTTGGACCTATACCTGTCCCTCCATCCCCGATTCCGAGGTCCGCCGCCTGACGACTCATCTCCGGCAACAAACCGAATTGATCGGCCGGCGCGAACCCCCCAAGGAGCGCGTCCAAGATAAAGATAAGAACGATGCTCCTAAGCGCCGAACATTCAAGGACCTGCCCAGGGAGGTCCGGGAACAGCTCGTCCTCATCAACCGCATGGCCGGACTTCAACCGACCGGCATGGCGGGCGACAACTCGAACACGCAGTTCGCCACCGTGGCCCTGTGGGTGGCGCGCCGTCACGGCCTGCCGGTCGATCGCGCCCTGGGCCGCATCAATCTGCGCTATCGCGTCAGCCAGAACGCCGACGGAGGCTGGGCCTACGTACCCACGACCGACCCGCGCGGCGCCCTGGGCATGAACGCCTCCACCGCGACGATGACGTGCGCCGGCCTGCTGGGCTTGACCGCGGCTCAGGGGGTGGTTGCCGACGAGGCCAAGGACAAGGGCAAACCCGGCCCCGATCTCGGCAAGGACCGCCCGCTGAAGGCGGCCCTCATGCTGTTGAGCACGGCCATCGGAAATCCGGCGGGCGGGCGGCCGGCCGACGGCGCGGCCCGGGAGGTCCCGAACGTGGGCGGCAAGACCTACTATTTCCTCTGGTCGCTGGAGCGCGTGGCCGTCGCCCTCGACCTGGACACCATCGGCGGCAAGGACTGGTACGGCTGGGGTTCCGAGGTCGTCGTCGCCAACCAGGCGGCGAACGGGTCGTGGCAGGGCGAATACGCGCCGACGGTGGACACCTGCTTCGCCCTGCTGTTCCTGCGCCGCGCCAACCTGACGACCGACCTGACGGCCGACCTCAAGGGCAAACTGCGCGACCCCGGCGCCATCACCCTCAAGGCGGGCGGCGTCGGCGGCGACGCCCTCCAGGGCGCCCTGAAATCGGGTTTGGAGTCCAGGGACTCGTCCGTGCATCGCATCACCGGCCCGCCCGCCGCGGAAGATACGGAAGGCGCCCGCATGGCCCGCGAGTTGGCCCAGGCGGCCGCCGGCCGCCGCGACGAGCTGCTGGAGAAATACCGCGACGGCAAGGGCGTCGCCTACACCGAGGCGCTGGCCGGCGCCATCCCCCAGCTGGCCGGCGAGGCCCGACGGCAGGCGCGCGACGCCCTGGCCGACCGGCTGACGCGGATGAAGCCGGACACCCTGCTCCGCTACTTCCGCGACGCGGACGCCGAGATCCGCCGGGCCGCCGCCCTGGCAGCCGCCCAGCGCTCGGCCAAAACGCTCATCCCCGACCTCATCCCCCTCCTGGACGACGCCGAGCCGTCGGTGGCGCGGGCCGCCCACGCCGCCCTGAAAGACCTGACCGGGGAACAGCTGGGGCCGACCGCGTCGGAGTGGAAGGCATGGTGGGATAAGCAGGATCGGAAATAGAGATTACCGCACTGCGGCCGGGTCACGCCTCGGCCCGGAGCCGGTAGCCGACGCCCCGAACCGCCTCGACCAGGCCCGTCCGGCCGAGCTTCTTCCGCAACGTCTTGATGTGAACGTCCACCACGCGCTCGGACGAGTCGCCGTGCGTGACGGCCGCCTCCACCAACTCCAGGCGGGTGAAGGCCCGGCCCGGCGCCCGCATCAGACACTCCAGCAGCCGGAACTCCGTCGGCGTCAACCGGGCCTCCCGGTCGCCGACGAACGCCCGCCGCCGGACCCGATCCAGCTGCACGTCGCCGTGGCGAAGTACGCCTTCCGGCGACGCAACCCCGCCGCGGAGCAGGAGCGCCTGGACGCGCCGCAACAAGGACGGGCCGACGGCGGAACGGCCGGCGCAGCCGTCGGCCCCGGCCGCGAGGGCGGCCGACCGCGCCTCATCGTTTTCCCGGCCGGCCAGCAGCAAAAGCGGCACGCCGCCCGTCCTGTCGTCCGCCCTCAGCCGGCGGCAGATTTCCAGCCCGTTGAGCCCCGGAACCAGCACGTCGATCAGGGCCAGGGCCGGCGGGTCGTCGAGGGCCGCGTTCAACCCCGCGCGTCCGTCGCCGACGACCTCGACGTCGTAACCGCCGTCGCGCAGGGTGCGGGCCAGGTCCACGGCGAGGTCGGCGTCGTGTTCGACGATCAGGATGCGTGTTCCGGTCATCGGATATTTGGCCCAGGGGCGGTCCTCGGCGTCGAGGCCGCGAGCAGCGATTCAGCCGCCCCCGGGAGAGGAGGGAAAGGTCGGCGCCGATGCGGTCTTGTAGCGCCCGCGGCCCGACCTTTGATGAAGGATCAATGTAGGAGCGTTCGGCGATGCGGGAAAGGTGCGAACGGGGAGCGGCCCTACACATTTCCGAAAAAATCGGAAAAAGGAGTGGCCGCCGCCGGCGCGGCCGCATAGCATAATTTCATTGCCAACGACGGCTATTTCGGAGCGCTAGGACAGCCTCCCCGTGCGACGCACGCGGAGGCTTTTTGTATCCATGTCAACCCGAAAGCCGGACGTAAGGTTGAGGTCTCTCCTTCCTCTCCCGCCTCAACACGTCCTCATTCCGGCTCACAATCAGGGGCGTGAATCCCACGCCCCTGAACCATCGGTCGCGCCAAGGGCGGACCCGATGGAAAGGCGATCGAGCCGGAATGTCGCAACGCAAGCCTCTACGGCCGCAGCCGCGCCTCGCGCAGGTCGGCCCGACCGCTACGGCGTCGCCGCCTCAGGGTGGGGCGGCGAATGCGGTGTTTCTTGCAAGGGAGGATTGAGATGTTTCGTATCCACCAGCTGCTCGCCCCGGCGGCCCTGGCCCTGGCGTTGTGTCTGACGCCGGCCGTCCGCGCCGACGCGACGAAGGCCGGCGCCAACAACCAGGCGAACGCCCAAGAGACGTTCAAGGGCACGGTCCAAAGCGTCGACGCGAAGCGCGACCAGATCGTCGTCCGCGACGCCAAGAACCACGACCAGGCCTTCCGGATCGCCCGCGACGCCAAGGTCCGCGTCAACGACAAGGAAGTCGGCGCGGCCGACCTCAAGGAAGGCGATCAGGTCGAGATCAGCTACCGGCGGGAGGCCCGGAGCGTCCTGGCCGCGCAGGGCGCCCAGGCCGGTGAGTTCGCTTCCGGCCGCGTCGAGCGCGTGTCCGCCGACAACAACCAGATCGTCCTCAAGGGCCGCGACGGCCAGGAGCGCACCTTCCAGGTGGCGCAGAAAGCTCAGGTGCGAGTCGGCAACAAGGAGGGCAAGCTGGCGGACGTGAAGGAAGGCGACCGCGCCGTCATCGCCTTCACCAAGAACGGCGAAGCGTCGTCGGCCCGTGAAATCCTTGCCGAGCGCGAAGGGCGCGCGATGGGGCTGGCGTCCGGCCAGGTCGAGCGCGTTTCGGCCGACCACAACGAGATCGTGCTCAAGGACAACGCCGGGCACGAACATTCCTTCCAGTTGATGAAAGACGCCCGCGTGCGCATCAACGACCGGGAAGGCAAGGCCTCCGACCTGCAGCAGGGCAACCAGGCCGCCATCGCCTACGCGCGGGTGGCGTCCGAGGTGACCGGCCAGCGGGGCAACAAGTAGTCCGGAAATCCAGGGGCGCCTCGTCCGCAGGGGCGAGACGCCTCGCCCGTTTCGACCCTAGCCGCCGGCAATTGCCCCCACGATCCAAAACGGCTCTGCCCCCGTCGCCACCGCCTCGGGCAGCGGGGCGTCGGGCGGCTCGTGCGACAGATCTTGCTCGCAGGCGAAGAACCGCAAGAACGGCCGGCGCTGCTGCGTGACGTGGTCGCGGATCGTCCCGCGCAGCATCGGATAGCGGGCCTCGAGCGCGTCGAGGACCGAGCGCTGCGTGGCCGGCCCCTCGACTTCGAGCGTCACCTCGCCGCCGACGCGCGCCAGCGTTCGCAGATGGTACGGAAGCACGACTCGGATCATGGCAGCGTCTGCACCTCGACGGACAGCACGGCCGGAAGATCGCGGACGATGGGCGCCCAGCTGTCGCCGGCGTCGGCCGAGGCGTACACCTGCCCGCCGGTGGTGCCGAAATAGACGCCGCACGAATCGAGCGAATCGACGGCCATCGCGTCGCGCAACACGTTGACGTAGCAGTCGCGTTGCGGCAGACCCTTCGTGAGCGCCTCCCACTCGTTTCCGCCCGTGCGGCTGCGGTAGACGCGCAGCTTTCCCTCGGGCGGATAGTGCTCCGAGTCGCTCTTGATCGGCACGACGTAGATCGTCTCCGGCTCGTGCGCGTGAACGTCGATCGCGAACCCGAAGTCGGTCGGCAAGTTGCCGCTGACCTCTTGCCACGAGTCGCCGGCGTCGTCGCTGCGCATCACGTCCCAGTGCTTCTGCATGAACAGCACGCCCGGACGCGACCGGTGCATGGCGATGCGGTGAACGCAGTGGCCGACCTCGGCCGTCGGGTCGGGGATGTGTTGGGACCGCAGTCCGCGGTTGATCGGCCGCCACGTCTTGCCGGCGTCGTCGGTGCGGAAGGCGCCCGCGGCCGAGATGGCGATGAAGATCCGTTCCGGGATCGCTCGGGTCCAGGAGGATCGTGTGCAGGCACATCCCGCCGGCGCCCGGCTGCCAGCGCGGCCCCGAGCCGTGGCCGCGCAGTCCGGAGAGCTCCTGCCACGTCTGGCCGCCGTCGGTCGAGCGGAACAGGGCGGCGTCCTCCACCCCGGCGTAGACGGTGTCGGGATCGGTCAGCGACGGTTCGAGATGCCAGACGCGCTTGAACTCCCAGGGGTGCGGCGTGCCGTCGTACCACTGGTGCGTGCCGGGGACGCCGTCGTAGACGAACTTGTTGCCGACCGGCTCCCAGGTCTTGCCGCCGTCGTTGGAGCGCTGGATCAGCTGCCCGAACCAGCCGCTGGACTGCGACGCATACAGCCGATTCGGATCGACGGGCGATCCCTTGAGGTGGTAGATCTCCCAGCCCCCGAAGTGGGGGCCGCTGACGTCCCACCGTTCGCGCTTGCCGTCCGACGTCAGGACGAACGCGCCCTTCCGCGTACCCACCAGGACCCGTACTCCGCTCATGTCGTCCTCCTTGTTGAGTTTCCGAAGTTGCTCGCCGGAAAAATATGGATCGGTTTCTGCGTCACTCCCACGAGAGACGGCCTTCTTGCTCCTCATGGATGCGCCGAACAGTCAGTCCCGTAGGCAAAACTCGAATGACGCGCCCCATCCGCTTGGCTTTGGAGTTCAGCGCTCGATGTCGCAAGAGCCTACGAATATACTCGGCGACCATCTCCTCCTCGATATCGAGGTGGACCAGACAATACCCATCATGACACAAGCGACGATCGTAGAAATCCCCGTCGAGCGTGAAGAACGTAACCCGGTCCAACGGATGTAATAGAGCGATTATCTCATCGTCTTTCATTCCCTTCCGCCCATGTCCAAGCCAATCTGTCTGGCGGGGACGCGCCAGCTCCGTAGCAAGCGCCGTTGACTCTCGGGGACGTTTTCGTCCAGAAGGTTTATGCCGGCAGCGACTCCTGAGCATACTCCGTCGCATGATCCTCGAAAATGCGCTGGGCAAGCTCGACCGCTTCGGCAATGGCGTCCTCAGTGACGGCGCCCCGCCACTCGGCCGTGATCGCGTCCCAGGGCATTCCCTTGGCAACCTGTTTGAGCACTTGCACCACCAGGATTCGCGTACCCAGGAACGTCGGCTTGCCATGACAGATATTCGGATCGGCGACGATGTGGCGCCCCAGGACTTTTCTTGGCTCTCGTGGCATGATTCCGCGTCCCCCGTCGTTCACGCTTGCCGTCCACCGGCGAGCAACTCACGCCCTTGTAGTCGAAACGCCAAAGACAATCAAGCACCGGAGGGCGTGGCGCCGCACAGGCTATCTCCGCAGCGGAAGCAGCGCTCGCAGCCGGGCGTCGCGCAAGAAAAGACCGAGCCAGACCAGTGCGCCGAGAATGATCGGGCCGTAGAAAGGATCGCCGACACGAACGTGGGTCGCGGTCGCGCCGCCCAAATAGCCCGTCAACAGAACCGCGCCGAGCACGGCCGTTTGCGGAATCACGTAGACAAGAGTACAGGCAAGTTCGAGTATCGCGAGACTCAGGGCCAGGCTGTCGGCCCATCCGAGATGAGCGAATCCCTCCACGACGGGGGCGGGCTTGACCAGTTTCATCACCGCGCTGAGGAGCAGAACCAGCACCGGCAGGGTGCTTACGAGGAGTCCGGCCCAGAGCATCGTCTTCGAGACGGGAGCGGTTTGAGCGCCCGTTTGCATGATTCTCTCCTCCATAGGCCTTGCGACCGAACATCCACGACCGTGGGAATTGTTTCCGGCGAAGCTCTCCGGCGAGCATTTCGCCCTTCTTGTAGTCGAAACGCCAAAAGGAATCAAGCGGCGCAGGCGTGGCGCCGCGAGGTGCGATCGCGGCGCCACGCCCGTAACGCCGGCTCAGGCCGTCGCCAGGTATTCGGCGAGGCGTTCCAGGCTCTGCGTCCAGCCGGCCTCCATCCCGTTCAGATGCGCGGCCGCATACGAGACCAGGGCGACGGCACGCGTCTCCAGGGTGAGTTTCGTCTTGCCCCCTTCCTCGGCGAACGTGACGGTCGTTAGCCCGTCGAGGATGGGGTTGCCCTCCCCGTCCACCGCGATGTTGGTGAAGACCAGCCGTTCCGGCGGCGCGACCTCGCGGAAGACGCCGATCATCGGATATTCGTTCCCGTCCGGCCCGCGCACGACGATGCGGAGGGCGCCGCCGGGCCGGGCGTCCGCCTCGCAGACGGGGTTGGTGAAGTCCTTCGGCCCCCACCAGTGCGCCAGGTGTTTTGGGTCGGTCCACATCCGAAACACGATCTCCCGCGGTGCGTCGAAGACGCGCGTGAGAACCAGCGTCCGGGCCGTCGGTTCGGCGGGGAACTCATTGCTCGCGGCCATGTCTCTCCTTGTGTTGAAGGTCTTTCAGGTACTCGTCCAGCCGGTCGAAGCTCTCCTCCCAGAACCGGCGATAGTGTTCCACCCAGTCCGCAACCTCCTTGAGCGGCCCCGCCTCCAGCCTGCAGGGCCGCCACTGCGCCTCGCGGCCTCGCGCGATCAGCCCGGCCTTTTGAAGCACCTTCAGGTGCTTGGAAATGGCGGGCAGGCTCATTTTGAAGGGCTTGGCAAGTTCGGTCACGGATTTCTCGCCGCCGACCAGCCGACCGAGGATAGCGCGCCGCGTCGGGTCGGCGAGGGCGGCGAATGTGGCACTCAAGTGGTCCGGCATGTGTTACACCATTCGGTTAAATAACTAATCGGTAAAATACATCGCGGGCTGGAGTGTGTCAAGAGTTGTCGCTTGTTTGTTTCAACTGTTCGTGGTCCGGTTAGCCGCGACGCGCAGCGGAGCGCGTGCATCAGCGCTCCGCTGCGCGTCGCGGCTAACCGGACCACGAATGAGTTCGTGATTTGTGGACGTGTCCTGCGGCGATCCGCTACCCCAACCCCAGCCTCTTCAGTCGGCTGAGCAGCGTGCTGCGGGCCACGCCCAGCGCCCGCGCCGCCTCGGCCTTGTTGCCGTCGGCCGCGGCCAGGGCGCGGACGAGCAGCTCGCGTTCGCGCCGCTCCCGTTCCGTCTGCTCGTCCCGAAACAGCGACGCCGGGCCGCGGCCGTCGTAGGCGGAGGGCGCGAGGGTAAAGGCGTCGTCCAGCCGCTTGACCCGTTCCGCGACGTTCTCCCCGGCGGCCTCGGCCGTGATGCGGACTTCCGGCGGCAGGTCGGCCACGGTGACGACCGTCCCCTCCGCGAAGGCCACGGCGTGTTCGATGGCGTTTTCCAGCTGGCGGACGTTGCCCGGCCAGGGGTGGCCCTTCAACAAGGCCAGGGCGTCGTCGTCGATCTGCAGGTCCGGCTTGCCCGCCCGCTGGCCGTAAAACCGCAGGAAATGCAGCGTCAGCTCGGCCACGTCCTCGGCCCGTTCGCGCAGCGGCGGCACGACGACCGGCAGCACGTTGAGGCGGTAATAGAGGTCCTCGCGGAAACGGCCCTCGCGGATGAGCGCCTCCAGGTCGCGGTGCGTGGCGGCGACGACGCGCACGTCCACCTTCACCGGCTCACTGGAGCCGACGCGCTCGAAGGTCATTTCCTGGAGCACGCGCAGCAGCTTGATTTGCACCTCCGGGGCCACGTCGCCGATCTCGTCGAGGAACAGCGTGCCGCCGTCGGCCGCCTCGAAGCGCCCCTCCTTGTCGCGGATGGCGTTGGTAAAAGCGCCCTTGACGTGCCCGAAAAGTTCACTTTCCAGCAGGCTCGGCGCCAGGTCGGAGCAGTGGACCTTGATGAACGGCTTGCCGGCCCGCGGGCTGTTGTCGTGGATGGCGCGGGCCAGCAGCCCTTTGCCCGTGCCGCTCTCGCCGCGCAGCAGCACCGCCGACGGCGTGGCCGCCACCTTCCGCACCAGATGCAACAGCTGCCGCACCTGCGGACTGGAGCCGACCAGGCCGTCCGCCGCGACCGGCGCGGCGTCCTCCGTCGCGGCGTCCGGCGCCGTGCGGCCGGCGAGTTGGCTTTGCAGGGCGGCGATGCGCCGGTGCTGCTCGGCGATCTTCTCCACCTTGGCCTGCAGCTCCCGGTTCAGCCCGTCGATGGTGCGGTGGCCCTCCGTGCTCACCAGGGCCAGGGCGGTGATCTGAACGAAGGCCGTCAGCAGATTCAGGTCTTCCGGCGTGTACGCCCCGGCCTCCTTGGGGCCGAGGACGAGGAGGCCCAACAGTTCCCCTTCGTGGAGCAGACCCAGCGCCGTTTCGCCCTTGAGGAATAGCAATTGTCGCCTGGTCGGGTCCGACGCCAATCGCAAATGCGCCGTCGCCGACCCCCCCTCGCGCACCGCCTCGATCAGCGGACAGCCCGGCGACAGCTCCGTCAGCTCGGGGGCCGGCCCCAGGGCGTGCGTCAGGCGGTAGAGCGGTGGGTCGCCTTGCCGCAGGTAGACGGCGCCGCCGGCCGTGCCGAGCAGTTCCGCCGACGTTTGCAGCAGCCGGCGGGCCAGCGTGGGCGAATCGACCAGCTGCTCGATGGCCTCGCTCATGCGCCGCCAGGTGCGGTCGAGCTGGTGCTTCTCGCGGCGAAAATGGCGGTCGAGGGCCGACTTGAGCCGACCGCGCATCAGGTCGAGGGCCGTCAGCAGCAACAGGGCCGTGCCGCTGACCAACAACGCCTGCGTCAGCGACGGGCCTTCGCCGCCCCGGCTGTTGACCAGGAACAGGGCCAGGAACGCCAGGGCGTAGTAGACCAGGCCGGCCAGGAAACTGAGCAGGAAGTAGACGACGCCGGAGCTGAGCAGCTGGTCGAGCTGCATGAGCCGGTAGCGCGTGATGCTGACGGCAAAGGCGACGGTCAGGCAGACCGAGGCGGCGAACATCGGCCAGGTGGCCGCCCCGCCGCCGAATTTCTCCTTTTCAAAGAAGGCCAGGTAGAACGAATAGCCGATCGGCGCCAGCGCGACCGCGGCGCCGATCAGGATGCACTTGACCTGATTGCGCTCGACGGCGTTGGAGGCCGCGAAGAAGCTGTGGACCAGGGCGACGATGCTGGCCAGATACCACAGGCCGGCCACCGGGAAGTATAAATAAATCTCCCAAAGGATCTCTTTTAGCGTCAGATCGGCGGCCTCGGGGTAGGGGCTGTCGCTGGCGCCGGACGGGTAGAGCCATCGCAGGCGGAGGTAGGCCCACAGCATCAGCAGCAAGAACGCGACCGCCGGGCCGTACAGCAGCGTCAGCGCCCAGCGCGGCCGCCTCGCCAGCACGCGCTTGGGCCGGGGGAAGACGAGGTAGAAGTGCAGCGTGACCGGCGGCAGCAGCATGGCGCACGCCATGAAGACGATCAGCAAAACCGGCTGGGTGACGATCCGCGCCCAGTGGTAGCCGCCGACGAACGCCCCGAGCGACACGACGCACAACACGAAGAATTGCGCCGCCGCCCCGTCGGAAGGGCGGTTCCAATAGACGAGGACGCCGACGCTGAAAAGGCCGATCTTCAATAGCAGCCACAGCACCGAGGGGGCCAGCGCGTCCATCGGCGTCTGACCGTCGCGGAGCCACACGGATCGAACCATTCCGTCCGGGTCGCGGGGCCGTTGATAATCGACGCGCACCACGTGGCGTCCGTCGATCAGCAGATGCGTGGGGCCGGCCGTGCCGCGATGCACCGCCTCGGCCAGCGTGGCCTCATCGCCCGGTTTCGCCGGCTCGTCGGGCAGGTGTTCCACCCTCCGCAAAATCTGCGGCCAGCTCTCCACCGGATGGCCGGCGACGGCGACGACCGTATCGCCCTCGCGCAGCGGCCCTTGGGCTCTTCCGGGGATAAGGGCGGAAGCGGCAAGAAGAGGCCCTTGTCCTGGGGGAGAACCCAGTAAACCCACCGTACTCGCACCTAACGCCGGAAGAGCCAGCGCCTGGTCGGGCGGATCGAGAAACTGGGTATAGAAGTGATTGACAACGGGCGTGAACGCACATTGGACGCCGATCTCCGGCGTGGCAATGACGTAGGAGAGAACGCCAAGGGCATAGGAGCAGACGAGGAGGGCGACCACGACGATCAGCAGCCGTCGGCGGGCGCTGGGCTGTCGCCACACCGCTTCGCCCACGGCGCGGAGCCTCGCCACGGACCCTGAGCCGATGCGATGGAACAAACCGATCAGGTTCCACGCCGGCCAGGCGCCTGGCATGTTGCCCTCTGTCGGAAAGGCGTTCCGGCCCGTTCGGCGCGCCGAATCAACGGCGCTGACGCGGAACACAAGAACGTTCAACAGGATACGGAAACGATCGAACCGCTTCGCGGATGGACGCCAGAAGACGATCCTGCTCCTGTACTACTGTACGGGCGGGGAGCTTTACCGTCAACCGTCTTCTTATCCGTAAGTGGAACAAGTTTTTAGAACGAATCAGTCGAACTACAGGCGGCAGGGAAAAGTAGATTTGAGCGCTTTTCGCTGTTTCCTTACCCACGTTTTCCAAACCCCCACGACTGCGCCGAGATTTCGGCGCACAGCGCCGACCAGCGCCGACAACAAGCCAGCGGTGAGGGTCGGCGCTCCTCGCGCGCGCCCAATCCTCGTCACTTCTCCTAAATACATGAGATCAAACGACTTAAAAGCAGTAAACTTTGCCAAAGAAGTGGAGGCTTTGGCACGGCCCATGCGAAGTAAAGTTTCCATTGCGGGATAACGAGATATAGGAGTACAGAGCGCCGGTGGGACCGAAGCCGGGGGAAACATCGTGAAGGCATCGCATGATTGGCTCTGCGCGAGCGGGGCGGAGTTTCGGCCGGATGAGGGGCGCTGAGGATGCGCCCACCTCCGGCATTACACCGCGCGTTATTGCGTCTGGGGCGATGGACCGCCTTTGGTTTTGGTCCCGGGGCTGGCGGGCGGTTTTGAACTGCTGGGGCCGTTGGCTCGGCTCCTGGCGCGGGACTTTCAAGTCATCAGTTACCAGCTTCGCGGCGAAGACGACTGCTTCGCGCTGCGCCGGCGGTTCGATCTGACGGACCTCGTGGAAGACCTGGAAGAGTTTCTGGACTGGTTCGGGCTGGAAACGCCGTCCGTGATGGGCGTCTCCTTCGGCGGCGTGCTGGCCCTCGACCTCGCGGCGCGGCGGCCGCACCGGATCCAGTCGCTTATCGTCCAGGGCGTCGGGGCGCGTTTCGAGAAGGGACTGCTCCAGCAAGTCGCCGGCATGGTGCTGTCGCGCTACCCGCTCCCCTCCGACAACCCGTTCGTCAACCAGTTCTTCAACCTCCTCTTCGGCAGCCGACAAAGGCCGGGGCCGCTGTTCCAGTTCGTGACCCGCCAGTGCTGGCAGACCGATCAGAGCGTGATGGCCCACCGCTTCCAGCTCGTCAAGGAATTCGCGCTGGACGAACGGCTGGCGCGGGTGCAGGCGCCCACGCTGATCCTGGCCGGGGACCGCGACCTTTTGGTGTCGCCGCGGAGCCTGGCCGACCTTTCCGACGGCGTCCGGCGGTCGCGCGTCGTGCCGCTCAAGGGCTGCGGCCACCTCGCCTTCGCCACCCGGCCCGAACGGGTCGCGGAAGAGGTGAAGCGCTTCCTGAGCGACCACGAATAAGGCGAGCGGCAGACACTACCGGCCTGTCGTGGATTGGGGGGACGGACGGCAAGGGCGAGGGAACCGAAGCAAGTGGTCTCTGCCCTAGCGAACGCGCTGTCGCCGAGGCGGCAAATCTTCTGCCGCCCCGGCCGCCGCACTCCTCGGGGGCGCTACCGCGGGATAGGGCGGCAAGCACTCCCTTTCCCCAGGAGCCTCACCCCTCGCCGAACCTCACCCGCGGATTCGGCTGAAGACCCCTTCTTTTTTTCTCCCGAACCCGGCCCTCGCGGCCGGTCGGATGACCGCCGCTCGCAACGGAGCCTCCGGCTCACTTCGATGTCAGATCAATGTCGTGGGTGTTGGAGCCTTCCTTCACGGTGTAAGTCAGGCCCGACTGGTCCGGTTTGGCGTAATTCGGGGGGACGACGACCGAAGGGCGCGGGGCATTGGGATCGCTCGACTTGCCGGGGCCTTGGATCCCAAACTTGACCTCGCCGGTCGGCACATTGGGCATGTAGTAGTGCCCATTGTCACCGATGAGGGCGCTTCGCAAAGCCGTGTCCGACCCGCTCGCCGGAAGGAGCTTGATCATGCCGCCGGGCAGGGGCGCGCCGTCCAGCTTGACGGTCCCGGACACGGTGGTCGGCGCACTTGAGCCGCAGCCGGCGGCGCCGAACGCCAGGAGCAGTCCGAGGCCGACCATCAACGTGGCGGCCGCCGAGGGACGAAAATAAGTCATTTCAGACACTCCATAAAGGAATTGCGTTGCCGCCGCTGGGGGCAGGTCACGCCCCAAGCGCGGCCGCGCCGCATGAAAACGACCATGAGCAGTATCCCTGGCCGGCGCCCCGAACCGCGGCGTTGCGGCGGCGACAGACTTGAACAATGACCATCCTAGTTCCATACATGCTTCATTGGCCGTGTCAAGGGGCCGGCGGCGATCTTGTCTTCGACCGTCGTTGCTCACGACCTGGGTTGACTCGCGTCCTTCGCCGACCCTTGACGCCCATTGTACGGCGCGCTATCATCCTACAACAAACCCGAGGCGTCGGATGGTGAACGATGGCCGGGGGACGGTGTATGCGCAATCGGGTGATCTGGCCCATCGCTCTTGTTCTGCTCGGAATCACGCTGGTTGTTTATTGCCCGGTGCTTTCGCACTCCTTTCTGGAATACGACGACAACGTCTATGTCACCGCCAACCCCGTCGTGCAGCGCGGCTTGACCGTCGATGGCTGGTGCTGGGCTTGGACCACTCTGTATTTCGAGAACTGGCATCCGCTTACCTGGCTTTCCCACATGCTGGACTGTCAGCTCTTCGGACTGTCTCCCGTAGGGCATCATTTAACGAATCTGCTTTTCCACCTGGCCAATACGCTCCTGGTCTTTCTGGTGCTGCGGCGCATGACCGGGGCGACCTGGCGGGCGGCGCTCGTGGCGGCCCTGTTTGCGCTGCATCCCTTGCACGTAGAGTCGGTCGCGTGGGTGGCGGAGCGCAAAGACGTGCTGAGCACGTTCTTCGGACTGTTGGCGCTGGGCGCCTACGCGCGGTACGTCGAGCGGCCCGGTCCCATGTGGTATGGCCTGCTGCTGGCGTCCTTTGCGCTCAGCTTGCTGGCCAAAGCCATGCTGGTCACTCTTCCGGCCGTGCTGCTGCTGCTGGACTATTGGCCTTTGCGGCGATTCCCCGCCCGCGGGGGGCCGCTCGGCGCCCCCGAAGCGGCGGGCCGTCCCACGCCGGTCCTCCGACTGCTCGTGGAGAAGGCGCCCCTGTTGGCTCTGTCGGCGACGTTTTGCGTGGTCGCGCTGCTGGCCAAACCCGAGGCCACGGCCGTCACCCTGACGCGAAGCCCGCTGGATGGGCGCGTCGCCAACGCCCTGACCGCCTACGCCGCCTACCTTCGCAAGATGGTCTGGCCTTCCGACCTGGCGGTTAGCTACCCCCATGCCGGGGCGCACTGGTCCTGGCCCCCCGTCCTGGCGGCCGCCCTGGTGCTTGGGAGCCTGACCGCCTTGGCGGTGGGGTTGCGCCGGCGCCGGCCGGCCTTGTTGGTCGGCTGGCTTTGGTATCTTGGAACGCTCGTCCCCGTCATCGGGCTGCTTCAGTTCAATTTGCAGTCGATGGCCGACCGATACACCTATTTCCCTCTGATTGGAATCTTTCTGGCGCTGGCCTGGGGCGTCCCCGAACATTGGGCAACGCAGACGCGGCCCCGGGTCTGGCTGGCCGTCGGGGCGGGGGCGGCGCTGGCGGCCTGCGCGGCCTGCACCGTGTTCCAAATTCCTACCTGGCAGGACGACGAAACCCTGTGGCGCCACGCCCTGCGGGTGACCGAGAACAACAGCTGGGCGGAATTTGAACTGGGCACCTATCTCTACAATCACGGCCGAAGGGAGGAGGGGGAAGCGCGCCTTCGGCGCGCGGTGCGGCTGGACGCCGACGATGCGCCGGCCCTCCAAAATCTGGGGTTGGTCTTCTTGGACCAGGGCAAGGTCGAGGACGCACTGGGCCTCTTCACACGGGCGACGGCCGCCGCCCCCAAAGTCGGGCTTTACCAGAACAGCAAGGGGCTGGCCCTGGTTCGTCAGGGTAAGATGGATGAGGCCCAACACGCCTTTGAGGAGGCGATCCGCCTGGCGCCTGAATTGACGGAGCCTTACTTCAACCGGGCGGCTACGTTGAGCGAACAAGGGAGTTACGCCGCCGCGGCCGCCTCTTACGCGGAAGGGCTGCGGCGCAACCCCGACTGGCCGTGGTGGGCGTACGACCGGGCCAGTAAAGTGCTTCACGAACACGACCCCCTGTACCGCAGTCCGGCGGAAGCGCTCTGGCGCGCCCGCCAGGCCGATGCGGCCACTGCCGGCCGTTATCCGGAAATTCAAGCCCTACTGGCGGAGGCCTACGCCGCCAACGGCCGCATGACCGAGGCCGCCGTCGCGGCTCGGAGGGCGCTCGCCTCGACCCCGGCCGGCGCCGATTCCGGTTTCGTTCAGGGGCTGCTCGCGGCCTTGCACCGCTATGAGAGGACCGCCCGCCAAGCGGACGCGCCCGCGACGCCGTAACTCGCGCCGTCCGTGCGCGAGCCGACCGCCCCTGAACTCGCAGGGTATCTCCCATGAACTACTGGCGTTGGCTGGGCGCCGTGGCGGTTCTTGCCTTGTCTTCGGCGGCCGGCGTCTGGACCTGGCGCTGCCTTTCCGTCTCACCGTCCGCCGCGCCGCCCTCGCCGCCCTGGTTCGAGGACGTCACCGACGCCGTCGGCATCGACTTCGTTCACGACCCCGGCCCCACCGGAACCTATTTCGATCCGCAGCACTTGGGCTCGGGCGCCGCCCTGTTCGACGCCGACAACGACGGCCGCCTCGACATCCTCCTGCTCAACAATGGCGGACCCGACGGCCGGCCCAACGCCTTTTACAAACAGTTGCCCGACGGCCGCTTCAAGGACGTCAGTAAAGGGTCCGGACTCGACTTCGCGGGCTACAACATGGGCGTCGCCGTCGGCGACGTCAACAACGACGGCCTCCCCGACGTGCTGGTGACGCAGTACGGCGGGATCAAACTGCTCCTCAACAACGGCGACGACACCTTCACCGACGTAACCCGTGAGGCCGGGCTGGAACACGCCCGCTGGGGCACGTCGGCCGCCTTCGTGGACTACGACCGCGACGGCCGGCTCGACCTCGTCGTCGTTAACTATGTGGATTACGACCCGTCCGTGCCGTGTCGGCGCGCGGGCGGCGAGGAGGACTTTTGCGCTCCCAAGGACTTTCCGGGGACCGTGACCAACCTCTATCACAATCTCGGCCCGGCCGCCGGGCATCGAGTCCGCTTTGAGGACGTGACGCGGTCCTCGGGGCTGGCGGCGGCCGCGGGGCCGGGGCTGGGAGTGATCTGCGCGGACTTCGACGGCGACGGTTGGCCGGACATCTTCGTGGCCAACGACGGCCAGCCCAACCACCTGTGGATCAACCAGAAGGACGGCACGTTCAAAGAGGAAGCCGTGCCGCGCGGCTTGGCCTATAACGGCATGGGCCAGGCCGAGGCGGGCATGGGCGCGGCGATCGGCGACGTGGACGGCGACGGCCTGTTCGACCTCTTCGTCACCCACCTGACACAGGAAACCAACACCCTCTGGAAACAGGGGCCGCGCGGCGTCTTCTCCGACCGGACGGCGGCCAGCGGGCTGGGCATGCCGAAATGGCATGGGACGGGCTTCGGCACGGTCCTGGCCGATTTCGATCTGGACGGATCCCTCGACGTGGCGATTGTGAACGGGGGGATCGCGCGACCCGCGGGAGTTCCCCCGGCCGCGGACTTCTGGGCGCCGTACGCCCAACGGAACCTGCTTTTCGCCAATGACGGGACGGGGAAGTTTGTGGACCGCTCCTCTCTGGAGCCGGCGTTTTGCGGGACGCCCGCCGTTTGGCGCGGGCTGGCCGTGGGCGACGTGGACGGCGACGGCGCCCCCGACCTGTTGGCCACCTGCGCCGGCGGACGCGCTCGTCTGTTCCACAACATCGCCCCGCGGCGGGGACATTGGCTCCTGGTGCAGGCGGTCGATCCGGCCCACGGCGGGCGGCCGGCCTACGGCGCCGAGGTCCGCGTGCAGGCGGGGCGGCGCCGTTGGCTGGGCTGGATCAACCCCGGCACGAGCTATCTTTGCAGCAACGACCCCCGCGCCCACTTCGGCCTGGGCGCGGCCGAACGGGTGGATCGGATCGACGTGCGCTGGCCCGACGGATCGGATGAATCCTTCCCCGGCGTCGAGGCGGACCAGGCGATTCGGCTGGACCAGGGGCGGGGCCGACCGGCCGGCCGCGCGGTTGGGGAAAAGCGGTGATCGGTCGCCTTCGGGCCGGCGAGGAGCAATCCTGTCCGCCTGGGGGCCTGTGACGGTGGGTTAGACGTATGACCACGGCGGCCAAACAGGAACCGGTTCGCGGCGGGGGCTCCCGGCGGTGGTGGGCGGGCCTCGTGTTCGCGGCCCTGCTCTTCGGGGCGGCGGCTTGGTGGGCGATGCGCGCGGCGCCGGCGCCGGCGCCGCCTGCCGTCTCCCTGGAAGGACTGGCTCCGTCGGTGGCGCAGTCCATCGCGCAGGCCCAGGCGCGGCTCCGCGAGTCGCCGCGCTCCAGCCGCGCCTGGGGCCGGCTCGGCATGGTCCTTTCGGCGCACGCCTTCCGGCCGCAAGCGGTCCTCTGCTTCACCGAGGCCGAGCGTCTCGAGCCTCGCGAACCCCGCTGGCCCTATTTCCGGGGGGTGATGCTCGAATTGGACGGGGCGGAGGCCGATGCGATTCCGGCCCTGCGCCGCGCCGTCGTGCTCTGTCCGGCCGACCCAGACGCCGTGCGCCTCCGCCTCGCCGACCTGCTGATGAAGCGGGGCGACCTGGACGGGGCCGAGCAGCACTACCGCGACCTACTGAAGCGAGACGCCGGCCACGCCGCGGCCCATCTCGGCCTGGCCCGCATCGCCGTGGCCCGCGGCGACCCGGCCGAGGGCGCCCGCGAGCTGCCCGACTGCCTCGACAACCCCTCAGTGCGTCGGGCCGCTTATCTCCTCCTGGCGGAAGTCCGACAGCGCCTCGGTGATCCGACGGCGGCGCAAGCGGCATCGCGCCAGGCGGTGGCGCTGCCGCCTGACGCGCCCTGGCCGGACCCGTTCCTGGCGGAAGTGGTGGACCTGAAGGCCGACAGTCAGACGCTTCTCCGTCGGGCGCAGGGCTTGCAGGGCGGGGAAAGTACCGTGGACGCCGAAAGTGCGCTTGATGAACTGGAGGGCAATCATCCCGCGACGGCCGCGCTCCTAGAAGGCCGTCGTCGTCTAGCGGCCGGGAACCTCAAGGCAGCGGAACAGGCTTTCCGCGACGCCGTGTTGGCCGAGCCGGCCTTCGCGCAGACGCACTTCTGGCTGGGGACCGCCCTTCTCGAACAGCACGACGGCGCCGGCGCCGCAGCCTCGTTCCGACAGGCCGTGGCGCTCCAGCCGTTGCACGCCGGGGCGTACCGGGGCCTGAGCCAGTCGCTGGAAATGCAGGGAGATCGCGCCGGCGCCATCGAGGCGCTGCGCACGGCCGTGCGGTATCTTCCGCAACGGGCGGAGATGCAACGACAGCTGGGCGAGTTGCTGGTCCGCGACGGCCGCGACGCCGAGGCGCTGGTCCATCTGCGGCAGGCGCTGGACTTGAACCCGGATGACCCCGCGACCAAATCCCTGATCGAGCAGATCGGCAAGCGCGCCTCCGCGCCGGCCCCGCCGTGAGCGACGCCCCTCGGTCGCCGTCATGGAACAGTGAGGGGCGGGGCGACTTCAGTCGCCCCGCCCCTCTTGTCATCCCGCCCCTTTACCCGACGCCTGAACCGGCGGGTTAGAAGGAACTGGGGTCGAAGACCTGGCCGTCATTGGGTTCACAGAAGTACTCGAAGACGGTAATGTTGACGGAGTAGCTGACGCCGCGCACCGAGCCGTCGCAAAGGACGCACTGGAACTTCTGGATGTGGGCGGACCCGAAACCGTGGCTGCCGCTATTGCCGTTCACGCAATTGCCGCCGATGAGGTCCTGGGTGGGCTGGTAGTTGAAGTTGCTGAGCGTATTGTCGTAATTGCCGCTGCCGCCGAAGTCGTAGCCCCAGGTGTAACCGCGGTTGTCGCAGAGGTCGTTGCCGGTGTTCAGCGAGGTAGTGCAGAGGTTCTTCTCGCCCACCATCATGGTGTTGCTGGTGCCGTCCGAGATCTGGACCAGGGTGATCGGTGCTTGGCTATTGGGTTTGACCACGCCCCAGAGGCCGTTTTGTCCTTGGTTCTCGGCGTTCGCGGCGTAGTCCATCCCGCCCCAGTTGCCGGCCACGAGGGACGGGATGCGTCGGGAGGGGCAGAAGAAAGTCTTGATGATGGCGGAAGGAACGGTGCCCGTGCCGATGCCGCCCTGGCCGGCGCCGACGTTGTTGGTAACGCCGTATCCGTTGGGCGTGTTCCCATTGTAGACGTTGCCCTGCTCGATGTAGGGCAGGATCTGGAAGGCCCAAGATGCGGTTTGGGCCTGACCCACGGCCGGGATGTTGCCGTTCGTGGCGATGCTGTTCGTGTTCGTCCCGCCGCAGGGCAGGAAGCCGTTGGAGTCGTGGAAGTTGTGGAAGCCCAGCCCGATCTGCTTGAGGTTGTTGCTGCACTGCATGCGTGCGGCGGCCTCGCGCACCTTCTGCACGGCCGGCAGCAGCAGGCCGATGAGGATCGCGATGATCGCGATCACCACCAGCAGTTCGATCAGCGTGAAGGCTCGCTTCCGCCGACCCACCCATAAGGTTGCCATGACCATTCTCCGAAAGAGGAAGAGAGAAAAACGACGGGCGACGCATCCCTCCCCGGGACACCCGGCGCGCCGGCTGCGATGCCGGGGGCCAACCCGAAGAGGAAACCACAATCGTCGCGTGAGGCGAATCCGGACGGAGATTGTCGGAACAAAAAAGGGTCCGAAAACAATCGGCGTCGCGAGGGTGAATTCTACCCCGCTCGGGTCCAATTCCAAGGTCGCGCCAGCGCGCCGAGTTCGGCCGGCCGCCCGAACGCTCAGGGCAACTCGATGTCGCGCGTCTGCTTTCCCTTCGTCACCGTGTAGGTCAAATCCGAGGAGGCGGCGTTGCCGTACTTGGGGGGGACAAGGCCACAGGCCGTCCGAATGGGGGAAGACGTGAACATGTCGATCCCTTTTCCGTTGCGAACACGAACCGGAGCCTGACGCGAGGAAAAACTTCCTCAACTTCTGGGCGGCGACGAACGAAAAGGGCGTGAAAGTTGTCGTCGTCCGACGGGCCGCGGTTATCCAAACGAGATTCTTTCACGACTTTCGCGCCGCGTCAAGGAAAAAAAAGAGAAGACGCGCAAATGCGCAAATGCGCAAACGTATGACCGCGCCCGCAACGCGCGGGAGCGACGCCTCGCCAAAGCGTCGTTAACGGTTTTCCGCCCCTTCAAACTCCCCTTGATACGGCGTCGCGTCGCGGTCGTCGTCGAAGCGCCGGTAGCGGGCGTAGCGCAATTCAAACGTGCCGTCCGGGTCGAAACCCGGCATGGCCCCGCGCATCAGCGCCAGCCAGGCGTGGTCCGGCGGCAGCACGCGCGGCGTCTTGGCGCCGCCGGCGTTTTTCTCCACGCGGTAATCGAACTGAAGAAAGTGGTCCTGCAAGGGCAGCGTCTGGAGCACGCACAACAGGAAGCCCGACGCCAGGTATCCCGTGAGCAGTCCGAAAACCACCGTGCCGCTCTGCCGCAACAATGGATGATATTCGAGATGGGCGTTGACCAGATTGTTCACGGCCAGGCGGAGCAGGCCGAGGGCGACCGCGAACAGGGCCACCAGGCTCAGGGCGTCCTCGTAGCCTTGCAAAAACGAGCCGGCGAACATCGGGCCGAGCAGGCCGGCGAGCGGCTCCCAGAAGGCGAACGCCGCCAGCCCCGCCAGGAAGACGTTCACCGCCGTCGTCAGCGCCGTCAGCAGCCCCTCCTGCCAGAAGGCGTAGGTTACCCCCCCCATGATGGCCAGCGTCAGAAGGCTCGTGAGCATGGGATTAACTCCGGCGGCGGGGGCTATTTGCAGACGCGCAGCAATTCCTGGATCGAGGTCCGCCCCTCGATCACCTGCATCAGACCGTCTTCCTGAAGATATTTCATCCCGCCCTTGACGGCTTCTTGCCGGATGGCGTTGAGGTTGGGGTTCTCGCGGATCAGGTCGCGGATGCGGTCGGTCACGACCAGAAGCTCGAAGACGCCGGTGCGGCCGCGGTAGCCCGTGCCGCCGCAGTAGCGGCAGCGCTCCGGCCTGTCGTCGTCTTCCTCGTCCTCGTGGGTCTCGCCCGATCCCGGCGGCGGCCGGTAGAAATATTCGATCTTGTCGGCCGGCAAATTGGCCTTGCGCAGCATTTCCTGGTTGGGCTTGTAGCGCTTCTTGCATTTGGGGCAGAGCACGCGCACCAGCCGCTGGCTGAGGATGGCGCTGACCGAGGCGGCGATGGTGAACGGCGCCACGCCGAGGTCGATCAGCCGGGCCAGGGCCGTGACGGTGTCGTTGGCGTGCAGCGTGGTGAAGACCATGTGGCCGGTCTGGGCCGCCTGACAGGCGATTTCCGCCGTCTCCTGATCGCGCACCTCGCCAATGTAAATCACGTCGGGGTCTTGCCGGAGGATGCTGCGCAGCTCCGAGGCGAAGGTCTTGCCCGCCTTGGGGTTGACCTCGATCTGCGTCACGTTGGGGATGTGGTATTCGACCGGATTCTCGACGGTGATGACGTTCTTCTGGTAGCGGTCGATCTCCGACAAACAGGCGTAGAGGGTGGTGCTTTTGCCGGCCCCGGTCGGGCCGCAGACGATCAGCAGGCCGTGCGGCTCGACGGCCATCTGGTGGATGTGATCGCGCATCTTCGGCCTCATGCCGAGCTGTTTGAGGGTGGCCACCTGGCGGGCGCGGTCGAGGATGCGCATGACCATCTTTTCGCCGACCACGCTGCCGGCCGTCGCCACGCGGAAGTCGATCTGCCGCGATTCCGGGACGTGCGGCTCGTCCGGGTCGTCGGCCGCGTCGTCGCCGTCCTTCTTTTTCTTCTTGCGGCGGCGGTGGACCTCGGCGGAAAAGCTGCCGTCCTGCGGCTTGCGTTTCTCGGTGATGTCGAGGTCGGCCAGCACCTTGAAAATGTTCAGGACCGAATCGCCCATGGCCCGGCTGAACGGGTCGGACGCCTGGAGGATGCCGTCGATGCGGAAGCGCACCGCCATCTCGTCGCGCGTCGGCTCCAGGTGGATGTCGGTGGTCCGCATTTCCAGGGCTTCGTGGACCATCTTGAGGGCCGCCTGGTAGCCGCGCGACTCCTGCGCCCTCCGCACGCGGTTGGGGTCTTCCTCTCGACCGTTGGCGCTTTTACCGATAAAGCGGATGGGAATTTCCTCTTCCGCCTCCGCGTCGCCCTCGGACTTGAAATTCAGCCGCAGCCAGCGGCGGCCCAGGTCGCGCAGGTGGCGCGGCGTCAGCACCCGGCCTTCCGGCTCGAGGCCCTCGTTGCGGACGCGGACGTAGACCATGCTGGAGCCGACGTACAGCAGCAACAGCACCGAGAACGACAGCGGGAACAGCCACGGCGGGAACAGCCAGACCACGACAAGGCCGAGCAGGCCGCAGCCGAGCAGGACCGCGTTCCAGAGGGGAACGGGCAGTTTCAGCCGGCGGGCGTCGCGGTCCACCCACCAGCAGGTGCGCACCCAGCAGAAGTAGACGGCGACGACCGCGAGGAAGGCGGGGGCGTTGAGGTAGAAGCCGCCGCCGCGCGGGAAGTCGGCGACGGCGAAAAGAGTGGCGAGTGGCGAGTGGCGAGTGGCGAGTGATAAAATCATCGCGGATTCTCCCATGTCCGCCCGCCTACCGATTCACTCGCCACTCGCCACTCGCCACTCGCCACTCGCCACTCTTTTACAAGATGCCCGGCGCCGCCACCCTGATGCCCTTGAGGGCCATCTTCAGCTGCTCCGGCGCCGGCGCCACTTCCAGGGCCACCGCCTTGTCGATGTCGCCGCGCTCCACCAATTGCCGCAGGTTCTCGGTGAAGTCCACCATGCCTTCCAGGAAGCCGATCTTGATGGCGTCGGGGATCTTGTTGTCCATGCCCTCGCTGATGAGCTTCTTGATCGTCGGGTTGACGATCATAATTTCGTTGGTCGGCACGCGGCCCTTTTTCAGCCCCTTGACGAGCTTCTGGGCGACGACCGACTTGAGGTTGTTGGCCAGCGCCTGGCGGATGGCGGTGTGCTTGTCCGGCGGAAACAGGTCCAGAATACGGTTGATGGTGGTGCCGGAGCTGGCGGCGTGGATGGTGCCGAACACGAGGTGGCCCGTCTCGGCCGCGTGGACGGCGGCCTCGAACGTCTCCACGTCGCGCAACTCGCCGATGAGGATGACGTCGGGGTCCTGGCGCACGGCGTCCTTGAGCGCCTTGTGCCAGTCGCGCGTGTCCAGGCCGATCTCGCGCTGATTGATGTACGCTTTCTTGTCGCTGAACGTGAACTCGATGGGGTCCTCGACGGTGAGGATGTGCAGCGGTTCGCGGGCGTTGATGTAGTCGATCATGGAGGCGATGGTGGTCGATTTGCCGCTGCCGGTGACGCCGGCCAGGATGACCAGACCTTCCGGGTAGTTGCACAGCAATTCGATGGACGGCGGCAGGCCGAGGTCGGAGAAGTTGGGGATGACGTTGTTGACGCGGCGGGCGACCAGCGACAGATTGCTGCGCTGCCTGAAGAGGCTGACGCGGAAGCGGCACTCGTCGTTGCCGATGATGTAGGAGAAGTCCACGCCCCCTTCCTCGTCGAGGATCTTGCGGTGCTTGGGCTGGAGCTGGGTCAGCAGCAGCCGTTCCATGTCCTCCTGGGTGAGCGGCCGCATTTTCATCCGGCGGATGTCGCCCTTGAGGCGCATCATCGGCGGCTGACCGACCTTGAGGTGAAGGTCGGAAGCCTCGTGTTCCATGACCATGCGGAAGAGCTTGTTGACCTCCGGCTCCTTGCGCACCTCGGCCTTGTGGATGGCCGCGCCCTTCGGCTCGACGGGGGCGTCGGCGTCGGCCGGGGCGCGGGGGCCGGGCGCGGGGCGTCGAGGGAAAGCACGGGCATTTTAGCGTCGGCCATGATTCGGACCTCCCAGGTTGTTCTCGGTGCGTCGCAGGCCGGGCGTCAGCGTCCGACCCGGCGGACGGCCACGCCGCGTTCGGCCAGATAGGCTTTGGTGGCTTCGATGCCGTATTCGTTGTAATGGAAGATGCTGGCGGCGAGGGCGGCGTCGGCCTTTCCGTCGGTGAGCACCTGGAACAGGTGTTCGGGCGAGCCGGCCCCGCCGCTGGCGACGACGGGGACGCCGACGGCCTCGGCGACGGCCCGCGTCATCGGCAGGTCGTATCCGGCCTTGGTGCCGTCGGCGTCCATCGAGGTCAGCACGATCTCGCCGGCCCCCAGCTCCTCGACGCGCCGCGCCCAGGCGACGGCCTCCAGCCCGGTCGGCGTGCGGCCGCCGTGGACGTGGACTTCCCACCACTCTTCCCCCTCACCCCTGCCCCCCTCCCCCAAGGGGCGAGGGGTGTCTTTTGCTCCCCTCTCCCTTTGGGGGAGAGGGGTAAGGGGTGAGGGGGGGCGTCGCACGCGGCGCGGGTCGATGTTGACGACAGTGGCGCATCGACCGAACTTGCCGGACACGGCCGTGACCAGTTCGGGCGTCTTGACGGCGGCGGAGTTGATGCTGACCTTTTCGGCCCCGGCCTGGATGAGCCGCGTAACGTCTTCCAGGGTGCGGATGCCGCCGCCGACCGTGAACGGCATGAAAATCTCTTCGGCCACGCGGCGCACCACGTCGAGCATGATGTCGCGGCCTTCGTGGCTGGCGCTGATGTCGAGAAAGACCAGCTCATCGGCCCCGGCCTCTTCGTAGCGGCGGGCGACCTCGACGGGGTCGCCGGCGTCGCGGAGCTGAAGGAAGTTGACGCCCTTGACCACCCGGCCGCGGTCCACGTCGAGACAGGGGATGATGCGCTTGGTGAGCATGGGGACGGCGAGCCAGGGACCGAGTTGCCGGCAATACGTCCAATGTACGCATCGGCTTCGGCGCGGTCAACTCAACCGGGCGGGCGGCGAAGTCGGCGGGGCGTGCCTGCGTCCGTCGGCTCGGGGAAGGTCACGCGTATTGGCGTGTCTGGACGTTGTAGCAATAGGGTCGGGCGGCGGTTTCATCGCGCCGTCCGCCGATTTTCCACGCTGAGACCGGGGCGTTTTGGCGGAGTGTGGGAACCAAGAGTTCCGCCTTCATTTCTTTCGTTCCCGCACCCGCGCCTCCAGCGCCGCCTTGACCGCCGGCGGCAGGAACTTGTCCAGACCGCCGCCGAACGCGGCGATCTGCCGGAGAAGCGTGCTGCTGACGTGCGAATACGACTCCTTGGCCATCAGGAACACCGTCTCGATTTCTGGGTCGAGGTCCCGGTTCATCAGCGACATGGTGAATTCGTTCTCCATGTCGCTGGTGGTCCGCAAGCCGCGCAGCATCACCCGGGCGCCCACCTGCCGCGCGAACGCCACCGCCAGGCCCGTAAACGGCTGCACCTCCACGTTGCCGAACGGCGCGATCACCTGACGCGCCAGATCGACGCGCTCCTCCAGTTGGAAGTACGGCGCCTTGTCCGGGTTGATGCCGACGCCGACAATCAGCCGGTCGAAGACGCGACGGCCGCGCTCGATGACGTCGAGGTGGCCGTTGTGGATGGGGTCGAACGTGCCCGGATAGACCGCGATGCAATGGGTCAGCGTTTGCGTCATGGAGCGACTCCCAGGGGGATGGACGCGCGCCCGTCGGCTTCTGGCGGCCCCGACCCACGGATTGTAATGCCGCCGCGGCTTCCCGGCGACGCCATTCCGGCGGCGGATTCCTCTTGCCCCGGCCGCGGCCGACCACCACAATCAAGACGTTTCCTCCGACCACCGCCCGAGGGCCGTCGCCGTGTTCCTCAGTGAACCTGCCGAATCGCCGTTCGACCTCCGCTTCTGGTTGTTCGGCACGCACATCCGCGTTCACCCCTGGTTCTGGCTCCTCAGCGCCGTCCTCGGATGGGGCGTCACCGCCGAAGGCGGGCGCAATGGGCTGCTCTATCTGGTCCTTTGGATACTATGCGTCTTCGTATCGATCCTGATTCACGAGTTCGGCCACGTGTTCATGGGCCGTCTCTTCGGCAGTCACGGCCATATCGTGTTGTACAGTTTCGGCGGCCTGGCCGTCGGCAGCAACGCCCTCAACAAGGGCTGGCAGCGCTTTTTGGTTTCCTTCGCCGGCCCGCTCATCCAGTTCGTTCTGCTCGCCGTGGTGTTTGCGGCCGGCGTCGTCCTCCTCCCGAACGTCCCCAAGGCGTGGCGGGATCCGGCGGGGATGACCTGGTCCTTCCTGATCGAAATCAATCTGTTCTGGCCCATCCTGAACCTGTTGCCTATCTGGCCCCTGGACGGAGGGCAAATGGCGCGTGAGGTGTTCGTCGCGGCGTCGCCCCGGATCGGCGATTCCATCACCCTCGCCGTGTCCGCCGGCGTGGCCGGACTGGCGGCCTTCCATTGCGCCTTTCCCCACGTCCTCGGCCGCTTCGTGCCGCTGCTGGGCGAGTATGGCGACATTTACCTGGCGATTCTCTTCGGCCTACTCTGTTTCCAGAACATCACGACCCTTCAGGCCGCGAACGCCCGCCCACAACGGTACAATGAACAGGAAGAGTTCCCCTGGGAGCGCTGAGGCGGCCGGCCCACGCCGGTCGGCCCGCCTTTCCCCCGGCCGCCCGAATGTGGTAAATTGAAGTAGAATCATGCGCCCGCACCGGGCGACGCAGTCCGCCGGAAGGACGGCGCAGAGGACGGTCATGGGCATCAACGACCGCGATTACGTCCGCCGTGAAGGCCCCAGCTTTCTGGGTTCCTTCGCCGGACGCGGCACGATCTGTAAATGGCTGGTCGGCGTTAACGTCGTCGTCTTCGTCATCCAGCTGATCGCCGGCGATCCCTTCACCGACGCCCTGCTCCTCAACGTCAATCGGGTCGTCTTTCACGGCGAGGTCTGGCGGCTGCTCACCTACGCCTTCCTGCACGACCCCGGCGACATTCTCCACATCCTCTTCAACATGCTGCTGCTCTGGTGGTTTGGCAGCGAGCTGGAAGACCTGTACGGCCCGCGCGAGTTTCTGGTCTTCTATTTGGCGTCGGCCGTGGTCGGCGGCCTAGCGTTTTCGCTCGCCCACTTCCTCGGATTCCCCGGCAACGACCTTTGCCTCGGCGCCTCGGGGGCCGTCACCGCCGTGCTGGTCGTCTTCGCCTTCCACTACCCGCGGCGCATCATCTACCTGTTCCTGTTGTTGCCGGTGCCGATCTGGCTGTTCGTGGTCGGTTCGGTCGCTTACGACGCCTATAGCCTGCTGTCCAGCACCAGGGAAAGCATGATCGCCGTGGCCGTCCACCTCGGCGGCGCCGGCTTCGGCTTCCTCTACTACCGGATGCACTGGCGGCTCAGCCCGTACTTGCACGGGCTTTGGCCGAACGTCGCGGCCTGGCGGCGGCGGATCGAGCGGCCCAACCTGCGCGTCTACCGCGAAGAGGAACGGGAACCGGTTCGGGCGGCCGTGGCGCCGGACGGCATGGAAGAGGCCCGCATCAAGGCCGAGATGGACGCGGTGCTGGAGAAGATTTCCCGCGTCGGCCGCGAGAACCTCACCGAGAGCGACCTGCGGGTGTTGCAACGCGCCAGCGAAATCCTGCGCCGCCGGCGCACCTGAGATCGAGGCGGGAGGAGAACCGATGCCGCTTTACGAATACGCGTGTCAGCAGTGCGACCACGCCTTTGAGGTACTAGCCTTCGGCGGCGCCGACGAGGTCGTCTGTCCGAAATGCCACAGCCGAAAGGTCGATCAACAGCTGGGCCTGCCCGCCCGGCCGCGGGCGGAAACCCAATGCGACCCCGACGCGCCGCCGTGTGGGCCGGCGTGCTGCCGGCTGCCGCAGGAGTGACGAAAAGGAGCGTCGGTTAGCCGCGACGCGCAGCGGAGTGCTTGCATCGAGCGCCTCCGCTGCGCGTCGCGGCTAAACGAGGGATCGTTGTTCCGACGAGCACCTACTCCTCTTCGCCGTGTCCGCCCTGGAAGTGGCTGAGCAGGTGGTCCAGCGCCAGCCGCAATGCCTCCGCGTCGCTCGACGCCCCCAACGCCTTCCGAGCCTTTTCCAACTTCGCCTCGTCCACCATCAGGCTCTTGCGCACCAACTTCGCCTTGTCGCCGCCGTCTTTCGGTTTGCGTTCCGTCATCGCGGGGCCTCCTGAGTTGTCGCCGGTTAGAATTGTAGGCCGCCTCCCGGAAACCCGGCAAGGCTTCGCGCCGCTTCCGCCGAAATCTTGCAGGTTCCTTCACACGCCGCCGAAAGTGCCGTTGGTCGCGGCCCGGCCGGCAGGGTATGTTAGAAGGGTGTTGAGGAGAAGTCCCATCGCATCTTCTCCGAGACCGAAGAGGCCCCCATGAAGGACGCCTTACAACCCGACCACTGCGCCAGGATGCTTCGGGCGCTGGCCGACCCGGAACGACTCCGGATCATCACCTGTCTACGCGAAGGCCCCCGCAACGTCTCCGAACTGGCCGCCCTCCTGCACGCCGAAGTGGTCAACGTGTCCCACCACCTGGGCGTCCTCCGCCACGCCGGCGTCGTCTGCGACGAGAAGCAGGGGCGGTTCGTCGTCTACCGCCTGCATCCCGACGTGTTCCGCCCCGGCGACGACGCGCCGGCGCCGGAACATCTCGACCTGGGTTGTTGCCGTTTGGAGATCCCGCGAATCCGCAAACGCGGCGAATCGGGGCCGCGACCGTAGCGTCAGACGCCCATCACGTTGTAACCGCAATCGACGTACAGCACTTCTCCCGTGATCGCCGACGCCAGCGGGCTGCACAGAAACGCCGCCGCGTTGGCCACTTCTTCGGCCTCGATGCCGCGCGGCAACGGTGAACGCGCCGCCGCGTAGTCGATCATGTCGTGAATGCTGTGGTCGCCCTTGCCGATGGCCGAGGCCGCGCGCGAGGCGTAGGGGCCGGCCGAGATCAGGTTGACGCGGATGTTTTTCGGCCCGAGATTTTGGGCCAGTTGCATGGCGTCGATCTGCAAGGCCGCCTTGGCGGTGGACATGCCGCCGCCGTAGTGCGGCACCACCCGCGAGCCGCCGAGGTAGGTCAGGCCCACGGCGCTGGCGCCGCCCGGCCGGTTCTCCATCAGCGGCTGGCAGGCCCGGAGAAGCGCCGTCAGCGAATAGGCGCTGACGCTCAGGGCCGTGAGGTAGGCCTTGCGACTCACGTCGATGGCCTTGTGGGTGATCTCGGGGCTGAAGGCGACGCTGTGGATCAGGACATCAATCTGGCTACAGGAACTCTGAAACGTCTTTAGCATCCCCTGGATCGAATAGTCGCCGCGCTTGGCGAAGCGGCGGTCGTTGCGGGTCTTCTCGTCCACGTCGTCCATCGTGTCGAAGCCGACGTCGCAGGCGATGACCTTCTCGACGCGCAGGTTCCCGGCCCCGAAGGGCAACACGCGCGACGGGGCGTCCGGCTCGCGTTCCAGGATGTTTTCGACGATGTCCACCAGCCGCGGATGGACCGCGAAAAACAGGCGGGCGCCGGCCGCCTGGAGCGTCTTGGCGATGTGCCAGGCGAAACCGACGTTGTCGCCGACGCCGGTGACCAGGGCGACCTTGCCGGTGAGGTCCAGAGGGATCATGGTCGTTCTCGCTCGGTCGAGGGAGACGGCGGGGGAGAACGGGGCGGCCCGCATAAGAGGATGATCTAGCAGATCGGGGAAAGTCGGGCAAGGCGAGTTAGGAAGGCTTGTCAGCCCGTCCTTGTCTGGCTTAGTGTACGCCCGTATAATTACAACGAAGGGATTAGGAGCGGAGGCGGCCATGAACAACGCGGACATCGCCCGCAAATTGAACGAATACGCCGACTACCTCGAAAGCGAGGAGCCGAACATCCATCGCGTGCGCGCCTACCGGCAGGCGGCCCAGACGATTTTCGCCATGGAGCGTCCGGCTTCGGAATTGCTGGCCGAGAAGGGGCGCGCCGGCCTGGACGAATTGCCCGGCGTCGGCGCCAGTCTGGCCTACACCATCGAAGGTCTGATCCGCACCGGCGAGTTTCACACGCTCCGTCCGGCGGGCGGCCACATCGACCCGGAACGACTGCTGACCAGTCTGCCGGGCGTCGGCCCGCAACTGGCGCGGGTGCTGCACGAGCGGCTCGGCGTGTCGTCGCTGGAGCAACTGGAACGGGCGGCCCACGAAGGCCGGCTGACCGAGGCCGGCGTCGGCCCCAAACGGCTGCGCGGCCTCATCGACGCCCTGGCCGGACGCCTGGCCCGGACGCGCCTGCCGGAGCCGGTGCGCGGCGAACCGTCGGTCGATGACCTGCTGGCGGTGGACGCCGAGTATCGCCGGCAGGCCGACGAAAACAACCTGCCCACGCTCACGCCGCGACGCTTCAACCCGGAAAACGAGCCGTGGCTGCCGCTGTACAACACGGATCGCGGCGGCTGGCGCTTCCGCGCCCTGTTCTCGAACACGGCCCTGGCGCACCGACTGAACCGGACGCGCGATTGGGTGGTGATCTCGTTCCACGACGGCTTCACGTCGGGTCAGCGCACCGTGGTGACGGAGACGGTCGGCGACCTGCGCGGCCGGCGCGTGGTGCGGGGGCGGGAGCGGGAGTGCCGGGCGTACTACCAATCCGTGCCCGGCGGACTCTATCCGCTGGCGATGGTATAATGCCCTTCGCCCGTACAAGGAGCGGAGAATGCCCATTCACGACTGGTCGCGCGTTGACGCCGGGATCTTTCACAGTTTTCATAACACGTGGATAGGAGAGTTTACCAAAGCCCTCAATTCCGGTCTGCTGCCGCCGGAATACTACGCGCTCGGGGAACAGATCGCGGGGCCGTTCGGACCCGATGTGCTTACGCTCAAAGCGCCCGATCCGGAACGCGACGACGGTCCCCGCAAATCAGAAGGGGCCGTCGCTCTGGCCGAGGCCCCGCCGAAGGTGCGCTTCACCGTACGCGCCGAGGTCGATGAATATGTACTGAAACGGCGAACCGTGGTCATTCGGCACACCAGCCATCACCGCATCGTCGCCTTGATCGAGATCCTATCGCCGGGCAACAAGACCAGCCGCCATGCCTTGCGTACCTTTCTGGACAAGGCCGCCTCCGCCCTGGCCCAAGGCATCAATCTGCTGCTGATCGACCTGCACCCGCCTGGGCCGCGCGACCAGAACGGGATTCACGCGGCCCTCTGGGGACAGCTTACGGATGGCGCGTTCTCCCCACCGACCGACAAGCCGTTGACGCTGGCGGCCTACGTCGCCGGCCCCGCGCCTACCGCCTACGTCGAGCCGGTCGCCGTCGGCGATCCGCTGCCCGACATGCCGCTGTTCCTCGACCCGGAGCAATACATCAACGTGCCGCTGGAAGCCACCTACCGCGGCGCCTACGAGGGGGTTCCCCGCTACTATCGCGCCCTCCTGGAAGCGCCGTCCGCCTGACGAATGGCGCGTGCCGCCGTTGCAAGACGCCGGCCGCGGCGGTTGCTATGACAACGCCAGGGAGGCCGCCGCGTCATGTTCCGCCAACTCCGCTCGTTCCTGGAGCTGATTCGTTTCAGCCACACCGTCTTCGCGCTGCCGTTCGCGCTGACCGGCGCCGTCCTGGCCTGGAAACACGCCGGCTTCCAGTGGGTGCAGCTCGTCGGCATTCTCCTGTGCATGGTCTTCGCCCGCAGCGCGGCGATGGCCTTCAACCGTCTGACCGACCGCCGCATCGACGCCGCCAACCCGCGCACCGCCGGCCGGCACCTGCCCGCCCGCCGACTCGCTGCGGCCGCCGTCTGGCTTTTCACGCTCCTGTGCGGCGCCGGCTTCATCGCCTCGACGCTGCTGTTCCTGTTGGCCGCGCCTCCGAATCCTTGGCCCGTTTACCTATCCGTTCCGGTGCTGATCTTCGTCTGCGCCTACTCGCTCGCCAAGCGCTTCACGGCGCTGTCGCACTTCTGGCTGGGCGCCTCGCTGATGCTGGCGCCCGTCGCGGCCTGGATCGCCATTCGCGGCGACGACGCCTGGACGACTTTGGCGACGCCGCTGCTCCTCGGCGGCGCCGTGCTCTTCTGGGTGGCCGGCTTCGACATCCTCTACGCCTGCCAGGACGTGGACTTCGACCGCAAGGCGCGGCTGCACAGCGTCCCCGCGGCCATCGGCGTCCGCGCCAGTCTGCGCACGGCCCTGGCCTGTCACGTCGTCATGCTGGCGCTGCTGGCGACCCTCTACTGGGCGGCGCGGCCGGACCTGGGGTGGATCTACCTCGCCGGCGTGGCGGCCACGGCGGCGCTGCTGGCCTACGAGCATTGGATCGTGCGGCCGGACGACCTGAGCCGAGTCAACCGGGCGTTCTTCCAGGTCAACGGCGTCATCAGCGTCGGCCTGTTCGTGGTGGTCGTGGTGCAGCTGGCGGTCGGCGCCTGAATACTCTCCCCTCTCCCCTCGGGGGAGAGGGGTTGGGGGTGAGGGGGCGTGCCTCCCGAATCAATATCCCCTCACCCCCGGCCCCTCTCCCCCGAGGGGAGAGGGGAGAAAACGCCCCCTCACCCCCGGCCCCTCTCCCCCGAGGGGAGAGGGGAGCAATAAATACTATACGGAGCTTCAATGGATGCAATTGTCATCGGCGCCGGCCCCAACGGGCTGACGGCGGCGGCGACCCTGGCCCGGCGCGGCTGGAAGGTGCTGGTCCTGGAGGCGAACGGCCGGCCGGGCGGCGCCTGCTATTCCGAGGAGCTGACGCTGCCCGGCTACCTGCATGACGTGGGCGCCGCCTTCTTCCCGTTCGCCGACGACAGCCCCGCCTTCCGCGACCTCGACCTGACCGGCGCCGGCCTCCGCTGGGCCAACGCCCCGCGCGAGAGCTGTCATCCGGCCCCGGACGGCTCCTGCGTCACGATTTCGCGCGACCCGGACCAGTCGGCGATCTCTTTTGGCGAAGACGGTCCCGCATGGAAGCGTTTGGCCCTGTGGCGCCGGGCGATGGGCGACCGCCTGACGGCGGCGCTGCTGGGCCCGCTGCCGGGGTTCGGCGCGGCCCTTCGACTGGGGCCGTATCACCTCGCCTGGCTGGCGCGCGAGGGACTCGGTACGACGGCGGCCTTCGCCCTGCGGCATTTCAAGACGGAGGCGGCCCGCCGCGTCGTTCCGGCCCTGGCGCTGCACGTCGATCTCGGGCCGGACGACCCGGCCGGGGCGGGCCTCGGGCTGGTGCTGGCCCTGCTGGCGTCCGGGCCTGGTTTTCGCATCCCCATCGGCGGCGCCCGCTCCATCACGCACGCCCTGATCCGTCGTCTCGAAGAGGCCGGCGGCGCCCTGCGCCTCAACGCCCGCGTGGAGCGCATCCTCGTCCGCGACGGCCGGGCGGTCGCGGTGCGGACGGCGGACGGCGACGAAATCCCGGCGGGTCGGGCCGTCCTCGCCGACGTGGGGCCGCCGGCCCTGTATCACCGGCTGCTGGAGGAGTGTCCGGCGGCCGCGGGGATGCGCCGCCGTATGCACCATTTCCACTACGGATGGGGGACGTTCAAGATGGATTGGGCGCTGTCCGGCCCCGTGCCGTGGACCTCGACGGAGGCCCGCGAGTCGGCCGTCCTCCACGCGGGGGACAGTCTGGCCGACCTGCGGGCCTTCACGCGCCAGGTCCGCGCCGGCGAACTGCCGACCAACCCGTATCTGGTCATCGGCCAGCAGTCCCTGGCCGACCCGAGCCGCGCCCCGTCCGGCGGACATACCCTCTGGGCCTATTCGCGCGTGCCTTCCGTGATCGAAGGCGGCTGGGCGAACCGGCGCGAGGCATTCGCCGACCGTATCGAACGGCGGCTGGAAGGCTTGGCGCCGGGCTTCCGCGGCCTCATCCGGGCGCGGGCGGTCTTTTCGCCGGACGACCTCCAGGCGATGGACGCCAACCTCGTTGGCGGCGACCTCGGCGGCGGCAGCGCCCACATCGACCAACAGCTCTTTTTCCGACCCGCGTTTCCGTATTTCCGATACCGGACCCCGGTTCGCGGCCTCTACCTGGCGTCGGCGTCCACGCACCCGGGGGCCGGCGTCCACGGCGCCTGCGGCCATAACGCCGCCCTTGCCGCCTTACACGACAACCGTTGAGAGACAAGGAGACAAGGAGACAAGGAGACAAGGAGACAAGGAGACAAGGAGACAAGGAGACAAGGAGAGGGGATTGCATTTCGCCTGCGAAGTTAAGAGCGCGGACTGAACTCACATGCCGTTTCACTCGCATTCCTTGTCTCCTTGTCTCCTTGTCTCCTTGTCTCCTTGTCTCCTTGTCTCTTATTTCCGTCCTTCGCCCGCCGCGCCTTCGTCGCCGAGGATGGCGGCGGCCCGGTTGGCGTCGGCCACGGTGTCGAACGAGACGTAGCCGACGAACTTGTCGCCGAGCACCGCCATCGTCATGCCCTGAAAGCTCAGCCCCGCCAGCGCCCATTGTTGCGTGACGCGGTGCGCCAGGCCGGCCTGGTTGTCACCCTCGACGCGCAGCACGACCGGGTCGTTGGTCTCCGTCAGCCCCGCCGAGCGGGCGGCCCGCACCTGCAACGGCCCGGTGACCGGCGCCACGTACAGGACGCCCGTACCCGGACGATCCGGCTGGCGGCGCGTGTAGATGTATTCGAGGTTGGTGGCGGCCTGCGCCAGCAGCGACAGCTTGGCGGCCACGCCGCCGGCCTGGTCGGCGACGACGCCGGACCAGACGTGGACTCGATCCATTTTGAAGCCCATGGCTTTCTCCCAGTTGCGGACGGGATGGGTCAACCGCCGGATTATATCATCGCGGCGCGGCGGCGGTGGTGCTAAAGGAGAACATAAAAAACCCGACGAAGGGTGGCCACCGCGACAATGGGACTTGCTTCCCCCGGCCGATACGGTAAAAAAGAGAAGTTATCGCAACCACGCAGGACGCGACGCGCGTCTTCCGCCGCTTCCCCCCTGGAGGTTCCCTGATGTTGCAGCGCCGTGCGTTCGCTGCCCTGTTCGTCTTTTGCGCCGCGACCGTCGCGGCCTCGGCCGCCGACCCCAAACCGGCCGACGCCAAACCGGCCCCCAAACCGGCCGACGCCAAACCGGCCCCCGCGCCCGCCGCCGGCGACAAGGCCAATCTGGTTTGGAAGCTCGAAAAGGACAAGGCCTTCTACCAGAAGATGACCACGGTCACGAAACAGACCATGAAGGTCCTCAATAACGACGTCAGCCAGACGCAGAACCAGACCTTCATCTTCAGCTGGACGCCGACCAAGCAGGACGGCGACAACTGGACCGTCGTCCAGAAGATCGTCGGCGTGCAGATGGACATCGACCTCGGCGGCAGCAAGATCACCTACGACTCGACCAAGCCCGAAGCCCCGAACAACGCCCTGGGCGACTTCTTCAAGGCGCTGGTCGGCTCCGAGTTCACGCTGACCATCAACATGCCCAAGGACAAGCCGATCACGATCACCAAGGTCGAGGGCCGCGACGACTTCCTCAAGAAGCTGACGGCCGCCAACCAGCAGATGAAGCCGCTCCTGGACCAGATCCTCAGCGAGGACGCGCTAAAGCAGATGGCCGCCCCGACCTTCGCCGCCCTGCCCAACAAGGAAGTGGCCAAGGGCGACCACTGGGACGCCAAGAGCACCCTCGACATGGGCCCCATCGGCAAGTACGAAAACACCTTCACCTACACCTACGAGGGCAAGAACGCCGACGCCAAGGAAGACGCCGAGAAGAAGTGGGACAAGATCGGCGTCAAGACGGAGCTGAAATATACGCCGCCCGACGAGAAGGCCCAGTCGGGCGGCCTGCCCTTCCGCATCAAGAGCGCCGACCTGACCAGCAAGGACGCGGCCGGCACGATCTACTACGACCCCGACAAGGGCCGCGTCGCCCGCACCAGTATGCACCTGACGCTCAACGGCACGCTTAGCATCGAGATCGGCGGCCAGGCCACGCCGGTGACGCTGTCGCAGACGCAGGACACCACCGTCGAGACCTCGGACGCCAACCCGGTCGAGGCGAAAAAGTCGTAAGGCTTCTTCAGGCGGTTTTGCCGGCCCGAGGCGCGAGCGGGGGATGGAAACCCGACCGTCGTCTCGGGCCGTCGTCGTTTGGTTTCGCCTATCCACAGTGCGGCGGAGGACGGAGGCGCGGCGCCCCGACGTTTCACCGCTCCAGGCCTTCCAGTTCAATCTTTTCATTCAGGAACGCGAGCAGGTCCTTGAGGCTGACGATGCCGACGAGGCGGTCCCCCTCCGTCACCAGCAGACGACTGGCGCCGGTGCGCTGCATTTTGCCCAGCGCCTCCAGGGCGTCGGCGTCGGGCGGCACGGCGACCGCCTGGACGTCGCGCTTCATCGCGTCCCCGACCGTGCGACGGTCCCACTCTTCGCGGGGCACGTCGGTCAGCGTCTGCGTGTTGATGAAACCTTCCAGCCGGCCGTCGGACGCCACCGGGAACATTTTGCGGTGATAGCGGTAGACATAGTCTTCCACCCAGCGGCGCAGGTCCAGCGACGGCGGCACGACGATCGGCTCGCGGTTCATGAACCGCCGCACCGGCTCGCCGCGCAAGGCTTGCCGGATCAGCACCTGCTGGTAGCCGCCCCGGGCGGCGCTGTTGAGGAACAGGCCGATGAGGCCGAGCCACACGCCGTCGAACCAGTCCCCCGTGAAGAATTCCAGAACGCCCAAGCCCATCAGCAGCCATGCGAAGCCTTGGCCGAGCATTGAGGCCCAGAAGGTCGCCCGGCGGACGTTGCCCATCGCCGCCCAGAGGAGGGAGCGCAACACCCGGCCGCCGTCGAGCGGGAAGGCCGGAACCAGGTTGAACACCAGCACCAGTCCGTTGACGGCGGCCAGATAGCCCAGGACGATCACCAAGGGATGCCACCATCCCCCGCGGTAGCCCGCCCAGGCCAGGAGCGCGAACGCCACGGCCAGGACGAGGCTGACGGCCGGCCCGGCGACGGCCATGAGAAACTCCGTGCCGGCCGACTCCGGCTCGCCGCCGAGTTCCGACACGCCGCCGAAGAGAAAGAGCGTGATGCCGTTGATCTTCATGCCCAGGCGGCGGGCGGTGACGGCGTGCCCCAGCTCGTGAAGGACGATGCACGCGAAAAACGCCAGCGCCGTGAGCAGGCCCATGATCCAGTATCCGTACTCCGGCAGCTTGGCGGCGCCGGGGTAGAACCGGTTCAGGACGTAGGGATAGTCGGTGCTGAAGCTCAAGGTGAGCAAGGCGAGGATAATCAGCCAACTGGCGTCCACGCTGACCGGGATGCCCAGCAGGCGGAACAACCGCCAGCGCTTGCCAAACATAAAACGCCTCCATCAGGCGGCCGGGAAACCTTGCGGCCCGGTCGCCTCGTTGCGCTCCACCATGTCCACTCCATCCCGCGCCCCTCGTTCCGACGCCGGCGGTCCCACGCCCGGGTGGGCCGTCCGGGCCGGCGCATCGCTCGCGGGGAACGACTCCCGCGAGGCCTCCCGGATCGGGTCGTCCAATAGGCCCTTCTCCCCCTTGCACGTCTTCTTATTTCTTCTTATCATATCCCTAGAATCTGCTTCTGGCGCCCCATCGAGTCGCCTTGCCGTTCGCGAACGCCCAGGCTCCTGTTGCTCTGCTTCCGTGTTCTTTAGATAAGCAACAACCGTGCCTCAGCCACGAGAACCGCGCCGTTGCGTTGGCAATCACGACGCCTCGATCTCGTTGGGCCGGATCGGCGTCTCGGCGGTTTCCATCACCGCCTGCCGGGCCAACCGTTTCGCGTCGCGCGCATGGGTGTGGCCTTGCGGAACCACCAAGGTCGTTTGCCTCCCTTCCGTCTTCGCGGTAGCATGTCCTTTTCCCTCCGAGAGGACCCATCCATGCGCCGCTCCCTTTCGATTTTCCTCGTCGCCCTGGGCTGCGTCCTGTGCGGAAGCCGCCGCCCGGCGCACGCCGGCGGCTGGATCACCAAGGGGCCGCCGCACCCCGTCGCGGTCGAATCCGGCAAGCGCAACCACGTCTTTTACGTCGGCGAACCCGTCGCCTTCACCCTCAAGGGCGATGGGGCCACGCGCTTCGAGGTCCGCGACTACTGGGGTGAGATGGTGGACAGGGGGGAAATCGCCGGCGGCGCCCTCAAGGTCAACGCGAAACAACCCGGTTGGTACAAACTCTACCTGTACGGCGCCCCGACGAAAGGGCCGTGGGGCGACGTGCTCGGCGGCACGACGTTCGTCATTTTCCGCAGGGATTCGCGCTTCCCCGACCTGCCGCCCGTGGGAACGTCCGGCGGCCCGGACGGCGCCGAGGATGAGGTGATGCGCGGCGTCGCCGGCATGGGGCCGCAACGCCACCACGCCGACGCCGACAAGCCCGACCAGTCGATCAAGGACCTGGACGCGGCCATCGCCATCGACCGGAAGTTCTACCTGCCGTTCGATCCAGCCCGCAAGCGATCCCTGATGGTGGCCTTTCCCAACGGCACGAAGAACCTGGCCGGCGTCCGGAAAATCGTCGAACACTTCAAGGACGTGGTCGAGTACTGGGAGCCGCGCAACGAGCCGAACGGCGGCGGCGGCGGCGCCGACTTCGCCGTCAAGGAAATGAAGCCGTTTTACGAGACGGTCAAGTCGGTCGATCCCAGGCTCAAGGTGCTCGGCCCCGGTACAGTCAGCATCGACCCGGGGCTGCAACCCTGGATCGAGGACTTCCTCAAGGCCGGCGGCGCCAAGACCATCGACGCCTTTTCCTTCCATGCCTACAACTGCGTCAACGGCGACCAGGCGCTGGCGCGCACGGCCCTGGATTCGCTGCAAACGCTGCTCAAGAAGTACGGCGCCGACAAACTGGAGAAATGGCAGACGGAACAGGGTTTTTTCGCCTGCGTCTACGGCTCCTACCAGCCGCGCCTGCAGGGCCGCTGGACGATGGTCGAGATGATGGTGTTTGAGCAATACGGCATCCCGAAAGAACACAATCACCTTTGGTACGACCGCAGCCACGGCTTCTGGGACTTCCCGACGTGGTGGGAGAACGACGACGGCGGCCTCAACCCGGCGGCCCCGCTGATGCGCGTCTGGTCGGAAGAGCTGTACGGCAAGCATTTCCGCAAGGCCTACGACCTCGGCGCCACGGGCAACAAGCTCTACGTCGGCAGCCTGTTTGAGGGCGGCGGCCGGCGCGTGGCGGCGTTCCAGAGCGCCGGCGACCCGCGGGGGCGGATTGAATTGGAAGTAAAGGGCGGCGAGAAGTTGCATATCGTGTCCGCGTTCGGCGTGGAGAGCGACCTGCCGGTGAAGGAAGGCCGGGCGTCGCTGCCCGTGCCAGAGCTGCCGGTGTACGTCGAGCCGGCGAAGGGCCAGGAGATCGCCGTCGTCCCGCAGGTTTACGGCCCCGATCTGGCCCTGGCGCCCGGCGTCACGGCCGTCGCGGACGGCTCTCCGGAATACCCCACGGAGAAGCCGGACACGCCGAAAAACAAGCGCATCGACAACGACGTTCGCAAGATCATCGACGGAAAATTCGAGAACTGGTACTGGGCGCAGAAGAAGGACGACCAGCCGTGGATGAGCAACGTCAAGGGCTTTCCGGCGGCGGTCGAAATCCGTCTGCCGAAGCCGACGGAGGTGTCGCGGGTGATCGTCTACGCCGCGCCGCCGTGGCAACTGCAAGGGTCGCTGCTGAACTACGAATTGCAGGTCGAAAAAGATGGCAAATGGCTGACAATCGACAGGGTGGAGGAGCCGGCGAAGGTGTTCAAGGTGTGGACGCCGGTGACGCGCACCACGGTGGACAGCTTCTACAGCGACCGCTGGATTTTCCCGCACCACTTCAAGCCGGTGACGACGGACAAGATCCGGCTGCTGGTGCATGACGTGACCTGGGGCGGCGGCGCCACCAAGGACGTGGCCGACGCGGGCGGGCAGACGGGGCTGCATCAGATCGTGTTGCGCGAGGTGGAGGTGTATGGGAAGTAGCCCCGCCTCCCCAGATCGCCCCGCCCATCTCGCCGCCGGTCGGCCTTGCGTCCCGGCGGAGCCTATGCCATAGTCCCGCCCGTCCTGACGCCCCCGGTCCCGCGAGGCGAAATGTCACGCATGTCCGCCAGGCGCCGTCCGCCGCTCTCCGATATCGACGCCCGCCGCATCGTGCTCCTCAAGCCGAGCGCCCTCGGCGACATCGTTCACAGCCTGCCCGTCTTGACCGCCCTGCGGCGGCGTTTCCCCCATTCCCATATCCGCTGGGTGGTCAACCAGGGTTACGCCGACCTGCTGCACGGCCATCCCGACCTCGACGAGGTGTTGGCGTTCGACCGCGGTGCGGTGCGCGGCGGCTTGTGGCGGGGGGCGCGGGCCTTCGCCCGTCTGGCCGACGAGATCCGGCGGCTGCGGCCCGATCTCGTCGTCGATCTGCAAGGGCTGTTCCGCACCGGCCTCCTGGCCCTGACCAGCGGGGCGGCGCGGCGCGTCGGCCTGAGCACGGCCCGCGAGGGCGCGGTTTGGTTTTATACCGACGTGGTGCCGGTGGCCGATTTCGAGGCGATTCACGCCGTCGATCGCCTCTGGCTGATCGCCAAGGCGCTGGGCGCGGCCGGCCCCCCAATGGAGTTCCGGCTGGTCCTTCCCGACGAGGCGCGACAGTGGGCCAACGAACAGCTGGCCGGCCTGCCGCGGCCGTGGCTGGCCGTCGGCCCCGGCTCGCGCTGGCCGACCAAGCGCTGGCCGCCGGAATATTTCGCCGCCCTGGCGCGCCGGGCGCAGGGCCGATTCGGCGGGACCGTCGTGTTCGTCGGCGGCTGCGATGAGGCGCCCGTGGCCGAGGCCATTGCCGCCCGGCTCACGGGCCCGAGCCGCAACCTCGCCGGTCGAACGAGCTTGCCGCAACTGACGGCGGTGCTGGCCGTGGCCGACGCGATGCTGGCCAACGACACCGGGCCGCTGCACGTGGCCGCCGCGCTGGGCCGGCCGGTCGTCGCCCCGTATACCTGTACCAAGGTGCTGCTGACCGGGCCTTACGGCGGCGAATCGGGCTGCGTCGAGAGCCGGGTCTGGTGCCAGGGCAGCCGGCTGAAGCGCTGCCGCCGCATGGACTGCATGGCGGAACTGACGCCGGATCGCCTCTGGCCGCGTCTGGAAGAGGTGCTGCTGACATGGGAGAGCCGACGACGCTCCGCCTGATCCTGGCCAGCGCCTCCTGGGGCCGACGCGAGTTATTGACCCAATTCGGATACACTTTTGAGGTCATGCCGTCGGGCGTGGACGAGCCGGAAACGGGCTTCGCCGACCCGCGGACGTTCACGGCGGCGGTGGCCTGGATGAAGGCGGCGGCCGTGGCGCCGCGCGTGGACGCCGGGCTGGTGCTGGCCGCCGACTCCATCGGCTGGATCGACGACGGCCCCGTCCTCAAGCCGGCCGACGAGGCCGACGCCCGCCGCATCCTCCGCCTCCTCTCCGGCCGCGAACACGAACTCTGGACCGGCGTCGTCCTCTGGAGGCGGCCCGACGACCTGCAAGTCTGCTGGCAGGAGCGGTCGCGCGTGGCCTTCGCCGCCCTGACCGACGCCGAGATCGACGTCTACCTCGCCACGCGCATCTGGCAAGGATGCGCGGGGGCCTACGCCATTCAGGAGAAAGACGATCCGTATGTGCGCGTCGTGGAGGGAAGCGTCAGCAACGTCGTCGGGCTGCCGATGGAGACCCTGGCGAAGGTGCTGCGATGGTTCGGCGGGCCGGCCGCCCGTCCTTGATGGTTACAAACAAGGTCCGTAGTGGGTGCCATGCTTTCGCGGCCCCCCTTCGGATTGGAAGAACCACCCCAACCGCCGCGAAAGCATGTTTGACCGTCTTCCCGACTGGATGACGGTCAAACATGCTTTCGCGGTGGTTTTGCAGGCGTTCGGGTTGGGAAAGCAGCCGCGAAAGCATGGCACCCATTACGGACATTCTTTTGTGACCATCCAAAACCGGGAAGCGCCGGTCGCCGGCCGAGTCCGTACACTGAGCAGGTCCGTCGGAAACCTCCCGTATCCGCGCCGCGGGGAACCATGAACGCACGCCAGGTCGTCATCACCGGCCCGAACGCCGTCGCCGTCCGCGAGGTCGATCTGCCCGACCCCGCGCCGAACCAAATCCTGGTCCGCACCGAGGCCAGTGTCGTCAGCGCCGGCACCGAACTGGCCGTCTACACCGGCACGCACCAGTGGCTCAAGGACCCCAACCTGCCCGACTGGAAGTTCCCCTTCCGGCCCGGCTACAGCGCCGCCGGCGTCGTCGTCGCGGTCGGCTCGGCCGTCTCGAGGTGGAAGCCGGGCGACCGCGTCAGCTACCCCGGCAACCACGCCTCGGCGGAGCTGCTTACACTCGGCCACGAGCGCGGCAAACTCTGGCCGCTGCCGGCCGGCCTCGACGCCGACAAGGCCGCCTGGGCCTGCGTCGCCCGCTACGGCCTCGGCGCCGCCATCCGCGCCGGCCTCACCCTCGGACGGTCGGCGGCGGTGCTCGGCCTCGGCGTCATCGGCCAGTTCGCCCTGCGCGGCCTGATCGCGGCCGGCGCCCATCCCGTCGTCGGCATCGACGCCGTGGCCATGCGCCGCCAGTCCGCCCTCGCCGCCGGGGCCGACCACGTCATCGACCCCGCCCCCGGCGACGCCCGCGAACAGCTGGCGGGCTATCTCCGTCAGCGCGGGGCGGAAGTGGTGGCCGACGCCACCGGCGTCCCCGACGCCGTGCCGGTGGCCATGTCGCTGGCCTGCGACGGCGGTCAGGTGATCGTGGTCGGCAGCCCGCGCGGCCGGGCGAAGGATGTCAACTTCTATGACGATCTGCATCGTCGCTATATCGAGGTGTGCGGGGCGCACGGCAACATGCTGTTCGAGCCGGCGCACACGCGCCTGGCCGGCGCCTGGGACGTGGACAAGGCCCAGACTTGGCTGCTGGCGGCCCTGGCGTCCGGCCGGCTGAGCCTCGACGGCCTCGTCACGCACACGATCCGCGCCGAGGAAATCGGCGCCGCCTACGAAGGGCTGCTCAAGAAGAAGGAAGACTACCTGGGCGTCCTGGTACGGTGGCGCTGATGTGGCAACAGATTTGGGTCTACGGTTCGCTCTGCGCCGCGGCCGTCGCCGCCGGGGCGGTCAACGCCGTGGCCGGCGGCGGCACGCTGCTGACGTTCCCGACGCTGCTGTACGCCCTGCAACCGCTGGGACCGGATCTGGCCGGCGTCGTCGCCAACGCCACCAGCACCGTGGCTCTGGTGCCCGGTTCGCTGGCCGGGGCGTGGGGCTACCGCCGCGAGCTGACCGGCAGCCGGCGCTGGCTGCTCCTGCTGTTCGTCCCGAGCCTGCTGGGTGGACTGGTCGGGGCGGTGCTGATGGTGTCCTTTCCCAAGTATTTCAACGGAATCATCCCCTGGCTCCTGCTGACCGCGTCGCTGTTGTTCCTCGCGCAGCCGTACCTGACCCGCTGGTTCCCGCCGCACCCGGAAACCGGCCGACCCTCCCTCGGCGTCCAGACGGCGGTGGTCGTCTTTCAGTTCTTCGTTTCGGTCTACGGCGGCTATTTCGGCGCCGGCATCGGCATCCTCATGCTGACCTCGCTCAGCTTCATGGGCATGGGCGACGTTCACCGCATCAACGCCGTCAAGACCATCCTGGCGGCCGTCATCAACGGCGTCTCCATCGTCGTTTTCGTGGCGGCCAACAAGGTCGTCTGGTCCTACGCCGTGGCGATGGCCGCGGCCTCCATCGTGGGCGGCTACTACGGCGCCGTCGTCGGCCGGCGGTTGCCTCGCTGGCTGATCCGCGGCTTCGTCGTCGTCGTCGGCCTGGTCCTGGCGGCTTACTATTTCCTCGTGCAGGCCGGCGCGATCGGATGACAGGGGCCGGTTAGCCGCGACGCGCAGCGGAGCGCTCGGTCCCAAGCGCTCCGCTGCGCGTCGCGGCTAACCGACGCCGCGAACGGACGCCATCAACCGGATTGTGTAGAAGGCGCAACCCGTCGCATTTCCGCGTCGAATCTGCTATCAAATCATCTGGGACACCAGTCTCTTCCCTTTGCCGAAAGGAAGGAAGGCATGAAGAAGTATCTTTGGCTGGCTCTGGTGCTTGTCGCCGGAGTGGCGGTTTTGTGTCTCGTTTCATTTCAAAGCTCGGCCGACGAGAAAAAGGAAGGAAAAGTCGTGACCACGGCTTCAGGACTGAAATACGAAGACCTCAAGCAAGGCACGGGCGACGCAGCCAAGGCCGGCGACCTGGTTCAGGTCCACTACACAGGGTGGCTGACCACCGACGGCGCGACCAAGGGCAAGAAGTTCGACAGCAGCCTCGACCGCGGCGAGCCGTTCAAGTTCAAGCTCGGCAACGGCGACGTCATCAAGGGCTGGGACGAGGGCGTGGCCGGCATGAAAGTCGGCGGCAAACGTCGGCTGGTCATCCCGCCGGCGCTCGGCTACGGCGCGCGCGGGGCCGGCGGCGACATCCCGCCGAACGCGACCCTGCTCTTCGAGGTCGAGTTGCTCAAGATCAAGTGAGCAAGATCCCGGCGAGCGGGGGGCGTCAGCCCCCTGATTTAGCATTCTGTCGGCGACAAAATGCTAAATCAGGGGGCTGACGCCCCCCGCTCGCCAAGCTTCGGAAGCATCTTCCATGAGCGCGGTCCTTCTTGACGGCAAAGCGCTGGCCCAGACGATGCAAGCGGAAATCGCCGCCGACGCCGCGGCCCTCACCCGCGCTTCCGGCGTCCGGCCGGGTCTGGCGGCGGTGCTTGTCGGCGACAGTCCGCAGAGTCAGAGTTACGTCCGCAGCAAACAGCGGGCCTGCGAAAAGGCCAACATCGCCAGCTGGCTGCACCATCTGCCGCATAACACTCCCCAGGCCGATTTGCTCGCGCTCGTCGCCCGCCTCAACTCCGACCCGGCGGTCCACGGCATCCTCGTCCAGCTCCCGCTGCCGCCCCACATCGACGAGGCCGCGGTGGTGGACGCCGTGTCGCCGCTCAAGGACGTGGACGGCTTCGGCCCCGAAAGTCTCGGCCTGCTGGCGGCCGGCCGGCCGCGCTTCCTGGCCTGCACGCCGTTCGGCGTGCAACAACTGCTCGTCCGCAACGGCGTCGCGCTGGCCGGCGCCCACGTCGTCGTCGTCGGCCGCAGCAACATCGTCGGCCGGCCGCTCTCCCTTATCCTCTCCCAAAAGGGCGTGGACGCCACCGTGACGCTCTGCCACAGCCGCAGCCGCGACGTGGCCGCCCTCACGCGCACCGCCGATATTGTCGTGGCCGCCATCGGCAAACTCCATTATCTGCGGGCCGACATGGTGCGCCCCGGCGCCGTGGTCGTGGACGTGGGAATGAACCGGACGCCGGAAGGCAAGTGGGCCGGCGACGCCGACTTCGAGGCGCTGCTTCCGGTCGTCTCGGCGATCACCCCCGTCCCCGGCGGCGTCGGCCCCATGACCATTACCATGCTGCTGCACAACACGGTCCAGGCGGCGAAGATCCAGCGGCCGTAGCAAACGACGTCATCCTCGCTGGCGCTTCGGGTTGGCGTCGGCTCATGCCAACCCGAAGCGCCGGCGAGGATCTCATTCGTGGGTGGTTGCCAGGAACCGGAATGAATCCGGGGGGCGAGGGGCGCCGACTACAGCCGGCGGCTGTGATTCGCCAGAAGCAGCGCCTTCGTCCGCACGTGGTCGATGGAGATGGTGAGGGCCAGCGCCCGCGCCCGGTCGGTCTGGCCCCGCTGAACCAGATCCGCGACCTCCGAATAGGTTAGCAATGCGATTCTGCTCATGGCACACGCCTCCGGGCGAATGAGTGAGATACCCCGGAGGAATTGTTACCCGCCCGCCGCCGCGGCGCCGGCCGCCGCCTGACGAACGCCGCCGATTTTCGGGCGGGTCGGCGGTCGCCGTCGGCGCCACGGTCGGATCGCGTAAAGGGTCCGCCGCTTGCCCCGACGGGACGGTTTGCCGGCGCGGCACAGCTTCCGGCTCAGGGCTTCGATTCCAGGCTGGCGTGTACCAAAGCCTTCATCTTCTCAATGCCGGTGCGGGCCACGAGAAGAGCGTCCTTCTGCCAGTATTCGTGGTTGAACAGTTCCAGCGACAGGAAGCCGCGGAAGCCGTTGGCGTGCAGGTCGCGCAGCATTTGCTTGAGCGGCGCGACGCCGTCGCCGGGGTAGACGCGGAACTGGTCGGTGATTTCCGCGCGCGGCGGCGCCGCCGGGTAGTCGTTCATGTGAATGACCGGCAGGGCCGGGGCGCCGGCCAGCGGCAGGCCGGTGAAACCTGAGCCGCCCTTGTAGAGGTGGAACACGTCCACCAGGACACAGCCGCCGCGACGGCCGCACTCGACCGCGACTAGCATGGCCTCGCCCAGCCGGCCCATCGTCTTGGAGAAGCCCCAGAACTCGGCGATGGGCGTAATGCCCATTTTTTCGCCCAGGTCCATCAGGGCGCCGTAGCGCTCGGCGACCCGGAGCAGCGGCAGGTCGGTCTTGGTGGCGCCGGCCGGCGGCGCCGCCATCCGCTTGCCGCCGATCTGCTGGAGCATGTCCATGATCCGCCGCGTTTCCTCCAGACCCTTCTTGCGGCGGCCGTCGTCGTCCACGATCCACTCGGCGAAGGCGATGCAGTCTTCGACGGTCAGGCCGTTGTCGCGGACGCGCTTGCCCAGGTCCTTGAGGCTGCCGCCGTCCTTGACGTGCTTATCGAGTTCCGAGGCCCACGGCTCGATGGCCTGGTAGCCGCAGCGGGCGGCGAGGTCGATTTCCTCTGTGAGAGGCAGATTTTGTCCCTTGATCGTGGCGGTGTTGAGCATGAAGGCGAACGGCTCGCGCGTCGGCGGTTCGGGCTTGTCGCCCCGCGCCGCCGCGGGCAGGGCGCCCGTCAGGGCGGCGCCCAGCGCCGCCGTCGCCCCGCCCAGCACCTCCCGCCGCGACCGTCCACGTCCGCCCATCAGGGAACCTCTCGATTCATGGTCCGGAAGCGCCGGTTAGCCGCGACGCGCCAGCGGAGCGCTCGATCCCAACGCGCTCCGCTGGCGCGTCGCGGCTAACCGGCGATTCTCTCTTCACACCACCGCCTTGACCGCGGCCGCGGCCGCCTCGTAGTTGGGGTGGTTGGTGACTTCGGGGACGTATTCGGCGTAGGTGACGACGCCGTTCTTGTCCACGACGAAGACGGCCCGCGACAGCAGCGGCAGCGGCAGCCCCTCGATCAGCACGCCCCAGTTCTGGCCGAACGAGTGGTTGTGGACGTCGGAGAGCGACTGCATGTTGGCGATGTGCTCGGCCGTGCAGAAGCGGGTCTGCGCGAACGGCAGATCGAGGCTGACGGTGTAGCTGGCGAGCTTGTCCTTGTGGGCGGCGAGGGCCTCGTCGAACTTCTTGGTCTGCAAACTGCACACGTTGGTGTCCAGCGACGGCACCACGCTGAACAGACGGGCCTTGGCCGGCGTCTGGGCCAGCGCGACCTCTTCCAGCCCCTTGAGACACTGGAAGTCGGGCGCCTTGTCGCCGACCTTGAGGCGCTTGCCGACCAGCGTGACGGGCTTGTTCTTGAACGTGACTTCGTTCGTCCGTTTTTCCATGACTGCGTTCTCCTGAGGACGAGGGATGTGGTCAGGATACGGCGGCGGCGGGGCAACGTCAAACGGCGGGGCGGGGCCGTCCGACCTCGCGCCGCCATCGACCCGGCAATCTGGAAATGTTATTCTCGCTCTATAGAATTTGAACGGATATGCTCAGTGAGATGGCGCAGCCCGAAGCACGTCGTCAGGCTCGGCTATCCCGGAAACGCCGCCCGGAGTCTAACCATGTCGTCCTGGAACGTCCTCCGCTGGCTCCGCATCCCCTCCCCCAAGACCCCGTACCGCCGACGTCCGCAACGCCGACCGACCGTGCGCCTGTGCTTAGAGCACTTGGAGGCCAGGCTCGCGCCGGCGACCTTCCAGGTGAACCCCGGCGACGTCTCCAACGTCGGCAGCGGGACTACCGGCGGCTTCGTCTACGCGATCAATCAGGCCAACGCCCTGGGCGGCTCCAACACCATCGTTCTCGCCTCCGGCTCGACGTACACCTTCAGCACGGCCAACAACTTCTGGTACGGCCCCGACGCGCTGCCGGCGATCAGCAGCGCGGTGACGATCAACGGCAACGGGGCGGTGCTGCAGCGCGACCCGAGTCTGCCGCAGACGACGGCGGGCGGCCTGCGCTTCTTTTATGTCTCCGGCGGCCTGAGCGGATTGTCGGCGGGCAGCCTGACGCTCAACAACCTGACGCTCGAAGGCGGCTACGCCAAGGGCGGCAATAGTCTCTATGGCGGCGGCGGCCTGGGGGCGGGCGGCGCGGTGTTCAACCAGGGAACGTTGATCCTGGACGGCGTGACGCTGACGGGCAACGTCGCCCGGGGCGGCGACTCCGGCTTCGCGGCCGGAAGCGATGGCGGCGGCGGCATCGGTCAGGACGCGCCTAGCAACAGCAGCGGCGGCGGCTTCGGCGGCGCGTTCCCCGGCGGCGTCGGCGGCGCCGGCGGCGGCGCCAGCTTCGCCGGCGGCGGCGGCGGCGGCGGTTTTAGCGCCAACGGCAGCAGCGGCTATAAGGCGGGCGGGCCCGGCGGCGGCCTGAGCGGACTGGGCGGCGATGGCGGGACGGGCGGCTTCAACGCCGGATTCGGCGGCGGCCCCGGCGGCGACGGCGGCGGCGGCGGCACGGGCGGCGGCCCCGGCGGCGATTTCGGCAATGGCGGCAGCGGCAGCGGCGGCGGCACGGGCGGTGTCGCCGGCGGCGGTGGCGGCGGCGTGGGCGGCGGCGGCGGCTTGGGCGGCGGCGGCGGCGGCTTTGGCGGCGGCGGCGGCAGCTCCGGCGGCGGCGGCAGCGCCGGCGGCTTCGGCTACGTCGGCGGCGAAGGCGGCTTTGGCGGCGGCGGCGGCAGCGCCGGCGGCGGCGGCAACTCCGAATTCAGCGGCGCCGGCGGCGGCGGCGGTTTCGGCGGCGGCGACGGCTCAAGCGGCTTAGGCGGCGGGGGAGGCGGGGCCGGCCTGGGCGGGGCCGTCTTCTCGATGTACGGGTCGGTGACTGTCTACAACTCCACCTTCACCGCCAATAGCGCGGACGGCGGCAATGGGGCAACGGACGCGGGCAGCGGTTTCGGCTATGGAGGGGCGATCTTCAACCTCGACGGCAGCGTCAGTGTGACGAACGCCACGCTCGCCGGCGACAGCGTCTCCAGTGACGGCGGCGAGTTGTACAACCTCGCCTACGGCAACCTGCCGGACGGGACCACGGTCAGCGCCGCGGCCACGATCGTCAACAGCATTCTGGCCAACTCCATCGGCGGGACCAGCGACCTCGTTAACAACACCGACGCCGCCCACGCCAGCGGCACGGCCACCGTCAACCTCACCGGCCCGAACCTCATCCGCACCTCTAGCAACAGCGGGACCGGTAGCATCAGCGGCACGACGGCGCTGACGGCCGACCCGAAGCTGGACGTGCTTGAAAACAACGGCGGCCAGACCCAAACGCGTGCTTTGCTGGCCGGCAGTCCCGCCATCGGCGCCGGCGTCGTCTATACCACGCCTACGTTCGACCAGCGCGGCGCGGCCCGCCCCGTCGGCAGTCCCAGCGATATCGGCGCCTTCGAGACCACGGCGACGCCGACCTACGCGGCGGCCGTGTTTGCGGGACAGGGCGTGTATCGTTTCGTCGATACAGGGGCCGCCAACGCCGCGACCGCCGACTGGACGCAATTGAGTGGCGCCGACGCCTCTGTGGTGGCGGTGGACGCCGAGGGCGACGTGGCGGCCCTGTTCTTGCCCGGCGGCCACAACGTCAATGCCAACGCCGTCGGCGTCTGGCGCTTCAAGGACTCCACCGGCTGGCTGCAACTTAGCGGCAGCCCGGCCACGGACGTCGCCATCGTCGGCCCCGGTTACGTGGTCGCCACGTTCTCCGCCGCCGCCGTCGGCGCGGCCGCAGCCGGCGTCTGGCGCTTTGAGGACGCGACGAGCTGGGACCACTTGAACGTGAAGGACCAATACAGCAGCGCGGCGAGCGTCCCGCCCGCCATCGTGGCGCAAGCGCGAACATCGTCGGCATCGACGGCTCCGACAACGTCGTGGCCGCGTTCCCGACCCAGGGCGTCTGGACCTACGTCAATTCCAGCAACACCTGGGTGCAGCTGACGCCCGCCGGCAGCGAGACCAGCCTGCTGCAACTGACCGCCAACGGCATGCTCACGGCGGAGTCCCCCGGATATGGCTTCTATGAGTGGCTCAACGCCACCGTGGCGAGCTTCACGCAGGTGTCCACGCTGGACGTTACCGCCCTCAGCGTCAACGCCGGCAACGTCTTCGCCGTCGTGTTCCAGAGTCCGCCCAACGGGGTGGGCGTCTACCAGTTCACGGCCCCGGTCGCGAATTCCCAGAACTTACTGCCGTTGAATGGCGTGGCCGCGGCCGCGGTCGCCGTCGCCGCCAGCGACAACATCTTCGCCAACTTCGGCGCCGCCGGCCTGTGGTACTTCAACGCGGATACCGACGTGTGGACGCAGGCCTTCCCGACCGGCGTGTCCCCAAGCGACACCGTTCCCACCTTCTCCGCGGTCTGAGCGGCAGGCGGCGGAGAAGGCCCGGCCGAAGTGGATGGGGAACGCATCCAGGAGAAAGGGGCGGCGGGAAAGATCAGTTATTACTGAAATCGGGCGGGAACGGGCGCGCCGGCGGCTTGGGCGGCGGCGCATTCTCTTCCAGGTGCGCGATCAGCCGCCGCGCCCGCAGTTCCACGTCGGCGTCCTCCAACAATTGCTGTTTCACCTCGATGCCGATGGGCAGGGCGAAGCCGAACACGTCGCACAGCGCCCCCAGCGTGAGGTCGCCTTGCAGCAGTTGCTCCAGCTGCACCAGGGCGGCCTCATGGGCCGCGAACCAGCGGCTCACCCGCCGGCCAAGTTGGCCGCGCAGCTCCCTGGCCGTTTGCGGCGACGCCTCCTCTTCCACCATCAGCCGGACGCGGGCCACGCGGTAAAGCCGATCTGTCGTCAACTCCGTTTCGACGCGGGCGCGGGCCAGGCCGTGCAGCAGCAGGTTCCAGCGGCCGTCCGGCAGACGCTCCTCCTTGTGGACGCGGCCGAGGCACACCACCGGATAAATCGGCGGGTTTTTGTAGTAACCGTCTTCCCATCCGGGTTGCAGCAGCGCCATGGCGATGAGGCGGTCGTCCTTGAGGGCGTCTTCCATGAGTTGACGGTAGCGCGGCTCGAAGATGTGGAGCGGCTGGACGACGGAGGGGAAGAGGACGAGGTTGGGCAGCGGGAACAGCCGAGCCCGGCCGCTGTAGTCGCCGAGGCTGGTCGGGTCGTCGCTCATCGGGGTCCCCATACGGCGTCAGCCGTCTTCGGCGACGAAGTCCTCGGGGTCGGGCCAGGCCTCCGGGGCCGGGTCCAGGGCGATGACCGGCGACCGGGCCGGGTCGGGCCGCAGCGCCCGGTCGGGGGCGTCGGCCGTGAGCAGCGGGCGAAAACACTCCTCCATCCGGCGCCAGAAGGCGTCCACGTCCAGACCGAGGAACGGCGAACCGCAAGGCCGCATGTAGTCGTGGCTGGAGCGGTAGAGCTTGGTCGCGCCGCCGAGGTTGCCGTTGCCGAAATGGAACAGTCCGACCGCGGCCTGGATCAGTCCCTGGTAGAACCGACGCTCGTCGCCGTGGCTCTCGGCCCAAAGGTCTTCCCAGACCTCATGGGCCTCGAAGTAATCCCCGGCGTTGAAGAACAGCACGCCGGCCAGGTAACGAGGGTCGTAGGACGCCATGCCGGAATTTTACCACGCCGAAGTCATCTATAGGGCGGCGGCGGCGAGAATTGCCAACAAGATCAACGTCCCGCGAAGGGTTAACCGCGACGCGCAGCGGAGCGCTTCGGCACCAGCGCTCCGCTGCGCGTCGCGGCTAACCCTTGTCACAATCCCGGCAACCGCCCCTGCGTCGCGCGGGGCGGACGCCGCGGCGCGTGGGCCAGCGCGTCCTCTTACGTCGGCCGTCCGGCGCGGCGCCGAGGTGGAGCGTGGCGGCCGGTTCGTCCTGGGAGGCGGTGTGGACCTCCACGCGCACGACCAATTCGTCGAGCACCGCCCGCGCCGCCTCGCGCGCCAGCGCCGGACGGTTGCATTCACGGCTCAGGTGAAGCTGGACCAAATGCCGGATGCGCCCGATCTCCGAACGGGCAAGCACCGCGCGAACCAGGCCGGCCCCCTGGGCGTTGGATAGGTGGCCCTCGTCGCCGAGGACGCGCTGGATGAGCCGCGGCGACCGGCCGTTGGCGTGTTCCATCGCCACGTCATGGTTGAACTCCACCGCCAGGCAGTCCACGTCGGCCAGGTCGCCGACCAGCGCTTCGTCCCAGCAGCCGAGGTCGGCGACGTAGCCCACCGCCGCCGAGTGGCCGAACAGGTCGCGCGGCCCCTCCAGGCGAAAGCCGAACGTGGCGCCGCCGTCGTGGCGCACCGGCAAGGGCCGACAGCGCAACCCGACCGCCAACGCGAACTCCCGTCCCGGCTCGAACGGCCGCACCAGCCCGTCGGCGTGCAGCTTGGCGAAAGCGGAGGAGTACGACTGGAGGACCGGATGGCAATCCGGATGGCAATAGAAGGGGATGCCGCGGCGGTGCAGGTGGGCGAGGGTGCGGTCTTTCCAGTGGTCGGAATGGGTGTGGGTCAGGAGCACCGCCTGGACCGCCGACCACGAGGCGCCGACCGCCGCCAGCCGGTGGGCGAGCTGGCGCGGCCCCAGGCCGGAATCGAGGAGCACGCCGAAGCCGTCGATCTCGACCAGACTGGCGTTGCCGCCGCTGCCGCTGGCCAGCACCGTGAACCGCAGACTCATGCCGTCGTCTCTCGGATCGAAAGAAAATGGATTATGTCGCTCCGACCACGCTCGTTTCCTGGGCGCGGCCGGCAACACGGTCGGCCCGAAGTCGGGCCGGTCGAACACGTGCATACATTCCTTCATGAATCCCTCGCCCGGCCCGTCGCGCGGCCCCGCCCGAACCGGACGGTTGGCGTCGCCGAGCGGTACGTCCTCGGCCAGGATGCAGCCGAGGAAGTTGGCCTTGGCCAAAACCTCGACGTGGACGAAGGGCCCGTCGGACTGAAGCGGGATGCGGGCGAAGATTTCCCGGCGCGCCAGGCGGTAAGGGCAAAGCACGTCGCGGTTGCGCACGGCGAAGAGCACCCTGGCCAGCAGACGGGCGGCGTGGCCGTTGACGCCGAGCCAGCCCGGCAGCGGGGTCGGGGCGGCGCCGAACACGATGCGGCAGAGGACGCGCGTCAGCACCCCGGCCGTCCGCCACAACGACGGCACGGGTCGGCCGGCCCGGTAGCCGCCGACCAGATGCACCGAGTCGATGACGCCGAGCAGACGCGGCAGGTCGTCCGGGCGGTAACGCGGGTCGCATAAGGTGTAGAAAAACAGCGGTTGCTTCGCGGCGGCCAGGGCGGTGCGCAGGGCGCCGCCGACGCCGCGCGGCCCCTCGCGCCGCAGCACTTCCAGGCGCGGGAACTTGTCTCGCAACGCCTCCGCCCGCACGGCCGTATCGTTGGCGCCGCCGTCGTCCACCACGATCAATTGATAGTCGCGATTGAGGCCGTCCAGGTGGGCCGCCCAGGCGGAAATCACTTCCTCGACGTGGTTGGCGTCCTTATGGGCGAGAAGGGCCACGGTGAGCGGTTGCGAGGCGATCGGCGGTAGGGTGGGAAGGTCCGGCATATCCAATCGTCGCTCGCCGCGCCAGTCGCAAGAGGACCAGCGGCCGTTCGTGCGCGCCGCCGGACAGGTCCGTATTTTCCAGCACCTTCTCGAATCGCAAATGGGGCAGCGCTTGCGGCGCCTCGTCGGCCACGTTCGGCGGCATGACGACGTAGCGCGTCCCCGATCCGGCAATACGGTCGCCCAGGTCTTTCCATTCTACCAGGACGGCGAGCGGTCGGCCTACGTGAAACGCCAGCGCGTGGGCCTCGGTGCGGAAAAACAGCACCTCTTGCGGCGGCGGCGCCTCGCGGCGGACCTCGGCGGCGAAGCGGGTGTAGTCGCGGTAGGGTTCTTCGGCGGGAAGGCCCCGTTCGACGCGCACCAGCCAGCCGGCCGTCATGCCGACGGCCAGGAGACACGGCAGCAAGCAAAGGGCGGCCCAGGCGGCGCGCGGCCCCGTCTCACGCCAGCGTCGCTCCTCATTGGAGAAAATACAGCCCAGGAACAGGGCCGCGCCGGGGTAGGCGGGCAGGAGGTAGTCGCCGCGCTTGAAGCTGGCGCACGAAAGCACCAGCATCACGGCCGCGAACCACGCCAGACCGAAGCGGACTTCCGGGTCGGTGCGCCAGGCGCCGCGCCGCCAGCAGACCCAACCGGCGACGGGCAGCAGTACGCTCCACGGCAGGAAATCGGAGACGAATTGCGGCCCGTAGTACCAGAAGGGGTACGACCGCAGCGTACCGTCGCCGAGGCCGCGTTCGAGGTTGTGGCGGAGGATGAAGACGCGGAAGAAGTCGCCGTGCGTGGCCAAATCGGCCCAGATGAACCACGGCAGCGTAAGGGCCAGCACCAGCGGGACGCCCCACCACAGGCCGAGTTCGTGAATCAGCCGCAGCCACGCGCGCCTGCGCCACGGCGGCGGCAGTTCCCCTTCGACGAGCCGATGCGCCGCGACCGCCGCGGCTGGCAACACGGCGCCGATCGGCCCCTTGAGCAGCACGCCGGCGGCGACGGCGAGGTAGGCGAGAAAAAGAGTGGCGAGTGGCGAGTGGCGAGTGGCGAGAAAAGAGAAATCGGCCTTTTCTTTTCTCGACACTCGCCACTCGCCACTCGCCACTCCGGCGCAGCGGGCACAATACATCGCCCCGACGGCTACGCTCACCGTGAGGCACAGCGGCATGTCGATGCGGCCGATGCGGGCCAGCCAGGTGAAGTGCATGGCCGTCGCCAGGACCACGGCCGCCGTCGCCCCGGCCAGGAATCGGCCGCGCGCCCGGCCGAACGCGACCAGCAACAGCACCGCCAACACCGCGGACCCCGCCGCCGGCAGTCGCACCGCCCAGGCGTCCACGGCGCCGCCGCGCAGCCAGGCGATCGCGGCCGCCAGCCAGTAATAGAGAGGAGGCTTTTGCAGCTCCGGTTCGCCGCTAAAGAGATGAGGCAAGCCCCAGGCGCCGTCGTCCAGCACGGTCTGGGCGTCCATGCCGGCCCGCGCCTCGTGACTGCTCCACAGGTCGCGATCCGCCAGGCGGTGGAAGAAGAGAAGATAATTCACCACAAAGACACAAAGGACACAAAGAAGACAAAGAAAAGGTTTCAAGAGAGGCCGGCGTGTCATCCCCATCCGCGTTCCAACCCTTTGTGCTCTTTGTGTCTTTGTGGTGAAAAGATTGGGTCACGCCACCATCCGCTTCCCCTGGACCTCATGCAGCCGCAGGTAGAGCGGACAGGTGCGCATCAACTCCGCATGGGCGCCGACGGCGACGATGCGTCCCTTCTCCAACACGACGATGCGATCGGCGATCTCCAAGGTGTGCAAATGGTGGGTGATGAGGAAGGTGGTGCGCCCCGCCCTGAAATCCTTCAGCGCCTGATGAATCAACGCCTCGCTCTCCGCGTCGCAGGCGCTGGTCGCCTCGTCCAGGATCAGGATGCTCGGGTTGCGCAGGATCGCCCGCGCCAGCGACAGCCGCTGCTTCTGGCCGCCGGAGATGTTGCGGCCCAACTCGCCGACGCGCGTCTGGTAGCCCTTGGGCAGGTCCACGATGAAGTCGTGGGCGAAGGCCTGACGCGCCGCCGCCTCCACCGCCTCCGTCGTGGGCCGCCGCGTGCCGTAGGCGATGTTGTTGAATATCGTGTCGTCGAACAGAATCACCTCCTGCGTCACCACGCCGATCCGCTGGCGCAGGCCGCGCAGGTGGAGGGCGCGCAGGTCGTGGCCGTCGATGAGGATGACGCCGTGACTGGGGTCGTAGAAGCGCGGCAGCAGGCTCAGCAGCGTCGATTTGCCGCAGCCGTTCGGCCCGACCACCGCCAGCGTTTCGCCGGCGTGGACGCCGAGATGGAGGTTCGTGAGGATCGGCTGTTCCGGGTCGTAGGAAAAACAAATGTCACGAAATTCGATGTGGTAAGGGGCCGATTCCGGCCGTCCGGGGGGCGGGCCGTCCGCGTCCGGACGCGGCAGGCGCGGCCCGTTGCTGTTGCCGCGCACGTGCGGCCGGCGGTCCACGTAGTCGAAAATGCGGTCGGCGGCGGCGCAGGCCGACTGGATGCGCGTGAACACGCTGGACAGCTTGCGCACCGGGTCGGAAATGGCCGCTAATAAGATGTACAAACTCAGCAACGCCTCGGCGTCGAGCGGCTGGTCGGACAGCTGCACGCCGAACAGCAGGTTCTGATGATTGATCACCAGATAGGAGCCGGCCAGGCAGCGCCCCGGCCACCGCGGCCACGCCCAGCACTTCGATGATCGGGTCGGACAGGGCCTCGATGTTCACGACCAGCATGGCCTTCTTGTAGTAATCGCGCGTGGCCGCCTTGAAGCGGCGCCGCTCGGCCGGCTCCATCGTGAAGGCCTTGACGACGCGGATGCCCTGAAACGACTCTTGCAGGATCTTGTAAATGCTCGACATCCGCTCCAGCAGCCGCCGCGTGGCCCGCTTCATGACCCGACCGACGCGCGACAGCACGAAGACGGCGATCGGCACCAGGATCAGGAACATGAGCGTCAGCTGCCAGCTGATGAGGCAGGCGCCGAAGACGCACGCCAGCGCCCGCAGCGGCTCGGCCACGACCTTGCCCATGAGCATTTTGACGCCGGCGCCCAGCGAATCCATGTCGTTGGTGAAGCGGGCCGTCAGCTCGCTCGACCCCTGGTCGCCGAACTGGTTGACGTCGAGGTGGATGACGTTGCGATAAAACCTATTACGGAGGTCGAATAGGGTTAAATTGACGACGCTGCCGACGAGCGATTCCTGGCAGAACTCGAAGAAGCACTTGACGGCGACGCAGACGACGAGGAGGCCGATGACCCAGGCGAGGGTCTGGAAGCGGTCGGTCGGCGCCAGGAGGTAGATGTATTTGCGGGCGACCTGGTAGCGCCAGAGGCTGGCGCGGGCCGTGGCGAGGCGGCGTTCGACGCGGGCGGCGTCGCTGGTGGCGTTGCGCTTCTGTTTTTCGACTTCGGGGCTGGTCGGCTGCTTCTCCAGGTCGCGCAGCGTATCCTGGAGTTTCTGGCTTTCCGGCTCGTACTTGTCGATCTCGGCCTGGACCTCGTCGATGCAGCCGTCCACCCACTGGTGCGGGGTCTGGTTGTTGTTGAGCAGTTTGAGGACGGGGTAGATGGACGTGAAGTTGAGGCCCCAGAGCAAGGCGGCCAGGGCGGCGCAGACGACGGACACGGCAAAACGGCGTCGGTAGGGCCAGGTGTGGCGCAGCGCGCGCAGGAAGTTTTTCATGGGAACCCCCGTGTCGGCGGGAGGGCGGAGACGGAGCGACGCGCGGCCAATCGTCGGAGCGGCGCCGGTTTGTAGCACGGCGCCGGGAGGCGACACAAGGCCATTGACGGCGGCCGACGCGACCATTAGGGTACAGCGGCGTTGCGGGGCGGAAAGGGGATGAATGGGGAAGGCGGGCGGAATGGCCGGGGCGCCGCGACTGTTGATTCTGGAGACGTCCGGCCGCGGCGGATTCACGGCGCTGGCGGAGGGTCCGGACCTGTGCGGCGTGCGGCGGCTGGACGAATCCCGCCGCCACGCCCGCGACCTGGCCCCGGCGACGGCGGAGTTGTTGGCCGCGCGGGGCTGGAAGGCGCGCGACCTGAACGGCGTGATCGTCGGCCGCGGCCCCGGCAGTTACACCGGCCTGCGCGTCGGCGTGATGTCGGCCAAGACGCTGGCCTACGCCGTCGGCTGCGCCTTGATCGGAGTGGAGACGTTCGCCGTCGTCGCCGCGCAGGCTCCGGCCGGGGTCGATCGCGTGGACGTGCTGGCCGACGCGCAGCAAGAAAAGGTATATGTTCAATCGTTCGGTCGAAAGGACGGCGGCTGGCGCGTCCAGGACGCGCTGGCGGTGCGGCCGTTCGCGGAGTGGCTGGCGAGGCGCTCATCGGAATCATGGGTGAGTGGGCCGGGGCTGCACCGTTGGGCGGCGAAGCTGCCTGACGGCGTGTCGGTCGTGGAAGGCGCTTTATGGGATCCACAACCGGAGAGTCTGTTGCGGCTGGGGCTGGCCCGGTACGCGGCCGGCGAGCGCGACGACCCGTTCGCGCTGGAGCCGCTGTACCTGCGGCCGAGTTCGGCGGAGGAACAGCAGCGGGCGCGGCGGGGAGCGGGCGACGGTTCGTGATTGGAGATGCGAACTATGTCCGACGGTAGTGGCGTAGGTAAAATGTTTACCAGCGACCTAACGGAAGTGGAGGAGTCGTCATGAAATATCGGGTCCTGATCGAACCGGATGAAGACGGTGTATATGTGGCGGAGGCGCCCGCCTTGCCCGGATGTATTTCCCAGGGGCGTACTCGATCCGAGGCGATCGAGAACATCAAAGAGGCCATCGCCGCCTACCTGGAAAGTCTCAAGGCCCACGCCGAGCCGGTCCCGGCGCCCATCACCGAGGAAGTGGTGGAGGTCACCGTGTGAGCCACTTGCCGCGTATTTCCGGCCGCGATGTGATCAAGGCGTTGCGTAAACTCGGCTACGAGTTCGACCATCAGCGTAGCAGCCACGTCGTCGTGCGGCAGACGGTCCCGCCGCACCGGCGCCTCACCGTTCCCGACCATGACGAAATCGCCAAGGGAACGCTTCGCGCCATCATCCGCCAGGCGGGACTCACGGTCGAGGAGTTCAAGGCTCTGCTATAGAACCTGTACCCGCGCCCGAGTTCCGCGGAGGAACGGCAACGGGCGCGACAGGGCGGCGCGGGGGCGTGAGTCGTTCCCTTTGAGGATAGGAAACATCTGGGAGAACCTCCATGTTGATCGGGGTGCTCGATTGCAGCGATTTCGCCGTCATTGCGGTGATCGTTCTGTTATTTGCCGGCGGGTCGGCCGCCTATTCGCGGTTCAAGCCGTCCGACGCGGCTCGGCTGCGTCGGCTGGAAGGGAAGGTTAATCTGATCCTCCGACATCTCGGGCTTGAGTACCAAGATCCGGCAATTTCGGGCGGGCTGTCGCCGGAGGTCAAGGCGTTGGCGGACGACCCTGCGAAAAAGATTAAAGCCATCGCCCTCCACCGGGAGCAAAGCGGAGTCGGCCTCAAGGAAGCCAAGGACGCCGTGGAGGCCTACATGGCAGGCCCGGGCTGAACCACCGACATGCGGGCAGATTCATCCTCTGCGGGGGGAGAGATCTCTCCCCCGCCACACCTCACCAGCAATCCCGCACGGGGATACTCCTGTCCCGCACGTTTTGCGTACCCGCTTACGGTCTGCGGATTTATTTCCATCCGAGGTCGCAAGTCCTCGTATGCCAGAATTCGCGTCCCCGCCGTGTCCCGCGCCAGCAACACCCGGCCGCCCTTGAGCAGCCAATCCAGCTCGATTTTCTCCGCCAACGCCGCGAAATCATAACGTCCACGCCGTCCGGGAATACCGGAACTCCTTGATCCATGAAGTGGACGAAGAAGCGGACCCGGTGTCGTTCGGCGACGCCCGAAGATACCTGTGCGTCTACTTTAGCCGCTTGCCGCTCGACTGGTAAACCCGGTCGGTCGGTCGTTATTGGCTCTTCGGTAGTGGAAGCCGCTTGATGGTACCCGCTGCCGGAGAGTATGCTGAGGCTGGGGTTGGTGCGGTACTCCGCTGGCGAGCGCGACGACCCGTTCGGATTGGAGCCGCTGTACCCGCGGCCGAGTTCCGCGGAGGAGCAGCAACGGGCGCGGCAGGAAAGGGAGAAACCGGAATGGGCAGACGCGCGGATCAAGGACCGTGGCGGAGAGTCGTGGCCGAACTCCGGGAACGCGGCACGCCCTTTGAGGACGGCCTGTCGGACGCCGAAGTAAACGGAGTCGAATATCGGTTCGGCTTCCACTTTCCGCCGGACCTTCGGGATTTCCTGCAAGCGGGGCTGCCTTGCGGCAAGCAGTTCCCGAACTGGCGGAGCGGCGACGAGCAGGAATTGCGGGAACGGCTTGATCTCCCTCGGCGCGGCGTTTTGTTCGACGTCCAGCACAACGGTTTCTGGCTTCCCGAATGGGGAAGCCCACCCTCCGCCCTGGACGACGCTCTCAACGTGGCATCCGCGCTGACAGTAAAAGCGCCGAAATTGATCCCAATATACTCCCACCGCATGATGCCGGACGATCCCCGCAAGCCGGGCAACCCGGTGTTCTCGGTGCATCAAACCGACGTCATCCATTACGGCCATGACCTCTTGGACTACTTCGCCCACGAGTTCAAGGTGGCCAAATGGTGGACGGCCCCGTCCGAACCGAGAGCGATACGCTTCTGGGATTTGGACCGATTCCAAGAAGTGCGCTGGAAGGGAGGCCCGTGCGTGTTCGACAACAGCCGTGGCGTCCTGCCGAAAGGCACGTACGATAAGTAGGGGCCGGCGATCATTTCCTTTTCATGCTGAAAACGGCGGCCGCCTGGCCGTTCGATTCATCCTCGTTCCGATGCATTTCCAACCCCTCGCGCGGATACTCCTGCCCCGCCCGGTTCACATAACCGCCCGCCGTCCGTGGCGACAGTTGAAGCCGCGGCCGCAGCGCCCCGTCGTACACCAGCACGCCCGGCCCCGCCGGGTCGCGCGCCAGCAACACCCGGCCGCCCTTGAGCAGCCAATCCAAATCGACTTTCTCCGCCAACGCCGTGAAATCATACTGCGTCAGCAGCGCCCGCACACTCCCCGGCGTCGTCCGTATCAACACGAAATCCGACGCCGCTCGTCGCGCGTCGGTCAGCGACACCGTCCCCGGCCGCGCGTCGCCGCCGACCGCGTCCAACGACAGGCCGTGCGTCTCCGTCCCCTCCTCCAGCCGCCCTAAACAGGCGTCGCGCTCGGCGTCCGTTAGCAGGCCCGGTTCGCGCGCCAGGGCGAGCAGCCGTTGCTCCGCGATCGACCGGCTGAACGCCTCCGACGCCAACAGCAATGTGCCGTCGGGTTCCATCGGCGCCTTGCCGGCGCCGAACGGCCGGTCCAGGAACAACGCCATTCCTAGCTCCCGTAACTCCTCGGCATGGCAAAGGTCGGCCGCGCTCCGGCGCAACGCTTCGGCGCCATACTTCCCCAGGTGCGACGGCAGCGGGTCGTCGGCATACAGGCGGCGCGTGCGGCGCGACGGCTGAAGGATCTGCTCCTCGGGGACGCGCGGGTGCGACGGCGGCAGGACGCGGTTGTTCTCGCCCGGCGACGTGGGCAAATCGGGGACCGGCCAGCCCTCGTAACGCCGGCGGATCAGCCAGCCTTGCCGCAGGGCGCGGCGTCGCATCACTTGCACGGCGGTTTCGCCGAGGAACAAGTCCGGCCGCCGCTCGATCCGGGCCAGGTACGCCTTCAGCACCGCGTCCAGCACCAGGGCGTCGGGGTAGTTCGCTCCGCGGTGGTGGAACGTGACCAGATCGTAGGCCGTCAAGTGCCGGCCGATCTGCCGCAGCAGCCAGCCCAGGAAGTCCGCCGCGTCCTGCGCGGACAGGAAGCCGTCGCGCTCAAGGGAGTCGAGGAGGCCCGTCGTTTTCTCGCCCAGGCCGGCGTACGGCGACAGCGACGCCTCGTTGAAAAGATCGCGTAGCAGAGTGGTAAAGTTTTCCGACCGGAAATGGCTGGCGATGCACCGGGACGCCTCGGCGAGTCCCGACATCGGCGCGGTTAGCAGAAACGCCTCCAGCAGCTTGACGCGCTCCCGACGGTTCAGCGACGGCGCCAGTAGATGTTCCACCAAGCGCCCTCGCGGACACTTGGGACCGTCGAGGCCGTGGCAATACATCAATTGCCCGAACGAGAACGCCGGCAGCGGCGCCTCCACGGAGGTCAAGGGCAGTCGGCTCGTCCCGACGACCGCCTGGAATAACAGACAAATCAACTCGTCGTGCAGTCCATCGGCGTCCGCGAAGTCCGTCAGGGCCGCGCCGCCGACGAGTTCGGGCAGCCACTTGCGCCGCTCGCGGGTCAGGAAGACGCCGCCGCCGGAGTCGTAGCCCTCGTGGACGTAACTGTCGATGCCGCGCACCACGAACAGCCGGCCGGCCGTCGCGTCCCACTTCAGCGACAGCAGCGGCTCATCGGATCGGCCGTCCGGCCCCGTCTGGTAGACGTTCCAGGCCTCGAAAACGCGGCGTTCGCGCGTGTGGGCCGGGTCGAGCAGTCGGCCGCGAAAAATCTCCCAGGAGGTCTCTTCCGCCGCGACGTGTTCCCATTCAAGATATAAGCCCTCCCCGATATAGAAATTGGACGGCCGCATCGCCTCCGCGCCCATCCGGCGCACCGCCTCCGTATCCAGGGGAGCGACGGTCTTCGATCCGGCCGGGCGGAAGCGTGGCATCGACGATACCTCCGAAACCGGATGGGAACTCGGCCCCTGTTGCGCAATGGCGGGGAAACCCCTTCCCTACTCCCGCAAATCCAGCAAGGACATGTTGGGCCAGATTTCACGCACCTTCGCCGTCAGGTACGCGCGGACCTCATGGGCCGTCGCCATGTCCAGCACGCACCGGGCGGCCTCCCTGGCCGCGGCCGTCGTCGTGTAACTCAGCACCTCGCGGATCGTCGGCAAAAACGCCGGACTCATGCTCAACCGCCGCAGCCCCATGCCGAACAGCGGCAAGAAGCAGCGCGCCCGGCCGGCCATCTCGCCGCACAGCGTCACCGGCTTGCCGTGGTCGTTGCACGCCCGGATAATCTGATTCAACAGGCGGAGCAGCGCGGGGCCGAACGGCTCACAAAGGTAGGCCACCTTCGGGTTGTCGCGGTCGGCCGCCATCAGATACTGAATCAGGTCGTTCGACCCGATGCTCACGAAGTCCACCTCGCGGACGATCTCCTCGATGCACAGCGCCGCCGCCGGCACCTCGATCATCACGCCCAGCGGCACGTTCTCGCCGAACGGCGTCCCCGCGTTGCGCAGTTCCGTGCGCGTTTCTTCCACCATCCGCCGGAGGTCGCGCACTTCTTCCAGCGTGCTCACCATAGGGAACAGTAGTTCCACCGTTCCGGCAACCGCCGCCCGCAGAATGGCCCGCAGCTGCGTCCGGAAAAACTCCGGGTAGGCGGTGCTGAGCCGGATGCTGCGGAAGCCCATGAACGGGTTGGTTTCGCCCTGATGCCCGAAGTACGGCACCTGCTTGTCGGCGCCGAGGTCGGCGGTGCGGACGGTTACCGTGCGGTTGGGCGCCGCTTCGACGACCGCGCGGTAGGTCCGGTACTGCTCCTCCTCGTCCGGCACCGACGGGTGCGTCAGAAAGAGGTATTCGGTGCGATACAAGCCGACGCCGGCCGCCCCGGCGCAGGCGGCCGTCACGGCGTCGGCGGCGCCGTTGACGTTGGCCAGCAGTTCCACCTTGACGCCGTCGGGCGAAACGGTCGGCCGGCCGGCGTTCTCGACGAGCTTGCCGCACAGGTCCACGTACTCGCGTTGCAGTTTGCCGTAGGCCTTCACGACCTCGGGGCCGGGGTTGATGTGGACGTGGCCCTGGCGGCCGTCCATGGCGATCAGGTCGCCGGTCTTGACCTGGCGGACCAGGCCGTCGAGGCCGGACACGGCCGGGATGTTCAGCGAACGGGCCAGAATGGCGGCGTGGCCGGTGGCGGCGCCGCGCTCGGTGAGGATGCCGGCCACGAGATTGCGGTCGAGGGTGGTGGCCTGCGACGGCAGGATTTCGGCGGCGACCAGAATGACCGGCTCGTCCACGTCCAGAAGGGGCCGGTCCTCCTGGCGCGCCAACTCCGTCAGGATGCGGCCGGCCACGTCGCGCAGGTCGGCCACGCGATCCTGAATATAGGTATCGGAAATATGGCTGAAAAGGGTCTTGTATTCGTCAATGGTCTGCTGCAGGGCGGCGGCGGCGTCGATGCGTTTGTCGGCGATGGCGGCGCGGACCTTGCCGACGAAGGCGGGGTCGCGGAGGATCAGCTGGTGGGCGCGGAAGATGGACGCCTCTTCCTCGCCCACCTCCTGCGTGACGCGGCGGACGACGCCGTCGAGTTCACGGACGGCGGCGGCGCAAGCGGCGTCGAAGCGCGTCACCTCGGCGGACAGGGCGTCGGCGGTGAGATGAATCGGTTCGCGGCTGGCCAAACCCTGGTTGACGCGATACGCCCGGGCCACGGCCACGCCCGGCGACACGGGAACGCCTTGAATCATGATGCTTCCGTCCTTCCCTGTTCGTTTTAGCACGGACGGACGGCGGGAACAAGGAACGGCGGAGCATGGGGCCGACTGGGGCGGGGGAAGGAAGCGCGAAGGGCGGGGGCCGTCCCGAATGACGGCCCCCGCCCTTCGCCCCAAAAGCGCCCCGGCAGGTGGGAAAACGACCGGACAGCGGAATAAGCGACCCCTCACGGAGTTCTTTCACGGCCGGGGCGGCGCACGCCCCGGCTCAGGCCTCGTCTTCCTCGTCTTCCTCGTCGTCCTCGTCGTCCTCGTCGTCGTCGAAGTCCTCGTCCAAATCGTCGTCGTCGAGGTCGTCGTCGTCGAGGTCGTCGTCGTCGAGGTCGTCGTCGTCGAAGTCCTCGTCATCGTCGAAGTCGTCGTCGAGGTCGTCGTCCTCGTCGTCCTCGTCCTCGTCCTCGTCCTCCTCCTCGTCGCGGGCGCGGGGGGCGAGTTCCTCGACCGACGGATGGCCGGGCGGCGGCCAGGGAAACTCCGTCTCCGTCTCCAGGCTGAAGGGAACCAACAGGGTGCCGGCAAGCATCAGTGTGTCCTCGATCAAGAGAAAGCAACAGGGATGAGAGGTCGCCTCCCGCGCCCCCTCGGTGTTATCGGCGTTGCCCGGTCCCGACTTTTCCCGACCGCGGCGTTTCCGCGCCCGGCGGCCCGCACGACCGTTCTCTTCGGAAATCCTTGTCCCTTCGGCCTTTCCCGCACGCGAGAGGCGGCGGAATCGGTCCAAGGTATTCTCTTCGTAGTGAAGTCGCCCGGCCTTGTCAAGCGGCCAAAAGAGACAGGGAGACAAGGAGACAAGGAGACAAGGAGACGGGAGGGAATAACTGGTCGTTGCACCCTCCTCTCCTTGTCTCCTTGTCTCCTTGTCTCCTTGTCTCCCTGTCTTTTCTGGGTTTCAGTCGCCCTTATGCCGCATCAGCGGGGCGACGTAATTCTTGTAGATCTGCTTGACCGATTCGGCCGTGACGACAAAGTCCATGCCGGCCCGGTCGCCCTCCAACACCGCCGCGAAGCCGATGTAACCGGGCTGGCCCTTCACCGCCTCCGGCAACGTCACCGGCAGCTTGGCGCCCGACGACTCCAGCAGCGGCTTGACGAAGTCCAGGATCATGCCGGCGTACTGCATCCCGTCGATCAGTTCCACGACCGTCGCCTTGGCGGGCAGCTCCTTGCGGGCCGTCACGAACGCCTTTTCCTCGCCGGCCGTGTTCTCGCCCTTGTAGTATTGGTCGAGCAGCTTCTCGGCGCTCTCCCAATCCTTGGCCGTCACCTGCACGACCTCCTTGTCGCCCGCGCCGAGCCAGGAGGTCATACTCTCGCCCATCATTTTCCGCATCATCTCGCGCTGCACTTCTGGACCTTCTCCGGAATCTCCTTGCCGCCCGCGGTCGTCGGGAACAGCTTGTCGAAGTCAAACTCCATGTGGACATAGGTAAACTCGATGTCCTTGTACTTCTCGGCGTCGGGCTTGACCTCGGGCTTGCCCTTGAGGAAGGCGCTCTGGAGGCCCCCCTCCTCGCCCTGCGCCTCCAACATGCGGACGGCGGCCTTGACGGCCTGTTTCGGTTCGGCGCACTTCAGGATCGAAATGCCGGTCGGCGGGATCGTGGTCGAGACCACCTGTTCGGTTGGCCCGGCCTTGACCCACTGCTCGAAGGCGTCGGCCAGCGCCTTGGCGCCCTTGGACTCCGGGTCGGCGGCGAGACCCTGCATCAGCGGGCCGACCAGCTTGGTCAGGGCGGGGCTGATCGAAATGCCGACGTAGGCGAACTGACCGGCCGGCAGCTTGCTCAGGCCCTTGAACGCCGCCAGCTTGGAGCCTTTCAGGAGGCCGGCCGTCTTGCTGTCCTTGAGGAACTCCGCGTCAGTATGCAGGGCCACGCCGTCCGGCCGCACCTCCAGGGTGAGCAGAGTGCTCCGGCCGTCCTCGACGGCCTGGAAGAGCGGGCCGATGAATTGCTTGGCCATCGACAGGGCCAACTTCGTCGATTTCTCATTTAGCTGTTCCGCCTTTTTCAGCTGCTCTTCCACGGCCTCATGAGCGGCCTTGATCTGGTCGGCGTACTCCTTGTTGACGTCCACCATGTTCACATAGACGCCCATGTCGCTGGACAGGAACTTCTTGGCCTGCGCCTTGCTCATCTTGCCGTCCAGGCCCTTGGCCGGCGGCTTGGCGAGCGCCTTGGCCAGGTCCTTGTTCGGCGTGACGACGACGTAATCCTTGCGGTCCACGAAGAAGATGTCGCCGCCCATGTCCGACGCGGTCGATTCAAAGCCGTCGCCCTTTTTGAGACCCTTTTTCTCGTCTTCCGAAAGGACGTTGTCGCGGAACTCGGCGTAGTCGGTGACGGCGGCGATGATCGCCATCTTGGGCGGGTTGTCGCCCGGCTTGGGCATCTCGGTGAGCACCACGAAGATCGGGCCGTCCTTGGCGAGACCCTTGAGCTTGCGGCCCTGGAAGCCGTTCTTGAGGAAGTTTTCCGACTGCTTTTCCACCAGGGGGGCCTGGTCGGGCACGGCGTTCTTGAGGAAGGCGACGACGTGGTCCCGAATCGATTCCAGGCCGTTGAGATGGATCACGACCGGGGCGTCGGCGGGAACTTGGGCCAGGGGCGAGTCGTTGGCCGGGGCCGTGCGCGCGGGAGGCGCGGCCACGGCCAGAGCGAACACGGCCGCGGCCGCCGTCATCCAGTACGAGCGCTTCATCGGTAACCACTCCTAGTTGATGGGCGCGGAAAGGGAATCGACCACCGCCCGCGAGGGGCGAAGATCACTTGCCGACAATCGTCACTTTCACGTCCGTCTTCTTGTCGCCGGCCAGCAGGACCGTGCCCCCTTTGCCGGCGGGCAACGTCGCTTCCAGGTTGAAGTCTTTACTGGCGAGGGCGCTGGCCAGGGCTTTCGGCGGCGCCGCGCCGTTCGTCAGAGGCAGCATCGACGCCTCCTCGGCGTCCTGCGTTACGAGGCAGGCGTTCACGGGCGCGTCCGCGGAATGGCCCGTCACCGTCAGCTTGAGATCGCTCTTTTGCGGATCGATCATCAGCTTCTTCACTTCGCCGGGTTCGAGGGCGACGGTCTTCTCGTCCTTGACCCGCGTACACCCGGCCAGGACCACCGTAAGGGCAAGCAATCCCCATGCCCACTGTCTTGTTCGCCGCACGACCGGTTTCCTTTCACGAAGAAGTGCGTTCCCCCACCGACCCGCCGCGCCCCGGAACCCCGCGGACGATGCCGTTGCCGTCCTGGGCGTCGAGGCGCGGCTGGCCCCAGGTCATCGGCCGGGCCAGCGGCTCGATATGGAGTACCACCGTACCGTTCTGAAAGATTCGCACCGAGCCGGACGACTGGCTGACGACGACCGCCACGGCCTTGGTGCATTTACTGATCGAGGCGGCGGCGGCGTGGCGCGTGCCGAGGCCCATGCTCAGGGTGATGTCCTTGTCGGGCGCCTCGATGCGCACGCAGGCGGCCACGGCCACGCCGTCGCGGCGGATGACGATGGCGCCTTCGAGCTGGGCGATGTCCTTGATCTGCTCGCGCACCGCCGGATTGCGCACGTCGCGCTCCGCGTGGCTGTAGCCGCGGAACGGGTTGAAGTTCATCGGCCGCAGCATGGTGTGGACCTTGCGCGTGTCGCCGACGACGAACAGGGTGCCGACGGGATGGCCCTCGCGCCCCTCGCGGCCGATCTCCAGGGCCAGGTCCACGACCGCCCGGAGCGTCTCCAACGGCACGTGCGTGTCGAGGCGGCGCAGGTCCTGGCTGGTGAGCCGTTCCAGGTGTTCGCCGAGGTGGATGACGCTGAGGCTGTCCACCCCCTCTTTCGGCCCCTGGCCGACCTCGATGCCGTTGTACACGACGACCACGTCGGCCCCCTGATGGAGCTTATCGCTGCGCACGGCCTCCAGAAGGGCGAGGCTCATGCGTTCCTGGGTCGGCGTCGGGCCGGGGTCGATGTCGAGCACGGTGAGGCTGGGGTGGGTGCGGAGTTGGCGGGTCAGGTTGTCGTCCTCGGCCGCCACCAGCAAACGGGCGTCGCCGAGGTGGGTTCGGATCACGTTCCAATCGAGATCGGTTTCGGTGAGCAATAGCACGGCGTCGGCCGGCAACGTGAGGACCAGTTGCCGGGCCGCTTCGAGCAGAGCGACGGTTTGGGGTGGCAGCGCCATGATCGGATAATCCGCGTCGGACCCCGTTGACCCGCGAACGTGTACCCATCGTAGCGGCCGGGCGGGGCGACGGCAACGGCGCGGCGGCGCGGCGGCGGGATCGTCGGGCCGCCGGATCGGCCGGGCGGACGGAGGGCCGCCCGCGTCTGCCGCATGAGGAACGTGATGCGGCCGTATCTGGAGTCGCTGACGTGAGCAAGGACCGGCCGCGCAACCTGCCGGCGTCCGTCCGCGAACAGCTGCGCAAGCTGGCTGCGGCCCGGAAGGAAGACTTTCAGCTAGTGCTGACGCGCTACGGCCTGGAGCGGCTGCGCATTCCGTACCGGCACGGTCAGGAGACCGTCCCGCAACAGCGGGGAACTCCCCGGTTGCACGTGACTTCGATAAAGCTAATAATGCTTAAGACCCCGAACTCAAAAGGGTCCTCGGCCCGTCTGAAACAGTGCAAAGGACCGCATCGGCGGAGTCCGGGAATGGCCACGAGGGTTCATCCGGTCATGCTCAAAAAACTCCCCCTAAAGAAGCTGGCGGTGGAGTTGCGGTACAAGCCCGACCTTGCCTTTTACGGCAGGATGGACGCCATCGGTCTGGAACTGGCCGGCGAGTACCCCGACTGGCAGCGAACCCCGCTGACGCTCGAAGTTCGGAACAAGAAGAAGCACCGACGCCTGTTCCTGAGCTACAACAGGGCCTTCCTGGACGTGGACGAGGTTGACCCGGACGGCGACTTCAGCCACGCCGAGAAACTGATGAGGACGGTCTGCCCGAAGCTGGAGGTAAAGCAGTTCCTCCGCATCGGCGTCCGGCAGTGGCTCGCCGCCGACCTCGAAAAGCCCTTCGCCCTGATGGTGGACGAGATCGCGGAGCGATTTTTGCTCAAGAACGCCGACCTCGCCGCTGTCCTGAGCGACAAGACGAAGGATGTCGCCTACGTCGTGGATTACGAAGTTGCGGAGGGCTGGCGTTACAACTTGAGGCTGGGGCCGATGATGAAGTCGCAGTGGTTCGTTACGGCCCCCCCCGACCCGAATGCTTTCGAGCAGCCGGAGGAAGGGGAGGAGACGTTCGCGAAGTTTCAGAAGTCCATCCCCGAGCAGTTTTTGTACATTGACATCGACTGCTACCAGGAGGACCAGTCCGCCGACAAGCTCGGCAAGTTCCTCGACAGCGTTCACCGCCGGTCGCACGACCTGGCCGCGAAGCTGATCGAGTATTGCAAGAAGTGAGAGCTATGGTTGCCCTCGACGCCGTGCGGACGAACGCGACAATGACCGTCGCCGTGGACGCCGACCTGTTGACCAGCCCACGGACCTTGCCGACGAAGCCTCGCCGGAAAGGTGCTTCCCAGACGTGGCGCCGGCCCCGATCCCCCCTTGAGACCGGCCTCGACGTGGACCCCGCCGAGCGAGGGGACGAGGAGGAAAAGGATCAGGCCGGCGCCCCCGAAGCGGACCAGGGCCGGGCGGCGAAGGACCAGGAACGGATCGAGGACGGCGAAGGCGGCCGGGTCCGAAGCGAACAGGCGAGGGATTTGGTCCAGCGGGTGAACCAACTAATCCCGCTGGTGGGCGATGTGGCCCTCGCCGCCAATATCGGGCTGCTCAAACGAGACCTCTCCCGGTGCCACAACGTCCTGAAGGATCACCCCGGCGAGAGCGATTACCTCTCCATCGTCACGCTGGTCGAATCGGCGATGGCCCAACTGAAGTGGAAGCAGTACACGCCGCCGCAGTTGGAGGCGATCCGCAAGGCCCTCGACATCGGCTACCGGCGGGTCCGGGTTCGCTTCGAGGACTACGAGAACGCCCGGACTCTCCTCGCCCGGAACAGCGTCGATGCCACGCCCCGGATCGACCTGGCATCGCTGAATTGGGAAGACATCGCCGATGAAGAGGGGTGAACGAAAACGCCGAAAGGCCAGGCGGCGAAGGCTCCAGAAGGCGAAGAAGCCGGAAGCCCGTCAAGTCGGCCGCCGCCGCATCTTCCTCGAAACCAGCGGGGTTATCTATCACCGGCACGGCCATTCGCTCATGGAGGCGGCGGTTCGTGAGGCCGTCGGCGGCGGGCTGCCGGAGGTTTCGACCTTCATCCGCATGGAATACTTGCGTGGCGTGGTTCTCAACCTCATCGAGTTATACTTCCTCATCAGAGAGTCCGATTCGGTGAGTGACGCACTCATCGACTGGTCGCAGAAGGTTATGCAGGACCGCAAGCTCAAGGCGGTGCTGATGACCATCAGCGGATGGATTGTGGAACAGGAGGATTCGCGGAACAAGGAGAAGTCGATGCGCCGGCTGGGCGATCTGATCGTCCGCCTAGTCTACGAGTTTGACGACATCTTCAGGGCACGATCCAAGGACCACCTCCGCTGCCGCCTGGGTCGAGTGCGGTTTCCCCGACGGACGTTCAGCGAGGACATGCTGCTGCGGTTCTACGAGCGGTTCAAAGCAATCCAGGCCAGTACGCCGGACTGCGACCTATGCAAGTTCAAAACGACCCAGCAGGCTACCATTGCCACCAAGGGCATCGACCTCCACGGCCTCGGCCAGCGTCAGAAGTACGCGAAGAACAAGGGCTATGTCCAGCAAGCAGAAAGGATCGAGGAGGCGTTGAAGACCCGGGAGACGCTGCCGAAGTGCCGGTGGTGTGAGCGAGTGGGCGACACGATCATCGTCCCGCAAGCCCCGGCGAAAGCGATCCTCATTACCGCCGACCGGGCTTTCAAAGCGTTTGGCGACATCCTGAATCGGGAAATCCGATTGCTTCCGTCGCTCGCCGAACTCAAAAAGCAACTGGAAGAGCCGCCCCCGACCGCAGTGGGCGGTGGATAGTCGTAGTGGTATCGCATCTGTTCTGACGCCGCCACGGGCGGCAGTCCCAAAAAATAAAAGGGATATATCGGATTGTTTTTTAGCACTGAAAAACGCCAATCGCAACCCATCCTACATTGTGAGAAAACTGCCGTCGCATCTGTTTGCTAACACGTCGGCCTTTGCGGCGTGGTCGCAGCGGATCGTCGGCATCCACCGGCCCTCTTCGGCAGATATTTTCCCTCTCATTTGGCCTGCCCAGGCACCCCCTCCACTTGGTACACTCGGCGTCGCTCCGATTCCCGGAACGCCGAGGCGCCCCATGTCGATCCGTCCGTCCGCCGCCGCCCATGCACAGCCGACCGACCGCGTCCCCTCTCGGCCGGGCGCCAACGACGCGCCCCCGCGGTGCTTTGTCATCATGGCCGCCCGGCGCCTTTTTCCGGGGGGACCGCCCTCCTTGGCGCATGGCGCACACCCCGGTTCGGCCTTGCGCCGCAACGACTTGGGTTGCGCCACCCACTGCGCCATCTGGCGCGACGGTGGGGCCAGTACCTGCCGATCAGCGCCGGCAGCCCGGCTCGGCCCCGCGGCCCGCTCAAGGAGTCGGAAACAGGATCGTGAACCCTTCCTGCGTGAAATGATGATCGTTGGTCAGGACCTCGGTCACGCCCAGCGCCCGCAACGCGACCATCGACCGGCAGTCGGTCAGGCTGTATCCCTTGTCGGGCCGGGCCTCGTACAGCGCGAGGGCGGCGTCGAAGCCGGTGCGGGTTTGCGACAGCACGTCGACGTTGGGGTCGTTCCGCACGTTGTGAACACTGGTCGCCGCCTTGCCCCGCCAATAGGGACCCGCGCCGGAAAACCAGTTCAGGATCTCCGTCAACACTTCATCGGTCGTGACAAGGCGAACTGTGCCGACGTTGCGGCCCCACGACAGGACACGGGCGTGGAAAGGGTCGTGCGGGCTCAGCACCGCAACCCAATAGAACGTGTCGGCGAACACGGTCGGCGGCATTGCAGGTTACACCGTGCGTTTGGGCGTGCCGTACAAATACTGGTCGATTTCCGCGGCCCCGCCGGGAGGCAATTTGGCGATCTCTTCCGGCGGCGCATCTGCGGCCAGTGCAGCGATGCGCTCCCAAATGGGCGGCCGCGGGCGCTCGATCACAATGCGCCCCTCCTGAACGTCGGCCGTCACCTCGGCCCCCGGCGTCACGCCGGCCGCCTGGCATAACTCGGCCGGCAGCGTCACCGCGCCGGCGGCGTCCGCATGAATGATCGTAGACATGAACCAGGCCCTCCGCGAACACGGACAGCGTTCCTGCATGGTTCCAGGCTAACGGAAATGGAAACGCATCAGAAGGGCAAAGCGGCAGCGGCCGAATGCACCGGTTGGCGCCCACCGTCTGCTGACGCGCCGCGCCGCATCTGCTATCCTGAGCGCGCCCGCGAAACGAAAGGAAGCGACGATGCACGACAGCATCCTTCAGGCGGTCGGCCGGACGCCGCTGGTGCGGCTGCGGCGGCTGGCGGCGGACGTGCCGGCCACGGTCTGCGTCAAGGTCGAGTCGATGAACCCCGGCGGCTCCGTCAAGGATCGTGTGGGGGTGGCGATGGTGGACGAGGCCGAGCGGCGCGGCTGGCTGCGGCCGGCCGGCGTCATCATCGAAGCCACGGCCGGAAACACCGGCGTCGGCCTCGCCCTCGTCGCCGCCGTCAAGGGCTACCGCTGCGTCTTCGTGCTGCCCGACAAGATGTCGAGCGAGAAGATCCTCCTGCTCAAGGCCTACGGCGCCGAAGTGGTCATCACGCCGACCAACGTGCCGCCCGATTCGCCGGACAGCTACAACGGCGTCGCCGACCGCCTGGCCCGCGAGATCCCCGGCGCCTGGCGGCCCAACCAGTTCGCCAATCTCGCCAATCCGGAGATCCATTACCGCACAACCGGCCCCGAAATCTGGGACCAGACCGACGGCCGCGTCACGGCGTTCGTGGCCGGCGTCGGCACCGGCGGCACGTTGTCCGGCGTGGGCAAGTATCTGAAGGAACGCAACCCGAACGTCAAAATCGTCGGGGCCGACCCGGAGGGGAGCGTGTTGTCGGGCGGGGCGCCGAAGCCGTGGAAGGTCGAGGGCATCGGCGAGGACTACGTCCCGCGGACGTTCAACAGTCAGGTGGTCGATGAATGGGTCCGCGTCGGCGACGCCGAATCGTTCCGGGTGGCCCGCGAGCTGGCGCGGCGCGAGGGCATCCTGGCGGGCGGCTCCAGCGGGACCAGCGTGGCGGCGGCCCTGCGCTACGCCCGCCGGTTGACGAGGGACGACGTGGTGGTCGGCGTCATCTGCGACACCGGCCGCAACTATTTGAGCAAGTTCTTCGACGACGAATGGCTCAAGGCCAACGACCTGTTGCCGCACGAGCTGCCGGTCCACTCGGTCGGCGATCTGGTGAAGCGGCGCGGGCCGCGGCCGCTGGTGTCGATCTGCCCGGAGGCGACGGCGGAGGAGGCCATCGGCTTGCTCCAGGCGACGGGCATATCGCAGCTGCCGGTGCTGCACGACGGCCAATCGGTGGGCAGCGTGCAGGAGGTGACGCTGGCCCGGCTGCTGCACGACGACAGCGATCCGGCAAAGGTGAAGGTGGGCGACGTGATGGCCCGGCCGCTGCCGCAGGTGGAGGCGGTGGTACACTTGGACGAGGCGTACCGATTATTGCTATCCGGAAACACCGGAGTGCTGGTGGTCGCGGACGGCCAGGTGGTGGACATCGTGACGCGGATCGATTTAGTGCGTTACTGGGACGAGACGCGGCGGAAATGACGGTTGTGTTTCCCAATCGGCCGCGGGCGCGGGCAAGGCGTGGGACCGCGTCCCTCGCTTGCGCTTCGGGTTCATGGGACACGCCCTCAGCTTCTGCGCGTCGCGCTCATGAGGATGAGCAACGACAGGAAGAAGATGACGGAACAGAGCATGACGACGTTGCCGCGCGAGCCGGCGTTGGAAAAGTATCCCAGCCAGAACCACCAGTTCCACTGGGCCAGTACGGTCGTCGCGCCGCCGGTGGTCGAGGCGTGTGCGGGGGCCGCGAGGGCCGGGAGGATCAGGCAGGCGAAAAGCCGAGCCGGAAGCTTGAGGGACGGAGTGGAGTGGGTCGTCATGGTTGCGATTCCCGGTGAATCCGGGCCGGGGACTTTGGTCCCCGGCCCAGCGAAAATACCGCGATCCCGGATCACGGCGCCGGCGGGGCGGCTGCGGCGCCGGTCGCGGCCCCGCCTGCGCCCGCGCCGCCTCCTGCTTGGAGACTGCCTTGAGCGTGTTTGATCATCCCCGCGTACTCGGCGGCGCCCCAGTCGCCCGGCACGCCCACCCCGGACGGATCATGGATCAGCACCTGGAACTCGCCGCGACGGCCGCCCGTCTGTGCGTTCAGGAACTTCGAGACGGCGACGACGCGCTTGGCGTCCAGCTCCTGCCGCACCTCAGCCAGCTTGTCCGGGTGGTCCGAGTCGTAGGCCACGTCCTGGGCCGTCTGGAGGTAGACGACCGGGTCGGGCTGCGGCCGGCGGCGGGCGAGGTAAGCCAGGTGTTCGAGGCCGCCGCCCGTCAGTTTGTCCGTGCCCGCCTGGAAGTCATAGTTCCAAACCGTCTGGTCGAGTACGTGGCCGTTCCGCTCCTGCGGCGTGTAGCTGGCAATGACTTCCTTGCGCGCTGGTAGTTGTAGCGCTCCGGGTAACACGGGTCCACGAGGTCGCGGTAGGTGTAACAGCCCAGGCCGCCGACCCCGGCGAGGCAGCACAGCGCCGCCGCCGCCTTTCTGATGAATCCTTTCATCCCTCTGCTCCTTTTTCCTCGAAAGTGGCGAGTAGTCGCGTTCGCCAGAACGCGGGTCGAAGTTCACTCGCGTTCTGGCGAACGCGGCTACTCGCCACTGCCTTACTTCTTGAGCATGACGTTGTAGATGTTGATCGCCGCCGGACCCACGAGCACCACGAAGATGCCGGGGAAGATGAACAACACCAGCGGAAAGATCAGCTGCACCGCCGTCTTCGCCGCCTTCTCCTCGGCCAACTGCTTGCGCCGCGTCCGCATCGAGTCGGACTGCACGCGCAACGCCTGGGCGATGCTGGAGCCGAAGCGGTCCGCCTGAATCAGGATGGCCGCCAGGCTGCGCACGTCGTCCACGCCGGTGCGCACGCCGAGGTCGTGCAGCACCTCGCGCCGCGGCCGGCCCATCTGCAGCTGGAAGTTGGCCAGCGACAACTCCTCGCAGATGACCTTGGCGTGGTCCTTCATCTCGTCGCACACCTTCCGCATGGCCGCGTCCAGGCCCAGGCCGCTCTCCACGCACACCACCAGCAAGTCCAGGGCGTCCGGCAGCGACAGGAAGATGGCCTCCTGGCGCTTCTTGCGCAGCCACCACAGGACGATGCTCGGCAGGTAGAAGCCGAGGGCGGTCAGGATCGCCAGCGGCGTCAGCGCCTTGAGGTTGAAGTTCAGGCCGTGGGCGTAGAAGGTGTACGCCAGGCCGGTCAGGAGGAAGACGATCAGGGTGATGAAGCGGATGCCGAGGTAGACGTTCACCGCCGATTCGCTGCGGAAGCCGGCGTTGGCCAGCTTGATTTTCAGCGCCGACTGTTCCAACTCCGTCTTGGGCATCAGCGGCCCCGCCAACGCCTTGGCCGTCTCCATTACCCCCTGGAAACGCTCCTTCTTTAATTTCGGGTCCTCGATCTCCGCCAACGACGCCGGCCGGCTCAGGCGGTCCAGCCGCTCCTGCGCCCGGCTGTTGCGGTTGGACAGGAACGACAGCACCGACCAGACGCCGAACACGAAGCACCCGCAGATGCCCGCGTAGACCAGTTGGATGTCGCCGACGAACAGGCCGAACAGCACGATGCACCTCCCCTTCAAGGGTCAGGGGTCAGGGGTCAGCCGTTCGCGCTGTACAACCATTATCGGCCGTCTCAGCCCGAAATCTCCGCTTATCCCGCACGACCCGCGACTATATTGACTGACCCCTGGCCCGTGACCCCTTGTTTACACTTTGATGTTGACGATCTTGCGAATCCACAGGGCGCCGAGCACCTGCAGGATGATGGCCACGCCGGCCATGATGCGGCCCATGTCGGTGGTCCAGAGCGTTTGGACGTAGTCCGGCTTCATGTTCAGCATGAAGACGAACAGCGCGAACGGCAGCGAGATCAGCACCACGCCGCTGAGCCGGCCCTCGCCCGTCAGCGCCTTCACCTGTCCCAGAATGCGGAACCGTTCGCGGATGACGTAGCCGATCTTGTCCAGGATCTCGGCCAGGTCGCCGCCGGTCTGCCGCTGGATGCCGACGGAGGTCACGAAGAATCGGAGGTCGAGGTTGGGGACGCGATCGCACATCGACTTCATCGACTCCTCGATCGGGATGCCGAGGTTTTGCTCCTCGAACACGCGGTTGAACTCCTCGGCGATCGGCGCCGGCATCTCCTGGGCGACCACGTGCATCCCGGCCGCGAGACTGTGGCCGGCCCGCAGCGCCCGCGCCACCAGCTCCAGCCCGTCGGACAGCTGCGAGCCGAATTTGTTCAGCCGCACGCGCCGCTTGTTCCACAGCCAGATCCACGGCAGCGTGAACAGCGCCAGGCCGTTGATCGGCGCGAACCAGAGCGGCAGCCGCGCCAGCACCGTGGCCGTCGCCCCCAGCGCCGCCAGGGCCAAGCCGATGCCGGTCAGCACGTGCGGCTTGATGTGGCAGTCGGCCTGCTCGAACATTTTCTGCGGGGACAAGAATTTCGGAGTCAGCGTCTCTAAAAGGGTCTTCTTGTCGCCCTCGAAGGCGCTCTTGCGGAGGATGTCCGCCTTTTCGTCGTCCTCACGGCGGCGCTTGCCGGTCAGCATGTCCAGTCGCGAAGCCGCCTTGGGCGACGCGTCGCGAAATACGAAGGCCAAAAAGCCGATCAGGCCGGCCACGGCCAGGAACGCCAGCATCGCAATCACAAGGGGATTCATCGCTCGCTCCACTCGATGGTGTCTTCAAAGGTAGGCCGCTCGCTCCGCGAGCGGCCTACCTTGTCAGTCTCGCAATAGCACGCGCTCCTGGAACAGGTTCGACGGCAGCTTGATGCCGGCCGCCTCTAGCCGATTCACGAACGACGGACGCACGCCCGTCGCCTCGAACTGGCCGAACGACCGGCCGTTCTGGTCGATGCCGACCTGCTTGTAGCGGAAGATGTCCTGCATGATGATCATGTCCTGTTCCATGTTCATCACCTCCGTGATCGACGTCACCTTGCGCGGGCCGCCCTGGAGGCGGTTGGCCTGGATGATGAGGTCCACCGCGGAGGCGATCTGTTGCCGCATGGCCTTCATGGGCAGTTCCATGCCGGCCATCATAATCATGGTTTCCAACCGGGCCTGGGCGTCGCGCGGCGTGTTGGCGTGCAGCGTGGTCATGGAGCCGGCGTGGCCGGTGTTCATGGCCTGGAGCATGTCCAGCGATTCGCCGCCGCGGCACTCGCCGATGATGATGCGTTCGGGCCGCATTCGCAGGGCGTTGCGCACCAAGTCGCGCGTGGCCACGGCCCCCTTGCCCTCGATGTTCGGCGGCCGCGTCTCCAGCCGGACCACGTGGTCCTGTTGCAGCTGCAACTCGGCGGCGTCCTCAATGGTGACGATGCGCTCCTCGCTCGGGATGAAGCTCGACAGCGTGTTAAGCAGCGTCGTCTTGCCGCAGCCCGTGCCGCCGCTGATGATGATGTTGAGGCGGGCTTTGATGCACGCCTCCATCAGCATGGCCATCTCCGGCGTGAACGCCTTGTAGTTGAGCAGGTCCTCCAGCTTCAGCGGGTTGGACCCGAAGCGGCGGATGCTCACCGAGGCGCCGTCCAGGGCCAGCGGGGCGATGATGGCGTTGACGCGGCTGCCGTCCGGCAGGCGAGCGTCCACCATCGGCGACGTCTCATCGACGCGGCGGCCGACCTTCGACACGATGCGGTCGATGATCTGCATCAGATGGTCGTTGTCGCGGAATTTGACATCGCTTTTCTCCATCTTGCCGCGGCGTTCGACGTAAATCTTGTTCGGCCCGTTGATGAGGATGTCGCTGATGGTCGGGTCCTTCAGCAGCACCTCCAGCGGCCCGAAGCCGAACGTCTCGTCGAGCACCTCGTCGATGAGGCGCTCGCGCTCCATGCGGTTGAGCAACGGATTTTCCGTATCGCACAACCGCTCGACGACCAGGCGGATCTCGCGGCGGAGCGTCTCGCCTTCCAGGTCGCTCACCCGCGACAGGTCGAGCTTATCGACCAGTTTTCCGTGGATGAGGCGTTTGAGTTCTTCAAAGCTCTTGGCGCCCTGACCGGCGCCGCCGAGCGAGCCCATCATCCGGCTGGGGGACGCCGTCCCGTTCAGCCCGTTCAGCCCGCGTTGCAAACGTGACATGGGTGTAATGCCTCAGTACTCTTCTTTGTCTTCATTTACCGGCGGCGAGCGGCCGGCGTGAGCCGGCTGGTACATCACCGTTTCCGGGGCGTAGGCTACACCAGCCGGCTCACGCCGGCCGCTCGCCCCGACGTTACCGTCGCGCGAACAGCGCCCACCGGCCCGATTTCTCCTTGACCGGCGCCTGAATCTCCTTGCCGCATAACGCCTGGGCCAGGCCGACGAAGCTCATTTGCAGCTTGCTCCGCGGGGCGTGTACCACCAGCGGCGCGCCTGGGTGCGCGACTCCGTCATCAGCTTGGCGTCGCCGGGCAACTGCCAATACACCGACTTGCCGATCGTCTCCTCGGCCTTTTTCAGCGTGATGTCGGTCTCGCCGCCGACGCCGTTGAGCACCACCTTCACCTTTTCCGCCAGCTGCTCGTCGTTGTTCAACGTCTGCATCATGCGGACCACGTTGCGCAGGCTGCTCAACTCCAGCTGGGCCACCAGCAGGATCACGTCGGACGAGCGCAGGGCCGTCACGTCCGTGGGGCCGAAGCTCTTGCTCAGGTCGAGGACCAGGTGCGTGAAGCTCGCCCGCAACAGGCCGATGACGCGCTGCAGCGAGTCCTCGCGGATCAGGGCGATGTCTTCCATCTGGACCGGGTGCGGCAACAGCGACAGGCCGCACTTGTGTTTGCTCAGCGACCGCCGCAGGAACTGCATGTCCAGCCGTTCGACGTTCATGGCCACGTCGGCCAGGGTGTAGTCGGCCATGAGGTCGAGGGCCACGTCGGCGTCGCCCAGGGCGAGGTCGAGGTCCACCAGGGCGACGCTGTGGCCGTCCTGCTGGGCCAGCGTGGCGCCGAGGTTGACCGCCAGGCTGGTGCAGCCGACGCCGCCGCGCGAGCCGAGCACGGAAATGACCTGCTGGGTGGGCGCGGCCGCGCCGTTCTTTCCGGCCGCCTCGCCGTTCTGCCGGGCGTCGGCGCGCGGCCGCACCCGTTGCAGCGCCTTGAGCAGTTCCTCGAGCACCACCGGCTGCGTCAAAAACTCGCGGGCGCCGTTGCGCAGCGCCTGCAAGATGGCCTGGCCGTCGCCCTTGGCGCTGGCGGCCAGGATCGGCAGGTCGGGGCTGACCTGCGACAGCTGGCCGATCAGCGTTTGCGCCTTATTTTGGTCCGAATCGAGTGAGACAATCACCACGTCCGGGCTGGACTGGCTGATGACGTCGAAGAAAAACTCGTAGCGTGCGCACTCCGCCTCGAGCCAGACCGACTCGATGCCCAGCAGAACCTTGCGCAACTCCTCGCGGGTCGCGTCGGACGGGTCCACGATCGCCACACGTTGCACGTCCCTCATGAGCACCACCGATTTCACGTCAGGGGTTGGCGAGTCGGAAAGACAAGGAGAAGAGGAGACAAGGAGACAAGGAGCAGCCTGGTCGTTTCATCGCTGCTCCGTGACTCCTCTTCTCCTTTTCTCCTTAGCTCGCCGTGCATCCACACACTCCGCTTCTACCGTCTCAGCGTTTATCGTCGTCGGCCGTCGGAACCAGGTCGCCGGGCGGCGCCGGCAGCGGCCCCGCTGTGTCGGCCGGGGGCGCCGCGTCCGCCGGAGCCGCCGCGTTCGCCGGGACCGCCGCGTTCGCCGGGACCGGGGCCAGCGGCGGCGGCGACCGCAGCGGCGTCAGGTTGATCGTCGCCGACGGCATCACCGGGGCCGGCTGCGCCGCCGGGGCCGGGTCGCCGACCGGATCGCCGACCGGAAGGTCCGGGGCGCCGCCGCCGGCGCGGTTGGCACAGCCGCCGGCCCCGCAACCGCCCTTGCCGGCGCACGGGAACAGGCCCGCCGTGGGGCTGTTCTTGTAGGCCGCCACATAGTGATGGTCCGGGCAAACATCGCGCGGCCCGCGAGGCGCTTCGAGGATTCCTTCCAAGAATAGCTCAAAATCGTCGGGGCGGCGGGTTTCGTCGCCGGGAAGAATTTTTGGCGCCTGCGAACAATCCTCGGCGTCCACCAGATGCGGCGTCACCAGGATCACCGTTTCCATTTCTTGCTCCTGGTACGACTTGCTGCTGAAGGCCGCGCCCAGGAACGGCAGGTCGCCCAGGACCGGCGTCTTGACGGTCGTTCCCGAGACGTCGTGCTGGATCAGGCCGCCGATGACGAAGGTTTGGCCGTCCTCCAGCTCGACCGTGGTGTTGACTTCAGCGATGTTCAAGCCGGGGACCGTCGTGCCCTGGATCGTCGTACCGTTGGCAGCATTCAACGAAGTGATCTTCGGATGGACTTCCAGGTGGATCTTGCCGCCGCCCAGGACGACCGGCACGAATTCCACCTGGGTGCCGAACTGGCGTTCCGTCACGCTGATGGTGCCCAGGCCGCCCGGCTGTGGGATTTCCTGCGTACCGCCGACCTGGAAGGTGGCGGGCCGGCCGCTCATCGTGGTCAGGGTCGGTTCGGCGATCGACTTGACCACGTTCTCGGTGCGCAGGGCCTGCAAGAATCCGAGAAAGCCCCAGCCGTTGTGCAACACGCCGAACAGAATGTTGCTGTTGGGGCCCGGCACGCCCGACAGCTGCTGGCCGAAGAGCGTCGGCACGAGGGAACTGCCGACGCCAACCAGTGGCGGCTGGGCCACCGCCCCGCCGACCGTGCTGCCGAAAAAGAAGTTTTTGGAGTCGGTAAGGAAGTCGAAATTCATTTGGCGGAGGTCGCTGCGCGACACCTGGGCGACGGTCACGCACAGCTGCACCTGCTGGACGCCGGCCACGCGCAGGTCGCTGATCACCTGCACGCCGGGCACGGCGGCCCGGGCCGCGCGCACCGCCACTTGCGCATCTTCAATGTGATTGACCGTGCCGCGGAGGACGATGCTGTTGTTGGCGATGGGGATCGGGTCGATGTTGGCCGTCGGCAACGCCCGCCGCAGCTGAGCGCAAATATTCGACGTCCAGCTGCACGGTAACGTCGTAGCCCTCGACCCTGCCGTCCACGTCGGTCAGATCGACGTGCGTGATGCCGGCCGTCGTGCCGGTCAGGAGCACGCGCGTCGGGTCGCCGGGGACGGTCTTGATGCCGAGGACTTCTTCCTTGGTATTTTTCACCAGGGAGATCGCTTTTTTCGTGGTCATTTGCAGCGGCACGGTCCCGCCGATGGGGACCATCAGGGCGCTTCCCGACGTGCCGGGGATCTGGGCGGTGAGGGCGTCGGGCCGTCCGACAAGGAACAGCGCGAGCAGCAGACCCCCCAGCAGGAGGTTCCGCGGCCGAAAGTGTGTGTGGTGCATCCTTTCACCTCGTCATAAGCGGCGGGCGGCGGCGGCGGCGCCCGCCAAAAAGAACGGTTCCTCAGCTAAATCGAATCTTCCGACACGACGGCGAGCGGGGGGCGCCAGCCCCCTGAGTCTAGAACAGGGTCGCTGACCGGATTCGGAATCAGGGGGCTGACGCCCCCCGCTCGCCTCAGGCGTCGCGTCCTTAGCCGACAGCCGCCGGGTCGAACGCCGGGGCGACCGGCGCCTTCCGCGGCTTCGGCGCGTTTTCAATCTTGTCGCCCGTCTTCGGGGCGTCCTCGACCTTCGGGGCCTCCGACTTCTTGGTGGGCGTACCGCCGATCCAGCAGTTATTCTTCGCGTCCCAAGTAAACGGCACATTATGCCAATCCAACGGGTCGCCGCCCGACTCGATGCGCATGATGTGCGTCAGCGGCGGCGGCTCCGGCGCCTTTTCCGGCGCCTTTACGGTCGCCGGCGTCTTGTCCACCTTGGGCAGGTTGGGCAGCGTCGCCGTGATGTTGTCCGCGGAGGCGACGTCCGTCGAGTCCGCCTTGCCGTCGTCGGGTCCGTGGCGCTGGCGCCCCAGGTCCGCGATGGTGACCGGCTTGTATCTAGGGTGCTCCTGATCGAGCGGCGAGCGCAGCAGCAGGCGCAGGTCGCCCAGCGACGCCGCCAGCGACAGCTCCCCCGCTTCTTCCGGTTTGGCGGCCAACGTCGCCGTGCTGCCGAGCATCGACTGCTGACCGTCCTCGCGCGTGTTCTTCATGTCCACGGCCAGCACCAACATGTCCTGAAGGATGATCTGGGCCTTGGAGTTGCCGTCGCCGCGCTTCATCGTGTACATCACGTCCACCTTCGAGCCGGGCAACACAAATCCGCCCGCCAGCGATTCGGGGTTCACGCGGATGGCCACGGCGCGTTCGCCGTCCTTCAACTCGGCCACCAGCCCCGCCGTCTGCTCGCTCAGCAGGTCGTCCTTGGTAACGGGCATGTCCTCGTTGAGGGGCGCCTTGAGCGCCTGGTTTCTAAGGTCTTTGAAGTCCGTGATGCACTTGGGCGAGTAGGTCCCTTCGGGCACTTCCTTCGAGACGAACAGGTCTTCGGGTTTCTTCATGGGGGTCCAGGCGTTAATCTTTTTCTTGGTCACTAGGACCGTCACGGTTTTGGCCGGGGGCGGCGGCGCCTTGTCGGCGAGCAGCCGGCTCGTCATGTAGCTGGCCGCCAGGCCGCACACGACGGCCACGACCATCAGGATCATCGTCTTGGGTTTCATCGGTGCCATCCTCTCGGGTGCGATGCGAAGTCGTCGATTTCTTTCTCCCCTCTCCCCTCGGGGGAGAGGGGGGCCGGAAGGGCCGCGGGCCGGCGCCTCGCGCCGGCCTTGACACGGGTTGTGTTGTTTCGCGCGATCCGTCGTCGGTCGTGCCGTGGGAATCGTTCCCAACGATTATTTCGGCCGGCGGGGCGGGGCGACTTCAACTTTGTCGCCTCTAACGGGCTTATCGAGTTTGCCGGCCGCACCGATCGCTCGCTCCTCTCCCCGGGAATCCGGGGAGGGGCGAAGGTTGCGCGGCCCTACTCAGGCCCCGTAAGCCCATACGCAATAAGCCAGGAAGCTCAGGAAGCCGAGGCAAAGCGGGATGCCGTAGGGCAACAGCTGGAGGCTCGGTTTGCGCCGGGCGGCGTTCTCGGCGGCGGTGCCGAGCTTGGTCGGGGCCAACAGGTCGCCGACGATGGCGCGGGCGTTGGCCAGGTTTTGGCGGAGCCGGCCGCGGACCACCATCATGATCGCGGCCAGCACACCGCCGATAATGACGGCCAGGCAGAAAGCCCAGAAGACGACGAACAGACCGTTCCACATGCCGTAGAAGGCGCCGACCCAGGCGCCGAAGCCCATCTGCATCTTGACGTCGCCGGCGCCCATGCCGCCGACCGCGTAGACGGGAAACAGCAACAGGAAGCCGAGGGCGGTGCAGGCCAGGCTGCCCGTGACGTCGCCCTGCCCGGTCCATGCCGTGAACCATCCGCAGGTGTGTATCAGGCCCAAGGCCCAGCCGCTCAGGACGAGGGGGAAGGTGAGCCAATTGGGGACTTTCAATTTCCGGCCGTCGATGACGGCGGCGACGATCATCGCCAGGGAAATGAACCACAGGGGCCAATGGTTCAGGAAGAAGGTCATGCGAGGGGTCCTCACCACGGGGAGATCGAGTACGGGGCGATAAAACGCGGCGAGCCGCGGCGCTTTCGGGCGCCGCGGCTCGCTCCCGGCCGTCGGTCAGGACCGGCCCGGCCGATTCGATCGCGGCCTTCGACTCAGGAGCCGGTGGGGGCGACCACGCCGGCGACGTAGTTGAAGGTGTTGCTGGCGTTGGTGCCCAGGGTCGTGATGGCGGCGATGCACACCACGATGATCAGGGCCAACATGACGGCATACTCGACCGCGGTCGGGCCGTCCTCGTTCTTCAGGAAACTCACCAGGGCGTTGCCGAACTTCTTCATGGTTCTCGATCCCTTCACGTTCAGGTCTTGGAATGAAACCCGTCGTCCACTAAAAACGTCCGTCCGTCGAACGTTGCCTCAGGAGCCGGTGGGGGCGACGACGCCGGCGACGTAGTTGAAGGTGTTGCTGGCGTTGGTGCCCAGGGTCGTGATGGCGGCGATGCACACCACGATGATCAGGGCCAACATGACGGCATACTCGACCGCGGTCGGGCCGTCCTCGTTCTTCAGGAAACTCACCAGGGCGTTGCCGAACTTCTTCATGTACCTCTCCTTTTCGATCAGAAAAACCGACCGGATCGCATCCGGGTGTTCCGCGATGGGACGGACGACGCGTCCGGCCCCGTGCATCCTTTTCCGACGGGGTCGGGGTCACGAGCCGCTGGCGGCCGTGTTGAGGGCCACGTTGCTGAACGTGGCACTGGCGTTGCCGCCGAGGGTCGTGATGGCGGCGATGCAAACGACGATGATGAGGGCCAGCATGACCGCGTACTCGACGGCCGTCGGCCCGTCCTCGTCCCGCAGGAATCGCTGGGCCGAGGCGAACAACACTCGCATTGGAGGTCCCCTTTCTCTGTTCCGACGCCGCGGGCTTGTAGGTCGGCCACGGGGCGGCGCGCCCGGCTTCTTCGAGCCTCGGAAGGAATCGGGGAGGTTCGGGCGCCGGGCCGCTGGTAGGAGCGCGGCCCCAAGGCCGCGCCGGCGTGGCGTGCGAAACTCCTCACCCCTTCGGCAGCCTGGCGACCCGCGTGGGGCCCATGGCTTTGCGTCGCCGCCTCGCGGCGGGTTTGCTGTTGTCGAGGATGAAGAGGCGATTACTGGTGATCTTCCCGCCGCGGTGTGAGGCCTTCCGGCCCTTCGCCGCGGGCATCCGCCGAACCGCTCGTGACTAACCCTAGATTGCGTCTTTGCCGCAGTCAAATGGGGCGGCCCTTTTTTCCGGCGCTTTTCGGAGAAATGTCGCCGCCGACGCGCGCGGCGCGCGACCGGCGGCCCCGGAAATAGCGCGGGACATGCATTCTTTTGCGGTAGGGATACTGCGGAAAGGGTGGGTCGCGGCCGGGTTCCGCCTAAAACCGCAGCCGCAGCCGGCCGAGGCGTTCGACGGTTTCCGCCATGAGGGCGTCTTCCTCGGCCTCGTCGCGGGCCAGGTAAGTCGCCGAGAAGCGCAGAAAGGCTCCGGCGTCGTCCCACGGCACGCAGCAGACCGACTGTTCCGTAATCAGGAACTGCGACGCCTCCTCGGCGTTGGCGAAGGTCCGGCCGTCGCAGCCCGTCGGCGCCGGCGCGTAGAGGAAGTAGGTGCCGCTGGGCATTTTGGCCGCGAAGCCGACCCTGCCGAGCGCCGCGACCAGCTTCTTCAGGCGGCGGCGGTACTTTTCGCGGACGCCGTCGGCGATCTCCGGATGGCGCAGGGCCGCCGCGGCCGCCTGCTGGATCGCCATGAACTGTCCCGAATCGCAATTGTCCTTCACGTCCGCGAAGGCGCGCACGATGGTCGGGTTGCCGGCCACGAACCCCATGCGCCAGCCGATCATGTTAAAACCCTTCGACATCGAATGGATCTCGACGCCGACCTCCCTGGCGCCCTCGACCTGGAGAAAACTCAGCGGCGGCCCGTCGTGGCTGAGCAGGACGTGGGCGGCGTCTTGCACAATGACGATCCGATTGGTATGCGCGAAGTCGATGACGCGGCGGTAGAAGTCGCGCGTGGCCGTGGCCCCGGTCGGGCTGTTGGGGTAGTTGAGGACCAGCAGCTTGGCCCGGCGGCGGATGTCCGGCGGGATCGCCGCGAGGTCGGGGTAGAAACCGTTCTCGGCGCGGAGCGGCAGGTTGTAGACCTCGCCGCCGTAATAGGCGGTGTGGGTGCCTGCGACGGGGTATCCTGGCGTGGTCATGAGGGTGACGTCGCCGGGGTTGATGAAGACGGCCGGCATCATGGCCAGGGCCGGCTTGGAGCCGATCGCGTGGTTGATTTCCGTGGCGGGGTCGAGCGAAACGTCGAAGACCTTCTTCATGAAATCGGCGGCGGCCTCCTTGAAAGCGGCGATGCCGTTGTCGGCGTAGCCGCGGTTTTCGACCTTGTCCGCCTCGCGCTTGAGCGCGTCGCGCACCAGCGGATCGGCCATGTCGTCGTTTTCGCCGATGCCGAAGTCGAGCAGCCGGCGCTCCGGGTGGGCGGCCAGGGCGGCGCGCTTGGCCCGCTTGATCTTCTCGAACTTGTAGATCTTGTCGCTCTTGCCGTAGTTGGCGCCGCCGACGCGGTCGGCGAACAGCGACTGGAACCAGGGGTCGGCCGGTGCGGTCATGGCTCGTTATTCTTCCAGGGGTCGGGGCGATCGGTCTGGAAATCGTTTTAGGGAAACGCTCGCGCCGCGACAGCGCTCGCCCCCGGCCTCCGACTCCTGTATACTCGCGGGACCGTCGCCGACGGCCCGCGAACCAGGAGATTCTCACCCATGCACCGCAACCTGCTCTCCCCGGAGTCGATCCCCCTCGTGCTGGCGGTCGCGCTGAGCCTGCTCGGCGCCGCGACGGTTCAAGCCGAGTTTCCGGAGGTCTCAAAGCTCCCTTCCCGGCCGGGGCTCCCAGACCCGCTGCAAATGTTCGACGGCGGCCGGGTCACGACGAAGGAACTGTGGGTCGAGAAGCGCCGGCCCGAACTGATGGCGCTGTTCCAATATTACATGTACGGCTTCATGCCGCCCGCGCCGGACAGCGTGGAGTTCACGGTCGAGCGCGAGGACGACAAGGCGTTGGACGGCAAGGCGACGCTCAAGGAAATCGCCGTTTCCTTCGGCCCGCCGGACATGCCGAAGATCCATTTACTCCTCGTTGTGCCCAATAACCGCAAGGGTCCGGCTCCGGTCTTCGTCGGCATGAACTTCAACGGCAATCACACGCTGCTCAAGGACCCGGCCGTGCGCCTGCCGACGGCGTGGGTTCCGGCCGGCGGCCCCGGAGTGAAAAACAACCACGCGACCGACGCCGGCCGCGGCACGGAGATCGACGTGTGGGCGCTGGACCAGTCGATCGCCCGCGGCTACGCGGTGGCGACGTTCTACTGCGGCGACGTCGATCCGGATCGGCCCGACGTGCGCGAGGGCGTCCAGCCGCACCTGCGCAAGAAGGGCGAGAAGCCGGGGCCGCACGACTGGGGCACGATCGCGGCCTGGGCCTGGGGGATTTCGCGGGCGGTGGACTACCTTCGCACCAATAAGGACATCGACAATGAGCGAATCGCCGTGGTCGGCCATTCACGGCTCGGCAAGGCGGCGATCGTGGCCGGGGCGTTCGACGAGCGCATCGCCCTGGTGATCCCGCTGCAAGCCGGCTGCGGCGGCACGGCGCCGAGCCGCACCAAGTCCCCCGACGCCGAAACGGTCAAGATCATCAACACCCACTTCCCGCACTGGTTTGACGGCACATTCAAGGAGTTCAACGATCAAGTGGATAGGTTGCCGTTCGACCAGAACTGCCTGGCGGCGCTGGTGGCGCCGCGGCCGCTGCTCTACGCCAACGCGACGGAGGACAAGTGGGCCAATCCACAGGGCCAGTTCGAGATGTTGCAGTCGGCCGACGCCGTGTACCGGCTGCTGGGGGCCGGCGGTTTGGAGATGAAGGAGATGCCAGAAGTCGGCAAACTCAGCGACGGCGTGCTGGGTTACTACATCCGGCCGGGCAAACATTCGATGACGCGAGGGGACTGGAAGGTGTTCCTGGACTACGCGGACAAGCGATTGGGCAGGGGGGCCGGTGGGAAGTGACTGGCGAATGTAGAACGGACTTCCACGCCAACTTCCCTCCAAGAGCTTTCGACTGTTGGGCCGAAGCAGACAGAGCGCGAAGGACAGCGCCCTGCCCGCGATGAGGATGTCATCATGGCCCTGGAACGCGAGATGGAGACTTTCCGCCGTGAGTTGCCCAGCCTGCTGGCGGACCCGCTTAACCCCGACAAATAGGCCTTGGTTTTCGGCGACCGCGTGGAATGGGTGTATCCGAACCTGGACGAAGCGCTCAAGCAGGGATACGAGCGCATCGGCCTGGAACCGTTCATGGTCAAGCAGATCCTGGCGGACGAGCAACCCCTATACCTCAGCCGGGACGTTGTTCCATGCCGATCACCACCCTGAAACGCCTATTACTAAACAGAGCCTAGCCGCGACGCGCGGCGGAGCGCTTCATCCCAAGCGCTCCGCCGCGCGTCGCGGCTAACCACACAAGATCATGCGGGCCGGCGTTCAGTCGGACGCGTAGGGCATGTACTCGAGCGGGTGCAGGTACAGGAACGGATAGGGCTTGCCGTTGAAGTGGTAGTAGGCGCCGTAAGGCGTGTCGATGACCCGCGTCCGGAAATAGCCCTGCCGGTCCACGGCGTAATCTTGCCACACCGCGTAGCGGTCGATGCGGTGAATCGGTTGGGCGAGAAAATACGGCGGCGGCTCCCACGGCGGGACCGAAACGGGTTCGCCGCCGGCGGCTGTGCAAGCGAACAGGCCCGTCATCAGCAACGCAAACAGTGCGGACGTGCGCATCGGAAGACCCCGCAAATCGGGAACGGTCGGACGGCGCAATTGTCGCACGCGCCTTCCGCGTCGTCTTTGCGAAAACGGCGAATTGGTGAAAATGGGAGGGACGTAGGGCTGGAATTATCCGCGCGACCGCTGCGTCCGGAAACGGCGAAGGCCGCGCCTCCTTGCGGGGGGTCGCGGCCTTCTCATTGGAACGTCGTGGAAATGGCGCTCACTTCGCCAGCTTGCGGGCGGGGTCGCCCTTGACGAGCACGCCCCGGTCATCGACCCGCGGCACGGTGGGCAAGCTCACCCTTTCGCCGTAGGCCGGATAACTCAGCCTGCCCGCGATCTTAATCGGCAGCGAAACTACGTGGCCGTCCACGGGCGTGGAGGGCGGCGCGACTTGGGGCGTCGGGACCGGATCGGCCCGGGGCATCGGCAACGGCACGCGCGGGCCGCCGTCGTACGGATACGTCGCTTCGCCCGACGGCGGGAGCGGCTGCGTCGGAAGGGGCGTCGGCATGGTTTCGAGCGCTTCCTCGCGGACGGCGGGGGCCTTGGCGATGTTCAGGCTCACCACCGGCGCGGAGACGCCCGCGCTGGGGTAATAACAGGGGTCGGAGTAGTAGTACACCGGCGCCGAGTAGTAGACCGGCGGGGCGTAGTAGTAGCCGGACGAATAGTAGCGCGGGTAGTATCCGTAGGAGTAGTACCCGTAGGAGAGGTATCGCGGGTAGTAGCCGTAGTAGCCGCCGTATCGGTAGCCATAGCTGTAGCCGCCGCGATAGCTATATCCACCACGGTAGCCGTAGCCGCCGCGATAGCCGGAACCGCCGCGATAGCCGGAACCGCCGCGATAGCCGGAACCGCCGCGATAGCCGGAACCGCCGCGATAGCCGGAACCGCCGCGGGAACGCACGTCCAGCGTGACGGCGTCCTTGGCGCCGCCTACGAGATTCAACGTCGGGGCTTCGGCCGCGCCGCGCGGCAGGACCAGCTGGTGGGTGTCGCCGGCGCGGACGGGCAGGACAAACGCCAGCACACCGGCCGCGGCGAACGCGCCCGCCGTCCACCATTTGCCTTGCATGTCAGACCCTCCCGGAAGAATGGGTTGCCACACGTCGCCTCTTCTTCTCCGGACGGCCGAGTCCGCTGACGCCGTCTGAGGGGATTGTAACGCCTTCGCGTCGGCGGTGTCAAATCCCCGGTCCCGTTCGACCGCACACCAGTACAATGGTCGCTGGCGGTCCCCAGGGGAAACGCGACTTCCATGCTCTCCGGGAACTCGAACCCTTTTGGCTTGACATTACCCATTGTCGTCTTTACTGTTGAATCACTCCATGACGATCCGGCCGGTTCGACCGGCGCGTTCACCAGGAGAGGGAACCCGTGACTAAGAAAGAGATCGTCAAGCAGATTTCCGAGCGCATCGGTCTGACCCAACTCAAGACCAAGGAAATCGTCCAGCAGACGTTCGACGCCATCGTCGAGACGCTCCTGGAGGTCGGCCGTATTGAACTTCGCAACTTCGGCGTGTTCGAGGTGAAGAAGCGCAAGGCGCGCAAGGCGCGCAACCCGCGGACTGGGCAGAAGGTTGACGTCCCGCCCAAGAACGTCGTCACCTTCAAGCCCGGCAAGGAAATGGAAGAGCGCGTTCGCCAGATGACGAACGTGCCCGAAATGGACGAGGACGAGGCGGTTGGCGCCGAGGTCGGCAACGGCCTGGGCGATCGTGAGGCCGGCGCGGCCAAACGCCGTCGGGCGCGCCGCGCAAGGCCACCTGATCGTTCTTTCGGCGCAACCCTTCTCAAGTTCTTTTTCCCGTCGGCCGATATAACCGTTAGGTTCCGTCTCACCCGTGGGGGTTGCCCTCCCCCGCGGCCCCGATTGGCGGCGCCGCCCTATCGTACCTGGCCCGGGAGGCTTGCCATGCGGCGTTTCCTGATCTCCCTCGCGGCGGGGGGCATGTTGCTGGGCAGCAGCGGCTGCTTTATCAACGAATACTCCTCCGACCCCAACCGGCGCGTCAAAGAACTCCTGAATCAGTCCGAAGACCTGCGGCAGATTCAGGACGAATGGGAGCGCTTTTGGATGATCGACCATCCGTCGCACATGAGCTACGACCGCGTGGACGGCGGTTTGGAATAAGCGCGTGTCCCGTCGTTCGGTTAGCCGCGACGCGCTACGGGAGCGCGTCGCGGCTAACCGGCGCCGTCGATCGCGCCTATTTCCCCTTCGTGACCTCCGCTAAGAGCTTGGCCGCCGCGGGGTCGTTGCCCGCGTAGCGCCGCAACGCGTCGGCGACCTGCGGCCGCACATTCGACGGCAGCTTGTCGTCCAGCAACGCCCGGCCCGCCAGCCGCGCCCCCTCGGCGTCGGAACCGAGTACGCCGACCGCTTCCTTCAGGCGCGTCCCATCGTCGGCCAGCGCCAGCACCTCCAATGCGGCAAGCCTAACCTCCGAATCCTCATGCGGGTGGCCCTTTAGGTAGTCCAGCACCGGGGCCGGCGACAGCGGCGGGTCGAGGACATAGTTGTGGTAGGAGCGGATCAGCGCCGCCCTCTGGGCGGCGCTCAGGTGCGGGTTTTCCAGCACGCGCGGGATGGCGTCGGCGGCCGGCCGCGTCCGCATCATCGTGAACGCTTCAACGACTTTATCGGTCTCCTTTTTCACGCCGGATTCGCCGAGGGCGACCAGCCGTTGAATGCCCGGTGCGCCCAGATTCTCGATGGCGCGCACGAGACCCTGGCGCAAATAGGCGTCGCCGCTCTCCTCGAAGGCCCAGGTGTTGACGAGGTTGTCGGGGGCGGCGTCGGCGGCGACGCGGCTCATCGCCAGCGCCACGGAGCGGCGCACCTCCGGGGCCGGGTCGTTTAACACCCGCAGCAGGGCGTTATGTACGTCCTCGTCGCCCTTGGCGGCGTTCCGCCCCACGGCGTCGGCGGCCAGCCGGCGCAGGTCCGCCGTGGAATCCTTCCGCATCACGAAGAGCGCCGCCGCCTGCACGTCGCCGTCCCACATCGACTCCAGCGCCCCCAGGGCCGCGATGCGGGCCGCGTCGGGCTGTTCGAGGTCTCGGAAGAGTTTGAGGAGGGGCGGACGCTCCTTTTCGCCGCGCCGGGCCAGTTCGCACCGGGCGTGGTCGCGGTAACTGGCTTCCTCGCTCTGGAGTGTTTTGACGAGGTCGTCGTCGCCCAGCGCGGCGATCTTCGCCCACGAATCCATGCCGCGCGGCGGCAGGGCCGGCTGGTCCTTCGCGCCGGCCCAGGTGAGGCGGTAGACGCGGCCCTGGCCTTCGCCGCGACGGTCCACGACGTACAGGGCGCCGTCCGGCCCGAGCACCGCCTGGCACGGCCGGAACAGCGGGTCGTCGCTTCGGAGCAGCTCGAACTCCTCCGTGACCTCGAACGTCGCCCCTTTTCGCTCCGTCCGAAAGGCGTGGACGCTCCGGCCCTCGGGGTCGGGGTAGAGCAGCAGGCCGCGGTAGTTTTCGGGAAAACGCGAGTCGCCATAGACCAGCAGGCCGGAGGCGGCGCGCGTATCGGGCGTGAGCATCGGCGGCAATTCGCCCGGAGGGTGGGCGAAGGCGGCGGGAATGGGCCGCTTTGTCGTCTCCTCACGCCATCCGAAATAGGCGGCGTCGGGGACGTGCATCAGTCGGCGCCCAAGGGCGGTCTTTCCCTCGCCACCGCCGTTGTCGGCGACGAACAGGTTGCCGGCCGCGTCGAACGCCGCGTCGCCGTTGGGATTGACGAACCCAGTCGCGCAAGTCCGCATCTTCGAGCCGTCCGGACGGCAGCGGAACACCGCCCCGGTGCGCAAGGCCGCGGCCCGGCTTCCGTGGGAGCCCTCGACCGCGTTGTCGCCGCTGCCGGCCGTCAGGTACAACCGGCCGTCAAGTCCAAGCGCCATTCCGGATACAGTTTGGTGGTCGCGGCCGCCGAAGCCCTTGGCGACCGTTTCTTTCACGTCGTAAGGTCCGTCGGCCTTGCTCCGCTTGTAGCGGCGAACCGTGCCGCGGCCCGACAGATACAGCCAGCCGTCGTTCAACAAAATGCCCGTCGGCCCTTCGTCTTCGAGGACGACTTTGGATTGATCGTAAACGCCCTTGCCCTTGGAATCGCTAAGCGTTTTGACCGCGCGCGAAGGCGCGGGGCCGCCCTGGAGAACGTAAGGCGTGCCGTCGTCGTCGAAGGCCGCGCCGACCGGACTGACGACGACGGGGTTCTCGGCGACGATCTCGACCTTGATCCCTTCGGGCGTTTTGTAGCCCTTGAGGCGGGGGTCGAGGTCGCCCTGATCGACGACCTTGAGCCAGGCGGGGGCGGGCTTTTGTGGATGGTAAGTGGACGACTCGGCGGCCCGCTTGTCCGTCGCCGCGGCCGGCAGGGAAAGGACAACGGCCGCGAAGGCCGGGGCTGTCCATCGAAGGAATGATGCTTTCACGCGAACGACTCCTGACGCGGGCGACATCGAATGTCCCCACATTAACAGGTACGTGCCAATTGATCCCGAACAGTAGGAGGGCTATCCTTCACCTGAAACGGATCATTCAAGGGGGAATCCCATGCGCAAGCAAGGCGACCAGTCCGCCCCGGATCCTGGGGGTGGATTACCGGCCTCCCGCTCGCGGCTTCGAGGACGGATCGGCCTGTTCGGGACCTATTGGCGGATGTCAACTGGCGCGGCCTTGTCCGATCGGGACCAATCGGCACTCACCCGATTAATCCTTCACTACCCCCGGTAGGATTCGGACCTACGACCCCCGGTTTAGGAAACCGGTGCTCTATCCCCTGAGCTACGGGGGCAAACGCTTATAATTCCAACATTTACAACGCTTCTGTTTCTCCCGGCAACTCTCCTTTACTACCATCTGTACTACCGCTATACTAACGGGTGGTAAAGTTGCCCCCGTCGGATGTGACCCGCCGGAGGCGACGCCACCTTACCCCATTGCAGCGGAGGCGGCGCCATGTCGAATGATTCTACTCGAAAGCCCCGTCGCCGCAAAGCGGCCGACCGCCCGAAGAAGCCCTACCCGGATTTCCCCCTCTCCCCCCACCCCAGCGGCAAATGGCAGAAGAAAATTCGGGGAAAGATCCACTACTTCGGCCGGTGGGCCAAGCGCGTCAACGGCAAGCTGGCACGCATCGACGGCGACGGCTGGAAGGAAGCTCTGGAGGCTTACAAGGCCGTCGCCGACGACCTGCACGCCGGCCGGACCCCGCGCGTGCAGAGCGACGGCCTGACGGTCGCCGACCTGTGCAACCGCTTCCTGACGTCCCGACTGCGGAAAGTGGAAGCCGGCGAGATGGGCGAACGGATGTTCGCAGAGTACAAGCAAACGACGGATCGGCTTGTCGGCGCGTTCTGCAAGTCGCGGCTGGTGGACGAGCTGGCGGCCGACGACTTCGAGGCGCTGCGCGATGCGCTGGCGAAGCAGTACGGGCCTGTCAGGCTCGGCAACGAGATTCAGAAGGTCCGCACCGTGTTCAAGTACGCCTACGAGTCCGGGCTGATCGACAAGCCGGTGCGCTACGGCCCTCAGTTCAAGAAGCTGTCCAAGTGCGTACTGCGAAAGCACCGTGCCGCGACCGGCCAACGGATGTTTGAAGCCGACGAGGTGCGCGGCGTGATCGACGCCGCCGGCGTGCAGCTCAAGGCCATGATCTTGCTGGGCGTGAACTGCGGTTTCGGCAACACGGACGTTGCGGCGCTTCACCTGTCGGCCCTTGACCTGGAGGCCGGCTGGGTGGATTTCCCCCGCCCGAAAACCGGCATCGCGCGCCGCTGTCCGCTCTGGCCGAAAACCGTGGCCGCCCTGCGCGACGCCCTGGCGAAGCGCCCCGAGCCGAAGGCCGCCGAAGACGCCGGGCTGGTGTTCGTCACCAAATACGGACATCGCTGGGTCCGCACCGAGGGGCCGGATCGCGGCGCCGTCAATTCGGTGGCCCTGGAGTTCGGAAAAGTGCTGCGGACGCTTGGCTTCGACGCAAGCCAGGGGCGGGGGTTCTACGCGCTCCGGCACACCTTCCGCACCGTCGCCGACGCGGCCCGCGATCCCGTCGCCATCGACCTCATCATGGGACATTCCGACCCGTCGATGGGCGGCCACTACCGCGAGCGCATTGAGGACGGCCGGCTGAAGGCCGTCGCGGAGCATGTGAGGCGGTGGTTGTTCGGCGGCCCCGAAGCAACGCAAGCCGACGCGACACCGGCATCGGCGGAGACGCCGAGGTAGAGTAAGAGAGAAGGGCAGCCGCCGCGGTGTTGCAACGCCCGGCGGTACAACAGGCGCCCGACCGTCCTCGGTTGCTCCAGTCCGGGGCGGTCGGGCGCTGGCCCGCAAACTGAAGCAGCCATGAGCGATCCCAACTCGACGCAGCTACCCAGCTACCTGATTCATGATGGCTTCAAAGCGTTCCTCGCGGGTCTCGGGCGCGGCGGCGGCCGTTTGTGCTGACATGGCGAAACTCCTGGTGTGAAAAGGTAGGGTGGATTTCCGACCGCCATTCACCCTACCACGTGCAGCCGCGAATTTCCCACCCAAGTAACAGCTGCACACCCAAAAAGGTCGGGGCCGTGAAATCCTCCTTGACACGGACTCGGCGCCGTGCGACGATTCTCTTGTATTCTCATATGGTATCGACCCTGTTCGAGTGATCGACGGTTTTCCCAAGGCGCGCCCCCGAACCGCGACCGGTGAAGTCACCGATGCGGCATGGTAAGGTCTGCTACCTTCCCTCGTCCGCGGGGTTCCAGTTCATGGATAATCTGTTCCACGGCGCGTCCGACCTGCCGATCTTCTCGCGGCGTCAATAGGGACGCCCTCCTGTCCGAGTCGCCGGGTACCTTCTCGAATAAAGCGAGCACTTCCTAATGCAGATGTTCAAAGTCCGTCTTTCATCGTTCGGGTTTCTTCTCCTGGCGGCCGCGGTTACACCGCTGGGATGTGGGCCTTCGGGGCCGAAGTTGGTCCACGTGTCCGGGACGGTGACGCTCGACGGGAAGCCGCTGACGAGTGGGACCGTCACCTTTGTGGCGGACGCCTCGAAGGGCAACACCCAGATGGGCACCCCCGCCGGCAACATCGGGACGGACGGGACGTACAAGATCTCCACGGAGGGCAAGAACGGCTCGCCGCTCGGATGGTACAAAGTGACTGTCGTCACCAACTTCCCGGCGCGCCGCCGGGGGCCGTTGCCATCAATCCGAAATACACCGACCAGACCAAAACCGACCTGTCCGTCGAGGTCGTGGCAAACCCCCAGCCGGGGGCCTACGACCTGAAATTATCCAAGTGAGTCGAACCGCCCGGCGTCGGGCGGATTTCGCCCCTAAGATCCTCTTCCTTCTCTTGTTTTCGGGGGTTTTCCCATGGTCCGAGTCTTCTTCTCCAAGCGAAGCAGGGGCTTCACGCTGATTGAGCTGTTGGTGGTGATCGCCATCATCGCCATCTTGATCGGCCTGCTGCTGCCGGCCGTCCAGAAGGTCCGCGAGGCCGCCGCACGTATGCAGTGCTCCAACAACCTCAAGCAACTCTCCCTCGGCGTCCACGACTACGAGAACGCCCTCGGCAAGGTTCCTCCGTTCTACAGCGGCCCGGGCCAGCCGACGCCAGAGACGGTCTACGCGAACTGGTCCGGATACCTGCTGCCGTACCTGGAGCAGTCGAACGTCTTGAACGCCGCCGGCACTAACACGATGAACATCGAAAACAACGCGCCCATCAAGACCTTCATTTGCCCTTCGGACCCGACCAAGTGGTCCGGCCACATGAACGCCGCGATCAACTACGCGGCCAACATCCCGGTCTTCGACCCCCAAGGCCCGGGGACCATCGTCACGAGCATGCAGAAGGGCACCTCGACCACGGTGATGTTCGCGGAGCGCTATCAGTTATGCCAGCCCTCGACGGGCGGCCACACCGACCCGACCTGGGGGTCGGGCGTCAACGGCAGCGACAACGGCTGGTGGTCCATCCCGGGATTCGGCTACCAGACCTATGCGAACAACAACAACGGCTACGCCGGATGGAACGGAGGCACCGGAGGATGTTGCTGGCCGGATTACAGCCTCAACGGCGTCCCCTTCCAGGTCGCCCCTGCGACGACCGCTTGCAACTGGTACGTGACGCAAGGCCCGCACACCGGCGTGATGGAGATCGGCATGGGCGACGGCAGCGTGCGCGGCGTGAGCGGGGGGGTCAGCGTCGCCACCTGGGTGACGGCATGTACGCCGAACTCCTCGAACGTCCTTGGCTCAGACTGGTGAGCCGGGCGTCCGTTCTCCGATGAACACGGCGAAAGCCGGCGCGGGCGGTGGAAACCGCCCGCGTTCATTTTTTCCTCGGCGTCTCCGGCGTTCATGGACGGTCACATACGGAAGGCGCGAGTCGGGCGCCATGCTTTCGCGGACGCCATCCCAACCCGAACCTCTTCAGGACCACCGCGAAAGCATGTTTCGCCGTCATCCCGAACGAGTGGCGTCCAAACATGCTTTCGCGGTGATTGGGAGGGTTTGCTCAGGCAGACAGTGGCCGCGAAAGCATGGCACCCGATCCGGACCTTCTTCTTGTTATGACTTTCAATACCCCGGCTTCGTGGTTGCCTCGCGCCAGCGCTCGAGCGCCTCCCGCGGCCGGGCGTCGCCTTCCCCGGCCAGTTCGGCCGCGCGTTCCAACTCGGCAAGCCCTTCCTTTCTCCGCCCGCTTTCCGCCAGCGCTTCCCCCAGATGGAGATGAGGGTCCGTGCTGTCCGGACTGTACAGAACGGCCTTGCGCAGGGACGAGATCGCCTCGTCCTTCTGACCGAGCGCCTTCAAGGATAAACCATAATAGAGATAGGCAAAGGAATGGTCAGGTTTGAGTTCCGTCGCCTTGCGGGCGCAGTCGGCCGCTTCCTGGTACAGTTGCACGGCGCGAGGACCGGCGGGGTTGCCGAGTCCGTCCGCCTGGCCGAACAGGGCCACGCTCAGGAAGTAGTACGCCTGCGACTCGTCCGGCGAGAGCCGGACGGCGGCGCGCAAGACCGATTCGGCGGCGGCATAATCCCCCAGCTGGTCAAGGGACATGCCCAATTTGACGTGTGCGGGGGCGTCATCGGGATAATCCTTGATGAGGTCGCGGAACTGGGCGACCGCCTCCGGCAGCCGGCCCGCCCGCTGGAGCTGTTCCCCCTCGAGAAACCGGTTTTGCCTTCCGACCGCCAATCGGGCGTTCTCCGCCAGGTAGGGGTCGGGCCAATCCATGTCCTTGCGTCCGCCGCCGACGCGGCGGATGAATTGCTCCGCGGCGGCGGCGTCGCCTCGACGCTGGGCGAGGGCGGCCAACTCCGAGAGGGCTTTTTTTCGCGTAAACGGGCTGTCGGTACACGGGGACAGGTCGGCGACGGCGGCCTGCGGATCGTCCAGGGCGGATGCGACCATGCCCATGCCGAAGCGCGCGCGGACATTGGCCGGATCGAGATCAAGGACGCGGCGAAACAGGGCGCCGGCTTCCTCATTGGCGCCGACCGTCAACAGCGTTTCGGCGAGTCGCAGGCGAGCCGCGGCGCCATAGGCGTCGTCTTCCCTGGACCGTTGGACGGCGAGGCGGAAGGCCGCGATGGCGGCGTCGCGGTCACGGGGGAGGATTCCCCAGGCGCGCAGGTAGGGCCAGCGCGGCTCGGCGGGGTCGAGCGTCTCGGCCCGGGCCAGGCAAACATCGGCGTCGGCCGGGAATTGGTTGGCGAGCAGCACCTCGCCCAGCGCGCCCAGGCGGGCGCCGACGTCGGCTCGCGCAGCACCCGGCCGCGCGCCGCCGTCACCGCCGCCGCTATCTCCGGATCGGCCCCGTCCAGAACAACTGCCGGCGGCCCCGGCGGGCCGCCGCCCCGGCCCAGCCACCACCAGGCCCCCGCCGCCAAGGCGCCGGCCGCCAAGGCAGCGGCCGCGAGCACCGCCACGCGCCGGCCGCGGCCGGCCGTCTTCACGCCGCTCATCGGCCACCTCCGCCCGACGCCACAGGACGGCCCTGCCCTTTGCGCAGCTCCAGCGCCCGGTCGGCCGGGCCGCCGGGGAACCTCTCGCGCGAGCCGTCGGGCCACAGCACCTCGATCCCGTCCACCACTGCCGCCGGCCCAAGCCCGAACAAGGCCCGCGGGTCGCCGCTGCACAGGAAACTCCCCGCCGGGTCGGCTCGACGCAGCCAGCTTTTGTCGCCGGCCCGCACGGTGACCACGGCGCCGACCGCGTCCCGGTTCAGCGCCGGGTCGAACGGCCGCACCGCCAGCCAGTGGCCCCGGTTCGGCGCCCGGTTGAGCAGCAGCCGGGCGCGTCCGCCGGCGGTGGTGACCAGCAGGTCGGGCGCCCCGTCGTTGTTCACGTCGCCGACGGCCAGGCCGCGGCCGACGTTGGGCCGGCCGCACAGTTCCGGCTGCGTCGGAGACAGGTCGCGGAAGCGGCCGTGGCCGTCCCCCGCGAACAACTGGTTGCGCTGTGCGTAGGCCGACCAGAAGGCGCCTAGGTAGGCCGCCCCCTCTGGCGGCGGCAGCCGGGTCACGCCGCCGTTGACCACCGCCAGATCGAGGGCGCCGTCCAGATCGAAGTCGGCAAGCGCCGTGCCCCAGCCGGTGCCGTGCCAGCGCGGCGCCGCCAGGCCCGAGAGCCCGGTGCGGTCGCGGAACAGGCCGCGCGGCTTCTGCATCCAAAGGGTGTTGGTCTCCGCGGCGAGGTGGGTGACGAAGAGGTCTTCCAGGCCATCGCCGTCGGCGTCACCCAGGGCCACGCCCATGCCCGACTGGGCCTTTCCCATGCCGTCGTAGGCCACGCCGCGGCGCACGGCCTCTTCCTTGAACGTGCCGTCCTTCTGGTTGATCCAGAGGCGGTTGGGCTGGTCGTCGTTGGCGACGAAAATGTCCGGCCAGCCGTCGCCGTCGAAGTCGGCGCAAATCACGCCCAGGCCGGGGCCGGGAACTTTAGCCAGCCCCGACGATTCCGTCACGTCCTCGAAACGCGGCCGCCCGCCCTTCACACCAACGTTGTGGAACAACTTGGTCACCGTCCCGGGGAAGACGTTCGGCGAGCAGTAATCGCGCTTGGCGTCGCTCTGCGACTTGCAGGGCCAGGACGGGTCGTCATCGACGTAGTTGACCACCACCAGATCGAGCCGGCCGTCGCGGTCGTAGTCGAAGAAGGCCGCGGAGCTCGCCCAGAAGGGGTTTTGCAGGCCCGACCCTTCCGTCGCGTCGGTAAACGTGCCGTCTCCGTTGTTGAGGAAGAGTTTGACGCCGCCGACCTGGGTGACGAGCACGTCGGGCCGGCCGTCGTTGTTCACGTCGCCGACGGCCACGCCCATGTTCCAGCCGGCGATGTCGAGGCCGGAGCCTTTGCTGACGTCCTTGAACCGACCGTCGGGCAACTGCTTGTAGAGCCGGTTCGTAGAAGTAGACTTGGGGCCGCCGTTTTGGAGCAAATAAATGTCGAGAAGGCCGTCGCCGTCGAAGTCGAAGAGGGCCGCCCCGGAACCGGTGCTCTGCGGCATGAAGTAGGAGCCGTCGAGCGGGCCGGCGTCGTGGACGAAGTCCAGGCCGACCTTGTCGGTCACGTCCTCGAACCAGCCGGGGTCGGCCGGGCCGCCCGCGGCGGGCGGGGCGCGGCCGGCCGCTGACAGGCGGACGTCAGCAACGCGACGACCGCCAGCCCGAGAAATGCGCCGGGCGGCCAGGTCCGTTTCATACCACCTCGTTCGGCTTGGGTGAGCGGTCAGGGGCGGTGTTCACTGTGGTTTTTGGGCGCCGCGGACGCGGGCCAGCGCCTCACGGGGCCGCGGGTCGCCCGCGTCGGCCAGTTGGCCGGCGCGTTGGAGATGGACGACTGCTTCGTCCCGTTTGCCGTCCTCCGCGAGCGCCTCGCCCAGCGCCAGCTCGATGTCGGGGATCTCGGGCCGGCACCGCAGCGACGTGCGAAACGAGTCGATCGCCTCCGCGCGCCGCCCGAGCCGCCGCAAAGCGTATCCTTGATAGAGATAGGCCAGGGCGTGGTCGGGCTTGAGTTCCGTCGCCTTGCGGGCGGCCTCGACCGCCTCCCGGAACCTCGCGTCGGCCGCCTTGCCGTCGTCGGCTTTTTGCAGATGTTCTCCCTCTTTATACAGCGCCACACTCAGATAATAGTAAGCGTCGATGGAACGAGGCGCCGCGGCGGAGGCCGCCCGCAGGGCGCGCTCCGCCTCCGCGAAGTCCTCCAGCTTGGTCAGCACGACGCCCAGCCGGACGTAGGAACGCTCGTCGGCGTAGTCGTCGGCCGTTTCCCGCAGCAGGGCGGCCGCCTCCGGCAAGCGCCCCTGCGATTCCAACCGATCCGCCCGCTGATAGCGCGCCGCGCCCCGCCTTCAGGCTTTCCATCTCCTCAAGATAAAGGTCTCTCACGGGCAGGTCCGGAGGGGCCTGCCGCGCCCTCCGGGCGTAGTCCGCCGCCGTCGCGTCGTCGCCCTGCCGCTGGTACGCCGCCGCCAGTTGGGTGTAGGCGCGCTGGCGTGAGTAAGGACTCTCGGCGGCGCGGAGAAGATGGGAGACACAATTATTCATATCATTATGCGTCAGCGCGATCATGCCGAGGTCGAAATGGGCGCGGCCGTTCTCGGGGTCCCGTTCCAGGACCTGGCGACAAAGCGCCTCGACCTGATCGCGGTCGTCCTGTTCCATGTACACCTCGGCAAGGAGCAATCGCGGCATGGCGTCTTCCTCATCCGCGCGATTGGATCGTTCGACGGCGCGGCGGAGGGCCAGCAATCCGGCGTCGCGGTCTCTGGGGAGGAGTTCCCAGGCGCGGAGGTAGGGCCAGCGCGGCTCGGCGGGGTCCAGCGTCTCGGCCCGGGCCAGGCAAACGTCGGCGTCGGCCGGGAACTGGTTGGCCAACAGCACCTCGCCCAGCTCGCCCCAGGCGAATGCCGAAGTCGGCTCGCGCAGCACCCGACCGCGCGCCGCCGTCACCGCCGCCGCCGCCTCCGGGTCGGCGCCGTCCAGGGCCACGGCCGGCGGACCCGGCGGGCCGCCGCCGCGACCCAGCCACCACCAGACCCCCACCGCCGCGGCCGACGCCAGCGCCGCCAGCGCCAGCGCCGCCGCCACGCGCCGGCCGCGGCCGGCCGCCCTCGCGCCGCTCATCGTCCCTGCCCTCCCGCTACGGGCTTTCCTTGACCTTTGCGCAGCTCCATCGCCCGGTCGGCCGGGCCGCCGGGGAAGTCCTCGCGCGACCCGTCGGGCCAAAGGACTTCCACACCATCCACTACCGCCGCCGGCCCCAGGCCGAACAAGGCCCGCGGGTCGCCGCTGCACAGGTAACCGCCGGCCGGGTCCGCCCGGCGCAGCCAGCGCCGGGCGCCGGCCCGCACCGTGACCACGGCGCCGACCGCGTCCCGGTTCAGCGCCGGGTCGAACGGCCGCACCGCCAGCCAGTGGCCGCGGTTTGGCGCCCGATTGAGCAGCAGCCGCGCCCGGCCGCCGGCCGTCGTCACCAGCAGGTCCGGCGCCCCGTCGTTGTTCACGTCCCCCACCGCCAGGCCGCGGCCGACGTTGGGCCGGCCGCACAGTTCCGGCTGCGCCGCCGACAGGTCGCGGAAGCGGCCCTTGCCGTCGCCCGCGAAAAGCTGGTTCCACTCCGCGTAGGGCGACCAGTACGCCCCTAACGCGGCCGGGTCCGCCGCCGACGTGTTTCGATGCACGTGGCCGTTGACGACGGCGATGTCGGGTGCGCCGTCCAGGTCGAAGTCGGCCATGACCGTGCCGAAGCCGGTGCCTCGCCGTCGCGGCGCCGCCAGGCCCGAGGCGCCGCTGCGGTCGCGGAACAGGCCGCGCGGACCTTGCACCCACAGGGCGTTGGTCTCCTCGCCGAGGTGGGTGACGAAAAGGTCTTCCAGGCCGTCGCCGTCGGCGTCTCCCAGGGCCACGCCCATGCCGGCCTGCGCCAGGCCCATGCCATTGTAAGCCACGCCGCGCTTCACCGCCTCTTCCTCGAACGTGCCGTCCCTTCGGTTGATCCAGAGGCGGTTGGGCTGGCCGTCGTTGGCGATAAAAATGTCCGGCCAGCCGTCGCCGTCGAAGTCGGCGCAGATCACGCCCAGGCCCGAACCGGGCAGCCGGCCCAGCCCCGACGCCGCCGTCACGTCCTCGAACCGCGGCCGGCCGCGCGACCCGACGTTGTGGTAGAGCACGGCGGTCATTCCCTTGAACGCTTTCGGATTGCAATAGTCCGATATGCCGCTCGACGGGGTGCAGGACACCGACGGGTCGTAATCGAGATACCGGGCGATGACGAGATCGAGGCGGCCGTCGCGGTCGTAGTCGAAGAACGCCGCCGAGGTGGACCAACCGGGCACGTCCAGGCCGGCCTGTTTCGTCTCGTCCTTGAACGTGCCGTCCCGGTTGTTCAGCAAGAGCTTAACGCCGCCGTATTGCGTGACGAGCACGTCGGGCCAGCCGTCGTTGTCGACGTCGCCGACGGCGACGCCCATGTTGTAGCCGGCGAAGTCGAGGCCGGAGCCGGCGCTGACGTCCTTGAAGAGGCCGCCGGGGAGCTGCCGATAGAGCTTGTTCTTTGAAGGCGAATTGGGGCCGCCGTTTTGTAGCAGAAGGATGCCGGGCCGGCCGTCGTTGTTGAAGTCGAACAGCGCCGCGCCGGAGCCGATGATCTGCGGCATGAAGTAGGAGCCGTCGAGCGGGCCGGCGTCGTGGACGAAGTCCAGGCCGACCCTGTCGGTCACGTCCTCGAACCAGCCGGGGTCGGCCGGCCCGTCCGCGGCGGGCGGGGCGCGGCCGGCCGCTGACAGGCGGACGTCAGCAGCGCGACCGCCGCCAGCCCGAGAAATGCGCCCGGCAGCCAGATCCGTTTCATACCACCTCGTCGGGCTTGTCCCGGCGGGATTATCCCGCCGGCTCGCCTCGCCTTTGAAATGGGCTTTATGGGCCTTCCCCGATCCGCGCCAGCGCCCGGCCGCGACGCGGGTCCGCGTCCGGCGCCAATTCCACGACGCGCCGCCATTCCGGTTTGGCTTCGTCCTTGCGACCGTCTTCCTCCAGCGCGTCGGCCAGTTCCCAATGCGGATCGACCAACTCCGGATGACAAAGCGCCGCCTGCCGGAACTCCTGGATCGCCTCCTTCCCTCGTCCGAGGCTCTTCAGGGCGAGTCCCCGGTAGAAGTGGGCCAGGGCGTGATCGGGTTTCAATTCCAGCGCCTTATCCGCGTGGGCGACCGCCTCGCCGTAGGTCGCCCGCGCCGCGTCCGCAGTCTGCCGCGTCCCCTCGGTGTACAGAACGACGGCGAGCCAATAATTCGCCTCGGCCTGTTCCGCCTTCAGGCCGACCGCCGCGCGGAAGAAGTGCTCCGCCTCGTCGAGTCGTCCCAATTTGTACAGCGCCATGCCGGCCGCGATCTGGCGCGGGCGTCCGAGGCGTCCTCCGAGAGACTCAGCAGGATCGGCAGCGCCTCCCCCGGCCGCCCCTCCGCCTCTAGCCGTTCGGTTGTTTCAAAGCGGCTGATGCGGCCGACCTCCAGGCGCGTGCATTCCTCGACGTAGGCGTCGTCCCAGGGCCAGTCCTCTGGCGGCGCGGCGGCCCCGCGGTCGTACTCGGCCGCGCCGGCCTCGTCGTTGCGCCGCAGCCGGATCGCCGCCAGCGCGGAACAGGACTTCCGCCGGGCAAAGGGGCTGACGGCGGAGGCGGTGAAATGCCGCTCGGCGGTTTCGTCGTCCCCGCGGGCGACCGCCAGCACGCCGAGGTCGTAATGGACGCGCGGGCTGCCGGGGTCCCACGAGAGAACCCGATCCAACTCCGCCCCGGCCTCGTCCGGCGCCCCCGCCTGGAGCAAGGTTTCCGCCAGGCGCAGGCGCGGCCCGTCGTTGCCCCGGTCGTATCGGTCGCCCAGTTCGACGGCCCGACGCAGGAAGGGGAGGGCCGCTTCTGGGTCGGTGACGCCGCGGGTCAGTCCCTGGTAATAAGGCCAACGCGGCTCCCTGGGGTCCAGGCGCTCGGCCTGGGCGAAGCAGGCGTCGGACTCCTTGAGGTACCCGTGGGCGCGCAAGACCTTGCCCAGCTGGCCCCAGGCGGCGGCCGAACGGCCGTTTTGGCGCACCTGGTTCTGCGCCGCCTCGACGGCCCGGACGACGGCCGGCTCCGCGCCGTCCAGCGACACGACCGGCGGCGCCGGCGTCGTGTACCAGAGCCAGCCGTACCAGCCGGCCGAGGCCGCGACGGCCAGGGCCACGGCCGCCGCTCCGAACCAGGCCAACCGTCGGCGCGGCCCCGCGGCTTTTGCGACCTCACTCATGGCCCTTTCTCCACGGCCCGCCCCTCGCACCGGCGCAACACCCGCAGCCGGTCGGCCGGGCCGCCGTCGAAGGCCTCCCTCCGGCCGTCCGGCCAACGGACCTCGACGGAATCCACCTTATCCGCCTTTCCGAGTCCGAAATGGGCGCACGGGTCGTTACTGCAAAGGAAGCTGCCCGCCGGGTTAATCCAGCGCGCCCACGCCCTTGGGCCGGTCCGGACGACAACTTCCGCGCCGTAGGCGTCGCGGCGCAGGGCCGGATCGACGGCGCGGACCTCCAGCCAGTGGCCGCGATCCGGGGCGACGTTGCGATAGAGGCGGGCGGGGCCGCCGATTTCGGTGGTGAGTAGGGAGAGCGAGCCGTCGTTGAACACGTCGCCGACCGCCAGGCCGCGGCTGACGCGCGGCGTCTTGCAGAAGGGGCCGTTGGCGGTGGAAACGTCTTGGAACCGGCCGTCGCCGTCGTTGGCGAAGAGCTGGTTGCGCTCGGCATAGGGGCGCCAGAACGGCGCCAGCTCCGGGCTGTCCGCAAGTTTGCCGCGGACGACGCGGCCGTTGACGACCGCCGCGTCGAGGGCGCCTGCGTTGTCGAAGTCGCCCAGCACCGTGCCGAAGCCGGTGCCGCGCCAGCGCGGCCGGCCCAGCCGGGTGAACTGCGTCTCGTCGCGGAACAGGCCGCACGGCCCCTGCTTCCAGAGGGTATTGGTCTCCTGGGTGAGATGGGTGACGAACAGGTCGGGCAGGAGGTCGCCGTCCACGTCGCCCCAGGCCACGCCCATGTTGGCCTCCGCCGCGCCCATCGCGTTGTAGGCCACGCCGCGCTTCACCGCTTCTTCCTTGAACGAGCCGTCCTTTTGGTTGATCCAGAGGCGGTTGGGCTGGCCGTCGTCGGCGATGAAAATGTCCGGCCAGCCGTCGCCGTCGAAGTCGGCGCAGAGGACGCCCAATCCCGGCCCCGGCAGTCGGCCCAGCCCCGACGTCAGCGTCACGTCTTCAAAGCGGGCGCAGCCCTTGGCCTCTGCGCCGCGGTTGTGAAAGAGCTTGCTGACCGTGCCCTTGAAGACCTTGGGGTCGCAGTAGTCGGCCGCGCCGCTCGGGCCCCGCAGGGCCAGGTGCGGTCGTAATCGACGTAGCAGGCGACCACCAGATCGAGGTAGCCGTCGCGGTCGTAGTCGAGGAAGGCGGCGGACGTGGCCCAGCCGGGCACGTCCAGGCCGGCCTCCTTGGTCACGTCCTTGAACTTGCCGTTCCCCTGGTTGAGAAATAGTCGCACGCCGCCGACCTGGGTAATGAGCACGTCGGGCAGGCCGTCGTTGTTGACGTCGCCGACCGCCACGCCCATGTTGTAGCCGGTGAAGTCGAGGCCGGAGCCGGCGCTGACGTCCTTGAAGATGCCGCCGGGAAGCTGCTGATAAAGCTTGTTCTTTGAAGACGAATTGGGGCCGCCGTTTTGTAGCAGAAGGATGTCGAGGAGGCCGTCGTTGTTGAAGTCGAACAGGGCGGCGCCCGAGCCGACGATCTGCGGCATGAAGTAGGAGCCGTCGGTCGGACCGGCGTCGTGGACGAAGTCCAGGCCGACCTTGTTCGTCACGTCCTCGAACCAGCCGGGGCCGGTGAAGGTCAGGCCGTCGCCCGGCGGCGGCGCGGCGGGGCCGCACCCGGCCAGCAGAGCGGCCGCCAGGGCGAGGGCCATATACCGGACGGAAGAGCGCGGGTGGGTCATGGCGTGGCTGCCGAACGAAGCGAATTGAAGAAAGGTGAAGGGACGCCTCCCGAACGCCGCCGCCGGGATTTGCGACCTTTCGTTCATTATACACTTCGATCCGTGTGGGGCGATGGATCGGGCGGCGGTCTCACGGCGACGGCGCGACCGGCTTCCAGTCGAGCTTGCGGTAATGGCCGGCGAACTCCGTCACCTCGATGGCCTGGTTCACCGCCACGTCCCGGAAGACCTGCGTCGTCCCGCTGGTCGGCCAGTGGATTTCCAACTCGGCGACGCTGCCCGCTTTGCCCAGGCCGAGCGTCTGCTGCAGCGGGTTGCCCCCGAAGCTGCTGCCGGAGGAGACGTGCCGGTACACGGTCAACGGCCTCGCGCCGGCCGTCGTCGCCTTGATGCGGGCGCCGATGGCCGGCCGATTCGTCTTCTTGCCGACGAGCTTCACGGTCAGCCAGTGGTTCCCCTGGCCGGGGTTTTGGAAGAGGAGGTTGTGGTACTTGTCGCCGTTGGTGACTCCGCCCATCTGGATGAAGACGTCGATGTCGCCGTCGCGGTCCGCAGGTCGCCGCAGGCCACGCCGTGCCCTTTCTGAAGATGCCCGGCGCCGGCGGAGGCGGTGATCTCCGCGAAGCGCTTGCCGTCGACGTTCTTGAACATGCGGTTGGGAATCAGCATGGCCAGGTTCGGTTCGCCCGTGCCCAGGTAGAAGTCGAGGTAGCCGTCGTTGTCGAAGTCGCCGAAGTTGCTCCCCATCGTCGCGAAAACCATGTCCAGGCCGACTTCTTCCGTCACGTCCTGAAAGCCTTTGCCCCCCAGGTTGCGGTAGAGCTTGTTGCGGTCGGTAGCCCCGTGCGGTTGGCCCATGCAGGCCCTTGACCACGTCCTCCAGCGTGCGGTCGTAGGAGGTGGCGAAGATGTCGAGCCAGCCGTCGTTGTCGTAGTCCCAGGCCCAGCAGGAGAAGCCGAGGTACGGCCCTCGAATGCCCATCGCCTCGGTGACGTCGGTGAAGGTGCCGTCGCGGTTGTTGTGGAACAGTTGCGAAGGCGCCCCGCCCGAAGTTGCACACGAACAGGTCCGGCTAGCCGTCGTTGTCGTAGTCGATCCAGGCGGCGCCCTTGGCGCAGCGGCCGTCGTAGCGAAAGCCCGCCCGGGCGGCGACCTCCTCGAACGTGCCGTTTCCCTCGTTGTGGTACAGGCGGTTGGGTTGGTGCTCGCAGCAGACGAACAGGTCGAGGAAGCCGTCGTTGTCGTAATCGGCCCAGGTCGCGGAAGGCGAGTTGACGGCGTCGAGCAGCCCCGCCCGCTCGGTGACGTCGGTGAAAGTCCCGTCGCCGTTGTTCCGCAGCAGGCTCGGCCGCACCGGCCAGGGGAGCCAGGCGCCGCGGGAGATGAAGAGGTCGAGGTTGCCGTCGTTGTTGTAGTCGGTCTGGACGCAGTTGAAGCCGCCGAACTGGCCGTCGAGGCCGGCCGGCCCCGTCCGGTCCTCGAACGTGCCGTCGCCCCGGTTGTGGTAATAGGCCACGGACTCGGTCGGGTCGCGGGTGGTGACGACGAGATCGAGGAGGCCATCGTTGTCGAAGTCGTCCATGACGGCGCCGCCGGACATGTTGAAGCGATCGACCCCCGCGCCGGCGGCCGACTGTCGCGGAACCTGCCGATGTCGAACTCGTTCTTGTTATAGCGATCCAGGGGTATTAGGTTCTTGGGATCGACTTTATCTGGATATTCCCCCAGGGTCATGTGGGCGACGTTCAGCAGCCACTGGACCTCGAGGTCGTCGGGGAACAGGTCGAGGTACTCGGTGAAGTGGCGGATCGCCAGGCGCGAGCCGGTTTGGTTGGTGTGGAAGGCGGAGGGCGCGAGGGGGAGGATGCAGGAGCAGGCCCCCCGGCATTTGACGCAATTGTCCGTCTCGCCGCGGCGCATGGCCGTCACGCCCTGGTAATAGACGACCGTGTACAGCCACTCTTCCAGCAGGGGAGCGTTGTCCTGGAGCGCGGGACGCAGTCCCTCCAGGAATTGGTAGGCCTGGAGCGGTTCCGCCTCATAGTTGAGCAGCAGGATTTTCAGGAAGAGAAGCCCCACCTTGGACTGGTCCAGCTGCTTTTTCGTGGCCAGGATCCGATCCACGCCTTCGATGTCACGGTATCCCACTCTCAGCCAGGAACGGCGAAACTCCTCCAGGGTGGCGCTCGGCTTCCAGGGTTCAACCAGATCGATGAGCGCGCTGTAGCCGCTGGCGTCCCCATACGGCGGGTCGGTGCGGTGCGGCTTGTACTGGAGCGGCTTTCCGTTCCGGGTGAGCGCCTTCGCGGACCGCATAGACAACCACCACGGCAGGGTCGCGATTCCCGCGGCCGACGCGGTTAGTCCACCCAGACCGGCCAGGAACAGACGGCGCGACAGGGTTTTACGTTGGTGATGCATAGATTGTTTCTATCGCGCGACCGTCAGGAACCACAAGTCGATCTTTCCCAGTGGGGACGCCTCCGGGACGCGATTGACCGCCGGCGGCCGCTATGGTCACAACGCCTTCTTCAACGATAAAAGACTTACTCATGGCCGGCCCCCTCGGCGAAGGTCGGCCGTGGCAATTGCTGGGCGACGACGCGGCTGAGCGGGCGAAGGGTCTGTTTCCGGAGGGCGTCGGCAGAGCCTGCCAGAGGTGTTTCAGCAGGACGTCGTTGGCCGTCTGTGGCTGCTGGGGGGGCGCTGCGTGGCGCCGTCGTGGTCGCGTGGGGTGGCTCCTTGGCGCGCTTGCTCCCGCCGCTGGCGGTTCCAGGGCGCTAGCCGCAGAAGTGCCGTTACCGCGATTATTGGCAGCTGCGCGGATGATCGACAAGGTGCAACTTCAGCTGCACTTCGCTTGCGTGTTCTGAAGCAGGCAAGCGAGGAGAATCCATTCTCCCGCCTTGTCTGGCCGCTGGCCGGCCGCCGCCGCCCATCGCCCCAACTTTTTCGTCGGGGTCCCAAGGCGCGGTCATGGATGCCGCGGCTTGGGGGACGGAAAAGTTGAAAGGTGGCGGCCAGCCTTTACATGCCGAGCGCAAAGGCCTTCTTCTGCTCCAGGCCATTTTCCTCGCGGATCATGTTCGCTGCCTGGAAGGCTAATTCCTCGGCTTCCTGGCAGGATTGGCGTGGCTTCGCCTGACTGATCTTCTTGTACCAGTGTGCCGCCTGAGGCTGCCGACCTTCGCTTTCGCCATCGTGGAGGTTACAAACGAGGATGAAATCCCTCTCGCCGGGGGCGGGCGAGCCCAACCTGGCCCCGCCTTCATCAGCCGCAGTGAACGCGGCAAGAGCTGGGGCGGCGGCGCCCGCGAACTGCGCCGGCTGGCCAACCCGGATGACCTCACGCGGCTGGTGCTGCTCGACACCTGGCTGCGGAACTGCGACCGCCATCCCCTTGACCCGACTCAGCGCCGGCCGAACCGTGACAACGTGTTTTTCTCCCGCGCCGGCGCGCTGCGCGGCCGGTTCGTGCTGAAGGCGATGGATCATACGCACTGTTTCCCCTGCGGCCGCGACCTGACGCCGCGGATCGGCGACATCGGCAACATTCAAGAGGAAGGATGCTACGGCCTGTTTCCCGAGGACTGGCCCTTCCTCGACCAGGACGTGATGCGGTGGGCGGCACAGGCGTTGCGGGCCGTTCGCCGCGAGGAAATGGCGCGGATCATTGCCGAGGTTCTCCGCGCCAGGGAGGTGTCTCCAACAACGCGCGACGCCTTGCTAGAATACCTCTTGCACCGGGCCGCCTAGGTCGCCGACCACATCGAGGCGTGGATTTGGCCTCAGCGGCAACTGGACTTCCCGCCCCCGGAAGAAGAAACGCCATGAAAGGGTACTACAGCCTGATTCAATACTGCCCGGACCTGTCCCGGTTGGAAGCGGCCAACTTGGGCGTCGTGCTGTTCTGCCCGGAGGCCCACTTCCTCGCGGGCCGCACCACGGACGCCGTCCGGCGGGTCCGGCATTTCTTCGGCTCGGCAGACGGCGATTGGCGGCAAATCCGCGAGGAAATCACGGCCGTCGAGGACAGGCTCAAGGCGGCCGGCGACCAGATCCGTACCCCGCAGGAACTGGAACACTTCATCGCTACGCGAGGCAACGCGGTGCAGCTGACGCCCCCGCGTCCGATGAAGGTGGTGCAGCCGGCGCAAGACTTGGAGGCGCTGTTTCAGCGGCTGGTGGGCGGCAAGGCCGGGCTCGGCCGCGAGGAGGGACTGCCCATTGCCCGCAAGCTCAATGAAGCCCTGGCGCAGGAGAGCGTGGCGCCGTTCATTCTAACCGACGTGCCCGTTGCGGTCCCGGCGTTTCACCGCAGGCTGACAGTGCCGTTCGGGTTTCAGAACGGCCGCTTCAATTTGATCGAACCCGCGACGTTCCGCCAGGAGCGGCTTCCGAGCGTCATCAACCAGGCGTGCCGGCGCGCCGTCGTGGGCCGTTCTCTTTACGAACACCCGGACGACCGCTTGGGCCAGCTCCAGCTATGGGTGGTCGGGGACTTCGCGCCGGAGCAGGCCGAGGCAAGAGCGGTTGTGCAAGACATCCTCGACGAAAACGAGGTCCGCCTCTTCACCGCGGCGGACCTGCCCAAGCTGGTGGAAGAGATCCGCACCACGGGCAAGCCCGCAACGCTGTGAGACGCAAAGGCCGGCTTTCAGCGCCCCCATACAGCGCACCGAGCAGGGCGCCGATTCTGGTCTGCGGGAGTCGGTAGGCGTGGCAGCGACCTACTTTGCAGCCCGACGCACCTGCGCTGCCTGTGACGGTGGATTGCTGTGTGTTCACCCTCTTCCGTCCGGTTCGCCCTTCTTCCGCGGGTGCTGCTTTGCCGACGAATCGAGGGATAGACCCGGCGGCGACCGTGTTCAAGCCGCTGTGTCGCTGGACGGGTGTGACGGCGGCGGAATGAATCATGAAGCAGTACCTGGACCTGTTGCGCCACGTCCTGGACCGGGGGGTGCGTAAGCCCACTCGCGCCGTGCTGCGCTCCACCGGGCAGAAGATCGACGCCATCAGCGTGTTCGGCTACCAGATGCGGTTCGATTTGACCGAGGGGTTCCCCGCCGTAACGACCAAGAAGCTGGCCTTCAACGCCGTCGCCCACGAACTGCTCTGGTTCCTGAGCGGCTCCACCAACGTCGAGGACTTGAAGAGAAACAACGTCACCATTTGGGACGAGTGGGCCGACGAGACCGGCGACGTAGGGCCCATCTACGGCAAGCAGTGGCGCAAATGGCAAGCGCCGAACGGGCGGACCATCGACCAGCTCGCCTATCTTCTGGAGGGCATCGAGGCCGTCAAGAAAGACCCCACCGCTTCGGCAGCGCGCCGCCTGGTCATCTCGGCGTGGAACCCCGCGGACATTGAGGCGATGTCCGTCCCGGCATGTCACACGCTCTGCCAGTTCGCGCTCACGGAAGGCCGGTTGTCTTGCCAGCTCTACCAGCGCTCGGCGGATTCGTTCCTGGGGGCGCCGTTCAACATCGCCAGCTACGCCTTGCTCACTCACCTCGTCGCGCAGGTCAGCGGGGTGGGGGTCGGCGAGTTCATCCACACGTTCGGCGACGTCCACATCTACACGAACCATCTGGAGCAGGTGGAAGAGCAGCTGAAGCGGCAGCCCTGCCCGTTGCCGCGGTTGTGGATCGACCCCGCGGTCAAGAGCCTGGACGGCGTCGAGCGCCGGCAAATTGCCCTTCTTGACTACCGGCACCACCCCGCGCTCGCCGGTGAGGTCGCGGTCTAGGGGCCTGACATGCTCGTTTCCATCATTGCCGCCGTGGACCGCCGCGGTCTGATCGGCGACAAAACCGGCCTGCCGTGGCGTCTGCCGAAGGACCTTCGGCGTTTCCGGGCGATCACGTGGGGGAAGCCCGTCATCATGGGCCGCAGGACCTTCGAGCTGATCGGGAAGCCGCTGCCGGGGCGGTTCAACATCATCCTTACCCAGAACCCCAAGTACAGCGCGCCCGGCTGTCGCGTCGCCCGGACGTTCCAGGAAGCCTTGTCCATTGCCGGGGAGTACCTCGCAAGTACAGGGGGCAATGAGGTCATGGTCATCGGCGGCGGCAAAGTCTACGCCGAGGCCATCCACGGGTGGGACCGGCTTTACCTGACCCTCGTTGAGGGCGACTTCAAGGGGGACGCCTACTTTCCGCTGCAGGCGTTGCTGCGGCAGCGCTGGCGCCCGGCCTGCGAACCGGAGACGCACGCCGCCGACGAGAAAAACCGCCATCCGCACTCCTTCCACGTCATCGAACGGATGCAGCAAGAAAGACGCCCTTCTCCCCAACCGGACGAGGCCGACATTACCCGCCAACACGCCGACCCGCAGCAAGCGCTAGTGGGGCTAGACCTTGCCGCCGTCTTGAGGCGGGGAACTGTAGGCTCGTGACGCCGTTCGGCCAGGGAAAACAGGCCGTTCTCCACCTCGGCGATCCGGAAAATGCAGTCAGCGGGGCATGAACGCGGAGGCCGTCCGATGCCAATCGTTTGCGAGCTGCGGCCGCTTCGGGGCGCAACGACCGATCAGCTAAAGAGATTAGGGATAGCTGTGAAAGCATGGGCCGACCGTGAACTTGGCAAAGGCATCTTGGTCTCGATTGACCCGGAGGCATTGGCCAGTTTGCTGATGGGCAAGCCGCCGAAGCCGTTGGGGTTACGGGTGAAGCAACATCACGAGGACGCCAGTTGGGAGCGGATTCGAGAAGACCTGGGAGCAGCGCTGAGCGAACGGTCGCTTCGCTTCACGGTGAAGGACGAGCCACGCGGCGCGATAATCGAGAGCCTGCGCCAAGCAATCCCGGCCGAACTGGTGGAAGACATCTTGATTGATGACGCGAGCTGGACCGAATGACGGACAAACCTGACGCCGGGCGTAGGAGGCCAACGCTAGCGCGGGCGGCGCTTGCCCCCGCCTCTCCGCCGTGGCCCGCCAGGGCGACGTTGACGCCGAGAACGGCCCGCGATTCATTTCCGGGGGGCAGGAAGCGCCAAACGCGAAGCAGGGAGTTTGAGATGGCAACGCCACGGGGAGAGGCTCCCGTGGCGTTCGCGCTCCGCCGGTCGTCGCCCGTGTCACCAGGCCCGCGATCCGTCAGGCCGCCTTGTCCTTCCGGCCCCTGCCCTTCGGGGCGTCCGCCTCGGCGTCGGCCGCCTTGTGTTGCAGGGCGGGAGGCGGCGCGGCGGTGTAGCCGAGGCCGGCCCGCAGGTGAGCGCGGAACTGGTCCACGTCGTCGGCCGCGCCGTTGGCGGAAGCCGTCAGACGGCGGAGGGCGGCGAAGAAGTCGGTCAGCACGGAAAACTTGGTCGATCTCCTGTGGCGGCGAAAGGGGATTCGTTCACGCTCGAACGGGTTGCGGTTCATAGGCCGCCACGCGACGCAGCGGCCCGCCAGGACTTCGTACACCTGATAGCCGACCCGGTAGTCGTCTGCGGCCGCGCGGGCGTACAGGCACGCTTCCAGGGCCGACGGGAGCGACTTCGCGGGGGCGTAGCAGAGCATCGTCGGGGCGGGGCGGTAGGTCGGCATGATTGCATTCTCCGAGGGGAGGTTGGCGGGCGGGTGGTTTGTCCCGGAACCATTCCGCCCCTCCCGACAATGCCGACGGCAACGCCCCTTCCCGCGTGTCGTGTCCGGCAATCCTCTTAACCCGGCAGGCAGGGCCGTCCGACAGCTGCAATCCTTCGGCATGTGCGGCCGCTACTACCTTTTGCCATCGCCCCCCCAACTGGCCGACCTGTTCGGCTTGGCCGACGTTCCCGACGCGCCGCCCCGGTCCAACATCGCCCCCACGCAACCCGTCTTGGCCGTCGGCCCGTCGAAAGAGGACCGGCCCGCCGTGGCGACGTTCCGCTGGGGCATCGTGCCGCCGTGGGCAACCGACCCCAAGCCAGGCCCGATCAACGCCCGGTCGGAGACGGCGGCCGACAAACCGACGTTCGCCGAGGCGATCCGCAAGCGACGCTGCCCGATTCCGGCGTCGGGCTTCTACGAGTGGTTGCGTCAGGGGAAGGCCAAGCAACCCTACGCCATCCGCATGGCCGACGGCCGGCCCTTCGCTTTCGCGGGGATTTGGGAGGCGTGGCGGCCCGAGTCCGGCCCGCCGCTGCTGACGTGCGCCATCTTGACCACCGAGGCGAATGAACTGGTAAAGCCGGTCCATAATCGGATGCCGGTCATTCTGGAGCCGCGGCACTTCGGGACGTGGATCGACCGCGACGTGCAAGACCCGGCCGACCTGGCGCTGCTGCTGCGGCCATTCGCCGCCGTCCGGATGCTCGCCTACCCGGTCTCCCAGCTGGTGAACAGTCCGCGCAATGACGACGCCCGCTGTATCGAACCGGCGGCGTAGAGCGGAGGAATCTTCTTCTGAGGGTGAACCTCCGAGGCGACCGGGTGACGGCCGATGGCGACGCGGCCTTCGGGCCGGGGCACTCCCCACGGCTCCGTCGCCAACGAAAGAAGCCCCGGCGGCCGCCGGGGCTTCGTGGCATTGCGGCGGGCCGTCGTCACTTGGGGACAGAGACAGGGAAAGGGGCGGGCACCGCTTCGGCCTGGCCGAAGTCAACAACGACGCGGGCGTCGGCGCGGACGCCGACGGTGCGCGTCCGGTCCACCGCGCGGCCGCGCTCCGTCCAGCGGGCGCGGATCTCGTACTGGTAATCGCGTCCGGGGGCCAGGGCCGGCGACTCGAAAAGCCGCTGCTCGCCGCGCTGCGTCGTCGGGCTGCCGTTGAGCCAGACCTCGGCGTCGGCGGGGACGAGGATCTGTAAGCGGGCGCGGCCGTCGGCCTGGTCAGAGGGCGGCGGCAGCGGTTGAGGCGTCGGCGCCGCCGGGGCCGCCTGCACATAGACCGGCGCCGGCTGTACGTACACGGGAGAGCCGTAGTAGGGATACGGGTAGCCGATGGGCAGGCCGATGCCGATACCGAGCCGCACGCCGGCGAGGGCCGGCGGCGCCCAGGCCGCAGCGGCGGCCAGCGCCGCAGCGGCCAGCACTCGCTTTACTCTCATCGGGAACTCCTTCATTCCGGGTAGGCAGCACCCCTTGATCGTATCGGCCGTAAGCGCCCGGCGGCCTCAGCCCAGACCGACGGCGAGAGCCGTGCCGCTTGGAAGCGAGGCCCAAGCGTGCCGATCGTGCCGAGAAGTCCGCGCCGGGGGCAACTGGGGCCGCGAGTGCTCCGAACTCTCGCGCCTCAGTTCAAATCCTTTCGCCGACCAGGACCGGCATCCACGGCGAGCGCACCATCACCTCGTAGTAGTGGCCGGACGGTTCGACCAGCGGGTAGACGACGGCCTCGCCCCAATCGTCTCGGACCAGAATGGCGCGGACGCCCTGACGGACCTTGTACCAGACGCCATTGTCCAGCCCCAGCGTGGCCGGCACGTCCACCGGCTCGGGGGCGTAGGGGAGCCAGCCGCCGGCCTCGACCGTCCCCAGCCGCGCCCAGGCCGTCAGGGGCGGCGCCCGGCTTCGGCCGCGGCGGTTGCCCCACCGGACGAGGAGCAGCCGCCCCTCGTGCCAGACGGGCAGCACGCGGGCCGCGTCCCGCATCAGGAATCGGACCTCCCTTTCCCCGCCGCGGTCGTGGACGCGAAGGAGCATGTCCGGCGTCTCCACCAGCGCCTCCGGCAAATCGCCGTAGGCCAGTGCGATATCCGAGAACATTGACGCCCCGCCCGTCTTAGAAACAAATCTTCCCACGGACATCGCAAATGTCGTAATTCTGCGCTTCATCCCGGTACACGTCGTAAAGCGGCAGCGTGGCGCCCGACCGCAAGGTGAAGCGGCCGTGGCGGGCGTTGACCCGCCGCTTGACCTCGGCGACGGCGCGGGCCTTGTCGTCCGGCCGGTCGAAGAGGCCGGGCTGGAAGCCGCCGGGGCGGCGCAGGTCCGACGCGACGACGTGCATGTAGGTCGCCGCACGGCCGGGATGCCACGCCCTTCGGAAGCAGCTGTTGGCCGCGTCCATGAGCAGGTCGAAGCGGTCGGTCGGAGACGCCAGCCCCTTCCGCTCGACCCCCTCCATGCCGTCCTTGTGGGCCACGTGGACGGACAGGGCGCCGGCACGGACGATGTGATGCTCCAGTTCCTCGACCAACCGCTCGACGTTGCGGGTGACCCAGGCGTACAGCCGGTCGGCGTCATCGGTGGCCCCGCCAAGCGAACCGCCGCGCGCGAGCATCTTGTGCGGGGGGCGGGCGGTGTGCAGGGGGATGACCGGATCGCCGTTCAATTCCCACCACAACGCCTCGCCGGCGACGGTTAGCAGTTTCTTGACCATCGCCCGATCCGACAGCGCTAGGTCGAGGCAGGTGTGAATGCCGAAGGGCGTCAGCCGCGCGGCCCGCCGGCGGGCGATGCCGGTGATTTCCGTGACGGGCAGGCGGCCGAGCAAGGCCCGCTCGGCGTCGGGGTCGAGAACGGCCAGCGCCCCGAACGGCTTGGCGGCGTCGCTAATGAGCTTGGCAAGGGTACGGGTCCGGGCGATCCCCACGGTGACGGGGACGCCGACGACGCGAAGGATGTGGTCGCGCATGGCCCCGACGGTCTGTTGAAGCGAAAGACCCCTTTGAGGGATTGCCTGAAAAAAGAACTCGTCAATAGAGTAGTATTCGACGCGGGGCGAGAACTGCCGAACCGCGTCCAGCATCAGGCGAGAGAGCGCCTCGTACCAGCGGAAATCGCGCTTGATGTAGACGCCGGAGGGGCAGAGTTTCAGGGCTTCCCAGATCGGCGTGCCGGTCTTCACGCCGGCCGCCTTCATCTCGTAGCTCTTGGCGATGACGCACGCGCCCTGATTGCCTAACACCCCCACCGGCTTGCCGACGAGGAAGGAATCGCGCACGCGTTCGGCGGAGACATAGAAGCAGTCGGCGTCGAGGTGGCCGACGGCCGCGGGGGTCCGGGGTATACGAATCGCCTCCCGCGCCCCCGGCGGGATTCGGGGGCGGAAAGGCAGTGTGAACGGGCGGGCGTCGCGGAAGGAAGGTCAGTAGGCGCGGCGGCGCTCACCGGCGGCGTCGGGCGTTCACGCGAGCGGCCCGAACTGAGAAGCGGGGCTGGCCGCCCCCTTCCGACCTCCCTTTCGTCGGCCGTCCGCCGTCCAAAGACTTTCCGGGTGCGTACTGGTCGAATCCGGCAGTATGTACTACCGCAGCGCCTCATTTCGGTACATTTCGGCGATTCGCCCGGAAGGGACAAAGCCCCTTGTTTTCTAGGGTTTTCCGGCGATTTCGAGGGAAAGGGAGAAAAGCGAGTTTAGTATTAGGAAACCGGTGCTCTATCCCCTGAGCTACGGGGGCGTTGTGAAAATGCGCCCGAGACGACTCCCATCTCCATTCTAGGGAAGCCCTCCCCGGCAGAAAGGGCCGGCCGGCCCCCGCTTCGACCTGACCGACGCGCGGGCGTGCGCCGCGGCGGCTTGACGATGACGCCAATGTCCACAATCACGTTCGTTGAACGGGATAAAATGACTGGGAGAGATCCGGAGCACGCGGCGTAGGAGCGTACGGCGAATCACGCGGCTTACCGCGGTCAGAAGGAGCCCATCGCGCGCTCCTACGAACCAAGACGCTTTATCGCCATTGTGGTCGGCCTCATCGCCGTCGGCTGGCAAATTCGGTTCCATGAGAAAAAAGCGGGGGGCTCCCGAGGCGCGCCCCCGCCGGTGTGGCCGAATCGGGCGGCTGCTACGCGGTCGCTTCGCCGACCTTATAGCGGACGAACTGGACCATCTTCAAGCCGGCCGAGCCGAGCAGTTGGCCGACCGTCTTGGAGTCGTCCTTGACGAACGGCTGCTCGACCAGAACGTTTTCCGCGTACCACGTCTTGATCTTGCCCTCGGCGATTTTCTCGACGATGCTCGGCGGCTTGCCCTTGCCCTGCTCCGCCGCCTGCGACCGCACGATCTCCATCTCCTTGGCAAGCCGGTCGGCGGCGATGTGCTCGCGAAGCGCCGCCACCGGGTTGCGGGCGGTGATGTGCATCGACACGTCGCGCAGCATCTGGTCGTCGGCCTTGGTCCCCTCGACCTTGACCATCACACCGACCGTGCCGTCGTGATGGACGTAGCTGCCGAGGATGCCCGTCAGCCGCGTGAAACGGGCCACCTTCATGTTCTCGCGCACCAGACCGACCACCTCGCCGATGCGCTCGTTGATGGTGTGCCCGGGCTTGTCCACGCAGGCCTGCGTCAGCAGCGCCTCGACGGAGGGCGGGTCCTTCAGCGCCACCTGTTTGGCCAGGTCGGTCGCCAGCTGGATGAACAGGTCGCTCTTGGCCACCGGGGCGCTCTCGCAGCGCACCTCGACGATGGCGCCGATCTGCTTGGCCGGGTCGATGAAGACGCCGATGCGGCCCTCGGCCGTCTCGCGGTTGACGACCTTGTCGACAGCTTCTTTGTTCTTTTCGCGTATGAACCGGACGGCCTGCTCCATATCGCCGCCCGCCGCGATCAGCGCCTCCTTGCACTTCATCATCTGCATGCCGGTACGCTTGCGCAGCGCGTCCACGTCGGCCGCGGTAATCGCCATGACGGAAACTCCTCAGTCACTTTCCCTTGTCGAAACGTGGGGCGGGTCGAAAACCCGCCCCGCCTGCTCGATAGACGCTCAAAACCGCAACCCGGTTCACGCCGTCGCAGCCTACCTCGGGGCGCCGGCGCCGGCGGGCTGGTGCGGACGCGGCCGGGGGCCTGCGGCCTGCGGCTGCTCGGCCGGCAGGGCGGCCTTGCCTTCCAGCACGGCGTCGGCCATCTTGCCCAGCACCAGTTCGATGGAACGGATGCTGTCGTCGTTGCCGGGGATCGGCAGGTCCACCACGTCGGGATCGCTGTCGGTGTCGATCAGCGCGACCGTGGCGACGCCCATGCGCTGCGCCTCCTTGACGGCGATGTGTTCGCGCTTGGGATCGACGACCACGATGGCGTCGGGCAGGCGGGTCATTTCGCGGATCCCGGAGAGGTTGCGGTGGATCTTGGTCAGCTCGCGGTTGAGCGTGGACACCATCTTCTTGCTGTAGCCGCGGATGGAGGCGCTGTCGGGCGCCTTGTTCACTTCGAGCTTGCCCGACTCGTTGAGCATCCCGCTTCATGTGGGCGGGCAGATCGATCTTGGCCGGGTTCTCGTTGGCCGGCAGCCACATCGCCTCGAGTTCCTGAAGGCGCTTGAGGCGGTCGCGGATGGTGCGGTAGTTGGTGAGGCTGCCGCCGAGCCAGCGCTCGCTGACGAACGGCATGCCGCAGCGCGTCGCCTCGCGCTCGACGGCCTCCTTGGCCTGGCGCTTGGTGCCGACGAACAGCACGAGGCTGCCGTTGCTGGCCGTCTTGGCGAGGAAGCGGTGGGCGCGCAGGAGGCCGCGGACGGTCTCGCGCAGGTCGATGATGTGGATGAGGTTGCGTTTGCCGTAGATGTACGGCCGCATTTTCGGGTTCCAACGACTGGCCCGATGCCCGAAGTGGACGCCGGCCTCGATCAGGTCTTTCACCTGGACAATGGCCACGCACTGCCCTCCCGCCCGCAGGCTGCTACCCGGTTTTAGGAATGAACCACTCGCGCCCGGCCCGCGGCCGGGCGTTACCGCCCCCCCTTTTGGTAAAGGGTGAAGAAGGTCATCGTAGCATCGGAGGGGGGAGGGTCAAAGGGTTTCTGACGGAAATTCACGGCGGGCCCCGTCCCGATCACCCCGCATGGCGTCGGCGCGTCCATCATCTATAATCGCACCAGCCTTTTTCCCCCGCAAAGGAGCAAGCATGGCCGCCGAGAAGATCACCGCCCGCAGCGCCGACTATTCCCAGTGGTATCTCGACATCGTCAACCGCGCCGGCCTGGCCGAGAACTCCGACGTGCGCGGCTGCATGGTCATCAAGCCGCACGGCTACGCCATCTGGGAGAAAATGCAGCGCGGCCTCGACCGCCTGTTCAAGGACACGGGCCACGTCAACGCCTATTTCCCGCTGTTTATTCCGAAATCGTTCCTGGCTCGCGAGGAGCAGATGGCGGAGGGCTTCGCCAAGGAGTGCGCCGTCGTCACCCACTACCGCCTCAAGGCGGTCCCCGGCAAGGGCGTCGAGGTCGATCCGACGGCGAAGCTGGAAGAGGAGCTGATCATCCGGCCGACCTCGGAAACGATCATCTGGCACACCTACAAGAACTGGATCCAGAGCTACCGCGACCTGCCGCTGCTCATCAACCAGTGGTGCAACGTCGTGCGCTGGGAGATGCGCACGCGGCTGTTCCTGCGCACGGCGGAGTTTTTGTGGCAGGAGGGCCACACCGCCCACGCCACGCAGGCGGAGGCGGAGGAAGAGACAAAGCGGATGGTGGAAGTATACCGGACGTTCGCCGAGGAGTGGATGGCGATGCCGGTGCTGGTGGGTCCGAAGAGCGAGGGCCAAAAGTTCCCCGGCGCCGTCTACACGCTCTGCATCGAGGCGATGATGCAGGACAAAAAGGCTCTGCAAGCGGGGACGAGCCATTTCCTCGGCCAGAACTTCGCCAAGGCGTTCGACGTGAAGTTCCAGAACAAGGAGGGCAAGCTGGAGTACGCCTGGGCGACGAGTTGGGGCGTGTCCACGCGGCTGGTCGGCGGCCTCATCATGACGCACAGCGACGACCAGGGGCTGGTGCTGCCGCCGCGGCTGGCGCCGATCCACGCGGTGATCGTGCCGATCTTCAAGACGCCGGAGGAGAAGACGAAGGTGCTGGAGGCGGCGAACGCGCTGGCCGCCTCCATTCGCGCTCTGGATTTGCGCGAATGGCTGAACTACGAGCCGGTGAGCGTTAAGGTGGACGACCGCGAGCAGTATCAACCGGGCTACAAGTTCAACGAATGGGAGCTGCGCGGCGTGCCGGTGCGGATCGAGCTGGGTCCGAAGGATCTGGCGAAGGGGGCGTGCGTGCTGGCGCGGCGCGACCTGCCGGGCAGGGAGTCGAAGGAGATGGGCGTGCCGCTGACCGGGGCGGCGAAGCGCATCGGCGAGCTGCTGCAGGCAATGCAGAAGGACTTGTTCGACCGCGCGAAGAAGTTCCGCGACGCCAACCTGCATGAAGTCGATTCCTACGACGACTTCAAGAAGCGGATCGAGGAAGGCGGTTTTTACCTGGCCCACTGGGACGGCACGCGCGAGACGGAAGACCGCATCGCGGAGGAGACGAAGGCGACGATCCGCTGCATTCCGTTCGACCGCAAGGCGGAGGCCGGCAAGTGCATGGTGACGGGCCAGCCGTCGGCGGGGCGGGTGGTGTTTGCGAAAGCGTATTGAGGTACACGGCGGGTTCTACGCCGTTCAAGCGGCGGCAGGACAGGGAAGGGATGGACAATGGCGAAAATTCCTCGCGCTTTTCGCGTCGGGGATATTCTGCTCCGAGTCCCGCTTCTTCACTGGTCAGTCCTGCGCCTTGCGCTAACGGAGTGAAACCACCATCCTCTTGGCTTTCCTCAGCGGGTGTTGCCCCGTGTAGTTGTCGCCCGTGAACACGTCCTTTATCATGGAATGGGCATTGGGGTTTAATTGCCTCTCAAATGCGACCAAAACGCGAAAGGCGTCCCCCTTGGCCCCGGTGATCGCTTCCTGTCCCCCGACGACGTGGTAGCAGTTGCCGGCCTGCGCCGGGGGCAGAGAGAACGGAATGACCGCGTTGTCCTCGTCGTAGAACGTGTGCTTCATCCTTTGAGAGGGGAGAAGCGCGTTCTTCAAGTTGGTCAAGTCGGTGCGGCCCGCGTCGTCCACCGTGAAGTCCCTCTCGAACGCCAGCAGGTATTTGATCTGAACGCCGCACGTTGTGAGGGGCGTTCTGTTTTCATGCGGCCGCTCCGTGAGCGTTAGGGAGAACGACTTCATGGTCAGGCCCGGAATTCGGCAGACGCCCTGGATGCCAGAGTCGGAGTCCATCGCGCCCTTTTCGCCGGCCGTCGCCTCGCCCGCCACGTCGGGCACCGGGCCGCCGTCCGCCTTGTCCCCGCCGTCGGTCGTTTCGGTCACGGTAATTCTCCTAATTTCTAGTCTCTGTTTCGTGTGAGTGGCAATTATATCCAGCACTTCTTCGATGATTTCGCCCTTAAACCACTCGCCTTCCAGCCTGTGTTGAGCGAACTTGCCGTGGAACGACGCCTCGTCGTTAGCCATGCCCGCCACTGTTCCAAGAAGAACCAGCTTGTGCGGGTTGCCCGTTTGTAAGCCGCCCAGACGATCCTTCGGCTTTTTCGAGTATCCTATCTTGATTGCTTGACTCACTGTATCCTTGACGAAGTAAATCATCGCGTGCCTCCCAGCGGCATCTGGCGCGCCTTCGCCCGTCGTAACCGCTCGCGTCCCATGCGGCACTCCATACTACATCCGCACTGCAGGCATGTCCACGAAAATGCGGCTGCCGATGCCGACGAGTGTGAGCAGCTGAAAAGTTGGTGGAATCTTTGTACAGTACAGCCAGAGAGACTTCAGGCTCTTTTCAAGGCATTTTTGCGGCCTGCCTGGTTTTGTTGCGCACGCTGCCGGGCTACCGGGCGGCTAACTACCGCTGACGATGCCATGTCACCGACCTTATTCCAGGGGAAACCAGTGATACTGTACATTTGCTCCACCAACTGAAGAGACGCTCACACTGCCGACGAGAGGGCGGAGAGGGCGAGAGGGCGGCACCAGGCAGATTTTTCTTGTGTCTTGCCAGGAGCAGGGGTATTCTGCGCAGGGGGGCAAGCGGCTCTCCCAATCCACCCTTCTGGAGATGTCTCATGAAGCGCTTCGCAGCCGGAATTCTGGGTCTGGCCCTCCTGCTCGCCGGTCAACTTGCGGCCCGGCAGCCCGAGCCACCAAAGATGATTTACGACGAACTGTTTTCCTTCCCTCCCAAAATCAAGCTGGACGAAAAGCAGCAGGCGAGCCTCGCTGAACTCCGGAAGTCCCTCGAACCCCGGTTGGTGGAATACTACAAAGCTGCTTCGGCGGAGAACACGAGCAAGGGTAGGACCACTGGCGCTGCTGGAGCGACATGGCGGCGGTTTCTCAGAGCGGCGACCAGGGATAAGATCGCTCTGTTGACGGACGAGCAGAAGCAGGCTCTCGGCGTCGTGATCATCCCGTCCTACGCGCAGAAGAAGGCGCTCACTGACCCCAACGTCTGGGATGTGGAACAACTCGAAAAGGTTTATGACATTCAATCGCGGTCATACGACCCCCAAGAGGATACCATATCCTTCATGGTGGTGACGAAGAAACCGTGGACAGAACAGGAACGGAAAAACGACGAGCGCTACTGGTTTCCAGGCGGGGATCCATCCACTAATTTGGGGGACCGTGTGCAGGCCATCTTCTACGACAAAAGCGAGGTTATAATATACAAGCTTTTGAGCGGTCCACAGCTTGGCCCTGCCGGTCCCTTCCCGAGCATTTCCCGAGCGGCAGCCAAACTAACCGACAAGCAAGCCGAGGCGGGACTGCTCCGTTTCCGCATCAAGATCGACCTGACGCTTGCCTGGGACGGCGTCAAGGATGCGGCTACCGTGAAAATTGTTTATCCTCAGCCAAACGCAGACAAGGATAAGTAGCCGTTCAAGTGAACTCCGCTTGCAGAGGCGAGAAAAGGGGTCGCGAGTCAATCTCTCGACCCAGGCCGTCCTGCAAGCCGACACCCGACCTCCATATCTCACCGCAGCATCCCCGCCGCCCGCAAGGGAGAAGCGGGTCAGTGCATGGCAACGGGCAAACCGTCGGACGGGCGGGTGGCGTTCGCCAGGGCGTGTTGAAATGCCAAGAGGCATGAATGAAGCTCAAGTACAGCCTCAAGGAGCTGGCAAAGCGGGGCCGGCTGCCTTTCTACATCGACAACGACGGCCGGCCGATAGGCGAAACGCCGTGTCACGTTGAAAACGTGTGCTATCTGTTGGAGCCGCTGCAAGAATGGTTCCGCGCCGATTCACAGGTGTTCGTCGCCGGTGCGATGGTCCTCCACTACGAGAAAGGACGCCGGAATCGATACCTGTCTCCTGACATTTTCGTCGTCCGCGGCGTTCCCAAGAGTGACAAACCGCACCGGCGCAACTACCTGGTCTGGGAAGAAGGCCGGGCGCCAGACCTGGTCATCGAGATCACGTCGGAATGGACGCGGGATGAGGACCAGATCGAAAAGCGCACGATCTACCAGGATATTCTCCGTGTGCAGGAGTATTTCCTGTTCGATCCCTTGCACGACTACCTTGTTCCACCGCTGCAAGGGCTGCGGTTGGCGTCCGGCGGCTATCGGCCGCTCCGGCCGGTGAAGGGCCGGCTGCCGAGCAAGGTGTTCGGCTTGCACCTCGAAGCGGACGGCGACCTGTTGCGGCTTTACAACCCGGCGACCCGTCGGCGGCTGCCGATTCCGCCGGAAGTGCTGGAGGCGCAAAAGCGAGATAAGGCGGCGCGAAGACGGGCCGAAAAGGCCCGGCAGGAGGAAGCACGCGCCCGGCAGGAGGAAGCACGCGCCAGGCAAGAGGCCGAAGCCGAGAACGAGCGCCTTCGCCGGGAGTTGGAGGACCTGCGCCGCCGTCTGCCGGGTGGTTCCTGACTGGCGGAATTCAAGACGGGTTGCTACGGCGCCACAGAGAATGTTGCTGCCGTGCGACGAGTCGCGAGGGCCGTCCATTGCATCAAACGGGCAAGGCGTAGGAAAGCGGTCAACGCGCGTAGGCGCCGATCTTGTCGAGGAACGCCGCGTTGGACGGGGTGTTGCCCAGCTGCTTGACCAGCATCTCCATCGCCTCGATCGGCTTCATCTGCACCAGCGTCCGACGCAGCAGCGTCACGCGCTGGAGCGTCTCCGGCGGCAGCAGGCGTTCTTCCTTGCGCGTGCCGGACTGGCTGATGTCGATGGCGGGGTAGATGCGGCGGTCGGCGAGCCGGCGGTCGAGAACCAGCTCCATGTTTCCGGTGCCCTTGAACTCCTGAAAGATCAGCTCGTCCATGCGGCTGCCGGTGTCGATCAGGGCCGTGCCCATGACGGTCAGCGAGCCGCCTTCCTCGAAAGCGCGGGCCGCCCCGAAAAGCCGTTTAGGGATCTCCATTGCCCGTACATCGACGCCGCCGCTCATGGTGCGGCCGCTGTTGCCGACGTTCTTGTTGTAGGCCCGCGCCAGCCGCGTCAGGCTGTCCAAAAGCACCAACGCCTGTTTGCCCTGTTCCGCAAGCCGCTTGCCGCGCTCGACCACCAGCTGGGCCAGTCGGACGTGGCTCTGGCTGTCCTGATCGGCGCTGCTGGCCACAACCTCGCCGCGCACGGTGCGCTTCATGTCGGTCACTTCTTCCGGCCGCTCGTCAATGAGCAGCATGATGAGGTGTATTTCGGGATGGTTCTGCGACACGGCCTGGGCGATGTGCTGCAACAGGACCGTCTTGCCGGTGCGCGGCGGCGCCACGATCAGCCCGCGCTGCCCCTTGCCGATGGGCGTGAGCAGGTCCATGACGCGCGTGGTCAGCGGTTCCTTGCCGGTCTCCAGGCGGATCTGTTCGCGCGGGTCGATGGGGGTGAGGTCGTCGAACTTGCGCGGGCGGTACTGTTCCGGCGGCTGGCCCTCGACGGCCTCGACGCGGGCCAGCCGAGGTCCGGTCCCCTTGCGTGCGGCGTCCACGGGGCCGGCCAGCAGCAGACCCTCCTTCAGACCGAGTTTCTGAATGAAGGGGGCCGGCACGTAGGCGTCGGCGGTCTGGGCGACGTAGTTGCGGGCGGCGTTGCGTAGGAATCCGTAGCCCCTGGGGTGCAGTTCGAGCACGCCCTGGGCCGATTGGTCGTCGCGAGCCATAAGGTCCTCGGAAGAACTGTCAGCGAATAGCTGACAGCTAATAGCTGACAGCTTTCAGACTTTGCGGTGCGGGGTGACGGCCTCAAACGTGCCGTCGGGCAGCGGTTCCAGCCGGTAATCGCCGAACAGATTGGGCGCCTCGGCCCGCATGACCTCCAGCACCTTGACGGCAAGTTTGCGGATCTCGACTTCCGCATGTCGGCTGGCCCGCTGCTCGATGAAGTGCCGCAGCGCCCGGGCGTTGGCCGTGACGAAAATCTTCGTCTCGGTGGCGTTGGGCAGCACGCTGCGGGCGGCCTGGCGGGCCAGCTTGCGTCGCAGCGTCTTGTCCGGCTCGTCCTTGTACTTCTCGGCCAGACGGTCCACCAGCCGGACGTAGGCGCGGTGGGCCTGGGACACGGCCTCCAGCCAGAGGGCGTGGGTCTCGGGGTCGTCGGCGACGACGTCCGGCTCGACGTATTCCGCCGTGGACTCGTCCACGAATCGCTGGCTTAATTGAGAGTAGGCCCACCCTGCACGGTGTCGAACCAACTCGTGGGTCAAGGTCCGCGAAATCCCGGTGAAAACGAAGTTCCAGGCGGCGTGCTCCAGGACCGACCCGTGGCCGACCTCGAGAATGTGGCCCAGGTACGCCTTGTTTCCGCCGGGCCGCGGCGCGCGAAGCTCATGTAACAAATTCGCCCCGCCGTCTCCACAATTCGCTCGCCGGCCACCTCGGTGTCGGTCTGCCAACTGACGCCGTGGTCGGCGAGGAAACGGTCCACCTCGGCCGGGTCCACAATCTGCCGGCCCACCAGATAAACGGCCGGCTCGCGGAGGATGCGAACGTCTTTGGCGGGGTCGAGCGCGTCCATCGGGGTCGGTCGCAATGCTGCCACGCTTGGGACTCCTTTCCCAACAGTTTCCGGGGGGGAAGCGGCGGACGGGGCCGGGACGCCGTTTCGTGGCGTGGAGGATGAGCGTGCGCGTTCATCATAATCCGTCGGCCGACAATGTCAACCGCGGCGCACCGCTTCCTTTTCAATGCTACCCGGATCGGAGAATAAATCCAACGCAACCCGGCCTGGAGGCGCCGCTGAACACGCCGATCGCGGCCAGGCGTGGAAATAGACGAACCCGAAGCGCGAGCGAGGGATTCGGTCCAAATCCTCACGCGCGCTTCGGGTTCGTGGACGGGAGAAACCGCCGCTTACTTGCTATTGTCCTTGGGCTTCTCGCCGCCGGGGCGCGGCCGGTTGCCGCCGAACGGCGTGAACTCGAACTTGGCGCCGGTCAGCTCCTTCCACTCCTTCTTCTGATCGGCGCTGAAGCCTTCGACGATCTTGTCCATCGCATCTTTCTGCATGGCCTGGATCTTCTTGCGGGCCTCGACGCGCTTTTCGCGGTCTTCCCCGACGTCCTTGAGGAGGTCCTCCCGGTCCTTCTTCAATTCGTCCAGCGTGGTTTGGATTTCCTTTTCCTGCTTGTCGGAAAACTTCAGCGCGGTCTTCACGTCGTCCTTGGAGAAGGCGGTGAGGCCGGAAACCTGCACCAGCAGCTGGTTCAAGCGCTTCCGCTGCTCCGGCTTCAGCACCGTGGGGACGGCCTTGTCCACGTCTTCGCTGGCCGACTTGAACAGCTCGATCAATTTCGGGAAATCCCGGTCCGTTCGGGCCTTTTCGAGGTCGTCCTTGTACTTGTCGGCGATCTTTTTGAAGTCGGCCTTCTGGTCGTCGGTAAGTTTCAGTTCATCCTGCACCTTGGGATCGCGCAGGAGCATGGCGGCGTTGGGCTGGAACATGCCCCGGCCGCCGGGCGGCTGGGCGAAGGCGGGCGAGGCCAGCAACACGAGCAGGCCGGCGGTCAGCACCCTGGCGTAGACGCTACGCATCGTCGTCTCCTCGATGGGGGGAATTGTTCCGTAGGGGCGGGTCTTCCCGCCCCTACGGAGCATTTTTTACTGATTGTTCGTGGTCGGCCGGCGGCCCCGACCGAAATCGAACGTGAACTTCGCGCCGGTCAGGCCTTCCCACGCCTTTTTCTGGTCGGCGGTGAAGCCATTGACGATCTTGTCCATCGCGTCCGTCCGCAACGTCTGAACCTTTTGCATCGCCTCGCGCCGCTTCTGGCGGTCGGTCCCCACGTCCTTCATGAGGTCCGCGGCGTCCTTCTGGACCTGCTCCTTCTGGTCGGCGATTTCCTTTTCCTGCTTGTCGGTCAGCTTCAGCGCGGATTTCACGCTGTCCTTGGAGAACGCGTCGAAGCCGGAGGCCTGCACGACCAGCTGGTCGAGGCGCTTGGTCTGGTCGGCGTTGAGGATGGTGGGAAGGGCCTTCTCCATGTCGGCGTTCATCGATTTGGTCAGCTCGCGCGTCTTGTCGCGGTCCTGGCTCGACCGGGCCGCGGCGAGGTCGTCCTTGTACTTGTCGGTGATTTTGGCGATCTTTTCCTTCTCGTCGTCGGTCAGCTTCAATTCCGTCTTCACCTTGTCTTGGCGCAAGAGTGAGGCGGCGGTCGGCGCGGGCCTCATGCCGCGAGCCGGCGGCTGGGCGAACGCGGGGGAAGCAACCAGGACGACCAGGCCGGCGGTCAGCAGACTGGCACAGACGTTTCGCATTGTCAGACTCCTCCAGGTGGGTTGCAAAAATGGTAGCGAGTAGGGGGTTAAACCCCGAACGACGGCCGCCGTTCCGCGCCGGCAAATTTTTTTCGTGGGACGAGAAAAAAAGACGGGCGGGGGACTCGCCCGGAGTCCCCCGCCCGTCCGCGCCGACCGTGGCGTTGGGCGTCAGTTGCCGCCGCTGGGCCGGGCCACGCGCGGCGGCGATTCGGCGTCCTTGGCGGCGTTGACCATCCTCCACCCCGGCGGCGGCGTAGGGGCGTCGAATTCGCGGCGGTCGATGGTCCGGTCGTTGGGGTTGATCTGGAGCACGTCCCACGTGGTTTCGGCGCTGTTGGGCTGCTCGAACCAGAGCCGCCGCGGCAGCATCGTGTTCTTGAACAGCACGATTTGCGCCCGCTTGAAATCCACCTTGTCGGCGGCGTTCCTCGGCGTGACTTCCACGTAGACGTAATCGCTGCTGACCTTGGTCAGTTTGAGGTCGTAGCGTTTCTTGGCCTCTTCCTTTTTCATGCCGAAGAGGAACGACAGCAGGTTGTCGTCGGCCACCTGGCCGGCCCTGGGCTTGGGAAGCTCGTGGGCGACGATCTCCTTCTGGCCGGGCAGGAACTGGTAGAGGAAGGCGCCGGAGCAGACGAATTTCTCGGAGAACTCCTTTTTGCCCTCCGGCGTCATTTCGAGCAGGGCGAGGTTTTGGGTGCCCGGGCCGTTGCCAGCCTTGAGATATTTGGTGACACCGGTGAAATGGTTCTCCACCTCCGTGACGGGGTCTTTTTCGGAGCGCTTGAGCGTGGCGCTGAGCGCCTGGACCTGCTCCATCGACTGCTGCCAGCGCGTCAGGTAGTCGTCGAGGGGGTCGGCCGGCCCGGCGGCGGGCGGCGGGGCGGGCAGGGTAACGGGCGGCCTCTGGGCGGCGAGCGGCGCCGCGGCCATTAGCAGGGCGGTCAGGGCCAACCCTCGAAGACGCATGGGTCACCTCCTGTCGTCGGTTCGGATCCGCCGGACCTTCGCCCCTTTGCGGGAGGCGCGAAGGTCCGCACTCTTCTCATCCCACGGCGCCTTATAACAGGACGGCAAGCGGGCGCGAAGACCCGTTTAGCCGCGACGCGCCAGCGGAGCGCTTGACCAAAGCGCTCCGCTGGCGCGTCGCGGCTAAACGGATCGTATGGGTGGCGTGCGCCCCGGTTCGGAAACGGTTGTCCGGAGAGCGAATCGGCCGCGGCTCAGCAATGACCACGGTTGCCCAACATGGAGAGCATTCGGACGTGGCTGACCGGCGGCAGCGAGCCGCCGAGCAGCGTACTGAGCTTGTTTTCCACCTGCTGCGCGGGGCCGAGGTTGGCGCGGTGGTCCGGGATCAGCACCTCTTCGCACTCGAAGGCGTTGCCGTCCCAGTCGTCGCCGGCGTCCGCCGCGGCATGGGGCGCGGAGGGGGAAAAATGAACGTCGTCATTTCTTGACGTCTCCAGGTCGTTGGACATTGCTTCTCCTCCGTTCACATTTTCCTACGTTCAAGCCGCCCTTCCCTACGCAAGCGACGTGCCAATCCTCCGGCTTCGACTCGCCGGGGCGTGCGAGGGGGGCCGGCCGGCCTGAAACGCCGGAATGTCCTGATATCATCGGTGGGAATAAAGGTGCGCGTGCGCGGCCCGATTGTTGCTCGTACATTTCCTCGCATCCGCTCGTCGGCGGGAAAGATCGCTTTTCAACGTTCACGAACCCCGGAGGCGAAGCGGAAGTGCGCAACGGCGGACTCACTGCCGGGCGTGTTCTTGCGCGGGGAGCCTCTGTCCCGTTTAAGGAGAGTGTCATGGAGCGCGGCTTGCAGCTCGATTCCCCCGCCGCCCCTTGCGAGGGGCCGCGGCCGGAGCCTGAAATCATGTCAAGGCGCGTCCTTATTGTGGAAGACAACGAGTTCGCCCGCGGCGAGTTGCAACGGCTGCTCCGGGACGACCCGCGACTGCAGGTGGACGCCGCCGCCGAGGGCGAAGAGGCGTTGCGGCTGCTGGCCGACGACGATTACAGCCTGGTCCTGACCGACCTGCGCCTGCCGGGCCTGGACGGCATCGAGTTTTTGAAAGAGATGCAGAAGGCGCAATTTGCCCGTCACGGTGATCGTCATCACCGGCGACGGCAGCATCGACGAGGCGGTCCAGGCCTTGCACCTGGGCGCCTACGACTTCCTCACCAAGCCGATCGACCTCGATCATTTGCGCGTGGTGGTGCGGCGCGCCTGCGCAAGCGCGAGCTGCGCGACGAGCTGACCTACCTGCGGAACGAATTGCGGGCGCGCTATTCGTTCCACAACATCCTCAGCAAGAATCCGCAGATGCACGCCATTTTCGAGTTAATCAGCAACGTCGCCTACACCAACACGACCGTACTGATCGAGGGCGAAACGGGCACCGGCAAGGAGCAGACGGCCCGCGCCATCCACCAGGCGTCGCAGAACCGCACCGGCCCGCTCGTGGCCGTCAACTGCGCCGCCCTGCCCGAAACGCTGCTGGAGAGCGAACTCTTCGGCCACGAGAAGGGCGCCTTCACCAGCGCCGTCGGCCAGCGCCGCGGCCGTTTCGAGATGGCCCACGGCGGCACGCTGTTCCTCGACGAAGTCGGGGACGTGCCGCTGACCATGCAGGCCAAGCTGCTGCGCGTGCTCCAGGAGCGGCGCTTCGAGCGCGTCGGCGGGTCGCAAAGCATCGAGGTGGACGTGCGCGTCATCGCCGCCACCAACCGCAACCTCAAGCGCCTGGTCGCCCAGGGGACGTTCCGCGAGGACCTCTATTACCGCATCCTCGTGGTGAAGATCGACCTGCCGCCGCTGCGCGAACGGCCGGAGGACATTCCTCTTTTGGCGACCCATTTCGTCAATAAATGCACGCGGCCCGGCGACGTTCCCCGGCAAATATCGCCGCGGACGATGGAGGTGCTGCTCAACTACCGCTGGCCGGGCAACATCCGCGAGCTGGAAAACGCCGTCGAACGGGCCTGCGTCACGTCGCGCGACGGGGTGCTGCAGGTGGAGAACCTGCCGCCGGAAGTGCTGACGCCGTCGTCGCCGCGGACGCCGTTTCACATCGACCTCGACCGGCCGCTGCCGGAGGTGCTGCGCGACGCCGTCAACGGCATCGAGCGGCAGTACATCAGCAAGGCGCTCAAGAAGACGCGCGGCAACGTCAGCCGCTGCGCCCGCATCTGCGGCATGTCGCGGCGCAGCATCACCGGCAAGATCGCCGAGTACAAACTGGACAAATCGGTGTTCAAATAGGCAATCGTCGCCGGGGCCGCGGCCCCGGCAACGTCGGTTTACGCCCGACAGGAGGAATCGAGCATGGCTACAGCAACGATGAGCGCGCCGGCCCGGCCGGCGCAAGAACGCCGTCGGCCTTCGGCCGTGCGGGGCGTCAACGTCGGCGACGCGGAGCGTTGGGCCTCCGTGCTGGGAGGCGGTCTTCTGGCGGCTTACGGGCTGTCGCGGAGGGGCCTGGGCGGACTGGGGCTGGCGGCGCTGGGAGGGTGCCTGGTCTACCGCGGCGCCACCGGCCACTGCCAATTGTACGGCGCCCTGAACGTCAACACGGCCGGCCGCGGCCGGGCCACGGCGGTGCCCGCCGGCGCCGGCACGAGGGTGGACGTGGCGGAGACGATCGACCGGCCGGCCGCGGAGTTGTACCGCTTCTGGCGCGACTTCGAGAACCTGCCGCGGTTCATGCGCCATTTGCGGTCTGTCAAAGTGCTGGAAGGCGGGATCTCGAAGTGGACGGCCGACGCCCCGATGGGCGCTTCGGTGGCGTGGGAGGCCGAGATCATCAACGACCGGCCGAACGAGCTGATCGCCTGGCGGTCGCTGCCCGGCTCGCAGGTGGACACCGCCGGCTCGGTGCATTTCCACCCCGCGCCGGACGGCAACGGGACGGAAGTGCATGTCGAGATGAAGTACAACCCGCCGGCCGGCCGGGTCGGCGCGGCCGCGGCCTGGCTGACCGGCGCCGACGCGGAGCGGCAGGTGCGCGAGAGCCTCGGCGCGTTCAAGCAGATGATGGAGGCCCGCGAGACGCCCACGACGGCGGGGCAGCCGACCGGCCAACGGCGGTGGTAAAGACCGGCGAGCGGCGCGGCGTCCGCTTGCCGGTATAGGATAGCGCCTCGGAACGGATCCTAAACCGGCGGGCGGACGCCGCGCCGCTCGCCACCCTTGGAAAGAGGCCGTGCCATGCCGGCGCGCATCGAAGACTACGCCTTGATCGGCGACCTGTACACCGCCGCATTGGTTTCGCGCGACGGCTCCCTCGACTGGATGTGCGTCCCGCATTTCGACTCGGGCGCCTGTTTCGCCGCCCTCCTCGGCACACCCGACAACGGCCGCTGGCTGATCGGCCCGCGCGGCGACCTTCGGTCCACGCGCCGCCGATACCGCGACGGCACGCTCGTCCTCGAAACCGAACACGAAACCGCCGACGGCACGGCCGCCGTCATCGACTGCATGCCCGTCCGCACGGGCACGCCGGTCGTGCTGCGCGTCGTCGAGGGCCGCCGCGGCCGCACGGCGATGCACACCGAATTGGTGATCCGTTACGACTACGGCGCCGTCGTGCCGTGGGTGCAGCGCCTCGACCACGCCGGCCTCTCGGCCGTCGCCGGCCCCGACCGGCTGGTGTTCCGGGCGCCCGTCCCCCTCGTCAACAAGGACTTCAAGACCACGGCCGACTTCACCGTGGCCGAGGGCGAGCGGCTGGCCTTCTCGCTGACCTGGCACTCGTCGCACCGACCGCCGCCGGAACCGGTCGATTGCGAACGCGGCGTCGAGGAGACGGAAAAGTGGTGGCGCGAATGGTCCGGCCGCTGCAAGCACAAGGGGCCGTGGCGAGAGGACGTTTTACGATCCTTGATTACGCTGAAAGCCCTGATCTTTGCCCCGACCGGCGGCATCGTGGCGGCGGCGACGACTTCGCTGCCGGAGAAGATCGGCGGCGCGCGCAACTGGGACTACCGCTATTGCTGGCTGCGCGACGCCACCTTTACGCTCATGGCCCTGATGGACGGCGGCTATCTCAAGGAGGCGCACGCCTGGCGGGCCTGGCTGCACCGGGCGGTGGCCGGCGACCCCGCCACGACGAACATCATGTACGGCCTGGCCGGCGAACGGCGGCTGCCGGAGATGGAGCTGGACTGGCTGCCCGGCTACGAGGGGTCGAAGCCGGTGCGCATCGGCAACGCCGCGTCGAAGCAGTTCCAGCTCGACGTGTACGGCGAGGTGATGGACGCGATGTACCAGGCGCGTCGGCAGGGGTTGGAAGGGAGTTCGATGGGTTGGAGCATCGGCAAGGCGCTGGCCTGCTTCGTGGAAAAGGCCTGGCGAGAGCCGGACGATGGCATTTGGGAGGTGCGCGGGCCGCGGCGGCACTTCACGCATTCCAAGGTCATGGCCTGGGTGGCGATGGACCGGGCGGTCAAGTCCGTCGAGAACTTCGGCGTGGACGGCCCGGCGGATCGCTGGCGGAAATGCCGCGACGAAATCCATCGGGAAATCTGTGAAAAGGGCTTCGACCGGGAGATCGGCGCCTTCGTGCAGTATTACGGCTCGAAGGACCTCGACGCCAGCCTGCTAATGGTCCCGCTGGTCGGCTTCCTTCCGGCCTCCGACCCGCGCGTGCGCGGCACCGTCGCGGCCATCGAGAGGGACCTGATGCACGACGGCTTCGTGAAGCGCTACAGCACGCACACGGGGACGGACGGCCTGCCGCCGGGCGAGGGGGCCTTCTTGGCCTGCACGTTCTGGCTCGTGGACAATTTTTACCTCCTTGGGCGTCATGAAGACGCCAAACGGCTCTACGAACGGCTGTTGAATTTGCGCAACGACGTGGGCCTGCTGTCCGAGGAATACGACCCCGAGGCGAAGCGGCTGGTGGGCAATTTCCCGCAGGCGTTCTCCCACGTCGGCCTGGTCAACACGGCCATGAACCTGTCGCGCCAGGGCGGGCCGGCCGAGCGGCGCAAGGAAAGTTAGAAGGCCGTTTCGTAAGTCAGAAAAAGGTAGCCGCATTCGCCAGAATGCGGGTGGGACGACCCGCATTCTGGCGAATGCGGCTACGAGGCAGTTCCCATCTCCCCCGCCGGCGGCGCCCGGCCAGTCCCCCTCCGTCGGCGCGTCAATTGCGGGTCGCGGCCCGCGATGATAGAATCGAAACGACCGTGGCACACGTTTCCCTCGGACGACGAGTGTTCGCAATGCGTGACCCGATTACCTGGTCGTTCCCGATTGGGCGGATGTTCGGCGTCACCGTCCGAATCCACATTCTGTTCGTGATCTTCTTCGCGGTCAGCGTCTTGCGCGTGGCCTTCGTCCCGGAGGGCAAGAACCCCCAGCCCGAAGGCGCCTGGATCGACATTCTCGTCATCCTGTCGTTGTTGTTCCTGTCGGTGTTGGCCCACGAGTTCGGCCACGTCTTCGGCGCCCGCTTCGTGGGCGGCGACTGCCAGGAGGTGCTGATGTGGCCGCTGGGCGGCCTGGCCTACGTCGAGGCGCCGCACACGCCGCGGGCCAACTTCATCACCGCCGCCGCCGGGCCCGCCGTCAACGTCTTCCTCTGCGTCGCCTGCGCCCTGCTGCTCCAGGTGGCCCACGGCTCGCCGCTCCAGCCCCACTGGTGGTGGCCGGAGGCCGGCTACCTCGGCCGGTACGACGCCGCCGGCCACGTTACGCTTTACGACTGGAACGGCGGCCCGCAGGAGGTGACGTGGTACAGCACGGCCTGCCTGCTCAACTGGCTGTTCTACGTCAACTACGTCCTGTTCCTATTTAACATCATTCTGGTCGGCTTCCCGATGGACTCCGGCCGGATGCTGCAATGCGTCCTGTGGCCGCGCGTCGGCTACCGCCAGGCGACGCTGGTGGCCGTGTTCGCCGGCTTCGTCACCTGCGTGGTGCTCGGCGTCTACAGCATGTGGCAGAACGAGTTGATCGCCCTCTGCCTTTGTTTGTTCATTTTCTGGGCGTGCAAGAACCAGTGGATGATCCTGGAGACGGGCGGCGACGACGCCTTGCTGGGGCACTACGACTTTTCCCAGGGCTATACCAGCCTGGAGCGCGACGAGCCGCCGACGCCGCGCGTGCGCCGGGTGAGCTGGTGGCAGCGCTGGCTGCAACAGCGGGCGGCCAAGAAGATCCAGCGCGACCTGGAACAGCGCGAGGCCGAGGAACAGCGCATGGACCAGCTCCTCGATAAGATCCAGCGCGAGGGCAAGGCGGCCCTGACCGACGAGGAGCGGCGCTTCCTCAAGCGCGTCAGCGAGCGCTATCGCAACCGGCAGTGAATGGAATAAGGACGTCATGGCAGATCTCATCGAGCCGCGCACCCTCCAGGGCTTCCGCGACTACCCGCCGGAATTGATGATCCCGCGCGAGCGGCTGCTGGAGAAAACGCGCGAGGTCTACCGCTCCTACGGCTACGCCCCCATCGACACGCCGGCGTTGGAGTACGCGGAAATCCTTCTCGGCAAGATGAGCGCCGACGCCGAAATCCAGCGGCAGCTCTACCGCTTCAAGGACAACGGCGGCCGCGACGTGGCCCTGCGCTTCGATCTGACGGTGCCGTTCGCCCGCTTCGCCGCCCAGCACATCGGCAAGCTCGGCACACCGTTCAAGCGCTACGCGATGGGTCCGGTCTGGCGCGGCGAGAGGCCGCAGAAGGGCCGGTTCCGCGAATTCTGGCAGTGCGACTTCGACACCATCGGCACGGAGTCCAACGCCAGCGACATCGAAACCGCCCTGGTCATTCACGACCTGATGCGGGCGCTCGGCTTCGAGCGTTTCGAGGTTCGCGTCAACAACCGGCTGGTTCTCAACGGCCTGCTGGAGGAACTCGGCCTGGCGGAGCGCGGCGCCGCCGTGCTGCTGGCGCTGGACAAGCTGCCCAAGGTCGGCCGCGACATCGTGATCGCGGAGATGACGGAGAAGGCGGGCGCCTCGACCGGCCAGGCGGAGCGCGTGCTGGCCCTGGCCGGCATGAGCGGATCGAGCGCCGACATTCTGGATCGCCTTGGGCGTGAATTCGGCGGCAACGCCAGGGCCGCCGAAGGGGTGAAGCGTCTGCGCGAACTGATGGACGTTGCCCGGACGGCGGGCGTGCCGGAGGAACGGCTGCGGCTGGACCTGTCGATCGCCCGCGGCCTCGATTATTACACCGGCACGATCTACGAGACGTTTTTGCTGGACCGGCCGGATTTCGGCAGCGTCTGTTCCGGCGGTCGCTACGACAACCTGGCCGGCCTTTACACGAAACAGCGTCTGCCGGGCGTCGGCGCCTCGCTGGGCCTGGACCGTCTGCTGGCGGCGATGGAGGAATTGGACCTGCTGCCGAAAACGGCGACGACGGCCCCGGTGTTGGTGGTGCAGTTCAGCGCCGACCGCCTTGGTGAGTATCAGAAGATCGCGCGGCAACTGCGGGCGGAGGGCATCGGCGTCGAGGTCTACCCTGAAGCGAAAAAGGTCGGCCAGCAGTTCAAGTACGCGGAACAAAGGGGCTTCCGCGTGGCGCTGATCGCCGGGCCGGACGAGTTTGCGCAGGGGGTGTGGAAGGTGAAGGACCTGGCGCGGCGCGAGGAAACGACCGTGGGAGCGGCGGAGGTTTCGGGGGCGGTGCGGAAAGTCCTCATCGCAAAAGATTGAACCACAGAGGCGCAGAGACGCAGAGAAAAAAGGAAGAGCCTTTCTCTGCCTATGTCTTTTCTGTGTCACTGTGCCTCTGTGGTTCAATTCTCCGAACCGAGGTGCGTGATGGACCGCGGCAACCACTACGAAGCGGCCTTCCCCGCATACTCGTAACACACTTGCCCTTCGGGACAGTCACAGGCGGCATAGTCGATGCGGAAACGGGAACACTATTTTCAGAAGGTTGAGGAGTACAAGCAGCGGTTTAGGTCGCTTTCGACCGAGGCCATCAAGTACCGACTCAACGAATTCGGCGGGGTTCTGTACAAAGAGGCCAGGATCGCTCTGCGGCAGCTTCTTGAAGAACGGGAGCAGCAGCCACCGGACAAGCAAGAAGCGGTTGACGTGTAGCCTGCTTCCCCCCCTACAGTCGCAAGTCTTCACGACTGTACCATCGGTCAAACGTCATGAAACGATCCAACGAATACGAACTGGCCTTCGAGGCCTACCTGCAATGGCATCGCCTCTGCTACGTCGCCGTGGACGAGACGCGCCGCGCCATGCTCGGCGAGACGCCGATTAAAAGCCTCGATTTTATCGTCTTCGGCGGCGACGGCGCCCGGCTGGTGGTGGACGTGAAGGGCCGTCGCTTCCCGCTCGGCAAGCCCGACAAGCCGCGCCGCGTCTGGGAGTGCTGGTCCACGCGCGACGACGTAGACGGCCTGGAGCGCTGGGCGACGCTGTCCGGCCCCGACTACAAGGGGCTGCTCGTTTTCGTCTATCACGTCCTGCCGACCGTCGAGCTGCCCGACGACGTGGAAGACCTCTGGACCTGGCGCGGCCGCCGCTACCTGATGCGGGCCGTGCCTTCGGCCGACTACCGCCTGTTCATGCGCGTGCGCAGCCCCAAGTGGGACACGGTGACGCTGCCGAACGCCGTTTTCCGCTCGCTGGTCCGGCCCCTGCACCACTTCACCCACCCTGCGCCGATCGCGGCCGAAGAATGTCCGGTATAGCCATGAACCGTCTCAAGATCGGCGTCCGCCTGGAATCGCTGGGGTTGCCGTTGCGGCGCGCGCTGGCCGAGGCCGGCCGGCTGGGCGTCGCCGGCGTCCAGGTGGACGCGGCCGGCGACCTGTCGCCCAACCGCCTGTCGGAAACCGGCCGACGCGAGTTCCGCCACCTGCTCCGCGGCCACAATCTGGAGTTGATCGCCCTCGGTTGTCCGCTGCGCCGCGGCCTCGACGAGGCTCAGGACCAGCAGCCGCGCATCGAGCACGTCCGCAAGGTGCTCACGCTCAGCTTCGACCTCGGCCCGCGCAAGGTCGCCGTCCCGGCCGGCCGCGTCCCCGGCGAAAACGAGCCGGAGCGCGACCGGCGCATGACCGAGGCGCTGACCGCCCTGGCGGCCCACGGCGACCGCGTCGGCGCCGTCCTGGCCCTGCAAACCGGACTGGAATCCGGCGAGGCGCTCAACGCCTACCTGGCGCGCTTCGACGCCGGCTCGCTCGGGGCCGCGCTCGACCCGGCCGACCTGTTGCTGCACGACTTCGACCCCTACGAGGCGGCCCGCGCCCTCGGCCGGCGTATCGGCCTGGCCGACGCCAGGGACGCCCGTGTGGTCGGCGCCGGCCGGACGACGCGGGAAGTACCGCTGGGCCACGGCGACATCGACTGGATGCGATTCCTGGCCGTGCTGGAAGAGGTCGAGTACCGCGGCTGGCTGACCGTGGGGCGCGATTCCGGCGACGTGACGGCCGGCGTGGCCTTCCTGCGCCGGCTGATCGGGTAGGGAAGAAAGAATGCTAACGTCTCAGGTTAGCCGTTCGCCAAAGCGCCGCTGCACGAAGTCGCGGAACAGGTAAGGGCTGCTGAGAAACGCCAGCGCGGCCCCGGTCGTGGACGCCAGGCTGATGACGCCTGTGCCCAGCCAGCGGCCGAACAGCGCCCCCGCCGCCAGCGTCAGCACGGCCGCCGCCGGAAGCGACAGGGCGGTTGCCGCCGCGTAGACCAGGAAAATGATCAGCAGCGCCGGCAGCAGGTTCTGTTGGACCTGGGTGTGGATTACGTCGAGGTGAGTGCGCAGGTAATCCCAGGAAACGTACCTGTTCAGACTCAGGGCGTAGAAGGCCCCGAAGCCGAGGACCAGCAGGACCGCCAACGCCCAGCGGGGCCACAACGCGCGGGCGGGACGGCGGACTACGGGCAAATCCGTCGCCGGCGCCGCGTTCTCCTGTTCGGCGGCTGACATTCTTCGATCCCTTCGTTACTAGCACCGAACGGTTTTTGTGGCCGTAACGCTTAACAATGACACACTACGGCCCGTCGCGGGATGGGCCGGTTGGCGTCAGAGAAAGGACCAAGCGACGGTTGTCTAACCAGGGCAAGCGATGTTGCCGCGCATTGATCCTATCCATCGCGGGGGCCAACGCCTCCTGGCCCGCGAACGGGTCCAGGTACACGATCAATGCTTCCGGCGTCTCGTACAACTGGCCGGGCCGGTTGAAGAACTGTCGCCGCAGGGTCCGGACGTGCTCCCCCGCGTAGCCCTCGCCCAACTGTCGGCCCAGGTCGGCGACCGCGTTGTACACCAACGCCACCAGCCAGCCGAACATCTGCAACGGCCCCCGGTGAAAGCGCGGCCGCCGCCGGTCGGGACTCTCCTTGTCGTAGCCGCACGGTACGGCATCCACCAACAGGTCGTGAACCTCGACCCGATGGGCCTGCTCGTGCCCTTGTCGAGCCCGGAAGATGGTCAGCACGTCTTCCGGGTCGCCGGCGCAGGTCGTGTACAGCGGATGCCAGCGGTCCTTTTTGGGACCGGGTCGGACCTCCCGGCAGATGATGGTGCGCACCGCCTGCTCCGCGGTCTCGCCCTTGAGTACCGTTTGCGTCTCGGCCAGGCGGACTTCCTTGGGCGGGGCGCCGACGCACACGCCCGGTTCCTCGACGGATACGAACAAGCCGCCGGGCAATTGCTTCCAGGCCCGCATTCGGTGCGGGTAGCGGCAGGCGCAGCGTGACGTCCAGGCGCCGCTGGCTCTCGACCAGATCCCACAAGGTCCGCACGCCCGCGTCCGACTTGGCCGCCCCGGCGTCGAACAGCGCGTGGAGCGTGCGCGGCCGGCCGTGCTTCAAGACCTGTCGGACCAGCGGCGCCGCCAGCTCTTGCAAACCCACATCGCCCGGCGTGCCGCGCACCGCCAGGAAGCGGCCGCTCGTCAGGTCGAAGCCGGTGAACAGCTTCTCGCAGCGCATGTACTTGTTGCGGGTGGTGACGTAGCCCTTGCCGATGCGAAACTTCTTGGTCCAGCGTGGGATGGTGTGCTCGTCGAAGCTGACCATGGCGTCGGCGTTGCGGAGCAAGTGCCACGGGCAGGTCCGGCGGCAGAAGGCATCGACCTCATACCAGGCCAGGTGACGCCGCCAACCGCCGACGGTGTGGCGCGACGGGCAGCGGCGGCCGCCGCACAACCGGGCGAAGCCGGCGTCGGCCATCTCGTCCAGGTGAAAAACTCGCTCCAGGCCGGTCACCAAGGAGAAGACGCTGGTCAACAGGCCCGGACGCAAGGAACCGTAATCGTCGGTGAAGCAGTCCTGGGCCGTGGCCAACCAGTCCAGGGCTTCGGGCATCAACAGGAACGCGCCGGCGTGCTGGGTCTTGGTGACGAAAAAGGGGGCGGCGGCAGGGGCACGGGTTGGCGCGGTGGCACGCCGCCGGGCGCGGCCGGCGCGACCGCAGGCTGCACGGCCGGCTCGGGGGCCGCGGCCGCGGCCCGCGTCGCCCGATCGAGGCCGAACTTCTTGCAGAAGTGGTGCAAGGCCACCGTGGACACGTGGACGCCCCAGGTGCGTTGGATGAAGGCCAACACGTCGTAGCGCGTGGCGTCGGCGTGAGTCAGCATGAACTCGGCGATGGGGCCGGCGTAACGCGGCAGCAGTTTGCCATGCGGCCGGCCGGCCAGGCGGTGGTGGGCGGCCTGGATCGCCTCCTTGGAAGACACCCCTTGTTGGTGCGAGGCCGTGGGCCGGCTGACGCCGACCAATCGAGCGATCTGAGCGACTTTGAGTCCGGAATCGCAGTGCAGGAGGAAATGGCTGAGCAACCGGCTGGAGTAGTAATCGTCGCCGCAGCGTCGCCGGAAGGCAAAGGCCGCCTGGAGCAAGCCGCGTTGCCCGGCCGTGAGTCGCTGTTCGGCGATCTGCGCTTGGGCGAGCCAAGAGGCGCAAGTGCCGTCCATGGTGAGCATGAGGAATCCTCCCTGCAACCCAGGCAGGGAGAATTGTAGTCCGTAAGGACTGGAAGTTAAGCGTTACGGCCCGAAAAACCGTTTGGTGCTAGGCCACGGCCCCTTGGCCACCCTTGCCGTACCCAAAGCGCTCGATCACCGCCGCCCACCGCCGCGCGATCTCCGCGCGCAATTCCGGCGCCAGCGACGGGTAACGGTTCGTCTGATAGCCCGTGTGTTCCGCCAGGTACTTCCGAATGCCCGACAACGCTTCCTCGAAGCCGCCAAGCCCGAGCCGGTCGTACAGCAACCGCATTTGGCCTTCCGGGTCGCGGATCAAGTCTTCATAGCGCAATTCGTGGAACCGTCCCGGCGCCAGCAACCGTTTGCCCTCTTCCAACTTCGCGTACAGGCAGTCGAACGTCCGGAAGACGTGTTCCTCCAGGCCGGCGAAGGCCGGGGTTTGCAGACCGTGGTTGCGATACAGCGACTTCCACAGGTTCACCGTGGACGGGAATACCGTGAAGGGGTCGCGGACGATGTGGACGAAGCGAGCGTCGGGGAACAGTTCCAGGAGCGTTTTGATGCGGCAGCTGTGGGTCGGCGACTTGAGGACGAGGCGGCGCGGGTCCGCCAACGTCAGGCCGCGTAGAAAGTGCAGGAACGTCCGCTTCCAGCCGGCCAGGGCGCGGGGTGACAGCCGTTCGAGGTCGAGCGCGTCCTGGTCCTGCGGCGGGTGGTTGGGGAAGGCGACGGTCAGGTACGGCGACGGCGCCCCGAGCACCGCCAGGGCGAATTCGTCCTCTTGCGGCTTGTCGTAGCCGGCCGCCATGTTGTCCATCGGCCGGCGCGACGGCATCAGGAACCAGAGGAGGCGCGGGAACGTCCGCTGGGTGAGCAGGAAATGATGCGGCGCCAAACATTGGTACGTGGTGGGAAAGGCGTGACGCGGGTCGAGGATGAGCAGCTCATGGAGGAGCGTCGTCCCGGTGCGCCAGTGGCCGACGATGAACAGCGGGGCGTGGCGGATCGGCGTGCGGGCGACGGCGCCGCCGTAAACGGCCTCGGTCAGCACGCGCAGCGTACTGTTCATGACACTGGCGGCGCTGGCGACGGCGGCGATGTGCCAATAGGGCGGCTGGACGGCGCAGTCGTTGCGGACGAGCAGACGCATCCAGGCGAACAGGTCCATGCCGTGCCAGAGGCGGGCGGCCCACTCCGACTTGGGCGGGGGCGCGGCGGTCGTCATGGCGTCCTCGGTTCCGTAGGTCAAACCGTCATTCTGGCACGACGAAAGGGGCCGGCAAGGGCAGTTTTTTCGCCGCGGCACTTGACCGGCGGAGGCGTGCGGGGCATAGAATGGGGGTGTGGAGCCGCTTGCCCCTGTTCCAGCTAGCGGGACACCGGCAAGCGGCTCTCACTAGGCGCGGCGTGGAGCAGTGGCAGCTCGCCAGGCTCATAACCTGGAGGTCGCAGGTTCAAATCCTGCCGCCGCAACTCAAAAACCCATACGGCTATTTGTTCGTGGCCCGTTCGCGCAGGCGCGCCTCGGCGGCGCGGTGCTCGCCGGTGGGGTCGCTCGCCGCGAAGTCCTCCGGCGAGAAGAGCGGGCGAATTTCAACTTCACCGGCTTCCGCATGAGGGTTCGGGCAGCGCCTGACCCATTCGACGGCTTCCTCCATCGACTTCACCTGCCAGATCCAGAAGCCGGCGAGCAGTTCTTTCGTCTCCGCGAACGGCCCGTCAGTCACGGTGCGCATCGCGCCGGAGAACCGGACGCGCTTCCCCTTCGAGCTGGGCTGAAGCCCCTCGGCCGCCACCAGCACGCCGGCCTTCACCAACTCCTCGTTGAACTTGCCCATTTCTGCCAGCAGCCGCTCGCTCGGCAACACGCCCGCCTCGGAGTCCTTGCTGGCCTTGACCAGGACCATGACTTTCATCGCTTTGCCTCTCCTATTGGTGGTCCGGTTCGGGATGTCCACTCGCGCCGTGGGTTAGCCGCGACGCGCAGCGGAGCGCTTGGGATCAAGCGCTCCGCTGCGCGTCGCGGCTAACCGGACCCCCCATCCGGATCGGGTATTGGAAGGAGCATTTCCACTCGTTGCGCTTTGGAACGCGCTCATTCGGGACGGGGGCAGTTAATCATCCACGGGATGCCAAACTGATCGACCAACATGCCGAACCGGACGGCCCAGAAGGTCTCCCCGATTGGCATTTTCACCGTGCCGTTCTCGGCCAGGGCGTGAAAGACGCGCTCCGCCTCGGCGGGCTGCTGCACGTGGATCGACACGGAGAAGCCCTGCGGCTTCTCCTGGTAGGCCGGAGGGCAGTCGGAACCCATCAGCGCCGTCGCCCAGGCAGAGGCAGGCGTGAAGGATTTTGTGGCGCCACTCGGCCGGCACGCCCTCGGCCGCCGGCGTGCCCTCGTTCGGCATCATGGCCTTGATCGTGCCGCCGAGGACCTTGGCGTAGAAGGTGAACGCGGCCTCGCATTGGCCGTTGAACAGGAGGTACGGATTCACTCGCATGGGACGGCTCCTTTTGGATTGAAGGTTCGGTTTCTCACCAACCGGTCGAAAGACTGCGGGCGGAATCGGCCACCGGAACGTTTAGGGGCGCGGCTCGTTCACGCGCCGCCAGGGCAACAGTGAACGCAGCCGCCGGTCTCGTAGGACCAACCCGCCCCAGAGCAGGGCGGCGAAGACGACGGGGAACAGGAACTTAAACGGCCCGTCGCCGTTGCGGACGTGCGCGTCCACCGCGCCCCCCAGGTAACCGGTCAGTAGGACGGCCCCGAGTACCGCCGTCGGCGGCGCCAGGTAGAGGGCGGTGCAAACGAGCAGCACGATGCCGAGCGGAACGATCACGCCTTCGGCGTAGCCCATCCGCGTCGTGGCCTCCACGACGAAGGCCGGTTTCGCCAGTTTCATGGCCGCGTCCAACAGTAGGAAGAGCGCCGGCAGGACGCTCAGGACCCACCCCGCCCAGAAGGCGATTTTGGACGGGGGCGGCGGCAACGCTTCCGAACGCATAGGTCGGCTCCTTTCCACAGCATCGAACGACTCGCCACGATCACGCCTGCGGCAGTTCCGGCAGATCCACGACCGGCCGCACTTCCACGACGCCCCAGCGGGCGCCGGGGATGCGGGCGGCGACGCCGATGGCCTCGTCGAGGTCGCCGGCCTCGATCAGGATGAAGCCGCCGAGTTGTTCGCGCGTTTCGGCGAACGGGCCGTCCGTGATAAGGCGCTTCCCGTCGCGCAGCCGGACGCTCGTCGCCGTGGCGACGGGTTGGAGCGGCGCGGCGCCCCAGTACTGCTTGTTGGCATGTAGTTCCTGGATCAGCCGGGTGGACTCGGCGTAGCATTGTTCGCGCGCGCCTTCGGTCAAGTTCTTCGCTTCGGAGTAGATGAGCAACGCATATTTCATGGCTTCCTCCTTCCGGGTTTTGCGGCGGTTCGCCGCCGCGTTCACCAGATAGTCGTTCGGTCCGGCGAGGAATCGACGTCGCCAAGAATTTTTTTCAGCCCAGTTCGCGAAGGCGCCGTTCGAGGAACCGCCGCTCCGGTTCCTGCCGGGCGAGCGCGAGGGCCGTCCGGTACGACTCGCGGGCGTCGGCCTTCCGCCCCAGCCGCCGGCAGAGGTCGGCGCGGGCCGCGTGCGCCAGATGGTACTCGGTCAGCTGACCCGCGGCCAAGATCGAGTCGATGAGTTCCAGGCCGGCCAGGGGGCCGTCGCGCATGGCCACCGCGACCGCTCGATTCAGCGCCACGATGGGGGAGGGCGCGGCGCGCGCGAGCAGGTCGTACCATGCCGCCATCCGCGCCCAGTCGGTGGCCTGGGCCGTCGGCGCCTCGGCGTGGACCGCGGCGATGGCCGCCTGAATCGTGTACACGCCGAGGCGCCCGGACGCGATCGCCCGCGCGACGAGCTCCCCGCCCTCGGCGATTTTTGCGCGGTCCCAGAGGGAACGGTCCTGATCTTCCAGCAGAATCAGGTCGCCGTCGGCCGAGGTCCGGGCCGTCCGCCGCGACTCCTGGAGCAGCATAAGGGCCAGCAGGCCGACCGCCTCGGGATCGGGCAGAAGTCCGGCGAGGAGCCGGCCGAGTCGGATGGCTTCTTCGGAAAGGTCCGGCCTGGTCAGTGAATCGCCCGAGGAGGCGGAATAGCCCTCGTTGAAGACGAGATAGATGACCGCCAGCACCGAATCGAGCCGTTCGGGGAGGTCGGCGAGCGACGGCACCTGATAGGGAATGCGGGCGTCGCGGATCTTCGCCTTGCCGCGAACGATGCGCTGGGCGATGGTGGGCGGGGCGGTCAGGAAGGCACCGGCAATCTCCTCGGTGGCCAGGCCGCAAACTTCCCGCAGGGTCAGCGCCACCTGGGCGTCCTGGGACAGGGCGGGATGACAGCAGGTGAAGATCAGCCGGAGCCGGTCGTCTTCGAGTTCCTCATCCAGCGGGGCAGGGGGGAACGTCGATTCGCCGAGCCGGCCGGCGATCTCCGCGAGGGAGGCGTCCCGGCGGGCCTGGCGCCGCATCGCATCGACGGCCTTGAACCGGCCGGTCGAGACGAGCCACGCGCGGGGATTGGCGGGCACGCCGTCGCGCGGCCACTGCTCCACGGCCGCGGCGAACGCCTCATGCAGCGCCTCTTCGGCGCGGTCGAAGTCGCCGACCAGGCGGATCAGCGTGGCGAGCACGCGCCGCGATTCGGAACGGTAGACGCCTTCCACGACCTGGCGCACGGTCGGAGCGGTCATTTCCTCCATGAGCGTCGGCCTCCTCGGATTTCGCCTCACCCCTTCTCTTCGCGCAACTGGGTGGAGGAAAAATCTACCCGAAACGCCTGCTCCGGAATAGCTTGGTAGAGATCACGATAGGCCGGAGGAACATTTAGGTCCTCAAGGCGCACGAACTGGCCGTTCGCGGCCACGCGCCCCGCCGTCAGGAAACGGCAGCCGGCGGCCCGAAAACGGGCCAGCGCCTCGGCCATCCGTTCTTCGCTGTCCTGGTAGAAGCGCGGCTGGACGATCCGGGCGGCGGTGTCGGCGCCGACCACGAACACACAACCCGGAAACAACTCCGCTTTCTCCGTATACGTCGGCGCCCGCGTCAGCCATACGGGCGCCCGCCAGGCGAACTGCGCCAGCCGGCGCCGCACCTCCTCATCGGTCAACGGCGGCTTGTCGGCGTTGCGCACGCTCAGCTCGAACGCCGTCGCGGCGCCGACCATCTCCGACGCGACACTCGCTAATTGAAAGTGCCCATCGTGAACGGGGTGGAACGAACCTGGCAGCAGCAAGGTCGGCTTCGGCGCGTCGGGCGCATCCGGCCATCGGCCCCGACGCACAGGGCGTCCGTTTCCCCGCCCAGAAGCCGGGCCAACGCATCGCCTTCCGCCCGCGTCTCCACGACGACTTCCTCGCCAGGCAGCAGCGCCACGCTAAGCCGATCCGGGACGCCAAACGCCTCCGCCAGGGCGTTGAGCAGCACGCGGTCCAGCACCTCTTCCTCGGCCGTCCGGTCGCGGGCTTCCTTGACCAAAACCAGGGAATGTGTGGTGGTGCGGACGCCGGTGTGGACGGAGACGTGAAAGTGATGATCGCCGCGCTTGGGCCGGTCGGAGCGGAGGCTGGCGGTGCAACCCACGCCGACGGTGGGGGCGCCGGGCGCCAGCCAGCGGGCGCGCTGTTCGGCGCGAATCGCCATGTCGCGGCTGGTGGGGGCGAAGCAGGACGATTCGGGGCGACGGCCGAGGTATTCGGCAAGGGACTCTTCGGCGTAGGGGACGGCGGCTTCAAGGACGGTGCGCGAGCCGCCGGGGACCGACAGCAGCCAGGCGATAGCGCCGGCGCCGCCGCCGGTGGCGGAGAGGACGCAGCGGTAGGGGGATTGGTGGAGGAGGGCGATCAGAACGCGAATGGCGGCGTCCATTGGTGGTATATCAGGTCGCCCTCGTCGTCATTCAGAAGCATTGGCCGGCGCGCCGATGATCTGGTTGACGCTCTCGTGGTCGAACCAAATCAGCACGCCGCCAGGGGCGATGAAAACGGCCACGCCGTCGCGGACGACCATCGCCCTCGGATGATCGACCTCAAAACGGTGGCCCCCCTGCAACTCCACTGTAAACACACGGAACGGCTGCCGTTGGCTCAGGGTTTGAAGCACGTGGTCAAAGTTTTCTCTTGTCAAGGTTGAACCCTAATTCAGCAACTCCCGCTCCGCCACCACAATCACCTTGTAGGCCTCTTCCGCCGTCTCGGCCGCGCGCAGCTCGTTCAGGAACCCCTCGCGCAGCAGCAGGCGCGTCAGCCGGGCCAGCACGCGCAAGTGGGTCTGGTCGTCGCGGCAGGCGATCAGGAAAAAGCAGTCGGTCAGCCCGCCGTTGAGGTCGCCGAACGGGACGCCCGACGCGGTTCGGCCGAAGGCGATCACCGATTCCCCCAGCGCCGCCGACAGCGGACGCCGCGGGTGCGGAAAGGCCACGCCGGACGGCAGGGCCGTGCTCACCATCTCCTCGCGGAGCCGCACCGCCTCCAGGATCGCGTCGGGGTCGTAGACCTCCCACGACTCCTCGGCCAACTTCACCAACTCCTTGAGCACCGACGCCTTGGTTGTGGCGGCCAGCGGAACGGCCACGCACGCCGGCGCCAGCAGGTTGGCGATCAGCGGCTCTTCGCCGTCGCGGCCGTGGCCGGACTCCAGCGCCGTCAACTGCTCGTCGCTGTAGCCGTGAATCTGCGATTCGAGCCAGTGGTTGATTTCCGCGCGCGCGAAGCGCCACTCGCCGCCGACCTTGTGGCCCGGCAACCGACCGCGGCTGGCCAGCTTACCCACCTCGCGCGCGTCACGCCGCAGGTAAGCCGCCAGCTGCTCCACGTCCATCATGTCACTTCCCATAAGGCATCGGCTCCTTTCGTTCATTACGTCGGCTGACCGTTGCCCTGCGGCGGCGCCGGTGCGGCCACGCCGATGGATGTAACGAGCAGCAGGTCGATTGTTTCAAACGATCCGTCCGGCTGAGTCGCCACGACGATCCTGCCCGGCGGCGCGACCGCCAGGAACTCGTTATGGACAACGGGAATGGCTCGGCCGTCGGCCAGATACAGCGTGAACGGCACGAACGGCCGCGCTCGGTGGAACATTCTCAGCTGTTCGATGGTCACCGGATCACACCTCCTTATGCGTCAGCAGCCCCGGCAAGTCAAAGCCTTTGCCGTCCTTGAGCAGTTGCAGCCGCGCCTGCGTCTGCTGGCCGAGGCCCCACAGGCGGATAAAACCCTTGGCCGCGTCGTGGTCGAACTGGTCGCCGCTCTCATACGTCGCCAGTTTCTTGCTGTACAGGCTGTGCTCGCTCTTGCGACCCACCACCGTCGCCTTGCCCTTGAACAGCTTCACCCGCACCTGCCCGCTCACGAACCGCTGGCTGCTGGCCACGAACGCGAACAGGTCCTGGTGGAACGCGCTGAACCATAATCCATTATATATGATGTCCGCGTACTCCTGTGCAACCAGCGTCAGGAACCGCTGCACGCGCTTGTCCAGACAGAGCGTTTCCAGTTCGTGATGGGCGTCGTGCAGGATCACGCCCGCCGGCGCCTCGTACAGTTCTCGCGACTTGATGCCGACCAGCCGATTTTCGACGTGGTCAATGCGGCCGACGCCGTGTTCGCCGCCCAGCTTGTTCAGCCGCTGGATCAGCGGCACTCCGTCCATCTTCTGGCCGTCCAGCGCCACCGGCTTGCCCTGCTCGAAGTCGATGACGACGTAAACCGGCTCGTTCGGCGCCTTGACGGGGTCGGTCGTCCAGGCGAAGGCGTCGGCCGGCGGTTCGTCCCACGGGTCCTCCAAAACGCCGGCCTCGCAGCTGCGGCCCCACAGGTTCAGGTCCACGCTGTAGGGGCTTTTCTTCGTCGCCTCCACCGGAATGTTGTGCTGCGCCGCGTAAGCCAGCGATTCGTCGCGGCTCATCTTCCACTCGCGCACCGGGGCAATGATCTTCAAATCCGGCGCCAAAGTCTGGAAAGTTACGTCGAATCGCACCTGATCGTTGCCCTTACCGGTACACCCGTGCGCCACCGCCTTGGCCCCGTGCTCCTTGGCCGCGTCCACCATCAGCTTGGCGATCAGCGGTCGGCCCAGCGCCGTTGCCAGGGGATATTTGCCCTCGTAGACGGCCCCGGCCATCAGGGCCGGAAAAACGAAGCAATCGACGAACAGGTTGCGGGCGTCCACGGCCACCGCATCCACCGCCCCGGTGTGCAGCGCTTTCTGGCGGATGCGCTCGATGTCTTCCCCTTGGCCGAGGTCGGCGGTGAAGGCGACCACGTCGAGGTTGTACTTCTCGCCGATCCACGGCACCATGACACTGGTGTCCAGCCCGCCCGAATAGGCGAGGATGACCTTGTCGCGTTTCGCTGCCCCGGCCGCCATCGTGGTGAATCCCTATGGTGAAAAAAGTCGACTTCCGCCGGTCTCGCACGGCGCGTCGGTTGTCCCATCTGGCGAAGTAGTTAAGCTTGGGAAAGCCGGGGGATCTTGTCAATGTCATTTCGGCTGCTGGTCCCGCGAACTGTTCTGGAAGATCTGATTGCGCAGGCCGTTGCGGAACAACCGAACGAATGCTGTGGCCTGCTGGCGGGCGTGCGGGACGGAGCGGTGGGAAGGGTCCTGCGGCGCTATCCGCTCGTCAACGCCCTGGCCAGCCCGCGCGAATTTTTATCCGACGGCCGGAGCATGTTGGACGCGGACAAGGACATGCGGTCGCACGGACTGGACCTTCTGGCGGTGTATCACTCGCACCCCACGTCGCACGCGGTCCCCAGCCGCACCGACCTGGAACACCACGGGATGGAGGAAGTGGTTTGCCTGATCGTGTCGCCGGCGACGGATCCGCCGACGGTGCGCGGCTGGTGGTTGACCGAGACTGACTACCGCGAAGCGGAGTGGGGGGTGGAGGACGAAAACGAGGGGTGAGAGGCCCGCCAGGCCGGCGCCAGGACTTCCAGGGTCAGGCGCCAACTGAAGCGTCCGGCCCCGGGGAGTCGCATGTGGTGGATGTCCTTGAAATCCGAGTCCGGAACTTGGTCGCGCCAGTCGATGAAGCGGCAGCCGTATTGCCGACAGAGCCAGGCCATGTAATCGCGGTAGACGGCGTCGATTTCCGGCGTATATAGCTCGCGTAAGAAGGAAGTGACCGGCATGCCGACCAGCACCGCGTCGATGTGGCGGTCGCGGCAGCGGGCCAGGAGCCGCTCGAGCGCCCGGTCGACCGGGCCGCCGATGCGGTAGCGCCGCAACATCTGGCTCAAGTCAACGGCGCCGGCCCGTGAGCCTTCCTCCAGCGCCGCGACGTTGACGCCCTCTTGCGGCGTTCGCAGCAGTTGCTCCCAGTCGCAGGTCAGCCCTTCCTCGTCGGGCTCCCGTTTCGGCGGGTCCGTGACCAGCCCCCGCAACTCGCGGCGGTAGACGTAGAGCGGGAAGAGGCGGGCGCAGGCCAGCCGCTGCCCTTCGCCCGATTCCCAAGCCTCCGGCAGGTAGGCCGGCAGGTCGCCCCAGCGCATCTGCCGCAGGATGTCGGCGCCGAACCAGACGTTATGGCCGTTGACGACATCCGGGTTGACTTCGACAAGGACCATCTTCGGGCGGGCGCCCTCGCGGAGCAGCCGCTTGAGCCAGTAGTCGCCAGCGATGGGGTCGCCGGCCGGCACGGCGGCGTTGAGGATGCGGCGCGGCGCCCCGTCGCCGAGTCGCTTCCGGAAGGCGGCTCGCATCACCGCCGGTTGCAGGGCGGCGCCGAAGCGGGAGCTGCCGAGGCAGAGCACGTCGAGGTTTTCGGGGCGCGAGCGCCATTGGCGCTCCACCTTGGCGAACCAGACGGAGCGCACGTCGGGCCAGACGTAATCGAGCAGCAGGCCGCCCGTCAGCTGCGTCGCCAGGAAAACACCGGCGGCCCAAGTCAGGGCGGCGCGACCGCGGCCGCGCGACAAGCGCTGGGAGGTCATGGCGCCCTCAAAACTGGAAGTAGAGGAACCCCCTGCTCTCGTCCGGCAGCAGGAGCAGATACAGGACCAGCAGGGCGGCCGTCGCACCGCCGACGACCGGCGCCGGCAGCCGGGCGACCCACCCCCGCAGGCCGGTCCATTGGCTGAGGACGTTGCCGGCCAGGACGAGGGCCGTGCCTCCGCAGACCAGCAGGCCGGCATGGAGGCCGAGGTCGGCGCCGGCGGTCGGCCAGGCCATGCGGAGGAGCATCGTCCCGGCGTCGGCGAAGGTCTGCGCCCGGAAGAAGACCCAACCGACGCAGACGCTCCCGAACGTCAGCGCGACCCAGAACGGCCGGGCCGCCCAGCCCAACAGCGACGCCGGCAGGCGGCAGACGCGGTTCACCATCAGCAGGACGCCGTGATACAAGCCCCAGAAGACGAAGGTCCAGTTGGCGCCGTGCCAGAGGCCGCCGAGGAGCATCGTCGTCATCAGGTTGCGGCAGGTCCGCCAGCGTCCGCCGCGGCTGCCGCCCATCGGGATGAACAGGTAGTCGCGCAGCCAGGTCGAAAGCGAGATGTGCCAGCGATGCCAGAACTCGGCGACGCTGGCGGCGAGGTAGGGCTGGCGGAAGTTCAGGGGGAGTTTGAACCCGAGGGTGTGGGCCAGCCCCATCGCCATGTCGGAGTAGCCCGAGAAGTCGCAGTAGATCTGCATGGCGTAGCCGACGGCGGCCAGCCAGGCGGCGCCCGTGGCGTAGCCGCCGGGCGCGGCGAAAACGGGGTCGATCACCGCGGCCAGGCTGTCGGCCAACACCGCCTTCTTGAACAGGCCGACCAGGACGAGCCGCACGCCGAATTCCAGGCGGTCCCAGCTGAAGCGCTTGCGCCGCCTCACCTGCGGCAGAAAGTCGTGGGGCCGCACGATGGGCCCGGCCATCAGGTGCGGGAAGAACATCATGAACAGGGCGTAGTCGAGCGGGTTACGCGCCGCCCGGGTTTTACCCCGATAGACATCCACCACATAGCTGATGGTCTCGAAGGTGTAGAAGGAGATGCCGAGCGGCAGGGCGATCTTCATCAGGAACGGGTCGGTCTGCCAGCCGAACAGGCCGAAGGCGGAATGGGCCGTGGCCAGGAGGAAGTTCGTGTACTTGAAGAAGAGGAGCAGGCCGAGGTTGACGGAGATGCTGCCGACCAGAATCGCTTTGCGCAGGCGCGGCGACTTCACCGATTCCAGCCAGAGGGCGGCGAAGAAGTCGGTCCACGCCGAGAAGGCGACGAGGAAGATGAGCCAGGGGTTCCAGGTCATGTAGTAGGCGCAGCTGGCCCCCAGCAGCCAGAGCATCCGCCAGCGGTGGCGGGGCAGCGCCCAGTAGACCAGGAACACGACCGCGAAGAAGCCGAGGAACGCCAGAGAAGCGAAGTGCATCTTCTCACCCCACTTTGCGAACTCTTGGCGAGCGGGGGCGCCGGCCCCGCGATCTCGCGTAGCGCGTCGGGACGGGCGAAGAAAAGGGGCTGACCCCTCCGCTCGCCGTCGTTTACTTCCCCGCCGCCGGCAGTTCAATGCCGCCGATGAGGGCCAAATCGCGGGCGCCGAGCTTTTCCGCCTGTTTCGGCGTCAGGGTCACGGCCACCACCACCTGTTCGCCGCTCGGCGCGGCCACCAGATAGAAGTTCTGGAGCACCGCCACGTCGTCCAGTTTGCCGAGCGCCGAAATGCGGTAAATGTAGCGGCCCTCGTCGGCCGGCGCCTCGCCGGCTTGCAGTCCATTGCCGACGATCCAGCCCGGCGTCTGGTTCATGGCGTCGCGGAACGCCTCGGGCGTCAGATGTTTGCCCTGGTCGGCGGCCGTCCAAGGCGTCACCGTCGCCTGGGCCACGAAATCGCCCTTGTCCATGAGCCGCAAAATCACATGTTCATCCGTCTGCGACGTGATCTGCCAGTCGCGGCCGTAGAGGAACGAGAACCGCCCCTTCGCGTCGCGGCATTCAAGCTGCACCAGCGGGTTCGGCGGGGCGTCGGCCGGCACCGACACCAGCGCCACGTCCGACAGCGATTCCGGCCGGCCGACGGCCTGGCGAACCATCGTCGTCGTCGCCGCCACGACGGAAGCGGGGCTGACGGGGCCTTGTTCGCGGTCCTCGGTCTGCTTCCACTCCAGCCAGGTCAGCCGCTTCGTCTTGAGGTCGAACTTGCCGGCCGCCGTCACCGTCATCTTGACCATCGCGCCCTGGTCGATGCCGTTCGACGCGCCGTTGACGGTGAACAGGGCGACGTTGTCCTTGACGTCGTCGAGTTTGCCGGTGAGCGACTGATCGGTCAGCCCCTCGTAGTTGCACAGTTCCTGGGCGACGGCGTTGGGAATCTTCCACGCATCGCCGACCGCGACCGCCTTGCCCGGCAGCAGACCGACGGCGGCGATGGTGTCGAAATGATCGTGGGCCAGTTCCAGCTCGTCTTGTGTGAAGGCGCCGCCGGCGCTGTAGACGAGCAGGCCGTCCTTGTCGCGCTGGGCGACGACGAGGCGGCGTTCCGGGCGCAGCGTCCGCACGGAAGTCCGGCCGTCAACGGTGATGACGGCCTTGGCGGTTTCGTAGAGGCGGGCGACCTTCTGGGCAAGGCCGTCGGCGACGGCCAGGACGCGCTCCGGGAATTCATGCGACCCCTCGGCCGAGAGCTTCAGCTTGACGAGTTCGTTGCCCTTGCGGACGCGGATCTCGCCGGTCAATTTCATGTCGAGCGTGACGTGGAAGCAATCGCCGACCTGGACAGGCTCCGCCAGCAAGTAGGTCTGGCAGCGCCCGGCCGGGGCCGTGACAAGGAATACCGCGGCCGCAATGAAGAGTCGCCGCGCGAGCATGGTCTCCCCTCCTCGAACCGTCAAAACCCGGCCGCCGTCGGGGCGGTCGGGGGACGGCGAGTGATACGCGGGGAGGAGGGAAAAGACAATGCGGAAAGGGCGAGCGGCCGGCGTGAGCCGGCTGGTGTGGCTTAACGTCTCGGGACGCCTGCTACACCAGCCGGCTCACGCCGGCCGCTCGCTGCTGATTTGCGTTTCAGGCGCCGGGCGGCGTCTGCGGGGGCGGCGCCTTGGCCGGTCCCACCGACTCCACTTCCGGCGTCGGCGCGGCCGGCGGCGTCGGCGCGGTTGCTTCCGGCGCGGGGGCGGCCGGCGTCTCCGGGGCCGGCGCGGGAGCCGGCGGCGGCGTCTCGACGCGCGGCGCCGGGGCGGGCGCGGGCGTCTTCTTGGCCCGGACCTTGACTTCGCCTTCCTTGAGCAGTTCCAGGAAGGCCGTCTTGCCGCCGTCGCCGAGACGGCGTTCGTGCCGCTTGATTATGCGGGTGTAGCCGCCCGGCCGCGCGGCGAAGCGCGGCGCGATCTCGTTGAACAGCTTGGTCAAGACGGTGCGGGCGTCGGCCTTGTCGGGGTCGCTGTCCGGCTTGACCTCGGCCATGCTCGGCGTGCCCAGCCGGGAGATGACGAGCCGCCGCGCGTGCAGCGTGCCCTTCCGGGCCAGGGTGATGAGCTTTTCGACAAACGGCCGCACTTCCTTGGCCTTTTCGACGGTGGTGATGATCCGCTCGTGGCGGAACAGCGCCATCGCCAGGTTGCGCTTCATCGCAAGGCGGTGGGTGGCGTTGCGGCCCAGTTTGCGTCCGGCTTTGAGATGTCGCATTTTCGTAAGTCCGTAGTCCGTAGTCCGTAGTCCGTAGCTGGTCCGCGGCGAAGGCACGTTGGCTTGCCGCTACGGACTAATGACTACGGACTACGGACTAATTAGCGTCGCAGCGACGACGGCAGTTTCATGCCCAGCTTCAGGTTGCGTTCTTCGAGCTTGATTTTCACTTCCTTCAGCGTCGTTTCGCCGAAGTTGCGGACTTCCAACAGCTCCTCGTCGGTGCGGATCACCAGGTCGCGCACCGTCGTGATGCCTTCCGACTCCAGACAGTTCGTGGCCCGCACCGACAGTTCCAGCTCGGCCAGGCTCATGTTCAGCTTGCGCTCCAACTCGTAATCGACCGAACCGCCGTCCACCACGAGATCCGGCTTGTCTTCGATGCCGATCTCGGGGCCGGGCTCGGCGTACTGGATGAACGGGTTGAGGTGCTTCCGCATGATCTTGGCCCCTTCCACCAGGGCCATCTGCGGCGACACGGTGCCGTTGGTCCAGATTTCCATGACCAGCTTGTCGTAGTTGGTGCGCTGGCCGACGCGGGTGTCCTCGATCTCGTACTTGACGCGGACGACCGGCGAGAAGCTGGAATCGACCGGGATGACGCCGATCTCGCGCTCCTCCTCGACGTTCTCCTCGGCCATGCGGTAGCCGCGGCCGTTCTCGACGCGCATCTCGACCACGAACTGCACGTCGTCGGTGAGCGTGGCGATGATGTGATCGGGGTTGATGATCTCGACGCCCTGCTCGGCGATGATGTCGGCCGCCCTTGACGACGCCCTTGGTCGTGCGCGCTCGATGCGGATGGTCTTGGCCGATTCGCTGGCGTTCTTGACCACCAGGCTCTTGATGTTGAGGATGATGTCGGTCACGTCCTCGACGACGCCGGGGATCGTGCTGATTTCGTGCTGAACGCCCTGGATCTTGACGCGCGTGACGGCGCTGCCCTCCAGGCTCGACAGGAGGATGCGCCGCAGACTGTTGCCCACGGTGACGCCGAAGCCGCGTTCAAACGGCTCGGCCGTGAATTTGCCGTAGGTGTCGGTGAGCGTACCGCGGTCGCTCGCCACGCGGTTGGGTAGTTCCAGACCACGCCATCGGATTCGCATGTCATTCTCCGAGAGAGTGGCGAGTGGCGAGTGGCGAGTGGCGAGAAAAGACCAGAACCGATTCCTTCTTTTCTCGCCACTCGCCACTCGCCACTCGCCACTCGGTTAGCGGGAGCAGAATTCGATGATGAGCTGTTCACGGATGTCTTGAATGCGCGGGTCCACGTCCTGCCGGGTGGGCAGGCGGGAGACGCGGCCCTCGGGCGGCTCGGTCCCGGTGCGTTCGAGATAGTCGGGCGCCGGCGGCGGGTTTTCCTGCATGTTGAGCCGGACCAGCTGCAAGGCGCGCGGCCGGTTCTTCAGGCGGATCGTGTCGCCGGCCCGCAGCAACATGCTCGGGATGTTGCAGGAATGGCCGTTGACCTCGACCTGGCCGTGGGTCACCAGCTGGCGGGCGCTGGCCCGGTTGGGGCACCAGCCGAGCCGATGCACGACATTGTCGAGGCGCCGCTCCATGATCGTCAACAACTGCTCGCCGGTGTTCTCGGTCGAGCGCGAGGCCAGCTCGAAGTAGCGGCGGAACTGCCGTTCGAGCAGGCCGTAGAAGCGTTTGAGCTTCTGCTTTTCGCGAAGGCGGATGCCGTATTCGCTCGGCTTGCCGCGGCGGTAGCCGTGCATGCCGGGAGCCACGTTGCGCCGGTCGATGGCGCACTTGGGGCCTTCGCAGCGCGTCCCCTTCAGGAAGAGCTTCACGCCCTCGCGGCGGCACAGTTTACAAACGGGATCGGTCGTGCGTGCCATTGGTCCTTGTCCGTCGTTGTCGGTCGGTCACAATCGGTTAGCCGCGACGCGCCAGCGGAGCGCTTTGATTATCAAGCGCTCCGCTGGCGCGTCGCGGCTAACCGCGGTTGTCGCGTGCGCCGCCCTTACACCCGGCGTTTCTTCGGCGGCCGGCAGCCGTTGTGCGGCAGCGGCGTCACGTCCTCGATGGCCTTGATGTTCATGCCGGCCGCCTGCAAGGCGGTGATCGCGGATTCGCGGCCGGAACCCGGCCCCTTGACCCGCACTTCCACTTCCTTCAGGCCGAACTTCGACGCCTTCTCGGCCGCCACCTCCGCGGCGCGCTGGGCCGCGAACGGCGTACTCTTGCGGCTGCCCTTGAAGCCGACCGTCCCGGCCGACGCGTAGCAAAGGGCGTCGCCGTTGGTGTCGGTGATGGTGACGATCGTGTTGTTGAACGTCGCCTTGATGTGGGCCACGCCCCGGCTGACGTTCCGCCGTTGCTTGCGTTTCTTGCTCTTCGCCACGGATGCCAATCTCCCGGTTCGCGCCGTTGGTTAGCCGCGCATTTCCTTGACGCCCTTCTTGCCGGCCACGGTGCGCCGCGGCCCCTTGCGGGTGCGGGCGTTGGTCCGCGTCCGCTGGCCGCGCACCGGCAGGCTCTTGCGGTGACGCAACCCGCGATAGCAGCCGATGGCCTTGAGGCGGTCGATGTTCTGATGGGTCTGGCGGCGCAACGGCCCTTCCACCGTATATTCACGGTCGAGAATGGTCGCAATGCGGGCCAACTCGTCGTCGCTCAGTTCCTTGGCCCGCCGCTGCGGGTCCACGTGGGCCTGTTCGCACACCCGAAGCGCCAGCGCCGGCCCGATGCCGTAGAGGTAGCGCAGCGAGATGTGCGTCGGCTTGTCGTTCGGAATGTCCACGCCCAGAATACGCGGCATGTTCTCGCCCTTCCTCGCTCAGCCCTGACGCTGCTTGTGACGGGGATTGCGTGCAGATGACCAGCAGCTTCCCGTGCCGCCGCACCAGCTTGCAGTTCTCACAGATTCGCTTGACGCTCGCACGGACCTTCATGCCCAGACTCCCGAACGACCCCACCCGATGCGGATTTTCGGTGAAATCTCTTTTTTAGCGAACCGTGCGCCGGGGGACAAGAGAAGATTTCAAATTCGCACGGATCACGGCTTGATGTACGTCTCCTCATCGGCGGTCACGACGTACACCCCGTCGCGGGTGAGGGCCAGGGTGTGTTCGACGTGGACGCTCGGCAGGCCGTCGCGGGTCACCACCGTCCAGTGGTCGCGCTGCACGTCCGTCGCCGCCCGGCCCATGTTCACCATCGGCTCGACCGCCAGCACCAACCCCTCTTCCAGCCGAAAATCGTGCTTCTTGGAATCCTTGTCCACGAAATTCGGCACCTGCGGCGCCTCGTGCATCACGCGGCCAATGCCGTGGCCGACGTACTGCGTCACCATCCGATACCCGGCGGCCTCCGCCATGCGCTGCATGGCCAGGGCGACTTCCGACCAGCGAAGTCGCCGGCCCATCTCCACCATCGCCAGCCGCAGCACCTGTTCGCCCACCGCCAGCAGCCGCTCCTTGGCCGGGCTGACCGGGCCGATGGGGATGGTGATGGCCGCGTCGGCGCACCAGCCGTTGAGCTTGCAGGCCGTGTCGATCTTCAGCAGGTCGCCCTCGCGGATCACGCGCTGGCCGGGGATGCCGTGGACCACCTGCTCGTTGAGCGAGATGCAGGTCACGGCCGGGAACGGCACCTTGCCGCCGGGGTAGCCCTTGAAAAGCGACTGCGCCCCGCGCGACGTGAACAGGTCGTCAACCGCTTTGTCGATCTCGATTGTCTTCACGCCGGGTTTGGCCATCGCCCGGCACATCCGCAGCGCCTCGGCCACCAGCAGGCCGGCCTGACGCATCAGGCCGATTTCGCGCGGCGATTTCAACTCCGGTTTTTGTGGAATGAGGGACTTCAGCACTTCGGGCCTGCCTGCGCTTTCAACGCCTTCATCACGTCCTTATACACCTGCTCGATGGCGCCTTCGCCGGCCACCGCCCGAAGCAGCCCTTGCGCCCGGTAGTGCGGGATCAGCTCTTCCGTGTTCTTGTGATACACCACCAGACGACGCTGGACGGTTTCGACCTTGTCGTCGTCGCGCTGCACCAGGGGGGTGCCGCAATTGTCGCAGATTTCCGAGACGCGCGGCGGGTTGCTCTCGGTGTGGTAGGTGGCCTTGCAGCCCGGCTTGGGACAACTCCACCGACCGCTCAGCCGCCGCACGATCTCCTCGTCGCTCACCTCCAGCAGGACCACCGCCGTCAGGTCGAGGAACTGCTGCCGCAACACCTGATCGAACGACGCCGCCTGGGCCAGCGTCCGCGGGTAGCCGTCCATGCGAACCGCTCCGGCCGGTCGTCGCGGCCGAAGCGCTCGGCGACGACGTCGTTGACCAGGTCGTCGGGGACCAGTCGGCCGGTCTCGACGAACGGCCGGGCCCGTTCGCCGAAGGGCGTTCGGTCCCGGATCGCCTGACGGAGAATGTCGCCCGTGCCGATGTGTTCCAGTCGGTTGCGCCGGCACAGGAGTGCGGCCTGCGTGCCTTTGCCGCAGCCCGGCGGGCCGAGAAGGATGAGACGCATGGCAGGCCCGTTTCCCTGGTGCGAGGGCCGGGGCGGGGCGCCCCGGTCTTCATATCCTCACGGTTCATTCTCGGAAACGACAAGGCCGCACGCAAGGGGGCGTACACACGAACCCGAAGCGCGAGCGAGGGACGCGGTTCCTGACCTGATCCCTCGCTCGCGCTTCGGGTTTAGTGTACGCGGCGTTCAATCCTCGGTCAGGCCGGGATAATTTCGCATGACCAGATGGGCGTTGATTTTCTGCACCAGGTCGAGGGCGACGCTGATGACGATCAGCAGGCCGGTGCCGCCGTAAAAGCTCGCCACCATGTAGTTGATGTTGAGCGTCCCGGTAATCACCGTCGGGATCACCGCCACGGCCGCGAGGAACGCCGCGCCGACGTAGGTGATGCGCATCATCACGCGCTCCAGGTACTCGGCCGTGCGCTTGCCGGGGCGATAGCCGGGGATGAAGCTGCCGTAGTCCTTGAGGTTGTTGGCCATGTCTTTCGGATTGAAGATAATGGCCGTCCAGAAGTAGCAGAAGACGTAAATCAGGATGATGAACAGGAGCGTGTACCACCAGCCCTGGCGCGTGAAGATGTCGTGCAGCGCGACGGCCCAGGTCCAGTCGGGGAACGAGTTGGCGATGGCGCCGAACACGAAGAACGGCAGCACCAGAAGGCTGCTGGCGAAGATGATCGGCATGACGCCGGCCTGGTTGACCATGAGCGGCAGGAACTGGCGGGTGCCGCCGAACACGCGCCGGCCGCGGACGTGCTTGGCCGACTGCGTGGGGATGCGCCGCTGCCCCTTGGTGATGGCGACGATGGCCAGCACCACGACGATGAAGAGGAAGATCAGCGTGATGATCTTCTCGAAGCTGATTTCGCCGCTGGTGCCGCCCAGCGTCAGCGTCTGCCAGTTGAAGTGGCCCGACTCGAAGAACAGCGAGGCCGTGGCCGACGGCATCCGGGCGATGATGCCGCACATGATGATGAGGCTGATGCCGTTGCCGATGCCGTATTCGTCGATCTGTTCGCCGATCCACATCAGGAAGATGGTGCCGGCCGTCATCGTAATGACCATCGTCGGCCAGGTGAGCCAGGCCATGCCGATGAATTGCGGCAAGGCGTAGCCCGCCCCCGCCTGGCCGGTGCTAGGCGACCCCATGACGTACTGGACGTACATGAAGGACTGGAACAGGCAGATGACGACGGTGGACTGGCGGGTGTATTCGTTGATCTTTTTGCGGCCGCTCTCGCCTTCTTTTTGCAGCTTTTCCAGCGGCGGGTAGACGGCGCCGAGGAGCTGGAAAATGATGGACGCGGAGATGTAGGGCATGATGCCGAGGCCGAAAACCATGCTCTGGCTGAGGTTGCCGCCGCTGAACATGGACACGAAGTCGAGGACGTTGCCGAGCGGGCCGCCGCCGCCGATGCCCTTGTAGATCTGGCGCTGATCGACGAACGGCAGCGGGATGGAGTAGCCGATGCGGTAGATGGCCAGCAGCAGCAGCGTGAAGAAAATCTTCTGCCGCAGCTCCGGAATGGTGAAAATGGCCTTGATCCGATCCATGACCCGCTCCTCGGGATGAACGCATCAAACCGCCAAGACGCCAGGGACGCCAAGAAGACAAATGTTCAAGGAAATGTCTTCGTCTTCTTGGCGTCCCTGGCGTCTTGGCGGTAAATCTCTTTATTTCTGCTTCGGCGGCCGGGGCTTCATCTTGTTCTTGACCGGCTTCTTGGGCGGCGGGATGACCTCGGCCGTGCCGCCCTTGGCCGCGATCTTCTCCGCGGCCGACTTCGAGAAATGGTGCGCCTTGATCACCAGTTTCTTGGTCAGCTCGCCCGTTCCGAGTATTCGTACCCCATCGGCCGGTCCCTTGGCCAGCCCAACTTTCTTGAGCGTCTCCTGATCGACCGTGTCGCCGTCGGCGAAAACGGCGTCGAGGTCGCCGACGTTGACGGCGTGAAAGATGCGGTCCCAAGTGGCGTGGCTGAAGCCGCGCTTGGGGATGCGGCGGAACAGCTGCATCTGGCCGCCTTCAAACAGCCGCGTCGGCTTCTTGGCGCCGGCGCTGGCCCACTGGCCCTTGGCGCCGCGCGATGAGGTTTTGCCGTGGCCGCTGCCGGGGCCGCGGCCGACGCGCTTCTTGTGTTTCAGCTTGTGGACGCCGACGTGGACGGTGGAAAGGTCCATTACAGTCTCGCTCCGCTCGCCAAGTACCAAGTACAAAGTACCAAGTACAAAAAAAGACAAAAGCAATCTTCGGCACGTTTCGTACTTTGTACTTGGTACTTCGTACTTTTAGAGTGTCACTCCTCGCAGGCGGGCCACGTCCTCGCGCGTGCGCAATTCCAACAGGCCCTGGATCGTCGCCTTGACCAGGTTGATCGGGTTGGAACTGCCGTGGACCTTGGTCAGGATGTTGCGAATGCCGCACGCCGTCAGCACGTCGCGCACGCCGGGGCCGGCCTTGACGCCCGTGCCCGGCCCGGCCGGCACCATGATGACTCGGCTGCCGCCGAACCTGCCGATGACGCGGTGCGGAATGGTGTCGCCGCGAAGCGAGATCCGCTTCTGGCGCTTCATCCGCGCCTCGGCGTCCTTGTTCGCCTTCTCGACGGACGGCGGCACCTCGTTGGCCTTGCCGTAGCCGTAGGCCACCCGGCCGCGCGTGTCGCCGACCACCACGAGGGCGTTGAAGCTGAAACGCCGGCCGCCCTTGACCACGGCGGCGCAGCGCCGGATCTTGACGACGTGTTCCTGCAAGCCGTCCTGCCGATTATCGCGATCTCTGGCCATGAATGTATTCCCACTCTCGATAGCCGATAGAGGCGAGCGGGGGGCGTCAGCCCCCTGATTTAGCATAGCGCGTCGGAACGAGTGAAGAATCAGGGGGCTGACGCCCCCCGCTCGCCGAGGAACTATCCCTTACTCCGCCGCGGGTTTCGGCGCCTTCTCTTTCTTTTCCTTCTTTTCCTTCGGGGCCTTCTCGACCTTCTCCGGCTTGGCCGCCGCCGCGGCCGCCGCTTGCGCCGCCAGCTTGGCCTTCTTCCGTTCCCTCGGCTCACAGCACAACAGCCCCGCCGCGTTGGCCGCCTCGGCCAAGGCCTTGACGCGGCCGTGGAACTTGTAGTGGCCGCGGTCGAACGCCGCCTTGTCGATGCCCTTTTCCTTGGCGGCGGCGGCGATCTTCTGTCCCACCACATGGGCCCCCTTGACGTTGCCGCCGTAGGCCAGGTCCTTGCGCACGTCCGGTTGCAGGCTGCTGGCCGACGCCAGGGTGACGCCGGCCAGGTCGTCGATCAGCTGGGCGTAAATGTGCTTGGAGCTGCGGAACACCGTCAGCCGCGGCCGCTCCGGCGTGCCAGTGATGCCGCTGCGCACGTGGTTGCGGCGACGCAGTTGGCGGACGTGCTTCGACTTCTGATGATTCATGGTCGCCTCGATCAGCCGCCGCTGGTGAAGGACTTGCCTTCCTTGCGGCGGACCTGCTCTTCTTCGTAGCGGATGCCCTTGCCCTTGTACGGTTCCGGCGGCCGGACGTGGCGGATCTCCGCCGCGAACTGGCCCACCTTCTGCTTGTCCCAGCCCTTGACCACGATCGTCGTCGCGTCCGGCAACTCCACCGTGACGTTCTCCGGCGGATCGAGCTTCACCGCGTTGGCGTAGCCGACCGTCAGCACGATCGCCTTCTTCTCCATACGCGCCTGGTAGCCGATGCCCTTCGATCTTGAGACGGCGTTCATAGCCTTTGGTCACGCCTTCGACCATGTTGGCGATCAGGCTGCGCGTCAGGCCGTGCAAGGCGCGGTTCTGCCGCTCGTCGTCGGGCCGGATCACTTTGATGACCTTGGCGCCCTCGTCGATCTCGACGCGCATGTTGCGATGGACGGCCTGTTCGAGCTTGGCGCCCTTGGGGCCTTCCACGAACACCTTGCCGTCCGCGACGCGCACCTTGACGCCGGCGGGGACGGCCACGGGTTGCTTGCCGATACGGGACATGGCCGTCTCCTACCACACGGTACACAACAGTTCGCCGCCGACCTTCTGGGCCTTGGCGCGACGGTCGCTCATGACGCCGCGACTGGTGCTGAGGATGCTGATGCCCAACCCGTCGAGGACCGGCCGGAGGTCGCGGCTGTGCCGGTAGAGGCGGCGGCCCGGACGGCTGGCCCGGTCGATCTTGCGAATGACCCGCTCGCCCTCGGGGCCGTATTTCAGGAAGACGCGCAGCAGCGTCTTGGGCTTGCTCGATGTCCTGTTCCAGCTCGAAGGTCGGGGCGCCGTGCTCATCCACGCCGGGCCGGCCGACCTGATATTCGAGGATAAAGCCTTCGTCCTTCAACACCTGGGCCACCGCGACCTTGAGCTTGGTCGCCGGCATGTCCACGGCGGGACGTTCGATGCGGTTGGCGTTGCGAATGCGGGTGAGCATGTCGGCCAACGGGTCGGTCATCATGGTCGTTTCCTCACCAACTCGCCTTTTTGACGCCCGGAATCATGCCGTCGCTGGCCATGTTACGAAAGCAGATCCGACAAATGCCGAATTTGCGGTAGACGGCCCGCGCCCGGCCGCACAGCTTGCAACGCAACCGGATGCGGATGCGTTCGCGCGGCGGCATCTTGACCTTGTCGGGCGTCTTGCGGCTGGCCTCCAGCTTGGCCAGCTGCTTGCGAAACTTCACGTTTTTCGCTTCGGTCGTCATGGTCGGTGTCGTTTCCTCAGTATCTCCCCTCTCCCCTCGGGGGAGAGGGGTTGGGGGTGAGGGGGAATGGTTTCAGGAACCGAAAGCCCCTCACCCCCGGCCCCTCTCCCCCGAGGGGAGAGGGGAGGAAGCAGCGTTACTCCTCGCGGAACGGCATCCCGAAGCCGCGGAGCAGTTCGCGGGCCTCGTCGTCGTTGTTCGTGCTGGTCACGAAGGTCACGTCCATGCCCTGGACGAAGGTCATCTTGTCCGGGTCGATCTCGGGGAAGACCTGCTGCTCGGCCAGCCCCATGCTGTAGTTGCCGTGGCCGTCGAAGCTCTTGGGGTTGACGCCGCGGAAGTCGCGGATACGCGGCAGGGCGATGCTGATCAACCGATCCAAAAACTCGTACATCCGGTCGCCGCGGAGCGTGACGCGGCAGCCGATCTCGTTGCCCTCGCGGAGCCGAAAGCCGCTGACCGCGACGCGGGCCTTGCGCACCTGGGCCTTTTGGCCGGCGATCTGCGTGAGCTGGTCGGCCGCCTGCTCCATGCGGTTCTTGTCCTGGAGGGCCTTGCCGACGCCCATGTTGACCACGATCTTCTGCAGGCGCGGCAGGCTGAGGATGTTCTTGCGGTTCAGCTTCTGCGACAGCCCCGGCAGGATCTCTTTTTGGTACTTTTCAAACAACCGGGCCATGACTTCTCACCGTTGCCAGCAAATGGACGACTCGACCCCGCGATCTCGGTTCGCAATTCAGGACGGTTTCTTGGCGTACTTCGCCCGCGCCTTGCTGAGGGCGCCGAGACCGGCGCCGCACTTCTTGCAGTAACGCACCTTGGCCCCGTTGTCCTCGTAGCGCCGGCCAACGCGGACGCCGCGGCGGCAGGTCGGGCAGAACAGCAGCACGTTGGAAGCGTCGATCGGCATCTCCTTGGAGAGCCGACCGCCCTGCGGATTGCGGCGGTTGGGCTTGACGTGCTTGTAGACGCGGTTGATCCCCTCGACGACGACCTTGCCCTCGTCCGGGAGGACGCGCAACACCTTGTGCGCCTTGCCCTTCACGGCGTCGTCGCCGGAAATCACTTCCACCATGTCGTCCTTGCGGACGTGGACCTTGGAACTCATGACTCGAAACTCCGCCGGTTAGCCGCGACGCGCGGCGGAGCGCGTTGGGCCAGCGCTCCGCCGCTCGTCGCGGCTAACCGATTCGATTCCTCACACCACCTCGGCCGCCAGGCTGACGATCTTGGTGTAACCCTTCTCTCGCAGCTCGCGGGCCACCGCCCCGAAGATGCGCGTGCCGCGCGGATTCTGCTCGGCGTCGATCAGCACCAGGGCGTTACGGTCGAAGCGGACGTAGCTGCCGTCGTCGCGGCGCGTCGGCCGCTTGATGCGCACCACCACGGCCCGCACCACGTCGCCCGGCTTCACCTCGCCGCCGGGGATCGCCTTCTTGACGCTGGCGATGACCACGTCGCCCAGGCCGGCGTAGCGCCGACGCGTGCCGCCCAGCACCTTGATGCACATGCATTCCTTGGCGCCGGTGTTGTCGGCCACGTCCAAATAGGTGTACATCTGAATCATATTGTCACCTGTCTCGCCATCAGACGGTCGGGGCGGGGGCGGCCGGCGCGGCCTCGGGGGTCGGCGCCAGCGAAGAGACGGCCGGCGCCTGGGCCGACTTCGTGACGATCCGCGTCAGCCGCCAGCACTTGAGCTTGGACAGCGGCCGCGTCTCCATGATCTCGACCGTGTCGCCCGTGTGTGATTCGTTGGCCTCGTCGTGGACGTGGCAGATCGTCCGCCGCTTGATGTACTTGCCGTAGCGCGGGTGCTTGACGAGGCGGGGGATTTCCACGCGCCGCGTCTTGTTCATCTTGTCGCTGGTGACGACGCCGATTTCGATGCGGCGCCGCCCGCGCTTCTCCTCTACCGCCTTCGGTTGGGCCACCTTGGGTTGCGCCGGCTGCTGGTCCATTGCTTACTTCGCCCCTTGGGTCGCCGAGCCGTGCTGGCCGGCGCGTTCGCGTTCCCGTTGAATCGTCTTGATGCGGGCCACGTCCTGCTTGGCCTTGCGGATCTCGCTCGGCGTCTCCAGCCGCTCCGTGGCGGACTGGAAACGCAGCTGGAACAGGTGCTTGATCGTGTCCTTGAGGGCCAATTCCAGCTGTTCCGCGTCCATCGCCCTATATTCGGCCGGTCTCATCGCTTCCCCGCCTTCAACCGTATTACCAGCCGCGAGCGCCAGCGAGCGATTTTCGCTCAACTCGCTCGCTGGCGCTCGCGGCTGGTATATTCCTCAACCGACGTTCGGCCGCCGCGTCACGAAGCGGCACTTGAACGGCATCTTGTAGGCCACGCGGGCCAGAGCGTCGCGGGCCGCCGCCTCCGGCAAGCCGCCGATTTCGTACAGGATCATGCCCGGCTTGATGACCGCCGCCCAATACTCCGGCTCGCCCTTGCCCTTGCCCATGCGGGTCTCGGCCGGGATGGCGGTGATCGACTTGTGCGGGAAGACCCGGATGAACAACCGCCCCTCGCCGCGAACCGAATGCGTGGCCGTGATGCGGCCCGCCTCGATGGCCTCGGCGCTCAGCCAACCGCCTTCCAGCGACTGCAAGCCGAAATCGCCGTAACTGACCGTGTTGCCGCGCTGGGCGTTGCCGCGCAGCACGCCGCGGGCGCTCTTGCGGAACTTCACTCGCTTGGGCATCAACGGCATGGCCGTTCTCCTCTTTCGTGGGGCAGGTTTTTAACCTGCCATTCGGTGAGGCAGGTTAAAAACCTGTCCCGAGTCAACGCCGTGGGCCGCGGCCGCCGCCCCGGCGCGGCGGCGGCGCGTTGTCCTGCACCGGCTCCGGGTCGAGGTAATCGCCGTTGTTGATCCACACCTTGACGCCGATGTTCCCCTGGGCGGTCTTGGCCTCGGCGAAGCCGTATTCCACCTTCGCCCGCAGGGTGGAAAGCGGGATGCTGCCGGCCATGCCGCCCTCGCTGCGGGCCATTTCCGACCCGCCCAGCCGGCCGGCCATCAACACCTTCACGCCCTTGGCGCCGGCCTCCATCGTCAGGTCGATGTGCTTCTTCATGGTGCGGCGGAAGCTGGCCCGCTTGGCCAGCTGCTCGCCGATGCTCTCCGCGACCAGCTGCGGGTCCAGCTCGGGGCGGTTGACCTCCATCGTCTTGACCTCGATATGACGATGGGTGAGGTCTTCCAACTCCTTGGTGAGCTTATCGACCTCGGTGCCCTTCTTGCCGATAATCATGCCGACGCGGCCGGAGTGGACGTAGACCACCACTTTCTCGCGCGTCCGCTGAATGCGGATCTTGGAAATCTGCGCCCCGCCGTAGCGCTTTTTGATGAACCGGCGGATCTTGGCGTCTTCCACCAGCAGGTCGGAAAAGTCCTGCTTGTTGGCGTACCAGGTGCTCAGCCAATCGACGAAGATCCCGGTGCGAAAGCCGGTCGGCCTGACTTTTTGACCCATACGATCAACTCACTTCCGCTCAAGGGATTCCAGCTCGCCTACTTGGCCTCTTCCGCCGCGGTCTCTTCCGCGCCGTCCCACAACACAACGCGGATGTGGGAGTAGCGCCGCTTGATCGGGTAGGCGGTGCCGCGCGCCCGCGGCATGATCCGCTTCATGATCGGCCCGCCGTCCACGCACGACTCGGAGACCACCAGATCCTCGATGTCGCGGGCGCCGCGGTCCTCGGCGTTGCCCAGGGCGCTCTTGAGCACCTGCTCCAACAGCCGGGCGCTCTTGTTGGGCAGGTACTTGAGAAGCTCCAACGCCTCGTCGGCCGGCCGGTTGCGGATCAGGGCCGCGAACGGCCGAACCTTCCGGGCCGACATGTCCGCGTGGCGGTGAACGGCCTTGTACCGCATGTGTACCCTCACAGGCTGGAAAAGCCCGCCCCCCTCAGGAGGAGCGGGCTTCCGATGCGTCCAGTTCCGGGGGCAGGATTTGAACCTGCGACCTCCAGGTTATGAGCCTGGCGAGCTACCACTGCTCCACCCCGGGATCCATCTTCTCGTTCCCACGCTCCGCGTGGGAACGCACGTCGGGACGCTCTGCGTCCCGTTCGGCGAGGGGTCTCTACTTCTTCCCCTTGCCGCCGCTGTGGCCCTTGAACAGGCGAGTCGGGGCGAATTCGCCCAGCTTGTGCCCCACCATGTCCTCGGTCACGTACAGGCGGACGAATTGCCGCCCATTGTGGATCAGGAATGTCACCTGCACAAATTCCGGCACGATCGTGCAGTCGCGCGACCACGTCTTGAGCGGATCGCGGTTGTTGGTGCGCTGGTTGCGCTCCACCTTGGCCATCAGCCGCTCATCGACGTACGGGCCTTTTTTCAGCGACCGACTCATCGAATCCACTCCAACGGGAAGTCATTATCATACAGACGTCGGGCGCGGCGTCCAGAGGCGCTCCGATTATTTCCCCGGATTGTGCGGGCCGGGCCGACGACGACGGACGATCGACGAGTTCGACGGCTTCCGCTTCTTGCGCGTCTTGCCGCCCTTGGCCAGCACGCCGGTCGGACTGCACGGATGGCGGCCACCGGCGGTGCGGCCTTCGCCGCCGCCCATCGGGTGGTTGACCGGGTTCATCGACGTGCCGCGGTTGTGCGGCTTGCGGCCCATCCAGCGCTTGCGGCCCGCCTTGCCCAGGCTGATGTTCATGTGCTCGGCGTTGCCGATGGAACCGATCGTCGCCCGGCAGGCCGAACTGATGCGGCGCACCTCGCCCGACGGCAGCGTGATCTGCGCCCATTTGCCGTCGCGGGCGGTCAAGGTCGCGCTGGTCCCGGCGCTGCGGCAAAGTTGGCCGCCGTGGCCGGGCTGCATTTCCAGGTTGTGGATGCTCATGCCCAGCGGGATCACCTTGAGCGGCATGCAGTTGCCGACGCGCGGCTCCAGGCCGGCCTCGCCGCTGCTCTGGATCACGTCGTCCGGCTTCAGCCCCTCCGGCGCCAGGATGTACGCCTTAACGCCGTCCGAATACTGGATCAACGCGATTCGCGCCGAACGGTTCGGGTCGTACTCGATGCCGACGACCGTGGCCGGCACTCCGTCCTTGATGCGCTTGAAGTCGATGATGCGATACTGCCGCTTGTGACCGCCCCCACGGAAACGCACGCAGATGACGCCCTGGTTGTTGCGGCCGCCCTTCTTCGGGTGCGGCCGCAACAGCGACTTCTCCGGCTTCTTTTTGCGGTCGGTGATGTCCGAGAAGTCGCTGACCGTCCCCTGTCGGCGGCCCGGCGTCACCGGCTTGTATTGGCGAATGGCCATTGGTCTTTCCTTTCACGACCCCTCGGCGAGCGGGGGGCGTTAGCCCCCTGATTCGTCATCCCGTCTCTGACCGCATGACGAATCAGGGGGCTAACGCCCCCCGCTCGCCCGAAATCTCAGAAGAATTCGATGGGCGGGCTGTCCGCGGTCAGCGTGATGATCGCCTTCTTCCAGTCGGGCAGCTTGCCCATCTTGAAGCGGAACCGCCGGCTCTTGCCGATGCGGTTCTGCGTGTTCACCTTCTTGACGTGGACGCCGAACAACTCCTCGGCCGCCGCCTTGATCTCGCCCTTGGTCGCCCACTGGTTGACCTCGAACGTGAAGGCGTTGCGGTGCGTGGACTGGTGCGTGCCTTTCTCGGTGACCAGCGGCCGCAGGATCACCTGATACGCTTCCAGCTTCGGCCCCCGGGTCCGGCCCGGTTGTTTGATATCCGCCATGTCCGTCTCTCCCCGCGGCCAGCCGGCCGTCGCCTTACTTCTTCTCCGGCGCCGCGGCCGGCGTCTCCGCCTTCGTTTCGTCCTTGCCGACCTTCCGCAGCGACTCCAGCGCGGATCGGGTCAACACCAGCCGCTTTTGCCGCAACACCGTGTAGGCGTTGAACTGGTCGGCCGGCAGTACCTTCAGTTCCCGGATGTTGCGGGCCGACAGGTAGACGTTCTTGTCGAGGCCGGCCGTTCCCAGCAACCAGGTGAGCGGTTTCTTCTTGGGCTTCTTCTCCGCCTCCTGGCCGGCGGCCGGCTTCGGCTCCAGCGCCTGGTTCAACGCCTTGAGGACGCCGACGACCTGCTTGGTCTTCACTTCGGTCAGCGCCAGGTCGTCGAGGATGACGGCCTCGTTGTCCTGGAACTTGCTGAGGATGGCCATGCGCGTGGCCGCCCGCACCATCCGCTTGGGCATGTGGTATTCGTAGTCGCGCGGCTTCGGCCCCTTGGCCGTGCCGCCGCCGCGGCGCTTGTTGGTCCGCCGCGTGCCGGCCCGGGCGTTGCCGGTGCCCTTCTGGCGAAACAACTTTTTCGTGCTGCCGGCCACCTCGCCGCGGCGCAGCGTCGAATGGGTGCCGGCCCGCTGGTTGGCGAGGTACTGCAAAACCACGTCATGCAGCAGCTGCTTGTTGACGGTCCCGCCGAAGTCGGCCGGGTCCACGTCCACCGTGCCGACCGATTCGCCCTGGCGGTTGTATACGTTCAGCGTAACCATGAACTCCACCCTCCCCGACGGTCAGGCCGGGGGAAATCACCGTGGGAACCGAGCGACGGAACCGGGAGAAGCGGCGCGACGTTCAACTGGGCTTGGCGGCCAGGACGCGGATCTTGATGTCCACGCCGGGAGGCAGACTCAGTCCCTTGTTCAGCGCCTCGATGGTCTTGCCGGTCGGCTGAAGGATGTCAATCAGCCTCTTGTGCGTCCGAATTTCAAACTGCTCGCGCGACTTGCGGTCGATATGCGGGCTGCGCAACACCGTGTAGCGCTCGATGCGCGTCGGCAGCGGGATCGGGCCGTGGACCAGGGCGCCGGTCTGCTGGGCGGTGTCCACGATCTCCTTGGCGGTGCGGTCGAGCACCTCGTGATCGTAGGCCTCCATCCGGATGCGGATGCGTTCGCCGGCAACATTCGAGCCTGCCACCATTTCCTCCCCGCGTCTTCACGCCCTCGACACCCCGCCGTATCGGAAAGTATAAGAGTAGTGGCCGTGCCAAATAGTGTCAAGGCGGGCGTGCTTATTTTGGCGAGCGGCCGGCGTAAGCCGGCCGGTGCGTGACCATTCCGAGGCGCTATCCTACACCAGCCGGCTTACGCCGGCCGCTCGCCCGGAGCATTGACGCTCTCAAAAGTCTTCCGGATGCAGCATGGCTTCCAGCACGTCCGGCGGCGCCGGCCGGTAGGAGTGCGGCTCCAGCGACGGCGACGCCCGGCCCTGGCTCAGGCTGCGCACCTCGTCGGCGTAGTCGAACATCTTCGCGGCCGGGACCAATGCCTCGATCACCCGCCCGCTCCCCTGGGCGTGCAGCTTCTCGATGTCGGCCCGCCGGGCGTTCAGGTCCGCCATTACCGGACCCAAAAACTCTTCCGGCAGCGACACTTCGACCTTCAGCACCGGCTCCAGAAGGACGATGTTGTCGTGCATCGCCTTGCGAACCGCGTCGGCGCCGGCCGCCTGAAACGCCGTTTCGTTGGAGAACTGCTCGTCCACCTCGCCGCCGACGATTCGCGCCCGCACGTTCATCACCGGGTAGCCCAGCTCGCCCGAATCCATCGCCCCGCGAATGCCCTGCTCCGCCGCGGCGATGAATTCCGACGGCAACGTCTCCGGCGGTACGTCCCACTGCACCTGAATCGCCTCGTCGCCCTGGTGCGGCTCGAACTCCACGCGCACCTTGGCGAACAACCCGGACGCCCCGGCCTGGCGGACGCACTCGCCCTCGACGCGCACGGCTTTCTTGAGAGTTTCCCGATAGCTGACGCGCGGCTTGCCGACGCGCACCTTGAGCTTGAAGTCGCGCTCCATGCGGTGCTGCTTGATCTCCAGGTGCAGCTTGCCCATGCCGTTCATCATCGTCTGGCCGGTCTCGGCGTCGGTGCGCACCTGGAACGTCGGGTCTTCGCGCGTCAGCAGGTTGAGCACCGAGGCCAGCTTGTCCTTGTCGGCCGACGACTCCGGCTCGATCGACCGGCTGAACACCGACTCGGCGAACTTGATCCGTTCCAGCAATATGGGATGGTCAAAGTCGCAAAGCGTGTCGCCGGTGATGGAGTCCTTCAGGCCGATGAGGGCCACGATGTCGCCGGCCGTCGCCTCCGACAGTTCCTGACGGTCCTTGGGGTCGGCCAGGGTGTGGTAGATCTTGCTGACCAGCTCCTTGACGTTGCGGCCGGGGTTGTAGGGCCGCGTCTTGCCGGCTCGCAGCGCGCCGGAATAGATCCGGAGATAAAACAACTCTCCGGACGTGCCGGCCACGATCTTGAACACCAGGCCGCAGAACGGCTCCCTGGGGTCCGGCTTCCGTTTCTCTTCCTTGTCCTTTTTCTTCGGGTTGACGCCGACGACCGGCGGCCGGTCGAGCGGGCTGGGCAGATACCACGTCACCGCGTCCAGCAGCGGCTGAATGCCGATGTGTTCGCGGCCGGAGCCGCACAGCACCGGCTGGATGACCCGCGACAGCGTCTGTTCGCGCAGCAACGTGCGAATCGTTTCCGCCGGGATTTCCGTGCCTTCGAGGTAGGCGCTGGTGATGCGGTCCTGCTCGTCGTTGGCCGTCAGCACGTCGAACAGCCGTTCGCGCCGCGCCTGGACCATCGTCCCGCTGGTCTTCGGGGATCGGCTCGACGCGGACGGTCTTGCCGAGGTCGGCCGGTTCGAAGAACAGCGCCTTCATCTCGATCAGGTCAATGACGCCGCGGAACGGCGTCGGGCTGTCCTTGGGCGAGCCGCTGCCGATGGGGACGTTGACCGGCGACCGGCCGGCCTCCGAGGCGCTCGCGGACGTCGTCCAGGGCGTGCGTCGAAATTGGCCCCGACGACATCCATCTTGTTGATGAAGACGAGGCGCGGAACCTGGTACTTGTCGGCCTGCCGCCAGACCGTTTCGGACTGGGCCTCGACGCCCTTCTGGGCGTCGAAGACGACGACGCAGCCGTCGAGGACGCGGAGGCGAGCGTTCCACCTCGGCCGTGAAATCGACGTGGCCGGGCGTGTCGATGAGGTTGACGGTGCAGTCGCGCCAGGTGAACGGGATGCAGGCGCTGTAGATGGTGATGCCGCGTTCCTGCTCTTCCTGATTCCAGTCGGTGACGGTGTTGCCGGAGTCCACGGCCCCGAGGCGGTGCGTGGCGCCGGCGTAGTAGAGCAGGTGTTCCGTGGTCGTGGTCTTGCCCGCGTCGATGTGCGCGATGACGCCGAGGTTGCGGATCTTGCTCAGGTCCATTAACTCGGCGGCCATGCCGCAGTCATTAGAACCAGCGCAAGACGCCAAGAACGCCAAGACAGAGCATTTTGTTTCTTGGCGTTCTTGGCGTCTTGGCGGTTCTGTCCGCTGCTTACCACGCGAAGTGGGCGAAGGCCTTGTTGGACTCGGCCATCTTGGTGGTGTTTTCGCGCTTGGTCATGGCTTCGCCCTCGCGGCGGTAGGCGGCCATGAGTTCGTCGGCCAGGCGCAGGAACATCGGCCGGCCGGCCTTCTTGCGGGCGGCGTCGATGATCCAGCGGATCGCCAAACTCTGCTGGCGGGTGCGGTTGACCTGCATCGGCACCTGATAGGTGGCGCCGCCGACGCGCTTGGAACGCACCTCCACCATCGGCTTGACGTGCTCGACGGCCTGGTTGAACACGTCGATCGGTTCCAGGTCGGGCATGCGCTTCTTGATCTGGTCGAGGGCGCCGTAGAAGATGCGCTTGGCGGTGGCCTTCTTGCCCTGCCACATCAGGCAGTTGACGAACTTGCTGGCCAGCTTGGAATTGTAGCGCGGGTCCGGCTTCAGGGTCTCGGCGCTCGCGGTCCTCTTGCCCATGTGTTTACACCCTGTTGGTCGATATCCTGCGGCACGTGGGGCAGGTTTTCAACCTGCCATGAATCGGCAGGTTGAAAACCTGCCCCACGTCAACTTAGTTGACCGAAAACGTCGGCAACGGCTGCCGACAATAAAGCCGGACGGAGCGAACCGTCCCGTCTGGCTCGAACGACAGTTGGTTGGTCTGCCCGCAGGTCGGGCAGGGGACGTTGACGGCCGCGACGCCGGCCCGCCAGGCCGGCCCCTCGCCGGTGCATCGCACCGTCACCGTCACCGCCTCTTGGCAATCGCAACACGAGAACTCGAGGGTCACGTTGAGTTCCGTCATCCGTGCGATCTCTCCCTGGGGACACGGGCGAAGCGGCCGCGTCGGCTTACTTGCCTTCGCGCTTGGCGCCGTACTTGGAACGGGCCTGCTTGCGGTCGGCGACGCCCTGGGAGTCGAGCACGCCGCGGATGATGTGGTAGCGCACGCCGGGCAAATCGCGGACGCGGCCGCCGCGCACCAGCACGATCGAGTGTTCCTGAAGGTTGTGCCCCTCGCCGGGGATGTAGGCCGTCACCTCGACGCCGTTGGACAGGCGCACGCGGGCCACCTTCCGCAAGGCGGAGTTCGGCTTCTTGGGCGTCATGATCTTGACCTGCAAGCAGACGCCCTTCTTCTGGGGACAGCCGTGCAGGGCCGGGTGCTTGGGCCGGCTGTACTGCTGCACGCGCGGCTTGCGGACCAGTTGGTTGATCGTCGGCATCGCTGTGTCTTTCCATCCTCGCCCGCCCCGCGGCCGGGCGCAATCTTCGGTGTGCCGCAAAGAGATGTAAGGTAGTGGTTCCCGCGTCGACGGTCAAGGGCGCGGCGTCTCCGAATTGAGGCGAGCGGCCGGCGTGAGCCGGCTGGTATGGCATCCTACAGTTCTATGCCATACCAGCCGGCTCACGCCGGCCGCTCGCCGTTTCCTTCCGCCGACCGACGATCGATCAGCCCTTGATCGCCGTGCTGCCGGCCCCCGCGCCGACCAACTCCGGCGCCGGGCCGGTGGAGTCGAAGACCAGCTTGCGCTCTTCCTTCTCGCCCGACGCCTTCACCGTGATCGTGTCCTTGCCCGCGAACGTGCCCCGCAGCAGGTCTTCCGCCATCGGGTCTTCCAGGAAGTGCTCGATGGCCCGGCGCAGCGGGCGGGCGCCGTATTCGAGGCTCGTGCCCTTCTCGATCAGGAACTCCTTCGCCTCGTCGGTCATCACCAGCGTCAGGTTCTTTTCCGCCAGCCGCTTCGTCACCTTCGACAGCTCGATGTCGATGATGCGCTTCAGGTCGGGCTTGGTCAGGCCGCGGAAGACGATGATGTCGTCCACGCGGTTGAGGAACTCCGGCCGGAACGCCTTCTCCATCTCGTCCTTGAGCTTCGTCTTCATGTCGCCGTAGGTGACTTCCTCGTTCTTCTTCATCAGCGTGTGGATGCCCATGCCGCGCTGGCCGGTGATCTGCTCGGCGCCGATGTTCGTCGTCATGATCAGGATGGTGTTCTTGAAGTCGATCGTCCGGCCGACGTTGTCGCCCAGCCGGCCATCCTCCATGATCTGGAGCAGCAGGTTCCAGACCTCGGGATGGGCCTTCTCGATCTCATCCAGCAGCACCACGCTGTAGGGCCGGCGGCGGATCTTCTCCGTCAACTGGCCGCCCTCTTCGTAGCCGATGTAGCCCGGCGGGGCGCCGATCAAACGGCTGACGTTGTGCTTCTCGCTGTATTCCGACATGTCGATCTGCACCAGGGCGTTCTCGTCGCCGAACATGAACTTGGCGAGTTGCTTGGCCAGCAGCGTCTTGCCGACGCCAGTGGGGCCGGCGAAGATGAACGAGCCGATCGGCCGCTTCGGATCTTTCAACCCGGCCCGGCTCTTGCGCACCGCCTTGGCGATGGAGAGGATGGCCTCGTGCTGGCTGATGACCGTCTTGTGCAGGTCGTCTTCCATCGTCAACAGGCGGGCCGTCTCGTCGCTGTTGATGCGCGTCAGCGGCACGCCGGTCATCTTGCCGACGACCTCGCGGATCACTTCTTCATCGACGACGCCGCCGATTTCCTTCGACTTCTCGCTCCACTGCCGCGTGATCTGTTCCTTTTCCTTCTTGATCTTGTCGGCCTTGTCGCGGAAGTGGGCCGCCTTCTCGAAGTCCTGCTCGGCGACGGCCGCCTCCTTCTCGGTGTTGAGCTGCTCGATCTGGCCGTCCAGCTCCTTGAGGTTCGGCGGCTTGGTCATGGCCTTGAGCCGCACGCGGGCGCCGGCCTCGTCGATCACGTCGATGGCCTTGTCCGGCAGGCAGCGCCCGCTGATATAGCGATCCGACAACTCCACGGCCGCCTGCAGCGCCTCGTCCTTGATCTGGACGCGGTGATGGGCCTCGTAGCGGTCGCGCAGCCCTTCGAGGATCTTGACCGTCTCGTCCTTCGACGGCGGGTTGACGATGATCTGCTGGAAACGGCGTTCCAGGGCGCCGTCCTTCTCGATGTACTTGCGGTACTCGTCGAGCGTGGTGGCGCCGATGCACTGGATCTCGCCGCGGGCCAGCGCCGGCTTGAGCACGTTGGAGGCGTCGATGGCGCCCTCGGCGCCGCCGGCCCCGACCAGCGTGTGCAATTCGTCGATGAACAGGATCGTATTCTTGGCGCGGCGCACCTCGTTCATCACGGCCTTGATGCGCTCTTCAAACTGGCCGCGGTACTTGGTGCCGGCCACCATCATGGCGAGGTCGAGCACGACGATGCGGCGGTCGCGCAGCAGGTCGGGGACGTTGCTGTCGATGACGAGCTGGGCCAGGCCTTCGACGATGGCGGTTTTGCCGACGCCGGCCTCGCCGAGGAGGACGGGGTTGTTCTTGGTGCGGCGGCTGAGGACCTGAATGACGCGCTCGATCTCGTTGGCGCGGCCGATGACCGGGTCGAGCTTGCCCTGACGGGCCAGTTCGGTGAGGTCGCGGCCGAAACTGTCGAGGGCCGGGGTCTTGGACTTGCCCTTGTTCGCCTGCCGTTCGCCCGAGCCGCCGCCGCTTTCTTCGGTCGCCATATTGTGCCCCAAAAGATTCAGGACTTCTTCTCGCACGTCTTCCAGCTTGAGGCCGAGGTTCATCAGGACCTGGGCCGCCACGCCCTCCTGTTCGCGCAGCAGCCCCAGAAGGAGGTGTTCGGTGCCGACGTAGTTGTGGTTGAGGTTTCGGGCCTCCTCGATGGAGTACTCGATGACTTTTTTGGCGCGGGGCGTCTGGGGCAGCTTGCCCATCGTCACCATGTCCGGCCCCGACTGGACGATTTTTTCGACCTCCAAACGAATCTTACGGAGGTCGATGTCGAGGTTTTTGAGGACGTTGGCGGCGACGCCGGACCCTTCCTTGACCAGGCCGAGAAGGATGTGTTCGGTGCCGATGTACTCATGATTGAAGCGCTGGGCCTCCTGGTTGGCCAGCTGCATCACCTTGCGGGCGCGATCCGTGAAGCGTTCATACATTCCAGCCGTCTCCGACAGTCCGCGTTCCCCTCCGGCATGACGGGCCGGGCGGGAGGGGTAGCGGACGAGCCACAGGGTTGTCCCGTCCGGTCGTAGCGATGTTCCCCATTGTGTTCATCCGCCCCCGGCGCGTCCAGGGCAAGCGGGCGCGACGGCCCCTCGCCGTCGGGTGGACGGTGTGTCAGGGCATTCCGGGGAAGAAGGCGGAATGTCCCGAAGGATAATAGGGGGTGAGGAGAGGGATGGAGGGGTGGCCGGCCCCTGTACCCTTTGTGATTGTAGTGTGAGGGGGGCGGCGAATCAAGGCGGGGAAACCGGGGGGACGGGGCGGCCGGTTAGCCGCGACGCGCAGCGGAGCGCTTGAGACGGAGCGCTCCGCTGCGCGTCGCGGCTAACCGGCCGCCCCGTCCACAGCGGCTTAAAATGCGCCGGCGTATCGAACGGCCGCGCCCGCCCCGCGATGGTTTCGCCCACCTGCCGCACCTGCCCCTCCGCCAGCCGCCCCAGCCTCTTCCGATTCCCCAGCACCAGATACGGGACCATCTCCGGGTTGAGCTGCATCAGCCGGCAACAGGTCGCGTCCACGGCCACCAAATCGCTGCCCAACACGATCACCCCCATCGGTTTCGGCGTGCCGTTAAGCGGCCCGTCGCCCTCCATGCCGACAATCCCGTCCACGACGGCCAGGTCCGGCGTGCGCGTGCAGGCGATGTCCACGATGCTGTTGTCGATGCCGCGCCAGTGCAGTTCGTTCTTCGGCCAGCCATAGCAGACGCCCGGCAGCGTGCCGAACAGGTTTTTCAGCGACAGCGTCGCCGCCGCCCAGTGGTGCGTCTTCAGCTTGGGCATCGAGATTACCACGTCGGCGGTCGCGATCGTCTGCGACAGATACAGGTGTTCGAGTTTCGTCAGCCGGCCGAGGTTGACCGTCTTGACCGGCTCGTCGTGGTTAAGGTCGATAAACGGGACCTTGTAATGGCGCAGCACGTCGCCGAGGCCGCTGGCGGCGACGAGGTGTTCGGCGTTGCGCCAGTGGCCGGGGCCTTCCGCGACCAGCACCTCGGCGGCGCCCTCGCGGCGGCACAGCTCGATCACGGCGGCGACGACGTGCGGATGCGTGTTGATGACCTTGTCGCGGTGGTACTCGACGAGGTTGGGCTTGAGCACCACGCGCTTGCCCTTGAGAGGAACGCGCTCGCGGAAGTCGTCATACTGTCGGAGCACCACGTCGGCGAGGTCGGCGTTGTAGTCGCCGACTGGAGCGATGTGGACCTTCGATTGCGGCTCGAGCGGTCGGAGGTAGGTTTCGGCCTGGATCAGCAGGGTTTCGACGCCGGTGCGGATGCGTTCGCCGAGGGACGGCGGTCGCGCGGCCGGCGCCGGCGCCGCATTCATGGGAGGCGAGGCTTTCTGGCCAACGAGCAGGAACGGGTTCGTCCGGCCGGCGTTCAGCGCCAACGCGGTCAACGCCATGCGCAGCGGCGCGGGCCGGACCCACGGCGTTTCGGCGCGGGCGGCGTGGGCGGCGTGGATGCGCTCTTCCAGACGGGGAAGCGCCGCACGGACGCCGGGCTGATCCGCGTGGGCGTCGAGTGCCAGCCGCGCCCAGCAGAGATGTTCGAGGTCTACGCCGTCGTCGGACTGTCGCCGCAGGAACTCCGTCGCCGCCGCGACGCGCGGGTCGGCGGCCCGGCCCTGCAACGCCAGCAGCATGACGGCCGTGGGCGTGGGAATCGCCTCCAATGAGACGCCGAAGATGCGGCGATTGCCGTAGTTGACGCCGCCCTCGTCCAGGGCGCGGTCGAGCAGCAGCTCCTGCCCCTCGCGGACGCGCGGGTGATCGCCCTGGCCGACGCGCCGCAGTGCCAGGCAGGCCCAGGCGGTCGGTTCCACCCATGAAAACGTGTTCTCCGCCCACGGCCAGCCGACCAGCTTCAGGTCGATGTCGTTGACCTCGGCGGCCGCGGCCTCTTCGACCTGTCGGCCGCATCGGGCCAGCAGCGCCGCGGCGGTTCGGTGGATTTCGTCGTCCGGATACCCCAACGACTCCTGCACGAACAGCACCAGCGCCGTCGGCCACACCGCTTCGGGCCGGCCGCGCGCCAGCCGATAGGTCCCGTCGCCGCAGGCGCACTGGCCGAGCCATTTCTTGCCGGCGTCGAGAACGGCCGCGAACCGCGGCGCCTCCGCCGACAGGGCCAATAGCGCCAGGCAGGTCGGCTCCAGGTGGGCGGCCTGAACGGGGGCGTAACCCCAGCCGCCGTCGGGGCACGCCTGAGACGCCAGGGCGTTGAGATGGTCGGACGGTTCGCTCACGGGACGGGACTCCACAGGACGAAATGGGCGTCGCCTCCGGGAAAAGTCTACGTCACGAATTGCGGCCGGGGCGGAAATGGGCGTGCGATTTACTACCCCAACGGAATTCCGCGGTTCGGCCATCGGACTCGGCATGGACGCGATCTTCGGAAGCTGTTAGAGGGCTCGACCAGCCGCTTGGCGAGGCGGTTTCTTCCGCATGTCACATTTCTCAGCGGAGACCGGCATGTCCCACTTCCGGCGCGCTTGCCTTCTGCTCATCCTTTTAACGACTGCCGCGGGTGGATGCGGACTGCTGCCGACGGATCGTCCGCCATCAGGCGGTCGATTCTCCGTACACTATTCCCCCGATCCTACCCAGCCGAGATGGCAACGACCGCTGTTTGGCACAAGATGGATCGGTGAGGGACCGGCTCAGTAGCAGCGCAGGACGCTGATTCCCTGCGTTCCCAGCCCCGCGGTGAGTCAGGTTATTCCTTCATTTCCGGATTGCAATTCCCTTGAATTCCCTCACCCGCGCCGTGATGGCGATTTCCGTCGGCAGCCGTTCGATGCTCGACGCCCCGAAGAAGCCGACGACGCCGCGCGTCCGTTGCAGCACGTACGCCGCGTCGGCCGGCTCCGCGATGGGACCGCCGTGACAGAGCACCAGCACGTCGGGGTTGACCGCCTTGCCGGCGTCGCACAGCGCCTGGACGCGGCCGACGGCCTGGTCCAGCGTCAGCGCCGTTCGGGCGCCGATGGTCCCTTTTGTGGTCAGGCCCATGTGCGGGATCAGCACGTCGGCGCCGGCGGCGGCCATCGCCCGCGCCTCCTCCTCGGTGAAGACGTAGGGGCAAGTCAACAGGCCCAACTCGCGGGCCGAGGCGATCATTTCCACTTCCTTGCCGTAGCCCATGCCGGTCTCTTCGAGGCCCTGGCGGAACGTCCCGTCGATCAGGCCGACGGTGGGGAAGTTCTGCACGCCGCTGAATCCTGCCGCCTTTATCTCGCGCAGGAAGGCCGGCATCAGGCGGAACGGGTCGGTTCCGCAGACGCCGGCCAGCACCGGCGTGTCGCGCACGACCGGCAGCACCTCGCGGGCCATGTCCATGACGATCTGGTTGGCGTCGCCGTAGGGCATCATGCCGCTGAGGCTGCCGCGGCCGGCCATGCGAAAGCGACCGGAATTGTAGATAATGAGGAGATCGACGCCGCCGGCCTCGGCGCATTTGGCCGACAGGCCGACGCCGGCGCCGCCGCCGAGGATCGCCCGGCCGGCGGCGACCTGGGCGCCGAGGCGTTGCAGACATTGCTCGCGCGCGAAGCTCATGGCGGCGTTCCCGAAACGGGCGATCCGGACCCCGGACAGGATACGGAACCGCCGGGGCGTTGCCACGGACCTCTTCCGCCGCTCCCAGGGTTGAATTAATCGACGCGGCAACCAATCTTGCCGCTCATCTCCCCTAAACGCCGCGCCTTAAATGAGATTTCAGACTAATACCAATCTACGATATCCTCTTTTCTCTTCGCCATTTACCCGGCGGGAAGGCTCTCGTAGGCGGCCTGGGTATTATCGGGAAGCAGGCGCATGACGCCCGGCTCGTGGCGGTTTGCCACGTCTTTGGGGTTTCGCTCCCGTTTAAGTTGAACAGGGCGCACCTCACCCCTGCTCGCGGTGAGTATTCCCCACATCGAGAGTACATGGCGGATCATGTTTAGGTGTTTATGAGAGGCCAAGGCCCTCGCCAAAGCGACGACGCCGGGAGGAAGCCCTTGCGCTTCCTCCCGGCGTCGTCGCTTGGTCGCCGCCAATACACGCGATCGGCCGCCGGTCCCCGTGCCGGTCGCCCGGACCGGCCGGCGGTTCTCAGCCGAGCCGCACGCGGCCCGCCCGGTACCCCGCCGTCAAGATGGCCAGGTCGCGCCAGCCACGCCACAGCGTCCGCACCCCCGGCATGCCGTCCCGCTTGCGGCCCAGGTGGCCGCCCAATCGGCCGATCCACTTCGCCGCCTGCTCCATGGTCGGCGCCGGCGTCGTCGGCGTCGCCGCCTCGCCCGTGGCGTGCGCGTACAACGCCCGCCACTCGTCCTCGCTCAGCACCTCCGTGCAGGGCGCCGTCGGCTCCCGACGCGCCAGGTCGCGTAAACGCAGCAAACGCACGGCCACCCCCGCATATAGGACCAGGGCCTTCTCCAAACGCCCCCGCGTCTCCAACGCCAGTCGCTCCACCTGGCAGCCCTGCTTCCAAGCCAGGTGAAAATCCTCGATCCGCCAACGCAACGCGTAGGCCCGAACCACCGCCATAATCTCCGCCCCCGTTCGCGCCGGCTCCGTCGTCCACAGCAGCCAATGCACCGGCTCCTCCGTCCCGGCCGGCGCCGCGGCCTCGCGCACCTCCACCATGGTCAGACGCAGCGGCCGTCGATCCCGCGCGTGGTGCGAATGCGGCGTCAGCGTCAGGGGACGCGAGCGCAGCTCGACCACGGCCGTGCGCGCCTTGTGGCCATGGCCCGCCGGCAGACGCAGACGCATCCGCGCCACGCAGGGCGCCCGACCGATCGCTTCGTCGGCGTCGCCGGGATCCTCGGCCACGTTGCGGTTGCGGTAGCGGCGGATGATCGCCCCCTGGCCCAACTGCAGCACGCGAACGAACACCTCATGGATGTCGGCTTCCCGGTCCATGAGATGCACCACGCGCGGACGCTCGCCGGCCGGCAGCGTCGCCAACGCCGAAGCCGTCGCGTCCAGGCCGTGCAGCCATTTCATGCTTTCCTTGTCTTCCATGGCCCGGCCCTGCGGCCGCGACCGCTTGTACTCCGTGCGCGCCCAGTACTCCTGATGCAGCAGGCCCAACGGCACGCCGTCGCCTCGCAACGCCAGGGAGCTGTGGCAATGGAAGCCGCGCGCCGCCTCCACGTCGCTGATGTAGCCCAGGCCGCTGGTCTGTTTGAGCGAGGTGTAGCTGAAGGTCGTGGTGTCGTGGGCGACGTAGATCACGTCGCGGCCGCGAACCGCCTGGGCGGTCGTGGCCCGCCAGCCCTCCAGCAGGTCGTCGCGTTCGACGCGGTCATTGGCGAAGAAGCGATAGGCGGCCTTGGCCTGATGGCAATCCGGCAGGGCCTGGGGCAAGGAGTCGAGGGGCTGGAGCGCCAAGTGGGTCAGCAGGCGCTCCAAGCGGGCATGGAGTCGGGCGTCGGGCAAAGGCGTGGCGGCGGCGACTTGCGCGGCCCAAAGCGCGGTGGGGAGAGAGCACGTCATCCTGCCGGAGCCTCCAAGGAATCCGTTCCGGGCATCCCATCGTATGGCTCCGGCTTGTCGAAAGGAAAGAGGGCGCGCAGAATTGTGGGGAATACTCACCTGCTCGCGGGGTTCGGCCCCGGCGTCGTGGTCGTTGATCCGGCGAGCGTGAGAGGCAGCCGCGCGAAATCAGACGCCGCACCCGAAGGCGCCGCCGTAGATTCGCTTGCAATTGAGCGGAAACAACGACTCCCGATCCGAATGGCGCTGACTTTGTAAAGCTTCGTCCAACCCGTTGTGAGCGCAGGATTCGGAGAAGGCTGCGGCGAGGCGCAAAAGTGTCCGGTCGGCAAGAAAAACTGATTGACAAGTCGTGAGATTCCGATATATTTGAGTATCGGAGGCATACGATGACCGCCAAGACGAAAACGCCGCTGCTGCCCGACCTCACCGACCTCAAGGCGCTGGAACAGGCGGCGGAATGCCTCAAGACCCTGGCCCACCCGCACCGCCTGCGAATGGTCCAGATGCTCCTGCGGGGCCGCTACACGGTCGGCGAACTGGCCGAGGCGTGCGGCATCCCCAGCCACATGGCTTCCGAACACCTGCGGCTCATGCAGCGCTGCGGCTTCATGACCAGCGAGAAGGACGGGCGCAACGTGTACTACCAGATCGCCGAACCCCACCTGGCGAACATCATGGCCTGCATCGAGGCCCGGTTCGGCGGCACGAGTTGATTTTTTTTGACTGACGTATCGTAATGTCGGGACATAAAAACAATGAACGACAACCTCGCACCTGCAACGGGAGGAGGCAGAACGATGGAAGTCCTGATTCCCCTGGGCGTCCTCCTGGTCTGGATCATCCTTGAAGTATGGGTGTTGCCCCGCCTGGGCGTGAAGACGTGAATGAGCGGCAACCGCGAGCCGAGTTCGGCTCCTCACCGTGTCGAGAACCAGAAATCATCAACCGTTTCCGAAGACGAAAGGAGATCGCCGTGACCGTCGCGACCATCAGCCCTCAGCAGCTTGCCGAATTGTGCAAGACCGGGAAGATCGACCTCATCGACGTGCGGACCCCGGTAGAGTTCCGGGAGTTGCACACCACTGTTGCCCGCAATGCGCCCTGGACCGGCTCGACCCCGTGGCGCTCATGCAGGCCCGCAAAGGAAACCGGGACGAGCCGCTGTACCTCATCTGCCGTTCCGGGAGCCGGGGCCGGCAGGCGTGCGAGAAGTTTCTGGCGGCAGGATTCACGAACATCGTCAATATCGAGGGCGGCACCCTGGCGTGCGTCGAAGCCGGCCTGCCGGTCGTCCGTGGCAAGCAGGCCGTCTCGCTGGAACGGCAAGTCCGCATTGCGGCGGGGTCGCTCGTGCTGCTGGGCGTCCTGCTCGGCTGGTTGGTCCACCCGGCCTTCCTCGGCCTGTCCGCCTTTGTCGGCGCCGGGCTGGTCTTCTCCGGCATCACCGATACCTGCGGCATGGGCATGATGCTGGCCCGGATGCCGTGGAATCAAGTCAAGGAAGCGGCCGGCCCGTGCTTTGGAAAGAAGGAGGTTTGCTCATGAAACTGCTCATCGTTGGTGGTGTGGCTGGTGGCGCTTCAGCAGCCGCCCGTGCCCGTCGTCTTTCGGAAGATTCCCACATCGTCCTGTTCGAGCGGGGACCGGACGTGTCCTTCGCCAACTGCGGCCTGCCGTACTACCTGGGCGGCGAGATCGCCGAGCGGGATAAACTGCTCGTCGTCACGCCGGAGCGCCTGCGGACCCGCTTCAATCTCGACATGCGGGTACGGACCTCGGTGGAACGGATCGACAGGGCGGCGAAGAAGGTCCAGGTGCGTGACCTCGCTTCGGGCCGGGAGTACGAAGAATCCTACGACAAGCTGATTCTCGCCCCAGGGGCTGCGCCGCTGCGCCCTCCGCTCCCCGGCATCGACTTGCCAGGCATCTTCACTCTACGAAACCTGCAAGACGTGGACCGCATCAAGTGCAGGATGGACCAGGGCGTGAAGCAAGCTGTTGTCATCGGGGCGGGCTTCATCGGCCTGGAACTGGTCGAGAACTTGGTGCGCCAAGGCATCGCAGCCACGGTGGTCGAATTGCAGGACCAGGTGTTGCCGCCGTTCGACAAGGAGATGACGACGCCCATCGCCCAGGAATTGGCGAGCAAAGGCGTGTCGCTGTTGCTGGGCCAGTCTGCCGTGGCATTCGAGTCGGCTCCCGATGGCCTGGCCGTCCGCCTGAAGTCGGGGCAACGGCTCCCGGCTCAACTGGTCGTCCTGGGCGTCGGCGTGCGCCCGGAGAATAAGCTGGCCGTCGAGGCGGGCCTGGACGTCGGTCCTCGCGGCGGCATTCGGGTCAACGAGCATCTTGAGACCAGCGACCCGGACATCTACGCCGTGGGGGACGCCATCGAGGTCAAGGACTTCGTGACGGGCGACCCGACGCAGGTGCCGCTGGCCGGGCCTGCGAACCGGCAAGGCCGCATCGCCGCCGACAACATCTTCGGTCATCCCTCCCGCTACCGGGGAACCCAGGGCACGGCCATCGTGCGTGTCTTCGACCGGACAGCGGCGATGACCGGGGCTTCGGAGAAAGTATTGAAGCGGTCGAAGCGCTCCTACCGTAAGGTCTACGTTCACCCGACGAACCACGCCGGCTACTACCCCGGCGCCCAGACGATGACCCTGAAGCTGCTCTTCGACCCGGAGACGGGAAAGGTGCTGGGGGCGCAGGCCGTGGGCGGTGACGGCGTGGACAAAAGGATTGACGTGCTGGCCGTGGCGATCCAGGCGGGCATGACGGTGTTCGACCTGGAGGAGATGGAACTGGCGTACTCGCCGCAGTACGGCTCGGCCAAAGACCCGATCAACATGGCGGGCTTCGTGGCGGGCGGGCTGCTCCGCGGCGACCATCCTCAAGTGGATGTCGAAGCGGTCCTGGCCGCTCCTGCGGGCGAGTCTCCGTATCTCGTGGACGTGCGGACGACGCAGGAATTCACCGCTGGGCACATCCCCGGCGCCATCAACGTCCCGGTGGACGACCTGCGGACCCGTCTGGGTGAACTCTCCCGTGACCGTCAGATCGCCGTCTACTGCCAAGTTGGGCAGCGGGGCTACCTGGCGACCCGCATTTTGCAGCAAGCGGGGTTCAATGCGGCGAACGTCGGCGGCGGCTACAAAACCTACCGCCTGCTGTATCCGTCATCGAACGGCGTCCGGTGAGTGGTGGAATCTCGTCGGAGGCAGCGGGGATCAGAGGATGACTGTGGGCTTCTACTCCGACGTGATCTTCCCTCGACTTTGCGACCTTCTCATGAACAGGCCGCTGGTGGCACGGCACCGGCAACAACTGCTCGCCACGGCCCGCGGTGACGTTCTGGAGGTCGGCTTCGGCACGGGCCTGAGCCTGCAGCACTACCCGGCCCAGGTCCGCAGAATCACCACTGTCGATCCGAACCGCGGAATGCACCGACTGGCGCAGCGGCGAGTCAAAAGGTCCAAGATCGAAGTGGACCAGCGTGTTCTCAGCGGCGAACGGCTCCCCTTCGAGGCCGACCGCTTCGATTGCGCCGTCCGCACCTTTTGTCTGTGCAGCATCGACGAAGTGGGGCAAGCCCTGGGTGAAATCTACCGGGTACTGAAACCGGGAGGTAGGTTCCTGTTCCTCGAACACGGCCTCAGCCGGGAGCCGAGCGTCCAGAAGTGGCAGCGCCGGCTGAACTGGTTGGAAAGGCGCCTGGCCGATGGCTGTCGGCTGGACCGCAACCTGAAAAAACTCGTCGCCGCCCAGCCTTTCTCGTCCGTGGAAGTCGAGGAGTTTTATCTGGAAAGGACGCCGAAGACGCACGGCTACCTTTACCGGGCCGTGGCGACAAAATGAGGCCTGCGAGAGTCGCCCCGGCTCGTCATTATCAGCTTCCCGCCTTGACCCTACCAGCAGCCAGGTGAATGATCGAGGCCAACGAGTAAATAGGTCGCCGTCAGCAACCCCAGCAGACCGAGCAGAAACGCCACGATCATTCCGAGCGACCGCGCCCTAAGAACCGATCTGATGCATGTTGCCACAAAATGGTGCATCTTGCATCGGAATACGCCGAAACGGGTCGCGCCGCAACCGAATTGGGCGATCCTGCTGATATTCTTGTGTTCGCGCGAGTAGGTGTAGGTGGCGCCCGAGTAGCCGGGCGCCACCCTGGCAGCAGGTAGGAGGAAGTGAAATTCATAGCTGATCGAAGGGCGCCTACTATAGAATGCAGGGGTCGGAGAAACTGTTCCTTTGAGCGCGTGGCAGGCCAAGGCGAACCCGCGAGCAACGATATGGACTTGAAAGTCCTGCTCTCCGAACCGCGCGGAACGTCAACTCGGCCGGCCGCCGTGTTCGCGCTGCCCACCCTTGGGATCGTCGAATCGCTCGCCAACGGGTTGCGGAGCGCGACCGACGCCCTGCGCGTCTTTTTCCACGCCGATAACTGCTTGTTCGTTCGCGGCCATTTGCGCGACAAGTTGGCCGACAAGAGCATGAGCCGCGGAGTACAATTGCCGGACCTCTTCACCGTCCTCACGGCGGAAGAAGCGCATCGGGAGTTTCAGCGCGAGTTGGCGACGATGCGCCCTGTGCCTGAAGCTCCTTGAGGACAAGCGATTGGTCGCCTGATTCGCCGACACAGCGAGAAGGATAGATAATGACGCGCCAATGTTCGTTACTACTGCTGGCCGCCGTCGTAGGCCTCGCGGCGCCGTGCGGACGCCTGTTCGCCGATCCCAAGCCCGCCGATCCCAAGCCGGCGGCCGTCCAGGTCACGGTGGACGTCTCCGATGCGCCCGACCTCAAGGAGTGGGGCGACAAGGCCAAGGCGCTCGTCGAGAAGTGGCACCCGATCATTTCCGGCCTGCTCAAGAGCGACGGCTTCACTCCCCCTTCGCAGGTCAAAATCGTCTTCAAAAAGGACATGAATGGCGTCGCCTACACGTCGGGGAACGTCATCACCATCTCCGCCAGGTGGGTCCAGCGACGCCCCGACGACTTCGGCATGGTGGCCCACGAATTGACGCACGTGGTGCAATCGTACCGCCATACGCCGCGCAACGCCGGCTGGGTGGTGGAGGGCATGGCCGATTACATCCGCTTCTTCAAGTACGAGCCGAAGGCGGACCTCGGCCCCGTCAACACCGGCAAGGCCGGCTACCGCGACGGCTACCGCACCGCCGCCAAGTTCCTCGACTGGATCGTGAAGAACCACGACAAAGACATCGTCGTCCAGCTCAATCAGGCCCTGCGCGATGCCGACTACAAGGAAAGCCTGTTCAAGAAGGACACGGGCGAGAGCCTCGACGAATTGTGGGACGAGTTCGTCGATTCCATGAAGAAGTGACCGGCGTGGGGCGGGGCATCCCATTCATCCCCTACCGCGCCAACAATTCGTCCAGCCCCTCGGCCAACCGCCGCGCCGCCGTCCGCGTGTGGGCGCCCAGCCGCATCAATTCCGCGACCAGCGCCGGCCGGCGTAAGATCGCCGCCGCCAGCCGGCCGGTCCGGACGCGGCCGTCGCGCAGCACGCCGAGCAGGCTTTCCGACAATTGGGTATCCACATCATCCGAAATGACGCGCAGGCAGCCGAACGGCACAGCCGACGCCCCGCAGAGGCGGGCGGCAACGGCCGATTCCATGTCCACGGCCACGGCGCCGGTCCGTTCGCCGAGGCGGCGCTTCTCCGCCGGAGCGCCGATAAGGTTCGGTACGGTCAGGATTCGGCCGCGCCGGAAGGACGAATCCCCGACGGGCCAGGTCGCGGGCCGGCAAACCCCGTCGGCGTCGCACACCTCCGAAGCCAGGGTCAGGTCGCCGACGTTCAGGCCGGCGACGACGGCGCCGGAAAAACCCGCGGACAGCACCAACGACGGCCGGTAGGGAACGCCGTCCAGAGGCGGCCCAGAGAGCAGCCACGAGAGGGCTATCTCCATCGCCAACGCGCCGACGCCAGTTTCGAGGAGGAGAATAGTCCGCGATCCGTCGCCGTGGAACGCGGCCCGAACCGGGGCGCCGGGGAACGCCCGCCGGCGCGGCCGCGTCCGCCGGAAGAACATCGACTCCCGGCCCAGGGCGAAGACGACGCAGGGACAGGCGCTTTGCGTCACGGCGCCGCCTCGCCGGGTCGGCCGCATCGGGGCTTCGTTCGCAACAGCACGGCCACGCGCCGAACCGCCGCCGGAAGGTCCTTCTCGACCTGATGGCCCCACAGCCGCAGCACGCGCCAGCCCATCCGGCGCAGCCGGCGGAAGTGAGAACGGTCGCGCCGCCGGGTGCGCTCGATCTTTCGCTCCCAGTACGGCGTCAGCTTCGCGCGCCACAGCGGGAAGCGCCAGCCGTGCCAGAAATCGCCGTCCACGAACACCACCAGCCGAGCCTTCGTGAACACGAAGTCCGGCTTGCCCGGCAAGCCGGCGACGTGCCGCTCACACGCCCAGCCGCGTTCCCGAAAGGCCGCCTCCACCGCCCGCTCCAGCGACGTGTTGCTGCCCTTGACCGCCCGCATCGTCTTGCGGCGGTCTTCAGGACTTAGATTGTCCGGCATGTCCGTTCCTTCGGGCGGCCGCCCCCTCACCCCCAACCCCTCTCCCCCGAGGGGAGAGGGGGGAATTCGGAGTCCGACTCGTACAACGGCGTCAGTATATGCCGATCCACCCACCGGATCGCCGGCACGCACACCGCGTCGCCGAAGCCGAACAGCTGCTGGTTGCGGCCGCCGGTCAAGGGAAAGTCGGGCGCCCCTTGCAGCCGGGCGTACTCGCGCGGACTCATCCAGCGCATCCGCAGCCGGCCGGCGTCCACGGCCACAACGATCTGTTTGGCGCTGCCGCCGCGCGGCGTCCGCAGACAGCCGGCCAGCCCGTCGAAGCGCACCTCGGCGCGCTGGCCCTCGCGGCGCACCCGCCGGAACGCCGTGCCCACCCTCGGGAACAGGCCGCCACGCAGCGCGTCCACCCGCCGCCGGTGTTCGCCGCTCATCATGCGATAATGACGCTCCACTTCGGGCGCATCCCACCACTCCTGGCCGTCGTCCAGGTCGATCACGTCCTCCAGGCGCAGACGCCGTTCCGGTGGGTCGGGCAGGTCGAGGTTGAGCCAGCCGGTCGGCAAACGCAGTGTAGTGAGCGCCTTCACGAGCGAGGAGGGGCGGACGGGGCCTGGCGCCAGCGTCGGCCGTGCGGCGAAGGCAATCTCTTCGGCCGCGCCGACCACGAACACCCGACGTCGGCTCTGCGGCGTGAAGTGGCGGGCGTCGAGCACCAGGGCGTCGAGCCGGTAGCCGAGTCCGGCCAGCGTTTGGGCGGCGGTCACGAAGTCGCGTCCGCCGCGCGAGGTCAGGAACCCTGGCACGTTTTCCAGCAACACCAGCGGCGGCCGTCGGGCGCCCAACTCCCGGAGCACCGCGGCGAAGGCGAAAAAGGTTGAGGATTCGCGGCCGTCGAGGCCGCGGTAGTGGCCGGCCAGGCTGAGATCGACGCACGGAAACGACGCCGTCGCCAGGGCCGGGCGGCCCGAAATGCGGGCGACGACCTCCGCCGTGCGGTTCACGTCTTCGAGGTGGTAGTGGGGGCTGCGGCCGTTGCGGGCCTCGTACAATTCCTGTTTGTCGGCGTTGATGTCGTTGGCATAGACGCAGGCCCAGCCGGAAGGGCGCAAGCCCTCGCCGACCAGTCCGATGCCGGCGAAGAACTCGCAGAAGGTCTTTTCGGCGTCCATCCGGCGCGTCCCCGGCGGGCTGGCCCGCGATAGAATCTCACACATCCTTTATCGGCCGGAACGAGGCGGAGCGCTGAGTCCGCGCCCGGATTCGGGCGAGCGGCCGGTGTGAGCCGGCTGATGTTGGTCCTCATCAGCCGGCTCACGCCGGCCGCTCGCCTTGGCCGGACATCTCCCCCAATCTACAATAATCAAAGATGACACCGCTTGCCCCGACCGCCGCCGATTCGCCCGCCCTGGCCGTCCTCGTCAGCGGCGGCCTCGACAGCGCCGTCCTCCTCGGCGAGTCGCTGCGAAGCCGTTCCCGCGTCCACCCCCTCTATATTCGCTGCGGCCTCTTCTGGGAGGCGACGGAACTGGACCACCTTCGCCATTTTCTCGACGCCGTGGCGGCGCCGGCGCTGCGGCCGCTCCACGTCCTGGAAATGCCGGTCGGCGATCTGTATTCCGACCACTGGGGCCTGACCGGCGAGGGGACGCCCGGCGCCGACACGCCCGACGAGGCCGTCTTTCTGCCCGGCCGCAACGTGCTGCTGCTGGCCAAGGCGATGCTCTGGTGCCACCTGAACGGCGTCGCCGAGATCGCCCTGGCCCCGCTGCAAATGAACCCGTTCCCGGACGCCACGCCGGCCTTCTTCGCCGCCTTCGAGGCCGCCGTCAACCGGGCCGTCGGCGGCCGGGTGCGCGTCCTTCAACCCTATTTGGGGTTGCACAAGGCGGACGTGCTGCGGCGCGGCCGCGGCCTGCCGCTGGAGTGGACGTTCTCCTGCATCCGCCCGCGCCAGGGCCGACCCTGCGGCGCGTGCAACAAGTGCGCCGAGCGCCGCCGGGCGTTTGCCGAGGCGGGCTTGCCGGACCCGACCCCGTACCCCACGGAGCCGCCATGTTCAGCGTGACGCGGGAAATCCCCTTCTGCTACGGCCACCGGCTGCTCGACTACGACGGCAAGTGTCGCTGGCTGCACGGCCACAACGGCCGGGCCGTCATCACCCTGGCGGGGCCGGCCCTGGACCGGCTCGGCATGGTCGTGGACTTCGCCCGCCTCAAGCGCGTCGTCGGCGGCTGGATCGACGAGACGCTCGACCACAAGATGCTGCTTCACAAGGACGACCCGGCGCTGCCGTTCTTGCGGCGGCTGGGCGAACCCGTCCACGTCCTTGAAGTTAATCCGACGGCGGAAAACATCGCCCGGCTCATCTTCGATTACACCGCGTCGCAGGGATTTCCCGTCGTCGAGGTGCGGCTGTGGGAGACGGAAAGCTGCTTCGCGGCTTACAGCGGGGAAGCGTCATGACGGCCGCGGCTTCGGGACGCACCCCAAAAAATGGTGTCGCGGCGGAGCCTTTCGTGATAGCATGACGCAAGTCGGCGAGTCGGGCGTCTGGAATGGGCGCCATTTTCGCATGTCAATCGAAAAAGGAACCACGGACGGGACAGGCTCCTTTCTCCCGTCCGAGGGGTTCCGGGCGCCACCGTCAGGTCCCATCCGCCACGGGGGTTTCCGCACTTCGCGGCCCCGGACGGGAACGACTTCTCCGTCTGGTCGGAACGGTCCCATGATCGCCTTCGCCTGTCCGCAATGCGCTCGGCCGATTCAGGCCGAGGACGCCCTGGCCGGGAAGGAGACGGATTGCCCCCACTGCGGGCGACCCGCCGTCGTGCCTTCCCCTGCCCCGCCCGACAACGCCAAGACCGAGGCGACCGGCGCCGCCCCGGCGGCCCCATCCCCGCCGTCCGCCGCGACGGAACACTGGTCGTCCCCCGGCGATTCGGGGACGTTTCATTCCGTCCCGCCGTCGGGCGAGATCCCCGTGGAGACGGGAATCCTCGCGCCGGCCCGCGAGCCGGACGAGATCGGCCGACTCGGCCCCTACCGCGTCTTGAAAATCCTCGGCGCTGGCGGCATGGGCGTGGTGTTTCAGGGCCACGACCCCGTGCTGTTGCGCACCGTGGCCATCAAGGCCATGCTGCCGAGCGTCGCCGCCAAGCCCGCCAACCGCGAGCGCTTTCTCCGAGAGGCCCGCACCGCCGCCGCCATCGAAAACGACCACATCGTCCCCATCTATCAGGTCGGCGAGGAGCGGGGCATTGCCTACCTCGTGATGCGGCTGTTGCAGGGCGAGACCCTGGAGGCGCGGATGCGCCGCGAACGGCCCCTGCCCTTGGCCGAGGCGCTGCGAATCGCCCGCGAGATCGCCGAAGGGTTGGCCGCGGCGCACGAGCGCGGCCTCATTCACCGCGACATCAAGCCGGCCAACGTCTGGTTGGAGGCGCCGCGCGGCCGCGTCAAGATCCTCGATTTCGGCCTGGCGCGCCCCGCCGCCGAGGACTCGGGCCTGACCCAGGCCGGCGTCATCATGGGCACGCCGGCCTACATGTCCCCCGAACAGGCCCGCGGCAAGCCGGTCGATCATCGAGGCGATCTGTTCAGCCTGGGATGCGTTCTCTATCAGATGACGACGGGCTGTCTGCCGTTTCAGGGGACCGACACCCTCTCGCGCCTGCTGTCGTTGGCGGCCGACGAACCCCGGCCGATCCGCGACCTCAACGCCGCCGTCCCGGCGGAACTGGCGGCGCTGGCGACGCAGCTATTGGCCAAGAACCCCAACCATCGCTTCCCGACGGCCCGCGGCGTTGTCGAGGCGATCGAGATCGTCGAGGCGGGGCAGGGGTTCGCGACCCGGCCGGCCGCTTCGCCTTCGGGCAACGTTCTCGACCTCGGCGACGCGAGCGTCGGCTTTGAAGACGAAAACGCCGACACGCTGCCCGCTCAGGAAGAGGCGGAGGCGGACGCCGTCGCGGCGGACTGGGTGGACGAACTCGCGGACGGTGCGCTCGCCCACTACCAGATCGAGGCGCTGTTGGGCCAGGGGTTCCACGGCGCGATCTTTCAGGCCCGCGACCTCAACGACGGCCGGGCCGTCGCCCTGAAGGTGTTGGAACCGGAGTTCCCGCGGACGGTCGCGGAAGTGCAACACTTCATCCGGGCGATGCAGCCGTTGCTGCCCCTGCGGCACCCCAACCTCGTCGGCCTCGTCGGGGCCGGGAAGACGGGGCCGTATTGCTGGATGGCCCTGGAACTCGTCCAGGCCGAGAGCGTGACGCGGCGGATCGAGCGGCTGCGAACCGGCCGCCAGAAATGGGATTGGCGGCGCGGCCTGCGCATGGCCATCCACGTCGCCCGGGCGCTGGAGTTCGCCTCCGATCGCCGCCTGTCGCACCGCAACATCACCCCGGAAAACCTGCTGTGGGACAGGGACGCGAAGGTCGCGCGGCTGTCGGACCTCATGCTTCGTGAGGCGCTGAAGGGAAGCGCCCTGCAACGCGAGCGGGCCGAGGAGAAGCGCCGCGCCGAGTTGCCGTACTTGTCGCCGGAGGAGGTCGAAGGGTCGGGGGGAGACGACATTTCGGACCTGTATAGCCTTGGAACCGTCGTCTACGCGCTGCTGACCGGCCGGCCGCCGTTTCTGGGAGAGTCGGAAGGGGCGACGGTGGACTTGATCCTCGGAGGCCAGCCGGTCAAGCCGAGGAAGCATCAACGGGCCATCCCCGCCGACTTCGAGTGGGTGGTGTTGACGATGCTGGCGCGGGACCGGAAGTATCGCTTTCAGACGCCGGCGGAACTGCTGGTGCATCTGGAGCGGATCGCCGTGGAGCAGGGGCTTATCCTGTGACGCGGGGCCGGTTAGCCGCGACGCGCGAGCGGAGCGCTTCGACCGAGCGCTCCGCTGGCGCGTCGCGGCTAACCGGCCCCGCGAACGGACGCCTTACCGGTTCGGGGTTCAGCGCACGAACGCCTCCAACACGATGCGCAGCTGGTTGCGGGCGCGATAGAGTAGACTCTTGGCCGCTTTGGGCGTCATGTCGAGTTTGGCGGCCACCTCCGTGTAGGTCAGCTCCTTGAACTGGTGCAATTCCACGGCCGCGCGCTGACGGCCGGCCAGGCCGGCGACCGCGGCGCGCACCACGCCGGCCAATTCGTCGCGCTCCATCGGCCGCGACGGCGAATCGCCGCGAACCGGCAACAGCGCTTCGAGCAAACCCGGTTCCGGCGCCGCGGCGTCCAGCCGCACCCAGGGCCGTCGGCGGCGCGACCGCAGGGCGTTCCGGGCCACGTTCCGGGTGATGTGAAAGACCCAGGTGGCGAAGCGGGCGCGGGGCTTGTAGGACGCCCGGGCGCGGTAGAGCCGCAAGAATACGTCCTGGGTCAGGTCTTCCGCCTCGCCCCGGTCGCCCAGACGGCGGCAGAACCAGCCCAACACGCGGTCGCGATAACGGGCCTCCAATTCCGCGAACGCCGTCTCGTCGCCGTCGCGCACGCGCAGCATCAGCCGAACCTCGGGGTCCTTCCGCCAGGCCGCGACCGCGCCGGCCTTGCGGAACTTCGTCGGCGAACGCGACGGCGTCAATACGGACATTATCGACTCCCTAAAGTGTCTCAAACAGCGCCGCTCACGACGCCGGCAGCAGCACCCGGAAGGTGCTGCCCCGGCCCTCCACGCTCTCCACCTCGATGGCGCCGCGCATCAGATCGACGTAGCCCTTGACGATGGCCAGCCCCAGGCCGGCGTGCAGGCCGTCGCCGGCCCGCGACGGGTCGGCCCGGTAAAAGCGCTCGAACAGGTGCGCCTCGGCCTCCGCGCCGATGCCGACGCCGGTGTCCCGCACGGCCACCTCCAGCCGGCCGGCCTCCCGCGCCACCGTCACGTCGATGGCGCCGTCGGGCCGGTTGTATTCGACGGCGTTATGCAGCAGGTTCGTCAGCACCTCGCGCAACTTGTCGGGGTCGGCCGTGACCGGCGCCTCGCCGGCGCAGCGGACGGTCAGCGTCAGTCCGCGGGCCTCGGCCAACGGCCGCACTATCGCGGCGCACTGCTCCGCCAGTTGGGCCGCGTCGATCGCCTGCGGCCGCAGGCGGTCCACGCCGGCGTCCAGGCGGGCCAGGGCCAGCAGCCGTTCCACCGCCTGCGTCATCTGCTGGGCGCCGAGGCGGCAGTCGCGCAGCATATCCTGATACTCCGCCGCCGAGCGCGGCTTGCGCAGGGCGATCTCCGTGGTGGTCAGCAGCGCCGCCAGGGGCGTGCGCAGCTCGTGCGAGATGTCGGCGGTCGCCTGCTTCTCGCGCAAAAGCCCGTTTCAACATCTCCAATGTGTCCACCATGCGTTGGGCGATCGGCTTCAACTCTCCCGGCAACCGGCGTTGGTCCAGCGGCAAACGGAAGTCCTTCTCGGAGACGCGGCTGACCGCGTCGGAGAGGCGGCGGAGCGGCGACAGGCCGAGCCAGACCATAAAGTAGCAGCCCAGGACGGCGGCGAGGAACGCGGCCGTGCCGATAAGCAGCAGGCGGTTGCGCAGGTCGGCCAGCGAGGCCGTTGTGTCGGCGTCGAGCCGGGCCAGGTCGCCGTCGCGGCTCGCCTTGAGGGCGGCCAGGGCGGCGTCGCGGCCGCGGGTGGAAGCGGCGCACTGGATGCAAATCGGCGAGCGCGGCTGCAATCCCGGGGGCGGACCCGGCCGATCCGGCCGGTGCGGGTCGCGGCCGCGTTTGGGCGGGGAAGCGATGCGGGCGAAGGATTTAAAGACGACGCGGCGCACGGGGGTCTCCGGGCCGAAGTCGTAGTCGGAGAATTCCGCCGGCGGACCCTGGTCCGGGACGAAGGCGTTGGCACCGAGGGGGAAGGAGCGGTCGCCCATCGACTGGGAGCGGTAGGAAGGCCCCCAGGCGCTGTCGATCTGAAAATATTTGTCGGATACCTCTTCGAGCACGTCGGTCCCGTCGAAGGTGATCTCGCCGGCGCCGCGGCGGTGCAGCTCGAAGGAGAACGGGCCGTGCAGCCCCTGCACAATCCAGAGCGGCGCGGCGGCGTAGGCGTTGGGTCCGGCGGCGGCGGACAGGACGCCGAGCGCCCCCAGCTCGCGGTGGCGCAGGCGCCCCCAATCGAACTGGAATTTCGCCAGGCGGGCCAACGTCTGGGCCTCGGCCAGCAGGTCGGCGTCGAGGCGCGACTCCTCCTCCTTGCCGCGTTCCGTGTATTGCGTCTCGATCAGCTGACGGCGGGCCTTCTGCTCGGAAAGGAGCGTCTGCTGGGCGGTCTGGTAGACGAAAACGGACGCGGCCGCCAGCGCGACGGCAAGCAGGCCGAGGAAGTAGACCGTCAGCGATAGGCGGATCGAACGCATGGTCAATCCTCGCCCCGGAGGAGATAGCCCTCGCCCCAGCGCGTCAGGATCAGGGCCGGCTCGAAGCCCTTGTCGATTTTATTGCGCAGGTAGCGGATGTAAACGTCCACGACGTTGGACGTGTTCTCGTCCTGTTCGTCGTAAAGGTGCTCCCAGATCATGGTGCGCGAAACGACCTTGCCGCGGTGGAAGGCCAAATACTCAAGCAGGGCGTACTCGCGCGGCGTCAGGTGGATCGACCGGCCGCCCCGTTTCACCGTGCGGCGAACTGGAATCGATCTCCAGGTCGAGGACGCGGAGGACCGGATCTTTGACCTGATGGCCGCGGCGGATCAGGGCGCGGAGCCGGGCGAGCAGCTCTTCCAGCTCGAACGGCTTGGTCAGGTAGTCGTCGGCGCCGAGGTCGAGGCCGCGCACCTTGTCTTCGATGGCGCCGCGGGCCGTGAGCACCAGCACGTGCGTTTTCAGGCCGTCGCGGCGCCAGTGCTGGAGCAAGGTCAGGCCGTCGATCTTGGGCAGCATGAGATCGAGGATCACCGTGTCGTACTCGGCGGAGCGGGCCTTGAAATCGCCCTCTTCGCCGTCGAAGGCCGTATCGACCGCGAAACCCTCCTCCTCCAACCCTTGGCGCAGCACACGAGCCAGCGGCTTGTGGTCTTCGATGAGCAGCACACGCATATCCTGTCTCCGTCGCCGGCCGGGTGCGGAGGTCGAGGGCCGCGGGCGTGAAAGGGGTGCTGCGAAAATCACATCCCGCGACCCTCGACCGACATCCTAGCAGGGTGACATTAAAGAGACATGAGAGGGCGTCGCCCCGCGGGGTAGCGTCTCAATTTGAGTGGGGCGAGCCCGAATGCCAAGCAAGGGCGAGCAAGGGACGAGCTCGCCCTTGCTTGGCGCTTCGGGCTCGCCCGTCTTTCTTCCAAACTGAGACACTACCAGCTTCGGATACCGCTTGCGATCCGGGGGACCGGCCCCCTATACTCCAATCTTACGTCCGGCCTACCCACCCGCGTGCGGGAGCACGATCATGATAACGACGGCGAAGGCGTCTTCCCTCCGGCGGCCCCTGGCGGCGGCTACCGTTCTCGGGGCGGCGGCGCTGGCCCTTTTCGGCGCCGCGTCGGCCGACCCGCCGCCGGCCGCGACCCTCGCCCCGGCCGGCGCCGTGAAAGAGCTGCAAACGAAGTACCGCACCGAGCGGGCTGCGACCGACGCCCTGGGTTTAACCAAGAAATTCTCTCCCGATTGGTATCAAAAGGCCGCCTCCTACGCCAAGGCGGGCGACGAAGCCCTCACGGCCGGCCGGCTGGTGGAGGCGGCCGACGCCTTCCGCAAGGCCCGCTGGAACCTCCCCGCCCCGCCCGCCGGCGTGCCCGGACCACGTCGCCCGCTTCTTCGGCGACGGCCGGCTGCGCCACAGCGACATGGTCGAGGCCGTCGCCTTCAGTCCCGACGGCCAACGCGTCGTCTCCGCCAGCAAGGACGGAGCCGTCGTCGTCTGGGACGCGGCGACCGGCCACGAACTGTGCCGCTACACCGGCCACGCCGACAAGGTGTTCGCCGTCGCTTTCAGCCCCGACGGCAAAACCGTCGCCTCCGGCGGCGAGGACAAGGCCCTCAAGATCTGGGACGCCGACGCCGGCAAGGAGGTCAAATCGCTGACCGGCCACACCGATTTCCTGTGGTGCCTCGCCTTCAGCCCCGACGGCAAGTACCTGGCGGCGGGCGGCAACGACAAACACGTCCGCGTCTACGACCTGTCCAACGACTCGGTGAAACTGCGACCTGAGCGGCCACAGCCGAGGCGATCAAGGGCGTCGCCTGGAGCCGCGACGGTAAACTGATCGCCACCGTGGACGCCGGCAGGTGCCTGCGCATCTGGAAGGCGGAGGACGGCTCCGACGTCGGCATCCTGCAGCCCAATCACGACAAGAGCGACCGGGGAACGATCGACGCCGTCGCCTTCGGGGCCGACGACCCGACGGTGGCGATTTGCGGCAGCGACCCCAACTCCGCCCGGCTCATCCGCGTCGCCGACGGCGCCGAGCGGCAGTCGTTCGAGGGGCACACCGGCCAAGGTGAACTGCGTGGCCTTCAGCAAGGACGGCAAGGTGCTGGCCACGGCCGGCGACGACCGGACCATCCGCCTCTGGGACGTCACCAACGGCCAGAGTTTCCGCACGCTGCAAGGCCACACCGACCCGATCAACTGTCTGGCGTTCAGCGCCGACGGCCGGCTGGCGTCGGGCAGCGTCGACCAGACGGTGCGCCTCTGGGACCAGGGCCTGGTCGAGGACTCGCGCGACCTCGGCGCCACGACGGGGCGGTCTGGTCGGCGGTGTTCAGCCCGGACGGCTCGCAGGTCGTCTCGGCGGGGGCCGACAAGCTGGTCCGCGTCTGGGACGTGGCGTCCGCCAAGCCGGTCCGGCGCTGGCGGGCCACACGGCCCCGGTGACGGCCGCGGTCTACAGCCCCGACGGCAAATACATCGTGTCGTGCGGCGGCGACAAGACGCTCAAGCTGTGGGACGCCAAGACCGGCGCCGAGCTGCGCACCTTCACCGGCCACACGCGGGCCGTCACCGCCGCCGCCTTCAGCCCGGACGGCAAAAGGATCGTCTCCGGCGGGGCCGACTGGCTCATCAAGATTTGGGACGCGGAAAAGGGCATGGAGCTGAAGACGATCGCGGGCCATCAGGGCGTGGTCGGCAGCGTGGCCTGGAGCCGCGACGGCAAGCACATCGCCTCGGGCAGCGGCGACCATACCGTCAAGCTGTGGAACGCCGACACCTACGCCGAGGAGCGGACGCTGGCCGGCCACGGCGCCGCCGTCGGCTGCGTGGCCTTCAGCCCCGACGGCAAGAAACTGGCGTCGTGCGGCGGCGACCAGCGCGTGCTGGTGTGGGACCTGTCCGACGGGACGAGCAAGTCGTTCGTCGGCCACACCAACGCGGTCAGTTCGGTGGCGTTCAGCCCCGACGGCAAGTACCTCGTTTCCGGCGGCGGCGATCAGGTGGTGAAGCTGTGGGACGTGGAGACGCGGCAGGAGGTGCACAGCTTCCGCGGCCACAAGGACTGGATCAGCTCGGTCGCGTTCAGCCCCGACGGCCATTACATCGTCTCGGCCGGCGTGGACAAGGTGGTGAAGGTGTGGGAGGTCGGCGGCGGCGAGGGCATGCCGAACTACGGCCACGAGGGCGAGGCGACGGTCGTGGCCGTCAGCCCCGACGGCAGGCTGCTCGCCTCCGGATCGGCCGATCACACCGTCCGGCTTTGGGACCTGGCGACGGCCAGGGAACTGTTCGTCCTCAAGGGCCACACGGCGGCGATCACGGCCCTGGCGTTCACGCCGGACAGCAAGTTCCTGGTGACGACGGCCGGGGAGGACAAGACGCTGCGGGTGTGGGACTGCGCGACCGGCATGCAGAAGTTGGCGATCACGGACCCGGGCCGTCGTCGGCCGTGCCGGTGCTGGCGGTGACGCCGGACGGCAAGCGGGCGGCGGCCTGGGTGGCGCCGGCCACTTGGAGTTTTACGACCTGAATACGGGCAAACAGACCGACTCGGGGAGCGTGGACGACGGTTTGAAGCGGGTGAGCTGCCTGGTGTTCAGCGCGGACGGCTCGACGGCGGCGCTCGGGACCGTGGACGGCAAGGTGCGGCTGTGGGACGTGGCGAAGGGCAAAGAGACGCTCCAGGGCGGCGATTTGCAGGCCAACGACGGCAAGATCATGGACCTGACGCTGTCGGCGAACAAGAAGTTTCTGACGACGACGGACGAGACGGGGCTGGTGAAGATCTGGGATTTGGCGAGCCGGAAGGAGGTGCAAACGCTGAAGGCGTTCGCCGACGACAACCAGCGGATGGCGGCGTTCGTGATGAGTCCGGACGGGACGCGGCTGGCGACGGCGGGCAAGGACAGCGTGGTGCGGCTGTGGGACGCGGCGGACGGCAAGGAATTGCGGCAGTGGAACTTCGCCGTGTCGGGCGAGCCGGGCGGGGCGTTCGTGCGGACGCTGGCCTTCACGCCGGACGGCAAGCAGATCGTCACGGGCAACGCCAACACGACGCTGTATCTGCTCGATTGTCCGTGAAAGCGAATTTCACCGCAGAGAACGCGGAGAACGCAGAGGAAATACAATGAAGAATTGTATGAGGATGGTTTTGCTTTTCTCCGCGCTCTCCGCGTTCTCTGCGGTGAAATCTTCTGCCGGAGAGACCGACGATTTCCGCGCGCCAGCGGACCGAGCTGGCGACGCTGCCGGTCCCGGCCGTGCCGCCCGGCGACGGCCCGGAGATCGACCGCTTCATCGCCGCCCTCTGGGCCGCCCATAACGTCACGCCCCCCGCCGTGGTGGACGACCACACCTTCGCCCGCCGCGTGTACCTCGACGTGATCGGCCTGCCGCCCACGGCCGAGCAGGTGGAACAATTCGCCTCCGACAACGCCGCGGACAAGCGCGAGAAGCTGGTCGACGCGCTGCTCGCCGACAAGCAGGGCTACGCCGAGAACTGGATGGCGTTCTGGAACGACCTGCTGCGCAACGACGAGCAGACCAACATCGACGGCCTGCGCAAGCCGATCACCTCCTGGCTTTACCGCTCTCTTTTGGAGAACAAGCCGCTCGACCAGTTCACGGCGGAGTTGCTCAACCCCGGCAAGGACGGCCCGGACGGCTACCTCAAGGGGGTGAACTGGCGCGGCCGCGTCAACGCCAGCCAGACGCCGCCGGTGCAGGCGGCCCAGAACGTGTCGCAGGTGTTCCTGGCCAGCTCGATCAAGTGCGCCTCGTGCCACGACAGCTTCATCAACGAATGGAAGCTGGAACAGGCCTACGGCATGGCCAGCTTCTTCTCTCCGAAAAATCTGGAAATGGCCCGCTGCGACAAGCCGACCGGCAAGATCGTGCCGCCGAAGTTCCTGTTCCCCGACCTCGGCGACGTGGCCCCCAACGCCGACCGGCCGACGCGGCTGAAGGCCGTGGCGACGATGGTGACGCGGCCAAAGAACCCGCGCTTCGCGCGGACGCTGGTGAACCGGCTGTGGAAGCGGCTGATGGGCCGCGGCCTGTTCGAGCCGGCCGACGACTTCGACGGCACGGCCCCGAAGGACGACCTGCTCGACTGGCTGGCTTACGACTTCATGGCCCACGATTACGACGCCAAACACACTCTGAAATTGATCCTGTTGTCGAAGGTCTACCAGCTGCCGGCCGTGAAGGAGCCGAAGAAGGGCAAGGAGACGCCGCCGCTGCTCGGCCCCACGGAGCGGCGGCTGACGAGCGAGCAGTACCTGGATTCGGTGTCGATGCTGACGGGCTACTGGCCGAAGGTGGACGTGATGAACGTCAAGGTGGACAACCCGAACATCCGGGCGTGGCGTCACCGCAAGCCGGACAACCTGGCACTGGCGCTGGGCCGGCCAACCCGCGAACAGGTCTGCACGCAGCGCAACGACGAAAGCACAGTGTTGCAGGCGTTGGAACTGGTCAACGGGGCGGCGATGTCGAGTCGGCTGCGCGAGGGGGCGAAGGCGCTGCTGGCGTCGGACCTGGGCCGCGAGGCGGACGCGGCGAAGGTCGCGCGAACGCTGTACCTGCGGGCGCTGGGCCGGCCGCCGTCGGACGCGGAGGCGGCGCTGGCGAAGGAGATGCTGGGGACGCCGAAGGACAAGCCGGAGGCGCGGCAGGCGGCGTGGGAGGATTTCCTCTGGGCGCTGTGCATGAAGCCGGAGATGCAGTTCATTCGGTAGAATAGGAGCGGAGAAGGGAGGATGTCATGCAAATATTGACGGTTCACGGCGTCGTAACGGATAACGGAACGCTCCGATATCGAGACGCCGGTGGACCTGCCGCCTGGGCCGGTGGAGGTTGAGGTGACGATTCGGCCAGTACCGCGAGCCGGCAGAACTGGCAGGATGGAAATGGGATTACCTGTACGGTCGGGAGGGCGGAGATCTGGCAGGGAGTCGGTGTCAAAGAGTATATCCGAGAAATGCGGGAGGATCGGGAGATTGCCCTTATGAGCCTCTGGACGACATCCCGGAGGGCGTCGTGGTCGGGCTGGACGCCGCCATCTGGATTTACGAGTTCGAGGCGAACTCGACATATGGTCCGATAGTCCATCCGTTCTTCCGAGACCGCCTGGACGCGGGGAAGAACCGCTTCGGCTCTTCGCTCCTGACGCTGGCGGAGGTGCTGGTTCAGCCATCGCCTCGGCCGAAAGGATTTGGCAGATCGTTAAAGGGTGGCTTTTTAGCCGCGTTCGGGGTTTGAAGCCTGGGAAGTGACGCAAGATGTGATCGAACGGGCGGCGGAACTGCGCAGCGAGGTATCGCCTCAAATTGGCGGACGCCTTGCACGTGGCGGCCGCAATCGTAAATCGGGCGGACCTGTTCCTGGCCAACGACGACAAGCTTCGCCGCATCACGGAGATCCGAGTGCTTGCTCTGGACGATTACCTGCCCGGCGCCACTCCGTAACGACGCGGTTCGGTTCGAGGTCGAAATGAATGGACAGGGATGGCATGGGAGGATTTCCTCTGGGCGCTGTGCATGAATCCGGAGATGCAGTTCATTCGGTGACGGCGGAAAGGTGGGACATGGTCAACCAACTGCTGCCCGACCCCGATCTGGCGCCGTCGGTCCCGGAGGGGCTGACGCCGGAACAGCGGATCGCGCTTTGGGTGGATCTGATGGAAGCCTGCGACAAGTTCCTCTTCGCCGGCTTGCGACGCGAGGTCGGGCCGGATGGGGACGTTTACGCCGCCTACCGGCGCTGGTACGCGGAACAAATGGAGGAACATGATCGGACCATGCGGCGTATGGTGGAGAACTTGGCCCGGCGCCTGGGGGAGCCATGTCCACCGAAGTCGTCCTGAAGACGCTGAAGCATGTATGGACGCGCCTGGAACCGCTGCACTTGCCGATGGCGGTGATGGGCGGTCTGGCCCTGTCCATGTGGAGATACCCACGGGCGACACGGGACGTTGACCTGCTCGTGAACGTGGAGGCGTCCAACGTCGATGCCGTCCTGAAAGTGCTGCAAGAGGCAGGGATGCGGCTGAAGCGTCATCCTCCCGTCATGCAGCTCGGTTCTTTCCGCCTCACCCAGCTGCTCTACGAGCCGCCGGGGTCATTTGTTGAGGCCCAGGTGGATTTGCTCCTGGCGGATTCGGAGTATCCGAAACGGGCCTTGGCGCGGCGGGTTCCGGCGCAGTTGCCCGGTCTCGACCTGGCCATATATGTGCTGAGCTGTGAAGACTTGATCCTCCACAAGCTGCTTTCGGGGCGGATCATTGACCGGATCGACGCGGCCACCTTGTTACGCATCAACCGAGGATCGATGGACTTTGCCTATCTGCAAGAGTGGATTGGCCGGCTGGCGCTAAACGCGGAATGGTCGGAATCTGGCGCGAAGCCTTGCCGGGAGAGGCCCCGCCGGGCGCAACGCCGCCTTCTGAATCGACCAGCGACAAGCCTGCTGGACCGGCGAGGCAGGATGCGGGCGGCAAGGCGTAATGAGATTGGACGGCAAGGGAACGGGCGACGTCGGAGGATTTCCTCTGGGTGCCGTGCATGAACCCGGGGATGCAGTTCATTCAGTAGTTCGAGGTCTGATCGGTGCTCACACGCTTATGAGACGCCGAATGAAGCCAACGATATTTTCAACTGGTGAGTGGCTTGCCACGCTTCTCAAACGATGGAAGCGCAAAGGCTACATCCCAAACGTCACGCTGTTGGATGGAACAGCAGCGGGAGTCGAGTTGGAAGAAGGAGAATCGGCCGTCGCTTCCGTACGCACCGATGACGGGATGGAGTTGATTTTCACTGACCGCCGGATCATTGCCTCTGGCAAGACGATGTTCCGATATAGAGGGTTGGCCGAGTGTCATTGGATCACAGACCATCCTGACGCGACGGTTCAGGCCCGCCTGAAACGCACGCATTTCCATCGAATAGTGTGCAAGCTGGCGGATGGGCGCGTAATGATTGTGGAGCATCTGGGCCAGGCCGTTTTTCCCTTGCTACGGTTTCTCGAATCGGTGATACCGTAAGCTGTACTTTCCGCGAAAACCCAATAATCAAGCGGCCAAATCGAGCAATTGGATGACGAGGTCGTGAAACTCCTGCCGTTTCCGTCGCTGCGGTACAAGCGCCTGGATTTCTTCTCGGAGGATCTCGCGTTGCAGCGCCTTGCGTTTGTCCGCGTGCGACGGCCGCCGCTCTTCCGCATCCCACGGCGACCGGCTGCGGTCCACCAGGCCCTCCTCCCGGCGCCCCCACGCCCACGCCTCCACCACGCTGTACATCGTCAGGTTGACCGCGAACGCCCCGATGCCGGCATAGACGTTGCGCACCTGCTGTTGGCCCGCACCCCAGACTTCCTTGACATCCTTGAAGGTCTGTTCGATGGCGCCGCGATCGGCCATCACCTCCAGGATCGTCTCCGCCGCCACGGTGGGATCGCTGCCGAAGTACGGCAGCCAGCCGTCGCGCTCGCGCACGATGACCACGCGGATGCGTCCCCCCGCCGGCCGCCAGGTCGCCTCGAACGTCTTGATCGTCTTGGTCACCCGCTTGCCGTACTGCACGCATTGCACCTGTTGCCAACCCCGTTTCTGGCCGGCGCGTTTGGCCAGGTCGATCTTGTCCTGGCCGTAGGTCGGCAGCGGTCCCCGTTGCCCGCGTCGGCGCGTCGTCGTCGGCAAGCTCCTCAGGCCGGCGTCCTTGCGCAGCCGGCTGAACACGACCAGGCCCAGCGCCAGGACGGGCCGCAGGAAGGGCCGCTTGGCGTAAGCGCCGTCGGCCGCCAGCCACAGGGCCTTGTCGGCCGGGACCAGCCACACGGTCAGCCAGCGCACCAAGGCGACGGCCAACTCCAGCTTGGTGCGGAACTCCCAGGGGTAGTCCTTGGCCAACGCGGGCACGTCTTTGGCGCGGACGTAGAGCAGGGCGCGGAGCGGCAGGGACAGGGTGTGCCACCAGGGGTGACGGGCCAGCCAGGCGAGGGTTACCCAGACGTGGCCGTAGACGTACTTCTCCCCGGCCGGGCCGGGGCTGGGGTTGTGGTGGACGCCGGCCCCCTGGACGCAGGGGCCGTAGCGCGGCGTGGGCGTGTCGTCGAGGGCGAAGAGCAGGTGGTCGCCCGGAGTCCGGCGCATCAGCGGTTGCAGGGCGCAACCCAGCAGGCGGTAGGCCAGGGCGTCGGCGCGTCGGCCGGCGGTCCAGAGGGCCTGGTAGGCCGGGCGGAAGGCGTCGCTGATTCCCGCGGCGCGGAACCAGGAGGTGACGGTGCGTCGGCCACGCGCGAACAGGGCGCCGAGCAACAGCAGCGCCAGGCGTGGGGCGGAGCGGCGGTCGAGGACGCCGACGATTTGCGAAAACCAGGCGGACACGGCGGCGGGAAGGTGCGACAATGGCATGGCCGGTTCCTTGGCGGGACGAGTGGTCGTAGACAACCCTCATCGTGTCCGGGGAACCGGCAGCTGTCCACCCTCCCAGCGGCTTCATGCGTCAGCGCCTCGCCAGCAACATAACGCCCAGTGACGATCCATCATGACCAAATGTTGGAAAATCGCGGAAAGTACAGACCGTAAGGTAAGGGTCGTGAAAACTCGAACCGACCAAGCCAACCCAGTGGCGTGAGGGAGGTAAACATGATTGAACGCATCCCATCCCGCCGCGACTTCCTCCGCACCGGCGCCGCCGCGGGCGCCGCCGCCCTGCTCGGCCCGCGTCTGCGCCGACGAGCCGGACAAGCCCAAGGCCACCGCCGACACGATCATCCTCCTCTGGATGGCCGGCGGACAGGCGGCCACCGAAGTCTGGGACATGAAAAAGTACACGCCCTTCGAGAAGGGCATGGAATCGAAGGCCGTCTACTCCACCTTCAAGTCCATCCCCACCAGCGTGGACGGCCTGCAAATCTCCGAAGGGCATGCCCAACGTCGCCCAGGTCATGCACCACGGCACGCTCATCAAGACCTTCAAGGCCGGCGACCTCGGCTTCATCCTCCACTCGCGCCACCAGTACCACTGGCACACCGGCTACGTGCCGCCGCAGCCCGTCGCCGCCCCGCACATCGGCGCCGTCCTCTCGCGCACCCTCGGGCCGCGCCATCCCGACGTGCCCGCCTTCATCGACGTCGGCCAGCGCTCGGCCGGCGGCGAAGACTTCGAGGTCAAGGCCTTCCAGACGGCCGGCTTCCTCGGCAATTCCTACGGCCCCTTCCTCGTTCCGGAACCGTCGCAGGCCGTGCAAACCGTGCAGCCGCCGGCCGGCATGTCGAAGGAACGCTTCCGCCAGCGCTTCGAGCTGTACGTCAAGACCCTCCAGGCTCGGCGCGAAACCGCCGGACTCGACCCCAAGGAAGAAGAATTCCTCAAGTCGGTGGACGGCGCCCGCCGGCTGATGAACTCGCCGGCCGCGAAGGCGTTCGACCTCAGCCTGGAGCCGAAAGAGAGTTACGACATCTACAGCGGCGGCAAAGCGAACCGCTTCGGCCTCGGCTGTCTTCTGGCCCGGCGGTTGGTCGAGGCCGGCACCCGCTTCATTGAGGTGTCCACGGAATACGTCCCCTTCCAGGGCTGGGACACCCACGAAAACGGCCACAGCCGGATGGTGGACATGATGAAGATGATCGACGCCCCGATCGCGCGGCTGGTCAAGGACCTGGACGAGCGGAAATTGCTCGACCGCACGCTGGTGGTGATCGCCAGCGAGTTCAGCCGCGACATGCTGATCGAGGGCAAGCCGGAGCAGAAGGTGCAGGATCAGGTGTCGGTTCCCGACAAGGTGATGGAAGAGAAGAACTACGGGATGCACCGCCACTTCACCGGGGCCGGCGGCGTGGTGCTGTTCGGCGGCGGCGTCAAGAAGGGTCACGTCCACGGCGCCACGGCGGACGAACGGCCGTTCGTTTCGGTCAAGGACGCCGTGACCATCCCGGACCTGCACGCCTCGCTGTACCGCGCCGTGGGAATCCCGGCGGATTTGTCCTACGAGACGGAGGGCCGGCCGTTCTACGTGACGAAGGACGGCAAGGGCAAGGCGGTCGAGGCGCTTTTCGCGTGATACAGTAGCCCGGGGAACCAATCCCGCTCTTGTTCCGTCTAAACGGGGACGTTCTCCGAAAAGACCCCTTCAGGGAAAGCGAGCGATTATGAAACGACTGCTGGCGTGCGGCCTCGTGTTCGGCCTGACGGCCTTCCTGTTTCCGACCCGGTCGGCGTTGGCCGACAAGGGCGACGACCCCAAGACCTCGAAGGAAGGCCTCCAGGCCTTGAACGACTTCATCGGCGAGTGGAAGGGCAACGGCGGCCCCGACAAGCTCCGGCCCGGACCCAGGGACGCCGTCTGGAACGAGGCGCTGGAGTGGACGTGGAAGTTCAAGGGCGACGACGCCTCGTTGATAATCCACTTCAAGGAGGGCAAAAATTACAAGAGCGGCGAGATGCGCTACCTGCCCGAAAAGAAGGTCTACCAGCTGACGCTGACGACCAAGGACGACAAGAAACAGGTGTTCGTGGGACCGCTGGATACCGACAAGAACGAACTGACGCTGGACCGCACCGACCCGGACACCAAGGAGACGCAGCAGATCACCATGAACACGGCGGCGGAGGGCGTGCGGTTCATCTTCCGCATGGGGCACAAGGAGGAGGGGTCGAAGTTGCTCCGCAAGGACTTCCTGGTACAGGCGACGCGCGTCGGCGAGTCGCTCGGCGCCACGGAGGCGAAGAACGTCTGCATCGTCACCGGCGGCCTCGGCAAGATCCAGGTCAGCTACAAGGGCGAGACCTTTTGGGTCTGCTGCTCCGGCTGCGCCGACGCCTTCAAGGAGAACCCGGAGAAGTATATCGCCGAGTTCAAGGCCAAGAAGGGCATGAAGTAAGAGATTTCACCACAAAGACACAAAGGGCGCAAAGGGAATACAAAGATTCCCTTCTGCGCCCTTTGTGTCTTTGTGGTGAATCTTCTTATTTCTTCGTCAGCACGTCCGGCAGTGAATACACGAACACGTCGCCGTAGCCGCGCGCCCGCGGATGCTCCGCCGCATACTTCGGGTCGAAGCCGGCCACGTACAGCTTGGCCGCCTTGCCGTCCAGCGCCGCCCCCGTCGCCGCGATCCCCAGGTCCCACGCCGCCAGTAATTTGAACTCCGGATAGGAATACTGCTTCAATACGCCTTCGCGCGTCACCAGGAACGCGCTGTGGGCGTCCGCGTCCGTCGCCGCGGCCGTGAACGGGCCGACCCACGCCTGGAACCGCATGTCCGCGTCGCGCGTCTCCGACGCCTGAAGTACCACGCCCGTTTTGCACAGCAGGAACCGGCCGTCCGCCGTCGTCTCCACCTCGCCGCCCAGCGCGTAGTGCGGCGGCACGGCGGCGCGATACGCGGCCGGCTTGTCGTCGATCTTTCCCGGCAGCGGCAGGGCGTCGAGCACGCCCGGCTTCACACCCTGACTGGAGACGTAGAGCCGCTTCTGGTCCGCCGACAGCCGCACGAACGAACGGTTCCATACGCCGCCCCAGCGGGCCACGATCGTCTCCTTGGCACTATCCACCACGGCCACGTCCGTCCAATCGCCGTCGCCGCCGGTCACGAACGCCAGGCCGCCGTCCGAAACGGCCACGTCGTAAGGCGCGGCCAACACGTTAAAATCCTTCCGCATCTCCATCTTCACCGGGTCGATGATTTGCAGCTCGCACGCCGCCGACCCCTTGTTGACGCCCTCCACCGCCGCGATCGCCGCCACCGTCTTGCCGTCGGGACTCATCGCCAGGGCGTCGGTCCCCGCGCCGAGCCGCAATTCGCCGACCCGGCGGTTCGTCGCCGCGTCGATCTTGACCAGCTTGCCGTCGGTCACGTTCAAGGCGTAGAGCCATTTGCGGTTCGGCGACAGGTACACGGCGCCGACCGTGCCGCCGATGGGGACGACGGCCGTGGGCTGCAACCCGGCGTTCGCGGCTGGCGTCGGCGCCGGGTTCGGCGGGTTGGTCGCGGTCGGGTCGTAAGGGGCCGGCGCCGGGGCGGCGGACGCGGCCTTGTTCAGCCGCCAAAGGCGGACGTTGGCGTCGCGGCTGACGGACAGCGTCGCCCGGCCGTCATCGACGAACGCCACGGCCGCCACCGACTCGGCGTGTTTGCGGAAGTCCCGCAAATCCTTGCCGGTTTCCACGTCCCATAGCCGCACCGTGGCGTCGGCCCCGCCCGAAAGGACGCGCTTGCCGTCCGGCGCGAAGGCCACGCTCTTGACTCCTCCCTCATGTCCGGAAAACACCCGGATTTGCTTGCCCGTCGCGGCGTCCCACAGCCGCAGGGTGCGGTCGTCGCCGCCGGTCAGGACGCGCTTGCCGTCCGGCGAAAACGCGGCGGCCGTCACGGAATCGGTGTGCCCCGCGAAAGTCTGCAACACCTTGCCGGTCTTGGCGTCGGCGACATAGACCTTCTGGTCCGCGCACACCGCACAGCGGCCGCCGTCCGGCGACACGGCCAGCGCGTTGATGTACCTGACCGGCGCGTCAAAGGCGAACGCCGGGTCGGCCGCGCCGCCGTCCAGGTCCCAGCGGATCACCCGATGGTCGTAGCCGGCCGACAGCGCCCAACGGCCGTTGGGGCCGAAGGCCACGCACGTCACCAAATCGTCGTGGCCGTCGAATTGGCGGAGTTCGCGGGCCGTCTGCGTCTCCCATAGGCGAATCGTGCCGTCCTTGCCGCCGGAGAGGATGCGCGAGCCGTCGGGGCTGAAGGCAACGCACCAGACCGACGCCGTGTGGCCGATGCAGCGGCGCAGCTCGCGGCCGCCCTCCACGTCCCAGATCACGACCGTCTTGTCGGCGCTGGCGAAGGCGGCGCGGCGACCGTCGGGGCTGAAGGCCGCGGCGTTGGCCGGGCTGGACTGCGCCTCCAGCGGATCGACCTCGCCGGTGTTGTCCGGCAGCGTCTCGCCCGTTTGGCCGGGCTGGAACACGGCCCCCAGCCGCAGGCCGCGCGCCAGGTCGCCGAACGCCTGTTCCACCACCTGTCGCGGGACCGTGCCGCCGGGCGCCCGGAGCGGGCCGAAACTCTGCGCCAACTTCTCCGATCCGGCAAGTCGCGGCAGCAACTCTTCCGGCTTCAACCCCGCCTCGGCCGCCAGCGTCGGCAGGTCCACATCGGCCTCGTAACGCAGCGTCGCACTCATAATCGGTTCGGTCGCGCTGACCTTGTTGCCGGTCTTTGCCAGCGCCTTGCGGAAGCGGTCGCAGTCCTCGTCCATCAGCGCCCGCATTTTCTCCTTGGGGACGTAGAGGGCGCGAATCAACTCCGCGTCGCTTCGCCTGAACGATTTGGCGTTCTTCTGGACGTGGTCGCGGATCTGGTCGTCCTTGGGGTTGATGCCGCCGGCGTGACACGACATGCACGACACGCCGGCCTCGACGGCCCGATCCGGCCGCTTGGGGTCGCTGACGATGGCCGTGTTGCCCTTGTTCTGCCGCACGTCGTTGGCGTTGACCAGCAGGTAGCCTTGCAGGCCGTTGGGCAGGTTAAAAATGGCCTCGCCGGCCGCGTGCTGGAAGGCGTTGCCGTCGGCGAGGCCGGGGCCGAGCGGGTAGGCGAACAGGTTGCGCCGATCCGGCAGCAGCAGGTCGCGGTCCACCAGGTTTTGCGGGATGCCCTCGAAATCGTAGGTCCGCCAGTAGGCGCCGGTCATGGCGTCGTGCCGCTCGATGAGGCGGTTGTTGCGGGAGATTCCGGAGCCGAGAAAGCCGGCCCGCGCCACGCGCTCCTGCTGGACGTCGGCCGCCACGTCAACGTGCAGCTGCCGCTCCAATTCCGACAAATTGGACGGGATTTGCAGGAGATCGTAGTAGAGCGGCGCCCGCGAGGCGTTGGCCAGGAACCAGTCGGCCCGGACGCACGGCACGCGCGTGGCCGTGCCGACGAGGACGGCCCGCGCCGTGGCGGTGTCGGCCAGGACGCCGTAGGGGTAGGCGGCCAGCAGGCGGTCCCAGAGGATGGCGTCCCACTGGTAGTCGCGCAGGTCGATCCGCAGGACGAGCTTGTCCGGGTCGATGGCGGCGGGAAGCGTGATGCGCGGGCTCCAGGAAAGGCTGTTGAGCAGCTTGGCCAGGGCGTTGCGATATGTTTGCAGCTCGTCGGGGCTGAAATCGGCGTTGGCCAGCGGGGCCAGGCTGAAATAGCGGAGGAAACGCCGGCCGCGTCGGTCCTGCCGATCCAGGTCGGCAAGGATGAGGTTGAACACGGCCGCGTCCGTCAGGATGGGCCGGCGGACGGGCGGCGTCGGCGACGGGGCGCCGGCTTCGATCCACCGCTTGAGAAGGGCGACGTCGTCGGCCGACGGCCGCGGCTTTTCGCCCGACGGCGGCATTTTGCCGGAGGCGACGCGCTTGAACAGGAGCGATTGGTCGGGCCGTCCCGCCACGATCTTCTTGCGGGCGACCAGCTTGGCGGGGTCGAGGATGAAGTTCATGCCGCCTTCGGCAGAACCGTCCTGTCCGTGGCAGCGGCGGCAGTTGGCGTTGAGGACGGCCAGCGCCTTGACGGCCAGCGCCGTCGGCTCCGCGTCGGCCGCCCGCAGCGATCCGCCCCCCGCCAGGCATCCCGCGAGGAGCAACGGCAGCCATCGGTCGGGAACGGCTCGCTTCATCTCGGTCTCCATAATTCGGGCGGGCGGGGGAGTCCGTAAACGGCGCCGGTTAGCCGCGACGCGGAGCGGAGCGCTCGGGATAAGCGCTCCGCTGCGCGTCGCGGCTAACCATGCGGAGCGGCGCATCCGCCCACTCTTTAGACGACCCAGCCCGGTCGCGGGTTTGTAACGACCCGACGGCCGTCGCCCTCAGTCGTCCTCTTTCTTCGCCTTCTTTTTGATCCGCTCCGGCGGACGGGGGTGCAGGATCAGCCGCTTCACGGCGGAGGTGGTGGCGAGGACCATGACGACCACCGTCGGCGCCCAGACGAACCAGATCACGAACCAGGGGTAACTGATGAACTCGTACCAGGCGTCCGCGACATATTCACCGATCTTGATGGTGTAGAAAATATCGAACGTCAGGAGGGTCAGGACCACCAGCACGCAGAGGATGCCGGGCAGAAGCCAAAGGAAGACCATCATGCCCGTTACGTCTTCCACGGCCTTGGTCTCGGCCCGGACGCGCGTCTGCGTGTTGTAGCCGCACGTCAGGCAGATGACGGCGTCTTCGCTCTCCATCTCGTTGGCGCATTCGGGGCAGCGCGGCGCCGTGTCCATCGAGGTGACGCCGTAGGGCTTGCTGTCCTCCTCGTCGTCGTCCGGGGGTTTCGGCTTCGGGGCCGGTTTCTTCTTGGCGTCGGCGGCCTTCGCGGCCGGCTTGGCGGCCTTGGCGGCGGGCGCCTTGACGACGAAAACGTGTTCGCAGGCCTTACATCGGATCTTCTTACCGACCGCTGCGGCCGCCACCGTGAGCTTTTTGTCGCATTCGGGGCAGGCGATCGTGATTGCCTCGGCCATCGCTGCGCGCCCTCTCTGCAAGTCCGACGGGTACGCCTCCCCGGAGATGAGGAGCTTTCTATAAGATAGACCCGCCCCCGCGTGCCTTGCAAGCCGCAACACGCAAAGAAGGAGGGATCGTGGCCTCGTCTTCCCCGCGCATTCTGGTCTCGCTGGCCACCTATAACGAGAAGGAAAACCTGACGGCGCTGGTGCGGGAAATCCATGCGACCCTGCCGGCCGCGCACGTCCTCGTCGTGGACGACAATTCGCCCGACGGCACCGGCAAGCTGGCCGACGACCTCGCCGCGGCCGACCCGCGCGTCCACGTCCTCCACCGCGCCGGCAAACTCGGCCTGGGCACGGCCATCCTCGCCGGCATGCACTACGCCATGGAACACGACTTCGATTACTTCTTCAGCATGGACGCCGATTTCAGCCACCACCCGCGTTACCTGCCCGCGATGGTGGCCGGCATGGACCGGCACGACGTGATGATCGGCTCGCGCTACGTCCCCGGCGGCGGCACGGAGAACTGGCCGCTCAAGCGTTGGCTCATCAGCAACAGCGTCAACCTGTTGACGCGGCTGCTGATGCGCGTCGGCGCCCGCGACGCCAGCGGCGGCTTCCGCTGTTACCGCGTGTCCAAGCTGCGCGAGGCCCACCTGGAGCGGATGATTTCGCGCGGCTATTCGTTCCAGGAAGAAATGCTCTACCGCTGTCGCGCGGCCGGCTGCCGCGTCGGCGAGACGCCGATCATCTTCGCCGACCGCTGCGGCGGCGTCTCCAAGGTGAACACGCGCGAGGCGGTGCGGTCGATGGGGGTGTTGCTGTATTTGGGGTCGATGGCGTTTTTCGGGTTGGATTGAGTCCGAAAAGCGGCGAGACGAAAGCCATGAACTACTTCACGCGCGAACGACACCTGGCGATGCAGAACGTCGACAAGGCCGCTATGGACGCCGCCGACGCGGCGTGGGAAGATGCGGTAGACCGCTAGGGCGTCCTGGTTCATGGGCAGGAAGCAGACGGCGTACTCAAGAAGTAACCATTCGTCGATCACTAAAGTTTCTGGAGTTTCTGGAGGCCAGCCGTATTTTTCACTTGCTTTCGCGTCGGCGAGGTGTACCTTCAGGGGAGAAAACCGATCCATTTGCCGTTGAGCAGGCCGGCCTGGACGAGCGACAGCACGCGATCCGGCGGCCAGGGGTCGGATTCGGGCCAGGAGTCGGGCCGGGCGGGGTACTGCGTCTTGGCCTTGATCCTGACGGAATCGCCGTCCTTGACGCGCTTGCGCCAGAGGGACTTGCCGACCGGCGGCAGGTTGTAGGCGTGCTGGAGGGTGACGAGCGGGTTGGCTTGGAACTGGCTGTCGTTCATGCCCCTGGCGATGACGACTTCCTGCATCCGGTCCACGCACTCGGTGGCGACCCAGCTCACATCGGAATGTTCGCCGGGGTTCAGCTCGGTCGGGGCCTTGGCTGTGACGGCCTTGCGGTAGGCGTGCTCCTTCGAGTGGACGAGGTGCGGGGCACGGAGGCGAACTTGGAGGGCGACATGCCCGAAAGGCGGTAAGAGGCGATGCGTGACCTAGGACAATTTCTCGCCGGCCCAGGAGCTTTTTCCAACACGCCCACTCTCGGCATGGTCTGGGGACTCGCCGCCCTATGCGCCACCCTCGCCTGCACAATCACATTCGTCCTGCGGCCTCTGTTCCCGGAAGCCCGCTGGCGCAACGCGGTCGTCGCGATTCCGCTGCTGGCTCTTGGGGGCACGGTAGCCGTCCTTCTCCTGCAATGGGGCGCAGGATCGATGTATGTAAATGGCCATTTCCAGGGTTTTTCGAACATTGCTCAGGCCGGCGGGCCTCGCGCTTATTTCTTGGGTTGGACGTTGCAAGGAATTGGTGGGATCATTGGCTGGGGCTATTCGGAGTCAGTGGTGCCCCGGTCCTTCGGGGACCACACGGTGAGCTTTATGGCAGGCGTGGCGCTTCCCGAAGAAATGGTGAAGGGAATGCTCGGGTTCGGTGCGCTCGGTTTTCTTTTCTTGACGGCCAAGTCGAGCCGGGAATCTCTCGACAAGGCCAACTGGGCAAGAGTTCCTGATGAAGGTCGAGTTAGGTTTCGTGCGCGACCCGCTGAATCTCTCGACAAGGCCAACTGGGCAAGAGTTACTGCCCGCATCGGCGTGGCATTCTTGGTCGGCGGCCTTAGCTATGGCGCTGGCGAGGCGATCTTCTACTTTCATGTGTATGCTGGCTTTCATGTGTGTGGTGGCACCAGCGTTCCAACGTGGATTTACCTGATGCGAGCGGTCTGGTGCGTGTGCTTGCATGGTACCTGGGCCTGTCTTACTGGGATTGTGGCAACGATAGCCGGCCTTCTTTTTGAGAAGTGGGGGGGATCGCGAGACATTTTGGAAGCGATATCTGAAGGCGGACAGCTTTTCTTTATCTGTGTGATACCCGTGTACATCTTATTTTGCGCGCCTGCTGTGATTCTTCATGGCCTGTATGACGCCGCCTGTATTCATGACGAGGCCACCGCATACGTAGTCGGTGGAATCAGTTTCGCGGTTTGCTTGCTCCTGCTGGGGTCTCTCACATGGCTGGGCAGAGACGTACAGGCCAGACCGCTGGCGCTGTGAATTGACGCCAAGGCGGGGGCGTATTGATCTGGGACAGCTTCATGCTGTAACAAGTGCAATGGGCAGGCGGTTCGGCAAGATGGGTTATGCGACTTCGCGATCCGCGCGGCGGCGCCTGCCGTGATATCAGGCCTGTTCCGAATGGCGCTGACTTAAGGCGCAAGTCAAGTCCATATCACAACTTACGGTTCCACCACCTGGCTTCCGGTGGGGTGGGCGAGCAGAAAGCGACCTCGGCCGTCGGCCTAATTCGTCCAGCGCCGCCCAGACATGGACGGACGAACACCGCCAAGGCTGCAAGACGTAAGTGGCAAGACTGCAGAGACTTGCGCCTTAAGTCAGCGCCATTCAGGCCTGTTCCCCGTTCGGCCTGCGATTCCGCCCCGTGCCCGGCGCCTCCGCCGCACTGGGCGCATCCGTCCGATCCCAATTCAGCGGCAGCCACGGCACGTTGCCCATTGGTATCTACACAAGTAGTCTAAAGCTCTGGCGGCAAAGCCCGGAACTACAAATTCCTTGTCGCGGAGGGCCTCAATCAAAGCGGGAACAGCCCCCGCCGCCTCGGGACCGATCTCTGCCAACGCCTGAGCCGCCGCCCTCTCCTCGAATTTTTGGCTCCGGAGGGAATCCACCCACTCGCTGAGCGTCTTGCCGCCGGACGTCGGCCCGTTTTCCCCTTCCGGGGGCGGGGCAGCGGATAGAAAAAGGGCGGCCGCAGTGCAAAACAAGAACAGCCTCATCCTGCGAAACATGACAACCTCCCTATCCCAAAGCGCAAGCGAGGGAGTAGGTTCCTGACCCGAATCACGGCCACGAACCTTCGCCCCCGCTTGCGCTTCGAGTTAGTGTGGCCTGCCGCGCTGGCGCTCGCGGCTGGTAAAACTACCCTCACGCCAACTTGACACAGTCCTCGCCGAGCAGCGCCGCCAGATCGTCGTGCGGATACGCCGCCGGGTTGACGGCGTACTCGCGGCCCAGCCGCAGATCGACCTTCTTCCCCGCCGCGTCGCGTACCGTCAAAAACACCGGACACCCGCCCGGCGCCCGCGTCAGGATCGGTGCCAGCGCCTCGACGTGTTGCGGCCCGTGGACGCCCAGTTTGATTAGCAGATACAGCCCGCGCGCAGTTCGCGCTGGGCCTGTTCGAGGCTGAGGATGCGGTTGAGCACCAGGCCCGGCTCCTCGCGCGTCCGCTCCACCGAGCCGCGGACGAAGCAAACGCGGTCCTCCTGCACCTCGTCCTTGTGGCGAACGTAGTCGTCGGGCCACATCACGCACTCGACCGACCCGGTAAAATCCTCCAATTTGCAGCGGACATAGCGGCTGTTGCCGTTGCGCGCCTTCTTGGTGTTCATGAAACGGACCTGGACCAACATGCCTCCGAGCGTCACCTCCTGCTCGGCCGGCAGCTGTTTCAGCTGCTCCACGGTGCAGGTGGCGAAGCGGCGCAGCTCCTTTTCGCGCTGCGCCAGCGGGTGGCTGGACAGGTAGAAGTCGAGGACCTCCTTCTCGTATTTGAGCTTTTCCGTCTCCGGCCACTCCGGCACTTCCGGCAACGCCTCGCCGGCCGGGCCGGACGCCGAGGCCCCGTCGCCGCCGGCCGTCTCGAACAGGCTCTTCTGGCCGCGGCGCAGGTCCTCCTGGCGGGCGCCGGCCGACTGCAGGGCGCGCGGGACGGCGTGCAAGAGCTGCGCCCGGTGGCCGCCGAGGCAGTCCAGGGCGCCGGCCTTGGCCAGCTTCTCCAGGGCCGCCCGGTTGACCGCCTTGAGATCGACGCGCTCGCAAAAGTCGAAAAGGTCCGTGAACGGGCCGCCCTCGGCGCGGGCGCGGACGACGGCCTCGGCGGCGCCGCGGCCGACGCCCTTGATGGCCGTCAGGCCGAAGACGACCTTGCCGTCGCGCACGGTGAAATCGGCGTCGCTCTCGTTGACGCCGGGCGGCAGTACGTCCACGCCGAGGCGGCGGGCGTCGGCGATGTGCTCGACCATGATGTCGCGCTTGTTGCCGTCGTCGATCTCGCTGGTCAACAGCGCCGCCATGAACTCCGGCGTGTAGTGGGCCTTGAGGTAGGCCGTCTGGTAGCCGACCTGGGCGTAGGCCGCGGTGTGGCTCTTATTGAAGCCATAACCTCCAAATTTGATGATTAAACTAAAAATATCTTTTGAGGCGTCTTCCGAGAGGCCCCGCTTGGCCGCCCCGGCCGTGAACTCCTTGCGCCGCTCGTCGATGATCTCGAACTTCTTCTTGCTGATGGCCTTGATGCAGGCGTAGGCGCTCGACAGCTCGATCCCGCCGAGCCTATTCAAGATCCGCATAATCTGTTCTTGATAGACCATCACCCCGTAGGTCTCGGCCAGAACCTCCTCCATGACGGGGTGGGCGTAGGACGGCCTGGCCCGGCCGTGCTTGACGTTGACGTAGTCGTCCACCATGCCGCCCTCGAGCGGGCCGGGGCGGTAGAGCGCCATGACGGCGATGATGTCGCGGATGTTGTCCGGCTTCATCCGCTTGAGCAGTTCGCGGATGCCGTCGGATTCCAGCTGGAACACCCCCTTGGCGTCGCCGCGCTGCAACAGGGCGTAGGTCTCAGGGTCGTCCAACGGCAGCTTATACAGGTCGATGATCTCGCCGCGCGTCTTCTGGATCAGCTTCACCGCGTTGTCCAGCAGCGTCAGCGTGCGCAGGCCCAGGAAGTCCATCTTGAGCAGGCCGACCTTCTCCAGGTCGCCCATCGTCCACTGCGTCGTCACCACCGCCTCGCCGGCGCGCGAGCCGGCGTCGTCGCCCTTGCGCACCACGCGCTGCAACGGCACATAGTCCGTCAGGGCGCCGTTGGCGATCACCACGCCGGCCGCGTGCGTGCCGGAGTTGCGGTTGGTCCCCTCCAGGCGGCGGGCGACGTCGATCAGCTCGCGCACCTCCGGGTCGGATTCATACGCCTGTTTGAGGTCCGTACTCTCCTTGAGCGACTCGTCGAGGGTGATGCCCGAGCGTCTTTGGGATCATGTTGGTCAGCTGGGTGACGCGCTCCAGCGGGAAGTCGAGCACGCGGCCCACGTCCTTGATGGCGGCGCGGGCGGCCAGGGTGCCGAACGTGGCGATCTGGGCGACGCTGCCCTCGCCGTACTTGCGGCGGACGTAGGCGATGACTTCCTCGCGGCGCTCCTGGCAGAAGTCGATGTCGATGTCGGGCGCCTCGGAGCGGTTGGGGTCGAGGAAGCGCTCGAACAGCAGGTCGTATTCCAGCGGATCGACGTGGCTGAGCTTGAGGACGTAGCTGACCAGGGCGCCGCAGGCCGAGCCGCGGGCGCCGGCCGGGATCCCGTTGTCCACGGCGAAACGCACGAAGTCGCTGACGATGAGAAAGTAACTGGCGAAGCCCATCCGGCAGATCACGTCCAGCTCGTGTTCGAGCCGTTCCAGCACCGCCGGCGCCGGCGCGTCGCCGTAGCGCTCGCGCAGCCCGGCGTGGCACAACTCGCGCAGGTAGTCCTCCGGCTTCTTGTCGTCCGGCGGCGTGAAGACGGGGAAGTGGCGGGCGCTGAAGTCGAGTTCGATGCAGCAGCCGTCGGCGATCTCTTGACTCCGTTTCACGGCCTCTTCGCGGCCGGGGAAGAGGCGGTACATCTCTTCCGGCGGACGGACGTAGAACTGATCGACGAGCTTGTTCAGGCCCGGTTCGCCGTAGCGCATGCGCTTCTCGTCGGAGCGCTTGGCGCCGGTGTTGATGCACAGCAGCACGTCATGGGCGTTGGCGTCGTCGCGCGTCAGGTAGTGGGCGTCGCTGGTGGCGACGAGCGGCAGGCCGAGCTTGTCGGCGATGCGGATCGCGCCGTCGGCGCACTCTTTCTGGATGTTCAGGCCGTTGTTCTGGATCTCGACGTAAAAGTTCTTGCCGAAGACGCCGTGGAACCATCGCGCCAGCTTTTCCGCCTCGTCGGGGTGGTCCTTGAGGATGAATTCGCTGAACTCGCCGGAGGCGCAGCCACTGAGACAAATAATGCCTTCCTTGTGTACTTCCAGCAGCTCCTTGTCGATGCGCGGGACGTAATGATAGCCCTCCATGAAGGCGACGGAGGCCATCTTGATGAGGTTGCGAAAGCCGGTGCGGTTCTGCGCCAGGAGCGTGAGGTGAAAGCCGGCCTCGCCGCGGCGGGCCGCCCCCTTCTCGGTGCGCTTGCCGGGGGCGACGTAGGCCTCGTAGCCGATGATCGGGTTGAGGCCGACGGCCTTGCATTCCTGGTAAAACTCGATGGCGCCGTAGAGGTTGCCGTGGTCGGTGAGGGCGAGGGCGTTCATGCCCTGCGCCTTGGCGTGGGCCGTCAGCTCGGGGAGGCGGTTGGCGCCGTCGAGCAGGCTGTAGTGACTGTGGCAGTGGAGGTGAACGAAGGGACGTTGCGGCATAAGTGGTTCACCACAAAGACACGAAGGGCGCAAAGGAAACACGAAGACCGGAACCCACCCATGCACAATACAGCAACCGAGCCGAGGAATCAGCGTCGGCAGCCGAGGCAAGGGTTTTCTTTGTCTTCGTCTTTGTGCTCTTTGTGTCTTTGTGGTGAATTCGTTTATTCTTCCAGCGCGTCCGGCTCGGCGACGGCGCGGACGTAGCGGGCCAGCACCATCTGCACGGCCAGCACGCGCTGCCAGTCGGCGAAGGACAGCACCACCTGCGAACCTTCTTCGTTGGCGTGAATGTTTTCGGTGGCGTTGGTCAGGCGGTGGTGGAGAAATTCGAGCAGTTCCGCCAATCGCGCGGCCTGGGAGGGGGTCGTCTTCAGCGGCAGCGGCGGCAGCGGCCGGGCGCCGGCGAACAGCGTGCCGTTGGCGAAGGTGATCTTGTCGGTGAGGCTGAGGTCGAAATCGTCGTCGTGCTCGAACGAGCCGGCGACGGTCTGGCCGTGGACCGTGGCCGGCAGCTCGTCGGCGTCCACGAGGCCGCGCGTGGAGGCGCCGGCGGCGATCAGGGCGGCGTGGCGGGCGGCGATCTCCGCCTCGGTGCCGAACAGCAGCAGCGAGCGGCCGACGCCGACGCGGTCGCCGGCCCGCAGGCGGCGGATCTGCACGACGTTGCCGTTGACGCGGGTGCCGTTGGTGCTTTCCAGGTCGGTGAGAATGATTTCGCCGCTGTCAGCCTGGACCTTGGCGTGGAAGCGGCTGACGCGCTCGTCGTTTAGACGGAGCACGTTGCCTTCCTCGCGGCCGATTGTTACCGGGGTGGGAAGTTCGCGGAACGTGCGGCCCCGGTCAACCCCTTCGAGCACCTGAAACGTGACCGACGGCATCGAAACCTCCTCCGCGGCGCAAGCGGGCGGCCAAGGGAACCACGGCGCGGAAACTCCCTGTGGGTCTTATAGCACAGGAGCACGACTAGGGAAACCTATTCCATTGTCAGACCCCAGGAGGCGAATGTCAAATGGTCCGCGACCGGAATGCACTGCGGCAGGCCGCGGAACCACGTCCGCTGCCGCTTGGCGAGGTTGCGGCTGCGCGTCTGGATGCGCACGATCGATTCTTCCAGCCCGGCCCGGCCGTCGAGGTGGTCGAACATTTCCCGGTAGCCGACGGCCTGGGAGGCTTCCCGACTCAGCGGCCGCGGCAGACGGCGCAGGGCGGCCGCTTCCTCCGCCAGCCCGTCGGCGATCATGCGGCGAACGCGCTCATCAATCCGGGCGTACAGCTCGGCGCGCGGCGGATTGAGATAGAGGACGGGACGGCCGCCGGCGCAGGGCGGGACGGCCCATTGCGTCTGCCAGGCGCTGAGCGGCCGGCCGGTCAGTTGCCAGACTTCCAGGGCGCGGATGATGCGGCGAACGTCGTTGGGATGCAACCGGTCGGCGCCGGCCGCGTCCACCGCGGCGAGGCGGGCGTGGAGGGCCGGCGATCCCAGGCGTTCCGCCTCTTCCGTCAGTCTGCGGCGCAGCACCTCGTCGGCCGGCGGCCCGTCGAACAGGCCGTACAGGAGCGCTTTTAGATACAATGGCGTTCCGCCGACGAACAGGACGCGCCGGCCGCGCGCCTCGATGTCGCGGCAGAAGTCGGCGGCCCGCCGCAGCCACCACGCCACGCTGGCCGACTCCCACGGGTCGAGCACGTCGAGGAGGTGGTGCGGCACGCGTCGGCGGTCGCCCTGGCTCGGCTTGGCCGTTCCGACGTCCATACCGCGGTAGAGGGCCATCGAATCCATCGACACGATCTCGGCGCCGAGCCGTTCGGCCAGGGTCAGGGCGAGTTGACTCTTGCCGGACGCCGTCGGCCCGGTGAGGATGAATGCGTTCTCGAAGGGTGGGACGGCCATGTTTCTGATTACAGGGGACGCGGCCGGTCTTGCCAAGGGCGGGGAGAAAGCGCCATGCCGCGTTTCGAGCAGTCCGAGTACTACGCGACGACGCCGGCGCAGGCGTTCGCCCTGTTCCGACGGACGGCCGAACGACTGCGGTTCGCGCCGCCGGACCTGCATTTGCAGCTGGTCGAAGGACCGGCGGAGGTGCGGTTGGGGTCGCGGCTGACGGTTAAGGGACGGCGCTGGGGCGTGACGCAGCGGATGGAGAGCGAGATCACGGCGTTCGAGGAGGACGCGCTGATCGTGGAGGAGCAGCGTCGGGGGCCGTTCCGGTCGTGGAAACAGACGCAGCGGTTCGAGCCGACGGCGGAGGGCGGCGTCCGCATCACGGACGTGATCGAGTATGAGCCGCCGGGCGGCGTCCTGGGGCGTCTGGCGACGGCGGAGGCGATCCGGCGAGAACTGGAACGCGGCATGGCGCATCGGCGGGGGCGGTTGACGCGGCTACTCGGAGGCGCTTCCCCAACATAGGCAAGCACATTGGATCAGTCGGCGAAGGAGTCTGCGTAACGGTTCACGGTGCGACAGGAGGCGAGAGGGGCGGCAGACTGAGAAATTCGTCCGCCCGCACGGGCAGTCCCAGTGCTCGCAGCAAATGATCGAGCTGCTCGCGGGCCACCTCGATGTTGGCGACTTGCCCCGGATGTCCCTCGATGGCCTCCTGGTAGGCGCGGCGCACGGCCGGGATGTCGCGGAGAATCACCAACGCCTCTCCGAGCGATACCTGGTCCCAAAAGCCCAGCGAGGCGGCGGCGCCGGCCCTCCCCTGGGCCAGCAGGGCGGCGCGGTGAGTCAGCACCTCCTGCACGTGGTTGGCGAGGTCGCGGGCCGCGGCCTCACGCTCCAGCCACAGGGCCGTCGTGGCGGAGTTGATGCCGAGATAGGGGTTGGTATGCCGCGACCGCTCCCAGCCCTGAAAGTAGGCCCGGTGGGAGTGAGACAGACAGTCCAGCCCGGTCGGGTCGGCGCACCACAACCGCTTATAAACGCCCGCCGTGATGCCCGCCGTCTCATCGTCGTCGTGGTGCTTTTTGTAGAGCGGCTCGAGCCAGGCGCAGGGCGCGGCCCAGGTCGCCATGCCGGCTCCAGTAAAGGCCCATGAGCTGGTTCAAGCGCAAGTCTTCCGGGAACACGCCCAGCGCGGCCGTGAGGATGGCGTTCGCCCCTTCCAGGTCCTTTCGCTCCAGGAGGATCTCGGCCGCCACGGCGGGAAGGGCGGGCGCCCGGAGGACGGCGGGGGCGTCCTCGCCCAGTAGATCGTCGGGGCGGAAGCGTCCGCCTTCCAGCGACTTCATAAGGTTGCGCGCCGCGGCGCCACCGGGCAACAGGCGGATGTCGCCGGCCTCCAGCGCGCCCAACCGCGGCCCATAGGAGAACTCACGGAAGAACCAGAATAGCCAGCGCTCGACGAACAGGACGGCCAGCTCCGCGTCGCCGGGGCCGATGCGCCGTTGCACGTGCCGCACGGCGTTGCCCGTCCGCCGCAACGCGTGCGCCCACTGGCCGGTGGCCGCGGGCACCAGGCCGAACTGTTGCAGGAGGTCGAGGTTGGCGAAGACGTTGGCCGTGGCCGCCATCCGCAGCGCGAGCAGCGCGTCGGCCGTCAGCGCCTCCAGGATGCGGGCGGCGTAGAAAATCACCGCCTCCGGCGCCCCGGATTGTTGCACCCGCGCCAGGCCGTCCAGATCGTCCCCCAGCACGAAGTTTTCGGTGGCGTAGCCGACCACCTCCGGCGGAAGCGGCGCCGGGTCGTCACTGTGGTTCGACACGGTCCCCTTCCCCTCAATCGTTCGCGGGTGGGACTCCAAGGCGTCCTCCTCTTTGACCGCGGCGAGCCGGGGGCATCTTCCGTCCCGGATCACATCGCCGTTGTACGCGGATGTCGCGGGCCTGCAAGGCATCAGGGCGGCGGGGGCAACTCGAAGGAATCGAACGCCTGGGTCAATTCGTCGTCAAGGGCCGGGGCGTCCTCGGTGAATGTCGCCATGAGGTAGAACGTCCCCTCCACGCCCGAGCGGCAGCGGACCCGTTCCCAGACTTTTTGGTTGCCGACGAAGATTTCCAATTTAAAGTCGTGCCATTCCTTACCCCGCACCGAAACCTTCCGGTCTTCCAGAATCGTCACCGTGTTATATTTGGGCGCACCGGCGGGAGTGGTCGCTTTCCTCATGTTCTCCGCAAACTCGTTTGCCGTATCCTTCAAATCCCTCCGCCCGCCCAGGATCAGCACCCGCAGCTCGAATCCCTCTCCGCGGTTGAACGACAAGTCCTCGTTCGGCTCCGCCTCAGTCGGTTTCCACGCGGCCGCAAGCGTGATGTGGTACGGCCGGGCTTTTCCCTCGTACCGGATCGGCGGCGCTTCGCGCGGAGTCTCCGGCACGGTCGTAATGGCGACCGGGGCCGCGGCGACGGGCGCCGGCGGACTGCTCTTCAACCAGATCCGCAGGCCCTTCACGCCCATCAGGAGGGCACCCGCCAGCATGATCGGGCCCAACCTCTTGAAGTTGCACAGGGTCCACCGCCGCAATCCTTTGCCCTTTTGCAGGTCCGTCAAGACCTCGCCGAGCGGGTGTCGTTCCGGGGGCGGGATGCCCGGCCTCAGGACTCGCGTCTGCCACGCCGGCCTCGAGGTGAAATAGCAGAAGAACTCGTCGGCCTCGACGGCGTCGGGCAAGGGGGCGGGGAAACAGCCGCCCGCCCAGGCGTGGAACGCGGCGTAGCCGGAGGCGCACCGGCGGGGCGACCAGTGCATGCCGAACGGCAGGAACATCAGGATTTGCTCCGGTCGGAGCATAGCGGCGACCGACTCCAGTTCCCAGCGCAGCCCCTTGGTGCCGCCGGCCTGGAACACCGCCAACGCCCCCCGATCCGAAAGCAGGTCCTTGATGAGGTCTTGCCAGTGGTCGTCGCCGACGTAGATGCGGGCGGCGCCCACTTCCGGCATCTCCTCTTCCGGGCGGCCGATGGCCACGACCGGGCCGAACGGCGCCAGCATCCCGGAGAGGTTGTCCTCGGCGGTCTTCTCGCCCAGGGTCCGCAGCCAGTCGTTGGCGAGGAAAAACGCGCCGGGGTTGAAGATGCCGTCGTCCTGGAAGGAACGGAGGTAAATGATCGGCGGCCGTGGGTCCTTCTCCAGGGCGTCCTTGGCCGAGACGGCGCTGTACTTTCGCGCGAGCCGCCGGCACACCTGACCCAGGGCGAAGGTCGCCAGGAGGCCCAGCAAGTTGCCTTCGGCGACGAGAGGGACCCAGCAGGTGAGCAGCAGCGCCCACCCGCTCACGCCCCAGAAACCGGCCAGGACCGGGTTCCGCCAGGGGCCGTAGACGGGGAAGGACTTGCCGTCGTGGGTGTGGTACGTCCAGCATTCGCGAGGCCGAAGTCCGCGCAACACGGTGGTCGCGGCGACGTCCAGCGCCCCGCCAAGGAGGAAACCCGCCACGATCAGGACGGGGGTGAGAATCAGGCACAGGGCCACGACGCCCGGGCCGTGAAGGGCCCCGACGGCGGCGTCCGCCTTTTCGTCCACCATGCGCGTAGCAAGCCACTCTAACAGGATGGAAAGGGGCACGACGACGGCGAACAGCAGCCCCGAAAGCCAGAGTCCCGCGTACACGCTGTGGCGGAAGCGAGCCACGCCGGTCAGCGAGGAGCCGACCATTCCCCCGAAGAGGGAGCCGAAAAAGGCAATGAAAAACCACGAGGCTGAGGCTATGGACACGCTGTCGAACAGGCCCACCAGGCCCAAGAACGAGGCCAGCCAGCCTATCGCGGCCAGTCCGGCGATGACCGCCGTGACGACGGCGGCATGGTTCGTCGGCAGCCGGCGCGGCGCGGCCGTCGGCGCACTGGTGAAGCGCGGCTCATGGCGGCCGGTCGGCGCGGGACGGCGCGGCGGTTGCGACCCGGCCGGCGAAGGCGCGGTCGCCCATCTGGCGTCGATGGGCACGACTTCGACGCTCTCTCTCGCCAGTTTGGCATGGGGCGCGAGGCGGGCGGTCGGGACCGGCGACGGCCCAACCGGCGGCGCCACCGGACGGGCCGCCGGCAGGGGAGCGTGCGCCACTCCGTCGATGGGCGCGACGGGGCGGACTGCTCTTACGGGCGCGACCGCGGGCGTGTGGGGTGCGGCCGGGGCTGCGGGCACGGGAGGTCGGGCGGGCGGGAGGCGGAGGGGCTTCTTGCAGCCGGGACACGCCACTTGCCCACTCGCGGGGTAGACGGCCGGGAGCTGGAAGGGAATCCCGCAGTGGGGGCAGCGGAGGGCTGCGGTCATGACAGCGTACTCGAATGAGGATAGTTTTTATCTCAAATTACGCCGCGACGCCAAGCCGGGGTTCCCGGCCCGCACTTTTGGTTCCCATCTCAACCCATGCCGCGCGCCGCGTCAAGGGCAGGACGATTGCGAAGTTTTTTCCTCGATTCCGAACTCCCGCTTTTCTCTCGTTCCCCCACAGGAGTTTGGGGACCAGGAGAGGAGGATTACGGGAAGGACGAACGCAGACCTTGTGCTTCAGCTTACGCGGCAAGGGTTTACGAACTTGAGGTCACAGATTGTGACCTCAAACGGCTTCCGGAATCCTCCCAGCCTCGTCCGAAACGGCGTCGTCGGCTATACTGCTCGCATGGCGAAAAACCAGCCGCTTGCAACGATCCGGCCCGAGCAGATCGAGCAAGCCATCGTGGTGCTGCGCGGCCAGCGCGTCATGCTCGATTCCGACCTGGCCCGGCTCTACGGCGTGTTGACCAAGGCGCTCAACCAAGCCGTCAAGCGCAACCCCGATCGCTTCCCGATCGATTTCGCGTTTCAGCTTACGCTGCAAGAGTTTACAAACTTGAAGTCACAAATTGTGACTTCAAGTTCCGGGGAATATGGCGGTCGGCGCAAACTGCCCTGGGTCTTCACCGAACACGGCGTCGCCATGCTGTCCAGCGTCCTCCGTTCGCCCACGGCGGCGCGGGTCAACGTCGAGATCATGCGGGCCTTCGTCCGGCTGCGGCGGCTGCTGGCGACGCCCGGTGAACTGGTGGAGCAGATCCAGAAACTCGGCGAAACGGTGCAGCTGCACGACGACCAGATCAAGACCATCGCCCAGGTGTTGCGGCAGATGATGGAACGGCCTCCCGAACCGTCGAGGGGCAAGATTGGCTTTCAAAGCCCCCCGCGGCGAAATGAGCCGTCAACGCACCGCCACCGCCTTCCCCGTCCGCACCGACTCGCATTCCTTGTGGCACAACACCAGCGCGTCGCGGGCCAGTTGGCCGCTCAGCAGGTCCGGCGCCTTGCCCGCGCGCACGCCGTCGGCGGCCGCGTCGATCTCGGCCGTGAACGCGCCCAGCGGGTCGTCGCCGGTCAGCGGCGGAAACTCCTTGCCGCCGTCCTCCGTCAGCAGCGTCAGCGGCCCGCCGTCGAACACCACCGTCGCCTTTTCCAGATAGATTTCGTAGCCGTGAACGAACGGTCGGCCCTTCATGGCCACCGCCCCGCTCGAACACGACACTGCCGGCCCGCCGGGGCCGTACAGGTACTGCGTCGTCAGGTAGTCCACCGTGCCGTCGGCTTGGGCCAGGCCGCTCGAAAACACCGCGGCCGGCACGCCCGCGATCAGGCCGATAAAGTGCGTGTCGTGGATGTGCAGATCCACGGCCGGGCCGCCCGTCTTGGCGGCGTCGCCGATGTCGGCCGACCAGTCCGGCCGCGAGATGACGCGCTTGAAATGGCCGCCTAGTAGCTTGCCGTACCTGCCGCCGCGCACCGCCTCGGCCGCGAAGGCGAACTCGGGGACGAACGGCAACACGTGGGCCACCATAAGGAGCCGCCCGGCGTCGGCCGCCGCGCGCAACATTTGGTCGGCCTGCTCCGGCGTCAGGGCCACGGCCTTTTCGACCAGCACGTGCTTGCCCGCCCGCAGGGCCGCGACCGCCATGTCGGCGTGCAGGTGCGTCGGCGAACATATGTCGATGAGATCGACGTCGGGGTCGGCGAGCAGTTCCTCGTAGCGCGGGTAGGGCTTCACGTCGGTCAGGTCCATCATTGCGCCGGGCGGGCCGAAGTTGCCTCGGAGGCCGCGCCAGTCGCCGGCCAGTTTCTTGGGGTCGCGGCTGCACAGGGCCGTCGCCCGGCCGCCGCGGGCCTTTCGGGCCGACAGGAAGTGGATCATGCCCATAAAACCAACTCCGACTATCCCAATTCTCACCATCGATAAGTCCTTGTCAGATATTATCTTGTGGCATACCTCACTGCAAGAATGAGGATCGGTTGGGGCCTGTTTTGGAGGCGCTCAGACCTTTCTTTGTGGCTTTCTTAGTGCATTTTTCCGGATCACGTCCATGATACCATACCTTGCTCGATCTAACCAAGAGACGTGCGGAAGCAAGGCCGGTGGCGGGCTGCCCCGAACCGGTGCGGGGCAGCCCGCCGTTAGCTACGTCGGTCGATGAAACCGACCCACGCCGGGCCGTTGCGCGCGTCGGTCCGACCAGCGGCCAGAGGAGGAGACCTCGCCGCAACTTCACAATTCTGCGGCACGCCATCGACTCCGCGAATTCGGCAGAAAAAGCCTTGATCCATGCTTGACAACAATTGTTGTCAATGCTACCATCTCCTCGTGCTCGACATCCAAGTAATCGATGATCCGGCGGCGGCGACCGTGGCCTTGGAGCCCATACGGAGTCGACTCCTCTTTGAGCTAGTCGCGCCCGCCTCGGCGGCGACGTTGGCCACGCGGGTCGGCTTGGCTCGGCAGAAGGTCAACTACCATCTGCACGCGCTGGAGGCGCACGGGCTGGTGCGGCTGGCCCAGGAACGCAAGTGGGGCGGGCTGACGGAACGGCTGCTCGTGGCGACGGCCGCTTCCTACGTCGTTTCGCCGAGCGCCCTGGGCCCGGTCGCCGTTGATCCGAATCGGGAAGTCGATCGGCTGTCCGCGAGCTATCTCATCGCCCTGGGCGCACGGGTCGTCCGCGAGGTGGCTGACCTCGTTCGCCGTGCGACAGAGGCGGGCAAACGCCTGGCGACCCTGGCGGTGGATACCGAGGTTCGCTTCCGGTCGCCGGCGGATCGGGCGGCTTTCAGCAACGAACTCACCGAGGCCATCACGAAACTGGTTGCGAAGTATCACGATGAAGCCGACCCTGGCGGCCGCGCGCATCGCCTGGTGGTCGTGGCGCACCCTCTGCCGCAGAGACCCGATCCCAAGGAGCCATCATGAGCGTGAAGAAAGAAGCCTCCGGACGCCGTTCCGTCCAGGTTGAAGTCGAGGTCCCCGGCAGCACCCAGTCTGCGGTGGCGCGACGATCGGCAGAAGCCCAGTTGCGTACGCTTATCGCCAAGTTCGCGCCCGCGCATCTACGGCTCATAGGCGCAATGCGACGGTGGCTGCGAAAGCGTCTGCCCACCGCCCATGAGGTGGTGTATGAATATCACAACTTGGGTGCTGTGGTAATCAGCTTTTCACCGAACGAGCACGGGTACGAGGGCGTTCTTGGAATCCGCGCGGACTCGGACGGCGTTAAGCTGTACTTCAATCGTGGTAAGGAATTGCCGGATCCTGAAAAATTGTTGCAGGGGTCCGGCAAACAGACGCGCTCGATTGACGTGGAGGGCGTGTCCACACTCGCTCGTCCGGAGGTCGCGAGCCTGATCGACGAGGCCATCGCTCGCAATCCCGTGCCGTTCGCGCGCGCCGGCCGCGGGTCGGTGGTCATTCGTTCGACATCGGCCAAGAAGAGTCGGCGAGGTCGCTCCGCCTAACATGCGGTTGCACCTGAGAAGGCCGCGGGCGCCATGGCGAACGCCGATCGGTCTCCAACGCGTTCTTACAAGTGAACCGTGGTCATTACCCCACATAATCGGAACCATATGCGTAGCCAAGTCCGCTTTGTGATGCATCCCGCTGACGAACGCGAATTCGAGCAGTTGCTCGTCAGCGATAATTCGATTTATTTCATCGCTGGGCCTCGGTGGGAAACGGAAACTCCAGAGACTTCGAAATCGCTCGCCGACATTAACGACTACTACTGCATCATTTGGTCCGAAAGCGACATAGCGAAGCTGAAGGCAGAGTACATTCCTTCATGCAAGGACTGGTACTGCCGGTCCGAGTACGCGACGATCCAGTTTCTTCGCTCTGAAATGGATGAGGCGGTGATTACGGAAGGGCGCATCGCGGTCTCCACGATGGCGAACCGCGACTTCCCGGCGTCAAGTGTCAAGAGGCAGCCCTTTCAAGGTGCCCGTCTTTTCTTATCCCGAGTCGCTAACAGCCGGGCGGTGGACACATGTGGCTTGTCCTTGTGATGAATGCGCTCGGGTCGCGGTTTTTTCGGCCCGCGCGGATGACGTTGGTAAGCCAACAAGCGAGCATTGCTCGCCAGTTCCTTCAATTGCACGGCCAACTGGGCGACGGTCAGGTCGCGGAATTGCTCCCACTCGGCGCCAGGGATCGCGATCATCATTCCCCGATACACGCCCTTGACCTCGTCCGTCAGGTAATAGGTCGATACCGTCTCCTCAACGACCTCGCGACCATGCACCGCACGCAACGCCGCGCACACCACCGCCAACACGTTATACGCCACCAACGACACGCAAAAAGCGAACAACGCCGCTTTCGGGTATCCCAGCCTGGTCTGCTCGCTCTCCAGCGTCGATTCCAACACCTGGAACAGCGATTCAATCTTCCAACGCTTCCGATACAAATCCGCCACCAGACTGGCGCCGGCCACCCGCGCCGGCAGATTGGTCAAGACATGGATCACCCGGTCGCCATCGCGCGTCGGCGTGGGCAGACGCAACTCCAGCCGCCGCACGATCAGGGTTTCGCCGGTCTCCGGGTTGTTCAGCCGAACCTTTTGCTCCCAGACCTCCACGTCCTCGCTTTCGCCCGCGTACTCCAGTTCGGTGACCGCTTCCCAGGGCAAGTTCTGGTGCTGCCGGACCACGAAGCAGGCGTCCCGCGCGGCGACGCCGAACAAAAAGCCCAGCGTGCAAAAATTGCGATCTTCAATCCACACGTCGTTGGCCTCGACCGTGGCCAAAACCTGGTCGAGCAAGGCACGCTCTTGCGTATGCCCGTCCTCGCACGGGAACACGTCGATGGCCAGCATCAACGCCGGGTCCAGCACCACCAGCGATTTGCCGGGCAACGGACCCGCCGCGATCGTCCGCAGTTCCTGCACGCGGTGTTCGGTTTTCGCCAGGCAATTGCCGTCGAGGATCTTGACACGGTAACCGGGCAGTAGGTCCGGCAACGCGCCCCCGAGCTCACGGATCACTGCCGTCAGGCTCGCGGCCGTCTGGCGGGTCAAGGCCGCGGACACCTGGGGTTCGACGCCGTTGAGTTTGTCGTAAACGGCCGTGCGCGACACGGTAAAGCGTTCACGCTGCTTCTGGTACGCGGCATTGGCGGAGGGATAGATTCCACACACGACCTGACCCATCAGCTCAACGGTCTGCGAAAACAACAGGCGCGAGTATATTGGCTATCGGCGTGTTCCTCGAACAGTGCGTCCACCGACTCCGGGGTCAGCACGTGTTCGAGCAGGCCCCGGACCATGACGGCCGCCGGACTCTCTTGAACGAAGCGATTGAAAACCGAGTTGAGCAGCATGGCGGCTTCCCTACCAGGTTTTGGTGTATCCTTACGCTGGAAGCCAGCTTACTGAAACCACAGGCACCTTGACAGGGCTGGTGTCAAGAGGCTGGAGAAGCGATACGGAGATCTGCGGAAGTATTTCCGGAAGAATTACTCGAATTCAATAATCCAATGGCGTGACCCGACTATTCCGTACGCGCCTGCCGGTCCCAATCGTTCTGCCAACCCAAGCAAGCCCGATCCTCAGGTATGGGTTGGTCCTCATGCATTGCGTTGGCTTCAAGAACGGCCAGACCGCAGGATAAAGCAAATGCGCCAGTCAATTGTAGAGGCTGTCCTGGTCGAGGGCATGGGCGTACCTTCTACGCCACAGAAATCCGAACCCAAGGAGCCATCATGAGTTTGAAGAAAGAAGCCTCCGGACGCCGTTCCATCCAGGTTGAAGTCGAGGTCCCTGGCACGCCGGAGGAAGTCTGGCAGGCGATCGCCTCCGGGCCGGGCATCTCGGCCTGGTTCGTGCCGGCTGAGTTCGAGGAGCGCGACGGGAAGCCCGTCGCGGTGACGTTTAACTTCGGCCCGGGCATGGAGTCCCGCTCCGTGGTGACGGCCTGGGATCCGCCGCGGATGTTCGCCAAGGAGGCAGATGGCTGGTTCCCGGGCTCGCCGCCGATCGCGACCGAGTGGAGCGTCGAAGCGCGGGCGGGCGGCGTCTGCGTCGTCCGTGTGGTGCAAAGCCTCTTCGCCAGCACGGACGACTGGGACCAACAACTGATCGGCAGCGAATCGGGCTGGCCCGGCGCCTTCCGCATCCTGCGGATCTATCTCACGCACTTCCGCGGCCAGCGCTCCGCGATGATGCAGTTCATGGCTCCCGTCGCGGGAACGGCAGCGGAGGCCTGGGCGACGATGACCGCGGCACTGGGGCTGAACGGCGTGGGTGCCGGGCAGCGTTGGGCCGTACCGGCAGGCGTCCCGGTGCTGGGCGGCGTGGTGGAGAGCGTCAGCCAGAGTCCGGCCGGCGCCCTGCTGCGGCTCGACCAGCCGGGGCCCGGCGTCGCGGCCCTGTTCATCATGACGTACGGCGGGTCGGTCATCGCGACGTTTAACTTCTACCTCTACGGCGATCAGACGGCCGGAACCGTCGCCCGCGAAACGCCGCTGTGGCAGGCGTGGATTCAAAAACGCTTCCCGATGCCGACGGAGCCGGGCAAGAGCGAATGACCGCGTGGTTCGTCCACGGCGGTTCCTTGATGGCAGAGCGAGTCGAGATCACTGTGGCCGAAACAACCGGTCGCGGCATCCATAGAAACTTTTTCAGCGGCTGGTGGCGGTCTGCGTTAGACCGGCACCAGCCGCCATTTCTCGGAGGCGATCATGAAGGCGATCCTTTCAATGGCGTTGGTACTCGGGCTCTGCGGCTTTGCGGCGCGCGGGATGAGAAGGCAGACCCGGTCGGGACGTGGAAGTGCGAGTACAAGATCGGCGACCAGAAGCGGACGCTCACTTTGACGATCAAGAAGGACGGGGACAAACTCGCCGGAACGATGACCTGGCCGGACCAGAAGGATGAGCCTCTCAAGGATGTGAAGCTGAAGGACGGCACTGTGACGTTTTCCAACGTCCGGAAGTTTCAGGGTAAGGAGATCGCCATCGATTACACCCTGAAGATTGACGGGGACACGCTCAAGGGAAAACCGCGTCGCAATTCGGGGGCCAGAAGCAGGAATGGGATCTCAACGGGAAGAGGGAGAAGAAAGACAAGTAGGGAGAAAAGGAGTTCGGTCTCCCGGACTACACTTTGAAGTGGTTTTGGATGATTCGGTCCGAAACACCGAATGCAATCTGGCCTGCGATGTTGCGCTCTCCGGTCACATCGACCGAATTGACCAAGTCGAAACCCGTAGCGCGCAGCGGTCCGAAACGCCGAAGCACCTTCGCGATTGTCGGTGCATTCCCTTCCTCGAACGGGCTGAAGTGCTGTTCGTTTTTCCGAGTCGAGGCGAAGGATTAGATTTGCGAATTCCTTAATTGGGTCCGGTCATTCCAGGCGCCTCTCCCACGATTTCCGGGGAATTATTTGTGCCATTCTTTGTCTTGGTAATGGATCACGAGCACAAAGAATCGTCAGCCGCTACCGAGATTTCACGGAAATCACGGGGTTTCCTCGCCAAGCGGAGGATTCAGCGGCGCTTCATGCCCATGAAGCCGAGACCTACAATGCCGATGCGCACCATTGGCGTAATTCCTTTAATTACAGGAAGGTGTGGTGGCGCAATGATTTCTCGGTTTGCCTGTTTTGCACCACTTTGGGGTCCACCCGACCCCCATCCACGGCCGGAAGAAGCCGCGGGCCGGGGCCGGGGTCGAAGCCCGCCGAGCCTCACGGATCCAATCGTATCAAATCCCCATACCCCGGCGCCGGCGGTTCGGTCGCCACGCGGCCCCTCTCCTGCTTCACCGGCAATTTCCCAGGCGGCCGCTCGTCACCCTCTTGATCGGCTCGCCGACCGCCACCGACAGCGTGACTTTGTCCCCGCTACTTCCTCTGCGGCGCGCAACGCGCGAAGCAGCGCTTTTCGCCGCCGTCTGAAGAGGGAGAAGAGGCAAGCCGCGTATGGCCCAAGAATCGCAAAGGGCGTCCCGCACTCGGGACGGAGTTGCCGCAGTCCGCCGCGACGCTCGCCTTGACCGTTTCCACGAAATGGCGCTAGATGGGGAGGCCCATTGCGGCGTTCCACAACGGCGTATGAAGGTCGTGAATATCCATGCCCCGGCGGCCGACGTTCTCCCTTATCGTTCCGACGCGGCGGCGCCCCCAACAACTCCGCCGTTTCCTCGACAGCGTCGCGGCCACGGCGTCCGACCCGGACGGCGTCGAAGTCGTCCTCGTCGTCGATGAAGACGACCCCGCCGGCGTCGCCGCCGCCCATCCATCTTTAGTTATCCGAAAAGTCGTCGTACCGCCGGGACGGACGATGGGCGCCCTCAACCGGGCCGGCTGCGAGGCCTCCATCGGCGATTACGTCATGCTCCTCAACGACGACGTGATCGCCCGCACCCCCGGATGGGACGCGACCGCCCTGGCCTGTTTCCGCCGTTTTCCCGACCCCTTCGTTCTCGTTCACGTCAATGACTCGCTCTTCCGCGACCGGCTATGCACGTTCCCGCTTACGACCCGCGCCTTCTGCGACCGGGCCGGCGGGATCTGCCCGGCGGAATACGTCCGTTACCGGATCGACGATCACATCGAAGACGTTTTCAACCTTCTGGCCCTGCTCGGCCGTCGCCGGACGGTCTATTTGCCGGACGTGGTGTTCCGGCACTGCAACACCGTCGAGCGCCCGGAGGGCGACCGCGTGTATGCGTCGGACCCGGCCGTGCTGGCCCTCGACGCCCCGCGGTTCGCGGCCCTGTTCCCCGCGCCAAGGAACTGGCCTTGCGGCTGCTCAATGAGATTGAGGGCGGTTCCGACCCGGCCGTCACGGAGGCGCGGCGGCGGATGCTGGGCGGCGTGGCCGACCCGTTCGGCCTACGCACGCCCGGCCGTCAGCTCGTGGTGCGGGCGCCTTGGCGACGTCGCCTGACCGGCGCGCTGCGCGACCTGGCGGAAACGGTCGTGGCGCTGCTGGGCCGCGCCAGGGTCCGCGTGCGAAAGGACGGCTATCGCGGACTGGCGGCGGCGATGGGGCGGCGGTTCACACGACTGCTGGCCGGCGGCTCGGCCGAAGGGCCGGCAGGGACTTGACGGGCCGTCAGGCCGGGGTAAGCTGGTGTGAGTTGGCGACGTCGGAGGGCGAACGGGCCGCGAACGCCTGTAGAACGGCGTATGCGTCGATGAAATGACGCCCTACTCGGGCGGAGCGTCGAATAGGCTTTTCAAGACAGC
>CAWFBG010000018.1:0-144582 GCA_963813925.1 uncultured Planctomycetaceae bacterium
CACTCCGTCTCATACGCCAAATTCGGCGCCAGCCAGCGCCTCCACCTCGGCCCGCGGCGCCTTCTTTCGCCGGGCGTAGTCCTCCACCTGGTCGCGCGTCACCAGGTCCACCGCGAAGTAGGCCGCCTCCGGGTTGGCGAAGTACAGCCCGCTCACCGACGCCGCCGGCGTCATGGCGTAGCTCTCCGTCAGCCGGATGTCGGCCGACGCCTCCACGTCCAGCAGCCGCCACAGCGTCGCCTTCTCCGTGTGGTCCGGGCACGACGGATAGCCGGCCGCCGGGCGGATGCCGCGGTACTTCTCCGCGATCATGTCCTCCTTCGACAGCCGTTCCTCGCGGCCGTAACCCCAGTCGCGGCGGGCGCGGGCGTGCAGCAACTCCGCGAACGCCTCCGCCAACCGATCCGCCAACGCCTTCGTCATGATGCCGTTGTAGTCGTCGTGGTCGGCCTCGAACTTCGCCGCCAGCTCCTCGGCGCCGATCCCCGCCGTCACCGCGAACGCCCCGAGGTAGTCCGGCCGGCCGCTCTCCACCGGCGCCAGGTAGTCCGCCAGGCTGCGGAACGACGTCTGCCCCTCGCGCTCCCACTGCTGCCGCAACATCGGGAACCGCGCCCGCTCCGCCGTCCGCGTCTCGTCGCGTGAAGACGACGACGTCGTCGCCGTCGCTGTTGGCCGGGTAGAAGCCGTACACCGCGTTCGCATGGATCAGCCGCTCCGCGACGATCCGCTTCAACAGCCGCTCGGCGTCGCCGAACAACCGCTTCGCCTCGGCGCCGACCGTCTTGTCCGAGAGGATTTGCGGGTATTTGCCGGACAGCTCCCACGCCATGAAGAACGGCGACCAGTCGATGTAGGGCACGATCTCGCCCAGCGGGAAATCGCGCAGCACGCGCTCGCCCAGGAAGGCCGGCGTCGGCGATCGGCGCCTTCTTCCAGTCGATGCGGAAGCGCCGCTTCACCGCCTCGGCGTAGGGGACCAGCTTGCGCTGCCGGCGTTTGGCGAAGGCCTCGCGCTCCTTCTGCTGGAAGACGCGGTTGTCGCGGTCGAGCTGTTCGCGGCCGTCCGGCCGCGTCAGCTTCTCGACGACGCCCACGCTCCGCGACGCATCCTTGACGTGAACGACCGGGCCGTGGTAGGCCGGGGCGATCTTGACCGCCGTGTGCTTGGCGCTGGTCGTGGCGCCGCCGATCAGCAGCGGCAGCTCGAAACCCTCGCGCTCCATCTCCCGCGCCACGTGGACCATCTCGTCCAGTGACGGCGTAATCAGACCCGACAGGCCGATCATGTCCACTTCGCGTGCTCGCGCGCCTCCGACAGGATCTTGTCGCACGGCATCATGACGCCGAGGTCGATGACCTCGTAGTCGTTGCAGTTGAGCACCACGCCGACGATGTTCTTGCCGATGTCGTGGACGTCGCCCTTGACCGTGGCCATCAGCACCTTGCCGCGGGCCTTGCGGGCGCCGCCGCCCGATTTCGCCTTCTCCTCCTCCATGAACGGCATCAGGTAGGCCACCGCCTTCTTCATCACGCGGGCGCTGTCGCACCACCTGCGGCAGGAACATCTTGCCGGCCCCGAACAGGTCGCCGACCACGTTCATGCCGTCCATCAGCGGCCCCTCGATGATCTGCAACGGCCGCTCGTACAGATGTCGGCACTCCTCCACGTCCGCGTCGATGTGGTCGGCGATGCCCTGCACCAGCGCGTGCTTCAGCCGCTCCACCACCGGCAACTCGCGCCAGCGCCTGCTTGCTGGGCCTCCGTCTTCTCCTTGCGGCCGATGCGTCTTGGAGAACTCGACCAGCCGCTCCGTGGCGTCGGGCCGGCGGTTGAGCAGCACGTCCTCGACGCGCTCCAGCAGGTCTTTCGGAATCTCCTCGTAGACCTGCAACTGGCCGGCGTTGACGATGCCCATGTCGAGGCCGGCCCGGATGGCGTGGTAGAGGAACGCCGCGTTCATCGCCTCGCGGATGACCTCGTTCTCGTTGCCGCGGAAGGCGAACGACACGTTGCTGACGCCGCCGCTCGTCTTCGCTTCCGGGAACATCGCCTTCAAACGACGCACCGCCTCGAAAAACTCCACGGCGTAGTTGGAATGCTCCTCCATGCCGGTGCCGACGGTGAGGATGTTCGTGTCGAAAATAATGTCGCTCGGGCCGGAAGCCGACCTTCTCGGTCAGCAGCTTGTAGGCGCGGGCGGCGGATCTCCACCTTGCGGTCGGCGGTGACGGCCTGGCCCTCCTCGTCGAAAGCCATGACCACGACGGCGGCCCCGTAACGCTGGACGAGGCGGGCCTGGTCAAGGAACTTTTCCTCTCCCTCTTTGAGGCTGATCGAGTTGACGATGCCCTTGCCCTGAACGCACTTCAGCCCCGCCTCGATGACCGACCACTTGGAGCTGTCGATCATGATGGGAACTTTGGCGATGGCCGGGTCGGCGGAAACGAGGTTGAGGAAGCGCGTCATCGCCTCCTCGCTGTCGATGCAGGTCGGCGTCCATGTTCACGTCGATGATGTTGGCGCCGTTCTCGACCTGCTCGCGGGCCACCTTCAGCGCCGCCTCGAAGTTGCCCTCCTTGATGAGCCGGGCGAAGCTGCTTCGAGCCGGTGATGTTGGTGCGCTCGCCGATCATGACGAAATTCGTCTCGGGCCGGACGACCAGCGCCTCGGTCCCGCTGTAGCAGGACCAATCCGGCAGATCGGGGATCTTGCGCGGCGGCACGTCCTTGACGGCCTCGGCGATGGCGTGGATCCAGTCGGGCATGGTGCCGCAGCAGCCGCCGACGAAGTTGAGCCAGCCGTTGCGGGCGAACTCGCCGAGGGCGGCGGCCGTGTGGTCGCGGTCGCCCTTGAAGCCGCCGAAGCCGTCCGGCAGTCCGGCGTTGGGGTAACAACTGATGCGCGTGCGGCAGACGCCGGAAAGCGTCTCGATCTCCGGCCGCATCAGGTCCACGCCGACGGCGCAGTTGAGGCCGACGCTCAGGGCGTCGAAGTGCGACACCGAGATGTAGAACGCCTCGACCGGCTGGGCCGACAGCGTGCGGTGGTTGTCGAAGATGGTGCCGGAGATCATCACCGGCAGCCAACGGCCGATCTCGTCAAACACCTGCTCGATGGCGAACAGGCACGCCTTCATGACCAGCGTGTCGAACGAGGTTTCCGGCAGGAGGATGTCCACGCCGGCGTCGATGAGGGCGCGGACCTGCTGGGCGTAGGACGCGGCCATCTGGTCGAAGGTGATGTCGCGTCGGCCGGGGTCGTCGCCGACGCCGAGCGACAGGCTCTTGTTGGTCGGGCCGATGCTGCCGGCGACGAAGCGCGGCTTATCGGGCGTGCGTCGGCTGTAATCGTCGGCGGCCCGGCGGGCGAGGGTCGCGGCGGCGCGGTTCAACTCGACGACCTGTTCGACGAGCCGGAACTCGCCCATGCTGATGGCGTTGCTGTTGAACGTGTCGGTCGAGACGATGTCGGCGCCGGCTTCCAGGTAGGCGCGGTGGATGTCCTCGATCATCCTGGGCTGCGTGAGGACCATCACTTCGGTACAGTTTTTGAGCGCGACGGGGTGGTTCTTGAAGCGGGCACCGCGGTAGTCGGCCTCGGCGGGCTGGTGCGCGTAGATCATGCTGCCCATGGCGCCGTCGAGGACGAGGATGCGCCGGGAGAGGAGGTCTTCCAGGTATTCGCGGGTGCTGACGTACGCGGGGCTTGCCATGAGGTACTCTGCCTCCTGCGGGGTTGCGGGGAACGCGGTCGGCGCCGCCCTTCCGGGGGTTCAGTATAGTTTACGGGCCGGCGCGGCGGAGGGGCAGGCGGATGTGCAAAAAGCCGGCCGCCCGATCCTTCAGGCGGCCGGCCCTTGTGGGGGCCTTAAGGCGTCCTTGCGGCCGGCGCCCACGGCCCGAGGCGCGGCCAACGCACCGGGCGCGAATCAAACTTCAGCCGTCCGGCGGGACCGCTTGCGAGGCGCCCGATGGCGCCCCTCGACCCCTACCGAATCCCTGGTCGCTTATGGCGGGCCGTCCCTGGCCCGGGTGGGCCCCGTCGGACGCTGAAGTCTGGCTCCAAAAACGCCTTCCCCGGCCCGACGCGCGCGGGGCGGACGGGAAGGCGACGGCTATCGGCTAAGATGGAAATACTGGGAACAACAGGGACGGCCGGGTCGGGCGCCGACTCCCGCCGCCGGGGCCGTCTCAGGGTTTGACGGCGGCCCCACGTGCGGCGTCCTGGCCGCCGGAGGCGACGGCCCTTCCAGCCCCGAGGGGCGCCGCCGAGGAAAAACACCCAATGGTCATGGAGGTAGAACCTCAATAGACAATGTCGTCGTTCAACGGGTGCGTGGGAGAGCGGCCACCACAACTACGAAGGGAAAGGGTAACGAGTTTCGCCGCCGATTCAATCCCAAAAAAGCCGGGGGCCACGCGGCCCCGTCCGCGTCGCGCGGAAGCCATTGCGCGACAACAGGCAACGTCGTTTGCCCTTTTTTCCTGGACAGCTGCGCCGCAGCTGTCGCATCGCGGTTCGTCGATCCGTGCGACCGGGCGTGCAAGAACAACGTCTTGCCGCAAGGTCAGTTGCGAGAAATTCGGGTTTTCGACTTGCGAAGGGGGCCGGTCGATGCTAGGCGCGAAAAAAATCGCGGCGCGGGATTCGCGCCGCGGAGGAATCCCGCCCCGCCGGAAGGGCCGCCGCGGACATTTTCAGATTTAAGAGAGTTTTTAATACGTCTAGCGCTCGGAAAAAAGCCTCCGCCTGTGCCGTGTCGGACGCTTTTGAGAACCCGCAATGTACAGGGGCGCCTCAGCGCCGGGTTTTGGATCCCACTACAGGGGTGGGCTTGCAAGCGCCGGCCGCCCTATCGGCTCCCAGCGGGTACTCCATCGGTTCGTCAAAAGGATCGTCCACTCACGAACACCGCAGAGGCTTTGTCCGGCCGTTCCCGGCCGGACAGATCGACTCTACCACGGCCGCGACGGTCCCGCAAGGCCGCGACGGCGAGATTGTGGCCGCGGTCGGCGCCGGCCCTACAATGGGCGTTGGAGGGGCGTATCGCCTCGTGGGAAGAGGGCCGCGACGTGGCGAATCCATCGATCGTTGTCGGAATGCTGTTGGTCATTCTGGGGGCGTGGGGCTTCTTCGGGACGGGCATGCAACACCCCACCGCCCTGATCCCCGCCGGCGTGGGCCTGGTGTTGGTCGTGCTCGGCGCCGTGGCGGCGCGCTGGGAGGGCGCTCGCAAGCACGCCATGCACGCGGCCGCGGCCGTGGGCCTGTTGGGCTTTCTCATGGCCGCTGGGCGCTTTTTGTACAAGCTATGCACTGGCGGCGAGGTGACGGGAACGGCCGGCCTCAGCACGCTGACGATGGCCGTCCTGTGCGGCACGTTCGTCGCCCTGTGCGTCAAGTCGTTCATCGACGCCCGTAAACGGCGGCGCAAGGCCGAGGCGGAGGGCACGGTCGGCCCGGCGGCGCGATAGCGCGATCAGCCCAGGCCGATCTTGTCCATCAGCGGGTGGAGCTGCTCCACGAAGAAGCCGCACGCCGCCACCGCCACGCCGATCAGGCCGATGAGTCCGCCGCCGATCCAGAACAGCTTCCGCTTGGTCAGCACGGCGATCGAACAGAGAATCAACGACAATTCGATTCCGAGTTCGCCGAGGTCGAAGAAATCGCCGCGGTGATGGGCGGTTTCCGACTGTTCGCGGTACTGCTCCGCCGATTCACCGAGTTCCTTGGCGTCCTGTTCAATCTTCGTCGTATCCGCCTTGTACTTTTCCGCCCCCTTCCGCCATTCGGCGATCTGGGCCTGCTGCTCGGCCGAGGGCGCCGCCCCGGCCGTCACCTTCAGCAGGGCGGCGTCGGCCTCATACAAGTACTCGCGGTTCTTCTTGGCCTGGTAGTAGGCCCACTGATCCGACTCTTTGGAGATCTGTTTCGAGGCGGTAATCTGGTCCTCCAGGACCTCGTCGTGGGCGCGGTGGCTGAGCAGGGTGACGCAGGCCAGGGCGGCGGCCACGATGGCCATGGTCATGGCCACGCGCCGGTCGAAGGGGTGGTGGGCGGCGTGCTGGGCGTGTTCGGCTTCCTCGACGTGGTGTTCGGTCCCCTGGCTCATGGGCCGCTCCGTGGGTAAGAAGGGGCGCGACGGCCGCGACGGCGCCATCGCTGGCGGTCCTTTTTATGGAGAGGGCGGGACGGCGGCATCGGGGGCTTGCCCGGCGCCGCGGAGTTAGGGAGAATGCCCCCGGCTCGAGGAAACGAGTATACTGAAGGATGGGCGCCATGAGCCAACGGCCGGTGGTGGTCGGGTTGCTGTTGTGCGAGAGCGTGATCATTGAGGAGGGCACACACAACCTCACGCTGGTGAATTGTTTCACGAAGCGGAAGGCGGAACAGTTTCCCTCCGAGCCGCACCGATTCATTGCATGCGCGGTGCTGACCGACGGCCTCGGGGAAGTGACGACGGAGGTGGTAATCAAAAGCCTGAGCGATTACGAGCCGATCTATCGGCGGTCGCAAAGGATCCGGTTCGCCGATCCACTCCAGGAGGTGCGGTTCATTCTCCGCATCACGCAGTGTTCGTTCCCGGCAGCTGGAGTCTATGAAATCAGCCTGTCGGCCGATGGCGAGCTTTTGGCAACCCACAGATTTCAGGTGTGGTAACAGGAGGATCAGACATGGCCGAGCAGCCGAACGATGATCTCCCCGAAGATCTTCCGCCCGGAGCATACAGTCTCAACGTCGTGTATCTCATCATGGACGGCCCCAGCGAAACGCCGCCGCGTCCCATGACGGCGGAGGAGATCGCCGCCATGAAGCGCTTTTGGGAGCGTCAGGGCCGCAAGCCGCCGCCGCCCTACGACAAGCTGTAGTGAGGCAGGGCGGGCGGGGCGTCGCGCTCCCGCCCGCGTCGATCCGCCTCACTCGTCCTCGTCGGCCCCGAGCTTGGCCTTGCTGACGATCTGCTGCTGCACGTTGCCCGGCACCTGGTCGTAGTGGCTGAACTCCATCGAGTACGACCCCTGCCCCTGCGTGATGCTGCCCAGCTGGGCCGCGTACCGCGCCACCTCCGCCAACGGCGCCTTGGCCGTGATCACCGCCAAATCGCCCGGCAGGCTGTCCTGGTTCTCCATCCGCGCCCGCTTCGTGTTCAGGTCGCCCAGGATCGCCCCGGTGTACTTCGACGGCGCCGTCACCTCCAGGTTCACCATCGGCTCCAGCAGCACCGGATGCGCCGCCAGGAAGGCGTTCTTGAAGGCGATTCGGCCGGCCGTCTTGAAGGCCGCTTCCGAGCTGTCCACCGGATGGTCCTTGCCGAAAAACACCTCCACCGCCACGTCCTGGATGCGGTAGCCCGCCAAGGCGCCGCGTTCCAGCAGTTCCTTGCAGCCCTTCTCCACCGCCGGCACGAACTGGTTCGGGATCGTGCCGCCGACGATGGTGTCGATGAAGGCGAAGTTGTGCGTCTGGTCGTAGTGGGCCGAGCGCACCTTCTCGAACTTCGACTTGTTGGCGAAGTCCTCCAGCAGCCTTTCCTCGCTGTCGATCTCGCGCGGCAGCGGGTAGACGCGCAGGTGGACCTCGCCGAACTGGCCGCGGCCGCCGCTCTGCTTCTTGTGCCGGTGGCTGGCCTCCGAATCCGTCGTCACCGTCTCGCGGTACGGGATCTTCGGCTCGTGCGTGACGACTTCCAGCTCGAAGCGCCGCTTGAGCCGCTCGCGCAGCACGTCCAGGTGCAGCTGGCTCATGCCGGTGATGACCATCTCGTGGGTCTGGGCGTCGCGCGTGACGTGGAACGTCGGATCTTCATTGGCGATCTTGGCGAGGCTGCCGGAGATCTTCTGCTCGTCGCCGCGGGCCTTCGGCTCGACGGCCAGGCCGAACATCGGCGTCGGGAACGTCGGCGCCGGCAGCTTCGGCGGGTGCGGGTGGTTGCCCACCGTGTCGCCGATGTGCAGGTCCTCCACCTTCGTGACCGCCACGATGTCGCCGGGCACCGCCTCCGGCAGCGGCGTCGTCTTGTTGCCCTGCACGTCGAACAGGCCGCCGGTGCGGCTGGCCTTGTCGGTGCGGGCGTTGACCAGCGGCTGCTCGGCCTTGTACGTCCCCTGGTAGACGCGGAAGAAGCTCATGTTGCCGACGAACTTGTCGGTGACGGCCTTGAACACCTGGCCGACGAACTCGCCCGACGGGTCGGGCTTCAGTTCGGCGCTGCCGCGTCCCCGATCCGCGCCGTCAGATGGGGCGGCCCCTGCAACGGCGACAGGGAATAGGTCTCCAGGCCGTCGAGCAGTTCCTGGACGCCGATGTCCTTGTCCTTGCGGGCGGAGGTGCAGAAGATGGGGATGACGGTGCCGGCGGCCAGGGCTTTCGGCAGGGCGGCGGCCAGCTCCTGCACGCCGATGGTCCCTTCGGTGAGGTACTTCTCCATCAGGGCGTCGTCGCACCTCGACGATGGCGTCCACCAGCTGCGAGCGGGCGGCGGCCAGGTCCACGGGACAGCCGGCCGGCGTCTCCGACGGAATCGAGCACGCCGACGACGCCGCTGAACTTGGGGCCGGGGTCGATGGGCGCGTTGAACAGCACGCAGCCCTTGCCGAAGGTGTCGCGCAAGGTCTTGACCAGGTCCATGAAGTGGACATTGTCGCCGTCCAGCTTGTTGACGACGAGGAAGCGGGCCAGGCCGCGACGGCCGGCCTCGGCGAACATGCGCCGCGTGTTGACCTCGATGCCGTTGACGGCCGAGACCACCACGACCACGTTTTCGACGGCGCCCAGCGACCCCAGGGCGGCGCCGATGAAGTCGGGGTAGCCGGGCGTGTCGATGAGGTTGAGGTGCTTGCCGTGGTCGTCCAGGTGCAGGACGCGGGCGTCGATGGAGAAATGGTGTTCGTGTTCGTCGTCGGCGTAGTCGGAGGCGCTGGTCTTGTCGTCCACGCTGCCGCGGCGTTCGACGGCGTTGGCCTTGAAGAGCAGGGCGTCGGCAAGCGAGGTCTTGCCCGACGCCCGATGTCCCGCGAGGGCGACGTTCCGGATGTCCGCGGTCTGATGTTTGCTCATGGTCGTTACCTACAGCCAGAGAGGAAGGGAAGAGAGTTATGGTCTTTCAGGGCGAGCGGGGGGGCGTCAGCCCCCTGATTCTTCCTCTTGTCGCCGACCGAATGAAGAATCAGGGGGCTTACGCCCCCCGCTCGCCAACGCGATGGCCTCCGCCAGGTCGAGCCGGCCCTCATACAGCGCCCGCCCGACGATGCAGCCGTACAGCCCGCGACGCGCCAATCGGCTCACGTCGTCGAGCGTGGTCACGCCGCCCGAGGCGATGACCGGCACGGCCACCGCCGCGGCCAACTCCGCCGTGGCCTCCACGTTCGGCCCCGCCAACATGCCGTCGCGGCCGATGTCGGTGTAGACAATGGCGGCCGCCCCCCAGTCGGCGCACTGGCGGGCAAGGTCGAGCGCGGAACGATCCGACGCCTGGAGCCAGCCCTCGACGGCCACGCGGCCCTCCCTGGCGTCGATGCCGACGGCCACGCGGCCGGGGAAGCGCCGACACAGCGCCTGACACCAATCGGGATCGCGTAAAGCGCGAGTGCCGACGACCACGCGCGTCACGCCCCAGCCGAGGGCTTCCTCGACGTCGGCGTCGGAACGGAGGCCGCCGCCGAGCTGGCAAGGCAGGCCGGCCGCCCGGACGATGGCGCGGACGCTGTCGCCGTTGACCGGCCGGCCCTCGCGGGCGCCGTCGAGATCGACGAGGTGCAGCCAGGCCGCGCCCTGTTCCACCCAGCGGCGGGCCATCGCGGCGGGGTCGGCGCCGAACACGGTTTCCTGGGCGTAGTCGCCCTGACGCAGACGCACGCACTGGCCGCCCCGCAGGTCGATGGCCGGCAGAATCAGCACGCAAATGCTCCTTTCGTCGGCAAAGCGGCGGCGACGCGGAATCGCGTCGTGCGCCACTGTAGGCGTCGGAAAGACGAATTGCAAGCGTCCGTGTAGATTTGCGGAAGGACGGAAACAACGCCCGCGGCGGTCGGCCGGAGTTTGGGCGCGGCGCCGCATTTGCTCTTCTACCCGGAATGAGAACAGGTATTCTCACTCAGGAGGATTGGACATGACCCCATCCGCGACCGGCTTCGACCTTGCGGACACGGCCCGACACCCATCGGTTGCCGGTGCGCCGCCGCCCGCGGGACGGCCCCTGACCGTACGCAGCCACGGCTGTACCGACAAGGGCAAGGTGCGTTCCTTGAACGAGGACCAGTTCCTCATCGCCACGCTGAGCAAAGCGCTCCAGGTGCTGCAAAGCAGCGTGGGAGAACCGGACGTGCGGATCGGCGGCCCGCGGGGCTACCTATTCCTGGTGGCCGACGGCGTCGGCGGCAGCGCCGCCGGCGAGAAGGCCAGCGCGATGGCCGTCAACTCCATCGAGAATTTCGCCATCGACACGCTCAGTTGGTGCAGTCAGCTCCGAACCGGCGGCGACGGCGACGGCCTGCTCGGCGAGTTCAAGACCGCCCTCGGGCAGGCCAACGATCGGCTGATCCGCGAGGCGAACCGGCGGCCGGAACTGCACGGCATGGCCACGACCCTGACGCTGGCGTACTTCCTGGGCCGCGAACTGTTCGTCGCCCACGTCGGCGACAGCCGATGCTACCTGCTCCGCAACAACATGCTCTATCGGCTGACGCGCGATCACACGCTGGTCGCGGAAATGGTGCATCGCGGTCTGCTCAAGCCGGAAGAGGCGGCCGGCCACGCCTACCGGCACGTCGTCACCAACGTCGTGGGCGGCGACCCCGGCGTCCAGGCGGAAGTACACAAGCTGTCGCTGGAAGGCGACGACTGCATCCTGCTCTGTTCGGACGGACTGACCGAGATGGTCCCGGAGACGGAGATCCTGGAAGCGCTTGTTGCGGACGTGCGCGACCCGACGGCTGCGTGCGACCGGCTGGTGAAGCGGGCCATCGAGAAGGGAGGCAAGGACAACGTCACCGTGGTGGTGGCGCGCTTCGAGGAGTCGAGCGGCCCTTGATCAATAGGTTCGGGCCGGAAGCGAGAGTGGCGGTTCTCCGTCGCTCACGCTTCCGGCCCGGACGGCGGTCACGGCGTCGCCTTTTTGGCCTGGAACCGCGCGATGAACCGCACGCCTTCCAGCAGCGCCCGGTCGTAGTCCTTCCGGGCCGCTTCCGTCTCGACCAGCCGCCGCAACTGGTCCTGTTGTTTCTCGCCGAACCCTTGATCGCGCAGCCCCTGGCCGACGTAAACGTCCACGCGCACCGGCGACGGCTGGATGACGAAGCGGACGCCGTTGACGGCGACCTTGTCTTCCGGCCGGTCGGCGGACACGGCTTCCGTCTCGGCGAGTACCATCACGTTGGAATGGTGGACCAGTTCCCGCGTCATGTGACGGGCTTCTTTCAAGGCGAGGGGACTGAACAGCTCCGCCGCGTCGTGGACGCCGACGCGGCCCTCCGCCTGGAGAATGCGGTTCTTCAGGTTTTCCCATTCGCCGCGCTCGGCCGGCGTACCGTCCGCATCCTTCATCCGGTTCAAGGCGTCGCGGCCGGCGGCCCCATACTGGACCAACGCTTCCTCGGCGGCGCGACGCACCACCGGGGACGGGCTTTTCAGCGAGGTCACCAGCACCGGGGCGGCGTTGGCCCCGGCCGCCGGCCCCATCTCTCCGAGCGCCCGCAGAACGACGGCCCGTTCCTCCGGGCTTTGGGCCTTCTGCAGGCACTCCTCCAACACGGGAACCGCGTCGTTCGCGGCCGGCCCCAGTTCGGCCAGGGCCAGCCCCAGCTGTTCGCGGGCCTGCGGCGTCCGGGCGTCGCGGAGGTTCTGGACGAGGATCGGGACCACGGATTTGCGCACCTCGGCCGGCGTCTGTCGGGTGATGCGTTCGCGGAGTTGGTTGGCGCTGTTCCGCAACTGGTCGTCCCGCTTCTCCATCACGAACGAAGGGTGAGGGATCTCGGTCGCCGGAGGGTTGGCGGGCGCGGTCTTCATCATCATCGTGGACGCATAGGCGTCGGCGTCGGACGTGTTCAGGGCGACCTGATAGACGTCGCCCAACTTGTGGACTGTCTCCACCGTCGTCGGCGCGTCCGGCCCCAGCTTCCAGACCTGGATCTTGTGGGCCAGGTTGTAGGACCATTCGGCCTTGTCGAGATCGCCGGCCGATTGAAGATGTTCGCCCGCCCAGTTGAGGCCGTCGGCGCAGGCCAGGACCACGGGGTCGGGGACCGCCGTCTCGACCGAAGGCGTCGTGGCGCCTTCGGGCGCCTTCTCGTTCTTGGCGACTTCGGGGGTGTGGTCGGTGTGGGCCGGCTTCGACGGGCCGGGAACATCCCCATTCCGATGGGCGGCGGTAAAAACGCCGCTCAGGAGCGGAGCGTTCCCGGCGTGCGGGGCCGTCCCGGTCCTCGGCAAAACGACGTATCCCAGGCCGAACAACAGACATGCGGCCACGGCGACCGCGGCATACCGCCGCCACCGATGGTTCGCTTTGGGAGTGGGAGGCGTCTTGCGGATGGGCAATACGGCAGGTCGGGACGCGGGTTCACAGTCACGGAGCACGTCGCTGACCAGATCGGTCAGTTTTCGCAGTTCGGGGCGTTCGTTCAGGGCCGTCTCGATGCGCCGACGCTCTTCCGGCGTCACATCGTCGGCCAAATAGCGGCCGAGGGTGGCGTTATCGACGTCGCCCCAGGCCTGTTGCTGGGCCTGGCGCTGGGCTTGCAATTCGGACGCCACCCGTTCCCAATGCTCGTCGGCGCCGTGGTCGCTTGACATACGTGCAGTCCCGTGAACGCGCGGTCCATCGTCGGTGACTTTCCCGCAACCATTTATACAGACGGGGCGGCGGTCGTTGCGTGCAACAAAAAGGATGGGTAGCGAGGCCGGCGACGGTATACTCATGGCAGGAATGTCAACCCGGTGGTCGCCGGTTCAATCCCGGCCGGGAGGACTCATGCCCCTGCTGGATCACTTCCATCCGCCGCTGTATCCGCCGCACCATTGGGAGTCGTTTCATTCCAACTGGGCCACCCGGTTGGCTGACGCGCTCAACGACCGATGGTTGTCGCCGGAGTTCATCGCGGCGGAGCACACGCACGGCGGCGGCCGGTTGGACATCGACGTGGCCACCTACGAGCATCCGCCCGCCGTGCGCACCATGCCCGCCCTCTTCCCCGACAGCTTCGAGGTCCGCATCTTCTCCACCACCGGCGGCCTTACCCTCGTCGCCGCCATCGAGTTAATCAGCCCCGGCAACAAGGACCGTCCCGAAGAACGCCGGGCCTTCGCCGCCAAGTGTACCAGCTATCTCCATCAGGGAATCGCCCTTGTCATTATCGACATCGTGACCAGCCGGTGCGCCAATCTGCACAATGAGACCATGCGGCTCATGGACGCCGCCGAGGAGTTCCTATTGCCGGCCGACGCGGACCTGTACGCCGCGGCCTACCGGCCGGTGCTGCGCCAGGAGCGGGCCGAGATCGACCTGTGGACGGCGCCGGTCGCCGTGGGCGGGCCGCTGCCGACGCTGCCGCTGCGGCTGACCGGCGACCTGTTCGTACCCGTCGATTTCGAGGCCGCCTACGTGGAAGCGTGCCGCCGTCGCCGGTTGGCCTGACGCCGGCGGCGCCGCTTCCGTTACGGTATTCGCGCCACGACGCCGTACGCGACGTTGGCGGAGTGCCGCAGCTCGAAACGCAAACCTTCATAGACGCCGACCGCGACGACGCCTTCCAGTTCCAGGCGCACCCGGGCGGCCTGGTCCTCGCCGACCGTCGCGCCGCCCTCAAGGATGCGACAGCGACCGTGGGCCTCGCGGGCGCCGAAGCCCACCTGGACGGGACCGTCGGAAAGCCGCGGGCGGGGACGGCTTGCATTCGCCGGCGGCTGGTAGATCAGCGCCTCGAACAGCCGCGGCGCGCCGATGGTCCCGGGCCGGCAGAGGACGCAGCCCGGCGCCAGGTCCGGGACCAACCGGCGGCGCAGCAGCACGCCGACCCGGTCGCCGGCCGAGGCGGACTCCAGCGAGCGATGGAACAAACGAAGGCCGGCCACGCGCACCGTCGGCGCCGGCTCGCTTGTGCCCACGACCGCGATGCGGTTGCCGACTTCCACGCGGCCCTGGCGGATGCGGCCGGACGCCACCGCGCACAAGCCTTTGCGGAGATAAAAGATCTCATCCACCGTCATGGCGAACGGCCTGGCCGCGGCCGGCGCCGGCGGACGAAGCCGCGCGTCCAGCGCCGCCAGCACGTCGTCCATCGGCCGGCAGACCGCGTCGCTCTTGCCGCCCGAACAGAGGGCGCTCCAGCCGTCGCCGGCGATCACCGGCGCGTCGTCGCCCGGATAGCCGGCGCCGTGCAGCAGCGTCCGCACCTCCGCCTCCCGCCGTTCCACGCAACTCGGCGGGGTGGTGTCGGCCTTCGACAGGAACGGTACGAGGAAAGGGACGCCGAGTTGGCGGGCCAGCCAGACGTGTCGCCGCGTCAGCGGGGACAACTCGTCCCCCGCGGAGACGACGAGCAGGGCACCGTCGAGGCCGCCCAGGCGGTCCAGCAGGCCCCGCACCCGGTCGGGTTCACCGGGCCAGTTGACAAGATGATAGCGGCGCGTGGCCGTTTCGTACTCGGTGGTCGGCGTCGGCGCCGCACGGCCGCGCGAGCGCGGCCCCGGACGGCCCAGGCGATGCCAGGCGCGGGCGGTCAGCGCCTGGACGAGGGTCGTCTTGCCGGAACCCGGCGCCCCCAGCACCGCGACCTCCAGCCACGGCTTGTCGCGCGACGGCGTTTCCCCGCGCATGGCGGTCCCCATGGGGCGGCGCGTCCGTGGGCGCCGCGAACGCCGCGGCAGGCCGACACGAGGAAGCGCGCCTTCCCCTCGGACACGCGGATGGGCCTTCGTGTTCGTGGGGCGGCGGGTCAGGATTTCGCGGTCGAAGGACGATATGATCGCGGAGAAGTATCGCAGCATCCGGCCGGCAGCCGGCTACCCGTCGTTCCCTGACCACACGGCGGCTCCGCCGGGGTGATCGGCGAAAACTGGGAAAGCGCATCCGCCCTTCTTAGGATGCATGCCATCAAGAGCGTTGCGATTCTCTTCAAAATCATTCCCCACAGACAAGGTGAAAGGAGGTGGGAGGTGAACGATCAAGCGCGGCCTTGCCAAATGCGCGGGTCGCGCCTGGTGTGAAACACCGAAAGGACGCGCACGCACGACGCCTCCTCCCGGTAAAAAACGCAGTACGGGAAACGCACTACCACCGCCTTGCGGACATCCCCGAATACCGCCGGGTGCATCCCAGGCGTGACAGCGATCCGGTCGAGCACCAGCTGCACCTAATCGGCGAACGCTTCGCCCAATCCGACGCGCCGGCCCTCGTACCAGTCGTAGGCCTCGTCGAACTCCGCACGGGCCTCGGGCCGGAAAATGATGGTGAAACTCACCGCCGTTGCCTCGCCCGCGCCTCGGCCCGGATGACTTCCCACGGCGCCCCTTCCTCGGGGTGGGCGTCCGCCTCCGCGACGCGCCGCTCCAACTCCGCCCGTTGGGCCACGGTCAGCGGCTGGCGCTCCAGGTCCGCGGCGACGCTGTCCCAAAGCTGTTGAGCCAGTTCCAGGCGATCCTCAATGCTCAGCCGATCAACGCCCAGTTCGTGAAGCGTGGGGCTCATGTGCGTTCCTCCCATTGGAACAGATGGTGGGGATGATACCACAAGATACCTTAAACCGCCAAATACCGTCCGAGAGTTTGCGGCGCTTTCCGGCCGGCGGCCGCGCCGGCCGCGCTTTGCACCCTCCATCCGTCCTGATAAAAAGGAGGCTTGAGACGCGAAGAGTGCGGGGCGCGACGGGAGGCCATCCGTGTTAGACATGCAGGCGGAGCAGCACGACGCCGGCCAACCGTTCCTCGACCTTTACGAAGCCGTGGCCGGCCTCAAGCACCGGCACGACCTCCACCCCTGCTCCGTGCGGCCGCGCGACGGCCTGGCCCTCCGCCGCGACGGGGAGCGTGAAGTGGTGCAGGATCTCGTCCGCCGTTTCCGCGACTTGCCGGCCGACCAGCAACGGCGGCTGCCGGCCCTGCTCAACAGCCTCGCCCAGCTCGAAGTCGTCGTCGGCGACATCGAGGCCGGCCAGCACGACTTTCAGGAAGTCGCCCGCCTCGTTCTCGACCCCATCTCCCAGGCCGAGGCCCATCACAACGTCTACCGCGCCGCCCTCGAACGCCGCGACTGGGGCGAAGCGCTCGCCGCCCTCCGCCGCGCCGCCGCCCTCGACGCCGAGGCGTTCGAGCCGTTCCCGCTGGCCCGCTTCGAGCCGGTTCGCCTCCTCGGCGCCGGCGGCTTCGGCCCCTCCTTCCTCTGTCACGACCGCGAGACAGACGTTCAAGTCGTCGTCAAGGCGCTGCGGCCCGACGGCCTCGACCGCGACCCCGACGCCCTGTTCCACGAAACCGCCCGGGTCCAGGAACTCGACCACCCGGCCCTCATCCGCGTCCGCGACTGCGCCTGGGCCGACGCCGACAAAGACCGTCCCTACCTTGTTCTGGAGTATTTCGAGGGCCAAACGCTGATGGACCACGTCGCCCGGCACGGCCCGCTGGCGCCGGAGGACTGGCTGTCCGTCGCGTGGCAGCTGGGCCGCGGTTTGCAGGCGCTCCACGGCTGCGGCGTGTTGCACCGCAGCCTCCGGCCCTCGGCCGTGCTGGTGCGCTGTGACCCCCTCACCCCTCTCCCCCAAGGGGCGAGGGGAGAAATCAATCCCCCTCTGCCCTTGGGGGAGAGGGGAGAAATCAATCCCCCTCGCCCCTTGGGGGAGAAGGGCAGGGGTGAGGGGGGCCGCTGGCGCGTCAAGCTGCTCGACGCCGGCCTGTCGCTCAAGCGCACCGTCATCCACGCCAGCGCCAGCAACCCAGCCGCCCGCGTGCAAACCGCCCTGGGCCGCAGCGTCGCCCGCACCATCGCCTACGCCGCCCCGGAAGTCATCGGCAAGCCCAAAGGTCAGGTGTGGGTCGGCCCGCATTCCGACGTGTACGCCTTCGGCAAGCTCTGCGCCTTCGCCCTGACCGGCCGGCCCGAACCCGACGGCGGCGACCTCGTGCTGTTGCCCGAACCGTGGAAGCGCCTGCTCGACGACCTCACCGGCTGGACCATCCCGCGCCGCCTGCCGCACTTCGGCGCCGTCCTCGAACGGCTGTCGCAACTGCCGGAGGCCAAGGACCTCGCCGGCCGCGTCGATCGCGCCCTGTCCGAATCGACCATCGCCGATCACACCGCCGCCCTGGCGGCCGACCCCCGGAACGTCGCCGCCCTGGTCCACCGCGGCGACGCCTACGCCCGTCAGGGCGACTTCGAGCAGGCCGTCGCCGACTACACACTGGCAATCCAGATGCGGCCCGACGACGCCTCCCTCTACCGCCGCCGCGGCCTGGCCCACGCCCGCCGACAGGCCCACGACAGGGCGGTCGCCGACTACACCGAGGCCATCCGTTTGGAGCCGCGCAACCCGGAGGCCCACGCCCATCGCGCCCTGGCCCACGTCCAACGCAAGGAGTACGACGAGGCCATCGCCGACTATACCGAGGCCTTGCGTCTCAATCCCAGGGACGAGGCGCTCTTCTACAACCGCGGCAACGCCCATTACTGCAAGGCCGAGTACGACCGGGCCGTCGCCGACTACACCGAGGCGGCGCGGCTGGAGCCGCGCAACGCCCCCGCCTTCGGCAACCGCGGCAAGGCTTACGCCCTGCGCGGTGAACACGGCAAGGCCGTCGCCGACTTCGGCCGTCTCCTCCACCTCGACCCGGCCAACGTCCGGGCGCTGTGGGACCGCGCCCTGTCGTTCATCGAGTTGGGCCAGTACGACAAGGCGCTGACCGACTACGACGCCGCGATCCGCCTGGAGCCGACCGCCGCCCTCTACCGCGAACGCGGCCTGGCCCACGCCGCCGTCGGCGACCCGGAGCAGGCCGTCGCCGACTTCACCGAGGCGCTGGCCCTGGACCCCACCGACGTCGGCGCCCACCTGTCGCGCGCGGCCGTGTACCACGGCCGCGGCGAATTTCCGCAGGCGCTGGCCGACCTCAACGAAGCGCTCCGGCTGCAACCCGATTCCGCGGTCGTGCTGGCGCGGCGCGGCGACGTGCAGGCCCGGCTCGGCGCGATCGACGAGGCCGTGGCCGACTACACGCGCTCGCTGGAGTTGGATCCGGACCAGGCTGACGTGTATTTCCGCCGCGGCAACGTCCACGCCGGCCGCGACGATTTCGCCGCCGCCGCGGCCGATTACACGGCGGCCATCCGGCTCGACCCCGCCGCCGCGGCCGCCTACGTCAACCGGGGCAACGTCTTCGCCCGGCTCGGCGACGCCGAGCGCGCCCGGGCCGATTACACCGAGGCCGTCCGCCTCGACCCCACCGACGCCGCGGCCTACGCCAACCGCGCCGGCACCTACGCCGATCCGCCCGAGCCGGCCAAGGCAATCGAGGACTATTCCGAGGCGATCCGTCTCAATCCGGCCGACGCCGAGGTGTATAACGCCCGCGGCGGCGCCCGCGTGGACCTCGGCGACCTCGACGGCGCCGTGGCGGATTTCGGCGAGGCCGTCCGTCTCCGCCCGGACCACGCCCGCGCCTTTTTCAACCGCGGCTGCGTCCACGCGCGGCTCGGCGAACTCGACGAGGCCGTCGCCGACTTTTCGGCGTCGTTGCGTCTCCAACCGGATCGCACTGCCGCATTCTTCAACCGCGGCTGCGTCCACGCCCGCCGCGGCGACCTCGACGCGGCCCTGACCGACTTCGACGAGGCGATCCGTCTGGAGCCGGCCAACGCCGCCGCCCTGAACAACCGCGGCGGCGTTCGCCTTCGTCTGGGCGACGCCGAGGCGGCCGCGGCGGACTTCAGCGCCGCGATCGCGGCCGACCCGGCGCTCGCCGCCGCCTACCGCAACCGCGCCGCCGCCCACATCGAACGCGGCGACCGCGAGGCGGCGCTGGCCGACTACGCGGAGGCGCTGCGGCTGGACCCCGACGACCTCGCCGCCTACCACGACCGAGGCCGGATGTACGCCGGGCTGGGCGACCACGACAAAGCCATCGCGGACAATGCGGAGGCGTTGCGGCGCGGGCCGGACAACGCGCGGACGCTCAATAACCTGGCCTGGTTGTGGGCCACGCACCCGGAGCCGGGGCGGCGCGACGGGGCGGAGGCGTACGCGCGCAGGGCGGTCGAGTTGTCGGGCGGCCGGGAGGCGGCCTATCTCGACACCCTGGCCGCGGCCTGCGCGGCGGGCGGCAAGTTCGAGGAGGCGGCGCGCTGGCAGCGGCAGGCCGTGGAGCTGGCCCCCGAATCGGAGAAGGCGGACTATCAGTCGCGCCTGGCGGCGTATGAGGTGGGACAGCCTTTGCCGCCGGCGTGACCGCCCGCCCCGGTCATTCGGCTCGACGCGAGTCCGGGCCGCGGCCGACCGTAGCCGTCCGGCTCCGCGCGGGCAGCCGGTAGAATGCGACGCCGAGTAAAAGCGACAGCAGGGCGGCGAAAAAGCACCAGACCGACAGGAATGCGTACCAGTAGATCAGGTAGCAGAGCGCGAACAACACCGCCACCGCGGCGCCGCCGAGGAGCCGCAGCCGGCCGCCCCAACAACCCGGCCGGGCCGCCGCCAGCGGCACGACGATGAACGCCAGGTAAGCCGATCGCAAGGCGACGCGCGGGACGGGCCGAAACATCGGCAGGCCGCTGAGGTCGTAGGAGATGGAATGGCGGACGATTTCGGTGGGCGGTAGGCGACCCGGTTCGAGCGCCGCCGAGGCGTAGGCCAAGAGCCAGACGACGCTGAGGGCGGCGGTCGCGCCGAGGAGTCGCCGAACCGCGGGGCGGCTTTCCGGGAATAGCAGGCAAAACGGAATCCAGAACGGCCAAAAGGCCACGGCGAAGAACAGGAACGCCATCGACGCCCGGGCGACCAGGGCGGGGTCGCCCCCGCGCAGCCCCAGCCACACGCACCCCTCCGCCGCCTGCTGAACGCCGAAGGCGATCGGCGTCAGGGCCAACGGCAGCAAGCGCACGTCTTTCCGAACCGCCTGCACGACGCAGAAGGCGCCGACCGGCAGCAGCGCCGCGCCGGCCGCGAAGCTCGCCTCCGCCGAGAAACACATGGCGGCCTCCGGGGCGGGGTGTTCGATCCCAGACAATATAGCCCCGGCACGGAGAAAGTCGCCGTCGGGGCGACGAATGGGGCGGCCCGCCGTAGGTATATTCCCAAATCGCGGCGGTCGGCCGGCGTGGGACGGAGGGGGCGGCGCGTGGACATGAAGGATTTCTACCGGCGGGCGCGGCGGGCGGCGGTGTGGGGCGTCGGCCTGAGCGTGGGCCTGGGCGTGCTCAAGCTGGCCGGCGGCGTCTTCGGCCATTCCGCGGCCCTGGTTTCCGACGGGGTGCATTCGTTCGGCGACGCCCTGACCGCCGCCGCCGTTTGGGGATCGCTTTTGTGGGCGCAGTGGCCGGCCGACCGCGAACACCCCTACGGCCACACGCGGGCCGAGGCCGTGGCCGGGTCCAACGTGGCGCTGCTGCTGGTCCTGTCCGGCCTCGGCATCGGCTGGGAAGCCGCGGCCACCCTGGGCGAACCGTCTCCCGCGCCGGAGTGGTACACCCTGGCCATCGCCGCCGTCAGCATCGTGTTGAAGGAAGGGCTGTTCCGCTACCAGGGCAGCGTCGCCCACGCCACCGGCTCCGGCGCCGTGCGCGCGGCGGCCTGGGACCACCGCCTCGACGCGCTCGGCTCGCTGGCGGTGCTCGTCGGCCTGGCCGTGTCATACTGGGGCGGGCCGCCCTGGCATGCGGCCGACCACGTCGCGGCCCTGGCCGTGGGCCTGGTCGTCCTTTGGGCTGGCGGCAGCCTGTTTTGGGGCAGCCTCCAGGAGCTGATGGACCGCCAGGCCGACCCCGAATTCCTGGACGACGTGCGGCGGGAGGCGGCGTCCACGCCCGGCGTGCTCGGCGTGGAGAAGCTCTTTGTCCGCAAAACGGGTCTGGAATATCTGGTGGACATCCACATCGAGGTGGACCCGGAGGTGAGCGTCCGCGAGGGGCACGGCGTCGGCCACGCGGTCAAGGCCCGGCTCATGAAGCATCTCGTCACCATCAAGGACGTGCTGGTCCACATCGAACCGGCCCCGTCCTTGCCCCGATGACCGCCGGCGTGGTACGATTTTCTCCGAGCGACCGTCGCCCGACCCCTTTCCGAGAGAGCAACCATGCCCGAACCGCGATACCGCTACCTGAAGACCCGCAGCGAGCGGGGCGTCCTCATCCTCACGCCCACCCCGGCCCAGTTAAGGGGGGACGAGATGGCCCAGCAACTCACCGACGACATGCTGGCCGCCGTCGAACACGCCGACGCCAAACGGGTGGTGGTCAACCTGGAACACGTCGCTTACCTGACCAGCGCCAACTTCCGGCCGTTGCTGGCGCTCCGGAAGAAACTGGAGCCGGGCGGGCGGATCGTCCTCTGTAGCCTGACTAAAACGCTCTTTGACATCTTTGAAACGACGAAGATGGTCGGTTCCGGCGGGTCGTCGTCCTCCCGCGCGCTGTTCCTGGCGCGGCCGGACGAGGAATCGGCCGTCGCCGCCGCCCTGGAGAATGAGGGCGCCGGCGACGCGCCCAAGTCGTGAAGGCCGTAACCGCGTTCGCCAGAACGCGGGGAGGCGCGGCCCACCCGCGTTCTGGCGAACGCGGCTACGCGGCCCCGCCCTTGCCAGAACGCGGGGAGGCGCGGCCCACCCGCGTTCTGGCGAACGCGGCTACGCGGCCCCGCCCTTGCCAGAACGCGGGGAGGCGCGGCCCACCCGCGTTCTGGCGAACGCGGCTGCGGCCGCGCCCTTGCCGTCGGGCCGCGCGGGGCCGAAGATGTTCCAGACGAACGAACCGCGACCCGACGAAAGGAGCGACGCGAACGTGTCCACACCCAACACCCGCAAGACCAAGCGCAAGCGGCGGCGAATCCGGAACAAGATGCTGCGGCACCTGAAAAAGACCCGTAAGGGATGGCGTGTGTCGTAAGGCGCGGGGACGTTCATGAGCGGCTTCAGTGTTCGTAAGGACGCCTGCACGCTGGACTTTCTCGCCCTCGGGTCGTTGGTCCACCGGCTTGACCCCGGCGTGGTCCCCTTCCGCAAGGCGCGCTCGCTGGACGTCCACGTCTCCGGGGGCGAGTACAACGTCGCGGCGAACCTTTCCGACTGCTTCCGGCTGCGCACCGGCGTGGCCGCCGCCATGGTCGATTACCCCATCGGCGAGCTGGTGCAGGGGCGCGTGCGCGAGACCGGCGTCACGCCCTTTTACAAGTGGTTCGCGCACGACGGCGTCCGGGGACCCAACATCGCCACGGTCTACAGCGACCGCGGCCACGGCGTTCGCGCCCCCGTCGTTTTTTACAACCGTTCCAACGAGGCCGGCGCCCTTCTCAAGCCGGGCGACTTCGACTGGGAAAAAATCCACGCCGGCGGCGTCCGCTGGTTCCACTCCGGCGGCATCTTCGCCGCGCTGTCGGAGACCACGGCGGAACTGATCCTCGAAGGGATGCGGGCCGCGAAGGCCCACGGCGCCGTCAACTCGTTCGACCTCAATTACCGGGCGAAATTGTGGTCGGCGGCCGGCGGCCTGGGCCGGGCGCAGCAGGTGTTGCGGCGCATCGTCGGCCAGGTGGACGCGCTGATCGGCAACGAAGAAGACCTTCAAAAGGGTTTGGGGATCTCCGGCCCGGAGGTCGGTTCGCGGTCGAAACTCGATCCCGACACGTTTTTCCTGATGATCGACCGCGTGGTCGAGCAGTTCCCCAACGTCAAGATGGTCGGCACGACGTTGCGGGAGGTGCATTCGACGAACCGCCACGACTGGGCGGCCGTGCTCTGGCTGGACGGCCAACGGTTCGTGAGTCCGACCTGTCCGCTGGACGTGATGGACCGCATCGGCGGCGGCGACGGCTTCGCGTCCGGCCTCATTTACGGCCTGATTACCGGCCGTCCGCCGGAAGAGGCGCTGCGCCTCGGCTGGGCGCACGGCGCGTTGCTGACCACTTATCCCGGCGACGTGACGATGGCCCGGCTGGAAGAGGTGGAGGCGTTGGCCAAGGGCGGCTCGGCCCGCGTGCAGCGGTGAGGCGCGGGGCCTTGCCAAACCGATTGAACCACAGAGACGCGGAGAAAGACAAAATACTATTCGCCGCTCGAACTGGAAGAATGATACGAGGAAACCTGCCGCGTCCTCCGCATTCCGTAAGCCGCGTCCGGCCATACAATCCGCGGCCGGTTTCTCTTTCATCCCCACCGCATGCGCTGTAGTATCCAATCCATCGCGCGGCCCCCTTGCCGTTCCCTTTTTCCCAATCGGGCCGTACAGTTACTACATCTCACTCGCCGGATAAAGGCGCCCTATCATGACCCGCCGCCTCCAAGTTTGTCTCCTTTTAACCGCCTGTTTGGGCCTGGTCCCGGCCGCGGCGCGGGCCGACGACCACATCGTCGTCGGCATGTCCGCCGCCTTTACCGGGCCGTCGCGCGGCCTCGGCATCGAACTCTACCGCGGCTCCATGGCCTGGTTCGACGAAATCAACGCCAGGGGCGGCGTCCACGGCCGGAAGATCGTCCTCCGCGCCTACGACGATGGCTACAACCCCACCCCCGCCATCGAAAACACCGTCCGCCTCATCGAGAAAGACGACGCGTTCGTCCTGTTCGATTTCGTCGGCACGCCGACCACCACGCGCATCCTGCCGCTGCTCAAGTACCACGAAGCCTCCTCCATCTACCTCTTCTGCCCCTTCACCGGGGCCGAGCCGATGCGCCGTCCGCCCTACGGCGATTTCGTCTTCAACCTCCGCGCCTCCTACCACGACGAGACCGCCGGGCTGGTGAACAAATTCGTGGGCGTCGGCCGCACGCGGATCGCGGTCTTCTACCAGATCGACGCCTACGGCCGCGGCGGCTGGGAGGGCATCCGCCAGGCGCTGGCCGTCCACCGCCTCCGCATCGCCGCCGAGGCCACCTACCGCCGCGGCGCCCGCTTCGACCAGTCGATGCGCGAACAGGTCGATATCCTTCGCGGGACCGACCCGAACAAGGAACCCGACGCCGTCATCTGCGTCGGCGCCTACGCCGCCTGCGCCGCCTTCGTCCGCGACGCGCGCGACGCCGGCTGGGACGTACCCATCGCCAACGTCTCCTTCGTCGGCAGTGAGATCCTGCTCCACCTCCTCAAAAAAGCCGGCGAGGCGTCCCGAAAGGACTACACGCACGATCTCATTAATTCACAGGTGGTCCCCAGCCCCTACCGCCGGGACCTCGCCGGCGTGAAGAAATATCGCGAACTCATGGACAAATACCGCCCCGTCCCGCCCAAGGAGGCGCCCAGGGACTACAAGCCGCTGGAATACAGCTTCGTTAGCCTGGAGGGGTTTCTCAACGCCCGGCTGCTGACGGAGGTGCTGGAACGGCTGGGGCCGGACCCGCGGCGCGACCACGTCCGAAAAGCCGCCGAGTCGATCAAGGACCTCGACCTGGGCCTCGGACCCGATACGCTCGTGTCGTTCGGCCCCAAAAGCCATCAGGGGATGGACCGCGTCTATTTCACCGCCGTGGAGGACGGCCAATTCATGCGCCTGGCCGACGACGAATGGCAGAAGAGGTGGGGCCGATGAAACCCTCGCCGCTGTTCACCCGCGCCTGCTCCTCCTCGCGGCCCTGTTCGCCGTCGCCGCGGCGGCCACGGCCGTGGTGTCGGCCTGGACCCTCCGCTCCGCCCTGACCGACGAGTACAAGAGCAAGGCGCGGGCCGTGGCCGACACCATCGCCGGCGCCAGCGTGGACAACCTCCTCAACCGCGACGCCGCCTCCGTCCAGGCGGTCATCGACCAGTACGCGGAGATCAAAGGGGTCGCTTATATCTTCGTCGTCGATCCGCACGGCGAAATCCTCTGCCACACCTTCGCGCCGCGCGTCCCCGCCGCGGTGCTCGGCCTGGAGGAAGATCCGCAAAAGACGACGGAGCGGACGCTGCGCGTGGAGGGCTACGGCGAATGCCTGGACGTGTCGGCCCCGATCCTGGCCGGGCAGATCGGCTACGTCCACGTCGGCATGGAGCAGAGCCACATCAACGCGGTCGTCTGGTCCGAAATGCGCTGGCAGCTGGCTCTGATGGCGCTGGTGTTCCTGGCGGCCGTGGCGTCGGCCTACCTGTTGATGATGCACATCTCCCGGCCGCTGCGCCAGCTGACGCGCGTGGCCGAGAAGGTCGCGTCGCTGGACGCGATGGCCCCGGCCGCGGACGAGGCCGGCAAGGCGTTGAGGCCGGCCGCCGCCCGGCGCGACGAGGTGGGCCAGCTGGCCCGCGCGCTGGGCCACATGCTCGTGGAGATCGGCGTCCGCGAGCTGCGGCTCAAGGAGGCGGAAGAGACCCTGCGCCGCAGCGAACGCTATTTCCGCTCTTTAATTGAGAACGTGGGCGACGTGGTGGTGCTGCTGGACGCCGAGGGGAAGGCCCGCTACGCCAGCCCGTCGCTGCAACGGCTGCTGGAACGGCCGGCCGACGGCTGGGTGGGCCGGCCGCTGACCGACCTGATCCACGCCGACGATCGGGCGGCCTTCGCCGACGCCTTCGCCCAGGCCGTGCGGCCCGGCGACGGCGGCGCCGCCTCCGCCGAGGTGCGGATGCCGCGGCCGGACGGCAGTTGGCGGGCCGTGGACGCCTCGTTCTGCGACCTCACCGGCGAACCCGCCGTCGGCGGCGTCGTCGTCACCTTGCGAGATATTACGGAGAGGAAAAGAGCGGTCGAACAGTCGCGGGCGCGGGAGGCGGCCGAGTCGGCCAGCCGGCTCAAGAGCGATTTTTTGGCCAACATGAGTCACGAGATCCGGACGCCGATGAACGGCGTCCTCGGCATGACCGAGCTGGCCCTCGACACCGACCTGACCGCCGAGCAGCGCGACTACCTGGAGACCGTCAAGACCTCAGCCGACGCCCTGCTGGAGCTTCTCAACGACATTCTCGACTTCTCCAAGATCGAGGCCGGCAAACTCGACCTGGACGAGGTCCCCATGAGCCTGCGCGACTGCATCGGCGAGGCGCTCAAACCGCTGGCCCTCCGCGCCCACAAGAAGGGACTGGAATTGGCCCAGGACGTCCGCGGCGACGTTCCCGACGGCCTGATCGGCGACCCGCACCGGCTGCGGCAGGTGCTCATCAATTTGGCCGGGAACGCCGTCAAGTTCACGGAGAAGGGCGAGGTGGTGGTCTCCGTCTCCCTGGATCCGGAAGCCACCGAGATGGGCAGACAAGGAGACGGGGAGACAAGGAGACAAGGAGAGCAGAAGTCGGGGGAACAGGGCGATTCGGTCTCCTTGTCTCCTTGTCTCCCCGTCTCCTTGTCTTTTGAGGTGCGCGACACCGGCGTCGGCATCCCGCCGGACAAGGTGCGGTCGGTGTTCGACCCTTTCGTGCAGGCCGACGGCTCGATGACGCGGAAGTACGGCGGCACCGGCCTGGGCCTGTCGATCTCGCGGCGGCTGGTCGAAATGATGGGCGGCCGCATCTGGGTCGAGAGCGAGGTCGGCCGCGGCAGCACCTTCCACTTCACCGCCCGCTTCGGCGTCGCGCCCGCCGGCCCGGAGGAGGCGCCGGCGTCGCCGGCGGCCCTGGAAGGCCTGTCGGCCCTCATCGTGGATGACAACGCCACGAATTGTCGTATTCTGGTGGACGTGCTGCGCAACTGGCGCATGGTCCCGACGGCCGTGCTGAACGGGGCGTCCGCGTTGGAGGCGCTCAAGGCGGCGGCCGCGGCCGGCGAGCCGTTTTCGCTGGTGCTGCTCGACGCCATGATGCCCGAGATGGACGGCTTCGCGCTGGCCGCCAAGATCGCCGCACACCCGGAACTGGCCGGCGCCGCCGTCATGATGCTGTCGTCCGGCGACCGCCGCGGCGACGCCGAGCGCTGCCGCGCCCTCGGCCTGGTCCGCTACCTCGTCAAGCCGGTCAAGCAGTCGGACCTGCTCGACGCCCTGGTGCAGGCGCTGACCGCCCGGGAAAGGCGCCGGCCCCGGCGCCGCGCCGCGTGGCCGTCGGGCCGGCCTGCCGGCCTCTGCGCGTCCTCCTGGCCGAGGACAACCTTGTGAATCAGCGTTTAGCGATCCGTCTTCTGGAAAAACAGGGGCACACGGTCGCCGTCGCCCACAACGGCCGGGAGGCCGTCGAGGCGCTGGCGAAACAGGGATTCGACCTGGTGCTGATGGACGTGCAGATGCCCGTGATGGACGGCATGGAGGCGACCGGTCGCGTCCGCGCCGCCGAGGAGGGAACCGGCCGGCATACGCCGATCATCGCCCTGACCGCCCACGCCATGAAGGGCGACCGCGAACGCTGTCTGGCGGCCGGCATGGACGGCTACCTCGCCAAGCCGATCCAGTCGGCGGAGCTGACGCGGGTGCTGGCGGAGGTCGGCGGCGGGACCGTCGCCGCGCCGCCGTCGGAGAAGGTCGCGGCGCGACCGGGGCCGGGCGTCTTCGACATGGACGCCGCCCTGGCGCGGGTGGACGGCGACCACGAACTCCTCCGCGACGTGGCCGGCATGTTCCTGTCCGATTCGCCCGACATGGTGCGCTCCGTTCGCTCGGCCGTCGCGGCGCACGACGCCCGGGCGCTCCAGGTCTCGGCCCACGCCCTGAAAGGCTCCGCCAGCACGTTCTCGGCGGCGGGGCTGGTCGAGGCCGCCTGGGCGCTGGAGCAGATGGGGCGCCAGGGCGATTTGAGCGAGGCCGCCGCCGCGCTGACGACGCTGGAAAAAGAGGCTGATCGGTTCCGCGGCGCCCTCGCGGCCGCCTTCCCGGCCTGACCCGGATGCGACTGAAAATCGGTGGCAGTTTCGTACCGGGGTGAGGACATGCGGGGTGCCATGCTTTCGCGGCCCTCCCCGGGCGCGCCGCGCCCCCCCGTCTTGCGGGCCGCGAAAGCATGTTTCGCCCGAAGGCGTCCGGCAAGGTCAAACATGCTTTCGCGGCCCCAGTTCCTTTGGGAGATAGGGCAAGTCCGGGGAGGGCCGCGAAAGCATGGCGCCCCGGCCCCCGATTCCGCCACCTCGCGGCCGCCTTCCCGGCCTGACCGCGGCCCTATGCGAACGGCGTTCCCGTCTCTACCATGATGGGGTACACCGACCTGTTCGGACGAGCGTCCCGCCTCATGCCTTCCTGGCCCGCCTTCTCCTGGAAACCCGTGCGACGACGGCTCACCGCCGTCGGGGCGCTTCTCGCCTACCTGGCCGCGACTGTCGGCCTGCCGCTGCCGCCGCCGCCAATTATCAAGGACGGCGGCAAGGCCTTCCCCTGCCAGGGCCGCGCCTGCGGCTGCCAGACCGCCGAGGAGTGCTGGCGCCATTGCTGCTGTATGACGCCGGAGGAACGCTGGGCCTGGGCCGCGGAACATCACGTCACGCCGCCCGCCTACGCCGAAAAACCCGCCTCGGACGACTGGCGCACCAAACCGATCCGCGAACAAGCCCATTCCGAAACCTGCCCCTGCTGCAGGGGAAAAACCGCGCCCGTCGGTTGGGGACTCGTCGCGTCCGCGCTGCGCTGCCACGGCCAGAGCACCCAATGGTTGACCACCGGGACCGTCCCGGCCACGCCGCCGATCCGCCTTCGCCACCCGGAGCCGGTCGCCGCTGAACGGCTCGCGGACGGCGACTTCGCCTCGCAACGTCTCTTCCGGGCGCCGCCCCTTCCTCCCCCGCGGTTTCCCCACCTCTTCGATTGCATCTAGGCCGCGCCTTTCCGAGCCGGAAGCGTGAGCGACGGATTTTTCTCCGTCGCTCACGCTTCCGGCTCGGACGGAACGCGCCCATGCACCATTCTTTTACTCGTCATTTACGAAACATGCCGGGCGCCGTCGCGCGCCCGTCCCCGGAGAGGAACCGCACATGAAGCGCACCCGTTCGGCTTTCACCCTGATCGAGTTATTGGTGGTGATCGCCATCATCGCCGTCCTGATCGGCCTGTTGCTGCCCGCCGTGCAAAAGGTCCGCGAGGCGGCCAGCCGCATCCAATGCACCAACAACCTGAAGCAACTGGGCCTCGCGGCCCACAACTTCTCCGACGCGTTCGGCTATCTGCCGTCCGAATACGTCCCAGGCCCGGGCCAGCAGCCGATGAGCCCGGCCTATCCGTATCCGAACCAGGACTGGCACGTCCAGTTGATGGCCTACATTGAACAGCAGAACGATGTGCGGCTAATCAATGGCGTGCTGACGCCCGTGAATGCCGCGACGGACACGCAAAAGCTCTTCCTCTGCCCAAGCCGGGGCGTTCGGCCGGGTCAGGCCTCACCGAATGCGCCAACGGCCACGCCTCCTTATGGAGGAATCAGCGACTACGGCTACTACGTCCTTGTCCCCTGGAACGTCCCCGGCGCCCAGTGCATCCTCTGGAACCCCGGGACGGGCGTCGGCTTGGTGCAGATCTCCAGTATGAACGGCTCCTCCAACACGGCGCTGCTGTCTCACCTGGGCGTCAATCCGACCGAGTACGGGTATGGCCCCACCACCTGGTACAACTGTAACAATGCGACGGGAGGCGCCAGTGTGCCGGACAGTCAGGCGCCGCTTGGCGCCTACCTGACTCCCAATAGCTATTCTCCCCCCGACCTGAGTTCGCCGCACCCAGGCGTTAACCTCGTCCTCTTCGCGGACGCCCACGTCCAGGGGGTCCCCAACGACTGGCTCACCCAGAACCAAAATCAGGTTTGGTCCTGGATGAACTCGACCCCGATTTCGCTGCCCTAATGGAATTTGACGGGCAAGTTCGGTAGCCGCGTTCGCCAGAACGCGGGGGACCTCCGACCCGCGTTCTGGCGAACGCGGCAAGTTCGGTCGCCGCGTTCGCCAGAACGCGGGGGAACTCCGACCCGCGTTCCGGCGAACGCGGCAAGTTCGGCAGCCGCGTTCGCCAGAACGCGGGGGACCTCCGACCCGCGTTCCGGCGAACGCGGCAAGTTCGGTCGCCGCGTTCGCCAGAACGCGGGGGAACTCCGACCCGCGTTCCGGCGAACGCGGCAAGTTCGGCAGCCGCGTTCGCCAGAACGCGGGGAACTCCGACCCGCGTTCTGGCGAACGCGGCTACGGCTTACCGATCTTGGTCGTCAAAACTCATAAGGATGAAGGATGAAGGATGAACAAAAACGGACCTCTTTCATCCTTCATCCTTCCGACTACCGCGGCCGCCGGGATTCGCGGACCTGCTCGAAGAGGCGGACGAACTGGCTGATGCTCATCCGCGACAGCTTGCGCGACAGGCCGGGCGCCGCCGGACGCAGACTGCGGACGACCGCGCGCTGGATCTGATGCGCGAAGCGGTGCGTGGCCGGGACCGCCTCGCACGCCTCCTCGATCTTCCGCCATTCGTCGGACGGGAAGGGCGTCGGCGCGGCCTTCGCCTCGGCGCGCAGGTGGTCGTACAGCAGACGGACTTCGGCCCGCCCGAGCCGGCCGATTCGTGCGGCCAGGGTCGGCGTGGCGTCGGCCAGGGCGAGGGCGAGGATGCGTTGAAAGGTGGGCGGGTCGTAACTGCCGAGATCGAGACGGCGGCATACGCGAGACACGGCCCGATACTCGGCGGGGTGGAAGCGCAGGTAGCTCAAACGGCCCTCCTCCATCGTTCCTTGGTTGAAGAGACCTTGCCGTCGCGGCACGCGGTTCGACGTCCCGTGCGTCGTCACTGGGAAGTGATGAAGGATTCTACCACGCCTCGGCCGGACTGCAACGCGCAAAGTCGGGAAAAAATCCGCGCGGCCGTCCTTCGCCGTCGGCCGCGCGAACTGGGCTTGCGTATCACGCTTCGCCGGGAGTAAACTCTTTGCAAACCATCGAATTAAGGACCGTCTCATCGCGCGACTTTTGCGACTTGATCTTCCCCACCGGCTTCTACAACGAGGCAGAAGCGTGGCCGCCATCTCCGACGATCCGAACAGCCCCCGGCCCGCGCGGGCGGCTGATAACGACAAAGCAACTCCCGTTTGGCCGCCGCACGGCATCCTCGTCGTGGACGACGATCACGACGCGGCCGACAGCCTCGCCCTGCTGCTGACGCTGCTGGGACACGAAGTCCGCACCGTCTACGACGGGCCGGCCGCCCTCCGCGCGGCCCACGGCCGACTCCCCCGCTTCGTCCTGCTCGACATCGGCCTGCCGGGGATGGACGGCTACGAGGTGGCCCGCCGGCTGCGGGAACAGCCGGGGCGCGACGCCGTGAGGGTCATCGCCCTGACCGGCTACGGGCGCGAGGAAGACAAGCGACGCGCCCGCGAGGCGGGCTGCGACGCCCACCTGACCAAGCCCGCCGACCTCGACGCGCTGTACGTTCTGCTGGCGACGGAATCGACCGAAAAAAGTGTCTGTAGCTAGCGCGGCGAGCGAGGTTCCGCCGTCAGCCCCGCGCGAATTCCCGGCCGCCTTGCCGCGCCGCGCCCGCCCGGAAGACCGCCGCCGCTTCCGGCGACAGCCCCCGCCGCGACCAGCAAAGTTCGCGGCGTCCGCAGTGCCGGCAGACGCGGACGACGCATTCCACGCCGTCGTGCGATTCCAGCCGCCGCTCCCAACGGTAACAGTTGCAACCCTTGTGCGATGTTGCGTGAGATGCCATTCCGTTCTCCGATTCACGGGTGAGCCGGGCGCCTTCCTCTTAGGGGTCTCATAGGACCTAATGGAATTTGACGGGCAAGTTCGGTAGCCGCGTTCGCCAGAACGCGGGGAACTCCGACCCGCGTTCTGGCGAACGCGGCAAGTTCGGTAGCCGCGTTCGCCAGAACGCGGGGGAACTCCGACCCGCGTTCTGGCGAACGCGGCAAGTTCGGTAGCCGCGTTCGCCAGAACGCGGGGGAACTCCGACCCGCGTTCTGGCGAACGCGGCAAGTTCGGTAGCCGCGTTCGCCAGAACGCGGGGGAACTCCGACCCGCGTTCTGGCGAACGCGGCAAGTTCGGTAGCCGCGTTCGCCAGAACGCGGGGAACTCCGACCCGCGTTCTGGCGAACGCGGCTACGGCTTACCGATCTTGGTCGTCAAAGTTCATTAGCACCCATTGGACCTATGGAACAGACTCCTATTCTAGTGAACGGGCGCCCGACCGTCGGGCGCGGCCGGCCCTATTTCCGTCCGCCCAGGTAGGCCAGCAGGTCGAGGAACTCCCGCGGCGTCATCCGCGCCGGCAGGTCGTCCGGCATGAGCGACAGCTTCGAGGCGACGCGCCCCTCGATGTCCTGGCGCATGAGCGTCTCCAGCTTGCCCTTGGCGTCGGCCACGGTCACGGTGCTGTTCGGCCCCTCGTCCACGACGACGCCGGTGCGGACCTTGCCGTCGCGGGTGGTGATGGTCCAGCTCACGAACGCCGGCGCGATCTCCTTGCTCGGCTCCAGAATCGACTCGATGAGCCGGTCGCGGTTCAGGGCGCCGCCGATCGTCGTGAGGTCCGGGCCGACTTTGCCGCCGCGGCCGTCGGCCACGTGACAGGCGGAGCAGCGCGGCCCGTCGGCGTGAAAGAACACCCGCTCCCCCGCCGCCGCGTCGCCGCCCCCCACGGCCAGGAACTTCCGCCATTCCGCGACGCCGTTCGGCCGCGGCCCGGCGGCCTCGACGAGCGCGGCGCGGTGTACATCTACTTCATGGCTCTTGTTTGCATTCAAAGCCAGGAGCATTTGCCCGGCCATTTCCCGGCGTTCGTCGCCGGCAAGCGTCACCTTGTCCCACCACGCCAGCAGCCCCTTCTCGACTTCCGGCTCCCGCGCCGCCGACCGCAGCGACCGCAGGGCGTCGCGGCGCAGCTCCGGCCGATCCAGCAGAGAGAGCAGACAGCGTCGCACTTCGGCCGACTCGGCCGCGAAGTTCGCCAGGCCGAGAACGGCGTCGGCGCGGAAGTCGGCGTCCCGGCCGTCGTCGTTGGCCACTTGGAGCAGCAATTCGCGCGCGGCCTTGTCGGTGCGCAGGGTCAGGGTCCGAAGCGCCTCCCGACGCAGGGCCGGGTCGTCGCCCGTGAGGAATTTGCCCAGGCCGGCCGACGCCAGCGCCGGGTGGTCGGGACGCAGCATCCGCAGCGCCAGGACGCGGAACGGCGACGGCTGGGCGGGATCTTTCAGCACCTTGACGAGGTATTTCTCGTCGATCGGCTCGGCGTCGGGCCGGCCGCCGGCCAGCAGGTGGTTCGAGGCCAACAGCGCTCGGAATAGGTCGCGGTTGGTCGGGGCCTGGGCCGCCGACGCCGCCAGCCGCGGGGCGTACTCCTTCAAACCCTCTTCACCCACCCACTGGATCGCCGTTCGCCGGATTTCCGGGTCGGGGTCCGTGAGAAAGGTCTTGAGTGCGGCCCGCCCCTCGGCGTCGCCGGTCTTCCGCAGCGCCACCAGCACGCCCAGCCGCAGCCGGGCGTCGCGCGCCCCGACGGAGGGCAAGAGCAGGCCGGCGTTGCCCGGCCGGCCCAGGGCGTCCGCCGCCGCGCTGACGAGGAAGGGGTCGGCGTCGCCCAGCAACGGCACGATCACGCGGAGGGAAGCCGGCTGACGCAGCCGCAACACCGCCTCCATCCGCACCAGCGGCGAAGAATCTTTCAGCGCCATTTCAAGGAGTTTCGTTTCGGTACGGCCCCCGGCGGCGTCGGCGACTCGCCGCACGGCCTCGGCGCGCACCTCGGCGGCCGGGTCGTCGAGGGCGGCGATCAGGAGGTCGTTGGCATCCTTCCCGATGCGCGCCGCGGCCCAGAGCGCCTGCACCTTCGCCCGCGCCTCATTCTTGCCCTTGAGCACATCCGCCAGGATGTCCTTGCTTGCCGCCCCCTTCGCGGCCAGCGCCTCCGTCGCGGCGTCCCGAATCTCCCGCTTCGGATGACCGAGCAGGTCCTTCAGCCGGCCGGCGTCGAGGGCCGCGACCTTGGATGGTCGCAGGCCGTCGTCCGCCGGCGGCTTCTTCATGCGCAGGCGCCAGAGGCGGCCCTTGCCATGAACCGGATACGATTTGTCCACCCAATCGCTGAAGTAGATCGACCCGTCCGGGCCAACCGCGATGCCGACCGGCCGGAAGTCGTCGCCGCCGCGCACCACCGTGGTCGCCTGGGCCTGGAACGACGCCCCGTTCGGTAGGAGATGAAAGCGCTCGATCATGTGGTCGCCCCAGGAGGTAACCAGAAGGTCGCCGCGGTAGTCGTCCGGCAGGCCGGTCGATTCGTAGGCCAGGACGCCGCACGGCGCCTCGCCGGTGCCCGCGACGTAGCCCAGCGTGCCGGGAAGCTCGCCGTTCCAGCACTGGAACGGGTGCGTGCCCTTGCGGCCGTAGCGGAAACGGAAGCCGTAGTCGCCGCCCTGAACGACGTGAACCATCCGGCAAGGCCCGCGCGAGTCGGGGTCGTTATCGACGGCGAACAGCCGGCCGAAGGCGTCGTAGCCTTCGCCGAAGGGGTTCCAGAAGCCGGTGGCGATGCGCGTCAGTCCGGAACCGTCCGGCTTGCAGCGGAACACGTTGCCGCCCTCGCCGCCGCCTTGCAACGTGGTCCCGTCGGAACCGATCAGCTTGTACGTGGCGCCCAGGTTTTCGCCCATGCCGAAGGTGAGGTCGCCGACGCCGTCGAAGGCCAGCCCGGACAGGCCGTCGTGCGGGTAATGCTCCGTCGTGACGAGCTTCATAATCGAGCGCTTCTCCTCAACCTTGTCCTTGCCGCGGAGAATGAAGATCTCCGAACGGGTGACGAGATAGACCGCGCCGTCGGGCCGGATGGCGAGACCCATGCTGTTCTTGAAGCCCTCGGCGTATACGCCCATTTTGCGCGCCTTGCCGGACTCGTCGAAGTCGGAGAAGACGAGGACGCGGTCGCTGGCCGGCCCCTTGTAGTTGGCCGGCCGCTCGTGGGTGTTGTTTTCGATGACCCAGACGCGGCCGTGTTCGTCCACGGCGACGCCGGTGGGCGTCATGAGGTCCGGTTCCCTGGCGACCAGCTCCAGGACGAGACGGTCGTCGGTGACGACGGGCGGCGCGGCGAAGGCGGGGACGGCGAGGAGAAGGAGGGACGCGACGGCCCATCGGCAGGTGGAGTGCATGAAGACGCTCGGGTGAGGGCGGGGGTGAGGTTACGATTGCCAGTGGTCAAAATAGGAGGTGGGAGGCGCGATTGTCCGAACGGCGGGGGAAAGAACAGAAGCCGGCGGCTTGCGGCCGCCGGCTTTGGGGAATGTGTCGGGGGGATGTGCCGTTTGGGAATGAGGGACGGGCCGCGGGATTCGGCCCGAAGGGTCGTGTTCAACGCCGATGAGATATGCAAGCCCCGCGCCAAAGCGGACCTGTCCGCGGCTATCGCATCGTAAGCGGCTAATAGGTTAAGTGATACGGCCGAACGCGTCGGCCCGGCCGCGGAACGGCCCGGCCCGGCGGATTGTAGTCTTTTCAATCGTGGCACGCCCGTGGGAACCCTGGTTCCCACGCTCCGCGTCCCGTGCGGTCGAAAGGGCGGCCCTACGCCCCGTCTGGCATTTGCTCGAAGATCGGCGGAAGCGCCTCATCCCGATCCACCAGGCGAAGCCGCACGGTCGTCGCCCCACGCCCTCCGTCAGCACGACCTGGCCCACGATGGCCGCCTGGGTATACGGGAAGACCGGCGCGAGAAGGGATTGATACGTCCCTTGAATGGTGTTCTTGCCCGTCGTGACGTCCACAAGGACCGTGTCGGCCAGGACCATCGCCAGGACAATCGGCGGCCGCGGCTCCGCGGGCATGGGAGGCTCCGATCCTCAAAAGGCCTTCGGCCCAACGACGCCATGTCATCCTACCGCCGTGGGAGGGACGCTGCCATAGCCCGCGCACGGCCCTTTCCACGACGGCGTTCGCGGCGGCGGGCGGCGGAGCGGATCGACAGGATGGGAGGGCGGGTGTGAGGGGCGTTACGAGAGCCAGCGCGGCAGGCGCGTGCGCCAGTCCGGCGTCCGCAGCCAGACCAGGCGCCGCTCGCCGTCGATGGTGAGATGCAGCTTGTTCTCCGTGAGCGCTCGTAAACCGAGCAGAGGCAGGTGGGGTGGGGGAGACGCCGCATCCGGATAGACGACGATCCCCTTCTCCAGGGACAGGCGCAGGGGCGGGCGGGCGCCGCGCCGGTCCGAACGGCCGGGCACGTTGGAGTGCAGCCACAAGCGAGCCTTATGGCACGGGTAAACCTTGCCGCCTTCACGAATCCGGCCCAGCTCGGGCAGCAGCTGCGGGTGGAGGCCCGCCCACTGGATCAGCTGCTTCCGGAATATGGCAAGCGTGAAATTGTTCCCCGTGTCCAGGATCGCCGGGAAGGCCGGGGTCCGCGAGTCCCATTCAACCAAATTGTGGACGCTAATGCTCAGCCAAACAAGGACCTGATACCGCCGAACCGGCATCGGTTGGCCGCTCACGACGACGGGCGGCGCGCGTTCCGTCCAGTAGGGGAGGCGGTCGAGGATTTTCACGTTTCGCCCAGGATTTCGTCCGGGCCGTGCGGGAGGGATTCCACTTCGATAGGCTCCCAGGGAGGTTGGTCTTCCGGTTCGATGCGCCCCATATAATAGTCGTCGCCCGCAATGCCCCGTCGCACGATTTCCCGGACAAGCTTCACCTCGTCGGCGTCCACGCCGATTTGTTCGTCGCCGTGGTAAGCCGCCCACCGGCCGCGGTTTCGCTTGTGGCGGAGCAGCTCCGGCAGGTCGCGCCAGAACGCCTGCTGGGATCGCAGAATGCCCGGAGGGATTCCCGCGGTCGGGTCCTGCGGTTCCGGCCCGCCGGCCTGCTCCAGCAAGGGGAGCACGCGTTCGTACAGTTCGCGCTCCAGAAGCACGTAGCGCCGCCGCGTGGCGGGGTCCACGACATCGACCGGCTTGCCTTGCTCCGCCTGGAGCGCCTGCCGCTGGGCATCGGTGAGTTCGATCTCGGTCATCCGGGCCTCGGGGAAAGGGATGCGTATATTATGGCGGCGGAGCGGCCGGGGCGTCAAATGGAAGCGGCGCACGATGGAGCGGATCGACCGGCTGCGCGGGCGGGTGTGAAGGGCGGCCGTTCAGCGTTTCGTGGGCCGGCGGGGCGCCTTGCGCTTCGGCGCCGCGCCCTCCAGCGCGGCGCAGAGCATCTCCAGGGTCTCCACGTCGCGGCTGCGGTCGCCCCTGGCGGACGCGATTTCCCTTTCCAGCCACTCACGCGGCGACCCGCCGGGCAAGCGGGCCAGGAGCGCCGCTACTTCCGCCTTGATTTCGCTAAGTTTCTTTCGACCCATCATAGGAAACGCCTCAGGAGTAGCCGTAGCCGTTCAATGAATTGCTCGGTGCTTTCGGCGCCCATGCCCAGGTCGCTCAGTTCCGCCGTGGCCTTCCACACGAGCGTGCGCGCCGATGATTGCGAATCGGAAAGCAGGAGCGAGCCGACAAGCGATGCCAGAACCTCCTCAAACAGGTCGCCGGGAAACTTGGCGAGGACGGCCCGCAAGTCCGGGTTTCTTATCAACCGCTGATGTCCGCATTCGTGCGCGACGAGGGCTTCCAGGTTGAAGTCGGCCGGGTCGGCGTCGCGCTCAAACGCCTCCGCGTATACCACCAGTATATCGTCGCCCGCCGACGGCCCGATGCAGTACTGCGCCCCGCCGCTGCGGCTGAATACGTGGCGATATTCCAAGCGTCCGACAAAGCCAAAACGGCGACTGATTCGCTTGGCCCGCTGGAGTCGCGCCCGGTGTTCGGTCGCTGAAATGGGTCTGGGCTCGTTGTGCTTGGCCATCTCATCGGTCAGGCTATCGCGGGCGAATCAGGACCGCAAGCGCGTTTGGCCGCGCTTCTCTGCCGCCTGTCCACCCGCGCCGCCGCGTGGCGGGGTCCACGACCTCGACGGGCTTGCCTTGCTCCGCCTGGAGCGCCTGCCGCTGCGCGTCGGTGAGTTCGATCTCGGTCATCCGGGCCTCGGGGAAAAACGTTCGTGCATTATGGCGGCGGGGCGGCCGGGGCGTCAAATGGAAGCTGCGGGTGGCGGAGCGGATCGACCGGCTACGGGGGCGGCTGTGAGTCGCTACCTGCTCAATGTATGATCTTCGTATTCGGCAACGCCTTCTGGAGTTTAGCAACGCCCGCCGTCGTCACCTTGGTGCCAGCGAGCGTAAGCTCCTGAAGATCCTTCAGACCCTCAAGTTCTTTTAGACCCGCATCCGTCACCTGCTTACACTCCAGAAGATCCAACTCCCGCAGCCCCTTCAAGCCCGCTAATTCCTTTAGCCCCGTGTCCGTCACGTTCCACTCGAATAGGTCGAGTTTCTCGGGGGGCTGCACGGCAGCCAGGTAGTACTTCAGGCCCAGGTCGGTTTCGCCCGCTTCGGCGTTCCAAGGTCTACCAACTCCTTCCCGGCTAATTCCTTTAGGCCCGCGTCCGTCACTGAGCTGCTGCCGAGATACAGCTTCTTCACCTTCTTCAGGGGCGTCAGGTTCTTGAGACCCGCGTCCGTCACGCCGGGGCCAAGGCTGAGCAGCTCCAAATTCTTCAGCGGCGCCAATTCCTTGACCCCAGCGTCCGTCACCCGCTTACAGCCCCATAGATGCAACTCTCGCAAAGAGTTCAGGGTTGCTAGCACCAAACGGTTTTTCGGGCCGTAACGCTTAACTTCCAGTCCTTACGGACTACAATTCTCCCTGCCTGGGTTGCAGGGAGGATTCCTCATGCTCACCATGGACGGCACTTGCGCCTCTTGGCTCGCCCAAGCGCAGATCGCCGAACAGCGACTCACGGCCGGGCAACGCGGCTTGCTCCAGGCGGCCTTTGCCTTCCGGCGACGCTGCGGCGACGATTACTACTCCAGCCGGTTGCTCAGCCATTTCCTCCTGCACTGCGATTCCGGACTCAAAGTCGCTCAGATCGCTCGATTGGTCGGCGTCAGCCGGCCCACGGCCTCGCACCAACAAGGGGTGTCTTCCAAGGAGGCGATCCAGGCCGCCCACCACCGCCTGGCCGGCCGGCCGCATGGCAAACTGCTGCCGCGTTACGCCGGCCCCATCGCCGAGTTCATGCTGACTCACGCCGACGCCACGCGCTACGACGTGTTGGCCTTCATCCAACGCACCTGGGGCGTCCACGTGTCCACGGTGGCCTTGCACCACTTCTGCAAGAAGTTCGGCCTCGATCGGGCGACGCGGGCCGCGGCCGCGGCCCCCGAGCCGGCCGTGCAGCCTGCGGTCGCGCCGGCCGCGCCCGGCGGCGTGCCACCGCGCCAACCCGTGCCCCTGCCGCCGCCCCCTTTTTCGTCACCAAGACCCAGCACGCCGGCGCGTTCCTGTTGATGCCCGAAGCCCTGGACTGGTTGGCCACGGCCCAGGACTGCTTCACCGACGATTACGGTTCCTTGCGTCCGGGCCTGTTGACCAGCGTCTTCTCCTTGGTGACCGGCCTGGAGCGAGTTTTTCACCTGGACGAGATGGCCGACGCCGGCTTCGCCCGGTTGTGCGGCGGCCGCCGCTGCCCGTCGCGCCACACCGTCGGCGGTTGGCGGCGTCACCTGGCCTGGTATGAGGTCGATGCCTTCTGCCGCCGGACCTGCCCGTGGCACTTGCTCCGCAACGCCGACGCCATGGTCAGCTTCGACGAGCACACCATCCCACGCTGGACCAAGAAGTTTCGCATCGGCAAGGGCTACGTCACCACCCGCAACAAGTACATGCGCTGCGAGAAGCTGTTCACCGGCTTCGACCTGACGAGCGGCCGCTTCCTGGCGGTGCGCGGCACGCCGGGCGATGTGGGTTTGCAAGAGCTGGCGGCGCCGCTGGTCCGACAGGTCTTGAAGCACGGCCGGCCGCGCACGCTCCACGCGCTGTTCGACGCCGGGGCGGCCAAGTCGGACGCGGGCGTGCGGACCTTGTGGGATCTGGTCGAGAGCCAGCGGCGCCTGGACGTCACGCTGTGCGCCTGCCGCTACCCGCACCGAATGCGGGCCTGGAAGCAATTGCCCGGCGGCTTGTTCGTATCCGTCGAGGAACCGGGCGTGTGCGTCGGCGCCCCGCCCAAGGAAGTCCGCCTGGCCGAGACGCAAACGGTACTCAAGGGCGAGACCGCGGAGCAGGCGGTGCGCACCATCATCTGCCGGGAGGTCCGACCCGGTCCCAAAAAGGACCGCTGGCATCCGCTGTACACGACCTGCGCCGGCGACCCGGAAGACGTGCTGACCATCTTCCGGGCTCGACAAGGGCACGAGCAGGCCCATCGGGTCGAGGTTCACGACCTGTTGGTGGATGCCGTACCGTGCGGCTACGACAAGGAGAGTCCCGACCGGCGGCGGCCGCGCTTTCACCGGGGGCCGTTGCAGATGTTCGGCTGGCTGGTGGCGTTGGTGTACAACGCGGTCGCCGACCTGGGCCGACAGTTGGGCGAGGGCTACGCGGGGGAGCACGTCCGGACCCTGCGGCGACAGTTCTTCAACCGGCCCGGCCAGTTGTACGAGACGCCGGAAGCATTGATCGTGTACCTGGACCCGTTCGCGGGCCAGGAGGCGTTGGCCCCCGCGATGGATAGGATCAATGCGCGGCAACATCGCTTGCCCTGGTTAGACAACCGTCGCTTGGTCCTTTCTCTGACGCCAACCGGCCCATCCCGCGACGGGCCGTAGTGTGTCATTGTTAAGCGTTACGGCCACAAAAACCGTTCGGTGCTAGGCCGTGTCCGGCAATCGTAAATGCATACAATATCAGTGGTTCGGTCGCTCGTTCTCTTGCCATGGAGATGAACCATGAGACGCTACGAACTATCTGATCCACAATGGGCGATTCTGGAACCCTTTTTCCCGCCCACCCATTCGGGCCATGCCGGACATCCGTGGAGTGAGCATCGTCCCATCGTCAACGGCATCCTCTGGATCCTCCACACGGGCGCGGCCTGGCGTGATTTGCCCGAACGCTACGGCCCCTTTCAGACGGTCCATGACCGCCTGACCCGCTGGCGCGCCGATGGCGCCTGGAACCGCATCGTCGAAGCCTTGATCCGCCAACTGGAGGCGGAAGAAAAACTCGATCCCGATACGTGGTTCCTCGACGCCACCATCCTGCGCGCCACGCGCGACGCGGCGGGGGCGCTCAAGCGGACCCAGGCCCGACTGGTCGGCAGCGAGCGGACGCATCTCGTTGAGCCGCCGGATCATGCGTTGGGCCGCTCGCGCGGCGGTTTCGGCACGAAGATCGACCTGATCATCGAAAGTCACGGCATCCCGCTGGCCATCGGCATCCAACCGGGCCAGGAACATGAGAGCCGCGCGTTTGAAACCATGATGCATCGCAGCACACAACGGCAGCGGTTGGGCCATCGCAAGTGGCCCCGCGAATTCATCGCCGACAAAGGCTACAGTAGCAAGCGGATTCGCCAGTGGCTCAAGGGTCATCACATCCACGCGGTCATTCCCAAGAAGAAGAACGAAACCCCCGACCCCGCCTTTGACAAGGAAGCCTACCGGAAACGCAACCTCATGGAGAGGATGATCGGGTGGTTCAAATTGCATCGCCGGCTGGCCACCCGTTATGAGAAACTCGCCGTCAACTTTCTTACCTTTTGGACGGTCGCCTGGATTACACTACTGCTGAAATATCTATTGTCGGACACGGCCTAGTTCCCGCAGGCCCGCGTCCGTCACCTCCGTGTGGCCAAGAAGCAGGGATTGCAGATTCTCCAGAGGCGCTAGTTCCTTGAGTCCCGAATCCGTCACCGCAGACTCGTAGAGATCCAATCTTTGGAGTGCTTTGAGCGCGGCCAACTCCTTCAGCCCCGCGTCCGTTCCCTGTGTGGAACTCAGATCGACGGCCACTACTGGTTTGCCGGGGGCGCTCTCATCCGATTTGATCTTGCCGCCCAGCTTCGTAATGGCGTCGATGGCCTTCTGCTCGTCGGCGCTTCGTTCCTCGGCGGCCGCGAATGCAGTCGGCAGGAAGACAATCACCAACGCCGCGCCGACGTACCGTCGCATGGGTCATTCCTCCGAGAGTCCGCAGTCTCGATCCATCAATGCTACAGCCTGGCACACATCGGCGTCACGCCAAAACGGCCGCGAATGACATTCATCCAATGGCACTCACATTCATCCAAAACTGCCCTGCCCAGAACAAGTGTACAGGTGTTACATTCTTACCCGACCCGTCAGGGACCAACGCCGGAGGCGGACGCCAAGCCGCCAGGCGACCCGGCCCGGAGACGGTCGGCCGGTCCTGTGTTCATTCCATCCGTGGACCCCCGCGAGAAACCACCATGTTCGTGGAACTGAAAAAGCCGTTCCTCGGCCGCGCCGCCGGCGAACGCATCGACGTTTCCGAGTCCGACGCCCAGCAGCTCATTCAGCAACAAACCGCCGTCGCCGTCGCCGACGACCTCATCGGCCCGGCCGTCAGCCGCGCCCTCGACGCCGCCCTGGCCCGCGCCGGCCAGAACATCGACGCGGCGGTCAACCAGTCGCTCAAGGCCTTCGCCGACGCCCGCACCTTGGCCCGCAAACACGCCGCCCCGGCGATCTTCGGACCCGGCGGCGACGGCGATCCGCACGGCCGCACCTTCGGCGACTGGTGTTTGGCCGTGGCTCGCGGCGACCGCGGCTACCTCGAAAAGCACTACGGCAGCCGTTTCGTCGAGTACGCCGGCAAGGCCGCGTTGGCCGAGGCCAGCGGCGTCACCGGCGGCTACACCGTGCCGCCCGAGTTCTACCAACAACTCATGTCCATCATGGCGGAAGAGACCTTCATCCGCCCCCGCGCCTTCGTCGTGCCGATGGCCGGCGCCTCCATGCAGATCCCCTATCTCGACGTCAGCACCGTGCAGTCGGCCGGCGTGTCGCCGTTCTTCGGCGGCGTCCAGATGTACTGGACGGCCGAGGCCCAGACGCGCACCGAGACGGAACCGCAGTTCAAGCAGATGGAGCTGAAGGCGTGGGAGCTTTCCGGCTATTCCGTGTCCAGCAACGTGCTTTTGCAGGACAGCGTGATCGGCCTGGAGAAATTCCTGATGACGCTGTTCGCCAAGTCGCTGGCCTGGTTCGAGGAGTACGCCTTCCTCCAGGGCAACGGCGCCGGCAAGCCGCAGGGGATGCTCACGGCCAACGCGGCGGTCAGCGTCAACCGCTCCGGCGGCGCCAACACGGTCGTGTACGCCGACGTGGCCGGCATGTGGGCCAAGCTGCTGCCGATCTCATGGGGCAAGGCCGTCTGGACGTGCAGCCCCAGCGTGGTGCCGCAACTGCTGCAACTCAAGGACGGCGCCAACCGGGCCATCTTTATCAGCATCGATCAGGGAGCGGCGAAGTCGCCGAACTGGAGCCTGCTGGGACGGCCGGTGTTCCCGACGGAGAAGGTCCCGGCGCTGGGGACCAAGGGCGACCTGATGCTGCTCGATCCGAGCTTCTACGTCGTCGGCGATCGGATGCAGATCGAGATCGCCGCGTCGGAACACGTGAACTTCCTCAAGAATCAGATGACATGGAGAGTGGTCGAGAGGGTCGATGGCCAGCCCTGGCTGGACAAACCCGTGACGTTGCAGGATGGGGCGACGCAGGTTTCGCCGTTCGTCGTGTTGAACTGAACTACCTGGCGAGCGGGGGGCGTCAGCCCCCTGATAGCTTCACATAATCAGCGACAATGTTGAGTAATCAGGGGGCTGACGCCCCCCGCTCGCCTCAGAGGAGATCCACCATGTACACCGAACAGATCACCCAGCGCCTCGGCATCGGCGCTCCCGTCAACAACGCCACCCTCAACTCGGGCGGCACGGCCTCGGGTACGGCCGGCCCCATCGACATGAGCAAGTTCCACCGCGCCCTGTTCCTCGTAGACGTCGGCACGGTCTCGGCCGGCGGCAGCGTCACCCTCCAGCTCGTCGAGGACACGGCGTCCAATCTCGGCACGGCCACGAACCTGGCCGGCAGCAACACGAGCCTGGTCGCTGCGACCAGCAACAAGCAGGTCACGTTCGAGGTTCGCGCCGACCAGATGACCAAGCGCTACCTGGGACTGACGGCCACCGAGACCGCCGGCCACAACGTCGCCGTGACGATCGTTTGCTTCGGCGACGAGGCCAACCACAAGCCGGGCAACGCCGCCAACGATGCGTCGGTGGCGTCGCAGCAGGTGGTGGCGTAGGTCGGCCGACCGGGGACGTGGGGCGGGTTAAAATCCCGCCCCACGTCCTTCCAGGCCCAATTCAAACGGAGATCCGCAATGGAAACGAACGGCCTCATCACCCTGGCCCGCGCCCGCGAGGCGGTCCTGCGCAAGGACGAGCCGCCCGCCTCGGTCGCCGTCGCCCCGCTGGACTGCGGCGGGGCGCCACGGCCGTGGGAAGGGACGCTCACCCGCAAACCGTGGGAACACCAGGTCACCGCCGCCATTCCCCATCTGGAAACGCCGGAAACGCTGCCGCTGCTGCTGGAACTGCTGTCGCTGCAGACCGTGCGGCCCTACGTCCTCGTCCTCGACACCGGCTCGTCGCCGGACGTGGTCCGGCGGCTGGAGGCGCTGCGGCGGCCGGACGTGGAAATCCATTACCTCCGCGCCCACGCCTTCGCCCATTCGTCCGCCCCGGTGACCACGGCGATGGACCTGGCCTTCGCCCTCTGCCGCACGCCGCACCTCTTCTGCACGCATTCGGACGTGTTCCCGCGGCGCCGCGATCTGCTCGAATGGCTGCTCGGCCTCTGCCGCGACGACCAGCCCGTCGTCGGCTACGAGATGAGTCCGCGACCGCCGTCCCAGGCCTGGCGCAACGTGGTCAGCCACACCTGCACCATGCTCCACATGCCGACCATGCGGCGCGTCGGCGCCTCCTGGTCCTTCGAGCGCTATTGGGAGTCGGGCGGCCCCCGCGAGATGCTCGCCAACGGCTTCCCCGACACCGAGCAGCCGTTCGACCGCTGCCTCCGCCGGGCCGGCGTCTTCCCCTACCTCATCGGCCACGAAGACAACTACCGCCGCTTCACCGACGCCAACATCGACCACGTCCGTTCCCTGTCCGGGCTGCGCCTCTACAACCGGGGCGGCGACCTGCTCCAGAATTGCGAAACCAACTTGAGGCCGGTGCTGGCCGAGGCGCGGGCGCGGCTTCGCGCGTGGCGAAAGGAGGCGGACCGTGGCTAACAAGGACCTCATCACCAGCGGCCGCGCCGCGCAGGGCATGCAGTATTTCGCCGGCAACGCCGCGACCGACGCCGTGCTGCAAACGCTCATCACGGCGATCTCCGACGCCATCGAAAAGTATTGCCGGCGGCGGTTCGTCAGCCGCGCCTACGACGAGCTATACGACGGCAACGGCGACCGCCGATTGCTGCTGCGCCAGTACCCGATTCAATCGGTCCAGAGTGTCCGCTATCGGCCCGTCACCGTCCTCAAGGTCATCAATAACGCCACGGCCCAGAATCAGCAGGCCCGCGTCCAGGTGACATCGACCGGCCTGCAATTGTGGCGGTCGGCGTCGGGCGCACCGATCACGGAAACCCTGCTTACCTGGGCGGCCTACCCGACGATTGACGCCCTGGCGAACGCGGTGAACGCCCTCGGCAACGGCTGGGCGGCGCAGATCGTCGGCGACGCCGGCCTGACGGGCGACTACGGCCTGTGGCCGTCGGCCGACCTCTACGTTCCCGCCTCCTTCGGCGATCCGCTGGAGGGAATCGGCGTGCAGACGAGCCAGGGCAACCTGACGGCCCGCGGTCAGAACGCGGAGCTGAAACTGCACACTTACGAGCTGGCCGGTTACCAGTGGGACGCGCGCGGCTGGCTGTTGCGCGCCATCCCCTATACCGATCCGGAATTGCTCCATCCGGAGGATTTGATCTGGCCGGTCGGCGTCGCCAACTTCCGCATCCAGTACACGGCCGGCTACACGACCGTCCCCGAGGCGGTGCAGGAGGCCTGCGCCCGCTGGACGGCCATCGCCTACAACCTCACGCTGCGCGACCCGTCCGTCGCCAGTCAAACCGTCTCCGGGGCCGTCGGCCAGACGTGGCGGCCGGACCTTCCGAGCCACGAGCCGCCGCCGTCGATCCGGCCGCTGCTGGCGCCGTACCGCCGGCACACCATCGCGACCGATCAGGGGTGAGCCATGACGCTGCCGATCCCGGCCAACACGACGTGCGACGTTTACCACGGCGTCAATCGGCCCCCCGCCTCGCCGGACGTGACGGCCGTGCCGTGTCATTTGCAGGAGCGGGCGGCCAACCTCAAGCCAGCGGGGACCCTCACCTTCGGCTACACGCATTTCCTTTTCCTGGACGTGGACGCCGACGTCCGCGACGGCGACGAGGTCTATTTGCCGGACCACAACGGGACGGCGTTCGCGGTGCTCTACGTCGTCCGCGCCGGCGTCGGCACGGGGATGGTGATGCGCAAGGCGTACATCCACCGCGACGACCCGACGATGTGGCCGAACTCGAACATCTAATCCCCGGTTAGCCGCGACCCGAAGGGGAGCGCGTGGGGAGAAGCGCTCCGCTGGCGCGTCGCGGCTAACCCACGGCGCTCTCGGATATAAATAGGAGGGCTTTTATATGAATGTTCCGCGCAACCGCATCAAGGGCCACCGCCGGGTCCGCGCCCGCGACCTCGTTCCGCACGAACTGAACCCTCGGCTGCACTCCGACGACCAGCGCGCCGCCCTGGCCGCCCTCTACGACGAGGTCGGTTTCGCCCGCAGTCTGCTGGCCTACGAACTGCCCGACGGCCGGCTCAAGCTGATCGACGGCCATCTGCGGCAGTCGATGGACCCCGACATGGAAGTGGACGTGGAGGTGCTGGACGTGGACGACGCGGAGGCCCGCGCCCTCTTGCTGACCATCGACCCGCTGGCCCGCCTCGCCGATTACGACGCCGGCAAACTCGACGCGCTGCGGGCCGTCACCGATGCGGACTCCGATGCGCTGGCGAACCTGTGGCGGTCGATCGCGTCCGCCGGCGCCGCCGTGGAAAAGACGCTGGCCCGCGCCGGCCGCGCCGCCGCGCCGGAGCCGCCGGAACAGTACCTCGTGCTGATCGAGTGTACCGACGAATCGGAACAGGTGGCCCTGTTGCAACGCTTCCAGGCGGAAGGGCTGAAGTGCCGGGCGCTGTTGAGCTAAAAACAAAACGAACCACAGAGGCACAGAGGACACAGAGGAAGAAACACAGAGATAATCATGTGTTTCCAGATCGGCATATTCTCATAACCATCCCTTCCGTCCTCTCTGTGTTTCTTCCTCCGTGTCCTCTGTGCCTCTGTGGTTCGTTTGATCGGAGGGAATCCCATGCACGCCGTCGTCACCGTCGAATCGCCCGTCGTCGAGTCGCCGCGCGTCCAGCAGGTCCGCGGCCTGTTCGACCTGGCGCCCGAAAAGACCTCGCGCCTCCGCTGGGAGGTTTCGCTGCCCGTCGAGGAACGGCCGTGGAACCTCGGCCTCGTCACGGGGCCGTCCGGCTGCGGCAAGTCCACCCTCGCCCGCCACTTCTGGCCGCGTGAATGTCTTCGATCCGCGACGCTGGATTGGCCGCGCGACCGCGCCCTCCTCGACGCCTTCCCGGAAGCCGCGTCCATCAAGGATGTCACCGCTCTGCTTTCGGCGGTCGGCTTCTCGTCGCCGCCGGCGTGGCTGCGGCCCTTCGCCGTTTTGTCCACCGGCCAGCAATTCCGCGTCACCCTGGCGCGTCTGCTGGCCGAGGCGCTGGCGGCGCGCGAACCGCTCGTCGTCATGGACGAATACACCAGCGTCGTGGACCGCACCGTCGCCCAGGTCGGCAGCGCCGCCGCGGCGCGGGCCGTCCGCGCCCACGGACTCCGCTTCGTCGCCGTGACCTGCCACGACGACGTCATCCCCTGGCTGCAACCGGATTGGGTGTATCAGCCCGCCGAGGGTCGGTTTGAATGGAGGTCGCTTCGACGACGGCCAGACGTCCGTCTCGAAGTCGTTCGTTGCCAGGCATCGGCGTGGCCGCTGTTCGCGGCGCATCACTATCTGAGCGGCGAACTGGCCCGCTCGGCCGTCTGCTTTCTGGCGTCGTGGGACGGCCGGCCGGTGGCCTTCAGCGCCTGGCTGCCGTTCGTCGGCGCCGGCCCGCCGACGCGCCGCGAACACCGCACCGTCTGTCTGCCGGACTACCAGGGCATCGGCGTGGGGAACGCGGTGTCGGCCCTGATCGCGTCGCTGTGGCGCGGCCTCGACTGCCGGGCGACGTCCACCACGACGCACCCGGCCATGATCCGCGCCCGTATGCGGTCGCCGTTGTGGCGATTGCGACGGCCGCCGGGCCTCGCCTCTGGACGCGAACGCCGGATGCGCGGTCTCAAGCACGCCGTCACCCGACTCACCGCGGGCTTCGAGTACGTCGGCCCGGCCCTGTCGCATGGGCAAGCCCGCGCCCTCCTTGATGATTGAGGCGAAGTTTTCGGCGAGCGGCCGGCGTAAGCCGGCTGGTATAGCATAGCGCCTCGGAGGACGCACCAGCCGGCTTACGCCGGCCGCTCGCCCGGCGATTCGCCAATAGGTCGCTTATGCCCACCAAACGCCCCGTTCCGACGCCCGAAATCGAGAAAATGATCCTTGCCTACGTCCGCGCCGGCGGCTTCACGCACGTCGCCGCCGAGGCGGCCGGCGTGCCGCGCGACCTCTTCGACGCCTGGATGCGCAAGGGCGAGGGCAAACGTCCGCCGAAGGTATATCGTCTTTTCGCCGTGGCAGTGCGGCAGGCCGAGGCGCAGGCGCGGCTCGGGGCGGAGGTCGCGGCGCTGAAGGACAAGCCGATGGACTGGCTCAAGGCCGGCCCCGGCAAGGAGACGGCCGCCCGACCCGGCTGGTCCGCCCTGGCCAAGCCGCGCGCCGGCGGCGACAAGCCGACGACGCCGCTGATGGACCCCGGCGTACAGGCGTTCCTCCGCACCCTGTTGTCGGCGCTGGAGGCGTATCCGGAGGCGCGGGCGGCCGTGGCCAAGGTGCTGACCGACTTGCATGACGGGAAAGTGGCGTAAGGGCCGGTCGGCTTATTCCGCCGCGGCCATTGCGAAAAATGCGATTCCGCTCTTCTTTTCTCTTGATTCCGCTTGGACGCTCGCTTCTGATATTACCCATGTGTGCTTGCATCCCTGCCCTTACCCCGCGATGGGAGGAACCGTGAAGACTCGCCTCTGTGTTTGCCTGACGGCCCTGGCCGTCGCCGTGCTCGCCGGCGGCTGGCTGATGGGCGACGACAAGAAGCCGGACGAGCCGCCGAGGGTCAAGGGCCAACTGCCGGCCCACTTCAAGAAATTAGGATTAAGCGATAAGCAGATTCAGCAGATCTACAAAATCGAGGCTGACTACCGCCAGCAGATTCGGGCCTTGCAAGAGAAGATCGACGACCTGAAGAAGGCCGAACACCTGGACGTGAACAACGTGCTCACCGACGAACAGAAGACGCGCCTCAAGGAACTGCTCACGGCGGAAGTGCCCGACAAGCCCACGACCCCCGAGAAGGACAAGCCGACCGTCAAGGACAAGCCGGCGCCCGCCAAGGACAAGCCCGTCCTCATCGACAAGGACAAGGCGCCGCCGGCCAAGGATAAGGACAAGTAGCGACGGGCTTGAACACCAACCCGAAGCGCAAGCGAGGGATGAGGTTCGGAACCTCATCCCTCGCTTGCGCTTCGGGTTGGTGTGCGCTCAGACGATCATGCGGATGCGGTATAGCTCGAACGCCGCGTCCCACGCCTCCTTCGGCGTCGCCAATTCGGGGTCGGTGTACGAGGCGTCCGGCCCGTCGGCGGCGAGGCGCAGGGCGGCGCGCAGCGGTCGCCGACCGGCTCGATGCGCAGCACCGCCTCGCCGAGGTTGGGGCCGGTCACGCGCAAGGCGTTTTCGCCGGCCGGCTCCATTTTGCATTGCCGCTGCTTGAACCAGAACGGCGCCATCGGTTCCATGCCGGTCCTCAATCGGCCAATCGCAATTCGTGGACCACCAGCTGAACGTGCTGGAGCGAATCGTTGGCCTGTTTCACGTCCTTGGTCCGGGCCGCCTCCAACAGCCGGCCGGCCTCCTTGGACAGGTCGCCGCTCACCACCGGCAGCGCGTCCTTCTGACGGGCCGGCACGTCCTGGGCCTTCGGCAGGAAACGGGCCGTCTGTTCCAGACCGCGGGCGGCGTCTTCCAGCTCCGTCCACTTATCGACGTAGAACGCCTCGGTGGCCAGCGTGGACTGGTAGCGCGCCCGCGTCAGCAGCTCGGCGTAGGGCAGCGGCGGCGTGTCGTCCGGCAGCGGCACGAGGGCCGCCCGCTCGTCCGGCGCCTGGCACGCGGCCAGCACCAACAGCAACAATCCGCTCCCCGTCCAGAGTGTGCGCTTCATGGGTGTCTCTCACGGTTGGAGTTCGGCCGGCCTAATGGCCCCGCGTCGCCGCCGGGTCCGCCACGCCCGGCGGCGTGAAGTAGGTCGGCGGCCCCACGCTCTGCGAATCGTCGGGCAGGGCCAGCTGGTCCCGCTCGCGGCGTTTCTGTTCTTCGATCGTCAGCCGCGGGTCGTCCACCTGTTTCGGGCAGTCGCGGTGGGCCAGCGGCCCTTCAATGCCCGCGCAGCCCGCCACGAGGAGGACGCAAATCGAGCAGAATCGGCGCATCTTCTCCACTCCGTTCGCCGGGCGCGCCGGGTTCCGGGCCGGCGCGTCCCGCTCTGTATTATCGACGTTCATTATAGGAAGCAGCGTCCGCAAGAGGAAAAATCGGCCGGTATTTCCGGCGCGACCTGATTCCGCCGTCAGGATCGGCACAATTGGCGTGCGCGGATCGCGGGTCGTGTCCCCGTTTGGAAGGAAGACGGGCAAGCCCGCAGCGCCAAGCAAGGGCGAGCCGGGCTCGCCCGCCACTACCGGATCGCGGCGCAACTTGAGGGCAGTCCCTCCGATTGCTACGATGAACGCGCCTCTCCCGGAACCGTGACAGGGGGCCTGCCCATGAACGCGGACAACGCACCGTCGGTCGCCCTGGTCGGCGCCGGCCCCGGCAACCCCGGCCTCCTCACCCTCCGGGCCGTCGAGTGTCTGGCCCAGGCCGATCTCGTTCTCTACGATCGGCTCGTACACGACGGCCTGCTGGAGTACGCAGCGGAGACGGCGGAACTCGTTTGCGTGGACGAGGTTCCCGGCTGTCACCCCGAGCGCGTGCCCGGCATTTATCGGCACATGATCGACGCCGCCCGCGCCGGCCGGCGCGTGGTCCGCCTCAAGGGGGGCGACCCGTTCATCTTCGGCCGAGGCGGCGAGGAGGCGGAAGCGCTGGCCGAGGCCGGCGTGGAGTACGAGATCGTGCCGGGCGTGACGGCCGCCCTCGGGGCGGCGGCCTACGCCGGGCTGCCGCTGACCCACCGCAAGTACGCCAGCGCCGTCGCCTTCGTAACCGGACATGAGAAACCGGGCAAGGCGGAAAGTCTGCTCGACTGGTCGGCCCTGGCCCACTTCCCCGGAACGCTCGTCGTCTACATGGGCGTCGCCCGGCTGCCGCACGTCGTCGGCAACCTGCTCGCCAGCGGCATGGCGCCGGAGACGCCGGCGGCGGCGGTGCAATGGGCGACGACCGGCCGGCAGCGCTCCGTCGAGGCGCCGCTGTCGGGACTGGAGCAAGCCGTCGCGACGGCGGGGCTGAGGGCGCCGGCCCTGCTGGTGATCGGCGCCACGACGGCGCTGCGGCCGCGACTGGCCTGGTTCGAGAAACGGCCGCTGTTCGGCAAGCGCGTGCTGGTGACGCGGCCGCGCCGTCAGGCCGGCGACATGGCCCGGCGGCTGGAACAGCTGGGGGCCGTCGTCACGGTGATGCCGACGGTCGAGGTGAAGGAGCTGACCGACTTCGCCGCGGTCGATCGGGCGCTGGCGGACCTGGGGCGCTGTCAATGGCTGGTCTTCACCAGCGCCAACGGCGTCCACCATTTCATCCGCCGGCTGCGGCAGACCGGCCGCGACCTGCGGGCGCTGGGGTCGGTGCGGCTGGCGGTGATCGGCCCGGCGACGGCCGACGCCCTGCGCGCCTATCACCTCGAGCCGGACCTGATGCCGCCGGAGTACCGCTCCGAAAGCCTGGCCGCCGCCCTGAAGGAGCGCGTCGCCGGCCAGCGCGTTTTGCTGGCGCGGGCCGACCGCGGCCGCGACCTGTTGCGCGAGGAACTGTCGCGCGTGGCCGAGGTTGAACAGGTGGCCGTCTATTCCCAGGTGGACGCCGTGGAAATCGACCTGGAATTGCTGGAGCAGATCAACCAGGGGCAGATCGACTACATCACGCTAACCAGCTCGAAGATCGCCGAGGCGCTGATCCGGATGCTCAGTCCGGCGGCGCGGCGGCGCATCCGGGCGGGCGACGTGCGGTTGGTGAGCATCAGTCCGGTGACGAGCGCGGCCATTCGCAAGCTGGATCTGCCGGTGGCGGCGGAGGCGGCGGAATACACGACGGCGAAGGTGGTGGAGGCGCTGACGGCGCTGGCGGGGCGAAAAGGTTAGCCGCGACCCGAAGGGGAGCGCGAGGCGGTCGCGTGTCGGGCGCCATGCTTTCGCGGGTCGGTTCCTGACGGAAAAACCACCCCGACCACCGCGAAAGCATGTTTGACCATCTTCCCGACCGGAGAAACGGTCAAACATGCTTTCGCGGCAATCTCGCCAAGGTTCGGGTTGGGAAAGTGGCCGCGAAAGCATGGCGCCCGACACTCGACCGACTCGAAGGGGAGCGCGAGGCGGCTTGTTCACCGTAAATCGCGCATGGCGTCGAAGGCCAGATAAAAGACAAGCGCGCAGGCCAGGATGCTGGCGACATCGACGAAGTAACTGGCGCCGCCGAAGGGGAAGCCGAAAATCATGTCGAGCAGGAACAGCAGCAGGAGTAAGCCGGCGACTCCCATGGAGCCCCAGCACATCCATTTTTCCATGAACAACCCTTTCAGCGCCAACATAAGTCCCGACCCGGCGTGGATGTGAACGCCCGCTGTCCATTTCAATTGCACCATTGTAGGACTTCGCCCACAAGCCGCCAGCGCCTCGCGACGCGGAAATTCCGCCCGTCGCCGCCGGACGCACCGGCGCGACCCGCATAGGTCCACTTAGGTCCGATGCTGGCGGACAAAACGCACACGGACCCGAAGCGCAAGCGAGGGCGAAGGTTCCTGACCTTCGCCCTCGCTTGCGCTTCGGGTCCGTGTGCGGGCGTCCGGAATCGGCGCCGGTTAGCCGCGACGCGCCAGCGGAGCGCTTGCAAGAGCGCTCCGCTGGCGCGTCGCGGCTAACCGGACAAGAGCAGCCGGACCATGAATCAGGCCGTTTCGGCGGTCTCGACGCGACCGTGCTGGCGCGGCGTCAGCGGCCGACGGGTGTCGTCGGGGTCGCTCTGGAAGCGCCAGAAGCGGAACAGCTGCGGGTCGAAGAGATCGAAGACGTACCAGGCCAACTGTTCCTCGTGAACGAAGGGGACGAGGGCCTGGCCGTGGATCGGATCGAGGGGCTGTATGTCCAGAACCTCCAGGTCGGCGGCGGCGTGGGAGGCGTTGTCCTCGGCGCGGCGGGCGGCGTTCTCGGCTTCCTGGATGGCGATGAGCGCGTCGCGGTCGGGCCGGCCGGGACGGGCGTCGATCTGGCGCGCCCGGCGGCGACAGGCCGACGCCTCCAGGGTATGTTCGCGGAGCGAGCGCAGGATGGAGGTGAGGTATGGGGCGGCGGATCGGGCCTGGCTGAGGGTCCAGACCTGAATGGTCTTGCTCCGCTTCTTGGCCCCCTTGGAGTTGCGCTTCATTGGGTGTTCTCCTGCCAAATGGTTAGCGCGGACGGGCCGCCCGCGGCTGGTCTATTCGACAGAGGGCTCCCGGTTCGGACGAGGTTCGCGGTGGACCCCTTCCCACCCGGCCCTCCGGTTCATGCTTTCGGGGCGCTCCCGCTGGAACTTCCCCCTACAATTATTGTAGGTCCGGCCGCCGGCCGGCGCGCGTCGGCGGGACGGGAAATTTGAGGAAATCGCCCCCGTGGGGAGAAAGAACCTTTTCCTCTTGCCCAGGCTCCAACGCTTGGGGCGAGCGGCCGGCGTAAGCCGGCTGATGAGGCTTGAATCAGCCGGCTTACGCCGGCCGCTCGCCGACATTCCTTAACCTCAACCATGAAAGCCAGGCGACTCATGTTTCGTTCCTGGAGACTGGGGACCGCGTTCGGCATCCCCCTTTATCTCCATCCGACGTTTCTGCTGTTGCCGGCCCTCGTCCTGTTCGGCGAGACCGGCGACGGCTGGTTCAACGCCCTGCTCATGACCGCCCTGGTCGGCGTGGTGTTCGGCTGCGTGTTGCTGCACGAACTCGGCCACGCCCTGACCGCACGGGCCTTCGGCATTCCGACGCGCGACATCACCCTTTATCCGATCGGCGGCGTCGCCCGTCTCGAACGGATGTCGGAACGTCCGATCGAGGAAATGCTCATAGCCATCGCCGGGCCGGCGGTCAATCTCGTCATTGCCTGCCTGCTGCTGCCGGTGGTCGTTCTCGCCTACCCGCTCCTCGCCAACGTCGGCGCCATCGTATTCCACGTCGGCGACGGTTTGGGCGTCATGGCCGCCAAGTTCACCTTCCTGCTGATGGCGTCCAACGTCCTCCTGATGCTGTTCAACCTGCTGCCGGCCTTCCCCAGCGACGGCGGCCGCGTCTTCCGCGCCCTGCTGGCGCTGGTCTTCAACCGCGTGCGGGCCACGGAGATCGCGGCGGCCGTCGGTTTCGGCATGGCCGTGCTGATCGGACTGCTGGTCGTTTGTGACAGGCAACCCGATCATCCTGCTGGTGGCCCTGTTCCTCATCTACGCCGGCCGGCAGGAAGTGCTCTACGTCCGCCGTCAGGCCGAACAGGCCCGGTGGGCGTCCCGGAAGCGACGACGGACGGCTACGACCTGCCCCCCGCGCCGACTTCTCCGGCTTCCGCTGGGACCGGCATTATCAGGTCTGGGTGCTGTGGCACAACGGCCGACCGATCGAGGTGTACCAGGGCGGCGCGGAATAACCGCCGTGTCCCGTCGGGAAGGAAGGCGCGACAGGCCGGGGGCGGTCCTCCCGGCCTTTTCCGTGCCGTTTCCCCACGACGGCAAGCCGATAGAAACGGAAGGGTCGCGTCACACCAACCCGAGCGCAAGCGAGGGGGAAGGTTCCTCGCCTCTCCCTCGCTCGGGCTTCGGGTTGGGTGGGACGGCGACGACCAGGAGGAACCCGATGGCGACCGTTTCCACACCCGCGGGCGGGTTCTTCGACGCCCTGCTGCGCCGCATCGGCGATTCGTTCGCCGAGTTCGGCGACCTCAGCGCCTTCGGCGGCGAGATGATCGCCGCCGCGTTCCGCCGGCCGGCGCCCGGCGCCCTGACGCCGATCCTCTACTCCGTCGGCGTCCGCAGCATTCCGGTGGTGGCCGTCACCGGCCTGTTCATCGGCATGGTGATGGCCGTGCAGTCCTACGCCGAGTTCCACTCCATGGGCATGGCCACGCGGCTCGGCTCCGATCATCAACATGTCGGTGGTGCGCGAACTCGGCCCGGTGCTGGCGGCGACGATGCTGGCCGGCCGCGTCGGCGGCGCGATGGCGGCCGAACTGGCCACCATGCGCATCACCGAGCAGATCGACGCCATGGCCTGTCTCGGGACCAACCCGATCCACTGTCTGGCGGCGCCGCGGTTCCTGGCCTGCGTGCTGCTGATCCCGCTGCTGACGATCGTGGCCAACTTCATGGGCGTGATGGGCGGCGCCCTGGTCTGCACGCACGTGTACAACATCGACGCCCATTACTACTGGCAGAACTCGCAGGGCTTCGTGGACCTGTGGGACGTGACGGTGGGCTTGATCAAGCCGATGTTCTTCGGCGGCGCCATCGCCATCATCAGCTGCCACCGCGGCTTCCACAGCGGCGCCGGCGCCGAGGGCGTCGGCCGGGCGGCGACGCGGGCCTTCGTGTCGTCGTTCATCGCCATCCTCGCCCTCGACTTCTTCCTGGCGCTGTTCCTCAACAACCTGCACGACTTCCTCTGGCCCACGAGCAAGGGGTTCCTGTGAACGGAGCGGCGACCATGCCTGAACCGACGCCGACGCCCGCCGACGCCCCTCCGCTGATCTCGCTTGCAACAGGTGTCGATGCAGTTCGGCGGCCAGCGGGTGCTGCACGCCATCGATCTGGACGTGTCACCGCGGCCAGACGCTGGCCGTCATCGGCGAAAGCGGCTGCGGCAAGACGGTGTTGCTCAAGCTCATCATCGGCCTGCTGCGGCCGACGGTCGGCCGGGTCGCTGTTCGACGGCAAGATGCTGGCCGACCTGCCGAGCGCGAGCTGACGAAGCAGCGGCTGCGGTTCGGCTTTCTGTTCCAGGGGGCGGCGCTGTTCGACAGCCTGACGGTCTACGACAACGTGGCCTTCGGTCTGCACGCCCAGGGCGGCCGGCCGGAGGCGGAGATGCGCGAGGTCGTGCGGCAGCGGTTGCAGGAAGTCGGCCTGCCGGCGTCGGTGACGGACGAAGAAGCCGGCCGAGCTGTCGCGGCGGCATGAAGAAGCGCGTCGGCCTGGCGCGGGCGCTGGCCCTCGACCCGGAGGTCATGCTCTACGACGAGCCGACCACCGGACTCGACCCGATCATGACGGACGTGATTAACGAGCTGATCCTGCAGACGCGGCAGCGGCGGCCGGTGACGAGCGTCGTGGTGACGCACGAGATGAAAACGGTCTTCAAGGTCGCGGATCGGGTGGTCATGCTCTACCCGCTGTCGCGGCTGACGCCGGGCGAGAACCAGGTGCTGTTCGACGGCACGCCGGAGGAGCTGCGCGCAGTGCGCCGACCCGCGCGTGCGGCAGTTCGTCGAGGGCGAGGCGCGGGACCGGCTTGAGGAATTGGCGGCAGACCGGCGGCGGCAGGTTGGTGAGCCGGGCAAGGAATTCGGTGTCGGGTGCCATGCTCTCGCGGCCGCTTCCGCATGAGGGAACCATCAGGACGCTGCGAAGCTCAGCTTCGCGTCGGAATGCCACCCGGTCTGGTGTGACGGTCGGAAACAGGCTTTCGCGGACGGCGTTCTGAAGGAGAGCTTCGGAAGAGGGCCGCGGAACAGTGGCAGCCGCGACACGCTCGCCGCTCACCACGACCGAAGCGGAGCGGAGCGAACTCATGCAACGGCGATGGATGCGCATCGGCATCGGCGTTTTCGTGGCCCTGGCGCTGATGCTGCTGGGCACGCTAATCGTGCTGTTCAACAGCCTGCCCCGCATGTTCCGGGCCACCAATGTTTACACGGCCCGTTTCGACGACGCCACCGGCCTCAGCCCCGGCGCGCCCGTCCGGCGCTCCGGCGTGCCGATCGGCGTCGTCGGCGCCATCGTGCTGAACGACCAGACCGGGACCGTCGATGTCCGCCTGGAACTGGACGCGCCGCACGTGATCCGCAAGGACGAGCAGGTGACGCTGGTGTCCAGCCTCCTGGGCGGCGACTCGGCCATCGACCTCGTGACCGTGCCGCCGCCGGAGGGCCAGGCGCCCGACCGGACGCCGATCCCGCCCGGCTCGGTGGTCCTGGGCGTCCGGGCCACCGGCGTCAACCAACTCATCAGCCGCGCCTCCGAGGTGGTGCCGACCACGCAGGAGACGCTCAACGACATCCGCAAGTCGATGCAGCGGATCGAAAAGATGTCGCCGTTGGTGGAAGACACCTTCCGCGAATACCGCGACCTCGGCCGCGCGCTGCAACAACTCCGTGCCGGCCTGCGCCAGACCAACGACGACGTGGACAAGCTGGTGCGGCCGGCGCAAGACGCCGTGCCGCAGATCACGCGCGACGCCGATCAGGTCACCCGCGACGCCGACGACGTGGCCGCCGCCTCCCGCGCCTCCAGAAGGTGGCCGAGCGCACCGACCTGCTGCTGCGCCAGAACCAGGACAAGATCACCCAGGCCATTAGCAACTTGAACGATGTCTTGTCGCGCACATCGTCGCTTCTGAACGAGGAGAACGTGCGCAACATGTCCAGCATCCTCCGCAACACCCAGACGGCCAGCCAGTCGTTCCCGAGCATTGCCCGCAACACCGACGAGACGATGAAGGAGGGCCGCGAAGCCCTCCAGCGTTTCAACGCCACGCTGGTCCGCACCGACGACCTCATCCAGAACCTGCAGAAGATCACCAAGCCGCTGGCCGACCGCGGCGAACCCATCGCCCGCAACCTGGACGAGAGCCTGTCCAAGCTCAACCGCACGCTGACCGACGTGAGACCAGCTGGTGCAGGCAGTCGGCCAGAGTAACGGCACGCTGAACAAGCTGCTGACCGACCCGTCGCTGTACAACCACCTCGACGACGCGGCCTGCCAGGCGGCCAAGGCGGCGCCGCAGCTGAACCTCATCCTCAAGGACCTGGAGACGTTCGCCGACAAGCTGGCCCGTCACCCGGAGCTGATCGGCGTCGGCGGCGCCATCCGGCCGAGCATGGGGCTGAAAGACCCGCCGTCGCCTCCGCCGGGCCTCATCATCCCGCCGGAGCACCCGTGAGTGGTAGGGCGTCTACTAACCCGAAACGCAAGCGAGGAGAAGGTTCGGAATCGCATCCCTCCGCCGCGCGTCGCGGCGAACCGGCGCCCCGGATCGGGAAGGGAGTATAGTCCCCCCCTCTGCGCCGATTTATGACCTATGGTTGTGTGCGTTGTTCGCCCGCCCACGGTCCGCGAGGAGATGTCGTCTCATGACCCCGATTTTGCTGGTAGCCCTGGTGTGTGTGTTGTGCGCCGCCGCGGTCGGCGCGATCTACTTCGTGTGGAACCGCAAGCCCAGCCAGTCCCCCCAGCCCAACGAGAAGTAGCTACAATGAGGTCAACCGGCGGGCAGGGCGCGGCGCCACCGTGAGCCGCCACCCGTCCCCTGTCCCGCTACCCTCACGGCTGACCGATGGACCTGATCTACCTCGACAACAACGCCACGACGCCGCTGCTGCCGGCCGTGTGGGAGGCCATGCGCCCGTTCGCCGTCGAGGCCTACGGCAACCCCGCCAGCGCCCACGCGGCCGGCCGCCGCGCGCGCCGCGGCCTGGAAGACGCCCGCGAACGGATCGCCGCCCTGCTCGGCGCCCACCCCGACGAAGTCGTCTTCACCAGCGGCGCCACCGAGGCTAACAACCTCGCCCTCTTCGGCCTGGCCGGCGATCCGCCCGGCCATCTCCTCGCCAGCCCCATCGAACATCCGTCCGTCGCCGAACCGCTGCGTCAGCTGGCCGAGTCCGGCTTTACCCTCGATGGACTGCCCGTCGATGCCCAAGGCGTCGTGGACGCCGAGGCGCTTTTCCGGCTCTTGCGATCCGACACGCGCCTGGTCGCGGTCATGCTCGCCAACCACGAAACCGGGGCGGTGCAGCCGGTGCGCGAGCTGGCGCGACAGCTGGACGGCCGGGCCGCTTTCCACTGCGACGCCGCGCAGGCGGTGGGCAGGCTCCCGGTCCACTTCGACGACCTCGGCGTCACGACGTTGACGCTGAGCGCCCACAAATTCCACGGCCCCAAGGGCGTCGGCGCCCTGCTGCTGCGCCGCGGGACGAAGCTGCGGCCGCGGACGTGGGGCGGCCATCAGCAGCAGGGCCGCCGGCCCGGCACCGAACCCGTCGCCCTGGCGGTCGGCCTGGCGGCCGCCCTGGAGCTGGCCTGCCGCGAGATGGAACGGCGGACTCAGAGGTCCGTTCTCTCCGCGAACGCTTCCTGCGGCCTGCGCGAGACGGCCGGCCCGGTCGTGCTCAACGGCCCGGCGGACGGCGGCGTGCCGCACACGATCAACGTGTCGTTTCCCGGACTGAAGGCGGACGCGCTGCTGATGAGCCTGGACCTGGCGGGCGTGGCCTGCTCGACCGGCTCGGCGTGTTCGAGCGGCTCGCTGTTGCCGTCGCCGGTGCTGCGAGCGATGGGGGCGCCGGACGACGTGCTCTCGGCGATGCGTTTCAGCCTCAGCGCCCTGCTGACCCCGGAGGAGATCGACGAGGCAGTGCGTCGCATCGCGGCGGCGGTGCGGCGACTCAGGAAGGGTTGATGAGGCGAGCGGCGGGGTTTATCCCCGCCGTTCGGGTCGCGAACTAAAACGGGGGGGGTAAACCCCGCCGCTCGCCGATTGCTGGCACGGCCGCCCCTGCCGTGGTATCATGCCGGCCTGCCCGTAGACCCGCCCACCAAGGAGACCGCCATGACGCAACGCCTCGCCTTCTGCCTGACCCTGTCGGCCGGCCTGCTGGCCGCGCCGGCCGGCCGTGCCGCCGACCCCAAGCCGCTCGCCGTGCCCGACGGCGTGACCTGGCGAGCCGAACGTCGAATACGCCAACCCCGACGGCCAGCATCTCCAGCTCGACATCGCCCGCCCCGCCAAGGGCGACGGCCCGTTCCCCGCCGTCCTCTGCATCCACGGCGGCGGCTTCCGCGCCGGCGACCGCCAGGGCTACGACGGCCTGTGCATCCGCCTCGCCCAGCAGGGTTACGTCGCCGCCACCGTCAACTACCGCCTGGCGCCCGAAGTACCAGTTCCCGGCCGCCGTCTACGACTGCAAGGCGGCGGTGCGCTGGCTCCGCGCCAACGCCGCCAAGTACCACATCGACCCGGAGCGCATCGGCGTCACCGGCGGCTCGGCCGGCGGCCACCTGGCGCAGTTCCTCGGCGTCACGGCCGACGTGAAGGAGTTCGAGGGCGACGGCGGCAATCCCGACCAGTCGAGCAAGGTGGCCTGCGTCGTCAATTACTACGGCCCCAGCGATTTCACCAAGTCCTACGGCAAGAGCGTGGACGCGGCCGAGGTGCTGCCGCTGTTCCTGGGCGGCAACCTGGAGAAAGCCCACCAGCCGGCACATCGAGGCCAGCCCGCTCTACTGGGTGACGCCGGACGCCGCGCCGACGCTGTGCATCCACGGCACCAAGGACAACTACGTCGCCTACGAACAGGCGATCTGGATGGTCGACCGGCTGAAGGCGGCGGACGTGGAGGCGGAGTTGCTGACGCTGGAAGGGGCCGGCCACGGCTTCAAGGGCGAGGACGCCGAAAAGGCCGAGAAGGCGATGCTCGCCTTCTTCGACAAGCATCTCAAGGGAGAAAAGAAGTAACCGATTGTCCGGGTCGCGAATGTCGCACGAGCCGAAGTTTGTGCGACATCCGCGGCCGCCTCACACCGGCTTATTGGTGCGCAGGTTCTCGACGATCTCGGCCAGCTTGTCCAGGCCGCCGCACTTTTGCCGCGCATGCACTTCCGGCAACACGTCTTAAACGCCCCGCCGGCCGGCGGGGCCGTCCCTATGACGGGTGGCGGCCCCGGATGGACGGCGGGACTTGCAATGTTTGGTCGTTCGGCATGATACGTCCTCCGTTGGTTGGTTCCGGTCCAATAAAGATGCAACTTCCAGGCCGCGCCAACGGTTGGGAACGAAGCGGCGGGCCGGCGCCCAATTTGCTTATCCGTTTATATCTTGTTGTATCCTGGCGGACGCGACGGCGAAGGGGGGCGTCATGTCGGAACGATTATGGGCCGGTTGGTTGCTAGCGGCGTTGGTTTGGGTCCCGGCCCCCGCGTTCGGCCAAGTCGCTCAGGAAAACGAGTCCGAGAGGGTCGAACCGCCGGCCGCCGGCGTCGGCAAGGCGAAGGTCAAGCCGGACCTCGACGCCGTGCGCGACCGGATCGTGGCGGAGACGAACCGCTTCGCGCGGGCGAACATCGAGGCAAGCTGAAGGTCAACGCCGAGCTGACGAAGGCGGCCCAGGGATTCGCCGAATACATGGCGGCCCACGACGTCTTCAGCCACACCGCCGACGGCCGCGAGCCGTGGGACCGGATCAAGGCGGCCGGCTACGCCTACTGCCTCGCCCTGGAAAACATCGCCTACGAGTACAATTCCGAGGGCTTCACCACGGACGGCCTGGCGAAGCAGTTCGTCGAGGGCTGGAAGGAGTCGCCGCCGCACCGCAAGAACCTGCTCGACCCCGACGCGACCGAGATCGGCGTCTGCACGGCCTACAGTACCAGGTCAAGGGCGCTATTACGCGGTGCAGGACTTCGGACGCCCCCTATCCGATAGGGTAAGTTTCAAGATCGTCAATACGACGAACGCCGACTTGAAGTACGCCCTGAACGGCAAGGACTTCGGGCCGCCTCCCGGCTACACGATCACGCACGAGCGCTGCCGGCCTCCGGAGACTGGGCTTCGAGTGGCCGTCCGGCGCCGACGCAGCCCCGGACGCGAAGGGGACGTTGCGTCCCACGGCCGGGGGCCGAGTACGTCGTGGTCCGCAAGGACGCCGCCGGGGCCTTCACGGTGGACGTCCGTTAAGGGGCGGTCCGCCGCCATCGTCGAGTGCTCTTTACCTCGCCGCGCCATTTCGTTATGCTCTATTAATGGGTGTTTATTATCGCGGTTAGGCGCCGCACTCTTCCGAAGTTCTTAGCGAACGAGGCTAATTCCATGACCCTCTCCGATCGGCGTGTCGTCGTCCTGTTCTCGGCCGCCCTCCTCGCGGTAGGGGTCGCGGGTCGGCGCGGCCCTCCGCGACTGGTCCGCCGCCTGCCGGGCCGAAGCGCCGGGGGCCGCGGCGCCGGCGCCGCGGGCCGGCGGGCGGGCCCGCGGACGCCGGAAAGCCCCCCCGCCTACGACCCCAACTGGGGAAACCCTACCCGCAGTACCAGCCCGTCGGCAAGGTCCTCAAGCCCTGTCCCGAACTCAAGCCGGGCGAGATCTGTCCGCAGGACTTGTCCGTCTTCGGCGGCGCCGGGCAGACCTCCTTCGCCTCGATCGACGACGTCGCCGATTTCGACGAGTTTTACCACATGTGCTCGGAGAACAAGCCGAAGGTCATGGCCGAGCGGGCGCAAGTACATGGCCCGGCGCTACGACTTCAGCGGCGCCGGTCACGCGCGAGGCGACCATGACGCGCGGCAAGCCGCTGCCGGTCGGCCCGGTCGTGCGGCTGCCGGAGGGCGTCGCGAGCTGGGAGGAGCTGGCCGCGCTCGAGCCCGGCCGAGATCCGCAGCGCGGCCTGTTCCCGCTCGGCTTCCGGCCGCTGTCGCACCCCCTGCACACCGATTGGCCATCAGCTCTTCCCGCAGAGGTGGACCAAGGCCCACCCCGAGCACGAGCGCTTCGACGTGCGACTTCGACATCCCCGACGCGTATCTGCCGGAGTTCCCGCCGCCGCTGTTTCTGACGACCCGGCCCGACCTGGGCGACGTCTCGCGAGGCCATGAGATCACCCAGGCCAACTTCCGCGAGTTGTTCGACGGCATCATCACCCCCGAGCAGATGGAGGGCCTGCGCCTGCTGGTGACCAAGTTCCCGACGACCTGGTTCAACCAGACCAAGCACCGCGTCACCAAGCAGCCGGTGCGGGGCACGGCCTGTTTCGATTGCCACGTCAACGGCCACACCAACGGCGCCATCGCCCTGGACCCGGCGCACGCGGCCGACGCTGCTGCGCACGCGCATGGACACGCCGACGCCTGCGCGGCAACCACAACACGCTGCTCTTCAGCTCGCGGCGCTCGATCCGCTCGACCGACCACTTCGCCGAGGTCGAGGAGTATTTCGACGGCGACATCAGCCTTGCAGCCGCAGATCGGCGGCCGGCAGCTCGACCGGCCGAGCACCAACCGCATGGGCGATTTCAACTCGATCATCGCCTGGCCGCCGGCCCCCAAGCTGGACCGCTTCGGCAAGCTGATCCCGGCCAAGGCGACGCCGGCGGAGCTGCGCGGCGAGACGCTGTTCCACGGCAAGGCCCGCTGCGCCGTCTGCCACCCGGCACCGTTCTACACCGACAACCAGATGCACGACCTGCGCGTCGAGGAGTTTTACACCGGCCGGGCCGAGGGCTGGATCAAGACGTTCTCGCTGCGCGGCATCAAGGACTCGCCGCCCTACCTCCACGACGGCCGGCTGCCGACCCTGGAGGACACCGTCGAGTTCTTCAACTTGATCTTCGAGCTGAAGCTGACGCGGAAGAGAAGAAGGATCTGGTGGCGTTCTTGCTCACCCTGTGAGGCGTCGGGGAATGCGAACAGGGCAGGGCTGTGGCCGATTCGGCCTCGCCCTTATTGTCGGTATCCGGTTTCGCCCTCGCCCTCCCGATCCCTCTTCAGCAACCCCGCCCACCCGCCGCCGTAGGCCCGCCCGCCGTATTCGTCGTGCTCCGCCAGTTCCCGCCTCAGCCGGCGCAGTTCCTGCTGGACCGGCCAGTCGCCGAACGCCAGGACCAGAAGCATGATGAGGTTGACGATGGGAATGAGCATCAGCAGGCTCATGGCGCCGCCGTAGCCGGTCTTGTTCGAGATCTTCCACCAGATGGTGATGACCAGGGCGACGACCGCCAGGGCCACCGCCAACATGCATAACAGCCCCGCCGGATTGGCATTGTTGTTCATCGCTCACCCTTCTGGAATTGTGCTTCCCGGTCGCACGTCGCCCCGGTGCGACACGGGACAGTACAACACCCGAACCGGCGGCCGTCAAGAAAAACTCCCGAAAACGGCGGGTTCCAGCTTCAGGGAGAATGTCGGGGGGCGCGGGCTGCCCCGAACCACCGTGCCGGAGTATTGGAGACTGCTAAGGAGTAGGATTCGGGCCGTGGTGCGCCTTGGCGATGCGTTGGTCGGCCCAGGCTTGATCGTCCGCCCGAGGGACGGAACGCAGGGCTGGTCGTAATGGATGCGGTCGGCGTAGCTGCCGGCCTCATAGGCTTTCTCGAAAACGGCCTGCAAGTCCAGGACCACGTCGGGGTCGCTCCCGGCCAGCGGGACGCGCAGGCGGGGCAGCCGTTCGCGCAGGCGGCGCGGGTACAGCTCGAAGGTGTCGCGCGGCTCGGCGCCGGTTCACGCAGACGAGGTAGTCGTATTCCGCCGCCAGCTGCGCTGCGTGTTCCGGCACGGCCAGGACGTGCGGCCCGGGCGCAGCAGGTCGATTTCCACGAGATGGACGGGGCCGCGCAGGAGTTCCTCCTGCTTGGCGAGGTAGGACGCGCGGCCCGGCCCGGCGTACTTGTTGGTGGGGCTGAGAACCTCAATGACCGTCACGATGCGCTCGCCGGACTGACGATCCAGGACGGCGACGAAGGTTTCATGCACGTCGCGCGGCGGCGTGCGAATCACGACCGGGGCGTCGGCCTCAAGCAAAGCGACCGTGTCCGGCCGACGGCGACAGACAATAGCGTCGCGGCCCATATTCTCCAGATAAACACGCTCCTCGATAGAGGTTAAATAACGAGGCCGCAAAAGCGGCTGTAAGATGTCTGCCATATAGACGATGAGGGCCGTGTGCAGGCCGGGCCACAGCAGCGGCGATTCCAGGTAGGGGTCCATGCCCGGAAAGATCGTGTTCACGGCGCGGTCCCTCAGCGGTTGCTTGGACTTGTCTATCCGTCCATACTACGGATTCGCCGCCGTCGCCCACAAGACGAGGCGCCTGGGGATCGCGGAGGAGGCGCGTCGGCTTCCCGGTCTTGTGAGCTGAAGGGCTTTTCAGATGGTTGCTCAGATTTGCCCCGGCGGCAGTGCGGCGGCGACGCCGGGCAGACGGTTGCGGCGGAGGGCGTCGAGGTATTCGTCCACCGACAGGGCCGGCCGGCTCAGGGCGGCCTGTTGTTCGGCCGCGGCCGCCGCCACGATGCCGCTGTCCAGGAGCCGGCAAACGAAGTCGTCGGGCGTCAAGGCCGTCACGCCGAAGGGCGCCAGGAGCGCCACCGGGTCGGTGCTCCGGCCGTCACTTCCTTCGCCTCCAATATCCGGGCTTCCGCCCGCCTTGCGCCACCGCGACGACTTGTATTCGAGCCGTGACCCGACGGTACACCACGAGGTAAGGGAAACGACGCAAGGGGCGACACGCGTGCCGTGCAGGTAGGCGGGCCAGCGGTCGGGCGCCTGCCCGATCTGGAGCAGCGCCGCCTCAAGGGCCGCCCGGAAACGGCCGGCAGCCGCGGTGCTGCGTCGCAGATACCAGCGGTACGCGGCCCGCGCCTCCCGGACGGCGGCCGGGTGGAAGTCAATCGCGGCCGGCGTCATCGGCGTCCCCGAAGATCAGGCGGCGGGCCTCGCGCCACGGGATTGGCCGGACCACACCCTGATCCAACTCGGCGACGCGACGGCCGACCTCCGCCTGCCAGGCCGACTCCGCGTCGGGGTCGTCCGTTTGCAGGCTGTCGAATAGACGGCCGGCCAGCGCCTCCCGTTCGGCCGGGGGCAGCCGTAACGCCTCGTCCAGCAGTTTTTTCGCCTTGGATGTCATGCCGTCATCCTACCCCGGCGGCGGGTTTGGAGGAAGGCCGGGGGCGTCATCGCTCCTAGCCCGTCGCCGACGACCGGCAACGGCCAGCCATACGAGGAAGTCGCGGAGGAAGGCGGGGTATAGAACACAGGCGTCGTAAACGGCGATCAGGGCCATCCGGTTCACTGCTCTTTCTTCGGCAACAGATCGTCATACAACCCCAGCTCCTCCGAGATTCGCGTCATCTCCTCCATGCCGTCCTTGGCCCGTTGGAAAATCCTCTCATTCTCCTCGTCCAGCGCGGCCTTCGGGATGCGCGGCCGCTTCTTCACCATCCGACAGGGCAATTCGCCTTTGCGGACGCGCCGGATCATGTACCACGGCGACACGCCGAGGTACTCGGCGGCCTGGCCGATGGTCATCTCGGCGGGCGGCGGCCCGTCCGGCTTGCGCGGATCCGCGGCACGCAGCGCCTTCCAATCCACCGGGTCGGCGACGGGAACGCCGTTGGCCGCGTTGTCGGGGCCGTTGGCGGAGTTTGTCTCCGCGCCCCTGACGCTTCCGCGATTGGTTCTATCGAATCCGACATGGCTCTCTCCTGCCGGCCGCCGCCTTGCTAGTCCTTTCGCCTACCTCCGTTCCCTTTGCTACAATCCCCTCCGCCCGCCCCGTCTTCCGTCCGTCGTGCAAGGGAGTGAGAAATGCGTCGAAGCCGCCTGTTCCTGCCCGTCGCCGCCGCGGCCCTGTTCGCCGCCTGCTGGGCCGTGTTGCCGGCCGTCGCCGACAAGCCGACCCAAACCGAGCCGATCCCCCACGGCCAGGACCAGATGCCCGGTCCCGCCCTGTCGCCGCAAGACGCCGTCAAAAAAATGACCGTCCCCGACGGCTTCACCGTCGAACTCGTCGCCAGCGAGCCCGATATCGTCAACCCCATCGCCATGACCTTCGACGAGCGCGGACGCCTCTGGATCACCGAGAGCCTCGAATACCCGCGTTCCTCCGCCGGGCCGGGTAAAGATCGTATCAAAATCCTCGAAGACACCCACGGCGACGGCAAGTTCGACAAGGTCACGGTCTTCGCCGACGGCCTCAACATCCCCTCCGGCCTCAACCTCGGTTACGGCGGCGTCTGGGTGGCCAACTCGCCCGACATCCTCTTCCTCCAGGACACCAAGGGGACCGGCAAGGCCGACAAGCGAGAGGTCGTCGTCCACGGCTTCGGCCGTTACGACACCCACGAGCTGCCCAACACGCTGACCTGGGGCCCCGACGGCTGGCTCTACGGCTGGAACGGCGTCTTCAACCCCGCCCACATTCAAAACCACGGCAAGACCTTCGATTTCACCTGCGCCATGTACCGCATCAACCCGCGGACGCGCGAATTCCAGGTCTCGGCCGAGGGCACGAGCAACCCGTGGGCCATCGCCTGGAACGGCGAGGGCGACGCCTTTTGCAGCGCCTGCGTCATCGACCATTTGTGGCACATTACGGAGAGCAATTATTACATCCGCCAGGGCGGCCCCTATCCGCCGTTCACCTGGCCGTCGGAATCCATCGTCAAGCAGCATCACCAGAAGGCGGCCTACTGCGGCCTGCTCTGGTTCGACAGCGACGCCTTCCCGGAGGAGTATCGCGGCAAGCTGTTCATGGGCAACATCCACGGCGGCTGCATCAACGTGGACGAGATCCGGCCGGACGGCTCCACCTACGTCGGCACTTCCCGGCCCGACTTCCTGACGGCCAACGACCCGTGGTTCATGCCGGTGTCGCAGAAGGTCGGGCCGGACGGCTGCCTGTACATCCTCGACTGGTACGACCGCTACCACTGCTACCAGGACGCCCAGCGCGACCCCAAGGGCATCGACCGCTCCCGCGGCCGTATCTACCGCATTCGCTATAAAAATAGTCCGCGCGCCCCCAAATTCGACCTCGGCAAGGAGAGCGACGACCAGCTCATCGGCCGGCTGCGCAGTCCGAACGTCTATTTCCGCGAGACGGCCCAGCGGCTGTTGGCGGAGCGCGACACGCCGGAAATCGAGGCCAAGCTGGAGAAGGTGGTGCTGGACGAAAACGAGTCGCGCAAGACGCGGATGCAGGCCTTGTGGACGCGGATCAGCTGCGGCCCGCTGGAAACGGATTTCGAGCAAAAGCTGCTCGCCCACAAGGACCCCGGCTTCCGGGCCTGGGCCGTGCGCGCGGCGGGCAACGCCGGCAAGGTGGACGACGCCGTGCGCGCGAAGATCGTCGGCCTGGCGCAGCGACCCGGCGCCGCGGGTGCGGTTGCAGACGGCCGTCGCCGCCCGCAAGATCGCCGGCGTGGACGCCATTCCGACTCTGCTGGACGTCTTGAACCACAGCGGCGACGACAAACTCATCCCGCACGTCGTCTGGCAGAACCTGCACCCGCTTTTGGAGGACCACGCCGACGAGTTCCTCGGCATTCTGGAGAAGACGGACCTCGGAAAGTCGCCGCAACTGGCGGCGCTGATGCCGCGCGTCACGGATCGCATCCTCGGCCGCAAGCAGACCGACCCCGCCCTGATCGCCGGCCTGTTCGGCGTGCTGTTCGACGCCAGGGGGCTGGACGCCGGCGTGACGCGGCAGCTGTTTGGAGGCGCTGGCGAAGAAATTGCAGACCGGCGAGATCGCCGGCGACAGGGCGGCGGCGCTGCGCGAGAAGTTCGAGCCGACGCTGCGAAAGGTGCTGGCCGGCAAGGCCGACGCGCCGCTGTATCTCGACGCCGCGGCGCTGGCCGCCTCGCTGAAAGACCCGGCCGGCCTGGAGGTGATGCGCAAGGTGGCGGCCGCGCCGGGGCGGCCGGATGGCGACCGGCTCCAGGCCCTCAACGCGCTGGTCGCCGCCCGCGACCCGGCCGTCCTCGACGACGCCGGCGCCATCCTGTCCGACGTGAAGGCGAACCCGGAGGCGTTCCGCGCCCGCGTGCTCGACGCGCTGGGCGGCCTGGACGACCCGCGCGTGGCGGACATCGTTTTGAAGGCCTACCCGGCGATGGAACCGGATTTGCAACCGCGGGCCGTCGAACTGTTGACGCAGCGCACGGCCTGGGCCAAGCCATTGCTGGCGGCGGTCGCGGCCAAGAAAATCCCGGTCGGCGCCCTGAGCATCAACCACGTCCGCAAGCTGATGGCCAGCAAGGACCCGGACGTCATCAAGCAGGTGAAGGCGAATTGGGGCACGCTGCGCGAGGAGCGCAACCCGCAGCGCGAAAAGGTCGTGGCCGAGATGCGGAACATGCTCAACAGGACCAAGGGCGATCCGCAAAAGGGCACGGCGGTGTTCAAGCGGTTGTGCGCCCAGTGCCACAAGATTTACGGCGAGGGCCAGGAGGTGGGGCCGGACCTGACCAACGACGGCCGGGCGAATTTCGACCTCTTGCTGTCGAACGTTTTCGACCCGAGCCTGGTGATCGGCGCCGCCTACCAGGCGACGAACGTGGTGACGGTGCAGGGCCGGTCGCTGACGGGCCTGCTGGTGGAGGACAGTCCGCAGCGCGTGGTGTTGAAGTTGCAAGGCGGCAAGCTGGAGACGATCCCGCGCGGCGACGTGGACGTGCTGTCGGTCAGCAAGGTGTCGCTGATGCCGGAGGACGTGGAGAAGCAATTAAAGCCGCAAGAGATCGCCGATCTATTCGCGTTCCTGACGCTGGACCGGCCGCCGAACGACCCGGCCGCACGAAGAATACCGGGGACGCCGAATCCGAAGTAGAATAGCGTCAGCGAATTCATAATAGGAAAGGCGCGATCATGCCTTCGCCATTTCCGGGAATGGACCCGTATCTCGAAGGTCCGCACTGGATGTCGGTCCACAGCCAGCTAATCGCCGAAATCGCGCGCAGCTCACGCCGCGCTTGCGGCCGCGTTACCTGGCCCTAACCAACGAACGCTTTGTGGCGGACTCGGGGGACGACGTATCGGTGACGCGAACGAGCATTTACCCCGACGTGGGTGTTGCCGACTCCCGACCGGGGCCGGCCGCCGGCGGCGCGGCCGTCGCCGCGGCCCCGGTTCGTCTGGCCACGGTGGCGCCGACGTCCGTCCCGCACGTCACCGTGGAGATCCGGGACACGGAAAATCGAGAATTGGTGACGGCGATCGAAGTGCTTTCGCCGACGAACAAGCGGGGCGCGGGGCGGCGGGAGTATCTGACCAAGCGGCGAAGGACCCTGCTCAGTTCCGCCCACCTGCTGGAAATCGACCTGCTCCACGAAGGGCGGCGCGTGCCGATGCGGCAGCCGTTGCCGCCCGCGCCCTACTACGCGTTCGTCGGCCGGGCCGAGATCCGGCCGCTGACGGACGTGTATGCGATCCCCCTGGCCGCGCCGTTGCCTGCCGTGCCCGTACCGCTCTCGCCGGGCGACGCCGACGTGTCGCTGGACCTGCAACTCGCCCTGACGACGATATATGACCTTTGCGGCTACGATTTGGCGGTGAACTACGCGCGGCCGCCGAAGGTCCGTCTGCCGCCGGAGGAGGCGCGATGGGTCGAGGAACGGTTACAAGCCGCCGGCCTTCGCGCCTGACCCGGCAATCTACGCCGCCTTCCTGGCGTCCCCGTTCTCCCTCCGCACCGCGTCCTCCGCGAAGTGCTCCGACGCCGCCTGCCCTTCGCCGTCGCGCACCCGGATCGCCGCCAGCAGACGCCGACGCAGCGAACGGAACGGCACGGCGATGGTCCGGTGGACGCGAATCCACCAGGGCATTTCCTTCTTCCCGCCCGGCGCCATCTCGGCGTAAACGTCCGGCCGGTTCCTGGCGACGCGCTTGCGGAAATGGTATTCGTCGCTCCGCTGAAGGACGTCCAGCAGCCAACGCGCGACTTCCGTCGTCGCCGGCCAGCGGTGCGACAGGGCCACGCCGATCTGGAAGTCGATCAGGTACGGTTGGCCGTCGTCGCCGACGATGATGTTTTCCGCCTTATGAAGATCCACATACGCCATATTCCGGCGGTGCATCTCGGCCAGCAGCCGGCCCAGCCGCGGGAAGAAGTCGTCGTCGACGCGCTCTTTGTGGCCCAGCGGGTGGCCGGGGACGTAGGCGTGGCCCACGGCGTTGTCGAGCCTTTTGCCGCCGGCGCGGATGGGGCCGCACGGGTTCGGAACGTTCGGCAGGTCGGCCAGGAGCGCCAGCATCCGCCCCTCGCGCCGGGCGAGCAGGCGGCCCAGCCAGCGCATCGGCAGGCCGAACACCGACTGCCGGCGGTTGAACTTGCAGACGATCCGGCCGGCCGGGCCGTCGTAGATCGCGGTGGCGGCCCAGGAGTCGTGTTTGAGGATTTCGACGCGGCGGTAGGCGCGGCCGCCGGCCGTGATTTCCGCCGGCGGATCGTCGGCCCCGAGGGCGCGGAACACCGGCGGGCGCGGGCGAACCGTTGGCGGGGACGGGCCGGTTTGCGGGGGCTGCATAGGGTCGCACTCGTCAGGACCGTTCCGGGAAACGGGGTTTTAACCCCCGGCGTCCGCGAACGACGCACAAGAATGTATCGGTTGGAGGGTGTGCGCGACTAGAGCGCTTCCGCCGCGACCCTGTCCGACCGGCCGCTCACCGCCGGCTGGGGGCGCCGCGGGATGGGGCGAATGGTAGCCGTTCACAGTCCGAGGGTGACATGAGTATAGCGACATCGAAGCTGTAGCCGCGCCTCGCACCCATTGTGGAATCGATCACGGGCAACGGCGAACCATTCGTCAGGTGGCGATGTTCTTCGGGAAGAAGCCGCAAGCATCGCGGCGCCGCAAGTGCCGGTGGATGCCTCGGTCGAGGCGACCGACGCGCCCTATCACATCCACACAGCCCGCACCAGCGCCCGCTCATGGGGTGGGCGGGAAAAGGGGTCCGTTCGGCCGAGACGGCCCGCGGCGCACGTCCACCGGAGGGCGAAGAAAGTGTGCTTTGTATACGAAAGTGGAAAGCCGCCGGGCTAGGCGCATGCCGTCCCCGGGAAGCCTCGTGCCAACGCCACGACGGCGCGTCGGCGTCACATTTCCTTCAAGTAATCGAGCAGGCGTCGGCGGCGAGCGTGGGTTTGTGAAAGGACGCCCGGAAGCGGTCGCAAATGGCGTCAACGGTAAGGCCAATCGGGGTCGAGCAACCGCTGGTATGCCTGGGTTTTCTGCTTGTAGCAAACGCAGGCATGAGCTTCGAGTCGCAGACGGTCGAGGATCGTGAGCTTCCCCCAACTGTAACGAATCATGCCTGCTTCCTGTAGTTTCTTAGCGGCCTGCGTGATCCCGACCCACCTCACGCCGATCATCTTGGCGAGAACATCGTGGGTGATCTCAAGGTCATCGCCCACGATGCGGTCGTGCAAGGTCAAGAGCCAGGAGCATAGGTGCTTTTCCAGCGGGTGAAAGCGGTTGCAACCGGAAAGCTGGGCCACATTGACGAGCAAGTAGTGAAGGTAGCGAAGGAGAATGTCGGACCACTTGCTGTTGTCCCGCATCTCGGCCTTGAGATCGTTCGCCGTCATCCGCACTGCTTCTCCAGTAAGTCGCACCGTCGCCCCGAATGTCGTCTCGACTGCTGAAAGTGCCGCCAATCCGGTGAAGCCCTCGTAGCCGACCGGCCCAGCATCGAAAGACTCGCCGTCGTCAAGAACCTTGACAAGCGAGATCAAGCAGCCCTTCTTGGGGAAGTGAACGAACTCGATGGAGTCGCCCACTTCATAGAGGTCTTCGTTCGCCCGTAGTGTAACGACCTCGCAGCGGCGCAGCAGACGGCGCTGCTTCTGCGCCGGTAGGGAGGCCAGAAGTAGATTTGTGTCAGGGCTGGATGGCGTCTCGCTCAATCGCCGGACCTCTCCGCTGCGCAATTGGCAGGACAAAGCCCGCCGAGGGAGAGTCACCGGCGTCTTTCCTCCATTCTAGCACGGCCCCACGGCGCCGCAACCAGAGGGCTTGACAGACGACCCCAGCGTGCTAAGCTAAGAAATGTTCGCTTGAGAACATTTCTCGGAGGCGGGGCGGATGGGCAACACCGACCGCAAGCGGCTGTCGCAGCAGGAGGTCGAAGAATCGACCGAGGCCGTGGAACGGCTGCGCTCGGTGGTCAACCACGTCCTGGACGGGATCATCACCATCGACAGCCGTGGCACGGTCACGACCTTCAACCCTGCGGCGGAGCGCATCTTCGGCTTTGCGGCCTCGGAGGTCATCGGCCAAAACGTCAAACTGCTGATGCCCGAACCCTACCACAGCCAGCACGACGGCTACCTCGCCGGCTACCTCCAGACCGGAGAGGCGAAGATCATCGGCATAGGGAGGGAAGTGGTCGGGCGGCGCAAGGACGGTTCGACGTTTCCGATGGATTTGGCGGTCAGCGAGTTCCGCCTGGGTGATGAACGCTACTTTACCGGCATCGTCCGGGACACTACCGAGCGCAAGAGGGCTGAGGCCGAACTGCGCCTTCTGAACGATGTCGTCGAGCAATCGACGCAGCCGTTCGCCATGACCGACCTCGGCGGGCGCATTCTCCGGGCGAACGGGGCGTTCGAGCGCCTTACCGGCTACACCGAGCAGGAGTTGCACGACCTGACCTATCAGCAACTCACGCCGGAACGCTGGCACGAAATGGAAGGGAAGTTCCTCGCCCACACACAGGCGACCGGCCAGGCCGCCCGCTTCGAGAAGGAATACCGGAAAAAAGACGGCTCGCTCATCCCCATTGAAGTCGTCATGGATTTGCGCCGAACAGCGCCGGGAGAAGCGCAGTGTTTCTGTAAATTCGTCAACGACATCTCCGAGCGCAAGCGTGCCGAGGCGGAACTGCGGGCAACTGCCGACGAACTGGCCCGCTCCAACATCGACCTGCAACAGTTCGCCTACGTCGCCTCGCACGACCTGCAAGAACCGCTGCGGGCCGTGGCTGGGTGCGTGCAGATTCTCCAGAAGCGCTACCAGAGCCAACTAGCACCAAACGGTTTTTCGGGCCGTAACGCTTAACTTCCAGTCCTTACGGACTACAATTCTCCCTGCCTGGGTTGCAGGGAGGATTCCTCATGCTCACCATGGACGGCACTTGCGCCTCTTGGCTCGCCCAAGCGCAGATCGCCGAACAGCGACTCACGGCCGGGCAACGCGGCTTGCTCCAGGCGGCCTTTGCCTTCCGGCGACGCTGCGGCGACGATTACTACTCCAGCCGGTTGCTCAGCCATTTCCTCCTGCACTGCGATTCCGGACTCAAAGTCGCTCAGATCGCTCGATTGGTCGGCGTCAGCCGGCCCACGGCCTCGCACCAACAAGGGGTGTCTTCCAAGGAGGCGATCCAGGCCGCCCACCACCGCCTGGCCGGCCGGCCGCATGGCAAACTGCTGCCGCGTTACGCCGGCCCCATCGCCGAGTTCATGCTGACTCACGCCGACGCCACGCGCTACGACGTGTTGGCCTTCATCCAACGCACCTGGGGCGTCCACGTGTCCACGGTGGCCTTGCACCACTTCTGCAAGAAGTTCGGCCTCGATCGGGCGACGCGGGCCGCGGCCGCGGCCCCCGAGCCGGCCGTGCAGCCTGCGGTCGCGCCGGCCGCGCCCGGCGGCGTGCCACCGCGCCAACCCGTGCCCCTGCCGCCGCCCCCTTTTTCGTCACCAAGACCCAGCACGCCGGCGCGTTCCTGTTGATGCCCGAAGCCCTGGACTGGTTGGCCACGGCCCAGGACTGCTTCACCGACGATTACGGTTCCTTGCGTCCGGGCCTGTTGACCAGCGTCTTCTCCTTGGTGACCGGCCTGGAGCGAGTTTTTCACCTGGACGAGATGGCCGACGCCGGCTTCGCCCGGTTGTGCGGCGGCCGCCGCTGCCCGTCGCGCCACACCGTCGGCGGTTGGCGGCGTCACCTGGCCTGGTATGAGGTCGATGCCTTCTGCCGCCGGACCTGCCCGTGGCACTTGCTCCGCAACGCCGACGCCATGGTCAGCTTCGACGAGCACACCATCCCACGCTGGACCAAGAAGTTTCGCATCGGCAAGGGCTACGTCACCACCCGCAACAAGTACATGCGCTGCGAGAAGCTGTTCACCGGCTTCGACCTGACGAGCGGCCGCTTCCTGGCGGTGCGCGGCACGCCGGGCGATGTGGGTTTGCAAGAGCTGGCGGCGCCGCTGGTCCGACAGGTCTTGAAGCACGGCCGGCCGCGCACGCTCCACGCGCTGTTCGACGCCGGGGCGGCCAAGTCGGACGCGGGCGTGCGGACCTTGTGGGATCTGGTCGAGAGCCAGCGGCGCCTGGACGTCACGCTGCGCGCCTGCCGCTACCCGCACCGAATGCGGGCCTGGAAGCAATTGCCCGGCGGCTTGTTCGTATCCGTCGAGGAACCGGGCGTGTGCGTCGGCGCCCCGCCCAAGGAAGTCCGCCTGGCCGAGACGCAAACGGTACTCAAGGGCGAGACCGCGGAGCAGGCGGTGCGCACCATCATCTGCCGGGAGGTCCGACCCGGTCCCAAAAAGGACCGCTGGCATCCGCTGTACACGACCTGCGCCGGCGACCCGGAAGACGTGCTGACCATCTTCCGGGCTCGACAAGGGCACGAGCAGGCCCATCGGGTCGAGGTTCACGACCTGTTGGTGGATGCCGTACCGTGCGGCTACGACAAGGAGAGTCCCGACCGGCGGCGGCCGCGCTTTCACCGGGGGCCGTTGCAGATGTTCGGCTGGCTGGTGGCGTTGGTGTACAACGCGGTCGCCGACCTGGGCCGACAGTTGGGCGAGGGCTACGCGGGGGAGCACGTCCGGACCCTGCGGCGACAGTTCTTCAACCGGCCCGGCCAGTTGTACGAGACGCCGGAAGCATTGATCGTGTACCTGGACCCGTTCGCGGGCCAGGAGGCGTTGGCCCCCGCGATGGATAGGATCAATGCGCGGCAACATCGCTTGCCCTGGTTAGACAACCGTCGCTTGGTCCTTTCTCTGACGCCAACCGGCCCATCCCGCGACGGGCCGTAGTGTGTCATTGTTAAGCGTTACGGCCACAAAAACCGTTCGGTGCTAGATGCTCGTGCGGACGAGTTGATCGGCCACGCAGTCGATGGCGTGCGCCGGATGCAGACGCTCATCGACGACCTGCTGGCGTATTCGAGGGTCGGCACTCGTGGCAAGGGCTTCGAGGCGACCGACGCCAACCCCGTGTTGAAGGCGGCGCTTGCGAACCTATCGGCCTCCGTCACCGAATCGGGGGCGGTTGTCGCCCACGACGGCCTCCCGACCGTCCTGGCCGACGGCGCTCAACTAACGCAGGTGTTTCAGAACCTCCTGAGCAACGCCATCAAGTTCCGGGGCGGGCAGCGGCCTGCACTCCACGTCGGCGTCCGGCGAGGGCAGGGCGAATGGGTTTTCTCGGTGCGGGACAATGGCATCGGGATCGAACCCGACTATTTCGACCGCATCTTCGTCATCTTCCAGCGGCTCCACACCCGGAACGAGTACCCCGGCACGGGAATCGGCCTCGCCATCTGCAAGAAGATCGTGGACCGCCACGGCGGGCGCATGTGGGTCGAGTCGGAACCCGGCAGGGGTTCGACCTTCTTCTTCACCGTCCCTGCCGGGGGAGGGACGCCGCCATGACCTTGCCGGAAAAACTCAGGCCGGTTGAAATCCTGCTGGTGGAAGACAGCCCCACCGATGCCATGTTCGCGCGGGAGGCGCTGGAATACTCGAAGGTGTGCAACAACCTCTACGCCGTCACGGACGGGGTGGAGGCGATGGCCTTCCTGCGCCGGGAGGGCAGGTACGCCGCCGTTCCCCGCCCGGACCTGATCCTGCTCGACCTCAACCTGCCGAAGATGGATGGCCGGGAAGTCCTGAGCAAGATCAAGGAGGACGAGCGCCTCAAGGTCATCCCGGTAGTCGTCCTCACGTCCTCGAAGGACGAGGCCGACGTGTTGAAAGCCTACGGGCTGCACGCCAACTGTTACATCGTGAAGCCAGCCCTTTCAAGGTGCCCGTCTTTTCTTATCCCGAGTCGCTAACAGCCGGGCGGTGGACACATGTGGCTTGTCCTTGTGATGAATGCGCTCGGGTCGCGGTTTTTTCGGCCCGCGCGGATGACGTTGGTAAGCCAACAAGCGAGCATTGCTCGCCAGTTCCTTCAATTGCACGGCCAACTGGGCGACGGTCAGGTCGCGGAATTGCTCCCACTCGGCGCCAGGGATCGCGATCATCATTCCCCGATACACGCCCTTGACCTCGTCCGTCAGGTAATAGGTCGATACCGTCTCCTCAACGACCTCGCGACCATGCACCGCACGCAACGCCGCGCACACCACCGCCAACACGTTATACGCCACCAACGACACGCAAAAAGCGAACAACGCCGCTTTCGGGTATCCCAGCCTGGTCTGCTCGCTCTCCAGCGTCGATTCCAACACCTGGAACAGCGATTCAATCTTCCAACGCTTCCGATACAAATCCGCCACCAGACTGGCGCCGGCCACCCGCGCCGGCAGATTGGTCAAGACATGGATCACCCGGTCGCCATCGCGCGTCGGCGTGGGCAGACGCAACTCCAGCCGCCGCACGATCAGGGTTTCGCCGGTCTCCGGGTTGTTCAGCCGAACCTTTTGCTCCCAGACCTCCACGTCCTCGCTTTCGCCCGCGTACTCCAGTTCGGTGACCGCTTCCCAGGGCAAGTTCTGGTGCTGCCGGACCACGAAGCAGGCGTCCCGCGCGGCGACGCCGAACAAAAAGCCCAGCGTGCAAAAATTGCGATCTTCAATCCACACGTCGTTGGCCTCGACCGTGGCCAAAACCTGGTCGAGCAAGGCACGCTCTTGCGTATGCCCGTCCTCGCACGGGAACACGTCGATGGCCAGCATCAACGCCGGGTCCAGCACCACCAGCGATTTGCCGGGCAACGGACCCGCCGCGATCGTCCGCAGTTCCTGCACGCGGTGTTCGGTTTTCGCCAGGCAATTGCCGTCGAGGATCTTGACACGGTAACCGGGCAGTAGGTCCGGCAACGCGCCCCCGAGCTCACGGATCACTGCCGTCAGGCTCGCGGCCGTCTGGCGGGTCAAGGCCGCGGACACCTGGGGTTCGACGCCGTTGAGTTTGTCGTAAACGGCCGTGCGCGACACGGTAAAGCGTTCACGCTGCTTCTGGTACGCGGCATTGGCGGAGGGATAGATTCCACACACGACCTGACCCATCAGCTCAACGGTCTGCGAAAACAACAGCGCGCGAGTATATTGGCTATCGGCGTGTTCCTCGAACAGTGCGTCCACCGACTCCGGGGTCAGCACGTGTTCGAGCAGGCCCCGGACCATGACGGCCGCCGGACTCTCTTGAACGAAGCGATTGAAAACCGAGTTGAGCAGCATGGCGGCTTCCCTACCAGGTTTTGGTGTATCCTTACGCTGGAAGCCAGCTTACTGAAACCACAGGCACCTTGACAGGGCTGGATCCACCTCCCTTATCATGAATCCGACCATGTGCTCGCCCTGGCCTATCTGCCCTTGTGCGGCGGCACGTGCCTGCAAGATCTGGAACTCCTTCGCCACGATGAAGTCTTGTTGGACGCCCTGGGCGCCCGACGCCTCCCCGACCCCACCACGGCGGGAGACTTCTGTCGCCGTTTTTCCCCGGACGGCATTCAGACCCTCCTCGACGTCATCAACGACACGCGTCTGAAAGTCTGGGCGGACCAGCCCCCGACCTTCTTCGAGCAAGCCCGTCTGGACATGGACGGCTTTCTGGTCGAGACCACGGGCCAGTGCAAGCGGGGCATGGACATCGGCTACGACGGCACGTGGGGGTATCACGCCTGTGTGCTGACCCTGGCCAACACCGGCGAAGTCCTGAGCATCGTCAACCGGCCCGGCAATCGGCCGTCGCACGAGGGGGCGGCGACGCTGGTCGATCAGGCCACGGCCGTGTGCTTCCGCGGCGGCTTTCGCCGCGTCCTGCCGCGGGGGGACACCAAGTTCTCGCAGTCGGAGCACCTGGATCGTTGGGACGACGATCCGCGCGTTCGCTTTATCTTCGGCTTCGAGGCGCTGGCCAACCTGAAGGCCATCGCCGAGGCCTTGCCGGACCGCGCCTGGCGTCCGTTGCAACGGCTCCCCCGCTACGAGGTCAAGACCGCCCCTCGCCGGCGGCCGGACAACGTCAAGGAAGCCGTGGTCGTTGCCCGTCAATTCGAGAACCAGCGTCTGCGCTCGGAGGAGGTGGCCGAATTCAACTACCGGCCGACCGCCTGCCGGAAGACGCACCGCATGGTGGTGGTGAAGAAGAATATCTCGGTGGAGAAAGGCGAGAAACTGCTGTTCGATCGGGTGGTGTACTTCTTCTACATCACCAACGAGTGGGTGGACGAAGCGGAGGAGATCGTCTTCTCGGCCAATGATCGCTGCGATCAGGAAAACGTGCTGGCGCAACTGGGCGGCGGGGTCCGCGCCTTGCGTGCACCGGTGGACAATCTGGAGAGCAATTGGGCCTTCATGGTGATGACGGCCCTGGCCTGGAACCTGAAGGCCTGGTGGGCGCTGATGCTGCCGGAGCTGCCCGGACGTTATCAGGAAAAGCACCGGGCGGAGAAACGCTGGGTGCTGCGGCTGGAATTCAAGACATTCGTGAACGCGTTTGTGCGCTTGCCGTGCCAGATCGTCCGCGGCGGCCGAAAGTTGATCTATCGCTTGTTGGGCTGGAATCCGCAGCAGCCGATCTTCTTCCGTTTGGTGGACGTATTGCGGTGCTGAAGCTGGCATCCATGAAGTCGGAGTCCGGATGCTCCGATCCCCCACGGCGCCTCGCGCCTCCGAGCAGGAAAGACGGTGAACGATAAACACCGAATGTTGGGTCGAGGCCGCGCCGCCCCTCGCGGAGCGGAACGGAGACGGTGCGCGAACGCTGACCCCGCCTCCCAAGGCCGGCCAGCCTCGGAATCTTCGCTTGTTTAAGGACTAGGACGTGCAGGTACGCCAGCCCGAAGCGGTCGAGTTGGCCGGCGACGAAGCTGAACTGCTCCCGGTAATCCGGCGACCCCATATCGTTGTACGGGCTGTTGGGCGAGAGACGCACGCCGACCCGCTGGGCGGGCCAGACGGACGTGACGGCTTCGATCACTTCCTTCAGGAAGCGGTAACGGTTCTCGACGCTCCCGCCGTACTCGTCCGTGCGGTGGTTCGTCTTCGACTGGAGGAACTGGTCGATCAGGTAGCCGTTGGCTGCGTGGAGTTCCACGCCGTCGAAACCGGCTTGCTTCGCTCGCTCGGCGGCTCGCCGGTAATCCGCCACGACCCGTGGAATCTCGGAGGTTTCCAGCGCCCGTGGGACTTCGTGCGGCTGCTTGCCGGTGGGCGTGTGGATGTCCGGCTCGTTGATCTTGATGGCCGAGGGAGCGACGGCGGGCTTGCCGCCGTGGAAGCTGCTGTGGGAGGCCCGTCCCGTGTGCCAAAGCTGGAGGAAGATCACCCCGCCCTTTTCATGCACGGCGTTGGTGGTGTGCTTCCACCCTTCGGTCATCTCGTCGGTGTAGATGCCCGGCGACTCGTTCCAGCCGTTGGCCTCCTCGGAGATCGTGGTCGCCTCGGTGATGAGCAGGCCCGCCGAACTGCGCTGGGCGTAGTATTCGGCCATCAGGCGGTTCGGCAGGCGAGCGGCCCCGGCCCTGGCACGGGTCATGGGCGACAGGACGATCCGGTTCGGCAGGGTCAGGTCGTGCAGATGGAAGGGCTGAAAGAGAATGCTGTTCATGTCTTGCTCCCGTGCTTCGTGTGTGGGTGAGTCGCCTATGCCACGTTTGCCTGGGCGAATGTTCCCCCTTCGTCAGCGGGCGCAGTTGCTCGCTTGTGCAGCAGTGAATCCACGCTCATCGGCCCCGAACCGTTGGCGATGACGAACAGCATCGCTCCCATCATGGACAGGTTTTTCATGAACTGGATCATCTGCTCTTGCTGGGCCTGCCCCTCCAGCTTCCAGAAGGGGTGGAAGTAGTACGAGGCCAGGACCAGGAACGTCAGCAGCAGGACAGCGCCGACCGTGCCTTGTAGCCGACGATGACCGACAGGCTGCCGACGAGCAGAAAGACGATGGCCTCCGCCAGCAAGAATGCGGGGCCGGGACGCCCACGGACTCCATGATCTTCGCCACGTCGCTGAAGTGGGGAATCTTGTTGCCCACGGCAGCCATGAAGAAGATCGTGCAGAGCAGCAGCCGACCCAGGACGGTGAGCGGGCCTCGAAGCACTTGAGACATGGTAACTCTCCTTATGCCAGATCGAACAACAGAACTTCGGACGGAACGGCAGCCTGAACCGAGATGGCGTTCTCGTCGGTGACGGCCACGCCATCCCCGGCGGAAAGATCGTTGCCGAGGACGTTCACACTTCCTCGAAGAACCTGGAGCCAGGCGGCACGTCCAGGCTCGATGGGGTGGGCAACCGCCTGTCCGGGCAGCAGCGAGGCCAGATACAGGCGGGCGTCTTGATGGATGGTCATGGAGCCAGCGGCTCCATCGGGCGAGGCGACCAGACGAAACCGGCCCTGCATTCTCCTCCTCCCCCACGGCCAGTTCCTCGTAACTCGGCTTCAGCCCCTTGCGCTCCGGCAGCAGCCAGATTTGGTAGAGATGGACCCATTCCTTGTCCGAGGGGTTGAACTCGCTGTGGCGCACGCCGGTCCCGGCGGTCATGCGTTGCAGTTCCCCGGCCCGGATGATCGAGCCGTTGCCCAGGCTGTCCTTGTGTTGCAGCGCCCCGTCGAGGACGTAGGTGACGATCTCCATGTCCCGGTGGCCGTGCATCCCGAACCCCTGGCCGGGCTGCAACCCGGTCATCGTTGATGACCCGCAGGGAGCGGAAGCCCATGTGGGCGGGGTCGTAGTAATCGCCGAAGGAAAACGTGTGGTAGGTGTCGAGCCAGCCGTGGTCGAAGTGGCCTCGCTCGGCAGCCTTGCGGACCTGGATCATGACTGCCTCCTGTTGTTTACATGCTGATAATTCACATATCAACTATTTGCTCAAGAAAAAAACCGCTACTCGTCCGCAGCGGTCCACGGCTCCCGCAGCTTTTCCAGCAGCCGGATGAGGTCTTTCAAATCGCCTTGCGACAGATGGCCCATCAGCTTGCGGTGCAGGGCGAGCAATGGCTCATCGAGGTCAGCCAGGGTCTTGGTTCCTTGGTCCGTCAGCGCCACATAGATGACCCGGCGATCCTTCTCGCAGCGCAGCCGGTGGACGAAGCCTGCCCGCTCCAGCCGGTCGATCAGGCCGGTAATTCCCGGCACAACGGTAATGGTGCGGCTGGCGATCTCCAGGATGGGCAGCGGCTTGCCTTCGCCACGCAGGATGCGCAGGATGTTGTACTGCGTGGGGGAAGTCAGCCCATATTCTCGGAGCAGCCGGGCGAAGCGTATCTGAAGCTGATCGCTGGTTCGCACGATGTTCAAGGCGGCTTCCTCTTCCGGCGACTCGAAGGGTCGTTTCTTCTTGAGTTCGTGCTGCAACTTCGGGGTCGTCATGGGTCAATCCGCTCTCGTTCCCTCACCTGTAATTAGTTTATACGTCATCTATCGGCATGTCAAGTCCGTTCCTTGCGTTTTTTTGGAACGAGGCGGGGTGGCGTTCACGGCGTAGGCTCCGTGAACGCCCAAGGACTCAAGGGGTAGTCATCGCCACCCGCTTCTCGGCCACGAACCGCAGGTGGTGATGCAGGTGGTTGATGGCGTGCAGCAGCAGTTGCCGCAGCGTCACCAGGCCGGTTTCGCTGTGGACGGCGGTACGCTGCCAGGCATCGGGTGCGACCAGCCGCAGCGTGCGGGCCACCTGTCGCCGGGTGACAGCCACGAGGTCGAGTTCTTGTTCGAGGTCGTGTTCCTGGTAGCGCAGCGGCTCCGGGTAGCGGAAACCATCGGCACCGAGGAGCAACGGGCGATCCATCGCCACCGTGCGTTTCATGCGGTCGGCGAAGAACTGCTCGCAGTCGGCGACGTGACAGACCACTTCGAGCGTACTCCACTTGCCGGCGACGGGCCGTGAGCGCAGTTGCTCGACCGTCATCCCGGCGACAGCGAACCGCAGTTCCTCAACGCCTTGCTCGAAGGCCGAGATCAGGTCTGCGGGGGTGAGGTCGGGGTCGTCCCGCTGGGCGTCGGCGACCGTCGCTGGCGCTGACATGGGGTTGGCCTCCAGGGTTCACTCGAAGGACGCCGCTACCAGCGCCTCCAGTTTCTTGTCAAGCATGGCGGCGGTGGGGCTGATGCGGTCGTTGCCGAACTGGCCGAACAGCGAGGATGGCCTGTCGTACTCCACGCAGGTCTTGCCCTGCTCGTTCTCGTAGAGCAGCACTCGCAGTGGGGCGTACAGGCTCGCCCTGATGTCGCGCTGCGTCATCTGAAGGGCGAAGACGGGATTGCCGACGACGTACTGAATCGCCTTCCTTTTTTGGCCGGCGAGGCGCAGCAGCGCCCCGTGGTTGTGCGTGGCGAACAGCATGAAACCGCTCGGCCCCGCCATTGCTTCGATCTTGGCCTTGGCTCCCTCGGCATCCCCGCCTGCGGCGAGGGACTTGTACACGACCGGGTCGAAGCGCCCCAATTGCCGCTCGAAGGCTCTGGCGACTTCCTCGAACGGCTTGTCGGTCGCCAGGCGAACGTGGTTCACAGTGAAACGAGAGTCGTTCATCGGATTACCTCCTGGGCGCTGCGCCCCGATCCGGCCATACACGAGGACGCCGCCCAGGACGGCCCCGGACAGCATGATCGTGTAGGCCAACAGCTTCCATCGTCGTTGAATTGCCATCGGTTTCTCCATCGCACCAGCGGAGAGGCGGACCGGGCGCTATGTCGTGGGCGGTCGGTCCTGCCGCAGTTTCATGCAGGAACTCGCCGCCCGTGCCACCAACTTGCCGGCCTGGTCGGTGACATCGCACTCGACGTAGCCCAGCGTGCTGCCCGCCTTGACCACCTTGGCCTCGGCGGTCAGCCTCCCTTGCCGGACGGCCCGGAGGAAGTTGATCTTTAACTCGACAGTCGTGAACGTCTCACCCTCGGCCGGCGTGGCAGCGTAGGCGTAGCCCATCGCCGCATCGGCCAGGTCGCAGTAGACGCCGCCGTGCAGCGTCCCCATCGGGTTGTGGTGGCGCTCGTCGGCCTCCATCTCGAAGATGGCATGGCCCGGCTCGATCACCTTCAGCACGAAGCCCAGCAGCCGGCCAATCGGGGGCGGGGGCGCTTCGCCACGCTGCATCTTCTGCGCAAGTTCGAGGATCGTCGTCATGCTTCCTCCCCTTCTCGGAAATCCGGCTGTCATTGCGGCCAGGTGGGTTTGCCCTCGACCTTCTGGCCGTCAGCGCCGCCGCCTTCGATCATGCTGTTCGCCCGGTACTGAACGCACAGGAAATACAGCGGGGCATCGCTGTCGTTCCGCCAAGCCCGTGCCGCTGCCGGGCTGATGCATGACCGAGCCTTCCGCCACGTCGATGCACTCGCCGTCCACGAGGAACTGGCCCCGGCCACCGACAACGACGTAAACCTCCTCGTTCTGCCGGTGCTTGTGCAGGAACGGCATCCCGTGGCCGGGCGGGACCACGTTAAGCGACATCTCCAGGCCCGCCGACTCCAGCAAGTTGCGCAGGAACAACTTTCCCTGCATCTGCACCGGGGCATTGGGCGACTCCAGGCGGTACTGCGCCCAGCCTTCCATCGGCCCGGCATGGAAGCAGGTGAAGTTGGCGGCCTGCACGGTCTTGTCGTTCAGCATCGTCTATCTCCTTTCAGAATCGAGCCAATTCATGACGGGAAACACTTCCCGAAGGCTACCAGCAAATTCGGCGACCCCTTGATGCGGATGCGCCGGCGCAGCAAGGCCCACAGCAGGCTCCGCTCTTTCGCCAGGAAGCCGAGCCACGTCCCGCTGTCGGCGGTCACACTCAGGTCGGCCTCGCCCTGATGACCCTCCTGCACCTGCAAGGCGCCGTCCCGGATCGAGACGGTCGCCTGTTTCTCTTCCTTGCCGGTGAAGGTGAAGTGGTAGACGGCGTTCAGGTTCGCCGCCTTCCCCGGCTGAAACGTGAGCCCCAGTCCCGACAAGAAGCGCTGGATCGACCGGGGCCGCAGGCCGTTGCCCACCCGCTTGATCGTCTTGAGGGGGAAGCGGCGGGCCACATGCTCTTCGGCGTCCGAGCCGGCGACGACGTAGACCGTCTCTTCCTTTTCTTGCAACGGGCGGACGACCTCCCGCAGATGCCCGGCCTTGTCGGTGAGGTAGGGGCCGATGACTTCTTCCCCAGCCGGGCAGACGCTCAGGCAGTACGCCGCCTTGTAGTTGGCCCCGAAGGAGAGGCTTTGCCACATCGACGCCGATTCTGTGTCGGACACCCGCTTGCGGTAGTCCAGGGCCTCCTTGCTCTCGGCGATCTGCTCGACCCAATCGGTGAAGCCGCCCATAAACTCCCGGTAGTTGTGTGTGTAACAGGCCGAGAAGTTGAAGTGGCCGTCCGGGGAGATGGCGCCCACCGGGCACGCCGCCACGCACAGCTTGCACTCCAGGCACGGGTTGTACGCAAGCGGCTGGCCGTAGGCGGTCGCCTCGGCGGCGATCAGCACCGTGCCCAGCAGGATGAAGTTGCCGAAGCGGGGGTGGATGACGTTGCGGTGGATGCCCATGTGGCCCAGGCCGGCGATGGTGTTGTACAGCCACAGGACCGTGTCGATCTCGGGGCTGAAGGCCTCCCAGGCCGCCTTGAGGATCCGGTCCCAACTGAGGCCCACCAGGTCGGCGAAGAAGGCCAGCCAGCCGCCCCAGTCGTCCCACTTCTCGGGGATCAGGTCCCAGTTGATGACCAGGCCGCCGAACAGCCACTCGAAGACGCCCTCCTTGGCGTACTGGGCGAAGTTGTGGAAGAAGCCCTCGACGCCCTTGGCCGTGCCGTGGATGAGCTTGAGGGCGATCTCCTCCCCCTGGCCCAACAATTTGCGGCCGGCGTCGGCGAACTGGCCCAGGACCTCCCAGAACTTCACCGGGTCGATGTTGAGCTGGCGCAGGAAGTAGTTGATGCCCTCGCGGACCTGTTCCGCGGTCCAGTTGCCCACGACGGCGGCGATCTGCTCGGCGGATTGCCAGCCCTGCTCCAGCACCTTGAGCTGGGCGTCCCAGGCCTCGCGGGCCAGGCGGCCGGCCGCCTCATAGCCCTGCCGGGCGACGGCGCCGACCTGTTGCGCCCCCTGCTGGACGGCCGCGCCGGCCTGCTGCGCCCCCTGGGCCGCGTAGACCGCGCCTTGCAGCGCCTGCTGCTGGACGAAGCCGCCGGCCGCCTGCGCCGCGGGGGCTTTGTCCAAGATCATACAACGCCTCGCCGCGGCGAGGGAGTCGTTGTGCGCTCTTCACGACAAAACCGGCGGGAAAGGCGCGCCTACTATTTCTTTAAGCAGTATACCAATCCTAAATATGACATTGAACCGGCGCATGCTTGTACCGACTATCACAGCCTTCGGCTGCCAAGATGGCATTTTCGGTAGGCACAGGTGCCTGGCGTGAGGCGTTCAGTTCTTCCCCAGAACCAAGTCCACGACCCAGGACCCTCGCACATGAGGGCCGCCGCCCGACTCTGTAGTTTTACTGTGCGAGTTTAGCCTGGCCAGCAGCTGCGACTTGGGTTAACGTATCCCTCCAGGGGCGCCGAAGGAGTATCTTCATGTCCACCCTTCTGGAACACCCGCAGGCCCAGGCCCTTCTCGATCAGACCGACGTCGCCCCCGACGACGTTCGTGCCTGCGCCCGACACTTGACCGCCTTCATTCAACGCTACCTCCCCTTCTTCTACCGCGAGGAGCAGCGTGGCCATGCCGACACCATCCTCCGCGGCAAACTCACCGGCTTGCAGCGCAAGACCACCGAGCCGATCGCCAGTCAGGCCGGGCAGAAACGCCGACCCCTGCAGCATTTCGTCGGCGCCGGCCAGTGGGACGACCCCACCGTCCGCATGGAACTGCGCCGCCACGTCCGTGAGGAACTGGGCGACCCCGATGCCGTCCTGGTCCTGGATAACCACGGCGTGCCCAAGCAGGGGCAGGACTCCTGCGGCGTCTATCGTCAGTGGTGTGGCCGCTTGGGCAAGGTCGAGAACTGTCAGGTTGGCTATTTCCTGGCCTACGCGGCGGTGCGCGGCCGGACGTTGCTCGATGCCCGCCTGTACCTGCCCCGGGAGCGAGCCGACGACGGCGGCCACCGCCGCAAGACCTATGTCCCCAAGGATGTGGTCTTCCAAGAGGGCTGGCGGATTGGCCTGGAGTTGCTGCGTACCAGTGGCCGGGAGTTGCCCCACGGCTGGGTGACCGGCGACGACGAGTTCGGTCGGGCCAGCGCGTTGCGTGCCCAGTTACGCTTGGATGGGGAACGCTACGTGCTGGACGTGCCCAGCAACACGTTAGTACGCGACCTCAGCAGTCGGCGACCGCCGGCGCGGGCGGACGGGCGGGAACGGCTGCCGCAGTTCGAGCGGGCCGAGGTCTGGGCGGCGCGTCAGCCGAAGGGGCGGTGGCGCACGTTTCGCCTGGGTGCCGGGGAGAAGGGGCCGCGGGTGGTGCGGGCGTTGCAGCAGCGGCTACAGACCAAGGACGAGGACGGCTGCGTGGGCCCGCGAGCGGCTGGTGGTGATCCGCAGTTGCGAGAAGAAGCCGCAAACGTGGTACACGCTGAGCAACGCCGGCAAAGAAGTGCCGCTGGCCGAGGTGGTGCGGGCGCACGGGGAGCGGCCCGCCGTGGAGCAGTTATTCGAGGAAGGGAACCAGGAGGTGGGACTGAACCACTACGAGGTGCGCAGTTGGACGGGCTGGCAGCATCACATGACGCTGACCCTGTTGGCCCTGTGGTTCTTGCAGGTCGAACGGCTGTGGTTGGGGGAAAAAAAATCCGCCGGTGACGGGGTCGCAGGTACGGCAGATCTTCACGGAGTTGTTACGGCGGCCACGGCCGAGTGCAGCGGAGATCGCCGCGCGGGTGAGCGCGGTGCTGCGGCGTAACGAGGAGTCACGGATCTACCACTGGCACCGCCAGACGGGAAAGTTCCCGCCGCCGCGGTTGCACCCCGGCCCGCCACCGCGGGCGGCCCCAGAATAATCTCGCACAGTAAAAGTAGGCCGCAGACGCCCCGGTCTTGTTCAGGACGCCCGTGCTGCCGCTTCCCAAGCATTGGAGACGTTTTAGGCGATATGGCCTACTCACTTACCGGAACAGCCGCACTGCTGGCAAGCCTGTTCCATCTCGATCCAACCAACTACGCTCTCGGGTTCCGCTCCACCGCAGATGCAACCAGTGAGGGCCTTCGTACACCTTGTTCAGCACGACGCTGGGCCTCTACTCCACTTTCTTGATACCGTTGGCATCCTTATCGAAGCGATAATGCCCGGTTTCAAGTCGGTGCACAAGAGTGGCAAGCCATTCTGCGAAACCAGCCGCCAACACGTTCGTCGCACCTCGCTCATGCCACCAATCGATAACCTGACCGACTTGCCCACCCTTAGCAGGATCGAGATCAACGCACACATGGTCACCAGACCCATTGTAAGTGATCGGAATCCACTTCGGGTTCCACCAACTATTCTTGATTGGCCCTTTGGGGCGACTCTTAAACCCGGAGTCGCTAAAATAGCCATCTTGTAGCATATCATTCATCGCTTTCCACGACTCTGAGACTCCACGAAAAAGGGCTTGTTTGCGCTTGGGCAACCCATGTGGCTTTGCCAAGGGCATGAGATACCCCTGCTCAAAAAGCCAAATCCGGTTGCTCCCATCGTGCAACTCGTAGGATTGACGCAGATCATTTGGAAACTCCAAGCCCGTTGCTACTTCGACTTGGCTTATATCAGATTCAGAAGCCCCACCAGGAAGCGAAACGCCGGTGGGTGCATTTGCCCTGATCCACGCCTCAATGCCCTGCCAAAGTTCCTTGACAGTCTCTCTCGTCTTCCGTTGTTTTGCCACGGTCATACCCCTGGGTGACAAGCCAGCAAGTCCACTGCGGGCTTCAGTCCAATTGGCAAAGCGGAGGGATACCAGGACTCATGACATTCTGAACGTGAGCGTCGAGATCGAGGCTCCAGCCCTTCGCTGTAATGTCGAACGAGACCGGGACAACCTTGTTCCCCCCGTAGTTCACAACGATGGTGAACTTGACGGGTCCGCACGCCAAGTCTTCTTTGATCCGATTATCACACATTTGGATGGGGCCTCGGTTCACCCGCAGATGCTGGGGAGCGAGATTGTACTCCGTCGGCGGCCCGCCAAATTGGGACGCAAGTAGATGTCCCTTTTCCCACATCTGTCCCATTGCCGACGTGGCTGCTATGAAGTCGTGCCACCACTCTGGCATGTTGTCGGGGAAGTCCGTGCGTGGGTAGTCGGCACGAACGATGGTGGCTGTTATACCTTTTGCACGCTTAATCTTCCCCTGCCACCACGAAACCGTTACTTCCTCCGTGCCAAGGGACTTGTAGGTGGTGTCAGCAGGTGCCGACGCATTATGCACCAGGATGCCTTGCTCACCGACCCGGTAGCAGTGGTCGCCCTCGACCTCGATATTGTACACCGGCTCCGGCTCGGATCGCAAGGCCCGCGACAGCAGCCGCACCGGCCCACGCAGCCCCGACAGCCGCTCCCCGATCTCCAACTCGATCGCGGCTACCCACGCCTCGCGGTCCCCCGACCACACCGGGTGCGCACCCGTGATGCACAGCGCCTCCTCGCTCCCCTCCACGCGCAGCTCGTACACCGTCCCCCGCCGGTGACGGAACCAACCCGTGATGAGAGCGCCCGGGCCTTCTTCCAGCTCCGGGCACGGCTCGACCGCCCGCACCCGCGCCCAGCCCACCGCCCCCATCTCCGGCATCTCCAGCCACACCACGCCCCCCTCCACCGCCGTCTCCCAGCCCACGGGACGCAGCAGGTCCGCCTCCACCCCGGCCCCGTCCCCGTAGTCCAGTTCCAGACGCACCAGACGCAGCCCGGAGCGGTCCGGACGCGCCCGCGCCCGCGCGCCCGGCCGCCACGCCAACGCCCAGCCCGGACGCACCTCCGCGATCGGCGCCGCCCAGGCCCCGTTGCAGCAGCGGCCGCGTCGCGCCGACCAGGCACTTGGCCGCGGCCGCCGCCCCCGCGCCCGCCCCCGGCGCCCCGGCCTTCAGCGCGCACGACCCGCCCGCGCCTCCCTCCACCCGCTCCTGGATCTCCTTGAGCATCGCCGCCAGCGGCCCCGTGTCCCTGTCCAACGCCGCCTGCGCCCCCGTCTTCTTCTTGGCCGCCTTCGGCGCCGGCTCCCCCTCCTTCCCCTTCGCCGCCGGCGCCGCCGCCGCCTCCTCCTTCGCCTGCACGATCAGCTTCTCCATCGACGACACCAGCGTCCGCGCCTTGGCGATCAGCCCCAACGCCGTCGTGTCCTTCGCCTCCTTCGCCATTTCCTCCAGGCGCGTCAACTCGTCCCGGGCGTTCACCGTCGGGCTGCCCGACGTCAGCACCTGCCCCTCGTTGTAGTCGATCCATAGCTCGTGCTCGCGGCCGTGTACCACCCAGCGCGTCTTGCCGAACAGGCCCCCCACCAGCGCCTTGATCTTGTCCCAGATCCACGCCTTCAGCTTCAGCAGCAGGTCCTTCACCTCGTTGGGCACGATGCCCACCAGCTTGCCCACCACCTCGCGGATCTTCTGCGGGATCACGTCCAGGTCGAACTGCTTGGCGATCAGGTCCAACGCCGGCACGAACGCCTGGGCCAGCCCGTGCTCCACCAGGTCCGCCACCGCGTCCTCGCCGCCGTCGCCCAGCAGCTTCTTGAAGCCCTCCACCACCGCGGTCCCCAGCGCCAGCAGCCGCTGGCGGTTGTCGTACACCCAGCGCAGCACGTCCCAAGGAAAGAAAAGCGGGCGAAGCGTAGACAGCCCGTGCCGATGCCCTGCGATTGAGCCCCGAAATTACCTCTCGTGGAGAGCCCTCGCCGTACGCTGCGCGTGGGGCCGCGCCGACCTACCGAAGTGGCCTGGTAGCGTCGGTCTCGCCGGGGTCTGAGAACAGGGCGCAGGCACACGAGGGTTCCCCAGGAACTTGGGACGCCCCATCGTCTCCATCTCTTCAACTACTGTACTTCGGCGGGGTTGCCAGACCCGAAAACCCCGGGCCTCAAGCCGGCGTCGGGCTTGAACGGAGCGACGAACACAGGCGCCAGGGGTGGTAACCGCCCCGCGAAGGAAACGAAGCGGGACGGGACGGGCCGTGGGGAATCGGAGCGACCTATAGTACCGCGGAACCGGGGGAACGCCACCCAACGGACCCCGGGGAGGGAAGGGGGCGCCGGGCCAAGGGATCGTTGGAGGGAAACATGGCGGGTGCATTGGAACCCGACCCCATGTCAACGAAACAACAACGAATAGCGGAGCTGGCGAAGCAGGCGCCGCACATGGGCTTCTTCTCGCTGGCCCACCACATCGACCTGCGTTGGCTGCACGAGGCTTTCCTGCGTGTGCGGCCGGACGGCGCGACGGGCGTGGACGGACAAACGGCCGCGGACTACGCGGCGCACCTCGGGGACAACCTGCGGTCGCTGCTGGAACGGGCCAAGTCCGGCGCTTACCGGGCGCCGCCGGTGCGGCGGGTGCATATTCCGAAAGGGACGGGTGGCGACACCCGGCCGATCGGCATCCCGACGTTCGAGGACAAGGTTCTCCAACGGGCGGTGGTGATGGTGTTGGAAGCCGTCTACGAACAGGACTTTCGGGACTGTTCGTATGGTTTCCGGCCCGGCCGGTCGGCGCACCAGGCGCTGGACGCCTTGTGGCGGCAAACGATGTCGTTGAGGGGTGGCTGGATCGTGGAAGTGGACATCCGCAAGTTCTTCGACACGCTGGATCATGCTCAGTTGCGGGAACTGCTTCGGCGGCGGGTTCGTGACGGGGTGCTGTTACGACTGATCGACAAATGGCTCAAGGCGGGCGTCCTCGAAGACGGGCGGTTAACGCTCCCGGCCGCGGGGTCGCCGCAAGGCGGGGTCATCTCTCCGCTGCTGGCCAACATCTATCCGCACTACGTGCTGGATGTTTGGTTCGAGCAGGAGGTGCAACCGCGGTTGAAGGGACGTGCCTTCCTCATCCGCTACGCGGACGATTTCGTCATGGGTTTTGCCTGTGAAGAAGACGCCCGGCGGGTGCTGGACGTACTGCCGAAACGCTTCGGCAAGTACGGCTTGACGATCCACCCGGACAAAACGCGGCTGGTACCATTCCGGTCACCGGCGGCGACTGCCAGCGACGACGCCAGCACGGGAACTTCGCCAGGGACCTTTGACCTGCTGGGGTTCACTCACTACTGGGGTCGGTCGCGGAACGGGAACTGGGTCGTGAAGCGGCGCACGGCAACCAGCCGGCTGCAACGGGCGATCCGGAGGATCGCCGATTGGCGCCGGTTCAACCGCCATCGGCCGATCGCGGAGCGGCATCGGACATTGGGGCAGAAGGTACGCGGCCACCTGGCGTACTACGGGATCACGGGCAACGGCGGAGCGTTGCACCGCTTCCGTGACGCGGTGGTCCGTCTCTGGCGGAAGTGGTGGTCGCGCCGCTCGCGGGGCGATCCGCTCTCGTGGGACCGGTTCAATCTGCTACTGCGGCGTTACCCGCTGCCGGCGGCGATAGTGGTCCACTCGGTGTACCGTTAGGCAGCGAAGCCTTGGCCTGACGAGCCGGATGCCTTAATCGGGCATGTCCGGATCTGTGGGAAGCCCGGCGGGACGCCGCCGGGCTGACCCGGCGATTTCCGCGCCTGGAAATAGGATGTCCCTTTCTTCCGCAGCTCAAACGAACTACGGTCACTCCGGGTCCCGGCTCGCCTACGCCCCCGCCGTCTCACGCGCCGCGACCGGCGTGAACGTCAACCCCTTGCCGTCGTAATCCACCTTCACCGTCTGGCCGTCGCGGATTTTCCCTTGCAGCAGCATCCGGCCCAACACGGTCTCCACTTCCTTCTGGATCGTCCGCTTCAGCGGCCGCGCCCCGTACGCGGGGTCGTAGCCGACGCGGGCCAGGTGTTGCCGGGCCGCATCCGTCAACTCCAACCGGATGCGCCGCTCCGCCAGCCGCTGCCGCAGCCGCCCCAGCTGGATCTCCACGATCCGCTGGAGGTGCTCCATGCTCAGCGAGTGGAAGACGATCACCTCGTCCACGCGGTTGAGGAACTCCGGCCGGAAATGCCGCCGCAACTCGTCCAGCACCGCCGTCTTCATCCGGTCGTACACCTCGCCAATGTACGATCCCTGATATTGCAAAATGCGCTGGCTGCCAATGTTCGAGGTCATGACGACCAGCGTGTTACGGAAGTCCACCGTCCGCCCCTGGCCGTCGGTCAGCCGGCCGTCGTCCAGCACCTGCAACAGGGCGTTGAACACGTCCGGGTGCGCCTTCTCGATTTCGTCGAAGAGGATCACGCAGTAGGGCCGGCGGCGCACCGCCTCGGTCAGCTGGCCGCCCTCCTCGTAGCCGACGTAGCCCGGCGGGGCGCCGACCAGGCGGGCGACCGTGTGCTTCTCCTGATATTCCGACATGTCGATGCGTACCATCGCCCGCTCGTCGTCGAACAGGAACTCCGCCAGCGCCCGCGCCAGTTCCGTCTTGCCCACGCCGGTCGGCCCCAGGAACAGGAACGAGCCGATCGGCCGGTTGGGGTCCTTCAACCCCGACCGCGCCCGCACCACGGCGTCGGCCACGGCGTCCACGGCCTCGTTTTGGCCGATGACGCGCTTGTGCAATTCATCCGAGAGGTGCAGCAGCTTCTGCGTCTCGCCCTCCAGCAGCCGCGAAACCGGGATGTGCGTCCACCGGCTCACCACGGCCGCGATGTCTTCCTCATCGACCTCGTTTTTGATGAGCGAAGGCTTGCCCTTGTTCGCCGCCAGCCGCTCTTCCTCCGCCTTCGCCTCCTGCTCCAGCGCCGGCAGGACGCCGTACTTGATCTCGGCCGCGCGGGCGTAGTTGGCCTGGGCGGTGGCGTGGTCCAGCTCCAGCCTGGCGTCCTCGATCTTCTTGCGCAGCTCGCCGAGCCGGCCGACGCCGGCCTTCTCCGTGCGCCACTGTTCCTCCAGCGTCGCCATCTTCTTTTTCGACTCGTTCAACTCCTTTTCCAGACGCGCCAGGCGGTCCTTCGATGCGGCGTCCTTCTCCTTCTTCAACGACGCCTGCTCGATCTCCAGCTGCAGGATTTGCCGGTGGATCGTGTCCAGCTCCGTCGGCATGGAGTCGATCTCGGTGCGCAGCTTGGCGGCCGCCTCGTCCACGAGGTCGATGGCCTTGTCCGGCAAAAACCGATCCGCGATGTAGCGATTCGACAGCACCGCCGCCGCCACCAGGGCCGCGTCCTTGATCGTCACCTTGTGATGGTTCTGGTAGCGCTCGCGCAGGCCGCGGAGGATCGAGATCGTGTCCTCCACCGACGGCTGATCGACCATCACCGGCTGGAAACGGCGTTCGAGGGCCGCGTCCTTCTCGACGTGCTGGCGGTACTCGTCCAGCGTCGTAGCGCCGATGCAGTGCAGCTCGCCGCGGGCCAGCATCGGCTTGAGCAGGTTGCCGGCGTCCATCGCCCCCTCGGCCTTGCCCGCGCCGACGACCGTGTGCAATTCGTCGATGAACAGGATGATCTCGCCGCGCGACTCGGTCACGTCCTTGAGCACGGCCTTGAGGCGTTCCTCGAACTCGCCGCGGTACTTGGCGCCGGCGATCAGCGCCCCCATGTCCAGGGCGACCACGCGCTTGCCCTTCAAGCCCTCCGGTACGTCTTCCTTGACGATTCGCTGAGCCAAGCCCTCCACAATGGCGGTTTTTCCGACGCCGGGTTCGCCGATGAGCACCGGGTTGTTCTTGGTGCGCCGCGACAGCACTTGCATGACGCGGCGGATTTCGTCGTCGCGGCCGATGACCGGGTCGAGCTTGTTGTCGCGGGCGGCCTGCGTCAGGTCGCGGCCGTACTTCTCCAGCGCCTGGAACGTCCCTTCCGGGTTCTGCGACGTGACGCGCTGGCTCCCGCGCACGGCCTTCACCGCCTCCAACAGCTTTTCGCGGCTCAGTCCGAACTCGCGCAAAATGGCGTGCGTGGCACCCTCGTCGCCGGTCAGGGCCAGCAGCAGGGCGTCGGCCGAAATGAACTCGTCCTGGAGCCGCTTGGCCTCTTCCTCGGCCCGCCGCATCAGCCGATCGAAGCGCGGCGTGACGTACATCTTGTCGGCCGAAACGTCGCTGACGCGCGGCAGCTTTTCGAGCTGCCGGCGCACGCGCTCCTGGAGACGGTCGAGGGGGGCGCCGGCCTTGACGAGCACCTTGGAAGCCAGGCCGTCCTGCTGATCCAGCAGGGCCAGAAAGACGTGCTCCACGTCGATCTGTTGCTGGCCGAACTGGACCGCCAGTTGCTTGGCGGCCGTCACGGCTTCCTGTGCCTTTTCCGTAAACCGATTGAGGTCCATCGACGCCCCTCCCCGGCGTGGGCCGCATCGCCGCGCCCCGAAATGGCCCCGCCGATGATGTCTGTGTACTGATGTGAGCGCGGGACGCGAGCGAACAGGAAGTGAGCAAGTAAGATGCCAATTCCAGAGCCGGCGGGTGTCGGAATGCGCAAGGCCAATATGGACCGATGGTAATGTCAGATGAGAAATGGGCGGGCGGCCGGAATCGGCCAAAAGGCTATGCGGAAACGGCGGCGAAGGCGGGTCGGAAGGGCAATTTGGCAGGCGACGGTGGACGGTCAGTTGGGGAGCTTTCGCCACAGCCGCCACAGGGCGAAGGCGATGCTGAACGGCAGCCCAATCAGTGCGGCTGTATAAGCGGGGAGACAGATCGCGAATATTTCCCACCCATCGTGCAACCCATTGTAAGACAACCTGCCGTAAGCGAGACCGACGCCGAAGAAGGCGGCCTCGCTGAGCAGACCCCAACAGAACGCAATGGCGAGCCTGGCCAGGAAAGTCCAAACGGACATTTCCCGGCCACCGGATTTTGACATATCGTTACGCCCCCAGCAGGCCGAAGAAATCGGCGATGCGGCAGCGGAAATCGGGAAGGGCCGTCGTCACTGCGCCGCCTTGCCAAACGCGGTGGGCAGCTCCTTCTGCAAATCCAGCGGCTTTCCGGAATATATGATGTCCGCCGGCAGATCTACCGTGATTCCGCTCGGATGCTGAGCGGCCTTTGCCAACTCCGGAGGGGACATATCTTCAACCCGGGCGCCGTCGCGATAATAGAGTTCCAACCGGACGATTCGAGTCTCTGTGAAGGACGACCTTATATAGGCGTTGATCGCAATCCTCGCGCCTGTCGGCGTCTCCCACTGCGTGAAAAGGACGGTGTCGCCTATCCAGTTCGGCTGCTCCCCAAAGGCCGTCACGAATTTTATTGGATTGACCGCCATTACTCCGCTCTTCATCCATTCGGCCAGCCGTTCTTCCTCTTTCTTGACTACGGCGATCTTGTAAGCGCGATAGGCAAGGAAAGCGCCGGTTCCCAGACCGAGAACGGTCAAAACAATCACGGACCAAAGGAGTAGTTTCTTTCGCCGCATGGCCTCTCCCCAACCTCATGCACGGCCAAAGCGGCTGTCGTCACGCCCCTGGCATGGCAAAAAGTTCGGCGATACGGCAGCGGAAATCGGGAAGGGCCGGTTCGCCCGACAGTTCCTGTCCCTCCATCAGAAGGACGGGATCTTGCCCCGGCCGATAGACGCTGACGTCGCGGCCTTCGGGGTCCACCAACCACACCAGAGCGACGCCGGCGTGCAACATCTGGGTGATGCGGGGGATGGTGCGGTTGATGCGGTCGTTGGGGGACCACACTTCGACGGCCAGCAGGGGCGGCCGGGCGGCGTACTGACGATCCATGTCGTCGGTGGTCTGGGCGTCCTCGTAAAAGGTCACGTCCGGGCCGCGTACCGTGTCCGGATCCCGCTCGACCAGGATGCCGGCGTCGTTGGTGCAGACGTAACCTTTACGGCGCTGGACGGCGAAGACGCCGAGAATGCGGGAAATGTTTCCGCAAACGAATCCGTGATGCTTACCCGGCGGCGGCATTTCGACCACCTCCCCGCGGTCCAACTCGAAGAAGCGGTTGCGGTTTTCCGGGCGATGTACCCAGTCGAAGAACTCAGACGCCGTCATGCGGCGGGTCGCGGGCGTCGGGGCCGTGGCCACGGCAGTCATGGCATTCCCTCTTTCGACATCAATTCCCGTTGGCCGTCTGCGGCGGCCGGCGCACCGGCTGCAACCAACCGGGGTCGTCGCCCGTGTAATAGACGACGTAGGCGTAGTGGTCGCGGCGGTCGATGACGCACTTGTATTCGTACTCGTTGCCGGCCTGGGCGTTGGGATGGGGCGGCAGGGCGTTGAGGTCGAACTGCGTGTCGGGGAGGACGTAGACCAGCGCCTGGCGTCGGGCGTCGCGGTCGTTGAACAGCAGCAGCGGCGTCGGCCGGCCCTCCACATTCGCCAGAAACAGCCAGCTCAGATGGTTGTAGTCGTAATCCGGCGCCGCGTTCTCGAAGCCCTGGCCCTTGAGCGTCGCGTCCACCTGCTTCTGGTCGGGCGGGGAGATGCCGATGTTGTTGGCGTCGGTCAGCAGCCGTTCGGCCGGGAACGCCGGGCGGACGGTGTACCAGTGCCACAGGCCTAGCACCAGCAGCAGCAGGGCCGCGGCGGCGGCCGCGCGACCGACGTAACGGAGCCAGATTCGGCGGCGGTCGCCGCGACCCTCCCGCAACCGGGCGAGGATGCGGTCGCGGAGCTGGTCGGGCACGTCCACCTGGCGCATGGCCCGGCCGATGACCTCGTCGGCCCGGCGCTCGCCGCGCGACAGCGGGCCGCAGTCGTCGCAGCCGGCCAGGTGGTCTTCCAGGGCGCGCGTTTCCGTTTCGTCCAGCTCCCGGTTCTTGGGGCGGGCGTAGTCGAGCAGCAGGCGGGCGGTTTTACAATCCATCGGTCGCCCTCCGTTCGGCGCCGCCGTCGGCCGCCCCGGCCGGCTGCAACAGCCGGCCGCGGAGCCAGGCCTTGGCGCGGGCCAACCGCGACATCACCGTGCCCATCGGCAGATCCATCTGTTCGGCGATCTCGCGGTAACTGAAATCATCAAAATAGTACAAGATCAACGGCGTCCGGTACACCTCAGTCAGTTCGTTCAGCGCCTGTTGCAGCTGCTCCGGGTCCACGTCAGGCAGCGGTTCGGGCAGCGGTTCGGGCAGTTCCCCCAGTCCGTCCAGCGATACGCAGGCCGCCTGCCGATCCGCCCGGACGCGGTGCAGGTAGGCGTTGCGGAGGATGCTGAACAGCCACGGCCGGGCGCGGTTGGGGTCGCGGAGCTGGGCGTAATGGCTCTGCGCCTTGCAGAAGGCTTCCTGCGTCAGGTCCTCGGCGTCGGCGGTCGAACCGCTCAGGCGATAGGCGTAGCGGTACAGGGCGCCGTAATTGTCGTCCACCAGCCGTTGCACCGTCCGCTGACTGCCGGCCGTCGCCATGGCGCATCCCTCGATTACATGAACCCCGACCGGGACGATTTATTCCCAAGGCGTCCCGAAATAATCCGCGTCCGGCCGGGGCGGAGAGGAGTTTACTTTATGTCGGCCGGCGGCCGGACGCCAGCGCAAAGCGGCGTCGGCCGGCCTCTTCTATGTTGTTCGGGTGGACGGCGGGATTTTTTGGAATAAACAGGAGACAGGCGCATCCTATCTGATGTGCCGCCGGCCGTAGGGGCCGGCCAGGGAAGCCCCCGCTTCCTTTTATCCCCGTTCAAAGGACGGTCCACCTATGAAGAAGCTTCTTGCGATGCTGGCGGGCGGCGCCCTGCTGGCGCTGACCGCCGGCTGCCCGCCGGCCCCGAGCACCCCCCCGGCCAAATCGACCAAGCCGCCGACCGAATCCACCAAGGACAAGGAAGCCAAGCCGCCGGCCAAGGACAAGGAAGCGACCCCGCCGGCCAAGGACAAGGAAGCGACCCCGCCCGCCAAGGACAAGGAAGCGACCCCGCCGGCCAAGGACAAGGAAGCGACCCCGCCCGCCAAGGACAAGGAAGCGACCCCGCCCGCCAAGGACAAGGAAGCGACCCCGCCCGCCAAGGACAAGGAAGCGACCCCGCCCGCCAAGGACAAGGAAGCGACCCCGCCCGCCAAGGACAAGGAAGCGACCCCGCCGGCCAAGGACAAGGAAGCGACCCCGCCCGCCAAGGACAAGGACACCACCAAGGTCACGACCGACAAGGAATCGACCGAGTCCGGCAAGGTCGTCGAAATCAAGAACGACAAGCTGACGCTCAGCGTCGATGGCAAGGACAAGACGGTCATGGTCGCGGCCGACGCCAAGGTCACCATTGACGGCAAGGAAGACAAGCTCGGAAACGTCAAGAAGGACAACACCGCGACAGTGACCGTGAAGGGCGACATGGCGACCAAGATCGAGGCCAAGACCAAGTAACTTGCCGAAAGTCACAACGGAACGCGGAAGAGGTCGTTCGGTTTTTTCTCACGCAGAATCGAAAGGAAGTTAGGCTCATGAAGAAGCTGTTTGCGATGCTGATGGCTGGCGGCCTCCTCGCGGCGTGCGCGGTCGGGTGCGGCCCGGCCGCCTCGACCCCGCCGGCGAGCAAGACGACGCCGGGGACCAGCGCCGGTAGCATGCCGCCGGGCGGCTCCCACCCGGCCGGCACCACGCCGGCCGGCACCACTCCCGAGAAGAAAAAGGACAGCTAGTAACCCGTCCGGGATCGCTTTCCGCACAGAAATGGGGCCGGCCGCGATCTCGCGGCCGGCCCCGTTCGTTTACCGGCCGCGCGGCGCACTTCGTATCATGACAGGCGGGGACGCCTCACGCGACCGGGGAGCGAATGATGAGAAAACTGCTGGCGATTCTGACGGCGGCCGCGCTGCTCTGCCTCGCGGCCGGCTGTAGCAACGACAAGGAAAAAGGCATGAACCGCGACAAGGACATGCCGCGCGCCGGCGAAAAGGCGGGATGAGCCGTCAGTCGCCGCCGCGCCGCACGCGCGTCAGCGACTCGAACAACGGCGGCGAAATGGTATCTTCCATGAAGCCGGCGGAGCCGTCGGCCCAAAGGACGTTCAGGCCGCCGGGGTGCAGGCCGCCGAAGGGGCGGCCGGGGCCGATGGGCGGAACGTCGTTGGGGTCGAGGCCGCGCACCGTCGGCCGACCGCCGGCCGTCCACGGGCCGTTGTCTCGCGTCGTTTCCGAGGCCAGCAGCGTGCGGCTGGTCCCGGCCGTCAGGTCGGCCGGCGCCACGGTGCGGTCGTAGCCGAAGACGCCGGCCATCGGGTCGCCGCGCTTCAACTCGGCCGCGTCCCGGCCGACGCCGGCGAAACCGACGTAGTCGGAGAAACCCGGCGTGGCGCGCGGGTCGGCCGGGCAGCGGAAGAGCGACGCCGAGGCGTGGGCGACGGCGGCGTTGCCGCCCGCGTCCCAGGCCAGCGACGGGTCGAGTCGTTCGGAGAGCGCCTCCACGGTCTGGGCGTTCGGCGTTTTCGGTTCCAGGTAGGGCGGCAGCGTGGTCAGCCAGCTCAGGCGTTTGTCGGGCGGCAGCGCGGCGTTGGCGACCGTGCCGGGCGGGAACGTCCGATTCGTGTCCTCATATTTCAGCACGGCCTGGCCGATCTGGCGCAGGTTGTTCAGACACTCCAGCCGCTGACTGCGGACTTGCAAGGTCGCGAACACGATCATCAGCAGCCCGAGCACGGAGGCGGCGCAACCGAGGCCGCCGAGGACCATGCCGGCCGCGGCGAGGCGTCGGCCGGACAGTCGCCCGTCGCTGACGTTGATGGCCCGCAGGCTTTGCAGGCCGACCCAGAGGGCGGGGACGCCGGTGAGAAACAACAGGAACAGCGACGCGAGGCCGAGCACCAGGCTGACGACGGCCCCGGTGCTGAGGCGCGGCTTCGCTTCTCCGGCGGCCGGAATGGGTTCCATACGGACGATCATACATCAGGGAAACCGCCGCTGTCACGGCGTTTAGGCCGTTCGGAAGGAATGAGAATGGGCCCGCGAGCGAGCCCGCGGCGCCAAGCAAGGGCGAGGCGCATGCGGCCGTTCAGGCGGCGCGGCGCACTCCGTCCGGGAGGATTTTCACGGCGGCCGTCGGCCCCCGCTTTTTGCGTAGCCATTCTTCCAGAAACCCCGTGATGTGCGGCCCGCGCGAGACGCGCGTCTCGTTGGCGATCATTTCCGGCAGGATCTCCGCGCGCACCTCGTCCATCCTCGTCCAGTGGGCCTTGGGATCCCAGTGGTGTTCCTGGTGGTAGCCGTTGAAAAAGAACAGCAGATTATACAGACGGTGATAGGAGCTGACCGAGTTGGCGTAGGGGTTGCCCGGCTTGGCGCCGTGGTGCAGCATGTAGGTGTGGGCGTAAACCAGCACCCAGCCGAGGTAGTAGGAAGGCAGGTAGAAGAAGAGGAAATAGCGCCAGTTGAGCAGAGCCATGCCGCCCCAGAAGGCGCCCAGCGCCAGCGATTCGGCCGTGACCAGGAGGACGTGCCGCCGGCCGTGGCGGCCGATCATGCGGAACACCGGCGTCAGCTCGAAGCGGAAGTAGCCGATCAAGCAAAACTTCCAAAAGGCCTCCGGTTTGCCGTCTTTGCCGTGGCGGTAGGTGGAACCCCAGTCTTTGGTCGCGCCGTCGGGGCCGGGGGCGTCGTTGTCGCCCCAGTGGTGGTTCATGTGGTAGTGGTGGTAGATCGTCTGCGGCACGCCGATGGCGATCGACTCCAGGACGCTGAAGGCGCGGTTGAGCCATTCGTTGGCGAAGAAGGGGTTGTGGATGAAGTTGTGCGAAATGCTCTGCACGTTCCAGCAGTAGCAGAAGACGATGGCGCAGAACGACGCGGCCACGGCCCACCACGGCAGGACCGGGAAGAGGAGGAACGCCACGACGAGCAGGGCCGCGTTCGCCGCCGCGCAAAGCGGGCGCGGCGTCATAGGCGGTGTAGCGGAGGAATCGGCGTTCGGCGGACATGGGGCCTCCCGGATCGAGGACGAAGGCGGGGCGGTTTGGGCGTTTCAGGTCAGGGAGAGGAGGTCGCTCGGTTGCAGGCGTTTGTGAAAGCGGACGCCGATGCAAAAAGTCCCGTCGGTCGTGGGCAGCGACCATACCACGTCGCCGCCGCGCAGGATAGGCCGGGCGCCGGCCGACCCTTCCAGATTGACGTACACCTTGCGGCCCTCCGCCAGCGCTTCCTTGACGACCAGGCGGGCGCCCGTTTCCGACAGGTCGAGCACGGTCAGCGCCAGGTTGGGGCCTGGTTCCAGGGCGCCTTCCCGGCAAACGGCCTTGAGGACGCCGCGGGCCGGGCGGCGCGGGCTGAGGCGGCGTTCTCGGGGAGCGGTGGAGAGTTCGGCCACGAATGGATCCTCGCCTGGGTCCGCCGGTAGGGAATGAAAGGCTGGCGGCGGAGGGAAGAGCATAGCATTTCTTCCGGCGGAGGTGAAGCGGAGATGCGGGCGGCCGATACCGCGCGGTCGCGGGAAGGCGATTATTATTTCCGGCGGGGCGATACCACCGGCGGTCGGCGGTGTTCAATCCGGCATGACTCGCTTGTGATTCCTCCCACCCCGCCCCACTTTCGCAGGAGACATCGATGTCCGTGAAGAAGGTAATGCTCGCACTGGCCCTTTCCGCCTTTACCGGCCTTGCCTGGTTGGGCCTGTCCGCCTCGACCGCCTCCGCGGCCTCGCCCGCGTCTCAGCTGACGAAGCTCGACAAGGATGTCAGCATGACCGCGCACCAGGGAGGCAAGAGCGGCCATAAAGGCCATAAAGGCCACCATCATGGCCACAAGGGCCACAAGGGTCACAAGGGCCATCACAAGGCCAACAGCTGACCCTTCGGAACGGATCGACCGCGCAAGTGCCAAGCACCCAAGGCCCCCGGCCGCGCATGCGGCGCCGGGGGCCTTTGCTTTTTTGGATCGCGCGTCACACCTTGAGGCGCCGCCTCACCCCCAATAGGCTATCCACTGTCGTCATCAAGCTTTGGGGGCGCTCGTGTTCTCCGCACTGCTTCTATCCGCGGTCCTGCTGCACGCCGAACCCGACGACGCCAAACACTACTTCGCCGTCACCGTGGTGGACGACGAGACGGGGCGCGGCGTGCCGCTCATCGAACTGCGAACCGTCAACGACCTCCGCTACGTCACCGACAGCAACGGCGTCGCGGCCTTCCGCGAGCCGGGGCTGATGGATACGGACGTATACTTCCACGTCGCCGGCCCCGGATACGAGTACCCGGCCGATGGTTTCGGTGAACGCGGCGCCAAGCTGCACGTCACGGCCGGCGGCGCCTCGCGGCTGAAAGTCCATCGCGTCAATATCGCCGAGCGCCTCTACCGCCTTACCGGAGGGGGAATCTACGCCGACAGCCTGCTGGCCGGCGTCAAGGCGCCGCTTAGGGCGCCGGTGCTGGACGGCCAGGTCTTCGGCTCCGATACGGTCCTGAACGCGGTCCACCATGGGAAAATTTACTGGTTCTGGGGCGACACCAACCGGCCTTCCTACCCGCTAGGCAATTTCAACGTGCCCGGGGCGGTTTCCGAGCCGCCGGCCCACGGCGGCCTCGACCCGGAGACCGGCGTCGATCTCGACTATTTCCTCGACGCCAAGGGCTTCGCCAAGGAGACGGCCCGGATGCCCGGCAAGGGGCCGACCTGGCTGACGGCGCTGGCGCCGCTGCCCGACGCCGACGGCCGCGAACGGCTTTACGCCTCTTACGTCAAGGTGGAACCGCCGCTGAAGGTCTACGGCCGCGGCCTGATGGTTTTCGACGACGACAAGCAAGCGTTTGAGAAACTGACCGACTGGGACATGAAGACGCCTTGTTTCCCATCGGGGCACTCCTTCCGGCGGACGGAGGACGGCATCGAATACGTTTATTTCGGCAATCCCTATCCGCTAACGCGCGTTCGCGCCGACGCCGAACATTTCCGCGACCCCGCCGACTACGAAAGCTACACCTGTCTGAAAGCGGGGTCGCGCCTGGACGCGCCGGTGATCGACCGCGACGCGGCCGGCCGGCCGCGCTACGCCTGGAAGAGGGATACGCCCGTCGTCGGCCCGGCGGAACAGGACCGCCTCGTCGCCCACGGCAAGATGAAGGCGGGGGAGGGGTTGTTGCAGCTGCGCGACCGCGACACGGACGAACCCGTATTCGCCCAATCCGGGTCCGTTTGCTGGAATGAATACCGCCGGCGCTGGGTGATGATTGCCGTGCAGAAAGGGGGATCGTCGTCATTCCTCGGTGAGATCTGGTACGCGGAGGCCGACGCGCCGGTCGGGCCGTGGGTCTACGCCGTCAAGGTCGTCACGCACGACAGTTACAGCTTTTACAACCCTAAACAAGATCCGATGTTCGACAAGGACGGCGGCCGGCTGATCTTTTTCGAGGGGACCTACACGCACACCTTCTCCGGCAACCCCGACGCGACGCCGCGTTATGACTATAACCAGATCCTTTATAAGCTGGACCTGTCCGGCCCTCGTCTGTGGCTGCCGACGCCGGTGTACGACCTGTCGGCCGGCGACGCGCCGGCGTCGTTCACGACGGTGTGGCCGAAGAAGAATCCGCGCGTCGCCTTCTTCGCCCCGGATCGGCCGTTCGCCGGCGGCGTCGCGGTGCTGGCGGGCAAGGACGGCTTGCACGTCGGCGGGCCGGAGGAGAAGGGGGCGCTCTTCTACGCTCTGCCGGCGGACGCGAAAGTCCCGCCGGTCGGCGCGAGGCCGTTGTACGAATGCCGGCGGCGCGACGACGACTGGCGGGCGTATTCGGTCGGGGAGGATCCGCCGCCTTCGGGATACGTGCGCTCGGAACGGCCGCTGTGCCTGGTGTGGCGGCGGCCGGGGTAGGGCGAACTTGCCCACCCTACGAAGGGCCGGGGACATACCAACCCAAAGCGCAAGCGAGGGAGCAGGTTCCTGACCTGCTCCCTCGCTTGCGCTTCGGGTTGGTATGTCCTTCCGTCCGCCCGTCTTACGGCGCCTCCATCACATGCACATCATAACCGCCGCCCCTATTGGAGATGAAAGCAATCTTTTTTCCGTCCGGCGACCACGTCGCGTAATTGTCCTGGCCCGGATGGCGGGTCAGGTTGCGCTGGTTGGACCCGTCGGCGTCCATGACGTAAATCTCATAATTGCCGTCGCGGTTGGAGGTGAAGGCGATGCGCTTGCCGTCGGGCGACCAGACCGGCCAGTAGTCGATGCCGTCGTGGTTGGTGAGCCGGCGCACGCCGCCGCCGTCGGCGTCCATGACGTGGATCTGCAGGTGTCCACCGCGGCCGCTGCAAAAGGCGATCTTCTTGCCGTCGGGCGACCAGCTGGGGTTGTTGTCGGGCGCGGGGTCGTTGGTGAGTCGGTGAACGTCCTTGCCCTCGGGGTCGGTGGTGTAAATGTCCTGGTTGCCGTCGCGGGTGCTGACCCAGGCGATGCGTTTGCCGTCGGGCGACCAGCGCGGCGACTCCTCGAAGGCCTTGTGCGGCACGACCGTCTTCTCGTCGCCGCCGTCGGCGTTGACCGTGTCGATCTGCAGCGCCCCGTCGGTGCCGTGGACGTTATCGAGGACGAAGGCGATCCGCTTTCCGTCGGGGGACCAGCAGCCGTCAAAGTGCGGCGTCTTGGGGTCGGGTTTGAGGAGCGGTTTGAGGTCGGAGCCGTCGGCGTTCATGACCCACAGACCCATGTGGCCTTCGTGGACGCGCGTCATCAACAGCCGCTTGCCGTCGGGCGACCAGGACAGGTGTTGCTTGAACCCGCCGTCGGTGGTGAGCCGCACGGCCTCTTTTTCACCACAAAGACACAAAGGGCACAAAGAAGACAGGATAAAAAGGGCAAGACCAGCAGTTCGCGTCATGTCGGAAACCCCTAATTGGCGAGGCGGACGCCAATTCCCCTTGACCTTCCGGCCGTCTTTCGCGTATGGCCCCTCCCGAACCTATCGAAAGATTCGTTTCCCGTGGGGAGAGACGGCCATGCGGTGGCTCATTCTTCTCTGTGCGCTGGTCTGCGTCGGCATTGCCGGTTGCGACACACCCGATCCCGGACACGGCATCAACTTCTTGCCGAGAAACCACGAGCCGGACAGTTGGTAGTCGATCGCTTCCCCGTTCCCATGTTCCCCCGGCCTGCGGCGTGGGTCAACAGCATCCTTCAAAACAGTTCCTCAATCGCCTTCCCGTCCGGGAGGACGCCGAGGGTCGCCGCCTGCTCGCTGGTGACGCCGACCGCGTGTTGCACCGTGGCAGCCACATCGGCCGGCGTTGCCGGGCGGTCGTGGACCTGCTCCGCCCGGCCGTCGCTGCCGCCGACCACGCGGCCGCCCTTGACGCCGCCGCCAGCGAACAGGGCGCTGTAACAGTGCTCCCAGTGGTCGCGGCCGGCCTTGTCGTTGACCTTCGGCGTCCGGCCGAACTCGCCCATCGCCACCACCAACGTCGTGTCTAGCAAGCCGCGGTCGGCGAGGTCCTCCAGCAGCGCCGAAAACGCCTGGTCCATCCAGGGGCCGTGACGGTCTTGCATGATCTGAAAATTCCGGTAATGGTGGTCCCAGCCGCCGTCGCCGGAGTCCTCCTCCGCCTCGACGTGATCGCTCCAGTTGACCTGCACGAACGGTACGCCGTTCTCGATCAGCCGCCGGGCCAGCACCAACGACTGGCCGACGCGCGTCCGGCCGTAGCGGTCGAGCAGCGCCGGCTTCTCACGGCCGAGGTCGTACATTTCGCGGGCGGCCGGCGAGGTCAGCATGGCGAACGCCTGGGCGCGGTAGTCGTCCACGGCTTGCGTCGCCCGCGCGGCGTCGGCCCGCCGTTCCGCCTGGTCGAACGCCTCCAGGAGCCGTCGGCGGTCGCCGAGGCGTTCCGGCGTGAGGTCGTCCGGCAGTTGCAGGGCGGGGATGCGCGTGCCGTGGACCGGATCGTATTCCAGACGAAAGGGATCGACCATGCCGCCGAGCGTCCCGCCGCCCTCGCCGACGATGGCCTTCTTGCCCTGGTGCAGCCGGCCGCCGACCACGATGAACGGCGGCAACTTGGCGTCGCCGCCGCGCACCTTCGCCACCACGCTGCCGGTCGTCGGCCGCACCGCGCTGGGCAACGGCTTGCCGTCGAGGCCGACGCCGCCGGCGGCGCTGCCGGTCAGGCCGATGGTCCCGGCCACGCCGTGGTCGTTGGAGCCGGTGTGCAGCGAACGCAGCACGGCGAAGCGGTCGGAGAGTTTGGCGATCTTCGGAAACAATTCGCAGACGCGGAGGCCGGGTGTTTTAGCGTTGATGGCGCAGAACGGGCCGCGGTAGTCGAGGGGGGCGTCGGGCTTGGGGTCCCAGGTGTCGAGGTGGGACGGGCCGCCCCAGAGCCAGAACAGCAGGACCGATTTGGCGGTGCCGCCGTTGAGTCCGCCGGCCTCGGCCCGGCAGCGGAGCAGGTCAGCCAGCGACAGGCCGAACACGGTACTGGCGCCGATCTGGAGGACGGCGCGGCGGGTGAGTCCCTGGCAGGTGCGCGAGCGGAGCCGGCCGAGAAGGAGCATGAACGACCCTCCGAGGGCAGAGGATGATTATACCACGGCCGGGACCGCCGACAGGGGGCATATGATTTGCTCCGTTTCGGGAAGGTCTTTCCCTTCTCCAGGAGGCGCGGTCATGAGCGACAAATCGGTGACGAAGGTGCAGGCGTCGTCGGCGCCGCGCGGCCGGCGCGGACAAAAGTATCTGGCCGCGGGAATACACCTGTCCATGCGTTTGTGGGACCGGGAGCCGGCCGGCCAACCGAAACCGCCGACCAAGCGCGATTACGAAACCATCGGCTACGTCGTCCGCGGCCGGGCCGAGCTGCACCTGGAAGGGCAGATGGTGCTGTTGGAACCGGGCGACTGCTGGGTGGCGCCGAAGGAGGCGTCGCACTCCTACAGGATCCTGGAGCCGTTCACCGCCGTCGAGGCGACGAGTCCGCCGGCCGAGGTTCACGGCCGCGACGAGTGAAACTGGGAGAGCTTCGGCGACTGGCCTTGACCGTCGCCAATTCCCCTTGAATTTCGCGGCCGCCGCGCCGATAGAGCGCTTAGACCGTTCGGAAGGAATGAGATTGGACAGCGAGCCGCTTGCGTTCCGCGCGTTTCCGGCTCGCCCTTGCTTGGCGCGGCGGGCTCGCCGGTCCATTCTCATTGCCGAGTCGTGCTTTTATCCACGAGGCGGACATGAATACGCAAGCGGGACGAACGCTGCCCCTGTCGGGACCTCGACTGCTGATCGGCGACCTGTTGCATTTCGCCCGACAAATTCCCACCATTCCCGTGCAGCGCCGGATGAACGTCGCCGGCCTCCGCGATGCGCGGGCCCGGATGAAGCGGCGCGTGAGTTGGTGCGTCTTGTTCACCAAGGCCTACGGACTCGTGGCGTCCCAGGCGCCGGAGTTGCGCCGGGCGTACCTGCCGTTCCCATTTCCCCGGCTGTACGAACATCCATTCAGCGTGGCGTCCGTGGCGATCGAGCGCGTCCATCGGGGGGAAAACGCCGTTTTCTTTTCCCTGATGCGCGACCCGGAAAGGACGCCGCTCGGGAACCTGGAAACGCATTTGCGACGCCACAAAGAGGTGCCCCTGGAAAAGTCCGGGACGTTCCGCCGGGCGTTGCGCGTCGGCCGAATGCCGCTGCCGTTGCGGCGGGCGTTTTGGTGGTGCGGCCTGAACGCCGCCGGGCGCGGCCGGGCCTATTTCATGGGCACGTTCGGCGTCACGGCCTATTCCGGCCTGGGCGCGGAGTCGCTCCACCCGCTTTCGCCCCTCACCACGACCCTGACGTATGGCGTCATACGGCCCGACGGGACCGTGCCGGTGCGCGTCGTCTACGACCACCGCGTCATGGACGGCGGCACGGTCGCGCGCCCTGGAGCGCCTCGAACAGACGCTGAACGGCGAAATCCTCGCGGAAGTTCGCGAAGACGACGGGGCATTGGCGGCGTGACGGGTCATAAACGGCTCTCGAACAGAAATTCACCGCGGAGAACGCGGAGAGCGCGGAGGAAAGACAAGAAAGCAATGGCCTTGGTCTTTCTCCGCGCTCTCCGCGTTCTCCGCGGTGAAATCAATGCTTATGGGGTTTCTTCCGAGCAGTTCCCTCCCCTTTCTTCCTTCGACAATCTCTCGACCATCAGCAGCAGTTCCGGCCGGAACGACGGCTTGGCGATGCGCACCAGACATTCCAGCAGCGTCGCCAGCAGTTCGTCGCGCTTCGCCCGGGACAACCGGCCGACGGGTTTCTTCGCCGCCTCCGGCCGGAGGTCGTGTTCCTGTTCGTACAGTTTGCCCAATTCGAGAAGCTGACGGAGCCGCTGCCGGCCCCGTTTCAGTCCGCGCTCCTGCTCGTACAGCCTGCCCTCGCGGATGAGTTCGTGGACGCGAAGGGCGCCTTTCCGCCCCGCCCGGGCGCGTCGCCGCGATTCCCCGCCGCCTCGGCGGCCGCGCCGTTCGATTCGACTGGGGGGATCGTCTCCGGCTGGCGGTCTACAATAACGGTCTCTTGCTGCGGAACTTCACTCATGGGGACCAAGGTCCGTTCCTGTTGCTCTATCATGGAAAATTGCCTCGTCGGTACGGTTCGGATGGGGTACGGCAAGGGACGCCGGTCGTCCGATTTGCGTCGAAATCTCTCTTCTTTATTATACGCAGGTGGACCGACGGAACGGTAATGAATAAAAGGGACTTACGGCAATCGCGGCGGGGCCGAACCGGGTGCGTCGCGGACTCGGGGGCGGATCGACGATGGTGACCTTCTGGGCCTGGACCTTCTTCATCGCCGAGTGGGCGATCCGCCTGGTGATGCTGTTCTACGTGCCGCAAAAGCGCAGCCCCGCCGCCGCGCGGACCTGGTTGCTGCTCATCTTCATCGAGCCGTTCCTCGGCCTGTTCCTCTACGCCCTGCTGGGCCGCGCCTATATGCCGAAACGGCGGATCGAACTTCAGGAGGAGGTGTCCCGACTCATCAAGCGCAAGGTCAAGCCGCTCGAATCGCACGTCCGCCGGCCCGACCTGCCGCCGGAGTTCCTTCAGGCGGTGCGGCTGGCCGAGAACCTCGGTGACTTCCCCATCCTCGGCGGCAATCACGTCGAACTGTTGCCCGATTACGACGGCGCCGTCGGCCGGCTCATCGCAGACATCGCCGCCGCCCGCCGCCACGTCAACCTGCTCTACTACCTCTTCGCCGACGACAAGATCGGCAACCGCGTCGCCGACGCCCTGATCGCGGCGGCCCGGCGCGGCGTCGTCTGCCGGCTGCTGCTGGATTCCTTCGCCAGCCGCCGCGCCCTGCGCACCCTCGCGCCGCGGCTGCGGGCGGCCGGCGTCGAGGTCGTGGCCGTGCTGCCGCTCGGCTTCTTCCGGCGCAAGGCGGCCCGCCTCGACCTGCGCAACCACCGCAAGATCGCCGTGCTGGACGGACGCATCGCCTATGTCGGATCGCAAAACATCGTGGACGCCGACTTCAAGCGCGGCATCGTTTACGAGGAACTGGTGGCCCGCGTCACCGGCCCCGTCGTCCACGAGTTGCAGGCCGTGTTGCTGGCCGACCGCTTTTTCGAGACCGAAACCGAGGCAAGCCAGGAGGAGGAGAGTTTTCCCGTCCTGGACCACACCGGCGACGTGGAGGCCCAGACGCTCCCCAGCGGCCCAGGCTACCCCTTCGAGAACAACCTGCGCCTGGTCGTCGCCCTGCTGTACGCCGCCCAAAAACGGGTCGTGATGACGACGCCGTACTTTATTCCCGACGACACGCTGTTGCAGGCGATGACGACGGCCGCCCAGCGCGGCGTCGAGGTCCATCTCGTCGTCTCGTCCAAGGCGGACCAGTGGCTCGTCGGCCTGGCGCAGCGGTCGTATTACGAGGAATTGCTCACGGCGGGCGTTCGGATTCACGTTTACAAGACACACTTCCTGCACGCCAAGCACCTGAGCATCGACGATCAGGTGGCACTGATCGGCTCGACGAACATGGACATGCGTTCGTTCGCGCTGCAATGCGAGGTCAGTCTGCTGGTCTACGACGAGACGGTGGTGAAGGCGCTGCATGCGGTCCAGCAGCGCTACTTCGACGGCTCGTCCGTACTGACGCCCGAGCAGTGGCGGCGACGGCCGTTATTGGTGCGGCTGCTCCAGAACCTGGCCCGGCTGGTCGATTCGGTGTTGTGAGCCGTGAAGGGGGACGTTGATGGCGCCACGACGCGGCGGGAACCTGCGCATCGACGCCCTGTGGTGTTTGGCGTTGACGGCGGTGTTCGAGGGACTGGCCTGTCTGTTCCACTTCGGCCTGCGGATGCGGACCACGCGCGATACGCGCTGGCTGCGGTGGCTGACCTTCGGCCTGCGCATCCACCACGGCTATGTGGGGCTGCTGCTGATGGTCGCGGCGTTCTTTTTCCGTCGGGGCTCGTGGCGGCGGTGGCTCCTGATCGTCGGCCTGGCCCTGGTGTTGTCGGACCTGGCCCACCATTTCCTCGTGCTGTGGCCGATCACGGGACATTCGGATTTTGACTTGAGCTATCCGGAATAAAGATGAATCTGGTCGGGCGCCCTACAATCCGCTCCGTTCACGGCGCCAGCCAATCGACGACGACCAAGCCTGGGACCTGCGCGAACAACGTCTGGGGACCGTGTGTTACCAGCGTCAGGCCGTGAACCACCGCAGTCGCCGTGACAAGCAAGTCGGTCAGGGACATGCGTTTTCCTCCGGCGGCTTGGCGAGCGCCGGTACGGGCGGCGACGTGGGCAACGCCGTCGTCCACGACGAGGACTTGAAGATCGTTGCGCATCGCGCCGTAGACGAATTGGTGACGCGAAGGGGTGTTACGGTGAAGGAGCCACAATTCCATTTCCAGAATCGTCACCGCAGAAACGAACAGGCGGCCCTGGTACTGGAGGAATCGGGAATGGGCCAGACGATTGCCTTTCAAGAAGGCCCGGCACGTGTTCATTTCCAGCAAGAAACTCATTCCGGGTCTCCGTCCCTGAACTGCACCGGCCTGCCGCGGAGTTCGGAAAAAAACTTCTCCATTTCCGCGTCTTCTTCCGGCGTCATGTCGGCCCACCCGCCGAACGCTAAGCGGACGCCCTCGCCCGGCTCCAGGACCAAACGCAGCGTCACCCGATAGCCGTCCGGCAGGCAGGTTTCCTCGTCCAGCGTGATCGTCTTGCCATGCACGACTCCCCTGAATTCAATCGGCCAGGCCATGACACGCCTCCTTATAAGGTCTGTCCTACCGACGCCCCCGTTCTTGCTCGCGCTCGCCGCATCACGGCGCCGGCGGCGCGATCAGCTTGCCCTCGACCGGCCGTTGCCACAACGGCTTGCCCGTCTTGAGGTCGAACGCCTTGAGGCTGCGCGGCCGGACGAACGGCTTGTCGAGCGGGCCGGCCAGCGGGCCGGCCACCAGCGCGTACACCCGTGGGCCGACGACCGACAGCGCCTCCGTCCCCGGCTCGTAGGGAACCTGCGTCAAACGGCCGCCGTCGGCCACGGAGAAGATGGACCAGCCGTAGCGCTTGCAGTCCTCTGATGCCACGCCCTGGTCCGGGCACGGCGTCGCGTCGCGCAGGCAGAGGAAACGGTCGCCGAGCGCCGGCAGCACCAGTGGCCGCTTGCCGGTGAAGAGTTCCTTTGGCGAATTGACCTTTTCCGCGTCCCACGACCAGAGCGACAGCCGCCGCCGGCCCTCGGCCTCGTCCAGCACCAGCTCCGCCCAGCCTGCGCCGGCCGGACCCCGCCAGCGCACGACCGCCTTTTCCAGCTCCGCGGGCGGCGGCGGCCCGGCGGACGGCTTCTCGGCCGGTCCCGTCTCCGCCTTGCCCGTCTCCAGGTCGAAGCGCACCCGGCCGTCCGCCTGACGCATGGCTTGCGCCTCGGCCTCGGGCGTCGGGTGGGGGCCGGCGAACCAGGCCCGCGCCTCCCAGTCGAGGATCAGCCGGCCCTTTTCCAGCCGCCAGCGGGCGGTGAACGACCGGCCCGGCGCCTCCGCGACGCTCACCCAGTCCGGGAACGTCGCGGCGTCCGATTCCAGCAGCCGCCGGCCGTCGTGCGTCCGGTCGAAGGCCAGCACGCGCAGGCCGTTGGCCCCCACCGGCGTCCAGGCGAACAGTCGGTCGTCCACGGCCAGGGCCGGCCGTCGCGCCGCCTTCACGTCCCACAACACGTCGCCCGTCGCCAGGTCGAGGGCGTCGATGCCGCCGGTGGCGTTGGCGACGAAGCCGGTTCGGCCGCACGGGTCGGTCACGCCGCACGGAAGCGGCTGGCCGGCCGCCGCCGCCGACGCGGCCGCGCTCACGGCCAACGAACCCAGGAGGAATCGCCGCAGGGAAGGATGCGAGAGGCAGCGCATGGGGACCGCCTTTGTTGGTCTACGACCTGCCGGGGCGCGAGATTACCTCCCTCCGGCGGGCCGCATCCTACTTTATCGACCGCCCGTCTGTCAAAGCGAAGCGGCGGCCGGCGGTCACGCCTTGAGCGCGGCCTGATCGCCCGGCATAATCGTTGGTGCGGGAGCGATGCGGCGTTTTCAGGGCCGCGCGATAGAATAGTTCCAACGCTCGCTGCCCGAAGGGAGATGCCGATGGCGCCGACCATGAAGGATTTGGGGATCGACCGATTCAGCGTCGAGGATCGCCTCGCCCTGATGGAGGAGATCTGGGACAGCCTCGCGTCCGAGGTCGAGACGCGGCCGATCACCGACGGCCAGAGGCGAGAATTGGAGAGGCGGCTGGCCGACGGCATCGCGCGCCCCGACGCCGTGATCCCGTGGCAGGAGGTCAAGGCGCGGACCCTGGCGAGGACGCGGTCGTAGCCGGCCAGGAGGAAGACTTAGTGTGGCGACGCAGCGCCTAACGGTGGCGACCTTGGCCGGCGATGCCGCCTTGGCGGCCAACGTCCTATTCCGGTCTTGGCAGTCGCGCCCCGATCCGGCCGCCGTCGATCAGCTATGCGACGGGCTGCGGGGCGACGGCCTGTCCCTGCCAGTCGTGTACTTCTGCGAGTGGGCCGACCGATGGTCGATGGGCGACGATGCGCCCGGCCCAGGGGCGGCGGAGGGGCGGCGGTACGAGGCGACCTGCCTGACGCCTGCCCAGACGGAGGCGCGGGCGGGTCGATGCGGGCGGCAGCTCCCGGAGCAGGGGTGGCTAGCGGCACGTCTGCGGGAGGCGGCCGGGGCGTGGGCTGGGATTTGCGAGCCGAGGGTGGTGTTGGTCGTGCGGGAGGTGATAGGGCTGTCAGCCACGGACGAGGAGGTGACGGATTCGCTGCGGATAGTCCCTCGCTGGCTGTCGGGAGACGGGTGAGCCGCCCAAGTGGGCGGCCGCAGCGAACCCTGGCGCAGCCCTGGCACCCCCTATTTCTTCGCCAGTTCCATCGCCTTATCCTTCAGCCCCTTGAGATCGAGTTTCCCGCTTCCCAATAGCGGCATCTCCGGCACCGCGTAGAAGTCGCGCGGCCCCGGCACCCACAGGTTCGGTAGGCCGCGGCTGTTCATCCCCCGCCACCACCTCGGCACGTCGAAACCCAGCTGCGTCAGCGACTGCTCCACATACAGCACCACCAGACGCTCGCCGCGCGACTCGTCCGGAACGCACGTCACCGCCCCGACGCGCTCGCTCGTCCCCAACACCTCGTGCAACACCTCCTCGATCTTCTCCAGAGGCGCCATCTCGCCGCCGATCTTGGCAAACCGCGACAGCCGGCCCGTCAGCGTCACGAACCCTTCCGGGTCGATCTTTGCCATGTCGCCCGTCACGTACCAGCCGTCGCGCACCACCTTGGCCGTCTGCTCCGGTTTGCCGAGGTAGCCCTTCATCACGTTGGCGCCGTAGATCAGCAGCAAGCCTTCCGTGCCGACCGGCAACGTCTCCGTCGTGTCCGGATCGACCGTCCGCGCCGCCACGCCCGGCACCGGCTGGCCGACCGTGCCCGGCTTGTTGCAGATCTGTCGGAAGCCGGCGATCTCCTTGTCCGGCAGGTTGGCCGCCGCCACCGGCGACAGCTCCGTGCAGCCGTAACCCTCCATCGGCAAGACGCCGAACTTCTTCTCGAAATCCTGGGCCAACGTCTGCGGCAGCTTCTCGGCGCCGCACATCAACAGGCGCAGCGTCTTGAAGTCGTCCGGCTCGCACTTCCGCAGGCAAAAGCGCAGGAACGTCGCCGTCGAGAGAAAGACCGTGCAGCGGTGCTTGCGGCACAGCTCGCCGATCTCCTTGGCCTGACGCGGGTCGGCGTGGTACACCATCGAGGCGCCGACCTGCAACGGCGCCCAGAGCGTCACCGTGTAGCCGAAGCTGTGGAACAACGGCAGCACGCCCAGGGCGCGGTCGCGCGCCTCCAGGCCGGCCGCCTGGATCATCGAGGCGACGTTGGCCGCGATGTTGCCGTGCGTCAGCATCACGCCCTTCGGCTCGCCGGTGCTGCCGCTCGAAAAGATCACCGTCGCCAGGTCGTCCAAGGAATGTTTGTGGAGGCCCAGCACCCAGCGCTCCAGCACGAACGTCGGCGTCAGCAGCGTCCGGATAAACGCCCATGTCCGCTGGCTATTAGACACTTTTGCCCGGAAGTCTTCGAGGAAGATCAGTTCCACTCCGGGGCCGGGTTCCAGCTTGACCTTGTGATGAAACAGCCTGGCGGTAATGACGTGTTGGCAGCCGCACTGACGGAGGGCCGAGCGCAGCGAATCGGGGCCGGACGTGTAGTTGAGATTGACCGAGGTTTTGCCCAGAAACGCCAGGGCGATGTTGACCACGGCCCCGCCCATGCCGGGCGGCAGCCAGACCGCCGCCATAGGGGCGTCGCCCAGCATCGGCCGCAGCAGCCGCGCCAGGAGGACGGCCCCGGTGAGCGTCATGCCGTAGCTGAGTCCCTTGCCGCCCGAGAGGCTGTCGTCGATGCAGGCGGAAAACGGCCGTCGCTTGGCCACGCGCAGGAACTGGCGGTGGATCGGCACGCGCTCCTTGTTGCGGACGACGGAACAGTCGGCCGACAGCTTTTGCACCGCCTGGCGCACGTCGGCGGCCGGCACGTCATTCGGCATCGGAGTCCCATAGGCGACGGTGACGTGGTAGGGGATCTCCAAAGGCAGCTTCCAGAAAATGCGGCCGCCGTAGAAGCTGAAGATGCTGCCCCAGATCTGATCGATGCAGACCGGAATGACGGGCGCGGGCTGGTGCTTGACGATCTGCTCGAAGCCGCGGTGGAAGGGCAGCATCAGGCCGTTGTGGGTGAATCGGCCCTCGGCGAAGATGCAGACCAGTTCGCCGCGCGCCAGGGCGTCGCTGGCGGCGCGCAGCGACTTGACTACGGCCCGCGGCCCGGCGGCGCCGTCGATGGGGATGCAGTGGCCCCATTGCAGCAGGCGGCGCAGCCCCCATTTCTTGGTGAACCCGGCCCAGACGACGAAGCGGATGAAACGCCGTTGCGACGCCAGCAGCAGCAGCCAATCGACGTAGCTGACGTGGTTGCACACCAGCAGGGCGGCGCCCTTGGCCGGCACGTTGTCGCGGCCCAGTACGCGGACCCAGTAGAGCGAATGGGTCACGATCCAGAGGAAGACGCGCAACGGCCAGTACGGCCGCAGCCAGCAGACGGCGACGAGGGCGACGACCAGCAGCACGACCGCCGTCAGCGCGGCCCATTCCCAGCCGAACCAGTCGGCGAATAGGACGGGGGCCGACGCCAGGACGGCCGAGGACTCTGCCACAACGGAACTCCTCGCCGGACCTTCCCATTCGGACGCGCTAGTACCCGCTAACCACGAACAGTATCCGGCCGGGCGCACGGCGTCAAGCGGCGAGCGAAGGCGAGCGGCCGGCGTGAGCCGGCTGATGTCGGTCCCACCAGCCGGCTCACGCCGGCCGTTCGCCCGGTTCGGCCGTAGAGTAGGGCATACGCCGTTCGCGCCCGGAAGGAGGGACCGCCCGCATGATCCTGGTGGAGAACCTGACCAAGTCGTTCCGCGACCTGCGCCGCGGCCTGGTCCACGCCGTCGACGGCGTCAGTTTCGCGGTGCGGCCGGGCGAGGTCTTCGGCCTGCTCGGGCCGAACGGGGCCGGCAAGACCACCACCCTGCGCATCCTCTGCACGGTCCTGCGGCCGACCTCCGGCCGCGCCGTCGTGGCCGGCCACGACGTGGCGACGCAACCGGGCCTCGTGCGGCAAAACATCGGCTTCCTGTCCGCCAACACCGCCATTTACGACCGCATGTCGGCGTGGGAGCTGGTCGAATATTTCGGCCGGCTCTACGGGCTGGGCGGCGAACGGCTGCGCGAACGCCTGGAAACCGTCTTCACGGACCTGCAAATGAATGATTTCCGCGACGTGCTCGGCGCCAAGATGAGCACGGGCATGAGGCAGAAGGCGTCGATCGCCCGCGCCATCGTCCACGACCCGCCGGTGCTGATCTTCGACGAACCGACGGCCGGCCTCGACGTGCTGGTGGCGCGGGCCGTCCTGGATAACATCGAGCGCCTGCGCGCGACGGGCAAATGCGTCCTCTTCTCGACGCACATCCTGAGCGAGGTCGAGCGGCTGTGCGACCGCGTGGCCATCGTCAGCCGCGGCCGGATGGCGGCCTGCGGCGCCCTGTCGGAGCTGCGTGAACGCCACGGCCGAAAGGACCTGGAAGAGCTGTTCTTCGCTCTGGTGTCGTAGCGGCCCCGGGCGGGAATCCCGCGACACTATATGATAATGAGGACGCCTGAAGTAGTAATATCACCGCCGCGCCTACCGCCCCTTCGCGGCTGGCCGCGACATCCAATACAAGATCGTCTTCATCTCAAAAGGTTTCAGACCCGGCCGCAACGACAGGATGCGGGCCGCGACGCCCGCCAGGTGCGGCGCCGCCCAGCTGGTCGCCGGCTCCGCCGCGAACGGCCCCAGGTAGCCGCGGCCGTGCGCCAAAAACTCCACCTGCTCGCGCGGCTCGTAGGCGAATTGCAGCGGGTCGGCGAACAGCCGTTTGTCCACCGACAACAGCGGCGGCGCGAACGCGGCCGGGTAGCTGCGCGTCAGCGGGTGGTCGTTGTGGGCCGCCGCGATCACCAGCACGTCCTTGAAGTAGGCCTCCTCGACGGCGCGGCGGAGTTGGCCGCGGCGCTGTCCCTGTTGCATGCGCTGCTCCGGCACGCCCAGCGACAGGTTGACCACCTTGCATTTCCACACGTCGATGGCCCAGCGCAGGGCGCGGATCACCACCTCCACCTCGCAGGCCCCGCGCGGGCCGAACACGTCGGCGGAGTAGAGCCGGACGCGCGGCGCCAGCGTCAGGATCACGTCGGCCACGGTGGTGCCGTGCGGCGAACTCTGCCGGCCGTCGTAGGGCAGCGGCTCGGCGCGGTCGGCGGTGAAGACGCCGCCCTCAATAGAGTTGATTTGCACTCCTTTTTGGGAGTATTTCTCCTCCAGCAGCCGGCGCTCGACGCCGCTGTCGATGACGCAGACCGCGACGCCCTCGCCGGTGGCGCGCGGGTCGTGCAGCAGACGCTCCGGCGTCAGAAGGGCCAGCACCTCCGCGAACACGTCCGGCGCGGGGTCGGGCGGCGTGGTCGGGTTCAAGGCCGCGCCTCCCCGCCGGCGGTCTCGTCGAGAAGCCGACGTAAACCCTCCGCCATGTCGATGCAGTAGCGCACCGCCTCCGGGCCGTGCCGCAACGCCAACACCCGCACCGCCTCGGCCAGCCGCAGCGTGTCGTCGGCGCCGACCGCCGCGTCGGCGTTGGTCCGCAGACCTTCCTTGAGGCGCTCCAGCACGGCCTCCGGCGGCGGGTCGTCCGGCCGGGCCGCCGCGCCGCGCAGCGACGCCTCCACCGAATCGCTCGCCCCCAGCGCCGCCGCCACGGCGTCGAACAGGACGCGGTGCGTCTGCCGCTCCGCCAGGGCCTGGCGGATCATCTCGGCGCCGAAGTCGGCCGCGGCCGACGCCAGGCGACGGTCGGCCTCCGTGAATCCGGCCGCGGCCAGTTCGTCTCCCTCACCCCTACCCCTCTCCCCCGAGGGGAGAGGGGGATTCGTTGCTCCCCTCTCCCCTCGGGGGAGAGGGGTAGGGGGTGAGGGGGAGATCTCCTTGTCGAACAACTCCAGCACCACCTGCAATCCCGGTCCCACGTTCAGCGGCGCGGCCAACAACGACCGCCGGCCCCTCTCGAACGGGTGCAGTTCCACGCCCCCCGTGGCGGCGGCCCGATCCGGCTCTGTCATCACGCTCGGCTCGCCGAGGCCGACGGCCCCGCCGGCCACGGAACGCGCGAACGGCGCCAGCGGCCCCTCGACCGGCCGGCCGTCGGCGCCGTAGACGCGGCAGACCTCGGCCGGGTCGCGCCCGGCGTCGTAGCCGCGCACCAGCAACGCCCCGTCGCGGGCGCCGGTGGTGCGGGCCAGGAAGCGGAACAGCTGGTGGACGGCTTCCGGCAGCGGTACGGGGTCGTGCAGTGCGGCCGACGCCTGGACCAGCGGCAACACTTTTTCCACGGCGGAGCGGAAGGCGACAAGCCCCTGATGGAGCCGGCGTTCACGGCGGGCGGGGCGAATGCGGTCCAGCTGGCGGCGGACGGCCCGGAGGAACGTGGTGCGGTCGAGGTCCTGGTTCTTGTCGAGGTAATCGCGGACGCCCATGCGCATGGCGTCGAGCGGCGTGGCCTGGTGGGCGAAGCCGGTGATCATGATGGCGACCACGTCGGCGTTGAAGAGGGCGAGGTCTTCCAGGAGTTGCAGGCCGTCGTTGCCGGCCCCGAGGTTCCAGTCGAGGATGGCGAGGTCGATGGTCTGGCGGTTGGCCTGGAGCAGGGCCGACTCGGCGTCGGCGGCGGTGAGGATCTGACAGCCGAGGTCGGCGCCTTCGAGCCATTCGCGGAAAGTGCGGCGAACCGGCTCCTCATCGTCCACGATCAGGATGGTCTCGGCCCCCAGGTCGTCCGCCGGCATGGCAGCCCCTCCCCGCTATTCTTCCCCACCCCATCTTATATCAATACCGATGCGTCTCACCAGCGCCGGCGTGGACTGTGACGATCTTGTGGAGTTTGCGTGAAGACGGCGGAAGACGCTTGACGATGTATCCACGTCGCCGGATGCTGCATAGGAAGGCACTTCTTCTGGCGGGGGTATTACATGTCGATCCCAAACGGGGTGCTACGACAGGCGGCCGCGCTTCCGGTCAAGGACGGCCTGGTCTGCCTGGTGACGTCACGCAATGGCAAGCGCTGGGTGGCGCCGAAGGGCTGCATGGAGCCGGGCAAGACGGCCGGCGAAATCGCCCTGCAAGAGGCGTGGGAGGAGGCGGGGTTGGTCGGCGTCCTGGAGCCGGACCCGGTCGGCAGCTATTTCTACGAGAAGGACGGTTTTACCTGTCACGTCATCGTCTTCGTGATGCAGGTGACCGACGAGGCGGCGACCTGGCCGGAAGAGTCGTTCCGGGAGCGCCGCTGGCTGTCGGTCGCCAAGGCGGCCGACCGCGTGGCCGATCCGGGGTTGCGGGCGATCATCGAAGGGGCGGCCGTGAAGGTGGGATAATGACGACCTCTTTAATCGTCCTGTTGACCGCGTGTGCGCTCCACGCCGGTTCGGACCCGGCGCTTCCGAACGTGGGCCGATCCGTTCCCTTGACGGAACGGACGCTCCGCGTCGGCCAAATCGACATTGAGGGCGCCGACGATATGAGCGCGTCGGCCATCCTGAACGCCCTCGGCTTCCACTACGGCGATGTGATTCCCTACCGCCGGCTGCGCGAGGCGGAACGTCGGCTGGCCGGTCTGGATCTGTTCGTGGTGGACCCGGCGACGGGCGTTCGGCCGCGCATCACGACGGAGCCGGACGGGGCGTTCACGGGGCTGCGCGTGAGGGTGGTGAAGAAGTAGCATCCGCGCTCGGCCAGAGGTCTTCTTGTGGGAAATATGGCCATATGGTACTGATGGCCGGCCCTTCCCAGCCTCGACAGGAGACCCCGAAATGGCCGCCCGACTGCGCACGCCCGTTCGTCTCAGTCTGTTTTGGGTCGGGGCATGGGCCGCACTCGCGTTCACGACGGCCGCCCGCGCCGATTTCGTGACGCCCGCCAGCCCGCAGTCGCCGCCGATGGTCGGCTCCGCCAACCACACATCGGTCCCCTTCCCCTCCGGTCTTGTCACCAGCCAGTACGCCGGCCTTGGACTACGGTTTCCATACACCGACTTTTGGCCGAGGGATATACAAGGATCTGTGAACACCATATATGGCGCCGCGGCAATCACCACTGTGCCGGCGGGTAATTTGAGCGGCATCGACGTTTGGGCGCCGGCAGTCCTTGAAGAAAGTGGCCTCCTTCCGCCTTCGCCGGATGCGGAGGTGGACTACTCCGGAAGCCTAACGGTGCAATTCGTGAAGCTAGGCGGCACGACACCGACGACAGTCGCCTCGGTGACCGTGGACGTGCAGCACCTCCCCAACACGCTCCCTATCGAGTTGTTGGCCTTGGACAGCAAGGGACGTTTGCTTTGTGAAACCACCGTTTCATCTGGCACGCCAAGTTACGATGGCGAACTGCTAAGTTTAAGCGCGCAGAACATCAGTTCCATCCGAGTCCTGTATTCGGATGGCAGCACACAGAGCTTGCTTCCTGAAGAGGCTCCGTGGGGCGTGGCCTCCATTGAATTCACGCCATCCCCGGACACGGCGCCGGAGCCGTGCGGCCTCATCCTGGCCGGCTTCGGAGCGGCGGCCCTCGTCGGTTGGACGTGGCGGCTTCGCCGGAACAGGCCGGCGTTCGCCGCGTGACCGCGCCGCCGGTCACTCCCCCGCGTTCATCCGCCGCGCCCGCCGGATCGCCTCGCCTCCGAACTGCCGCCGGATCGCGTCCACCGTCTGGTCGAGGGCGCCCTGCTTCTTCCGCCATTCGCCCTCGAATAAGTGGCCCTGCACCGCGTCGTCGCGCCGCAGGCCGGTCGCCCCGACGCCGAGCAGCCGCAGCGGAAGCCACTCCTCCGCCACCCGGCGGTCGAACAGGTCCGCCGCCGTCCGCCAAATCAGTTCCGTCAGGTCGGTCGGGTCCGGCAGCGTGGCCGACCGGCTGAAGGTGCGGAAGTCGGACGTGCGCACCTTCAACTCAATCGTCCGGCCGCGGACGCCGACGCGCCGCATCCGCTCGCCCAGTTCCTCCGAAAGCCCCATCAGCCAGCCGCGCAGCGTCTCGCGGTCGCCCACGTCGCGCGCGAACGTCGTCTCCACGCTGACCGACTTGGCCGCCTCGTCCGGCGTCACGGCCCGGTCGTCGCGGCCGTGTGCCAATCGCCACAGGTGCCGGCCCGCCTCCCCAAAACTGCCCGCCGCGACCTCCTCGGACAGGGCGGCCAGCTGGCCGATGGTGCGGACGCCCAGGGCGTGCAGCCGCTTCTCGCCCTTGGCGCCGACGCCCCACATGCGCCCGACCGGCAGCGGCCCCAGCACCTCCGCCGCCCGGCCCGGCTCGATCACCATCAGACCGTCCGGCTTGCCCAGCTCCGTGGCCAGCTTCGCCAGGAACTTATTGACCGCCACGCCGACGGAGGCGGTCAGATCGGTTTCGGCCCGGACGCGCGCCTTGATCTTGCGGGCGATCTCCGGCGCCGGCCCGAACAGCCCCTCGCAGCCACGCACGTCGAGATAGGCCTCGTCCAGGCTCAGCGGCTCGACCAGCGGCGTGAACGCATGAAAGATATCGCGGATCTGCCGTGCCACCTGGGCGTAGCGGGCCATGCGCACCGGCAGGAAGACGCCGTGGGGGCAGAGCCGCCGCGCCGTGACCGTCGGCATGGCGCTGTGGACGCCGAAGGTGCGGGCCTCGTAGGAGGCGGCGCTGACCACGCCGCGGCCCTCGGCGCTGCCGCCGACGATGACCGGTCGGCCGCGCAGCTCGGGGCGGTCGCGCTGCTCCACGGACGCGAAGAAGGCGTCCATATCGACGTGCAGGATGGTGAGGCGCTCGGCCGTCATGAAGGCGTTCCTCCGACGGCTTCCCTGCCAGACCACAACGACAAGTGTACAAGATTTCCCCGGATTATGCTTCCGACGCTCTCCGATTTTCGGTCGTGTCTCCGTTTGGAAGGAAGACGGGCAAGCCCGCAGCGCCAAGCAAGGGCGAGTCCGTCCCTCGCTCGCCCTTGCTTGGCGCTGCGGGCTCGCCCCATCCAAACCGAGACGCTACCCGATTTTCCGTTGCCGAGGGGGCCGCGCGTCGGGTAAGGTGGAATAGGTAAACCATTCGCGCCGATCGGGCGCAGCTCCCGTCCCCCTCGCGCAGGTGACGTCATGGCGAACGCAACCGCTCCCAAACCGGCCAAAACGCCGTCGCGGCAACCGCCTCCGGATAGCGTCTGGGTGCGCTATCACCCGTGGATGGAAGGGGCGATGGGCCACGTCGCCTCCTGGTCGATCCATCTCCTCGTCCTCGGCCTCGCCCTGATCATCGCCTGGGGCGCTTTCGGCTTCATCAGGCACAATCAAAAGCTGCCGGTGGAACCCGTGCGGTTCGAGGACGCCGGCGGCGGCGGCAAGGAAGGCTCCGGCGACGGCCCCGGCGGCAAACACGCCCCCCTGAAAGAAGGCGTCCGCAGCGACAAGCCGAACGATGGCAACCCCGACAAGCCGACCGAGCGGGTGGCCCTCAATCCGATCGAGCAGCAGAAGGCGACGCTGGAATTTCCGCCGGCGGACGCCCGTTACATTCAGCAGGGGCCGGAGTCCACGAAGACGTTCCTCGACCTGGACAAGGACCTCCGCGACAAGCTGCGCGACGGCATCAACCCGAGCAAGGGCAACGGCGGCACGGGCAAGGACGGCGGCACGGGTTCGGGCAAGGACAAGGGCGTCGGCCCCGGCAACGGCGAAGGCGCCGGCCGGATGCTCAACGAGCGCGAGAAGCGGATGCTGCGCTGGTCGATGAAGTTCAACACGCGCAACGGGTCCGACTACCTGCACCAGCTCGACGCCCTCGGCGCCATCCTGGCGATCCCGGTCGGCCCGAACGGTCAGTTCAAGGTCATCCGCGACCTGTCCAGGCCGCGTCCGCCGCTGCTGGACGAGGATCTGTCGCAGATCCAACGCATCTGGTGGATCGACGACAACCCGCGGTCGGTGGCGTCGCTGATGGCCGCGCTGGGCTACAGCAACCTCCGGCCGGCGCACGTGGTGGCCTTCATCCCGCCTGAGCTGGAAGACAAACTCGCCAAGCAAGAGCTGGCCTTCAAGGGTTTGAAAGAGGATCAGATTTACGAAACCAAGTTCGACGTCTTCCCCGTCGGCGGGGCGAGGCGCTACGACGTGCGCGTGGTGGAGCAGCAGGCGAAGTGAAAGCGGCGGCGCGTCACCCGTTGTCTTTCGGATGATGGGCGACGTACCAGCGGATTTGCCGGGCCAGGCCGAGCAACACGCCGACCTCCATCGGCGTCGGCCCCGCCCGGCCGATCAGATGACGCAGCGCGTGCATCAGGGCGTCGGCCCTGTCGTCCCACAGGAAATGAATCTCCTCCAAAGCATCGCGTAAATGGGCGAACATCCGCTCCTGCTCCGCGAACGGCGCCGGCGCTTCGGGCGTCGTCGCCGGCGCCGTCCGCCGCAGCCACTGCCGCCGCAATTCGTAGAGACAAACCGCGACCGCGTGGGCGAGGTTCAGCACCGGACAGGCGGGGTCGGCCGGGATGTGGATGAGGAAGTGACAGCGCGACGCCTCGGCGGTGGTCAGGCCGTCGGCCTCGGGACCGAACACCAGGGCGACCGGGGCCGTCGTCATGGCGTCGGCGAACCGCGGCAGGATTTCCTCCGGCGTACCCACCGACTGTCGGCGTTGAGGGCCGCCGGTGCGGGCGGACGTGGCGGCGACGAGGGCGCAATCGGCCACCGCTTCGCCGAGATCGGCTACGATATGGCAGCGGTCGAGCAGGTCCTGGCCGTGGGTGGCGAGTCGTCGCGCTTCGGGGTCGGCCGGGTCGGCGGCCGGCGCCGCCAGCACCAATTCCGCCGCCCCCATGTTGCGCATGATCCGGGCGACGGCGCCGACGTTGGCGGCGAACCGCGGCCGGACCAGGACGACGCGACAGTTCATGAGGACGCCCTTGCGAGTGCGGGGCGAGGAGGTTATGGGGCGTTTTCGTTGTAGGGCGGGAGGCAAGGGAAGTCCCGCGCCGTTCCTACCGATTTTCCTCCTTGTAAGTTCTTTTTTGGTCTGGCGTGCCTGGGGAGTGTATTATGACCGACGGAATGCCTTTCGGCGAAGTCCTGGAAGCGGCCGACCAGTTGTCGGCGGAGGAACAACAGACCCTGATCGACATCTTGCACCGCCGGCTGGCTCAAGCGGGCCGGCGGCTGCTGGCCGCCGAAATCCAGGAGTCCCGCCGGGAGTTCGCGGAAGGCGGTTGTAAACCCGTCACTCCCGAAGAACTGATGCGCGAGATCCAGGGATGAGGCGTTTACTCCTGCAATCGACCGCCTTCGTGCGCACGGCGCGGCGGCTGGTGAAGAAGCGTCCCGATGCCGCCCCGGCGATCCAAGCGGCCTTGGAAGCGCTGGCGGAAGATGCCAGCTAGGCCGCCTTGCGGACGCACAAGCTGAAGGGTGAACTGGCAGGTTCATGGGCCTGTAGCGCCGGCCACGATCTGCGGATCGTCTTCGAGTTCATTCGCCACGAAGGCGCCGAGGCCATCCTGTTGCAAACGGTCGGGACGCACGACGAGGTTTACTGAATCGCCCATGCACAGAGACCTCGACGCCCTGACCGCCGAAGACTTCGACCTGCTGGTGATCGGCGGCGGCGTCACCGGGGCCGGCGCCGCCCTCGACGCCGCGCTGCGCGGCCTGCGCGTCGCCCTGATCGACAAGGGCGACTTCGCCTCGGGGACCAGCAGCGTTTCCTCGAAGCTGGTCCACGGCGGCCTGCGCTACCTCGAACACGGCGATTTCGGACTCGTCTACGAGGCCTTGCACGAACGCCGCCGCCTGCTCCGCAACGCCCCGCACCTCGTCCGACCGCTGCGCTTCGTGTTGCCGTTTTACGACGGCGCCCGCGTGCCGCCGTGGAAGCAGCGGCTCGGCCTGACGCTCTACGACCTCCTGGCCGGCCCCGGCAACATCCGCCGCAGTCGCTCCTACCCGCTGCCGCGGATGCATCACGATTTTCCCGATCTGCAAAGCCGTCATTTACGCGGCGGCGCCGAGTTCTTCGACGCCCAGATGGACGACGCCCGCCTCTGCCTGGAGGTGGTGCGGACGGCCGCGCTGCAATGGGGCCGTCGTCGCCAACTACGTCGAAGCGACGGCGTTCGAGAAGGAAGCCGGCCTGGTCCGCGGCGTGCGGGCGCTGGACCGCCTGGGCGGCCGTGAACTCCGCATCCGGGCGCGGCAGACGCTGAACGCCGCCGGGCCGTGGGGCGACGCGGTGCGGCGGTTGGCCGGCGACGCCGACGGCCCGACGCTGCGCCCGACCAAGGGCGTCCACGTCCTCGCCCCCGGCCGCGGCCTGACGGCGGCGTTCCTGTTGCTGCACCCTGACGACGGCCGCGTTTTTTTCGTCATCCCCTGGATGGGAAAGACGCTGGTCGGGACCACCGACGCGGTTTGCGACGATCCGCCGGACGCCTTATCGGTCGCGCCCGCCGAAGTGGATTATCTCTTGCGAGGACACAACCGCTATTTCCGGCCGTCTTTATCGCCGAAGGAGTTGCTCGGCAGCTTCGTGGGTTTACGGCCGCTGGTGCGGGCGCGGCCGGCCGAGCCGTCGTCGCTGTCGCGCGAGTTCGCCGTGTCGGCGTCGCCGTCCGGGCTGCTCACCGTCTCCGGCGGCAAGTACACGACGTACCGCCGCATGGCCGAGGTCGCGGTGGATCGGGTGGTGCGGCGGCTGGGTTTGCGTCGCCGCTGCCGCACGCGCGACTTTCGCCTGGACGGGACGCCGCAGGAGCCGTGGGAGCGGTTCGAGTCGGCCGCCGTTGATTTACTTCATCGGCGATACGGATTGGCGGAAAAAGAAGCGCGGCATCTCGTCGGCCGTTACGGCCGGCGGGCCGAGGACGTGGCCGCCTACCTGGAGCGCGACCCCGCGCTGCGCGTCCGCGTCGTCCCGGAGGAGCCGGATCTGCTGGCCGAGTTCGCGTATCAGCGGGAACACGAGATGGCGATGACGCCGGCCGACTTCCTGTTGCGGCGGACGCGATTGGGGCTGTTCCGTCCGGAACTGCTCAAGGATCCGCCGTCTATATTGCGGAGGAAGGGCGAGCGGGGGGCGTCAGCCCCCTGATCCCATATGCGGTCGCCGACGGGGTACGGAATCAGGGGGCTGACGCCCCCCGCTCGCCAAATCAGGACGTTAGCCTACTTTGAAGACCCCGTATCGTCCATTTTCGTGAGCTTATAACACGCCGCCTCCTCGCCGTTGCGGACGAACAGCTTGCCGTGGGCCACCACCGGATGGTTCCACGTCTTGCCCTCCAGCGCCTTGAAACGGGCCACTTCCTTGTAGCTCTCCGGCTCGGCCTCCACCAGCGCCGCGTCGCCTTGCTCCGACAACACCAGCAGCAAATCCTGGTCGGCCAGAAGAAGGACCTGCCCGGCCCCGTACTTCGACGTGCGCCAGCGCCCCTTGCCGTCCTCCAAACTGACGCAGCTGAAGTTCACCCCGTTGAATCCGTAAAGATAGTCTTTATCCAATACCCCATCGTTGAAAAAGGGTTTGAAGGCGGCGCTCGTCCAGACTTCGTCCGTCGTCCAGCCGTCGCCGGTGTGGTTGACGTGAATCCGCCGCGTCCCGGTGTTGGCGCCGAGAAGTACGTCGGAATCGTCGAGGACCGTCGGCTGAACGACGCGGAACATTCCCGGCAACGGCCAGTCGTGCCGCCACAGGACCTTGCCGTGGGCAGGCTCGAAAGCCGTCAGCCCTTTTTCCGTCGCCATCAACACCTGCTCGACGCCGCCCAGTTTCGCCGGGTGAGGCGACGAGTAGCCGAGCAGGCCGTCTCCGCCCTGCCAAACCGGATCTCCCGAGGCGGCGTTGTAGCCCAGCACACTCTTGCCGTCGGGGCCGCCGGCGAAGACCGTCACAACGCCCTGTGCGACAAGCGGCGACGAGGCGAAGCCCCACACCGGGACCTTCGCCCCGGAGTCGGCGGCGACGTCGCGCGTCCATTGGACCTTGCCCGTCGCCGCGTCGAGGCAGTTGAGTCGGCCCGTGGCGCCGAGGGCGTAGATGCGGCTGTCGTGAAACGTCGGGGTGGCGCGCGGGCCGGGGCCGGCCACCGCCTCGGTGAACCGGGCCGGGTCGCTGTGCGCCAGGTTTCCTCGCCCGTGTCGGCGTTGTAGCAGACCACCGCCTCGTCGGCGCCGCGCTGCTCCTGGGTGTACAGATTGTTGCCGACCACGGTGAACGAACCCCAGCCGGGGCCGACGCGGTGGCGCCAGACCTGTCGCGGCGGGTGTTGCGTCCAGTCGGTCGAAATGCGGACGCCGATGAGGCGGCCGTCGCGGTTCGGCCCACGGAAGCCCGGCCAGTCGCCCGGCTCGAGCGCTAGCGTTTCGGCGGGCGTCGCCTTTTGCGGCCCCCGGGCGGCCAGTTCGGCCATGAGCCGGTCCTCGGCGGTGGGGACCCAGCGCCACTGGAAGCTCGCATGCATGTTGCCGTCAACGCCTTCGAGGCGGATCAAGGGGAAGTAGGCCCAGGTGAGCACGAGCGCCGCCAGCAACCCCGCCCGCCGGATCGGCCAGGCCAGGAAGAATGTGCCGACCATCCACGCCGCCCAGACCGTCGTCGCCCACGGCAGCGCGAACATCGACAGGACCATGACCGGGTACGTCGCCAGAAAGCCCGCGGCGACTCCGCCCGCGGCGCAGACGCCGAGGCCGAGCCAGCGGTCGCGCCAGCGGATTCGGCTGAAGAAGAGCCACCACACGACGAGCAGGACGGCCGCCACGATCGGCGCCAGGAACATGGCCATGAACTGCACGAAAGGCTGAAGGCCGAGCCACTTGGGCGTCTCGATCGCCGTCCATTCGAGGGCGACGACCACCAGCGCCGGCCACACCCGCGGGCGCGGCGGCGCCCAAGGAGGCGCGGCGCAGGGACGGCGGGAGACGGTTGCGGCTCGAACGGCGGAAGGGCGGGCTGGGCTTGCGAAGTGACGTCGCTCATGCGAGACTCCATTACGGTAGGACCTGGATCGGAGACCCCCCCTTGGCGATTTCATGGACTGGTATACTATGTACCAGTCTATATTTTTCCTGTCAACCCCGCGGCGGCGCGGGATGCGAGATTGTTCGGAATGACCGACCCTCAGGAACTGGCGCGATTGATGGCGGAGTTCGGCAAGACGTACACCCGGCGAATCTTCTCGGAAATGGGGCGGGCGGGCACGACGCCGGCGCGGGCGCGGCTGCTCATGGCCTTGCAGTGCCCAGGGGGCACGAAAATGAGCGAGATCGGCGTCCGGTTGGGGGTGACGCCGCGCAATGTAACCAAACTGGTGGACGGCCTGGAGGCCGAGGGGTTGCTGGTCCGCGAGCCGCACCCGCACGACCGCCGGGTGACGTTGCTTCGTCTCACGGACAAGGGCCGGCAGGTGAGCAGGGAAAGCATGGGGGCCGACTTCGCAACGGCGGCACGGCTGTATGAGCAGCTCAGCGCGGGCGACCGGCGACATCTGGCGCGCATCCTGCAAAAACTCCTGGACGCGTTGCGGGCGACGGAACCGGGTACGGAGGCGTGGCCGCCGTGCTGAAAGTCGATTCGCATTCCGCTTAGCGCGACCCGACCTCTTCCGTATTGGCGAACACCTCGACGTGGACCGGCCGGCCCTCCACCAGCAGGCCGGCGCCCACCAGCGTCGCCCCCTCCAGCCGCACGTCGTCGCCCAAACCCGGCGACTTGAACGTCTCCTCCTTCGACTGCGGCGCCGTCCGCAGCCAGTCGCGCACCGCCTCCCCCGTCACCGTCCCGGCGCCGGCCTCCGCCCGCGCGTCCACGGCGTAGGCGCGCACCAGCTTCGGCCACAGCTTTGCCAGCGTGGACGGCTGGTCGAACAGGTCGAAGCCGACGATGCGGCCGCCGTAGGCGAACGCCGCCCCGCTCGCCCCCTCCGGCGCCGGCAGCTGCCCCGTCACGTCCTTCAACGCGACGTCCGTGTCTTCGTACACCTTTTGCAGGACCATCGTGTCGGAGTGCGACCCCATTTCCTCCATTTTGCGGTCCACTTCCTGCCAAACTTCGCCCTGCCGCGAGTCCGGCTTGCCGGAGGCGCGGTAGCTCATGGTGACGTGGCCGTGCATCATTTTGCGCAGCCGGCTGTGCGACGAACTGCCGGCGCTGCCGAAGCTGGCCGAGCGGTAGGCCCAGCGGCCGCGCTCCACGCAGCTGACCGGGATGGGCAATTCGCTGTGCGGCGCCACCAGGATGCTGGCGTTGAGCACGCGATTCTGCTTGCCTCCGGACAGTTGTTCACCGGCCATCAGGAAGGCGGGGGCGTCGCCCTTGTTTGTCACTTTGAGCGTCGGCACGGAGCCGGCGCCGGTGACTTCCGTCACTTCCAGCAACCCCGCCGCCAGGCCGTCGTCCAGCGTGCGGTAGTTCAGCGGCTCGCCGGGCCGCCAGGCGCAGGGCGAACACCTGCAGGCCGCCGGCCTCCAGGGGTTCATCGACTTCCACGGTTTCCAGACGGGTGCGCAGGGTCAGGTCCATGATGCTTCCTCCGGGATGTGAGCGCTTAAGCGAAGTTGGCGTTGCGGATGAGATCGCTCGGCGCTTCCATTCTACGCGCGAAGTCAAGGGGGCCGCGAAGTCGGCTTGCGTCGCGGGGGCGCTCCGGGGTATATGCCCCACCAGACCCCGGATCGATTCCGCCACGCGGCCAGAGGCGCACGATGACCACGGAAACGAATTCCCCCCGCGAAGGCGCCGCGATGGCCGGGCCGGATTACGTCGCCCACCTGGAAAGGACCCTGCGCGTCCACAAGGAGTTGCTGGCCAAAAGTCAGGCGGCCCTGACGATGGTGTACGCCTCGCGCGGCTGGCGGATGCTGACCAAATGCTATCGCCTACGCGACCGCCTGCTGCCCGTCTCGTCCAGGCGGCGCCGCGTGGTGATGACGCTGTTCGACGAGACGCTGCGGTTGCGGCGCCTCGCCGATAACCTGGCGCGAAAATACGTCCTCGGGACCTGGAGCGACTACGCCCGCTGGATCAAGAAGTACGAGCCGGGTCCGGACGAACTGGCGGCGCAGCGGGCCGCCCGTTTTCCGCGCGAGGTCAAGATCAGCATCGTGACGCCGACCTACGAAACGCCGGCCCCGTTCCTGACGGCGTTGCTGGAGTCGGTTCGCGGGCAGACCTACGGCAACTGGGAGCTTTGCGTCGCGGACGGCGCCAGCCGGTCGGCGGGAGTCCGGCGTATCCTCGAAGAAGCGGCCCGCACCGAGCCGCGCGTCAAGGTCGTGATCCTTAGGCAAAACGAGGGGATTGCCGGCAATTCCGCGGCGGCGCTCGCCCTGGCGTCCGGAGACTTCGTGACGTTCCTGGACCACGACGACACCCTGGCCCCGTTCGCCCTGTTCGAGGTCGCCCGCGCCGTCAACGCCGACCCCGAAGCGGACGTGCTCTATTCCGACGAGGACACCACCGACGCCAAGGGGCTGCGCCTGGAACCGCATTTCAAACCCGACTGGTCGCCGGACGCCCTCACCAGTCACAATTACGTCTGCCACCTCGCGGTTTATCGCCGTGAGTTGGTCAAGCGCGTCGGCGGCTTGCGGCCGGGCTTCGACGGCGCCCAGGACTACGACCTGATCCTGCGGGCCGCCGAGCAGGCGCGCAAGGTCGTCCACATCCCCAAGGTGCTCTACCACTGGCGCATTCACACCGGCTCGTCGGCGCAAAACTTCCGGTCAAAACTCTACGCGGTGGAGGCGGGCCGCAAGGCGCTGCTCGAACACCTCGACCGCCGCGGCGTCGCGGGAGCCGTGACCAACGGCCCGCTGCCCGGCGTCTACCGCACCACTTACGCGCTCCCCCGCCGGCCCCTCGTCTCCATCCTCATCCCCACCCGCGACCAGTCCGCCATCCTGGCCCGCTGCCTCGACTCGCTGGCCCGCTCCACTTACGATCATTATGAGGTGCTATTAGTAGAAAATAATAGCCGGGAGCCGGCCACGTTCGCCTACTACGAACGGCTGGCGGATCGGTCGGACGTCCGCCTGCTGCGGTGGGACCGCCCTTTCAACTACGCCGCGGTCAACAACCACGCGGCGTCGCAGGCGCGGGGCGAGGTGCTGCTGTTCTTGAACAACGACGTGGAGGTCATCGCCGCCGACTGGATGGAGCGGATGCTGGAGCACGCGCTGCGGCCGGAGGTCGGCTGCGTCGGCGCCAAGCTCTACTACCCCAACGACCGGGTGCAGCACGCCGGCGTGGTGCTCGGCGTCGGCGCCGTGGCCGGCCACGTCCACATTGGCGCCGCCCGCGCGGCCACCGGCTACTTCCACCGCCTGGTCGCCGTGCATAACCTGTCGGCCGTGACGGGCGCTTGCCTCATGATGCGGAAGGAAGTCTTCGACGAGGTCGGCGGGTTGGACGAGGATTTCGTCCTTGCGTTCAACGACACCGACCTGTGCATGAGCGTCCGGCAGAAGGGTTACCGGGTCGTCTGGACCCCGTGGGCGGAGCTGTACCACCACGAATCGGCGACGCGCGGCTACGAGGACACGCCGGAGAAAAAGGCCCGGTTCCACAACGAAGCCAGCCGTTTCCTGCTGAAATGGGGCGACCGGCTCCGGGAAGGCGACCCGTACTACAACCCCAACCTGTCCACGGAAGCGCCGTTTACCCTTCGGGCCTGAGCGCGCGAGCCGGTTCGGGCCGGGAAACCGCGGCCTTCTTCGGAGTTTTCAGATGACGATTGCCGTATTCCGTCAACGCTTGGGCCGGATGGTGCGCCGCCTGTTGAAGGGTGGGGCGGGCGATCTCGGCTCGCCCCGCCGGCTGCTGGCGCGCCAGTTCCTTCGGGGGAGTGGGATCGAAATCGGGGCGTTGCACGAGCCGCTATGGCTCCCCCGCTCGGCCGCGGCGCGGTACGTCGATCGCATGGACGCGGCGGGCCTGCGCCGGCACTATCCCGAACTCGCCGCCCTGCCGTTGGTCCGCGTGGACGTCGTGGACGACGGCGAAACGTTGAAGACGTTCGCGCCGGCCTCCCAGGACTTCATCATCGCCAACCACTTTCTGGAGCACACGCAGGACCCAATCGGGACGATCCGGCGCTTCCTGGAAGTCCTCCGGCCGGGCGGCGTGCTGTACATGGCGGTGCCGGACAAGCGCTGGACTTTCGACCGCAAGAGGCCGGTGACGACGCTCGAACACCTGTACCGCGACCACGAGCAAGGACCGGAGTGGTCCTACGACGACCACGTCCGCGAATACGGCCAACTGGTGCAGGGCTGTGGGGAAGCGGAGCTGGAATCCTACGTCCGGGAACTCAAGGCGACGGGCTACAGCATCCACTTCCACGTCTGGACGCAGCAGGCGTTTCTGGAGCTGCTCATCGACGTGCGGCGGCGGCTCGACTTCCCGTTCGACCTGGAGGCCGCGGCGCTCAACCGGCCCAGGGCCGAAACGATCGTCGTCCTGGGCAAGCACGGGCCTCAAGATTCGCCGGGATGAACGGCCGGCCGCGTCACGGGGCGGCGACGGCGACCGGCCGAGTCAGCCACGGCGCCACCTGCCGGGCCAAGAACAGCGGCATACAGGTGCTGTTGTGCAGGCAGCGGCGTTCCAGGAACATGTCCGGCGTCCAGTCCGACTGCACCAGCCGGGCGTACAATTCACGGTCTTCTTTATCGAGATTATCGGGGACGCGGAAGCCGTCCATGCCGGCGCCGGGGACGTAGAAGCGGTCGAGGGCCGTGCCGAAGTGGGTGGTTCCCCAGAAGAGCATGAAGCGATCGAGGGTGCAGTTGAAGGCGACGATTTCGCCGCGCGTGGCCCGCAGCGCCGGCCGCAGGTCGTAGGTCGGCGACACGGCCGCCGACAGGACGATGAGCCGTTCGAGCGTGGCCGGCGGCAGACGGCCGGCGGCCTCCAGCACCAGGGCGGCGCCGGCGCTGTGTCCCATCAGGTAGACCGGCCGCGACGGGTCCTCCGCCTTGACGGCCAGCACCTGCTCGGCCAGTTCCTTGGCCCTCTCCTGGAGGTAACGAGTGTCTTGCAGGTCGCGCAGCATGTGGAACTTGCCGTGCGTCCACTCGAAGACGCGGATTTCGTGCGGCGCCGGCCCACGGCAGGGTGAGCGGCGCCCAGGTCTGCAAGGGATCGACGCCGCCGACGCCTCCCACGACGAACACCACGCCCGGCCGGACCTCCGGCGCCGCCGGTCCCGCGGCCCGTGCGGCCGCGGCGGAGAGGGCGGCCGCCGAAAGGAATATAAAAGCGACCCGTTTTAACCCCTGCATCGGAAACCTCTCGCGGCGAGAGGGGCGAAGGAAATAGGCGGCGGCGGGTGTATATCGCTGAGTCGCGGCGGGGGCAAGGTCAACAAGTGGGGCGGGTGTGCGTTGTCGCTTCCCCGTCACTTCCGTTCCTCGATCTTCTTCATGATCGTCAGGCTCCGCGCGATGCCTTCCACCTCTTTTTGCAGCGCGTCCAACTCCATCATTTGCAGCCGGCCGGCCAGCATCGCGCCGCCGTTCGCCTGGTGGAGGACGTAATAATCCATCACCGTCCGCTGCTCCGCGGCTTCCGTCGTCAGCGCGAAATGTTCCACGCCCGACGCCGTCTGCCGCACCGGATCGACCCCCAGCACCTTGACCTTGCGGCTCTCCAGCCACGCGCGCGACTCCTTCAAAAACTGTCCGCCCGTCGGCGTCCGCGCCGCCGTGTCCAGCGTCAGCAACAGGCCGCTGCCGTCCGCCCCGTCCAGCGCCAACTGGCTGCCGCGAACCGCCGCCGGGTGCCATCGCCGCGGATACACGAAACGAACCCCGAAGTCCGGGTTGTCGTAGAGCAGAAGCGTGTTATCGGCGTTCGGCTCCAGCCCCACGCTCTTGAGCGCCTCGTCGCCCAGCTCGCGGCTCGTCACGTCCGCCTTGCGGCTCAACACGTAGCGCCCCTCGACGCGGCCCCCCTCCTTGCCGTCCGCGTTCAGCAGCGAATGCACGCCATTGAGGTACAAGTAGCTGAGATAATTCGACTCCAGATCGAATAAATACCAGCCGTCGAGCTGCTGACGGTTCGGGCCGTCCTCGTTGGCGCCGCGCACCGTGCCGCGGAACGTCACCCGCGCCTGACGCCGGCCGTCCTTCACCGATACGTCGTCCAGCCGACATTCGATCGCGCCCTCGTCGATCCGCTCCATGTCGGTCAGTTCATGCACCGCGTCCGCCGACACGTCCCAGCGGTCGCCGACGTGGACGGCGCGGCCGGGCAGCATCCCCACAAGAGCCGGTGTGAACACGTCCGTCCGCACCAGATCGATCTCGCCCCAGGTCAGCGGGCCGTCCGGCGAAAACGGCGCCTTGGTCCCGCTCTGACGAATCACCACCAGCCGACGCACCGTCGGCCGCAACGTGCTCTGCTGCGGCCGGTCGCCCAGCGTCCGCTCGAAGTCCATCCGGCGATAGAGGCGGATGGTTTTCCGCACCTGTCCCTTCTCGACGGCCAGCAGGCGTTCGTCGTAGTCGATGGCGCTGTCGCCCTTGACCGTCAGCGGCCTCGGGGCCGGCTTGCCCTTCTCGGCCGGCGGCGTCAGCACGCCGGAAAGGTCCACGCGGGTGCTGACGCGATAGACCCGGCCCTCGCGGAACGATTCGTCCAGCCTCACCGGTTCCTCGGCCGTCGCCCACGCGGCCGAAGTCGCCGCCGCCAACAGGACCGCCGCCATCCGTCCCAACCGTGTGTGAAGTGCCATACGTTCCGCTCCGGAAGGATAAGGTAGACTGGCCTTCCCTGGGCAGGTTTCCAACCCGCCCCACGGAAGTTCGTCCACGCTCGATTCTACCCTCCCAGGCCGTCGAACGGGACGCGCAAGACGGCCCGATCCTCGCGCTCTTTTGATGGACGCGGCGATCTTTGGCGTCTGAGCCGTCTTTTCCGGTGTAAGGGCCGGGCCGTTTTGCGGTAACTCTGGAAGGGAGGTAAGGTTGGCGGCGGCGATGGCCGCCGACATAAAGGCCGGCCGCCGCGAGGATTGAAGCAATCTGTCCTACCGTCCTTGCAATTTTGAACAGGTTTCCTGTAAAACTGGACAGACGATCATGTCGTTTTGGCAGGGGACCGGACAAAAAGCGAACGCCTTTTCAACGAAGTCGTTCGACACAACCGTAGGAGGGAAAGGGAAATGCGAAAATCAATGAACGGATCGGGACGCTGGAGCGTCTACTAAGGGGAGAGGCGGCCCGGCTTTTGCACCAATAAAGTCCCGGCGGCCCCGAATATGGAAGGGATGGGCCAAAAGCCGCCCGGCCGAAAGGCGAAGTACCAAGCGACCGACGACAGGGAAGTTTCTACCCTCCCTCGATCTTCCTGTCCAGACGGAACAAGGCGCCTCTCGGGTCGGTGCGGAAGGAAAATACGGAAGGTGCGGGATTTACCCGAACCGACGACCCGCCGCGGATCTCTACAGGTGTGTTGTATCCTTTAACATCGGCGGGCGCGGCCCGCGAAGTGCAAACTTTTTCCGCCGGATCGGATCCGGCCGCGTGAAGGAAGGCGAGGCGCGCCCGAGGGTCGCCCGGCCTGGGACTCGGCGAACCACGGAAAGGAGTGTGGCTGTGACTGGCTTCAAGCATCCGGCCCTACAACAGTTGACGGATCAACAAGTGCGGTTCGCGCCGCCCGCCCGGCGCCTGGAGCAGGCCGCCCAGGCCCGCCGACTTCTCGGCGAGGTCGAGGCCGGCAAGCGCTACCCCTACCAGTTCGTCTGTTTCCGGATCACGGGCTACCGGCCCGACGGCCATGCGGGCGTGCTGATCGACGGCGCCGACCTGGCCCACGACCTGCCGGAAATGATCCGCCTGCTGGACGACGTCCTCACCCTGGAGGAAGTCAGCAAGCGGCTGAACGTCTCGACCAAAACCGTCCGCCGCTGGCGCAAGTTCGGCCTGGATGGGAAGCTCATCCTGTTCCAGGGCAAGCGTCAGCTCGGCTTCAAACAGTCGGTGGTGGACGATTTTCTGACGACGCAATCCGACCGCGTGGAACGCGGCGGGCGGTTTTCCCAGATGACGGACGCCGAGCGCGAAGAGGTGCTGCGGCGGGCCAAGCGGCTGTCGCGCGTCGGCGGCGGCACGCTCACCGAAGTCAGCCGGCGCATGGCGCGGCGGCTGGGCCGCTCCGTGGAGGCCGTTCGGTACACCATCAAGAATTTCGACCGCGAGCACCCCGACCAGGCCCTATTTCCGAACCTGACCGGCCCGCTCAATGCGGAAGCAAAACAGATCATCTATAGCTCTTTTCGTCGGGGGATCAAAGTGGACACACTGGCCAAAAAATTCCAACGGACGCGGACCTCGATGTACCGCGTCATCAACGAAGTCCGGGCGCAGCGCCTGCTGGAACAGCCCCTCGACTACATGCCCAGCCCGGAATTCGACAAGCCGGAGCTGGAATCGGCCATCCTGGCGCCGATGCCCGAGGCCGACGCCTACGACGCCAAGCGCCGGGCCATGCACGCCCCCAAGGACGTGCCGCCGGAACTGGCCTCGTGCTACGAATACCCGCTCTTGACCAAGGACCAGGAGCAGCACCAGTTCCGCAAGATGAACTTCCTCAAGTTCAAGGCCGCCGGGCTGCGCGACCAGATGCGCAAGGAGGGCGGCGAGGCCGGCGAGGTCGATCCGACGCGCGTCCGCATTCAGACGCTCAAGGAGATCGAAGAGCTTCAGAACGAGGCCGGCCTCGTCAAGGAGATGCTCATCAACGCCAACCTGCGGTTGGTGGTGAACATCGCCAAGAAGCACACGGCCCAGGCGGAGAATTTCTTCGAGCTGATGTCCGACGGCAACGTGTCGCTGATGCGGGCGGTGGAGAAGTTCGACTACTACCGCGGCTTCAAGTTCAGCACCTACGCCAGCTGGGCGATCATGAAGAACTTCGCCCGCAGCATCCCGGAGGACAAGCACCGCCGCGAGCGCTTCATCACCGGCCACGAGGACGTGTTCGACGCGGCCCCGGACAACCGCAGCGACGAGCACGAGATGCTGGCGACGCAGGAGCGGGCGACGCACAGCGTCAACCGGCTGCTGGATTACCTGGAGCCGCGCGAGCGGGAGATCATCCGGATGCGGGCCGGCATGGACGAGAACGGCAAGAACGTCACCCTGGAGGAGATCGGCCGCAAGTTCGGCATCACCAAGGAGCGCGTCCGCCAACTCAACGCCCGGGCGATGAGCAAGCTGCGGGCCATCGCCAAGGAGAAGGAATTCGACATGCCGTAACGACGCGGGCCGGCATCGCCAATACCAGCCCGAAGCGCCAGCGAGAGTTGAACCACAACTCTCGCTGGCGCTTCGGGCTGGTAAGCGTATCGGGGGGCGGATACTTTGAAATGCGGGGAGAAATCGGGTCCGAAGCGGAAGGAGCGTCACCGTGTCGAAGCCCCGCAACCACTCGGCCGGGAAAAACGGCGTCCGCCTTTATACCCTCGAAGTCGTGCTCGCCGAGGGTCCGGTTCACGAGGACTTTCTGGAGCGGAACCCCGACGTATCGCGCACCATCGAGGTCCGCGGCGACCAGACGTTGGAAGACCTGCACGAAGCGATCCTCGCCGCCTTCGACCGCACGGACGACCAGCTATTCACCTTTTACCTCGGCGCCGGCCGTAGGAGGGACGGCAAGCCGCTGGCGCCGGCCGCGACGATCGGCTCGCTCGACCTCCGCGTCGGCCGCCGGCTCCGTTACCACTTCGACCTCGACGACGACTGGACGCACGACGTCAAGGTCACTGCGGTCGGCGAACCCGCGGCCGGCGCACAGTATCCAAAAGTGATCCGCCGGGTAGGAGAAAGCCCGCCGCAGTACGGCGAGAAGGCCGCGGTCGCGAAGGCGGAGGCGTCGGGGCTGCCGGGCGCGGCGGCGGACGTGAGCCTGCTGATCGGCGAAATGCACCTCAAGGACGGCGAATACGGCCGGGCCGTCGAGGCGTTCACGCGGGCCATCGAGGCCAACCCCAGGGCGTCCGACGAGTACGAGGGCCGGGCGCGGGCCTACCGGGCGCTGGCGGCGGAGGACGAGCGTCGGGCGTGCGAGCTGCGCGCGACGACGGCCGGGAGATAGGGGACGGATGATGACGAAGACGGCGTCGAACGATCATCCCATACACGATCTTTTGAAGCATCGATGGAGTCCGCGGGCCTTCGCGGACCGTGCCGTCGAACCGGACAATCTGCGGAGCCTGCTGGAGGCGGCGCGCTGGGCGCCGTCGTCGTACAACGAGCAGCCGTGGGCCTTCGTCGTCGCCACGCGCGACCGGCCGGAGGAATTCGCCCGCGTGCTCGGCTGCCTCGTCGAGTTCAACCAGACCTGGGCGAAATCGGCCCCCGTCTTGATGCTGACCTTCGCGCACCTCACCTGTGACCGCAACGGCCAGCCCAATCGCCACGCCTATCACGACGTGGGCCTGGCCGTCGCCAACCTGACCGTGCAGGCGACGGCCGAGCGGTTGGCCGTGCATCAGATGGCCGGCATCGTGCCCGACAAGGTCCGGGCGACGTTCGGCGTGCCGGAGGGCTGGGACCCGGTCAGCGCCGTCGCCATCGGCTACCCGGGCGATCCGCATTCGCTTTCGGATGAACTGCGGGCGCGGGAACTGGCGGCGCCGACGCGGAAGCCGCTGCGGTCGTTCGTGTTCGGGGGCGGCTGGGGCGAGCCGTCGCCGTTGCTGTCAGAGGCGCCGCGGGAAGAGTGACGCATCTGCCTCGTTCGCCAGTCGGATCAAAATGCTGGTGTCGAGCAGGAAGGCCATTACTCGTAAATTCCTTCGCTGCTAAGAGCGGCATCGGGCAAGGACACGCCGCAATCCGTGGCCAGCTCGCGCAGCCGCCGCTCCCAGTCGTCGCGCGGTTCGCTCGCCGGGGCGGGGGCAAGCAATCGCTCGCGCAAGGTTTCGACGGCCAGGACTTCGGGCGGAACTCCCTTCCGCCGGGCCAGTTCTTTCAGGGTCATTTCCAGCTTCGGATCGAGCGTAATCACCATTTCCTACTCCTGATGCAAACAAGCATCATTCCTCGGTTTCCTACTGTTTTGGGCCGACCGATCCGACCGCTTTCAGTAAGCGCCCCCGATCCTTCTGGGGAACCTCCACCATCACAAAGCGTTTCGCCGCGTACAGGTAGTCTTCCCCCGAATCGTCGATGATGCGCAAGCAGCCGACCGCTTCGGCCTGCGGGTCGGGCAAGACGCGATAGACCTTCCCCTCTTGCAGGTCCTCTTCCGGCTTAGCTGCTAAACAGATCGCGAAACGAATATCCCTTTCGGCAACTCTCATCTTTCTTAGCTTAGAGCCACTAACACAATGGCGAGCGGCCGGCGTAAGCCGGCTGGTTTGGCCTTCAACAGCCGGCTTACGCCGGCCGCTCGCCCATAAAGTTAGTGCCTCTTAACCTAAGCGCGTCCTTAATTTCTGCGCCGGATCACGCCAACCGCTCGCCCAGTTCCTCCATCCGCACCGGCCGCCGCTCCCGATTGGACCGATAAATCGCCGTGAACATCGCCACCACCACGCGGCCGTCGCGCCCCGTCGTCAGCGGCTCCCGCCCCTCCAAAACCGCTCGCAGAAAATCGCGATCCTGCAAGGCGTGATAGCGCGTCACCGGGTCGATGCGGCCGAAGCGATCGCGGTCCTCCGCCTGCCATCCGGCCAACAGCCCCTCCTCGCCGGGGACCGTCCACACGTCGTTGACCGGCGGCTCCGCGATCATGGTCACGCCGGCGATGAACGTGGCGCCGCCGTCCGTCTGCACGCCGACCGACGCCCCGTTCGACCCGTGGACGTGGACCTTGGTGTAGACGCCGGGGTTCTGCGATACGCTCGTCACGATGCTCCCCAGGCCGCCGCCCTTGAAGCGGATCACCGCCACTGCGCTGTCGTCCACCTCGATGGACGGGTGGTTGAGGTTGGCCCAGTAGCCGCTGATTTCATCAATCGGCCCCATGAACCATTGCAAAAGGTCCAATTGGTGAGGCGACTGGTTGACCAGGACGCCGCCGCCCTCCGTGTCCCAGCGGCCGCGCCAGGGGTCGGAACGGTAATAGGCCTCGTCGCGCCAGCTCAGCATCAGGAACGTGCCCAGCACCGGACGGCCGATCTTGCCGGCGTCGATGGCGGCGCGGATTCGCTGGACCGGCTCGTAGAAGCGGCGCTGGCTGACGACGCCGAGCTTGACGCCGGCCTTGTCCGCCGCCGCCAGCATGGCGTCGCAGTCCTTGAGGTTCGCCGCCAGCGGCTTTTCGACCAGGACGTGAACGCCGGCCTCCGCCGCCCGAATCGCCGCCTCGGCGTGCAGCGGGTGCGGCGTGCCGAGGATGACCGCTTCCGCCCCGGACTCCCTGAGCAGAACGCCGAGGTCGGTGTAGGGCCGAACGCCGTACTTTTCGGCGAACGCGTTGGCCCGGCCGGCGTCGCTGTCGCAGACGGCGACGAACTCGGCCTCGGGAACGTCCCGCAGGGCGTCGGCGTGAATCCGCCCCACCTTGCCGCAGCCGACGACGGCCGTGCGCACGCGCCGCATTTACGCCTCCGAAAAGTATTTATCGCTCATCCGGCGCAGAAACGCCAGCGACTCCGCCATTTCGTCCATGCCGTTCATGCCGTCCTCGATGCTCACCCATCCCTTGTATCCGTGATCGGCCAGGATGCGGAAGATGGAATCGTAGTCGTTGAGGCCCTTGCCGGTGACGCCGTGACAGAGGTTCGGCGAATAGCCGAGCGTGCCGTCGCTCTGACGCAGCTGGTCGATGGTCGTCCCCTCGGCGAGATAGCGGTCGCTGGCGTGCATACTCACGACGCGGCCGGCCACCGCCCGCAACAATTCCACCGGGTCTTCGCCGGCCACGACGGCGTTGGAAGGGTCGTATTGCACGCCGAAATATTGGCGGTCGGAAATGGAGCTGACGATCTCCAGGAAAACGTCCTTCTTCTGGGCGAATTCCGGGTACTTCCAGAAGCCGTCCTTGTAGTGGTTCTCCATGCCGAGAATCACGTCGTTCTCCCGCGCGACCGGCAGCAGCTCCGTGATCGCCTCGACCACCCAGGCGATCCCCTGTTCGCGGCCGACCTCCGGGTAGCGCTGGCCGCTGAGGACGCGGCAGACCGACTGCGGCCCGCCCAGCCGGCGGCAGACGCGGATCATCTCGACTTCGCGGTCCAGGGCGCGTTTTCGGCCGTCTGGGTCGGGGTTGGTGAAGTCGGGCGAGCAGCAGAGCATCGGCATGGCGAAGCCGGCGCCGTGGATCGCCGCGCCGAGGCGGTCGAGGTAGGCGGGTTCGAGGCTGGTGAAAAAGCCGTCGTACATCTCCAGGCCGTCGGCGTCGAGCGAGCGGGCCATGTCGATCCAGTCGAAGACCGTCATCGTGCGGGCGCCGGCGATGTGGTCGAGATAGCACTTCGGGAAGGCGGAGATTTTCAGGGGCATGGGCCGTCCTTTCGTACACGCGCCGGGGCCGCCTGGAATATGATACGGGTTGAGGGAGCGGCCGCCGACTTCGCTCTCTCCTCACATCCAAAGGAGACGTGTCATGTTGTCGAAGTCGCTGCGGTGGTGGGCGGTCGCCTTGCTTTCTCTCTCCGCGTCCGGCGCCTCCGCATGGGGGGCGAACCCGAAAGGCGACGCGTCGCACTTCACCGGTCGCGTCGAGGCGGCCGAGCAAGCCGGGATCTCTGCTCGGGTCGCCGGCGTGGTGGACAAGGTAAACGTGGACATCGGCGACCGCGTCAAGAAGGGACAGGTGCTGATCGAGCTGTCGGCGCCGGAGTTGAAAGACGATCTGGACCTGGCGACCGCACGCGCGGCCCAGGCGCGAGCGGAGATTGAGGAGGCCGAAGCGGCGGCGCAGGCCGCCAAGGCGCGGCTCTTCCAGGCCGACGCCGGGTTGGAAGCTGCGCGGGTCGCCGTCAAGCCTGTCGAAGCCGCCGTCAACCAGGCGCAGGCCCAGGCGGATCGCCTTCGCAAGTTGGGTGACGCCAATGCCGTGTCTCGGCAGGAAATCGAAGCGCATCTGCACAAGGCCGACGCCGCTAGGGCGGCGGTCGAGGAGGCCGAGGCTGGGGTCAAGACGGCCGAGGCGGCGCGAGACGTGGCGGCGGCCGAACTGGCCAAGGCTCAGGCCGGAGTCAAGGCGACCCAGGCCGGGGTGGCCATTGCACAGGCCGGGGTGCATCGCGCGGAGACGCAACTGGCGTACACCAAGATCGTCGCCCCATTTGACGGCCTCATCGCCCGCCGGACGGTCGATGTCGGCGCAGTCGTCGGGCCGCCGAAGCCGGGCGACACGGCGCCGCTCGTCACGGTGATGCGCGACGACGTGGTGCATGTCGTCTTCGACCTGACCGAGCGCAGCGCCCAGCGGGTCGCGGTCGGCGCGTCGGCCGTGGTCCATGTGCCGAGCCTGGGGGACGCGACGTTCAGCGGCAAGGTGACGCGAAAAGGCGGGGCGTTTAACCCGCTCACCGGGACCGTCCGCGCCGAGGTTGACTTGCCGAACGCGGACGGCAAATTGCGACCCGGAATGTACGTCAGCGTCGATGTGACGGAGGACCATCCGGGGAAGTGAGTCGCGGACTCACACGACGGCGACCGCGATCCGCAGGGCGGCGAGCGGGCGCGAACGCCCTACGGTGATCCGGGGCCGCGTGCGAGGATTGGGCGTCACATGCCGAAGAACGGCACCGGCACAAGGAAGGCGTGTTGTTCGTAGAGGCTCCAGGCGCCGTTCCAGCTGGTGTACTGCGTGAAGAACACGATCAGCACGTACAACAGCGCCACGGGAAGAAAAGGCAGACGGCCGGTCCAGCGAAAGAACCAGTGGCGCGGCGTCGCACGGCGGCCGGACCGGCCCAGCGCCCAGCCCGTCAGCAGACGTGCGGGGTAGATGAAGGCGATGAAAAAGAGGCTCACCATCCAGGCGGCGTCGCGGGGCACCATCTGGATCTTCAAGAGGTAAAGCGGCAGGGCGAACAGCAGCGTGATGAAGAACGCGAAGCCGAAGGCCCAGGGCGCCCGTGTGTAAGCGCCCGCGCCGCGCGCAGGTCGAACACCGCCCGCAGTCGGTTCGCGGCCGCCAGCCGCATTTGCAAAAACGGCAGATACATCAGCACCCAGGCGAGCAGCAACGCCCCGACAACGCCGATCAGGGGAGCGGCGCGGAAGTGAGCGCGA
>CAWFBG010000019.1:0-92067 GCA_963813925.1 uncultured Planctomycetaceae bacterium
TCCTCTTTCACCACTCGCGCCGCCCCATCGTACCGGCCGAACACGTCCGCCAGCGCGTTCATGATCTCGCCGACCGTGCAGCGCGCCCGCGCCGCCTCCGATCAGCGCCGGCATCAGGTTCTCCTTCGTCGCCGCCACGCGCCGCACCTCGTCCGAGCATCGCCGCACCGCCTCGCCGTCGCGCTTCGCCTTGATCTGCTGCAAGCCGGCCGACCTGCTCCTTCTCCACCGCGTCGTCGATCACCAGCGTCTCGATCGGCTTCTCGTCGGCTTCCTGGAAGGCGTTGACGCCGACGATCAGCTTGCGCTTGGCGTCCACCTCGCGCTGATAGGCGAAGGCGGCGTCGGCGATCTCGCGGCGGAAGAAGCCCGCTTCCAGCGCCGCGATCATGCCGCCCAGCTCCTCGATGCGCTCGAAGTAGACCTGCGGCCTGCTGCTGCATCTGCTTCGTCAGCGTCTCGACGAAGTAGCTGCCGCCCAGCGGATCGACGGTGTTGGTCGACGCCGGTTTCGTAGGCCAGCACCTGCTGCGTCCGCAGGGCCAGCGTGACGGCGTGCTCCGACGGCAGGGCCAGCGTCTCGTCCATGCTGTTGGTGTGCAGCGACTGACAGCCGCCCAGCACCGCCGCCAGCGCCTGGTAGGCCACGCGGATCAGGTTGACCTCCGGCTGCTTGTCCTGCAAGCGAGCAGCCGGCCGTCTGGGCGTGGAAGCGCAGCTTCCACGACGCCTCCTTGCGTGGCGCCGTACTTGTTGCCGCATCGCCTCGGCCCACAGCACGCGGGCCGCCCGGTACTTGGCGATCTCCTCGAAGACGTCGTTGTGGGCGTTGAAGAAGAAGCTGAGCCGCGGCGCGAAGGCGTCGATGTCCAGGCCGCGTGCCAGGCAGGTATCGACGTAGTGGAAGCCGTCGGCCAGGGTGAAGGCCAGCTCCTGCACGGCGGTCGAGCCGGCCTCGCGGATGTGGTAGCCGCTGATCGCTGACCGTGTTCCACTGCGGCACCTGCTGCGTGCAGAACTCGATCACGTCGCAGACCAGGCGGACGTGCGGCTCCGGCGGAAAGACGAACTCGTTCTGGGCGTGGAACTCCTTGAGGATGTCGTTCTGGATGGTGCCGCGCAGCTGCTTCCAGTCGACGCCCTGGTCCTGGGCGTTGGCCAGGAAGAACGCCATGACGACGATGGCCGGCGCGTTGATCGTCATCGACACCGACACCTCGGCCAGGTCGATGCCGGCGAACAGCTCGTGCATGTCGTCGAGCGTATCGACGGCGACGCCGAGCCGGCCGACTTCGCCGAGGGAACGCGGATCGTCGCTGTCGAGGCCCATGAGCGTCGGCAGATCGAAGGCGGTGCTGAGGCCGGTCTGGCCCTTTGTCGAGCAGGAACTTGAAGCGCTCGTTGGTCTGCCGCGGCGTGCCGAAGCCGGCGAACTGGCGCATGGTCCACAGCCGGCTGCGGTACATGGAGGCATGGACGCCGCGCGTGAACGGATACTGGCCGGGATAGCCGAGGTCGGCGTCGGGATCGAAGCCGTTGAGGCTTTCCGGCGTGTACAGCGGCTCGATGGGCACGCTGCTGACGGTGGTGGGCGGCTGCTCGCGCGGCGGGGCGGCGGCGTTTTCCTTTTCCCAGCGCTCGTGGGCGGCGGTGTCGGTGACGGTGGCCATCCTTCGCTCCTTTCGATCTCAAGGATTCTGATCGGGCGGCTGCCTGTTGCAGACGCATGAGGAACGCTGCATGTTCGGGGCTGGCGATCCCGTGCTGCGCGACCTGGGCGACGCGAACCATGTCGCCGCGGATCAGAGCGGCCGGGTCGAGCCACAGGCCCGGACAGGATCTCGCTCTCGAAATAGCTGGTCGGCACTCGCGGTCAAGGCGTCGTACCGACCTTCGCGGAGGACGAACCAATCGAGCTCCGCGGTCGAGGACGCGCCAGACGAGGTACTCGCGGACGCCGTTGCGGCGGTAGGCGTTGAGCTTGTCGTGAAAGTCGATAGCTCACGGTCGTGGCCGACACCTCGGCGACGAGTTCGGGGGCGCCGACGATGTAACCGTCGGCGTCGATTCGGACATGCCCGCCGTGAGAGGGCAGGACGATCAGGCAGGCGTCCGGCTGTGGGCGTTGTCCAGGTCCAGCCGGAGCGTGGCGTTGTCGCCGCCCTCGACGCCCGGCGTTGCGATGCGGTATAGGCCCAACCAGTGATGAAATCGAAGTGCGGGCCTAGCCGTGATCGCTGATGCGTCACAGGCGAAGGCATGTGGACTACTCCCTTGATGAGCTGGCCTTTGTGAAGGCCCGGCATGGCGTCGTAGCGCCGCTCGAACTCCTCCGCGCGTCAGCCGGTCGCCGTTTTGCAGCGGCGGGATTCGTTCCGCTTCCGCTTGGAGCGGTGCGGCGGAATGCGCCACGGTACTCATGGTTTCGTTCCTCCTCGTCCTCATCGGTTCGCCCAGCGTTGCCGCCTCACCTCAGTATACCCACGGCACGAGCCGCCAGGTGCGCCGCTTGTACGACGCGTATTCCTCCCCGAATTCGCCTTCCAGCAGCGCTTCCTCCGCGTCCATCCGCGCGATCAGGACGGCCAGCGTGCCGGCGACCAGCAGCAGGCCGAGCCAGCAGCGGAAGACCAGCACGTAGCCCGCCATGTACAGCAGCAGCCCCGCGTAGCTGGGGTGGCGGATGAGCCGGTAGAGGCCGCCGGTCTGGAGGCGGTGCCCCTCCTGGATGGCGACGAGGCCGGTGAAGCGGCGGCCGAGCACGTACACCGCCGCCATGCGCAGCACGCCGCCGAGCGTCAGCAGGGCCAGACCGACGTAGGGCGTGACGGCCTCATCGGCGACCCACAGGTTGCGGCCGTCAAGGTAGGGCGGCAGCACCGCCAGGGCGAGGCGACAGGACGATGAGGGGGGTGAAGATCCAGCGGTTGCGACGGTCCTCCTTCTTGCCGGGGTTCATGCCGCCGAAGCCGGAAAAGGCGGCGGCCGCGGCCAGGACAGCAGCGACACCACGATCGCGCCCACGCAGGCCGGCGATTGGAAGAATGCAACCCAGTCGCCGCGGCCGAGTGCGAAGGCCGCGAGAGACAGGCTGAACAAGACGACGATGGAGAGAACGCCGACGGTGGTCCACAAGAGCAGGCCGTGCACTGGTCATGGACTGTGTTCCCTTGCCGGCTTTCCGCGCCGCTGCGCGGGCAATGCGGCCGCGCCGCACTTCGCTCAAGGCTTGGTAGGCCCCACGAGTTTCGCGGCCTTGAGTCGGTCGCCGATCTCGTACAGCTTGCCGTCAATCGTATCGGAGTGACCGCGGATCTGCTCCGTCGTCAACTCAAAGGCGATTCGGGCAACTCGCCGATTCCTGGGGCGTGTGCGGCTCGTCCAGGAGGCGGTTCACGATGTCGTCCAGATCGCGGGCCTTGTCGGCCATTTGGTTCAAGGAGATGGCCAGGTCTTCCCGCTGCCTTTGCTTCCAGGACGGAGTCTGCTTGCAGCAGAGCGAGAACAGACCACGTCCGCTTACGATTCGCTTGGGATATTCCTCTTCGTGTTCCATGGCTCGCCCCGAGCAGTAGTCGTTATGCCCTTGAGTGTAACGCACTTGATGCTTCGTAAGTGGTCTCCCCGGTTGCTTGGGAACCACCGTCGTCGTGTGGTTCCGCCGCGGAATAGGACACCCGTTCCCTTCGGCGAACTCGCTCGCGTGGACTCCAGTTCGGTCAGGAGTACGCCTCTGGGTCAGTTGGCCCAGACGCGGATCCGTCAGCCAATTTCCGCGACGATGATGTCGTTCGTGCAGCAAACCGGCATCGGCGGATGTCCGGTTCATCCATACCCGCTCCACCACCATCGCCACCGCGTTGCCGCCGCCCAGGCACAGCGACGCCACGCCGCGCTTCAGCCCGTGCTGCTCCAGCGCATACAGCAGCGTCGCCAGCACCCGCGCCCCCGACGCCCCGATCGGATGCCCCAGCGCGATCGCCCCGCCGTTGACGTTCACCTTCGCCTCGTCCAGCCGCAGTTCCTTGCCGCACGCCAGCATCTGCGCCGCGAACGCCTCGTTCAGCTCGAACAGGTCGATGTCGCCCAGGCGTCCACTCCGCCTTCTCCAGAACCTGCCGCACCGCCAGCACCGGGGCGATGAAAATGTCCTTCGGCGCCACGCCGCTCGTGGCGTAGGCGACCACCCGCGCCAGCGGCCTTGCGCTCCAGCCGCTCGGCGGCGCGGGCGGAGCCGACCAGCAGCGCCGCGGCGCCGTCGCTCAGCGTCGAGGCGTTGCCGGCCGTCACCGTGCCGCCCTCGCGGAAGGCCGGCTTCAGCTTCGCCAGCGTCTCCGCCGTCGTCTCCGGCCGCGGCCCTCGTCGCGGCTCACGACCTTCGCCTTCGGCCCCGCTTGCCCGACCGTGACGGGCACCACCTCCGCCGCGAAGGCGCCGCGCTCCCACGCCGCGGCGGCGCGCTGCTGGCTCTGGGCGGCGAAGCGGTCCTGCTCGGCCCGCGACACGCCGCACTTGGCGGCGATGTGCTCGGCCGCCTCGCCCATGTGCCAGTTCTCGAAGGCGCACCACAGGCCATCGTGGATCATGGCATCGACCACCTTCTGGTCGCCGAACTTCCAGCCCGGCCGGGCGCCGAAGAGCAGATAGGGCGCCCGGCTCATGCTCTCCATGCCGCCGGCCAGAACCAGCTCGGCGTCGCCGGCGCGGATGGCCTGGGCGGCCAGCATCACCGCCTTCAGCCCGGAGCCGCACACCTTGTTGACCGTGTAGGCGGCGATGGAATCGGGCAGACCGGCTTTCAGCGCCGCCTGGCGGGCGGGGTTCTGGCCCAGGCCGGCCTGGAGGACGCAGCCCATCACCACCTCGTCCACCTGATCCGGCGGCGCCCCGGCGCGGCGCAGCGCTTCCCGCAGGGCGACGGCGCCGAGCTCCGGGGCCGACACGGACGACAGGGCGCCGAGGTACTTGCCGATGGGCGTGCGGACGGCGGAGAGAAGAAAGGCGTCGGACATGAGCCTCACCTGGAAAGCGACGCGGGGAAGGGACTATTTCCATTATATCCGCCGGCATTCCCGCCATCTCTTTGACGGCCGGCGGCGCGTCTGGTAGAGTCCGGCTGTCAAGGCCGTCTTTTACTCCCAACTTCTACCCCGAAAGCGAACGTCCGTGGAAGCCCTCCTTTTCCTGGTCGGATTCATCCTTGCCGCGCTGCCGGTCGTGCTGGTGGTTTTGCTCGTCACGGCCTATGTTCGGTCACGGCGGATCGGAGAACTCCTCGAACGCGTCGAGCGGCTGGAGCGGCGGCTGCACCGGCTCGAAAACACGGCGGCGCCTGCCCCGGAAGTGCTGGAGGAAGCCGTCCCCGTCGCGCCCGCCGAGCGCGTGAGATCGGCGCCGCTGCCGCCGGCGGAACGTGCGACGCCGCCGCGCCCGCAACCGCCGCGGGGCCGGCCTCGCCGTCCGGCAACCTGGAGTGGTGGATCGGGCGACGGCTGGGGTGGCTGGCGGTGATTCTGTTCGTCTTCGCCGCCGCCTTCTTCCTCAAGTACGCCTTCGACAACAACTGGATCGGCGAACTCGGCCGCGTCGCCATCGGCGTCCTGATCGGCGCCGGCCTCTGCCTGGCCGGCCTCCGTTGCCATCTGAAGCAAAGCCGCATCCTCGGCGAAATCTGCACCGCGGCGGGCGTCGTCGCGTTGTACCTGTCCACCTACGCGGCCTTCGGTTTCTATTCCCTTTTGACGCGGCAGGAAGGCGGCGCCTTCCTGGCCGTCCTGATGGCGCTGGCGGCCCTGCTGGCGATGGCTTACGACTCACCCGCCGTCGCCCTGCTGGCCCTCGCCGGCGGTCTGCTCACGCCGCTCTTGCTCGTTAGCGAACACGACCAGTACATCAGCCTGTTCCTCTATCTCGCCGTCCTGGCCGCCGCCGCAGTCGGGCTGGCCTGGCTGCGGCCGCGCTGGCCGGCGCTGCGAACGGTCGCCCTCCTCGGCGTCCAGGGGCTGTACTGGGCCTGGTTCGCCGGGAACTACCACCCCGAAAAGCAGGCCGCGGCCCTCGTCTTTCTGGTCGTCGTCTTCGGGCTTTTCCTCGCCTCCGGCTTGCTGGCGGCCTGGCGGCGGCGCGGCGGCTGGGAAGACCTGCTCGTCGTGGCGATCAATCCGTTCCTCTTCTTCGCCGCGGCCTACCGCCTGCTGGACGAGGATTTCCACCAGTGGATGGGCGCGCTGGCCGTCCTGGTCGCGCTGGTCTGCACCGCGGCGGCGGTTGTCGTCGCCCGCTGGCGCGAGGACGACCCGTTGCAGCGCTTCGCCTGGGTCGCCGTGGGGCTGGCGTTCCTGGCGATCGCCGTGCCGCTCCAGGTCGGAACGATGCAGGTCGGCGTCGCCTGGGTCGCGCCGTGCTGGGCCGTGGAGGGGCTGGCCCTGTGGTGGTTCGGGCTGCGGGTCGGGTCGCGGCCGGCGCGCGTCTTCGGGGTCATTCTGCTCGTCGCCGCCGTGGTACGCCTGCTGACGGCGGAAGGGCTTTACGCCCATCATGGACCGTTTATTCCCGTATTCAACGCCTACACGCTTCCAGGCGCGCTCACGGCCGCCGCCGTGCTGGGAGCGGCCTTCGCCGCGCGGCGGTTCGCCGCCGGACTGGAAGAGGGCGACGTGGTCGTCCGCTACGCGGCCGGACTGGTCGGGGCGGCGCTGGTCTGGCTGCTGCTGTCGCGCGAAGTATACGACTTCTGCACTCTGGTTCTCGTCCCGGCTTCGCCGTTCGGGCCGGCCCAGTGGCCGCCGCCGGGCGAGCGGCTGGCCCAGACGGCGCTGTCGGCCGCCTGGACGGCCTACGCCGCGCTCCTTCTCTGGATTGGCTTCCGGCTCGACCACGCCCTGACTCGCTGGGCGGCCCTGGCCGTGTTCGCCGTCACCGTCGCCAAGGTGTTCCTCTACGACCTGTCCGGCCTGGACGGCCTGTTCCGCATCCTGGCCTTCCTGATTCTGTCCGTGGTGCTGGCCGCGGCGGCCTGGGGCTACCAGAAGTTCCAGGCTTATCGCCGCTCGGAATCGGCCGAACACGGGGAAAGGGTCGCTTCCAGGGAGGTCGGCGGCGGGAATGGAAAGGCGCCTCTTCAATAGATCTGTCCATCCGCCGCCGATGCCGTATCATGGGACGAACCCCGCCCGCCGGAGGATTTATGACTTCTCCCATCCAACATCCGCGCGAAGACCTGTCCAACCGCGTCCGCGCCGGCGCCGCCCGCTGGGAGCCGCGCGCCTGCGCACCTACACGCCGACGCAGGCCGTGCTGTCCCGCGGCGCCGGGGCCTTTCTCTGGACGCCGGAGGGCAGGCGCCTTTACGACTTCACCTCCGGCGTGCTCGTCGCCAACCTTGGCCACAACCCGCAAGCGTGGATGCGAGCGCTTCAAAACCCACATGGCTTGGAGCTACCCGGCCGCGCACCATAAGGATGCGCCGAGCGGGTTTTCCAGTGCGGTTCCTCTGACCGCGTACAACGCCGTGACAGAACTGGAAATTGAGACGACGCGCCGGTTGATCGATGTGTTGCAGGACCGGCCCGGAGGGAAGCGGCTGGAACAGGTGATGTGGGCGGCGTCCGGCTCCGAGGCGATCCAGAAGGCGCTGTGGGCGGCGCTGGCCCGCGACCGGGCGCGCGACATGATCGTGGCCACGCGCCACGGTTTCCACGGCAAAAAGGGCCTGGCCAACGCCGTGACCGGCTGCGAGACCGACCACGACCGCGACCCGCGCGTCCGCTTCATCAGCTTCCCGATGAGCGAGTGCATCGACGTCGAGCCTGCGCGGCCGGCCGTTCGACCCGGCGCCGTACCGCCGCGAACTGGACGCCTTGCTCAACCAGTTCGGCCGGCGACTGACCGCGCTCATCACCGAGCCGTATCTCGGCGGCGGCGGCTCCTACCACCCGCCGGCCGCGTACCTGCAGATGCTTCAAACCTTCTGCCGTGAAAACGATCTGATATTCATCCTCGACGAGGTGCAATCCAATTTCGGCCGGACCGGCGACCTGTTCGCCTACGAGACCTACGGCCTGGAGCCGGACGTGGTCGTGCTGGGAAAGGGGCTGGGCAACGGCGTCCCCGTGGCGGCGGCGGCGGGGCCGGCCGACCTGTTCGGCGCTCTCGATTACGGCGAGGCGTCCGACACCTGGAGCGCCAACCCGCTCTGCTGCGCGGCCGTGCTGGCGACGCTGGAGGAGTTCGCGGCCGGCGACGTGCTGGGCCGGAGCCGGCGGACGTCGGCGGTGCTGGAGGAAGGGCTGGTGCGGCTGAAGGAACTGCCGTTCATCGCCCATGTGCGCGGCGAAAAGGGCGGCATGGTGTGGGGCGTGGAGACGCGCGACCACGCGGGGCGAACCGCCGCGGAGTGGGCCAACGCGTTCGTGCTGGCGTGCTACCGGGGCGAGACCGGCGGCGACGGCGTTCACCTGCTGGGGCCGCTGGCGAAGAAGGTGGTCCGCATCGCGCCGCCGCTGGTCCTCACGGAAGAGGAGGCGCGGGAGGCGTCGGCGTTGATGTTCCGCCTGCTGGGCCGGCTGGCGGAATCACCCGTCGCTCAGGGATGACGGAACTCCTTGGAGAGGGCCTTCAGCGTAGTCTTCACGTCCTCCAGCGTGCCCACAGCCACGAACGTGCGGAAATGATAATCGCCGACGGCGATGCCTTTCGGATCGCGGATGCGGAAGACGCAGTTCCACTTGTTCACTTTTTCTGCCTTGAAACGGAAGCGACCGTAGCCGACGCGCTCGAAGCCAGGCGACGGCTGATCGGGCGAGTAGACCCCCATCGCGTAGGCACCGTCGGCCGTCGAAAAAACGACGGGCCGTTCCTGTTCGCAGGCATGGTCGTCCAGCTTTTCCAGATCCTCTTTGTCGGCGTCGTATTTCCAGAATCGTCCGAACTCCGCGGGCATGTAGCCGGTCGGCGCCTCGAAATGAACGGAGGTGTGCCTTTCGCCGCGCGGAAGGGTGAAGGTGGCGTCGAATTCGATGGCGTGGGCGAGGCCCTTGTAGCCGATGTGGACGCGCTTGGCGACGACGCAGTCTGACAGCGCCTTGTCGTTGCGGGCCGGGTCGTTGCCCGACTTCTCGCCCGGCGTCAGCCAGAACGCCATCTGAATTGTCGTTCGTAGTTCCGCCCCTTCCGCGTGGAGGCTTAACAGCTTGCTCGATGACTTGTCGCCGGCACCGTCGTCGCGCGAGCCGGCTTCGGTGGGATTGTAGCTTTCGGCGTTGAACCCGCGGTCCCAGTCGAAGGCGGCGGCGCGACTGGAGTTGCCGGCCGTGGTCGGTGCTGTTGATGAATTCCTTTCCGTTCCAGGTCAAGGAGTGAATCGCGCCCGCCAGACGACTGGTGGTGGTGATAACGATCTCCGACGGGCCGGCCTTGGCGCGGATCACGGCTTCGCCGTTTTGCGGCGTACCTTCGGCGCTGGCCGCGGCGACGAAGAGGAGACAGAGAAGGATCGGCAGGAAGCGGTGCATGGTCGTTTCCCAAAGTCCGTCCGAGACGGAAGCGTGAGCGACGGATTACGGCTTGTCCGCAAGGATCAGCGGCGACGGCCCCGGAACGTCGAGTTGCCGCGGGTTCACAAAGCCGGCCTCGCGCAGCCACGCGCTCATCTCGCCAAAGGTGAAGGTGTCGCCCTCGTCGGTATGCACCAGCATGTTGACGGCGAAGATCAGCGGCATGGCCGGCCCGGTGCGGTCCTCGTTGGGGACCATCTCGGCGATGGCGACGACGCCGCCCGGCGCCAGCGCCGCGAACACCTTCTTCAGAAGCGCCCGGCTTCGTTTTTCGCCCTCGCTGTGGAGGATATGGCCGAGCGTCGCCGCCTGATAGCCGGCGCCGAAGTCCACTTCGAGCAGGTCGCCGGGCCGGTATTCGTAGCGGTCGCCGACGCCTCGGCGGCCCGTCACCTTCTGGCAGACCGGGATCACGGCCGGCCAGTCCACCACGGTCACCCGCACCTGCGGCGACTTCTCGGCCAGGGCGATGCTCCAGACGCCGGAGCCGGCCGCCAGGTCGAGCACGCGGTACGGCCCCGCCGGTTCCTTCGCCAGGAGGTGTTCGGCCAGCGCCTTGGCGGTCGCGTAGTTGTTGGCGAACAGGTCCTCGACGAACTCGCGGAAGAACTCGCCGCCGGTCGTTTCCCGGTTGACGGAGATCGGCGGCTTGCCCGTCTGGACGGACTCGGTGAGGTGCAGCCAGTGGGGGATCAGGTGGTTGCTGAGGTGGCGCGTCATGCCGCCGAGGAAGGCCGGTTTGGTGCTGACGAGATACGCGGAGCTTTCCGGGGTCAGGGCGTAGGCCTCGCCCTGTTTGGCGAGCAACTCCAGGCCGACGAGGGCGTTCATCAGGGCGGCGCAGGCCGCGCGGCGACGCCCCGGTCTCGGCGGCGACCTGCGCCACCGTCTTCGGCCCCGAGTCGAGGACATCGAAGACGCGGCAGCGCACCCCGGCCTCCAGGAGCAACGGCGGCGCGAAGCCCCAGCCGAATTGCTGGATGCGTTCGGGCGATACGGCTTTTTGCTTTTCGGCCATCCTTCATCTCCCTTGATCCGTCACGGGAACCGGCCGCCGTGCCTCCGGACGCGGCGGCCGTGTTCCGCCAGCCGTTCATACTCCTCCGGGGTTAATGGATGGGTTGCGTCGAGGACCGTCAAGTCGTGTTCCAACTCGCGGCGGTCGTGCGGCGCCGCCAACGCCACCGTTACCGTGGGGTTCTGCAACACGAAGCGATACCATTCCCGCGCCGGCGGCGGCGTGAAGCCGGGCGGGTCGTCGGACGTCGGCCGCAGCAGTCCGCCCCAGCGAAGGGCGGTGTAGGCGATCACCGGCATCCCGGCGGCCTCGGCGGCCGGGAAAACCTCGGTCTCGGCCCCGCGGTGGGCGGCGTTGTAGCGGACCATGAGCAGGTCGAGCTTGCCGCTTCGGGCGGCCTCCGCGGCCAGCGGCCGCTGATGCGTGGTGATCCCCAGGCGGCGGACACGGCCGTCGCGCTGGGCCGCCCGGCAATATTCCAGCGCCCCGCCGGCGCCGAGCAGCCGCTCCCACTCGGCCGGCTCCTCGACGTAATAGAACGTCAAGATGTCCACATAATCGCTCTTGATCGCGGCCAGGACGGAGCGCAGCTCCTCGCCGGCGTCGGCGGCGGTGCGGGCGGCGAACTGCACGCAGACGACCACGTCGTCGCGTCGCGGCCCGAGGTCGGCGATGGTGCGGCTGAAAACGTCCTCATCGCCGGCCCAGTTGAGGAAGTTGACGCCGCGGTCGAGGGCGTGGTGAATGTCGTCGGGCGTGATCGCGGTGTCGCCGTGGGAGGCGAGGCCGAGGCGGCAGACGGGCTTGCCGATGGCGACAGGGCGACGAAGGAAAGCGCTAATATCCGACCGTATGGCGCCGCCCCGAAGTTCGCGGGATCATGTTACGGCCAAGGATCGTCCGAACCGCAGTTCATCTTACTTCGTCGGGCGGTTGGCGTCCTTCCCGATAGAACCGCAGGCCCAGACGGGTCATGGCGAGGCGGCCGAGTTGGAAGCACCCGGCCCCGACGGCGAAACCGACGATGAGCAGCAGGCCGATCAGCCAGCGCTCCGGCCGATTATCGGGGAACAGACCAGGGAATAGTCCCATCAGCAGAACGGCGCCGCCGACCGCGGTCCCGAACGCCAGGAACAGCGAGAACAGAATTAGTAAACAGCCGCCGCACGTGACCTTGCTTAGGTCCATATGCATGAAATCGGGAAACCGGCTCATGGCTGCGTTCCTCCCGTAACTTGCTTGTCTCCGAAGTATAGACGGATGACGCGGCGGGAGGGACCGCTGGAAACAAGAAGGGCCGTCGGGATTCGGCCCCCTTGTGGAAGTCGAATCCCGACGGCCCTTTCCATCCGACCTTTACTCGCGCTTCGGTCTGGTCAAAGTGCGCTTACTTCTTCACCTCAAACTCCGCGTCGATCACGTCGTCCTTGCCGCCGCCGGAGGATGGGCCGCCCCGGCCGTCGCCGCCGGCGACGGGCCGCCGCCCTGGAAGCCCTCGCCGCCCGGCGCGGTGCCGCCGCCCTGGACGTGCGCCGCCAACGCCTGGGCCGCCATCGCCAGGTCCGACGTGGACTGGCGGATCGCCTGCACGTCCTCGCCGCGCATCGCCTGCTCGCGTCTTCTCGATCGCCGCCTGGATCGCCTCCTTGTCGGCCGCCTGCATCTTGTCGCCGTGCTCGCGCAGCAACTTCTCGATCTGGAAGACCGCCTGGTCGGCCTGGTTGCGCGCCTCGATCAGCTCCACCTTCTTCTTGTCCTCGGCGGCGTGCGCCTCCGCCTCCTTGCGCATCCGCTCGACCTCGGCCGGGTCCAGGCCGCTCGATCCCTTGATCTCGATCTTGGCCTCCTTGCCCGTGTCCTTGTCCTTGGCCGACACGTTCAGGATGCCGTTGGCGTCGATGTCGAACGTCACCTCGATCTGCGGCTCGCCGCGCGGCGCCGGCGGATGCCCTCCAGGTTGAACTCGCCCAGCAGCCGATTGCTCGGACTCTTGGCGATCTCGCTCTCGCCCTGGTAGACGCTGATCGTCACCGCCGGCTGGTTGTCCGCCGCCGTCGAGAACGTCTCCGTCTTCTTGTGTCGGGATCGTCGTGTTCCGCTCGATCAGCCGGGTCAGCCCGCCGCCCAGCGTCTCGATGCCCAGCGACAGCGGCGTCACGTCCAGCAGCAGCACTTCCGACTTGCTGCCCAAGCAGCAGCTGCGCGCCCTGGATGGCGGCGCCGATGGCCACCACCTCGTCGGGGTTGACGCCCTTGTGGCCTTCCTTGCCGAAGATGTCCTTCACCAGCTACTGGATCTTCGGCATGCGCGTCATGCCGCCGACCAGCACGACCTCGTCGATGTCGCGACGGCTTCAGCTTGGCGTCCTGCCAGCGCCTTCATCACCGGGCCGCGGCAGCGCTCGACCAGGTGATCCACCAGCTGCTCGAACTTCGAGCGCGTCAGCGACATCTGCAGGTGCTTCGGCCCCGAGGCGTCCGCCGTGATGAACGGCAGGTTGATGTCGGTCGTCGCCTGCTGCGACAGGTCCTTCTTGGCCCGCTCGGCCGCTTCCTTGAGCCGCTGCAAGGCCATCTGGTCCTTGCGCAGGTCGATGCCGTTCTCCTTCTTGAACTCGTCGGCGATGTAGTCGATCAGCACCTGGTCGAAGTCGTCGCCGCCCAGGTGCGTGTCGCCGTTGTCGCCTTGACCTCGAAGACGCCGTCGCCGACGTCGAGGATCGAGATGTCGAACGTGCCGCCGCCGAGGTCGAACACGGCGATCTTCTCGTTCTTCTTCTTGTCGAGGCCGTAGGCCAGCGAGGCGGCCGTCGGCTCGTTGATGATGCGCATCCGCTGCTTGGTCTTCTTGCCGGTCCTTGGATCCTCGATCTCCCATTCGGTGTCGAAGCCGGCGATCTGGGCGGCGTCGATGCGTCGCCTGCCGCTGGGCGTCGTTGAAGTAGGCCGGCACCGTGATGACCGCCTTGCGGACCGTATGGCCGAGGTAGGCCTCGGCCGCCTCCTTGAGCTTGCGCAGGATCATCGCCGAGATTTCCGGCGGCGTGTAGTGCTTGCCGTCGATATCGACCTTCACCGGCTCGTCGGCGCCGCCGACGATCTTGTACGGCACCAGCTTCTCTTCGCCGGCCACTTCCTTGTGCCGCCGGCCCATGAAGCGCTTGATCGAGTAGATCGGTGCGCCGGGGGTTGGTGATGGCCTGCCGCTTGGCCGGGTCGCCGACCAGCCGGTCGCCCTTGTCGGTGAAGGCGACCACGCTGGGCGTCAGGCGGTTGCCTTCCTGGTTGGCGATGACCTTGACCTCGCCGCCTTCCATGACGGCCACGACCGAGTTCGTCGTGCCCAGGTCGATGCCGATGATTTTTTCTTCCGCCATCGACTGTCTCCTTTCTCAACGGCCGCGCTTGCCGGTCGCTGGTCGGCTAGCAATCTGCATGCGGCCGTCGATTGATCGGCGTGGATTCTCGTGGTTCTCATTCGTCGCCAGTTATCGAGACTTGCCGGGTCAAACTGAGCAACTGCATGTGCCAGCTTGCTCCACGATATCATCTTGCAGAGTTACCATGCCTTGACGTCGCGTCAAATAGTTAGAGCGAGATACCGTACAGCTGCCATTCGGCAGGCGCTTCTGCCAGAATGGCAGCCTGCCGAATCGTGGCAGTCCGGCCGCGCGACAATCTGGCAGACGGTCCTGAAGTCGATCAATTCGCCATGATGTTGCGCTTCGGCCCGTTGACGTTGACACCGCCGTTTCGCTACGACTAGACTGCGAAAATCTGCGCGAACCTCCTTTGATGAGACCCCCTATGCGCGCAAAACCGAGGGCGACTCACGACGACCGCCAACAGCGCGGCCGCGTCCCGTACGTCCAGCTCCCTCCGAAACCTCCGCGAGCGCAGATCGACAAACTCGACCTGCAAATCCTCAAGCTGGTCAACGACCGGGCCGAGCTTCGCGGCGGAGATCGGCAAGCTCAAGAACGATCAGGGCGGCGAAATCTTCTCGCCCGCCGCGAAGAGGAAGTGCTCAAGAACGTCCTGGAGGTCAAACCAAGAGGCCCGCTCGACGACGCGACCGTCCGGGCCATTTTCCGCGAGATCATGAGCGGCTCGCGCGCCATTGCAGAAGGTGCTCAAGGTCGCCTATCTCGGCCCCGAATACAGCTTCAGCCATCTGGCCGCCGTCGAGCGCTTCGGCCAGGCGGTCGAGTTCATGCGGCGTCGGCAGCATCGCCGCCGTCTTCGAGGAGGTCAACCGCGGCCACGTCGATTTCGGCGTCGTGCCGCTGGAGAACTCCACCGACGGCCGCGTCGCCGACACGCTGGACATGTTCCTGCGGCTGCCGCACCTGGTCATCTGCGGCGAGGTCCGGCTGCGCATCCACCACAACCTGATGGCCAACTGCGAGCAGCAGGAGATCCGCCGCGTCTACAGCAAGCCGCAGGCCCTGTCGCAGTGCCGCAACTGGCTGAGCAAGAACGTGCCGCAGGCGCTCGCTGAAGGAGGTGTCCAGCACGGCCGACGCCGCCCGAGCTGGCCCAGCATGAGCCGGGCGCCGCCGCCGTCGCCAGCCGCCAGGCCGCCGTCAGCTACGGCCTGCGCATCCTCTTCGAGGACATCGAGGATTCGCCGCACAACGAGACGCGCTTCGCGGTCATCGGCCATCAGAAGTGCGGCAAGACCGGCCACGACAAGACGGCCATCATGTTCCGGGTGCCGCACAACCCCGGCTCGCTGGTCGAGGCGCTGGACGTCTTCAAGCAGAACAAGATCAACCTGACCTGGATCGAGTCGTTCCCCGCCAAGACGTCGCAAGTCGGAATACATGTTCTTCGTCGATTTCGAGGGCCACGCCGACGACCCCAAGGTCGGCCGGGCGCTCAAGGCGCTCGCCGAACATTCCCAGGAAGTGACCGTACTGGGGTCGTTCCCGGTGGCCACGACGGTGGGGTGAGTTTTGGCTACAGGTACTTCGCCGGCGAAGGCGTATCAGGTGGTGGACAGGAACGGGTGACGCCGGAATGAATTCCGCGATTCCGGGCGACCCGTTGGCGAACCACCCGCGGCTCGTAAACAAGAACCCGCTGGTGGATGAACTCGCGAAGGGGGCGGATCCGAAGACGGTGATTCCTGATGATACAGTGATCGTTCGGGGAGGACGGAACTACCAGCCCCAACCGGGCGAGAAGATCTCCGCACAGATGGGGTCGAGCGTCGGAGAGGCGGCGTCGGGGCTGCCACACGGCACGGTCAGGGTCGCCACCGCCGGCGCGATTGCGCGGCGGGAGGGACCGTCGAGCTTATCCCCGAGGATGCGTGGAAGGGCGGCCCTCCCAACACATGGCATGTGAACGTAACGGAAGGTCCCAACCTGCTTTTCCGGGACAAAACATCCCCAACCCAGTTGGCAAGGCGGGTAGGCTCAACCCGCCATGATCGAACCATGTACTTGCGGCGAACGAAGGAGACGCTACGATGGCCGATAAGATACCATTTACTTACGGAGAGTTCTACGACCTGCCAAGGATGATTGAATTCCAGTTCGAGGGGGAATGGTATTTCCTCCGCTCCAAGTTTGACGAGGAGAAGGACGACTACAACGACTTCTACGATGTCTATAGGATTCCGGCCCACGCCGAAGAAGAAAACAGGGCCAAGCCGTACTACTGGACGAACTTGGGCGCCGACGCCCACTTAGGCCGTATTCCCATCGCGGAAATCGGCCTAGATGAGACCCGCAGAAGGACCATTGATGCTTGCGCGTTCAAACGGTGGCTGTTGGTCAGGAAGTAGCAGCGGCCGGAGGAGTCAGCCCAAGCTCGCCGTAAAGCATTTCAGGTGAACCGCCGTGGCCCGCAAACCCCGTGTGCAGGATGCCGTCTCCCTCGACGACGACCCCCTTTGGTACAAGGACGCGATCATCTACGAGGTCGCCCGTCCGCGCCTTCATGGACAGCAACGGCGACGGCATCGGCGACTTCCCCGGCCTGATCGAAAGCTCGACTACCTTCAAGACCTCGGCGTCACCGCCCTGTGGCTGCTGCCGTTCTACCCGTCGCCGCTGCGCGACGACGGCTACGACATCGCCGACTACACCACCGTCAACCCGATCTACGGCAACCTCGACGATTTCAAACGCTTCCTCGAAGAGGCCCACCGCCGCGGCCTGCGCGTCATCACCGAGCTGGTCGTCAACCACACCTCCGACCAGCATCCGTGGTTCCAGCGCGCCCGCCGGTCGCCGCCCGGCAGCCCCGAACGCGACTTCTACGTCTGGAGCGACACGACGCGAGCGCTTCAAGGACGCCCGCATCATCTTCAAGGACTTCGAGTCGTCCAACTGGACCTGGGACCCCGTCGCCAACGCCTACTACTGGCACCGCTTCTATTCGCACCAGCCCGACCTCAATTACGACAATCCGCTGGTGCAGGAGGCGGTCTTCCGGACGCTCGACTTCTGGATGGACATGGGCGTGGACGGCTTCCGCCTCGACGCCATCCCCTACCTCTACGAGCGCGAGGGCACCAACTGCGAGAACCTGCCGGAGACGCACGCCTTCCTCAAGAAGCTGCGCCGCCACGTCGATGAGAAGTATCCGAATCGTCTTCTTGCTGGCGGAGGCCAACCAGTGGCCGGAGGACGCCGTCGCCTACTTCGGCGACGGCGGCGGCGACGAGTGCCACATGTGCTTCCACTTCCCGGTCATGCCGCGGCTGTTCATGTCCATCCAGATGGAGGACCGCCTTCCCATCGTGGACATCCTCCAGCAGACGCCGGCCATCCCCGAAGCAGCCCAGTGGGCGCTGTTCCTGCGCAACCACGACGAGCTGACGCTGGAGATGGTCACGGAGGACGACCGCGATTACATGTACCGCGTCTACGCCCAGGACCCGCAGGCGCGCATCAACCTCGGCATCCGCCGCCGCCTGGCGCCGCTGATGCAGAACAACCGCCGCAAGATCGAGCTGATGAACGGCCTGCTGCTGTCGCTGCCGGGCACGCCGGTGCTCTACTACGGCGACGAGATCGGCATGGGCGACAACATCTACCTCGGCGACCGCAACGGCGTCCGCACGCCGATGCAGTGGTACGTCGGACCGCAACGCCGGCTTCTCGACGGCCAACCCGCAGCGGCTCTATCTGCCGCCCGTCATCGATCCGGAATATCACTTCGAGGCGGTCAACGTCGAGGCGCAGCAGAACAACGTCCATTCGCTGTTGTGGTGGATGAAGCGGCTGCTCGCCCTGCGCAAGCGGCATCAGGCGTTCGGCCGGGGCACGCTGGAGATCCTGTCGCCGGACAACCCCAAGACGCTGGCGTTCGTCCGGCGGCACGGCGACGAGCGCATCCTGGTGGTGGCCAACCTGTCGCGGTTCGTGCAATGCACCTGGATGGAACTGTCCGAGTACAAGGGCATGGGGCCGGTCGAGATGCTGGGCCGGCCTCGTTCCCGCTGATCGGCGAAGGGACGTATTGCCTGACGCTGGGGCCGTATGCGTTTTACTGGTTCTTGCTCAGGCCGCAGCGCGGAGCCGGCGGACGGTCGGAGGCCGCCGCGCCGCCGGCGCTGAGCGTCTCCAGCGCCGGCGGGCTGGGAGGGAGTCTTCCGCGGCAAGGGCCGCCAGGAGCTGGAGGTGGCGCTGCCGGGGTATCTCCAGTCGCGCCGCTGGTTCCAGGGGCAATCGCGGACGCTCAAGAGCGCGACGCGTGCGTGACACGATCAAGGTCCCGCGCACGGGCGGGGCGGATCGCATCGCCCTGGTGCAGGCCGACTACGCCGAGGGCGACCCGGAATTGTACGTCGTGCCGCTGGCCTTCGCCGCCGGACGGCGCCGGCCGGCCCCGCCGTCGCCCGGCTCACCGTCCGCACGCCGCATCGGCGACGGAGGGCGTGCATGGCGTCCTGTACGACCCGTCCGCGGATCGCGATTTCGTGGGCCCCCTGATCGACGCGGCGTCTGAAGGGCGGCGCACTGGAGGGCGAGGCGGGCGACCTGCGCGGCGAACCGGCCGCCGACAGCGCCCGCGCCGCCGAGACGGCGCCGGAAGCCGCCCCTGCACCTTCTCGAAGCTGAGCAACACGACCGCCGTGCTCGACGGCCGCGGCCTGCTGCTCAAGCTCTACCGCCGCGTCGAGGAGGGGACTCATCCCGAAGTGGAAGTGTTGCGGCGCTTTGGCCACGACCGGCGCCTTCACGCACACGCCGGCCCTGCTGGGCGTGCTGGAGTACCAGCCGGAGACGCGGCGAGCCGATGACGTCGGGCATCGTCCGCAGGAGTACATCGCCGGCGAGGGCGACGCCTGGCGGCTGACGCTGGACGCCCTGCACCGTTTCTTCGACCGCGTGTCTGACGGGCGAACCTGCCGCCGCCGGAGCTGGAAGCGGGGCCGCGTTCGGTCGTGGACCTGAGCGAGCAGGAGATCCCGGAGCAGGCGCGGGAGATGCTTGGCTCGTACCTGGAGACGGCCCGGCTGATGGCCCGGCGGACGGCCGAGCTGCACGTCGCCCTGGCCTCCGGACGCCGACGATCCGGCCTTCGCGCCGGAGCCGTTCACGCCGATGTACCAGCGGTCGCTGCTACCAGTCGATGCGCGGCCAAATCCGGCAGACGCTGGAACGGCTGCGGCAGGCGACTGGCACGACTGCCGGAGGCGCTGCGCGAACCGGCCGACCGGCGTGCTCCGGGGCGAGGAGACAGCTGCTGCGCCAGGCCCGGCGCATCCTGGATCGTGATCACGGCGGTGCGCATCCGCTGTCACGGCGACTACCACCTCAGGCATCTGGTGTCGATCGGCCAGGATTTCCTGGTGGTCGATTTCGAGGGCGAAGCCGGATCGGCCGCTGAGCCACCGCCGCCGCAAGCGTTCGCCGGTGCGCGACCTGACCAGCCTGCATCGCTCGCTCCAGGAGGCCGCCCAGGCCGCGCTGGCGCAGGGCGGCCTGCGCCGAGGACGTGCCGACGCTGCGGCCGTGGGCGCTGTTCTGGCAGCGCTGGGCGTCGGTCGTGTTCCTGAAGGAGTATCGGGCCGCGCCGGGGACGGCCGAGCTGCTGCCGCGAGACCCGGCGCAGCTGCGGCTGCTGTTCGATTTTTACCGTCTGGGCTGGAACCTGTTCCGGCTGCGCCGCGAGCTGGATCCGCCGTCGGACGCCATCGGCGCGGCGATCTACTCCGTGCTCCAGCTGCTCGTCGGGGCAGAGTCAAGCGGCCACCGGCCCGGTTGCCGAAACGCGCCCGGCGGCACTAAAACGGGACATGACCACCGTTCAGGTTCTTCACCCGTACCCCGCGCACCCCATGATTATCGTTCTCCGCCCCGACTCCACCGACGAGCAGATCGACCACATCCTGGAGCGCATCCGCGAGCTGGGCTTCAAGCCGCACCTCAGCCAGGGCGAGACAGCGCACCATCATCGGCGTCATCGGCGACGAGGACAAGCTGCAGGTCGAGCCGCTGCCGGCCATCCCCGGCGTCGAGCAGGTGCTGCCGATCCTGAAGCCGTTCAAGCTGGCCAGCCGCGAGTTTCACGCAGGCCGACACGGTCGTCGAGGTCCGCGGTCGGCGACCAGCCGGTGCAGATCGGCGGCGGCTACCTGGCCATGATCGCCGGGCCCTGCGCCGTCGAAGGCGAAGCGATCCTCGACGAGATCGCCGGCCACGTCAAGGCGGCGGGGGCCAACATCCTGCGCGGCGGCGCGTTCAAGCCGCGCACCAGCCCCTACAGCTTCCAGGGACTGGGCGAGGAGGGCCTGAAAATCCTCCGCGACGTCGGCCACAAGCACGGCATGCCGGTCGTCACCGAGGTGATGGACCCGCGCCAGGTCGCCGCTGGTCGAGCGCTACGCCGACATGTTCCAGATCGGCGCCCGCAACATGCAGAACTTCGACCTGCTCAAGGAAGTCGGCCAGACGCGCAAGCCGGTGCTGCTGAAGCGCGGCATGAGCGCCACGGTCAAGGACCTGCTGATGTCGGCCGAGTACATCCTGTCCGAGGGCAACCCCGACGTGGTGCTGTGCGAGCGCGGCGTGCGTTCCTTCGAGGATTCGACGCGCAACATGCTCGACATGAGCGCGGTGCCGAACGTGAAGGGGCAGAGCCATCTGCCGATCATCGTCGATCCCAGCCACGCCACCGGCCGGCCCGACCTGATCCCGGCGATGGCGCGGGCCGGCCTGGCCGCCGGGGCCGACGGCGTTCACGTCGAGGTCCACAGCTGCCCGGAAAAGGCGCTGTCCGACGGGCCGCAGGCGCTGCTGCCGGCGCAGTACGCGGCGCTGACGGAGGACCTGCGCAAGCTGGCGAGTGATGGGCAAGACGATCTGACGATAGTTTCACGAACCCGGTTAGCCGCGACGCGCTAGCAGAGTTGCTCGACCGAGCATCCGCTTGCACTCGCGGCTAACCGGGTCTGCGGTGCATGAGACAACGAGGATCACATGCGGCAGAAATTCGTCGCCGGCAACTGGAAGATGTACACCAACGCCGCCACGGCCAAGGCGCTGGCGGCGGCCGTGGTCGAAGGACTCGGCGGCGAGAAGGCCGTGCGCGTCGCCGTCTGTCCGCCGTCTCCTTACCTGCTGCCGGTCGCCGAGGCCTTGCGCGGCAGCCCCGTCGAGCTGGGCGCCCAGAACTGCTACCCCGAAAAGGAAGGCGCCTTCACCGGCGAAGTCAGCCCCGCCATGCTGGTCGACGTCGGCTGCCGCTACGTCATCCTCGGCCACAGCGAACGCCGGCACAAACTCGGCGAAACCGACGCCTTCATCAACCGCAAGGTCCACGCCGCCCTGGCCGCCGGGCTGCACGTCATCCTCTGCGTCGGCGAGACGCTGGAGGAACGCAAGGCCAACCGCACCGAAGCGGTGCTGCGACGCCCAGCTGACCGGCAGCCTGGCCGGCCTCGACGCCGCCGCGCTGAAGCGCGTGGTGCTGGCCTACGAGCCGGTCTGGGCCATCGGCACCGGCGTCAACGCCACGCCGGAGCAGGCCCAGCAGGCCCACGCCTTCATTCGCGGGCAAATCGGCGAACGCTTCGGCGAGGAAGCCGCCGCGGCGCTTCTCATCCAGTACGGCGGCAGCGTCAAGCCGGACAACGCCGCCACGCTGCTGCACCAGCCCGACGTGGACGGCGGCCTGATCGGCGGCGCCAGCCTCAACGCCGGGCAGTTCCTGGCCATCGTCCGCGCGGCCCTGACGCCCTGACGCGCTCACCCCTTCCGCCCCGCCTGCTGAATCAGCCAACCGACGAAAAAAATCACGATCCCGATCCCCGAAAGCGTCAACGACGTTTTCAGATCGATGGCGTGTTCGGGGGCCACGTTGGCAACGATGGCCAACGGCAGGATCACCATGCCGGCCAGTTGCATCAGCCGGCCGAGTCGGTACAGCATCGCCGTCTCCCGCCCCGGCGCCGCCTTCCCGATTCCGGGAATCGGAGCGGGGGCCGTTCTCAAATCCGGTCATTCTATCGGCCCGGCGAGCGGGGGGCGTCAGCCCCCTGATTTAGCATAGGGTCGGCGATACCATTCTAAAATCAGGGGGCTGACGCCCCCCGCTCGCCGGGGAACGCGCCTCGATCTCGCGGCACACGGATTGCTGCCGAGAAGCGGCCCGCGGACGGATTGCGAATCCGCTTGACTTCGCGCCGCGACCAACTACAAAACACGCTGCGTCAAACCGCCGAGGCGTCCGTCCGCTTCCACGATTTGATGGACACAAGAACTCCTCTTTCGCGGCTGGATTCTACGAGGGGGATTCACGAGTGATCTCTGGCCAGTCTTCGCGTCGGCCGTCGCGTGCGTTGTCCGTCGCCGTCCCCCTGCTCGCCGCCTTGCTGCTGTGCGGCTGCGGCGAATCGCTGCGCTACTCGCCGTCCCTCCACTATCCGGCGCGCACCGACCCGATCGTGGACGAAGTGCCCAAGGACCAGCCGTGGGCCTCGGAACAGCCCGGCCGCCTCGACGAAAGCATCGCGGAGATCCCCAAGAAGGGCGGCAAGATCACCGACCCCAAGACCATCGACGCCGGCCTTCGCGCCAAGCTCCACACCGCCCTCGACGCCGCGTTCGGCACGCCCTACGCCCCGCGGGTCGGCGCCGCCAAGGGCGAGGACGAAGGCGTCGTGACCCAGCTCGTCCAGTTGAAGGTGCGCGACGCCGACGAAGGCGCCCCTTTCACACGCTGGCCACGGGCAGCAAGGCGTTTCGCTTTCACTGCGTCCATTGCCACGGCCTGCCCGGCGACGGCCGCGGGCCGACCGGGCCGTGGGTGGTCCCGCACCCGCGCGACTACCGGCTCGGCAAGTTCAAGTTCGTCTCCTCGGCCGGCGGCCCGCCCGGCAAACCGCGCCGCGACGATTTGATGCGCACGCTGCACCAGGGCATCGACGGCACCTCCATGCCCTCCTTCGCCTTGCTCACCGATGAGGAACTCGACGGCCTCGCCAGTTACGTCATCCACCTGAGCATCCGCGGCGAAGTCGAGAAGGACATCCTCTCCGCCCTGACCAGCGGCGAGGACTACAAGAAGGCGAGGGCATCGCCAACGAAGTCCACAACCACTGACCGACGATCGTCGGCCAGTGGGCGGCGGCCGACGCCAAGCCGATCGAGCCGGCCAAGGATTCCTACAAGGACCTGACCAGCAAGCAGATGGCGGAGTCGATCCGCCGCGGCTATAAGCTCTTCTCCGACCCGTCGGGCAGCGCCAGCTGCATCGGCTGCCATCAGGACTACGGCCGGCAGGTCCCCTTCCGCTACGACAAGTGGGGGACGCTGGTGCGGCCGATGAACCTGACGCTCGGCGTCTACCGCGGCGGCCGGCGGCCCATCGACATCTTCTGGCGGATCAAGCGCGGCATCGACCCGTCCGGCATGCCGCCGACCGGCGTGACCGACGACAAGGACGTCTGGGACGTGGTGAATTTCGTCCAGGCGCTGCCCTACCCGCAGATGCTGCCGGAGGACGTGCGCGACAAGATCTACGACCGGCCGCCGGAGGAGCACGCGGAGAAGTCGGCAAACCATGTAGCCACGGAGGTCACGGTGAATACGGAGAGAAAAGACTAATCTCTTGCTTTCTCTGTGATCTCTGTGAGCATAATTTCTGAGGAGCGTTGTCGTGCAGAAGCTTTGGGGCCTGTTTTTCGGCGCTGGTCCTGCGGGCGATCCTGGCCCTGTGCCTCGTGTCGCCGTTCGTCGGCTGGTGGATGCCGCAAAACGTCGCCAGCTACGGCGGCGAAGTGGACAATCTGTTCTACATCATCCTCGCCATCACCGGCGTCGTCTTCGTCGCTGACCGAGGCGCTGCTCGCTGGTTCATGTTCAGCTACGCCTACGATCCCCGACGCAAGGCGCGCTACGTCGAAGGCAACCACCGCCTGGAGATCACCTGGACGGTCGGCCACGGCCGTCATCCTGTTCTGGATCGCCTTCGCGCAGGTCAGCGTGTGGGAGCGGATCAAGTACCAGGGGCTGATGCCGGAGCCGCACCTGGTGGTGCAGGTGACGGCCCGCCAGTGGGAATGGGACATCCGTTACCCCGAGGACGTGACCAAGACCGACGCCGACGGCCGCGCCTGGGCCGAGTCGCCGGAGATCGACGACCTCCGTTTGCCCAATGAACTGCACACCTGGAAGAACGCCAACATCCGCATCTACCTCAAGACGCAGGACGTGATTCACAGCTTCGGCTTGCCGAACCTGCGGCTGATGCAGGACGCGCTGCCCGGCAAGACGATCCCCATGTGGTTCAAGGCCGATCGAGTCGAACACGCAATGGAACGAGGCGGCCGGCCGCTGCGAGGAGCCGGCCGACCCGGCCCGTCGCTGGGAGATCGCCTGCAAGGAGTTGTGCGGCGGCGGCCACTACCGGATGCGCGGCCGGCTGTACGTCCATCCGAACGAAGACGATTTCCGGGCGTGGCTGCGGTATCAGCTCGAAGGCGCAGAACAGCCACGAGCCGGAGACGAATCCCGCCGCGGCGGGGACGCCGGTGGCGCTTGCGAAGTAACGGCGAGCCGGGTCGCGTGAGCGCCCGGAGTTCGGTTTCAGCGATTGCACCGGCCTCCGGGCGCTCACGCGACCCGGCTCGCCGAAGTAGACATAACGAGGATCGGGCATGAGCGTCAGCCATTCGCACGAGACCGGGGCCCACGGCCACGAATTGGGTTTCCTGCGCAAGTACATCTTCTCCGAAGATCACAAGATCATCGGCATCCAGTTCCTGTTCTCCGGCCTGATCTTCCTCTTCATCGGCGGCGGCCTGGCCCTGCTGGTGCGCCTCCAGGTCGGCTACCCGGCCGGAGTGCCGATCCTCAGTGCGCTGGTTCCCCAAGGAATGGGGCGGCAAGATGTCGCCCGACTTCTACACCATGCTCTTCAGCATGCACGCCTCGGTGATGATCTTCTTCGTCATCATCCCGCTGCTGACCGGCGCCTTCGGCAACTTCCTGATCCCGCTGATGATCGGCGCCAAGGACATGGCGTTCCCCAAGCTGAACATGATGTCGTACTGGTTCATGTGGCCGGCCTTCTTCGTCATCCTCACCAGCTTCTTCGTGGACGGCGGCGGCGCCGGCTCCGGCTGGACCTCCTATCCCACGCTCGCCAGCCGCCATGCCCGCCCGGCAAGGGCTGGAACTCGCCCGCCTCGCCGCACTCCGGCCTCGGCCAGATCTGCTGGCTGGTCGCCCTGCTCTTCGTCGGCATCTCGTCGATGATGGGGTCGGTCAACTACATCACCACCATCATCAACCTGCGGGCGCCCGGCATGACGCTGTTCCGCATGCCGATGACCGTCTGGGCCATGTTCATCACCGCCATCCTCCAGGCGATGGCCCTGCCCGTGCTGACCGTGGCCCTGATCCTGCAACTGCTCGACAAGACCATCAACACGACCTTCTTCCTGCCGCCGGGCGGCCTCGACTTCGGCAACCTGCACACCGGCCCCGGCGGCGGTCAGCCGCTGCTGTGGCAGCACCTGTTCTGGTTCTATTCGCACCCGGCCGTCTACATCATGATCCTGCCGGCGATGGGCATGGTGTCCGACATCATCGCCACCTTCTCCCGCAAGCCGCTGTTCGGCTACCGGCCGATGGTCTACGCCATCGCCGGCATCGCCGGGCTGGGCTTCATCGTCTGGGGCCATCACATGTTCCAGAGCGGCATGGACCCGCGCCTGGGCACCGGCTTCATGCTGGCGACCATCATGATCGCCCTGCCGTCGGCCGTGAAGTCTTCAACTGGCTGGGCACCGTCTGGGGCGGCAACATCCACTACACCACGCCGATGCTCAACGCCCTGGCCTTCGTGGCCATGTTCGTCATCGGCGGCCTGAGCGGCATCTTCATGGCCGCCACGCCGGTGGACGTGTACATCCACGACACCTATTTCATCGTCGCCCACCTGCACTACGTGCTGTTCATGAGCAGCATCTTCGGCATCTTCGCCGGCATCTACTTCTGGTTCCCGAAGATGTTCGGCCGGATGATGAACGAGCCGCTGGGCAAGGTCCACTTCGCCCTGACGTTCGTGTTCGCCAACTGCACGTTCTTCCCGATGCACATCATCGGCATCGGCGGCCACCCGCGGCGCTATTCCGACTCGACCCTGTACAGCACCTGGGCGCACTTCCGGCTGCTCAACCAGTTCATGACGATCAGCGCCATCCTGCTGGGCTTCGCGCAGTTCATCTTCGTGTTCAACTTCGTCTAGAGCCTGTTCTGCGGCAAGGTGGCCGGCCGCAACCCGTGGCAGAGCAACACGCTGGAATGGACCGCCCCGTCGCCGCCGCCGCACGGCAACTTCGAGACGACGCCGATCGTCCGCCGCGGCCCCTACGAATACAGCGTACCGGACTCGCCGGAGGATTACCTGCCGCAGACGCAGGCGCGGCCGGCCGGCGTGCCGGAGCCGGTGACGGCGCATTGAGCGCGGCGAGCCGGGAGCGTAAGCGACCGGAGAAGCGTTCAGCGACTGCACCGAAACTCCGGTCGCTTACGCTCCCGGCTCGCCAGGTTTCACTAAACGTATTGACGCGCTTATGTCCGTTTCTCCGTCACAACCTGTCCCCCGCTGGCTGCACGCCTGGGCCGTGCTCACCGCCGTCGTCGCGGCGGCGGCGGTGGCCATGGGCGCCGTGGTCACCACCTTCCGCGTCGGCATGGCCGACCCGGTGTGGCCGACCTACCCCTGGCACCTGCTGCTGATTTCCTGGGACGAGCCGAGTCCCGGCTTCATCATCGAACACACGCACCGCTTGGCCGCCTACGGCGCCGGCCTGTGCGTGATCGTGCTGGCGGTGGGCTTGTGGTTCGCCGGGCCGCGACGGCTGGCGCTGGCGGCGCTGGGCTGCGTCGTCGCGCAGGGCTTGCTCGGCGGCGCCCGCGTCCTGCTCAACGCCCCGGCGGGGCCGGAGCTGGCGGCGGTCCACGGCGTTTCGCCCAGGTGGTCTTCGGCCTGCTCGTCTGCCTGGCGGTGCTGACCTCGCCCCGCGAAACTTCAGGAGTTTTCGTCTCCACGAATACGCGCGCGTTGCCGCCGGACGGCGTCTGGTGCTGGTGGGACTGGTGTTCCTGCAGGTGGTGTTGGGCGCCTTCGTGCGGCACCTGGACAAGTCCATCCGCGGTGCGCTTGCACGTGTTGACGGCGTTCGCCGTCACGGCCGCCGTCGTCTGGCTGTTGCGGACGGCGTGGGAACGCCGGCCGGCCGCCGTGTGCTCGGCCGGCCGCTGGTCGTGATGGCCGGGCTGCTCGTCTTGCAGGTCGGCTGGGGGTCGAGGCGCTGGCTGGGCGGTTCGGCTCCGACCTGCCGCCGGACCTCCAGCCGATCCGCGTCGGCCAGGCCGTGGTCCGCACCGGCCACGTGGTCGTCGGCGCGTTGATTCTGGCCGCGGCGGCCGTGGCCGTCGTGCAGGCGTATCGGGCCGCCGTGACGCTGCCCGCCGAGGAACGGCGCCGCGAATCGGCGCCGGAGGGCGTTTATTCGGCCGTCCCGAGTTCGCGGCAGGTGAGAGGCACGGCATGAAGGCGGTCGTCACCATCGGCAATGAGACGGCCGCGCCGCTGGCGCGGCCCACGATCGCCGATTTCGCGGCGGCCCCGGCGGCCCGGCCGCGCCTCGCCGACTACCTCGAATTGACCAAGCCGCGCGTGGCGGTGCTGGTGCTGTTCACGGTGGCGGCCGGCGCCCTGCTGGCCGGCGGCCTCCACGTCAACGGGTTGACTCTGTTCCACGTCGTTGCTCGGCACGGCCCTGGTCGCGGCCGGCGCCAGCACCTTGAACCAGTGGATCGAGCGCCGCAGCGACGCCCACATGCGCCGCACCGAGAACCGGCCCCTGCCGGCCGGCCGAATGCAGCCGCTGGAAGTGCTGGTGTTCGGGGCGTTGCTCGGCGTCGGCGGCGTGGCCTACCTGGCCCTGACGCTGAACCACTGGGCCGCCGCCGTCGACGGCCGCCGTGACCTTCGTCTGCTACGTCGGCGTCTACACGCCGTTGAAATCGCGGACGACGCTGAACACGCTGATCGGGGCCGTGCCGGGCGCGCTGCCGCCGCTGATCGGCTGGGCGGCGGTGCGCGGCGGACTGACGTGGGAAGCGCTGCCGCTGTTCCTGATCGTGTTCCTGTGGCAGGTGCCGCACTTCCTGGCCATCGCCTGGATCTACCGCGACGAGTACGCCCGCGCCGGACTGCGGATGCTGCCGGTCTACGATCGCACCGGCCGCGGCACCGGCTGGCGCATGGTCGGCTATTGCCTGGCCCTGCTGCCGGCCAGCCTGACCCCGTTGTTCCTCGGGACGGGCGGCGCCGTCTACGCCGTCGGTGCGGCTCTGCTCGGCGTCGCCTTCCTGGCGTCGTCGGCCGGCTTCCTGATGGCGCCCTCGACGTTGGCGGCCCGGCGCGTGCTGCGGGCGTCGTTGCTGTATTTGCCCGGCGTGTTCGCCCTGTTGTTGCTGGACGCCGCCCTGCCGTGGCTGGTCCAATTAGCCACAGAAATCACAGAGACACAGAGGAATAGCTTGAAGGCAATGTATTCCGGTGATCTCTGCGGCTAAGATCTCGAACTTTAACCGACAGCGGTGAACGATTATGACTCAGGCCGTACACGACGAACCGCGGCAGCTGCACATGGGTTTGCCCTTGCCCAACGGCAAGCTGGCCATGTGGCTGTTCCTCGTCACGGAAATCATGTTCTTCACCGCCCTGATCGGCGTCTACCTCATCCTGCGCAACGGCACGCCCAACCATTCGCCCTTCCACTGGCCGGAGCCGCACGAGGTCCACCTGGTCGAGTGGATCGGCGCCCTCAACACCTTCGTGCTGATTTGCAGCAGCCTCACCGTCGTGCTGGCCCATCACGCCGTCGTCGTCCACGGTTCCGGCAGGCCACGCTCTACGTCGGCGTCACGCTGGTCCTCGGCTGCCTCTTCCTCGGCATCAAGGGCTACGAGTACAACGCCAAGTTCCAGCACGACATTCTCCCCGGCTACATCGGCGAGGTGCTGCCCGGCACGATGGAACCGCCCGCCAGCCTCACCGACAAGCAGAAGGAAGAATGGCGCTTTAACGACGCCGTCCAGCGCGAAGACCTACCACGCCCTCGGGATGCAGTATTTCGTCCGCGTCCACGGCGAACTGGAGGGCGTCCTCAAGGGCGTGAACGCCGACACCCTGGACGCGCAGTCGCCCGCCGTCAAGGACTGCTACGCCCTGTACCATGAGATGGACGGCGGCAAGAACGCCGACGGCACGTACCGTCGGCCGTTGCCGCCGGAAGAGGTCGGCGCCCGCGTCAACGAGATCCTGGAAAAGCACGAGGGACAAGTGCACCTGACGCCGTCGATCCCGTTCGGCAACCTGTGGGCCTCGTGCTATTTCGCCATGACCGGCTTCCACGCCCTGCACGTGTTCGGCGGCCTGGTGATCTTCGTGATCATCCTGGTCATGGGGTCTGCGCAGCAAGATCGGGCCGCAACACGCCAACATGATGGAACTGGTCGGGCTTTACTGGCACTTTGTCGATATCGTGTGGATCTTTCTGTTTCCGTTGTTGTATCTGGTGTAGTATCGCTATGGCGAGCGGAGGGCGTCAGCCCCCTGATTTAGCATCCAGTCGGCAACGGCGTAATGAATCAGGGGGCTGACGCCCCCGCTCGCCCGCACGGTATGGAGGAAAACATGGCGGACGACACAAACGACCACGGCGACCACGGCGCGAACGTGAAGATGTACCTGATCGTGTTCGTGGCCCTGGCCTTCTTCACCTGGACGTCCTTCTTCGCCAACTACCTCGCCTCCGGCGAACACCCGTGGATCAGCAAGTTCGCCAGCTTCGCCATCATCCTCGGCGTGGCCGTGGTCAAGGCGGGGCTGGTCGGCTGGGTCTTCATGCACCTGGCGTTCGACTGGCGCAAGCTCTACTTCATGATCTTCCCGGCGTTCATCCTCGGCGCCATGATGATGATGGTGTTGCTGCCGGACATCGTTCTCGCCTGGCAGCGTTGACGGCGGCCGGAGTTTTCATGCGTCGTTTTTCCGCCGGTAGGTTCGTCGCCGCCCTGCTCTGCCTGACTTGCCTCGCTTCCTGCGCGCTGCCCGGCCCGCGCGACGTCGAACGAGGTCTCCAACCCCCTCGGCGACTTCACCCTCACCGAACGCGACGGCCGCACGGTCCACGCCTCCGACCTGCTCGGCAAGGTCTGGGTGGCCTCGTTCATCTTCACGCGCTGCGCCGGCCCCTGTCCGCTGGTCTCCGCCACGATGGAACAGCTCCAGACGGACTTCGCCGACGACCCCGACGTCCGCCTCGTCACTTTCACCGTCGATCCGGAGCACGATACTCCGGAAGTCCTTCGGGAGTACGCCCGGCGCTACCACGCCGACCCCGACCGCTGGCTGTTCCTCACCGGCAAGGAGGCGGACGTGGACCGCCTGCTGGGTCAGGGCTTCCACATCGGCGCCACGAAGAACACCGGCCCCGACGCCACGCCGGGGACCGCCGTGACCCACGACACCCACCTGGCGGTCGTGGACCAAGAGGGCCGCGTCCGCGCCTACTTCTCCGGCCTGCCGGACCCAAACGACGACAATCCCGATCAGGAATACGAGAAAGGACTGGCCCGCCTGCGTCGGGAGGTGGCGGCGCTGCGGCGCGAGGGCGGCCCGGCGGAGTTCTTCCCGCCGCTGAACGCCGCGCTGAACGCCGCCGCCGGCGTCCTTCTGCTGCTGGGCTACGGCGGCCGTCCGCCGCCGCCTCTACCGGGTCCACGCCGCGTTCATGCTGTCGGCCCTGGCCGTCTCGGCGGTGTTCCTGGCGTCGTATCTCTATTTCCACCTCGTCCTCATGCACGCCCGGCCCACGCGATTCACGCGACCAATGGCCCGACGCCCCGCAATGGGTGGGATACGTCTACCTGGCCGTGCTCGGGTCGCACACAGTCCTGGCCGCCGCGACGGCGCCGCTGGCGCTGGTCACGGCCTACCTGGGCCTGCGCAACCGGCTGGCGCGGCACGTGGCCATCGCCCGCTGGACGCTGCCGATCTGGCTTTACGTCTCCGCCACCGGCGTCGTCGTTTACTGGATGCTCTACCGGCTCTATTGAGGGACGGCGTCCGGAAGCGGGCGATCCGCCGCCGGCGTCAGCGCGCCCGGACCGGTCGCGCATCTCGCGGAACGCCGGCGCCTCGACGTATTGCCAACCGTTCCCCTCGTTCCAGGGGCCGCGGGCGTCGATCTCGCCGTCGTCGCCCTCGCCGGTGGAGTCGTTGAAGTACTGGTCGACCAGCCCCGGCGTCGGCGGGATCTTGCCGATCGGAGAGCGGGTCTTTGCCCAGGCTTTCCAGCGCCAGCATGAACGCCTTCATGTGCGTGATCTCGCGCGTCATCAGGAACTGCAGCGCGTCCTTGCTGCCGGCGTCGTCGCAGAAGTTGATCAGCCGCTCGTAGACGATCTTGGCCCGGGCCTCGGCGGCGATGTTGCTGCGCAGGTCCACGTCCAGCTCGCCGGTGATCTTCAGGTAGTCGGCCGTCCAGGGGTTGCCCTGCCGAGTTGTACAGGTTGACGCCGCCGCCGCCGGCGATGGCGACGAGCGGGTCGGCCTCGGCCGCCTTCGCGGGTCTGCTTCGTGGGTTTGAGGTGCATCCGCGCGAGGGTGCCGATGACCTCCAGGTGGCTCAGTTCCTCGGTGCCGATGTCCATGAGCAGGTCTTTGAGCTCGGGGTCGTCGCAGTTGATGCCCTGGATCGAGTACTGCATGGCCGCCGCCAGCTCGCCGTTGGCCCCGCCGAACTGCTCCAGCAGCATGCGGCCGAACTGCGGGTCCGGCTCGCCGACGCGGACCGTGTACATCAGCTTCTTGACGTGGTGATACATGATTGACCCGTTAGGAACGTGTAAAAGTGTTTGAATAGGCCGCCGGGGGAATGCGTCTTCCGGCGACGACCCTGCCGATGCGCTGCCCGGCGTGAGCAGTAGCGGAATTGGGTTGCAAATATTATTCCACGTTGGAGAACCGCTCCGGGGCGTCGAGAGGCGCGGCAACGACGTTTCCGGAATCGGCGTGGGTTCGCCGCAACGCGCCAGCGGAGCGCTGGCGCGTCGCGGCGAACCGGGCAAGATCCTGTCGCGGAACTCCGGGCCGTCTCACGCCCGCCCCTGGTAGAGCGCCACCAGCGCCGCCCCGATCGCCTGCGACAGGTCCCCCAGCGCCGCCGGCACGACGCTCAGCCGCGCCGCTGCGCCGGGAACAGGTACGGCGCCGCCGTCTCGCGCACGATCCGCAGGTAGCGCTCGCGGAACGGCTCCGTCGTCGCCTCCGGGTCCATCAGGCCGCCGCCGATCACCACGAATTGCGGGTCCAGGGCCATCGCCAGGTTGGCGACGTGCAGCCCCAGCGCCCGGGCCTGGAAGTCGAACAGCTCCACCGCCAGGGCGTCGCCCTTCTGCGCCAGGCCGCGCAGGGCCAGCGCCCGTTCCTTCGGGCCGAGCGGCGAACGGGCCAATTCGTGCTCCGGATGTTCCGTCAGCTTCGCGGCCAGCAGGTACGGCAGGCCCGAGAGGGTCGTGTAGACCTCGACGCAGCCCCACGTCCGGCCGCAGCCGCACGGGTAGGCCGGCACGCCCAGCAGGTGCAGCGGCGACGGCATGTGGCCGGCTTCCATCCCGGCTAGGGTGTCGCCGGTCAGCGGCAGGCCGTCGCGGCCGACGTAGGCGCAGCCCAGCCCGGAACCGGGGGCCAGCATCACCACCGTGCCCGTGCCGGGGCCGCGCACGTGCTGGGCCTCGGCCACGCCGCCCAGGTCGCCGTCGTTGCCGACGGCCAGCGGCACGGCCCGACCGGCCCGCTGCGCCAGCGCGCCGCTGTAGGCCGTGTGAACGTCGAAGCCGGTGAAACTCGCCGGCAGGTTGGCCGAGCGGTCGAGGACGCCGTAGCGCTGGAACGGGCCGGGGATGGCCAGCCCCACCCCATGCACCTGGTCCCATACCAGGCCGTTCTGGGCGAGGTAGTCCGTGATCGCCTCGACCCAGCCGTGGACGACCGCCGCGGGGCCTTCGCCGGAGCGCGTCGGCCGTTGCAGCAACCGCGTCGAAACGACCGTGCCGTCGTCCCAAACGCCGCCCACCTTCGACGTGGTCGCCCCGCCGTCCGTGCCGATATATACCGGCCGGTTCATGTTTGTCTCGTCGCCTGCGTTCCGTTCTGTATGTCCTCAATTTACGATGCTTGGATCGTAAAGCATCCGCGGAAGTAGGGCAAGGACGATCCATTGCCGACGGCGATTCCGTCGCTCCCATCCATTTTTGCACATTTCGGGAACTATCCGCCGGCGGTCGCGTCGAAAGCCCAGACGCCTCGCGGCGAACGAACACAACTAAGAAATCCTTGACACCGAACGACTTTCGGGCGAAGCTGAAGATAACGGCCGTGCGACAGGTCCACCACCGAACCCGCCGGGCCGCCTTCATCAACAGGGGGGAATCACGATGACGGGTATGACTCGGCGGCACTTCCTGACGCACGTCGCGGGGGCCTCCGCCCTGGCGGTTCCGGGCTTTCAGTTCCTCAACGGCCTCCGGGCCGCCGAGGCCAAGCTCAAGAAAGAAAACAAGAGCCTCATCATCCTGTGGATGGGCGGCGGCCCCAGCCACATGGACCTCTGGGACCTCAAGCCCGGCGAACAGACCGGCGGCGAGTTCAAGCCGATCAAGACCAAGGCCTCCGGCGTCGAGATCAGCGAAGTCCTGCCGACCGTCGCCGAGCAGTTCAAGAACCTGTCCATCGTCCGTTCCTTGTCACCAACGAAGGCAGCCACGAACGCGGCACCGTGCTGATGAACACCGGCCGGCAGCCGAACCCGGTCGTGCAGTACCCGGCGATGGGCGCCGTGGCCTCGTCGCTGCTGACCTCGAAGGACCTGCCGCTGCCCGGCTTCATCGGCGTCGGCGGCACCGCCCAGCGCATCGGCCCGGGCTTCCTCGGCATGATGTACGCCCCGTTCACCGTCCAGAACCCCGGCCAGCCGCCGGAGAACATTTCGCCCCCCGGCGGCCTCGGCAGCGGCGACGAGCAGGAGGAACGCCTCCGCCGCCGCCAGCGTCTGTTCAACACCCTCGAAGACGACTTCGCCGAGGGCGGCACCTTCCCGACCCTCAAAACGTCGGAAGAGCGCGAGGACGCCGGCAGCGCCGCCCAGGCCCACGAAGCCGTCTACAAGAAGGGCTTCGACCTGACCATCTCGCCGCTCCGCAAGGTCTTCGACGTCCACTCCGAGGACAAGAAGACCATCGAGATGTACGGCGGCGAGAAGAACGGCTTCGGCATGGGCTGCCTGCTGGCCCGCAAGCTGGTCGAGAAGGGCGTCACCTGCGTCGAGGTGGACCTGGGCGGCTGGGACAACCACGCCGACATCTTCAACGCCATCCGCAACGACAACGGCCCGCGCCTGGACAAGGGCATGGGCGGCCTGGTCAAGGACCTGGTGGACCGCGGCATGTGGAAGAACACCGTGGTGCTGTGGATGGGCGAGTTCGGCCGCACGCCGCGCATCAACCAGAACGCCGGCCGCGATCACTGGGCGCGGTGCTGGTCGGTGGTCCTCGGCGGCGGCGCCATCAAGGGCGGCCAGGTCTACGGCTCGACCAGCAAGGACGGCATGGACATCAAGGACGGCAAGGCGACGCTCGGCGACCTGTTCGCCACGGTCTACAAGGGCATGGGCCTCGACCCCGGCACGCAGATCCGCGACAACCTCGGCCGGCCGCTGCCCATCGCCGACGGCAAGCCGATCAAGGCTCTGGTTTGATCTTTCTTCCGACCCTGATAGCGGAAGCGGCCCGCCCCCTATGTTGGGGGGCGGGCCGTTTCGTTTGAGGGCGCGCGGCGAACGCGACCGGTTGCGCGGGGAGAAGGGTCGGCGGGCCGACGAGGCGCAGGCCAACCGCGGCGGCTGGCGCGAGCGTCAGGAACAGGCCCACGCGCGGGAGCTGGAGGTCAACGACCTGCGGCACCGCCGCGACGCCCTGTGCGACCGGCTGCGCGAGGATTACCAATTGGAACTCGCCGAGTTGTATGCGCAGGCGGAGTCGCCCGGCGAACCCTCCTCACTCCTCACTCCCGAGGCCGCGGAGGAAGAGATCGCCGAATTGCGCCGCAAGCTGAGCCGGCTGGGCGGCGTCAACATGGACGCCATCCGGGAGTTGAACGATCTCGAAATTCGGTCGGGGTCGTTGCGGATGCAGTACGACGACCTGACGGCGGCGCAGAAGTCGTTGCAGGAGATCATCGGCCGCATCAACACCGACAGCCGGCGTCTCTTTTTGGAGACGTTCACGGTGGTGCGGACGCACTTCCAGGAGTTGTTCCGCAAGCTGTTCGGCGGCGGCATGGCGGACGTGCTATTGGAGGACGAGACGGACGTTTTGGAGAGCGGCATCGAGATCGTGGCCCGGCCGCCGGGCAAGGAATTGCGGAGTATTTCGCTGATGAGCGGCGGCGAGAAGACGATGACGGCCGTGGCCCTGTTGCTGGCGATCTTCCAGAGCAAGCCGAGTCCGTTCTGCATCCTCGACGAGGTGGACGCCGCCCTGGACGAGGCCAACGTCGGCCGGTTCACCAACGTGTTGCGCGAGTTTTTGGACCGTTCGCAGTTCATCCTCATCACGCACTCGAAACGGACCATGGCCTGCGCCGACGTGCTGTACGGGGTGACGATGCAGGAATCGGGCGTGTCGAGGCGGATTGCGGTGCGGTTCGAGGACTGGCCGGACGAGGAACGGGAGGCGCGGAAGGAAGCGGGATAAAAAGTTACGTCATTCCATATTTCACACGGATCACATAAAACACTGCATTTCACTGCACACTTGCTGCATTTTTGCTGCACATGACGGACCAGTCCTACGTCTCCATCCGCACTCCCTTGAATAAAGAAAAAGCCCCCTCGTCAGAGGGGGCGGCGTCCGTTCACTTCTTGCCCGCGCTTGATTACGCCGGGGCGACCATGTCTCCCGGCGCCGGCATCGCCGTGGCGGAGGCTTCGCTGAACTTCTGATCGAAGTGGGTCAGCAGCATCTCAATGAACCGGCCGTGGTACACGCCATAGACTGGCGTCGAGATCTTGCTGCCTTTCGGGGGCACGATGTTCAGTACGAGCTTGCCGTTGAATACGGCGGGTTTCAGCCACGCCAGCCCTTTCCATTGCGGCGGGGTGTGCGTGAAGTACACCGCGCCGTCCACCGTCGTATACTCCCACGTTTCGACGTGCTTCTTGGCGATCGCCTCGTAGATGACCGACAGCAGCGCGCCGGGTTCCGTCGTGAAAACATTCACCGCCATTTCAGAGTACCTTTCCGCCCACCCGCGTACTACCAGAGATGGAGGCCAAGCCGGGGGGCACTTGCTTCCTGGCGCGACCATCTTGGGGCTGCCTCCGCGCCGACTACCGGCCAGAGTCATGGGATGAGGGCGAAAGCAACTAGCGTGCCATCATGCTGATCCACTGCCATGAAGATGACGCATCCTGTTTCCGGACAAGGTATTAGGCGCAATCGTCGAGATCCAAAGGGCCTGGTGGACCAGGGAAGAATAAGAGTTGCGGCAGCGAAAGTGCGGTGAGGCCCCCCGCGAAACCACGGCGTCAGCAGCGACTGGCCGGAGTGGTTTGGGTGGAAAAGGGAGCAAAAGGCGCTTGGGGATAGGGGAAATCACCGAAGGTCACGTACGACGTGGCGGATCATGTCCATAACCTGGCTGCGAAAGATTTGACGGTCTTTTTTCCCCGGTGCCCCTCCGGAATAGAATTTGAGATCGAATTTTTCCATAGTCCCCGTTTCCAGCATCCGCTGGCCCTCTACCGCCTCCGTGCAGAAGCGCCAAAGCGCCTCGGCAAGCACGTTGTTGATAAGTTTGTCCACCAGCAAACCGAGCCTGTCGTCGTTGTGGCGCAGCCCCTGGAGCGGGCTGTCTCCATTGCGCAGGTCGTCGAGGGCCACCTCGACCAACGTGGAGGAAAGGCCGGCCGCCCTATTTACCGGCGTGATGGCGTCGATTTCAAGGTGGTGGGCATCGATCCACAGGGTCGCGGGGCGATCGCCTTCCCGTTCTGGTGCCAGCAAGACGGCCCGCTTGACGACTCCTTCCACTTCACGGACGTTTCCGGGCCAGTCGTGCCCCAGCAGTTTCGCCGTCGCCTCTTCGCGTAACCGGCACTCGGACACGCCGAGCTGACCTGCTTCCCGTTCCAGGAAGTGCTTGGCCAGCAGGACGACGTCGCCGCCGCGGGTCTTAAGCGGGGGCAGGTGGATGGGCAGCACGAACAGGCGGTAAAACAGGTCGTCCCGGAAGCTCCCGCCGCGGACCTTCGACAGCAGGTCGAACTTCGTCGCAGCGATGACGCGAACGTCCACCTTGAGCGTCTGGTCGGAGCCCACGGGGGTGACCTCCCGCTCCTGCAACACGCGAAGCAGCCTAGTCTGTAGTTCTAGGGATAGATCGCCCACCTCGTCGAGGAACACGGTCCCGCCGTCGGCAATCTGGAACAGGCCTTTCTTGTCCGCGGTGGCACCGGTGAAAGCGCCCCTGACGTGGCCGAACAGCACTGACTCGATGACCCCGGCGGGAATGGCTGCGGTGTTGCGGGCGATGAAGGGCATACAAGCGCGCCGTGATCGCTGGTGGATCGCCTGGGCCACCAACTCCTTGCCCGTGCCGGTTTCGCCCAGAATCAGGACGGTGTCGCCGCTGGGCGCGAACCGGCGGATCCGTTCGCGCACCTGCCCGATTGCTTCCGATGTGCCAATGATGCCCATTCCGTCGTCCATGGCCGCCCTCACTCGCTGCGCTTCTGCGAAGCGTCGTCGGCCAGGACCGTTGGCCCGGCGCGATCCAAACGCACTCGGCAGGGCAGGCTGCTGTCTACCTGGACCGCGCGCGCGCCTAGCCGGCTCTGGAAGTCGCGGACTAGGAACCGGACCGTGTCGTAAGGAATGGCCGGATCTACGATCCGCCCCCATCCTTCCTGCTTCGATGGGCTGATGGCGGTGATCCGCAGCAGGACCCGCCGTGGCTTTCGCGAGTGCGGCGAGATGGACCAGAAGCAGACCCGCTCGGGCTTCACGTCCTGATAACGACGGCCGCGGCGGAGCTGCCGGAACTGCTCGGCCGCCAGCGCATAATCGCCTACCTGGAACGCCAGCATCGCCAGGTCGTACGTCCACGCCGGGTTCTTGAGTTGGCGCGATCCCTTCAGCCGTTCCAGCAGCCGAAAGCGATGGTCGTACTCTGGGTTCCCCTGCGGATCGAGTAAGGCGGAAAAGAGTGCGTAGCGCAGCAGGTCCGCCAGCTCACTGGGCTTGCGCGACGGGAACTGCTCTGCTTCGTGAAGCCATCCCATGGCACGCTCAAGCTTTTCCCGCTCGCCGCGGTCCACGACAGGCCGCTGTGGGATCTCGTTGCCCAACTCCAGCAGGGCCAGCAAGGCAAACCCCAGTTCGTCGCAGGTGCCGACCAGTCGGCTGATCACCGTCTGCTTGGCCTCCGGGCTGCTGAGCAAGACGACAGCGCGAGTGAAAAGTTCCTGCCAGTCGCTGCGGAAGTAGTCTTCCGGCTCCAGCTGCAGCAGGTCGATCGCCTGGGCCAGGTACTCGCCGATCTCACGGGCACGGGTAGCCCCCGGCGTCTCCAGCAACTCGGCGCTTAAATCGACGAGATACTTCGCCAGGCCGAATGCGGCGAAGACGTTGTTGTCCTTCTCATCGTAGCCCTTCTGCAGGCATTCACGGGCCCGCACCTTGTTCTCCTGCGCAAGCCCCCGGTCGCCGTTTTCCTCCTTGCGCTCCCGTTCCCCCCAGGCCTTATAGACTAGCCCCATCGTGGTGTACAAGTTGCCCGGGTGCTCCGACGTGACAGTACGGCGAGCGTGCTCAAGGGCCAGACCCAGGCAATTGATCGCCTGACGGTAGCGATGACGGGCCTGCTCCAGCGGCACACGCTGGCCCCACGCGTCGCACGACTTGTAAGCCGTGATCGCAATGGTGTGCAGTAACGACGGGGTCTGGCGGACGAGAGTCTCCTTCTGCTTCAGCAACCAGTTGGCCAGGTCGTACACGTCGCCGCGGTGCGTCTGCTTCCAGTCGTCCAACGGAGTAGCCTGTCGCCACTGCAGGCGCAGGAACCGCACGGCGAGGTAGTCGATGAATGACGCGTGATCCAGCGTCAACCGTCCGAGTATCGGTCGCAGCAGACGCATCTGGAGCATGGGCGCGTCCTGCTCCTCGGCGAAGGCGTTCAGGATTTCCCTGACGGCGGGGGTGGACGCATAGGCTAATCGCTCGGCCTCGTCGGCGCCGGTGGTCAGCCAGTGCAGGATCATTGGCCCGAAGCCGCTGTGCCGCAGAGAGAACGACTCTCCGGCGGTGTAAAACGCGGCCGATGCCAGGCGGCGGTTGCCGTCCTCGGCGTCCACACTGCCGACCGCGTGATCGCGCAGAGCCAGATTGTTGTTGCAGAGCACGTCGACCGCGTCGGAAAGGCGATCCGGTGCCAGGCCGGCGGCGGTGCCCAGCACGTTTCGCGGGGGCTGAACCTGCAAGGCGCCAAAGGCAGCCAGCGCGACGTACGTCGCCCGCAACTCGTCCGCTCGCGGAGGGGCCTTAACCCCTGATCCGAGCCCGCGCCGCAGCCGTTCCGCGAGGGCGTGGATCGACTCGCCTGTTGTGTACTGATCGGCCTGCTCCGGGACCGCTACATCCTCCAGGTCGCGGACCAGGTGGCGGCCCAGGTGCTTCGCCGAGGGCAGGTTGCGGCGGAGGATGTCGTAGAGGCACGCCAGCAGCGGCACCCGCGCGTTGTGATCGTCCCAGTCGGTCAGAATGTTGAACAGAGAAGGCGCAAGGGGCCGGCCCTCTTTCGACAGCACCCGCGTGGCCCATTTCGCCAGCTCCTCTCGCTGCCCGTGCGTCAGGCTGGCGGCCAGCAGCGGTAGCAGCCGGTATTCGATCGCCTGGGTACCACGCCGCGATTCGGCGCGTGCCTCGGGCAAGCGGTTGGCCTGCGGCCGCCCCGCATGGGCTCTCACGATAAGCACGCGACGGTGGTCCTGTGCGAGGCGGTTTGGCAGATCGTTGAGCCAACCTGCCGCGTCGCCCTCCCCGGCAGTCGTATCGAAGAAGAGTACGGCCGGCCAGTTGGACGCCTCCTCGACGAACTCCTTGTCCAGGTCCTCGCTGAGATAAAGGTCCGTCAGGAAACGACGCAGCAGGTTGTAGTCAATCTTCTCGCTTCGCCCGCGGTGAAAAAGAGTGGGAAAGCCCTTCTCCGCGGCCAGGAAGGCAAGCTGGTGCAGAAGGACCGTCAACCCCGAGCCGGGCTCGGCCGCGACATCCAAACAGATGACGCGCACCTCGCCGCCACGTCGTAGACGGTCCAAAGCGTCGCCAAAGAGCGAGGCGTGCTTCAGGCCGCGATCCCACAGGATGTCGCCCTTGGCGATGGCCTTCCACGGCGGCACGCGTCCGGTCAACAGGTCGTCGAGTACCTTCTCGGCCGGGACTTCCGCCGCAGGCGGCTGCAGATCACGCAGGGTGAGGATGGCGAAGTCCTGGTCGATTGGCGGCTGGGTGCGCAGCAGCGGCCGAAGGCGGACGCGGCGCGTGGCCAGCAGCATCAGATCGTCTGGCAGTTCTTCATCGTGAAGCTCGTCAATGCGGCGCAGCGCCTCGCCCAAGCCCAGCGCCAGTCCACGCACGCGTGGGGCGTCGCCGGGATAGGCTTCCTCCAGCTGGCGGACGCCGTCCTCGTCCAGATCGACGACGACGACGCGCAGCTCCCGACCGCGGGTGAGAATACCCAGCTTTCCCAGGTCCGGAATGTCGTGGTAGCCGCTGATCACCAGCACCGCCGAGCGCAGGCGCGTGAGTTGAGCGACCTTCTCGCGGCGGCGCTCGTCGCGCTCGTAGTCCGCCAGCTCGGGCCCTTCAGGAATACGTCCATCGATATAGAAATATGGGCAGATACCGGCGATCTCGAAGGAGTTGCCCAGCACGTCCTCCACGCGGTCGGGCACTTCGGCCACCAGTCGGGATAGGGACGTTTCGCGGGCGTGTTGCGCCATCGCCGACGCCAGGTCCGTCCTTCGTGACTCCGCCCATACTCCCAGCCACGGTACAGCCGCCTGCCGCTCCAGATCGTCGGTCGGCGGCTGCCAGTCCGGTGCCAGCCACAGCGCCACGTTCTCCCGGTTCAGTTCGCGGCCCAACTCGCGCAACAACTCGTTGCTCATGACGGATCCCCCACTGTCGGCACCAGACGCTCTTCTTCACCCCACTCAAAGTGGTCGAGATACCACCGGTTCGCGCCGTTACCAACCGCGACCGTGCCGGCTCATCCGCCCTCTGTATCGACGGAGGAGTGAGGCGGAGAACCCACGGGCTGCTCGCCACCCGCTTCTTCCTCGTCCGCGTGATGGCGACGTTGAACTGCCGCGCTCAGTGGGTGAACGACCAGGGGTGGGCCAGGTGGTCGTGGTCCGAACTCGTCAGCGACAGATCAATCACGTCCCTCTCCCCGCCTGGAAGCACCCTTACAGCATCGCAGGCCAGGCCGCTGATATCTATTCGCGCATCGAGCAACAGCGCATCGATTGCGGCCTACGCCTGCCGGCGGGGCAGGCCGTTCTTCCGGCGTTAGGGGGACATCTCAACAGCCCATCGCCGGGCGTCAGGTTCGTCGCCAGCAGCTCCGCAGCCTGCCGCTCCACCACCCGCGCCCCAGACGTTCTCTCGTCCCCAAATTGGTGAGCTCGACCGCCAGCGCCAGCTCTCTCTTTCACCAGTTCTTGGCACAGCCGGGGCGGCTGCGGGTCGCGCATCTTCCTGTCGGGGTGCTGCCGTGGGCACAGCCGCCCATCGTAGAACAGCATGCCAGCTTCCTGTTTCCAGCCGGGAAAGGCGCGTCATACCCGCGAATCTTGGCCTTTGCCGGTTCTTCAGCCTTGGTATTCTACCAGAGGCGGTGGCTTCCGGCGTCACACTTCCCTGTGGTGGTTTCGGAAGGCCCGCCGCTCTCGAAAACATGGGACCTTAAGGGATGGGTACACTGGTGACAGGAAACCCGCCGCCCCGAGGAGCCGCCTCATGGACCCCTACCGCCTGCCGCGCACCGTCGTCCCTTCCCGCTACGACCTCCGCCTCGAACCCGACCTGGTCACCGCGACCTTCGCCGGCCGCGTCGAGATCGCCGTGGACGTGTCCGAACCCGTCGAAGAAATCGTCCTCAACGCCGCCGAATTGCACATCGTCGAGGCGGTCGCGGAGGGTGAGTGGGGCAACCGGCTGACGGCGGTCGTGACGCTCGAAGAGGAGACGGAACGCTGCCGGCTCCGTTTCGGGTCAACCCTGACGGCGGGCAAATGGCGGCTGACGCTGACCTTCACCGGCCTGCTCAACGACAAGCTGCGCGGCTTCTACCGCAGCAAATACAAGAATGCGGAGGGCGATTGGCGCTGGCTCGCGGCCACGCAGTTCGAGGCCACCGACGCCCGCCGCGCCTTCCCCTGCTGGGACGAGCCGGCCTTCAAGGCCGTCTTCTCCGCCACGCTCGTCGTCGATCCGGCCGCGCAAGTCGTCTCCAACACCGCCGTCGCCAAGGAAGGCGTCGCGGACGGCAAGAAGGTCGTCCGCTTCGCCGACACCATCCAAATGTCCACCTACCTCGTCGCATTTATCGTCGGCGAGCTGGAGGCGACGCCGCCGGTGATGGTCGGCGCCACGCCGTTGCGGGCCTGGTGCGCGCCGGGCAAGAAGGGGCTGACCGCCTTCGGCCGCGACATCGGCGCCTTCTCGCTGGGCCTTTTTGAGGAGTATTACGGCCGAAAATATCCCGGAGACAAGCTCGACCTGATCGCCGTCCCCGACTTCGCGGCCGGGGCCATGGAAAACCTCGGCGCCATCACCTTCCGCGAGACCGCCCTGCTGGTGGACGAGGCCGCGGCCACCCACGCCGAACGCGAGCGCGTCGCCGACGTGGTGGCCCATGAAAACGCCCACATGTGGTTCGGCGACCTGGTGACGATGGGCTGGTGGAACGGCCTGTGGCTCAACGAGGCCTTCGCCACCTTCATGGGCACGATGGCCGTGGACGCCTGGAAGCCGGAGTGGCAGCGCTGGACGACGTTCGCCGTGTCGCGCCAGTCGGCCCTGGCGGTGGACGGCCTGCGCAGCACCCGGCCCATCGAGTTCCCCGTCGAGGCCCCAAAAGACGCCGACGCCATGTTCGACGTGCTCACCTACGAAAAAGGCGCGTCGGTGCTGCGGATGCTGGAGCAGTACATCGGCGCCGAGGTCTTCCGCGACGGCGTCCGCCGCTACCTCGACCGCCACGCCTACGGCAACACCGAGACGGCCGACCTGTGGCGCGCCCTCGGCGAGGCGTCGGAACAGCCGATCCCCGAAGTGCTGGACGGCTGGATTTTCCATCCGGGTTATCCGCTGATCGACGCCGCGACGACGGCGGAGGGCCGCGTCGTGCTGCGGCAGCGGCGCTTCCTCTACCTCGGCGCCGAGCCGGGGCCGGCCGACGAACCGGTCTGGCGGACGCCGGTGCAACTGCGATTCCAGGAAGACGGGTCGGATCGGCAGGAGCGGACGCTGTTGAGCGGCGGGGAGGCGGCGACGTATGACATGGGCCGGGCCGGGTCGGTGCTGGTCAACGCGGGCGGCCACGGCTTCTACCGCGTCCGCTACGCCCCGGAACTGCTGGCCGCGCTGTTGCGGGCGCCCGACCGCTTGGAGGCCGTCGAACGCTTCAATCTCGTCAACGACGCCTGGGCGGCCGTGCTGGCCGGCCTGACGCCGTTGACCGAGTATCTGGACCTGACAACGCATTTCAAGGGCGAACGCGACCGCAACGTCTGGTCGGTGATCATCGGCTCCTTCACTACGCTAAACCGGATCGTCGTAGACGCCGACCGGCCGCGGCTGGCGGCGCTGGTGCGCGACCGCCTCGGGCCGGCGGCGACGGAACTCGGTTGGGAGCCTCGTGCCGGCGAACCGGGACTGACCGCCCAACTGCGCGGCGACCTGATCCGCGCCCTCGGCACGATCGGCGACGACGCGACCGTTCAGGCCCGCGCGGCGGAGACGTTCGCCGCGCCGACGGCCGACGCGAACGTGCTGGCGGCGGCCGTTTCCGTCCTGGCGCACGTCGGCGGCGAAGAACGCTACGAGGAGTTCGGCCGTCGCTTTCGCTCGGCGCCGACGCCGCAAGAGGAGCAGCGCTATCTGCTGGCGCTGGCCGCGTTCCGGCCGCCGGAGTTGGTCGAGAAGACGCTGGCCCGCACCCTCGACGGCGACGTGCGGACGCAGGACGCCATGTTCGTCCTCAACGCGCTGTTGCTGAGCGTTCACGGGCGCGAACGGGCCTGGGCGTATATTCAGGAGAATTGGGAGCGTCTAAACAGCGTTTTGCCGCCCAACGGCGTCCGGCGGGTGTGCGAGGCGGTGGTCGGCCTGGCGCGACCGGATTGGGAGCGGCAGGTGCAGACGTTCTTCGAGGCGAAGAACGTGCGCCTCGGCGGCAAGAAGTTGGAGCAAATCCTGGAACAGCTTCGGATCGTCGTCCGTCTGCGCGAACGCGAGGCGGAGGCGCTGCGGGCGTACCTGGCGAGCTGATAAGGCGCCGGGACGCAATAATTCACCGCGGAGAACGCGGTGAAATGAATTTTTGAAATTTGGATTATTAGCCCAACCCACTTCCAGAATTGCCGTGAAGGTACGTCATTTGCTACAAAAACGGAGCGGGATCGATCCCCAGGGGAACCCGCGCGGCCTTCGACGCCCCCCTGGCGACAGGCCGTATGGTCCGCGCGAGCCCCTCTTGTCACGGAGCGTTTCCATCCCTCACCCTTAGGAGGACGGCACATGAAGCGGTTGGGCGTGATCTTTTTCGCGGCGTTCGCGGCGGCGCTGACGGCACAAGCGCGGGCCGACGACAAGGCTTCGGCCAAGGACGAGAAGGTCCTGAAAGCGGACAACGCCTTCACCGAGGCCATCGCCAAGAGCGACGCCAAGGCGTTCGACAGCCTCACCAGCAACGACTACGTCCTGACCAGTTCCCGCGGCACTGTCATGGACAAGTCGAAAAACCTCGAAGCCCTCAAGAGCGGCGAACTCACCTTCGACAAGCTCGACAACGAGGAGCAGAAGGTGCACAAGTACGGTGACGTGGCCGTCGTCACCGGCCTCTCCAAGATCAAGGGCAAGTACAAGGACCACACCTTCGACGACTCCTACCGCTGGACTCGCGTCTGGGTCAACCACGGCGGCGCCTGGAAGTGCGTCGCCGAGCAGATGTCGCGCGTGCAGGCCCCGATAAACACGGAAAAGCCGAAGGAGAAGTGACGCCGTGCGACGCGCCGGTCCCCCGGACGGTTCTTCCCGTCCGAGGACCGGCCCCGCTATCGTCCGCAAGGGTCCGCCCAAATGTTTTCCTACCCGGCCCGCGCGTCCCGGGCCGGGAGCGCAAGCCGCAAGACCCGCCGCGTTCCCCTCATAACGGAGCCGCCGAAGGCCCCACCGGGAGACGCCGTCATGGGAACAGAGAGATTGGACCTGGCCAAAATCCTCTCCCCGATGGGGCCGGAAGTCTTCTTCCGAGACCACTGGGAGAAAAAACCCCTCCTGATATCCCGAAAAGACCCGAATTACTACCGCGGCCTCCCCACGCTCCGCGACGTGGACGACCTGGTCGCCTTCTCGAGGCCGAAGTTCGTCGAGCCGGGCGACTTCAAGCCGTCCGGGCCGGCCGGCCGGCCCTTCGTCCAGGGCTGGCTGCCCGACGACGAGCCGCCGTCCCGCGGCGCCCTCTACCCGAACGTGGCGGAAGTGCAGCAGGCGTTCCTGCGGGGCAAGACCGTCATCCTCAACGCCACGGAGCACCGCTGGCCAGGCTCCGCCGCCCTGTGCCGCAACCTGGAAAAGTTCTTCGGCTGCCCCGTCCACGCCAACCTCTACCTGACGCCGAAGGGGCGCAGGGATTTCACGCCCATTTTGACGGGCACGAGGTGTTCGTCTTGCAGCTGGAGGGCGCGAAGCACTGGCGGTTTTACGGCCCCGGCCGCGAACTGCCGCTGTCCGACGAGGACGGCCCGGTGCCGCCGGAGACCCTCGGCCCCGTCACGCAGGAGGCGTTCGTCGAGCCTGGCGACCTGCTCTACATGCCGCGCGGCCACATCCACGAGGCGTTCACCTCCGACCGGGCGTCGATGCACCTGACGGTGGGCGTTAAGGTGTTCCGCATGGCCGACCTGGTGCGGCTGGCCCTGGACGCGGTGAGCCGGCGCGACGCGCGGTTCCGCGAGGCGGTGCCCCCTGGAGTGCTGCCGGCCGGCCGTGTGCCGGAGTCCCTGAAGGAACGCTTCGGCGAACTGCTCCGGGCGCTGGCCGAGGCCGGGCGGGCGGAGGAGGCCGTCGATCGCCTGGCGTCGAGTTTCCTGCGGAGGCTGGCCCCCCTGCCGGGCGACTACTTCTTCGCCGGCGACGACGCCGACGCCGTCGGCCCGGACACCGCCGTCGAACGGGCGCCGGGCGTGGTCTTTCGCGTGACCGGCGGCGACGGCTGGGTCGCCGTCGAGTTCCCCGGCGGCCGCATCGACGGGCCGCCCAAGATCGCCTCGGCCCTGCAATTCGTCGCGCGGACGCCGCGCTTCGCGCCGCGGGAATTGCCGGACGATCTGACGGCGGACGCCAAGCTGATACTGGTGCGGCGGCTGGTCCGCGCCCGGTTCCTGGTCCTGACGGACCCGCCCCGGCCGGGCGCGGAAGTCGGAATGCGGAATGCGGAGTAGAACTTTCCCCCTCTTTTATTCCTCATTCCGGGAGTCGTGTGTCTCGTCCCGATCGCCCCGGATTCTTGTTCGGAGGTCAAAACCGATGTCTGGAGATTTCGAGTATCAGTGGGCCCAGCTGGTGGCCCGCGCCTGGGCCGACCCGGCGTTCAAGGCCCGTCTGCTGGACGACCCGGAGGCCGTCCTGGAGGAGAACGGCCTGGAGCCGCCCGGCAAGCGGGTCCGGGTGATTGCGGACACCAACGAGGTCGTCAATCTCGTCGTTCCCGTCAAGCCGGCGCCGCAGGAGTTGTCCGAGGAAGAGTTGCAGACCGTCGGCGCCGGACCCGGCGGCGAGCGCTGCTTCCGCTGCGGCGAAGGCTGTTACCGTTGCGGCGACGAGGCCTGCCATCGCTGCGAGCGCTGCTAGCGAAGCCGCCCCCTGCCAGCCGCGGCCCCTCTTGGGCCGCGCCGGCCGGGGCGGCGCTTTTACCAAGGATGCGTCCCATGATGCGTCGGCCCCGTTTCAAGCCCCACCTGCGCGTGGAGGTCGTGCCCGGCGAGGGCGTCTTCCTGCTGTCCGAACGGGAGCAGCGCGTGCTGCAAGGCCGCCTGTTCGAGCTGGTCGCCCCTTGCCTCGACGGCAGGCCGGCGGAAGAGGTGTGCGCCCGTCTCCGCGGCAAGGCCTCCCCCGCCGAGGTGGTTTACACGGTCGCCCAATTGGAGCGGAAGGGCTGCCTCGCCGACGGCGACCCCCCGGTCCCAACCGGCGAAGCCGCCCTGTGGTCCATCCAGGGCGTCGATCCGGCGGAGGCGGCGCGGCGACTGGCGGAGACGCCCGTGTCGGTTCGCGTCGTGGGTGACGTGGACGACCGGCCGTTCCAGGAATTGCTGCGGTTGCTGCGCGTGCGGACGGAAGACGACGGCCGGATGACGGTCGTTCTCACCGACGGCTATCTGCGAAGGGGGTTGGAAGCCATAAACACGGAGGCGCTGCGGGACGGCCGGCCGTGGTTGCTGGCCAAGCCGGTCGGGGCGCGGGTCTGGCTCGGCCCACTGATCGTCCCCGGCAAGACCGCCTGCTGGCGATGCCTGGCCGAGCGAATACGTGCCAACGCGCCGGTGGTCGGCTACCTGGAGCAGAAGGGGGACGAGGCGGGCCTGTCCGCCGTGGACCGGGCGCGGACGGCGGCCACCCTGCAGGTCGGCCTCGGCCTGGCCGCCAACGCCGCGGCGACCTGGGTCGCTCGCGGCGGCCTGCCGGAGCTGGAGGGGAAAATCCGGACTTTGGAGATCCCCACGGGGCGAAGCGAGACGCACGAGCTGGCCCGCCAGCCGTCCTGCCCGGCGTGCGGGCGGCCCGCCGCGATCGACCGCCCGGCCGAGCCGCTGGCGCTGCAAAGTTCGCGCAAGACCTACACGCGGGACGGCGGCTGCCGCAGCGTTTCGCCGGAGCAGACGCTGGAGCGCTTCGGCCGACACGTCAGCCCGATCACCGGGGCCGTGCCGCTGCTGGAGCGGAGCGGCGCGAACGGCGACGGCGTCGTCCACGTCTACCTGTCCGGCCACAACGCCGCCCGGCGGTCGCGCACCCTGCGCGGCCTGCGCGGCGACCTGCGCGGCTCCAACGCCGGCAAGGGCGCCACGGACGTCCAGGCCAAGGCCGGCGCCCTGTGCGAGGGGCTGGAGCGCTACTCGGGCGTCTTCCGCGGCGACGAGCCGCGCCGCAAGGCCCGCCTCATCGACCTGGGCGGCGCTGGGATCGACCCGCGCACCTGCATGTTGTTCAGCGAGAAACAGTACCGCGAAAGGGACGCCTGGAACGCCCGCGGCTCCCGCTGGGACGTCCTGCCGGCGCCGTTCGACCCCGTGGCCGAGATGGAGTGGACGCCGCTCTGGTCGCTCACCCGCGGGGAGACGCGCTGGCTGCCGACCGCCTTTTGCTACTTCGACTATCCGCAGGACCGCGACCGGGCCGTCTGCTGGAGCTGTTCCAACGGCAATGCGGCCGGCAACACGCGCGAGGAGGCCATTTTGCAGGGTTTCCTGGAACTGGTCGAGCGCGACGCCGTCGCCCTGTGGTGGTACAACCGGGTCCGCCTCCCGGCCGTCGATCTCGACGGCTTCGACGAGCCGTACCTGGGCGAGGTGCGGGCGTTCCTGCGGAAGCACGGGCGCGACTACTGGGTCCTCGACGCCACGTCGGACCTGGGCGTCCCGGTGTACGTGGCGGCGACGCGGCGCGTGGACGGGGCGGCGGAGCAGATCCTGTTCGGCTTTGGGGCCCACCTCGACGCCCGGGCCGCGCTGCTGCGGGCCGTCACCGAGATGAACCAGATGCTCGGCCACGTCCTGCACGCGCGCGGCGACGAACCGCCCGGCGCCCACATCACCGACCGCGACACCGTCGAATGGCTGCGCAACGCCACGGTCGCCAACCAGCCGTACCTGGCGCCGAAGGAAGGGCCGCCCCGGACGGCGGCGTCCCACCCGGTCTGCCGCACCGACGACATCCGGGACGACGTGCTGGCGTGCCGGGCGCTGGTGGAGGCGCGGGGGATGGAGATGCTGGTTCTCGACCAAACGCGACCCGAAATTGGGATGCCGGTGGTCAAGGTGGTCGTACCGGGGATGCGTCATTTCTGGCCGCGCCTCGCGCCGGGCCGGCTGTACGACGTGCCGGTGCGGCTGGGCTGGCTGCCGCGGCCGACGGCCGAGGAGGACCTCAACCCCATCCCGATGTTCCTGTGAGGAGGAAGGCGTGGCCGCGTCGTGGGTGGCGTCGCTGGCGGAGGGGGCGGCCGTCGTGGAAGGCGCGGCCGGAGAACTCGTTTTCTCCGCCCCGCATTCTCGCCTGATCCTGCGCCGGCCAAGTCCGGCCCTCGTGGATGCCCTCCGCCGCCTGGCCGGCCCAGGGGAGGCCGAGGCGCGGCTGGCCGAGTCGGTGCTGGCGGCGGAAGGCCCCGGGGCGCTGGCCCGGTGGTACTACTTCCTGCAAACGCTGGCCCGATGCGGCCTCCTCCACGTCTCAGCCTATTCGGACCAGGAGCGGCTCGCCACGCTCGTCCCGACCTCGCCGTCGTTCGTCTTCACCGCCGGCGCCCCCCCGTCCGACCGCCCCTATCAGCTCTCGCGCTTTGCCTATATGCACCGACTTGGGGAGCAAATGGTCCTGGAATCGCCGCTGGCCTTCGCCCGGATGGTCCTGCACGACGACCGGGCGGCGGCCCTGGTCCACGCCCTGGCCCGGCCCTCGGACGCCCGGGAACTCGGCCGGCGCGTCCCCGGCCTCCCGGCCGACGCCGCGGCCCCCTTGCTCGGCCTCCTCGCGGCCGCCGGCATGGTGGAAGAAGACGAGAATCCCGCCCTGCAATGCTGGGAATTCCACGACCTGCTCTTCCACGCGCGCAGCCGCGTCGGCCGGCACGACGCTCCCGTCGGCGGGACGTATCGCCACGCCGGCCGCCTGGCGCCGCCGCCGGCCCTCAAGCCGGCCGCGGCCGGGGAAGCCGTCGAGCTGTACCGCCCCGACCTGGAGAAGCTGAAGCGCGACGACCCGCCGTTCGCCCGCGTCCTGGAGGGGCGCCGCTCGATCCGGGAATACGCTACGGACGCCATAACGGATCGCCAGTTGGGAGAATTCCTGTTCCGCGTCGCGCGGGTCAAAGGGCGCAGCGAGTGGGAAGCCGCGACGCCCGCCGGCCCCGTCCGGGTGGAAGGGGCGGCGCGGCCGTACCCCGCCGGCGGCGGCCTCTACGAGCTGGAAGTGTACGTCGTCGTCCAGGCCGGTCGTGGGCTGGAACCGGGCCTCTACCATTACGAGCCGGCCGGCCACCGGCTGGAACGGCTGGCCGGACGAACGGCGGAGGTCGCGGCGCTGCTGGCCGACGCGGCCCGGTCGGCCGGCGCGGCGCCGGAGGGCTTGCAGGTGCTGCTGATCCTGGCGTCGCGTTTCCCGCGCCTCGCCTGGAAATACGCCTCGTTAGCGTATGCTTTAACTCTCAAGCACGTCGGCGTCGTCTACCAGACGATGTACCTGGCCGCGACGGCGATGGGCCTGGCCCCCTGCGCCCTCGGCGGCGGAGACTCCGACCTGTTCGCGCGGGCGGCCGGCGTCGATTATTACGCCGAAACGTCGGTGGGCGAGTTCCTTCTGGGGCGGCAATGGAAGGACGAAACATGATCATGATAAGGTGAGGAAGGAATCAAAAAATGAATTCAACCCGGCGGCAGTTGCACCACGACCACCGTCGATCCCTCGACCTGCCGCGCCAGGAAGTCCTGGAACTGTTCCAGGTCGGCCGGCCGGGTGAACCTCAGGCCGACCTCGATGCCGCGGGCCTGGAACAGGTCCAGGGCGTCCGGGGAGGTCGTCAGCACCACCATCGGGATGTCGTGGGTGGCGTCGTCGGCCTTGATCTCGGCGATCAGGTCGAGGCCGCCGCGCTCCAGCAGGTTGCGGCCCATAATGACGAGACTCGGCCTCGGGGCCGAGGCGTACTTGCCCTGGCGGCGCAAAGTCAGCGCCTCCGCCGGACTGCCGAGCACGCTCAGGTTGCTGGGGACGTGGTTCCGCTCCAGCGCCTCCTGGGCCAGCAGGATGTCGTCGGCGTCGTCCTCGATCAGCAAAATCTCCACGCGATCGAGCGCGGCGCCCAGGGACGCGGCGGACGCGACCGTGTGCAAGGGGTTGAAGCCGAGGTGGGCGTTGGCCAGGCCGAGACTCTCCAGGTCGCGGATCACCTCGGCGCAGCTCTGGTAGCGGCGGCGCACGTCCCTGGCCAGCATCTTGTCGATCATCAGGTCGAGCCGATCCGGCACGTCGCGGTTCAACCGCCGGGCGGAGGGGAAATGTCCCTTTTCCTTGGCCATCATCAGCGACACGGCGCTGTCCCCCTGGAACGGCAGGGCGCCGGTCAGCATCTGGTAGAGCACGCCGCCCAGGGCGTAAATGTCGGAACGGTGGTCGGCCTTCTTGCCGTCGTGGGCCTGTTCCGGCGCCATGTACTGCGGCGTGCCGACGCCGGCCCCGCTGGCGGTCAGCGACAGGTCCTCGTCCACCGGTTTGGCAAGGCCCAGGTCGGTGATCTTGACGCGGCTGAGCTGGCTGACCATGACGTTGCTCGGCTTGACGTCGCGGTGGACGACGTGGTGTTCGTGGGCGTAGCCGAGCGCGCGGGCCACTTGCAGCGTGACGTGCAGGGCGTCGGCGACGGCCAGTCGGCCGCCGCGCCGCTCCAGCAGCGCGGCCAGCGTGAAGCCGTCGATGTATTCCATGGCGAAGTAGTGCAGCCCCTTCTCCTCGCCGACGCCGTAAAAGGCGACGATGTTGTCGTGCTCCAGCCGGTTCAAGACGCCGGCCTCGCGGAAGAACCGCAGCACGTAGGCCTGCTGTCCCGCCAGCGCCTTGGACAGCACCTTGAGGGCGATGAGCCGGTTGACGCTGCGCTGCTGCGCCAGGTAGACGGCGCCCATGGCCCCGGAACCGAGCTTCTTGAGGATCTGGAAATCGCCCAGGGTGATGGTGCGCCGCGGCCGGGAACGCATCCCGCGCATCGACAGCGGGCCGATCGTGTCGTCCGAAAGGCTGACGGCCGAGTCGGCGAGGACGCTGGCGGAGTCGGAGACGGAGGGCACGTCGGTGTCGCGCGGCGCGGGGGGACGGGCGAACGCCGCCGGGGCCGGGCGAGGGAACAATCCCGGCACGCCGCCGGCCTGCGTCCAGCGCCGCATCCCGCTCCGCCATATCAGGTCGGTCGGCCGAAGAAGGTCCTGTCGCACCAGCTGCCGAAGCTGCACCCAGGAAAACGGACCCACTTTGTCCCGATTGTCGCGGCTGAAATACCACACCAGGCTGTCGGGAGCGGCGTCTTTCAGGACCAGACGGGAGTTACAGGACGGGCAGAGGATCGGCCCGTGCTGGAGCGCGTCCGTCGGAAGCGGCGTGCGGCAGCGCGGACAGGGCAGCGGGTTGGCGGACATGGGCGTTCTCCACGGACGCCGCCTTGGGCGACAAGGCGTGGGCTGGCGCTCTCGGTGGCGCGAACGACGGACGGTTAGAGTTGATCCTAGACCTCCGGAAGAGGGGATACAACGGCATTCCTACCCAATCGTCAAAATAGGGTGGCGCGGCCATTGCCGTTCCCGTCGTCGGGAGAGGAGGGGGGCGCCGCCGTCGCGTCCTCTTGACTCATCAAGGCCGCCTCGTCGGCCAGGCGCTTCCGCCGGAAGGCGCGGTACACCAGGAAGCCGACCACCGCCAGGCACAGGTAGGGCGTGCCCGCCATGAGGTAGATGCTTTCGTTGTAACCCTCGGATTCGCGCTGCTGGTCGGACGCCTCCGCACCGGAGGTACTCGGCACGGCGTCCGCTCAGGACGGACAGGCGTAGGAGGCGCGCGGCAGGGCCATCAACACGAACGAAAGCACCATTCCGATCCGCAACGTGTATCCGCGCATGGCAGCCTCCTGTGTTGGTGGCATTATAATGCGCGCCACGGGAAACGGCTATGCCGTTGCGAGAAGGGAATCAGTCGCCCGACGACGGCCTGCCGCGACGACCCGAGCGACTGGCGCGACTGCGGTAATTGCCGCGCGCGATCGTCTCCTGGGCCGCGAGGTCGTTCATCTTCCGCTGCGCCTCCAGGTCGTCGGGGGCCTCCTGTTGGACCTGCGCCCACGCCTTGTGGGCGTGACCGAAGCGACCTTGTCGTTCGTGGAGGTGGGCCGAGGCGCGGAGGGCGGCGGCGTGGTGCGGTTTTTGCACCAGGGCCTGTTCCGTCAGCCAGAGAGCCAGCCGCGGCAGGCCGAGCGCCTCGGCCGCCTTGGCCATGTTCAGGTGCGTTTCCACGTCCCCCGGCGCGGGCCAGCACCTCTTCGCCGCGCTCCAATACCTTCAAATGGTCCCCTTTGCGCTGAGCCACCTTGAGCCGGGCCTTGCCGGCCAGCGCGCTCAACGGGGCCATCCAACGGCTCACCAGGCGGCCCGGCCCGCGCCGGCTCTGCCGGAGCGCCTGACGGTAGCGCAGGTTGGTCGGGTCGAGGTTGCAGCAACTCATTAGCAGATGGCGGGCGTAATCGCTGTCGCCGACGGCCAACACCTCGCAGGCGCGCTCGTACTGGCCGGCGGCGGCGCGACGCTGTTCGGGCGTCGCCACGCCGGCGTCCGGGTCGTCCTCCAGCATGTCGGAGTCGGTCCTTTCGGCGGGTTCGGACAGGATGGTCGTGGCCTGCCGTTCCGCCCGCCGGCGCGGCGAGGCCGGCGGCGCCGCCGTCGCGTCGGGGGCCTCTGTCGCCACGCCGGGCAGGTGCAGCAGGTCGTGCAGCAGGGAGGCCGGCGTTTGGTAGCGGGCGCCGGGCGTCTTGGCCAGCATCCGCTTCAGCACCGCCGCCAGGTTGGGCGGCACGGCCGGGTTGAGCGACCGAAGTTCGGGCGGCTCCGTGTGCAAGTGTTTGTAGACGCGCTCGCCCAGGCCGCCGTCGGGGAACGGGGGCTGGCCGGCCAGCATGTGGTAAGCGGTACAGCCGAGCGAATAGATGTCGCTGCGCGTGTCGGCCAGGCTGCTGTCGCGGGCCTGTTCGGGCGACAGGTAATCGACCGTGCCGACCGTCGAGCCGTCGCGGGTGAGGCGGAAGTCGTCGTCGGAGAGGTTGCGGGCCAGGCCCAGGTCGGTCAATTTCACCAGCAGCTCGCCGTCCTGCCGGGCCAGAAGGAAGTTGGACGGCTTGATGTCGCGGTGGACGACGCCCTGCCGGTAGGCGTGGTCGAGCGCCTGCACGCTCTGTACCAGAATGGCGTGGGCCTCCTCCACGCCGAGCCGCCCGCGGGCCAGGATGTAGGCGTCGAGGTCGGGGCCGTCGACGAATTCCATCGCGAGGTAGTGGGAGTCGTCGATCTGTCCCCACTCGTAGAGGGTGACGATGTTGGGGTGATTGAGGCTGGCGGCGTGGCGGGCCTCACGGCGGAAGCGCTCGAGGGCGCCGGGGTTGTCCACCAGGCGGTTGGCCAGGACCTTCAGGGCGACGGTTCGGCCGAGGCTGGTATCGACGGCCTTGTAGACGGCGCCCATGCCGCCGGTGGCGACGTGGGCGACGATCTCATATTTGCCGACGCGGGAGGCGGGAAGAAAGGGATGCGACGGCATGACGGCGCTCCTCCCGCGGTCGGGGTCCGGGGCGAATGAAACGGCGACAAGGCGGGCGGCGCGACGAGACCGCTCCGTCTCCCGGACGCGCGGGCGGACGAGGGCGGTCCCCCCGCAACTTTCATCATACGCGATCCGCGGAAGATCGGTTCAAGAAAAGCGGGCGAGCGGCCGGTGTGAGCCGGCCGGTGTAGTCTAGATGACCATTTCGTAAGTCCTTCGCCATTGCCTCGTAGCCGCATTCGCCAGAATGCGGGTGCGACGACCCGCATTCTGGCGAATGCGGCTGCCTTTTACTGCTCGCCGTCGTTTGCCTCGTTTCCTCAGCGCCGGTTCATGCGCATTACGATCTCCAAAATGTACCAGAACAGCGTGGCGACGGCGGCGAACAGGGCGAGGGCCGCGGCCACGTGCTGATCGGTGCGGTAGTGCAGCATGATATTCGACGTGTAGTAGAGGATGTAGCCGGACATCAGCACGACCATGGCGGCGGAGAAGAGCGTGCCGAAGAGGTCGTTGAATTGAAACAAGATGGCGACGACGATGAGGCCCAGCGCGATCATGCTGCCGACGGACAGGATCGGCCCCAGGAAGGAAAAATCCTTCCGCGTCACGAAGACGGAGAGCGTCAGCCCCGCGAACGTGGCCAGGGTGAGGATGCCGGCGGTCGGGATGACGTTGGGACCGGCGTAATCGGTCGCCAGGATGAGCAGCGGCAGGAAGATGACCGCCTCGGCGACGACGTAGAGGCCGAGTCCGAGGTACTGGAGGGCGACCGAGGTTGCCGACCGCGCCCAGTACTGGGCCACCCACGACGCGGCCATGAAGGCGCCCAGCACCAGCAGCCAGCTGTACGGCGACTCATTCAGGATGCCGAGGACCATCTGGTGGTTGAACGTGCGCAACAGGACGGCTTCCAGGCCGACGAAGGCGAGGATGGCGCCGGCGAGGTGGGCGTAGGTGCGGCGGATGAAGACGGCGCGGTCGGTCGGTTGCGCGTAGGCGACCGGTTCATCGTAGCCAGCTTCGTAACGCATGAGAAACTCCCGAAGGATGGTGTCAGGGCGGACCAGGCGCGGGCCGCCCTTCTATTCTACAGGAGAAACGCCCGGCGCGGCGGCCGACTTACGCCGCCGGCAGTCCCAGCGCCTGGCGCTTCTCGGCGATGAACTGAACGTGGTGGGGAATGTGTCGCGCCGCCGCCGTCAGCATCCGTTCCAGCGTCATCGGACCGCGCTCGCTGTGGGTCCCGACCCGTTGCAGCACGTCGTCGGTCTGCTTGCGGAGGATGCGGGCCAATTGGGAGCGGGTGCGTTCGATGATCGCCAGTTCTTCTTCGAGGTCGCGGTCGTGGTAGGCCAGGACGGCGGCGAAGCGGTTCTCGTCGGCGCCGACCATCGTGGGATTGTCCAGGGCGAGGATGCGCTTGACGCGCTCGGCCAGGATGGGGTCGAAGTCGGCGAGGTGGGCGACGACTTCCAGTGTGCTCCATTTGCCGGCCACCGGACGGGCCGTCAGCTGTTCACGGCTCATGCCGGATACGGCCTTGCGCAGGGCCGCGGGGCCGGCCAGGTAGTCGTGGAGGAGTTGCGTCAGCGTCGCCATGATGCGTGCTCCGTGGTGACCGAAAAGGTTAGCCGCGACCCGAAGGGGAGCGCTTCATCCCAAGCGCTCCGCCGCGCGTCGCGGCTAAACAAATCCCACACGCGGCGGCCTTTGTCAACCCGCCTTGCGGGCGAACTGCTCGCGCAGCACGGCCAGCTGATGGCGTCGCAGCGCCTCCGGGGCGTGCGGGTCGAAGTCGGCGCCCTCGCCGAGCAGCCGCCGCAACACCTCCAGCGCCGCCACGCGCAGGTCCACGTCGCGGCGTTCCAGCGCCTCCAGCAGGTGCGGGACCGCGCCGTCGCCGCGCTGCACCAGTTCCGCCGCGGCGGCCGCGTCGTCGGCCTTCAGCCGCTCCATCAAGCGGTGGATCTTTTCCTGCTCGACGATCTGGTGGATGGATTCGTGGGCCGGTTCGGCCGCCGGCGGCGCCGTCGCGTCCGGCGCCGCCGGCCGTTGCAGCATCAGGGCGGCGCGCTCGTTGGCGATGCTGGAGCCGAGGTATTCCTTGATGACGGTCTGATTCGTGACGATCTCCTGCGGCGTGCCCTGCGTCAGCACCTTGCCGCTCTGAATCACATAAATCCGATCCGTTACCGACAAAATCTCGCGCACCTGGTGGTCGGTGACGAGGATGCCGATGCCCTGGCGTTTGAGGTCGCGGATGATGGTTTGGATGTCGTTGACGGTCTGCGGGTCGATGCCGGCGAACGGCTCGTCGAGGAGGATGATGAGCGGGTCGCAGACCAGACAGCGGGCGATCTCCAGGCGGCGCGTCTCGCCGCCGGAAAGCCGGGAGGCGTTGTTCTTGCGCAGGTGGCTGAGGCCGAACCGTTCGAGCACCTCGTCGGCCTTCTGGATGCGTTCGGCCCGCGTCAGCTTGCGGCCGAGGCTGCGGTAGGCCGGCAGCACTTCGAGGATGGCGAGGATGTTTTGTTCGACGGTGAGCTTGCGGAAGACGCTGGATTGCTGCGGCAGGTAGCCCAATCCCAGCCGCGCCCGGCGGTACATCGGCAACTGGGCCACGTCCTTGCCGTTGAACAGGACGGTGCCGTCGTTGGGCGTGACCTGGCCGGTAATCATGCGGAAGCTGGTGGTCTTGCCGGCCCCGTTCGGCCCGAGCAGGCCGACGATCTCGCCGACGTCCACCTCGAAGCTGACGCCGTCCACGACCTTGCGGCCGCGGTAGAACTTGACAAGCCCGCGCGTCTGCAGAATGGCCATCGCCGGTCCTCCGTGACCGTTACGAGTGGCGAGTGGCGAGTGGCGAGTGGCGAGAGAAAATGGCCTCGGTTCTTGTCTTCTCTCGCCACTCGCCACTCGCCACTCGCCACTCTGATTACGCCGTCCAATCCTTCCGCTGCCGCGACGACGGGATGCTGAGCATCTTGCGGTACTTCGTCACCGTGCGGCGGGCGACCGGGTAGCCGGACTCCTGCAGCTTGGTCACGAGGTCCTCGTCGGAAAGCGGATTGGACTTGTCCTCTTTGTCGATGATCTCCAGCAGCTTCTGCTTGATCGTCTCCCAGGCGACTTCCTCGCCGCTGGCCGTGTGCGTGCCGCCGCCGAAGAAGCGCTTCAAGGGGAACACGCCGCGCGGCGTCTGCACCCACTTGTCGTCCACCGCCCGGCTCACCGTCGTGACGTGGACGCCCACCAGGTCGGCGATCTGTTGCATCTTGAGCGGCTCGATGTGCTCCGGCCCCTTGTCCAGGAACGCCCGCTGGTGCTTGATGATCGCCTTCGTCACCTTTTCCAGCGTGCTACGCCGCTGCTCGATCGACTCTTGCAGCCACGTCGCCGCCTGGATCTTGCGCTTGAGGTATTCCTTCGTCTTGGGGTCGGCCCCCTTCTCGCGCAACAGGTCGATGTAGCGACGGCTGATGTAGATGTTCGGCAGCCAGTCGTCGAGCAGCCGCACCGTGTATTCGCCGTCCTCGGTTGCGCTCGACGAGGATGTCCGGCACGACGTAGGGGGCGTGTTCGGCGGAGAACTGCGATCCGGGACGGAGGTTGAGATGGCGCAGGTCCTCGATGGCCTCTTTAATGGCGTTGAGGTCGAAGCCGGTGCGCCGCTGGATGGCCGGGTGGCGGTTGTGGGCGATGTCCTCCAGGTGGTTGAGGATCAGCGTCCGCAGGATTTCGCGATGCGGCATGTCGGGCGTCAGCTGCAACAGCAGACATTCGCGCGTGTCGCGGGCGCCGACGCCGGGCGGATCGAGCTTCTGGATGATCCGCAGCGCCTCCTCGACCTGGGCCGGCGTGACGCCGTGGTCGTAGTTCTGTGCCAGCTCCTCCATCGTCGGCGGCCGGCGGCGGTGGCGCTCCGGGTCGGTCTCGTCCGGGACGCTCAGGAAGCCGTTGTCGTCGATGTGGGCGATGACGTATCGAACCAGCTTGGCCTGATCGGGCGGCAGGTCGGCAAACGACAGCTGCTCGCTCAGGTAGTCTTGCAACGACTGCGGGCGCGACGCCATGTTCTGCATGGCGTCGTGCTTCTTGTCGCCCTCGTCGTCCATGCCGTTGCGCGAGGGGCGGTGTTCCTCGTTGAAGTGGTCTTCCCAGTCCTTGCTCAGCGCCTCCAGGCGGTCGAAGTCCAGCTCGTTGGAGCCGCTCTCGTCGATGACGAGTTCGCCGGCGCCGGGGTCGCGCGTGTCTTCCAGAACGGCGGTCTGTACGTCGTCGGATTCTTCGCCATCGGCGGCGGCGGGCTGCTGTTCGTCGGAGGAATCGCGCAGCTCCAGGACGGGGTTCTCCTGCAATTCCTGTTGAATCCGTTCCTGAAGCGCCATGATCGGCAGTTGCAGGATTTCCATGGACTGGATCATGCGCGGGGCCAGAATCATGTTCTGGCTCATCTTCTGCGCCATGATCGGCGACATGGACATGCTCATGCGTCGGACCTCGTAGCGAGCGAGTGTCGGCGCCCGGCGGCGCCATCGTTCCGTTACCCCGTGTTGCCGGTTAGCCGCGACGCGCAGCGGAGCGCTTCTCCCGAGCGCTCCGCTGCGCGTCGCGGCTAACCGACATCGCCCGTTCAAAACGCCCGCCGGCCTTCCAGCGCGTCGGCGAGCATCTGATTGTTGGCGAATTCCAGCCCCGAACCCGAAGGCAAACCCCGTGCCAGCCGCGTAATTCGGACCCCCGTCCCGGCCAACTCGCTGGCCAGGTACAACGCCGTCCCGTCGCCTTCCAGGGTGGGATTGGTCGCCATGATGACCTCCCGCACGCCGCCGGCCCGGAGGCGTTGCAGGAGTTTATCGATCGTCAATTGCTCCGGCCCGACGCCGTCCAGCGGCGCCAGCCGGCCGTGCAGGACGTGGTAGAGTCCGCGATACGTCGCGGATCGTTCCAGGGCGTACACGTCGCGCGGCTGCTCGACCACGCACAACACCGAGGCGTCGCGGCGCGGGTCGGCGCAGAGGCGCAGAGGTCGCCCTCCGTAAGGTTACAACATTGCCGGCAGGGCCGTACTTCTTCTTTCACGGCCCGCAGGGCGTCGGCCAGGGCCAGCACGTCGGAGCGCTTGGCGGTGAGCAGGTGGTGCGTCAGGCGCTCGGCCGTCTTGGGGCCGATTCCCGGCAGCTTGCCCAGCTCGCGCATCAGGACGCCGATGGCTCCGACCGGCTCAGTTTCCACGACGACAACTCCTCGCGGCGAACGGCCCCTACATAACGAGGCCGCGCCCTCATTACTAGCTCAGCCCCGGCAGGCCGGGCAAACCCATTCCGGGCGGTAGTCCAAGGTTGCCGGTCATCTTGCCGGTTTCCTCCGCGATCAGTTCGCGCACCTTGGAGATCGCCTGATTCGTGGCCGCCCGGATCAGGTCTTCCAGCATTTCGCGGTCGCCCGAACGCATCATCTCGTCGCTCAGGACGCAGGCAACCATTTCGAGCCGCCCGTTGACGCGAACCTTGACCATCCCGGCCCCGGCGTCTCCCTCGGCGGTCAGCTGCGGCAGGCGCTGCTGGAGTTTTTCCATCTCCTCGCGGATGCGCGGCAGCTGTCCCATCAGGCCGGCGAGCTGACCGACTCCTTTGAACATGATTCAGGACTCCTCGTCCGGCGGTCCCGCCGTGCGAGCGACGGAACCGGCCGGGGTCTCGCCAAAACCTTCGTCCACGCGGAGCACCTGGGCGCCCAGCGCGTCCAGCGCCCGTTTCACCACCGGCTCCTTTTCCGCCTCGGCCCGGTGGTTCCGCCGGGGGCGAGGGGCCGGGACGGGCGCCGATTCCTTGGCGGCGGGCGTCGTCGCCGTCGATCCGGGACCGCCCTCCACCCGAACGGTCCAGGGGCGCCCGGAGATTTTCCGCACGGCCTCCTCGATCCGGGCAAGCCGCGTCGGCTCCTGACAGTGCTCTCTAGCTTGATTGTAGTCCGCGGGGAAGCGAAGCACCAGATTGTTTGGCCCAACAATTGCTGGAAGGCCGGCCCTTTCCAGAAAACTGGCCATTATCTGCCCTACCGACCGCAAAACTTGCGGCCAGAGTTCCGACAGGGATTCCGGCGGCGGTGGGGCGGCGGAAGATGGGGAAGAGGTGCGGACGGCGGAAGCGGGGTCAACGCCAGCGCTCAATAGCTTTTTTTTTAATCCCTCGGGCGGAACGGCCGCCGCGCGGGCCGTCCCGGAGGGGGTGGCCGGCGCCTGGACAAGCAGCTGCGCCAGCCGGCCGACAGGCAGCAGATCGCTGAGCCGGCAGAGGCGGACGAGGGCCATTTCCACCAGCGTCCGGCCGTGGCTGCTGTCGCGCAGACGGTTCCGGGTCGCGGACAGCACATCGAGGCCGGCCAGCACGGCGTCGAGAGTCAGCGCCTTGGCCTGCCGTTGCAGGTCCGGCCGGCAGCGCGACGGCACGCTCAGATCGCGGGCCTGGTCGCCGGCGCACTGGACCACCATCAGGTCGCGCCAGTAGGCCAGCATCTGATCGACGAGTTCTCCCATCTGCAAACCGCCCTGAGCGGTTTCGTCCAGGACGGCCAGGGCCGCGGCGGCGTCGCGGGCCGCGACGGCCTCCGCCAACGCCAGGACGCGGTCGTCGCCGGCCATGCCGAGCATCTGCCGCACCTGATCGGCCGTGAGCCGATCGCTGCCGAAGGCCAGGAGTTGATCGAGCAGCGACTCGGCGTCGCGCATCGAGCCGCCGGCCCGCCGGGCGACCAATTCCAGCGCCTCGTCGTCGGCCCGCATCCCTTCGCGGGCGGTGATCGTCTTGAGTTGTTCCTGGATGCGGTCGGCGGCGATGCCGGAGAAGTCGAAGCGCTGGCAGCGCGACAGGATGGTGATGGGGATCTTCTGGGCTTCGGTGGTGGCGAAGATGAATTTGACGTGGGCGGGCGGCTCCTCCAGCGTCTTCAATAGCGCGTTGAAGGCCGCCTTGGAGAGCATGTGGACTTCGTCGATAATATAGATCTTGTAGCGCGATCTGGCGGTGTGGGTGCCGATGTTGCTTCGCAAGAGGCGAGCGTCATCGACGCTATTGTTGCTGGCGCCGTCGATCTCGATGACGTCGGTGTCGTCGCCGGAGGAGATGCTGACGCAGTTGTAGCAGACGTTGCAGGGGGTGGGCGTCGGCCCCTTTTCGCAATTGAGGCACTTGGCGAGGATGCGGGCGGTGGAGGTCTTGCCGACGCCGCGGGCGCCGGTGAACAGGTAGGCGTGGGCGACGCGGTTGCCCTTGAGGGCGTTGGTCAGGGCGCGGGCGGTCGGCTCCTGACCGACGAGTTCGGCGAAGGTCTGCGGCCTGTAGCGCCGTGCTAGAACGGTGTAGTTTTCATCCGGGGTGGGCGGCGTTGGTGGATTGGCCATGATCCGTGGCTCGGTGCTGTTGGCGAGCGGGGGGCGTTAGCCCCCTGATTTAGCATCCGGTCGGCAACAAAAGGGAGAATCAGGGGGCTTACGCCCCCCGCTCGCCTGTCGTTAGAAAAAACAAGCCCGCGGCGTGACGCCAGGAGAGGCACTCCACTGCACAAGGGTCCGTTGCTTATGGCTGCACCCGTCAAGGCCTGACCAGGTTCACAACTCCCCTTTGCGTGGGACCCCTCCCGGCGTCTCGCCGCGGGCCTGCGTTGATCGCGTCTATTTTCCCCCCGCGGTTTCGACCACCCGCGTGCGGATGGACGCCTTGCGAATGATCACCGGGTCTTTCGGCCGGTTGTGGCCGGGCGGGTCCTGATCGTCGATAATCACCGGCCTCGCCATAATGGTACGCGCCACGTCCAGCCCCTTGGTCACCTTGCCGAAGACGGTGTAGCTGCCGTCGAGGTAGGGGGCGTCGCAGAGCATAATATAGAACTTGCAGGCGGCGCTGTCCCGTTCGCGGCCGTGGCTGGCGCCGACGGCGCCGATCTCGTGGTGCAGGCCGAGGGCGGGGCCGTCCTCCGGCTTGAGCCAGTAGCCGATGCTGCCGTCCTCCGGGTCGCCCCGGTCCAGCGGACAGCCGCCCTCGATGTAGTCGAGCGGGTCGGCTGGCTGGTCGGGCGAAACCTCGTGATGGATGCGGTCGAAGCGCATGCCGTCGTAGTAACCGGCCTGGATGAGGGCCACGAAACTGCGGACGTGATTGGGGGCCGCGTCGGGCCGCAGCGAGATTTCGATCTCGCCGAGGTCGGTGTCGAGGACGGCGGTGTACTCGATCGGTTTGCCGTCGGGCGTGGTGAAGCGAATGCCATCCCAGAGTTTCTGGACGGTGTTGAGCAGTTTATAACTGGGCTTGCCGGTGAGAATGACGTCGGCCGGCTTGTTGACGAAGTCGGGCGGGTTGCTGGCGTCGCGGACGGCTTCGGCGAAGGGGTGGTACAGCGGGTCGTCCTTGGGCGGCCCGGCCTGGGCGGGCTGCACGGCGCCGGCGACGGACGCGACGGGTTGGGGTTTCTCATCACTTTTCGGATCGCTTTTGCCGCCGGACTCCGGCCGCGTTTCGGCGGCTTTCGGCGCGTCCGGATTGGCCGAGCCGGAGCAGCCGATCAAACCCAGCCAAACCGCGGCCAGGACGCCCAGAGCGCCGGCGCGGCGTGTTGCCCAGAGTGCCATCGTCCTCTCCTTCCGTTCCGTTCCGCGCACGGGGGGTCCATCCCCTCGAGGGGGCGGCACTCTAGTCTAGCGTCGGCTTGGGGTCAAGCGCGACTGGGGACGCCGTCGTAAGATCGTCTCCGCGCCGTGCGCCGCCCTTGAGCGGGTCGCGCTCCTGAACGACTACGCCGCCTTATACATGGTCCGGAGAATATTGTCCGATTCGCCGCGACGCGCCAGCGGGGCGCTTGGATCGAGCGCCCCGCTGGCGCGTCGCGGCGAACCCGCGCCGATTCCGGACCCCCGCAACCGGACCATGAATTAGACGCCGCCCTCCGCCCCGAAAACAGAGACCGTTAATATCCTTGAGTGATGCCGCACTTATGCCACGCCTGGCGTTCTGGCCCGGTGTAGCCAATGCCGCGAGTGACTAATGATGAAAGGCTTACGGATATGGATGAAAAGAAGAACGCCCGGCGACCGCCGCCGGGCGTCTTCTATGGGGAAGAGTTGGCGCCAAAAGGGGTACGAGGCCCGTCCCCGTGATGAGGCGGGAAGGGGCCGCGGCCGAATCCGCGCTGGGCGCCTCCGGGCGGGCCGTCCCGCCCTTCTCGCACGGTGCTCGGTTCGTCTACGGAACGCCCCGCCTTTGTGAACTTGCGCGCGATTTCCTTCTTTTTTCGTCCCAGGGATCGCGTGCCGCGGGCGCAAAAAAAGCGACCGGTTTCCATTTTTTTGTTGCGGCCGCGCGGAAAAGCGCTTATCACTAGGTAGTTCGTCCGAAGCGCCGCCGCCTTTCCTCGGCGCGACCACGCCTCTTACGGTTCGGAGAAGAGCGTCGGGACGCCGTCGTCCCTTCATGCCCGGCCCTCGCGCCGGGCCTGGACGGTATACAACCGGTTTCCTTCCTCCCAAGGAGTGGTTCACCATGAGCGCGCTGTTGCACGACGTCGACGTGAAAGAGGCCGCGGCCGCCAAGGACCGCGAACGGCTTCAAGGCGTATGGAACTTCATCACCGGACGACGCAAGGTCCAGCTCTACATCACTGGCGACCATTTCACCGCCAAGTTCAGCAACGGCGAAGTCTACGTCGGGACCTTCGAGGTGGACCCGACCAAGAAACCCAAGGCGATGGACATGACCGTCGTCGATGGCCCCGAACGCTACCGGGGACTCACTACCCGCTGCATCTACGCCCTGGACGGCGATCACCTCGTCTGGTGCCCCGGTGCGCCGGGCGGGCGCGACCGGCCGCGGGCCTTCCCGCCCACCGACAGCCAGGAATTCCTGTGCATCGTGTTCCGGAGGGAAAAGCCCTTCCGCGGGCCGCACGGCGGCTTCGGCGGCTGAAAGGGGCCGCGAACGACGGGCCATGAACAAAAACTACACGGAAGGTCTGGCCTGGGCGCTGTTCGAGGAGGCGGGCGACGCCCTGTTCCTTTTCGACCCCCAGACCGACCGCCTCCTCGACGTCAACCCGGTGGCCGAACGGCTGACTGGCTTCCCCCGGCCGGAGCTGTTGCGGCTGCCGGCGACGTACCTGTTCCGCTACGGCGGCCAGGGCGGCATGAGGCGGCTGCAACAGGCCTGCCACGAGACCATGGCCTTCCATGCGCAGGACGGCTTCTACCTGCGCACCTACGCGGACGGCGTCTGGGTCGCGGTCAACCTCACCGTCGCCCGGCTGCACGTCGAGCCGCAGACGCTGGCCCTCATCACCGCCCGCGACGTCAGCGACCGCAAGCGCGTCGAGGAGGCGCTGGCGCGCGAGCGCAACCTGCTCCGCGCCCTCATGGACCACCTGCCCGATCACATCTTCATCAAGGATGCGCAAAGTCGGTTTCTCACGGCCAACGCCGCCACGGTCCAGACGCTCGGCGCCAAAAGCCTGGACGACGTCCTGGGCAAGACCGACTTCAACTTCCTGCCGCGCGAGCGGGCCGAAAAGTTCCGCGCCGACGAGCAGGCCATCCTCCAATCGGGGAAGCCGCTGCTCAACGGCGAGGAGCTGCTGATCGACGCGGCCGGCCGGCGCAAGTGGCTGCTGACGACCAAGGTGCCGTACCGCGACGGGACCGGGACCGTCGTGGGGCTGGTCGGCATGAGCCACGACGTCACCGAGCGCAAGCGGGCGGAGGAGGAGCGCGACGAGTCGCTGCGGGCGCTGCGGGCCAGCGAGGGGCAGTACCGTTCCCTGGCCGAGGCCATCCCGCAGATCGTCTGGACGGCCCGGCCCGACGGCGCGATCGACTTCTACAACCGGCGCTGGTTCGACTACACAGGCACGACCCTGGAGCAGACCGGGGGCTGGGGCTGGGGGCCGGTGATCCATCCCGACGACCTGCAGCGGTGCATCGACCGCTGGACCGAAGCGGTTCGGACGGGGGAGCCTTACGAGAGCGAGACCCGCATCCGACGGGCCGCGGACGGCGCCTACCGCTGGCACCTGGTCCGGGCCGTGCCCGTGCGCGACGCCGCCGGTGGGGTCGTGAAGTGGTTCGGCGGCTGCACCGACATCGACGACCAGAAGCGCGCCGCCGAGGCCTTCCAGCAGGCCAAAGAGGCGGCCGAGGCCGCCAACCGGGCCAAGAGCGAATTCCTGGCCAACATGAGCCATGAGATCCGCACGCCGATGAACGGCATCATCGGCATGACCGAGCTGGCCCTGGACACCGGGTTGACGCGCGAGCAGCGCGAATACCTGGAGCTGGTGCGTTCGTCGGCCGACGCGCTGCTGGCGGTCATCAACGACATCCTCGATTTCTCGCGCATCGAGGCCCGCAAGCTCACGCTGGAGGCCGTCGATTTCTCGCTGCGCGACGCCCTGGGCAACATGCTCAAGGCGCTGGCGGTGCGGGCGGAGGAGCAGGGTCTGGAACTGGCTTGCCACATCGCCCCGGACGTACCCGACGATCTGCTGGGCGACCCCGGCCGGCTGCGCCAGGTCGTCGTCAACCTGACCGGCAACGCCCTGAAGTTCACGGAAAAGGGCGAGGTGGTGGTCTCCGTCCGAAGGATGAATGATGAACGCGGAACGATGAATGAAAGAGAGAAAATAGGCGATTCGGACGCTTCCGTTCATCATTCATCATTCATCATTCTGCATTTCTCCGTGAAGGACACCGGCATCGGCATCCCGCCGGAAAAGCAGCGGCTGATCTTCGAGGCGTTCGCGCAGGCCGACGCCTCCACCACCCGCAAATACGGCGGCACCGGCCTGGGCCTGGCCATCTCGTCGCAACTGGTGCAGATGATGGGCGGGCGGATCTGGGTCGAGAGCGCCGTCGGCCGGGGCAGCACCTTCCATTTCACGGCCCGCTTCGGCCGGGCGGCCGGCCCCGTGGCCCGGCCGTCGGCGGCGCGGCCGGAACGGCTGCGCGACCTGCCCGTGCTGGTGGTGGACGACAACGCCACCAACCGGCGCATCCTCGAAGAGGTGCTCGGCAACTGGGGGATGCGGCCGCTGGCCGTGGACGGCGGCGAGGCGGCGCTGGCGGCCCTGGGCCGGGCGGCGGCGGCCGGCAAACCGTTCCCGCTGGTGCTGCTCGACGCCCACATGCCGGGCATGGACGGCTTCACCCTGGCCGAGCGCGTCCGTTGCGGGCCGGGGTCGGCCCGGACGCTGATGGTGATGCTGACCTCGGCGGGCCACCCCGAGGACGTGGCCCGCTGCCGCGACCTGGGCATCGACGTCTACCTGATGAAGCCCGTCAAGCAATCGGAATTGTTCTCCGCCCTCCTCGCCGCGCTGGGCCAGACCGAGCCGGACGCGCCCGCCGGACCCCGCCCGACCGCGCCCGCGGGGCGCCGCCGGCCGCCGTTGCACGTCCTTTTGGCCGAGGACAACCCGGTCAACCAGAAGCTGGCGTTGCGTCTGCTGGAGAAGCGCGGACACACGGTCGTCCTGGCCGGCGACGGCAAGGAGGCGCTGGCCGCCCTGACGCGACGGCCGTTCGATCTGGTCCTTATGGACGTGCAAATGCCCGACATGGACGGGTTCGAGGCGGCCAAACGCATCCGCCGCGAAGAGGCGGGGACGGGCCGACACGTGCCGATCCTGGCCATGACCGCTTACGCCATGAAGGGCGACCGCGAGCGCTGCCTGGCGGCGGGCATGGACGACTACGTCACCAAGCCGATCCAGCCGGCGGAGTTGTTCGAGACCATCGACCGCCTCCTGCCGCCCGGCGGGGCCGCGCCGGAGGAACTACCGGCGGAGCCGCCGTCGGAGGCGCCCGACCGCGTGGAGGCCTTGCGCCGGGTCGGCGACGACGTCGGGCTGCTCCGGGAGCTGGCGGGGCTGTTCCTCGATTCCTATCCGCAACAGCTGGACGAATTGCGGACGGCCCTTGTCGGCTGCGACGGCCCGGCGGTGCAGCGCGTGGCCCACACCCTCAAGGGGGCGGTCGGCGTCTTCGGCGCCCGGTTCGCCTTCGAGGCGGCCCTGCGTCTGGAGGCGACGGCCCGGGCCGGCGATTTGACCGCGGCCGAGCAAGCGCGGGTCGGCCTGGAAGAGGCGCTCGGCCGTCTGCGGCCGGCGCTTGCCGCCTGGGCGGCCGAACAAAACGGATCCGAGCCGGAAGCGTGAGCGACGGAGGAAAACACCGTCGCTTACGCTTCCGGCTCGGACAGACCACCGGCTTGGTGGCCCACGAGCAGGCCAATACTGTTGTAGGGATGAACCCCGATGCACGCGTTGCCGAACTGGATGACTGGGAACACGTTTGCCAGCACCTACCTGCGGGCTGGCAGGAACAGGCCCACCTCCTGGGTGCCCTGCGCCGAGTCCGGGGCTTCCCGAATGCCTCCGTTCTTTTGCGAACGCTGCTGGTCCACTTGGCTGGCGGTTGTTCCCTCACGGAGGCCGTCGCCAACGCCAAACTCGCCGGCTGGTGCGACATCTCGGCCGTGGCTCTCTTCAAGCGCCTCTGCGCCGCCCAAGAGTGGCTGCGCTGGATGGCGGACCAACTCTGGCAACGTCATCCCACGCCTCGGTTGCCCAACGGCTATCGGGCCCGCGCCATTGACGCGACCACCGTCAGCGTACCCGGCAGTGTGGGCACCGACTGGCGGCTCCACTTCGGCATCAACTTGGAGAGCCTGCAGTGCGACTTTTTCGAGGTGACCGACGCCCACGGCGGCGAGAGCTTTCAGCGGGTCCGGGTCACTCCGGGCGACCTGGTGCTGGGCGACCGCGTCTACGCCACGCCGCCGGGGATCGCCTCCGTTGCGGCAGCGGGTGGCCACGTCCTGGCGCGGGTCAACCACAAGGCCTTGCCCCTTTTCAGCTTCGGCGGCAAGCCCTTGCGGTTGACCGAGCGGTTGCGGGCGCTCAAGGTGGGACAGTGCCGGCAGTGGTCTGCTCTGGTCCGGCACGGCCCGTGCGCTTATCGAGGACGGTTGGTAGCGGTCAAACGCAGCCGCTGGTCGGCCTGCCTGGAGCGTCGGGCGTTGCGGAAACGGGCCGCCAAGAAGCAAAAGCGGTTGTCGCGGGCGGCGGTATTCCTGGCGGGATACTTCTACGTGTGGACGGACGTGCCGACGGAGGTGCTGGACGCGACGGCCGTGCTGCACTGGTATCGCTGCCGCTGGCAGATCGAACTGTGTTTCAAGCGGATGAAATCGATCCTCGGCTTGGGGGAGTTGCCCAAGCGAACCCTACTTCTCCAAATCCCGGAAGACCGATTCGTGGTGCGTCACCAGAACGCCGTCTTCCAGGTAGGTCGCGGCGGTCGTGCCGCGCCAGCACTTGAGGACGGTCAGCGCCGTCCGCACCTGCCGCAGCACGCCTTCGCGGGCCTTGGCGGGAACGTCCGCCCCCTGACGGTCGAGCGCCTCGTTCGCCGCCAGCTCCGCCCACGGCGTCAGGGCGTTCACCACCCCGGCCCAGTCGATCAGGGACGCCCCCGCCAGCGGCCGTTTGCGGTCGGCCAGCGGGCCGCCGTTCACCTTGAGCGGCTTCCGCGCCAGCAGCCGCTCGGCGTACGACGCGGACGCCGTAACCACCGCCGCGTCGTCCGTCAGCCCGGCCGTCGGCTCGATTTGCGGGTCGAGGCCCCATTCCTCCGGCAGAGGGTAGGAATAGAGCGTTCCGACCTCCTTCTTCTCCGACTTCGGCTCCGGTATCCGGAAGTCGCCCACGAGCTTGTCGCCGCCCGGCTGCGCTTTAATCTTGGTCAGCGCCTCGTTGAGGATCGTCCGGTAGTCGGCCATCGCCTTGCGCAGCCGGTCGGCGTCGCTGACGCCCACGAGGATTCCGACCTCCGGCATCGGCATCGCGGCCTTCGTCTCCGGCAGCGCCTTCGCCCACCGCTTGCTCTTCCACCGCGCGTCCAGGACCAAACCCGTCTGGCCGTCCGCCAGCGCCGGCAGCAACAGCTTGTCGGTCGTCTCGTCCAGCCGTTCCAGTAGCGGCAGGAAGTCGGCCTTCGCCTTGACGTAATGCTCCTTGTCGTCGCCGGTCAGCTTTTCCATGGCGATCTCGTCGAGCCGGCCGTAAGCCTTCTTTATCCCCTTGACGACTCGCTCATATCCCTCAATGGACGTTTTGGCGCGGCCGACGACGGCCAGCAGCGGGCTGCCGCCGAGGTGATCGAGCAGCGTCAACGGCTTGGAGCCGTCCACGTCGTCGTGCTTGCCGTAATCGTAGGCGTAGCCCTCGTAGCCGCGATCCGTCAGAAAGGTGAACGCCATCGCCGCCCCGGCGGCGGGTTGTGAATCCTTGAGGCCGTTGTTGAGGTCGGCCAGGTCCTTGAGAAACGCCTTCCGCTGCGCCTCGGTCAGGTCGGCCTTGGCCAGGCCGGCCTTGGCCAGATCGACCAGGCTCCCCACCTGGCGGAGGGCGTTCGACGCGGCCAGCCGGTTCAATTCCTGGCTGGAATAGTCGATCGAGACCAGCTTCCGATCGGCGAACTTGGCCAGCGGCTTGAACTCCGGCCGCTGGTCGAGGCGCGGGCCGTCGCCGCCCAGCCGGGTCAGCGGTTCCGTCGAACCGCCGATACTCACCAGGAGATAATCGTGGCGGACGCCGACCGCGATGGTCAGCGTCAGCGCCTTGAGCTTGCGGACCAGCGGCTTGAACTCGCCCGGCCGGTCCTCGATCTTGTCCCAGGGGATGGCGTCCCACGGGACCTGCGAGCCGTCGGCGGTCAGCGTGAGGAAGCTGGAATCGCCGACCTTGGTCCTCTTGACGCGGCCCTTGAGTTGCGGCGTCTGGTCGGCCAGTTGTTCGGCGAGCGCTTCCAGGCGCTTGAGCTGCTTTTCGGCCCGCTTGGCGTCCGTCACCTTGAAGCCGATAACGAGATTGGGGACCTTAATAAGGTTGGGATTGGCCGCCAGCACGGAGAGGAAGGCGCGGGTCTGGAGTTCGGTCTCGGATCGGCCCCCGGCCGCGCCGTTGAGCTGGGCGACGACCGGCTGGTACTGCGAAGCGGAGTACGCCTTCTGGTAGAGGTCGAGGAAGCCGACCCAGGAGTCGTCGCCGTAGACGAAGATTTCGTCGGAGGAGGCGTCGCCGAGCAGGGCGAGGAGTTCCTTGTTGTCTTCGGTGTCGAAGATGTGGCGCAGTTCGTCGAGCTGCGTTTTGCTGTTTTGCTGGAAGGCCTTCCAAGCCTGCTGCACGGCCGGCAGCGACCACAGCCTGGCCCAGGCGCGGCTGTTGGCGACGGCCTCGTACTGCTCCCTGTTGCGGAGCATGGTGCTGTAGAAGGCGGCGTCGGCGGGGATCAGCTTGAGGGAGGTCTGGGCGTCGTTGGGGTCGGCGGCGCGGGCGGGGGCCGCCAGGAAGGCGCAGCCGGCCAGCACCCCGAGCAGGACGACGGCGCGAACCGTCTTGCGCGGCGAGTGGGCGTGAAGCATCGGTGTTCTCCTTAGGGGAGGGCGATACGGGGACTGGGACGTCGCGGGGGCATTGTAGCGTTCCGGCCGGCCGACTCAACCGCGGCGCCGGCCCAGGCGCAGGCGCTCGAGGACGAGATAGATCGACCCCGTGACGATGCCGAGGAAGCCGCCCAGGTAGCTGAAGTCGTGCATGACGCCGACGCGGGCGAACGCCGCCTTGTCATCGACGCCCGCCGGGATCCAGAACCCCAGCAAGTTGGCTTCCGTGATGGTGCAGCTCGCGAAGGCTAACGCCGCCAACCCGAACGCCAGCGCGGTGACGGCAACGACGGCGAAGGCGATCAAGCTCTTGCCGAGGTAGGTCTTCCAGTCGGGCATGATAAGCCCCACCAGGAGGACGGGGACCCCGATGAACAACCCCATCCACCAGGACGCCTCCCAGCCGACGATCGAGGCGCCGACCCGGTTGCGAAGCCCGTCCGGAATCTGGAACTGGTGGAACTTGAACGCATAGTAGTAGTCGGGCGAGACCGTGTAGGAGATCTGGTCGTGCAGCGCCCCGTACAGGCCGGCGATCAAACAGCCCGCGACCAGGAGCACGGGGAACAACGCCGCTTTTCTCATAAAAGACCTTCCCTCTATCCGAAAATCGGCCGCGACCGTTCGGCGCATTATCTCGCACCTGGGGGGGTCGTCAAGGACGTGGGTTCCGATTCCGAAACAGCCGCGAGCGCGAGCGAGCGGTTTCGCTCAAACCGCTCGCTCGCGCTCGCGGCTGTTATGAAATGATTTTGAAGGCGGCGGACGGTCGGGAAGTCGGCACGCCACGCATCTCTTCGCGCCGCCCCCGCGCCGCCGGGAAAAATCCCGCGACCGCCGACTATCGGCGGGGTTTACCCCGCGTTACAATTTCTTCCGGCAATCCCGCCGCCGGTTTTCTCTCCTTCCTTCCCTCGGGAGTCGCGTCCATGATCCGCCGCTGGTCCCACCGCCTGATCCCGTTGGCCGTCCTCCTCGCCGCCGGCCTGGCGCTGCGGGCCGCCGACCCGCCGGCGCCCGACCTGTCCGAATTCAAGACCGTGGACACGGCGATCACCACCCACATCAGCCGGGCCGCCCCGGAGGCCGCCCAGCCGGCCTACCTCGGCGTCAACCTCGACGCCAATAAAGACGGCCGGGCCGTCGTCGCCCAGGTGGACCCCGATTCGCCCGCCGCCAAAGCCGGACTCCGGCCCGGCGACCTCCTCCGCGAACTGGACGGCAAACCCGTCGCCGGCCCCGCCTCCGTCCATGAACTGCTGGCGACCAAGGCGCCGGGCGACGAATTCAAGATCGTCGTGGTCCGCGATAAGCCGGTCACAACCGAGGTCACCCTGGCCGCCGTCAGCCGGCCGATGACGCCGGGCCGCCGCGCCATCATGGGCGTCCGCACGGCCGCCGGCGACAACGACGGCGCCCACATCGATCAGGTGACGGCCGGCCTGCCGGCGGCGTCGGTCGGCCTCAAGGCCGGCGACGTGATCGTCCAGGTCGGCAAACGCCGCGTCAGCGACCCCGAACGCCTGGCCGAATCCCTGTCCGGCAAGAAGCCCGGCGACCGCGTGGTGCTGACCGTCAAGCGTCGCGCGGCCGAGATCGGTTTCCTGGTCAAGCTGGTCGCCGAGCCGACCGGCGCCGGTTTCCGCTGGGACGACCGCCAGACGCGGACCTTCCGCAAGGACGTGTATCACCTCGCCGTAGTGCCGATCGAATATCCCGACGTGAAGCACAACGACAAGATTTCCGTCAAGGATTGGGACACGAGCCTGTTCAGCCGGGGCGTCTACGACGGCAGGAGCGCGACCGGCCAGAAGGTTTACGGCAGCCTCAACGACTACTACCGCGAGCAGTCGTGCGACGCCTTCCACGTCGAGGGCAAGGTGTTCGATTGGGTGCAAGTGAATCGCAAAAGGGCGGAATACGCGGCCGACGCGAACCGCTTCGCGCTGCTGACGGAGGCGCTGGACAAGCTGGAGGCCCGCGAAGGCAAGGAGGCGCTGGACGACTTCGACGGCGTGTTCTTCCTGTACGCGGGGGCGCGCTTGCAGACGGCGCGCGGCGGCCTTTACTGGCCGCACCGGTCCACCGTCCGCTACAAGGGCCGCAACGTGGCCTATTTCATCTGCCCCGAGGGCGGCGAGCGCATGGCGTCGATCAGCGTCGTGGCCCACGAATTCGGCCACCTGCTCGGCCTGCCCGACCTCTATTCGCAAAGCCCGGACCAGCCGGGCCTCGGCGTCTGGTGTACGATGTCCACCGGCCACGGCCAGGACGGCAAGCCGTTGCACTTCTGCGCCTGGTCGAAGGAGCAGCTGGGCTGGATCAAGCCGGCCGTCATCGACCCGACGGTGAAGCAGAAATTGATCCTTTCGCCCGTGGAGAGATCGCCGAAGGAGTGTTTCAAGGTGCTGCTTCGGCCGGACGGGAGCGAGTATTTGCTGCTGGAAAATCGGGTGCGGAAGGACTTCGACCGCGACCTGCCGGGCGAGGGGCTGCTGATCTGGCACGTGTCGGACGGCCGGCCGCTGCTGGAGGAGTCGCACGGCGTCACCACGCCGGACGGCCCGACGCGCTTCCTCGGCTCGATCCCCTACCCCAGCGCGGCCAACAACGCCTTCACGCCGTACACGACGCCGTCGAGCCGTTCGGTTCACGGCGACGGCCCGCCGGTCTACATCACCAACATCCGCCGTTTGCCCGACGGGCGGATCACGTTCTTTATCGGGTATGAGTTCGTGTGACGGAACCCGATTAGCCGCGACGCGCCAGCGGAGCGCTTGATGCAAGCGCTCCGCTGGCGCGTCGCGGCTAACCGCGGACTTTGCCGTTCGCTGCCGCAAATCCCCGCCGCGCCACCGACCCACATCGGCCCCCATAGACGCCCTTTTCCAGTCTTGATTATCCGTAAACGTCGCGTAGGATGGGTACAGACGTTCACCAACCCCTACCCTCTCCCGCGACCGATATGACCAGTACCGTTTGCCTGCATTGCGAGCGCCGGCCGTCGGCCGGGCGCCTGGGCCTGTGCGCCGTTTGCCACGCCCGCCCCTGTATTCGGGTGTTGTACGCGGTGCGCCGCCGCGACTGGACGCCGGAATGGGAGGCGCGTTTGCGGCGGTTGGCCGAACGCGCAAGAAGAAATTGCCGCTGTTCGAGGACGACTCGTCGGCCGGCAGGGGAGCGGAGGCGGGGTAGACGCGAACGGCGCGGATACACTAACCCGAAGCGCAAGCGAGGGGGAAGGTCAGGAACCTTCCCCCTCGCTTGCGCTTCGGGTTAGTGTCCTCTAGCGTCCTCCCGCCGCTCGCCATAGCGATCCCAAAAGCGCTCTAGCAAGCGGCCCCCGCGACAAGCACGTCCGCCATGACCTGCGTCAGCTGGTCCATCTGGATCGGTTTGGACACGTAGCCGTCCATGCCGGCGTCGAGGCAGCGCTCGCGGTCGCCCTGCATGGCGTGCGCCGTCAGGGCGACCAGCGGCAGCCGCCGGCCGGTTCCCTCCTCGCGGGCGCGGACGGCGGCGGCCACCTCGAAGCCGTCGAGTTCCGGCATCTGCACGTCCAGCAGCGCCAGGTCGAACCGCTCCCGAGCCAGGGCGTCCACGGCTTGCCTGCCGTCGCAAGCCACGGCCACGGAATGCCCCTGTTTCTCCAGCAGCCGCACCGCCACCTTGCGATTCACCGCGTTGTCTTCCGCCAGCAGGATGCGCAGCCGGCCCGTCGTCGGGGCCAGGGCCGTCGTCGCCGCCCCGGCCGAGGAACGGCGCTTCACGGCGGCGGCCCGGCCCCGCGAAGCGCCGAGGGCCGCCAGCACCGCCCGCAGCAATTCCGACTGTTTCACGGGCTTGACGAGGTAGCTCGCCAGGCCCAGCTCGCGGCAGCGCCCGGCGTCCGCCTGGTGGCCCAGCGAGGTCAGCATCATGACCGTCGATTCGGCCAGGCCCGGATCCCGCCGGATTTGTGCCGCCAACGTGAACCCGTCCATCTCCGGCATCTGGGCGTCGAGCAGCACCAGCGGGTAGACCTCGCCGGCCTCCGTCGCCCGCTTCAGCTCGGCCAGCGCCGCCGCCCCGCCGCCCACGACCGTCGGCCGCATCCCCCAGGACCGCAACGTCTCCTCCAGGATGCGGCGGTTGGTGGCGTTGTCGTCCACCACCAGCACCGCCAGCCCTATCAGCCCGTTGGCGGAGAGCGAAAGGGTGGAAGGCGAGGCCCCGCGCGACGGGGCCAACCGTGCGGTGAAGTGGAAGGTGCTGCCGCCCTCGCCGCTTTCCGCCCAGATGCGGCCGCCCATCCGCTCCACCAGCCGCGACGAGATCGACAGGCCCAGCCCCGTGCCGCCGTGCTTGCGCGTCGTCGAGCCGTCCGCCTGGGTGAACGGGTCGAAGATCAGCCGCAGCTTGTCGGCGGGGATGCCGATGCCGGTGTCGGCGACGGCGAAGTGCAGCCCCACGGCGTTGTCCGTCCGGAATTCGACGGCGACGCTCAGCGTCACCTCGCCCCGCTCGGTGAACTTGATGGCGTTGCCGGCGAGGTTGAGGACCACCTGGCGCAGCCGGCCCGCGTCGCCGATCAGGATGCGGGGCGCGTCGGGGGCGATCCGGCAGTTCAATTCCAGCCCCTTCTCGTGCGCCCGCACGGCCAGCGTCTTGAGGGCGTCGCCGAGGGTCTCCCGCAGGTCGAAGGGGGCCGGGTCCAGCTCCAGCTTGCCCGCCTCGATCTTGGAGAAGTCGAGCACGTCGTTGATGACGGTCAGCAGCGCCTCGGCCGACCCCTGCGCGGTTTCGAGGAAGTCGCGCTGCTCGGGCCGGAGGTCGGTGTCCAGCGTCAGCTCGATCATGCCGAGCACGCCGTTCATGGGCGTGCGGATCTCGTGGCTCATGTTGGCCAGAAACTCGCTCTTGGCCCGGCTGGCCGCCTCGGCCGCCTCCTTGGCCCTTTGGAGGTCCACTTCGGCGGCGATCAGTTCGCGGTTGCGGGCGGCCAGCGCCTCCTCGGCGGCCTTGCGCTGGCTGACGTCGGCGACGGTGCCCTCGTAGTAGAGCAGGGCGCCGGCGGCGTCGCGGACGGCCCGGGCGTGTTCGACGATCCAGAGCACGTCGCCGTCGCGGCGGCGGACCCGGGCCTCGAAGCCGGCGACGCTGCCGTGCTCCCGCATCAGGCGCGCGAAGTCGTCGCGCCGGCCGGGATCGACGTACAGCTGACGGCCCACGTCCGTCAGCGCGCGGATCAACTCCTCCGGCGACTCGTAGCCGTAGAGGCGCGCCAGGGCGGGGTTGGCGCCGAGATAGCGGCCGTCGGGCGTGGTCTGGAAGATGCCCTCGGTGGCGTTCTCGAACATGCCGCGGTATTTCTCCAGATCCCGCATCGCCGCCTCCGCGCATCGGCGCTTGGCGTCGGCCGGCCGACGCCAGCCGGCAAGGTCCAGGCCGGCCAGGAGCACGACGACGGCGACGGCGGCCGCGGACTGGCCGGCGTAGACCAGGAGGGCCGCCGTGGAGGCGAGGGACAAGATAAGCAGGAGGGAAAGCGGTAGGGACGGGTGGGCGGCGGGGCGGCGCGGGGCGGCGGAAGATAGGGGCATGACGGCGTTTCCTCTCCAATATCCGATGACGGCTCGTCCCGCGGCCGCCCGATTGTGGCGCCGTGGCTCGGCGAGTGCTTCGGGAGAGAAAGCGGGGCGAGGGCCGAACGAGTTTCGGGGAGCGCGTTCGGCCTGCCGTGGATAAGATAGCTTACGATTCGCGGCCATGCCTGCCGTCCGGGCCAAGACGCCGGCGGCCCTGGTCTTAATGTTGACAACTGTCACCAGCCGACCATAACCGAGGTGGGACGGCGAGGCACTTAGGCGAGCGGCCGGCGTGAGCCGGCTGGTCTGGCCTGGCGCCGCGGAAGAAACGACGCACCAGCCGGCTTACGCCGGCCGCTCGCCTACGATTGGGAAGCGTACATGGCGAAGCGGGAATTCGAGTTCACCCAGATTCTCTCTGGCGCGCCTGAGCTGACAGTCGAAGTGCTGGACGCCTTCTACGAGGCCGGCTGCGACGACGCCCTGATCGGGACGCGCGACGGGGTGGCCTACGCCGATTTTTGCCGCGAAGCCGACTCGTTCCGCCAGGCGGTGCTCTCGGCCATCCGAGACGTGGAGTCGGCCGGCGTCGGGGCCAGGGTCGATCACGAGGCGACAAGGGCCGCCACTCAAAAGCCGAGGTCTTCTCCGTCGTGGATCGCCACGCCGATCTGCTCGACGCCGCCCCGCCGGCCGTTGTACCAGAGCAGCCAGCGCTTGCCGTCGAAGATGGCGTAAGGCTTGTACACGGCGTCGGCGTCCCACTTGCCCTGGCCCGGCCGGATTACGGGGTTGGCCGAGTGACGCTCCCAGCCGGTTACGCCGTCCTTCGACCGCGCCAGCCCGATCTGGGCGTGGTCGCGATCCGCGAAGCCGATGTAGAACATCAAGTACCCGTCCCCGCGCCTCAGCACTTGGCAGGCCGTCACCCGGTCCTTCTCCCAAGCGATCTTCGGGTCGGGCCGGAAGACGGGGTTCTTCTCGTCCTTGGCCCACTTCAACCCGTCCGCGCTGGTCGCGTAGCCGATGGCGTCCGGCTCGTACTGCCGGCCGCCGGAGTACCACATGCGGTAGAGCTTGTCCTTGTCGTCGTACAGGACGTGCGGGCACATGACGGCGGGCTTTTCCCACGGCCGCTCCGCCGAAAGGACTGGGCCGGCGCCCATCCGCTTCCAGGTCTTGCCGTCCGCGCTGGTCGCGTAGCCGATGCCGGACTTCCCCTTCGCCTGGCCGGTGTACCACATCCGGTATTGCCCATCTTTCTTGAGGACGACGGGGCGGTTGACCTCTTCTTCCCAGCCGGAGGTTTGGTCGGGGCCGAACACGACGGCCGGCTCGCCCCAGGACAGGCCGTTGTCGCTCTCGGCCAGGGCAATACTCTTCTTCGGCCGCCAGGAGAACCACATCCGGTACTTGTCGCCGTCGCGCAGAACCGACACGTCGAAGCAAGTGCCCAGCGAACCGCCGAGCACCGGGTTCCGGTCGTACTTCGCCCAGCCGGCGGTCGTCTCGGGCGCGGACTTGTCCGGCCCAACGGCCGCCGCCGCGGCAGCTGCGAGCAGCAAGGCGGTCAGCGGCAGCGCCGGCGCGAAGGTCTTCATTGGAGGTTGGTTTGGAATGGAGCCACGGGGATTCGAACCCCGAATCCCACAATGCCATTGTGGTGTGATCCCATTTCACTATGGCCCCGGAGGACGCTGGTTTAAATTAGCGAACGCCCGCGCCGCTGTCAATTCCCGCCGGCTCGCCGGCCGATAAACTCCGCTGGACAGCCCGGCCCGCCTTTCGCAGAATGCCGGGACTGCCGTGACATTCCCGCCGGGCATGAACTAGACTAAAGCGAATGGGCCGACTTCCCCAACGACAGGATTCCGTCGTGAATAAGCGCCTCCTCTGGACCGTGTTCAAATACCTGCTGGCGGCGGCGCTGCTCGCCCTCGTCGTTTGGATGAACTGGGGACGCCCCGACAACCCCGACGACCGCGGCCTCGGCTACGTCTGGCAGCGCCACGTCGTCCGCGGCGAACCGATCGACTACCTCAGCCTCGCCCTGGCGTTCGTGTTCTTCGCGGCGGCCGTGCCGATCACGATGGTGCGCTGGTGGGTGCTCGTCCGCGCCCAGGACCTGCCGTTTTCGCTGGGCAACGCCTTCCGGCTCGGCTTCCTGAGCTTCTTTTTCAGCACCTTCCTGCCGGGGTCGGTCGGCGGCGATCTGGTCAAGGCGGCCGGCATCGCCCGCGGACAGAGCCGGCGCACCGTGGCGGTGGCCACCGTGGTCATGGACCGGCTCATCGGCCTGTGGGGCCTGTTCTGGGTCGTGGCCCTGATCGGCGGCGCCTTCTGGCTGGCCGGCGGCCTCGGCGGCCGGGCCGAAGGGCCGTCGAAACTGGTCGTCGGGGCGGCCCTGGCGGTCACAGCCGCGTCCGTGGTCGTCTGGCTGCTGATGGGCCTGCTGTCGGACGGCCGGGCGACGCGCCTGGCCGACCGCCTGGAAAAACTGCCCAAGGTCGGCGGCTCCGTGGCGGAGCTGTGGCGGGCCGTCTGGATGTACCGCCAGCGGCAGGGGAGCGTGTTCATCGCCCTTGTCCTATCGCTGATCGGGTTTTTAGGCTTTATCCCGTCGTTCTATTTCAGCGCCCGCGCCCTGGCCGGCGCCTCGGACCCCAACGCCATCCCGACGCTGTTGCAACACTTCCTGTTCGTGCCGATCGGCCTGGTGGTGCAGGCCGCCGTGCCGCTGCCGGGCGGCATCGGCGCCGGCGAGTACGGATTCGGCAAGCTGTTCGGCTGGTTCGGCTGCCCGGAGCCGAACGGCATCCTCGGTTCGCTGGTGCAGCGCGTCATCACCTGGACGCTCAGCCTGATCGGCTACCTCGTCGTGGCCTGGATGGCCCGGCCGAAGCCGGCCCCGGATGCGGCCGACGCGGGCTCGGAGCGGGCCGGCGACTTGCCGCCCGCCGTCCGGCTGCAAACTTGCGCCGAACCCGCTACCATGAAGGGCGCGTGAAGACCGTTCTCCCTGGGGATGACAAGGAATGCGCGTCGATTTCTACGGCCTGGCCTTCGAGGCGCCCCGCGTGACCTTCTTTCTGCGGTCGCCGTGGCGCGCTTCCCACCTGGAACACCGCCTGTTCGACGCCGTGAGCAACCTGGCCCACGTCAAGCCGGAAGAGGCGCCGGACGAGCTGCGCATCCACATGAACGATCCGAAAACGTGGCGCTCGGCCCTGCAAGCGACGACGCGCGTGCTCAAGGGCTGGGAGGAGGAGGCCGACCCCGGCGGCGAGAAGCGCTCGTGGCGCTGGATGCTGGAGGCCGACGCCAACGCCGCCGGCTACGACCACCAGGGCGAGCCGGTCAGCATGTGGTGCTTCCTGCGCCTCAGCCTCGACCGCGGCAGCCTCGGCGAACCGGAGAAGGGCGAGGACGTCGATCTGGACGGCTTCGGCCTGCAAATCCACGGCGAGGGAACGAAGGCCGGTTAGCCGCGACGCGCAGCGGAGCGCTTCGGGATGAAGCGCTCCGCTGCGCGTCGCGGCTAACCGACAATCCCATCCGCCGTCGTCCCATCCATCGCATCCGCTTCGGCCGACGTTTCCGCCCCATCCGCCCCACGCCGCACAGGCGGCCGTCGGCGCGAAAATCCTTCCGTTTCGTGTAAAGAATGTCGTTGTCCGGGCGGCCGAATCGACCTACCGTGTTAAAGGGTCGGCCCGGCCGACACGTCCGCGGCCAACCCGCCGCCCCACATACGGAATGGAGGATGCAAACATGCGACTGCCACGATTAGTCGCCGCCCTGGCCCTATCGGCCGCCCTGTTCACCGCCGGCTGCGAGAAGTGCTTCCACCGTCAATCGGCTTGCTGCCCCGCCCCCGTCGCCGCGGCCGCCCCGCCGTGCGGCTGCAACGCCCCGGCAGCACCCTACGCCCCGGCCCCGCTCGTAACGACGCCCCCGCCCGGTGCGATCATCCAACACTAACGTCGGCCGTCGGCGGACCGGGGGCGTCACCCCCGGCCCGTCCTTCGTCCGTCCCTACCGTCGTCGTCCGCAGGGTTTCGCGCGCGCCGCGAAAAAAGCCCCTTTCCGCCTCCATCTTCCGTTGCCCGCGGTCGAACGTGGCGCATACTCTCCGACGGAGGGTTGCCGCCATCGGCGTCGGCCCTCCCCCGGCCCGTTCCCCCTTTCCTCCCGCGGACGGAGTCGTGCGGTCCCGGATCGCCGTACACCCTGGAATAAAGGAGTCCTCCATGCGCTTGCGCGGCGTGTGTACGCTCGTCGCCCTGTTTTCGTTGCTTTGGACCTCGGGATGTTGTTGGGACCACTGCTGCTGCCGTCGGCCGTTCCACCATCACGAGTACGGCTGCGGCTGCGGCTGCGAGTCCAGCTGCTACACCCCCAGCTGCGGCTGCAACGCCGAGCCGCCGATTCTTACGGCGGCGCCGGTCCCGACGGGGCCGGCCATTCCGATGCCGACCCCGCTCATGCCGGGCGGGTCGCACTGACAAAGGGATGCCAATTTGGCGAGCGGCCGGCGTAAGCCGGCTGGTTTGGCCCGCACCAGCCGGCTTACGCCGGCCGCTCGCCGTTGAAGTTACGGCCGCGGGTTTTGCATCTCCAGCATCCGGTCCAGGGAAGAGTTAATCAGCAAGTCGATCACCTTGACCGAAACGCCCTTTAATCCGGTCTGCTTTATCTCCAGCGTCAGCACGTCGGGCGTGCGGCCGAGGCCGAGGCCGAGGACGGTGGGCGGCAACGGCGCGACGGCCTTGGCGGCGTCTTCGATGGTCTTCTCCGCGCACTTCGTCATCTTCGGCGCCTCGGGCGGTTTGTCGCCGGGGGCCGGCGGCGGCGGGGCGGGCGGCGGGACCGGGCCGAACGCCGGCCGGGTCGTCGCGACCGGCCGTTCCATTTCCTTGAAGACATCCACGATCCCTTTACCGAGGGAAAAGACGCCGACGGCCAGTGGGTCTTCCAAGTCCTTGACGGCGGCGGCCGTCTTCTCGTCGCTGAGCAGGCCCGTCTTCTTGGCGCCGGCCGCCAGCGCCGCCGCCACCCCCTTGCGATCCGGGCCGATCACCAGGAACGCCCCCTCCCGGCCCATGTAGAGGTCTTTCGCCCCGAACAGGCTTTCCATGCCGCCCGCCGCCACGGCGCCGATCGACCGGCCGTCCACGTCCTGGCGAACCGCCGCCGGCGGCTCGCCCGTCGCCAGGCCGAGCAGCTTCGGCACGCCTTGCTCCTCCAGATACTTGGCGGCGTCGGCGTCGGTCGCCTGCAACACCAGCAGGCTCGGACGCCCGAACGGCAGCGACTCCACTTCCGTCGTATGCGCCACGGGTGGGGGCCCGCCCGGCCTGGGGGCTTCCATGTACGACATCGTCGTCGTCAGCGGCGCGTCCAGCACCACGGCCGCGCCCTTCAGCCGGCCCAGCACGTCCTTGGCCACATTCAGCTTTACCCGGTCTTCCAACTCCTTCAACATCTTGCTAGGCGCCGGCCTCTCCGCCTCGCCCGGCCCCGGCTTGTCGAGGGAGTCGATCAGTTCCATCAACTTTCCCCAGCGCTTTTCGCCGTCGTTGAGGTTCAGGCTCAGCGTCAGCAGGCCGTCGCGCGGCGTGAAGTGGAGCACGTCCGGCGGCGCGGGTTTGGCCGTTAGCAGATCGACCAGGGGGCTGGACTGTTTGGGGTCGAGATCGACGCGCGCCTTCAGCTCGACGGCGCCGTTCTGGAGGGTCAGCGAGGCCACGGCCCCGCGCACCGCCTTGGGGTTGACCGCCGCCTTGACAACGCGCCACTCGCGCGCCATCGGGCCGAGGTCCTTGCCCGCCTCGTCCATGCGCTGGGCCAGGGCGGCCAGGTCGGTGTAGGCGAACAGGCCCGGCTTGTCGCGTTGCTTGGCCGCCGCCTTGTAGGAGGCGACGCTGGCCAGCGACGGCTCGGAACTCTTGCCCTTGAAGCGCACGATCACGTCCTTGACGCCCTGGGCCGAGGAGCCGAGGACGATGGTGGACGGCAGCAGGGCCATGAACGGCCCCGAATCTTCCCAGGTCGGCATGGGCGGCGGCTGTCCCGGCGGCGCGGGATGATAAATCTGCCGGCGTTCGCGGTAGATGCGCACGCCCTCGGCCTCGGCCACGCCGCGGATGCTGAAGTCGGCCGTGAGCATGGCGCGCAGGTAGAAGGTCGGAAAATTGCTGTCGCCGGCCAGCACGACGCCGACGACCTCGGGGCCGTCCTTGTTGACGCCGGTGACGGCGAAGGCTGCGCCCTGGATGCGGCCGCACTCGTTGATCATTTCCGGGCTGAGAAGCAGGCTCATCACGGCGGCTTCGTTGAAGATGTAGAACGGCGTGTTGTCGCCGAGCTTCTCGCGGAACTTGGCCATGACGGCCGGCATGTCGTCGAGTTCGGAGCCTTTGACGAGGGCGGAGATTTCGCGGGCCAGCCGTTCCGGCTGGCGCACCTCGACGCAGGCCAGCGTCTGGGCCGGCAGCAGTTCGGCGGCGTCCTTTACCTCGGCGCGGGCGGCCGCGGCCAGGGCCAGCACGGCCAGCACGGCGGCGATCCGCCACGGGGATCGGAATGTCACGAGCGACCTCCTCGGCAAGTTGGGAACGCACGGTCGAAGGGAGAGGCGGCCCGGCGGCCGAAACGTGCGGCGCGTACGGGTTTGGACCAGCGTACCGGAGCGGCGGCGGCGACGCCAGCGAAAAGCGGCGGAATTTCGGCTCCGCGGGATGCTCCTGGTTCCCTCGCGGAACGTGGGAAACAGGAAACCAATTCCCCCTCCCCGCCCCCCGTCGTATAATCCCCATCGGCCCACCGCTCGCCTCCCGCCGAGAACGCCGCCATGAAATTCCGTCACGCCTTCCTTCTCGCCCTGGCCGCCGCCGTCGCCGCCCTGGCCGCCGCCGCCGCCCCCGCCGACGACAAGGAGCCGCTCTTCCCCCAACGCCTCAACGTCAACCCGCCCCCCATTGCCTCGGACAAAACGGTCCAGTACGATTATGACATCGTTTATGTCCGTGTTCCCCGCAAGGGCGACGACGCGCCGAGCCAATGGGCCGAGATCGCGCACCCGGCCCTCATGGACCCCGGCGGCGACCTCATGCTCCTCCACCCCGACGGCAGCGAGGAACGGCTGGTCGAGGGCGGCGACGACGGCTCCGTCGCCGACCCGGCCGTCTCCTTCGACGGCCAGTGGGTCTACTATTCGCACATTCGGGGTCTCAAGGGGACCAGTCAGAACGGCCAACCGCCCTTCGGCGGCGCCGACATCTACAAGATTGAGGTCAAAACGCGCAAGATCGTCCGCCTGACGGAGCAGGTCTTCACGCCGAACACCGGCGCCGCGGACTGGTGGACGGGCTTTGGCAAGCCCGACGAGAAAAAGACGTGGCTGAACTACGGCGTCCTCAACATGGGTCCGTGTCCGCTGCCCGGCGGCCGGCTGGCCTTCGTCAGCAATCGCAACGCCTTCCGGCCGCCAAAACATCCTTCGCCGACCCTGCAACTCTTCACCATGGACGACGACGGCGGCAACGTCGAGTGCATCGGCCATTTCAACCTCGGCATGGCGCTGCACCCGACCGTCCTCATGGACGGCCGCATTTTGTTCAGTTCGCTGGAGTCGCAGGGGCTGCGCAACTCGATCCTGTGGGGCCTGTGGTGCATCAACCCCGACGGCACGCACTGGCAGCCCGTCATCAGCGCCTTCGACCCCGGCGACGCCCCCAACGCCTTCCACTTCCAGACGCAGCTCTCCGACGGCCACATCGTCGCCGAGGAGTATTACAACCAAAACAACGACGGTTTGGGCGCTTATTTCAAGCTGCCGCCGCCCGTCGCGGCCGGCGGCGACGGCTACCCCGCCTTCGGCCCCGCCGACCGCGCCGACCCGCGCAACCCGCCGCTGCGCTTCGGCCGCTTCTACAACGCCAAGGGCAAATACTACCGCCTGCCGTTCAGCCCGGCCGGCATCGAATCGCTCACGCGCTTCGCCAACAACGGCGAAGGGCCGGCCGACCCGTCGGTGTTCGACAAGCCGGATTCGCCGGCCGTCGGCAAGTTCACCCACCCGTCCGGCGCCCCGGACGGCAACCTGCTGACGGTATGGACGCCCGGCCCTGCCAACCACCAAAACGGTCTCAAATTGCCGGCCCCCGACGGCGGCCTCTACCTCATCAAGTCCGGCAAGCCGATCGACGACCCCGGACAGATGTTGCTCATCAAAAACGATCCGAAATATAACGAAGAGTGGCCGCGCGCCCTCGTCCCCTACAAAAGGATCTACGGCGTCGAGGAGCCGAAACGGCTGGCGCCTCTGGCCAACGACGGTTCGCTGTCGAAGGAATTGCCCGAGGGGACGCCGTTCGGCCTGGTGGGAACGTCAAGCCTCTACAAGCGCGAGAGCTATCCCGACGGGGCCGTGCCCAGGGGCGGCGTGACGGCGGGCTTCGCCGGCGGCCGCGACCGCACCGACGGCTTCCTCGGTTTGGATCCGTTCAACACGTCGGAGAACGGCGCCTCGCTCAACTGGTTCGACCAGGGGGCGGAGGCCGGCCGCTACACGAACGACGACATTTGCGCTATCCGTATTCTCATGCTGGAGCCGACGACCGACCGCAACCGCGGCCCCAAGTCGGGGCGGCTGTTCCTCAACCACGCCAACGAACGGATGCGCATCCTCGGCGAGATCCCGGTGCGGAAATTCGCCGGCGACAAGCAGCCGCTCGACCCGGACGGCAATCCCGACACCAGTTTCCTGGCCAAGATCCCGGCGGACACGGCGTTCACGTTCCAGACGCTCGACAAGGACGGCATGGTGCTGAACATGGCCCAGACGTGGCACCAGCTGCGGCCCGGCGAAATCCGCGACGACTGCGGCGGCTGCCACGCCCACAGCCAGAAGCCGACGCCGTTCGACCTGACCGCCGCCGCGAAACCGAATTATGAGGTCTACGATCTCACCCAAAGGACGCCGCTGCTGACCACCAAGGCGCTGGACGAGTCCCACAAAAAGTGGGACGCCAAGGGCGAGATCGGCCTGCGCTTCCAGAAAGGGGTCAAGAATGTCGAGTATTACCGCGACGTGAAGCCGATCCTCGACCGCAGCTGCGTCGCCTGTCACACCTCCAGGAAGGGCAAGGCGGCCGGGAACCTCGTGCTGGACGACGACGCCCTGGTGCATTTCGGCAACGAGCCGGAAGTGCCGGGGACGTACTACCGGCTGGCGCGGGACTCCGAGGCGCGTTACGGCTTCAAGCCGGTCATCCACAATGGGACGTGGCGGCAGACCAACGCCTCGCGCTACGTCCGCAAGTTCCAGTCGCGTCGGAGTTTGCTGATCTGGAAAGTCTTCGGACGGCGCTGCGACGGCTGGACCAACGACGACTTCCCGACGGAAACCACGCCGGGCGACGGGACGACGCTCCACCAGAACGGCGAGCCGACAGCCGACACGCCGCGAAACCGCGACCGGGCCGACCTCGATTTCGTGGGCGGCGCCATGCCGCCGCCGGACGCCGTGGACGGGACCTTCGTCGGCCCGGACGGCGACACCGTGAAAGTGCCGCCGCTGACGGCCGAGGACCGCCTGACGTTGGTGCGCTGGATCGACCTGGGCTGCCCGATCGACCTGGATTACGACGCGGACCATCCCGAGGAGCGCGGTTACGGCTGGATGCTGGACGACCAGCGGCCGACGCTGACGCTGACCTACCCCAAGGCCGGGGCCAACGCCGCCTTGACGCGCCTTCTCGTCGGCATGTGCGACGCTTACACCGGGCTGGACATGAACACGTTCAGCGTGACGGCCGATTTCGCGTTGGCCGAAACGACGGCGGGCGACAACCTGGCGGCGAAGTTCAAGCCGCTGTCGCCGGGCGTCTGGGAACTGAAGCTGGACAGGCCGATCACGGACTTAAAGGAGGGCAAGATAACGGTCTCCATCAAGGACCGCCAGGGCAACGTCAGCGTGGTGGAGCGGACGTTTTCGGTGGGAAGGCGGCCCGGCGGCCAGGACCGCGGCATGGGCTTGCTCCCGTATGACGGGCTGGCAAGCCGTCGCGCCGCGGAAGCGCCGCCTGGGGAATCATCGCCCTCACGGGGCAGGACGGCAAGCAACGAAGCCGAGTCCCGGCGTCGGCGGTCGCTTCATTGGGAAGCACCCCTTCGCCCCGCAGGCGCTCGTAATCCTCGGGCGTGTCCAGGTCCCACAGCACGGCCGCGCTCGGTGCCGGGACCTCCAGAATTTGCTCGGGCCGCGACCGCAAATAGTCGTCGATCCCTTTCCCGCCCGGGTGCGCCCGAATGCCCGAGACGTGCCGCCAGGCGATCAGCGTCGGATGGCCGCGCCGCCCATCGTGTACCGGGACCATGATCGACTGCGACGGCCGAGCGGCGTAAGCCGCCCACAGCCGCCGCACCACGTCCGCGTCGAGCGCCGGGTGGTCGGCCGGGGCCAGCAGCCAGGCGTCGTCCGGCCGCGGGTGGAAGCGCTCCTCCAAGAGGCGCAGCCCCCGCTCCACCGTCGCACGCATGTCGGCGGTGGCTTCCGGCAGGCGCAGGACGCACGCGCCCGCCGCCTCGGCCAACGCGGCCAGTCCCGGGTCGTGCGGCCCGACGACCGCCAGCACCGCATCGACCCCGCCCTGTCGCAGGGCCGCGACGACTTGCCCCAGCACGGTTTGGCCGCCTAGCGGCAGGGACAACTTCGGCCGGCCCATGCGCGAGCCGAGACCGGCGGCGGGGACCACGGCGAAGATCATTCCGCCGCCCTCCGCGTCGCGTCGGGGCCGAGGTTGCGCCAGGCGATCAGCTCCGCCACGATGCTCACCGCGATTTCCGGCACCGTTTGCGAGCCGATCTCCAGGCCGAGCGGCGCGTGGACGCGGGCCAGCGCCTCCGCCGGCACGCCGCGGGCAATCAGGTCTTCAAAGATCAGTTTTATCTTCCGACGACTGCCGATCATGCCGACGTAGCCGCACGCGGAGGTCGCCAGCCGGAACAGGGCCTCCTCGTCGTGCCGGTGGCCGCGGGTCAGGATCAGGGCGTACACGCTCGGCGTCAGCGACGGCGTCAACCCGGCGAGGGTCGGCCCAACCTCGCCGACGATGCGGCGGGTCGCGGTCGGGAAGCGCTCCGGCGTCACGAACTGCTCGCGGTCGTCGAGGACCCAGAGTTCAAAGCCGACCTCCGCGGCGAAGCGGGCCGTCGCCTGGCCGACGTGGCCGCCGCCGATCAGGAAGGCCGTGGCGCGCGGCGGCGTCGGAAGATAGGCGACGCCGTGCCGGGTCTCCGGCCGTGGACGGGCCGACAACGGGATCAGATGGGCGCCGACCATCGTGGGCGACTCGCGGAGTGAGTCGCCGGCCAATCGCGGAGCGATCGGACCACTTTGGGCCGCGAGAACGCCGTCGGCGTCGAACAGGAATCGCTGGCCTTCGGCCAAACCGGCGGCGTCCACGACGACGACGGCCTCGGTGAAGCCCTGGCCCTTCTCCACGAAATCATGCAGGCGCCGATAATAAGGCCCCGCCTCCGACCCGGCGGGCAGGGGGGCGAGGAGGATAGTCATCCGGCCGCCGCAGATCAGGCCGTCGTCCCATCCGTGGATGTCGTCGAGGTGAAACGTCCGCACTTCCGCACGGCCGCCGGCGTGCAACGCCTGGAGCGCCCGCAACTTCACTTCCGCCTCGACGCATCCGCCGCCGAGCGTGCCGACCTGGCGGCCGTCCGGGAAGACGAGCATGGCGGCGCCCGGCTTCTGCGGCGTCGAGCCGCGCGTCTCGACCACGGCGCAGTCGACGCACGGCCGGCGCCGATCCAGGGCGGCGTTGACCTCGGCGAGCAATTCACGCATGGGACAAGTCCATCGGCAGCGACCGCAGCCGGACGCCGGTCGCCTGGAAGACCGCGTTGCCGATGGCCGGGGCCGTGGCGATCAGCGGCGTCTCGCCGGCCCCCGCCGAAGGGATGTCCTTGCGGTTGACCAGCACCACGTCGAGGACGGCCGGGGCGTCGCGGAAGCGCGGCACGCGGTAGTCGGCGAAGGCGGCGTTGAGGATCTTGCCGTCGGCGAAGTCGATATGCTCGTAAAGCGCTCCGCCGAGGGCCATGATCGCCCCGCCCTCGATCTGGTTCTTGAGGTGGTCGGGGTTCAGGATCGCCCCGCAGTCGAAGGCCGCCACGAGCCGCTCCACCTGAATCCGTCCCCTGGCGCGGTCCACGGAGACCTCCGCGCAGGTCGCCACGTAGCTCCCCTTCTCCGTGGCGCAGGCGACGCCGAACCCGCGGCCGGCGGCCGGCTTGCCCTTGCCCCAGCCGAATTTCTCCGCCGCCGCTTCGAGGAACCGCGCACAGGCGCTCGTCCTTGAGGTTCTTCAGGCGGAAGGCCAGCGGGTCCAGGCCAATCTCCTTTGCCAGATCGTCCATGTGCGATTCGCGGACGAAGGCGTTGGCCGTGGCCGCGAGGCCGCGGTACGACCCCTGCTTGAGCGGCGAATCGGTCGAATGGAACACGGTGCGCCGGTTGGCCGCGTCGTAGGGCGTCGCCAGGGCCGACCCGCCGGAGTTGTAGTTGTGGCACTCCCAGGCCGTGAGCGTTCCGTCCTTCTTGACGCCGCCCTTCACGTCGATGACGCCGGCCGGCCGGAAGTAGGCCCAGGTGAATTCTTCCTGCCGCGTCCACACCACCTTGACCGGCTTTCCGGCCGCCCTGGCCAGCCGCGCCGCCTCCAGCGCCGCCTCGCCGGTGTGCTTGCCGCCGTAGCCGGAACCCATGTCGGGGGCGATGACGCGGACGCCGTCCTCGGGCAGGTTGAGCGCCCGGGCCAGATCGCCGCGGACGCCGAACGGCCGCTGCGTCCCGGTCCAGACGGTCAGCTTGCCGTCGGACCACTCCGCCACGGCGGCCCGCGGCTCCAGCGGGGCGTGAGCGATATAGGCCACCGTGTATGTCGCTTCCAGCCGGGCGTCCGCCGCCTTCATCCCTTCCGCGACCGAGCCGCGGGAATCGCCGCCCCGGCCGAACCCGCCGCCCCCGCCGCCGGCGTGGTCCCTGAGGTGCTTGAACAGGTCCTTCGCGGACGGCTGCGGCGTCTCGCGCCATTCGGCCCGAAGGGCGTCGAGGGCGTCCTGGGCTTGATGTTCGCTCGGGGCCGCGACGGCCACGAAATCGCCTTCGTGAACCACCTTGACGCCGGGCAGCGCCTCCGCGTCGGCCGTCTTGACGGAGACCAGCGTCGCCTTGAAGCTCGGCGGCCGCAGCACCTTCCCCACGAGCATTCCGGGCCGCTTCACGTCCGAGGCGTACTCGTGCCGGCCGGTGACGAAGGCGCGGCCGTCCACCTTGGCGACCGACGTTCCCGCCGTGGTCCACTTGTCGGCCGGCGTGGTCGGGGCGTCCTCGCCGACGACGCGCATCAGCTTTTTGCCCTTTGTCAGCTCGCCGAAGTCGAAGGACGGCTTCCCGTCCCTCCCGACGACCTTGCCGTCCTTGACGGCCAGGGTCGCCCGATCGACCTTGCCCCGGTCGGCCGCCAGGCCGATCAGTTCTTCCCGCGCCGCGGCGGCGACCCGCCGGAGTTGCGACGCCATCCGCGGCGTCGTGCTGCTGCCGAACGTGCCCATGTCGTAGGGCGTCAGGGCCGTGTCCGCCATGACGAGGCGGATGCGCCCGACCGGCGTGTGCAGCTCCTCCGCGACGACCTGCGTCAGCGACGTGCGGATGTTCTGGCCGATCTCCACCTTGCCGGTGTAGACGGTCACGACGCCGTCCTCGCCGACGTGCAGCCAGGCGCCGACCTCCCTCGGGCCCGACCCCCGTGGGCCGCGACGTTGGCCGAAGGTCGCTTCCCCGAGCAGCAGCGCGACGATGACGCCGCCGCCGGCGATGCGGAAGAACTGCCGCCGATCCAGCTCCCAGGCGAGGGCCTCGTGCAGCTCGTAGCGTTCCGGTTCGATGAAGAATTCCGGGGACGACGACTTGCTCATTTCGCCCCCTTTCATCCGCTTTGCCGCGTCCTGGACGGCGGCGACGATGCGGACGTAGGTCCCGCAGCGGCAGAGGTTCTTGTCCATGAAGCGGACGATCTCCTCCCGACTCGGCTCGGGCTGCTTGCTCAGCAGGGCCACGGCCGACATCACCATGCCCGGCGTGCAGTAGCCGCACTGGAAGGCGCCCGCTTCGAGAAACGCCGCCTGAACCGGATGGAGCTTGTCGCCGTCCGCAAGCCCCTCAATGGTTTCGACCTTTTTGCCCGCCGCCACGTCCATGCGCACCACGCAGGAGCGGACGCGGTTGCCGTCGAGCAGGACGGTGCAGGCGCCGCACTGGCCTTCGCCGCAGCCGTATTTCGGCCCGGTGAGGCCGAGTTCCCCGCGCAGGACGCCGAGCAGGCTGCGGTCGCCGTCGGCGTCGAGGGCGTGGGCCGTGCCGTTGACGTGCAGTTCCTTGACCTTCGCCATGACCTCCCCCTTAACATCGGACGCGCGACGAACTTTTCGGAGCGAGGCAGTCGGGAAATGGGGGCCTCGGGCGCAGGCGTTTCTGGAGAATGTATGCGGCGAGCCATGAAAACACAATGAGAAAGGGCCAAAGTGGAGCAGCGGGCCGTCGGCCGTCGCCGCAAGGAAAACGCGGCAGCCGGCAAGTCAGGCCGCCCGGAACAGAATAAGAGACTGTTCCTGAAGTGCGGCAGGCACAGTCCGCCCTACACGAATCGCCGGCTTTCCGTAGGGCAGGCGGCGCCTGCCGCCCCCGGCTTTGCACCACGGAAGACTAAACGCGATCTTTCGTGGTGCAGGATTCGTTTCCGTGGTGCAGGTTACTCCAACTCGCGTTCCCACACGATGTCGCCCTTGCCGGTGCGGCCCATCACGAAGCTCTTCAGCTGCCAGCGTTGAGACTCAGATTGGCGGATTTGCAGGCAGACTTCCCCGTTCTTCCGCACATCAAGATACAGAGTAATG
>CAWFBG010000020.1:0-325189 GCA_963813925.1 uncultured Planctomycetaceae bacterium
CCAGGAGTCTGTCGATCCGATCTTGCGCTCCCGTGATCGCCTGCCGGGCTGCCGGGTGATTAAGCCACACTTCGGCGAGCCGGGCGTCGGCCTCCGGCGTCCAGTCCACGGAATAATTCATCCCGTCGGCCTCTGGTTCCGCATGTGTCCGGGGTCCGCCGCATCCAGGCGCTCCAGGAACGCCTTCATATAGGTCTCGTCAAAGCCGCCCGTCCGGTCCCACTCCTCCTGAAGCGCCTTGAGGCGCGCCTGCACCTGTCGGCCCGTAAAAAACGGGCCCGGCGAGGCCGCCCGGCGTTTGAGTTCCGCGATCTCCTCCGGCGTCAGCTTCGGCTCGATCCGCGCCAACTCGCGGCCGTTGGAATCGCGCACGATCACCGGCCCGACGGCTTGAAGGACGATCCGGGACTGTTCCTCGGTCAAGATTAGTTCCGGCATGGTATTGCCTCCTCGGTTGGGTCCACTATACCACGCCGCCGGCCGCACGCTCAACGGCTCAATGCCCCACATACTTCGCATACAGCGTCCGCGCCCGGTCCACGTCGTCGGTGCCCTTGATGATGGCCCGGCCGTCGGGGAAGACGGTGAATTCGCAGTTCTCCGCCCGGAATTTTAGCAGAAAGCGGTTGTACGTCACCTTGCCCAGCCGCTCCAGGTGGCGGGCCATGTCCTCGAAGTTGAGGCGCGCGGCGACCGGTGCGACACCTGCACGGCGTTGCGGCCGCACAGGCTCGTCGTCTGCGAACCCTGTTCGCCCTCCAGCCACTCGAACCGCCGTCGCTGGCAGCACGGACAATCCACCTTGCCCAGCAACGGCGCGACCTTGATGCGCCGCTGTTCGTTCTCCCACACGTCGAAATAGAGCAGTTCGCGGTTGATGCGGTCGCGCTTGCCGACGAGTATTTTGATCGCTTCCGTCGCCTGATAGCTGGCGATGACGTTGACGATCGGCCCCAGGACGCCGGCCGTCTCGCAGGTGCCGGCCTCGCCGGGGGCCGGCGCCGCCTCGAAGACGCAGCGCAGACAGGGAGTCTCGCCCGGCAGGATCGTCATCGTCTGGCCGTGGCCGCCGATGCAACCGCCGTACACCCACGGCTTGTTTAGCTTCACCGCGGCGTCGTTAATGAGATAACGCACCTCAAAATTGTCGCTTCCATCCAGGATCAGGTCCGCGTCGCCCACCAGTTCCAGGATGTTGGTGCGATCGATGTCCACGACGACCGGCTCGACGTGAACGCTCGAATTGATCGCGGCCAGTTTGCGGGCGGCGGCTTCCGCTTTGGGCAGCCCCTCGGCCACGTCATGTTCGTCGAACAGCACCTGGCGTTGCAGGTTGCTGGTCTCGATGAAATCGCGGTCGATGAGGCGAAGACGGCCGACGCCGGCCCGCACCAGGGCGTTGGCCAGCACCGTGCCCAGGGCGCCGCAGCCGCACAGCGTCACCCGCGCGTCGAGAAGCCGCCGCTGCCCGGCCTCGCCGACGCCGTAGAAGCGCATCTGCCGGCTGTACCGTTCCAGGGAACCGTCCATTGTCACGCCTCGCCTCCGTCGCCGACTCCGAAGTCGGCGAGAAACGTCTTGAGGAACAGGGTCAGTTGCCTGGGCCACCCCTCGCGCCGGCCGTAGGCGCCGAGGCAGGCCAAGTCCTCGCGCACCTTCCGTAGCCGCTCGCCGTCGAGCCGTTGCAAATATGTGGCCAGGTACTCCATCGCCTCGTCGGCCGCGTCGGGGTGGACCACGGCGTCGTCCGAACCGGACAGGAAAACCGCGGCGTGCAACACGGCCAGCAGCAGCGGATCGACGCCCAGTTCCGCGGGGATGAGCGGGAAGACGGCGGCGCCGTCGGGGGCCTCGTCGTCGGGTTCGTCAGCCACCGGCCACCGCGGGGATGATCGCCAACTCGTCGCCGTCCTTGACCGGCGTGGCGAGGTTGTCGAGATAACGGATGTCTTCGTTGTTGACGTAGAGGTTGATGAACGGGCGCACCTTGCCGTTCTGGAAGACGCGCTCTGCGATGGCCGGGTGCTTGGCGCCGAGGTCGGCCAACACGGCCTGCACGGTGCCGCCGGACGCTTCCACCGTGGTCTTGCCTTCGGTGTGCTGCCGCATCGGGGTGGGAATCTGAACCTTGATCGCCATGTCAACTCCTCAAAAGAAGATTCACCACAAAGACACAAAGAGCACAAAGAAGACAAGTGAAGAGTCTAAGGCGTTTGACTTTCTTCCTTTGTGCTCTTTGTGTCTTTGTGGTGAATATTTTTATGCCAACACCGGTTCGCGGGCCGCGTCAAACAGCGAATCGAACTCCTCCAGCTTCGGCGCGATCACCGCCGGCCGTTCCAGCAGGTCGGCCACGGCGTCTTGCGTCTTCAGGCCGTTGCCGGTGATGCACACCACGATCTCCTCGTCGCGGCCGATGCGGCCCTGCTCGATCAGCTTGCGCGTCACCGCCACCGTCACGCCGCCGGCCGTCTCGGCGAAGACGCCTTCCGTCCGCCCCAGAAGCGCCATGCCCTCGGCGATCTCCGAGTCGCTCACGTCCTCGGCCCAGCCGCCCGAGTCGCGGATCACCTTGGCCGCGAAGAAGCCGTCGGCCGGGTCGCCGATGGCCAGCGACTTGGCGATGGTGTTCGGCTTCCGCACCGGCCGATGCGTCTCCCAGCCGTTCTTGACCATCGTGCTGATCGGACTGCACCCACTCGGCTGCGCCCCGTGGAAGCTGCACGCCGGGGCGTCGATCAGGCCGACCCTGTGCAATTCCTTGAACGCCTTGTCGATCTTGCCGATCAGGCTGCCGCCCGCCATCGGGCAGACGACGTGCCGCGGCGTCCGCCAGCCCAGCTGCTCCGCCGTCTCGAAACCGAACGTCTTGGACCCCTCGGCGTAGTACGGCCGAAGGTTGACGTTGACGAAACCCCAGCCGTACTTGAACGCCACCTGGGTACAGAGACGATTCACCTCGTCATAGGTGCCTTTGACGCCGATGACGTGGGCGCCGTAGACGCTGGTGCCGAGTATCTTGGCCCGCTCCAGGTCGGCGGGCACGAAGATGTAGGCGTCGAGGCCGGCGGCGGCGGAATTGGCCGCGACGCTGTTGGCCAGGTTGCCGGTGGAGGCGCAACCGACCGTGGTCAGGCCGAACTCGCGGGCCTTGCTCAGGGCCACCGCCACGACGCGGTCCTTGAACGACAGCGTCGGGAAGTTCACGGCGTCGTTCTTGAGCCAGAGGTCCCTGACGCCCAGCTCGGCGGCGAGGCGGTCTGCTCGGATGAGCGGCGTACCGCCGACCTGCCGGCCGACGGTCGGCTCGCCGTCCAGCGGCAGGAACTCCTGGAAGCGCCACATGTTATTGTAGCGGGATTCGATCTTCTCCCGGCTGACGGCCTCGGCGACGGCTTCGTAGTCGTAATCGACTTCGAGGGGGCCGAAGTCCTCGGTGCAAAAGTTGATGGGCGAGGCCGGGTAGGCCTGGCCGCAGAGGCGGCACTTGAGGCCGCGAACGAAGGGAGAAGACACGGAGCAGTCCTCCAAACGCCGTGAAAGGCATCCAGTTCGGAGGTGTGTATCGTCCAGAAGGGGATTTCGGGAGCAACCGGAGTTGTCCGCGAAAGAAGAGAAAAAGAGGCGTGCCAGGCACACGATCTTATCTCTCCCGGCCGAGGCCGGGTAGGAGGTAGCACCAGCGTTCCCCTTGCGGGAAACCGGTTGCTGTGGCTTCGCAGGGCCTAATCCCTCAGCCACTCTGGATAAGATACCCACCAAGTTGTCAGTGAAATAGTAGGGAAGGCCTCCGCGAAGGGCAATGGCGATTCCACGAAATTCGCCAAATACCTGCCGGGGCGGCCGGTACATGCGCCCCGGCGCGGGCTGCTCGGGAGGCGGGGCCTTCCGCGAATTCGACCTTGGTTCTCGTTGACGGACGCGGTTGTTCTGGTAGCATTAGGGCGCACCCTCTCCGGGGGGCGCGCCCATCCGCCCGGCTTTCGATTGTTCTTCTTTTTCTCGCCCGACGGTCCTCGAGCGCGACACCCCTATGCCGACAGTCGTTGTCAAAACGGGCGGGACGCACCAGTTCGGTAGTCCCGGCGAAGCATCCGAGTTTCTCGACCTTTTTCTGGAAAAGGCCGGTTTCGTCAAAGAGTTCCGTTGGGAGGCGCGTCTGGAGAAGACGGCCCATTGTAGCTGGGACTCGCCGCCGGTTCGCGTGGTCGGCTACAAACACTGGGTCATTTATTTACGCGTCAAACCGTCGATCAATGCCACGGTCGATCATTTCGTCAGTCTGCTCATCCCCGACGGTTCCGGCTACGGCGCCGAGACCGTGTACAAGCAGATGAAGGGCCTCGTCAAATCGTTTAATCGCTTCGTCCGCACCGCCGGTCACCGGAAGAAGATTATGGAGCCAGCCATGGACCGCGAAGCGATCCCGACGATTCCCTCCCCCGCGCCGTTGCCGCCGGAGATGGACGGATTCTCGGCCGACGGCCTTCCCGCCGAAGGGGAAGACCACGCCCTCGACGCGGCGCCGCTCAACGGGGCGGCGCTGAACGGCGAGGCGCCGCCCGCGGAGGCGGCCGAGGCCGAGCCGACGCCGGTGTTCGACAGCCTGGCCGGCGTCACGCGCCACCCGGAAAAACTCCGCTACGTTTTGACGCACATCGACCGCGTTTCGACGCTCGGCCTGCGCGACGCCCTGACGTTCAAGAAGACGTTGCGCCGCGAATGCGGCTGGACCAACCACCCGCTGCGGGCCACGTCGCTCATCCTGGCGTGGCTGGTCAAACACGGTTACGTCGAAAAGATATTGGACGAGAACGAGGTGGTGACGAATTACGCCCTGACCATGCGCGGGCAGGCGTGCATCGCCGTCGGGCCGCAGGCCGAGTCGGCGGCGAAGACCGCCCAACGGCCCGCGCCGCGGCCGGAGCCGGTCATCGACGCCGGGGCGCTGCTGATTCAGTTCCGGGAGAAGGCTCAAGAACTCGCCGACGCCGGCGGCCGGCTGGAGGCCAACCGCAACAAATACCGCGAATTGCAATTACAGATCAAGCAACTCGATGAGGAGTATCAGGAGATCGCCAAGCTGTTATTGACGAACCGGGAGGCGTCCGTCCTTCTGTCCCGACTCCTGGAGATCCAGGGGTCGGTGCCGATCAAGACGTGATGGGGCGGCTTCCGGCCGCCCCGTCGGAAGGACGACTTGAACCCCCAAAGGCTCTGGCGTTGGTCGCCGTTACTTGGGCGTCGAGGCGTTCGGATCGGGCTTGGTGAAATCGACCGCGGTGCGCCGGTTGGCGCTGGCGGGCACGGTGCGAGTCTGGTCCACGACGCGGCCGCCTTCCTTCCAGCGAGCGCGGATGTCGTAATGGTACAAGCGGCCGACGGGCAGGGGCGGCGACGTGAAGTCGCGCTCGCTGCCGCGCTTCTTGGTCAAATCGCCGTCAAACCAGACCTGGGCGCCGGCGGGAACGTGGACCGAGACGACGGCGCCGCCGCCGGTTTGCGACGGGTCGAGCGACTCCAGCCCGGCGACTTCCGGCAGAACGGTACGACCGCCGGACGACTCGACCGTCGGCGGCCAGTAAGAAGGAGCCGGCGTCACGGTCGGGCTAGGGTAGGTCGATTCGGCATGGAGAGCGCTGAAGTAGCCGGGGTAGTAGAGGCCTTGGTATCCGCCGTAGCCGCTCGGGGAGCCGGTGAAGTAGCCGGGATAGTAACCGCCGAAACTGGGCCGGCCGCCGTAGTATCCGGGGAAATAGCCGCCGTGCTGGGAGCTGAAGTAGCCGGGCTGGTAGCCGCCGGTGTAGCCGCCCGGCGCGGCGGGAGCCGGCGACGCGCCGAAGAAAAGCAGGGCCGCCGTCAAGGCCGCACCCTTCGACAGGATGGAAGGTTGACCGAACATGATGTCGCCTCCTCTGGTTTCGGTGGGAGCGGTCCCGTTTTGGTCCATCGCTCCGCCTACCTTCATTTTAGTCGGCGGCTTCGCCTGGCGCGAGATTTTGGCGCCCTTTTCCTTGTGAAGGCCGCGCCGCGCCGTTAGAATTATCTCCTATCCATGAGCCCCCCGCGCCACTCGCCCGCCCCGCCATGCCGCCTCGGGAGGATGCCGTTGTGCGTCCCGGATTTATTCTTCGCGCCGGTCTCGTCCTGGCCGTTGCCCTGCCCTCGGCGTCGTTTGCCGCCGACAAGCCCGGCGCCGATTTCGCGCGCGACGTGCTGCCGCTCCTCAAGGAGCGCTGTTTCCAGTGCCACGACGCCCAAAAGCACCCGTCCGGCCTGCGCCTCGACCTCAAGGCCGGCGCCCTGCGCGGCGGCGATTCGGGCATGCCGGCCGTCGTCCCCGGCGACAGCGGCAAGAGCGAACTGATCCGCCGCGTGACCAGCGCCAACGCCGACGAGGCCATGCCGCGCATGGGCCAACGCCTGTCGGCCGTCCAGGTCAAGACGCTGAGCGACTGGATCGACGCCGGGGCCGTCTGGCCCGACTCCCTGGCCGGCGAGGATGCTTCTCGGACCCACTGGGCCTTCCGTCCGCCGGTGCGGCCGCCGATTCCCGCCGTCAAGGATGCGAAATGGCCGCGCAACGACATCGACCGCTTCGTCCTCGCCCGGCTCGACAAGGAAGGCCTCAAGCCGTCGCCGGAGGCCGACCGCGCCACGCTGATCCGCCGCCTCAGCCTCGACCTCATCGGCCTGCCGCCGACGCCCGAAGAGGTGGACGCCTTCCTCAGCGACCGTTCGCCGGACGCCTATGAAAAGGTCGTGGATCGGCTGCTGGCGTCGCCGCATTACGGCGAACGCTGGGGCCGCTGGTGGCTCGACGCCGCCCGCTACGCCGACAGCGACGGTTACGAAAAGGACAAGCCGCGCTTCGTCTGGTTCTACCGCGACTGGGTCGTCAACGCCCTCAATCGCGATCTGCCTTACGACCGATTCATCATCGAACAACTGGCCGGCGACCTGCTCCCCAACGCCACGCAGGACCAGATCGTCGCCACCGGGTATCTGCGCAATTCCATGATTAACGAGGAAGGCGGCGTCGATCCCGAGCAGTTCCGCATGGACGCCATGATCGACCGCATGGACGCCATCGGCAAGGGCGTCCTCGGCCTGACCGTCCAGTGCGCCCAGTGCCACGACCACAAATTCGATCCGCTAAAGCAGAAAGAATACTACCGGCTCTTCGCCTTCCTCAACAACGACTACGAGGCCAACATCGCCGTCTACACGCCGGAGGAGTTGAAGAAACGCGACGGCGTGCTTCACCAGATCCGTGAAGTGGAAGACGGCCTGCGGCGGGGCGCGCCCGACTGGAGCAAGCGCATGGCGGCGTGGGAGGAGAAGGTGAAGGCGGGGCGGCCCGAGTGGACGGTTCTGCGGCCGGAGGTCGAGGGCGAGACGACCGGCGGGCAAAAATATCTGCCGCTTCCGGACGGCTCGTTCTTGGCCCAGGGCTACGCGCCTACCAAGCACACCGTCAAGATGAAGGTGAAGACGGATGTGAAAAATATCACGGCCTTCCGGCTGGAGCTTCTCAACCACCCGAACCTGCCGCGCGGCGGGCCGGGGCGGTCGATCCAGGGCACGGCGGCGCTGACCGAGTTCGCGGTGGACGCGGAGGTCGGCGGCAAGGTCCGACGGCTGAAGTTCGTGAAAGCCACCGCCGACTACAATCCGCCGGTGACGCCGCTCGACCCGATGTACGACGACAAGAGCGGCAAGAAGCGCGTCATCGGTCCCGCGTCGTTCGCCATCGACGGCAAGGACGAAACGGCCTGGGCCACCGACGGCGACCCCGGCCGCCGCAACCGGCCGCGCCAGGCCGTCTTCACTCTCGACAAGCCGCTGGCCGACGCCGACGGCGTGACGCTGACGTTCCTGCTGACGCAGAACCACGGCGGCTGGAACAGCGACGACAACCAGAACCACAACCTCGGCCGCTTCCGCCTGGCGCTCACGACCGCGCCCGGCGCCGAGGCCGATCCCGTGCCGGCCGCGGTGCGGTCGATCCTGGAATCGCCCCGCGACAGGCGAACGCCGGAACAGGAGGACGCCGTCTTTTCCTACTGGCGCACCACCGTCCCGGAATGGGCCGACGCGAACAAGCATATTGAGGACCTGTGTAAGGCGTATCCGGAAGGAACGACGCAGCTGGTGCTCAAGCCGCTGGAGCGGCCGCGCGACACGCACGTCCTCCAGCGCGGCAACTGGCTCAGACCAGGAGAGAAGGTTGAGCCGGGCGTGCCGGCCTTTTTGAATCCGCTTCCTGCCGGGGCGCCGCCCACGCGGCTGACGCTGGCCGAATGGCTGGTCGATCGCAAGGCGCCGACCACGGCCCGCGCCCTCGTCAACCGCGTTTGGCAGGCGTATTTCGGCGTCGGCATCGTGGCGACGCCGGAGGACCTGGGCATGCAAAGCGAGCCGCCGTCGCACCCCGAACTCCTCGACTGGCTGGCCGTGGAGTTCATGGACCCTTCACCCCTACCCCTCTCCCCCGGGGGGAGAGGGGTAGGGGTGAGGGGATGGAGCCTGAAGAAGCTGCACCGGCTGATCGTCACCAGCGCGACCTACCGCCAATCGTCCGTGACGACGCCGGAGCTGCGCGAGCGCGACCCGATCAACCGGCTGCTGGCGCGCGGCCCGCGCTTCCGCGTTGACGCCGAGGTGGTGCGCGACACGGCCCTGGCGGCCAGCGGTTTGCTGAATCCGAAAGTCGGCGGCCCGCCCATCCATCCGCCGCTGCCGGCGTACCTGTTCCTGCCGCCGGTCAGCTACGGGCCGAAGGCCTGGCCCGTGGAAACGGGGCCGGAACGCTACCGCCGGTCGCTCTACATTTTCCGCTTCCGCTCGGTGCCGCATCCGGTGCTGCAAACCTTCGACGCCCCCAACGGCGACTTCGCTTGCGTCCGGCGCAGCCGTTCCGACACGCCGTTGCAAGCCCTGATGACGCTGAATCAACCGGACTTCCTGGAGTGCGCCAGGGCGCTGGCCCTGCGCACGCTCGCCGACGGCGGCAAGACCGACGACGACCGTCTCGTCTACGCCTTCCGCCGGTGCCTGGCCCGCAGACCGACGGCCGACGAGTTGGCCACATTGCGGAGCGTGTTAAAGAAGGAAGAAGGACGGTTCGCCGCCCCGGACGCCAAGCCGTGGGAGCTGGCGGCGGACGACCCGGCCCACCCGCCGAAGCTGCCGGCCGGCGCCACCGCCGCGCAGGCGGCCGCCATGACTGTCGTCTCGCGCGTGTTGCTGAATTTGGACGAAACCATCACCAAAGAGTAACGGCCAATGACCATCCGCGTCCGTTGCCCCGAGTGCAGCGCCGAATACGCGCTGGCCGACAGCGCGGCCGGCAAAAAGGTCCGCTGCAAAAAGTGCGAGGCCGTCATCGCCGTCAAGGCGGCGCCGGAAGCCGACGCGCCCCCGGCGACGCGGCCCGCATCCGCCGTCCGCGCCGAACCGCCGCGCCGCGATGCGGAACGGCGCATCCCCGCCCGGCAACCGGATCGGACCCGTCGCGCTCGCGATGACGACGACGATGACGCTCCGCCGATCAAGAAGAAGAAGGGCGGCGGCCTGGCGTTGGGGTTGATTCTCGGCGGCGTCGGCGTGGTACTCCTGTTGGTGCTTGCATGCGGCGGCCTCGGGGCCATTTTCATGTTCGGCCTATGGTCCGCCAGTCCATCGCCCGTCGCCGTCTCCTCGCCCACGCCCACCGTCGTCATTGACCAACCCATTCTCCCGGCCGACAACGGCCAGCCGCAAGCGGTTCCCGCGGCGCAGCCGTTGGCCGACCCCACGCCGTTTCATCTGGCCGACGTCCGCAAGAGCGTGGTGTTCATACGGCGTTCCACGCCGGGCAAGCCCACGTCCACCGGCACCGGTTTCTTCGTGAGCAAAGACGGGTTGATCGCCACCAACCGGCACGTCGTCCAGTCCGAGGCCGGCCCCGACCCCTCCACTGTCCTCTACGTGGGCGTCCCGTCGGCCGCCGACCCCGACGTGCTGGACTATTTCAAGGGCCAGGTCGCCTTCGTCGCTCCCACCCAGGACACGCTGGACTTCGCCATCGTCAAGATCGCGGCCCGGCCCGGCTATCAGCCCTTCCGGTCGCTGCCGTTGGCCACGACCAAGCTGAAGCTGGGCGCCCCGGCGGCCGCCATCGGCTTCCCCTTCGCCCAGGTCAACAACCCCGTCCTGTCCTTCAACAAGGGCAGCATCTCGGCCTCCCGCGTCGCCATCGAGGACCGCCCGTACTACCAGACCGACGCGGCGGTCAACCCCGGCAATTCGGGCGGTCCGCTGGTCAACACGGACGGCCAGGTGGTCGGCATCGTCTCCCGGAAAATGGAAGACGCCAACAACATGGGCTTCGCCCTCTACCTGAGCGAAACCGGCCTGCCCGCGGTCCTCGACCAGGAGCAGGTGGTGCGGGCCAAGCCGGAGGTCGGCCCGCTCGACCCCAAACAACTCCCCGCCTCCAGCGCCCTCAAGCCGACGAACATGGCCAGCTGGGACGTCACGCGCGGCGAGGCCGTCGAGGAGAAAGGCGTGGTGATCGCCGAGAACCGGGGCAGTTCGTACTGGTTGACGAACAAGACCCCGCTGCCGGAGAACTTCCAGCTCAAGATCGAGTGTTACGTCCTGCCCGTCCTGCCCCGGCGCGAGCGCCAGCGCTTCGGGCCGCCCGGCCTCCGGCTGCCGCAGCCCGTTCTCCCCCAGCAGCCGGCGAACTTGAATATGCTGCGCTCGCTGTACGTCCGCTTCGGCACAGACGTCGTCGGCGACGACATCCTTTCGATGAGCGGCACGACCGTACACCTGTCGGCGGCGCTGACGCAGGTGGCGGAAGGCGGCGTCATCGTCGCCTCGCAACGCCAGGGGGTCCCGTCCGATCCGTTCGTTCTGACGGTAACGCGGCGCGGCGACGAGTTGACGCTGGCGGTCAACGACGACGTCCGGCTGACGCGGAAGCTGAAAAACTCCCTACAGGGATCGCATAAGTTTTCTATCGGCGGCTTCCAGTCGGCCCTGCTGCTCCACGCGGCGGTGGTCACGCCGGTGAACGGGCCGCCCGTGCCGCCGCCGGTGGCCGTCGCGCCGCCTAAGCCCGCGCCCGCGGGACCGCCGGCCGTGCTGTCGTTTGCGACCGGCTGGGACAAGCCGGTGGACCCGGACGGCGACTGCAAAATCGCCCCCGACAAGGAGGCGCTCACCATCGAGGCGCCCGGCAAACGACACGACTTGACGGGGGAAGGGGCCATGAACGCGCCGCGGCTGCTCCGCGACGTGACGGGCGATTTCACCATCCAGGTGCGCGTCGCCGGAGACCTCAAGCCGGCCGGCCCGTCAACCGCTCCCGGCGGGCTTCCGTTCGAGGGGGCGGGGCTGGTGCTGATGGCCGACGACAAGACGTTCGTCCGGCTGGAGCGCGCCGCCGTTGACCGCAACGGGGCGACGGACCCCTACGTCAACTGGGAGGTGCGGGCCGACGGCCGGCAGCAGTGGGCCAGCACGGCCAAGCTGAATCCGGAGGACCAGACGGTCTACCTGCGGCTGCGCCGGCTGGGGGACCGGATTTTCCCCGGCTACAGCGTAGACGGCAAGACCTGGACCGAAATGCCGTCGCAGGCGTTGGCAATCCTCGCCACGGTGAAGGTGGGGGTGGCGGCCGTGACGAGTTCGGCGGGGACGTTCCGGCCGAAGTTCGACGACTTCCGTTTGGGCGGGTACACCGACCCCAACCTCGCCCCGGCGGTGGACCCGAAGGTATACGCCGCGAAGTCGCCGGCCGGCTGGAAGGGGCCGGCCTGGACGACGGACCTCGCCAAGATGAAGGCGCCTGACGCGCCGGCAGCCGGGTGGGTGAGGGGCGCGGACTTCAAAGTGGAGGAGGCAACTCTCACTCCGGGCAACGGCTTCCTGACGCTCCGGCAGGGCAAGCCGTTCGCGCCTGGCTCGTACCTTACCCTCCAATTGGGATTCCAAAAAACGTTGGCAGACCTCGAAGGGAAGACGATCACCGTCCCCGGAAAGCAGCCGTTCTCCGGCATGATTTGGGCGCAACTCGGCCGGACGCCGGAAGGGCAGAAACTGCCGAAAATCCAGATGTTCACGGAATACACCATGAAGCTGGAATTCGGCAAGGGCGAGGGCCTCAAGCTGCCCGGCAAGATCTACATCTGTTTGCCCGACGAGGCCAAGAGCGTGATCGCGGGCAAGTTCTTGCTGGAGAGCAAGTGACAACGTTGAGTCGAGCGGGGGCGTCAGCCCCCTGATGGAAGCTTTCCGCCCGTGGAGGGTCGTCATGCGATTGCTTTATTCCCTCGCCGCCCTGCCGCTCCTGCTTGTCTCCCTCGCCGCCGCGACCGTGGATAAGAAGCCCGGCGACGCCAAGGCGCCGGAGGACGGCTTCGTCCCCATGTTCAACGGCAAGGATCTGACCGGCTGGGTGAACGTCAATTGCGCCCCCGGCACCTTCTTTGTGAAGGACGGCCAGATCGTCACCACGGGCAAGCCGACGGGCTACCTGCGCACCAAAAAGCAGTACGAGAACTTCATCGCGGAGTTTGACTGGATGCACGTGCCGCCCAAGCCCGGCGCGGTCGGCAACAGCGGCTTCTTCGTCTGGGCCGACCCCCTCCCCGCCGTCGGCACGGGCTACACGCGCGGCATCGAGGTACAGGTCCTCGTGAACCTCACCTACAAGAACAAGAAGGGCGAGATCACCGCCACCAGCCAGGGCGACCTGTTCAGCATCTGGGGCGCGACCTGTGTCCCCGACCGGCCGCACCCCGACGGCTCGGCGCGGTGCCTGCCGAAGGAGAACCACTGCAAGGGGGAGTATGAGTGGAACCATTACCGCGTCGAGGGCAAGGACGGCCGCATCACGCTGGCGGTCAACGGCTACGCGGTTTCCGGCGTCAGCAAGTGCAACCCGCGCAAGGGCTACCTCGCCCTGGAGTCGGAAGGCTCGGAGTGCCACTTCAAGAACTTGAAAATCAAGGAACTGCCCAGCAGCAACCCGAAGCCGGAGGAGGTCGCGGACAAGGACAAGGGCTTCAAGACCCTGTACACGGGCCTGGACCTGTCGGGATGGGGAACGGATGCGGATGACAAAACGCACTGGCTGCCGCGCGACACCGTGCTGCATTACCACGGCAAGGGCAATGCCCTCCTCACCGAGAAAGAGTACCAAGACGCCGAGTTCGTCGTCGATTTCCGGTTCCCAGCCAAGAAGGAGGAGACTGCGGAGTGCGAATTCATCTTCCGCTCGGGGACGGACACGGAAGTGCGCCTGACCCTGGCGCGGGATGGGTCGTTCAAACGTGGCGTGGGTAGTCGCAACTCCTCCGAGATATCGCACGGTGCGTTCAAGGATCTGAAGCCTGACGGGCAGTGGAATCGACTGGTCGCGACGTTGACGGGCATCTCCCTCAAGGTGGCGATCAACGGCAAACCGGCCACCGAACTGGATAATCCTGCCGTCAAAACCAAGGGACGGTTCGGCGTGCTGGCCCGGGGCGAGATGGACTTCGCCAATCTGTTCGTGCGCGAACTACCGCGACCGCATGGGCAACCGCCAGCTCCGCCAGGGCGAGATGGACTTCGCCAACCTGTTCGTGCGCGAGTTGAAATAGGTGCATCGGCGACCGCCCCGGCGGCGCGAGACGAATGAGGAGACTCCAATGAACTGCCAGACCCACCATTATCGCGGCCAGGATCCGACGCACATCACCCGCCGCTGGTTCTTCCGCGACTGCGCCGTGGGACTCGGGAGCATCGCGCTGGCGGAGCTTCTGGGCCGCGACGCCCGCGCCGCGGCCCCGGCGGCGGCCGGCGACCCGCTGGCGCCGAAGCAACCGCCGCAGCCGGCCAAGGCCAAGCGCGTCGTCTACCTGTTCATGGCCGGGGCGCCGAGCCACCTGGAACTGTTCGACTACAAGCCGCAGCTCGCCAAGTTCGACGGCACGCTGCCGCCGCCCGACCTGATCCAGGGCTACCGCGCCGCTTTCATCAGCCCCAACTCGAAGCTGCTGGGTCCGCGGTTCAAATTCGCCAAACACGGCCAATGCGGGGCGGAGTTGTCCGAATTGCTGCCCGGACTGGCGGGCGCGGCCGACGACGTCACCATCGTCAAGTCGATGGTCACCGACGCCTTCAACCACGCGCCGGCCCAGATCCTGATGAACACCGGCTCGCAGCTGTTCGGCCGGCCGAGCTTCGGCGCCTGGACGACCTACGGCCTGGGCAGCGAGTCGCGCGACCTGCCGGGCTTCGTGGTGCTCAACTCGGGCAAGAAGGGGCCGAGCGGCGGCAACTCCAACTTCGGCAGCGGCTTTTTGCCCACGGTCTACAACGGCGTGCCATTCCGCGGCAGCGGCGAGCCGGTGCTCTACCTGTCCAACCCGCGCGGCGTGGACGCCGGCGTGCAGCGCGACACGCTCGACGCCGTGAAAGACCTCAACCAGCAGCGGTTCGACGCGGTGGGCGACCCGGAGATCGCCACGCGCATCCAGTCGTTCGAGATGGCCTACCGGATGCAGGCCAGCGCTCCGGAGTTAATGGATCTGTCAAGGGAGCCTCAGTCGGTCCTGGAGATGTACGGGGCGGAGCCGGGCAAGGCGTCGTTCGCCAACAACTGCCTGTTGGCCCGGCGACTGCTGGAACGCGGCGTGCGGTTCGTGCAGCTGTTCCACGAGGCGTGGGACCAGCACGGCAACCTCAAGGCCGACCTGACGAAGAACTGCCACGACTGCGACCGGCCGTCGGCGGCGCTGGTGAAGGACCTCAAACAGCGGGGACTGCTGGACGACACGATCGTGATGTGGGGCGGCGAGTTCGGCCGGACGCCGATGGTGGAGGGCGGCGGCAACGACGGCCGCGACCACCACCCCAACGCCTTCACCTACTGGATGGCCGGCGGTGGTTTCAAGCCGGGCCTGACGCTGGGCGCGTCGGACGATTTCGGCTTCAATGCCACGGAGGACCGCGTCCACGTCCACGACCTGCACGCCACGCTGCTGCAGCTGCTCGGCTTCGACCACACGAAGTTGACGTACCGCTTCCAGGGGCGCGACTTCCGGCTGACGGACGTGAGCGGCATGGTGGTGAACAAGCTGTTGGCGTGAAAGGCCTCGATTCAACGCGGTCAACGCAGGCTGGTTGCGTGAGGTGCGACGCGATGGCAGGGAAAAGGCGTCGCATCTTCACGGTCCAAACGCCTCTCGGTTATCGTGTTTTCCTGGACCGCGACCGTTGGCGGCAGATCGTCCGCAACAAGCATCCGGCGTTGGCCGGGCGGGAGAAGGACGTTCGCGTCTGCCTGGAGACCCCAACGCTCGTCCGCGAAAGCGCCAAGGAGGCGGAGGTGCATCTGTATTACGCCCTCGCCGGGGATGTGCATCTTTGTGTTGTCGCCGCCCCGGCTGGCGATGAGGAGCGTTTCGTGGTCACCGCCTACTTCACGCGGAACATCAAGAAAGGCAAGGAACTATGGAGAAATTAAGGATCTACTATGACCGCCAGGGCAACACACTGAGCGTGTGGTTTGACGATCCCAAGAAGGAACACGTCTGCGAGGAGTCCGACGACGACATGATACTGGTAAAGGACCGCCGGGGCCGGATCATCGGATTCGAGCGCCTGAACTATCTCTCGGCCAAACAGAGGAAGGACGGGACGAGCATCCCTATGGAAGTGCAGGTGGTTTGAGGGCGCTTCCGGCTGACGGACGTGAGCGGCATGGTGGTGAACAAGCTGTTGGCGTGAGGGCGCCGCACTGACATCGCCTTGTGCTTACTGTCCGCCTCCGACCACGACCTGATCGCGGTATCGCTGCCAGGCGGCCACCCCATCAGCCAACAGGATGCCGAGTTCGTCCTTGGAGTTGCAGACGATGATGGTCGGAAAGCCTTCGGGGATGCCCTTCAGACTCGCTGGAGCCGCAGTGATCCCATCCACGCCCTTCATCGCAGGGAACATGACCCAGTTGCCGGCCCGGAGTAGATCGTGAAGGAACTGCAACAGGTCGGGCGTCATGCCGCGGACGGCCGCCATGGAGCCTGACCCAAGATCGCGGCCGTAGATTTCCGCGCTACCACCGTCCGGCAACTCGACACAATAGCAATTGTGTTCGCTCGATCCGCGAGCCTGGGCCTTTGCCAAGACGTGCTTGACGGCTTGTAATTCGGCGGCGGTAAGCGGCTCGTTGGGAAGAACTGGCCGCACCTTGCCCGTCCATCGATCTCTCTTCTCGATGGGTTGGCCGCCAAAGCGGCACGGCTGAAAGAAGATGTCGAAGCTCATGGCGACCTCGCTCCGGGCAGTCAGTCGCGCCAGACCACCTGACCTGTCTTCTGTCCGACCGACGTTCGCATTATACTTGCTTCTTGAAACGCCATCGCACCGAAAGGAGCGCCCATGCGCAAGACCACGACCAACGACGCCGGCCAAAGCGAAGTCGCCATCCTCGCGCGCGTCCTTGCCAACGACCAGGGCCAACTGCCGCCGGACATCGCTCGCTATATCCTCACACTTGAGTTCAGCGAGCAAGACAAGGCCCGCGCCCACGACTTGGTCGTGCGCAACCAGGACGACGCCCTAACTCCGGCGGAGAAGGAAGAAATGTTCGCCTACGCCAAGGCCGGCACCTTGCTCTCTATCCTCAAATCCAAGGCCCGCCGTGTACTTGGCGTCAAACCGAAGAGGCGCGCCAATACTTGAGGCGAGTTATGGATGCCGCCCTAATCAGGCAGGTCTGGCTCCGAGCGCATGGCTGCTGCGAATACTGCCGGATGCCGCAAGAGTATGATGAGTATACTTTCGAGATCGACCATATCATCGCCCGGAAGCACGGCGGGGCCCCCGTCGCGTGCAACCTCGCCCTGAGCTGCTTTTCGTTCAATTCCTTCAAAGGCTCGGACATCGCCGGGCTGGACCCGCGCACACACAAGCTCACGCCGCTCTTCAACCCCCGGCGTGAAAAGTGGGGCCGACACTTCCGCTGGAACGGGCCTATTCTTGAGGGCCGCACGCCGATCGGCCGCGTGACCGTCGCCGTACTTCACATCAACGACTCCTTCCGCGTCGCGCACCGAGCACGCCTCATCCGTGAAGACGCCTTCCCTCCATCGCCCTGAATCCCCCGCGCCTGATCTGCTAAACAAGTTCCTCCCCCCGCCTCGTATCATGCACGCGGCGTCCGGGACGGACCCCCGCTCCTTTCTCGCCCGTTGACGCCCCCGGCACGACCGTGTACGGTAATTGCACCAACGTTTGTCGATCCGTGCCCTCCAACCGGAGCCGTCCTTGCCGTCGTTGAGTTTCGAGACGCGGCGCCGGCCGTTGCTCCTGGCGACGGTTTTCCTGGCCGCGATGGCGCTGCCCGCCTGCCAGCGCGGCGACAGTAAGCCGGTTTTTCCCGTAAACGGCTCCGTTTTTTACCAGGGCCGGCCCGCCGAGGGCGCCCGCGTCGTCTTCCACCCCGGCCGCGATCCCAACGCCCACGCCCTCCGGCCGCAGGCCGTGGTCGGCGCCGACGGCTCCTTCCGCCTGACCACCTACACCGGCCACGACGGCGCGCCGGCCGGTGAGTATTTCGTCACCGTCTATTCGCCGGCGCCCGGCCCGGAGGACGACGCGACCGTCCGCCCCGACCTGTTCGGCTATCGCTACGCCGACCCGCGCACCACACCGTTGACGGCGAGCGTGCCGTCCCGGTCGGTGACGCTCGACCGCTTCGATTTGAAGTAGTCCCGGAGGCGACCATGCCGCGTTCCCACGGACGCAGGGCCTACAACCGGATCGAACTGGCGGTGCTGGTCGCCGTCCTCGCCGCACTGCTCGGCCTCCTGCTCCCGGCAGTGCGAGGAGTGCGCGGCGCCGACTCGCGCGTCTCCTGCGCCGACAACCTCCGGCAGATCGGCCGCGCCATCCACGACTACGCCGACGCCAACGACGGCCAGCTCCCCTACGGCCATCGCAACAAGTCGCCGCTCAGCGGCTGGGCCACGCTGCTTCTGCCCTATCTTGGACAGGAAAAAGTGTATAAGCAGTATCGCTTCGACCTCGACTGGTACGACCCGGCGCAGCGGGCGGTGGTTTCCAAGCCATTGAAGGTCATGAAGTGCCCCGCCGCGCCGGACCCCGACCGGACGATCACCGGGACCGTCGCCGGCGTGCCGTTTACCGTGCCGCCGGCCGACTACGCCGCGGTCTCCGGCGTTACGGTCGATGTGGTCCCGGCGGTCTTCCCGCCGAGCTATCCGCGCTTCGGCGCGATGCCGGTGGACGAGACGCGGCGATTCATTGACATCCTCGACGGCGCCTCCAACACGCTGTTCGTCGCCGAGGGCGCCGGCCGGCCGCAGGTTTGGCTTGCCGGGAAGGCGACGGCCATCGTCCCGCCCAACGACAAGAGCACCTGGTCGGCCTGGAACGGCAATTTCATCCGCGGCTACAGCCGCGACGGCACGGTGATGCCCGGCCCGTGCGGCGTCAATTGCTCGAACAACAACGCCGTCTACGGCTTTCATCCCGGCGGCGCCAACGGGTTGCTGGGCGACGGCTCCGTCCGCTTCCTGCATCAAAACACGGACGTTTACGTCATCTACGCCCTGGCCACCCGCGCCGGAGGCGAGATCCTGGCCGCCGACGATTACTGATCGAATCGGAGGGAGTCCCCGATGCGACGTTCCCACGGCCGCACGGCCTTCACGCTGATCGAGTTGTTGGTGGTGATCTCCATCATCGCCATCCTCATCGGCCTGCTGCTGCCCGCCGTGCAAAAGGTGCGCGAGGCGGCCGCACGAATCCAGTGCTCCAACAACCTGCACCAGATCGGCCTGGCCATCCATTGCTACGCCGACGCCAACGACGGGCAGCTGCCGTACAGTAATCGCAACAACCACCCTTTTAGCGGCTGGGTCACGCGGATTTTGCCGTACCTGGAGCAGGGGAACCTGTACCGCCAGTACAACTTCGCCCTGGACTGGTACGACCCCGGCAACCAGGCGGTGGTGACACGGCAGCTCAAGGTCATGGTCTGCCCGTCCAACCCCGACTCCAACCAGGTGATCAGCGGGACCGTCAACGGCGTTTCCTATTCCGTGCCGCCGGCCGACTACGCCGCGATGGGCGGCATCACCTCCGACGTCGTTCCTTTCGGAGTAATCCCGGCCAATTATCCGCGTCTGGGGGCCATGCCGATCGACACGAACCTCGGGTTCAAGGATATTACGGATGGCTTATCGGAGACTTTGCTCGTGGCCGAGGGCGCCGGCCGGCCGCAGATCTGGGAGGCGGGGCGGCCCACCGCCCAAAATTCCCCCACCGCCGAGACCAAGAGCACCTGGTCGGCCTGGAACGGCAACTTCATCCGCGGCTACAGCTACGACGGCACGGTGATGCCCGGCCCCTGCCCGCTGAACTGCTCCAACCTCGACGCCATCTATTCCTTCCACCAGGGCGGCGCCTTTGGCCTGCTCGGCGACGGCTCCGTCGCGTTCCTGCACCAGAGCATGGACGTTTATGTCATGTACGCCCTGGCCACCAGCCAGGGCGGCGAAGTGGTCGGCGACTACTGAGGGTCCGTTCCGGAAGCCCCTCTCCCCTCGGGGGAGAGGGGTTGGGGTGAGGGGAAATGGCCGGGAAAACCAGAACCCCCTCACCCCCGACCCCTCTCCCCCGAGGGGAGGGGGGTCTTATGGGACAGACTCTACTGATCGCGCCCGGAGACGGCCCGTGAAACTTCTTCCTGGCGCCCGCCTGGCCTTGTTGACCGTCGCGCTGACGGCCTGCCGTTGCCCCGCCGAACCGGCCAACGCCGACCCGCAAGCGCTGGCGGAACGCATTGACCGCCATTTCGCCGCCCGATGGGCCAAAGCCAACTTCCGTCCAGCCGATCTAACCGACGACGCCGAGTTCCAGCGCCGCGTGACACTCGACCTGATCGGCCGCATCCCGACCGTGGCCGAGGCGCGGGCCTTTCAAAGGGAGACGGCCCCGGATCGCCGCCGCCGATTGATCGACCGTCTCCTCGACCACCCAGGCTACGCCGTTCGCTTCGCCCGCCTCTGGGGCGAACAATGGATGCCGCAAGGCGACGCCCAGTTCGAGAACCTCAAGCCGCAGTTCCTCGACTGGCTCCGCGAGCGCCTGCGCGAAAACGCCCCGTATGACCGCATGGCCCGCGAGGTGCTCGGCGCCCCTCTCCCTTCCCTCCCCCCACGGGTGGGGGAGGGTGAGGGTGGGGGACGCGGGGCCGCGCTCCGGCTGTTCCTCCAGGCCAACGAGTTCAAACCGGAGAACCTGGCCGCCTCCGTTTCGCGGCGCTTCCTCGGCGTCAGCCTGGAATGCGCCCAGTGTCACGACCATCCCTCCGCGGCGTGGAAGCGCGGCCAGTTCTGGGACTTCGCCGCCTTCTTCGCCGGCGGCGGGCTGAACGTGCCCGGTTCACGTCGGGAGGCGTCGCCGCGCTTCCCCGACGGAACGGCGCCGAACCGGATCTCCGACGACCCGGCCGCCCGGCGGGGCGCGCTGGCCGACTGGCTCACCGACGGACGCAACCCCTATTTCGCCCGCAACGCCGTCAACGTGCTCTGGGCCGCCTTCTTCGGGACGAGCCTGGCCGAGTCCCTGGACGATGAAAACGCCATAAGCGATCCACAATTGTTGGATGATATGGCAGACGCGTTCGCCCGACACGACTTCGACCTGAAGCACCTGATCCGGGCGATCACGCTCAGCCGCGTCTATCAACTCGGCAGCGCCGGGCCGGCGGACGCGCCCGACCCGCGGCTGTTCGCGCGGGCGGCGGTGCGGCCGCTGTCCGGCGACGCGCTCTACGACAGCCTGTTGACGGCGACCGGGCTGGACGAGCAATCGCTGGCGCCGCCGTCCGCCTACGGCCAACCGGTCGTGCCGCCGCGCAAGGCGTTCCTGGCGTTCTTCGGCCGCGGCGACGGGCCGGCGGGGTCGCAGCGGACCATTTTGCAAGCCTTACTGATGATGAACGGGCGTCTCACGGGAGAGGCGGTGGACCTGGAACAGGGCCGGACGCTGACCGCCGTCGCCGAGGCGCCGTTCTGGAGCACGCCGCGCAAGGTGGAAGCGCTCTACCTGGCCGCGCTCGGCCGGCCGCCGCGCCCGGCCGAGCGGGAGCGCCTCACGGCCTACGTCGAGGGCGGGGGGCCGCGGAAAGACCCCAAACGCGCCCTGGCGGATGTCTTTTGGGCGCTGCTCAACAGCAGCGAGTTCGGGGCGAACCATTAAGCCCGTATCGGAGGAATTCTCATGTCGCCGTTCTCTCGCCGCGCCTGGCTGCGTCGCGCCGTCGTCGGCGGATTGGGCCTGTCGGCGTCGGGGTGGATCGACGCCCTGGCCCGCGACGCCGGTTCGCACCCGCAGCGCAAGCGCTCCTGCATCCTCTTGTGGATGACCGGCGGCCCGTCCACCATCGACTTGTGGGACCTCAAACCGGGCCACGCGAACGGCGGCCCTTTCCGCGAGATCGCCACCCGCGTTCCGGGCCTGAAGATCGGCGAACACCTGCCGAAAATCGCCGGCCACGTGGACCGCATCGCGGTCGTGCGGTCGATGTCCACCAAGCAGGGCGATCACGGCATCGCCGCGTACCAGATGCGCACCGGCTATTTGCCGCGCGGGGCCGTCACCTATCCGACGCTCGGGGCGCTGGCGGCTAAGGAAATCGGCGACCCCACGGCCGACCTGCCCGCCAACGTGCGCATCGCGCCGCCCAATCGCAACGACGCCATCGGCCTCGGCGACGGCGCCGGGTTCCTCGGCCCGCGTTACGCGCCGCTGATGATCGGGGAAAACGAGACCCTGGCGCCGTCGCCGGACGACGCCCTGCGCGTGCCCAACCTGGCGCGGCCCGGCGAAGTGACCGCCGATGAAATGCGCGCTCGGCTTTCCCTATTGGAGACGATGGACCGCGAGTTCGCCGCCGCGCGGCCCAACGCGGCGACCGTCGCGCAGCGGGCGAGTTATGAACACGCCGTCCGGCTGATGCGGCCCGAAGCGGCGCGAGTCTTCGACCTGGGCGGCGAGCCGGCCAAGCTGCGCGACGCCTACGGCCGCACCCTGTTCGGCCAGGGCTGTCTTTTGGCCCGGCGGCTGATCGAGACCGGCGTGGCCTTCGTCGAGGTCGGCCTGGAGGGCTGGGACACGCACAACCAGAACTTCGAGCGCGTGCCCCGGCTGGCGCGGGTGCTCGACGCCGGCTGGTCGGCGCTGATGCAAGACTTAAAAGACCGTGGATTGCTGGATACGACGCTGATCGTCTGGATGGGCGAGTTCGGACGCACGCCCCACGTCAACGCCGGCGCCGGCCGCGACCATTTCCCGCAGGCGTGGTCGGCGGTGCTGGCCGGCGGCGGCGTCCGCGGCGGCCAGGCGGTCGGCCGCACCAGCGCCGACGGCATGCGCGTCGAGGACCGCCCCACCTCGGCCCCGGACCTGCTCGCCACGGTTTGCGAGGCGCTCGGCATCGACCCGTTGAAAAGCAACCCTTCCAACGTCGGCCGGCCCATCCGCGTCGTCGATAAGAACGCCCGCCCGCTGGACGAGATCGTGCAATGAAAGCGACCCGCCGCCGCGCCGCGGCCCTGCTGTTGCTGCCGCCGTTGCTCGCCGCGCCGGCGTTGCTCCCCGTCGCCGCGCCGTCCGCAACGCCGCCGGTCGCGCCCGCCCCGCTGGAATTGGTCTACGCTGGAGGCGAACGGAGACAAAAGATACGCATTGACGTTGAGCTGGACGGCCGGCCCCTGGCCGCGGTCTGGGACGAGACGTTCCGCAAACTCTTCGCCGACCTGGACCGCGACGGCGACGGGTTCCTGAGCCGGGAGGAGGCGCGGCGGGCGCCGTCGGCTTTGCGCGTCCGTCAACTGTCGTGGGGCCTGTTCTTCGCCGCGCCGGCGGCGCCGCCGTGGGAGGAACTGGATCAACGGCCCGCCGACGGCAAGGTGAGTTTTGAGGAACTGGTGGACTATTACCACCGCCACGGGGTCGGCGGCGTCCAGGTCGCCGTCGGCCGGCCGCCCGCCACTGACGCCCTGACCGGCGCCCTGCTGCGCCGGCTGGACCGCGACGGCGACGGCCGCGTGTCGAAGGCGGAATGGCTGGCGGCGGCCGAGTCGCTGCACGCCCTCGACCTCAACGACGACGAGCTAATCAGCGGCGATGAACTGATTCCCGGATTGAAGTACCCCGGCGCGTTCGGCGCCGCGCTGCTGACGTCGCCGTCGCCCAACCACGCGCCGTCAAGCCTTCTGGATTCCTTCCCGTTCCGGCGTTTGCCGGACGGAGGCGAGGCGCCCGACCATTCCCTGACGATCCGGCTGGGCCGCCGGCCGGGCGGCGCCGCGCTGTTTGACCTTGGCCATGCCCTGTGCGACGTCCGTCCGGGTGACAGCCGGTTGACAGCAGATTATGCTTCCGCCTGTGTCTTGGCCCGGCAGCGCTTCGCGGAGGCCGACGCCGACGGCGACGGCCGGCTGAGTCGCGCCGAGGCGGAGCGGTCCTCGTTCGTCCCGCTGCGCGACCTGTTCGACGTCGCCGACCGCGACGGCGACGGCTACGTGAGCGCGGCGGAGTGGTCGGCCTACCTGGACCTGGAGGGCCGGTTGGTGGAAGCGCAGGTGCTGCTGACGATCCTCGATCACGGATGCGGATTGTTCGAGTTTCTCGACGCCGACCGCGACGGCGTGCTGTCGGTGCGGGAATTGCGTTCGGCCTGGGCGCGGCTGGAGGCGTCCGGGTGCCTGCGCGACGGAACGCTGGACCGTTCGCGATTGCCGCGCCAGTTGCGGTGCGTCGTCAGTCAGGGCCGGCCGCGTGGGGGGCGGACGCCGCCGCGGCGCGGCCCTGCCTGGTTCCGCGCCATGGACCGCAACGGCGACGGCGACGTGTCGCGCCGCGAATTTCTGGGGACCGACGAGGAGTTCCGCCGGCTCGACGCGGACGGCGACGGTCTCATCAGCGCCGAAGAGGCGGACAAAATGGGCCGATAATTGCTCCTTTCACGCTTCCTCCTCGCCCGCTCCGGATCGGCGTCGCACCCGGTTAACCGGCCTTGTCCGGCCGCGGCGCGTCGCCGCGCCGGTTGATCGGGTAACCGCCGATCCGGCCCACGAAAGGCAGCAGCAACATCCAGTGCAGCCGGTCGGCCCGCCGCTCGTCCCGGAACTGCTCCAGGCCGATGGTCATGCCTTCGTGCCCGTCGGCCGGCTGGTCCCTGTAGGTGCCGAACAGGTAGTCCCACCAGGGTGCGTTGAAACCGAAATTGCTGTTGGTTTCGTGCGCGCGAACCGAATGATGGACGCGGTGCATGTCCGGCGTGACCACCACCAGCCGCAACAGCCGGTCGAGCCGGCGAGGCAGCCGGACGTTGCCGTGGCTGAACATGGACGTGGCGTTGAGGGCCACCTCGAAGATCAATACGGCCAGGGCCGGGGCGCCGAGCAGGAGGACCGCCGCCATCTTGATGCCCATCGAAAGCAGGATTTCGAGGACGTGGAAGCGGACGCCTGTGGTCACGTCGAAATCGAGGTCCGCGTGGTGGACCATGTGCAGGCGCCACAGGACCGGCACGGCGTGGAACATCACGTGCTGGAGGTAGAGGGCGAAGTCCAGCGCCGCGACCGACAGGACTACGGCCAGCCAATCCGGCAGGGCGACGTTGTTGAAGAGACCCCAACCGCTTTGCCGCGCGACCATCGCCGCCCCGACGGCCGCCAGAGGCAGCGCGCATCGGACGGCGATGGCGTCGAGGGCGACAAGGCCGAGGTTGCTGGCCCAGCGGAGCGGCCGGCCCGTGGTGAGCCGCCGCCGCGGGGCGGCCACTTCCCACAGCGCCATCAGGGCGAGGACGCCGGCGAAAAAGCCCAGGCGGATCGCGGATTCGTAGGGCAAGACGCTCATCAGTTCTGCCGCGATCGTGTGGGGCGAACGACAAATGGCCGCCGACTACCAGCCTTCACAATTCATTCATACCATCGCCCCGCCGCCGCCGATACTACGGTTGACCAATCCTGAGCACCGGGCCTCCCTCCCGGTCGGCCCCCGCCCTCGTCGGACGGGGGTCATTTGTTTTGATCCGCGCGTCCGTGCGACCGCCGGGGATGGACGTCCGGTTCGCGGAGCGGATCGGTGATCTGCCAGGCGCCGATGAGTCCTACCGGCGAGCCGCCTGGCGTCGCAACTTCTTGAGCAATTCCTTCATGTCCCACGGCAACGGCGAAGTCCATTGCACGCGCTCGCCGGTCGCGGGATGCTCAAAGCCCAGCATCGCGGCGTGCAGTGTAATGCGCTTCGCCCCGCTGTCGTCCTCCGCCGGCCGGCCGTGGACGGGTCGGTCGTAGACGCGCTCGCCGCACAGCGGCGTCCCCGCCTCGCCGAGGTGAATGCGGACTTGATGGGTCCGTCCCGTCTCTAAACGGCACTCCACCAGGGTGTACTCGCCCAGTTCCTCCACAACGCGGACATGGGTCACGGCCCGCTGGCCGTCGGCGGCGCGATCGGTCGTGCTGCCGCGCCGGCCGTCGCCGCGATCGCGAACCAGCACCGATTCGATCCGTCCCGACTTCGCCCGTCCGCGGACCAAGGCGAGATAAAGCCGGTCGGTGGTGTGCGCGCGAAACTGGCGTCCGAGATTGCGTTCCGCCTCGGCGGTGCGCGCGAAGATGACCAGGCCGCTGGTCTCATTGTCGAGGCGATGGACGGCGCGCACGGTGTTCGGCCGGCCCCGGCGATTTTTCGGCAACAATCCGGGCAGCAGGTCGGCCAGGGTCGGCGGCAAGTAGCGCCGCGAACGAGAGCCGAACTCGGCCACGTCCTCCGCGTGCCGCATCGTGGTCAGCCCCGGGGGCTTGTCCACGACGACGACGTGCTCGTCGGCGTACACGAGGACGGGTTTCGCGGCGGGCGAGCCGGAAGCGTCAGCGCCCGGAGAAGTCTTCTTTGAAACGGACGGGCCGCGGACTTCCAGACGTTGACCGCGCTGGAGGCGGCGCGAGGGGTCGAGGCAAGGGGCGCCGCCGAGGGTGACGCGGCGTTCGCGGAGCAGCCGGCGCACGTCGCCCGGCGGCAGCGACAGGCGGCGGCGCAGCCAGTCCGCGACGGTGCGGCCCGCCTCGGCGCGGCCCACGATATAGGTCCGTCTGTTCATCCAGAGGCGGTCTCAAAGGTTCGCCGCCGCGACGCCCGTCCCAATGCGCTAGTGTACACCGGCCGGCTAACGCCGGCCGCTCGCCCCGGCGACGCATCCGCGCCTTTCCGTCAAGTTCCTTCCCCCCCCGGTCGATTTCTCCGATACGGACGTGCGGCCCACGCACGGCCGCGGGGGAAGTCATAATCATGGATGAGACGCGCGTATGGCTTGCGCCGCCGACCGTTCCCGGCGACGGCCGATCCCGCCTGCTATTATCCCGCCGACGCTCACGAACGCGCCCTGGGCCGGCTTCTCGGCGGCCTCGAGGACGGCGAAGGCCTTCTCCTCCTCACCGGCGAACCCGGCGTCGGCAAGACGCTGCTCTGCCTCTGTCTGCTGGAACGCCTCGGCGCTGGGGCCGCGACGGCCTTCCTCACCAACAGCCATTTCCGCGACCGGGTCGGGCTGTTGCAGGCCGTGCTCTACGACCTGTCCTTGTCGTATGAGGGCCGGGGCGAACAGGAGATGCGTCTGGCATTGACGGACCACCTCCTGAAGCACTTCGCCGCGGATCAGAAGCCGGTCGTGCTGATCGTGGACGAAGCCCAGCACCTCGACGCCGACCTCCTGGAGGAACTGCGTCTCCTGGCCAACCTGGAGGCGCCGGGAGGACGGGCGTTGCAGGTGGTCCTGGCGGCCCAGCCTTCCGTCTCGGAGACCCTGCGCCGGCCGGAGCTGGCCGCGCTGCGGCAACGGCTGGCGGTGCGGGCGGAACTTGGGGCGTTGGGCCTGGACGAGGCGGCCGACTACCTTCGACACCACTTGCGTGCGGCAGGCGCCCGGCCGGAAGACGTTTTTGGAGACGAGGTGGTCGAACTGCTGGCCCGTGGCGCCGGCGGCGTGCCGCGCCTGCTGAACCAGGCCGGCCACAAGGCGCTTTCGCTGGCGGCGGAGGCCGACGCCGAGTCGGTGGACGTGGAGGCCGCGCTGGAGGCGCTGGCGGCGCTCGGCCTGGCGGCCGAACTCCCGGCGGACGCGGAGGACATGGAAGGCGACCGCGTCTTGCCGCCGATGGGCGGCGAGGGGCGCAACGGGGTCCACGGCTGAGCGGCGAGGCGTCCGACAAAGGAGAGTCAACATGGGCAAATTCCTGGAGACGTTGAAGCAGGCGACACCGCGGCGGGTTCGGGAAGAGGAGAAGGTTCGCCCGGCCGCCCCGCCGGATGCGTCCGCCGCGGAGGATGCGCCCTCGGACGAGGAAATACCGTTCATCGAAGTCGGGCCGCACAAGAGCATGGACGCCTCTGCCAGCGTGCTGGCCGTCCGGCCGGCCCCCGCCGCCGTCGCCTTGCGTCCCGCCCCGGCCGCCGACGGCCCGCGTATGCCGCCGTTCGCCCCGGAGATCGTCGCCCATCACCAGCCGGACCATCCCGTCAGCGGCCAGTACCGCGAACTCCTCGCCGCGATGACGCCGGCCCGCGGCCAGGGGGCGCCGGCCCTGCTGCTGGCCCCGGCCCTGCCGGGAACGGACGCCGTTGTCGTGCTCCTCAACCTCGCCGTCACCGCCGCCCGCCAGGGCAACCATCGCGTCGTCGTGGTGGACGCCAACCCGCGCCAGCCGGCTGTGGCGGAACGTCTTGGCCTGCCGGCGAGGCCTGGCCTGTCCGACGTGCTGGCCGGCGCCGTCGCTCTGGAACAGGCCTTGCAGCCGACCGGGCAGGCCAACCTCACGGTGGTCACGGCCGGCGCGCCGGCGCCGGCGGGGCCGCGGCTGGTGGTCGAGACGCCGGCCTCGGTGTTGCGTCAGCTCCGACGGCTTTGCGATCTGGTGCTGGTACACGGGCCTGCGTGGGACGGGCGGCCCGAAGCGACGATGGCCGCGGCCTGTGACGTGGTCTATGTGGTGCTTCCCGAACAGGAAGCCGGCACGCCGCGTTTGGACGAGTTGCTACGAACCGTCTCGCGTCCCGGCGCCCGTTTCGGCGGCTGCATCCTGGCGGCGTGATGTAAGATCCGGTTAGCCGCGACGCGCCAGCGGAGCGCTTCTCCCGAAGCGCTCCGCTGGCGCGTCGCGGCTAACCGGACCTCTTTGCCTTACCCCGCCCGCGCCGCTACAATCCCCGCGACGGCCGTTCGCCGCGACGGGGCCGGCAGGACCGGCTCCCGGCAACAAAGCGTATTGAAGCCGCAGCCCGGGCACGGACGCGACTCCACGGCCTGCTGTTCGTAGAGGGTAAAGGAAACCGCGGCCGTCCATGTCCGGCCGCACTTCACACAAGTAATCGTCAGCCCCACACTACACCCGAAAATGAGAAAGGCGGCCCGCGCCTGTCCAAGGCGCCGGCCGCCGGATACAGACCTTCCTATCAGATCGACATCCAAGGGAGATTTCTTGAATGGCCGCCACGAACCGCACCTACCGCTTCACCTTCGGCCCCTGGAATATCAGCACAGGCGCCGACCCGTTCGGCCCGCCCGTCCGCGCCGAGGTCGCCTACGCATCCAAAATCCGCGAGTACAAGAAGCTCGGCTTCGACGGCGTGCAGTTCCACGACGACGACGTGGTCCCCGCCGACCTGTCGCCGGCCGAGACGGAACGAGGCGTCGCCAGGGTCAAGAAGATGCTTGACGACGAGGGGCTGTTCTGCGAATTTCTGGCCCCGCGTCTCTGGGAACACCCCGCCACCATCGACGGCGGCTACACCTCCAACAGTGCCGCCGAACGCAAGTACGCTCTCGACCGCTCGCGGCGCACCATCGACATCGCCCGCGGCCTCGGCTGCCGCGACATCGTGCTCTGGCTGGCCCGCGAAGGCACCTACATCCGCGAGGCCAAGGACCCGGTCGCCTCGGCCCAGCGCATCCTCGACGCCGTGAACGAGCTGCTGGCCTACGACGCGCACATCCGCATCCTCGGCGAAATGAAGCCCAACGAGCCGATGGACCAGGCCTATTTGCCGACGGTCGGCCACTTCCTCGCCCTCTGTTATCGCTCCGCCGACCCGGCCCGCGTCGGCGTCCTCATCGAATCGGCCCACTCCATCCTGGCCGGCCTCGACCCGTCCGACGACATGGCCTACGCCCTCTGGCACAAGAAGCTCTGGAGCGTCCACCTCAACGACCAGAACGGGTTGAAATACGATCAGGACAAGGTATTCGGCTCGGTGGACCTGCGCCGCGCCTTCAACACCGTCTGGGTGCTGGAGCGGGCCGGCTACGACGGCTGCATCGGCGTCGACGTGAAGGCCATGCGCACCACGAAGCCGGAGGACCAGACGCGCCACCTCGCCAACAGCAAGGCGGTCTTCCTGCGGCTGGTGGACGTGGTGCGTTCCATCGACGCCAGCCGCGTCGAACAGCTGCGGGCGGCGCGCGATTATGAGTCTTTGGAGATGTACATTTTGGATAAAATCATGGGGCGGTGAATGGTTAGCCGCGACGCGCAGCGGAGCGCTTCTCCCGAGCGCTCCGCTGCGCGTCGCGGCTAACCGGCTCAATACCTCCGCTTCCCCTTGCCGTCCCAGCCGCCGGCCGGCGGCGCGAATCCCTTGAACCCCCGGCAGACCGTGATCGTCCACCACGACACGGTCTCGCCCTTTTCCCGGTATACGACCGTCAGCGGCTCCTCCACCCGGTCGAACGCCTCTTTCACCACCTCCTCCTTGAAGGAGCCGACGACGAGAAACGTCCGGTCGCGGAAGGCGGCCGCGTTCGCCAGCGGGTTCGTCCACAGATCGTACTGGCTATGGCGGTCGCCCATCGCCAGGCCGATGGAATAGAACTGAGGATGGCCGGAGCAATAAACGCCCAGTTCGCCCGGCAACGTCCAGCTCGTCGCCGCCAGAACGGGGTCGTCCGCGGCCACCCGCGCCCGCTCCCGGTCCACGGCCTCGGCCAGGACGTGCCAGCCGCGCAGCCGGCAGGTGGGGTCGAACCGCCGCAGCGGGATGGGATGCTCCGCGGTCGGTGGGCCGGACACTCGCAGCAGCAGCGATTGCATCCAGTCGGTGTGATGCACCAGCACGATCAGCGCCAGTCCCAGCAGCGAAACCAGCGCCAGCGTCGCCTTTCCCAGCCGGCGATACCAGGCCACGGGCGACGCCAGCTGCCGCGCCAGCCAGTCGGCCGCCAGCACCATGCCGGAAAGGTAGGCCGTCACCGGCCAGTTCGGTTCGCCGCCGCCGTCCTTGAAACTGAAGGCCAGGAACACCAGAAACATCGGCGCCGACAGCCACCACAGGTAACGCACGCCGCCGTCGGACTCCGCCCAAGGGTTGCGCACGACCATCGCCGCCGCCCACACCGCGAACCAGTATCCGAGCAGCAGGGCGACTTGGCCTCCGACGTAGACCAGGGGGCCGAGCGGATGAAAGCCCTCGCCGCTCAGGCCGCCGACGTGCCGAACCGTGACCCAGCCGTTTCGCAGGTTCCAAATGAGGATAGGTAGACAACAGAGACCGGCTATAATGCTCATGATCCAGAAGCCCGGCCGCAGCAGCAGTCTCCGGCGATCCGGTTGCAGCAGCAGAAACAACCCGACCGACGGCAGCCACAGCACCATCGTATATTTCGCCAGGACGCCCAGCCCGACGACGAGTCCCGCGGCCGGCCACGCCCAACGGCTGCCGCGGAAGACGGCCTGGTATCCCAACACCAGCGCCCAGCCCCAGCAGCAGGTGTACGGGGCGTCGATGGTCATGAGCGACGATCCCGCCGCGACGGCCGGCTGCGTCAGGGCCAGCGCGACCACGCCCAGGGCCAGCGTCTCCCGGCGGAACACCTGGACGGTCAAGACGTACAGGCTGAGCAGCATCAGGGCGCCGCAGACCACGGCCGGCAGGCGAATCGCGAACATCAGGCCGGCGGTATGTTGTTCCGACCACCCCCCGAAGGCCGTGCAGCCGGCGCGGATCAGGTAGGCGACGAGCGGGCCTTTGCTGTAGTAACTCCAATCGAGATGGCGCGACCAGTCCCAGTAATGGGCCTCGTCGGGCGACAGGTCGAGGGGGCAGTTATGGAGCAGGTAACCGATGTGAAGCGCGGCCGCGCCGAGAATCAGCCCCGCCGCCAGCAACCGACACGTTCGTGCGGGCAAGCTGGGCAAGGCGGCGGGGAGGCGCGTCGGCTCGGACATGCGGGGACCTCCAGGGGACGCGGGGAATCGCCGCCGGCGGGGCCGGGACGTTGGCTTGTAATCGGCATCCGCCGGGGGGTCAAGACGGGGTGCGCGCCGCCAAGGTGATTACGGGAAGTTCTCGGGACGGTTATTCTTGGGGACATACACGACGGCGAGGCGGATCGCGGCCGCCGTCGCACGAGCGGGCGGCGTTTCTTTGCGAGGGTCTTTCCCGTGGAACAGCAACCGAAGGACGCGCGTTCGATCTTCCGCCGCGCCCTGCAAATCGAATCGGCGTCCGATCTTCGCTCCTACCTGGACGTGGCGTGCGCCGGCGACCCGGAATTGCGACGGGAAATCGAATCGCTTCTGGCGGCCCGCGATCCGACCGACCCCGTCTCAAGCCCGAAGGCCGACCCGCCGCTGTCGGCCACGGAACTCACCGCCGCCCAGGGTTCGGCGCCGGCCGTCGCCCCGACGGAACAGTGGCCGGAAACCGACGAAGTGCTGTCGCTCGGTTTCTTGCTGCCTTCGGATCGTCCCGGTTCGCTCGGCCGGCTGGGGCACTACGATATTCGGGAACTGCTCGGACGCGGCGGCTTCGGCGTGGTCTTCAAGGCTTTCGACGAGAAGCTGCTGCGGGTGGTGGCCGTCAAGGTGCTGGGGCCGCGCCTGGTCGGCAGCGCCGTCGCCCGCAAGCGCTTCCTTCGCGAGGCCCGCTCAGCCGCGGCCGTCCGCAACGACCACGTGGTGGACATCCACGCCGTGGAGGAGCAACCAATCCCCTATTTGGTCATGGAGTACGTCGCCGGCCAGACGTTGCAGCGGAAGCTCGACTGCGGCGGGCCGTTGGGCCTCCGCGAGGTGCTGCGGATCGGCATGCAGATCGCCGAGGGACTGTCGGCCGCCCACCACCAGGGGCTGATCCACCGCGACGTCAAGCCGGCCAACATCCTCCTGGAGAACGGCGTTGAGCGCGTCAAGATCAGCGACTTCGGCCTGGCCCGCGCCGCCGACGACTACAACCTCTCACAATCCGGCGCGATCGCCGGCACGCCCGCCTACATGGCGCCGGAGCAGGCCAAGGGCGAGACGATCAGCCACCGCGCCGACTTGTTCAGCCTCGGCACCGTGCTGTACGTCATGTGTACGGGCCGGTCCCCCTTCCAGGCCTCGACCACCTGGGCCGTCCTCAAGCGCGTCTGTGAGGAGACGCCGCGGCCCATCCGGGAGATCAAACCGGACGCGCCCGAGTGGCTCTGCGCGATCATCGCTCGGCTGCACGCCAAAAAGCCGGAGGAGCGCTTCGCTTCGGCGAGGGAGGTGGCCGACCTGTTGGCCGGTCGCCTGTCGGAGCTGCAGATGAACAGTTCGTCCCGGTCTCCGGGACCGCCGCCGCCCGAACCGGAAGCGGTCGCCCCGATATCGGCCATTTCTCCTCCGGTTCGTCCGCGACGCCGTTGGCCGGCCCTGACCGTCCTCCTGGTGTTGCTGGCCGTCGGGCTGGGGCTGGCCCTGACCGAGGCAACCGGCGTGACCCGGCTGACCGCCGGGGCGGCTTCGCTTTTCCGGCCGGCGCCGGCGGGGCCGACGGGCAACGTCGCGGCGGGCGCGGAACAGGCGGCCCCGGCCGTCCTGCCGTTCGACGCCGTTCAGGCAAGGGCGTATCAGGAGGCTTGGGCCAAAAAGGTGGGTGCGCCGGTCGAGACCACGGACTCGGTTGGCATGAAGCTGCGGCTCATCCCGCCGGGTGAATTCTTCATGACGGCCGACTACCGGGTCCGCATCAGTCGGCCGTTCCGTCTTGGGACGTATGAGACGACCGTCGGTCAGTTCCGGGCCTTTGTGCGGGGGAACGGCTATAGGACCGACGCGGAAGCCTCGGGGGCCGGCGGGTGGGTCATGGACGTTAACCAACAGTCCGTGCAGAAGCCGGAATACACCTGGCGGCATCCGGACGTGGCGCGGGGGGACGATTACCCCGTGGGCCAGGTGAGTTGGCAGGACGCCGTCGCCTATTGCCGGTGGATCGGCCGCAAGGAGAACGCGACGTACCGCCTGCCCACGGAAGCGGAATGGGAATGGGCCTGCCGGGCCGGCAGCGAGGCGGCCTACTCGTTCGGCGACGACCCGAAGGAACTGGGCGACTACGCCTGGTTCGGCGACAACTCGGGATGGAAGTCGCACCCCGTCGGCCTTAAGAAGCCGAACGCCTGGGGCCTTTTCGACATGCACGGCAACATCTGCGAATACTGCCAGGACTGGTACGGCGACCTGCCCAGCGGCGCGCGAACCGACCCCAAGGGGCCGCCGTCCGGCGACTTTCGAGTTATCCGCGGATACGGCTTCGTGGATTCCGCCGACGGCTTGCAGTCGAACCAGCGGGCGGCGTATGACCCAACGGGTTCGATGTTCCATTACGGTTTCCGGGTGGTGCGCGAGGTCCCGGAGTGAGGACGTTCCTTTGCCGGCGCGGCAGGAAAAAGAGCCGGCCCGGGGGAAAGGGTGTCTCCCCCTGGGCAGGCGCTTCGCCTATTGTGACGGAGAAATCAGGCGTCAGCCGTGAGGTCGGAGGCGAGCTTGGCAAGGCCTTCGTGCGTGAGGGGGAACGCGACCTGTTGCCGCGCCCCGCCCGCGAAGGAAGACTGGTAGCGACGCACGTCGGCGCCGCGACCGGTGAGCAGCACCTCGTAGTAAAACAGGTCGTCGCCGCGCGTCAGCGGCGCGGCGCTGCGGAGCAGGGCCGTGTCGCGTCCGGCGTCCACTTCGATGAGCCGCAACGGCTCCATCAGGCCGGTCGCCTGGCCGGCGAGCCGTTCGGCCCAGGTTTTCAGGTCGGCCGCCTCGGGGGCGCCCGCGGTCCGGGTCAGGGTCAGTTCCCACACCTGGCAGCCGACCCGGTCGGCGCAGTCGGCGACGACGACGGCGGTGCGGCCGTTTTCGGGGTGGGCGACGGTGAGGGTCTGTCGCCCTTTATCGAATCGCCATTCAGCGAGTTTTCGCAGGAGCAGGTCGTTTAGGTTCATCGCTCTCTCCACCGGTTTTGATGGCGTGGTCCGTGCCGTCGAACGACAGCATCGTTGGCTTGCCGTCAACGAGCGTTTGCAGATGCACGGGGCGGCTCCAGATGAACTGGAGGTTGGCCAGCACGTCGGAGGCCTGGTCGAGGCGCAGGTCCACGCCGTTGTGCTGGTGCCGCAGCAGCAATTCGCCGCGGTTGCGGTAATTGCCGTCTACTACATAGATCCACGGTTTTCCGAAGTTCGTCAAGCCGAATAGCAGCCGTTGCTTGATTTTCTCGAACTCCCTCGACTCAATGACGTACTGGCCGGCCTGTTCCTGGTAAGCGTAGCTGAAAAAACCGTGCCGAACGCAAAATTCCGGGGTGAGGAAGGTGTCGATGAAGGTGATGTCGTTGTGGACGCGCCGCACCTCAAAGATCTTTTGCCGGCCGAGGCCGAGTTTCTTGTCCCAGTTGCGCCGCTCGTCGAGGTCCTGGCACTCGTCGTACTCCTTGCCGAAACGGCCGGTGTTCCAGCGCTCCTCGATGTCGCGCAGCAGCTCGATGCCGAGCTTGTAGGGGTTGATGCGCGTGCGCTGCATGGCCATCGTTCCGGAGTGGTGGTCGGCGAAGTCGATGACCTCGGAAGGGTGCAGCGCCTTCTGGGTCATGATGGTGCTGTGCCAGAAACTCGCCCATCCTTCATTCAAAACCTTCGTCATGCCCTTGCGGCGCGAAATAATACGCCTCGTCGCGGACGATTTCGAGCACGTCGCGCTGCCAGCCCTTGAGCGGCGCGTGGTCGATGAGGAACAGCAGCACGTCCTTCTCCGGCTGTTCCGGGAAGCTTGCGCGGCCTGCTCCATCTTCTTTCGGCGGTCGTCCTCCTCCTTCTTGAGCACCTCGCGCGGGTTGATGTAGTCGTCCATGTAGTCCTTGGACTTGAACCGCGTCGCGTGGACGTCGTCGCCCTCCTCGGACTCCGGTTTGAAGTCGTAGCGCGACGCCGGCTCGCGGCGGCGGATGGCCACGGAGTGGACGTCGATCAGGTCGTCGATGGACATGCAGCGGTCCACGAACTTCTCGACCTCGTCCTCGCCGTATTTCTCGACGTAGCGGCGGATGCGGGCGCCGTGGTTGGCCATCTCGTCCATCATCTTGCGGTTGGTGTGGGCGAAGTAGGCGTTGTTCTTGAAGAAGTCGCAATGTCCATAGACATGAGCCATCACCAACTTTTGATCGACGGTATGGTTGCTGCGCATCAGGTAGGCGTAGCACGGGTCGTTGTTGATGACCATTTCGTAGATCTTCGACAGCCCGTAATCGTAGCCCTTGCGCAGCTCCTCGTAGGACATGCCGAACGACCAGTGCGGATAGCGCGTGGGAAAGCCGCCGTAGGCCGCGATCTCGTTGAGGTCGTCGGCGTCGATCACCTCGAAGATCGTCTCGAAGAAGTCCAGGCCGTAGCCGCGTGCGTAGCCCTCGATCTCCTCCTTGAAGGCGCGAAGGTCGGGGGGCAGGTTGGTGTTGTACGGGTTCAGCATGGCGTCTCGATTCGTCCGTTCCCGGTTAGCCGCGACCTGAAGTGGTGCCGCTGGCACAGCGCTACCCTTCGGGTCGCGGCTAACCGGGGCCGTCGATTAGCGGCCCGTCCCCAAAAACTCCTTGATCGATCCTAGAATCGCCTCGCGGTCCGGGATCCGGCTGCACACCACGTTCTCGCGCTCGCCGACCAACTCGTGGACGTACTCGTAAAACTCGCCGCTGCCATAGGGGCTTTCCACCTGGCCGTAGCCGAACAGGTTCAACTTGGGCAGCAGCTTCTCCTGCAACAGTTCGATGCAGTGCGGCGTGTCGTCGCCCCAGTTGTCGCCGTCGGAGAAGTGGAAGGCGTAAATGTTCCACGGCGTCCGGCGGGTAGCGGGTGTTGATGATCTTCTCCGCCAGGTGGTAGGCCGAGCTGATCTTGGTGCCGCCCGACTCGCGCGTGTGGTAGAAGGTGTGTTCGTCCACTTCCTGGGCCGCCGCGTCGTGGATGATGTAGGCCGTCTCGACGCCCTTGTAGTGGGCCTTGATCCAGGCGTCGATCCAGAACGCCTCGATGCGGACGATCTCCTTCTGCTCGTCGGTCATCGAGCCGGACACGTCCATCATGTAAATGAGGACGGCCACGCTCTGCGGCAGCTGCACTTCCTTCCAGCTGCGATACTGCTTGTCCTCGCGCACCGGGATGACGATCGGCTCGCCGGGGTCGTAGACGCCGGCGGCGATCTGGCGGCTGCAGGGCGCGTTTGAAGGTGCGCTTGAAGTGGCGCAGCGACTCGGGGCCGGTCTGGCGAATGCCGGTGTATTTGTCGCGGGTGGTGACGATGTTTTTCTTGCCGCGCGGCTCGATGCGCGGCAGGGCCAATTCCTCGCCGAGGATGGCGGCCATCTCCTCCATCGTCAACTCGACTTCGAGAATGTGGCCGCCGGGCTGGTCGCCGGCCCCGCCGCCTGGCTCGCCCTTGCCGGGGCCGAGCGGCTGTCCGACCTGTCCCGGACCCTGGCCGACGCCGCCGGAGCCTTTCTGGCCGTAGCGGAACTGCGGGGCGTCGATCTGCGGCAGCGGGATGCTGACGAGGTCTTTGCCCTTCTTGCCGATCATCTCGCCGCGGCTGATGTACTTGCTGAGGTTGCTCTTGACCTTGCCGCGAACGAGCTTCTTGAAGCGCTGGTGGTCGCGCTCGATCTTCTGTCCCACGACTGCCCCCTTCTATGCTCAAGCGGCGGCGATGACGGCCGCTTCCCGGTCCACGTCGCGGAGGCACTGCACCAGGAACCACAGAATCTTGTCCAACTCCTGGATCGGCAGCCGTCCCGGATGGATCAGCAACTCGCTTCCCGTGAGTTTGAGGAACTGCCACGCCTCGCCGGTCGTGACGCAACCGTACACCGAAGGGACGGCCTTCCCCTCCCGTTCATTGTAACGGACGGCGCCGAGCATCTGGGCCGCGCATTGTCCCAGCCCTTCCTCAATGTCGTTCTTCTTGGCTTCCAGAATCACCATGAGCGGCGCCTGAAGGACGGCCGACGATTCACTGCGGGCCAGGATAAAATCACACTCCCCCTTAAGCCCGCGATCCGGATCGACGTCAAGCCGCGCCCCGAGAAGATGCGCAAGTCGTGCCCGAGAAGCACCCGGCAGGCCATCAGGACGGGAGCGACGATGAACTCGCCGCGGGCTTTTTCACTGGTGACAGCCAGATCCTGGCCGTTGGCGAGGGTTTCCGCCAACCACCCCGAGGGTTCCAGCGTCCCGGTCGGCTCGAAGAGCGACTGGTCGCGGATCTTCAGGCCGAAGGCGTGGCGAAGGCTTTCCAAGGTGTATTCGGCGTAGCTCATGCGGCCGGTTCCTTCGCCTTGTTCGGATGGAGCTCGCCCTCCCGGAGCTTTCTGAGCTGGGCGCGGATCATGTATACTTCTTTGCCGGAACTTAGCCCGACGAGGAACAATGAGCCGTCATTCCCTGCCAAGATTTCCTTGATTACGCCTACCTCACCAGTTCGAGGGTTTGGGTCCTCGCGAAAACCTTACGGACGACCACAGGATCTCCGAGCTTCAGTTCTTGCCAACAGTAAAAGCACTTCGCTGGGACCAGTGATCCCACAGCGACTCCGGGACGGTAGCGGTCGTACCAGTCGGCACTCGCGGACATGTGCATCGTCTGCCCACACAACGGACACATTCCGTAAGGCATGGCAAGACCCCGCCGCCCGCTCACAGGCGCGAAACAAACCCCTCCACCGTTAAACCCCGCCGACCGGAGAAGACTGCGGAGCGTTCCTTTGGCCACCGGGTTGTGATCGGGAACCGAGAGCGTCGCCACATGGTCGTCATGGACCAAGATGATGTGGCTCGATTCCCGCCGGACCACGTTTCAGCCGAAGGCGTTGAAGGCTTTGACTACCTTCCGGCTGCTGACCGAAGGCAGCTTGGCCGTCTAGGCCTTGACCTCCACCTGGAACGTCTCCACGGTCAGCGGCATCCCGCGCTCGGCCCGCACCTCCAGGCAGAGGCGAATCGCTTCCCGGACGTTCTTCAGCGCGGCGACCCTGGTGTCGCCCTGGCTGACGCAGCCCGGAATGGCCGGGCATTCCGCGACCCAGACGCCGTCCTCATCGCGGTCGATGGTAACCTGGAACTTCATGAAGCCGCCCCCGGCGCCGACCGCTACTTCTTCGCATGGCCTCGCGCGAAGATGCTGGCCACGAACGTCAGCACGTCGGTCGCACTGGATTCATTATACCCGTAGTTGCGGATCAGGCGGCTCTTGACCACGTCGATCTTTTCCTGCGTCGCCTTGTCCACCACGTTGGACACCAGGCTCGTCAGCTTGATCGTGTCCTTCTGGTCCTCGAACAGCTTCAGCTCCAGCGCCTTCTGCAGGCGCTCGTTGGTCTTGTAGTCGAAGCGCTTGCCGTCCATGGCCAGGGCGCCGATGTAGTTCATGATCTCCCGGCGGAAGTCGTCCTTGCGGCCCTCCGGGATGTCGATCTTCTCCTCGACCGAGCGCATCAGGCGTTCGTCCGGCTCCTCGTAGTTGCCGGTGTAGCTGTTGCGGACCTTCTCGCGCTGGGTGTAGGCCTTGCACGTTGTCGATGTAGTTGGAGCAGAGCCGGGCCAGGGCGTCCTCGTCGGCGGCGATGGCGCGTTGCACTTCGTTCTTCACGATGTCCTCGTATTCCTCCTTCACCACGGCGAGCAGTTCCTTGTAGTGCTGGAGCTGCTCCTGGCTGGTGATGAGCGAGTGGTGGCGCAGGCCGGCCTCCAGCTCGTGCAGCACCATGAACGGGTTGACGCTGTCCTCGTCGGGGTGGGCGACGAGGGCGTTGGAGATCTTGTCCTGGATGTAGCGCGGGCTGATGCCGTCATGCCCTCGTTCATGGCCTCGCGCTTCAGCTCGATGACGTTGTCCTCGGTGAAGCCGGGCAGCGTCTTGCCGTTGTAGAGCTTGAGCTTCTGCAGCAGCGTCAGGTTGGCGTGCTTGGGCTGCACCAGCCGCGTCAGCACCGCCCACATGGCCGCGATCTCGATGGTGTGCGGCGCGATGTGCTTGCCCTTGACCCGCTCGGCGTTGAAGTCCTTCTCGTAGATCTTGATCTCGTCCTTGAGCCGGGTGACGTAGGGCACGTCGATCTTCACCGTGCGGTCGCGCAACGCCTCCATGAACTCGTTGTTCTGCAATCGGCGATATTCCGGCTCGTTGGTGTGGCCGAGGATGACCTCGTCGATGTCCGTCTGGGCGAACTTCTTCGGCTTGATCTTGTGTTCCTGCGAGGCGCCGAGCAGGTCGTAGAGGAAGGCCACGTCCAGCTTGAGCACCTCGATGAACTCGACAAGGCCGCGGTTGGCGATGTTCAGCTCGCCGTCGAAGTTGAAGGCGCGCGGGTCGCTGTCGGTGCCGTACTCGGCGATCTTGCGATAGTTGATGTCGCCGGTCAGCTCGGTCGAGTCCTGGTTCTTCTCGTCCTTGGGCTGGAAGGTGCCGATGCCGATGCGGTCCTGCTCCGACAGGATCAGGCGGTAGACCTTCACGTCGTCCAGCATCCGCGCTCCAGTCGCCGTCGTACTTGGCCATGCGCTCGTTGTACATCTGCCGGCAGAACGGGCAGAGGTCGCCGCGGATGGTGACCTCGTAGCCGCCGGGCTTGATGGTTTTCGTTGAGCCGGGCCAGCAGCGCCGGCCGCAGCTCCAGCGGGGCCAGGTGCAGCGGGTCCTCGTGCATCGGGCACTTCTGCCAGGCGCCGTCCTCGTCCACCGGCTTCCACGAGAAGCTGAAGACCATGCCCTCGTCGGTGCGCGCGTAGTCTTCGAGGCCGCGCTTGAGGAGGCGGGCGATGGTGCTCTTGGAGCTGCCGACGGGGCCGTGCAGCAGCAGCACGCGGCGTTCGGTGCCGTAGCCCTTGGCGGCCGACTTGAAGGCGTTGACCAGCTGCATCAGCGGCTGGTCCAGGCCGAAAATGGAGTCGGCGTGCTTGGCGGCGAACTCGGTGAAGAACTTGTAGCGGATGACCTTCTCCTTGTTCTCGTACACCTCGTCGGTGCCGTGGGAGAGGATCATGTCGTAGAGGCGCTGGTAGGCGGTGCGGGTGACCTCGGGGTGCTCGCGCACGATGTCGAGGTACTCCTCGAAGCCGCCTTCCCAGTGGGTCTTGCGGTATTCACTGAGGTTCAGCTGCTGGCGGAGAGACGCGAGGATGGCCTTGCCTGCGGACATCGATGTCACCTCCATGAAAGCGGGCGTCGGGCGCCGCGCCGCGATTGTTTCTCTGGGTTATGAAATCCCGGCCGGAAGGAGCGAGAGGCGACGGCCGATTGGGAAGAGCGTCGGAGGGAAGAACGGAGGATCGTGCCCTCGCGCGTCCGATATGGACCCCGGCCCCGCCCCGCACCCGGGCCTCAATCTCATTCTACCCCGAATGGGGAGACCGGGTCAAACCGCGCCGCCCGGTTGGTGGGGAGAGGAGCGTCATTCCCTGACGCCTGCCGTCCGGCCTGGACCACCGGCGTTCGCTCATACGCCGGCTTACGCTTCCGCCCAATCTCACCGTTCGTTAACGCTTCGTGCAGCATACGCTCCGCGACGGGGGGGCTGTCAAGATCGGTTTGCCTTCGCGGTTGCCCTGGACCGGATTGGCGGGGCTGTGGTATGCACCGCTCGGACACGCGCCCTTCCCCGGATCCCGTTGGAGGCGAACGCATGAAAAACCTTCTGGCGTTTTTGGCGGCGGCCGTCCTGGTGTTCGTCGGCGTCGGTTGGTATCTGGACTGGTTCCACATCCGCCCCGCGCCGGCCGCGACCGGCCACCAAACCTACAGCATCGACCTCGACACCAACAAGATCCAGGCCGACGTGCAGCAGGGCGGCGAGAAGGTCGTGGACGCCATCGAGAAAGCCCGCAAGGAGGCCGAGGCCCGCAAGGCGGAGGCGGACAAGAACGCCGCCGCCGCGGCCGACAAGGCGGAGGTGAAAAATCCCATCGTGAACAAGAGCGAGAAATAAGGTCTTTCGAGCCCGCAGCGCCCTTGCTTGCGCGTGCGGGCTCGCGGCGGCCGCTCCCGCCGCGCCTCAACCGATTCTCGTCACGCCATAATTCCTTTCTTAGACGATATTTACAGCGTCGAGCGCTTTGCATTTCTCATTTGCATTCGCCGGGAACGTGACCTACGTTACTGATGTCCTCTGCTTTGGGGAGAAGGAGAGGACCTTGTGAGCCGCCGGCAGTGAGGGGATTGCCGGCGGCTCTTTCTATGCGCACCACCGCCGCGACGCCGAATCGCCGGGACTTTGCCCGGCGCTCTTGGCGTCGCGGCGTTTCCGTTCGACAATAGCCCTTGCACGCTCGCCCTCCCGTGGGTTCCGTTGCGAAGGGCCGTATCATGGTCAACTCCTTCGGCAGTCAGTCGCGTCTCCGAGTCGGCGACCTCGACTACACCATCCACCGCCTCGACGCCGTGGCCAGGGCGCATCCCAACGCCGCACGCCTGCCGTATTCGCTCAAGGTCCTCCTCGAAAACCTGCTCCGCACCGAGGACGGCCAGGCCGTCCGCGCCGACGACATCAAGGCCCTGGCGAACTGGGACCCCAAGGCCAAGCCCGACAAGGAAATCGCCTTCACGCCGGCCCGCGTGCTGTTGCAGGACTTCACCGGCGTGCCGGCCGTGGTGGACCTGGCCGCCATGCGCGACGCCATGAAGCGCATGGGCGGCGACCCCAAAAAGATCAACCCGCTCCAGCCGGCCGAGCTGGTCATCGACCATTCCGTCCAGGTGGACGATTTCGGCAACGGCCTCGCCTTCCGCGTCAACGCCGACCTGCGAATTTCAGCGCAACCGCGAGCGCTACGAGTTCCTGCGCTGGGGCCAGAAGGCGTTCCGCAACTTCGTCGTCGTGCCGCCCGACACCGGCATCGTCCATCAGGTGAATCTGGAATATCTGGCAAGGGTGGTGTTCACCGACGAAGGCGATCGGGCTGACGCCCACCGCTCGCCGATGGCGTACCCGGACACGCTGGTCGGCACCGACTCGCACACGACGATGGTGAACGGCCTGGGCGTGCTCGGCTGGGGCGTCGGCGGCATCGAGGCGGAGGCGGCCATGCTCGGCCAGCCGCTGTCGATGCTCATTCCCGAGGTGGTCGGCTTCCGCCTCAAGGGCCGGCTGCCGGAAGGCGCCACCGCCACCGACCTGGTGCTGACCGTGACCGAGATGCTGCGCAAGAAGGGCGTCGTCGGCAAGTTCGTGGAGTTCTTCGGCGCCGGCCTGGCCGACCTGCCGCTGGCCGACCGGGCGACCATCGCCAACATGGCTCCCGAGTACGGCGCCACCTGCGGCATCTTCCCCGTGGACGCCGAGACGCTGCGCTACCTGCGCTTCACCGGCCGGCCGGAAAAACTCATCAAGCTGGTCGAGGCCTACACCAAGGAACAGGGGCTGTTCCACACGGCGAACACGCCGGAAGCGGCCTATTCGGACACGCTGGAGTTGGACCTGGCGACGGTCGAGCCGAGCCTGGCCGGGCCGAAGCGGCCGCAGGACCGGGTACGGCTGGGCGACGTGAAGAAGTCGTTCGCCGCCGCCCTGCCCGGCCTGCTGAGCACGGCCAAGGCAAAACCGCCGAACGGCCAAGTGGATCTGGCCATCACCAAGGAGATCGCCGAAGGTTCCCCCGTGCCGCCGCCCGTTCCTCCGGCCCATGCCGAGGACGGCCACGCGGCGGCTAAGAACCTGCGTCACGGTTCGGTCGTCATCGCCGCCATCACCAGCTGCACCAACACCAGCAATCCCTCGGTGATGATGGCGGCCGGCCTGCTGGCGAAGAAGGCCGTCGAGAAGGGGCTGAAGGTCCAGCCCTGGGTCAAGACGAGCCTGGCGCCCGGCTCGAAGGTCGTGACCGACTACCTGATCGAGGCCGGCCTGATGCCGTACCTGGAGCAGCTGCGCTTCCACCTGGTCGGCTACGGCTGCACGACCTGCATCGGCAACAGCGGACCCTTACCGGCGGAAATATCGCGAGGCATCGCCGACGGCAACCTCGTGGTGGCGGCGGTCCTGAGCGGCAATCGCAACTTCGAGGGTCGCGTCCATCCCGAAGTGCGGGCCAACTACCTCGCCTCGCCGCCGCTGGTGGTGGCCTACGCCCTGGCCGGCCGGATGGACGTCGACCTCAAGACGGAGCCGCTGGGCACGGGCAAGGACGGCAAGCCGGTCTACCTCAAGGACGTCTGGCCGACGCAGCAGGAGGTGCAGGACGCGGTCGGCAAGTCGGTGCGTTCGGAGATGTTCACGAAAGAATACGGCGAAGTGTACAAGGGCGACGAGTCCTGGCAATCGCTGCCGGTGCCGGAAGGCGACCAGTTCCAGTGGGACGGCGAAGTCCACCTACGTCAAGCACCCGCCGTACTTCGAGGGCATGAAGCCGAAGCCGGATCGGGTCCAGGACGTGAAGGGCGCCCGCGTGCTGGCGGTGCTGGGCGACAGCATCACGACCGACCACATCTCGCCGGCCGGCTCGATCAAGAAGGACGGCCCGGCGGGCAAGTACCTGATCGCGCACGGCGTCGGGCCGCTGGACTTCAACTCCTACGGCTCGCGTCGCGGCAACCACGAGGTGATGGTGCGCGGCACCTTCGCCAACGTCCGCCTGAAGAACCTGCTGGCGCCGGGCACGGAGGGCGGCGTGACGCGCCACCTGCCGGACGGCGAGCCGATGTCGATCTTCGACGCCTCCGATGAAGTATCAGAAGGAGGGCGTGCCGCTGCTGATCCTGGCGGGCAAGGAGTACGGCTCCGGCTCGTCGCGCGACTGGGCGGCGAAGGGGCCGCTGCTGCTGGGCGTGCGGGCCGTGATCGCCGAGAGCTACGAGCGCATCCACCGCAGCAACCTGGTCGGCATGGGCGTGCTGCCGTTGCAGTTCCGGCAGGGCGAGAACGTCGGCGTCGCTCGGCCTGACCGGCGAGGAGGTGTACGACCTGGAGGGGCTGCCGGCGCTGCTGGATTCGGGATTCTCCGGCGGCCGGGAGATCACGGTGAAGGCCGGCGGGAAGACGTTCCGGGCGGTGGTGCGCATCGACACGCCGCAGGAGATCCGCTACTACCAGCACGGCGGCATCTTGCAATATGTGCTGCGACAATTGCTGGGGCAGAAGTGAATTTCACTAACCCGAAGCGCGAGCGAGGGATTTCACTAACCCGAAGCGCGAGCGAGGGATCAGGCCAGGAACCTTCTCCCTCGCTTGCGCTTCGGGTTAGTGTGGGAGGCGACATGCTCAAGGACGACGCCCTGACCGACTACCTCGACGCCGCCCAGGAGGCCGCCTGCCGCGGCGCGGCCGTGCTGGAAGAGTGGCGCCCCAAATTCTCGGTGCGCGAAAAGGCCCACTTCGATCTTGTCACCGACGCCGACGTGGCCTCGCAGCGGGCCGTCCGCTCCTACCTCCAGGGACGCTTTCCCGACCACGGCTTTCTCGGCGAGGAGGAATCCGGCCCCAAGGCGCGGCCCGGCCCCGACGCGCCGCCGACCTGGATTGTGGACCCGCTCGACGGCACCACCAATTACGTCCACGATTGCCCTCTGTATTGCGTCTCCATCGGCCTGCTGGTTGCCGGCGAACTGGTCGTCGGGGCGGTGCTGGACCCGTCGCGGAACGAGCTGTTTCACGCGGCGAAGGGTCGTGGCGCCTGGGTGGGCGAGCGGCGGTTGCACACCAGCCGGGCGGCGCGGTTGGACGAGGCGATGCTGGCCACCGGCTTCCCGCCCGACCTGCGCGGCCAGGAACGCCAGCTGGACTGGTGGCGCTGGTTCTCGCTGCACGCCCGGTCGCTGCGGCGCACCGGCTCGACGGCGATCAACCTGGCGTGGGTGGCGGCCGGCCGCTTCGACGGCTTCTGGGCCTTCGACAACCACGTCTGGGACGTGGCCGGCGGCGTGGTGCTGGTGCGCGAGGCCGGCGGCGTGCTCACGGCGACGGACGGCGGTCCCTACGACCCGTTCTCCAACGAGGCGCTGGCCAGCAACGGGCCGCTGCACCCGGCGCTGCTGGAGGCGCTGCGGACGGGGCCGAAATAATGACGCTTTTGGCGAGCCGGGAGCGTGAGCGACCGGCGATGGGTTTCGGCGGCGGGAGCGTCTATAATCCAGCAGGGAACTAGCCCGACTGTCCATCTCCCGAGTTCTCTTGGAGGGCGTGTGATGGCCACAACTCCTGTTAAGCCGACGCCGGGAACGGTGGAGGAAACGGTGGAGGAGCGCTTCCGCCGTCTGGCCGCCGCCTGGCACAGAGACACGGACTACCTATCCTCCATGGACGATGCGGATAGCCATCCGGCGTACCAGGAGATTATCCGTCTGGGACCCGAGGTCGTGCCGCTGCTCTTGCGCGACCTCGCGGAGAACCACACGCATTGGTTCGGCGCCTTGGAAGCGATCACCGGAGCGCGTCCGGCGTCGGCCGCCGGCAACGTCCCCCGGATGGTGGAAGCGTGGCTCCACTGGGCCAACGTCAAAGGCTGCCAATGGTGACGCCCCTCGAAACGGCGTTCCCCGGTCTGGCCAGGGGCGGCTACCGTGTAACGAGCCTGCGAGATAGCGATTACAATTGCATCGCCTGGGCCGCCGGCGATACCCGCGCCTGGTGGTGGCCTGGCCGGGACGCGGGGCGGGAGTTTTGGCCTTCCGGTGTGCCGCGCGAGCGGACGCGAGACGCTTTCGTGGCGGCGTTCGCATCTCTCGGCTACATGGTTTGCGAGGGCGAGGGTCCGGAAACCGGTTACGAGAAGATCGCCCTTTTCGCGGACGTGGACGGCAGGCCGACGCACGCCGCCCGGCAACTGCCCAGCGGCCGTTGGACCAGCAAACTCGGCAAGTTGGAGGACATCGAACACGGGTTGCGCGACTTGGAAGGGGCGATTTACGGCGCGGCAGTACTCCTTATGAAGCGGCCGGCATCCGAGGTAACGGCGATGGCAGAGCGCAGATAGAGTAGAATTGGGGTGGCCGCCATTGGGCCGGAAAAGGGCAAAAGAGCGGCCGTCCGGGCGGCGCGGCGGCGTGGGCGGAGACCAAGGTGCCGGGCCTTTCCCGTGCGGCCGGCGGCGAGGCCGCGCGGCCGGCTCCGGATGGACCAAGAAAAGGAGATGTGACACCAATATTGTTCAGGGACCGAGGTCGAACTCGACCCAGCGGTGGAGGCGGCGGCCGGTCTGAGCAAGGTCTGCTACGCCTCCTGCAAGGACTTCCTCACGCGCGATCAGGGCAAGGTTGGCCCGGTCATCGGCGTGTTGTCGGATACGGTGATGCGACAGATTGAGGCGTGTCTGAAATTGGTGTTGGAGATTCCGTGACAGACGCTGAAGCGTCTTCGGGAAAAGGTGTCAGGAACCTTTTTAGATGGGAAAAGGTTCCTGACACCTTTTCCTGCCCGCCCGGGTGTCAACGCTGAATGAATTGACGAACATCGTTCTCATCGACGTGCATGTAGTAGTCACCCGACAGTTCATGCCATTTCCGAATCCCAGATTCCGTTACCGTCTCTTTGTCAAGCTGGACCTTCGTAAACAGTTCCGCCAAGATCCCGTTTAACACGAAATACATGTCCTGATACACGTCCTTCACGAGGATATTCACAAGCGCCTCAATCACCCTCGTCCAATCCCAATCCGTCAGCTTGAGTTCGATGGCGATGGCCGAGAGCCGCACTTTGGTCGCGTACTCGCAATACTTGCCAACCGATGGGAAAATGACAAACGAGTGTTCGTTATCGTCGGCTAGATGCTTGGCGATCTGAAGCGGCGCCTCGGAATCGTGGTGGAACGCAAACGTGTTGCGCAAGTAGTGAACAATGCCATTGCCATCGAAGTGCTTTTTGCAACGCTTGAGCGCCGTCTGCACATGCTCCGGCAGCAACGGGTTGAGTGCCTTCGCCACCTGCGTCCTGTAGTAGCAGCTCTGAACGGCCTCCCATGCCTCTTTCAGTTCTCCGGCGAGAGTAATGAGGGACTCAACGATGCCGCACATGGCGGCGTCGCGAGCATTCTGCGAACGCGATTCGTCACGGGCCGTGGCCCAGTAGCCGAAAGCTCGCGTTTGGTGCAGCTGTAACCGGTTACAGATGGCCGCGAAAACGTAGATGATCTTGAGTTCGCCATCGGTGAAGGCGGAGAGGCCAGCCTTGTCAAACGTCAACTTCACTCCCTGGACATCTTTCATGAAAACTCCGATTCGTGAACTGAGAGTACCTGATACACACGCCCGATGCCGCTGTCCGTTTTCTCCTGCCGATTGGCCCTGTTTTCCAGCAGTTCCTGCTGGCAAATCGGACATGACCAGCGAGCGTGTGTATGAGAGTACGGATTCCGCTTGTCATATGGACAAGCGGCGGCCACTAAGGGTTCAATCATTTCCCCCGGCGCCATCGTGAAGCACTTTCCGGTAGCGGGCTAGGCCGTGTCCGGCAATCGTAAATGCATACAATATCAGTGGTTCGGTCGCTCGTTCTCTTGCCATGGAGATGAACCATGAGACGCTACGAACTATCTGATCCACAATGGGCGATTCTGGAACCCTTTTTCCCGCCCACCCATTCGGGCCATGCCGGACATCCGTGGAGTGAGCATCGTCCCATCGTCAACGGCATCCTCTGGATCCTCCACACGGGCGCGGCCTGGCGTGATTTGCCCGAACGCTACGGCCCCTTTCAGACGGTCCATGACCGCCTGACCCGCTGGCGCGCCGATGGCGCCTGGAACCGCATCGTCGAAGCCTTGATCCGCCAACTGGAGGCGGAAGAAAAACTCGATCCCGATACGTGGTTCCTCGACGCCACCATCCTGCGCGCCACGCGCGACGCGGCGGGGCGCTCAAGCGGACCCAGGCCCGACTGGTCGGCAGCGAGCGGACGCATCTCGTTGAGCCGCCGGATCATGCGTTGGGCCGCTCGCGCGGCGGTTTCGGCACGAAGATCGACCTGATCATCGAAAGTCACGGCATCCCGCTGGCCATCGGCATCCAACCGGGCCAGGAACATGAGAGCCGCGCGTTTGAAACCATGATGCATCGCAGCACACAACGGCAGCGGTTGGGCCATCGCAAGTGGCCCCGCGAATTCATCGCCGACAAGGGCTACAGTAGCAAGCGGATTCGCCAGTGGCTCAAGGGTCATCACATCCACGCGGTCATTCCCAAGAAGAAGAACGAAACCCCCGACCCCGCCTTTGACAAGGAAGCCTACCGGAAACGCAACCTCATGGAGAGGATGATCGGGTGGTTCAAATTGCATCGCCGGCTGGCCACCCGTTATGAGAAACTCGCCGTCAACTTTCTTACCTTTTGGACGGTCGCCTGGATTACACTACTGCTGAAATATCTATTGTCGGACACGGCCTAGGACTGTGTTGATTCTCGCCGACGCTTCGTTATCTGTGGCTCAACTGCCGACGCATCGCTTGCAGAGTCGGGTTGAACCGGGCCCTGTCGCGAGGAATCCACTGACTGGGCGGCACCGCCTGGTTGTAGGTCGGATGCAAGACGTTTACGAAGTGCTGCTCCCACTGGCTCAGCGATTCGACGGAGCAGAATTTCAGGGGCCGCCATACGAAGGCGATGCTTCCGTATTTGACAAACTCAGCTTGCAACCTCTTGACGTGATGCCTCCCTCTGGCCAAGCGCCCGAAATGGTATTCCCGCCTACCGATCAGATTGATCGATTTTCCGACGTAAGAGTCGAGAGTAACCGTGTTTCTGATTTCGTAAATGCCAGGCATCTTGGTCGTCATTGGCTACCTCCTTCATCCTCTCCCCGTGGTTGGCCTTCACTTACGCTAGGCCGTGTCCGACAATAGATATTTCAGCAGTAGTGTAATCCAGGCGACCGTCCAAAAGGTAAGAAAGTTGACGGCGAGTTTCTCATAACGGGTGGCCAGCCGGCGATGCAATTTGAACCACCCGATCATCCTCTCCATGAGGTTGCGTTTCCGGTAGGCTTCCTTGTCAAAGGCGGGGTCGGGGGTTTCGTTCTTCTTCTTGGGAATGACCGCGTGGATGTGATGACCCTTGAGCCACTGGCGAATCCGCTTGCTACTGTAGCCTTTGTCGGCGATGAATTCGCGGGGCCACTTGCGATGGCCCAACCGCTGCCGTTGTGTGCTGCGATGCATCATGGTTTCAAACGCGCGGCTCTCATGTTCCTGGCCCGGTTGGATGCCGATGGCCAGCGGGATGCCGTGACTTTCGATGATCAGGTCGATCTTCGTGCCGAAACCGCCGCGCGAGCGGCCCAACGCATGATCCGGCGGCTCAACGAGATGCGTCCGCTCGCTGCCGACCAGTCGGGCCTGGGTCCGCTTGAGCGCCCCCGCCGCGTCGCGCGTGGCGCGCAGGATGGTGGCGTCGAGGAACCACGTATCGGGATCGAGTTTTTCTTCCGCCTCCAGTTGGCGGATCAAGGCTTCGACGATGCGGTTCCAGGCGCCATCGGCGCGCCAGCGGGTCAGGCGGTCATGGACCGTCTGAAAGGGGCCGTAGCGTTCGGGCAAATCACGCCAGGCCGCGCCCGTGTGGAGGATCCAGAGGATGCCGTTGACGATGGGACGATGCTCACTCCACGGATGTCCGGCATGGCCCGAATGGGTGGGCGGGAAAAAGGGTTCCAGAATCGCCCATTGTGGATCAGATAGTTCGTAGCGTCTCATGGTTCATCTCCATGGCAAGAGAACGAGCGACCGAACCACTGATATTGTATGCATTTACGATTGCCGGACACGGCCTAGTCGGGGCAGAAGAACTCAAACGGGAAGCACTCGTCAAGACTTCGCTGGATCTTCGGCCCGGTGCCCACCCCGCCCGACCGAAGGTCTCCCTGTCTACCCGCCCTTCATCACGCAATCGGCGTCAATGGAACCTTAACGGCCTAGACGCCCTCCGTCAGGAGGCAGGCGTCGGGGTGGCGCCATTCCGTCAGGGCGTCCATGACGTTCAGGACGACCTCTTCCTGTTCCTCCCGGCCGCCATGCGCCCGCAGCAGGACGAGGACTTTTTCAAGGGTGGTGTAAATCTCCGCCTTCTTCCGTCCTTCCTTCGCAAGATCGAGGACCAGCGAGCGCAGCGCCCGTTCGGGTTCTTTCGCCGGAACGGCAAGTTCGCAGCGTTCTTCGTCGGTCATGGCGGCGTCACCCGCAGATCGTTTTCATCGGCAATAGAGTCGCCAGCGCGTCCGCAAGGCCGTCAATGCTTTCAAGTAGTCAGAAACGAAGAAAAAGAGGCGTCACATCTTTTTTCTCTGAAAAAAGGTGACGCCGATTTGCCCGATCAGGGCAGCGACGCCAGCGACACGACGAAGGGAAAGCGGGGCTGGAGGTTGCGGACGAGCCGGTCGTCGGCCGTCACCAACTCGCATCCTTCCCGCTCGGCCAGCGCCACATAGAGGCAGTCATACACCCCGATACGCACGGCCGAGGAAATCGCGATGGCCCGCGGGGTCAGTGCCCCACAGGGGAAGAGCCGAGGCGGAGCAGTCATCACGTCCGCCCAGAGGACGGCCGATTGCCCCACGGGAATCCGCCCCTGGCGTTCCGCCCTGGTGAGGGCGTGGGCCAACTCGAGTGAGAAGACGTCGGGGGCGACCAACTCGTGGACCGCATTGCGGAAGGCGTCCCGGAGGCGGTCGGCCTTGTCGGAGTCGCTTTCCGGGACCACCCACTTGAACGACACGGAACTGTCGATGACGTACTTCATGGCGCGGGCAGTTCACCCCGCAGTTCCCGGATGATCTGGACGCCGATGTCCTGGACGCCTTGCTGCTCCAGGATCTTCCGGCGGACCTGGGCGGCGCGTTCGTGGACCCGGCGGGCCGCGTCGGGCGGGACCGGAATGCCGGCGGCGACGCAGTCCGCGACGAGCTGTACATCGGCCATCACATCGGGAGCGGCGGTGGGTTCTGTTGCGTCCATGCCGTTATTGTCTCGCCTAATCCGGGCCTGTCAATGCACCTTCGGGAGTCGGCAATAGCCAGGGAGAAAGAACGGATCGGGTGCAAGACCTTTCGGCTCATCTCTTGCCAATCGGATGCGTAGGCCGGTTTCCCCTCCTCTTCGCCTGCCCAGACGCCCCCTCCGCATGGTACACTCGGCGTTGCCCTGCGTCTCCGGAACGTCGAGGTACACGTGTCGAACCATCCGTCCACCAGAGCTTGCCCGATCAAGCGGTTGCGGCGCGCCGCGGGCTCTGGGGCATGGCAGCCGTACACGATGGCGATGCAGGTTCCGGCGGCGGGGGCCGTCCGCCCATGGCCCGATTCTCGACCGGGCATGTCCTTCATCGTGGCTCAACGGCGTCCATTGCAGGGGGCAGACAGAACCTTGGCGCATTGGCGCACGGGCCACATAAGTCCGATGCGCCAACGACTTGCGATGCGCCAAATGATGCGCCATTTGGCGCATTGGCGCAAGGACTGGGCGCTGAGAATGGGGGTCGGCGCCGCGGGCCTTCACCACGGCCGTTCGATCCCGGTTCGCCTCCGCAACTTGTACTTCCTCATCTAGGATCAGGACTTTGCCCTATGAACCATGTCGCCGCCCGCCGCCAACGCCTGGCGCGTCTGCTGCCCGATGAGGGTCTGGACGCCCTCCTCATCAGCAACGTCGTCAACGTCACCTATCTCACCGGCTTCACGGGCGACAGCAGCGTCGTCGTCCTCACCCGCGACCGGGCCGTCCTCGTCAGCGACCCCCGTTACACCGGACAGATCGCCGACGAGTGCCCCGGCCTGGAGACGCACATCCGGCCGCCGACCAAGCGCATCGGCGAGGCCGCCGCCGAAGTGCTAACCAAACTCGGCCTGCGCGCCGTCGGCTTCGAGAGCGGCGTCGTCACCATTGCCGAGTTCGAGTACCTGAAGGAGCAGGCGCCGACGGTCGAGTGGAAAGGCGTCGCCGACCGCGTCGAGCGGATGCGCATGGTCAAGGACGACGACGAGTTGTCGCGGATTCGCGGCGCCGTCGCCGTGGCCGAACGGGCGTTCACCGCCCTTTGTGCCCTAATGCGGCCGGAAGACACCGAAATCGAATTGTGCGACGCGATGGAAGCCAACGTCCGTCGCGCCGGCGGCCAGGGGACGGCGTTTCCGTCGATCGTCGCCGTCGGCGACCGCGCCGCCCTGGCCCACGCGCCGCCGACGGATCGGCCCGTGTCGGCGTCCGGGTTCGTGCTGGTCGATTGGGGCGCGACGGTCGCCGGCTACAAAAGCGACTTGACTCGCGTTCTGGCCACCCGTACAAAAGCGTCTTTCGCGCGGGATGACGACCGCGGCAAGCTGGAAGAAGTCCACGCCGTCGTCCTGCGAGCGCAACAAGCGGCGATTCGGGCGGTGCGTCCGGGCGTGGAGGCCAGGGACGTTCACGCCGCCGCCCACGGCGTCATCGCCGAGGCGGGCTACGGCGACGCCTTCAACCACGGCCTCGGTCACGGGATCGGGTTGCAGATTCACGAAGGGCCGGCCGTGCGGGCCAACTCGACCGACGTGCTGGTCGAGGGAATGGTTTTCACGATCGAGCCGGGGATCTATTTGCCGGGCTGGGGCGGCGTCCGCATCGAGGACGACGTGCGAGTTACGGCCGACGGCTGCGAGGTGCTGACGTCCACGCCGCGCGACCTGTGCCTGCTGGGGGCGTCCCGCTGACCGACGACGGAGGGAACGATACGGTGGCCGCGGAACCCAAGAACGACGCCAATCCCTTCGACGTGCAAACCGTTCGGCTGCTCGCCGCCCTGATGAGCCGGCACGACCTCAGCGAAATCGACCTGAGCGAGGGCGACCGCCGCCTCCGCCTGCTCCGCGGCGGACAGCCCCTGGCGGCCCCGAAAGTGGCCGACTCGCTCCGCGAGTCGGCGCCGCTCGCGGAGCGAGCGGCCCACTCTCCGGCCCCGATTGCCGACAAGCCGCCGAAGGCGCTGATCGAGATCAAGAGCGAACTGGTCGGCACGTTCTATTCCCGGCCCAACCCCGACGCCGAACCCTACGTCCGCCTCGGCGGCAGGGTGCAGCCGACCACCGTGGTCGGCCTGATCGAGGCCATGAAACTGTACAACGACGTGACGGCCAACTGCACCGGCGTCGTCGCCGAAATCCTGGTCGAGAACCAGCAGGCGGTCGAGTTCGGGCAGGTATTGTTCCGGGTCGATCCCACCGCGTAGTCCGTAGTCCGTAGTCCGTAGTCCGTAGCGGCAAGCCGAATTGTATTCACTACGGACTACGGTCTACGGACTACGGACTACGGACTACGGACTATGTTTCAGACGCATTCTGGTCGCCAATCGCGGTGAGATCGCCCTGCGGGTCATCCGCGCCTGCAAGGAAATGGGCGTGCAGGTGGTGGCCGTCTACAGCAGGCCGACCGCGACGCGCCCTACCTCGCCCTGGCCGACGAGGCCATCTGCATCGGCCCGGCCGCCGCAGCCCAGAGTTACCTCAACATCCCGCAGATCATCAGCGCCGCCGAACTCACCGACGTCGCAGGCCATCCACCCCGGCTACGGTTTCCTGTCCGAAAACCCCGGTTTCGCCGAGAAGTGCCGCGACTGCAAGATCGAGTTCATCGGCCCGCCGCACGAGGCCATGCACAAGCTCGGCAACAAGGACCAGGCCCGCAGGCTGGCCGTCAAGGCGGGCGTCCCCGTCGTGCCCGGCAGCGACGGCCTGATCCAGAGCGAGGAACAGGCCGTGACCTTCGCGCGGGCCGTCGGCTTCCCGGTGCTCATCAAGGCGGCGGCCGGCGGCGGCGGCCGCGGCATGCGCGTGGCCCGCGACGAGCCGTCGTTGAAGTCCGGGTTGCACTCCGCCCGCCGCGAAGCCGAGAGCGCCTTCAAGGACGGCAGCGTCTATCTGGAGCGCTACATCGACCGGCCGCGCCACGTCGAGGTGCAGCTGTTCGGCGACCGTCACGGCAACGTCGTTCACCTATGGGAGCGCGATTGTTCGTTGCAACGGCGCCACCAGAAGCTCGTCGAGGAGTCGCCGGCCCCGAACCTGCCCGACGCCGTGCGCCGCGACATGTGCGCCGCCGCCGTGCGCCTGGCCCGGACGGCCGGCTACCAGAACGCCGGCACCTGTGAATTTCTGGTCGATCAGGAAAACCGCTTCTATTTCATCGAGGTCAACGCCCGCATCCAGGTGGAGCATCCCGGTCACGGAGTTGGTCACGGGCATCGATCTGGTGAAGGAGCAGATCCGCGTGGCGGCCGGCGAACCGCTGTCGTTCCGCCAGGAGGACGTGACCGCACCGCGGCGCCGCGATGGAGTGCCGCATCAACGCCGAAGACCCGGCCGCCGACTTCCGGCCTTCGCCGGGCCTGGTGACGCGCTGGCAGGCGCCCGGCGGCCCCGGCGTCCGTCTCGACTCGCACGTCACGGCCGGCTACCGCATCCCGCCCAACTACGATTCGTTGGTCGGCCAAGCTGCTGGTCTGGCAGCCGACGCGCGCGGAGGCGCTGGCGTGCATGCGCCGCGCCCTGGGCGAGTTCGTGGTCGAGGGCGTGCATACCACCATCCCGCGCCTGCGCGAGATCTTCAACCACCCGGCTTTCATCGCCGGCAAAGTGGACACCACGTTCATCGAGAGGACGTGGCAAAAAGGGTAAGTGCGCGGCCTGGGGCGGACGGCCGCCCGTTTCGGCGGTCCACAAACCTCTTCGTGGCCTGTCACTTCGACCGCGTGGCGACGGTCACGTACCCGCGAGAGCGCTTCGACTCCGGGTCCGTCCCTTCCGCCATGGCCTTCCAGAGTCGGCTCGTCTTTACCCAGACCCAGGGGAGCTTGTAATTGGCCGTGTCAAGAATCAGAACCACATCCTCTTTCCGGTTGTAGGCCGCGAGGGGAGAGATGTGGCCGCCTCCCCCTTGGCCCAGGCCGCCCCGAAGATAGTTGACGATAATGTAGGCCTGCGGGCGGCCCTCCGGGCCGGACAATTTCTCGAGCGCCTTCCGAAAAGTCTCAATATCGGATTCGGAGGCGTAAGTGGCCTCCGCCCGGACAGGGAATGTTTGAAGGACTTTAGACATCTGCTCCAAGGTCATTCCCGAGGACGACACTTTCTCGCGCGTGACAATCGCCGCCACGTCCTTGTTGAAGAAGTTGCCGGGCGTGAACATCTTGTACGGCCTGTATTCCGCGGCGTCCGGCCTTTCCACGGGTAGCGCGTTGAGCACCATGACGCACGCCGCGACCGCGCAGGTGTTGAGGTTCTGTTGGGAGGAATAGAACTGTGTGAGATTCCAATACGCATCTTGGGCCTCGCTCTCACACAACAGGCGCCGGCCGGCGTCCGAGTTGAGGGGAATCATGTCCTTGCCCGTCGGTGGGAAGTGTTGCGCGGGGGACTCCGCGGGAAGAACCCCCGGATTCCAGAGGAAGAACAGGGCCGCGATAAGGACCGAAGCGCCGGAACGAGCCATGCCATATCTCCTCGGGGGCGGGCGGGTCAACCCGGGTGCGGGGGCGGCCAGGACCATTCCATTTGATAGACGTGGTCGCCGCGAATGTCCAGAGGATGCCACACCCACCAAGGCCGGTTCATCGGGTTGTAAAAATTCTGGGTCTCGGGGGGCAGTTCCGTCTTCGGCGACCCTTTCTTGAACACCAACAGGCGCGGGGGCTTGGCGGGCTTTAGGGCCGGGGGAAACTTCACCGCCAATTCGCCAGAGGAAAGGTCGTCGGGCGCGAGAAAGGCGGCCCATTGCTTCGTGTCCGAGGCGACAACCAGGTTCCCACATGTCGCCCACAGATCGGGCGAGACAACGGCGGCGCATTGGCCGGGGTTGAGGGTTTTCTGGAAGCCGTTCCAAATCGTGCCCTGGATGACCACCCGCACGGTCTGGCCGTCCGGGACGCTCGTTAGGTCCACATCGACCTCGCGGACGAGAACCGGCTGAGTGCCCCCTCCCAGGTACTCCCGGCCGTCCGAGCCGCGCACGACGAACCGATGCGTCGTGCAGGCCAGGTCCACTTCATACCCCGTGGTACGGAACTGAAACCGGATGAGCCTCTTGGCGTGGGCCGCTTCCTTTTTGGGCGTCAGGTCGATGACTCGGGTGTAGTAGTTTTACTGTGCGAGTTTAGCCTGGCCAGCAGCTGCGACTTGGGTTAACGTATCCCTCCAGGGGCGCCGAAGGAGTATCTTCATGTCCACCCTTCTGGAACACCCGCAGGCCCAGGCCCTTCTCGATCAGACCGACGTCGCCCCCGACGACGTTCGTGCCTGCGCCCGACACTTGACCGCCTTCATTCAACGCTACCTCCCCTTCTTCTACCGCGAGGAGCAGCGTGGCCATGCCGACACCATCCTCCGCGGCAAACTCACCGGCTTGCAGCGCAAGACCACCGAGCCGATCGCCAGTCAGGCCGGGCAGAAACGCCGACCCCTGCAGCATTTCGTCGGCGCCGGCCAGTGGGACGACCCCACCGTCCGCATGGAACTGCGCCGCCACGTCCGTGAGGAACTGGGCGACCCCGATGCCGTCCTGGTCCTGGATAACCACGGCGTGCCCAAGCAGGGGCAGGACTCCTGCGGCGTCTATCGTCAGTGGTGTGGCCGCTTGGGCAAGGTCGAGAACTGTCAGGTTGGCTATTTCCTGGCCTACGCGGCGGCGCGCGGCCGGACGTTGCTCGATGCCCGCCTGTACCTGCCCCGGGAGCGAGCCGACGACGGCGGCCACCGCCGCAAGACCTATGTCCCCAAGGATGTGGTCTTCCAAGAGGGCTGGCGGATTGGCCTGGAGTTGCTGCGTACCAGTGGCCGGGAGTTGCCCCACGGCTGGGTGACCGGCGACGACGAGTTCGGTCGGGCCAGCGCGTTGCGTGCCCAGTTACGCTTGGATGGGGAACGCTACGTGCTGGACGTGCCCAGCAACACGTTAGTACGCGACCTCAGCAGTCGGCGACCGCCGGCGCGGGCGGACGGGCGGGAACGGCTGCCGCAGTTCGAGCGGGCCGAGGTCTGGGCGGCGCGTCAGCCGAAGGGGCGGTGGCGCACGTTTCGCCTGGGTGCCGGGGAGAAGGGGCCGCGGGTGGTGCGGGCGTTGCAGCAGCGGCTACAGACCAAGGACGAGGACGGCTGCGTGGGCCCGCGAGCGGCTGGTGGTGATCCGCAGTTGCGAGAAGAAGCCGCAAACGTGGTACACGCTGAGCAACGCCGGCAAAGAAGTGCCGCTGGCCGAGGTGGTGCGGGCGCACGGGGAGCGGCCCGCCGTGGAGCAGTTATTCGAGGAAGGGAACCAGGAGGTGGGACTGAACCACTACGAGGTGCGCAGTTGGACGGGCTGGCAGCATCACATGACGCTGACCCTGTTGGCCCTGTGGTTCTTGCAGGTCGAACGGCTGTGGTTGGGGGAAAAAAAATCCGCCGGTGACGGGGTCGCAGGTACGGCAGATCTTCACGGAGTTGTTACGGCGGCCACGGCCGAGTGCAGCGGAGATCGCCGCGCGGGTGAGCGCGGTGCTGCGGCGTAACGAGGAGTCACGGATCTACCACTGGCACCGCCAGACGGGAAAGTTCCCGCCGCCGCGGTTGCACCCCGGCCCGCCACCGCGGGCGGCCCCAGAATAATCTCGCACAGTAAAAGTAGGTGGGTACGATGCGGCCCGCCGTTTCGGGAGCCCGCCCCGGCGGGAGGGGCTGCCAGTGGGAAAGGTCGAAGTAGACGCTCGAATTTTTGATGACGAAGTTTGAGTAATCCGGGCTGGGCCATCGCGCGCGAGTCCTTCCGGGGACAAGCGCCGCGGCCGCGAGAAGGGAGCCTTGCCCCCACGGAGAGGAGAGCAAGCCCACGGTACTCACGCCGACCCCCAATTCTTCCTTACTCCCGGCGAGGAAGTCGATGGGAGGGGGGGGCGTCGGGTAGCGCGTCCGGTACATGTTGCTGGAGGCGACGCATCCTTCCACTTCTTCCGAGTTGAGCCAGAACACGTACCAAACGACGGGCGCGAGGATAAGCGACAGAAGGAGCAACCACATCCAGACAGAGCGCGCCCCGACGTGGGCGGCGGCGCGCCACCAATAATGCGGGCGTGCGCGAATCGGCCTTCCCGCCAGGAAGTCCTTCAGATCGTCGGCCAGACCCTGTGCGTTGTGGTAGCGCTCTTTCGGGTCCTTCCGCAGACATCGCAGGCAAATGGTCTCCAGGTCGCGCGGCGTCTTCGGCTCCAGGCGGCGCGGCCTCACCGGTTCTCGAGACCGCACCTGCTCCAGGGTGTCCAGAACCGTCTCGCCCTTGAACGGCGGCCGCCCCACGAGCATCTCGTAAAGAACGGCCCCAAGCGAGTAGACGTCGGCGGCCGGGCCAAGTTCGCGAGTCCGGCCGAGGGCCTGTTCCGGGGCCATGTAATTGGGCGTCCCCATGACGGAGCCACTTTGCGTCTGTCCACCCTGATCGTCCAGTTTCTTGGCCAGGCCGAAGTCGGCGATCTTCGGGTCGCCTTTCGACGTCAGAAGGATGTTGGCCGGCTTGATGTCGCGGTGGAGGATGTGGCGCTCGTGAGCGTAGTGCATCGCCTCGGCCAGAAGCCGGACCAGTTCGGCGGCTTCGCGAAACGGCCGCGGTGCGCCGCTGAGCTTCTTGTCGAGCGGGCCGCCGTCGACGAATTCAAGACACAAGTACGGCTTCCCGTCCACCTCGCCGCTCCCGTAGACTTGGACGATGTGGGGGTGTTGGAGTTGGGCCACGGCCTCGGCCTCAAGGCGGAAACGGGCCAACTGGGCCGCGGAGGCGTAGTCGCCGGACAGGACCATCTTGAGGGCGACCACGCGGTTCAGGCCGGTTTGCAGGGCCTTGTAGACGACCCCCATGCCCCCGCGGCCCAGCTCGTCGAGAATTTCGTAGCCGGGGACGCGGACGGGGCACGTGATGGGGTTGAGCGCGGACGGGGAGGGCGTGAGTTGCGCGACCGTCTCGCCCTCGGACTGCGCCGGCCTGACGGATCGGCCTGCGGCGACCGGATCGGATGCCGGCGGCCCCGTTGTCCCCCCACGCGTGGGGTCAAAAAGCCGCCGGAGAACGTCCGAAAACTCCGGCACGAACCTTCGGTACTCCTCGGGACAAGGAGACTCACTCCGGCCCGCCCGGTGTCCCAACTCGACTTCGAGAAGGTCCCGGAAGAGGTCGTTTCGGGCGTCAGGCCGGGAGCATCGCGTCAGGTGTTCGTCCAGGCTCGGCCTCTCCCCGTCGGCCCAGGCCTTGCGGAATGCGTCACGGACCCGTCGGTCGTCCGGGGACAGCGAATTCGGCGAATCGACCACGGTCAGCCCTGGTAAATGTAGCTGCTTTGGTGATTTTAATGTACTGGAGGACCGAGGAGAGGTCAACTGCTCGGAGCGGTGGAAACGGGCCGGCGCGCGTCCCCAGCCCCGAATTTGGGTCAAGGAACACCTCGATGGGCGACAATACGATTCGATCGTTGAAGGGCGTCGGCAAGACGGCCTACGGCGCCGGCGAGCCGCCGGCGGCTTCCCGAACGCCGCCGAGCCACGCACGATCTTCACCCGCCAGTCCTGTGCGCCGCGGCGCTGGTGGAAAACGAGGCAGGTGGGGCGGAACGCGGCAAGGTTCTGCGGCGAAACCATACATCCGGCGGCCGCGTCGAACTGCGGCCCGAACGGGCTGCCGGCCATTCTGGTTCGCAAACTCTTCTTAAATCAGGACTTGAAACTTCATGAGCGGCTCCGGCGGTTGCCGTTCGGCTTTGGCGCGCCGGTTGCAGTAGTGGACCAGCGAAGGCGGAAAGGTGGTAGCGAGTCCCATCCATTCCGCCGGCTCGACACTCCTCCCATCCTCCTCCCACACGGGGCACGGGGTTCGGCTTAATTGCGGGTATCAGCCGCGCCCCGTGCCGCCACCTCTTCCTCTTGTCATTTTTTTCTTCGCGCTCGCCCCGTGGAAACGAAAAAGCCCGCCGCGTCGGCGACGCGGCGGGCGGGGTCACAGGGCGTCATCCTCACGAGCCGGTGGGAGCGACCTGACCGGCGACGTAGTTGAAGGTGTTGCTGGCGTTGGTGCCCAGCGTCGTGATGGCGGCGATGCACACCACGATGATCAGGGCCAGCATGACGGCGTATTCGACCGCGGTCGGGCCGTCTTCGCTCTTCAGGAAACGCACCAAGGTGCTGCCGAACTTCTTCACGCGCCTCTCCTCTACGTTGAAAAACCCAAGACTTTCCAGCGTTTCCCGCAGTCCGAATCCGCGGGCCGCCTACACGGCACAAGTAAAGGTCAGGACCGCAGGTTTGTCAAATTCTCGGATTATTTCTATCTCGCGTGATTATTCCGACGCCAAAACAACGGGCCGTCCGGTCCGCGGCTTTGAGAGTCTGTTCCTGAAGTGCGGCAGGCACAGCCTGCCCTACACGAATCGCTGGCTATCTGTAGCGCGGGCTGCGCCTGCCGCCCCCTTCCGGAACAGACTCTGAATATAGTGAGAGGAAGGTCGTTACCCGCAACGCGAGCACCGTCATGAACCTTGAACCCCATTCCTTCGGCCGTTTCCCCGTCGTCCGCCCCCGCCGCCTGCGCGGCCATCCGCTGCTGCGCAATCTCGTCCGCGAAACCATGCTGACGCCGCACGACCTGATCCTGCCTCTGTTCGTGCGGACGGGACGCGGCGTCAAAAAAGAGATCGCCTCCATGCCAGGCAACCACCAGCTGAGCGTTGATCGGTTGACGGAGGAGGTCGGAGCCGCGCTCGACCTCGGCGTCGAGGCCTTCATCCTCTTCGGCATTCCGACGCACAAGGACGCTGTCGGCTCAGCCGCCCTCGACGACGCCGGCGTCGTGCAGCTGGCCCTGCGGGCGCTGCGCGAACATTTTAAGGATCGTGTATTGTTGATCACCGACGAGTGTTTCTGCGAGTACACCGACCACGGCCATTGCGGCGTTCTCAATGAAACCGGCGGCCGGCTCGATCTGGACAACGACGCCACGTTGCCGCTGCTGGCGGCGCAGTGCGTCAGCCACGCCCGGGCCGGCGCCGACGTGGTGGCCCCCAGCGGTATGCTCGACGGCATGGTCGGCGCCATCCGGGCCGGCCTCGACGCCGCCGGCTTCTCCCACCTGCCGATCCTGAGCTACGCGGCCAAGTACGCCTCGGGTTTCTACGGCCCGTTCCGCGACGCCGCCGAGTCGCCGCCGCAGTTCGGCGACCGCAACGGCTACCAGATGGACCCCGCCAACGGCGACGAGGCGCTGCGCGAGGTCGAGCTGGATTTGGCCGAGGGCGCCGACATGATCATGGTCAAGCCGGCGCTGGCGTATCTGGACATTTTGCGGCGGGTGAAGGAGCGTTTCGCCGTGCCGACCGCCGCTTACAACGTCAGCGGCGAATTCGCGATGGTCAAGGCGGCGGCCCAGAAGGGCTGGATCGACGAGCGGCGAGTGGCCATGGAAATCCTGACGGGCATCAAGCGGGCCGGGGCCGACATGATCCTGACCTACTACGCGCGCGACGCTGCCCGCTGGCTGAAATAGGGCCTCCGGCGAATAAGTACCGGCGGCGCTCCTGTTGCGGATTGTGGACATGCGGGGTGCCATGCTTTCGCGGCCCTTCCCGGCGTGCCAGGCGTTCCGAATGACCTGGGGCCGCGAAAGCATGTTTGACCTTGCCGGACGCTTTCGGACGAAACATGCTTTCGCGGCCCACAAGTCGGCGAGAGTGCGGCACGTCGGGGAGGGCCGCGAAAGCATGGCACACCCGCACCCCGGACACCGGTTCCGACACTCCTTTTCATGCGCCGCCGGGCTTTCTTCTCTCCGGCATATCGTTTGCTTCTCCTTACTTGGATCGGCTTCAACGGGCGCGCCGCCGGCGCGACGCCTGTCACGTCTCAACAGCCGGCAAAGTCAGGGAGATGGTTCCATGACAACCGCGAATAACGTCCGAAATCATGCCACCGTGGTAGGAGTGTTTAGCGAGGTCCGCATGGCCCAGGCGGCCGTGCAAGAATTGCGTCGCGTCGGCTTCCGCGAGGACCAGGTCGGCGTGGTGTCCCGCGACCACCGGGCGGAGGTCGGCGAAGTCGCGCCAACGACCACGGAGGCGACCGGCTCGCACTGGGAGGAAGGCGCCGCCGTCGGCGCCGCCGCCGGGGCGGGCATCGGGGCGTTGTGGGCGGTCGGAATGGCCACCATCGCGCTGCCGCCGATCCTCCCGGCCATCCTGGTGAGCAGCTGGCTGGTGTCCGTGTTGGCCAGCGCCGCCAGCGGCGCCCTGATCGCCGGGATTGCCGGCGCCCTGATCGGCCTCGGCATCCCCGAGGAAGAGGCGACCTATTACGAAGACGAATTCAAGTCCGGCCGCACCCTCGTCACCGTCCAGTCGCCCGGCCGCTACGAGGAAGTCCGCGACATCCTCCGTCGTTACGGCGCCTACGACCACGCCAACCGCGAAGTGGACCGCGAATACGCCGTCAACCGGGACATCAACGTTCCCGTGGCGCGCGAGGAAGTGGTCGATGAGGACGAAGTGAACGCGAGAAATCGGGTTCGGTAGGCAAGGCCGGGGAGATGGATCCGGTCAATGAGCAACGTGCGGTTCGGCCGTGAGAAATGTCGGGCGCACCGCAACATCGGTTAGCCGCGACCCGAAGGGGAGCGCTCCCCTTCGGGTCGCGGCTAACCGGCCTTCGTCTACTTCTTCTCCGGCGGCGCCAGCAGCAGGACGCGCTCCATCCCGGCGCCGCGGGCCATGTCCTCCACGTAGACGGTGTCGCCGTGCGGCACGTCGGGGTCGGCGTCCATCAGCAGCGTGGTACGGTTGTCTTTTCGGACGTAGCTCCGCAGTGCCGCCAGCAGCGTTTCCTTCGGCACTTCCTTGTCTTCCACGCGATACAGGGTCCGGCCGTCGGCCCGCCGGAGCGTGACCTGGATCATCTGCTCTTTCACCTCTTGTTTGGTGATGACGGCCGGCCCGGCGTGCGCGGACGAGGCGTTGGGGGCCTCCAGCCGCTTTTCCAGAACCGAATAGGTGAAAATCAGAATGAAGAACACCAGCAGCACCATCACCACGTCGATCAGCGGCGTCATATCGACGTGCGTTTCGTCGTCCTCCGGGCTGGGCAGCGGCTCCAGGGCCACGGCGTCAGCGAAGGCGGGGTGGTTCTCGAACCGCACCCAGTCGCGGTCGTCGGGGCCGCGCACCTCGTCCGTCGGCTCCCACTCGCCTTCATCCAGGCCCGTCAGCACCTGCGCCGTGGAAAGGTTCTCCCGGACCTGCGGCGAACCTTCTTGCCGGACTTTCCAGGTCATGGTTCTTTGTCACTCACGCCGGTGTATTTATGCGCGATCTTGGAGCGGAACGGCGGCTGCTCCAGTTCGACGGTCAGCTGCCGCACGTCGCCGGAGCGCACGGCCGGGTTGGCGTTGATGGTCAGATCGACGCCGTCGCGGTTCGCCAGCAGGACCTTGAGGCGGTCCAGGAGGGCCGCCCGCGTCGGCAGGTCGCGGTCGCCCTCGGCCGGCGGCGAGCCGCCGACGCCGAGCGAATAGACGAGTGTGGGGTCGTCTTTGTCCTTGAAATTGACGCCGACCCAGACGTCATTGGGGGCGTTGACGACCGAGCCGTACACGGCCGGCGGCGTCGGGATGTTCGAGCCGCCGCCGCCTACCCTGGTCGTGAGCAGCATGAAGACGATCAACAGCACCAGACTCACGTCGATCAACGGGATCATATCGACTTCGGCGTCTTCGTCGTCGGCCCGCCGTTTCCACGAAAAGCCGGTCTCGATCGGCTCCATCGGCTCGACCTGGCTCTCGACCGCGGCCTCCGGCGCCGCCGGCTTGGGCACGTAAACGGCGAAGTCGTGCAGGTCGCCGAGGCGCGCCCATTCGGACGTGCCGGACGGCCGGGCCATGTCGTCTTCCAAAAGACGGCCCTGCTGCACCCAGTCGGCGACCACGTCGAACGGCACTTCCTTGTAGACGGTGTTGCCCTCGATGATCCACACGTCGAGGAAACGTCGTTTTTCGGACATGAAAGCGATCCTGTGGGGCAGGTTTTTAACCTGCCTTCCTCAAACGGCAGGTTGAAAACCTGCCCCACGACCTTATCTCCGCGTGACGCCCGTCGCTTCCGCGCCGGCTGCGATTTGCGCGGCGGCGCCCTTGCCGACCGGCTTGACGTTCTGCAACAGGAACAAAAGGCGGTGGGCGGCGCTCTTCATGCGCAGCTCAAAACGGTTGACCCACGACTTGAAGAGGACGTGGGCGAAGACGAGCGGGATGGCCGTGATGAGGCCCAGCGCCGTGGCGAACAGGGCGAGGCCGATGGCGCCGGCCTGGTCGGCGACGCCGCCCTTGGCGTCCTGAATTTTTTGGAACGTGTTAATCATGCTGATGACGGTGCCGAACAGGCCGACCATGGTGGCGACCTTGGCGATGGCCAGGATCGGCGGCAGCAGGAAGTTGAGATCGGGCGCGATCTCCAGTTCGATGGCGTTGGCCATCGCCCGGCGGACGGCCGCCAGCCCCTGCTTGTACGATTCCAGGGCGGCCACGTAGAGCCGTCGCGGAATGACCTCCGTCCGGCCCTTGCAGTAGGTCAACGCCCCCTGGACGCCTTCCTTTTCCAGCTTCTGCTGGAAGACCGGCAGAAAGGCGCTCATGGAAACGCTGGCGTTGTAATTGAGCAGCAGCCGCCAGATGACAAGCGTGAGTCCCGTCAACGACATGAGGAACATCGGGACGGCGAAGTACCAGTCGTGGGTGACGAAAGTAAAAAAGGCCTGCATGACAGGTTCCCGGGTCGAAGGGGGCGGCCGGCGACGGCGCGCGTGGAACGTCTGATGGGTTCGGACCTATCTTCCTTTGTACAGCGGCCGCGACCGGCACGCCAGAGGCGTTGGCCCTGCTCGCCCCTTTGAATTTTGGCGCCGTCCCCCCGCCCCGGACTCAGGAGTACCTTCGCCCGGGGCTTTATTTTCGGTCGCACAAGGTGCTCCGAGTCTTGAACCCTGTCTTCGGAGCCCGCTTCGGGCGACAAAAATTAAAGCCCCGGGCGAACGTACTCGTGAGTCCGGGGGGAGAGGCGAGCTCGGACGGCGACGAAGGCGGTCATTTCCCGAAGCGCAGCACCGCGAAACTCCCCGGAACCACCGCCGGCCGCGACCGCGGATTATTGGGGGTCGCGGCCGCCGCCGGCTTGAAGTCCGCCGACGACAGGAACAGGTCGTGCGTCTTGCGGTCGAGCGCCATCGTCCGCGCCCGCGGCTTGGTCTTGACCGTCTCCGCCACGACGTACTTGTCCGGCCCGTCCTCATGAATCACCGTCACCGTGCCGTCGCCGCAGGAGAAGAAGACCATCCCGGTCGCCGGATCGAACGCGCCCGCGTCCACGCCCTGGCCGATCGGCTGATGGTCCACCACCTTGCCGGTCTCCGCGTTGACCACGACCATCATCTTGTTATGACAGCCGATGAAGATCCGATTAGTCTTTTGATCCATCGCCATCGCCGACGGCCCCTCGCCGGGCGCCAGCGGCCAGCGCTCCAGCACGGTCATCTTCCTGGAGTCGATCTTGACCACCGCGTCCTTGTCCTCCAGGTTGTCGAACACGGCCCCCGCGCCGTCGGCCGTGGCGAACTCCGGTTTGCCGCCCAGGTCGATGGTCCCCACCGCCTTGCCCTCGGCGGCGTCGATGACGGTGGCGCTGTCGCCGCGGCCGTTGAAGGCGAAGACGCGCTTCGTCGCCGGGTCGTAAATAACGCAATCGGGGTTCTTGCCGGTTGCCACGTCGCCCAGGTTTTTGAGCGTTTTCAGATCGAAGATAACCACATGGTTGGCCCGGCCGTCGCTGATGAAGCCGCGGCCGAGGTCGGGCGCCAGGGCGACGCCGTGGACGCCTTTGAGGTCGCCGATCGCGCCCTTGACCTCGTTGGAGTCGATGTCCAGCACATCGACCCGGTCGCCGTGGGTGACGTACAGCCGCCGGGCCGCGTCGTCGGCGATGAGATAATCCCAACCGCCGTCGCCGGGCACGGGGATGGTTTTGATGAGGTGGTAGCCTTCCTCCACGGCGACGGCCGCGGCGGCGGCCGCGAGGACCAGGCAGCAAGCGACGACTCTTCGCACGACGACCTCCGGGAGTTAGGGGCGATTCTTGGGGGGCGTCGGCCATCCTATCCGCTCGGCGGTCGGGAGCAAGGATATTCCGTCGCGGATCGTCCGCCGCCCGCGGGAATGGATGGGACAGGCAACGGGCGGGGATGATTTCCCTTGAGCGGCGGCGGAGCGCGGTAGAGACTGGCCGCGTTCCACAATGGGGGCGACCCATGCCAGGGGAAAATATCGATGTCAAATCTGTTGCATCTGTTTCAGAGCCTTTTCGCACAGGCCCCATGCGATCCGCCGCCGCCTACTGCAACTGCTTCCGACGCATCTGCTCCTGGCGGAAGCGCTCGAAGGTGGTCAGCTCAAACGCCTTCTGCTCCGATCCGGGCGGCACGGCGCGGTAATGTGCGTCACAGCGGTAGCAAACCACCGCGTCGCCGACCAGCACGTAGAGAACCGCGTCGAACAGCGCCGAGCCGAGCAGGATGCCCCATGTCCACCATTTTTGATACCACCAGTAGGTTATCGTGGCCGCCAGGCACGACAGCCCCAGGATCGATACGCCGAGATTTTGCGGAAAATCCTTCTTACGATACAGTTCGGCGTTGCCACAGACGGCGCAGGCGGTCAGCGTCGGTTCGGCGGCGCCCGGCTTGAGGTGCAACACCTGTTCGCACGCCGGACAGACCCACTCGTCCGGCAGCGGCGTATTCAGTCGGCCGGGCTGTTCGCAGGAAGGGCAGGTGAAGCGGACGTTCACGCGGTTTCTCACAAGACATGGGAAGCGCCGGCCAAGAGTTGGCCGGTCAGTTCCCCGAGGAAGCAGAAGATCACCACGACGTACAGGATGCCGGTGGCCGATTGCGTCGAGCGGATGCGGGCCGTCTGCCACGCCATCCAGGTCAGCCCGAGGACGCCCGCGAAGCCGACCGCCCAGCGCACCAGCACCAAAAGAATCACTTCATTATTCAGAATACCCGCGAAACGCCCGCCGGTCCAGGACCAGAGGATGTACCCGTCCACCGCCATGCGGCCGACGACGGCAATCGCCAGCGTGGCGATCAGCACCAGGAGCGGCCGCAGCGACATCGACGGCGCGATCAGGTAGGAATGACCCATGAGCATGGCGCTCAGGGCACCGCCGAGCACGGCGGCCGAAGTGACGTCGGCCAGCGCCGTGGTTAGTGGCGAGCGGGCCGCTGCGGGGTCGGACGCTTCCAGGAAGGCGAGGCTCCCGGCCAAGGCCAACGCGGTCAACACAATCAGCGTCCGTCCGCCCGGCGCCCTGTCCAGGAACCAGGAGAGCGAGCCGGCCAGCGCCAGCGCCATGCCGGCGATGAGCAGCGTCCACAACGGCCAGCCGCCGGATTGGCCCACGAACACGGCGGCCAGGCCGGTCAGTCCCAGGGCGGTGAGGAAGTGGACGCGGTAGAAGCGCGGGTTGACGTCGGCCGGCGACAACAGCAGCAGACAGGCGATCATGCCGGCGGCGAGGCGCAGCGCGAAGACGGATAGGGCAGACATGGCGCGTCACCGCCCGCCGTAAATGAGGGCCATCAGTTCGCTGCGCGAGGAGGGGTTGTCGCGGAAGACGCCGCGCATGGCGCTGGTGGTGCAGAGGCTGTCGGCCTTGCGGACGCCGCGAATGGTCATGCAGGTGTGGGTCGCTTCCAGGATGACGGCGGCGCCGCGCGGGCTGAGTTCCTCGACGAGCAAATCGGCCACCTCCTCGGTGATGCGTTCCTGCACCTGCGGCCGACGCGCCACCGCGTCCACCAGGCGCGGCAGCTTGCTCAGGCCGACGATCTTGCCCTTGGGCAGGTAGGCAATGTGCGCCCGGCCGAAGAAAGGGAGTAAATGATGCTCGCAAATGGAGGCGAAGCGGATGTCCTTGACCAGGACCATTTCGTCGTATTTCTGGGTAAAGGTCTTGCGCAGCACTTCGCCGGGGTCGCGGCGGAGGCCGGCGCAGAGTTCGGCGTACATGCGGGCGACGCGGGCCGGGGTTTCTCGCAGGCCTTCGCGGTCGGGGTCTTCGCCGACGGCCAGGAGGATTTCTCGAACCGCCGCCTCGATGCGTTCGTGGTCCACCAAGCCCTCGACGGGGCCGTTTTTGGCGGGCGGGGCCGTCCGGCGCGGACGGGCGGCGGGTTCGGTCATGCGCAAAGACGCTCCGGAAAGGAGGATAACGGGCGCTTATGTTGGGGGCCGGTCTCTTCCCTGTTTTGTAGACGGACGCGGGGCGTCCGTCAAGCACGGCGGCTGGCGGGTAGTGGTACGGTTTGAAAAAGTCGCCGACGCAGCAACGGAGATCGATGCGAAGGCATCTATTACTCCGGCGGATAAGATTCTCACACCAACCCGAAGCGCAAGCGAGGGATGAGGTTCCTCGACCTCATCCCTCGCTTGCACTTCGGGTTGGTGTGCCTCGCTCGCGCTTCGGGTTGGTGTGAGGATCCAGCTTGCCGGGGTAATAAGCCCCAAATGGCGCCGCCAAGTGGCGACCCTTTTCCTTTGCCGACCTCATCGTGGCCCCGGCCCGTCCGGACGGGTAGAATGAGCGCGGGAGGAATGACGATGCGGCACGACCATATTTCCGTCGGGTTGGCCGAGCGCTTGCGGCGCGACGGCGCAGACTTCAAGCCGGCCGACTTGGCGGCGTTTACGTCGGGCATTCCGCCGACGGAAAGCGATCCGGACATTGATGCGTTGGCGGATCGCTTTGTCGAGGCAAGCCGCGTTTATGCCTCTGCGATTGCCAGGAGGAATCGCGCCGGCCGCGTCCTGACCGTCGGCGTTCTGGTCCTCGCGTCGGGCGTTGTCGGTGCGGTACTCGCGGCGCTTGGCATGGTTGCCGTGGCCGGCGGCGGCCCGCCCCATCCCGATCCGTTCTTCGTTCTAATGGCGATGGCGGCAAGCCTGACTCTAGCGATCATTGGCTCAGCCGCGACGGCCTATGGCGCCGCTTGCCTGGGGTGGGCGGATACCCGGCTCAGAATGCTGCTGAGAGAAACGGCAAATCGTAGCAACTCCCACGCCTCTATCACGGGCATTGGAGAGAGTTGACTAGCAAATGTACTCCTGCCGGCTGGCGGCCGCGCCGCGCGGCCCGTAGAATCGGCTGACATGAAAGTCCTCGTTCTCGCGGCCCGCGGCCTCCAGGCGGCCTACGTCGGCTGTTACGGCAACCCCTGGATCGCGACGCCGAACCTCGACGCCCTGGCGGCGGAGGGCGTCGTCTTCGACCGGCATTTCGCCGACCGCGCCGACGCCGCCGGCGCCTGGCTGACCTGGCGCGACGGCCGACATCATCTGCCGGACCCGTCGCGGCCGGAGTCGTCGGCCGAAGGCAACGCCGACCTGATCGACCGGCTGCGGAAGGTCGGCGTCTACACCTGCCTGGTGATGGATTCAAGCCGCCCCGCGGGACCCGGCTTCGAGGCGGGCTGGGACGAGGCGCGTCGGGCGCCGTCCTTCGACGCAGTACTGGAAGCGGCCGCCGCGGCGCTCGAGCGCTTGAGCCAGCGCGAAGCGTGGCTGCTGTGGGTGGACCTGGCGCCGCTGATTCCGCCGTGGGACACGCCGGAGGAGTTCGTGGCGCCCTACTTCGTGGAGGAACCGGACGACGAGGAAGAGTACGAGGGCGAAATCGAGGACGAGACCGAAGAGGAAGCGGAGCCGCTAACGCCGTTGATCGACCCCGCGGCCGGCCCGATCGACCCGGAGGACGACCTGCTTTTCGCGCGATTGCAGGGCAGCTACGCCGGCGCCGTCACCCGCCTCGACGCCGGAGTCGGCCGGCTGCTGGAACGACTGGTCGCCGGCAACCCGGACGACGACGTGTTGATCGTCTGCACCGCCGACTGGGGACAACAGCTCGGCGAGCACGGCGTCGTCGGCCTCGCCCCAGCGGCGACCCATCGGGAGGCGACGCACTTGCCGCTGATCCTGCGGCTGCCGCGTGCGGACGAGGCCGGTCGGCGCGTGGCCGCGCTGACGCAGTCGGCGGACCTGACGCCGACCCTGGCCGACGTGTTCGACGCGGAATTGCCCTCGGCCCAGGGCCGGACCCTGCTGCCGTTGATCTATGGCGAGGTGGAGGAGATCCACCCCTACGTCTGTTCCGGCGCCCAGTCCGGCGAGACCGTGGAATGGAGTTTACGGACCCTGGAATGGGCTTTTCTGTTGCCGGCGCCGCCGGGACCGCCGCGGCTGTACGTCCAGCCGGACGACCGCTGGGAGGTCGTGAACGTCCTACAACACCATCTGGAACTGGCGGAGGGGCTGGAGCGGACGCTGCGCGGTTTCGTGGAGGCGGCGCGACGGCCGGGACCGCTGGTGGCGCCTCCCCTGCCTGAGGAGAAAACTCATGTCCACCATCAAGCTCGTTGACGAGAACTGCGACCACCCCGTCGTCCGCCGCGTCTTCGCGGACATCCGGGAGACGAAAAAGATCGACCGCGTTCCGAACATCTGGCGGGCGCTGGCGACGGACCCGGTGCATCTCGAACTCTGCTGGACGCGCCTCAAGGCGATCATGGCGCCCGGCAAGGTCGATCCGCTCACCAAGGAGATCATCGCCCTGGCGGTGTCGGCGACCAACTCCTGTCATTACTGAATCAACAGCCACACCGCCGCCGTGCAGCGGCTCGGGTTGGACACGGAAGCGTATTCCGAGGTCCTCGCCGTGATCGGACTGTTCAACCAGATGAACAAACTCGCCGACGCCCTGCAAATCGAGCCGGACGTGTTCCCGGAACCCTTCGCCCTGTCCAAGCGAGGCGGCTGAGGACCACGCCGGGCTGCGGAAATCGCCTGTCCGGGGCCGCTCCGCGCGCGTAAGATGAGGCGTCGGTTCCGCCGCGTGGAAGGAGGAGGGATGGCCGACGGACGGGAGGTGTTGGTCCACCTGACGCCGCAGCTCGCGCCGGCCGGCCGCATGAACGGCGGCGTCGCCGTCGTCATCGACGTGTTGCGGGCGACCACCACCATCATCCACGCCCTGGCGGCAGGCTGCACGGCGGTTCGGCCGTGCGCGGAGGTGGACGAGGCGCGGGCCACAGCGGGCGCCATGCGGGTGGGCCGCGTGCTGCTCGGCGGCGAGCGCGACGGCAAACCGCTTCCCGGCTTCGACCTCGGCAATTCGCCGTCGGAATACACTTGCGCCCGCTGCCGCGGCGCCGCCCTGGTGTTGACCACGAGCAACGGCACGCGGGCGCTGCTGCACGCCGCCGGGGCGGAACGCACACTCGTCGCCGCCTTCGTGAACTACAGCGCCGTCTGTGAACAACTGCAGCGCGAGAAGCGTCCGATCCACATCGTCTGCGCCGGCGACGGCGGCGGCGTGGCCCTCGAAGACGCCTTGCTGGCCGGCGCGTTGGTGGACTTCCTGGCCGACCAGGGCGCCGCCGACCTCAACGACGGCGCCCGGCTGGCGTGGGATACGTTCGAGCAGCATGGCCAGGTGCTCGAAGGCGCCCTGGCCGTCAGCGCGGGCGGCCGCCGGCTGCGCGACCTCGGCTATGAGGACGACGTGCGGGCCGCGGCGCGGGTGGACCAGTTCGCCCTGGTCGCGGAGCTGCGGGCCGACCCGCCGCGCGTGGAGGTGACGGCGGCGGGCATCGTGAAGAGTCATTGGCAACGATGAAGATGGGAGATGGTGCGATGGACATGGAGAAACTGGTTTCGCTGTGCAAGCGTCGCGGCTTCATCTTCCAGTCGAGCGAAATCTACGGCGGCATCGGTGGGTTCTGGGATTACGGGCCGCTCGGCGTCGAGCTGAAGCGGAACGTCAAGGAGGCGTGGTGGCAGGACATGGTGCACAACCCGCCGCCGGGGCCGGATGGACAAGAGATCCAGATGGTGGGGCTGGACTGCGCCATCATCATGAACCCGAAGGTGTGGGAGGCGAGCGGGCATGTCGGGGGGTTCAGTGACCCGATGGTGGATTGCAAGGCATGCAAAGCGCGTTTTCGTGCCGATCAACTGATCGGCATACACATTGCCCGAGATCCATTCAGCGACACCGAAGGCGGCCGAGGAGATTTCTTCCTGTCAGGTCTCGGAACAAAGGATGAAGTTCTCGAATCAAACCGCAAGAAAATTGAAAAACTGAGTCGCGCTCCAGGTGCGGCTCCTCAGGCGATACACGAAATCATGCCCTACACGGAAATCGCGGTCCCAGCGCGACTTCGCGTTCCTTGCCCGGAATGCGGTCAGGTCGGCCATCTGACCGAACCACGGTCCTTCAATTTGATGTTCCAGACTTTCGTTGGTGCTCTCAAAGACGATGCCTCCGTTGCCTACCTCCGCCCCGAGACCGCCCAGGGCATCTTCGTCAACTTCAAGAACGTCCTCGACAGCAGCCGCCTGAAGCTGCCTTTCGGGATCGCCCAAATCGGCAAGGCGTTCCGCAATGAGATCAACCCGCGAAACTACACCTTCCGCAGTCGTGAATTCGAGCAGATGGAGATCGAGTTCTTCTGCCGGCCGGACGAGTCGATGAAGTGGTATCAGTTCTGGCGCGACGTGCGCATCAAGTGGTACTCCCAGCTGGGCATCCGATCCGAGAAACTCCGGCCGCGCGAACAGGGCAAGGAAGAGCTGGCCCACTACTCCATCGGCACGACGGACATCGAGTACCTGTTCCCGTTCGCGGACGAGCCGCAGGAGCTGGAAGGCGTGGCCCACCGCGGCGCCTACGACCTGACGCAGCACGCCAAGCACAGCGGCAAGGACCTCAGCTACTTCGAGGAGGAAGCGTGGGCGAAAGCCGACAAGTCGGCGTTCGCGGGCGACAAGAACCGGGAACGGGAAGAGAAGGCGAAATACCGTTTTCTTCCGCACGTCATTGAGCCGTCGGCGGGGGCTGATCGGTTCACCCTGGCGGTCCTGTGCGAAGCCTACCACGAAGAAGAGGTGGAGGGCGAAATGCGGACGGTCATGCGCTTCCACCCCCGGCTGGCGCCGATCAAGGCGGCCGTCCTACCGCTGGTGAACAAGGAAGGCATGCCGGAAATCGCGCACAACCTGTACCGCGAACTCAAGCGCGACTTCAACGTCTTCTACGACGACGGCGGCGCCGTCGGACGCCGTTACCGCCGCCAGGACGAGGCGGGCACGCCCTACTGCTTCACCATCGACGGCCAAACCTTGCAGGACCAGACGGTTACCATCCGCGACCGCGACACCCTGAAACAGCGGCGGTTGCCGTTGAGCGGCGTCGCGGAGGAACTGCGGAAGCTATTGCGCTAGATGACCGTTTCGTAAGTCCCCTGCCAGTAAAAGGTAGCCGCGTTCGCCAGAATGCGGGCGCGACGACCCGCATTCTGGCGAATGCGGCTACGAGTTGGTGGCGAAGGACGTACGAAACGGTCATCTAGCGCAACTCGCCCCGGCGCGCGTCCACGCCCAGCCCCGACATGAGAATCGCCACCAAAACGTGCTTGGCCACCATCAGGGCGAGGATGGCCGGCAGAATCCCCAGCGTACACGACCAACCCGTCGCCACGACCGTCACCGACGCCGCCATGACGAGCGTCAGGCGCTTGCGAAAGCGGCGCATACGGTCGTCGTCGCCGGTGGCGGCGAACGGCGGAGCGGGCGGGGGGGCAATGGAAGCCATGCGGGGTCCCCGTACAGGATTCCGGTCGGCGGCCGGTCGGCCGTCCACGGCGGAGTCTAGTGTATCAATAGCACGGCCGCCCGGTCTACCGCCAGCGCCGCGGCGAACGGACTTATCGGCCGCCGTCGGGACCTGCTTCGGTCTCGGGGTCGATGCGTTGGACCACCTTCGTTTGTCCGTCGCTCCGGCGAACCACGAACACCCGCCGGCGCGCCAGTCCGTCCTTGAATCGGAGCGGCCCCGTCAGGCTCTCGAAATCCGTGGTCGCCGCGAGTTGGTCCCGCACCTTGTCGCCGGCGGAGGATTTGGCCCGTTCCATGGCGTCGAACAACAGCCTTGCGGCGTCGAATCCCTGGACGGCGGCCAAACCGGCCGGCTCGTGAAAGTGCTCCGCATACCGCTTCACGAACGCCCGTCCGCGATCTGTCAACTCTTCACGCGCCATCACGGTCGCCGTGACGACGTCTCCATGACCGGCCGACAGCCCTTCGACATCCACGTCCTCGCCGCCGTAGAACAGGAGCGAGTCGGGAAGCGATTGCAGCATTTCGCGGGCCAATTGGAAGTGGTTCGTATCCGCCGCGATCAGCGCCACGGCCGGCCTGGCGGCGGCCAGGCGCGGCGCCTGTTCGCGCAATTCGGCGTCGGATCGAAAAGTCTCCTGTTGGACGGAGGCGCCTTCGTCCCCCGGCCACTCCTTGACGAAGGCGGCGGCCAGTTCGACGGCGACGGGGTTGCGTCCGTCGATGAGTACGGCGGCGCGCTTGAGCCTGAGTTCCCCGGAAGCGTAGAGGGCCAGGATTTGACCGCGCCAGGCGGGGCGAACGCCCAAAGCAAAGCTGGCGTCCGGCCGCAAGCCGGCGACCTCACAGGGAAGGACCGTGGGAACGCCATAGGGTTGCGCCGTCCGCGCCAGCAGGGTCGCCCGGCCGGCGTCCGCCCCGCCGATCAGCGCGGCAACTCGGTTCAACGACAGCAGGCGAACGGCCTCCGCCTGCACCGATTCATCGGTGCCGCGATCGTCCACCGTGACGACGGCGAGGCGGCGTCCCTCGACGCGCTGATTCACGGCGTCGTCCACCGCCAACTCGACCCCCTGCTTGACCTGGAGGCCGGCCGTTCTGTCGGGCCCGCTGAAGGAGGCGACGAGCCCGACCCAAACCGGCTCCTCCTCGGCTTTGGGACCGCAGCCGCAGAGAAGGATCGACAGGACGAGCAGGGCGGCGGTTCGTCGAAGCGGCTTCATGAGACGCCTACCAGGGAGAGGGAACCGGGGCCGCGCTCGGCCCGACCTCTCGACATTCTAGCGGGCGCCGCCGTTCGCCGTCCCGGCCGCCGGCGCCAACGAAAACGCCGCTTCCGCCAGGGGACAGGGATTGCTTCCCAAAGCGGATGCCTTTATTCAGACGGCTTTGCCGGAACGGCGATAACCTCATCCCCGGAACGGAGGACGCCGGCGCCGCGGACGATAACGAGTTCTCGGCCGGTGAGAGTGTCGCTTTTGATTTCGGCGCGCAAGCCGTCGTCAAGCCCGGTTGCAACTTCGATGCGTTTGACGATGCCTCGGATCGGTGCGCCAACGGGGCTGGCAACAATGTAGATTTCACTTTGATCGCCCCTGCGAACCAGGGCCGACGACGGAACGGTGAGGGCGTCGCGCACGTCCAGCGTCACCAAGGCTGTGCCGGTCATCTGCGGCTTGAGAACGCCGACCTTGCCGCCGACTTTATTCTCCAGCTCCATTTCCGCGCGCAACGTCCGAGTGACGGGATCGAGAGCACCGGAAATCCGGGTGATCGTCCCGGAGAGTTTGGCAGTCCCGGCCGTTTCCTTCATGGCCGGCATGGACAGTTGAACGGCATTGCCGTGCGGCTGGACCTGGAAGTAGGGAGAATCGCGTTCAGGCACATCGAGGATGACACGGACCCTATCGGTGCGCATGAAGGTGAACAGCGGAACGCCGGCGTCCTTGATGGTGGCGCCTCGATCCACCCACCGTTTCGTGATGACGCCGTCGAAGGGGGCTCGAATGTCCGCGAATTGGACCTGCACTTCCGCCTTGGCTTCCTCGGTGAGGGTGACCTTGACGCTTGCCGTCGCCAATTGAAGTTTGAGACGGGCCGTCTGCAGCAGGTTCTGCTTGACCACCACCCCCGCTTGCGCGGCCGCGAGCGCCGAGCGAGCGGCGTCGAGTTGGAGCTTGGCTTCATCCGCCTGCTGCTGGCTTAATGTGTCTCCCTGGACCAGCTTGCCGATGCGAGTGTACTGCGCCTGGCGAAAATCCACGTCCCCCGAGTAGCGCGAGAGAAGCGCTTGCGACTCCTTGACTTCCGCTTCGGCCGACGCGATGGCCTGGGTTGCCAGCGCCTCCGCCTTCTCACTTTGGGCGACGAGGGCCTGTTTGTTGTCGCGATCGGCGACGAGATCGGGTACGTCGAGCGAGAACAGCAGTTCGCCTGCCTTGGCGGTCTTGCCGATGTCGAGATCGGCGGGAAGGTTCTTGACGTAGCCCTTGACCCCGAAGCAGAGGTCGGCCTTTTCCAGCGCTTCCACGGTCGCCGCGTAACTATGCACGACTTCCAGCTTCGCCGGTTTGCCGAGCACGATCGTATCCACGTGCGGCAGCCGTTCAACCTCGCCGAGGTGAGGCTTGTCTGGCTTGCGTTTTTCGCAGCCGGCCGCAGGCAATAGCGCGGCCATCAGGAGGCCGAGCAGCAAAAGGTAGTGCTTGATGATCATATCCTCAAGGCCGCGGGAGGGCCGCCGCAGGGCTTGCCACGGACCCTCCGGCGGCCCGCTTCAACAACACGTATAGCACCGGCACGACAAACAATGTCAGCAGCGTGGAAACCGCCAGGCCGCCGATCACGGCGCGGGCCAGCGGTAGATTCATCTCGTCGCCGGGCCGCAGATGGATCGCCATGGGCAAAAGACCGATTATTGTCGCGATCGTGGTCATCAGGATCGGCCGCAGCCGGGTGCGGGCGGCTTCGACAATCGCCCCCAACGTGTCTTTGCCCTCCTTGCGAAGATGGTTGGCAAACTCCACGAGCAGAACCGAGTTAGACACCGAGATGCCGATCATCAGCAAGACGCCCATCAGCGACTGGATGTTCAACGACGTGTTGGTCGCCCATAACACGCCCACCACGCCGACCAGCCCGAGTGGGGCCGCCACGATCATGATGACCGGATCGAGCCAGGAAGAGAACTGAGCGGCCATCACCAGATAGACGAGGAGCACGGCCAACACCACGTTGAAGCCCATTTCGGAAAACGAGTCGCGCATGCTGGCGACTTCGCCGCCGACGGTGACGCGGATTCCACTGGGCAAGCGCAGCGGCTCGGGGTCGACGCCGAATTCTTGTTGAATGTCCGACCGCGCCTGCTGTTTTTTCGCCGCCTTCGTGAGGCTGAAATAATGCTCCAGTTTTTCACGGAAGCGTGGGTTCTTGCCGAGGTGCAGGGAATCGACCTCGACGCCGTAGCGGTCGCGCAAATCGTTGGCGACCTCGGGATCCTCATCCTGGAAGTACGCCCTCAGCAGTTCCTCCAGGTCGGGATCTTCCCGCGGGTTGCCGTGCCCCGCCGGAAACGACTTGAGCGCGTACGCCAGCAGCGCCTCTGGGGGTAACACGGTAATGGCGTAGGTGAGCGGCAATTCATCGACAATGCGGTCGATTTCGCCGGCCGCGCGGGCCAGATTGTTCGCGCCGACGGAAACGAAAAGCTGGCTGACCCGGTCGGCGTCGTAATGGTAGATTTCCACGGGGCCTTGCGAGCGGCTGATCGTCGCCACGTCGCGCAACAGCGGCGCCCGCGCCGCGCGGCCGACTTCTCGGGCGTTATCGGCACCGTCTCGAGCGTCTGCACATTTTCAATCACGTGTTCCGGATATTGCACGCCGATGATGTACGGGTCCCCGCTGGCGGGGTCGATCCAAAAATTCGGCGCGAGTTGGGCGCTCGACATCAGCGTGGTGATGACGTTGCGAACCACGTCGGTTTGCGTCAGCTTGAGCCGGGCGGCCGCTGTCCGGTCCACCTCGATTTTGAGCTGCGGCATATCCATGCCCTGCGGCAAATAGGTCTCTTTCACCAGCGGGATCCGTCCGATTCGCCAGTCCAGCGCCTTGGCCACGGCGCGCCGGCGCGTCGAATCGCGCCCATGCACCTGCACTTCGATGGGCGCCAGCGAGCCGCCGTTGAGGATTTGCCGAATCATGCCTCCCGTTTCAAAGAAAAAGTCGTCGCTGGGAAAGCGCTCCGCCAGCTTCTGCCGCACCTGATCGGCGTAGACGCTCGTGGGCGTCTGCCGCCCATCGAAGCCGCTGCGAAGCTGGACGCGCAGGAACCCGGCGTGAGGTCCGTTGTTGGGCGTGTAGACGGCGGACCAGCGCGACGACAGGCCGATGTTCGCCAGAGTCAGCTTCAGATCGTCCTCCGGAACGATCTCGTGGACCACGCCGTCGATTTCACGGATTCTTTGTTCGGTCGTCTCCACACGCGGCCCGCCCGCCATGCGCAGATGAATCGTGAATTCACTGGAATCGACCTCGGGAAAAAGTTCCTGGCCGAGGTGAAAGAAACCCAGGACCGCCAGCGCGGCGGCCGAGACAACGACAGCCAGGAGGACCAACCGGGCATTCAGACAAAAGCGCAAGCTGCGTTCGTAAAAGCGCGTGACCAGGTCAAAGGCGCGTTGAAAGGTCGGCGCGGCGCGCGAGCACGTCGCCACGACGATCACGCCCAAGCCGGCGACGCCGACGGCGACCAGCGCGATCTGCACTTTTCCGGGTAGGACGCTATAAGGCCAAGCGATCACGTCGCCCACGGCGCGTGGAAAATATTGATCCAGTAGCCCGGTCCCGTAAAGGGCCAATGCCGGAAGCCCCAGCCCCACAACGGCGACCGCCAGGGACGTGAGGAACAGCCAGCGCGGCAGCCGCCTCGGCGCCTCGTCGGCCCGCAAGAAGCGCGAGCAGAGCATCGGCGACACGGTGCGCGACACGAGGTACGACGCACCCAGCGCCAGCGCGGCGCTGATCGCCAACGGCGTGAACAGATGCTTGCCCACGCCGCTCATGAACGTCAACGGGAAAAACACCACGATCGTCGTGATCGTCGCCATTAACACCGGCACGGCAATTTCTCGCGCGCTTTCGCGCGCGGCTTCGAGCGGCGAGGCGCCGAGCTTCAAGTGGCGCACCGTGTTTTCCACATCGACGATGGAATCATCCACGACGCGGCCCAGAATCAGAGCCAGGCCGCCCAGCGTCATGATGTTGAGCGTGTGCCCGGTGAAATACAACCCCACCAAAGCGGCCAGCACCGACAGCGGAATCGACAGCGCGACGATCCAGGTGCTGCGCAGGCTGCCCAGGAACAACAGAACGACGAGCGAGGCCAGCACGGCCCCGAGAACGGCCTCCTCGCGAAGATTATCCAGGGCGTCGCGCACGTATTGCGATTGATCGAAGGCGATTTGCACATCCACGTCGGCCGGCAATGTGCCGCGCTCATGCAATTTCGGCAGGAACGCCTGGAGGCGGTCCACCACGGCGATGGCGCTGGCGCCGCTCTGCCGCAACAGAGGCATGTAGACCGCCCTTCGGCCGTTCACGTGCACGGTATTGGTGCGCCAGCGTGAACCGTCCACGACCTCGGCGACGTCGCCAAGATTGACGATCTTGCGGCCGTCGTTATAGAGCGGAATTTTCTCGAAGTCCTTTGGGGAGCCGACCATGCTATTGGAAATGACGTAATAGCTCTGATCGCCGATGCGGATTTCACCCGTGGGAATCACCTGGCTCTGCGAATTGACGATGCGGGCCACATCCATGGGCGACAGTTTGAGCGCTTCGAGCGACTTCGGATTCACATAAATCTGCACCTGGCGAAAAAGGCCGCCGAACACCGGCGCCGAGGCCAGCCCCTCGATGCCGGCCAGTTCGTCTCGCAATTGATGATCCGCGAGATCGAGCAACTCGCGATCATTGCGGGTCTTGCTCGTAATGATCAGGTTGCCGACCGGAATCGCGCTGGCGTCATACTTCAAGATGCTCGGGGGCAACATGCCGGGCGGCATATCTTGCATCTCGCCGTTGACCAGCGAAATGACCTGCCCGGCGGCGACGTCGGGATCGACCTGTTCGCGGAAATAGACCTTGATGATGCCGATGCCCAGGTCCGACCGCGACTCGATGTGTTCCAGGTGATCGCAGCGCGTCAGCGCTCGCTCCAGCACCGAAGTGACGCTCTTCTCCATGTCCGGCGCGGGCATGCCGCGATAGGACGCGAACACGACGACAACCGGCACCTTGATGCTCGGCAAAATGTCGGCCGGCGTGCGCCGATAGCTCACGACGCCCAGCACGGCCGTCAGCAGCATGGCCACGTATACGGTGTAGGGATTGCGCAGGGCAAGATTGACGAGCCACATGACCCAGTCCTTGAACTAATGTTCAGGTCGTGGCCCGGCACATTGCGCGATGACTCTGACAATCTCTTCGGGGTCCAGCCCCAGAGCAATCATCAAGCGAAAACGCGCCCGTTCATAGTCCGTAAGCGCCTGGCCATAGGCCTCCATTATATCAGAAAGCCCCCGGATCGAGTCAAGCACTTCCAGCGGCCGGGTTTTCGGCTCCTCGCGAATGCGCGTGAAGTTCTGGCGGATTGCCTCGAACACCGGGCCGGCAGGTCGACCGGACGAATCGAACAACCCTGAACGAAGGCTGCCGATACGATCGCGCAGGCTATTGATACGCTCGTTGGATTGCACGACCTGCGTGACCACCTGGTCTTGAAGCTTCAGCAGCCGCAACGACGCCTGGCGGGCGAGCGACTCCTGCAAGTGGACCTCGGCGCGGTTGCCGAAACCGAGATTTTGCAGTTTCCACACGAGACCGAAGTCGTAGTCGTCGCGGGTGCCGAAGTGCAAGATTCGGCCCGACGGACCGAAGCCGCCGCCTGTGGGATTGGGATCCGGAGCGCCGCCGAAGCCGCCCCAGCTATAATCCGCCACCAGGCTGGGCACCAGCGGCCGATAGCGGGCCGCGCGAACGCGCTCGACGGCGGCCTGCACCAGAAACTGGTTCTCCGCCAGCTCGGGACGATTCGTCAATGCCAACTGGACTTGCCGTTCGAGCGGCTGAGCCGACCACGGCAGGGGCCATTCGACGGGAACGCGAATATCTTCGATCGGCCAGAGCGGCGTCGCCGGGTCGAGGCGCAAAAGCCGCGCCAGTTCGGCGACGGCCACGCGAAAGTCCGCGACAGCGGCCGTGCGCTCCTCCTGGCGGCGCAGCACCTCGACCTGAACGCGGTAGACTTCCGACTTGAGCGCTTCCGCCACCCCCGCTTTCTGCATGGCGTCAACTACCGGCAAAAGCCCCTTGGAACCGGCTCGCAGCGGCGACGGCCTATTCTCGGTCAACAATTCCAAAACCAGGTCGAGGCGCGCCACACGCCGACGGCGCGCAGCACCGCGAAATAGGCCTGGGACACCTGCAAGAGGGTGTCATTATAAACGCGCCGCGCACCGGCCGTTGCCGCGGCGCCGGCCTGACGCGCCACTAACGGAGTAAAAATCGCGTCCGCGAAGTTGACCGAGATCGACGGGCCCAGACCGACGAAGAGCGAATCCTTATTCGCTGTGATGATGTTGCCTTCCGTCTTGGCAATTTGCCCCTCATGCCCATAGTAGGTGCTGCCGACGATCATGCTCGGCAACATCAGCAGTTGTGACTGTTTTATTTGAATTCGGCTCTGGGTGACGGCCTCGCGCGCCTGCGCCACGTCCAGATTATTCGTTCCCACCAACCGTAAAGCCGTGGCGAAGTCGATAGGCGCCACATTCTCGTTGCCCCCGAGTTTGGCGGCGCCCGCCGCGTCGAGCGACGGCACGGCGCGGGGGGCGGTTAGTTGGTCCGGCCCATCGTTCTTCGGCGCCGGGATTGGCTGCCCCGCTACAGGGGAAACGCTGCACAAAAAACAGACCAGTGATAGAAGCGAACCGGCGCCACATGCACCAAAGGCTCGCAAGGTCGGTAGACCATTCGGCATGGACGACTCCCGCACAATGGCCTTGGAACACGGCGGAACGGCGGAGAGATGGGAATAAACTTCTTCAATTCCTCTCGACCTATCGGTGAAAGGGGATGCCTTTGTCTAGTGCAGGCAAGGTCGATCCGTAGTTGCTTAATATCGGCAAACAAGAGGGCAGGCATGAAACGATTGGAAAGGGTCGGCCGGCGGCCAGGCCGGCGGGATCGGCGTTTCCCCTTGATTTTTCGGCGGCGGTCGGCATACTGCTCGCCCCGCGCCGCACGGAGACGCGACAGTACCCCAAGAATTCGGGAGACGTCGCCATGATCGCCTTGTTGTACTCCGCATTCCGGTTCGTCCGGAGGCGGTCGCCGCCGCGGCGGAAGGTCCGCCCGATTGGCCGTTCCTCCCCTCAGCTTGAGGAGCTGGAACCGCGGATGGTTCTTTCCGCCGCGGCTGGCCCTCTCGCCCTCATCGCACCCGATTATACCGTGATCCCGTTGGCCGCCGCCGCCGCGGCGCCCTATTCGCCGGCCCAGATTCGCACCGCCTACGGATTCAACCGGCTGCCCTACGACGGCACGGGCCAGACCATTGCCATCGTGGACGCTTACGACGATCCCAGAATCCTTTCCGACCTGCAGTATTTCGACCGGGCGTTCGGCCTGTCGGACCCGCCGTCCTTCGTCAAGGCGACGCCGCCCGTCAACGGGAAGTCGCAGCCATTGCCGCCGTCGAACGCGGATTGGTCCGGCGAAATCTCGCTGGACGTGGAGTGGGCGCACGCGATCGCCCCGCGGGCGAAAATCCTTCTGGTGGAGGCGGCCTCGGCCTCCGAGGCCGACCTGTTGTCCGCCGTCGATTACGCCCGCGACCAGCCGGGCGTGGCGGTCGTGTCGATGAGTTGGGGCGGGGCCGAATTCTCGACGGAGACCTCCTACGATTTCACCTTCACGACGCCGGCCGGCCACGGCGGCGTCGTGTTCGTGGCCGCCTCCGGGGACGGCGGGGCGGGGGCGCAGTGGCCGGCCGTTTCGCCCAACGTGCTGGCGGTCGGCGGAACCAGCCTGAGCATCGACGCCTCGGGTAACTACCTCGGCGAGACCGCCTGGGCCGGCAGCGGCGGAGGAACCAGCCGGTTCGAGGCGGAGCCGACGTTTCAGCGAACGGCGCAGCAATCCGGCAAGCGCAACGCGCCCGATGTGGCCTATGACGCCGATCCGAATACGGGCTTTTACGTCTACGACACCGCCCTGACCGTGAACGCCCACACCGGCTGGTTCGGCTACGGCGGCACCAGCGCCGGCGCACCCCAGTGGGCAGCCCTGATCGCCCTGGCCGACCAGGGCCGGGCGGAGGTCGGATTCGCGGCGCTGTCGAACGGCCCCGCGGCGATCTACAGCCTGTCCGCATCGGACTTCCACGACGTGAAGACCGGGAGCAACGGCTACAAGGCCGCCGGCGGATACGATCTTGTGACCGGCCTCGGTTCGCCCCTGGCCAATTTGGTTGTCGCCGACCTCGTGAGGTACGGTCAGACGTCGGCGAGCGCCGCCAGGAGCTCCCAGGTTCAGGCCGCTTCGTCGAGCAAGCACATTACGGCCGCGATCCAGGAGAGCGGCCCGGCCGGACGCAACTCCGCCGGGGCTGTCGTGCCGGCGACGGCGAAATTCTCGCGCGGACTGGTCGCGCGACGGTCGAAGCCGCCGGACGGAGAAGACGACTGGATTGAGTGAGAGCGTTGCGCCTTCACAGGCAGGGCCGACCGCCGACGTACACCTGTCGCACTTCCAGCGCCCCGTCGAGCACGACGAGATCGGCCCGTTTGCCCACCTCGATACTTCCTATTTGCGCGTCGAGGCCGGCGATCCGCGCCGGCGTCAGGCTGGCCATGCGCACGACCTCCGGCAACGGCGCCCCGGAGAGCCGCCGAAAGGTGCGGACGGCGTGGTCCATGCCCATGACGCCGGAGGCCAGCGCCTTGCCGTCCGGCATGACGCCGACGCCGTCCCTGCGCAGGATCGGTTCGCCGCCGTCGCGGGGGCCGAACACGTATTCGCCGTCCGGCATGTCCAGGGCGCGGTTGCAGTCCGTGACCAGCGCCAGGCGATCCGGCCCTTTGACCTTGTAGGCCAGCAGCAGCAGCTCGCGCCGCAGGTGTTGGCCGTCAGCGATCACCTCCGTCGTGAGTTCGTCGAAATACAGGGTCGCTTCCAACAAGCCGCCGCGCATGGGGTAGGCCTGGGTCTGCCGCAAGCGGGCGCGGTCGGACATGGCGCAAAATAGATGATCGACGTGGCGCACTCCCCAGCCGACGGCCGCCTCGACCTGATCGAACGTGGCGTGGGAATGGCCGGCGTTACAGCGGATTCCTCGTTCCCGGCAGGCGCGGACGAACGCCTCGGCGCCGGGCAGTTCCGGCGCGACGGTGGCCGTGGCGATGCAATCCGCGTAATCGAGATAGGCCATGTACTCATCCAGCCGCGGCGGCCGCACCGATCCGGCGGGGTGACAGCCGCGCGCCTCGGCCGCGAAGTAGGGGCCGTAGAAATGGGCCCCGAGGACCCGTGCCTCGCCATCGCGGCCGTCGGCCTTCATGCGGCGGCAGAGATCGAGGAACGTGAGGTGTTGGTCATGGCGGGCGACGGTGGTGGTGGGGAGGAGGCCAGTCGTGCCGTGACGGGCGTGGGCGCGGCAGACGGCGCGGAAGGCGTCTTCCGTGCCGTCCATGAAGTCGGCGCCGGCGCCGCCGTGGACGTGGAGATCGACGAAGCCGGGGGCGAGGGTGGCGCCGTGGAGGTCGATGACTTCGGCGCCTGCCGACGCGACACCCTCGCCGGACTCGGCGGTGATGCGGCCGTCGTCGATGCGCACCGCGCCGTCGGGAAGGACGGAATGGGGAAGAACGATCGGGCCGCCACGAAACACCAGAGGGCCGGGCTTCAGAGTCATGGGGCGCGGCCTCAGAATCTGTTTCTGTTCTCGAAGCAATCGAACCGCCAAGACGCCAGGAGCGCCAAGAGGCAAACCGCAAACCTGGGCGAAAAAACCATCTCCCCCGTGTCGCCTTTCTTGGCGCTCCTGGCGTCTTGGCGGTTCGATTGCTTCGAGAACAGACCCTCAATGCCGGAACAAGAACTCCTTCGAGTTCCTTGACATTGAACCCCAAGTGAGTAGGCTGGGGGTTAGGAGGATTATACCATGCGACGAGCTTACTCCTACGTCAGGTTCTCGAAGAAGGACCAAGCCAACGGCGACAGCCTGCGGCGCCAGGTCGCGGCGTCAGAAGCCTACTGCAAGCGGAAGGGGCTACAGCTGGACGAAGGCCTGCACCTGCATGACCTGGGCATGTCGGCCTTCCAGGGCAAGAACGCCGACGTGGGAGCGTTGGGTAAGTTCCGGGAAGCGGTGCGGATCGGCCGCGTGCCCAAGGGGTCTATCCTCATCATCGAGAGCCTGGACCGTCTCAGCCGATCCGAAATCGACGACGCCTATGACCTCTTCCGAGAATTGCTCAAGGCCGGCATCGGCATCACCACCCTGACCCCGGAGCGGGAGTACACAAAGGCCAACGTCAATGACCTCGTCGGCTTGCTCGAACCGCTGTTCATCATGTCCAGGGCGCATGAGGAGAGCGCCACCAAGAGCGCCCGCCTGCGGGCCATGTGGCAAGCGAAACGGGACCGGATGCACGAGGAAGCCGCTACCACGATCTGCCCCGCATGGTTGCGTCCCACGGCCGATGGGAAGGGCTATGAACCCATCCCGGAGGCCGTCCAGGCCGTGCTGCGTGTCCATCAGTTGGCACGCGAGGGTTACGGGGTCAGGCAGATCACCGACCTGCTGACCAAGGAGGGGGTAGCCCCCATCACAGGTCGCTCGGATTGGTGGTCTCACGCCTATTTGGGCAACCTTTTGAAGACAAGGGCCGTCGTCGGGGAATATCAGCCCCACGTCATCCGCGAAGGCAAACGAATCCCGCAGGGCGAACCCATCCCTGACTACTACCCGGCCATTATGAGCGAGGTGGAATGGTACAAGACCCGTGCCGTCGTTGAGAGGCGGAAGGTGCAGCGGGGGCGGGTAGGGAAGAAAGTGGTCAACCTGTTCACCGGCATCATATTCGACGCCAGGGATGGCTACTCCATGCTCCTTCGCTCCAAGGGTTCTGCCCGGCGAGGATTCTACCTCATCTCTTCTGGGAGCGTTCATGGGAAAAAAGATGTCCAATACGTCTTTTTCCCTTATGACCCAATCGAGACAGCCTTCCTAACCTTTCTCGGCGATGAGCTGGCCGCCGAGCTGCTGGCGAAGGGGCCGGACGGGCAAGAGGAGAAAATCGCCGGACTGACGGGCAAGCTGCTGGACCTGGATCGCCGCATCCAGGCCGTCCAACGGGCCGTCGAAGAGGAACCGGATTACGAGACTCAGCTTGTCTTGTTACGTCGCCTGGAGAGCAAGAAGAAGGCCACGTCGGCGGAACTGGAGAAGGCCCGGCAAGAGCAGACCAGCAACGACGCCGAGACGCTCGGCGAGGCCCGGTCTCTCCGTGCCATCCTGGCGAAGTGTCCGCCGGAGGAGTTGCCGGACCTGCGGACTCGGTTGAAGGCCCGCATCCGCTCTCTGATCCAATCCGTGTGGGTGCTGCCCGAAGGCGAGCGCCGCCGCAAGGTAGCGACCGTGCAAGTCTTCTTCCACTCCGGCAAGTGGGTCCGCTTCAGCGTTTACCATCCGCACCAAGGCGGACTGCGATGGGCTTACATCAACGAAGCGGCCGGCCCGGAACCCAAGGACGATCTTCGGCAATGGCGAAAGCTGGAAGTCAAGCCGAGCTTCATCCCCTCGGTTTGGCCAACCCGTTCCGGGTTCACCAAGGAGTCGGAGAAGCTGCTCAAGGAGATGTGTCGCCGGGGCAAGAAAGAGAAGGGCCGCGGTTAGATCGAACGCTTCAAACCGGCAGCGTGAAGGCCGGCAGCAAGACGGCCGGCAACTCGGCCGATGCGACGGCGACGCAGAGGACGTGGCGGCGACGGAGAGGACGTGGCGGCGACGGAGAGGACGTGGCGGGAGGCGGGGACCTCAAGCGGCGCCGGGATCGGCCAATTCCTATCGCCCAAGTGTCCATGTAATACGAACTGCCGCTTTCGTAATACTGGCGTTCGTCCCGCTGCGCACGGCTAAGGCTTAACCACGACGGTATACCCCGGCTTTGCCCGGTCGGCGGCGGGAGGTAATATCTTTCCTTCTCGCGGCCCTGGCCGAACAATCCAGCATCCCGCTTTGCACGCGCGGCTCAAGTTTGCTGGGGCATCCCCCGCCCGATGTTGCATGGCCGTTGCCCGTTCTACGCGCCGATCTGTTTCCCAGCTGGGGGGAAACATGTCCCCCATCCCCCCATCCCCCCCTTTGACCTCGGGGGGGACATGGGGACATGGGGGACATCTTCAGCCTAAGTGGGGAAATTATTTGTAACTGCTGACCACCCAGCGCGTGCTGCCGTGCAGCGCCCCGGCCGAGGCGATGAATCTCCCGCCGACGTTGACCTCGCGGTGCTTGCGGAGAAGACGGCCGAGGGCGCCGGTTTCCGGCTTGTGGATTAAGCCAGCAATGGCATCTCTGAACTCCGCGTGGTCTTTCTGCGTCAAGAAGCTAGGCTTTGTGTCGTGGGCGTCTAATATTTCGGCCGCGGTTAGACCGACCTCCTTGCCCCCCAGCTTCTCCATCACGTCCATCAGAACCATCAGGCTGTTGGTGTCGGCGTCCGTCAACTCACGCAAGGTCTGGCGAGTCTCCCCAGGATCGGATTCCCCGGCCCAGACCACGGCGGATCGGACCAGGCCGGACCAGGCCTCGAAACTCCCCCAGGGGAGTAGGCGTTGGTCCGGCCGGCCGGCCACATGGTAGGCGCGGAGGACGGTCAACGCGGCCCGCAAGATGCGGCCGCGACGCTCACTTGCCCAGGCCAGCAAGTCGGGATGCAGAAAACCTTGCCGCTCCTCGGGGCGCTCCGCGGTTGATTTGAGCCTGATGTGACAGACGCGCCGGCCGGTGTCCCCGGCGAGGGCGACGTTGTTCCCCGTCGCGTACCAGGTCATGAACAGTGGAACCTCCACCGTGCGGTTGGAACCGAGGATGCGGGCCTTCCAGGTCCGCCCGGTCAGGGCCGCGTCGAGGTTGCCGTTGCCGAACTTCCCTTCGAGGTTGTCGAACAGCACCATCCGGTCGCCGGCGATGGCGAGAGAAGTTATCAGCTTATTCAACTCTTCCTTGTCGTTGGTGTAGGTGGCGACGCTGAAACTGTCGCCAGTGAGAATAGTAGATAGGCAATGGAGAAGAAGGCCCTTGCCGACGCCCCGGACGTTGGCATCCACCAAGAACAGGGGGGCCGGCCCATCAAAGGCGAACCGAGCCAGCGGGGTGAGCAGCGCGGCCATCCAGGCGGCCCGGTGAACGACAGCCTGGAACGGGAACTCCGCGATGACCTCCACCAGTTCGCTCATTGCGGCCTTGGCGTCCGCCTTGCCGGGCTTGTCGCGGACAGCCGGGAAGCGCTCTTTCGCGTCAAAGAGCAACCCGGTGTCCTCGTCGTATCCAGGCTCGCAAAGGATCGTCCCGTCAGGCTTCAGAACGGGGTGATTGACGACGGCCTCAAGGCGGCGGACTCCCGGCCAACTGCCCTTGTTGAAGACGGCGTTACAGCACCATTCTTGCGGATGGATCAGCTTCTCCGTGGACCCCTCGTCCGTCTCCTTGACGGTCTTGAAAACCGCATTGGCGGATAGACGATCTCGGATGATCGACGGCGGGAGCGGTTCGATTCGAGGGGCGGCCGGCCGGTGGATGCCCGCCCCGCCCTGATCGGCCTGACAGACCACGCGGACCAGCTCCCCCCCACGCTGGAAAACTTCCCGGTCCCGGCCAAGCGCTTTCGCGGCCTGTTCGTTGACCTCATGCTCTTCGGTCGTGACGATGATGACGGGCCGGCCGTCGGTGGAAGGGGCCGCGTCCGCCGCGGCCCGTGCCGACGGCGGCTTGGCAGCACGGCCGCTGTGAACCCGGCCGTTGCTCGCGGCTTGCTCTTGCGTCGCTTTTTGGAATCCTTTTCTAGCACTATCCCTGAAGTCCGTCATCAGCGGTCCCTTAGCAAGAGGGCGACTATTTCACCGATACCCTCGCCGGTCGCATTGAGGATTGCCGGCCCAAGCCTCTCCGGTTGGGCTTGCAAGATCGCTTCCAGGGACCGGGCCTCGGCATCAAAGGGGCGCTTCGGCGCCCGAGCACGGGCAATCTGCTCTTCTATGGTCCCGGCGATCAGGTTGCAGGGCTGAGGTCCGGGCCGGTAAAGGTAACTTCGGCAGTCCGCTTCGCACGGCTGTAATTCAGACCTTGGCGGATCGTCTAATGCGGGATGCGAGGGAGCCGTTAACAACGGCTTGTTACTGCCGCCGCCCTCGTCGGGGCGGGGATCTGGTTGTATCATCATGGTTGTGATTGCCCTTTCTTGATCTCGCACGGCGGCCGGGGAATGAACCCGGCCGCCGTGTTTTCTTGCAGCTACCTCAGAACGAATCATTTTAACCGCTCGTCGAATTGGTTCAGGGCCAGGCGGATTTCCTCCGTGTTCCACATCAGCAGGCGTGGACTGAGCCAGAGCGGCCGGGGAAGGCGGCCGGCCGCGGCCCAGTTGCGAATCGTGTTCTCACTCACGCGAAGCAAACTAGCGAGTTTCGAGGTCCGCAGAAGTGGGGGGGCGTCGGCCGGGATGAGTTCCGCGGCGGTCATGGCGACATCGCTCCTTTCGACAGCTCGGCCTGGGCGAGGCCGTGATCGCCGGGACGATCAGGCGCCCGGCGAATGCACTGTACGAAAGTAACGAAGAGAACGCAAGTACACTATTTGGGGTTATTTGAAAAGGAACTCCTTCGAGTTCAACAGCGCCCAGTGGACGTCCTCCCACGCCTTGCGCTTGTCCGTGTTCTTGGCGACGTACTCAAGCGCCGTCTTGACATCCGCCGCCGTCGGCGGACGCGACACCGTGGCCATATACAATTCGTTAAGAATCTCCAGGTCCGACGTCTTCTTGGCCAGCAGCCGCCCGACGCGGTTCGTCGGCGCCCGCAGCTTCTCGTTGATCGTCTGGCCGTTGATGAGCTGCAACGCCTGGGCCAGGTTGCTGTCGCTCTCACGCTCGCACTCGCAGGCCAGTTCGCGGGCCGGCTGGCCGAACGTCTTCAAAAACGGATGATTCGGGTCGCCGTCCGGCAACTGCTCCGAGCGCGTCCCGGCCGGCTCGCCGGGAAACTTCTCCGGCACCTCTGTCGCCCTGCAAACCGCGTCCAGGAGTTGCTCCGCCGTCAGCATCTTCGTCACCGCGTGCGAAAAATACTTGTTGTCGTCGCGGTTGAAGTCGTTGGCCTGGGCGCTCAACTGATACGTCCGGGAGTTCATGATGACGCGGATCATGTGCTTCACGTCGAATTTGCTGGCCGTGAAGTCCTTGGCCAGGGCGTCCAGCAGCTCGTCGTTGGCCGACGGATTCGAGTCGCGGAAGTCGTCCACCGGATCGACGATTCCCTTGCCGTTCAGGTGATACCAGATCCGATTGACCACCGACTTGGCGAAGAACGGGTTGTCGGCGGAGGCGATCCAGTCGGCGAGCACGTCGCGCCGGTCCACGCCCGGCGGGATCGTCGGCTCGATCCCGCCCATGAACTTCGGCTTCATCACCTGGCCCGTCCGCGGCTGCGTCACTTCGCCGGAACGGTCGCTGTAGACCACCTCGGCGCCGGGCGTCTGCGGGTTCGGACCCGGCTCCATCGGGTCCTTCTTCTCCCTCACGCGGGCGAAAAACGCGGCCAGGCTGTAGTAGTCGTCCTGCGTCCAGCGCTCGAACGGGTGATTGTGGCACTTGGCGCACTGCATCCGCACGCCGCAGAACAGCTGCGCCGTCGTCTCCGCCAGGTTCTGCGGGTCGCGGGCGATGCGGTAGTAGTTGGCCGGCGGGTTGGCGAAAGTGTTGCCGTCGGCCTTCAACATCTCCTTGACGATCACGTCGAAGCCGTCGTTGTTTTCGATGTGACTGCGCAGCCAGTCCTGGAAGACGAACACGCCTTTGACCTGAATCGCCTTGCGGCTGCTGCGGAAAATATCCGACCATTTCAGCGTCCAGAAGTCTGCATATTCCGGCCGTTCCAGCAGACGGTCCACCAGCCGGGCGCGCTTGTCGGGGGACGCGTCGGCCAAGAAGGCGCGCACCTCGTCCGGCGTCGGCAGCACGCCGCACACGTCCAGGGTGGCCCGGCGGATGAACTCCGAATCGCCGCACACGTCCGACGGTGGGATGCTCAACATCTTCAGCTTGGCGAAGACGTGGTGATCGACGTAGTTGTTTTCCGGCGGATTGGTCCAGACGAAGCCCGGCCGGGGTTGGAGGTACATCAGGCGAACCGTCCGCAGTTGCATCAGGTAGCGGCAAAGGACGGCGACTTCCCCGGCCTCCTTGAACTCCACCAGGCCGTCGCGGCCGACCGTGGCCACCGACGTGTCGCTGCTGCTGAAGACCGTCAACCGTGTCACGTCGCGGACGGCGCCGTCGGCGAACGTCGCCGTCACGGCAAGCTGCTGCCACCGGCTCGGGTCGGTCAGCACGCGCTGACCGGGTAGAATCTGGATGGATTGAAGGGGAGAAAGGCCGGCCGGGTCGTCCTGGAGGCCTTCGGCCAGCCAACCGCGGACGGCCCTGGCCGGGACGCCGCTCGCGGCGAAGCGGACGCCGCCCTCGTGTGGAACGTGGGCCAGCGCCTTGAGCAACATCAGGCTTTGGTCGGGGTCGCCGCGGTCGGTGCGGCGGCCGAGCACGTCGCGGGTCAGTTCCAGATAGTCGGCCGCGGGGTCGAAGCCGCGCAGGCTCAGTTTGAACCCGTTCTTGCCGGAAGGCGTACCGTGGCAGGCGCCGGCGTTGCAACCGCCCACGTTCATGGCGGCCACCACCTCGCGGCGGAACGACACCGGCGCCGGCTTGCCGAAATCCTTCACGGTGAGAGTCGCCCGCGCCGTCCGGCCGCCGGCCTTGACCACCAGGGCGCCGATCCCATCCTTCTTCGGCGTCAGGTATCCGTCGGCCGCATCGGCGAGGTCCGCCGTCGCGCAGGCGTAATCGCAAAACGGCGTGAGGTCGCGCACCGAGCCGTCGGCGTAGCGGCCGGTGACGACGACCTGTTGGTAGGCGCGGGGGCCGACCAGCGTAACCGTTGCCGGCTGAATCGACAGAGCGGCGGGTTGGCCGATCAGGGCGGCGCGTTGCTCGACGCCGGACGGCGCGGCCGCCTGGACGGATGCGGCGCCGAGACAGACGGCAAGCCCAACGAGCAACGGTGTGCGAGCGCGTAGAATTGTATCGCTTGCATGGCGGAACATGATGCGTGCCCCCTTGCGGACCCGGGCGGGTGTCAAACGGCGGGATCGACCGGCGGACGGGCGAGCCGACCAGTGGAGGCCAGTGTAATACGAGGAGAACAGAAATGAAACCATTTTTTCCTCAGATCCTCGGCGAGCCAGCGCCGCATACTGAATTCTTGCTGGCTATTCCGCCGCCCCGTGGCAGCTGGTAAGGAACCGACTATTGCAGGGCCGCGTACAATTCCCGGCGATTTAGCGCGGCGCTCCGCTATCGGCCCTGTCCCCGAAGGAATCGGCGGCCGCCGACTCGCCCTGGCATGGCGGAGTTCCTCCAGGGCGGCGGGAACGCAAGAGGGGTTCACGCCTGCCCGGCGTGAACCCCTTTTCGGCTTCGGTCCATCACGATCAACGATCCGCCCCCATCAGCCAGTCGTTACGAGTGTCGTCGCTCGGCTCGGCGCGGCCCATCGGGTGGACGTTCTTGTCGCGCTCCGGGACGTGAAAAGCGGCGTGTTTATCCGGTCCCTGGGCGAGAGGAACCGGGTCGGTGTCCTGCACAATCTCCTCCGGCCGCGAATCGGCGGAGTAGCCCTTGGCGTGGACGCCGTCCTGGTCGGTGGGGGCGGGCGTGGGCCCATTCATTTTCGGATCATTATGGTCCGGAATAACGTCGGCGGACGTTCGTTCCTCGGCCATGATTGCACCTCCTCGGGCGCGAACCGAGGAGGTGCTGCGCAAGTTTCGGGCCGCGCGGCGACGGTCAGACGAGTTCCCGCATCGGCTCGGCCCCGGCGTCCACCAGGAATTGCGGTCGGCCGGTCGGGTCGATGACGCGAGCCTCGCTCAGGTCGATGCCGATGCACTGGTAGAGCGTGGCGAACACCTCGGCGAACGTCACCGGCCGATTCTTGGCGAACTCCGCCAGCCGGTTGGTTTCGCCGATGGCCTGGCCGGTGCGCATCCCGCCGCCGGCCAGCAGCGCGCAGCTGACCTGCGGCCAGTGGTCGCGGCCGGCGTCCTTGTTGACGCGCGGCGTCCGGCCGAACTCGCCCCAGACCACCACCGAAACGTCTTTGTCCATTCTGCGCTCGTGCAGGTCCGTAACCAGGGCGGAGACGGCCTGATCCAGCAGCGGCATGTCCGTGCGGCCCTGCACGAAGTTCTTGCCGTCGGGGCCGTGCCAGTCCCAGCGGCTGAAGTTCATCGACACCACCCGCGCCCCGGCCTCGACCAGCCGCCGGGCCAGGCAAAACGTCCGCACCATGCGCGGGGCGCCGTCGCGGATGAACGCCGGGTCGTCCACCCCATATCGGGATAGATTTTGTGGGTCTTCCTTCGTCAGGTCGAGGGCGTCGCGCAGCTTCGACGACGTGAGGATGCCGACCGCCTGCCGGGCGTAGGAATCCATGCCGTCGAGGACGCCGGTGTGATCGACGTCGCGGTTGATGGCGTCGAACGCCTGCCGCAGTTTCATGCGGTCGTCCAACTGCTCCAACGTCACGCCCTGGAGGGTCAGGTTGGCCGCCTTCATCTTCTGGCCCGCCCCGCCCATGAGCGGGAACGGCGCGTGCGTCAGGCCGAGGAAGCCGCCGGTCCCCGGATGGCCCCAGCGCGCTCCCCCGTCTGGTACATCAGCGAGACGTTCGGCGGCAAGGCCGGGTCGGCAGGCCCCTGCACCTTCGACACCCACGCGCCCATCGACGGCCAGAATTCCGCCTGACGCGGATCTTTTTTGCGGCCGGTCATGCACTGGTAGGAGTCGTGGTTGCCGTCGCAGCCGACCATCGTGCGGACGAAGGCGAACTTGTCCGCCATTTTGGCGATGCGCGGGAAGTGCTCGCAGATGCGCAGGCCGGTCACGTTGGTTTCGATGGGGCGGAACTCGCCGCGGATTTCGGCCGGCGCGTCCGGTTTGAGGTCCCACATGTCAATGTGGGGCGGGCCGCCGGGCAAATAGACGTTGATGATCGCCTTGTGCGAGGCGCCGACGCCGGATCGCGCCTCGGCGGCCAGCAAGTTGGGCAGCGCCAGGGCGCCGCCGACCAGCGTGCCGCCGACGGTGAGGAAGTCGCGGCGGCTCAGGCCGTCGCAGAAGCCGCCGTTACGGTGCGGCTTCCCGAAGATCGTCAGCATGAAAGGCCCCCCTTTCGGAACAGTGTTGCCCTCCTGTTCTAACCGCATGGACGTATCCGAGGCAAGTCTTATTCAACGATTTTTGGAGCAGACTCTGCAAAGCGCCAACGCATGGACATACCGGCCGTCAGTGCGCCTTGATCCGATACAGGCTCGTCTCGGTGCGGATCAGCAGGTCGCCGTCGAGGACGCCGTAGGAGGCCAGCGTCTTTTCGTTCATGGGGTTCTTGGCCACCAGCCGGAACTTGTCCCTGTCCGCCCGCACGACCACGCCGACGCCCTCCTCGCTCAGAAAATAAAGCTTGCCGTCGGCGGCGATCGGCGAGGCGGAGTAGTGACCGCCGATGCGTTCGTGCCAGTGTTCCGCGCCCGTTTTGGCGTCGCGGCAGGTGAGAATCCCGGCGTCGGACACCGTGTACAACTCGTCGCCCAGCAGCAACGGCGACGGCGAATTGGGGGCGTTCTTGTTCGAGGTCCAGGCGACGTGGGTGTCGGTCACGTCGCCGGTGCCGTCGGGCCGGATGGCCATCATCTTCGGCGCGTCGAAGCCGGTGCTGAGGAAGACCAGGCCGTCGCCGTACACGGGCCGCGGCACCACCGAATAGCCGTCATAACGGACCCGCCAAATCTCCTCGCCGGTCTTCGGGTCGTAGGCGGCGACGACGTCGCTGCCGGTGCTGATCACCTGTTTGCGGCCGGCGACCTCGATGACGAGCGGCGTGCCGAAGGAAAAGCCCTTTTGCGGATGTTCGGAGCGGTCTTTTTTCCAAAGGACGCGGCCGTCGCGGCAGTCCAGGGCGACGACAAAGCGCTTGTCGGAGCCGTCGCAGCTGAAAATGAGGGCGCCGTCCACGAGGACCGGCGAACCGCCGTTGCCGTGGACGGGGGCGTAACGGAGGTCGTGGTTGCGCCACAGGACGTTGCCGTCGAGGTCGAGGCAGGCCGTGCCCATGTGGCCGAAGTGGACGTAGAGGCGGCCGTCGCGGACCAGCGGCGTCGGGCTGGCGTGGCTGTTCTTGGAATGCGGCTTGGGCGCGGACGGCGGTTCGCGGAATACTTCCTTCTCCCAACGGAGAGTGCCTTTGTCGCCGTTCAGGCATAGCGCCTGCAACGACAACTCGCCGGGCTTGCCGCCCGCGACGGGGACGGCGGTGGTCAGGTAGATGCGGCCGTCCGCCGTGACCGGCGACGACCAGCCCTTGCCGGGCAACGCCTGTTTCCAGACGACGTTCTTCGTGTCGCCCCACTCGGTCGGCAGGGCGCCTTGTGTATAGACGCCCTGGGCCGTGGGGCCGCGGAATTCGGGCCAGTCCGCGGCCCTGGGCGCGGGGGCGGCGGTTGGGCCGGCCGCGGCCGCCAGGAGGAGGAACAGACGCATCATGGGTGGGATCTCGCGGGGTGGGATAAGAGGCGGGGCGTCTACTCGGGGTGCGGGGTAATGGCGAGGATTGTGATTTCTCCCGCCTTCGGGCCATAGCACCAGAATATCCGATACGCCCCCGGGGTCGCGTTCTGGGCGTAGGCCTCGAACACCTTGGCGCATTTATCGTAGGGATTGGTTATCGAAACGTATTCATGGGTGTGCAAGCCGGGGTGCTTCGGATTGTCGCGGAGCGGGTCGAGGGCCTTGTGAACTTGCTTGAACAAACCCTCGGCTCTGCTCGATTTCTTCTTTTTCTTGGCTTTGCGGGAGGCGAGGGCCGCATCGACGTCCGCCCTTAGTTCGGAGTATTTGTCGGCCGCCTTGTCGATCCAATGGAACGTGAACATGGCAATATATGCCCACTAAGGCGGAAAACCGCAGGCGTCCTTGGCGGACGGCCCGCGGCGTAAGTCGGTCTAATCGCGGATCGCTAATCTTCGAGTTCCGCCGCCAGAGCGGCGTCGGCGTCAATGTCGGGCGGCGTCTTGCTGAAGCGGCGCGCGCGCGCTTGGGCCAAGCCGTGGCGGACAAGGGCAAGCGCCTCTTCGTTCTGATACAGCCACGCCTCCTCCTCCGGGATTGCCCGAGCAAGGGTGATGATGATTTTATTCGGGTCGGTTTCGTCAACGAGGACCAGGCGTCCAGCGAAGTCGCTGCCGAGCGCCAGGCGTCCTTTGCTGTCGATGGTCTTAGTGGTCATATTCCCCTCTCTACTCAATAACATCCGCCGTCGAACGGCGTACACTCTCATCATACGCCAAGTGGGAAACGAGTCAAGTGGGAAAATCCCACATTATAGGATCGACGCGCCAGGCAGGCAGGACTTGAGACGGATCGCCGACCCATAGCTTTTCCGCGCGATTCCGACCACAATACTTTTGACCCCACCGCGCCGCACCCGCATCTGGAGCCGTTTCATGCCGCCGCGCCTCACCCTGCCGTCGCTCACCCTGTCAATCCTCGCCGCCGCCGTTGCCGCCGCGGGCGACGCCCCGAAGCCGAAGACCGTCGAGCAGATCGCCCTTCCGGCCGCCGCGGCCGAGCCGGGACCGTCGTTCGACAAGCAGGTCGCCCCTCTGCTCCAATCGCGCTGCCTCAAGTGTCACAACCATGCCAAGGCGCGCGGCGACCTCGACCTGACCACGGGGGCGACGCTGCTCAAGGGCGGCGAGGCCGGGGCGGTGGTCGCGCCGGGCAAGTCGGGCGACAGCCTACTCTTCGCCAAGGTCCGCGACGGCAAAATGCCGCCCGGCCGGCCGCTCCCGGCGAATGAGGTCCGGCTGCTGGGCCGCTGGATCGACGCCGGGGCGCCGTGGACGCAAGGGCTGGCCCTCAAGCCGCCGGCCGGTACGGAAAAAGGACGCGCCGGAGCCGATTGGTGGTCTTTGCAGCCGATCCGTCGGCCCGCCGTCCCGGCGGTGGCCAACCGCGGCTGGGTGCGCAACCCCATCGACGCCTTCATCCTGGCGGCGCTCGAGGCCAAGGGTCTGTCGCCGGCCCCCGAGGCGGATCGGCGGACGCTGATCCGCCGCGTCACGTTCGACCTCATCGGCTTGCCGCCGACGCCGGAGGAGATCGACGCCTTCCTCAACGACAAATCGCCGGACGCCTACGAAAAAGTCGTGGACGGCCTGCTGGCCCGGCCCGAATACGGCGAACGCTGGGGACGCCACTGGCTGGACGTGGTGCGCTTCGCGGAGAGCCACGGCTACGAGGAGAATACCCTGCGGCCCAACGCCTGGCCCTACCGCGATTACGTCATCCGGGCGTTCAATGACGACATTCCCTATCCGCGTTTCGTGCGCGAGCAGCTGGCCGGCGACGCCGTCCCCGGCGGCGACTTCCTGACGCGGGCGGCGACGGGCTACCTCGTCGGCGGCCCGCACGACCTGGTCGGCAACGGCGTGCCGGCCGAACAAATCCAGCAGCGTATGAACGACCTGGCCGACATGGTTTCCCTGGCCGGGACGACGTTCCTCGGCCTGACGGTCGGCTGCGCCCGCTGCCACGACCACAAGTTCGACCCGATCACCCAGAAGGACTTCTACGGGATGCAGGCCGTGTTCGCCGGCGTCGAGCACGGCGAGCGGCCGATCCAGTCGGGCGATAAGGAACAACGCCGCAGTGAGGCCGCTGCGCTGCGCGCCGACCTGGGGCGGCTGGACGCCCAAATCGACGACCGGGAACCGTTGGCGGCGGAGTCCGGCGCGGCGCCGAAACGTCCGCCCGTCAACCCGCTCCGCAACGTCGAGCGATTCCGACCTATCGGGGCCAGGTACGTGCGCTTCACCGTCGCCGCCACGACGGACGGCTCGGAGCCGTGCATCGACGAACTGGAAGTGTACGGCCCAGATGCCCCTTCGGAAGACCTGGCGCTGGCCGGCCGGGGCGCCAGGGCGTCCGCGTCGTCGGTCTACCCGAACAACCCGTTCCACACGATCGACCACCTCATCGACGGCCGCGTGGGCAACAGCTACAGCTGGATTTCGCGCGAACGCGGCAAGGGCTGGGCGCAGGTCGAATTGCCGAAGGCGGCGACCGTGAACCGCGTGGTCTGGGGGCGCGACCGCGAGCGGAAGTACGCCGACCGCCTGGCGCGCGATTATCGCATCGAGGTTTCGACCGACGGCCACAAGTGGACGGCCGTGGCCGGCTCGTGGGACCGCCTGCCCGTCGGCCAGGCGCCGCCCGCGCCGCCGGAGGAACTGCGTAAACTTCTGGACCATCGGCGTCAGCTGGAGGAACGCCTTGCGACGCTGGAAAAGCCGTTCCTGGCCTACGCCGGCGTGTTCCGCGCGCCCGACCCGACGTTCGTCCTGAAGCGCGGCGACCCGCAGCAGAAGGGGGAGCCGGTGGGCCCGTCGGGCGTCGCGGCCGTGGCGCCGGCGTTCGCGATCAGACCGGACGCCACGGAGGCGGAAAGGCGTTTGGCCCTGGCCGACTGGATCGCCAGCCCAGAGAATCCGCTCCCGGCGCGGGTGATGGTCAATCGCGTCTGGCACTACCATTTCGGCCAGGGGATCGTGCGGACGCCGAGCGACTTCGGCTACAACGGCGACCGCCCTTCTCACCCGGAGCTGCTCGACTGGCTGGCGTCGGAATATCAGGCCGGCGGCTGGAGGCTCAAGCCGCTGCACCGGCTGATCGTGTTGTCGAGCGCCTACCGGCAGTCCACGCGCTACGACGCCAAGGCGGCGGCCGCGGACGCCGACGACCGGCTGTTGTGGCGGCGGGCGCCGCGGCGCCTGGAGGCCGAGGCGATCCGCGACGCGGTGTTGCAGACGAGCGGGGCCCTGAACCCGGCGCGCGGCGGCCCCGGCTACAACCTATGGGACTATTCTGGATACGTGATTGTTTTCACTCCGAAAAAGAAGTTGGGGCCGGACGAGTTCCGGCGGATGGTCTACCAGTTCAAGCCGCGCTTGCAGCAGGACCAAACGTTCGGCGTCTTCGACTGCCCCGACGCCACGCAGACCACGCCGCGGCGCGCCACGTCCACGACGCCGCTCCAGGCGCTGAACCTGCTCAACGACCCGTTCATGCTGGACCAGGGCAAGCGCTTCGCGGCCCGGCTGCGAAAAGAAGTGGGCGACGCCGCGCCGGATCAGATACGGCGTGCGTTCCGACTGGCGTTTGGGCGCGACCCGTCGGAGGTGGAGGCGAAGGCGTCGGAGAGGCTGGTGCGGGCGCACGGCCTGGCGACGTTCTGCCGGGCGCTGTTCAACGCGAATGAGTTCGTGTTTGTGGATTGAAGGTGCGCCCGAACGAATGCGGGGCACAAAAGAGAGAGGAAAAGGTCCAATCGCCTCACGCCGCCCCTTCGCGGCTGTGGCCTTGACGATCCGCTTCCCGCAGTTCCTTGCGCTTCACCTTGCCGGAAGGCGTCTTGGGCAGCGCCGCCACGAATTCCACCTTTCGCGGACATTTATACGCGGCCATCTGCGCCGCGCGAACCCCTGCACGTCGCGGCACAGCTCGTCCGTAGCCGTGATCCCGTCCCGCGCCACCAAGTACGCCTTGACCACGCCGCCGCGCATCGGGTCGGCCGACTCGATCACCGCCGCCTCCAGCACGGCCGGGTGGCTCACCAGGCAGCTTTCGACCTCGAACGGCGAGATGCGGTAGCCGCTGGCCTTGATCACGTCGTCGTTGCGGCCCTTGAACCAGAAGTAACCGTCGTCGTCGCGCACCAGCACGTCGCCGGAGTAGTACCAGGGGCCGCGGAAAATCTCCGACGTGCGTTCCGGTTTGCGCCAGTAGCCCTGCATCATGCCGGGATGGCTGTCGCGGCGGACGCACAGCACGCCCTCCTCGCCGTCGGCCACCGGTCGGAGGTCGTCGTCGAGCAGGGCGATTTCGACGCCGGGGGTCGGCCGGCCGCAGCTGCCGGGTTTGATCGGGTCGCCGACGGTGTTGTGGCAATAGACCATGCACTCGCTCATGCCGATGCCGTCCAGCACCGGCACGTTGAAGCGCCGCCGGAAGGAGGCCAAGGTGTCGGCCGGCAGCGGTTCGCCGGCGCTGACCGCGTGCCGCCAACTCGACAGGTCGAACTGGCCGACGTGATCGCCGACCGTGGTGAACAGGCGATAAACCGACGGCGGCGCGGTGAAGTTGCTGACGCGATACTTCTGGATCAGCGACAGCCAGCGCCGCGGGCTGAACGGGCCGCCCTGGGCGTCGAAGAGCACCACCGTCACGCCCTGGGACAACGCATAAAGGAAGGTGGACGCGACCGGCAACAGCCAGCCCAGTTCCGACGGACAGGCGACCACGTCGTCGGGGCGGTAGTCGTGCCACCAGCGGATCAGGCCGGCGTAGCCGAGCGGATAGCGCTGAAGGTGGACGACGCCCTTGGGGTCGCCGGTGGTGCCGGAGGTGTAGGCGAGGAACGCCAGGTCGTCGGAGCGCGTCACGACCGGCGCGAATGCCTCGCGGCCGCGGTCGATCATGCCCTGATAGGCGACCGTTTCGGGCGTCGCGGCGCCGTCCTCGTCTTCGACGACGACGACCGTGTGCAGGGCCGGGCAGTCGCCGCGGACGCGCTCAATCGCTTCCACGAGGCGCGGCGTGGAGACGGCGGCGACGGCCTCGGAGTCCTGGAGACGGTAACGGATTTCGGCGTCGCGGAACTGCGGGCTGGTGGGGATGAAGACGGCGCCGAGCTTGGCGATTCCGAGGGCGGCCACGTAAAACTCGGGCCGGCTGGGCAGGCGCAGGAATACGCGGTCGCCGCGACGGACGCCGAGGCGCTGAAGGGAGTCGGCGAAGCGATTGCTGAGGGCGTCGAGCTGGGCGTAGGTGTAGGAGCGCGTGGCGCCGGCGGCGTTCTCCCAGAGCAGGGCCGGTTTGTTGCCGTGACCCTGCTTCACCTGGCCGGCCGTGAGGCCGACGCCGAGGTTGTACTCGGCCGGGATACGCGCCCACGGGTCCCAGGTCTGGCGCAATCGATCCGCGTCGCTTTTCATAAAGACTCCTTCCGAATCACCGCCAAGGGTAGTCGGTGAGCCGGGGGAATCAAGAGCAATTGGCGTTCCCGATCGGCTCCGGTCGATCTGGGCAATCAGGAGCGTTTGGCGAGCAGTTGGAGCAGCCCCGCGGCGGCCTGATCGGCGTCGAGTTCGCCGTTTTGCCAGCGGAGGAACAGCCGCTGCAGGCCGTCGTCGCCGGCCGCCCGCGCCGCCGCGAACCGGGTGGCCAACGTATCCTGGGCGAAGTGCAGCAGGTCGTCGCCGGCCTCCTCTTCCGCGCGTCGCGGCGGACAGGCCGTGATCGCCTTCCACAGTTCCTCCACGCCCGCCCCGGTGCGGGCGCTGACGCGGAGGACCGGAGGCGCCTTGGCCGCCGACAGGCTCAGGGTGGCCAGCACCTGGGCCTCGACGCGCTCCGCCCCCGGCAGGTCGGCCTTCTGAATGACCACCACGTCGGCCACTTCCAGCAGCCCGGCCTTCTCCCATTGAAGGTCGTCGCCGGTCTCCGGCTGGAGCAGCAGCACCAGCACGTCCGCCAGGTCGCGGACGGCGGTGTCGCCCTGGCCCGCGCCGACCGTCTCGACGAGCACCACGTCGAAGCCGAAGGCCTCACAAAGGCGAACGAGCTGGCCGAGGCGTTCGGCCACGGCGCCGCGTCCGCCGGCGGCGGCGAGGCTGCGGATGAAGACGCCGTCGTCGTCGGGCCGCGGCGGCATCCGGAAGCGATCGCCGAGCAAGGCGCCGCCGGTCAACGGACTTTGGGGATCGCACGCAAGCACGACCACGGTCAGACCATGTATCCGCGCCTGTTCCACCAGTCGGCCGGCCAGCGTACTCTTGCCGACGCCGCCGCCGCCGGTCAGGGCGACGACCCGCGCCGGCCGGGCCGGCGTCCCGACGCCGTGCAGGATTTCCTCCACCCGTTCGCCGCGGGCGACGAGGCTGAGGAGGCGGGAAAGGGCGTTGCGGTCGCGGCGTCGGAAGCGTTCGAGGAGGTCGTCAAGCATGTTGCGGCCTCCGGCGTTGTTCGAGGAAGGCGACGATGTCCGGCAGCGGCGTGCCGGGGCCGAAGACGTGGGCCACGCCCATATCGAGGAGTTTAGGGATGTCGGATTCAGGGATGATGCCGCCGACGAGGACGCCGACGTGTCCGAGGCCGGCGCCGCGGAGCAGTTGCAGGACGCGCGGGGCGAGGGTCATGTGGGCGCCGCTGAGGATGCTGAGGCCGAGCCAGTCGGCGTCCTCGTCGGCGACGGCGCGGACGACGGCCTCCGGCGTCTGCCAGAGGCCGGCGTAGATGACGTGCATCCCGGCGTCGCGCAGGGCGCGGGCCACGACCTTGACGCCGCGGTCGTGGCCGTCGAGGCCGACTTTAGCGAGCACGACGCGGAGGGGAGGGAGGGCAGTCATGGGGCGGCCGTCCGTGGGGTGTCGGGGGATGCGGCGACGGTATCGAGAAACGGGTCAGGAACCTCTTCTTTGAGCAAGAGCCGCGCCGCCGCACGCAGGTGAGGGATGACATGGCTCAGCACGCCGATCAGGCTAGTGCAGACTCCGTCCACGTCCCGGCCTTCGGGATGATCGAACAAGTTCTTCAGGGTGTCCAGGTCGCCGGCCCAGTCGGTCATGTGGAATATGAACTCGCCGCGACGCCTTTCATACTCGTCCGGGGCGAGTTCGTCGCGCAGGTCGTCGTGCATGTCATCGAACACTTGCCCCAAAAGGCGCTCGAGCGCGGCCGATGTCGCCGACATGTTAACTCCTCATTTGCTGTTTCCAGGCCTCGATCCGGGCGGCCCATTCGGCCGCGGTCTTGTCCCCGGTGAAGGGTAGAACGGCTTCCATCTGTCTTATCCAGTTCTCGATTTCGGCGGTCCAGTGCGGCACGTCCGCGCTAGATGGGTTGTCTCGAATCTTGCCGAGATGTACTTCCACCTGCGGCGAAAGGCCGTTCAGGCGTCGGAGGGCTTCTTTTCGGCGCATCGCCATTTCCTTGGCCTAGCCGGTCTCAGACTCACCACCGCGCCGCCCCCTCATCGCGCCCGAACACCTCCGCCAGCGCCGCCATGATCTCGCCCACCGTGCAGCGCCCTCGCGCCGCCTCGATCAACGTCGGCATCAGGTTCTCCTTCGTCGCCGCCACGCGCCGCACCTCTCCCAGCAACCGCCGCACCGCCGCACCCTCGCGCAGCGCCTTGCGCTCGCGTAGCCGGCCCACCTGCTCCTTCTCCACCGCCGCGTCGATCACCAGTGTTTCCATCGGCCTTTCGTCCGCCTCCCGAAAGGCGTTGACGCCGACGATGAGTTTGCGCCTCGCATCCACCTCGCGCTGGTACTGGAAAGCGGCGTCGGCGATCTCGCGGCGGAAGAAGCCCGCCTCCAGCGCCGGGATCATGCCGCCCAGTTCCTCGATGCGGTCAAAGTAGACGCGGGCCTGTTGTTCCATCTGCTTTGTCAACGACTCGACGAAGTAACCGCCCCCCAGCGGATCGACCGTGTTCGTGACGCCGGTCTCATAGGCCAGCACCTGCTGCGTCCGCAAGGCCAGCGTGACGGCGTGCTCCGACGGCAGGGCCAGCGTTTCGTCCATGCTGTTGGTGTGCAACGACTGACATCCCCCCAGCACCGCCGCCAACGCCTGGTAGGCCACGCGGATCAGATTCACTTCCGGCTGCCTGTCCTGCAACGAGCAGCCGGCCGTCTGGGCGTGGAAGCGCAGCTTCCACGACGCCTCCTTGCGGGCGCCGTAGCGATTTCGCATGGCGTCGGCCCACAGCAGCCGCGCCGCCCGGTACTTGGCGATTTCCTCGAACAGGTCATTGTGGGCGTTGAAAAAGAAGCTCAGCCTCGGCGCGAAAGCGTCCACGTCGAGGCCGCGTTCCCGACAGACGTCTACGTAATGGAAGCCGTCGGCCAGGGTGAAGGCGAGTTCCTGCACGGCCGTCGAGCCGGCCTCGCGGATGTGGTAGCCGCTGACGCTGACCGTGTTCCATTGCGGGACGTGGTGCGTACAGAACTCGATCACGTCCGCGACCAGCCGGACGTGCGGTTCCGGCGGAAAGACGAATTCGTTTTGGGCGTGGAACTCCTTGAGGATGTCGTTCTGAAGGGTGCCGCGCAGCCGGGCCCAATCGACGCGACGGTCCTGGGCGTTGGCCAGAAAGAACACCATGACGACGATGGCGGGGGCGTTGATGGTCATCGACACCGACACGTCGGCGAGGTCGATGCCGTCGAACAGCTCGGCCATGTCGTCCAGTAGGTCAACGGCGACGCCGAGGCGGCCGACTTCGCCGAGGGCGCGGGGGTCGTCGCTGTCGAGTCCCATGAGGGTGGGCAGGTCGAAGGCGGTGCTGAGTCCGGTCTGCCCCTTTTCGAGGAGGAACTTGAAGCGCTCGTTGGTCTGGCGCGGCGAGCCGAATCCGGCGAACTGGCGCATGGTCCAGAGTCGGCTGCGGTACATGGAGGCGTGGACGCCGCGCGTGAACGGGTATTGTCCCGGATAACCGAGATCGGTTTCGGGGTCGAAGCCGTCGAGACTGTCTGGCGTGTACAGGGCGTCGATGGGGACGCTGCTGACGGTGGTGGGCGGCTGTTCGCGCGGCGGGGCGGCGGCGTTCTCGCGCTCCCAACGGTCGCGGGCGGATGTGTCGGCGCCGATGGCCATGACGAATTCAATCCTCTCTGGGCTGATAGTGCCTTTGAGGGATGCCAAGCTCCCCTTGCAGCACTTGCAAGACGTGCGGGTCATAGGCCATACCTCCACACTCCGCTTGCAAGAAGTCGCACAACAACTGTAGCTGCGGACGAGTCAATTTCGCCAGGCAGAACCAGTGAGGTCTTTTGGGAGCCCAGAGGGTCGCGTGGTCCAAAAAGTAAAGCCAGTACCGGTGGTCGTCGTAAATCGCTGTAGGCAGGCCGCATTCAACGAGGACGTCGCGGTTGCGTTGCAGCCATTTCTTTCGTTCAAGCGCTTCTTGTTTGTCTTTGCGGAACCCCATGGCCAGCCCCGTTTCGATCACCCATCGCCCTCTGGCCGCCAGCGCGGCCGCTCATTCCGCCAGCCCTAGTTCCTTCAGCGACGCGGCCGTCAGTAGCGCCTCGGCCAGGTCGCCCAACCGCTCGGCAGGCCATGAGGCCAATCGTTCTAGGGCCGCAGGGCTGAGACGGCCGAAACGCCGTTCCAGTAGCCGCTGCAGCAAGGCCCGCTGGCCCTTCTCCATCCCTTTTTCAAACGATGTCACGGCCATCGCTTTCGCCTCCTGGTAAGGCTCCGTTCGGAGCAACCCTTCGTACTCGGCTAGTTGCGGCCCCTCCAGCGCCAAATACGCCTCGACGCACTCATACAACAGGTAGCGCCGCCATTCGTTCTCCGGCGCGGTCGCCAGCCGCTGTACCGCCTCCGCCTTGAGCGCCGCCTTGCGCTCTTCGGGAACCCGCATTAACGCCGATAGCGCCACACCCAGCCAGTTCGTCCCCTGCGCGTATGGAAACGCGTCCAGCGCCGGCAGGCCGACATAGGCGTACTCGAAGTGGACCAACCGCTGCTCCCAGAACCACTCCTCATGAACGTCCCACCCGACGCCGTCGAGGCCCACCCGCAAGAACAAGGCGACCGGCAGGACCGGCGTCTGGTGCTTGTGGCGAAGATAGTGGTAGTAGGCGAACATGCGACCGCGCAGCGACGCGGCCCGGTCCTTGCCCTCCACCTCGACCAGCACCAGGACCACCCACGGTCCCTCCTTCTCCGACGCCTGCGTCGTCGGCGCCGGATGGACGGGCAACCGGGCTACGAGGTCCAAGATTTCCTTCCGGCCCTGGGGCGGATCGGGAAACGCTTCCTGGTCCAGCCATTCGACGGCAGAGAAATCGAATCGATCCGCCCATGCGGGGAAGAAAAGCCGAATGAATTCGGCAAAGAACTCCTTCAACAGCGTCTTGAACCGTTGGTCGCGGTCGGACATTCCGGTCGCCTCACACCGCTCCATCGCCATCGTCACCGCGTTGCAGCCGCCGGCTAGTCAGAGCGCCGTCACCCTCAGTATACCCACGGCACGAGCCGCCAAGTGCGCCGCTTGTATGAGACGTATTCCTCTCCGAATTCTCCTTCAAGCAGCGCTTCCTCCGCGTCCATCCGCGCGACCAGCACGGCAAACATGGCGGCGACCAAGCTGAAGCCGAGCCAGCAGCGGAAAACCAGGACGTAGCCCGCCATCGACAGCAGCAGGCCGGCGTAGCTGGGGTGGCGGATGAATCGGTAGAGTCCGCCGGTCTCAAGGCGGTGCCCCTCCTGGATGGCGACCAGGCCGGTGAAGCGGCGGCCGAGCACGAACACGGGCGCGATGCGCAGCACGCCGCCGAGCGTGAACAGGGCCAGGCCGATGTACGGCGTGACGGCCTCGTCCGTGGCCCACAGGTTGCGGCCGTCAAGGTAGGCCGGCAGCACGGCCATCGCCAGGCTGATTACGGTGAACGGGACGAAGATCCAGCGGTTTCGTCGGTCCTCTTTCTTGCCCGGATTCATGCCGCCGGAGCCGGAGAAGGCGGCGGCCGCGTCCAACAGCAGCGACGCCACGATCGCGCCCACCCGGGCCGGCGACTGGAAGAACGCGACCCAGTCGTGGCGGCCGACGGCGAACGCCGTGATCGACAGGCCGAACAGGACGACGATGCTCAACAACCCGATAATCCACACCAGCAAGTTCCTGCCGGTCATCTCCGTCCTCCTCCACCGGCCCGCAGAGGCGCGTCTACACCCGCTCCACCGCCATCGCCACCGCGTTGCCGCCGCCCAGGCAGAGTGCAGCCACGCCGCGTTTCAAATCGTGCCGCTCCAGCGCATAGAGCAGCGTCGTCAGCACTCGCGCCCCCGACGCCCCGATCGGGTGCCCCAGCGCCAACGCTCCGCCGTGGACGTTCACCTTCTCCTCGTCCAGCCGCAGCTCCTTGTCGCACGCCAGCATCTGGGCTGCGAACGCCTCATTCAACTCGTACAGGTCCACGTCGCCCGGCGTCCACTCCGCCTTCTCCAGCACCTGCCGCACCGCCAGCACCGGGGCGATGAAAATATCCCTGGGCGCCACGCCGCTGGTGGTGTACGCGACCACACGCGCCAGCGGCCTTGCCTCCAGCCGCTCGGCGGCGCGGGCGGAGCCGACCAGCAGCGCCGAGGCGCCGTCGCTCAGCGTCGAGGCGTTGCCGGCCGTCACCGTGCCCCCCTCGCGGAAGGCCGGCTTCAGCTTCGCCAGCGTCTCCGCCGTCGTCTCCGGCCGCGGCCCTTCGTCGTGGTTTACCACCTTCGCCTTGGGACCACTTCCCACCGTGACGGGAACCACCTCCGCCGCGAAGGCGCCGCGCTCCCACGCCTCGGCGGCGCGGTGCTGACTCTGGGCGGCGAAGCGATCCTGCTCGGCCCGCGACACGCCGCACTTGGCCGCGATAAGCTCAGCCGCCTCGCCCATGTGCCAGTCCTCGAAGGCGCACCAGAGGCCGTCGTGGATCATGGCATCGACCACCTTCTGGTCGCCGAGCTTCCAGCCGGCGCGGGCGTCGAAGAGCAGATAGGGCGCCCGGCTCATGCTCTCCATGCCGCCGGCCAAAACCAGTTCGGCGTCGCCGGCGCGGATGGATTGGGCGGCCAGCATGACCGCCTTCAGCCCGGAGCCGCACACCTTGTTGACCGTGTAGGCGGCGATGGAATCGGGCAGATCGGCTTTCAGGGCCGCCTGGCGGGCGGGATTCTGGCCCAGCCCGGCCTGAAGGACGCAGCCCATCACCACCTCGTCCACCCGATCCGGCGTCGCCCCGGCGCGGCGCAGCGCTTCCCGCAGGGCGACGGCCCCAAGCTCCGGGGCCGACAAGGACGACAGGGCGCCGAGGTACTTGCCGATGGGCGTGCGGACGGCGGAGAGAAGGAAGGCGTCGGACATGAGCCTCACCTGGAAAGCGATGCGGGGAAGGGACTGTTTCCATTATATCCGCCGGCCTTCCCGCTATCTCTTTGACGGCCGGCGGAGCGTCTGGTACAGTCCGGCTGTTATTTCCGTCTTTTTCTTCCCGTCTTCTACCCCGAAAGCGAACGTCCGTGGAAGCCCTCCTTTTCCTGGTCGGATTGATCCTCGCCGCGCTGCCGGTCGTGCTGGTGGTTTTGCTCGTCACGGCTTATGTTCGGTCACGGCGGATCGGAGAACTCCTCGAACGCGTCGAGCGGCTGGAGCGGCGGCTGCGCCGGCTTGAAAACAGGGCGGCGCCTGCCCTGGAAGTGGTGGAAGAAGCCGTCCCCGTGGCGGCCGCCGAGCGCGTGAGGTCCGTGCCGTTGCCGCCGGCGGAACGTGCGACGCCGCCGCGCCCGCAACCGCCGCGGACGCATCCGGCCTCGCCGTCCGGCAACCTGGAGTGGTGGATCGGGCGACGACTGGGGTGGCTGGCGGTGATTCTGTTCGTCTTCGCCGCCGCCTTCTTCCTCAAGTACGCCTTCGACAACAACTGGATCGGCGAACTCGGCCGCGTCGCCATCGGCGCCGTGATCGGCGCTGGCCTCTGCCTGGCCGGCCTCCGCTGCCATCTTAAGCAAAGCCGCATCCTCGGCGAAATCTGCACCGCGGCCGGTGTCGCCACGTTGTACCTGTCCACCTACGCGGCCTTCGGCTTCTATTCCCTTCTGACGCGGCAGGAAGGCGGCGCCTTCCTGGCCGTCCTGATGGCGCTGGCGGCCCTGCTGGCGATGGCTTACAACTCACCAGCCGTCGCCCTGCTGGCCCTCGCTGGCGGTCTGCTCACGCCCGTGCTGCTCGTCAGCGAACAAGACCAGTACATCAGCCTGTTCCTCTATCTCGCCGTCCTGGCCGCCGCCGCGGTCGGGTTGGCCTGGCTGCGGCCGCGCTGGCCGGCGCTGCGAACCGTCGCCCTCCTCGGCGTCTACGGGCTGTACTGGGCCTGGTTCAGCGGGAACTACCACCCCGAAAAACAGACCGCGGCCCTCGTCTTTCTGGTCTTCGTTTTCGGGCTTTTCCTCGCATCCGGCTTGCTGGCGGCCTGGCGGCGGCGCGGCGGCTGGGAAGACCTTCTCGTCGCGGCGATCAATCCGTTCCTATTCTTCGCCGCGGCCTACCGCCTGCTGGACGAGGATTTCCACCAGTGGATGGGCGCGCTGGCCGTCCTGATCGCCCTGGTCTGCACCGCGGCGGCCGTCGTCGTCGCCCGCTGGCGCGAGGACGACCCGTTGCAGCGCTTCGCCTGGGTCGCCGCGGGTCTGGCGTTCCTGGCGATTGCCGTACCGCTCCAGGTCGGCTCGATGAAAGTCGGAGTCGCCTGGGTCGCGCCGTGCTGGGCCGTGGAGGGGTTGGCCCTGTGGTGGTTCGGGCTGCGGGTCGGGTCGCGGCCGGCGCGCGTCTTCGGGGTCGTTCTTCTCGTCGGCGCCGTGGTGCGCCTGCTGACGGCGGAGGGGCTTTACACCCATCATGGACCGTTCATTCCCGTATTCAACGCCTACACGCTTTCAGGCGCGCTCACGGCCGCCGCCGTGCTGGGAGCGGCCTTCGCCGCGCGGCGGTTCGCCGCCAAACTGGAAGAGGGCGACGTGGTTGTCCGCTACGCGGCCGGACTGGTCGGGGCGGCGCTGGTCTGGCTGTTGCTGTCGCGCGAAGTATACGACTTCTGCACTCTGGTTCTGGTCCCGGCGTCGCCGTTCGGGCCGGCCCACTGGCCGCCGCCGGGCGAGCGGCTGGCCCAGACGGCGCTGTCGGCCGCCTGGACGGCGTACGCCGCGCTGCTTCTCTGGATCGGCTTCCGTCTGGACCACGCCCTGACCCGCTGGGCGGCCCTGGCCGTGTTCGCCGTCACCGTCGCCAAGGTGTTCCTCTACGACCTGTCCGGCCTGGACGGCCTGTTCCGCATCCTGGCCTTCCTGATCCTGTCCGTGGTGCTGGCCGCGGCGGCCTGGGGCTACCAGAAGTTCCAGGCCTATCGCCGCGCCGCCGCGCCGGAGGATCCTACCAATGAGTAATCGTCTCCGCCTTGTCGCCGTCCCGTTGCTGGTCTCCCTGTTCTCCGGATCGGCGGCCGCCGAGTCGGAATCGGCCGATCACGAGGACCTGGCGCACTGGCAATGGTTACTGGAGCTGGCCGCGCCGCCGGGCGCTTCCGGCCGGATGGATTGCATCCTGACGCCGGCCGTCTTCGACAAGGCGCGGGAAGACCTCGGCGACCTCCGCCTGATCGACGGCGCCGGCCGGGAACTCCCCTACGCCATCCGGGTCCGGCGTTCTCATGCGGAGCTGGAGGAAATCCCCGCGAAGGCGTTCAACCAGGTGCGCAACGCCGACGGCTCGGCCGAGACCAGCTTCGACCTGGGCGCCCGGCCGCCGGAGAACCGTTCGCTCACCGTCGAGCCGGACGGCGCCAACTACCGCCGTCGCGCCCAGGTGCAAGGCAGCGACGACGGCGCCGATTGGCGGACGTTGGTGAACGACAGCTCGCTGGTCAGCCTGCGCGTCGGCGACCAGGCCATCGACGCCCGCACCCTGACCTACCCGGCCAGCCGGTTCCGCTACCTGCGCGTGCGCGTCTATCCCGACAAGGCCGGCGACGACAAGGTCAACCCGCCGCGCGTCCGGATGTGGCGCGCGGTGGAAAAGCAGGGCGAGGACTACACCGCGCCGGTCGAGATCGGCCCGCGGGAGCCGGTCCCGACGCCGGGCGGCCCCGGCTCGGCCTGGTTCCTCAGCGTCCGCGACGCGCGCGGCGCCGACCTGGAGGCGTACTGGGAGCGGCTGAGCTTCGACGTTGCCAACGTGGAGTTCTCGCGGTCCTATTCCGTGGAGGAGGCCGACCCCGGGTGGACGCCCCGGCCGCTGAGCGCGGGGGGAAGTCGCTGGGTACGGGCGCCCGGGGATTCGTCGCCGCTGACGGCGACGCTTTCGGAGGTCAGCTCCCGGCGGCTGCGGTTGATTGTGACGGACAATCGCGATCCGCCGTTGCGGCTGACGGCCGCCCGTTCGACGACGGCGGCGCGGCAGCTGGTGTTCTCGCCGCCCGCCGGCTGGTCGCCGCCGTTGCGGCTTTACTTCGGCAATCCGGACGCGGCGCCGGGCCGCTACAGCGACTACGCCGCCGCCCTGCCCGCGGTGCTGGATCCGCCGCCGACGCGCGTCCGCCTGGGTGGCTATGAGGACATGGGAGATGTCGAAAAGAACCCGGAATACCAGGCGCCGCCGAAACCGTTCACCGAGCGGTTCCCGTGGCTGATCTACGTGGTGCTGGGCCTGGCCGGCCTGACGCTGCTCGGCATCCTGCTGTACCTGGCTCGAAGCGCCGTCGCCCGCCACGACGCCGGGAAGGCCGCACCGCCGGCCCCCGCCGCCGGCTGACGCGGCCTCTTCGATCGGTCTGTCCATCCTCCGCCGATGCCGTATCATGGGACGAACCCCGCCCCCCGGAGGATTTATGACTTCTCCCATCCAGCATCCGCGCGAAGACCTGTCCAACCGCGTCCGCGCCGACGCCGCCGTCTTTGAGCCGCGCGCCTTGCGCACCTACACGCCGACCCAGGCCGTGCTGTCCCGCGGCGCCGGGGCCTTTCTCTGGACGCCGGAGGGCAGGCGCCTTTACGACTTCACCTCCGGCGTCCTCGTCGCCAACCTCGGCCACAACCCGCAAGCGTGGATGGAGCGGTTTAAAACCCACATGGCTTGGAGTTGCCCGGCCGCGCACCATAAGGATGCGCCGAGAGGTTTTTCCAGTGCGGTTCCCCTGACCGCGTACAACGCCGTGACAGAACTGGAAATCGAGACGACGCGCCGGTTGGTCGAAGTGTTGCAGGACCGGCCCGGCGGGAAGCGGCTGGAACAGGTGATGTGGGCGGCGTCCGGCTCCGAGGCGATCCAAAAGGCGCTCTGGGCGGCGCTGGCCCGCGACCCGGCGCGTGACGTGATCGTGGCCACGCGCCACGGTTTCCACGGCAAAAAGGGCCTGGCCAACGCCGTGACCGGCAGCGAAACCGACCGCGACCGCGACCCGCGCGTCCGTTTCATCAGCTTCCCCACGGCTGAATGCGCCGACGTGAGTCTGCGCGGTCGGCCGTTCGACCCGGCGCCGTACCGCCGCGAGCTGGACTCCTTGCTCAACCAGTGCGGCCGCCGACTGACCGCGCTCATCACCGAACCGTATCTCGGCGGCGGCGGCTCCTACCACCCGCCGGCCGCATACCTCCAGATGCTGCAAGCCTTCTGCCGTGAAAACGACCTGATTTTCATCCTCGATGAGGTGCAATCCAACTTCGGTCGGACAGGCGAGCTGTTCGCCTACGAAACTTACGGCCTGGAGCCGGACGTGGTCGTGCTGGGCAAAGGGCTGGGAAACGGCGTCCCCGTGGCGGCGGCGGCGGGACCGGCCGACCTGTTCGGCGCCCTCGATTACGGCGAGGCGTCGGACACGTGGAGCGCCAACCCGCTCTGTTGCTCGGCCGTGCTGGCGACGCTGGAGGAGTTCGCGGCCGGCGACGTGCTGGGCCGGAGTCGGCGGGCGTCGGTGGTGTTGGAGGAAGGACTGGTTCGGCTGAAGCAACTGCCGTTTATCGCCCATGTGCGCGGCGAAAAGGGCGGCATGGTGTGGGGCGTGGAGACGCGGGACCACGCGGGGCGAACCGCCGCGGAGTGGGCCAACGCATTCGTTCTGGCGTGCTACCTGGGCGCGGACGGCGGCGACGGCGTTCACCTGTTGGGACCGCTGGCGAAGAAGGTCGTCCGCGTCGCGCCGCCGCTGGTCCTCACGGAAGAGGAGGCGCGGGAGGCGTCGGCGCTGATGTTCCGCGTGCTGAGCGCCTTAACTCCGGGCGGTTAGCCGCGACGCGCCAGCGGAGCGCTTCATCCCAACGCGCTCCGCTGGCGCGTCGCGGCTAACCGGGGCAGCGGCGATCGCTTCAGGGACGACGGAACTCTTTGACGAGCGCTGTCAGCGTCGTCTTCACGTCTTCCAGCGTGCCCACCGCCACGAACGTGCGGAAATGATAATCACCGGCGGCGATCCCCTTGGGATCGCGGACGCGGAAGACGCAGTTCCACTTGTTCACTTTTTCCGCCTTGAAGCGGAAGCGGCCGTAGCCGACCCGCTCGAATCCGGGCGACGGCTGGTCGGGCGAGTAGACGCCCATCGCGTAGGCGCCGTCGGCCGTCGAGAGAACGACGGGCCGGTCCTGTTCGCCGGCGTGGTCGTCCAGCTTTTCCAGGTCCGCTTTGTCGGCGTCGTACTTCCAGAATCGTCCGAACTCCGCGGGCATGTAGCCGGTCGGCGCCTCGAAATGAACGGAGGTGTGCCTTTCGCCGCGCGGGATGGTGAAGGTCGTGTCGAACTCGATGGCGTGGGCGAGACCCCTGCGGCCGATATGGACGCACTTGGCGACAACGCAGTCCGACAGCGCCCTGTCGTTGCGGGCCGGGTCGTTGCCCGACTTCTCGCCCGGCGTCAGCCAGAACGCCATCTGGATTGTCGTTCGTAGTTCCTCCCCCTCCGCGTGGAGGCTTAACAGCTTGCTCGATGACTTGTCGCCGGCGCCGTCGTCGCGCGAGCCGGCTTCGGTGGGATTGTAGCTTTCGGCGTTGAACCCGCGGTCCCAGTCGAAGGCGGCGGCGCACTGGAGTTGCCGGCCGTGGTCGGTGCTGTTGATGAATTCCTTGCCGTTCCAGGTCAAGGAGTGGATCGCGCCCGCCAGACGGCTTGTGGTGGTGATAACGATGTCCGACGGGCCGGCCTTGGCTCGGATCACGGCGTCGCCACTCGCGGTCGGCGAAGCGCAGGCCGTCAAGGAGCCGGGGGCGGCAAGCACGGCCGACAAAAAAAAGGTAATAAGTATCGCTTTAGTCCTCATGGCGCCGCCCTCGCATTGGAGTCAATTCCGCGGGAGCGAAGGAATGGGTTCCGACGGCCGGAACCCGCCCGCCGCTTCGGCCGGCTCATGCCCCTCGCCGGCCAGATGTCGTAGGAGACGGATCATCTCTTCCTGGTTCTTGACGACTTGCTCGGTCAGATCGTTGGCCTGCTCGCAGAGTTCGAGGCTGCGGCGCAAAAGTTCCAGGCTCTCGTCGATCTGGGAGGCCGCGCGTTTTTGCCGGGCGACTGTCGAGGCCAGCACCCAGACGAGAAGGGTCAGCGCCAAGCGATCGAAAGAAAAACTACCATAAGGGCCTCATTTATCGGCCAGGATCAGCGGCGACGGTCCCGGCGCGTCGAGCCGCCGCGGGTTCACAAAGCCGGCCTCGCGCAGCCACGCGCTCATCTCGCCGAACGTGAACGTATCGCCCTCGTCGGTATGCACCAGCATGTTGACGGCGAAGATCAGCGGCATGGCCGGCCCGGTGCGGTCCTCGTTGGGGACCATCTCGGCGATGGCGACGACGCCGCCCGGCGCCAGCGCCGCGAACACCTTCTTCAGCAACGCCCGACTTCGCTTTTCGCCCTCGCTGTGGAGGATGTGGCCGAGCGTCGCCGCCTGATAGCCGGCGCCGAAGTCGACTTCGAGCAGGTCGCCGGGCCGGTATTCGTAGCGGTCGCCGACGCCGCGGCGGGCCGTCACCTTCTGACAGACCGGGATCACGGCCGGCCAGTCCACCACGGTCACCCGCACCAGCGGCGACTTCTCGGCCAGGGCGATGCTCCAGACGCCGGAGCCGGCCGCCAGGTCGAGCACGCGGTACGGCCCCGCCGGCTCCTTCGCCAGAAGGTGTTCGGCCAGCGCCTTGGCGGTCGCGTAGTTGTTGGCGAACAGGTCCTCGACGAACTCGCGGAAGAACTCGCCGCCGGTCGTTTCCCGGTTGACGGAGATCGGCGGCTTGCCCGTCCGGACGGACTCGGTGAGATGCAGCCAGTGGGGGATCAGGTGGTTGCTGAGGTGGCGCGTCATGCCGCCGAGGAAGGCCGGTTTAGTGCTGACAAGGTACGCGGCGCTTTCCGGCGTCAGGCTGTAGGCGTCGCCTTGTTTCGCAAGCAGTTCCAGGCCGACGAGGGCGTTCATCAGGGCGCGTAGGCCGCGCGGCGACGCCCCGGTTTCGGCGGCCATCTGCGCCACGGTCTTCGGCCCGGCGTCGAGCAGGTCGAAGACGCGGCAGCGCACCCCGGCCTCCAGGAGCAACGGCGGCGCGAAGCCCCAGCCGAATTGCTGGATGCGTTCGGGCGATACGGCTTTTTGCTTTTCGGCCATCCTTCATCTCCCTTGATCCGTTACGGGAACCCGCCGCCGTGTCGCCGGACGCGGCGGCCGTGTTCCGCCAGCCGTTCATACTCCTCGGGGGTTAATGGATGGGTTGCGTCGAGCACCGTCAAGTCGTGTTCCAACTCGCGGCGGTCGTGCGGCGCCGCCAACGCGACCGTGACCGTGGGATTCTGCAACACGAAGCGATACCATTCCCGCGCCGGCGGCGGCATGAAGCCGGGCGGGTCGTCCGGCGTCGGCCGCAACAGTCCGCCCCAGCGCAGGGCGGTGTAGGCGATCACCGGCATTCCGGCGGCCTCGGCGGCCGGGAAGACCTCGGTTTCGGCCCCGCGGTGGGCGGCGTTGTAGCGGACCATGAGCAGGTCGAGCTTGCCGCTGCGAGCGGCCTCCGCGGCCAGCGGCCGCTGATGCGTGGTGATCCCCAGGCGGCGGACCCGGCCGTCGCGCTGGGCCGCCCGGCAATATTCCAGCGCCCCGCCCGCGCCGACCAGCCGCCCCCACTCCGCCGGCTCCTCGACGTAATAGAACGTCAAAATATCCACATAATCGCTTTTGATCGCGGCCAGCACGGAGCGCAGCTCCTCGCCGGCGTCGGCGGCGGTGCGGGCGGCGAATTGCACGCAGACGATCACGTCGTCGCGTCGCGGCCCGAGGTCGGAGATGGTGCGGCTGAAAACGTCCTCATCGCCGGCCCAGTTGAGGAAGTTGACGCCGCGGTCGAGGGCGCGATGGATGTCGTCGGGCGTGATCGCGGCGTCGCCGTGCGAGGCGAGGCCGAGACGGCAGACGGGCTTGCCGAAGGCGGCGGCGGGGCGGTGGAGGAAGGATGCCAGCGGAACGTGCTCCTTCACAGGTCGGCCGCGGTCAGGCCGGCCTGCTTCATGATGCCGAGTTGAGTCCCCGTTTTGAGAGTACGGTTGGCGTGGACCGGGACGGGGATGGAACGCGCGCCGGGCCTGCCGTAGACATGGTGACTGCTGCGAATGCGGATCAGCGTCCAACCGTGCCGCTCCAGGATCTTGCACATCTCTTGGCCGGAGAGGGCCTTCACAGGTCCACCTCTTCGACCACGCCGCCGTCCTGGGTCTTGCCGACCAGGCCCTCGGGGCCGAGCAAAACGCCTTCGACGGCATCGCGGAGGTTGGTTAGCAGCTCCTCGCGGGTGTCTCCCTCGGTGACGCAACCCAGCGCGGGCACTTCCGCCCAAAAGCCGCCTTCTTCCGCCTCGTGAACGACTACTTGGACTTTCATCGGTATGGCCTCCATCGCCGTTCGTGACAGAATACACAAAGGGGCGTTCATCCCGTAGAATGAACGCCCCATTCTATACCGCCGGCCCTCGCTTGCGATTCGGGCTGGTCAAGACGGCGACTACTTCTTCACCTCATACTCCGCGTCGATCACGTCGTCCTTGCCGCCGCCGAGGATGGGCCGCCCCGGCCGTCGCCGCCGGACGACGGGCCGCCGCCCTGGAAGCCTTCGCCCCCCGGCCGGTTGCCGCCGCCCTGGACGTGCGCCGCCAACGCCTGGGCCGCCATCGCCAGGTCCGACGTGGACTGGCGGATCGCCTGCACGTCCTCGCCGCGCATCGCCGCCCGCGTCTTGTCGATCGCCGCCTGCATCGCCTCCTTGTCGGCCGCCTGCAACTTGTCGCCGTGCTCGCGCAGCGACTTCTCGATCTGGAACACCGCCTGGTCGGCCTGGTTGCGCGCCTCGATCAGTTCCACCTTCTTCTTGTCCTCCGCGGCGTGCGCCTCCGCCTCCTTGCGCATCCGCTCCACCTCGGCCGGGTCCAGGCCGCTCGATCCCTTGATCTCGATATGGGCCTCCTTGCCCGTGTCCTTGTCCTTGGCCGAGACGTGCAGGACGCCGTTGGTGTCGATGTCGAACGTCACCTCGATCTGCGGTTGGCCGCGCGGGGCCGGGCGGATGCCCTCCAGGTTGAACTCGCCCAGCAGCCGGTTGCTCGGACTCTTGGCGATCTCGCTCTCGCCCTGGTAGACGCTCACCGTCACCGCAGGTTGGTTGTCCGCCGCCGTCGAAAACGTTTCGGTCTTCTTGTGCGGGATCGACGTGTTCTTCTCGATCAGCCGCGTCAGCCGGCCTCCCAGCGTCTCGATGCCCAGCGACAATGGAGTCACGTCCACCAGGAGGATCTGCGACTTGCTGCCCAAAAGCAGCTGCGCCCCCTGGATGGCCGCGCCCACCGCCACCACCTCGTCGGGGTTGACGCCCTTGTGGCCCTCCTTGCCGAAGATGTCCTTCACCAGCCACTGGATCTTCGGCATGCGCGTCATGCCGCCGACCATCACCACCTCGTCGATGTCCGACGGCTTGAGTTTGGCGTCCGCCAGCGCCTTCATCACCGGCCCGCGGCACTTCTCCACCAGATGGTCCACCAGCTGCTCGAACTTGGCGCGCGTCAGCGACATTTGCAGGTGCTTGGGTCCGGACGCATCCGCCGTGATGAACGGCAGGTTGACGTCGGTCGTCGCCTGCTGCGATAGGTCCTTCTTGGCGCGTTCGGCCGCCTCCTTGAGCCGCTGCAAGGCCATCTGGTCCTTGCGCAGGTCGATGCCGTTCTCCTTCTTGAACTCCTCGGCGATGTAGTCGATCAGCACCTGGTCGAAGTCATCGCCGCCGAGGTGCGTGTCGCCGTTGACGCCTTCCACCTGGAAAACGCCGTCGCCCACGTCGAGGATCGAAATGTCGAAGGTGCCGCCGCCGAGGTCGAACACGGCGATGCGCTCGTTCTTCTTCTTGTCGAGGCCGTAGGCCAGCGAGGCGGCGGTCGGCTCGTTGATGATGCGCATCCGCTGCTTGGTGCGCTTGCCGTCCTTGCCCTCGATGTCCCATTCGGTGTCGAAGCCGGCGATCTGGGCCGCCTCCAACGTGGCCTGACGCTGGGCGTCGTTAAAGTACGCCGGCACCGTGATGACCGCCTTGCGCACCGTATGGCCGAGGTAGGCTTCCGCCGCCTCCTTCAGCTTGCGCAGGATCATCGCCGAGATTTCCGGCGGCGTGTAGTATTTGCCGTCGATGTCCACCTTCACCGGCTCATCGGGACCGCCGGTGATCTTGTAGGGCACCAGCTTCTCTTCGCCGACGACTTCCTTCCGGCGCCGGCCCATGAAGCGCTTGATCGAGTAGACCGTGCGCCGGGCGTTGGTCACGGCCTGCCGCTTGGCCGGGTCGCCGACCAGCCGGTCGCCCTTGTCGGTGAAGGCCACCACGCTGGGCGTCAGGCGGTTGCCCTCCTGGTTGGCAATCACCTTCACCTCGTTGCCTTCCATCACGGCCACGACCGAGTTCGTGGTTCCCAGGTCGATGCCGATGATTTTTTCTTCCGCCATCACTGTCTCCTTTCCCAACGGCCGCGTCTTTGTGGGGCAGGTTTTTAACCTGCCTTTAGAGGCAGGTTAAAAACCTGCCCCACGGTTCGGCCGGCTGCTTTATTTGGACGTGATTGATCGTGGTTCTCGTGGTCCTTATTCTATCCCTAGGCTTGCTGGGCCAAACTGAGCAACTGATGTGCCAGTTCTCCACGATATCTCTTGCAGGTTCCATGCCTTGACGGCGCAAATAGTTAGAGTGAAATACCGTACAGGCCTTTCGACGGCGTCTGCCAGAATGGCAGCCAAGAATCGAGTCGGTTCCGTCCCGCGACAAACTGGCAGACGGTCCTGAAGTCACCTTTTGCCATGATGTTGCGCTTCGGCCCGTTGACGCCGACGCCGCCGTTTCCTACACTACACGCGAAAACCTCCGCGAACCTCCTTTGATGAGACCCCCTATGGCGCGGAAAAACGAGGGCGCTCTGACGGCCGCCAACAGCGCGGCCGCTTCCCGTACGTCCAACTCGCTGCGCATCTTGCGCGAGCGCGTCGATAAACTCGACCTGCAAATCCTCAAGCTCATCAACGACCGGGCGAGTTTGGCGGCGGAGATCGGCAAGATCAAGGCCGACCAGGGCGGTGAAATCTTCTCCCCGTCGCGCGAAGAGGAAGTGCTCAAGAACGTCCTGGAGGTCAACACCAAGAACGAAGGCCCGCTCGCCGACGTGACCGTCCGCGCCATTTTCCGCGAGATCATGAGCGGCTCGCGCGCCATTCAGAAGGTGCTCAAGGTCGCCTACCTCGGCCCCGAATACACCTTCAGCCACCTCGCCGCCGTCGAGCGTTTCGGCCAGACGGTCGAGTTCATGGGCGTCGGCAGCATCGCCGCCGTCTTCGAGGAAGTGGACCGCGGCCACGTCGATTTCGGCGTCGTCCCGGTGGAAAACTCCTCCGACGGTCGCATCGCCGACAGCCTGGACATGTTCCAGCGAATGCCGCACCTGGTCATCTGCGGCGAGGTCCGCCTGCGCATCCACAACCACCTCATGGCCAACTGCGACCAGCAGGAGATCCGCCGCGTCTACAGCAAGCCGCAAGTCCTGTCGCAGTGCCGCAACTGGCTGAGCAAGAACGTTCCGCAAGCGCTGCAAAAGGAAGTCTCCAGCACGGCCGACGCCGCCCGGCTGGCGCAGATGGAGCCAGGCGCCGCCGCCGTCGCCAGCCGCCAGGCCGCCGTCAGCTACGGCCTCCGCATCCTCTTTGAGGACATCGAGGATTCCCCGCACAACGAGACGCGCTTCGCGGTGATCGGCCATCAGAAGTGCGGCAAGACCGGCCACGACAAGACCGCCGTCATGTTCCGGGTTTCGCACAACCCCGGCTCGCTGGTCGAGGCGCTGGACGTGTTCCGCCAGAACAAGGTCAACCTGACCTGGATCGAGTCGTTCCCCGCCAAAACGTCGAAGTATGAATACCTGTTCTTCGCCGATTTCGAGGGCCACGCCGACGAACCCAAGGTCGGCCGGGCGCTCAAGGCGCTGGCCGAACACTGCCAGGAAGTGACGGTGCTTGGCTCGTTCCCGGTGGCCACGACGGTGGGGTAACAAACCGCCAAGACGCCAAGGACGCCAAGAAGACTATAAATGAATTTTGAATCGTTTTTGTCTTCTTGGCGTCCTTGGCGTCTTGGCGGTTTGTTAATGGTTCAAACTCTTTGCCGGTGAGTAAACCGTGGCCCGCAAACCTCGCGTGCAGGAAGCCGTCTCCTTCGACGACGATCCCCTTTGGTACAAGGACGCGATCATCTACGAAGTGCCTGTCCGCGCCTTCATGGACAGCAACGGCGACGGCGTCGGCGACTTCCCCGGCCTGATCGAACGTCTCGACTACCTCCAGGACCTCGGCGTCACCGCCCTGTGGGTGCTGCCGTTCTACCCGTCGCCGCTGCGCGACGACGGCTACGACATCGCCGACTACAGCACCGTCAACCCCATCTACGGTAAACTGACCGACTTCAAACGCTTTCTCGAAGAGGCCCACCGCCGCGGCCTCCGCATCCTCACCGAACTGGTCGTCAACCATACCTCCGATCAACACCCGTGGTTCCAGCGCGCCCGCCGGTCGCCGCCCGGCAGCCCCGAACGCGATTTCTACGTCTGGAGCGACACGACGGAGCGCTTCAAGGACGCCCGCATCATCTTCAAGGACTTCGAGTCGTCCAACTGGACCTGGGACGCCGTCGCCCACGCCTACTACTGGCACCGCTTCTATTCCCACCAACCCGACCTCAATTACGATAACCCGCTGGTGCGGGAGGCGGTCCTCCAGGCGCTCGACTTCTGGATGGACATGGGCGTGGACGGCTTCCGCCTCGACGCCATCCCCTACCTCTACGAGCGCGAGGGCACCAACTGCGAGAACCTGCCGGAGACGCACGCGTTCCTCAAACGGCTGCGCCGGCACGTCGATGAAAAGTATCCCAATCGTCTTCTTCTGGCGGAGGCCAACCAGTGGCCGGAGGACGCCGTGGCCTACTTCGGCGACGGCGACGGCGCCGAGTGCCACATGTGCTTCCATTTCCCGGTCATGCCGCGGCTGTTCATGGCCATCCAGATGGAGGAACGGCGGCCGATCATCGACATCCTCCAGCAGACGCCGGCCATCCCCGATTCGGCCCAGTGGGCCATGTTCCTCCGCAACCACGACGAACTGACGCTGGAAATGGTCACGGAGGACGACCGCGACTACATGTACCGCGTCTACGCCCAGGACCCACAGGCGCGCATCAACCTCGGCATCCGCCGCCGCCTAGCCCCGCTGATGCAGAACAACCGCGCCAAGATCGAGCTGATGAACGGCCTGTTGCTCTCGCTGCCGGGCACGCCGGTGCTCTACTACGGCGACGAAATCGGCATGGGCGACAACATCTACCTCGGCGACCGCAACGGCGTCCGCACGCCGATGCAGTGGTCGTCGGCCCGCAACGCCGGCTTCTCGACCGCCAACCCGCAGCGGCTCTATTTGCCGCCCGTTTACGATCCGGAATACCACTTCGAGGCGATCAACGTCGAGGCGCAGCAGAACAACGTCCACTCGCTGTTGTGGTGGACCAAGCGGCTGCTGGCGCTGCGCAAGCGGCACCAGGCGTTCGGCCGCGGCGGCCTGCACGTCCTGGCGTCGGACAACCCCAAGACGCTGGCGTTCGTCCGGCTGCACGGCGACGAGCGCGTGCTGGTGGTGGCCAACCTGTCGCGGTTCGCGCAATGCACCTGGATCGAACTGGCCGAGTTCAACGGCATGAGGCCGGTGGAGATGTTGGGCCGGGCCAAGTTCCCGCCGATCGGCGAAGGAACCTACTGCGTGACGCTGGGGCCGTATGCGTTTTACTGGTTTTTGCTGAGGCCGCAATCGGAGTCGCGAACGGCGGAGGCCGCCGAGCCGCCGACGCTTACCGTTTCCGGGGCGGCCGGCTGGGAAGGCGTCTTTCGCGGCAAGGCCCGCCTCGCCCTTGACGAGGCTCTGCCGGCCTACCTCCAGTCGCGCCGCTGGTTCCAGGGACGATTCCGCTCGCTGAAAAGCGCGATGGTGCGCGACGCGGTGGCGCTGCCGCGCGAGAACGGCCCGGCCCGCATCGCGCTCATTCAGGCGGAGTACGCCGAGGGCGACCCGGAACTCTACGTCGTCCCGCTGGCCTTCGCCGCCGACGCCCCCGCCCATCCCGACGGGGTGAGCAAACCGCCCATCCTTGCCCGGCTGCGCGTCCGGCCGCACGGAGGCGGCGAGGCGGTGCATGGCGCCCTGTACGACCCGTCCGCGGATCGAACCTTTATCGCCCCGCTGGTCGAATCGGCCACGAAGGGGGGCCGGCTGGAAGGCGACAGCGGCGACTTGCGCGGGGAGCCGGCGGACGTCGTGCAACCCGCCGCCGAGGCCGCGGCCGACGGCGGCTTGCACGTCATCGAGCAGAGCAACACTATCGCCGTCCTGGACGGGCGGGGCCTGTTGCTCAAAATCTACCGCCGCGTCGAGGAAGGGGTGCATCCGGAGCCGGAGGCGTTGCGGCATTTCGCCAGGACCGGCCTGTTCCTGCACACGCCGCCGCTGCTGGGCGTGCTCGACTATCAGCCGGAGAGCGGGGAGCCGATCACGGTCGGCATGGTGCGCGCCTACGCCCCAGGCGAGGGCGACGCCTGGCGGCTGACGCTGGACGCCTTGCGCCGCTTCTTCGATCAGATCCTGACGGGCAACTTTCCCTTTCCGACGGTGGAGGCGGGGCCGCGGTCGGTCGTGGACCTCAGCGAACAGGAAATCCCGGAGCAGGGGCGGGAACTGCTCGGCTCGTACCTGGAGACGGCCCGCCTGATGGCGAGGCGGACGGCCGAGATGCACGTCGCCCTGGCGACCGGCGCCGGCGACCCGGCCTTTGAGCCGGAGTCGTTCACGCCGATGTATCAGCGCTCACTCTACCAGTCGATGCGCGGTCAGGTCCGGCAGGCGCTGGAGCGGCTGCGCCAGCGCCTGGATGTCCTGCCGGAGGCGCTGCGCGACTTGGTCCGCCTCGTCCTCCAGGGCGAGGACGAGTTGTTGCGGCGGAGCCGACAGGTCCTCGACCGAAAAATCAACGCGCCGCGCATTCGCTGCCACGGCGACTACCATCTGGGCCATCTGGTGTCGATCGGTACGGATTTCCTGGTCGTCGATTTCGAGGGCGAGGTGGGTCGTCCGCTGAGCCACCGGCGCCGCAAGCGGTCGCCGGTCCGCGACCTGACCAGCCTGCACCGCTCCCTCCGCGACGCCGCCCAGGTGGCGCTGACGCAAGGGGGGATTCGGCCCGAGGACGCCCAGACGCTGGGGCCGTGGGCGCGGTTCTGGCAGCGCTGGGCGTCGGTGGTGTTCCTTAAGGAGTACCGGGCGGCGCCGGGGGCGGCGGCGTTGCTGCCGCAAGACCCCGTGGAGCTGAGGATGTTATTCGACTTTTACGACCTTAGATGGAGTGTATTCCGGCTGCACCGCGCAGTTGGACGCGCCGTCGGAACACGTCGGGGCGGCCCTGCTGAACGTGCTACGGCTTTTGCCGGCGGGCGAGCGGCCGGCGTGAGACGGCCGCTGTAGCATAGCGCCTCGGAAAAAGTGACGCACCAGCCGGCTCACGCCGGCCGCTCGCCCCCGCCGCGTATGGCCGAAGTCTGCTTCGCCTCCTAAATTAACTCTTTCCGCAACCCCCAAACCCACTCCGCGCACCCCCATGATTATCGTTCTCCGCCCCAACGCCACCGACGAGCACATCGAACACATCCTCGATCGCATCCGCGACCTGGGGTTCAAGCCGCACGTCAGCCGCGGCGAGAAGCGCACCCTCATCGGCGTCATCGGCGACGAGGACAAGCTCCAGGTCGAGCCGTTGCAGGCCATCCCCGGCGTCGAGCAGGTGCTGCCGATCCTCAAGCCGTTCAAGCTGGCCAGCCGGGAGTTTCACGACGCCGACACGGTGGTCGTGGTCCTCGGCGGCGACCGTCCGGTGCGCATCGGCGGCGGCCACCTCGCCCTGATCGCCGGCCCCTGCGCCGTCGAAGGCGAAGCGATCCTCGACGAGATCGCCGGCCACGTCAAGAAGGCGGGGGCCAACATCCTCCGCGGCGGGGCGTTCAAGCCGCGCACCAGTCCGTACAGTTTCCAGGGACTCGGCGAGGAGGGCTTGCGCATCCTCCGCGACGTCGGCCACAAGCACGGGATGCCGGTCGTGACGGAGGTGATGGACCCGCGCCAGGCGCCGCTGGTGGAGCGCTACGCCGACATGTTCCAGGTCGGCGCCCGCAACATGCAGAATTTCGATCTATTGAAGGAGATCGGCCAGACGCGCAAGCCGGTGCTGATGAAGCGCGGCATGAGCGCCACGGTCAAGGACATGCTGATGTCGGCCGAGTACATCCTTTCGGAGGGCAACAAGGACGTGGTGCTGTGCGAGCGCGGCGTGCGTTCCTTCGAGGACTCGACGCGGAACATGATGGACCTGAGTTCGGTGCCGAACGTGAAAGGGCAGAGCCACCTGCCGATCATCGTGGACCCCAGCCACGCCACGGGACGGCCCGACCTGATCCCGGCGATGGCGCGGGCCGGCCTGGCGGCGGGGGCCGACGGCGTTCATATCGAGGTGCATAGCTGTCCGGAAAAGGCGCTTTCCGATGGGCCGCAGGCGCTGCTGCCGAAGCAGTACGCGGCGCTGACGGAAGACCTGCGCAAGCTGGCGACGCTGATGGGGAAGACGATCTGACGATATTTCCGAACCCGGTTAGCCGCGACGCGCCAGCGGAGCGCTTGACCGAGCGCTCCGCTTGCGCGTCGCGGCTAACCGGGGGCGGACAAGGCGCATGAGACAACGGGGATCACGATGCGGCAGAAATTCGTCGCCGGCAACTGGAAGATGTACACCAACGCCGCCACGGCCAAGGCGCTGGCGAAGGCGGTGGTCGAAGGACTCGGCGGCGAGCATGCCGTGCGCGTCGCCGTCTGTCCGCCGGCGCCGTATCTGTTGCCGGTCGGCGAGGCGTTGCTCGGCAGCGTCGTCGAACTGGGCGCCCAGAACTGCTACCCCGAAAAGGAAGGCGCCTTCACCGGTGAAGTCAGCCCCGTCATGCTGGCCGACGTCGGCTGTCGCTGGGTCATCCTCGGCCACAGCGAACGCCGCCATAAACTCGGCGAAACCGACGCCTTCATCAACCGTAAGGTCCACGCCGCCCTCGCCGCCGGGCTGCACGTCATTCTCTGCCTTGGCGAAACGCTGGACGAACGCAAGGCCGACCGCACCGAAACGGTGCTGGATTCGCAGCTGACCGGAAGCATGGCCGGCCTCGACGCCGCCGCGTTGAAGCGCGTGGTGCTGGCCTACGAGCCGGTCTGGGCCATCGGCACCGGCGTCAACGCCACGCCAGAGCAAGCTCAACAGGCCCACGCCTTCCTTCGCGGGCAGATCGGCGAACGCTTCGGCGCGGAAGCCGCCGGAGGGCTGGTCATCCAGTACGGCGGCAGCGTCAAGCCGGACAACGCCGCCGCGTTGCTGCACCAGCCGGACGTGGACGGCGGTCTGATCGGCGGCGCCAGCCTCAACGCGGGGCAATTCCTGGCCATCGTCCGCGCGGCCCTCACGCCCTGACGCGCTCACCCCTTCCGCCCCGCCTGCTGAATCAGCCAGCCGACGAAGAAAACCGCTATGCCGATCCCCGAAAGCGTCAACGACGTTTTCAGGTCGATGGCGTGTTCGGGGGCCACGTTGGCGACGATGGCCAACGGCAGGATCACCATGCCGGCGAGTTGCATCAGCCGGCCGAGTCGGTACAGCATCGCCGTCTCCCGCCCCGGGGCCGCCTTCCCGATTCCGGGAATCGACGCGGGGGCCGTTCTCAAATCCGGTCATTCTATCGGCCCGGCGAGCGGCCGGCGTGAGCCGGCCGGTGTAGCATTCCGCGGCCGGTCGTGTGACGCACCAGGGGGCTGACGCCCCCCGCTCGCCGTCGAACGCGCCTCGTCCGCCCGGCACATGAATTGCTGTCCACGGCCCGTCCCGGTACCCGAAATTGAATCCGCTTGACTTCGCGCCGCGACCAACTACAAAACACGCTGCGTCAAACCGCCGAGGCGTCCGTCCGCTTCCACGATTTGATGGACACACGAACTCCTCTTTCGCGGCTGGATTCTACGAGGGGGATTCACGAGTGATTTCTGGCCTGTCTTCGCGTCGGCCGCCGCGTGCGTTGTCCGTCGCCGTCCCCCTGTTCGCCTCCCTGCTGCTGTGCGGCTGCGGCGAATCGCTGCGTTACTCGCCGGCCCTCCACTACCCGGCGCGCACCGACCCCATTGTGGACGAAGTGCCCAAGGACCAGCCGTGGGCCTCGGAGCAGCCCGGACGCCTCGACGAAAGCATCGCGGAGATCCCCAAGAAGGGCGGCAAGATCACCGACCCCAAGAGCATCGACGCCGGCCTCCGCAAAAAGCTCGACGCCGCCCTCGACGCCGCGTTCGGCACGCCCTACGCCCCGCGGGTCGGAGCCGCCACGGGCGAAGACGAAGAAGTCGTTACCCAACTCGTCAAGTTGAAGGTGCGCGATCCCAAGGAAGGCGCCCCGTTTCACACCCTGGCCACGGGCAGCAAGACTTTTCGCTTTCACTGCGTCCACTGCCACGGCCTGACGGGCGACGGCCGTGGGCCGACCGGGCCGTGGGTGGTCCCGCACCCGCGCGACTACCGGCTCGGCAAGTTCAAATTCGTCTCCTCGGCCGGCGGCCCGCCCGGCAAACCGCGCCGCGACGATTTGATGCGCACGCTGCACCAGGGCATCGACGGCACCTCCATGCCCTCTTTCGCCTTGCTCACCGACGAGGAACTCGACGGCCTCGCCAGTTACGTCATCCACCTGAGCATTCGTGGCGAAGTCGAGAAGAACATCCTCTCGGCCCTGGCCAGCGGCGAGGACTACAACAAGGGCGAGGGCATCCCCGACGAAGTCCACAACCAGCTGACCACGATCGTCGGCCAGTGGGCGGCGGCCGACGCCAAGCCGATCGAGCCGGCCAAGGGTTCCTACAAGGACTTCACCAGCAAGCAGATGGCGGAATCGATCCGCCGCGGCTATAAACTCTTCTCCGACCCGTCCGGCAGCGCCAGCTGCATCGGCTGTCATCAGGACTACGGCCGACAGGTCCCCTTCCGCTACGACAAGTGGGGGACGCTGGTGCGGCCGGCCAACCTGACGCTCGCCGTCTACCGCGGCGGCCGACGGCCCATCGACATTTTCTGGCGGATCAAACGCGGCATCGACCCGTCGGGAATGCCGCCGACCGGCGTGACCGACGACAAGGACGTTTGGGACGTGGTGAATTTCGTCCAGGCGCTGCCCTACCCGCAGATGCTGCCGGAGGACGTGCGCTACAAGATCTACGACCGGCCGCCGGAGGAAATCCCCAAGACGGCCGAGCACGTGGGGAAGTGATCGGAGAGCGCGTCCCTTGCTCGCGCTGCGGGCTGGTAAGAGGATGAATCCCTGGCGCGGAGGAGTGTCGCCGTGCAGAAGTTCTGGGGCCTATTTTTCGCGCTGGTGCTGTCGGCGATCCTGGCCTTGTGCCTCGTGTCGCCGTTCATCGGCTGGTGGATGCCGCAAAACATCGCCAGCTACGGCGGCGAGGTGGACAACCTCTTCAACATCATCCTGGCCATCACCGGCGTGGTCTTCGTGCTGACCGAAGCCATGCTCTGCTGGTTCATGTTCCGCTATGCCTACGACCCGCGCCGCAAGGCCCGCTACGTCGAGGGCAACCATCGCCTGGAACTCGTCTGGACGGCGGTCCCCGCGGTCATCCTGGTCTGGATCGCCTTCGCGCAGGTTAGCCTCTGGGAGCGGATCAAATACCAGGGGCTGATGCCGGAGCCGGACGAGGTCGTGCAGGTGACGGCCCACCAGTGGGAGTGGCGGATGCGCTACACGCTGGACAAGAAGTCCGACGCCGAGGGCCGCGCCTGGGCCGAGGCGCCGGAGATCGACGACGTCCACATCCCCAACGAGCTGCACACCTGGGCGGGGGCCAAGGTCCGCGTCTACCTCAAGACGCGGGACGTGATCCACAGCTTCGCCCTTCCCAACCTGCGGCTCATGCAGGACATCCTGCCTGGCAAGACCCTCTCCATGTGGTTCATGATAAACAAAGATGGAGTGAACACGCAGTGGAACGAGGCGGCCGGCCGTTGCACCGAGCCAACCCTCCCCTCCGGGGAAATCGATCACGCCAGGCAGTGGGAGATCGCCTGCAAGCAGCTGTGCGGCGGCGGCCACTACCGGATGCGCGGCCGCATCTACGTCCACCCCGACGAGGAGGATTTCCGGGCGTGGTTGCGGTATCAGCTGAAGGCGCAGAACAGTCACGAACCGGAACGAAGCCCAGACGCGGCGGAGACGCCGGTGGCCTCGAACACGCAGTAACGGCGAGCCGGGAGCGTAAGCGACCGGGGTATTCGCATCACTCCGGTCGCTTACGCTCCCGGCTCGCCGGCATAGAATCAAACCCTCTCCCACCCCACCGGGTGGCGTCGCCATAGCGAGGATCGGGCATGAGCGTCAGCCATTCGCACGAGACCGGGGCCCATGGCCACGAGCTGGGCTTCCTGCGCAAGTACATCTTCTCCGAAGACCACAAGGTCATCGGCATCCAGTTCCTTTTCTCCGGCCTCATCTTCTTCTTTATCGGCGGCGCCCTGGCCTTACTGATCCGCCTCCAGGTCGGCTACCCGGCCGGGTTGCCCATCCTCGGCGCCTGGTTCCCCAAGGAATGGGGCGGCAAGATGTCGCCCGAATTCTACACCATGCTCTTCAGCATGCACGCCTCGGTGATGATCTTCTTCGTCATCATCCCGCTGCTGGCGGGGGCCTTCGGCAACTTCCTGATCCCGCTCATGATCGGGGCCAAGGACATGGCCTTCCCCAAGCTCAACATGTGTTCCTACTGGTTCATGTGGCCCGCCTTCTTCTTCATCATCTCCAGCTTCTTCGTGGACGGCGGCGCCGCCGGCTCCGGCTGGGTTTCCTACCCGACGCTCGCCAGCTCCATGCTCCCGCCAGGCAACGGCTGGAACGCCCCCGCGTCGCCGCACTCCGGCCTCGGCCAGGTCTTCTGGCTCATCGCCCTGATTTTCGTCGGCATCTCGTCCATGATGGGGTCGATCAACTACATCACCACCATCATCAACCTGCGGGCGCCCGGCATGACGCTGTTCCGGATGCCGCTGACCGTCTGGTCGCTGTTCATCACCGCCATCCTCCAGGCGATGGCCCTGCCCGTTCTGACCGTGGCCCTGATCCTGCAACTGCTCGACAAGACCATCAACACGACCTTCTTTCTGCCGCCGGCCGGCCTCGACTTCGGCAACCTGCACACCGGACCCGGGGGCGGCCAGCCGCTGTTGTGGCAGCACGTGTTCTGGTTCTACTCGCACCCGGCCGTCTACATCATGATTCTGCCGGCGATGGGCATGGTGTCCGACATTATCGCCACCTTCGCGCGCAAGCCGCTGTTCGGCTACCGGCCGATGGTCTACGCGCTGGCCGGCATCGCCGGCCTGGGCTTCATCGTGTGGGGCCATCATATGTTCCAGAGCGGCATGGACCCGCGCCTGGGCACCGGCTTCATGCTGGCGACGATCATGATCGCCCTGCCGTCGGCCGTCAAAGTCTTCAACTGGCTCGGCACCGTCTGGGGCGGCAACATCCATTACACCACGCCGATGCTCAACGCCCTGGCCTTCGTGGCCATGTTCGTCATCGGCGGCCTCAGCGGCATCTTCATGGCCGCCACGCCGGTGGACGTCTACTTCCACAGCACCTACTTCATCGTCGCCCACATCCACTACGTGCTGTTCATGAGCAGCATCTTCGGCATCTTCGCCGGCATCTACTTCTGGTTCCCCAAGATGTTCGGCCGGATGATGAACGAGCCGCTGGGCAAGGTCCATTTCGCGCTGACGTTCATTTTCGCCAACTGCACGTTCTTCCCGATGCACATCATCGGCATCGGCGGCTACCCCCGGCGCTATTTCGACTCCACCCTGTACAGCACCTGGGCGCACTTCCGACTGCTCAACCAGTTCATGACGATAAGCGCCATCCTGCTCGGCTTCACGCAGCTCCTCTTCGTGTTCAACTTCGCCTGGAGCCTGTTCCGCGGCAAGGCGGCCGGCCGCAACCCCTGGCAGAGCAACACGCTGGAATGGATCGCCCCGTCGCCGCCGCCGCACGGCAACTTCGAGACGGTCCCGATCGTCCACCGCGGCCCCTACGAATACAGCGTGCCGGACTCGCCGGAGGATTACCTGCCGCAGACGCGAGCGCGGCCGGCCGGCGCGCCGGAGCCGGTGACGGCGCACTGAGCGGCCCGGCGAGCGGCTGGCGTAAGCCGGCTGGTCTAGCATAGCGCCGCGGAATCGAGGAAGCACCAGCCGGCTTACGCCGGCCGCTCGCCGGAAGTCTGCGAAACCTATTGACGTGCCTTATGTCCGTTTTTTCGTCACAACCTGTCCCCCGCTGGCTGCACGCCTGGGCCGTGCTGACCGCCGTCGTCGCGGCGGCGGCGGTAACGATGGGCGCCGTGGTCACGACCTTCCGCGTCGGCATGGCCGACCCGGTGTGGCCGACCTACCCCTGGCACCTGCTGCTGATTTCCTGGGACGAGCCGAGTCCCGGTTACATCATCGAGCATACGCACCGCCTGTTCGCCTACGGCGCCGGCTTCTGTGTGATCGTGCTGGCGGTGGGGCTATGGATCGCCGGGTCGCGGCGGCTGGCCCTGGCGGCGCTGGCCTGCGTCGTGGCGCAGGGGTTGCTCGGCGGCGCCCGCGTGTTGCTCAACGCCCCGGCCGGGCCGGAACTGGCGGCCCTTCATGGCGTTTGCGCCGAACTGGTGTTCGGCCTGCTCGTCTGCCTGGCGGTGCTAACTTCGCCCCGCGAACTACAGGAGTTTTCGTCTCCGCAATATGCGCGCCGCTGCCGCCGGCCGGCGTTGGCCCTCGCGGCGTTGGTATTCCTGCAAGTGGTGTTGGGGGCCTTCGTCCGGCACTTTCACAATCCCTCGGCCGTGCGCCTGCACGTGTTGACGGCCTTCGCCGTCACGGCCGGGGTCGTGTGGCTGTTGCGGACGGCGTGGGAACGGCCGGCCGGCCGCCGTTTGCTCGGCCGACCGCTGGTCGTGATGGCCGGGCTGCTCGTCTTGCAGCTAAGCCTGGGCGTCGAAGCGTTGCTGGCCCAGTATGGCTCCGACCTTCCGCCGGACCTCCAGCCGATCCGCGTCGGTCAGGCCGTGGTCCGCACCGGCCACGTGGTCGTCGGCGCGTTGATTCTGGCTGCGGCGGCCGTCGCCGTCGTGCAGGCGTACCGGGCCGCCGTGACGCTGCCCGCCGAGGAACGGCGCCACGAATCGGCGCCGGAGGGCGTTTATTCGGCCGTCCCGAGTTCGCGGCAGGTGAGAGGCACGGCATGAAGGCGATCGTCACCATCGGCAATGAAACGGCCGCGCCGCTGGCGCGACCCACGATCGCCGATTTCGCGGCGGCCCCGGCGGCGCGGCCGCGCCTCGCCGACTACCTCGAACTGACCAAGCCGCGCGTGGCGGTGTTGGTGCTGTTCACGGTGGCGGCCGGCGCCCTGTTGGCCGGCGGCCTCCACGTCAACGGGTTAATCCTGTTTCACGTGTTGCTGGGCACGGCCCTGGTCGCGGCCGGCGCCAGCACCTGGAACCAGTGGATCGAGCGCCGCAGCGACGCCCACATGCGCCGCACCGAGAACCGGCCCTTGCCCGCCGGCCGGATGCAGCCGATGGAAGTGCTGGTGTTCGGGACGTTGCTCGGCGTCGGCGGCGTGGCATATTTGGCCTTGACGCTGAACCACTGGGCCGCCGCCGTCACGGCCGCCGTGACCTTCGTCTGCTACGTCGGCGTCTACACGCCGTTAAAATCGCGGACGACGCTGAACACGCTGATCGGGGCCGTGCCGGGCGCGCTGCCTCCGCTGATCGGCTGGGCCGCGGTGCGCGGCGGACTGACGTGGGAAGCGTTGCCGCTGTTCCTGATCGTGTTCTTGTGGCAGGTGCCGCACTTCCTGGCCATCGCCTGGATCTACCGCGATCAGTACGCCCGCGCCGGATTGCGGATGCTGCCGGTCTACGACCGCACCGGACGCGGCACCGGCTGGCGCATGGTCGGCTATTGCGCGGTCCTGCTGCCGGCCAGCCTGACGCCGTTGGTCCTGGGGACGGGCGGCGCCGTCTACGCCGTCGGCGCGGCTCTACTCGGCGTCGCCTTCCTGGCGTCGTCGGCCGGCTTCCTGATGGCGCCCTCGACGATGGCGGCCCGGCGCGTGCTGCGGGCGTCGTTGTTGTATTTGCCCGGCGTGTTTGCCCTGTTGTTGCTGGACGCCGCCCTGCCGTGGCTGGTCCATCGGTGACGCCGGTTAGCCGCGACGCGCAGCGGAGCGCTCCGCTGCGCGTCGCGGCTAACCGGGGATCGCCGGTGCGCCGCTTATTATCATACTCACGACTGCGGTGAACGATTATGACTCAGGCCGTACACGACGAACCGCGGCAGCTGCACATGGGACTGCCCTTGCCGCACGGCAAGCTGGCCATGTGGCTGTTCCTCGTCACGGAAATCATGTTCTTCACCGCCCTCATCGGCGTCTACCTCATCCTGCGCAACGGCACGCCGAACCATTCGCCGTTCCACTGGCCGGAGCCGCACGAGGTCCATCTCGTCGAATGGATCGGCGCCCTCAACACCTTCGTGCTGATTTGCAGCAGCCTCACCGTCGTCCTGGCCCACCACGCCGTCGTCGTCCATCGGTTCCGCCAGGCCACGCTTTACGTCGGCGCCACGCTGGTCCTCGGCACCCTGTTCCTTTGCATCAAGGGCTACGAGTACAACGCCAAGTTCCAGCACCACATCATTCCCGGCTACATCGGCGAGGTGCTGCCCGGCACGATGGAACCGCCCGCCAGCCTCACCGACAAACAGAAGGAAGAATGGCGCTTTAACGACGCCGTCCAGCGCGCCAAGACCTACCACGCCCTCGGGATGCAGTATTTCGTCCGCGTCCACGGCGAGCTGGAGGGCGTCGTCAAGGGCGTGAGCGCCGACAACCTGGACGCGCAGACGCCGGTCGTCAAGGACTGCTACGCCCTGTACCATGAGATGGACGGCGGCAAGAACGCCGACGGTACCTACCGCCGGCCGTTGCCGCCGGAAGAGGTCGGCGCCCGCGTCAACGAGATCCTGGACAAGCACGAGGGTGAAGTGCAACTGACGCCGTCGATCCCGTTCGGCAACCTCTGGGCGTCGTGCTACTTCGCCATCACCGGCTTCCACGCCCTGCACGTGTTCGTCGGCCTGGTGATCTTCGGGATCATCCTGGTCATGGGGTTGCGGAACAAGATCGGCCCGCAACACGCCACCATGCTGGAACTGGTCGGGCTGTACTGGCACTTTGTCGATATTGTGTGGATCTTTTTGTTCCCGCTGCTGTATTTGGTGTAAGAAGAGGAGATGCCAGCCGCGAGCGCGAGCGAGCGGATTGAGGGAAATCCGCTCGCTCGCGCTCGCGGCTGGTAGGACTGGAGAAATCCAATGGCGGACGACACAAACGACCACGGCGACCACGGCGGCAAGGTGAAGACGTACCTGATCGTGTTCGTGGCCCTGGCCTTCTTCACGTGGTCCTCCTTCTTCGCCAACTACCTCGCGTCCGGCGAACACCCGTGGATCAGCAAGTTCGCCAGTTTCGTCATCGTCCTCGGCGTGGCCGTGATCAAGGCGGGGCTGGTCGGCTGGGTTTTCATGCACCTGGCGTTCGACTGGCGCAAGCTCTATTTCATGATCTTCCCGGCGTTCATCCTCGGCGCCATGCTGATCATGGTGCTGCTGCCGGACTTCGTTATCGCCTGGCAGCGCTGAAGCGGCCGGAGTTTCCATGCGTCGTTTTTCCGCCGGTAGGTTCGTCGCCGCCCTCCTCTGCCTGACTTGCCTCGCTTCCTGCGCACCGCCCGGCCCGCGCGACGTGAACGAGGTCTCCAACCCCCTCGGCGATTTCACCCTCACCGAACGCGACGGCCGCACGGTCCACGCCTCCGCCCTGCGCGGCAAGGTCTGGGTGGCCTCGTTCATCTTCACGCGCTGCACCGGCCCCTGTCCGTGGGTCTCCGACACGATGGAACGACTCCAGAAGGACTTCGCCGACGACCCCGATGTCCGCCTCGTCACTTTCACCGTCGATCCGGAGGACGATACTCCGGAAGTCCTTCGGGGGTACGCCCAGCACTACCACGCCGACCCCGACCGCTGGCTGTTCCTCACCGGCAAGGAGGCGGAGGTGGACCGCCTGCTGGGTCAGGGCTTCCACATCGGCGCCACGAAGAACACCGGCCCCGACGCCACGCCGGGAACCGCCGTGACCCACGACACCCACCTGGCGGTCGTGGACAAAGAGGGCCGCGTCCGCGCCTACTTCTCCGCGCTGCGGGACCCAAACGACGACAATCCCGATCAGGAATACGAGAAAGAACTCGCCCACCTCCGCCGGGAGGTGGCGGGGCTGCGGCGAGAGGGCGGCCCGGCGGAGTTCTTTCCGCCCCTCAACGCCGCGCTGAACGCCGCCGCCGGCGTCCTTCTGCTGCTGGGATACGGGGCCGTGCGCCGCCGACTGTACCGGGTCCACGCCGCCTTCATGCTGTCGGCCCTGGCCGTCTCGGCAGTGTTCCTGGCGTCGTATCTCTACTTCCACCTCGTCCTCATGCACGCCCGGCCGACGAAATTCAGCGAACAATGGCCCGACGCCCCGCAGTGGGTGGGATACGCCTACCTGGCCGTGCTCGGGTCGCACACGATCCTGGCCGCCGCGACGGCGCCGCTGGCGCTGGTCACGGCCTACCTGGGCTTGCGGAACCGGCTGGCGCGGCACGTGGCCATCGCCCGCTGGACGCTGCCGATCTGGCTGTACGTTTCAGCCACCGGCGTGGTCGTTTATTGGATGCTCTACCGGCTTTATTGAGAGACGGTCTTTTGAAACGCGCGACGGACGCGCTGCCCGGCGTGAGCAGTAGTGGAATCGGGGCGCAAATACTATTCCGCTGGGAAGGGTTTGTTCGGCCCGGACAATAGGCCAGCCTGAATCAGGACGTTTTCAATCGTGGGGCTGACCGCCCGGCCGTCGGCGGTGCGGAGGGCGCGGATTTCGCGCTCGGTGAGCCAGCAGGCGGCGGGGTCGGCGGCAATGCGATTCTTCGCCGCCTCGGTGAGCAGATCGACGGCGAACAGCTCGATGGTGTAGGCCGTCCTTTCGCCGCTGCTCCGCGAGTCGGCGACGTATTCGAGACGGGCTTCCGGTTCCGGGGCGACGCGGAAGTCGGCGGCGGCGTCGATGCCCAGTTCCTCGACGATCTCGCGGATGCAGCATTCGCGGAACGACTCGCCGGTTTCCTTGTGGCCGCCGACGAGGTTGAGCGCCTTCCAGCCCTCGTTCCAGTTGCTCAGCCATTCCTCGGCCCCGCCGGGACCGCGGCGGCGGATCAGGGCGTAGGCGCCGACGGATGTACGCATGGGAGGTTCCTTGGGGCGAGCGGCCGGCGTAAGCCGGCTGGTGCGTCGCCAACTTCGCGGCGCTATGCTACACCAGCCGGCTTACGCCGGCCGCTCGCCGATAAGATCGCGCTACTTTGGCGGCGCCCCACGGACATACTGATCGAACCATTCCAAATTGCGTTCCATGCAATCCACCACCAGCCGCGGCTCCTCGATGCCGTGATGGCTCCGCGGATAGACGACCATTTTCGTCGTACATCCCTGGCGTTTGAGCGCATTATACAGTTCCTCGTCCTGAGAAATCGGCACTGTCGTGTCCAGTTGGCCGTGTAGGATCAGAGTCGGAGTGCTGACGCCCTTGACGTGGAAAATCGGAGAATGCTCTTGATAGACATCGGGTTTATCCCAAAACTCGCCGCCGAAGAAGTCGGGCAGGAAGTCGGGAATGTCCGCCGTGCCGGTGAAGCTCACGAGGTCGGTCACGCCGCCGCCGACCGACGCCGCCCGGAAACGCTTCGTCCGCGTCACTGCCCAGGCCGTCATATAGCCGCCGTAGCTCCAGCCCATCACGCCGAGGCGATCCGGGTCGGCCACGCCCATGTCGATGACGTGATCGACGCCGGCCATGAGGTCGGCGAAATCGCCGCCGCCCCAGTCGCCGTAATTGGCGCGGCGGAACTTCCGGCCGTAGCCGACGCTCCCGCGCGGGTTGGGCCGGAGAACGGCGTAGCCCCGCGCCGCGAACACCGCCACGGGATAATAGGCGGCAGTCCCGTCAAAGGTTTGCATGTAAGCCCCCATCGGCCCGCCGTGGACGACGAGCAGCAGGGGATAACGCCGGCCTTTTTTGTAGCCGACCGGGTAGGTCAGGAACCCCTCGATTTCGAGGCCGTCCTTCGATTTCCAGTGAATGAGTTCGGTGCGGCCGAGCGGCGCGGCCGAAACGTCGGGCTGGACGTGACTGATCTGGACCGGCGCGAATTGATCGGCCGCGCTGACGAACGCCTCCGGCGGCCGGGTCAGGGTTTCCCAGGCGAAGCCGAAGTGGGTGCGGCGCCCGTTGAGGAACACGCCGGCGGACGCCATACCCTCTTCGCGGCTGACTTCCACGGGCGGACCCTGCAACGGCATGGCCATCAGCCGCAGATTGGTGCGCCAGGCCTCGGTGTAATAGATCCTTTTGCCATCCGCGGACCAGCCGACGATCTCCGAATAGCGGCCGAAGCCGTCCGCCGTTTCGGCCAGGGCCGCGTCCGTTCTCCCGTCCGCCGAGATGACGCGAATCCTCCCGGAATCGGCCTGGGAGGCGGGGTCGTCGCTGGCGACGTAGGCGATGGAGGCGCCGTCCGGCGAATAGAACGGCGTCGTCGCGGCCGCCCCGGTGTGGACGAACGGCCGCAACGCGCCGCCTGCCGCGTCCACCCGCGCCAGATCGGTGTGAATCCAGTCGTTCGGGCCGGGGACGCGGGTGTGCGAAAACACGATGGTCTTGCCGTCGGGCGACCAGTCGAAGGGCGCCCGGCCCGCCTTGTCGCCCTCGGTGGCGACGCTCAGATCGCCCGGCGTCAGCAGACGCGCGTTGCTTTGCAGCTTTTGCGGGTCGGTGAAAGGGATGATATAGAGACGGTTCCGCTTGACGTTCTCGTCCACCACGCGGGCGTCGGTCCTGTCCCGCGCCGCCGCTTCCTCAGCGGGTGTGGGGCCGTCCATAGCCGTGAAGGCCAGCGAGCGGCCGTCGGGCGCCCACTTGTAGTTGCCCACGGCGGTTTTCACGTCGGAAAGCCGCACGGCGTCGTCGCCGTCGGGCCGAATGACCCAGAGGTTCCTTTTGCCGGAACGATCGGAGACGAAGGCGATTCGGCGGCCGTCGGGCGCCCACAGAGGGTCGTTGCAGGATTGGTCGTCCGGCGTCAGCGGCGCCTCCCGGCCGCCGTCGGCGTCGGCGAGGTAAAGCCGCGTCCGGTATTCGCTCTTGTCGCCGGCCGTCACGGCCCGGCGCACGGCGAAGACGACCCGCTTGCCGTCCGGGGAAACCTGGACACTGCCGACCTGCTTTATCTTCATCATGAGGGCCGGCGTCCAGGCGGCGGCCTTGTCCGGCTCGGCCGCCCGAAGCGCGCCGGGCTGGGCCGCGGCGAAAATCGCGCCGACAATCAGGACCGACAGCCAGCGCCCGCGGGGAAGGGCGACGCCTTCGCATGGGATGGAACGCAAGGGGGACTCCTCTCGGAAACGTCGGGGTTCTTCACCGGCCGTTCGTCCGCGTCGGTCGGGCCTGGTAAAGTTTCGACGGAGGCCGGCCCGGAGTCAAGAACCATATCGCTACGTCGGCGCGGGTCCGCCCAGCAGCTTTTGCCCCTGCCGTTCGATCTGCGGCTTCAAGGCGGCCGCTGCCATTCCCAGCAGCCCCGGAAGGACCACCTCCACGCGGACCTCCCGATCTTCCACGTTAATCCATCCGGAAATAGACTGACCCATTACGCCGCCCGAGAAGCTCATGGAATCGCCGTTCCAGGTCTCATGGACGCCGCCCAGCAAAACGGGCTGTTGGCGGTGAAAGTCGCTGATCCCCTCCTGGATGCGCCGCTTGGCCTCGGCGCGGGTCAGCTGGTGGGGGACGGAAGCGGTCAGATTCGGCATGACATATTCTCCATTATACGCTCGCCAATGGGCCATATTGGTCGGGAAAAGGGGAGGGCCGGACAACTCGAACGCAAAAACCGTGCCCACCGCCACCCCGGCCGGCCGGCGGCTCGCGCGGTAGACTGACGGGAGGATCTTCGCCGTCAACTAATCCATGTTTCCAGGGTATTATCCGTGCCGATGAAGCCGAAACGCCAGCCGATGCCGCCGCGCCCCCCGCTGAGCGTGGCGCAAGTCCTGGCCTGGGCCGACGCCCATCACGAGCTAACCGGCGAGTGGCCGACGGCCTCCGCCGGCCCCGTCCCCGGCGACGCCGGCGAGAAGTGGCTCCACGTAAACGCGGCCCTTCGTCTCGGCCTGCGCGGCCTGCCTGGCGGCGACAGCCTGGCCCAACTGCTGGAGCGCGAGCGCGGCGTCCGTCCCGTCCACGCCCCGCCGCCGCTGACCGAGGAAAAAATCTGCCGCTGGGCCGAGGCGCACTGCCGGCAGAGGGAAAGCTGGCCGACTGCGGAGAGCGGCCCCGTCGAGTCGGCGCCAGGCGAGACCTGGCGCGACATCGACGCGGCGCTCCGCAACGGCGGTCGCGGCCTGCGCGGCAACGACGCCCTGAACCAGTTGCTCGCCCGGCGTCTCGGCGTCCGCAACCTGGCCATCGCCCCAAAACTGACGGTGGCGCAGGTCCTGCAATGGGCGGCCGATCACGAGCGGCGCACGGGCCGGCGGCCCAACGTCCGATCCGGCCCCGTCTGGTCGGCGCCCGGCGAGACGTGGCGGCTGATCGACGCCCACCTGCGGGCCGGACGGCGCGGCCTGCCGAGCGGTTTGAGCCTGGCCGGCTTGCTGGCGGGGCGCGCGGGGCCGCGACGGTGAATTCGGGTCTTTTTTCGCCCTATTCTTCCCGTTGAAGTTCTCGATACAGGTTGTGGACGAAGGCCGCGTTGTCGCATTGCAGATAGTGCATGGCGCCGCCCATGCGCGAAAAGCTCTTGCAAAAACGTAGATAATAGGCCGGGTTTGTCTTCGGAGGCTCGCCCCGCGTCCAGTCCCAGCCGCCGCCGTCCTGCAAATCCACGACGTAGATGCCGTGGTCGCGCACCACCGCGCGTTCGGCCTGGAGGCGGAGGTTGTTCACGCAGCTCAGGCTCTTCTCGAACACCTGCGGCCCCATGATCGCGGAGCCGACGGATAGCACGACGCCGCCGTCCAGGCCTTCCACGGAGCCGCCGAACAGCGCAAAGTCCCATTCGGCCGCCCGGCCCAACGCCGCCCCGTTGAAGACCGGGTGGTTCGAGATGATGTCATAGCCGATGCCGGGATGGACCGTGAGCGGGACGCCGTGCCGGTAGGCCTGCGCCAGAATCGAGGCGTGTTTCCAGCGGTGTTCCACCACGACGCGGCCGGCCGGCCAGCCCTGCTCGCGCATCGTCCGCAGCAAATCGGCCCGCGCCGCCGTGAGCGGATGCGTCGGGTCCGCGGCGATCGCCTCGGCAAGCTGGGCGGTCGCGGGAAGCGTGGCGCCGTCTTCCAGAATGAGCCGGCCCAGGGCGCGGCCGTAGCCGAGTTTGTCCAGGCGCCGGCCATCAGGGCGAGGTGGATGTTCACGGCCGTTTCGTGCCAGGCGCCGAAGGCGCCGCGGGCCACGTTCATCTCGACGCTTTCCGTGGAGGCGCCGAACCAGGCGTATTCCCAGTCGTGAATCGTGCCGGCGCCGTTGGTGGCCAGGTGCGTCAGCCAGCCCTGGGCCATCATCCGCTCCAGGATCCGCGCGGCCCCGTTGCGGAGCAGATGGGCGCCGTAAATCAACAGGACCGTGGCCCCACGCCGCCGGGCCGACCGAATCTTGTCGGCGCAATGCCTGCACCAGCGGCGCCACGCGCTCGGGACACTGCGCCGGCGCCGCCTCCGGGTCGAGGAGAATGTCGTCGGTCCGCGTCAGGCTTTTTCGCTCGGCCAGCGGAAAGACCCGGAGCTTGCTCAAATCCAACGGCCGCACCGTCATGCCATTCTCCGCGCACCTGGGGATCGTCGGGGCCGCCTCTTCTTATATCGCCACAGGCGGATTTCGGGTAGGCCCGTCGGCCGTCGGCCGATCCGGTGGCATTGACACGCCATCGCCCCTTGTTATTGTTGTTCCCGAACAACGTCGCTCACCTGAGTTCGCATCCCGATCCCGGCGCGTCCGGCAACGTCGCCCGGCCGCCCCATCTTTCGTGAGCCGCGTCGCCGGGCGTTCGGTTTTGCGGGCCGCGCGGCCCGGCGAGTCGTTTGCGTCGAGAATCGACCGCATTTTGCCGATAGTTCAGAAGCGGTCCCGAAGCAGGCCCCCTTCTTTTCAACGGAACAAAGGCTCATGGCCAAACAGAAAAAAGTCTGCTCCCTCGAAGAGCTTCGGGGGGAGATCGCGCGCCACCAGGGCGAGAACCGCCGCGTCGTCCACTGTCACGGCGTCTTCGACCTATTACACATTGGCCATGTCCGCCATTTCGAGCAGGCGCGCAGGCTCGGCGACGTGTTGATCGTTACCCTGACGCCGGATCGCTACGTCAACAAGGGCGCCAACCGACCGGCCTTCCCCGAGGCGCTCTGCGCCGAGATGATCGCCGCCCTCGACTGCGTCGATTACGTCGCGGTCAACCGCTGGCCGACCGCCGTCGAGACCATCGAAATGCTGCGGCCCAACGCCTTCGCCAAGGGCAGCGAGTTCCGCAACCTTGACGACACCATCGGCCACGTCGCCCGCGAGAAGGAGGCCGTGGCCTCCGTCGGCGGCGAGCTCGTCTTCACCGAAGACATCACCTTCAGCTCCTCGGCCCTCATCAATCGCTACATGTCGCAGGTGCCGGAGCCGGTCAAGGAGTGGTTGATCGAGTTCACGGGGCGTCACCCCGCCGCCGACGTGCTCCGTCCCCTGCGCGCGGCCGACAGGCTCAAGGTGCTGGTGCTCGGCGAGACCATCATCGACGAATACGCGTACTGCGAGGCCATCGGCAAGTCGGGCAAGGAGCCGGTGCTGGCGACGCGCTACCACTCCACCGACCAGTTCGGCGGCGGCGTGCTGGCCTGCGCCAACCACCTCGCCTCGTTCTGCCAGGGCGTGGACGTGCTGACCTTCCTCGGCGAAGGCGGCGACCGCGAGGATTTCTGCCGCAAGGTCCTCAAGTCCAACGTCAACCCGACCTTCCTATACAAGAAGGGGGCGCCGACGATCGTCAAGAAGCGCTTCCTGGAAAAATATCTCTCACAAAAGCTCTTTGAAGTCTATCAAATCAACGACGAGCCGCTGGGGGAAGAGGAAGACCTGGAGTTCTGCGCGGTGTTGCGCGACATGGTCCCGCAGTACGACCTCGTTATCGTGGCCGACTACGGCCACGGCATGATGAGTCCGCGGGCCATCGATGTGCTCTGCCAGAAGGCCAAGTTCCTGGCGGTGAACACGCAGTCCAACGCCGGCAATCACGGCTTCAACATGATCTCCAAATACCCCCGCGCCGATTACGTCTGCCTGGCGCAGCGCGAGTTCGCCCTGGAGACGCGCAACCAGCGGATGTCGCCGCAGGAAATGGTGATGCACGTCGCCGACAAGCTGGCCTGCTCGCGGATCATGATGACCCAGGGCAAGTACGGCACGCTGTTCTATCACTCGCGCGACGGCTTCAAAACCGCGCCGGCCCTGGCGACGCAGGTGGTCGATCGCGTCGGCGCCGGCGACGCTGTGTTGTGCGTCACGTCGCTGGCCGTGGCGATGGGCGCCCCGGCCGAGGTGGTCGGCTTCATCGGCAACATCGTCGGCGCCGAGGCCGTCGCCATCCTGGGCAACCAGCGGGCCATCGACCGCATTCCGCTGTATCGACATGTCGAATGTCTGTTGAAGGTCCACGGGGCCGAGGCGGCGACGGGCGAATTCGGCGGGTTGAAGAAGGCGGTCTAAGACGGCTAGCCGCGACGCGCGAGCGGAGCGCTTGGACAGCGCGCTGCGCTGGCGCGTCGCGGCCAACCCGTGAAATCAGTCTCCTTGTTTGAAAGGATGCCGATGAGCGGAGCGAAGACGGTTTTCGTGACGGGCGGCGCCGGCTACGTCGGCTCGGTGTTGGTCCCCAAGCTGCTGGCGGCCGGCCACCGCGTCAAGGTGTTGGATCTGTATTTCTTCGGCGACGATGTGCTGGCGTCGGTGAAGGGCCACCCGCGCCTGGAGGAGATCAAGGCCGACCTCCGCGACCGCGCCGTTCTGGAGCGCTCGCTGCCGGGCTGCGACGCGGTCATTCACCTGGCCTGCATCTCCAACGACCCGAGCTTTGAACTCGACCCGAACCTTGGCAAGTCGATCAACTACGACGCCTTCCTCGATCTGGTGGACGTCTCCAAGAAGAGCGGCGTCAAGCGCTTCATTTACGCATCCTCTTCGAGCGTCTACGGCATCAAGGACGAGGAGAACGTAACGGAAGACCTGCCGCTCCAGCCGCTGACGGACTACTCGAAGTTCAAAGCGATGTGCGAGGACGTGTTGCTGGCGGAACGGCGACCCGGCTTCGTGACGCTGGTCCTGCGGCCGGCCACCGTCTGCGGTTACGGGCCGCGGCTGCGCCTGGATTTGTCGGTGAACATCCTGACCAACCTGGCCTTCCACAACCGCAAGATCACCGTCTTCGGCGGCGAACAGCGCCGGCCCAACCTGCACATCGAAGATATGACGGATCTCTATATCCAGTGCCTCGGGTACGCCGACGAGAAGATCGACGGCAAAACGTTCAACGCCGGCTACCAGAACCTGCGCATCCGCGAGATCGCCGAGATCGTGCGTGCGGAAGTCGGCCCCGACGTGCAGATCGTCACCTCGCCGACCAACGACCTGCGTTCCTACCACATCTCGTCGGACAAGATTCTTCGCGAGCTGGGCTGGGGGCCGAAGCACACGATCCAGGACGCCGTGCGCGATCTGGTGAGGGCGTTCAAGGCGGGCAAGGTCCCCAACGCGATGACCGACCCGCGCTACTACAACATCAAGACGATGCAGGCGTGCCGAGTCGCCGAGCAGCGGGCGGCGTAAATGGTTCCTCCAACCAGCCCCGAGCGCGAGCGAGGGATACGGCGAAGCCCTCGCTCGCGCTCGGGGTTGGTAGGTCGCGGATCGGGGGAACGGGATGAAGTCGGCCGACCTGTCTGTTGTCATGCCGAATTACAACCACGCGCAGTACCTCCCGCGCGCGCTGGACGCGATCTTACGCCAAAGCGTTCCGCCCAAGGAGGTAATTGTCGTGGACGACGCTTCCACCGACGACAGCGTCCGCGTCGTCGAGCGCTTCGCCGTGCGCCACTCGCTGATCCGACTTGTCCGTAATGAGCGCAACCGGGGAGTCAATCAGACGATCCGCCGCGGCGTCGGCCTAACGGCCGGCCGCTACCTGTTTTGCTGGGCGGCCGACGATTTCATCGCGCCCGGTTTCTTTCAGAAAGCGATGGGCCTGCTGTCCCGTCATCTCGAAGCCGGAATGGCGTGCGCGCTGCTGCGCCGATCGACGGCCGGACGGGCGAGATCCTACCTTATCCGACAGGCCCCGACGAGAAGGCCGCCTTCCTGCCGCCCGCGGAGGTCGCGAACCAAATCGGTTGGGGCTGGTTCCCCACCCGCGCGGCCATCTACAAGCGCTCGTCGTTCGAGCGGGCCGGCGGCTACCTGCCCGAACTGCGCTGGCTCTCGGACTGGTTCATGGCGCTCGTGATCGCCTTGCGCGACGGCGTCTGCCATCTCCCGGAGTGCCTCGCCTTCTGGACCGCGCTGCCCACCGCCTACTCCGCGCAGGGAATTCGCGACGGCGCCGCGCAGCGCGAAGTCATGGCCGCGGCCCTGGCGAAGCTGACCTCGCCGGAATACGCCGACGTGGCGCCCTGGTTCTGGGAAACCGGCGTCCTGGCCGCGTGGGGGCCGGATCTGGTTCGGGCCGCCGCCGAACGTCCCGATCGGTGCGATGTCCCCGTCTTGGGCCTCATCAGCGGGCTTTCGACCGATCAGTACGAGGAACTGCTACGGGACGACGACCCGGAGGTCCGGGCGCTGGCCTCCGTTTTCCTCGGCCCGCTCTGGCGGCTCAGCGGCCGGCGGCGCGAACGGCTCGAAGCCCGGTTTGCCGCGGCAAACGACGCCCTCAAATGGATGAAAACGAGCAAGTTCTGGAAGATGCGCGAGGCTTGCGTCCGCGTCAAGCGGACCCTGGCCGCGCTGGCGGGGCGCCGGGCCGCGGGAAGGGCCGCCGATCTTGCCACGGAGTCGCTATAGCCATGCCGTCGGTTTTCGCATCCTTCGTGCGCGAAACGTCGATCCGTCTGCTGAGCCGGTCCCGCCTTTGCGGCGCCGCGCTGGACTGCTTCCTGCCTTACCTCCCTTCAGACGCCGGGACTGCCCGGCTGTATGTCTGGCTGGCCCAGGCGAAGAGCATCGCGGGAGACTACGAGGCCGCTATTGACTACTGTGATCGGGCAATCGCCCGACGGCCCACCTTTGGCGTGGCTTACCTTTGCCGTGGACTGGCGCTTCTCCGCCAACCCGACCACCGACGAGCGATCGCGGACTTGCGATTCGCCCTCGCCCGCCTTTGCCCGGAAGGCGCGGCCTTGGCCCGGAACCGCGAGCCGCTGGCTTGTTGCCACGCGGCCCTGGGGCAGCGCTGACCCTCGACGGCCGGCTGCCGGAGGCGCTGGAGCACTTCCATCGCGCCATCGCGGTGCGGCCGGGACACGGCCCCCATTACCTCATGCGTGGGGAGTGTCACTGCTCCTTGGGGCAGATGGGAAAGGCCCTGGACGACTTTCGGACGGCCCTCGCATCCGGCCTCGACGACGCGCACGCGGACCTCGTTCATCGGGCCGTTGGACGCCTGCTGGCCTGCGAGGGGCGAGTCGAAGAGGCGGTCGCGCAGTACCACGCCTCGCGGGCGGCGGCGGTCGGCCATAAGCACGAGCCGCGCGGGGTCCCGGCGAAAGTTCTTGAGACGGCGCGTTTGGTTGGGGCGTACGACGCCCTCGCCGAGGACGTGCAGAACCAGTACGGAAAACTCGAGGCGGCGCTGCAAGTCTACCGCGCCAAGCTCGACCTCCAGCGACGATTGGCGCCGTCCAGCCCATACGACCCGTCCCAGGTCCTCCTTTTGCCCGATGACTGGGTCCGCAACATCGGCCACATGGCCACGATTGACGCCCTGCTCAAAATGAAGGAGTTGGGGTGGCGTTCGTGGCGGAGCGTCGTGCTGCTGGCCCCGCCGCGGGGGACCGCCAACCGTCATTACCTGAACTGCCTGGAACGCCGCCTCACGGTCGTGACCGACCCTGGCCTCTGTGAGTCCTTCGGCCCTTTGGCCGAGGCCTTCGGGTTCCGGGTGGCCCACGCGCTCTACACTCCCGGGTCGGGCCTGTTGTACTTCTTGCAGGCCCTCGGCGTCATTCAGCAGGAGTGGGAAGCGCAGGGGCGCCCGCCGTTGCTCACCCTCTCGGACTTCGACAGGCAGCGCGGGCGACGCGTGCTGCAAGACCTGGGCCTCCCGGCCGACGCCTGGTTCGTCTGCCTCCACGTCCGCGACGGCGGTTACCACGAGGCCGAAGGCAGCAGGCATCAGTCCCACCGTAACGCCAACGCCCTAGACTACCGGGCCGCCCTCCGCGAAATAACAGGGCGGGGCGGCTGGGTCGTGCGCATGGGCGACCCCCGCATGAAACCGCTGCCGGCGACGGACGGCGTCATCGACTACGCCCACTCGCCGGCCAAGTCGGATTGGATGGACGTGTATCTGTGCGGCCAGTGCCGCTTCTTCCTCGGCCTGGCGTCCGGACTGTCGAATGTGGCGTTCTCCTTCGGCGCGCCGTGCGTCTACGTCAACTGGATCTCCAACGTCCTGCCGCCCTTTTCCACAAGAGACCTTTTCATCCCCAAGCTGTTTCGTTCCGAGGCCGACGGACGACTGTTGTCGTTCGGCGAAATGTTCGATCAGGAAGCTCTGAATCTGAACGCCAACTACTACCTGATCGGCCAGAAAGGCCTCAGCTTCCTGGACAGCGACCCGTTGGACATCCGGGAGGTTGTGCGGGAGATGCTGGACCAGCTGGACGGCCGTTGCGTCTACAGCCCCGAAGACCTTCGGTTGCGGGGACGACTCGACGCGGTGCTGAAGGAGAAGGGCCACCAGGGATATTGCCGTATGGGCAAGGCTTTTCTCCAAAAGTACAGGGGTCTGCTGTCCTGCCTCGCCGAGGCGGCCCCCCGCGTCGCGGGGTAGGCGACTGGGCCGGCGAAAGTCGGCTTGTGTGGATCCCCTGTCGGAAATATACTCGGACCCGACGGCGGCAAGGCGGCTGCCGGCCTGGGGGGAGGCAAGGGAGTCCGACGTCCCTCACGCCCAGTTCTTCGACGCCGATTTCGGCGCCGCCACCCCGCAATCGATCTCAGGATTCGCCCGCCCCCGACGACAAGCCGCCAACCATGTCGGGCCGGCACGAACCCCCCGCACAAAGGTGAGGACGGATGACAACCGATGACCTGAAAAAGATCGCCCGCACCGTCCGGCAGCGGGTCATCGAGTTATCGCACAGCGCCGGGACCCCCCACCTCGGCTCGTCCCTCTCCTGCATCGACGTGCTGGTGGCGGCCTACTGGTCGGTCCTCAAGATCGACCCTTCCAAACCGCTCGACCCCGACCGCGACCGCTTCATTCTCAGCAAGGGGCACGCGGCGCTCGCCCTTTACGTCACGCTGGCGAAGCGCGGCTTCTTTTCCGAAGAAACACTGGCGACGTACAACCGCGACGGCGGCCGGCTGGCGGAGCACCCCGGCCCCGGCTGCGTGCCTGGCGTGGAGGCGGCCACCGGCTCGCTCGGCCACGGCCTGCCGCTCGGCGTCGGCATGGCGCTTGCGGCCAGGATTCAGGGCCGGTCGCACCGGGTCGTCGTCTTGATGAGCGACGGCGAATGCAACGAGGGGTCGGTCTGGGAGGCGGCCATGCTGGCCCCGGCCCAGCGCCTCGACAACCTCACCGCCGTCGTCGATTACAACAAGTGGCAGGCCACCGCCCGCAGCAACGAAACGCTGTCGCTGGCCCCTCTCCGCGCCAAGTGGGAGGCCTTCGGCTGGGACGCGGTCGAGATCGACGGCCACGACATGGACGCCGTGGTCGGGATGCTTTCGATGGGGCCGAACGGCTCGCACAAGCCGCGCATGATCGTGGCCCATACGGTCAAGGGCCGCGGCGTCTCGTTCATGGAAGACGACAACAACTGGCACTACCGCATCCCCAACGCGGAAGAGGTCCGAAAAGCGACCCGGGAGCTACAGGTAACATGAGGAACGCCTTCGCCGCCGAGATCACCGAGTTGGCCGTGGCCGACCCGCGCGTCGTGCTGCTGTCCGGCGACATCGGCAACCGCCTGTTCGACTCGTTCCGCGACCGCTGCCCCGGCCGGTTCTACAACTGCGGCGTCGCCGAGGCCAACATGATCGGCATGGCGGCCGGCATGGCCCTGTCCGGGCTGCGCCCCGTCGCCTACACCATCACGCCGTTCATCACCACGCGCTGCCTCGAACAAATCCGGGTAGACGTCTGCTACCACCACGTCCCCGTAACGATCGTGGGCGTGGGCGGCGGCCTGTCGTACGCCTCGCTGGGGCCGACGCACCACTCCTGCGAGGACATCGCCCTGTTGAGGGCGCTGCCGAACATGGCCGTGGTCTGCCCGGCCGACGCGGTGGAAGTGCGGCTGGCGGTGCGGGCCGCCTGTCAGCGGCCGAGCGGCGTCTACATTCGCCTGGGCAAGAAGGGCGAGGCGGTCATCCACAAAACGCCTCCGCAATTCGCCATCGGCAAGGCGATCACGATCCGCGAGGGGCGCGAGGTCTGCCTGCTCTCCACCGGCAACATGATGCCCGAAGCGCTGGCGGCTGCCGAGCGGCTGGAGCGCGACGGCGTCTCGACGCGCGTGGCCAGCTTCCACACCGTCAAGCCGCTCGACACGAATTACCTGGAAGAGTGCTTTTACAACTTTCCGCTGGTGGCCACGGTCGAGGAACACAGTCTTATCGGAGGTTTCGGCTCCGCCGTGGCGGAATGGCTGGCCGACCGGCCGCGCCAGCGCGCGACCCTGTTTCGCTTCGGTACTCGAGACGAGTTCCTGCACGAATCGGGCGAACAGGAGCACGCGCGGGAACACTTCGGGCTGACGGCCGAACAGATCGCGCACACGATCGCGGCGAAGATGCGTTGCCGGGTGCGGGCGGCGGCGTGAACGGAACCTGAGGCCGGTTAGCCGCGACGCGCAGCGGAGCGCTCCGCTGCGCGTCGCGGCTAACCGATCGGCGAACAACGATTCACCAATCGGAGATTCCGGATGAAAACGGCGGCCGCCATCCTGGTGGAGACGGGCAAGCCCCTGGTGCTGGACGACCTGGACATCCCGGCGCTCAAGCCCGGCCAGGCGCTGGTCGAGGTGCATTACAGCGGCGTCTGCCACACGCAACTCCTGGAGTGCAAGGGCCACCGCGGCGCCGACCCGTTCCTGCCGCACTGCCTCGGACACGAAGGCAGCGGCGTCGTCCACGACGTCGGCCAGGGCGTGACCAAGGTCAAGAACGGCGATCGCGTCATCCTTTCGTGGATCAAAGGTTCGGGCGCCAACGTGATGGGGTCCACCTACCGCTGGGGCGGCCGCACGGTCAACGCCGGCGCCATCACCACGTTCAGCCGTTATTCCGTCATCAGCGAAAACCGCCTCACGGTCCTGCCGCAGGCGGCGCCGATGAAGGAGTCGGCGATGCTCGGCTGCGCCGTGCCGACCGGCATGGGGGCCGTCTACAACACGGCCGGCGCCAAGCCGGGCGACAGCATCGCCGTCTTCGGCACGGGCGGCGTCGGCCTGTCCGCCGTGGCCGCCCCCGCCATCGCCGGGTGCACGCCGATCATCGCCGTGGACGTAATCCCAGAGCGGCTCGAACTGGCGCGGCAGATGGGGGCCACGCATCTCATCAACCCCAAGGAATGCGACCCGGTGCAGGAAATCCGCCGCATCAGCCCGGGAGGCGTGGACATCGCCATCGAGGCCACCGGCCGGCCGGCCGTGATGCAGCAGGCCTTGGCGTGCGTGCGCAGCCAGGGCGGCGTTGCCGTGGTGGTCGGCAACGCCCGCGAGGGCGACCTGCTCACGATTGACCCGAAGCAGCTGAACATGGGCAAGCAGCTCCGCGGCACCTGGGGCGGCGACAGCTGGCCCGACCGCGACTTCCCGCGCTATTCCCGGCTCATCGAGTCGGGCAAGCTCAACCTGGCGCCGATCCTGTCGCGGCCGTTTCCGCTGGAAGAAATCAATAGCGCGTTGGAAGCTCTGGAAAAGGGCATGGTGGGCCGGCCGCTGGTCGAGATGGTGAAAGGGTGAAAAAGCGGATGCGCATCGGCGTGGATTTCGACAACACGATCGTCTGCTACGACGGCCTGTTTCATCGCGTGGCGCTGGAACAGGGGCTGATCTCCGCAACGCTGCCGGCCGACAAGGGCAGCGTGCGCGACCACCTGCGCCGCACCGGTCGCGAGGACGCCTGGACCGAAATGCAAGGGACCGTTTACGGGGCGCGGATGTTGGAGGCGGCCGCGTTCCCCGGCGCCCTCGACTTCTTCCGGCGGGCGATTCGGGAAAAATTTGACATCTGTATTATCAGTCACAAGACGCGCCACCCGTATTTGGGGCCGAAATACGACCTGCACGAGGCGGCCGTGGGATGGCTGGAGCGGAACGGCTTCTTCGACGCCGACGACATCGGCATGGAGCGCGGCCGGGTGTTTTTCGAGTTGACCCTGCCGGAAAAGCTGCGGCGCATCGGCTCGGCGGGTTGTACGCTCTTCATCGACGACCTGCCGGAGTTGCTGGCGGAACCGGAGTTCCCGGCGGGGGCGTCGCGGATCCTTTTCGACCCGACGGGTTGCCGCGAGTCGGCGGCCGGCGTGCGCCGGATGCGGTCGTGGAAGGAAATCGAAGCGGAGTTGCTGGCGGCATGACGACACCGTCCACACTCAGCGATGAACGGCTCGACGGCGCGACGCGGCTGCTGCGCGCGGCCGGGTTCGCCGGCGCCTTCTCGTTGACGCCGTTGGCCGGGGGCGCCAACAACCAGGTGTTTCGCGCGGACGCGGATGGTACGTCTCTGGTGTTGAAGGCTTATTTCCAGCACCCGGACGACCCGCGCGACCGGCTCGGCGCCGAATACTCGTTCTCGTCGTTCGCCTGGGAAAACGGCGTCCGCGCCCTGCCGCGGCCGCTGGCCTGCGACCGCCAAAGCGGGCTTGCCCTGTATGAATATATACCAGGCCGCAAATTGGCCGCGGAGGAAGTGGCGACGGAGGCCGTGCGGCAGGCGTCGAATTTTTACCTGGCGGTGAACGCCCTGAAGGCGAAGGCGCCGGAACTGCCGCAGGCTTCCGAAGCGTGTTTCAGCCTGCGCGACCACTTCCATTGCCTGGAAAGAAGGTTGAACCGGCTCGAAGGCGTAGAGACCCACGGCGAAGTCGATCGTGAGGCCGCCGCCTTCGTAACGGAACATCTCGCACCTGCCGGAGGCGCTGAATCTGGCGGCGGCGGCCGACGCGGCCCGCGAACTGGGCCTGTCCTTGGACGCGCCCTTGCCGATGGAAGAGCGGTGCGTGTCGCCGTCGGATTTCGGCTTCCACAACGCCCTGCGGACGCCCGAAGGCCGCATGGTTTTCATCGACTTCGAGTACGCGGGCTGGGACGATCCGGCCAAGACCGTGTCGGACTTCTTCTGCCAGCCGGAACGGCCCGTCCCGATGAAATACTATCCCGCGTTCACGCGGGCCCTCGCCGAAGGTGAATACGGGAAGCAAACGTGGCTGCGGCGAGCGACGCTATTATTGCCCATATACCGTCTGAAATGGTGCTGCATCATGCTTAACGACTTTCTTCCGGCGGGCGGGAAGCGGAGGCAGTTCGCCGGCGGAGCGGATGAGCAGGAGAGGAAGGCTTGCCAGCTCCGCAAGGCGCGTCTGGCTCTGCGGCGCTTGGGGCCGAAGGGGCGGACGCTTGGCGTTGATCGGAGGACGATGACGTCGTGAGAAATCGGAAAACCAAAGTCGTGGTGCTGGGCGCCAACTCGTTTTCGGGGCAGGATTTCGTCGATCTGCTGCTCGACAACCCCGCCTACGAGGTGCTCGGCGTCAGCCGGTCGCCGGAACGGTCGGCGGCCTTCCTGCGCTACAAACTGCGCCCCGACCTGTCCAACTATCGCTACTTTCGGCTGGACATGAACGACGACATGCCGGAGATCCTAAAGCTGCTGGACGCCGAACGGCCGCCGATGGTCGTCAATTTCGCGGCCCAGAGCGAGGTGGCGCCGAGTTGGGACCACCCCGAACACTGGTATCAGACCAACTGCGTCGCCCTGGCCAAGCTGGTCAACCACCTGCGGCGGCAGGATTATCTGCGGCGCTATCTCCACGTCTCGTCGCCGGAGGCCTACGGCACTTGCGTCGGCCGCGTCACCGAGGACGCCCCGCTGGCCCCGAGCACGCCCTACGCCGCGTCCAAGGCGGCCGCGGACATGCTGCTGTCGGTGTATCACCGACAATTCGGCTTCCCGCTGCTGACCGTGCGGGCCACCAACGTCTACGGCGCCCGTCAACAGCTGTTCAAGATCATCCCGCGCTCCGTGATCTACATCAAGGAGGGGAAAAAGATTCAGTTGCACGGCGGCGGCAAGGCGGTCAAGTCGTACATCCACATCCGCGACGTGTCGCGCGGCGAGTTGGCCATCCTGGAGAAGGGTGAAATCGGTCGCACCTACAACCTGTCGCCGGACGAGGGCGTGGCCGTGCGCGACGTGGTGCAAACGATCTGCGACCATCTGGGCAAGCCGTTCGAGGAGGCCGCGGAGGTGGTGGCGGAGCGGCCGGGACAGGACGCCGCCTACGTCATCGACTCGTCGGTGGCCCGCAAGCGCTTCGGCTGGGCGCCGGCTGTCAGCCTGCGCGACGGGTTGTCCGAGGTGATCGACTGGGTGGAGACGAACTGGCGCGAGATCGCCGCGCAACCGCTGGCTTATCAGCACAAGGCGTAGAAGGACGAACGAAGGGGCGCAAGGAGGTCCGCAATGGCGTTTGTCGATTTCATGGGAGGGCTGCACACCTCGACCAAGCGGGATTACGTCCGCCGAGTCAACGAACACGAGAAGGCCAAGTGCGCCGAGATCGCCTGCCAATGGGGCAAGGACTACTGGGACGGCGAGCGGCACCTCGGCTACGGCGGCTACAAGTACGACGGCCGCTGGCGCGCCGTCGCCCAAGCGATGGCCAAGAAGTACAACCTCCAGCCCGGCGCCCGCATCCTCGACGTGGGCTGCGGAAAGGGCTTCCTGCTTTACGAATTCACGCAGGTCGTGCCGGGGGCGACGGTCGCGGGCATCGACATTTCGCAGTACGCCATCGACAACGCCAAGCCAGAGGTCAAGCCATTCCTCCAACAGGGGCACGCCCGCAAGCTCCCCTTCGCCGACGGCGAATTCGACTTCGTACTCACGATCAACACGCTCCACAACCTTTACAACTACGAATTGTGGGACGCCCTGAAAGAGATGCAGCGGGTCGGCAAAGGGGCCAAGCACATCACCGTCGAGTCCTACCGCAATGAGCGCGAGAAGGCCAACCTGCTCTACTGGCAGCTGACCTGCCGGGCGTTTTTGTGTCCGAAGGAGTGGGAGTGGCTGTTCGAGCAGACCGGCTACACCGGCGATCACGGCTACATCTTTTTTGAATGACGACTGCGAACCGGGTCGGGGCGCCGGCCTCTTTCCCCACGGAAGGGACTAATGAAGCTCTGCAAGCTCTGCGAGAAGCCGGCGGTAGGCGCCTCGCTCGACTTCGGCGAACAGCCGCTGACGAACCGTTTCCTTCGCTCCGCCGGCGAACCAGAGTACATGCACCCGCTGGGCGTCGGCGTCTGCGGCGCCTGCGGGACCGTGCAACTCGACGCCGTCGCGCCGGCGGAGGAACTGCGGCCGCGCTTCGAGTGGATTGCGTACAACGAGGCGGAAGGCCATCTGGACGACGTGACGCAGGTCCTCGTGCAACTGCCGGGAGTCACGGCGCATTCGACGGTTTTAGGCCTCGGCCCGCACGACGCCTCCACGCTTCGCCGGCTCGGCGAACGCGGCTTCACCGGCGGCCGACAGGCGGATCGTCGCGCCGACCTGGGCGTCGAGCACCCGCTGGGCGGCGTCGAGTCGATCCAGCAAAGCCTGACCCGCTCGACCGCCGAACGGCTGGTGCGGAAGTTCGGCCGGCCCGACGTCGTACTCCTCCGCTATGTGCTGGAGCACGCGCAAGACGCGCATGAGCTTCTGAACTGCCTGCGCGACCTGGCCGCGCCCGGCGGCTACGTCCTTTTGGAGGTCCCGGACGCCACCCGCGCCCTGGAGCGCTGCGACTATAGCACCGTCTGGGAAGAGCACGTCTTCTATTTCACGCCGGTGACGCTGCGGCAGTGCCTCGCCCGCGCCGGCTTCGATGTGATTTTCCTTAAAAGCTATTTCTATACTCTGGAAAACGCGCTAGTCGCCGTGGTCAGGGCGGCGCCTGGCGGGCCGTCGGCGGCCCCGGCCGGGGTCGGCGCCGAGGTGCGCCGCGCGGAGCATTTCCTCGGGGAGTACCCGAACGCCCGCGCCCGGCACATCGCCTATTTCGAGCGCCTCGCGCACGGAGGGCAAGGCCGCCCTGCTGGGCGCCGGCCACCTCAGCGCCGCGTTCATCAACCTGCTGGGCCTGGGGGCGTTCATCGACTTCGTCGCCGACGACAACCCCAACAAGCAAGGCCTGTATATGCCCGGCTCGCGGGCACCGATCCTGCCCTCCGCCCAACTGGCCGGGCGAGGCGTGCCGCTGTGCCTGATGACGGTTCGCCCGGAAATCGAGGAGGCGGTGGCCGGCCGGAACCAGGCGTTCACGGCCGGCGGCGGTCGGCTGGCGTCCATTTTTCCCGGCAGCCCTTACGCCCTCCACGCCGCCTGAGCGGCCCCACCCGGATTCGGGAGGACACGAATGAAGTTTCGCAAGGTCAACGACGAGGTGTTTTTCGCCGAGGGCGCCGTCCTGCCGCTGTGCGCCGCCGACCTGGCGTTCCTCAGGGACCAGGCCCGGCGCAGCCCGAGGAAGCGCGCCCGCGTCTGCGCCCATGCCGACTCGCAAAGCACGCTGCAGGAGATGGTGATCGCGCTCGATCGGGACGCTTACGTCCGGCCGCACCTGCAGGACCGCAAGCCGAAGTCGTACCACGTCCTGGCGGGACGGATGGACCTGTTCGTCTTCGACGAGGACGGCGGCGTCCGGGAGGTCGTCGGTTTGGGGGACCACGCCTCCGGCAAGCCGTTCTTCTACCGCTACTCCGCCGACGTTTTTCACACGCCGATCGCCGCGGAGGGCGGCGTGATGTTCGTGGAAACCACGACCGGGCCGTTCGTCCGCAAGACCAACGCGGCGCCGGCCTGGGCGCCGGAGGAAGACGACCCGGCCGCGGTCGCCGCCTACCTCGACCGGTTGCGCTCGATCGCGCGGGGACGACAGGCGGCTTAAGCCATCGAAAGACGAGAGAAATCGCCAATGGCACAGAAACACTCGGTCGTCATCGGCGGGACCAAGGGCGTGGGCCGCGAACTGGCCGTCCTCTTCGCCCGCGCGGGCCAACTCGTCACCGTCGTGGGCCGACGGCCGGGCGAGTTCCCGTCGGTCCCGGCCGACGGCCGGATCGTCGGGCTGGCTGGCGACGTGGAGCAGAGCGATACCCTTCTACAGGGTCTGCGCGGCCAGGTCGGCCGCCACGGTAAGCTGAACAGCCTGGCATTCGCGCAGCGCTACCGCGGCCCGGGCGACCCCTGGTCGGGCGAGCTTTCCGTGACGCTGACGGCGACGAAGGTGCTGATCGAGGGTTTGGCCGGCGAGTTCGACCCGGCCGGCGACCGCTCCGTGGTGATCGTCGCCTCCAACGCGGGCCGTTTCGTGACCCGCGGCCAGTCGGCGGCCTACCACGCGGCCAAGGCGGCCGTGAGGCAGCTGGCCCGCTACTTCGCCGTCCAACTCGGGCCGCGGGGCATTCGCGTCAACGTCGTGGCGCCCTGCACCTTCGTCAAGCAGGAATCGGCGGCCTTTTACGAAGGGCAGGCGGACTTGCGGGCGCTGTACGCCCGCATCACCCCGCTGGGCCGCATGGGCACGGCCGCCGAAGTGGCCGAGGCGGCGGCCTACCTGTGCGGCGCCAAGGCCTCCTTCATTACCGGACAGGAATTGTACGTGGACGGCGGGCTGTCGCTGATGCTCCAGGACGCGCTGGCCCGCGAGGTCGCGGGCCTGGCCGGCTGACGCGGGCGCCCGCCGACTTTTCTCTTTTCGGGAGGATTCCAGATGCGGACGGAAACCGTCGCGGGCGCCGCGGCCGACAAGACCTTCTATCGCGGCACGCACTGCCTGATGTGCCGCTCGCCGAAGATCGTCCCGGCCCTGCCCCTGGCCGCGTCGGCCATCGGCAACGACTACTTCGCCGAACCGACGCCCCAGGAGAAGTATTCGCTCAGCCTCTACCTGTGCGAGGACTGCGGCAACGTGCAGATCGAGGACGTGGTCGCCCCCGACCTCCTTTTCCGCTCCAACACCTACTCCACGCAGTCGTCGCTTGGCCTGGTCAAGCACTTCCAGCAATACGCCGCCGACGTGTCGGGCCGCGCGGGCGCCCCGGTCGGCTCGCTGGTCGTCGACATCGGCAGCAACGACGGCTCGCTGCTGGCGGCATTCCGAGAGCTGGGCCACCGCGTACTCGGCGTCGATCCCGGCCGCGAGGCCGCCAAGCGCGCCACGGCCGCCGGCATCGAGACCTTGCCGGTCTACTTCACCTCCGACGTGGCCGGGCAGGTCCTCGGCCGTTGCGGCAAGGCGGCCGTCGTCACCGCCAACAACGTCTTCGCCCACTCCGACAAGCTGCCGGACATGGCCGACGGAATCCGCTCGCTCTTGGCTCCCGAGGGGATCTTCACTTTCGAGGTCTCCTATCTGCTCGACATCGTGCAGAAGATGCTCTGGGACACCGTGTACCACGAGCACCTCTGTTACCACTCCATCAAGTCGCTGGAAAGCTTCTTCCGCCGCCACGGGCTCCAACTGATCCGGGTCGAACGCATCCCGACCAAGGGCGGGTCGCTGCGCGGCACAGTCCAGCTGGCGGGCGGAAAGCGCGCGGCGTCGCCCGTGATCGGCCAAATGATCGAGTGGGAAGGCATTCTCGGCCTGGACCGGCTGGAAACCTTCCAGGACTACTCGCGCCGCATCGACGCGGCCAAGGACCATTTCGTGTCGCTGCTCGACCGGCTGCGGGCGCAAGGCAAGTGCATCGCCGGCTACGGCGCCTCGCCGACCGTCACCACGCTGCTGAACCAGTTCGACCTGGCCGGCCGTATCGACTTCCTGGTGGACGACAACCCCATCAAGCAGAACACCTACAGCCCCGGCGACCACCTGCCGGTCTACCCGTCCGACGCCTTGTACGCCCGCGGGGCGGACGTGGCGGCGGTGCTGGCCTGGAACTACGTCCAGCCGATCATGACCAAACACCAGGCGTTCAGCGAGAAGGGCGGCCGCTTCATCGTGCCGCTGCCCCACCTGCAAGTCGCCTGACCCGGAGTTGTGAAAGTCCGATCGTTAACCTTCATAGAGGGACTGAGCAATGGGGTGTGGCGCAGAATTCCTCAGCTGGCTGAGCGCGACGGGCAAGCTGCCGCGCCGCGGCCGCATGTTGGACATCGGGGAGTCGTGTCTGCAGAACGGAGAGGCGGACCAGTTTAAGGAGGTCGTCCGGCGGCACGGATGCAAGACGCACGACGCCAATCTGGACCCGATCCTCAAGGTCTACTCGTGGCGCTCCAAATTGCGGTCGCACCCGAGCATCCAGACGCTGTTCCTGGCCGAGGTCGTCGAGTTGACGGAGGTCGAGTACGTCTCCTTCGATGTGGTCGTGCGCGCTCGACGACAAAGGCGGCGTATCCGCAGGTGCATCTGTTCGACCTGAACGCCCACGGCCTCGCCGCCGACAAGCGGGCGACGTTCGACCTGGTGGTCAACTTCGGCACCACCGAGCACCTCATGAACCAGTTCAACGCCTTCAAAGTTATGCACGAGGCCACCAAGCCGGGCGGCTACATGTTCCACCAGGTGCCCTCGACCGGGTGGATCAACCATGGTTACTTCTGCTATAACGCGCTGATGTTCGAGGAGTTGGCCCAGGCCAACGGCTATGAGATCCTCGACCTCTGGTTCTACGGTTCCATGAGCCCGGAGACCGTCCTGGTCAACGCCGCGAAGTTCCCGGGAGTGATGGACGCCTCCAAGCTGCACAACAACGTCGAGGGGTTGCAGAACTCGCCGGTGGCGTCCGCCAACATCAACGTGCTGCTGCGGAAAGTCCACGACGCGCGGTTCCGCGTCGGCCTCGAGGTGAAAACCGCGGCCGGCGGATTGGACCGGAACGCTTCTTACACCAGCGAATACATTGCGACGACGAAGGAGGACCAGTTCGCCAAGACGAAGGACCAACTCGTCAGGACGGAGGACCAGCTCGTCAAAGCGAATGGCCCCATCGCCTGGATGAAAAGCAAATACTGGAAAACGCGCGACTCCTGCGTCCGCTTCAAGCGGTCTCTCGGTGCCTTGACGGGGAGGGGGGCCACAGGGTAGGTCCGCGTCTACCGATTACGCCTCGTGGCGGCATCGACTTCATGGTGGAGGACAATCCTGTCAAGCAGAACACCTACAGCCCCGGCGACCACCTGCCGGTCTACCCGTCCGACGTCCTGTACGCCCGCGGGGCCGACGTGGCGGCGGTGCTGGCCTGGAACTACGTCCAGCCGATCATGACCAAACACCAGGCGTTCAGCGAGAAGGGTGGCCGCTTCATCGTGCCGCTGCCCCACCTGCAAGTCGCCTAACCGGGAATGGCGGGCAGGGCGAACCGGCGGGCTGGTGAATCCAAGGCAACTTTCCGAAAGGGTGTGGGATGTCCCATTTCATGCACTGGTGCGGATTGTGTCCCGTGGCCGCCGTCAGTACGCTGCTGTTCTACGCGGCGGTCCTTGTCGCGCTGTTTGCCAAGAAGCCGCGCGAATGGGTCCTGGCCCGGCTCGCCCCGCCGCCGCCCTCGACGCACACCCATTTTGGCGCCCTCGACGCCTACCGCGGCTTCGCGGCCCTGCTCGTGGCCTTCGCCCATACGGTGTTCTTCTGTTACCCGATTTTCTGGGCGTCCAAGGATTGTGCCCCTTATTTAATCTCTAATGGTGGAAATAGGGCCGTCCCGGTCTTCGTCATGCTCAGCGGACTGCTGATCTTCCGCTCCCTGCGGAAAATGAACGGCGTCCAGGACCTGCGCGACTACGTGCGCCGCCGCTTCCTGCGCATCTACCCGCTCTACCTCATTACGGCCGTGGCGGGCGTCTGCGTCGGCCAGGCGGGCTTCAAGATGCCGGCCATCCTCTCCGAGTTGTTCATGCTGCGGTCGCTGAACTTCCCGGTGTTCGTCAACCCGCCCGCCTGGAGCGTGTACGTCGAAGTCTGCTTCTACATTTTTCTGCCGATCTTCGTGGTCGCCACGGGCAGGCGGACATTCTGGGCGTCCGTCGCGGCCTTCTGGGTCCTGTTGTTCGTCGATTACGCGGGTTCCCGCGAGATGCGGCTGTGGAAGTACTTCTTCGTGGGCATTATCGTGTCGCACGTCTCCGACTGGCTCGCCGCGAGGGTGAGGCGTCCCACCGCCAAGGAGGCGCTGGGAATCTCCCTCTTCCTCGCGGGCGCGACGCTGATGTTCATCGATATACGCAACCACGACTGGTTCACCGACCTGAAAATCGTCCCGAACGTGGACGGGGGGGCCCAAACCGTCGGGCTGGCCCTCGGCTTTTCCCTGGTCCTGCTCGGGAGCTTCAGCTCGGCCGTGGTCTCCCGGGCCACGGGGATCTGGCCCCTGCGCGTGCTCGGCACGATTTCCTACTCTCTTTACCTGATTCACCCGTTTTATCTGCTCGCCAACTTTCCCCAGATGGTGTTTTCCAAGGTCGGCTCCCCACAGGCTTTCGCCGCCGCCTGTGGCGTGGCCCCGTGGTGGTACGGCTTTTTCGTCTTCTTCCCGGGCGTGCTGCTCTGGAGCGCGGCCTCCTACATCGCCATCGAACGCCCCTTCCTGATGATGCGGCCGGTGCGGCCGGCGGCCGGGAACGAAGCGCGGGAAGGAAAAACCGCCGCGATCGAGATTCGGAAGGCGGCCTGACGGCAAGGCGGCGCGAGTGCGCGGAACAGGCGCCCGCGGCGGGCTTGGGTCAAGGCGTTGGAACGTCGTCAACGGGGTTGAGAGAAGCATGATCCGTACTCAGTTCCGCCGTGCGCCACGCCCCTGCCTGTCCGGCGACGCGCCGCCCCCGCGAGTCCGCGACCGCCTTCAGCAAGCCCCTTCTCGGCCGGCGTCCGGAAGGCGCACCCGGCGAGGGAAAACCGTATTGTTCAGAGCGGCCCCCTTTGCTATGTTCCCCCCCCATATGAACGGCCGGCACGGACAGGAGGTCCGTCGGATCGTGCGGGGCCGCCGGCAGGGCGGCGTCCCGCATCGTCCCGCTTCTCCCGCTCCGTCAGCCCGACTTTTCAATCGTACGTCAATCGACGGCGCCGCTTCACCTCCGCCAAGAGGGAAGGATGGGGACGTTCCCCGCCGGCGCCAGGCGCCCTCCATGCACAAAGGACCGGAATGCACACCACACTCGAAGGCCGGACGCGCGAACCGCAATACCAGTGCGAACTCGAAATGGCCCAACGTCTCGGCGTGTCCCGCTTCGGCGTCAAGACCAATCAGACCTGGCGGGTCGATCCGCGCCGCCTGGTGTTCATGCTGTCCCGCTATAAATTCGTTTCCAAGATCCTTAGCGGCAAGAAGCGCGTCCTGGAGGTCGGCTGCTCCGACGCCTTCGGCACGCGGCTGGTGCTGCAAGAAGTCGGCTCCGTGACGGCCACCGACTTCGATCCGCTGTTCATCCGCGACGCGGCCGAACGCATGAAGACCGACGGCTGGCCGTGCGAGTGCCGGGTCCACGACATCCTGGAGGGGCCCCTGGCGGAGGATTTCGACGCCGCCTATTCGCTCGACGTCTTTGAACACATCGTCCCGGAGAAGGAGCATCGGTTCGTGGACCACATCGCCCGCTCCGTGACGAAAAACGGCGTGGTCGTCACCGGCACGCCCTCCCTGCAGTCGCAAGTCTATGCGTCGCCGGGCAGCAAGGAAGGCCACGTCAACTGCAAGGACGGCAAGGACCTCAAGAAGGTCATGGAGCAGCATTTCGAGAACGTCTTCCTGTTCTCGATGAACGACGAGGTGGTGCATACCGGCTTTCATCCGATGGCCCACTACCTGATCACGATCGGCGTCGGTCGGCGCTCCTGATACGGGACCTTGGGACCTTGGGAACGGAGGTGAGCCGTGGATCGGCCCGGTTGCTCGTATTGCACGAACGTGTCGGACGAACACTGGGCTAGGCTGCTCCCAATTGTGCGGGGCGAAGGGGAGGGACTCTCGGAACCGGAACTTCGCTCCGTGCTCAACGCGATCCTGTACCGCCGGCGAACCGGGCTGGGCTGGCAGTATCTCCCCTACGACCTGGCGCCCGGCGACCTGGCGCGCGCCTACGACGAACGCTGGCGGGAGGACGGAACCTGGGAGGGTCTTTTGGGGGAAATGACGACTGCGGCGGCGTCTTCCCCTCCGGCTCTCCCCCCTTCCCCTTCCCTCGCCCATCGGGCCTTGCGGAAAGGAATGCGCCTCTGCCGGGCCGCCCTGGCGAAGGTCGGCCGCACGACCTCGGTGCGGCTGTCGATCCGTGTGGTGCGGGGGTTGCGCCGCCGGGCCGGCTGGCTCGTGCATTCCTGGCCGGCCCGGCCGACAAACGTGGCTTCGCAGCCCGTACCCGATGATCCGCCCATTTCGATCTCCCCGGAGGCCGAGCAGGCCAATCAGGCTCGCCGGGTCCAAGGTGAGATCATGCACTTTAGCCGGTTGATCGAGAACGATCTCCGGAACTATCACGCCTTCCTTGGCCGCGCGCGGCTATATCAGGAGCTGGGACATTACCGCGCGGCCGCCCTCGACGCCTGGCGCTGTTACGCTCTGCTGGGCAACCACGACCTGCCGGAACTCCATTCGCTGCTGGCGCGCATTCTGGTCTGTCTCGGGGACGTCGAGCGCGGCCTGATGCACATGTTTCAGTACCATTGGTTGAGCCGCTGCGGTCAGATTCACCCCTCGGTCCTGGCCGGCGAAGGGCCTCCCTCCGACGCGCAGGGCTTGCAAGGGTGGATCGAAGCCCACGACAACCTGGCGGAAGAAGCCATCAACATCTCCAGTGATTTTGCCCTGGCCTTCCGGCTGTACCGGCAAAAAGTGTGCTACCAGCGTCAGTTCGTTGAGTCGTTTGGCGTTGCCAGTCTTCGCACGCTCTACCTTTCGGAGGACTGGGTGCGGAACGTGGGCCACATGGCGTTGCTCGACTTCTGGATCAAGCTGGCCAAGCTGGGCTGGCGGTCGTGGGACCAGCGGATCCTTCTGGCGCCGAAAAGCGGCACGGCTAATTACTGTTACCTCGACTACTGGCGCGCCTACTACACCGTGGTTTCCGATCCCCATCTGTATCCGTTGGTACGGCCGTTCGGGCAAGCGCTCGGCCACCGGGTGGCCTGTTTGCTCGAATTGCCGGGTGGAAAGGACGCCTACTTCCTCGAAGGGATGGGCGTCATCCAGGAGGAATGGGAAAGGCAGGGCCGCGGCCCGCTCCTGTCGCTGACGGCGGAAGACCGTGAACGGGGTCGCAGGACGTTGGGGGAACTTGGACTCCCGGCCGACGCCTGGTTCGTGAGCTTGCACGTCCGGACTTCGGGTTTTCACCAGGAGGGCGACAGCCCTCACCAGGCTCATCGCAACGCCGACGTTCGGTCGTATCTTCCGGCGATCCACGAGATCACGCGGCGCGGCGGCTGGGTCGTTCGCCTCGGAGACCCCTCGATGCCCCCCTTGCCGGCCTTACCGAGGGTGATCGATTATGCGCTGTCGCCGGTCAAGTCCGCCGCAACGGACGTCTTCCTGCTCGGCGCCTGCCGGTTCTATATCGGCGTCGCTTCCGGGCTGTCCCATCTGCCGACCACCTTCGGCGTGCCGTGCGTCTTTACGAACTGGGTTTCCAACACCCTGCCAATGTACAGCTCGCTCGACCTGTTCCTGCCGAAAATGCGCTGGTCGAAAAGGGAAAACCGCTGCCTCACATTCGACGAGTGGCTGGCCCCGCAGGCGCGGGCGCTCTGCTACTCCGGGACCAAAATGGACGAACACGACCTCACGGTCGTGGACAACACGCCGGAGGAACTGCGCGAGGTCGTCATGGAGATGTTCGAGCGCCTCGAAGAAAAGGCCCATTACACCGAGGACGACCGGCAACGACAGGAAGCCTTCCGCACCCTGGCCAGGCGTCACGGACTGATTGGCTTCTCGCACATCGGCCGTGATTTTCTCCGCCGCCATGCCGCCCTGTTGCCCTCCTGCCACCGGGCAAACGCTTTATTGTTTCCCCAGGTCCCTGTAAAGTTGGGTAAAGCGGGTTGAACTGCCGCTTTTCCCGCCGGAAGGGCGGCCATACGTGGCCCTCAGCCCCATCGGCCCTGGAGAACGGCGCAAGGCGGGTCGATAAAGCTCCTACCGAGGACAAGAGGCTGTAAGGGTATCGGTTCTTTGGGGAAAGCGTTCCAATCCAACCCGAGCCGGGAGTGCTTCAGGACCTTGTGTATTATTCCGTTGAAGGATACAGCATGTTGAAAAAAGCAATCACGGCCATTGCCAACGCCTGCGGATTGGCGGTGATGAAGAGCGCCCGCGCTCGCGGGTACGAGACCCGTCTGGCTCAAGCGGCGCAGGAGATGGAACAGGCGGTACGGGAAAGGGCGCGAGAGGTTGGCGAGTGGAAGTCGAAGGCCTTCCTTGCGGAGCGTCGTTTGCAGGAAAGCCTGGCGATGCTGGAGCAGGTCCGCAAGCAACTCTCCGACCCACCGAGAATCGTGGCCGAGGCCGCCGTCGCGCCGGGGTCTTCGAGGCCGTTCGTCCTGGACGCGGACGCCAACGTCGCCCGGGCGCGGCAACTGCTGGCCGAGGGCGATGAACAGGCGGCCCTCCGATATTATGCCCAGGCGCTTTCCCTGATTCACGGCTACGGGCCGGCCCGTCAAGATCTCAAACAACTGTCCGGGCGGCGACTGGAGGCCGCGTTGGCGTCCCTGGCCGCGAATCGTCCGGTCGAGGCCCGGGCCGGACTGGTGAAGGCCGTCGAACTGGACCCTGCCAACGGCGCGGCTCGCGAACACCTGCAGGCCATTTCGAAAGCGCATCCGCGCCGAGACCTCACCAAGGAATGTTACGTCTACCACCAGCAGGCGCGTGGCGAACAAGTGTACCGGGAAGCGTTCCTGCGCACCCTGGAATACGTCGCCGCCGGCGGCATCACCGGCGAGGTGCTGGAGTTCGGCGTCCTGGCAGGGTACACGGCGCGGATCATCTGCGAGACGATGCGAGACCTGCTCGTCTTCAAACAGCTCCACCTGTTCGATTCGTTTGAAGGGCTGCCCGAATACACGTCGGCGACCGACGCCCAAAGCTACGAGATCGCCGGCCGCAACGTGTGGCCCGACCGCATGCGCTTCCCCGACGCGTTCGTCCAGGAACTGGGCGTCCCGATCGACGTCCACGTTTTCACCAGCCTGTGCGAGGTGATTAGCCCGGAGCGCATTTTCATCTACCGCGGCTTCTTTGAGGAAACCCTCAAGAAGCCGTTGCCGGTTAAGGCCGCGTTGATTCACATCGACTGCGACCTGTACCAATCCACCAAGGAAGTGTTCGAGCGCCTCTACGAGATGAACGTGTTGCAAGACGGCTGCCTCGTGCTGTTCGACGACTATAACTGCTTCAAGGCCAGCCCCTACGCCGGAGAACGGCTCGCCTTCCGGGAATTCCTTGACGGCCAGGGGCGTTTTGAAACCACGCCGTTCTTCACCTACGGCTTCAATGGGGCGGCCTTTTTCCTTCACGAAAAGGCCACGAATATCCAGGCCAAGGCGGCTTGAGCGGCCGCGGCCACGTCCGCCCTGCTCTACCAGCCGACCCTTCTCAAGCGCGCTCTCGAGGCGCCGTTTCCGATTCGCGTCCGCTCGCCGGGCGGGGAACAACGGCAACGGCGGCCGCGGCAGTCGCTCCTCGCCGCGGTCGCCGATTTGTCGCGGGGTCGCCCCCACCCCGGCCGCCTTTTCAGGCGAGGACCGAGGCGTCGCCCTCCGTCCCGGTCACCAGCCTGAAGCCGCCGCCAAGCGTGTAGCGGAAGAAGCCTTGACCGGGGAAGTCCACGAACACTTCGCCGTTGACGTCATTGCTCACCAGCGAGGCGTTGGTCCCCGTCAGCGACTGGAAATAGAAGGCGCCGGCCACGCTCACATCGACCCCGTAGTTCGGGAACTCGGCCACCACGTCGCCGGCGCCGTCCGCCGCCAGGGAAGAGGCGTCGCCCGTGTGGAGCGACGCCCAGCCGGGGTTGGACAAGGAATAGCGGAACACCCCCTGGCCGCTGAAGTCGGCGAACACGTCGCCGACGTTGTCCACCGTCAGCAGGGTGACGTCGGCCGCGTTCAGCCGCGTCCAGCCGCCGGTGGGGGTGTATCGCCAAACGCCCCTGCCGGAGAAGTCGGCGGTCACGTCGCCGTTGGCGTCCACGGCCATCAGGCTGGCGTTCAGCCCGTTCACCGGCGTGTTGGCCCCGTTCAGTAGCGTATAGCCGGTGGCGGTCGTGAAGCGGTAGATGCCGTTGCCCAGGTCGGCGAACACGTCGCCGGCGTCGTCGATCCCCAGCAGCGAGGGGTCGATCGTATTGATTTTCGTGAAGACGCCGCTGGCCTGCGTGTACAGGTAGAGGCCGTAGTTCTTGAAATCGGCGACCACGTCGCCGTCGGCGTCCACCGCCATGAGCGTGGGGGTGCTCGTCAGGAGCTGCGTCCAGCCGGCGGCGGCGGTGTAACGGTAAATGCCTGACCCGGCCACAGCGACGAAGGCGTCGCCGTGGGCGTCCATCGCCGGCAGCGAGACCGTGCCGGTCAGCGTGAGCCGTGTCCAGACGCCGGCGCTGTTCTTCCAGACGCCGTAGCCGGGGAACTCCGCGAACGTGTCGCCGGCGGCGTCCAAGGCCAGCTGGGAGGCGTTTCCCGCATTCAGCGATTTGAACCCGGTGACGGTCGTGTATCGGTAGAGGGTGCCGGCGAGTTGCGCGACCGCGTCGCCGGCGACGTCCACCGCCAGCAGAGAGGCGTCCGGCGTATGGAGGCTTTGGTAGCCCGTGCCGGTCGTGTACCGGAAGACGCCTTGGTTGGGGAAGTCCACGAACAGCACGTCGCCGTTGCCGTCCACCGCCAACAGGGAGGCGTCTGCCGGGTTGAACTGATAGAACCCGGTGGCGGTCGTGTACTTCCAGAAGCCGGCGCCGGGGTACTCCGCGAACACGTCGCCGGCGTCATCCACCGTCAGCACGGTGGCGTTGGCCGTTCCCAGCCGCTGCCAGCCGATGCCGACCGTGTAGCGGTCCACGCCGGCTTTCACGCCGTTGCTGCCGGCCGTGGTGAAATTCGCGAACACGTCGCCGGCGGCGTCGATCCCCAACAGCGTGGCGTCGGTCGATGTCAGTTGCGTCCAACCGGCCGCGTCGGTGTAGGTCCAGACGCCGTAGTTCTGGAAGTCGGCGACCACCTCGCCGTTGGAGTTCACTTCCAACAGCGAGGCGTTCGACTGGTCGATCTGCTGGAAGCCAGTGGCCGACCGGTAGACGTAGACGCCGGAGCCGGGGCCGGAGCCGGAGCCGGGGAAATCGAACACGGCTTCGGACACCGTGTACGGGATCAACAGGCTGCCGGAGTACGGCGTCATCACGTCGCCGGAGTTGTCGGTGGCCTTCGCGATGTGCACGCTGTACTGCCCGAGCGTGTCGTCACTCTGCTGGAACGTGACCACGTAGACCGTCGGACTGCTCTCCGTCACCGATTGCACGGCGAGCAAGGGGCCGTTCGGGTCGTACACCTTGATGTCGGCGGCGAGGAGCGTTTGCAGATCAACCGGATTGTTGAAGGTGATCGTGATCCCGGTCAGGGTCGTGCCGCCGTTGGTGGTTGTGGGGGAGACGGAGACCACTTTTGGCCCCGCCAAGGACAGCTGGGGCACAACGTCGTTGATCACGGCCGAGTTGTCCAGGCGGATGGCGAAATCGCCCTGGCCGTAGGTGCTGGCCACCAGCATGTTGTAGCCGCCGGTCGATGCGTCGGGCAGACCGGTGCTCGTGTTCACGTCGCCATTCACCAGCTGGAGCGACGTCACCTGCATGTCGGGGAAGAGGCCGCCCTGCTGAACCGCATTGTCGCCGTTGTTTGTGGCCGTGGCCCCGGCGGCGTACGTCGCCGCCGTCGTGCCGTCCTGGCCGCGCAAGACCGTCCAGAGGGTGTCATTCGTAACCGTTGCATTGGCCAGATGCGACGCGGCTAACGTCCCGTCGTAGCCGCGCTGGCTGATGGTCCAGACGTGGCCCACCACCGTGGAGATAAGCAGCTGCTCGTTGTCGATGGTGATCGTGAACGGCGTGGACGGGGCCGTGGGGCCGCCGGCGGTGACGGTCAGACTCGTGGCCATGGAGGACAAGGGGCTGGCCAGGGTCCACGTGTTGATCGCGTTCGTGACCGTCATCTCCTCGCCGCCGATGGTGATGGTGAACGGCGTGGCTGGAGGCGTGGGGCCGTTGTTGCTGACTTGCAGCGTGGTGACCGTTTTGCTGCTGATGGCGGTCGCGAGGGTCCAGGTGTCGGTGACGCTGGGGAAATTGGTCCAGGTCGTGCCCCCGTCCTCGGAGCGGACGACGCCGCCGTCGCCTCCGACGTACAGCACCGGGGCGGTGCCGGCGTAGGCGGGGTTGGAGGTGGGGACCGAGAAGCGCCAATCCACGGCGATGGACGTGAGGTTTCCCTTCGTGAGCGTCGGCAACTCGTCGTTGATGTTGTTGAAGATCGGCCGAGTCGTATTGAACAGGCTGCCGGTGACGTTCGTCCAGGCCGCAGTCACGATGTTGCCGCTGGAGTTCAGCACGATCTTCATGTAGTAGACGCCGTTCTCGGTGACGGCGAAGGCGTCGTAGCTGCCCGGGGTGGGGTCGGTGACGATCTGCTGGACGGCGGAGCCGTCGAGGCCGGTCGTCTGCGTCCAGGTGGAACCTCCTGTGATGGAGACCCAGATTTGGCCGCTGGTGGTGCCGGCGTAGAGGAAGCCGTCGTTGCCCCGGCTAGGGTCCGCCGGGTCCGGCGCCCCGAAGGCCAGGGCTTGGGATTGGGCGCTGGTGAAGTTGGCGGTCGCCTGCCACTGCACCCCCGTGTCCGTGGATAGGTAAATGTCTCCCGACTGGGGAGAACTGATAATCAGGCCCGCCGGGTCGATCGGGTTGACCGCGAATCGGAACCCGCCTTGACCTGGCCAGTTGGGGTCGGTCCCGTTGACGAGGCCCGAGGTGCGGCTGTTTAATCCCTTCGAGGGCGGGGTCGTCACCTCGAAGAAATCAGTGCCCACGAGGGGGACCTGGTTGATGTTGAACGTGTTCGCCCAGCGGTCCTGGTACACCTGGCCGGTGCCGGTCTGGTCGGTCGCGAAGGCCTCGCCGTTGCCCAGGAACGAACCGTTGGAGTTTACCCCAGTCCAGTTCAGATTGCCGGTGTCAAGAATGTTGCTCGTCGAGGCCGGGAAGCCGTTGCTGAACTGGGAATCGCCGTAGAAGAGCGCGCCGGCGACGTTGGCGGCCAGCGAGCCGGGCTGGGAAGCGGAATCGGCCATGGCGGCGAGCTGCAGGTTGCCGTTGCGCGAACCGGTGACCTCCTGGGCGGAGCCCACGTTGCTCTGAATCGCGGTGACGCTCTGGTCGGAGCCGGTGAAGATGCCGTTGTCGTCGCCCACCAGCAAGCGGGTTTCACCCGTCAGCGGGTCGGTAATGGCGACGAGGGCGCGCATGTCGAGCGAGCCGGACAGGATGCTGACGTTCTGGTTGTTTCTGAGGTTGCCGATCTCGCCCCACAGGGCGCCCGTCCCCTGGTTGTTGAAGTTCGTGATCCCGGTGAGGTGCAACGTGGTTGGATGCAGGAACGGATTTTGGGGGTCGCGATACAGGTTGTAGTAGTTCGTGGTCCCCGTGGCGCCCGTCTCGATCGGGTACGGGCCGCCGGAATTGGGCGGCTCGTCCCTGACGCCGAACGTCGTACTCGTCACCGGCACCGTCGCCGGGCCGGTGGTATCCACCTGCACCGACGTGGCGCCGCTGGCGTCCGGGGCGATGTTGTTGTAGCCGACCATCGCGTAGGGGTCGGAGAGGTTGCTGATGTCGATGCGGAGCAGATTGCTTCCGCCGCCGCCCAGATAGACGACTTCGGCGTTGGTCGGATCGACGGCCAGCGTCAAGTTGATCACGCCGCCGGTCGGGTTGCCCAGCAGCGTGTTGATGTCGGCGTTGTCGCTGTTGTTGACCCCGAATGCTTCGGGGACTCCGTTCACCGTTACATACTCCGGGAGCCGGATCAGCGTCCAGTCGCCGCCGTAGTCCTTGGAGACGTAGAGGCTTACGGAGCCGGTGTTGTTGACCGCGGCGGCATAGACCCAACCCTGGTAAAACGAGTTCTCCACCGGGCTGCTGGTGAGTGCGGGCGTGGCCAGGACGATGCGGCCGGAGGTTGCGCTCGGCCCGGTCGAGGCGGTGGTGGGGATCTGGGGGGGGGGATTAAAGTCGTCGTCTTCTCGCACCGGATACAGGTGCGTGGGTTGTTGCGTGAGGCTGGCCGCGACCGTGGCGCTGGCGGTGCTGTACACGCCCAGCCCCTGGAAGCCCGCGTACAGTTGCTCCAGGTTGCCGTTGGAGTTGGCGCTGCCCGCCGCCAGCACCACGCTGGTCGCGTTGCCGCTCTTCAGCGGCGTGGCCTGGCCCGACGTCGTCCCGGTCAGCGTCCAGTCGGCGCCGCCGTCCAGGCTGCGGTAGACGCCGCCGTTATCGTTCGCGACGCCGGCGATCGAGACGCCATTGCTGAAGGCGGCGTAGACCACGATTTGGCCGTTGAGAAGGGTCGGGTCCACCGTCACCTGATAGCCGACGAGACCCACGAAGAGGTCGTCGCGAGTAACATCGCCTGGGGCGGCGGCGAGGGCGGTGGTATCGCTCTCCGGCAGCGGGTTGCCGTCGGTGTTCAGTTGGCCCGCCGTGATCGTGCCGCCGTTGGCGCTGTTGTAGACGTTGTGCGAGCTGTCGAGCACCGACCAGGTCTGGCCGCCGTCGTAGGACACGATCAGGCCGATGCCCGCCGCGTTGTCGTTGGAGTTGCCGGCGTTCCCCTCGATCGTGACGTTGTTGGGGTTGCCGGTGATCGCGTAGATGACGGACTGGCTGGGGTCGTTGTTCCGGCCAAAGACGGCGATGCTGCTGATGTTGAGGCTTCCGGTCGGCCCCAGGTTGGTGAGCGGGATGTAGGTCGGGCCGTTGGCGTTGGTGGTCAGGAAGTTCGTCGTCTTCCACAGGCCGCCGTTGGCCGAGGCCACGTAGACCGTGTTGCCCGACGGGTCCGACGGGTCCACGGCGATGGCGTTGACGGGGCCGGTGTTGGCGCTGTTGTTGTCGGCCGCCGGCCCGACCGCCGTCCACTGCTGCGAGCCTGCCGCGCTGGTCGGAATCTCGTTGAAGATGCGGAAACTGGCGCTGATCTCGTCGGAATCGCCGGTGCCGACGCCTTGCCCAAGTCCGCTGTCCGGGGTTTCGTGCGGGAACGTCAGCGACCAGCTGACGAGAGTGCCGATGTCGGTCGAGACGCCGCTGGTGTTGGTTAGGACCAGCTTCCAGGTCCCGGCCGTGTTTTGGCCGACGAGAACGCTCAGGGGTTCCTGCGGGTTGTAGGCGCCGTTGAGGGATGAGAACGGCGGGATGGCGTCCTGAATCGGCTCGGTGGCGAAGTCGTCCAGGATCGTGTTCTGGAACCCCTGCTCCGATTCCGGGAACCCATTACCGGGCGTATCCCCCTGCCCCACGTTCGTGAACAGCTGGATTACGGTGCCCGTGGGGGAGATTAGCTGGGCCTGCAAGTCCGAACTCAGCAGGGTCGAACTGCCGGACGCCGGGATGATGTCCAGATGGACCTGGATGCTGTTGCCCGTGAAGATGATGTTCGTCGCGGCGGTGTGCGCCGCCGCGACCGTGCCGTCCTGGGCGCGCTGGATCGTCCAGACGTTGGTGCTCGAGTTCGTGGCGGTGACTTCCACCACTTCCGTGCCGATGGTGACATAAAACGGCGTGGCCGGGAACGGAAAGGCGGTGGCGGCGACCGTCAGAGTGCCGCTCCCTGCGGTGATGGCATTCTTGAGCGTGAACGTCTCCGTCGGCTGTGCGATCTGGAAGCCGTCGCTGATCGAGATCGTGGAGGTTACGGAACTTGTACCCGAGGTAGGGGGCAGGGAAACGCCCGGCGTGGCGGAGTAATTCGTAGCGGTGATGACCTCGTTCGCGGGGTTGGTGCCTTCCAGCATGTCGAGGCCGGCGTTGAGGTTGGTATCGACGGCGTTGCCGTTGGTGTCCTCGACGCTCGGGGCGATGTTGAGGGTGTAGGTCCCGTTGAGGTTCTGGCTGGGGAAAGTGATCTCGAACACGCGATTTTCGAGCGCGAGCGGGATCAGGCCCTCGCTGTAGAGCGTCGGGCCGTTGATGATCGTGTACGGCCCGGTGATCGCCCCGAGCGGCCCGATCATCTGCAGCACGGCGGCGGCGGTGAGCGTGTTCGCGCCCGTCGTCATCATGTCGCGGTCGAAGGTGACGAGGAGGCCGGTGGCCGTGCTGTTGAGCGCCTCGTTGTCGGCCGTCGTATGGGGGAGCTGGAGTGACCAGTTCCGGACCGTGAGGGCGGCGGTCGAGGCGCCCATATTGGTAATGACCAGCTGCCAGTCGCCGGCCGTGTTGTCGTTCACCAGCCTGACGAGCGGCGTGACCGGAGCGACAGTGCCTGTCGGCGCGAAGTCGTTGAAGGCAAGGGTGTTTGAGGCGACCGTGCCGTTCAACAAGGTGACGGTGTTGCCATCCTGGGCCACCAGTTGGATCTCCAGGTCTTCGCCCACCGCGCCCGTCAGATTCAGGTTGACCTGGATCTGGTCGGTCGAATCCTGCTGGATCTGGAAGGCGTCCGTGATCGGCAGCAGGAGTTGGCCGGTCGTCGTGCTGGCGCCGGCCGCGAGGCTGAGGGCGATGTTATCGAGGTTGCCGCTGATGTTGATGTTGTTTTGGCCCGACAGGTTCTGCTGGTCGCCCTGGAGGACGACGTGGTTGGTGTTGTAGGTTGTGGTGGTGTTGTAGGTGCCGGCGGAGACGACGGACGTGCTGACCACGTGCGGGCCGGGGATGATGAGCGGCAGCGTGTTGCTGACGTAGCCGGCCTGGAACGGCACGCCGTTGATCGGGGTGGGCACGGCGAACACGGTGTTGAGCGAGGTGCCCAGCAGGATGGTCGCGCTGCTGCCGCTGACCGTCCCCGTCGTCGTCGGGCCGGCATTGTCGGCGATCCCCGTGGGGACCGATCGGATGTCGTCGCTGACGAGTTTCCCGTCGGGGGTGACGGCGGGCAACCCGATGGCGTAGCTGTAGGTGCCGACGGCGAACTGCGGCGTCATCAGGGTAATCAGGAACTGGGTGGCCAGCACGCCCAGCCCCACCAGATCGGGACCAAACGCCGTCAGGGCGTCCAGGGCGGTGATGCTCGCGACGGGGACGGGCGTCTTGGTGGTGCTCGTCGCGCTTTCGTACATGACCTGGATCTGGCTTGTCGTGAATGTGCTGATGTCCACAGGGCGGTCGAAGGTGACCACGAACTGGGATAACCCTCGCGTGCCGACGGGGTACGGCGCGTTGGCGGTTGTGGCGAAGACGTTGTTGTAGGTGATGGGGGCGTAACTGCCGACCGGCCCCTGGCTGTCCGAGTAGACGGTCGGCTGGTAGGTGAAGTCGTTGACGACCGGCCCCATGTCGCCGGAGACGACGGTCGGGGCGGACGGGATGGTGACGTCGGCGGTCATCACCTCGACGCCGGTGGTGTTCAGGTTGCTGCCGAAGAAGGGCATGACGTCGCCGTCGTATACCACCAGACTTGCGCGGTCGCCGAAGCCGAGCGTACCGGCCTGGCCCTGGTTGCCGGGAATCGGCGCGACGAGGATCGTGTTGCCGGTGATGCCGTCGGTAGCGGTCGTCAGCACGTTCATGGGCGCCGAGGTGCTGAAGTCGGCCCCGCCGTCCACACTGTAGGAGATGGAGTTGGCCACGCGCAGATCGGAAGCGTCCCAGCGGCCGTCGTAGTAGTCGATGACCACCGTCCCGGTGATCGGATCGACGGCGATCGACGGCATGAACTCCGCCCGGTTGCCTTCGGAGAAGTTGTCCGCGACCGTGTCGTCGTTGACCTGGGTCGGGGGATTCTGGGCGGTGTTGTTCCACGAGTTCGAAGCGCCGTCGCTGTCCGAGTGAACCAGCTCGATGTTACTGTCGCTGGGGATGAGGGTGCTGACGCCGCCTATATCTTCGTAGACGGGGCTGACGTACGCGATGTAGATGCGGCCCTGGTAGGGGCTGAACGAACCGAGCGTGTTGTCGATGGCGGCGACGACGCCGGGACCGGTGCCCGGCGTGCCGCCGGCAGTCGTGCCGGAACTACTCGCGTTGGTCGGATAGACATTGCTGGGGGAGCCGATGAGCGCGCCCAGCGTGACGTCCTGCGTCGAGCCGTGTTCGGTGTAGTTCGGATCGCCCGTTTTCCCGGTGGTGGTGTCCGCGCCGGTCCCGAAGCCGGTGGTGCTAATCAGGCTGCTGAAGTGGAACGAGAAGCCAGTCACCTCCTGGTACGGGAACGGCCCGTTGATCGTGCCGTCGTTGAGATAATCGGTGATCGAGAGCGTCCAGGTGCCGAGCAATTGCGCGGCGTTCGCCCCCCGCGGGTTGATGCCATCGACTTCATTCAGGCTACCGTTCTGCGGCTGGAAGTGGCCGATCCACGGCGTCGTGGCGGTGCCGTCCGAGATGCCGCGCGGGGCGTCGGAGTCGAAGACCGTGCCGACGTTGTTGACGATGTTGGTGTTGTTTACATCCGTGACGAGAGTGCCCATGTTGGGCAGGTCCGGCAGACCCTGGTTGAAGGTGTTGCCGAACTGGTCATTCCGGTTGCCCAGCAGGGTGATCGGCGCCAGCGAACTGCCGGGCGGCGGCGTCAGCACGATCGACACCTGATTCATGTGCGGATGGACGATGTCGAGCGTGACTTCCAGATCGTCGATCGTGGTGAAGTCCGATGGGAAGTCGGCGGCGGTGACGTTGAGGGTGAACGTGGTTGTTTGGGGGATATTATAGCTCTGGCCAGAAGGCGTCGGCAAGGCGTCGGCAATGTTTCCGGTCTCGCCCTGGATGGTAGTCGCTGCCGCCACGTCCTGGGTGGCCAGGCCGCCGTCGGGCTGGCTCTGCTGGATGACGGCGTTGCCGGCGTCGTCGGTGTAGATGACGTTCATCTGGCCGCCGGGAACGGTGGGGACGCCGATGCTGGTGATCGTCTCCATCTGCGTCTTGGTCGCGGAGGCGACGGCGGAGTCGGTGGCCGTCAGGGTCGGCGTGCCGGGGGCGGAGTCCTCGTAGAAGAAGGAGGCCTGCCCGCTGCCGTTGGTGACCACACTGGTGATGATGGCGCCCGCGCTGCTGAAGAAGATCCCGTTGGGGCTGCTGCTAGTCAGTTTCACTACCTCGTTGGCGACGGCGGCGTTGCTGCTGTTCCTGACCTGGATGGTGATCGTGGCGGATTCCAGTCCGGGGTTGGCGGTGAAAGCGCCGGTCGTGAAGGTTATGGTGGCGGCGGCGCCGGCAATGATACTCTCTGTCTGCGTCTTGGTCGCGGTGTTGACGGCGGAGTCGGTGGCCGTGATGGTCGGCGTGGCTTGGGTGGAGTCCTCGTAAAGGAAGGAAGCCTGCCCGCTGCCGTTGGTGATCACGTAGGCGGTGCCGCCGGCCGTCTTGGGCAGCGCGACGCCGGAGGTGCTGTAGAAGGTTCCGGTGACGCTGTTGCTGCGCAGGAACACCACCTCGTTAGTGACGGCGGCGGCGCCGGCGTCCTGTACCAGGATGGTGATCGTGCCGGACTGCTTCCCCGCGGTCGCGGTCATCGGGGAGGTCGTGAATGTGATGGTGTTGGCGACGCCCGCGGTGACCATCTCCGTCTGCGTCTTGGTGACTCCGTTACTGGCGGCGTCGGCGGCCGTGATGGTCGGCGTTCCGGCGTTGCGATCCGAGTAGAGGAAGGAGGCCTGCCCGCTGGCGTTGGTGACCACGTAGGGGACGCCGCCGGTCGTCGTGGGCAGCGCGACGCCGGTTGTGCTGTAGAACGTCCCGCCCCCGGAACTGCTGCTCAGGAGCACCACCTCGTTCGCGACGGCGATGTTGTTTTCGTTCGTGACCTGGATGGTGATCGTGCCGGACTGCTTCCCCGCGGTCACGGTCGTGACAGGAGTCACGAAGTTGATGGATGCGCCGGCGGTGACCGTCTCCATCTGCGTGTTGAGGACCGTGTTGTTGGCGGAGTCGGTGGCCGTGATGGTCGGCGTGCCGGGGGTGTTGTCTTCGTAGAGGAAGGAGGCGTGCCCGCTGCCGTTGGTGACCACGTAGGGGACGCCGCCGGCCGTCGTGGGCAGAGCCGCACCGGTGGTGCTGTTGTAGAAGGTCCCGGTCCCGGAGCTGCTGCTCAGCAGCACCACCTCGCCGGGGACGGGGGCGGGGGTGGAGTCTTGTACCAGGATGGTGATCGCGCCGGACTGCTTCCCCGCGGGCGTGGATGTGGCGCCGGTCGTGAAGGTGATGGTGTTGGCGATGTCGGCGTTGACCGTCTCCATCTGCAGGCCGATCACAGAGCTGGCGGAGTCGGTGGCCGTGATGGTCGGCGTGCCGGCGGTGGCGTCCTCGTAGAGGAAGGAAGCTTGCCCGGTGCCGTTGGTGACCACGTAGGGGTTGCCGCCGGTCGTCGTGGGCAGCAGGACACCCGCGGTGCTGTAGAACGTCCCGGTCCCGGAGTCGCTGCTCAGGTACACCACCTCGTTGGTGACGACGTTGCTGGAAGCGTCCTGCACCAGAATGGTGATCGTGCCGGTCTGCTGCCCCGCGGCCGAGGTCGTGGCGGTGGTCGTGTAGGTGATGGCAGCGGCGGTGGCGGCGTTGACCGTCTCCGTCTGCTGGCCCATCACGAAGGGGAAAGGCTTGGCGGAGTCGGTGGCCGTGATGGTCGGCGTGCCGGGGGTGTTGTCTTCGTAGAGGAAGGAGGCGCGCCCGGTTCCGTTGGTGACCACATAGGGGACGCCGGCGGCCGTCGTGGGCAGCGCGACGCCTGTGGTGCTAAAGAAGGCGAAGGAACCGGCCGCGGAAGTGCTGCTCAGGAGCACCACCTCGTTGGCGACGGCGCCGCCGCCGCCGCCGCCCTTGCTGGCCATAATGGTGATCGTGCCGGACTGCTTCCCCGCGGCCGTGGACGCGGCTATGGTCGTGAAGGTGATGGACGTGACGGCGGCGGCGTTGACCGTCTCCGTCTGCGACATGGACTCACCGTTGGCGGCGTCGGTGGCCGTGATGGCCTGCAAGCCGCGGCTGGTGTCTTCGTAGAGGAAGGAGGCGTGCCCGGTGCTGTTGGTGATCACGTAGGGAACGCCGGCGGCCGTTGTAGGAAGCGGGGCGCCGGTAGTGCTGTAAAAGGTCCCGGTCCCGGAACCGCTGGTCAGGTACACCAGCTCGTCGGCGACGGGGTTGTTGGCGGCGTCCTTTTCCAGGATGGTGATTGTCCCGGTCTGCTGCCCCGCAGTCACGGTCATTGAGGAAGTTGTGAAGGCGATGGTGTTGCCGAAGCCGGCGCTGATCGTCTCCGTTTGCAGGGCGATCACGGTGCTGGTGGCGGCGTTAACGGCCGTGATGGTCGGCGTGCCGGGGGTGGAGTCCTCGTAGAGGAAGGAGGCCTGCCCGGTTCCGTTGGCGGTGATTACGTAGGGAGTGCCGCCGGCCGTCGTGGGCAGCGGGGCGCCGGTGGTGCTGTAGAAGTTCCCGGTCCCGGAACTGCTGCTCAGAAACACCACCTCGCCGGCGAGGGGGTTGGAGGCGGCGTTGGTGGCCTTGATGGTGATCGGAGTGGACTGCTGCCCCGCGGTCGCGGTGATGGGGGGGGTCGAAAAGGCGATGGTGTCCGTGACCGCAATCGGCGATCCCTGCGTGAACAGGATCTGCGGGGAGGACCCTACCCCCGTCGTCGCGTACGAGGCCGAGTCGAAGAAGGAGGGGTCCGCGTACTGGTTCGTGGTGAAGTTTGTCCCGCCGTCCCCCGATGCGGCGATCATGATACGGCTGCTCGCGCCGCCAATACCGGACGGGTTGGTGAAGTTGGTATTCCAGCCGACGTAGATGCCCTTGGGCACCGCGTTGCTGGCGGTGGATAGGGCGCCGGTGGACGGGTTAATCAGGACCGCCATCGTGTCGGTCTGAGTGTCGCCCGTGGTCGGGTCGGTGAACGACGGCCCACCGGTGACGGAGGCCGGCAAGTTGGCGTCGACGGCGACGGTGGGGTTGTAGGCGGGGTCCTGGCCGTACCACCGGTACAGGATCTGGTTGCTGACACCGGATGTGCCGAAGGTGAAGACCTCGGTGGGACCCGCGGCGTTTAAATTGAACTCATCGAAGACGATGGCACCGCTCGCGCCGGCGACGTTGGTTCCGCTTGCCAGGTCGGCGGCGCTGCTGGCCAGGGTCTGGGCGGCGGCGTTGTACTGGTTGCTGACGATGTAGAAGTTCCCGCTCCGGTCGAAGGTGACGCTCGGGCTGGTGACTACCGTGTACGCATCCTCTCCATAGTTGAGGTTGGGGTCGAACGTCGTTGGGTCGAGCACCGTGCCTGCGGCCGAAAACGTTCCGTTCCCAAGGTTGGTTCCGCTGATCGCGAAGGCGCCCCACGTCTGTCCGCCGTTCGTTGAATACTCGCCGACAAGCGACGAGCCGGTGGTGCTGACCTCGACGAGGTTCTGGCTGTTGGTCGGGTCGATCGCGACTTGCGGGTCGAAGCCGGCCGCGAAGGCGGGATTCGGGTTGGTCACGACGGCCGCCGGCGAGCTGGACAGCAGGGTCCGGTCTTCGAGCAACTCCAGGCACGGCCTGATGGGACGAGGTCCGCGGCGTTTCGCCTTCCGCTCCGAACGACGCTGACCGAGCTGGGCGAAGAGGCGAGAGAACGAGAAGAGATTCATGATGTGGTGATCTCGGAGAGGTTGCGGATTCGTGGTGTCACGACCGATGGGAAGCCACTCTTCGGCGATATACTCAACACCGGGCAACAGACTGCGGTTTCGGTCCCTTCACGGAAAAATCGTTGCCTTGGAAAAACTCGCGGCCAGGTGTGTCGTTGGGCCAATCCGGTTCAGGCGCGGAGAAACGCCGACGCCGACTCATCCGGGACGATCCGAGCGGAATCTCGGATCGTCCCGGATGATAATCGGCATCCTATGCCCATCGGACCAGCTTTTCCCCAGTCAGAGAGGCGGGTCAACCCCAGTCGAGGCCGTTCGGTGAGCAAACTCGACAGCGGAGGGGGAAGGCGCCGTTCCCGGTTTTGTTGGTAGTGGCGGGGAACCCACGTAGACCGACTGCGATGACTTGGGCGGCAATTCAATGTACAGTGGGCAAAGAGACTTAGTCAAGGCTCGCCAACCGAAAACCGATTTTTTTCCGAAGGCGGTAGGTACACGGCGAAAATCGGTAGTGGATTTTTTGGCAAGGCGGGTGGGAACGGCGGAGAGGCCGGTTAGCCGCGACGCGCAGCGGAGCGCTTAACCCAAGCGCTCCGCTGCGCGTCGCGGCTAACCGCGGACCCTCGGCGCTCACCCCAGATTCACGTACACCGTCTTGACCTCGGTGTACAGTTCCAGGGCGTACTCGCCGAGTTCGCGGCCGATGCCGCTCCTCTTGAAGCCGCCGAACGGCGCCGCCGCGTCGAACACGTCGTAACAGTTCACCCACACCGTACCCGCCCGCAAGCCGTTGGCCAGCCGGTGCGCCTTGCCGATGTCGCGCGTCCAGACCGCCGCCGCCAGGCCGTAAAACGTCTGGTTGCCGCGCCGCACCACCTCGTCCACGTCCTTGAACTTGAGCACATTCATCACCGGCCCGAAGATTTCTTCTTTGGCGATCTTCATTTCGTCCTTCACGTCCGTGAACACCGTCGGCTCGATGAAATAGCCGCGGTCTCCGCAGCGCTTGCCGCCGGTGCGCATCCTGGCCCCCTCCTTCTGGCCGGCGTCGATGTAGCCCATGATGCGGTCGAACTGCTCCTGCGACACCTGTGGACCCTGCGTCGTCTCCGGGTCGAATGGGTCGCCGACCTTTTGCGACTTCGCCTTTTGCAGCACCTTCTCGATGAACTGGTCGTGGATCGTCTCCTCCACGAACAGCCGACTGCCGGCGCAGCAGCACTGGCCCTGGTTGAAGAACAGGCCGGCGTAGGAGCCTTCGACCGCCGCGTCGAGGTCGGCGTCGGCGAAGACCACGTTGGGGCTTTTGCCGCCGAGTTCCAGGCTGATGCGCTTGAGGTTGCTCCGGGCGGCCGCCTCCATGATGATCTGGCCGGTGCGTCCCTCGCCGGTGAAGGCGATCTTGTCCACGTCCATGTGGCCGCTCAGGGCGGCGCCAGCCGTCGGCCCAAAACCGGGCACCACGTTGATGACGCCGTCGGGGAAGCCGGCCTCCTGGGCCAACCCCGCCACGCGCAGGGCGGTCAGCGGCGTCTGCTCGGCCGGCTTGAGGACGACGGTATTGCCGCACGCCAGCGCCGGCCCCCATTTCCACGCCTGCATCAGCAGCGGAAAGTTCCAGGGGATGATCTGGCCGACGACGCCGACGGGTTCGTGGCGGGTGTAGCAGAAATACGGCCCCTCGACGGGGATGGTTTTGCCGTGGTTCTTATCGGCCCAGCCGGCGTAGTAGCGGTAGGCCTTGATGGTCAAGGGCAGGTCGGCGTTGAGCGAATCGAGGTAGGGCTTGCCATTGTCGAGCGATTCCAGGGCGGCCAGCTCTTCCTTGTTCGTCTCCACGAGGTCGGCCAGTTTGTAGAGCAGCCGGCCGCGCTCGGCGGCGCTCATCCTGTGCCAGGGGCCTTCCTCGAAGGCCTTGCGGGCGGCCCGGACGGCGAGATCGACGTCGGCCTTGTCGCCCTCGGCGACCTGACAGATGGTCTCGCCGGTGGCGGGGTTGAGGGTGGCGAAGGTCTTGCCGGAGACGCTGTCGAGCCATTTGCCGCCGATGAACAGCGGCTGGTCCTTGACCCGCGGCGGCTTGACGACGTGCTTTTTCTGGCGGGTGGCGGTGGTCACGGCGGGGATCTCCTGGAAAGGGCGAGACTTGGACAACCATCGGACGTTTGGGATTGTCGCACCGGGCGGCGCGGGCGTCAAGCGGCCGGCGGGGCGCGGTTCTATAATGGGAGGGCGGCGATCCGCGTCCACGGGGAGGGTCGGTCATGGAACCGGGCGACGGCGGCGAACGACAACGGCGGGGGGCGTGCCTGTCGATCCTGATGACGGGGACGGCCGTCGCATTTTTGCTGATGCTGGTGGTGTTGGCGACCGGCGGCTGGGCCATGTACGTCGTCTGGGTCGGCGGAGCGATCCTCATGTTCGGTCTGATCCATTACGGCCTTTGGGGGCAGTGGATGTTGCGGCAGACGGCCGGCGAACGGGAGGAAGAAGAGATGCGTCGGAAGGCGGATCGGGGCGAGCGGGGGGCGTAAGCCCCCTGATTCTTCATCTATCCGCGGCGCTATGCTAAATCAGCCGGCTCACGCCGGCCGCTCGCCAAATCCGGAAGCGCGCCGCCGTCTTGACACCGCCGCCCGCATCTCCTACAAGACGCCGCCCAAGTCGCGGCGCGGCCTAGCCGGCCGTCTCCCGTCGTTCGCGGATCCGTCAAGGATGAGGATCGACCCATGACCTTCGCGTCTTGTACCGCCCGGGCGGCCCTGCTGGGCGCCGCCCTCGCCGCAGCGGGGGCCGCGTCCGCCGAGGAGGCCGTGCCCTGGCTCACCGATTACGCCGTCGCCCGCCGCGAGGCCCACGACCGGAACCTGCCGCTGGTCATCGACTTTAGCACCGACAACTGCGTCTATTGCCGCAAGCTCGAATCCGTCACCTTCCGCGATCCCGCCGTCGTGAAATTGGTGAAAGAGCATTACGTCGCCCTGCATCTGCACGTCGGCGCCGGCGGCGGCAAGGAGGCGGCCGGCCTCGCCCAGGTGCTCGGCGTCCAGGGATTCCCGACGCTGATATTCGCCGACGCCGCGGGCAAGGTGATTTCCCGGCAGGCCGGGTTCGTGGGGCCGGCGGAGTTCGCCCGGACGGCCCAGCACGTCCTGGCCAGCCTGCCGCCGTCGGGCGACGCCGCCGTGCGGCAGGCGGCGCGCCTGACGGCGCCGCCCTTGGAAGATCCTTCCACGAACGGGGAGCGGGCCAAGCACGCCGGCCGGCTGCTGGCCCTGGCGGAGGCCGATTACAGCGATCAACACTTCCTGAGCTGTCTGGAGCGCTGCCAGGCGCTGCGGACGGAGTACGCCGAGCTGGCGGAAGCCGCGGAGGCCCGGCGGATGGAGGACAAGATCCGAACCGACCCGGAAGTGCTGCGCCAGGCCTGCGACAACCTGACGGATCGTCTCGGCGAAATGTACCTGGAACTGGCCGACGACTTCCTGCGCAAGGAGCAGCCGCGGAAGGCGGCCCTTTGTCTGGAATGGGTGGTGCAGGCCTGCCCCGGCACGCCTCAAGCCGAGACCGCCAAGGGGCGTCTGGCGCAGATCCATGAGCGAGCCGCCCGGTCGGCGGAAGCGGCGAAGCCCATGCCTTGACTTCTTGGCGAGCGGGGGGCGTCAGCCCCCTGATTGAGCATCCTGTCGGCGACAGGGTGAAGAATCAGGGGGCTGACGCCCCCCGCTCGCCAAGACGTTCGCACTTTACTACGCCGAAACGTGAACATTCGACGTGGCGGCCACCGCGTGTCGGCCGGCGCCGGTGTTGATCGAGGCGCTCAGACTCTTGAGGTGGCTGCCCGCGTCCAGGACCATCAGTTCCAGCAGGTCCGCCCCCGTCCCGCCCTGCTCGTGGGCCAGCAGCGAGCCGGTGCTGCCCGAAGCAAGGTTGACGTAGACTTCCTGCCAGTCCCAACCGCTGCCGGCCTTCTCCTGGATCGACAAACTGCCCGCCAACTTGCCCGCGTAGCCGACGTGGACGGTGTCGGATTGGCCGGCCACGGTCGTCGCGACGCTGAGCTTGGCCGTGGCGACAATCGCCGAATTGGCCTGGACGTTGATGGAGTCGGAAAGCGTCCCCCCCTGGACGTTCACGTTCACATTGGCGTACCCCGCCAGGGCGCCGTTGAACTGGGCGGTGAAGTGTTCCAGGCCGTTGCCCAGGCGGGCCGCCAGTTGGAGGTTGGTGTTGGTGATGGACCCGAACAGGGCGGTCACGTCCTGATTGGCCAGCCCTCCGTTGACGTTGATTTTGAGACTCGGGGCCGAGATCCCCTTGGTGAAGTCGAGCTTCACCTTGTCGTTGCCCTTGCCCAGGTTCAGCGTCAACTGCTCGGATTTGGTGAGCGGGCCGGTGAGGGCGTAATCGATGACGTCGTTGCCGGTCGTGGAGTTGATGGAGATGCCCGTGACGCCGGTGTACTTGAGGGGGTGGGCGGAGGTGGCCCCGGCCATCCCGTACACCTGAATGTCGCCGTGCCCGTCGTCGCTGATGACCACGGTGCTGGCGGCGGCGCTCCCCGTCAAGGTAAGGAGGTGGGTCGAGGCGTTGAGCGACACGGTGCTAGGACAGCAGCGGTCTTCCAGGGCTTCCAGCTTCGGCAGGACTCGGCCCGACCGTCCCAGACCCGGATTCATTTCGGGGGAAAACATGGCGGTTCCTCCTGACTTCGTGGTGATGGATTTCCTACACGGACGTGCTCCTTTCCAGGCGCCCGGTACGCACGGCGCCTGAAGCTAACGCGGCGGCCTGTCCCCGGCCGTGGGAGGCGTGTGGACGGGCCTGACGATTTTGTTATCGGTCGCTCCGCCCGCGCTCTTGACCCCTCTTGCCCGCGGAAGCTTATTTTTCCCAAGCGGCCGGGGCGCGACGCGGGGAATGAGCGCTAAAAGGATAGTGAAACGAGTTAATGCGTCAATTAGCCTCGCGGTTCGGCGCGACGGGCGCCCGTCGGGGGGGAGGCTTATAGCGTGGGAGCGGACGGGACGCCAGACTGGAATCAGGGAATTATTCGAGCGGCCGCACCCCGGCCGCTTCGGGTTTGCTTTTTGCACTGGCGGGTCGGGGTCTGTCCGCGCACAATGACAGGGAACCCGTCGCCGGACGGTCCGTCCCTCCCCTGGTCGTAGTGAGGACCTACCCCAATGTGGGCCGCTCTTGCCGTCTCCGCCCTGCTTTCCGCCGCGCCCGCCGACGCCGGTGCGCTCCAGATCAAGAACGACCGTTTCACCTACGGCGTCTTCGGCCAGGTGCGCACCGACACGCAGGTGCTTCCCGGTGAAATCGTGTTCGTGGCCTTCGACGTGGAGGGTCTGCAAACCCGCGAGGACGGCACCGCCTCCTACACCACCGCCTTGGAGTTGCTGGACAAAAGCGGCAAGTCGCTCTTCAAGGAAACCCCCATCGAACGCAAGGCGCTGCTGCCGATGGGCGGCAACCGTCTGCCGAACTGGAGCCAGGTTATCGTTGGCAGCGACACGGAGCCGGGGACCTACACCATCCGCGTCACCGTGGCGGACAAACTCGCCAAGAACAGTCCGCCGGCCGTCCTCGAAAAGAAGTTTGAACTGTCGGCGCCGCACTTCGGCCTGATCCGCACGGCCTTGTTCTACGACAAGCCGCCGACCAGTCCCCCGCCCGCTCCGCCGATCGGCGTCCCCGGCGAGGGATTCATCGTCGGCTTTACCGTGGTTGGTTTCCAGACGAACCCCGGCGCCAAGGCGGGCGACCAGGCGCAGGCCCACGTGGCCGTGGAAATGTCCATCCTCGACGACGCCGGCAAGCCGACGCTGGCCAAGCCGTTCACCATCGACGTCAACCAGGGGCTGGCGGAAGAGTACAAGGCGGCCTTGCCGTTCTCCTTCCCGCTGGCGCCCAACCGCACCGGCAAGTACACCCTGGTCATCACGGCCACCGACAAGCTCGCCAACAAGAGCGCCAAGCAGCAAATGAGCCTGACGATCGTTGAACCCAAGTGACGCGGCCGCCCCTCCCGGAGAAATGCTTCGATGAGTCAGCTGCAAGACCGGATCGCCCAGTTCCGCAAGATGGCCGGCGACGACCCCGACAACGAGTTGGGCCACTACCGGCTCGGCCAGTTGCTGATGGAGGACAAGCAGTACGCCGAGGCGGTGCGGTCGTTCCGGCGGACGCTGGAGCTGAGTCCGACCTTTTCCAAAGTGTACCACCTTTTGGCGCTCGCCCTACTCCACGACAATCGGCGCGACGAGGCGGTGAAGGCGCTGCGTCAGGGGTTCGACGTGGCCGACGAGCGCGGCGACAACATGCCGCGCGACGAGATGGCCCGGATGCTGGTGGAGCTGGGCGAGCCGGCCCCGGCGTCGAAGCGGCCGACGGCCGGCCCCGGCGAGGGCGGCGGCTTCCGGTGTCAGCGTCCCGGTTGTCCGATGGGTCCGCAGGCCCGCCAGCTCAAGGCGCCGCCGATGAAGGACGAGGTCGGCCGGCGGATATACGAGACGGTGTGCGCCGACTGCTGGACCGACTGGCTGAAGAACTACAGCATCAAGGTCATCAACGAATTGCGCATCGACCTGAGCACGGAACGCGGCCAGGAGGAGTACGACCGATACATGCGCGAGTTCTTGGGATTGGAATAATAGACAAGGAGACAAGGAGAAGAGGAGACAAGGAGACTGGCAAGCGCTATCGCCGCGGAGAAAGGGATAAGGGTCGAAACCACCCGGCGTTTCACTCTTTTCTCCCTGTCTCCTCTTCTCCTTGTCTCCTTGTCTCTTAAACCGTGGATCATCTGGAATATCTCCTGAGTTACGGCCTCGCCGGCGACTTCGGTCGTTTCCGTGCCGCGCGTCCGTTGGGCTGCCGTCGCGGCGACCGCGCCGTCGTCCGCAGTCACCGCGGCCTGGAGGTCGGCGAAGTGCTGCGCGAGGCGACGCCGCGCCACGCCGCCTTCCTTCCCAACACCACCGTCGGTCAACTGCTGCGTCTCGCCGGGCCGGACGACCATGAGGCGGCCGCCCGGATGCGCGAACGAGGTCGGCTGCTGTTCGACCGCGGCCGGGGGCTGGCGGAAGAATTGCGGCTGCCGCTGGAACTGATCGACGTGGAGGTGCTGCTCGACGGCGAACACGCCGTCCTGCACCTGCTGCGCTTCGGGGACTTCGACGTGCGGCCGTTCGTCAGCGCCGTGTCGCGAGAGTTTGAGCTGCACATCGCGCTTACGGACCTCGGCCGGTCGGCGGCCTCGGCGCCGGAAGAAGAACACGCCGGCTGCGGGCGCGAGAGTTGCGGCCAGGAGGGCGGCGGTTGCGATTCCTGCGGGACGGGCGGTTGCGGCTCGTGCGGGACCGCCGAATCCCACGACACGGCAGAATACTTCGCCGGACTGCGTGCGCAGATGGAGCGACGCACCGCCCTGCTGTAAACGGTTAGCCGCGACGCGCCAGCGGAGCGCTCAGAGAGCGCTTCGCTGGCGCGTCGCGGCTAACCATCTACAAAAACGGTCCCCTTACGCCGCGGCCAGCCCCACCGCCCGGCGCAGCGCCTCGGCCTTGTCGGCCTTCTCCCAGGTGAACGCCTCCAGCTCGCGGCCGAAGTGGCCGTGGCGGGCGGTGTCGCGGTAGATCGGGCGACGCAGCTTCAGCGTCTCGATGATGCCGGCCGGCGTCAGCTTGAAGTGCTGGCCGATCAGACGGGCGATCACCTCGTCGGTCAGGCCGCGCTTGGCCGTGCCGAACGTGGACACCCAGATGTTGATCGGTTCGGGATAGCCGATGGCGTAGGAGAGCTGCACCTCACACTGGTCGGCGAGGTCGGCGGCCACGACGTTTTTGGCGATGTAGCGGCACATGTAGGCGGCCGAGCGGTCCACCTTGGTCGGGTCCTTGCCGCTGAAGGCGCCGCCGCCGTGCCGGCCGCGTCCGCCGTAGGTGTCCACGATGATCTTGCGGCCGGTCAGGCCGCAGTCGCCGTGCGGGCCGCCTTCGAGAAAGCAGCCGGTCGGGTTGATGTGGCAGAGAATGGTCTTGTCGTCGGCGCGCGGCGGCTTCTGGCCGGGCAGCACCAGCTCGATCTTGTCCTTGCCGTCGAGCAGGTTCCAGCGCTTCTCCTTGCGGACCTCCTCGCGGAGCGTCGGCAGAATGAGCTTGTCCACGATCTGCGTGCGGGCGTCGTCGGAGAAGTAGTCGCGGTGGTCCTTCTTGCCCATGACGCTTTCGTCGTGTTGCGTCGAGAGGACGACGGTGTGAATGCGATAAGGCGCGCCGTCGCCGTTGTACTCGACGGTCACCTGGCTCTTGGCGTCGGGGCGGAGAAAGCCGAGTTCGCCGCTGCGACGCAGGTCGGCGTGCTTCTCGACCAGGCGGTGGGCCAGGTAGATCGGCAACGGCATCAGCGTATGTGTTTCCTTGCACGCGAAGCCGAACATCATGCCCTGGTCGCCGGCGCCGCCCACGTCCACGCCGGCCGCGATGTTGCGCGACTGGGCGTGGATCTTGCAAATGACCTGGCAGGTGTCGGCCGCGAAGCCGATGGTCGGATCGACGTAGCCGATCTCGCGGACTACGTCGCGGACGAGGTTGTCCACGACGGCGCGGCTGAGGTTGGCGCCGGTGGTGATTTCGCCGGCGACGACGACGAGGTCGGTGGTGACGAGGGTTTCGCAGGCGACGCGGCTCTTGTCGTCATATTGGAGGCAGTGGTCGAGGATGGCGTCGCTGATCTGATCGGCCACCTTGTCGGGATGGCCCATGGATACGGATTCGCTGGTGAACAGGTATCGGTCTTCGCTCACGATAAGACCCTTCAAGGCCAGGAAAAGGAACCCGCGCCGCTCCGCGGACTGGAGAGGGATTATAGGATAACGGGACAGGCCGTGCAATCGGAACAGCTTGACAGGGGACGACGGGGCGTAAAGGAGAGGGACGCCGATGCGAGCGAAACGACTGATCCTGGCCGGGTGCGCACTGGCACTGGCGACGCTGGCCCCGACCGGCGGCGCGCCGAAGTCGGACGCGGAAAGGGAACGGAACGAACTGTCCGCGAAGGTGGTGACGCAGAGCGCCCGCATTCGGGAGGGCGAGTTGGTGTGGATCGTCGGCGCCCCCAGGGACGTTGAGATGCTGGAAGACCTCGCCGTGCAGGTGCGCAAGCAGGGCGCCCACCCGCTTATCAGCATCAAGGGCGAACGGCTGGCCCGTCGGCTGTACGACGACGTTCCGGCCAGGTACAACGCGCAGACGCCGGAATGGGACCTGAAAATCGCCGGCCTTATGGATGCCGAGATCGAAATCGACTCCGGCGACAAGTCGGCCCTGGCCGGCGTCCCGGCCGAGCGGATCGCCGCGGTCGAAAAGAGCTATCAGCCCGTGTTCGCCAAGATGCGCAGCCGCAACGTCCGCTACATTCTGCTCGGCAACGGCCTCTACCCGACGCCGTCGCGGGCCAAGCAATTCGGTCTTACCGAGGCGGAATTGTCGAAATTATTCTGGGACGGCGTGAACGCCGACTACACGCGGTTGCAGGCGACGGGCCGGAAGGTGAAGGAGGCGCTGGCCGACGCCAGGGAAATCCGCCTGACCAGCCCCAACGGCACCGACGTGAAGGCGGAGATCCGGAAGCGGAAGGTGATGGTCAGCGACGGCGTGATCGGCGACGAGAAGCGGAAGGAGGGCGGCGCCGCCTGCTGGACCTACCTGCCGGCCGGCGAGGTCTACGTCTCGACGGCGCCGGGCACGGCGGAGGGCCGGGTGGTGCTGGACCGCGTGATTTACAAGGGCAAGGAGATTGACGATCTGGTATTGGGGGTGAAGGGGGGCAAGGTGGTTTCGCTGCGGGCGAAGGCCGGCGACGAGGAATTGCGGGCGGACTTCAAGGCGGCGGCGGAGGGCAAGGAGCGTTTCGGCGTGATCGACGTGGGCGTCAACGCCGACGTGCGTCCGCCGGCCGGAGGCAAGGCGTTGACGTACATGCAGGCGGGCATGATTTCGGTGTACGTCGGCAACGACACCTGGGCCGGCGGCGACGACAACACTCCGTTCAGCCTGGACGGCTTCCTACCCGGCGGCACGCTGACGGCGGACGGCAAGGTAATTGTGGATAAGGGGGAGTTGAAGCCGTAGTTGGGTTCGGTGGTTCCGACGTCTCTTTCCAGAAGTAAAGCGGCGTCGAAGTCGCGATGCTGATTTACAGGTCGGCCCCCGCCGATTACAATCAATAAACGATCCGCAGCCGCGACCGACGAGGTGGAAAGCCGCATGTCCTCCGCCATCACCTGTGCCAGCTGCAACCGCCCCCTGCGCGTGCCCGAAGACGTACTCGGACAGACGGTGCAATGTCCCCTCTGCCTGGACGAGTTCGTCGCCCAGGCCGACCCGGCCGCCGAGGCCGCCGCCCGCGCCGCCGAACCGCCCGCCCGCCGCGCCGCCCGGCCCGAACGGGTCGCCGCCCACGTCGCCGCCGGCGAATCGATCCTCGTCGAGGCCGAGGATGAAGAACCGGTTTGGGTCGAGCCGGTCGCCGAGGCCGCGCCGACGAAAACGACCGGCCGTAAGACCGCCGAGGGGCGATCCCTCGCCTTCCCGATCCTCGTCACCCGCGACCCCGACCGTGTCCTACGCGGCCGCATGGACGGCGAACTGACCGAACGCGGCCTGCACCTGCGCAAGCCCCGTTATCAGCCCGCCTTCGCCGCCGTCGGCGCCAAGGCCCGCTATATCCGCGCCAACCGTCTCGTCGTCACCGTCGAAGGCCGTGAGGTCGAACTGGTCATCGACAAGCCGTGGACCTCCACGTATCACCTGGCCCGCGACGTGGCCGGCTTCCTCGACGGCCAACGCGGCTTCCCCGAGGGCCGGGCCTATGCCGTGCGGTGGTATCTCTACTGCTTGCCGGCCCTATTCATCGCGCTGCCGTTCGCGGCCGGCCCGTTCGGCCTGCTGACCGACGGCTGTCTCGGCGTCTTCCTGTGGTGCGTCATCGCCGCCGTCCTGGCGGGGATAAGTGCCATCGTCGTCGCGCAACGTCGGCTGACGCCGCGCGCCCGGCTGATCGGCGCCGGCGGCCTGCTCGGCCTCGGCGCGGCCGTCTACCTCATCAGCATTCCGCTGACGCCCCCGTATACCGTCGATGCGTCCCTGTGGAAGCCGTATACCTCGCCGGACGGCGATTTCAGCATCCTCCTGCCGGGCGCGCCGACCAGTTACAGCCTGCCGACGTTCAACAACACCAAAAAATATAGCAAATCGATTCAAAGCCCGGAAATCAGCTTCGCCGTCTACGTCGCCCCCGCGCCGCCGAACGCGAACCACCCCAATATCTTTCAGCCCTTCGCCAACCCCAACGCCAACGCCATCCAGAACGCCCAGAACCTCCTCAAACAGGAGTTCTCCCTCGGCTTCCAGTATCCGCGGGTCGAGCGTTCCTTGAACGCTTACGGCGGCCACCCCTATGAGGAATACTATTATGTGGTTTCGACGATGTACGGCGGCCCCTCGGCCGGCAAGTCGCTGGCCGCGCGCGTCTACGTCGTCAACGGCATGACCTACACGCTCGCCGTGTTCGGCCCGCGGGTCAAGTCCGACGCCCCGGACGTGCTCAAGTTCTTCAACTCGTTCCAGGTCAAGACGGCCGCGAATCCGAAGCCGGCCCCGCCGCCCGGTCAACCCGCCCTGCCGGCCGGCCGGCAGCCGGCGTCGCCCGTCGGCATGAACGGCCTGCTGGCCTACTGGTCGTTCGACCATGTACTGAACGGTCAGATCCTGGTCGATGACGAATCCGGCAATCTGCTGACCGGCACGCTCCACAACGCGACCGTCATCCCGGACGGCCCTCGCGGGCAAGCGATCCATTTCAACGGGCAGGGCAGTTTTTTCGATTTTAGCGACGCGAATAACCTGAATTTCCGGGCGGAGGACGATTTCACCTTTTGCGGGTGGGTGCGGACGCGCGCCCTTCAAGGCGTGGTGGTTTCCAACCGGCAGGACCTGAACGCCGCGCCGGATGTCGATGTGAAGATCGAAAACGGCGCGCTGACCGTCGATGTGCATAATGACGGCATCGCCCGCATCCCCGCGGCGAACGTGCGCGGGCCGGCTGTCAACGACGGCGCCTGGCATCACTTCGCCCTGGCCCGCCGCCACACCGGCGCCGGCGGCCTGGGGGGGAGCGTGGTTCTCTACGTTGATGGCGCCCGGCGAGGCGGCCAGTTGAATTTCATCGCCGACGGGGCCGTCACCACCGACCTCCGCGCCCTCGGCACCGAACTCTACTGGCAGCGGCACGGCTTCGCCGGCAACGCCACGTTCACCGGCGACGTGGACGAGTTCTGCGTCTTTAACCGTGTGCTGGACGAGGGTGAGATCCGGCGGTTGGCCGGCGTCGGGGGGCCGTGAGGGCGACCGCTTGCCGCGGCTTTCATTAAGCCGCCGCCCCGCCCCGGCCGATAACAACCCTTGTCCCGCCGCGGCCCCCCGTCCGGCCGCGGGCCGGCCGCGTCCGGGCCGGCGACGGGCCTTCGATCCCGCGACTCCTACCCCGAAGGTCCGCCCCGCGGCCGACCGCACGGGGCCCCGGTTTCCCGACGCCGCTTCGATCCCTCGTTCCGACCCGCCAGGTCCCGCCGCCGAAGCGGCCCTCTCCATGACGCGCCCGACCGGGGCCTCGTGCATCTTGAAATCCTGCCCGCGCCGCCTATGCCATCTCCACCGGCGGCGACGGTTCGCCCCATCCCAACGGAGTTTCAAGACACGCGATGAGTACCATCGAGAGCGTCCACGCCCGCGAGATCCTCGACAGCCGCGGCAACCCGACTTTGGAGGTCGAAATCATCCTGGCCGACGGTTCCGTCGGCCGCGCCGCCGTGCCCAGCGGCGCCAGCACCGGCGCCCACGAGGCCCTGGAGCTGCGCGACAAGGACGCCGGCCGCTACCTCGGCCGCGGCGTCCTCAAGGCCGTCGCCAACGTCAACGACGTGATCGCCCCGCGGCTCCAGGGCCAGGACGCCACCGGCCAGGCCGACCTCGACGAACTGCTGCTCCAGATCGACGGCACCGAGAACAAGGCCAAGCTCGGCGCCAACGCCATGTTGGGCGCGTCGCTGGCGGCGGCCCACGCGGCGGCCTCGTCGGTCGGCCTGCCGCTCTACCGCTACCTCGGCGGCGTCAACGCCCGCTACCTGCCCGTGCCGATGATGAACTTCCTCAACGGCGGCAAGCACGCCGACAACAACGTCGATTTCCAGGAATTCATGGTCATGCCGCTGGGCGCCTCCTGCTTCCGCGAAGCGCTGCGCACCGGGGCCGAGGTCTTTCACCATCTCAAAAAGGTGTTGCACGACCGCGGTCTGAGCACGGCCGTCGGCGACGAGGGCGGCTTCGCCCCAAACCTCAAGAGCAGCGACGAGGCGCTGGAGGTCTTGTCGAAGGCCGTGGAATCGGCCGGATACAAGCTGGGCGAGCACGTCGTCTTCGCGATGGACCCGGCCACGACGGAGCTGTGGGACGAGGCCAAGAAAAAGGGCAAAGCCGGCTACAGTTTCTTCAAGAGCCAGCCCGACCGCGTCGCCACGTCCGACGAGATGATCGACCTCTGGAAAGGGCTGTGCGCCAAATGGCCGATCCGCTCCCTGGAGGACGGCCTCGCCGAGGACGACTGGGACGGCTGGGTGAAGCTGACGAAGGCGCTAGGCGACAAGGTGCAGCTGGTCGGCGACGACCTGTTCGTGACCAACACCACGCGCTTGCAAAAGGGCATCGACAAGGGGGCGGCCAACAGCATTCTGGTGAAGGTGAACCAGATCGGCACGCTGACGGAAACGCTGGACGCGATCGGCTTGGCGAAACTGCACGGCTACACGACGATCATCAGCCACCGCAGCGGCGAAACGGAAGACGCCACGATCGCCGACCTGGCGGTGGCGACCAACGCCGGCCAGATCAAGACCGGCTCGGCCAGCCGCACGGATCGCGTGGCCAAGTACAACCAGCTTTTGCGCATCGAGGAAGACCTGGGCGACGCCGCCCGCTACGGGGCCGAACTCTGGCCGGCGGGACGGCGGTAACGGCTGTCGGCCCGCAGCGCCAAGCGAGGGATGAATCGCCCTTGCTTGGCGCTGCGGGCTAGGGAGGAAGGATGGCCCGCCTCCTTTTTTGCCTGGCGTATCTGACGGCCGCGGCGCTGGTGCTGGCCGTGCTGACGGCGCCCTGGCTGGACGGCTGGGGGCGCGTCGCGGCCCTGTTCGCCCATGACGCCGCCCTGCGTCGCACCAGCCTGGCCGCCGCCGCCGGACTGGTCGTGTCGGCTTGCGTTTTCTTCAGGCCCGCCGGCCGACCCTGACTCCTCACCCGAGCGTCGCCGTGTTCGATTGGCTCTTTGAAGGACGTCTCTCCGTCTACGCCCTTCTGGCAGCCGCTGCGGCCCTCTGCGTGGTCCTCTGGGCGCGGACGCGCAGCGCCGCTGGCTCGCCCTCACCGCCCTGTTTGTCGCTTTGGCCGGGTTGTATTGCGTCCTCGACCACGTTGTCGAAACCGACCGCGAACAGGTCCGGCGCAAGGTCGTCGCCATGACCGCCGCACTCAAGCAGCCGGCCGACCTCGACGCGGCGTTTCAAAACGTCTCCGACCGATTCCAGTGCCCCTTCGCCGGTAGCAAGGCGGCGCTGCGCGAAAAGGCCGGCCAACAGATTCGGATTTGGCACATCACGGAAGTCCGCGTTTCCGATTTGCGGGTGGGAGAGGTTTCGCGCGAGAAGAACTCGGCCGTCGCCGACTTCCGCGCCAAGGTCATCGGCTCGTTCGGCGAACTGGAGGCGGCGACGGTCCACTGCACGGCGACGTTCGACTACGACGCCGTCCACGGCTGGCGGATGCGCGGCCTGGAGGTGAAGGGCGAGCCGCCGCTGCCGGCCGAATTGCCGTTGTAAGGTCAGACGTCGCAAGCCGCAATCGGGCGCGTTATTCCGGCTATTTCCGAGGGAGAAACGGGCAAAATCCCCTTCGCGGCCTCTAGCCGAACCGTAAACGAGAATGTGCTGCCTCTTCCAGGCGTGCTCTCCACGCCGATGGCGCCGCCCATCATCTCGACCAGCCGGCGCAGATGGCCAGGCCGAGGCCGGTGCCGCCGTACTTCCTTGTCGTCGAGTTGTCCGCCTGCTCGAACGGCCGAAAGATCGCCGCCCGTTTCTCCGGCGGGATGCCGATGCCGGTGTCCCGCACGGAGAAATGCAGAACGATGAATGATGAAGGATGAACAGAAGCGACCGAATCGCCTTTCCCCCCACATTCATTCATCATTCCGCGTTCATCATTCATTATTCGGACGGCGACGATCACCTCTCCCCGCTCGGTGAATTTCAGGGCGTTGCCCACCAAATTGACGAGCAGCTGGCGAAGCCGAACGGGGTCGCCGGTCAGCGCGTCGGGAACCTCGGGGCGAACGTCGCAGGCCAATCTCAGCGCTTTGGCCCGGCGCGCGGCGACAGCGGCTTCAGGGCGTCGGTCACCGTCCGCCGCAGGGAAAAGTCGACGCGCTCCAGCTCCATCTTGCCGGACTCGATCTTGGAGAAATCGAGGATTTCGTTGATAACGATCAGCAGGGCGTCGGCGGAGGTCTTGACGGTCTCCAAGTAGTCGCGCTGCTCGGCGGTTAGCTCTGTGTCCAGGGCCAGCTCGGTCATGCCGATGACGCCGTTCATCGGCGTGCGGATCTCGTGACTCATGTTGGCCAGGAATTGACTCTTGGCCCGGTTGGCCGCCTCCGCCGCCTCCTTCTGCTGCTGGATGACGACGTTGGCGGCCTCCAATAGCTTGTTTTGGGCTGTCAACAGGTCGTGGACGTCGAGCAGACGCGCGGTTCCGTCCGGGAGGTCGATTAACAGAGGTTCATACGCCCATTCGAGCGGCCGGCCCAGGGCGAGGCAGGCGCCGTCGGCGATCGGCGCCGCGGCGGACAGCCGCAGCGGCTCGAAGGCCAGAGCGTTCCACATCACCTGGATCGGTCGCCTAAGGTAGATTTCCAGGCTGAACAGCCGACTCATTTGCTTGAAAAAGCTCTGCCGGGAGATTACGCCGCATACGCCCTTATCGTCGCGCAGGATCACCCCGGGGAGTTCGGGCCGTTGCTGGAAGGCGTCGGCCACTGCCTGTCCGGCGCGACCGGGCTGACGTGGAAATCGTGGCCGGGAAGGTCGGCCAGGGTCGAAGACGGCGTCAACGCCGCCGGGCGTCGTTCGTGCATGACCGTACCCTCCGCGATGGCCGGGTGCCGCCCGGCCCCTCGACGGCCGAAGGGCCGTCCACCTGACTTCTTCAAACCATAGGTCGCCCGATCACGCCGGGTGGGTGAAGATTCCGCGAAAGACGAACCGCGCTGCCGCCGAGGAAGGGGCGCCAACTGTCATAAACGGATCGCTCGGCGTCGATATTGCGGAAATGGATGATTATTCCATTGCCGGTAGTGAAAAATGGATGTATTTAATACTCCATGCCAGGCGTCAGCCGCCGCATGAGATATTCGCGGCGGGCCGACATCCAACACAACCTTGTAGGGGGAAACAACATGGCGAAGGCGAAGGCGAAGGACGGTGCGGAGGAATCGGCGGCCGGCCACCCGAGGACCAAGCGCGAGGCCGTCAAAATGGGCCTGATGGAACTCGGCTTCGATGCGAAGCCGCCCGCGCTGCACGATCACATTCTGAAGCAGTGGAATATGGATATTTCCAACAACCACATCTCTTCGTACAAGAGCGGCCTGAAACAGGAGTTGGGCGGGGGCAAAGGGCACGGCAAGCGTCCGGGGCGGCCGCCGGCGCCGCGCGACGCCGCCCTCCAGATCAAGGACATCCAGACGATCAAGGAATTGGTGAATCGGCTGGGCGCGGATCGTGTGCGCGAGTTAATCGGCGTGTTTCATCAATAGTCGCGCCGGGTCAGCCTTTGTCGCCGACCGGGGCCGCCTCGCAGGCGGCGCAGAGAGTGAGGAGACAGCGCGTGCAGCGAAAGGCGCCGCGCAGCGGGACCAACACGCCGCCACAGACGGGACAGGTCGGGCGCGGGGGTGGCGCCGTCTTTTCGGGCGACTCGGCGTCTGGCGACGGGGGGTGCATGGCGGACTACCTCCCAACCAGGAATTATTTGCCCCGGTGAATTAAGGATAGTTAGTATAACCCGCAGCCGCGTTCGCTTTCCATGTCGGTAGGCGGGACCGGCGGGTCGGAAAAAAGGTCGGGGCCGCGGCCGTGAGACGACGGCCGCGGCCCCGAAGATTTTGTCATCTCGGCGGCGTCACTTGTCCGCGCCGGCCTTCGGCTTGAGGTGCATGTTAAAGAAGTCCGCGATCTTACGCCGGTTTTCCGGCGTGACGAAGCCGGGGCCGCCGTGGCCGTTGCCCTTGACGACGACCAGCGTGGACTCCACCTTGGCCGCCTTCAGCGCCTCGTCGAGGATGCGGCTCTGGGCCAGCGGAACGAGCTGGTCCTTGTCGCCGTGCATGATGAGGAACGGCGCCGCGTCCTTGGTGATGTAGTGAATGGGGTTGGCCTTCTCGGCCAATTCCTTGTGGTCCTGGACCGGGCCGCCGAACAATTTCCCCACCGGACTGGAGGCCGCGTCGGCGTTCAAAACCGATTTGACGTCGGTCTGTTCCTTGGCCTCCTCTTCCATTTTCAGCATGTCGGTCGGGCCGAACCAATCGACCACGGCCTGCACGGCGTCCGACACGTTCTTGTTGGGGCCGTCGCCCTCCAACTCCTTGACGCCGGCCGTCGTTCCCAGCAGGGCGACAAGGTGGCCGCCGGCCGACTCGCCGAAGACGCCGAAGTGGTTGGGGTCGAGGTTGTACTTCTTGGCGTTGGCCCGCAGAAAGCGCACGGCCGCCTTGCAATCCTCGATCTGGGCGGGGTACTTGGCCTCCTGGCTGAGTCGGTAATTGATGGAAGCCACGGCGTAGCCCAGCTTCAACAAGCCCAGCCCCCTCGGGTTTTCCTTGTTGCCGGCCTCCCAGCCGCCGCCGTGGATCCAGATGACCAGCGGCAGTGAACCTTCAGCCTTTTCCGGCAGATAGAGGTCGAGTTTGTTGGCGTCGCCGTGCGGCCCGTACTCCAGGTTCTTCTCGACGCGCGTCCCTTCGGGGACTTGCGGCCCTTTTTTCGGCGCCTCGGCGGGGGCCGACCATGCGGCGACTACCAGGGCGGCCAACGCGGCGGCCCAGCGGGATCGGTTCAACATTGTCTGTTTCCTTTCACAAGGGACCATCGGGACACGGCTCTCCTATTGGAAGGGGTCCGCGCCCTCATGGCAAGCGTTGTCCGTCGGAAAAACCGCGTCGGCATGAACCAACGGCGCCGCTTCGGCGTCCAACCGCTATGAACCACGACGACAAGCGCCGTCTCAGGCAGTTGAAGCGCGACCTCAAGCAAGCAGGCAACCGCAAGCGCCGGCGGCATTTGAAGCAGACCCTGCGCGAAGACCCGGCCGGGGCGGCGGAGGTCGAATTCCACTTCGGCCGCGACAGTTCCGCCGGTCTCAACGGCAACGACCGCGACGCCACGCGGCGTCGGGGGGACGAACCGGGATAACGAACCTCACCCTGGAGGCGCGGAGAAGAGCAGTGCCATCATCCTATCCGTAAGAGGCGGTGGCGCCTCTGTGGTCTACTCGATCCTTCGGGCGCCGCCCGACCCCGACCCGGATGCGGCTATTTGAAGACGGCAAAAGCGCCTTGCCCCTGCCCGCCCGGCGCGCTACCATGCCCTCTCCCGTGTCGCATTTCCGACAGGAGACGGACGGCCATGTCCCAAAACAACGGTCTGCACCTCTCCGAAATACGCCTGACCGATCGCCGGCGCTTTCTTCTCGCCGGCATCGCCGGATACGCGGCCGCCGCGACGTTCCCGGCGGCCGCCCGCGAACCCGACGCGCCGGCCAAGGTCCGTCCGTCCGAGCTGGACGAATTGGGGATCGCCGAACTCCAGGAAGGGATGGCCTCCGGCAAGTTCACCGCGCGTTCCCTCGTGGAACGCTACCGCGCCAGGATCGAGGAGATCGACCGCCGGGGGCCGGCGGTCAACAGCGTCATCGAACTGAACCCCGACGCGGCGGAGATCGCCGAGGCGCTCGACCGCGAGCGGAAAGTCAAGGGGCCGCGGCCCGCTGCACGGCGTCCCCCTGCTCCTCAAGGACAACATCGACACGGCCGACCGCATGGCGACCACGGCGGGTTCGCTGGCGCTGGTAGGCGCCAGGCCGCCCAGGGACGCCTTCCTGGTGGACCGGCTCCGCAAGGCCGGGGCCGTGATCCTGGGCAAGACGAACCTGAGCGAATGGGCCAACATCCGTTCCTCCGACTCGACCAGCGGCTGGAGCGGACGCGGCGGACTCACCCGCAATCCCTACGCCCTGGACCGCAATCCCTCGGGATCGAGTTCCGGCTCGGCCGTCGCCGTCGCCGCCAGTTTGTGCGCCGCGGCCGTGGGCACGGAGACCGACGGTTCCATCGTCAGCCCGTCGTCGGTCAACGGCGTCGTCGGAATCAAACCGACTGTCGGCTTCGTCAGCCGTTCCGGCGTCGTCCCCATTTCGCACAGCCAGGATACGCCGGGTCCGATCGGCCGAACCGTCCGCGACGCGGCGACCCTGCTGGGCGTCCTCGCCGGCGTGGACCCCGACGACGCGGCGACGAAGGACGGACGCGGCAAGGCCGCCGAGTACACGCGCTTCCTCGACGCGGACGGCCTCAAGGGGGCGCGCGTCGGCGTCGTGCGCAACTTCTTCGGCTTCCACGACGCCGTGGACGCCGTGGCGAACGACGCGGTGCAAACCATGAAGCGTCTGGGGGCCGAGGTCGTCGATCCGGCCGACATTCCGACGCGGGGCAAGTTCGAGGAGGCCGAGCTGATCGTGTTTCTCTACGAACTGAAGGCCGACCTGAACGCCTATCTGGAGAGACTCGGGCCGGCCGCCCCGGTCCACTCGTTGAAAGAAGTCATCGAGTTCAACCGGCGAAACGCCAAGAAGGAATTGCCGTATTTCGGACAGGATTTATTCCTCAAGGCGGAGGAGAAGGGGCCGCTGACGAGCCGGGAGTACCGCGAGGCGCTGGGCCTCACCCGCCTGTTGTCGCGCAGGGAAGGGATCGACGCCGTGATGGACAGGCACAGGCTCGACGCCCTGACGGCGCCGACCGCCGGGCCAGCCTGGGTCACCGACCTGGTGAACGGCGGCGGCGGGTCGGGCGGCTGCTCGTCGCCGGCGGCGGCGGCCGGATACCCCCACATCACGGTGCCGGCCGGGTTCGTGTTCGGCCTGCCGGTCGGCGTTTCCTTCTTCGGCCGGGCGTGGAGTGAACCGACGCTGCTCAAGCTGGCCTACGCCTTCGAGCAGGCGACCAAGGCGCGAAAGCCGCCGCGGTTCCTGCCGACGGCGGACCTGCGGGCGTAGATGACCATTTCCCAAGTTCCTCGCCAGTTCAACGTAGCCGCATTCGCCAGAATGCGGGGTGCGCTCACCCGCATTCTGGCGAATGCGGCTACGTACCAGTGGCGCTCACCCGCATTCTGGCGAATGCGGCTACGTACCAGTGGCGACGAACTTACGAAACAGACATGTAGGACGACGGCGAAGCCCCCTACCCGCTATAATCCCGGAAGGCCCGATGGGTCGCAGTCCGCCTTTTTCCGACCGGACGCCGCATGATCCGACCGAGTTGGTTTTCGCCGCCGGCCTACGTTCGGGCCGCCCTGTGGGCCGCGTTCCTGGCCGCCGCGACCTTCGCCGTTTACACGCGAGCCTACTCCGCTCATTTCGTCAACTACGACGACAACGCCTACGTCTACTGGAACGAGCACGTGACGCCCGGCCTGACGGCCGACGGCGTCCGCTGGGCCTTCACCACCACCGACACCGTCAACTGGTATCCGCTGACCTGGCTCTCCTTCCAGCTGGATCAGCAACTCTACAGCCACAGCCTCAACCCCGCCGGCGGATTTCACATTACAAATGTGGTCCTGCACGTCCTCAATACACTGCTGCTGTTCTGGGCGCTGACGCGCATGACCGGGCGCATGGGGCGAAGCGCCTTCGTGGCGGCGCTGTTCGCCCTGCACCCGCTGCACGTCGAATCGGTCGCCTGGGTCTCGGAACGCAAGGACGTGCTCAGCACCCTGTTCTGGATGCTGACGACGGCGGCCTACGTTCTCTACGCGGAACGCCCCCACTGGATACGTTTCCTGCCCGTCATGGTGTTTTTCGCGCTCGGCCTCATGGCCAAGTCGATGCTGGTGACGCTGCCCTGCGTGCTCCTCCTGCTGGACTTTTGGCCGCTGCGCCGATCCTCCTGGTGGCGCCTGATCGCGGAGAAAGTCCCGCTGTTCCTGCTGGCGGCCGCTTCCGCCGCCGTGACCATGTACGCCCAGCAACTCGGCGGCGAGGCGAACCCACCGGGCCAGATGCCGTTGCGCGTCGGCAACGCACTAATGGCCTACGTCGCCTACATCGGCAAGATGTTCTGGCCGGCCAACCTCATTCCCTTCTACCCGTCCCCCTACCGGATGGATCAGGTCTACCCGGCGGGGCTGCTGGCCGGCCTGCTGTTGATTGCGATCACGGTCCTCGTGCTGGCGCTGGCCCGGCGGGCGCCCTACCTGACGGTCGGCTGGTTCTGGTATCTGGGAACTCTCGTTCCGGTGATCGGCGTCGTGCAGGTGATCGGCGGCCACGGCATGGCGGATCGCTACACCTACGTCCCCCTCATCGGCCTGTTTATCGCCCTGGTATGGGGGGTGATGGAGGGGCTGAGCCGGGCCGGCGTGCGCGCCTGTGCGCCGGCCGCCGCGGGGATCGTGGTTCTCGCCGCCTGCATCACCGGGACCTGGAAACAGGTCGGCTACTGGCGCGACAGCACGACGCTCTGGCGGCACACGCTGGAGGTGGACCCAGAAAACTACCTGGCGTATCTGAATATCGGTTCCGACCTGTACGGCGAGGGGAAAATCGAGGAGGCGGCGTGGTATTTCCGCAAGTCGGTCGATTGTCACCCCGACTCCGATTCCACCCGCCTCAACCTGGACCTGGCCCACTACGACCTGGGCGCCGCCCTGGCCGCGCTGGGCAAGCCGGCCGAGGCCGAGGCCCAGTACGCCGAGGCGATTCGGGTCAATCCAAGGTACTTTAACGCCCAATACGCCCTCGGATGGATGCTCGCCGACCGGGGCCGGTACGTCGAGGCCGAGCCACACCTTCAGATCGCGCTGCAAGTCGCCCCGGATTACGCGGACGGGCACAACGTCCTCGGATGGGTCTTGGCCAGGGAGGGGAAGATCGGCGAGGCCATTTCGCAATACGAGGCGGCCCTGCGACTCGACCCCAACCTCGCCGAGGCGCGGGAAAATCTCGCCGAGGCGAGGGCGCGGCAGGGCGGCCCGTAGTCTCACGGCTTCTTCGGCGTCGGCGTCAGCACGTCCACGTCCAGCCCGTCGGGGCCGATGTGCTCGTCGAGCAGGCCGAGCTGGCCGTTCTCCTTCAGCTTGGCGAACAATTTGCCCCGTTCCTCTTGCCAAATCTGCCGCAGATAATCCGGGTTGTCGCGCCGGGCTTCCTGGTATTTGTGGAGGCGGTTGAGGAAGCTCTCGGCCTCACGCCGCGCCAGAAGCCGGCTGTTGGACGTATACGCCGCCGTTTCCTGTTCGATGCCGTACTGGTACGACAACGCCTGTCGCCACTGACTTTCCGCCTCCTGTTCGGCGATGTTGACATTGGTGGCGATGCGCGTCTGTTCGCGGGCCACGTCGTCGAACGCCGACTTCACTTCGTCCGGCGGCGCGATCAGCGCCACCGGAGCGTCCAGCACGTCCACGCCCAGGCCGTAAGGGTCGATGCGCTCCTGCACCTGTTTTAACAGGGCCGCCCGCAGGTCCACCTTGCCGTTGAGCAACACCTCGTCCACCGTGCGGCTGGCCACCCACTCGGCCATCACCGTCTCGGCCGCCCGCGCCGTCAGGCCGTCCACCCGGTCGGCCTGGACGACGTAGGACGCCGCCTCATCCGGACGCACTTTGTAGTAAATCGTGGCCTGGACGTTGACGAGGTTGTGGTCGCCGGTCAGCAGTTGGCCGGCCGGCATCGCTGCGTCGCCGCCCTCCTGGTAGCCGACGACCACGCGCCGCAGCTGGTCCACGGCCACGCGGTCCACGCGATCCACGCCCCACGGCAGTCCGAGATGCAGGCCCGGTTCCGGCCGCTCCGGCAGCACCCGGCCGAAGCGCCGCACCACCGCCACCTGGCCGGGCAACACCTGATAAAGGCCCGTCGCCGCGTAGCCCACCAGCAGACAGGCCGACAACCCGAGCAGAATGAGGACGCCGCGCCGTTTCATTTCACGTCCCCCTTGGCCGTCGGCACGGTCGGGACGGCCGGGAGGGGCGGCGTCGGCGCGCCGGGGTTGGGCGGGTTGAACAGCGCGTCGAACAATTCGCGGTGCGTGGACAGCAGCAACATGCTCTTGTTGTCGCCGAGGATGCGCTGATAGTCCTCCAGCTTCTTGAGGAAGGTGTAGAATTGCGGGTCCTGGCGGGCGGCGTCGGCGCGGATGCGGTCGGCGTCGGCGTCGGCCTGGCCGCGCAGCCGCACCGCCTCGGCGTCGGCCTCGCTGCGCAGCTCGGCCACCTTGCGGTCGCTGTCGCTCTTGATGTCGGCCGCCTGCTGCTCGCCCTGGCTGCGGTAGTCGGCCGACTTCTTCTCGCGCTCGCTCATGATGCGGTCGAAGATGGCCTGGCGCACGGCCGGCGGGTGGTTGGTCCGCCGCAGCCGCACGTCCACGATCTCGATGCCGTATTCCTCCCGGGCCGTTTCCCGCAACGGCTGTTCGCCGCCTTCGAGGATACGTTTCCTCAGTTCCTCGCGTTTATCGTCCACGCGGTTCGGCTCCGTGCTGACCAGTTCGTCCAGTTCCATCTTGCCGACGACGGCGCCGAGTTCGCTGTTGATGCGCTGGCCGAGCACCGACCGCGCCCCCTCGACGGTGCCCATCTTGCGGATGAAGCGGTCCACGCCGTCGGCGTCGGCGATGCGCCAGCAGACGTAGGCGTCGATGGTGAGCGTCTTGTCGATGGTGTTTTTCTTGGCGTCGCGGGTGAGCAGTTCCGCCCCCGGCAGGTCGAAATATTGCAAACGGCGGTCGAGGCGCTGCACCGACTGGATAGGCCAGGGCAGCCGGAAATGCAGGCCGGCCTGGGCGTCGTCGCCGCCGTCGTAGGTGGCCACGCGCCGGCCGAACTGCGTGAGGTAGACGAACTCGGTGCGGTCCACGGTGAAGACCGACAGCGAGCCGACAACGGCGGCGGCCAGGAGCAAGACAACGAGGACAAAAAGGACCTTCCGACGCATGGCGTCACCCCAGATCTAATCTCTGTTATTCCTGTGGCTTATAGGTCTTATACGACCAGCCCTTTCAAGGTGCCCGTCTTTTCTTATCCCGAGTCGCTAACAGCCGGGCGGTGGACACATGTGGCTTGTCCTTGTGATGAATGCGCTCGGGTCGCGGTTTTTTCGGCCCGCGCGGATGACGTTGGTAAGCCAACAAGCGAGCATTGCTCGCCAGTTCCTTCAATTGCACGGCCAACTGGGCGACGGTCAGGTCGCGGAATTGCTCCCACTCGGCGCCAGGGATCGCGATCATCATTCCCCGATACACGCCCTTGACCTCGTCCGTCAGGTAATAGGTCGATACCGTCTCCTCAACGACCTCGCGACCATGCACCGCACGCAACGCCGCGCGCACCACCGCCAACACGTTATACGCCACCAACGACACGCAAAAAGCGAACAACGCCGCTTTCGGGTATCCCAGCCTGGTCTGCTCGCTCTCCAGCGTCGATTCCAACACCTGGAACAGCGATTCAATCTTCCAACGCTTCCGATACAAATCCGCCACCAGACTGGCGCCGGCCACCCGCGCCGGCAGATTGGTCAAGACATGGATCACCCGGTCGCCATCGCGCGTCGGCGTGGGCAGACGCAACTCCAGCCGCCGCACGATCAGGGTTTCGCCGGTCTCCGGGTTGTTCAGCCGAACCTTTTGCTCCCAGACCTCCACGTCCTCGCTTTCGCCCGCGTACTCCAGTTCGGTGACCGCTTCCCAGGGCAAGTTCTGGTGCTGCCGGACCACGAAGCAGGCGTCCCGCGCGGCGACGCCGAACAAAAAGCCCAGCGTGCAAAAATTGCGATCTTCAATCCACACGTCGTTGGCCTCGACCGTGGCCAAAACCTGGTCGAGCAAGGCACGCTCTTGCGTATGCCCGTCCTCGCACGGGAACACGTCGATGGCCAGCATCAACGCCGGGTCCAGCACCACCAGCGATTTGCCGGGCAACGGACCCGCCGCGATCGTCCGCAGTTCCTGCACGCGGTGTTCGGTTTTCGCCAGGCAATTGCCGTCGAGGATCTTGACACGGTAACCGGGCAGTAGGTCCGGCAACGCGCCCCCGAGCTCACGGATCACTGCCGTCAGGCTCGCGGCCGTCTGGCGGGTCAAGGCCGCGGACACCTGGGGTTCGACGCCGTTGAGTTTGTCGTAAACGGCCGTGCGCGACACGGTAAAGCGTTCACGCTGCTTCTGGTACGCGGCATTGGCGGAGGGATAGATTCCACACACGACCTGACCCATCAGCTCAACGGTCTGCGAAAACAACAGCGCGCGAGTATATTGGCTATCGGCGTGTTCCTCGAACAGTGCGTCCACCGACTCCGGGGTCAGCACGTGTTCGAGCAGGCCCCGGACCATGACGGCCGCCGGACTCTCTTGAACGAAGCGATTGAAAACCGAGTTGAGCAGCATGGCGGCTTCCCTACCAGGTTTTGGTGTATCCTTACGCTGGAAGCCAGCTTACTGAAACCACAGGCACCTTGACAGGGCTGGTCTTATACGACCTATGTGTCCTTATGAATTTTGACGACCAAGATCGGTAAGCCGTAGCCGCGTTCGCCAGAACGCGGGTCGGAGTTCACCCGCGTTCTGGCGAACGCGGCTACCGAACCTGCGCGTCATATTCCATTAGGTCTTTTCGCGTTTCATTGCCCTTCCCTCGGGTCGCGCGGGGCCATCGCGGCGGGGAACGGGAACGGCTGCAACGGCGTCAGCCACAGCCGCCGCCGGCCCGGCACATTCTCCGCGTCGATCACCACCTTGTCGCGGCCGGCCAGCGCCGACGCCAGCGCCTCCCAGTAAAGCCGGAAGTCCGTCAGCATCGCCTGCCGCGCCACGGCCTCGGCCCGTCGTTCCGTGTAACGCCGAACCGCCCGCCGCGCCCGCTCATCCTCGTTGGGCAGCGGGTCGTTCCACGCCTCCAGCACCGAGCCGCCCAGCAGCGCCGCCTCCTGGTCCCACGACAACGCCTTCCGCGCCCGCACCCGCGCCGCCACCGCGTCGCGCATCGCCTCCGCCCGCCGCACCTTGTCCAACGACTCCGCCTCCGCCGTGCGGATCGTCGCCGTCTTTCTCGAATCCGCCGCCCGCTCCCGCTCCATCGCCTCCGCCGTCGCCTGGTTGACCCGTTCGTCGCTTTTTTCCATCGCCATTGTCACCTGATGGTAGGCCTCCACCACCTCCCGCGGCGGGTGCAAATCGGCCAGCGACACCCCCTCCAGATGAACGCCCAGGCCGTGCGGGCCGTAGCCGTCGCAGCGCTCCTGCAGCCGCGTCCGCGCCTCCGTGAGGAACGCCTCGCGGCCGCCGGTCAGCAGGTCGGCGAACGTCTTCCCCGCCGTCAGCTCGCGCAGCACCGACTCGGCCGCGTCGTGAACCACGCCGGCCGGGTCGTCCACCTCGAATAAGTACACATGCGGATCGCTAATGGTGTAACGGACGGTCGCCTCTATCTCGACGAGGTTGCCGTCGCCCGTCATCATGACGGCCTCATCCGGCACGCGCTTCACGCCGTCGTCGCCGTGGGCGCTCGACCAGTCGCGCACCACCGGCCGGTCGCCGGCCGGCCGCGTGCTGCGGAACCCGACCTCCACCGTCTCCACCCGGCCGGGCCGCACCCTCGTCACGGCGTCCACCGGCCACGGCCACGTCCAGTGCAGGCCGGGGCCGAGGTCGTCCGGCAGCGCCCGGCCGAAGCGCCGCACCACCGCCCGCTCGTCCGGCCCCACCGCCGTCAGGCCGCTCAAGCCGTAGGCCGCCGCCGCCAGAAGGCACGCCGTCACGGCGACCGGCCGCCAGTGGTGCAGCAGCGTGTGCAGCCACTCCTCCACGTCGAAGCGCTTCTCCAGCCAGCGGTTGACGCCCGCCAGCCGCCCGCGCCAGCCGGCCCACGCCGGCCCCGCGGAGCGCTCGAACGCCAGCAGCCGCATGGCGTTCAACAGCACCGCAAGCGATCCGATTTGGTGAAAGATCACGGCGGCCAGCGGCGACTGTTCGTACCACCACGCCGACGGCGCCAGCAGCGGCCACAGCCAGGCCGTCACGACGACGCCGACGACGTTGTAGCCGAAGGCGAAGACGAGGATGTTCTGGCGGATGACGCGCACCGTCTCGCGCGACAGCCGCACCAGCAACGGCAGCCGCTTCAGGCCGTCGGCGCTCATCAGCACCACGTCGCCGGCCTCGGCGGCCACTTCCGCGCCGCCGCCGACCGCCACGCCCACGTCGGCGCGGGCCACGGCCGGGGCGTCGTTGACGCCGTCGCCGACCATGCCGACGCGCTTGCCGGCCGCCTGCCAGGCGGCGATAAATTCCGCCTTCTGCTGTGGCAATAGCTCCGCGTGGACTTCGAGGACGCCCAGCGCCTCGGCCACGCGCCTGGCCGGGGCGGCCCGGTCGCCGGTCAGCATGGCCTGGTCGTCAATGCCCAGGCCGCGCAGCTCGGCGAGCACCGCGGCCGCCTCGACACGCACCTTATCGCGCGCCCCGACCGCCCCCAGCACCCGGCCGCCGAGGGCCACCAGCAACGCCGTCTGGCCGTCGGCGTCCAGGCGCTCCAGCAACGCCAGCGCCTCCGGCGGCGCGACGACGCCCTGCTCCTCCAGCAGCCGGCGGTTGCCGACGACCACGGCGCCGGCCGCCGTGCGGGCCGTCACGCCGCCGCCGGGGTGGGCGCGGAAGTCCTCGACCGCCTCCGGCGTCCGGCCGCGCCGCTCCGCCTCGGCCACGATGATACGGGCCAGCGGGTGTTCGCTGCGCTGTTCCGCCGCCGCCGCGACGGCCAGCAATTCGTCGGCCGATGCGCCCTTTAGCGATACAATTTCTCCTATTTCAAGGCGGCCCTCCGTCAGCGTGCCGGTCTTGTCGAAGGCGAAGGCGTTGACGCGGGCCAGCCGTTCCAGGGCCGAGCCGCCCTTGAGCAGAACGCCGGTGCCGGCCAGCCGGCCCAGCGCCGCCAGGATCGACGCCGGCGTCGCCAGGATCAGGGCGCACGGGCAGGCCACCACCAGCACCGCCAGCGCCGGCGGCACGGCCTCACTCACCGCGCTGGTTTGGGCGGCGTCGTAGAACGGCAGCCGGGCGCCGTCCTTGTCGCGGCCCCACAGGCTGGCGATGGTCAGGGCGCCGACGAAGGTGACGGCGGCCAGGCCCAGCACGGCCGGCAGGAACCACCGCGCCAGCCGGTCGGCGGTGCGCTCGATCGGCGCCTTGTCCTTGAGGGCGGCGGCGGTCAGCTCGATGACGCGGCCGACGACGGTGTGTTCGGCGACGCGCTGGGCCTCAATGGTCAGGGCGCCGAGCTGGTTGAGCGAGCCGGCCAGCACCTCGTCGCCCGGCCCCTTCTCGGCCGGCAGACTTTCGCCGGTCAGGGCGCTCACGTCCAGCGACGACCGGCCTTCGAGAACAACGCCGTCGGCCGGCACGCGGGCGCCGGGCTTGACCACGACGCGGTCGCCGGCGCGCAGGTCGGCGACGAGGACGCGCTCCTCGCGGCCGTCGGTCAGCCGCCAGCAGCGGCGCGGGCAGACGGCGACGATGGAGCGGACGGCCCGCTGGGTCCGTTCGAAGGTGATGTGTTCGAGGCATTCGCCGAGCAGGCCGACGAAGACGACTTCCTCGGCGACTTCCGGCCGGCGGGCGAGGATGGCGGCGACGCAGGCGACGGCGACGGCCAGGTCGGCGCCGATGCGGCCCTCGAAAAGGGAGTCAAGGGAGCCGTAAAGGATGCGAGCGCCGCCGAGGACGGCCGGGACGAGGGCGAGGCTGAAGCGAAAGCCGAACAGGCTCACCACGTCGGAGCCGGCCGACAGCCAGAGCCAGAGGTCGGCGGCGATGAAAACGGCGAGGACGGCGGTGAGCAGGTAGAGGAAGAGCCGGCTTTCGGGTTGAAGGTTCTTGCCGGCGTGAGAAATCTCGCGGTGCATCGGGGGGTCGTGGTCGGTAAGTCGCCGGTGGTGCGGGGCAACGGGGATAAATGGAGTGTACGCCTCGGCGGCGCCGCCGACAAGCGGGGAAGGTGCGCCCTTCCATCCGGCCCACGCGATCGCGTCGCTGCTCGCGCGTCGCGCCGTCGGGTGCGCCAACGACTTGCCAGTCGGGGCCGTGGAAACACGAGTTAAGGGGGAAACCCCGTCGCGCCGCGCCGGGGCCGTCCGGCTTCTCATTGGTGTGGCGCCCGGTAGAATAAAGGCGCGAAGCGGCTGGGATGCTTCTTCACCGGACGCCTCGCCGGAGACCGTCTAATGCGCCGCACCGTGATGCTCACGGAACGCGGGCCGCGCCGCGTGCGCCTGGCCCCGGCCGACGTGGAATTTCTGCTGGCGGCCCACGCCGGCCGCATCGATGTGGCGCCGACCGGCCGGCGCGGCGTCTACCGGCTGACGCCGCGCGGCGTCGCCGGCGTCGTGGCCGCGCCAACGCGGCGGCTGGTGATTCGTCCTAAAATCCCTCTGCAAAACCTCTTTTTCCTCCTGGGACCGGACGACCCGGCGTCGGCGTCGCGCGACGAGGCGGCGCCGGCGCCGAGTCCGGACCTGCTCGATTTCCTGGCCGGCCGGCTGGCGCGGCTGCTGACGGAGCGGGCCGCGGCTGGCCTTCGCCGCGGCTACCGGGAACGGGCCGAGGAGGGGCCGTTCCTGCACGGCCGTATTGATGTGCCGGCCCAGCTGCGGCGCGGCCCCGGCCGAAAGGACCGGCTGCACGGCCTGCGCGACGACTTCACCGCCGACGTGGCCTGCAACCGGGCGCCCAGGGCGACGGCGGAACGCCTGCTGGCGTCGTCGCTGCTGGGCGGTTCGGCGCGCGGCGCCCTGTCGGCGGCGTTGTGCGGATTCGAGGAAGTGGGCGCCGCGCCGCTGACCTCGGCGGTATTCGCGGAGGCCGAGGCGGATCGGCTGGCGGAAGGATATGGGCCGCTGCTGGAGTTGTGCCGGCTGCTGGCCGACGCGCTGGGGCCGGGCGACGCCTCGGGGCCGGCCGCGCGCCCCGCCTTCCTGCTGGACATGGAACGCGTCTTCGAGCGCTACGTCACACGCGGCGTTGTGGGTGCGTTCGGCGGCGACGGCCGGACGGCGACGGCCCAGGAAACGCACGTCGTCGCGGCCGGGGTGGAGATGCGGCCGGACGTGACGGTGCGGCGCGACGGCCGGCCGGCGCTGGTGGTGGACGCCAAATGGAAGCGGACGATCGGGGCGCCGGCGCCGGCGGACCTGTACCAGATGCTGGCCTACTGCACGGCGCTGGGCGTCGAGCGGGCGGTGTTGGTGTATCCGGGGCGGCGCGATCGGCTGCGGACCTACGCGCTCCTGAAGGCGCCCATTCGCGTGGAGATGCGGACGTTGCGCGTCGTCGGCGATGCGGCGGCGTGCCGGCGGTCGCTGGGGCGGCTGCGTCGGGCGCTTCAGGATGGTCCGATCAAGAGAAACCGAGCAAGCGGTTGAACTCCTGCTTGACGCTCCCGTAGCATTCGCAGGCCGCGGCTTCCAGGCGCTTCCTGTTTAGCACCCTGATCTCGCCCCGGCCGTTCTGGATCAAGCCCCGTTCTTGCAGCGGCTTGAGAACCTCCGTGAGACTGGAACGACGCACGCCGAGCATGATCGACAGGAACTCGTGCGTCAGCGGCAGCACGTCGGAACCCACGCGGTCCTGCGTCATGAGAAGCCAGCGGCAGCAGCGCTTTTCGACCTTGTGCAGTCCGTTGCACGCCACGGCGTAGGAAACCTGCGTGGAAAAAGCCGAGTTGTAGAGGATGAGCAGCCGACGCAACGAGTTGTCCCCGCCGCACTCCGCTTTCATCGCCGCCGCCGACAGGCGCATCGCCTCCCCCGGCACCTGCACCATCACCTCGTAGGACGACGATTCGGCGCCGATGAAGGCCGTCAGGCCCACCATCCCCTCGTTCCCGATGGTGGCCACCTCGATGGCGCGGCCATCCCCCATGACAGTCATGGCCGACACGAAGCCGTTGGTGGGGAAGTAAACGTAGTCGATGGGCGAGCGTGCTCTGTAGAGGATTTGCTTGGGGGGCAGCGGGACGACTTGCAGGTGGTCGGAAAGGCGTTTGTAATCGGCTCGCGGCAGAAGCGCCAGAAGTCGGTTTTCGGACCCTGAAGGAGAGGGGGTTGGCATGAGTGCCTCGGCTGTCCATAGAAGGACCACCGATGGCACCGACGGGACTCCGAGAGTAACCCGGCGTCTAAAGGGTGATTGTTCTTGCGAGGGTCGGTTCGGTCCCGAAGTGGGCCTTTTACCATCCCTCTTCCATCATCTTACAGGGCGGAGCGCAGCTGTGCAAGCGCTCCCGTGACAGAGTAGACGGGCGAGCCCGCGGCGCCAAGCAAGGGCGAGCAAGGGGCGGGCTTGCCCTTGCTTGGCGCCGCGGGCTCGCCTCATTCAAACTGCCGGAAAATCCGCCGCTTGGTCGGAAACCCGACAGACAGGTGAATGATTATTGGAAAGATGAATGATGACGTGAGAGGGGAGTGGAGGACAATCTGATGACGAGTACGCGGACAGACGCCGCGGCCGGGATCGCCCCCGACGAGGATGCCGGACTACGCGTTCTGATCGCCGAAGACGAGCCTGACTGTGCGGAGAGCATGGCGGTGCTGCTCCGCATGTACGGGCGCGACGTGGAGGTGGCCCTGAGCGGCCCGACCGCCCTGGCGGCGGCGCAGGCGCCTCACCCCGACGTGCTCCTTCTCGACATCGGACTTCCGGGGATGAGCGGCTACGAGGTGGCGGAGCGGCTGAAGAAGACGCACTGGCGGAAAAACCCGCTCATCATCGCCGTGACCGGCTACGCGATGGAGGACGACCACAGGCATTCGGCGGCGTCCGGCATCGACCTGCATCTCGCCGAGCCGGTAGACCCCGAACGACTGCGGTTGGTGCTGAACAGGTTCCAGAGGGTCATCGGCGGCACGTTCCCGCCGGCGTCGCTGGGGACCGAAAGCGCTCTCTAGAAAGGGGAGTGAGTCTGATGTCAACTTTATACTCCGGGAAGCTCGGGCCGGCGAAACGACCTCTACCGGCCGTCGCCCCGCTGCCGCGACAGCCCTTGCCCGACAAGGAGGCTCGAATTCTCATGGCGTGTCGGAAGGCCGAAGCGCAGGGATTTCAGATTACGGCGACCTTTTTTGGGTTGGAACTGAGGGACGGCGTCTTCGCGGCCGACGGCGCCCCCCGGGCCGCCTGCCTGCCCCTGGAGGCGCTTGTGCTGGGCAGGCGCAGCACGGGGTTCTTTGAGCAGGACGTCGCCGGCGTACTCGACGTCTCGTGGCCCTGGGTGAGCGGCTTCCTTATGGGGTTCGCCGTGGAACCCGGCGTGGACGCGGGCGCCGAGGGCTATCAAGAGGGGCTGGCCTTCAGGATGAATTATTACCCCGCCAAGGGGCGTTATCTCAGCAATCACAAGGAATAACAACCTTCTCATTCATGGTCCGGTTGCGGGAGTCCGGAATCGGCGTGGGTTAGCCGCGACGCGCAGCGGAGCGCTTGATGCAAGCGCTCCGCAGCAGCCGCGAGCGCAAGCGAGCGGTTTCACTCCAACCCCCGCTCACTTGCGCTCGCGGCCGGTCCGGAAACGACGCTCACGGCACAAGCACCACCTTGCCGCACCGGCCGTCGTGCATCAGCTCAAACCCCTTCTCAAACTGGGCCAACGGGAACGTGTGCGTCACGATCGGCCGGATGTCCAGCCCCGCCCGGAACAGCCCCGCCAGCCGATACCACGTGTCGAACAGCCGCCGGCCGGTGACGCCCTGGACGCGCACGCCCTTGAAGATCACGTCGTTGGCCAGGTCCAGCGGCACGGGGGCGTTGGGGATGCCGAAAAGCGACACCCGGCCGGCGTTCTTCACCGCCCGGAAGCAGAGATGCACCGCCGATGGGTGGCCGGACATTTCCAAGGCGGCGTCCACGCCCTCGCCGCCGGTGTGATCGAGGACGACCGTTTCCGCGTCCTGGCCGGGGGTAAACGCGAGGTCCGCGCCGACCTTGCGGGCGAGGTCGAGCCGGTATTCGCTCACGTCGGTGGCGAGGATCCTGCTGGCCCCGGCGGTGCGGCCGACCGCGATGGCAAACAGGCCGGTCGGCCCGCAACCCGTCACCAGCAGCGTGTGGCCGGTCACGTCCTCGCCGAGGACGGCGTGGACCGAGTTGCCCAGCGACTCCTGCATGCACGCCAGTTCCGGCGGGATTTCCGGCGCCGTCTTCCACAACACCTTTTCCGGCAGCCGGACGAACGGGGCGAACGAGCCGTCGCGGTCGATGCCGAGGATGGAGTAGTTCTTGCAAACGTGGGCGTTGCCGGTTCGGCACTGGAAGCACTTGCCGCAGGTGACGTGCGACTCGGCCGCCGCGCGGTCGCCGACTCGCACCGTCGTCACGGCCCTGCCGACGGCGACGACTTCGCCGTACATCTCATGGCCGAGGATGCGCGGCGGAAGGATGCGGCCCCGCGCCCAGGCGTCCCACTGGTAAATGTGAACGTCGGTGCCGCACATCGACGTTGCCTTGACGGCAAGAACGACTTCGTCGTCGGCCGGCGTCGGGTCGGGGGCCGTCCGCAGTTCCAGGCCGGGACCGGGGACGGCTTTCATCACGGCTTTCATGCGGCGTCCTTGGGGACAGGCGGGGGGCGCGGGCGGACGGGTGCATTATACAAACGGGTCCGCCCCTTGCCTTCGCCGCCGGGTCTGGTATGCTGCCGCGTTGCACGGACACCGTTTCCCACGACCCGCACTCGGAGGTTCCCCATCGTGAAGAAAACTCTCCCACTCCTGTCCGCATTCGTCGCGCTGGCGGCGGCCCTGGCCTGGCTGGCCCCGGCCACGCGGGGCGTCGAAAAGAAGCCGTTCCCGCCGTTCGGGAAGATCGACCGCATCGACCCGGCGTTCGACAAGCTGATCGCGCCCGGCGCCTACCTCGAAAACCTGGCCGACGGCTGGGACTGGGCCGAGGGGCCGATCTGGATCAAGGACGGCGGCTACCTGCTCTCCTCGGACATCCCGAAAAACAGCATCATCAAATGGAAGGAAGGGGAAGGGAAAAGCGTCTTTCTGCACCCGAGCGGCTGCCACCACGATTGCGACGTCCTCAAGGAGCCGGGCAGCAACGGCCTGACGCTGGACCACGAGGGCCGGTTGATTATGTGCCAGCACGGCGAGCGCCGCCTCGCCCGGCTGGAGAAGGACGGCAAGACCATCACCGTCCTGGCGGACCACTACGACGGCAAGCGCTTCAACAGCCCCAACGATGTGATCGTGAAGTCGAACGGCGACATCTATTTCACCGACCCGCCCTACGGCCTGGTGCGGAAGGACCACAAGGCGGGCGAGCCGGAGTTCCCCGGCATGGAGATGGACTACTGCGGCGTCTACCGCTACTCGAAGGACGGCAAGCTGACGCTGCTCACGAAGGAGATGACCAAGCCGAACGGCATCGCCTTCTCGCCGGACGAGAAGACGCTGTATGTCTCTAATTCCGACCCGGAAAAGGCGATATGGATGGCGTGGGAGGTGAAGGACGACGGCACGCTCGGCAAGGGCCGCGTCTTTTACGACGACACGGAGGGGGCGCGGAAGAAGCTCAAAGGGCTGCCGGACGGCATGAAGATCGACAGGGACGGCAACCTGTTCGGGGCGGGACCGGGCGGCATCCTGGTGCTGTCGCCGGAGGCCAAGCTGCTGGGCGTAATCGCCACGGGCGTCGCCACGTCCAACTGCAACTGGGGCGACGACGGTTCGACGCTCTACATCACGGCCGACAAGAACCTGACGCGCATCCGGACCAAGACGAAGGGCAACGGCTGGAAGCCGTGACCGATTGGCGTTGCCCGATTGGGCAAAACGGGTATGGTGCCGCCCTCCGAGGGGAGGGGCCGTTGAGGCCCCTCCCGCCGACCCATTCCGAACGGAGGGAGGCGTCCATGCCGATTCGTCTGCCGTGTACCCGCCGGACCCCGGCGGCGCTGCTGCTCGCGGGACTGCTGTTTCTACCCCTATTCGCCGCGCCGAAGTTGCCGGCCGGCGAAGACGACTCCTGTCCGGCGCAAGGATGCGATCATTACCGGCACTCGCCGGACGCCGCGGCGAAGTCCTCCGCCAAACTGGTGCGAGTGACGTATCAGGTCGCCGACCTCGTTGTTCCCATTCCGGGCGTCGTTCTGATCCCCGACGGCGCGACCGTGGCTGATGGGCTCAAGTCGTCCTCCGCCAAGACGACGGAAGACCAACTAATCAAGCGCATCACCGGCACGGTCGAGCCGCGCAGCTGGAGCAACATGGGCGGCGCCGGGACCATCGATTACCACCCGCTGACGATGTACCTCATCATTAACCAGACGCCGGAAATCCAGGAGCAGATCCTGGACCTCTTGAACTCGCTGCGGCGGCTGCAGGACCAGCAAGTGTCTCTCGAAGTGCGCTTCCTCTCGGTGGACGAGGCGCTCGCCCGGCGGCTGATCCGGGAAGGCAAGGAAGGCGCGGGGAGCGAGCCGGTCGATCCTGCCGACCCATCGTTGCGGGTGACCTTCCTGAGCGGCGAACAGGCGGGCCGGCTGCTGGAGGCCGCGCAGGCCGATCCCAAGACCAACGTGATGCAGGCGCCCAAAGCGACGGTGTTCGACGGCCAGACTTCGAGCATCGACGTCACCGAGCCGAAGCCGTTTGTTACGGGCGTCAGTTTACGCATGGGGTCGAACGGAAGTCCTGCCTTCCAGCCGACGGTCGAGGAGATTCCGGTAGGGCTGCGCATGACGGCCCGGCCGGTCATTTCGGCCGACCGGCGTTCCGTGAAGGTGGGCCTGAACGTCAACCTGACGAGCTTGGACAAGATCGTGGCCGACGCCACTCCGATCGGGTTCTCCTACATGCTCAAAGGTGAGGCGCCTACGGCGTTCACCCAACTCCTACAAACCCCCTCCGTTTCCCGGTTGGCACTGGACGGCGCCTTTACGGTCGCCGACGGCGGCACCGCCCTGATTAGCGGCTGGAAGCGCGAACACGAGGTGCGCGTCGAGAACGGCTTGCCGATGGTGAGCGAAATTCCGTACCTCAACCGTCTTTTCAAAAGCGTCGGCTATCACCGCGAAACGGAATGTGTGCTGATGATGGTGACGCCGCGGATCATCATCGAGGAAGAGAAAGAGGAGGTCCAAACGAGTTATGTAGAGCAGGCTTCCTGTCCTTGCAAAGGCGCGCCGGAACGATCCGCCGCCCCGGCCCGCTTCAAGCAGGCGGAAGCCGCGGAGTTGGTGGCCAAGTATCACCGGGCCTGCGCCGAAGGCCGAGACGCCGAGGCGACGCGGTTGGCGGTGCAGGCGCTGGCCATCGACCCCACTTGCTTCCACGCCGACGGGGGTCCGGCCTTGCCGTGCGAATCTTCGCCCGCGAAGGATCGTTGAACGGCCGCACCAACGAAGCCACAGAGAACACAGAGGACACGGAGAAAAGCCCCTTTCTTTCTCCGTGTCCTCCGTGTTCTCTGTGGCTAAGAATTACTTCTTCGGATACGGCGGCGGCGGCGGGATCTCCTTCTCGTGCGTCTTCAGCTCATCCAGGATAAGCGAGATCGCCTTATCCAGCTGTTCGTCGTCGCCGGACCACTCCTTTGCCGGGTCGTTGGCCACCACCACGTCCGGATCGACGCCGTGGCCCTCGATGATCCACTTCTTGCCGCTCAGGTCGTAGCGCGAGAACTCCGGCTTGGTCAGCGTGCCGCCGTCCACGAAAGGCAGCGACCCGCGGATGCCGACCACGCCGCCCCAGCTCCGCTTGCCGACCAGCTCGCCGATGTGGTGCGCCCGGAATCGGTACGGGAACAGGTCGCCGTCCGACGCCGAGAACTCGTTCATCAGGCACAGCTTCGGCCCGTAGATCATCGCCGGCGGGCTGGTCTCGGGGATGCTGTTGCGTGAAATCGTGATCATGTCGGCCTGCCGCGTCAGCCGCTCGATCAGCATCGGCGACACGTTGCCGCCGCCGTTGCCGCGCACGTCGATTATCAGCGCCTTCTTGCGCACCTGCGGGTAAAAATGCTTGGCGAACTCGTCCAGGCCCACCGTCTGCATGTCCGGCACGTGCAGGTAGCCGACCTTGCCGTCCGTGGCGTCGCTCACCTTCTTGATGTTGCCCTCCACCCAATCGTAATAATACAGCTCCGCTTCGTCAGAGATCGGCACCACGACCACATCGCGCGTCTTCTCCTTCGCCGCGCCGAGGGTGAGCGTCACCTGTTTGCCGGCCTTGCCGACCAGCGCCTCGTAAATGTTGGCCATGTCGCTCGTCGGCCGGCCGTCCACCGCGCGGATGAAGTCGCCCTCCTTCGCGTCCACGCCGTCGGCGGTCAGCGGCGAACGCAGCTTCGGGTCGCCCGGTTCGCCCTTGAGGATTTTGACGATCTCGTAATACCCCGTCCGCGGGTCGCGGCGCAGCTCGGCCCCCAGAAGGCCGGTGTCAACGCGGGCCGGGTGCGGGTAGTCGCCGCCGCCGACGTAGCAGTGGCCGCAATCCAGCTCGCCGATCATCTCGCCGATCACGTAAGTCAGGTCCTCGCGGTTGTTGACGTACTTCACCAGCGGCGCGTACTTCTCGCGGACGGCCGGCCAATCGACGCCGTGCATGTCGGGGTCGTAAAAGAAATCGCGCTCCTGCCGCCAACTCTCGTTGAAGATCTGTTCCCACTCCTGACGCCGGTCCAGCTTCATTTCCAGGCCGCTCAGGTTGAGCGGCTCGCCCACCGTCACGGGGCCTTTCGGCAGGTCGATGATCCCGTACTTCTTGTCCTGCTCCACGATCATCTTCTTGCCGTCGGCGGAAATCTCGAAGCCGCCCACGGACCCCAGGGCCGTCTCCTTGCGCTGGCCGAGGTCGTACATCTGCAGCGCCGGTTTGCCGCCCTTGCCGCCGGTGCGGACGTAGTAGACCGTCGAGCCGACCGATTCGAGGTTCCGATAGTTCGCCGGCGCCACGGGCACTTCCACGACGCGGCCCGCCAGGCCGTCGGTATCGACCTTGGACCCGGCGTCTTTCTTCGCGTCGCCCTTGGGTTCGGCCGCCTTCTTCTCCTCGACCTCGTCGCTCTTGGGCTTGAACGGCGACGGCGTGTCGCGGGCCAGCAGAACGACATAAATCTTCGACATATCCTTGTAGGTGTAATTGAATTCCAGATCGCCGTAGGTCGGGTTGAAGGCGCGGTCGGAGACGAAGAACAGGTATTTGCCGTCGCCGCTGAAGGCCGGCCCCTGCGAGCCGTACCAGGGGTCGCTGGCGGCGAAGTTCTTGTTCTGTTCGACCGAATACAGGTAGACTCGGCTCATCTCGTCCGACTCCGGCTGCGAGTAGGCCACCCACTTGCCGTCCGGCGACCACACCTCGTCGCGGATTTCCCAGACGCGCGCCTGCGTCACCAGCCGCACCGCCTTCGCGTCTACGTCCACGTACTGGAGCCGCAGCTTCTTGTCCGACCAGAGGATCTTCTTCGAGTCGGGCGACCAGTGGATTTCATATTTATAGGTATCGCCTTTCGAGGTGATCTTGCGGTCCGCCCCTTTGCCGTCCTGCGGGGCGACGTAGATCTCGTCTTCGCCGTCGGCGTCGGAAACGTAGGCGATCCATTTGCCGTCCGGCGACCAGACGGCGTCGCGCTCGTGGGCGCCGGAGGTGTTGGTGAGGTCGCGCGTCGGGCCGGTCTTTTCCGGCACGGTGAAGACCTCGCCGCGGGCGCCGAAGAGGGCGCGCTTGCCGTCGGGCGAAATGTTGAACTCGTCGATCCGGCCGCTCACGCTCACCCGCTCGGTTCGGGCGCCGGGTTGGTCCTCCAAAATGCGAATCGGCACTTTCGTCGCTTTTTCCGTGTCCAGGTCGAGGCGGTAAATCCAGCCGCCGTTCTCGAAGACGATGGCCTTGTCCCCCAGCGACGGGAACTTCACGTCGAAATCGACGAAGGCTGTCAGTTGTTTCGCCTTCCTTTCGCCGACGCCCTGGACGTAGAGGTTCATCCGCTTGTGGGCGTCGCGGTCGGACAGGAAGTAGATTTTGTCGCCGCTCCACATCGGGATGATGTTCTGCGGGTGGACGCCCGGCGGCTCGTCGGGGTCGGAAACGTCGCGGGCGCCGGCCGTGAGGTCGTCGGTCTTTTTCGTCTGGAAATCGTAGATCCAGACGTCGTCGGCCATGCCGCCGCGGTAGCGCTTCCAGGTGCGGAACTCGCGGAAAACCTGATTGTAGGCCAGCTTCTTGCCGTCGGGCGAGTAGGAACAGAAGCCGCCGCTCGGCAGCGGCAGTTCCTCCGGCAGGGCGCCGTCGAGGCTGACGGTGTAGAGCTGGCCGATGAAGTCGTTGAATGACCGCATACGGGAGCGAAATACGATCTTTTTGCCGTCGGGCGTCCAGCCCATGACGATGTTGTTCGGCCCCATGCGGTCGGCGACGTCGTCGCGCGGCAGCGTGGCGGTGTACGTGAGGCGACGCGGCGCGCCGCCCTCGGCCGGCATGACGTAGACTTCGGTGTTGCCGTCGTACTGGCCGGTGAAGGCGATCTGTTTGCCGTCGGGCGAGAAGCGGGCGAACATCTCGAAGCCGACGGCGCTGGTCAGTCGGCGGGCCGTGCCGCCGGCCGCGGCGACGGTGTAGAGGTCGCCGGCGTAGGTGAAGACGATCTGGTCGGCGTGAATCGCGGGGAAGCGCAGCAGTCGCGCCTCGTCGGCGGGGCCGGGTTCGGCGGCGGCGCCGGCCCCGGCCAGCGCGAGCACCGCCGCGAGAGTTGCCCAAAATCGCATGCGTGTCTCCTTGGTGAAGGGCCAGCAGGGTTGATCTTATTACCTCGGCAAGAAAGAAACGCCCACCAACCCGAAGCGCAAGCGAGAGAACACCAACCCGAAGCGCAAGCGAGGGGGAAGGTTCCTCGACCTCATCCCTCGCTCGCGCTTCGGGTTAGTGTGAGGATCCGTCTTGCCGGGGTAATAGGCATGGCGCGGGCGCGGAGAAAGGCTCCGGATGGGGGGATTGGGAAGATCCGGGACGGGAGGGCGCAAAAACAGGCCGGCCTCACGAAGAGGCCGGCCCTGCCGTGCTGTCGCCCAATCAGCACGACAATGAAATTATTATCGGCGGCCGCGGCGGAAGTCAAGCGGCAAGCCCGCGCCCTGCTATAATCCACTCCACGCCCCATTTCCCTTCAAGAACGACGCGGGACCGACCCATGAGCGGCCATAGACACTTCCCGAGCGGGTACGCCGTCCGAATCCTGGCGGGCGGACTGGCGCTGACGTTCCTGGCGGTCGCCGTCGCCGCCCTGTCGGCGGCCGGCGACACGGCCTCCAAAACGCAACGGCCGCCGGAGGACGAAGACGCCCGGCCGGTCAAGACTCATAAGGTGTCCGTCGATGACGCCGACGACGTCGGCCCCAAGGCGGCGGCCGCCCCGCGGGCCGTCGATCTGGCCCAGGCGGCGCGGGACGCCAAGCAGGAGGATGTCAAGCGGCTGTTCCGCGACCTGGCCGTGCCGCATGACGTGGTGAAGTACGCAGTTGGCCCAAGACACAAACAGAACGTCAAGCCGATCCCCGATTACATCGGGACCAACCGGGACGCGCTCCCTGACGCCTTGACTATAACGCCTTTCTCCTCCACTTCCTTTACGCCCGACGCTCCCGTTTCGGTGAAGAAGGACGGCATCGACGCGGTCATACCCTATGAGGAATTGGCCCTGGAGGCGGTGAAGGAGTTTTTGGGAAAGGACCTCTCGAAGTCCGCCGACCCGCAAATGGCGCTGTCGCGCTACGACCAGGACGTGGCCGCCGAGCAGGCGCTGACGGCCGTGCTGCTGTTCCATCAATCGGCCATGGAGCGCGGCGACCGTCGCGGCGACGGCTGGCGGCCGGTCGAGGACGCCCTGAAACAGAAGTTGCTCGACGTGCTGCTGGATCAACTGAAACAGTTGACGGAGGCGGACCCGCCCAACTGGGACGCCGCCTTCGCCCTGACGAAGCGGCTGGCGGCGACCTACCACGGCGAACAGGACCGGGAGCGCATCGCCGCGCCGCTGACGGGGCTGGTCAAGCAGGCGTTGCTCCAGAAGTCGGCGAGCGACGAGCAAAAAGAGCTGGCGCGCCGGCGGTCCCTCCGGCTCGCGGACCTGTTCCCCCGGAGCCAGGCCATCGCGCCCGTCACCGACGCGCTGCACGAGCAGGCCAAGGTCCTGTTCGACGAGGCCAAGCAGGAGAAGAACCCCGAACGCATGGGCCGACTGCTGAACGAGGCCGAGGAGGCGTGGCCGGCTCTGCCGGACCTGCGGGCCTTCCGGATGGAGCGGAACAAGGAGCATCCCACGTTGCGCGTTGGCGTGCGCGAGTTGCCGACGCGGATGTCGCCGGCGTCGGCCGTGAGCGATTCTGACCTGCGGGCGGTGGAATTGCTGTTCGAGAGCCTGATGAAGCTCAGCCCGGACGGCGCCGGCGGCTGCCGCTGGGAGCCGGAGCTGGCGGAGGGCCGGCCGCGGATGACGCCGCGCGGCCGCGAATTTCGCCTGCCGGAAAACGCCTACTGGTCCAACGGCGACCTCCTCCGCGCCGTCGACGTCCGCTCCACGGTGGAGGAGCTCAAGGCGGGCAATGCGCCGAGCCGGCCGCGCGTCTGGGCCGACCTCCTCGACGACGTCAACGTGGCCGACCCGACGCGCGTGAGCCTGACGCTGCGGCAGGGCTGGCTCGACCCGCTGGCTCCGATGAACTTCAAGGTGCTGCCGTCGGGGCCGGACGCCGATTCGGCCGCGTTCGCGGAACACCCCCTCGGCAGCGGCCCGTTCGTGTACGGCGGGACGGGCGTCAAGGACGGCAACCCCTGCGCCTATTTCACCGCGAACCCGTATTACGGCGCCAGGGCCGGCAAGTCGGGCCTGCCTCGCCTGCAAGAGATCCGCTTTTACGCTTACAAGGACGCGGTGAAGGAGGCCGGCCATTTCGACCTGATCCTGGACCTGACGGCGAAGGAGGCGGCCGCCCTGCGGGAAAAGGCGTCGGCCCTCGACATTCGCCTGCCGCCGGCCGCGGTCCCGAACCGGCGCATCTACTTTCTGGCGGTCAACCAGCGGGTCAACCAGGGCAAGCCGTCCCTGGCCAACGCCGCCTTCCGCTGCGCCCTGGCCTACGCCGTCGATCGGGAAAAGCTGCTGGACGACTATTTCCGCGCGGCGCCGGGCGAGAAGCTCCACACGCCGCTGAACGGCCCCTACCCGGCGAAGTCGTGGGCCAGCAACCCCGACCTGGCCCCCAAGAACGCCACGAACGCCAAGGCCAAGATGACGGAATCGGGCCTGCAAGCGCCCACGCTAAGTCTGAAATTCCCGGCCGGCGATCCCGCCGTCGAGGGCGCCATGAATAGGCTGTGTGCGCAGGTCAAGGACGCCATCGGCGTGACGCTGACGCCGGAGGGGGAGTCCGAGGACCAGCTCCATAAAGACGTGGAGGTTACACATAATTACGATCTCGCTTATTATCATTACGACTATCCGGACGACGTCTACTGGCTCGGCCCGCTGCTGGACCCGGCCGGAGACAACTACCTGGGCTACCACGGCGGACTGGCGGCGCGGCGCGGGACGAGAGCCGGCGGCGCGACTTCGCGGAGGTGCGGGCGCGGCGCACGAGCTGCACGACCGCTTTTTCAATGAGGAGATGCCGTTTATCCCCCTGTGGCAGCTGGACCCGCTGGCGGCCGTAAGCAACGGCGTGGCGGCGCCGCCGTTCGACCCGCTGCTGGTGTTCACCGACGCCGAGCGGTGGAGGTTGAAGTAGCCGCGGCCGGGGGGGTTGAGCGAGGGTCGGCCCTGCTAGACTCGCCTTGCGGTCATCCGCCGCCGTCCCATGAATGCCTCAAGTCGCAAGCCGCCAGGGGTCGATTTTACCTGCCCAGAAATCTCGCCATCCCCTCAAGAGGTCGGCGCATTCGTCGTTGCAAGCGACGGCGACGCGCGTCCAAAACATCGCGGTGCGCGCATGGTAAGGAAGCCAAAAGCCTCGCGGGGAAGTGAAGTGGCGCAGTATACCATTGACCGCGCTTTCGACCGTCTCATCACGGCTGGGCCGGAAGAAATCGACGCCACTCAGCCCTTGCTTGAGGCGCTGATTGGCGAAGCGGGATGGAGTGCCGAGCAAATCGTCTCGCGTCCCCGATAGTGGAAGGTGGCCGGTGCGCCGTCGAATCGGCGGGAATGGCCGGTGGACATCGTTCTTTTCTATGACCCAAAGCACGTCCGCGACCCGGAACATCTTTGCGCCATCTGCGAGTGCAAGCGCTCGGATGTGACCACGGGCGTCGAACAACTCAAGGTAAGCGTTGAGCCGGCGGGGAGTAATTTGGGGGTCGGGAGGCCGTGGCGATGGGCGGTCAGTGCGGCTTGGAGGTAGTCCAGCACGTCGCGGCCCTGCAATCGCGGCGTCTGCACCACCGTCAACAGCCGCTCCACGTAACGGCAGCCCTCCTCGCCGTGACAGCCGAACGACCGCTTGCGCCACAACACCGCCGGACGCAGCGCCCGTTCCGCCCTGTTGTTGGTCGGCTCCAGCCCCTCGTGGTAGGCGAACGTCCACATGGCCGCCTCCAGCGCCAGCAACTCCCGACAGGTCGCCGCCGTCTTGCGCAGGCGCAGGCGGCCCCGCAACGCAGCATCACGGCCACGTCGGGTCGGATCGCCTCCTCGATCCGCTTTTGCAAGCCGCGCCGCCGCCGCGTGCCGTCGCGCACCTTGTACCAGCGCTCGAACAGCATCCGCGTCAGCCCCAACAACTCGACCCCGACGGCCGCCCCGGCCCCGGCCCGGTCCACCATCGCCTGGAAGTCGCGTTTGAGGTGGGCCCAGCACAACTGCCGCCGGCCCAGCGGCACGCGCTCATACACGACCCAGCGATCCGTACAGAGGATGCCCGCGAACGCCTCGCCCAGAAGGGCCCTCAGCCCGGCGGCGCCGCGACCGGCGTGAATCACGAACAGGGCCGCCGTCCGGGTCACCGCCGCCCACAGCCAGCAGGGGCGGCCGGCCTTTTTCCAGCCCGTCTCATCGACGTGCTTGACCTCGGCCCGGCGCACCGCCTCGGCGACCTCGGCGTGGGCCGCCGCCAGGGAGGCGGCGACCTGACGCTCCAGATGGCTGACCGTGCCCAGGGCCACGGGGGCGCCGAAGACCACGTCGGCGACCTCCTCGACGGCCCGCTTGCTCAGGTGGCAGCGGCCGGTCAGAAAGGCCAGGGTGGCCGCCAGGCGTGGGCCGATGCTCGAGGCCCGGACTTCGGCGGGGATGGCGGCGTGGGTGACCTCGCCGCAGCAGGGGCAGGTGCGGGCCTGGCCCTGGTACTCGGTGATCCGCACGGGCCGGGGCGGCAACTCGGCGACCTGATGCCAGGTCGGTTCGGGGTCGTCGGGGCCAGCCAGGGCGGGCAGCGGGGCTTGGCAGCGGCGGCAGTGCGTCGGCGCCAGGACGTGGGTCGTGTGGACGCGGTCGGCCGGCAGGCGTTGCCGCAGGGCGGGGGGATGACCGGGCTGGCCGCCGGGCCGTCGGCCGGTCGGCTTCTTGACCACCGGCGGCGGGGCCGAGGGCGGGTTGGCCGAGGGGGGCACGGAGGAATTGGAGCTGTTGAGGCCCAGGCGGGCTTGCAGGTCGCGCACCGTCGCCTCCAACTCGGCGACGCGAGGTAAAAGGCGCCTTCCGCCTTCGCCACCTCGTAGCGGTCCTTGACGACCTCGTAAATGCGGTCGCGCTTGCGCCGGTAGTCGGCGACGTGCTCCGAAACGTCGTAATCCAGGGCGGCGACGCCGGCCTGCTGAGTGGGGATTATCGGAATCCGACGGTGCGCGGAAGGGCGTGCGCCAGGGCCGGCTCGATCTCTCAATTTCAGCGGCGTATGCGGGGCCGCGGAAGTCTCCCCCGGCGGGTTTGGATCGCGTCGTCCGTGTACAACCCGCGGCCGCCCCGGTAGAATCAAGTCGGCGTAGGCGGGTTGGCAAGGGGCGTTTTCGTCGCGGGAGACGCAATGGCGGAGTTTCAGACCGTTTGCCGGGTGGACGAGTTGGCCGAGGGCGAAGGGAAGACGGTCGGCGTGGGCGACAAGCTCATCGCCGTCTTCCGTCAGGACGGCTGCTATTTCGCCATCGACGACACCTGCCCGCACATGGGCGCCTCGCTCAGCGGCGGCTGCGTCGAAAACGGCGTCGTAACTTGTCCGTGGCACGCCTGGCGCTTCCGCCTCGGCGACGGCGCCTGGGCCGACAATCCACGCATCAAGATCGGCTGCTACCCGGTGCGCGTCCAGGGCGACGACGTTCAGGTCCAGGCGCCCGACCCGCCGGCCCGGCCTTGACCCGGAGATGGCCTCCCATGAAACGGATCGGATCGCTTCGCGGCGCCGCGTTGCTGGCGCTGGCCCCCATCCTGCTGTCCACGGCCGGCGCCGCCCCCGACCGGGCCACCCCAAAAGTCACGCCCAAGTTCGAGGCGGTCGCCGAAACCAGCCTGCTCATGGACGGACTGAATCAGTCCAACTACCGTGGTCTCGAACGGCTGCTCCGCCAGAAGCCGGCCGACGCGGACAGCTGGACCTTCGCGCGCGGCCAGGCGCTGCTCATCGCGGAGACCGGCAACCTCCTCCTGCTGCGGCCGCCGCGAAACGCCGGCCGCGACGCCTGGTTCGGCGACGCCATGAACCTGCGCACGGCCGCCGCCGACCTGGCCCGCAAGGCCGGCGAACGCGACTACGCCGGCTGTCTGTCCGGGATGAAGACCGTGGCCGCCGCCTGCAACCGCTGCCATGAATCGTTCCGCGTGCCCACCCGGATCGGCCCCGACCGCGGGACGGATTGACGCCAGGCCCATCCACCCTTTCGGGGCGTGGGTCGCCTCAGTGGGACTTGTACAGGTCCAGGCCCGGCTTTCCCGTAAGCAGCGCGAACACCTCGCGGACTTGCTCGAAGCCGGATCGAAGCAGGAAGTCGGTGTCGCGCCCGCAACTCTTGGCTCCCAACATATAATAATTCGGCTCCGCTTGGCGCACGGCGGCGTCGCCGACCTGCAATTCGCGGCAGAGGTCGAGGTCGGCCGAATAGCCGACGTTGGCGATCACGCGCTCCACGTCCCACGAAACGGCCTTGCCGCCGCTCCGGGCGCCGACCTTGAAACCGCGATCCGGGCCGGCGCTCTCGACCGATTCGACGACGGTTTGCGGATGAAATTCGACGTTGCCGTCGGGCCGCGTGGCCAGGTTGTTGGCGCGCACGGCGATCTGGTCGCGTTCGCGCAAGGGGTCGTTGGCGACCCGACGGACGGGCTGCGTACCGGCGCCGCGGGCCAGCCAGACCACCCACGTCGCCGGGTGCTTTTCCGCCAGCGACGCCAGGGTGCACACCGTCGTCGCCGCGGAGAAACCGGAACCGATCACCAGAGTTGTGCGATCGGCATAAACGCTTTTCCGTTCGCCGGCCGCGTCTTCCAGGCCGTAGGCGATGTGCGGCCGGGCCGCCGTCTCGCCGAGGGCGGGGATGCCGCCGTCGCCCAGCCAGCGCGGGTTGCCGTAGACGCCGGTGCAGTCCAGCACCACGTCGGCCAGCTCGACGCGCTCCTTGCCCTTGTCGTCGCGGACCAGGAGGCGGAACGGCTCCCTGGCGCGGCGGGCGTCGGCGGGGTAGTCCTCCTTAAGCAGGCCGCGGCGGCCGACGTGCAGGACGGTCGCGTTCTCATGGATGAAAGGCGTCAACGCCGGCGACAGCGCCAGCGATTCCAGGTAGACGGCGACGTGTTCGCGGCCGGTGAGGACGGCGTTGGTTTCGGGCAGCGCGTGCTGGGGTTGGTCCGCCCGGACGCGCGCCCGGCCCAGCGGCGTGGAGTTCATGCCAAAGGGGCTGAAAAGCCGGACGTGGCCCCAGCGCCGGAGGTGTTCGCCGACCCGACCGCGCTCGAAGACGGTAAAGGGTAATTGCAGCGCAGAAGCGTACACAGCGGCTTCCAGCCCGACCGGGCCGGCACCGAGGATGGCGATTCGCCGCGGTTCCGTGCGCGTCATCCGTCCTCCTGGAGAACTCTATCCCGTTGCCCGCTCTCGCAGCAAGCGGTGCAAATGGAGATGAAACGGACCCAGTTTACCGCCGTAATTGCCGGCGGTGACGACCAGCACCCCCGGGCGGCAGGCCGCCCGGACGCCGACGCGCGTCGCCTCCTCCACGGCCGGCAGGTCCACGCCGTCCATCACGATCTCGTAGACGGCGTTGGCCCCGTCCGGCAGCGCCGTCTTCACCTGGCCGCGCAGCGTCGGGCAATAGGCGTCGTTGGTGCTGGCCCGCAGTTTCTTGTATCGGCTGCCGACCTTGCTGCCGCTGCGTACGACGCCGCCGGGAAAAGGCATGATAACGCCCGGAATCGTCCGAATCGCGGCCGCGGCCGCTTCCGCAGCCGCCAGCGCCGCGGCCTGCGTGGCGCCGACGATCAGGAAGTTGCCGCCGGCCACGCCCTTGACCGTGCCGAAAAAGTCCTCGCAGGTGAACTCGCCGTCCATAACCGGCAGCCGCCAGAAGCGCCGGTCCTCCAGCTTCTTGCTGAACTGGAAGCCGTCGCCGAAGAAGCGCAGCATTCCGCCCACGCGGATCGCCTTTTCCTTGACCACCGGCAGGCCGTTGTAACAGGCCGTGGTCGGACAGGTCAGGACGCACTGGCCGACGCGGTTGACGACCGCCTTTTGCAGGGCGTCGCGGCTGAAGGCGAACAGGAGCAAGCTCGACGCCGGGCCGTCCGTCCGGCGTTTCCTCCGCCGCCAGGACGCGCTCGACGCCGGCCTCGGCGTCGCAACCGATCACCGACGAGGCGTAGCCGGTCGTCACGCGGGCGGCGACGTCGGCCCAGGCCGGGGTCTCGGCTGTGACAATCAGCCGGGCGGCCGACATCGGGAAGGCTTCGGCGAAGGTGTCTTCAATGGCGACGGAGTTGATGGCGAGCAAGGCGCGGTGTCCTCGGAGTTAGGGGAGCGGTTTAAGCTGCTGGAAGTAGCCCTGCCGCGCCAGCTGCTCGACGGCAGTGCGCATGGCCGGTTCCGTCACCTCGGGAAGAACGATCATGTTCGGCTCGGCGAGGAACGGCCTGCCGATCTTGGCGCATTCCTCCAGGTCCTGCCCAAGACGTACAGGATCGTAGAAGTACACGGAATAGCGCGAACCGTCCGCCAGCAGGACCGTCGCGCCTTCCAGGTAGCCGCGCGACGGCGTCTCGTACGCGCTTCGCTCGTCATAGTCTTCCGGCAAAACCAGGACGGCCGGTTCCGTTGCGGTCGCCATGTCATTCTCCCTTCCGCTCGCTAGATGCGGATCAGCACGATTTTCGCAAGCGCCTGCTCGTACTCCTGCATCGTCATCGGCCGTACGGGGACGATCTCGAAGTGATGAGGGTTGCGGCCGCGCTGGACGATTCTCAATTCTACCGGAACTTGGGTCACGCGGTAGGCGCCCCCGAAGCGGTCGAGGTTGTCCGGCCGGTCGGAGACGGAGACGCCGTGGGTCGGCAGCACGAGGCCGGCGGCCGGATCAATCTTCGCCTCCCCCGGCTTCGGCTTGAGACTCGGCCCGCCTCGGTAATAATCCCCAGTGGGCATGGTGCTTTGATGTCCCCGTGGTTCGAAAGCGCCTCCGGCCCGCGCGGCGCCGCGCGGGCCGGAGCTGACAATGCCTCACTCCCGCCGAATCACACAAACTTGGTCACACCCGGCACGGCCACCGGCGGCGTGGCGATGGGGCCGAACTCGTATTTCGCCGGCGTCAGATCTTCCTTGGAGTTGAGCGCCATTTCCCAGGTGATGACCTGGCCGGTGTAGGTGGACATGCGGCCCATGATGGCCATCAGCGTGCTCTGCGTCATGTAATGGCCGTTGTTGATCGGCTCGCCCTTGCGGATCGACGCGAACAGCTCATTGTGCTCGTTCTGGTACATGTCGTCCTTGTCGTTGGGGTCGCGCTTATGCGCCAGGGGTTCTGGCCGATGATGCGGTGCTTCATGATCTCGGCCGTGCCCTTGGTGCCGTACACGAAGTCGGACACCTCCTTGGCGCAGCCGTCCTGCTGGCGGCAGTAGGCGAACAGCTTGACGCCGTTGGCCCACTCGTAGACGCAGCAATGGTGATCGAAGATGTTGCCGAACTGGGGCTGGACGCGCACCTGCCGGCCGCCCGTGCCGACGACATGCTTGGGCGGCACGTCCTTCATCGCCCACATCATCTTGTCGAGGCTGTGGATGTGCTGTTCGACGTTGTGGTCGCCGGACAGCCAGGTGAAGTAGAGCCAGTTGCGCATCTGCCATTCCATGTCGCTCCACTTGGGCTGGCGCGGGTGGCTCCACAGGAATCCGGTGTTATACGTACAATGAAGGGATACGATGTCGCCTACCGCCCCTTCGTGGACGCGATTCATGGTCTCGCGCTTGGCGTGTTCGTAGCGATAGCAGAGGCCGGAGACGACCGCCTTGTTCTTCTTCTTGGCCTCGCGGCACGAGTTGACGACCGAGCGCACACCCGGCGCGTCCACGGCCACCGGCTTCTCGCAGAAGATGTGCTTGTCGGCCTCGACGGCCGCCTTGATGTGCAAGGGGCGGAAGTGCGGCGGCGTGGTCAGAATCACCACGTCCACGTCGGTGGCGAGGACTTTTTTGTAGGCGTCCCAGCCGAGGAAGCAGTGGTCGGGATTCACATCGACCTTGGCGGCTATTTCGGGGTCGTTGCGCAGGGCGCCGAGGCTGGATTGCAGGTGGTCTTCAAAAACGTCGCCCATGGCGACGAGCTTGACGTTGGGGTCGGCGTGGAGCGCCTGGGTGGCGGCGCCGGTGCCGCGGCCGCCGCAGCCGATGAGGCCGACTTTCAGCGTGTCGCCGCCGCCGGCGTGGACCAACGGGACGGAGCCAAGGGCGACGGCGCCGGCCGCCGCGGCGGCCAAAAACTCGCGGCGCGAGGCGCCGGATGAAAGGGAAGCGGGGTGGGTCAAGGGAGGGTCTCCTCGGTGCCAGGCGGGATGAAGGCGAGAATGTTTTATATCACGCGGCCGTCCGCTATTCCACCAAGAACCAGATCGCCGAGCGCGGCAGCGCGGCCGCCGCGTTTGCACAACGCGCGGGTTGGCGTCGTCGGAAGTTGCATCCTCCTCCAGTTCGGCAGTCCCCTCTTCATGCTCTTCGTCGCGGCGGCCGGGTCGAAGGCTTCCGGGTCGAATCCCCTTTGGGGTGTTTTCAAGAGCTTCGGAGCAGTCCGAAACGCTTCCCATTTCCGCCTCGACGGCCTTTCACCGCTCATCGCATCCCCTTCGCGGTTCGTTCCATCTGGTCCAGCGCCGCGTGGCACGCCCGCACCTGCACCCATCGGGCGTACGGGGCCGTCAGCCGCGTCAGCCACAGCCCCGGCCGCGACCACGAACGCAAGCCCACCCGCACCGCGCCGCTTCGCACGTCCTTCTCCACGAAAAACGTCTCCTCGCCGAGTTCGGGGTGGCCGCACAACGTCCGGAACGTGAAGCCGGCCCGCCATACGCCGTCGGCCGGCCCGTCGAACGAGTCGGTCGCCCGGCCGCCGAAAAACAGGTCCACGCCCGGTAAAAAGTGATAACAGATCCCATAAGTGTCTCCCGCCTCGATCGGGGCGCGACGCAGCACGCCGCTCACCAGCCGCGGCGGGAAGATCTCATAGGCCCGCACCGCCCGCGCCAGCCGCCGATACGGGCCGCCGGCTTCCGGCTCGCCCGGCGGCTCCCGCGCCACGACGCGCTCATACGAGTCGCGCGGGTCGCCCGGCCGCGGCCCCTCCCCCACGCCGGGCGAAAACGGCAACCCGTCCAGGCTCTCCCGTCGGGGTTGTCGGCCCAAGCAGCGCAAGATGATTTGCACGGCCTTCTCACTCCGGCGACGTCGGATCCTCCTCGCCCCAGCGCCGCAACAGGCGGTGTTCGACGCCCAACTGGTCGCAGACGCGGGCGACGACGAAATCCACCACGTCCTGTAGCGACCGCGGCCTGGTGTAGAACGCCGGCATCGCCGGCAGCACCACGGCCCCGGCCTCGGCGCAGGCGACCAGGTTGCGCAGCTGGATTAGATGCAGCGGCGTCTCGCGCGGCACCAAAATCAGCTTTCGGCGCTCTTTCAAATGGACGTCGGCGGCGCGGTGGATGAGATTTTGCGACAGGCCGTGGGCGACGGCGGCGACCGTGCCCATGCTGCACGGGCAGATGACCATGCCGCCGGTCAGGAAAGAGCCGCTGGCGATGCCGGCCCCGAAATCGCGGTAATGATGGTAATGCAGCCGGCGCTTCCACGACGCCGGCGGCGGCTCGTCCAGAACGTCGGCCGGGTCGCCCAGCAGCTCGGCCGGGTCGAAGGCGTCAAGACGCACCTTGCGCTCCAGCTCGCGCTCCATCACCTCGGCCGCCGACGGACTGACCGTCAGGTGGACCGTCCGCCCCGCGCAGCAGCACCTCCAGCAGGCGCACGCCGTACGGCGTGCCGCTGGCCCCCGTGAACGCGACGACGAGGTCGTCGGCGGCCATCCCCGCCCTCCCTCCGTATTTCCCAGGGAAATGTCACGCCTGTCCGCCTGCATTGTAGGCGGGAAAAACTGCCCCGCCCTCTGGAAACGCCCCGGCGCGCCGCTTAGGATGACTGCGCTTTGGCTGCGGGACGCGAACTCTCAGCCATCGGAGCGCCCCCTCCGAGTCGCGGCGAAGCGACGCCGCTTATCGATGCGCGGAACCGCCCTGAACTTTTCCGAGGTACAGGATGAAAAAAGAATGGTTGCTTGTCGTCGCCGTCGGCCTCGGCTTTTGTCCCGAGGCGTTCGCGGCCGACTGGCCGCAGTGGCGCGGGCCGCGGCGCGACGGCGTCTCGCAAGAAACCGGCCTGCTCAAGGAGTGGCCCAAGGACGGCCCCAGGCTGCTCTGGCGGGTCAAGGACGTCGGCGACGGCTTCTCGACGCCGGCGGTGGTCGGCGACCGCATCTATCTCCTGAGCAACAAGGGGACCGACGACGAGTACGTGCAAGCCCTCGACGCGGCCAACGGCGGCCGGGTCTGGTCGGCGCGGCTGGGCAAGTCGGGGCCGAACTTCGGGCCGCAGTACCCCGGCGCCCGCTCGACGCCGACGGTGGACGGCGAACTGCTCTACGCCATCGGCTCTAATGGCGACCTGGTTTGCCTTGATACCGCCAAGGGCGTGGAACGCTGGCGCAAGAACCTCCGCACCGACTTCGGCGGCGTGGCCGGGTTGTGGGCCTACGCCGAATCGCCTCTGATCGACGGCGACGTGCTCGTCTGCACGCCGGGCGGCAAGGAAGCCACGATGGTCGGCCTGGACAAGAAGACCGGCGACCTGGTCTGGAAGTACGCCTCGCCCGAGGCCGACGCCGCCGCCTACTCGTCGGCGATCGTGGTCGAGGCCGGCGGCGTCCGGCAGTACGTGCAGTTTTTGCAGAAGGGCTTGATCGGCCTGGACGCCAAAACGCACAAGCTCCTGTGGCGTTACGGCCAGACGGCCAAGGGGAGCCTGGCCAACATCCCGACGCCGGTGGCGCACGACGGCCTGGTCTACAGCGCGGCCGGCATGAGCGGCGGCGGCCTGGTGCGGCTGAAGGCCGACAAGGGCGAGGTCAAGGCGGAGCAGGTGTACTTCGACGCCGACCTGCCCAACGCCATCGGCGGCTCCGTGCGGGTCGGCGAGTACCTCTACGGCGCCAACCAGAAGCGCGGCCTGCTGTGCGTCGAGTTCGCCACGGGCGCCGAGAAGTGGCAGGAAAAAGGCATTGGGGCCGGCTCCGTGCTGTTCGCCGACGGCCGGCTTTACGTCCACGAGGAGAACGGGCCGGTGGTTTTGGTGGAGGCGACGCCGGACGGCTGCCATGAAAAGGGCCGCTTCACGCCGCCGGACCCGCAGGCGCCGCCGGATCGACGCAAGACGGGCAAGGCCTGGACCTACCCGGTGGTCGCCAACGGCCGGCTGTACATCCGCGACCTCGGCGTGCTGTGGTGTTACGACGTGAAAAACCAAAAGACCTCCAAATAGGAGGCGAAGCGGGGACGGACCATGACCGCGAAGCGCGTCCTGAGCGTGGGCCAGTGCGGCTTCGACAACGCCGGCGTCGCTCACGCCTTCCGGCAGGCGTTCGGCGCCGAGGTGACGACCGCCGCCACGGGGGCGCGGGCGCTGGAGATGCTGGGCGCGGAGGCGTTCGCGCTGGTGCTGGTCAACCGCGTTTTCGACGCCGACGGCGAATCGGGCGTGGAGCTGATCCGGCGCATCAAGTCGGACGAGAGATTGCGGACGACGCCGGTGATGCTGGTGAGCAACTACGCCGACGCCCAGGCGGAGGCGACGGCGGCGGGCGCCGAACCGGGCTTCGGCAAGGCGGAGTTGGGCCGGCCGGGAATGCTGGAGCGCGTGCGGCCGTTGCTCGGCGACTAATGACGCACCTCCGGAAGGGGAAGATTAGGAACGCCGTTCAGAACCGAGTCGTTGGAGATCGACCGACTCAGGTCGGCGAAAGGGCGGAGTCAATCAGTAAGAATCTACGCGGCCGCCCTCCTCTTTGCGAATCTGGTCCAATTTGCGAATCTGAACCAGTTTGCGATTCCCGACGAGTAAGGCGACGTGCAGCACGGCCATTTCCGGCAAGCACAGCAGCACTTCGTAGGGAGACGGAGTGAACCATAGCGCCACCAGGAACGCCGTCACTGTGAGCCAGCACAAAAGGGCTACCCGGACCATGAACGCCCGTTCGAGCGGGCCGCCGCTGTTTCTGATGCTGCACCAAGTGCCGACGGCGCCTCCGAGAACCCCAATGGCTGAGCCGATCCAGATAACCATGACCTCATTCATCCTCGCCTCCTTCGCCCTGACAATCCTCGCGCGCCGACCCTTCCCCATCAACCCCCTTGTCGCGCGATATTCCGAGGACTGAAACGATTGTCCAGGCGGGGTTTCGGATCGGGCGGCCGCGGATCGGCGCGGACCCTATGCTCCCGTGCTCCTTCGGCCCAATCAAGGGCCGCACGGACATCCCCTCCCGACCGCGCTACATTCTCCCGCCATCCGCGCCGGATCGAAAAATATGGACAACTGGAGTCAGTTCATTTTAATCGTCGATAAATGGGCCAACACAGATTGTCTTTTAACTGGGGGGGCTTCGGGATGGCTAATCTCGCCAGATATCCGTAGAAAACAAGGGCGGCGGCGATGCCGAGTGGCCGCCAGCTCAGTTATCAAGTAGGCGCAGCGCTTCGTCCAAGAGGATTCTGTAATAAGGATCTCAAATGAGTCAAGGGAACACGGCAATGTGAACCGTTGCCGAACCACGCTCGAGTCCCGATTTATTGTACTCCGAGAGAGGTCCGAGGTTCGCGCCGCTTCCGCCTCGAATCGCCGCCTCTGGGACCCTGCACATCATGCTCCACGTCGCACTCTGGGAGCCGGAAATCCCACCGAACACCGGCAACGTCGCCCGCCTCTGCGCCGCCACCGGCGCCGTGCTGCACCTGATCGGCCGCCTCGGCTTCCGCCTCGACGACCGTTCGCTTCGCCGGGCCGGCCTCGATTACTGGAAGGACGTGGACCTGCGCCGGCATGACACACTCGCCGCCTTCGAGGCGGAGCGGGCCGGCGGCCGGACCTTTTGCTTCAGCGCCCACGCCGCCGTAGCCTATACCGAGGTCCGCTACCGCGACGGCGACTGCCTCCTGTTCGGCGGCGAGTCGTTCGGCCTGCCGGCGGAGGTCCGCGAGCGCTACGCCGACCGGGCCGTGACCATCCCCTTGCCGGCCGGCAGGGTGCGCAGCCTCAACCTGGCCACGGCCGTCGGAATCGCGCTGTACGAGGCGTTGCGGCAGGTACGCGCGTGGTGAAGCGATCGTCGCGGTTGCCCCGACGGCGCCGTCGCGGTTGATCGAAAGTCGTCCCTTCCTCGCATCGGAGGTCCGTGCCATGCGGCTGCGTATCGCCGGTCTTTGGCGGTCGGATTCGGTCATCGACCGCTTGCCCTACTTCGTCACGGGCGTGGTTCTTGTCGCCGTCAAGTACGTCCTCGACTGGCTCACCGCGACGCAGCTGTTCCACCGCCCCTGGCGGCCTTTTGAATACGTCGTCCTGCCGCCGCAGACGGTCGGCGTTCTGATGCTGCCGGAGCCGGATCGGCTGTTCTATGGCGCCCTTCTGGTCACGGCCCTTCCGTTCATCCTGATCGGCGTCCTGTTGACCATCCAGCGGTTGCGCACCGTCCGCCTACCCCTCTCCCTCGTCCTGTTCTTCTTCATGCCGGTGGTCAACGTCGTCATGCTGTTGCTGCTGAGCGTGCTGCCGACCCGCCGGGAGCCGCAGCCCGTCGTCCCCGAAGGGGCGGACGAACCGGCCCCCGGCGCGCTCCCCCAATCCAACCCGTTCCCGAACGCGGACTTTGACTACCGGCAAAGTGCGAGTTGGCGGCGCCTGCGCGACGCCCGCCGGCGCATCACGATGGACACGACGGTGGGCAGCGCCGCCCTGGCCTTGGGCGTGGCCGTCCCGACGACCCTGGCCGTCGTGGTCCTTTCGACGATGGTGTTGCGGAATTACGGCTGGGGCCTGTTCGTCGGCATGCCGTTCTGTATGGGGATGGCGGTCGTGGTGCTGTTCGGCCTGGATCGGCCGCAGGGTCTGGGGGCTTGTCTGTTGGTCTGCTTCCTGGCGACCACCCTCGCCGGCATGGGCATGGTCGTTTTCGCCCTGGAAGGCGCCATCTGCCTGCTCATGGCGGCGCCCATCGGCTACGCCCTGGCCTTGCTCGGCGGCCTGGTCGGCTACGCCATCCAGCGCCGGCCCTGGAGCGTCGAACACAATCCGCTCGTGCTGCTGCTGCTGGTTGTGGCGCTGCCGGCCCTTACGGCCGCCGAATCGGTCAATCAGGAGCAACCGGATCTTTTGAGTGTTTCATCGGCCGTCGAGATCGACGCGCCGCCGGACGTGGTGTGGCGGAACGTCATCTCCTTCCCCAAGCTGCCCGAGCCGGACGACTGGGTCTTTCACACCGGCGTCGCCTACCCAGTACGGGCCGAGATAACGGGCCGCGGGCCGGGGGCGGTGCGGCACTGCGTCTTCTCGACCGGGGCGTTCGTGGAGCCGATCGACGTGTGGGACGAACCGCGGCGGCTGGCGTTCCGGGTGGCGGAGCAGCCGGAGCCGATGCGCGAGTGGAGCCCCTACGCCATCCATCCGCCGCACCTGCACGGCTACCTGGTGAGCCGGCGCGGCGAGTTCCGGCTGGTCCCGCTGGCCGGCGGCCGCACGCGCCTGGAGGGGACGACCTGGTACACGAATCGGATGTGGCCGGAATTCTACTGGCGGCTCTGGTCGGACGCGATCATCCATCGCATCCATTTGCGCGTGCTCAACCACATCAAGGGATTGGCCGAGGCGGCGGACGGGGAGTGAGCGGATGGGGACCACGGAACACTATTTCGCCACCTGCGCCCGCGGCGTCGAGGCGGTGTTGGCCGGCGAGCTGCGCGGCCTGGGCGCGGCCGACGTGGAACCGGGCCGCGGCGGCGTCCACTTCGCCGGCGACCTGGCCCTGCTCTACCGGGCCAACCTCTGGCTGCGCACCGCCATCCGCGTGCTGCGGCCGATCCTGGAAGCAACCGTAACCTCGCCGGACGAACTGTACGACGCCGTGTACTCGCTGGACTGGTCGCGGTACATGACGCCGGACCACACACTGGCGGTGGATTGCAACGTCCGCGATTCGCACATCACGCATTCCAAATACGCGGCGTTGCGGACCAAGGACGCCATTTGCGATCAATTTATCGAGAAGTGCGGCCGGCGGCCGAGCGTCAACGTGGACGAGCCGATGGTCGGCCTGAACCTGCACGTCTACCGCGACCGGGCGGTGCTGAGCCTGGAAAGCTCCGGGGAATCGCTGCACAAGCGCGGCTACCGGCCGATCCTGTCAAAGGCTCCGCTCAACGAGGCGCTGGCGGCCGCCCTGGTGCTGCTGACGGGCTGGACGCCGGATACGCCCTTTTGCGATCCGATGTGCGGCTCGGGCGTGCTGCCGATCGAGGCGGCGTGGATGGCGCTGCGACGGCCGCCGGGGTTGACGCGCAAGCGTTTCGGCTTCCAGGGCTGGATGGATTACGACGTGCGCCTGTGGACGGAGTTGCGCGACAAGGCGCGGGGCGGGGTGGGCCGGGCGCTGCCGGCGCCGATCCTGGGGGCGGACGTCCGCGGCGACGCGGTGTCGTTCGCCATCAACAACGCTCGCGCGGCCGGGATCGGCCACTTGTTGCGGTTCGAGAAGCGCGACGTGCGCGACTTCCGGTCGCCGGAGGGGCCGCCGGGCGTGATCCTGTGCAACCCGCCCTACGGCGAACGCATCGGCGAGGAAAAGGAACTGATACCGCTCTACGGGGCGCTGGGGGAGGTGTTAACGCGGCGGTGTCAGGGCTGGACCGCGTACGTTTTCACGGGCAACCCGATGCTGGCGGACGCCATCGGGTTGCGGCCGTCGGCACAGATACCGCTGTTCAATGGGAAGATTGCCTGCAGGCTGCTGCGGTTCGCGGTGGCGTGATACATCCGTTTAAGTGTAATAATCACCTTTGAAGAGGCGGCCGATGCGGGGCTTCCGATGTCGTTCCTGCGGCGAATTTCACGACGTGTTGCCCATGCACTACGGCGCGGCGGCGCCGGCCCTGTGGTTCATGGTTCCAGCGGCCGAGCGCGAGCTCCGATGTGTGCTGTCATCGGACCAGTGCATCATCGACGACAAGCATTTCTTCGTTGTGGGCAACCTGGAAATTCCCGTCGCCGGCGTCGGCGAACGGTTTTCATGGGACGTGTGGGTGTCGCTAAGCGATAAGAACTTCACGCGTGCTTGCGAGTTGTGGGAGCGGCCGGGGCGCGAGTCCGAGCCGCCGTACTTCGGGTGGCTGACTACTTCGCTGCCATGCTACCCGAACACGCTTAACCTCAAGACGAGGGTTCATACGCGCGAGGTTGGGCGTCGGCCGTATGTCGAACTGGAGCCGGCCGAGCACCCGTTGGCGGTGGAGCAGCGCGAAGGCATTACCATGGCCCGAGTGCAGGAGATCGCGGAGTTGATTTTACATCGATAGCATGGTACCCGGCGACCGCCGCGAAGACGCCTACCCATGGTAGGGCGGCGCTCGCATTTGCCTTAAACCGCGGCGCTGTGGGATCATTCCCATAAGCGGACAGCGGCGCAGACAGGGGAGGGCGCTAGAAATGGAACTGGCGAACTTCGATGAAACATTGCGGGCGTTCCAGCGGCGGACGCCGTTCCGCCCATTCACGATGGCCTTGGTGAACGGAGATCGCTTCGAGGTGGACCACCCCCAAGCCTTGTTGGTGCGGGATGGGGTGGCCGGCTATCTCGGGCCGGGCGGCGTCCCGGTGGTGTTCGATCACGAAGGGGTCAGCCAAGTAACCGGCGACCTGATGGGGCAATCGAACGCCTGAGCCGCTTCCGTCGATTCCGGCCGTCTTGAGTCGGCCGCGACCATCTGCTTTCATGGCGGCATGGACGTCGATCTCAACTGCGATCTCGGCGAGGGTTGCCCGCACGACGCCGAACTGATGCCGCTCATCACCTCGGCCAACGTCGCCTGCGGCTTCCACGCCGGCGGCCCGACCGTCGCCCTCGCCGCCCTGCGCACCGCCGCCCGGCACGGCGTCCAGGCCGGCGCCCACCCCGGATTCGCCGACCGCGAACACTTCGGCCGCCTGGAACTGAATCAAACCGAAGAGCATATTTACGAAGACTGCGTTTATCAGATCGGCGCACTGACGGGGCTCGCCCGCGCCGCCGGCCTGCTGTTGCGCCACGTCAAGCCGCACGGCGGGCTGTACAACCGCGCCTGCCGCGACGACGCCTACGCCCGGCCGGTCGTGGCCGCGGTTGAGCTGTTCGGCCTCGCCCTGGTCGGCCTGCCGGGGTCGCGGCTGGAGGCGCTGAGCCGCGGCCGCTGCCCGTTTGTGGCCGAGGGCTTCGCCGACCGGCGTTACCAGGCCGACGGCTCCCTCACGCCGCGTTCGCGGCCCGACGCCTTCGTGGCCGACCCCGCCGAGGCCGTGCGCCAGGCGGAATGGCTGCTGCGCGAAAAGGGCGTCCGCACCCTCTGCGTCCACGGAGACAACCCCGAAGCGTTGGCCTTCGTCCGCGAGCTTCGGTCGGCGCTGACGCGGCTCGGTTTTGTCCTCAAGCCGTTTTGACCCGTCGCCATGACCACGCCGCGAACCGCCAACGCGATCCTCAAAGTGGTTCACCCCGGCTTGTGTACGCTCGTCGTGGACGGCGGCCGGCCGTGCTGTCGCAGCCTGGGAGTGCCGGTCGGCGGCGCCGCGGATCGGGCCGCCCTTGCCCTCGGCAACGCCCTCGTCGGCAACCCGCCGGACGCCGCCGCCCTGGAAGTCGCCCTGGCCGGCCCCACGCTGGTCGCCGACGCGGAACTGGCCTGCGTCCTGTTCGGCGCGCCGTTCGACCTCGCCACGGATCGCCGACCGCTCGCCGCCGGCAAGACCTTCACGCTCCGGCCGGGTGAAGTGCTGCACGTCGGCGGCACAGCCCGCGGGGTCCGCGCTTACCTCTGCGTCGGCGGCGGCCTGCAAACTCCGGTCGTGCTCGGCAGCCGGTCGTCGCTGGAACCGCTGAAGGCGGGGACAGAACTGGACTTTATAGCTGGAAGGATCCAACCTCGGTTTATCGACCGTTGGGACCCCTCCGCTTCGCCCGCCCTGTCGAGGCAAGGTCGTAGAATGCCGCTATGCTTTCTGCCCGGCGCACAGGCGGCGTGGTTTTCACCCGAATGGTGGGTTCAAAAACGCTTCACGGTCGCCCCGTCCAGCAACCGAATGGGCTTGCGATTAACCAGCGATCCGCTGTCCGTCCCGGATAGGGAGTTGGTTTCGGAGCCGGTCTGTCCGGGAACGGTCCAGGTGACGCGAGACGGCCAGTGCATCGTTCTCGGCGTGGACGGCCAGACCATAGGCGGCTACCCGAAAATCGCCCATGTCTGTAGCTTTCATCTTCCCATGCTCGGACAGCTGCGGCCGGGCGACCGCATCGGCTTCGCTCCCCTTGCTCTGGACCGCGCCGTCAGCGCGTTACCGGAAATGGACTGCATATTATCAGCAATACCTGAAGCAGATACGTGCGGCCGCCGCCCCGGTTTGATACAACATCCCCGTTCCCAGGAAGCAACCCGCCCCGACCAATTGAGCCTTTTACCATGCCGAAAGTCCTCATCGCCCCCATGACGTTAGCGACTGTCGAAGGCGCCTACCGCGAAGTGCTGCGCGACGCCGGCTTCGAGCTGGTCTTTCCCGGCAAGGGCCGCCAGCTCGTCGAAGACGAGCTACTCGCCGCCCTCGACGGCATCGACGCCTCCCTGGCCGGGTCGGAGCCGTACACCGCCCGCGTCTTCGACGCCCATCCCCGGCTCCGCGTCGTGGCCCGCGTCGGCGTCGGCTACGACGCCGTGGACGTGCCGGCCGCCACCGCCCACGGCGTCGCCGTCACGACGACGCCGGGCGCCAACCACGATTCCGTCGCCGAACATACCTTCGCCCTGCTCCTCGGCCTCAGCCGCGACCTCGTGTCGCAACACCTCGGCGTCAAGGCGGGCGGCTGGCCGCGCGGCGCCACGCTGCCGCTGCGCGGCGCCGCCCTCGGCGTCGCCGGCCTCGGACGCATTGGCAAGGCCGTCGCCCTCCGCGGCGAAGCCTTCGGCATGAGACTCCTCGCCTACGACCCCTTTCCCGACCACGCCTTCGCCGCGGCCCACGGCGTCACGTTCCTGCCGTTCGAGCGGCTGCTGGCGGAGTCCGATTTCCTCAGCCTCCACTTGCCGTTCACGGCCGAGACGCGCCACGTCATCAACCGGCGGACGCTGGCCCTCATGAAGCCGACCGCCTTCCTCGTCAACACGGCCCGCGGCGCCCTGGTGTGCGAGGCCGACCTGCTGGAGGCGCTGCGGGCCGGCCGGCTGGCCGGCGCCGGCCTGGACGTGTTCGAGCAGGAGCCGCCGGGCGAAAAACCGCTTTTTGAACTGGACAATGTATTGATGACGCCGCACGCCGCGGGCACCGACGTGAAATCGCGCGACGACATGGCCTTGTCGGCGGCCCAGGCCATCGTCGCCCTCGGCCGCGGCGAGTGGCCGGCGGAAAAGATCGTCAACCCGGAGGTGCGGCCGGCGTTCCGACGGCCGGGCGCCTCCGCTCAGAGTCTGTGAATCAAACCATCCAAGAGACTTTGGCGGGTTGAAGCGATGAGGGAGTGGACGAGGAAGGCTTGGGGCCAGGTCAGGCAGGGGCGGACGGAGCCGAAGGGTCTTGGTCTCCTTCGCCTCTGCGAATGCTCCAACCGCTGCCTCGCTTCCCCTCCGTCAGCCCGTCAGCGCCACCTCCGCGCACTTCGCCGCCGCGACACCCCGCACGGCCGCCTCGACGCGCAGCCGCAACCCGCGAACGATGTTGTGCGCGATCGCGAACCACAAGGCGACCGCTTTCACCTTCCGCCGCCCGCGCACCCACAACCGCACCAGGCCCCGGTTCCGCGCCTGGGCGTTGACGCACTCCGCCGTGCTGGCGCAGTTCCTTGTAGATCGCCTTGCCCTCTTCGCTGCCCATCCGCGCTCGCCAGCGGATCACCTCCTCACTGTCCTTCGGATGAGGCGCATAACGATCCGCCTTCGGGTCTTTGGGCGCCGGCGCCGGCGCGTAGACCTTGCAGCCGCCGCACTCCCTTTCGATCTGCTCGATGTCCTCGTGCTTGGCGAAGCCGCCATCGGCCAGCGCTTCCTTGGGGTAAACGCCGAAGCGTTTGTGGACTTCCTGGATCCGCGGCTTGAGTTGTCCCATGTCACTGCCCGAGGTGGTCGCCTCCACGGCCACGATTACCTGGCTGGGGCAGTCGGCGGTGTACTGGATGTTGAACGCGGGCCGGAAGCCGCCATCGGGCATCTTCATCACGGTGGCGTCCGCATCGGTGCCGCTGACCCGCGCCTCGTGCTTCTCGTCGGGCCTCTTCTTCGCTTCCATCTCCGGTATCCGCGCCAGCGCCTGGCGCAGACGCCGGCTACGCTCACGGGCGGCTCGTTCGCGGGCCTTGGCCTGGCGGCGGCTGGGAGCACCGGGATCGTCGTCGAGTTCTTCTTTGAGTCGGCGGACCTGTGCCTCGGCCTCCTGGAGATGTTCCTCAAGGGTGGGCTTGCGCCGGAAGGAGGCGGCCCCGGCGCTGGCCCGGACGCGCATTCCGTCGTGGGCGACGCGGTTGAGATCGACCAGTTCCTGCTCGCGCAGGACGGCCACCGAGTGGGTCAGCACCTGATCGAGCCAATCGACGTGCGCGACGCGGAAGTCGGACAGGGTGTGGTGGTTGACGGAGACGCCACCGACCAGCCAGCGAAAGGCGTTGTGGTTATCGCACAGCCAGGCCAGGGCGCGGGCGGAGCCGACGCCTTCGAGAGTGGCGTACAACCACAGGGCGACGCACAGGCGCGGGTCGATGGCGGCGCGACCCGGTCCGCCTTCACGGGAACGGATGGGCTCGTAAAGAGCGGACAGGTCCAGGCCCAGGCAGAAGTCCCAGACGAGCCGCGCCTGGTGATCCCGCTCCAGGAGGTTTTCCATGGGCATGGCCGGGATGAGTTGCTGGCGATCGGCGGTGCGAAGCCGAGGCGGTGGTCGGGTCGTGGATTCCGTAGACAAAGAAGGTCGCTCGCTCATGCTCTGTTCTGAACGGGGATGTTGCATTCTCCCTTAATTATACGCATGCCCAGGTTTGATTCACACGCTCTCAGTCGTGAATCCACGCCACCGCCGCGGGGTCCATGCCCTGGCGTTCGCACCAGTCCTTCAGCCAACGCCCCCGCTCGGAGAGGTCCGATTCGTCGCGCACCAGGACGTTGCCAAACGGATAATGGGGAGGGACGTTCCCTGAATAGCCGTTCACCGTCGGCGCACCGGTCTCCGTCCCGGCCCACATGGCGTCCACCTGGACGAACGCCTGCTCCAAGAACGAATCCGGGTCGCCGGTCGGCGTGTACAGGAACGGCGGACGTCCCGGCGGCACCCGAGCCGCCACGCCCGCGATGCGGCGACGGCTCTCTTCCTTCGAGAACGTCGGCGGCGTCCGGCCCTGCTCCATCACGCAGAGCAACGCCAGCCCGATCGCCGCGGCCGCTCTTTTCCGTTCGTGGACGAAGGAGGCGGCGCCGACGGCGACGGCGAACAGCACCAATAGAGACAGGCGATAGGCGGCGCGCACCGCCGCACCGCCCGGCGCACAGCAATAAACGGCGATCCAGGCAGTGACGGGCCCGACCGCGGTGACGAGGACCACGAGGGCCGCCGCGGTCGTCAGGAGATAATAAAAGATCGGTTCGTTCCGTTTCCGCCACAGGCCCAACACGGCCAGGAGCGGCGCGGCGAAGCCGACGCCCAGTTGCTCCATGCCCACTTCCCCCGGCGTCGCGTGGATAAGCGGCAAACGGCCGTAAAGCCAGCTGGTCCGGTCGAGAAGGAACCAGGCGGGCGGCGACGGCAGGCCGGAGGCGACGGCCCACCAGTCGCGCACGCCCACCTCGCGGGCAGCCAACAGGTAATGCCAGGCCAACGGCGTGGTCAGCGCCGCCGAGGCCGCGGCCCACCCGGCGATGGCTTTCCAGCGCTTCCGCGATACGCCGGAAAGGGCGCGACGCGTCGTCCGGCGCGAACAGGCGACCACGGCGGCCACGATCAGCCCCAGCATCAGGAACCAACCGAGATAGAAACTCGCATAGATCTGCAACACCGACGCCAGGCAGAAGACGCCGAACCACGCCCCCGCGGACGGGCGCCTCGGAACCGCATCGGCGCCGGCCTCGAAAAAGCGGACCAGGGCGTAGACGGCGACGACGGTGTAGAAATGGACGTACAGCTGCGGATGGACGATCTCGGCGACGCGGGAGTTGCCGGCCGTGAACAGCACCGCCCCGAGGGACGCGCCCAAGGCGCAGGTCGAAGCACGCGCGCCAGGAAGGCGTACATCGTCAGATAATTAAGCGACGATACGGTCAGCAGCCAGAGCTGGAAGGCCGTGTCCGCGGGAAAGCCGGCGCCGCGCCAGCACCAGTAGAACGGCCCGGCGGAAAGGAGCAGGTCCGAGTAGGCGGCGGTGTTGGCGGCCGGATAGAAGACCGGCGGACTCCAAAAATCCCGATTCAGGGGTTGGCGCAGCAGCCAGAGCCATCCGTGTTCGAGGAGGTAGTTGATGAGGCGGGCGTCGCCGAGGTCTCCGGGCGTCCGCGCCAGCCCGGAGAGGAGCATCGGGTGGAAGGCCAGCAGCAGGGCGGCGGCCAGGCCGAGCAGCAAAAGCGACGCGTGTCTCATGCGGTAGCAGGGCGGCCCGCTCAGCCGGTCGCTTCCGTGCCGACCACGCCGCCTTGGCCCATCAGGTAGCCGCGAAGGTCGCAGAAAATCTGCGTGCAGAGTTGGCGCCACGCCGGGTCCGTACACATCGACGCATTGGGCGGACGCAACACGACCGTGATGCGCAGCTGGCCGCCGCGTGCGTCGTCCGGCCGTTGCAGGCGCAACTCCATGTCAATCCTATTGGGCCGCAGGCCGATGCCCAGCCAGGAAAGTGAGCCGCGTTGCGGCGCCTCGTAGACGCTGCCCTTGCCGCCGAGGCGGACGCGGATGCGCCCCGGCACGCTCTCGATGACCTCGCCGCCCACGTCATGGATGAAGCCGCGCAGCTTGTACGAAGCAATTGTCTCCGGCATCCACGCCTCCAGCTGGTGGACGGAGGCCATCGGGTCGTAACCGACCGGGGAGGCGCCGGGCGGCGGCGGATAGGGCGGAGTCAGCTCGGACTTCCGAGAGGCCAGGGGATAGTCGGTTTCCGCACGCGGGTTGGGGCCGGTGGGCGAGTATTCGGGGGACGAGGATTCCTGGGACGATTCCACGGCGGCCTCGAAGCGTTCCGCCAGTTCGCGGGCGCTGCTGGGCCGGTCGGCGGCGTCCTTCGCCAAACACCACTGGACCACGGCTTCGATCGCGGCCGGCGCCGAACGTCCCGCCCCGAGCAGCGCGAACGCCGGCGGCGGCTCGACGGCGTGGGCGAGCAGCATGTCCATCGTCGATTTGCCGGCGAACGGCAGCTGGCCGGTCAGCAGTTCGTAGAGGATCACGCCGACGCTATACAGGTCGCCGCGGTGGTCCATCTCGTCGCCGCGGGCCTGTTCCGGGCACATGTAGCCGGGCGTGCCGACGGCGAAATCGGTGTTGCTGATGGACAGGCGTGGGCTGGACTTGCCTTCCGGCCCGAGCAGCTTGGCCAGGCCGAAATCCATGACCTTGAGCAGCTCATAGGGCGTGTCGGGATCGACGATCATCAGGTTGGCGGGCTTGAGATCGCGGTGGATGATCGACTCGGCGTGGGCCACCTGGAGCACCTCGCACAGCATCCGCAGCAGGCGGGCGACGCGGACGGGCGGCAGGCGGGTGTTATTGTGCAGCAGATCGTCGAGCGTCACCCCTTTGATGTACTCCATGACGATGCACGGCCCTTGCGGGTCGTTGAGCGAGGCGTCGTAGAGGGTGACGGCGTAGGGGTGTTGGAAGCGGGCCATGGCCAGCGTTTCGCGGGCGAAGCGCTCGCGGAACTTGGGGTCGGCGGCGATGTGGTCGTGCATGATCTTGACGACCACTTGCCGGCCGAGGTCGAGCTGGCGGGCGAGGTAAACGCGGCCCATGCCGCCCTCGCCCAGCAAGCGAATCGCCTCATACCGGCCCAGGAAGACGCGGCCCACCATGGAGCGTTTCCATCTCGTTCAAAGGTGCGGACCTTATCACCACCGGAAGTGTAGTTCGCAATTCGGGGGCGTGCGTCGGAAATGGCGGTTGGCTGCGCGGATCGGTTAGCCCCGACGCGCGGCAGAGCGCTCATGCAAGCGCTCCGCCGCGCGTCGCGGATATCCCTTTGCATCACAGGACGCGCACCCGTCGCCCCTCGATGCGCAGCCGGCCCTCGGCGAACAGGCGGATCGCTTCGGGATAGGCCTCGCATTCCTGTACAAACACGCGCTCGGCGAGCCGTTCCGGCGTGTCGTCCTCCAGGACCGGCACGGCGCGCTGGACCACGATCGGCCCGTGGTCGTACTCGTCGTCCACGAAATGCACGGTGCAGCCGCTTACCTTGACCCCCGCGTCGAGCGCGGCTTGGTGGACGTGTGTACCGTGAAAGCCCTTGCCGCAGAACGCCGGGATCAGCGATGGATGAATGTTCAGGATGCGGCCGCGGTAGTCCTCAGGGACGGTCAACAGCTGCAAGAAGCCGGCCAGGCAGACGAGGTCGGCGCCGGCGGCGCGGCACGGCTCGAAGAGACGGCGACTGAACTCCTCGCGGGAGGGGGAGGCCTTGCGTTCCACGACCGCCGCCGGGACGCCGACCCGTTCGGCGCGGACCAGCCCGAAGGCGCTGGGGTTGCTGGAAACGACCTGGACCACCCGGGTGGGCAGCCGGCCGTCGGCGGCGCGGTCCAGGAGGTTTTGCAGCGTCGTGCCGCCGCCGCTGAGGAGGACGGCGAGGCGAATTGGCTGGTTCACGGTCGTCCCTTTCTCGATCGGCGCGGCAGGCGGCCGGCGTGAGCCGACTGATTCTTCACCCGTTCCGTGGCGCTATGCTATATCAGCCGGCTCACGCCGGCCGCTCGCCTGTATAATCCCTTGCAGATGCGATCGAGCCTGACTAATTGATTTATAACCCTTTCGGGAGCGCCAATGCGCACGAACGCCACCCTGCTAATCGACCTGGAAAACTTCTTCCTTGGCCGCGAAGAGAACATCAACGGCATGCCGTCGCCGCACCTATATTCCTTCAAAGAAGACCTTGAAAGGCTGTATAACTTCGCCGTCGATCTGGCCGGCGACCGCCGGCTGGTGGTGCGCCGGGCCTACGCCAATTTCAACGCCTGGCGCATCGCCAAGGAGGGCGGACCCAAGGATTACTACCTCCAGCAGCTGCCGAACCTGCTCATGGACAAGGGCATCGAACCGGTGCAGGTGTTCCGCTTTCCCGGCGGCGGCAACAAGAACGCCAGCGACATGCGCCTGGCCATGGACGCCACCGCCCTGCTCAACGACCAGGCCGGCGTCGATTTGTTCATTCTGGTGACCGGCGACGCCGATTTCATCCCGCTGGTCCTGGAACTGAAACGGCGCGGCGCCGAGGTCGCGGTCATCGGCGTGATGTGGCACACCAAGCCGGTCTTCCAGCGTTACTGCGACCGCTTTGAATACTTCGAGGACCTGCTGGCGGCGCAGGAAATCGAGGCGGATGGAGTGGCCGACCTGGCCCAGGTGCGCGACGCCCTGCACGCCCTTTTGGCGCGGTCGCGGCCGATCCAGTTCGCGGCGGTCAAGCCGCTTCTGGGTCGCTCGCTCAACCGCACCTTCGACCCCACGCGCTTCGACTGCCTCGACACCGGCGATTTCCTGCGGCGCTACGGCAAGGAACTCGACGTGCTGGTGAGCAAGGGCGAACACGACTGGGAAATCACGCTGCCGTCGGCGGAGCAACCGGTCGGCGAGGTCGCGTCGCCGACGGCCGCGGCAGCGCCCCTCCCGCCGCAGGCCCCGCAGGGCTTGGCGTTGTTCACGCCGCCGGCCGTCCCGTTCTCCGGCGTGATCGACTACCGCGACCTGCTGGAACGCGGCATACCGCGGATCTATTTAGTACCGTTCGCCGCGTGGCAGACGATCACGGAATGCCTGTTCCGCCAGGCCGTCGGCGAAGGGACGGATCGGCCTGTCGTCTTCTATTACGATCTGCTGCGCAGCCTTACGGCCGCTTGTGAGCGGGACGGCATGATGGACGCCGAGCGCCGCGTCAAGGCGGTGACGTTTCAGGTGTTCAAGGCGGGCTGTCTGCTCTGCGCCGACGGGCTGACGGCGGCGGACGTGCGCGACTTCAACTGGGCGCGGCCGGCGCGGCTGGACCCCGCTTTGGCGACGGCCGACGACCTGCGACGGCGGACGCACGGGTTCATCGTGGGGTTGTTGCTGGAGCGTTTGGAGGAGCGCGGCTGGCCGCGTCAGATCGACGCCGGCCGGTTGGCGGAACTGCTGTACGGCCCCGGCACGACGCCGGAACAGGTCCAGGGGCTGAAGTCACTGGCGGACGGCGTCATCGGCGAGCGGGGGGCGTCAGCCTATCCCTTTCATGGCGACTCTCCGGGCCTGTAGGGTCTTGATATTGTTGAGGATTGGTTCATTGAGGGGCGGGTCATGGACGCCGATCCGCGGGGCCGTGTGGCCAAGACCCCGGCGGCCAACCCGGGGAGGTGGCGCGAGCGATTCGGTGGAGCCGCTACCGCAAGAGACCGCGCGGCCTCAAGAAACTCCGGCGGGCGAAACCCACGCGCCGGGGCGCTCATCGGTTCAAGGATCGGGCCTTGAAAGGGGGAGACTTACCCACCCCGTTCGCCCTGGCCGCCGCTAGGCCCGCTCGTCCGGCTTGGTCACGTCCGGCACTTCCTTGCCTCAGCGCCGTCGCCAGGGCGATCTGATGATCCTGTTCGTTCACCAGGATCGTGCGGAGGTGTTCGGCGATGGCATATTCGCCCAGCGCCTCGCACTGCCGCACGCGCTCCCGGTAGTTGCGAATCGTCTCGTTCTCGTTGTCCAGGTCGAAGCGGAGCATGTCTTCGGCCTTCTCCGACGTTTTCACCGGCTTGGGCGCGACGACCGGCATTCCCCCCAGGTAGTCGATCTGGTTGGCGACGATCAGGGCGTGCTGCAACTCCTGCTGGGCGTGTTTGACCAGCTCCTGCGCGATGTTCATGTACTGGGCGCCCTTGAGCACTTGCGAGTAGACTACATAGGCGATGATCGCCTGGTACTCGCGGGCCAGGTCTTCGTTCAGCAGGGCGATGAGCTGTTCGCGGGTGAGCTTTCCGGACGATTCGGTCTTTGCGGCAGCCATGCGATCCTCTTGCGTGACAGGGTGGAGAGTTCGCGGCCCCATCGGTCCTTGAGACCTCACCGTCGGCCGCCTACCACTATACATAGTCGTGGCGGCGGGGCCGTTGCCACTGAGGGTCTGTTGCAAACGGCCCCCCTCTCCCCTCGGGGGAGAGGGGTCGGGGGTGAGGGGGCATGGCTTTCCAGGTCTTTCCCCCCTCACCCCAACCCCTCTCCCCCAAAGGGAGAGTGGCTTCTGGAACAGACCCTGAACCGTCTGACCTGTGGCGCCCCGCGCCAGCGAAGCAGAGGCCATATGCACATCCTCGCCGCCGTCGCGGGCGTGGCACTGATCGTCCTTGTTTTGATGGACGGCTTCGCGGCCATGATCCTGCCGCGGCGGCTGACCTGGACGTATCAACCGACGCGATTGTATTACCGCACCCTTTGGCCGCTTTGGTCGAGAGTCGCCTGCCGGTTGAAAGGAAAGCGTCGCGCCAACTTCCTCGCGGTCTTCGGCCCCTTATCGATGTTGGGCCTGTTCACGGTCTGGGTGCTCGGCCTGATCGTCGGCTTTGCCCTCCTCCATACGGCCCTGGCTTCGCCGATCAATGGCCCGCCCGGCGAGCAGGGCGGCTTGCCCACCTACCTGTATCTCAGCGGCGTCACTTTTTTCACGCTGGGTTACGGCGACGTCACCGCCGCGTCGGCTTTCGGGCGTTCTCTCACGGTGGTCGAGGCCGGCATGGGTTTCGGCTTTCTCGCGGTCGTCATCGGCTACCTGCCGGTGCTCTATCAGGCCTTTTCCCGCCGCGAGGTCGGCATCTCCCTGCTGGACGCCCGCGCGGGGTCGCCGCCGAGCGCCGGCCAGTTGTTGTTACGACTGGCGCGGGCGGGGGCCGGCGTCACCAGGGCGGCGCCACTGTTGGCGGAATGGGAACGCTGGTCGGCCGAACTGCTGGAGAGCCACCTGTCTTTTCCCATGCTCAGCTTTTACCGCTCGCAGCATGACAATCAATCGTGGCTGGCGGCCCTCACCGCCGGCCTGGATGCCTGCGCCCTGTTGCTGACCGGCGCCCCGGACGGGGAACTGTATCAGGCACGGCTGACGTTCGCGATGGCGCGCCATGCCGCCGTCGATCTGGCGCTGGTGTTTCAGGCCCGGCCGCTCACGCCGGACCCGGATCGACTGTCGCCGGAGCGCCTCGCCCGCCTGCGGGCCGCCTTACGGGAGGCCGGGCTGGCGCTGCGGGACGACCGGGCGGCGGACGACCGCCTGACGGAGTTGCGCGCCCTCTACGAACCGTTCGTCAATGCCCTGGCCCGCTTCCTGCTATTCGACCTGCCGCCGGTTTGGGCCGACACCGAGCCGGTGGACAACTGGCAGACCAGCGCCTGGACGCGCCGCGCGGCCGGCATCGGCGACCTGCCGCCGCCCGACCCGCGCGACGATCATACGGGATGAGCGGCGGGGTCACTTGCCTTCGACCGTGATCGTCAGCGGCGCGCTGGTTATGGTCGCGGCCCCGAAGCCCTCGTCCGCCGGTTCGGCCGCGGCCGGCGCGGGCGAAACCGTGGACTTGTAGGCGGCCGTCAACGTGTACTTGCCCGGCGCCAGCCAATAGGCGTTATGCGATCCCTTGAATCCGTAAGCCATGCTCGTGATCGGGACCGTCTGGCTCTTGCCCGGGGCCAGCGTGACGGTCATTGGCGCCACGATCACACGGTTGGTAATGCGGCCCTTGAGGAGGACGGAAAGAGCGTCCGGGCCTCGCAGGTCGAGATCGATAACGTTGGTCGTGCCGTTCATACGGATGCGCAGGTCCTTGTCGCCGGTGTTGCGAAGCTCCAGGCTAAGATCGACCGTCGGCGCCGACGGGTAGCGTCCGGCTTCGATGTCCTTGCGCACCACGTCGGCCGTCTTGCCGCCGAGGTCGAGCGTGTAGGACGCCTGCTTGCTCGTCAACACCGCCTCGATCGGGACGCCGGGCGGGTCGGTCTTGCCGCGGACGGCCGCCCTGGGGCCGTCCGCCCGCGCGCCGACGACCAGGCCGGCCCAGACGCACGCGGCGGCGAGAAGTTTTGTACGCATCAAAGCGCCATCCTATGAAAGAGTTTTGGGATCAGACAAGCCTGCGGACGCCGTTCGATTCCGCCGTGTTCACGGAGAAGTCGTCGGCGCCCATCTGGGTAAAGAAAAAGCTCGCTCTTGCCGTTCCTTCCGGTTATATTCGGGCCGTGCATCATTAACCCGTTATGGCGGCGACTTTCCGCCGTACTTACTCGGAGGGAAAACGATGGCGGCTTCCGGAGCGAAGGTTCCCACGATCATCGCCAGCAGCGTGATTTGCCTGGCGCTGGGGGTGGGTGCGGGAATCGCGACCATGTTGATCTTCGGCAACTATCTCGGCGCGAAGCCGGCAGAGGCCCAGGCGCAGGGCGTCGCGCCGACGACGGGATCGCCGGGCGGGTCGATGCCGCCGGGCATGGGAGGGATGGGCGGGGGACGCGGGCCGAGCCCCAAGAATCAACTGGCCTCTCTCGTCTCGAAACTCGATCAGCTCAGCGTCAAGCCGATCAAACTGGAACTGAGCGACGAGCAAAAGAAAAAAATCGACGAGCAGATTCAAGGGCTGGATAAGGCCGCCGAGCTGAAGGACGAAGACGCGAAGAAGAAGCTGGACGCCTTGCTGGTAGTGGTGAAGGACCAGCGGGCCACCCTGGAGGAAGCCGGTTACCGCTGGCCCGGCCAGGGGGGCGGCTTCCGTCGCCCCGCCAGCCCGCCGCCGAACCCGTTCAAGGAGTGAGTATTCCCCACAATTCTGCGCGCCCTCTTTCCTTTCGACAAGCCGGAGCCATACGATGGGATGCCCGGAACGGATTCCTTGGAGGCTCCGGCAGGATGACGTGCTCTCTCCCCACCGCGCTTTGGGCCGCGCAAGTCGCCGCCGCCACGCCTTTGCCCGACGCCCGACTCCATGCCCGCTTGGAGCGCCTGCTGACCCACTTGGCGCTCCAGCCCCTCGACTCCTTGCCCCAGGCCCTGCCGGATTGCCATCAGGCCAAGGCCGCCTATCGCTTCTTCGCCAATGACCGCGTCGAACGCGACGACCTGCTGGAGGGCTGGCGGGCCACGACCGCCCAGGCGGTTCGCGGCCGCGACGTGATCTACGTCGCCCACGACACCACGACCTTCAGCTACACCTCGCTCAAACAGACCAGCGGCCTGGGCTACATCAGCGACGTGGAGGCGGCGCGCGGCTTCCATTGCCACAGCTCCCTGGCGTTGCGAGGCGACGGCGTGCCGTTGGGCCTGCTGCATCAGGAGTACTGGGCGCGCACGGAGTACAAGCGGTCGCGGCCGCAGGGCCGGGCCATGGAAGACAAGGAAAGCATGAAATGGCTGCACGGCCTGGACGCGACGGCTTCGGCGTTGGCGACGCTGCCGGCCGGCGAGCGTCCGCGCGTGGTGCATCTCATGGACCGGGAAGCCGACATCCATGAGGTGTTCGTTCGCGTGCTGCAGTTGGGCCAGGGGGCGATCATCCGCCGCTACCGCAACCGCAACGTGGCCGAGGATCCCGGCGACGCCGACGAAGCGATCGGTCGGGCGCCCTGCGTGGCGCGGATGCGTCTGCGTCTGCCGGCGGGCCATGGCCACAAGGCGCGCACGGCCGTGGTCGAGCTGCGCTCGCGTCCCCTGACGCTGACGCCGCATTCGCACCACGCGCGGGATCGACGGCCGCTGCGTCTGACCATGGTGGAGGTGCGCGAGGCCGCGGCGCCGGCCGGGACGGAGGAGCCGGTGCATTGGCTGCTGTGGACGACGGAGCCGGCGCGAACGGGGGCGGAGATTATGGCGGTGGTTCGGGCCTACGCGTTGCGTTGGCGGATCGAGGATTTTCACCTGGCTTGGAAGCAGGGCTGCCAGGTGGAGCGACTGGCGTTGGAGACGCGGGGGCGTTTGGAGAAGGCCCTGGTCCTATATGCGGGGGTGGCCGTGCGTTTGCTGCGTTTACGCGACCTGGCGCGTCGGGAGCCGACGGCGCCCTGCACGGAGGTGCTGAGCGAGGACGAGTGGCGGGCGTTGTACGCGCACGCCACGGGCGAGGCGGCGACGCCGACGACGCCGGCGCCGACCATGGAGCAGGCGGCGAAGTGGATCGGCCGATTGGGCGGCCACCTGGGCCGCAAGCGGGACGGCATGCCGGGGGTGCGGACGCTGTGGCGTGGCTGGCGCGACCTGGCCATCTTGACGGCGGGGTACCGGGCGGGCCGCGTGCGGCTCGGCTGAGAACCGCCGGCCGGTCCGGGCGACCGGCACGGGGACCGGCGGCCGATCGCGTGTATTGGCGGCGACCAAGCGACGACGCCGGGAGGAAGCGCAAGGGCTTCCTCCCGGCGTCGTCGCTTTGGCGAGGGCCTTGGCCTCTCATAAACACCTAAACATGATCCGCCATGTACTCTCGATGTGGGGAATACTCACGTTCAAGGAGGACGCCAACCTCGAGCACCTGAAATCGCTCGAAGTCCAGCTGGCGAAGGGCAAAGGCGCCTGATTCATGGTCCGGCTGGCGCTGCCCGATTTCCGTGGGACCGGCGCCCGCCGGTCCTTTTCAGCGAGGACCGGCGGGACGTCGGGAAACTTTTGTGAATTACTTTGTAAGAGGCGGCGGAAGTTTCTAGAATAACTACAGCAAGGCGTCCATAATGGATAGCCGCTGGACGTGCCATCCGACCCATCCCTTCCTCACCGGGGCGACGCCGAATGGACGAATTGCACCACGAATGCGGCATAGCCGCGATCTACCACCTCCCGGGCGTCGGGTCCGACTTGGCGCCGCTCCAGGGGCCGGAGCAAGTCTCCCGCCTCATGCCGAGACTGCTTCTCGACTTGCAAAATCGGGGCCAGCTGGCGGCCGGGTTGGCGTCGTTCGACCCCGACCGCGAAAAGCTGCTCGACACCTACAAGCAGATCGGCACCGTCATCGAGGCCTTCCGCCTCAACCATCAGGCCAAGTACGAAAGCATCATGCAGGAGTTCGCGGGCCGGGCCGCCATCGGCCACGTCCGCTACGCCACGTGCGGCGCCACCGACCGCAGCTACGCCCAGCCGTTTGAGCGGCACCACGGCTGTAAATGGAAGTGGTTCGCCTTCGCCTTCAACGGCCAGCTGGCCAACTTCGCCGAACTCCGCGAAGAACTCCTCACCAATACCGATTACCACCTCACCCGCAACATCGACACCGAAGTCATCATGCACTACCTCAGCCACGAGCTGAGCCAGTGCGGCGACGACCGCCCCGACCTGGCGACGGTGTTCCGCAACTTGAGTCGGAAATTCGACGGCGCCTACAACATGGTGTTCCTCAACGCCGTGGGCGACATGGTCGTGCTGCGCGATCCGAAGGGGTTTCGGCCGCTCTGCTACGCCCAGGACGGCAACCTGTTCGCCGCCGCCAGCGAGAGCGTCGCCCTGGCCAACCTCGGTTTCAAGGACGTGCATTCGATGGAGCCGGGCGAGATGATCCTGGTGGAGGACGGTGAGATCCGCCATGATCGCTGCGCCCCGAGGGAAACGCCGTCCCACTGCTTCTTCGAGTGGATCTACTTCGCCAACGTGGCCAGCACGCTCGACGACCGCAGCGTCTACCTGACGCGGGCGGCGTTGGGTCAGGAATTGGCCCGACAGGAACAGTTGCTGGAGCGGGTCCCGCTGGACGCCGACACGATTGTCGTTCCCGTCCCCGACACCGGCAAGGCGGCGGCCGACGCGATGGCGTTTTCGCTGGGAGTGCCGTCCGTCGAGGGGTTGATCCGCAACCGCTACATCGGCCGCACCTTCATTGAGGGCCAGAACCGGGCCGAGCGCGTGCAGCTGAAGTACACGCCGCTGCGAGAAGTGCTTTACGGCAAGCGCGTGTTGTTGATCGAGGACACCATCGTCCGCAGCACGACGATGAAGGCGCTGTTGCACGACCTGCGCGAGCGCGGCGGGGCGCGGGAAATCCACGTTCGCGTCGCCTGCCCGCCGATCGTCGCGCCGTGCTTCTACGGCATTGACATGTCCACCGTGCGCGAGCTGTTCGCGCCGCGTTTCATGCACGGCTCGCGCATTACCGAGGCCGAGCAGGAGGCGATGGCGGCGGAGCTGAACGCCGACAGTCTCTTTTACCTGCCGCTGGAAGCCGTCGCCCGCTGCATCGGGCTGGACGCCGACCGACTCTGCCGCGGCTGCCTGACCGGCAAATACCCGACGCCGACGGGCGAAAAACTCTATCAACTCTCGTTGCGCAACCGCAACGCCTCCGTCAACGGCCGCACCTACGAACTGGCCGCAGCCACGCCGCATACGTGACGGCCGCGCCGCTCGGCGTTTTCGCCTTGCGTTCCGGGTCGGCGGCGCCTATGGTGCGCCGCGGCGGCGACTTTCCCTCGCCCACCGGAACGGAAGAGGCAGGCGGCCCATGGCGATTCACGACGAAACGGAGGCGCGAAGGACCGATTCCCTCAACGGCTTCCTGCGCCGCTGGAGACGCAACGCCTCCCAGGCGGGCGTCGTGTCGGTTGTCGTGACGGTCCTCGTCGCCGCCGCGGCCCTGTTCGCCCTGTGCGCGTGCCGCTCCATTTTACGCTGAAGGCGCACCCCATGCCCCTGCGCGACCACACCTTCCTCGGAGCCACCCGCAGTCTTTGCCCCCATTGCCGCCGGCTGGTGGACGCCAAGATCATCGTCCGCGACGGCCGCGTCTACTTCCGCAAGCGCTGCCCCGAACACGGCGCCGTCGAAGATTTCGTCTGCTCGGATGTCGGGTATTACGACCGCCACGAGTTCAGCCAGCCGGCCCGGCTGCCGCGAGCCTTCGGCGCCCGCTCCGACAAGGGCTGCCCCTACGACTGCGGCCTCTGCCCCGAACACGAACAGCACACCTGCATCGGCCTCGTCGAAATTACAACCGATTGCAACCTGAAATGTCCGATGTGCTTCGCCGAATCCGGCCCCGGCGGTAAGCACGTCGATTTCGAGACCTACCGGCGGATGGTGGACCGCTACGTCAGCCTGGAAGGCGTCGCCGACGTGTTGCAGCTGTCCGGCGGCGAGCCGACGCTGCACCCCGAGTTGGTGCCGCATGGTGCGCTACGCCTACGAGCAGCCGATCCAGGCCGTCATGATAAACACCAACGGCGTCCGCCTGGCGCACGACCCGGCCTTGGTGGAAGAGTTGGCGACGATGCGCGACCGGCTCGAAATCTATCTCCAGTTCGACGGCCTGGAGGACGCCTCCTACACCGCCCTGCGCGGCGTACCGCTGCTGGAAACCAAGTTGGCCGCACTGGAAATGCTGCGACGGCACGACCTGCGCTGCACGCTGGTCTGCACGGTGGATCACAACGTCAACCTGCACGAAGTCGGCCGCGTCTTGCGTTTCGGCCTGGAGCGGCCGATCGTGCGCGGCGTCAGCTTCCAGCTGGCGACGTATTGCGGCCGGCACCTCGACCCGGCCGACCTGGAGAATCGGGCCACCATGCCCGATGTGGTCAAGGCGATCGTCGCCCAGACGGACGGGCTGGTCGCGGAAAGCGACTTCTACCCGCTGCCTTGTGCGCATCCGAATTGTCATATGATGTGCTACTTGTATCGCGGCAGCGACGCGCCCGTGCCGATCAACCGGCTCATCGACGTGCGCAGGCACATGGACCTTATCGCCAACAGCATCGTCTACACGCCGGCGCGGGCGCGGCTACTGGTCTCGCGCTATCTCGAAGAAGCGGGTGGCTGCGGCTGCGGCCCCAACGGTTGCGGGCCTCAGCTCCCCTCACTCCCGGCCCCTCTCCCCCGAGGGGACAGGGGAGACGATCTTTCTCCCCTGTCCCCTCGGGGGAGAGGGGCCGGGGGTGAGGGGAGTCCGCTCGACGACTTCATGGTCAAAGCCCTGGCCGAGAAGCTCAACGGCGAGGACGTCTTCCGCGTGACGCTGACCGCGTTCCTCGACGTCCACAATTTCGACACGCGGCGCGTCATGAAATGCTGCCTGGCGCACATCCTGCCGAGCGGCCACGTCGTCCCGTTCTGCGCCTACAACACACTCTACCGCGACGGCTTCGTGCCGCTGCCGCCGTTGGCCGACGTAGAGCGACAAAAGCAATCTCTGGCGTTGGTGAATCCGTGAGGACTGGCGGCGCCATCGACTACCACCGGGCGGCCTACATCGGCTTCATGCTTCTGGCGTTGGTCGTGTTCCTGCTGGCGCGGCGCGTGCTGCCCAAGCCGGCGGGGCTGGCGAGCCTGCCGTGGCGGAAGCGGGCGGGCCTGGTGCTGGCGGCGTTCATCGGCGGCTCTTTAGGCGGGAAGCTTCCGTTCGCGGTCTCGGCGTTCGCCGCCTGGCTGTCCGGTTCGCCGCGGCTAGACGGCCGGGGCCTCACCACGGAACTTCTGACCGCCTGGGTCAGCGACGGCAAAACCATCGTCGCCGCCCTGATCGGCGCCTATCTCGCCGTGGAACTGGCCAAGCGCCTGCTGGACGTCCGCATCAAAACGGGCGACTCGTTCGCCGTGCCGCTGGCCCTGGCGTTGGCCGTCGGCCGCTGGGGCTGTTTCTTCAACGGCTGTTGTTACGGCGTGCAAACCACCCTGCCCTGGGGCGTGTGGTTCATGGTCCGGGGGCCGGACGGCCTGCCGCATCCGATGCGGTGTCACCCGACGCAGATTTATGAGAGCCTGTTTCACTTCACGATGGCGCTGGTGCTGATCTGGCTGACGGTGCATGACCTGTTGCCCCGTCAAAGATTGAAGCTGTACCTGATCGCCTATGGGGTCTATCGCTTCCTGACGGAGTTCATCCGTCCCGAGCCGGTCTACTGGCCGGGCCTGACCTTCTACCAGTGGGCGGCGCTGGGCCTGACGTTGGGCCTGCTCGTGCAATGGTGGATGGATCGTAGGCCGCTCGCTCCGCGAGTGGCTGGGAGTGAAACGGTGAACGGGACAGCGCTGGCGGCCTCCAGCGGCGTAGGTTACAATCCCTGAACCACAGAAGATCCCGTGGAGGCCGCGCATGGACACGCCTGCCGCGAGCAACCCGGCCGCCGACCGACCGTGGTTCATCGTCACGCGCTGGGAGCAGTTTCAGGCCGAGGGCCGCGCCAACCTGCTGCGCCTGATCGCCCTCATCCTCTTCTACTCCGTCGAGGTCGTCCGCTATTACGGCGTCCCGCTCGGCTTCCTCCAACTGCCGCCGGCAGGCCCAAACGAGGCCGCGTTTCACTGGGCGGTCGCCTCGATCACCGCCCTTTGGGTCATGGTGGCTGCCGTGGTGGCGTGGCTGTTGCGCGTGCGGTTCTTCCCTCGCTGGCTGCCGTACGCCTCGACTGCCGCCGACCTGGTGCTGCTGACGACGGTCCTGATGATCGGCCACGGCCCGCAAAGCCCGCTGTTGGTCGCGTATTTCGTGGTGGTGGCGATGGCGGCGCTGCGGGTGGACTTGCCGCTGCTGTGGTTCGCCGCTGGCGGGGCCGCGGCCGGCTACCTGTTCCTGCTGGGATACGCCCGCTGGTTCGCCCCCGAGCGCGCCCTGCGCGTGCCGCGCTTCCACGAGTTGCTTTTCCTGGTGGGGCTGGCGCTGATGGCCGTGGTGCTGGGCCAGCTGGTCCGCCGGGTGCGCCGCCTCGCCGCCGACTACGCCCGACGAGCCGGCGAGACGAAAGGGGGCGCCGCATGAGTACGGACATCACCCGCGGGCCGAAGGTCTGCCCCTCATGCGGCGAGGAGAGCCTTCCGCTCGCCAGGCGCTGCTGGCTGTGCTTGACCCCCTTTGCCGGAGCGGTTCAAACAGCCCCGGCGCCGGGCGCGGCTGCCGTCGCCGACCGGCCGCCGCCGGTTCGCCGACCACTCGGCGATGATAGGGACGATGATTATCCGGAATTGCCGGGGACGGCGTCTCTTTTCCAGCGCCGGCTGCCGATCGTCACGGCCGTTTTAATCATCCCCCCCGTGCTGGTCGCCGGCCTCTGGCTGTTCGAGCTGTCCCGCTTTGCCGAACTCCCCGTCCTGGTGGGGATCAGCTTCGGGCTGGCGGTGCTGCTCATCCCGACGCCCGCCCTGGTGCGCCTCTTCCGCGTCGGCCGGGTCCGGGCGGCCGAACCGCCGCCGGAATCGCGCAACCCGGCTCTGCAAACCATCGGCGTAATGATCGCCGCGCCTCTCATCGCCATGCTCGTCGTCGCGTCGGCGTTCATTGCCTTCGTCGCCGTTTGTTTTCCCGTCGGCTGGGTCGGCATCCAACACGCGACGGACTCCTTCCCCATCGCTTTCCCCATCGCTCTCGCTCTGGGGGTGATGATCGGATCGCTGGCCGCCAGCTTTGCAGCGTACTGGGTTGCCCGGTGCTTCTTCCGACGGAAGCGCCATTGACCCATCTGGGTGAGGCGAGCCCAGCCCTTTCAAGGTGCCCGTCTTTTCTTATCCCGAGTCGCTAACAGCCGGGCGGTGGACACATGTGGCTTGTCCTTGTGATGAATGCGCTCGGGTCGCGGTTTTTTCGGCCCGCGCGGATGACGTTGGTAAGCCAACAAGCGAGCATTGCTCGCCAGTTCCTTCAATTGCACGGCCAACTGGGCGACGGTCAGGTCGCGGAATTGCTCCCACTCGGCGCCAGGGATCGCGATCATCATTCCCCGATACACGCCCTTGACCTCGTCCGTCAGGTAATAGGTCGATACCGTCTCCTCAACGACCTCGCGACCATGCACCGCACGCAACGCCGCGCACACCACCGCCAACACGTTATACGCCACCAACGACACGCAAAAAGCGAACAACGCCGCTTTCGGGTATCCCAGCCTGGTCTGCTCGCTCTCCAGCGTCGATTCCAACACCTGGAACAGCGATTCAATCTTCCAACGCTTCCGATACAAATCCGCCACCAGACTGGCGCCGGCCACCCGCGCCGGCAGATTGGTCAAGACATGGATCACCCGGTCGCCATCGCGCGTCGGCGTGGGCAGACGCAACTCCAGCCGCCGCACGATCAGGGTTTCGCCGGTCTCCGGGTTGTTCAGCCGAACCTTTTGCTCCCAGACCTCCACGTCCTCGCTTTCGCCCGCGTACTCCAGTTCGGTGACCGCTTCCCAGGGCAAGTTCTGGTGCTGCCGGACCACGAAGCAGGCGTCCCGCGCGGCGACGCCGAACAAAAAGCCCAGCGTGCAAAAATTGCGATCTTCAATCCACACGTCGTTGGCCTCGACCGTGGCCAAAACCTGGTCGAGCAAGGCACGCTCTTGCGTATGCCCGTCCTCGCACGGGAACACGTCGATGGCCAGCATCAACGCCGGGTCCAGCACCACCAGCGATTTGCCGGGCAACGGACCCGCCGCGATCGTCCGCAGTTCCTGCACGCGGTGTTCGGTTTTCGCCAGGCAATTGCCGTCGAGGATCTTGACACGGTAACCGGGCAGTAGGTCCGGCAACGCGCCCCCAGCTCACGGATCACTGCCGTCAGGCTCGCGGCCGTCTGGCGGGTCAAGGCCGCGGACACCTGGGGTTCGACGCCGTTGAGTTTGTCGTAAACGGCCGTGCGCGACACGGTAAAGCGTTCACGCTGCTTCTGGTACGCGGCATTGGCGGAGGGATAGATTCCACACACGACCTGACCCATCAGCTCAACGGTCTGCGAAAACAACAGCGCGCGAGTATATTGGCTATCGGCGTGTTCCTCGAACAGTGCGTCCACCGACTCCGGGGTCAGCACGTGTTCGAGCAGGCCCCGGACCATGACGGCCGCCGGACTCTCTTGAACGAAGCGATTGAAAACCGAGTTGAGCAGCATGGCGGCTTCCCTGCCAGGTTTTGGTGTATCCTTACGCTGGAAGCCAGCTTACTGAAACCACAGGCACCTTGACAGGGCTGGTGAGGCGAGCCTTGCGCCCGCCGTGTGAAGATGCGCCGCCTCGCCGCCGACTACGCCCGACGGGCCGGCGAGACGAAGGGAGGTGCCGCATGAGTACGGACATCACCCGCGGGCCGAAAGGTCTGCCCCTCATGCGGCAAAGAGAACCCACCGACGGCGGGCCATTGCTGGCTGTGCTTCACTCCCCTGGGTGGGGCGTTTCAAACGACGACCGCACCTGCGCCGCGGGAGGGGTGCCCTACCGCCCCTCCCCGCAGACAGCCGACCACAGCGGCCAGGTGTTGGGGCCTGACCGCCGCCAATTGGGGCTGCATCGCCATCCTTACCATCGTCTCAGCCGGCGTGACGTTTTTCCTGGTCTGTTTGGGCACCGACTCTATGCGAAACGTCGCTGAAGATCATGCTGGGCTTTTGGAAGTTTACTCGCCTGGCGTGGCGGCCGTGGCCGTCGCTACCCTCATCATCGTCGTCTTCCTTCGCGGGCCATTCCGGCGATGAACTTGATGGCGATGATGACCAGGTCGCTACCCTCATCATCATCGTCTTCCTTCGCGTGCGGCGGCGTTGACCGACCCTTTCGGACCATGCCCTTTCGCCTTTACCTCCTGGCCCCCGTCGAACCGCTGGCATCTCCCGGCGGCGGACGTTACAATCCGTGAACCGTCTCGACGAGCATCCTTCCCCGAAGAGCCGTCGCCATGCCTACGGATTCGATCTCCGGTTTCGCCGACGTCCTACGCACGACCCATCTGCTGTCGCCGGCCCAGCTGGACGAGTTGACGCGCGACCTGAAACGCCGCTTCCCCGAAGCCCGCGCCCTGGTCGCCGAGCTGATCCGCTGCGATTGGCTAACCCCTTATCAGGCCAACCAACTCCTCCAAGGCCGCGGCGGCAACCTCTTACTCGGCTCCTATGTCCTTTTGGAGCGCATTGGCGAAGGCGGTATGGGCCATGTCTTCAAGGCCCGCAACTGGAAGCTCAACACCGTCGTCGCCCTCAAGCTCATCCGCAAGGAACACCTCGACAACCCCAACGCGGTGCGTCGCTTCCACCACGAGATCCGCGCCGCCGCCCAGCTCGACCATCCGAACATCGTGCGGGCGCTGGACGCCGACGAGGTCAACGGCGCCCACCTGCTGGTCATGGAGTATGTTCCGGGCGTCGATCTGGCCAAGCTCGTCAAGCGGGACGGGCCGTTGCCGGTCGAGAAGGCGTGCGACTACGCCCGGCAGACTGCCCTGGGCTTGCAGCACGCCCACCAGTGCGGCCTGGTCCATCGCGATATCAAGCCGCACAATCTGCTCCTGACGCCGCAGGGCATGGTCAAGATTTTGGACATGGGCCTGGCACGGCTACACTACGCCAACGAGAACCAGGCGAGCGGCGCCTTGACGCACGAGGGCACGGTCATGGGTTCGTTCGACTTCATCGCGCCGGAGCAGGCGATGGACTCGCATACGGTGGACATCCGGGCCGACCTGTACAGCCTTGGCTGCACGCTGTACTACCTGGTGGCGGGGCGGGCGCCATTCTCCGGCGGCGCGGCGATGGAGAAGCTGATCAAGCACCGGTCGCAGGAGCCGGAGCCGTTGGAGCGACTGCGGCCGGGCGTGCCGGCGGCGGTGACGGTGGTGGTGCGAAAGCTGATGGCCAAGCGCCCGGAGGACCGCTACCAGACGCCGGCTGAGGCGGCGGTCGCGCTGGCGGCGGCGTGCGCGTCTCCACCGCCGACGGCGGCAACGGTCGTGACGAACGCGCGGACGTTGGACTTCCGGCCGGCTGGCGGCGGCATCGTGTCCCCGCCGCCGGTGCGGCCGGCGGCGGGGGTCGGCGTGTTGATGGGGGCGGCGGTCCTGGCCGGTCTGCTGGCGGTTGGGTTGGTCGCCTTGCTGATGTGGCTGGGGCGTCCGCGGCCGTCGCCGACTCCCGCCCCGCCGACGGGCGCGGCGACCAAGGTGGTATGGAAGCCGGGTCCGCCGTTGGGCATGTTGCCGGGGCTGATCGCTCGGCCGGCGGTGCTGCCGGGCATCCGCCGCTGGCAGGTGGAGACGACACTGCCGCTCGGCGGGATCAGCGCCGTGGCGTGGAGTCCGGACGGCAAGCTCATCGCCTACGGCGAAGGGAGCGGTCGCATTCGGCTGATCGACGCCGAGACCCGGCGGCTGGTGCAACTCCTGCCCGGTCACGAGGGCGCCGTGGCTTGTGTGGCCTGGAGCCCGGACGGCGCCTGGCTGGCCTCGGGAGGGTGGGCCGACAAGGTGGTGCGGTTGTGGCGGCCGGACGGCACGCGCGGGCCGGTGCTGACCGGGCACAAGTCGGCAGTGGTTTGCGTCGCCTGGAGTCCGGACGGCAAGCGCCTGGCTTCGGGCGGCCACTGGGGCGACAGCACGGTTCGGATCTGGTCGGTGGACGGCGCCGCCGGCCCCGTCCTACCCCATGACACGCTCATCGACTGCGTCGCCTGGAGCCCGGACGGCCACGTTTTGGCGACCACGGATTCGGGGAAGCAGTTGATTCGGCTGTGGAACACATCCGACGGAGCGCCGCTCACGACCCTTGGCCCGCTCCCGCAGATTGTGGTTCATCCGACTAAAGCGTACTTGGTTTCGTGGATCGCATAAATCTTGAGTTTGAAGAACTCCTTGTCGCGGAAGCCGTAGGCCTGTCGCTGCATCGTCTTGATCTTGTTGTTCGTCCCTTCCAGAGGTCCCGTGGAGATCCGGCAGTCGTAGTAGGCCAGGATGCCCGTGCGGTGCATCGCCAGCGTCGCCGCGAATCTCTGCAACACCTTGATGCACGACGCCTCCGCTCGGCGGATCCAGTCCTCCAACACCCGCGCCGCCGTCGCCTTGTCCGGCTGCCCCCAGATCTGCCGCAGGTCCTCTTTCAGGTAGTACACCGTGGCCAAGGGCTGGTTCATGCGCAACGCCTCCTCCAGTCGCTCCCGCTCCTTTTTCTTGGGATCCAGGTTCTCCGGGTTCTTGAGCAAAAGCCAGCGCGTCCCCTTGAGCACTTCCTTGTGCATTTGGTCCGTGGCCTCCCGGTGCAACTCCCGCCGGAAGTCGCTCAACTTCTCGTTGAACGGCTTGATGACGTGGAAGTGGTCGAACACGTGGACCGCGTCGCTCAGGTTGTCCCGTACGGCCTGGATGTAGGCCGGCGACATGTCCGTGGCCACCGCTTCGACCCGGGCCCGCGCCGCCTTCAGCCGCTTCCAGAACGGCTCCAGAGCGTCGGCCCCCTTACCCTCGCCCACGAAAACTACCGCCCCCGTCTCCAGGTTGAGGACCACCGTCAGGTAGCGGTGACCGTGGCCGACCGCTATTTCGTCGATGGCGATCTGCTTGAGCTTGTTCAGCTTGGGCTTCCGGTAACGTCGTTGCAGGTCGCGCTTCTGGATGTCCTTGATGACATCCCAACTGACCTGTAGATGCCGGGCCACGTCCTGGATGGTCATCATCCGGCTCAACTCCAGGGCATAACGCTCAAAGGCCCGGGTGTAGCTGCGTCGGGGGTCGGCGAAGTCCAGCGGCGCCTGGCGGATCACCTGGCAGGTCGGGCACTCCACCCGCGGAATGGCCAGCATCACATAGACCGGCTTGCCGCCAATGGGCACAGCCCGAAAGGTCCGCTCCTGGCATCCCCGGGGCGCGACCCGCCGCGAACCGCAGAGGGGACAGCGGTAGGTGTGGGGCCGTCGATGGATGGTGAAGACCACACGTCCCTCTCGGTAATCGGTTTTGACGTAGTCGTAGCCTCGGATGCCGAAGGCGTGGTAGAGTAGGCTGGTGGACATGCTGACGGCTCCCTTCTGAAGATGGTTTCCCAAACCTCAGATGGGAACAGCATGTCCACGCCTTTTCAACCACGAAGTACGCTTCCCCCGGATGAACCCAGATTGTGAATGCACTGGCCTGGAGTCCGGACGGCAAATACCTGGCGTCGAACGGCGGAGACTTCGGCAAGGAACATGTCGCCGGATGGATCTGGGACATCGCGGAAAAGAAACAGGCGGCCTCTCTGAATAGCACAGGCAGCTGGACGAACTGGCTCGGTTGGAACGCGGAAGGTGGGCTGGCGTCTGTAACGCAAGACGGCTTCGCCGTTCTTTATGACCCGCGAAGCGGCAAGATCGTCGCTCAAACCGCTCAGTATGGCGATATGACATCAGCGAGTTGGTCGCCGGACGGCCGGGACATTGCGGATACGGGTGGCCGCATTTGGACGGTAGGCAAGGGCGGCCGGGAAATCACACTGACCGGATTCCAGCCGCGCCGACAGCGAGTGAACTCGGTCGCATGGAACTCAGACGGTAAGCGGCTGGCCTCCGCGGGCGATGGCGGCGTCGTACGCCTGTGGGCTGCGGACGGCACACCAGGGCAACCGCTACAGACGAACGCCCGTTGGATTAACGCCTTCGCCTGGAGCCCGGATGGAACGCGGCTGGCAAGTGCTGGAGGCCACGAGGCGACCGTGCGGCTATGGAACGCGGACGGGAGCGCGGGGCCGGTGCTGCGGGGACACGAATCCGATGTAAACGCTGTGGCCTTGAGTCCGGACGGCAAGCGGCTGGCCTCCGCGAGTCGAGACAAGACCGTTCGGCTTTGGGACGCGGACGGGACGCCGGGGCCGGTGCTGCGGGATCATAAGGAGCAGATGTTCGCCGTCGCCTGGAGCTCCGACGGCAAGCGGTTGGCGGCGGCAGGGGACGGCGAGACCATTCAGCTATGGGATGCGGACGGGACGCCGGGGCCGCTGCTGGGCGGCCGCCAAAATTATTGGGTTACCGGCCTTGCCTGGAACCCGCGCGACGAACGGTTGGCCTCCGTGGCCAGCGACGGCACGGTGCGCCTGTGGAACAAGGACGGATCGCCGGGAGCGATGCTTTCGGGACACGAGGGAAAGGCCCGGTCGGTGGCCTGGAGTCCTGACGGCAAACGACTGGTCACGGGAGACGAGAAGGGCATTGTGCGGTTGTGGGACGCCGACGGTACGCCCGGTTTGATGCTGCGGGGCCATGAAAGCCACGTCAACTCCGTGGCCTGGAGCGCCGACGGCTCACACCTGGCCTCGGCCAGCGACGACAGCACCCTCCGCGTGTGGGACGCCGATGGCGAGACGGAATGGACGGCGGTGCTGCTGCCCGACGGCAACGCCGCGGTCTTCTCCGCCGCCGGCGAATTGCTGCACGGCGACCCGGATTCGGTGGAGCAATGGCTGGTCTACCTCGTGGAGGAGGACGACCGCCACATTTCGTATCTGCAACCGTCGGAGTTCCGCGAACGGCTCACGGCGGCCGAAAAGAGCGGCGGAAATTAAGCACGGCTTCTGGTAGTGTTTCGGTCGAGCCCGCCCGCAGCGCCAAGCGAGGGCGAGCCGTCTCGCCCTTGCTTGGCGCTGCGGGCTCGACCGTTCGCTCTTCGTCTTTACCGCCCATCGCATTCTGATAGACTTAATGAAGATTGCATGGATCGCCCCTCCAAAGGTGCGTGTAGGAACCGCTCATGTCCGCCGAACCACCCAAGCGCTCCGGGCTCGAGGTCATCAAGGAAGGCAGCGGGGCGTTGCGCGGCGACATCGCCGAGGAGTTGCGGCAAGACACGCCCAAGTTCAACGACCAGAACAAGCAGCTGCTCAAGTTCCACGGCACCTACCAGCAGGAAGACCGCGACGCCCGCAAGTCCCGCCGCGCCGAGGGACTTGGCAAGTATTACATGTTCATGGTCCGCTGCAAGATCCCCGGCGGCCGGGTCAAGGCGGACCAATACCTCGCCGTGGACGAACTGGCCGGCAAGTACGCCAACGGCACGCTGCGGTTCACCACGCCGCCAGGGCATCCAGTTCCACGGCGTCCTCAAGAGCAATCTGAAAGCGACCATCGCCGGCATCAACGAGTGCCTGCTGACCACGCTCGGCGCCTGCGGCGACGTGGAACGCAACGTCATGGCCTGCCCCGCCCCGCACCGGCACGACGGCGTTCATGAAGAGTTGCAAGCCGCAGCGGCCCGGATCGCCGCCCATCTGGCCCCGCGCACCGGCGCCTACCATGAAATCTGGCTCAATGGCGAGGCGGTGAACGGCCGTAACGACGAGTCGTCCCACGGCGCGGAAGCGGAGCCGATGTACGGCAAGGTCTATCTGCCGCGCAAGTTCAAGACCGGCCTGGCGACGCCGGAAGACAACTGCATCGACGTCTACGCCCAGGACCTCGGCCTGCTGGCCATCGTCGAGAACGGCCGGATCGCCGGCTACAACGTCCTCGTCGGCGGCGGCATGGGCATGACGCACGGCAACGACAACACGTTTCCATTCCTGGCAAAGCCGATCTGCTATGTCCCCGCCGCGGACGTGGTACACGCCGCCGAATCGGTCGTGAAGCTGTTCCGCGACCACGGCAACCGCTCCGACCGCCGTCGCGCCCGCATCAAATACGTGGTCCACGACTGGGGCGTCGAGCAGCTTCCGCGAGGTGCTGGCCGGCTATCTCTGCAGGACGCCCGACCTGCCGCGCCCCGTCGAGGTCAGCGGTTTCGACCTGCACCTCGGCTGGCATCCTCAAGGCGACGGCAAGTGGTACTACGGCCTGGGCGTCGAGAACGGCCGCGTCAAGGACGAGGGAGCGCTGCGTCTCCGTTCCGGCCTACGGGCGGTCGTGGAGCGCTTCCGGCCGGAACTGCGGCTGACGCCCATGCAGGACATTTTGCTGTGCGACCTGGACGGGTCCGCGCTGCCGATTCTGGAGAAGATGCTGGACGAGTACGGCGTCCCGCGGCCGGAGCATCGGTCGAACCTGCGCAAGCTGAGCATGGCCTGCCCGGCCCTGCCGACGTGCGGCCTGGCCCTGTCGGAGGCCGAGAGATCGATGCCGGGCATCCTCGATGAATTAGAATCCGAGATGGAGAAGATCGGCCTGGAACGGGAGAGCCTGAGCGTGCGCATGACCGGCTGCCCCAACGGCTGCGCCCGGCCGTACCAGAGCGAAATCGGCATCGTCGGCCGCAGCGGCGACAAGTACGTCCTCTACGTCGGCGGCCACGTCCTGGGCCACCGCCTCAATTTCGAGTTGAAGGATCTGGTGCCGCGCCGTGACATCGTAAGGATTCTGCGGGTGTTGCTGGTCCATTTCCAACAGGAACGCCGGCCGGGCGAGCCTTTCGGCGACTACTGCCAGCGGATGGGCCAGGAGCGCTTGCAGAACATGCTGATCGACTATCAGGTTTGAGGCCGGTCATCCCGCCACCCCTCGGCAGACACACCCGCGAGAAGCCGGCTCATGCGAACCGCTCGCCCACGACAGCGCCGCCCCTAGAATGACCATTCGCCCGTAGGGAAGAGTCGGCGCATGAAAGTCCTCGTACTCGGCAAGGGCGGGCGCGAACACGCCCTGGTGTGGAAACTGGCCCAGTCGCCGCGCGTCGAGTGCGTCTTCTGCGCCCTGGAAACGCCGGCACCGCTGAGGACGGCGTCAACGTCCCGATAGAAACCGACGAGTTCGACCGCCTCGTCCGCTTCGCCAATAAGGAGAAAGTCGGCCTTACCGTTGTCGGGCCGGAAGATCCGCTGGCGAAGGGAATCGTCGATACCTTCCAGAAGGCCGGACTCCGCATCTTCGGCCCCACGAAAGAGGCGGCCCGCCTGGAAGGCAGCAAGGCCTTCGCCAAGACGCTCATGCGCCACGCCGACGTACCGACCGCCGAGTTCAAAATCTTCGACCACCCCGAACCGGCCCGCCTCTACGTCGGCACGCGCGAGTATCCCGTCGTCGTCAAGGCCGACGGCCTGGCGGCGGGCAAGGGCGTCGTGGTCTGTTCGACCAAGGAAGAGGCGCTGGCCGCCATCGACCGCATCATGGTGCGCGAGGAGTTCGGCCGTGAGGCCGGCCGCAAGGTCGTCGTCGAAAAGCGGATGGAGGGCGAGGAGCTGAGCATCCTGGCCCTGGTGTCGGGCCGCACGGTCGTGACGCTGCCGCCGACGCAGGACCACAAGGCGGCCTTCGACGGCGACGCCGGACCCAACACCGGCGGCATGGGCGCCTACTGCCCGGCGCCGCTCGGACAGCCCGCCCTTCTCGACGTGATCGACCGCGACGTGCTGACGCCGACCGTTCACGCCATGAAGCGCGGCCGACGGCCGTACCGAGGCTTGCTCTACGTCGGCGTCATGGCCACGCCGCAGGGGCCCCGCGTGCTGGAGTACAATTGCCGCTTCGGCGATCCGGAAACGCAGCCTTTAATGATGCGCCTGCGCACCGACTTGCTGGACGTTTTGGAGGCGACGGTCGAGGACCGGCTGGACGAGCTTCCGCAGGGGCTGGAATGGGACCCGCGGCCGGCGGTGTGCGTGGTGATGGCCAGCCGCGGCTATCCGGGCAAGTACGAACGCGGTTTCGCCATTCGCGGGCTGGCGGAGGCCGGCCGGCTGCCGGACGTAAAAGTTTTTCATGCCGGCACCCGGCGCGACGGCGACCGCGTTCTGACCGACGGCGGCCGCGTGCTCGGCGTGACGGCGCTGGGCGACACCCTGGCCGACGCCAAGCGGCGGGCCTATGAGGCCGTGGAACGGATCGAATTTCCGGGAGGGTTTTACCGGCGCGACATCGGTGATAAGGCGCTCCGCGAGTTACAAGGTCCGCTTTCGGCGGAGACGGCCCCGGCCGACGGCCGATGATGGGGCCGGAAGACCGGCGGAGCCGGTAGGCGGAATGCAAAAGAGAATTGGTTGCTCATAAAGGAGCGGCTCCGATGTTGGGCGCGCTCGAAACGCTTGGCCGGCTCTGTCACTTCGCCCTGCGATCGCTGGGGGCGTTGCCGAACGGCCTGGCGCGGCCGCGCGAGCTGTCCGCCCAACTGTCCGACGTGCTGTTGGGATCGCTGCCGCTGGCCCTCACCGCCGGCACGGCCATCGGCGTCGTGGTCTGGCTGCACCTGCGCGGCACGTTGGAATCGGTTGCCGGGCCGGGGGCCGTGGTCTACCTGCCGCAGGCGTTGGCCCTGTCGGTGGTGTTGGAATTCGCGCCGCTGGCGGCCGGGCTGATCGTCGCCGGCCGCACCGGGGCCAGTCTCGGCGCCGGGCTGGGCGCCATGACCCTCACCGAACAGATCGACGCCCTCGAAGCGCAAGGGCTGTCGCCGATGCGCGAGCTGATCGCGCCGCGCGTTCTGGCGTGCATCCTGACCCTACCTTGCTCACCGTCTTCGTCGCCGCGACCGCCCTGGCCGCGGGCTGCCTGGCCGAGACGCTCGGCGGCACGCTCACCGCCCGGCAATTCGTCAACGAATGTTTGCGCGTCCTGACGTTGCAGGACGCGATCCCGGCCGTGCTCAAGACGGTCGTGTTCGGCTGGCTGATCGGCGCATCGGGCTGCTACTTCGGCATGAACGCGCGCGGCGGCGCGGAGGGCGTCGGCCGGGCGGCCACCGCCGGCGTCGTGGCGTCGCTGTTCCTGGTGCTGGTTTCCGACGTGGTGCTGGTGAAACTCATTCAGGTCGTCGGCGACCGGGCGCCGGCCGTAATGGGGTGGCTGGCGCGATACCATTTTTGAACCGTTGGGCGATCCGCTAACGGGTCTGTGCCTGGGCGGTGCGCCGACGGGTTTTCGAGGCGCCGACCAGGCGGCGCGCGGCGGCCGTCGGCGCCGAGGGATTGTCCGCGCCCTCGTGGCGGGCCTTCCAGTCGGCCTGCCAGCGGCGCAATGAAGTTTGAAAGAGCGAAGGGGTCGTACAGGGTTGAGACATGATGGTTTCCGAATGGTCTGGAAGGGTTCGCCGGCCGACGTGGCCGACGCATGACAAAAGTCGGGGTTGATTCTGCAAACGGCGGGCCGAACAGGACGGGAGGCGATTTTGGGTGCGTCTCCCGCCCTGTAGAATATCCATACGTCACTTTTTGCCGCGCCGCTTGCCGCGCGTCGGGTTTTCGCCGATGGTGCTTTCCAAGTCGCGCGTGCCTTGCTGGGGGGCGATGCCGCCGCCGGTTTCGCCGCCCGACGCGCGGCCCTCGGCCGGCGTGCCGCCCACGGCCCCGCCCGCGTGACCGGCGTAGGGCGGACCTTCCTGTTCGTCGAACTCGTCCTCTTCAAAGGGGACGACGAGGCCCGTGTCGGGGTCGTCGCCGGTCGCCTCACGGTCGTCCAGCGGCGTGTGGCGCGGCCGGCCGCGCGGGTTCTCGTCGCGGTCGGCCGCCTGCTTGGTCGCGCCGGGCGGGATGATCTCGGCCGCGCCGGTCGGCTTCCGCTTATGGGATTTCGCCATGACGTTTCTCCTCGGATGGGCGACGGCTGTACGAGATAGATTTAGGCAACCCGTATGCCGTGTCGGCGCTCATCACGTCGCGCGGTTGCTTTCCGGCGCCCGGCAGTACAGGAGCACCCCGGCCGCGAACACCAGGACCAGACCGCCGTAGAACGCGATGCGCCCGGCGATCACGGCGCTGGGGTCGCGGTAGGTCAATGCCTGGTACAGTCTGTCGCGCAAGGGAACCGTCCGGAGGGCGTTCGCCTCCGACGCGTCCCCTCCGGCCGGCGTTTTCTCCGCCTTCTGAAGGATTTCCGCCGCCGCCACCCGCGCCGCGGGATCGCCCGCCCTGACGCCGTCCACGATCTTTTCCGCTTCGGCCCGTGCGCGGTCGTCGATCTCGTCGCCCGGCATCCACTTGGCTCCGAACGCCAGCAGCAGCAGACCGCTCGCCCCGACCATCAGCGGCGCCGACCCCCACCATTCGTAGCCGCGCGCCATTACCTTCTCCCCCGCGCTCACGAAATCTTCGCCACCAGAAGCGTCCGGTCGTCGGCCGCCGGCCGGCCGTCGGTGAAGGCGTGTACCGCGTCCAGCACCGCTTGCAACAGGTCCGACGCCGTCACCGAGCAATTCTCCAGCACCTGATCCAGCCGCTCCGTCCCGAACAATTCGCCGGTCGGCCCCTCCGCCTCCGTGATGCCGTCCGTGTACAGCACCAACTGGTCGCCCGGCGTCAGCTGGCGTTTCTGCTCAAGGTAGCTCTCCGCGGACGACACGCCGAGCGGCAGGCCGCGGGCGCCATCCAGCGACGACAGCGTGCCGTCGTCGCAGCGCTTCAGCCGCGGCGGGTTGTGGCCGGCCGAGGCGTAGTTCAGCGTCCGATTCGCCGGATCGTAGACGCCGTAGAACGCCGTCACGAAGGTGTCCGATTCGTTCGTGTACAGCCGCGTCAGGTGGGCGTTGACGTAGTTGAGCATGGCGCCCGGCGGCGTCGGCGGTCCCTCATAGGTGTGCGCCAGGCTGTGCGTCACCGCCATCAACACCGCCGCCGGCGTCCCGTGGCCGCTCACGTCGGCGATCAGGACGCCCCATTGGCCATCCGATAAAGGGAAGAAATCGTAATAATCGCCGCCCGCCCGGTTCGAGGTCTGGTAGTAGGCCGCCAACGCCATGGTCGGGATCTTGGGCGGCCGCCTCGGCAGCAGCGATTTCTGGATGTCGGCCACCACTTTCAGCTCGTAATCCGCCGCCTCGTAGGCCTCCTTGAGCCGCTCCAACAGCACCAGGTTGTTCGTGGCCCGGCCGAACAGGTTGCCCGACAGGACCAGGTCCGCCAGTTCTTCCGGGTTAAAGCCGCCCGGTTCGCGCCGCATTAGCAGGGCCATGTTCAAGGCCGCCCCCTGGTCGTACAGCGGCACCGCCGCCACGGAGCGGTAATCCGCCAGGTACTCCGCCGCCGGGTCGTCGGCCGGCACGCGCAGGTCGTTGAACAGGCGCGGCTCGTCGCCGTAGATAAGCTCGGCCAGCAGCCCGCCCGACAGCAGGGGCAAGCGATCCGGCTCCTTCCACGGGTTGATGTCTTCTTTCCATTGGGTGCTGCGGGTGACGCGATACCACGGGGCCGCCAGGCCGCGGCGGCTGATCGACACCGAAGCGTCCACGGGCTGCAGCCGACGCATGTGCTCGACGTAGCGGCGGCGCATTTCCTGCGGGTCGGTCTGCCGGCTCATGTCGCGCATCGTGGCCGTAACCTGGGTCAGCCGTTCCTGCCAGTCGATGACTTTCTCGTTCACCGACGCGTCGGCCGGTGTGCTCATGGGTGGCCCTCGGGGCGCCGGGATGGACGGATCGCCGTCGGGCCGTGGGGGCCTGATGCGACGACTACGCCGATGGTATTGTCGCCGCGGCGGGCAGGAAAGGCAAACGGCGGCCCGGCCGTTGCAAGCCGCGCCCCGGCGACGTATAGTTGATAAATGCGTCCCGTCCGGCGAAACAAGGGTCGAAGCGCGGACCTGCACAAGAATGAGGTGGCCCCATGGCCCTGGCGTTGAGTATCGGCAAGTCCAGTCTGTTAGGAAATTACCGCGAGAACAATGAAGATTCCATTGACGTCAAGCAATTTCCCGACATGACGGTCTGTTTGGTGGCCGACGGCATGGGCGGCCAGGCGGCGGGCGAAGTGGCCAGCAAGCGCGCCGTCGAGATCGTGCCGCGCGAGCTGAAGAAGCACTTATCGGCGTCGGTGAGCGGCGACGACGCCAAGACCATCATCCGCAGGGCCGTCGTCCAGGCCAACCAAGAAATCATGGACATGGCCGCCCTCGACCGCGAACTCAAGAACATGGGCACCACCATCGTTCTGACGGTCTGGCGGAAGGGCAGCAATCAGATGTACGTGGCCGGCATGGGCGACAGCCGCGTCTACCTGATCCGCGGCAAGAAGATCGAGCAGTTGACCGTCGATCACTCCATCGCGCAGGCGTTGGTCGAGGCCAAGACGATTTCCGCCGCCGAGGCCCGCGTCCACCGCTACCGCAACGTGTTGTGGAAGTATCTCGGCTCGGCCGAGGTCGGCGAGGGGCCGAAGGTCGAGGTCGCGCCGATGCAGGCCGGCGACCGTTTCCTGCTCTGCACCGACGGCCTGAGCGGCGTCGTTTCCGACGAGCAGCTCCTGAGCTTCGTCAAGGAAAAGGAAAACGTCCAGGAGTGCGCCGACGGCCTCGGCCAGCTGGCGCTGGACCAGGGATCGCGCGACAACATTTCCTGCATCGTCGTCGAGGTGTTGGAGAACAAGACGTGATCGACGGTTAGAGCGCTCCGCCGCGCGTCGCGGCTAACCGATCCGCGTTAGATGTACTGCGCCGCCGACGGCGTGATGACCAGTTCCGGCACGGCGGCGTTGGGCGGCAGCTTGGCGATGAACAGCACGGCGGCGGCCACGTCTTCCGGCCGGAGCATCGAGCGCCGGTGTTCGTCCGTGACCGGGCTGGGCCGCTGCTCCAGGATGGGCGTATCCACTTCCCCCGGATAGATGCTGCTGACGCGAACGCCGTTGGGCTTTTCCTCGGCGGCCACGCCCATCGCCAGGCCGCGCAGGCCGAACTTGGCGGCGATGTAGCCGGCGCCGCCGAGCGGGTTGGCGCGTTTGCCGGATATCGAATTGATGTTGATGATGAGTCCGTCCCGCCGCTCGCGCATCTGCGGCAGCACCGCTTGCATACAATGAAACGCCCCTTCCAAGTTGCCGCCGATCAGCCGTTTCCAGCGTTCCGGCGTCAGATCGCGGAGCGTCCGTTCCTTGATGTTCAGCCCGGCGTTGTTGACGAGAACGTCGATCCGTCCGAGGCGTTTCGTCACGTCCTCGACGAGCCGGCGCACCTGTTCCGGGTCGGTCACGTCGGCGGCGTGGTACACGAGACGGTCGCCGCCGCGAAGCGATTCGGCGGCGCGGCGAAGTTTATCGGCGTCGCGTCCGGCGACGGCGACGCGGGCGCCTTCGGCGAGAAAGAGGCGTGCGGCCGCGAGGCCGATGCCGCTGCCGCCGCCGGTGATGAGAACGCATTGGTCGGAGAGATTGCTCATGCGAATGTTATAGGAGCTGCGCTTGGCGCGGTTAGCCGCGACGCGGCAGCGGAGCGCTGTATCCAAGCGCTCCGCTGCCGCGTCGCGGCTAACCGCGCCACGATCCTCTTGTCGCTTCCCGCGCCCTTAGCGTACACTGTCGTTGCGGAAAACGTCCGGGGCGCCGGAGAGCAGGAACATGTCGTTCACCGCGCTACACCTATACTTCGATGACGTGGAAATCGGCCAACGGTGGGAATCGCAGGGCCGCACCATCACCGAAACTGACGTGGTTCAGTTCGCCGGGGTCAGCGGCGACTACAACCCCATCCACATGGACCACGAGTTCGCCCGCGGCACGCCGTTCCGCGGGCCGATCGCCCACGGCCTGCTCGTCTTCTCCGTGGCCAGCGGCCTGGGCCTCTACCACCCGCCCATGCGCACTTTAGCGGTATTGCAGGTCCGCGAATGGTTTTTCCGGGAGCCGGTCTTCTTCGGCGACACCGTCCGCAGCCGCTGCGAGGTGATCCACAAGGAGGTCCGCGCCCGCGGCCGACGCGGAGAGATCACCTGGCGGCGCCACGTCGTCAACCAGGAAGGCAAGGTGGTGCAGGAAGGCCTGGTCGTCACCCTGGTCGAGGGCCGCTTTGGCCGCGGGGCGCCTGCCAAGGCGGAAACTGTTTCGCAACCCACCGAGCCGGAAGCGCAAGCGACGGAGAAAAATCCGTCGCTCGCGCTTCCGGCGCGGCCAACCCCGGACCCCCGATGAAAGAGTTTCAGCTCTACGGCCTCGGCAACGCCCTCGTGGACATCTTCGTCGAGGTCCCCGACGACGAGTTCCGCTCACTCGGCTTCGAGCGCGGCTCGTCGCGCCTGGTCGAGGCGGGCGAACAGAAGGCCTTGTTGGAGCGCTTCCAGGGCCACGACCCGCGGCTGGTCAGCGGCGGCTCGGTGGCCAACTCCGTCATCGCCTTTTCGCAACTGGGCGGCGACGCGGCCTTTCTCGGCTGCGTCGGCGACGACCGTTACGGCCTCTTCTACGAGTCGGAGTTCGAGGAACTGGGAATCGAGACCGGCAGTATGGTACACGTCGGCGAAACCACCGGGACTTGCGCCTGCCTCATCACGCCGGACGCCGAGCGGACGATGCGCGTGTCGTTGGCCTGCGCCGGCCGGCTGGCGGCGAAGCACGTGGACCCGGAGCGGCTGAAGAAGGCGGAATGGCTGTTCATCGAGGGCTACGGCTTCGCCAACCCCGACACCATGCAGGCGGCCATCCGCGAGGCGCTCGGCGTGGCCCGCAAGCACGGCGTCAAGGTGGCCGTCACCTGCTCCGAGGCGTTCATCGTCAACGCCTTCCGCGATCCGTTTTTCGAGGTTCTCAGGCAAGCCGACCTGTTGTTCTGCAACGCCGACGAGGCCGCGGCCGTGACCGGCGTGGAGGGCGCGAAGGAGGCGTTCGCCCGGCTCAAGGGCGTGGTCCCGTCGGCGGTGGTCACGGACGGGCCGCACGGCGCCTACGTCCGCCACGACGGCGCCGAGGCCCACGTGGCGGCGTTCCCGTGTCGGCCGGTGGACCTGACGGGGGCCGGCGACATGCTGGCCGGGGCGTTCTTGTACGGGATCACGCACGGCGTCGCCGCGGACAGGGCGGCGCGGGCCGCCTGCTTTTTGGCCATGAAGGTCATCACGCAGGTCGGCGCACGACTGCACCACGGCACACGGCGGTTCTGGGACGAGTGTTTGTCGTCCGCATAAAGGCGAGCGGCCGGCGTGAGCCGGCTGGTACTTCGCTCGTTCCGCAGCGCTGATGCTAAACCGGCCGGCTCACGCCGGCCGCTCGCCTTTGCCTATGAGAGAGCCTTGCATCATGGCCCGCCGCGTGCGCACGTTCATCGCCGTCGATCTCGGCAAGCCGCTGCGCGACCGCCTCATCGCCTTGCAGGAAAGTCTGGCCCGCGGCGGCGCCGAGGTGAAATGGGTCGAGGTCGAGAACTTGCACGTCACCTTGCTGTTTCTCGGCGAGGTGGACGAGCGCGAACTGCCGCCGCTTTGCCGGGCGGTTTCGGTGGCGTGCGGCCGCCATGACCGCTTTCCGCTGTCCGTCGAAACGGTCGGATGCTTCCCGAACCCACGGCGGCCGCGCGTCGTTTGGGCCGGCGTCGGCGAAGGGGCGGCGGAGTTGGCAGCGCTGCACGAAGCGCTGGAACCGCCGCTGTTGCAGCTGGGCTGTTACCGCCGGGAGGAGCGGCAGTATACGCCGCACGTCACGCTGGGCCGCGTCAAGAGCGACGGCCCCGCCGACGCGCTGTCGGCGGCGTTGGCGAAGAAGGCGAAGTGGCGCGGCGGCGAAATCGAGGTCCAGGAGGTCCTGGTGATGAGCAGTCAACTGACGCCGAAGGGGCCGGAATATACGATCCTCAGTCGGGGCAGGCTGCGAAAGCCGTCGGCGAAGCGTCGCGGGGCGGCGGAAGAGGAGGAATGAGACCCCGGTTAGCCGCGACCCGAAGGGGAGCACGGCGGCGCCCCTTCACGCCGGCTGCCCCACCTTCCGGCGCTCGGCGATGCGAAGGAACAGCGCGTAAGAGCCGAAGAACAGGCCCGAGTATAAAAGGTCGCCGCCGAGGGTGTTCCCGAAGAAAGGCAGGGCAGCGACATAGCACTGCACTAGACCGCCCAGGCTATGGGCATAGGCCACGCCGTCGCCGAGCCACACGGCGAAATTGGTGACCAGGAAGAATTGCAGCGCGCCCAGGAACGCGCCGCCGGCGATCCAGAGCGGCGAGGATTTCCCACGAATTCCGCGGCCGATCAGGGCGTAGGCCACAAAACTGGCGTAAATGATCGGCGTGCCCCAGCTGAAAGCCGCCATGCCCTTCGCCGCCAGGAACGGCCACAGCATCAGGTCCGAGACCGCCATCACCGCCAGCGGCACGAGAAAATCGAACCGCGACCGTAGACGTCCGCCAGCGAACAGCCCGAGCGCGCCGACCGGGGCGAGGTTCCAGGCGAAGCGCGCCTCCGGCCCCAGGTCGAACAGGTACGGGACCAGCCGGTGGACCATCGCCAGCGCGGCGAAGCAGGCCGCCCAGGCCCAGGTCAGACCGCCCTCGTTCGTGTACTTTTCGCCGCTCATAGGAGTCGTTCCTTCCCGCCGCGGGTCGATGCCGAGCCGTGTTGGTTATCCTAAACCCCTTCCCCCGCTTAAGCAAGCGTTCTCACGGCCCTGCCGTCGTCGAGCCTCCGTCCATCTTCCCCTCCAACCACCGGCGGAACATCTCGGCCTCGCGGTCCTTGCCGCGGAGACGCGCCTCGTCGAACAACATCAGCGCCCTTCGCATCGCCTCGTGTTGCCCCGCGTGGTCGTAGGCCGCGCCCGAACGCCGGTACAGCTCGTCGATCAGCTCCATGCTCTCCCGCGCCGCCTCCTCGTTGGCCACACTCAGCCGGTCGTCAAAGAACTGCTGATAGCGGTCGTTGTACTTCCCGTCGGTCAGGTCATAGGTGTCGTCCCGCCAGAACCGGGAGGCCGGCCCGGTCACGCGGTGGACAAGATACCTTCCCGAACGGAACACGACCGGCTCGCACCACGGGTAGGCGCCGAGATAATTCTCCGGGAACCGGGGGGGCAGCGCCAGCGGGTCGTTGGGGTCGGTCGCGGCCACCTCCTTGGCCGTCAGCCCGGTCCAGGCGAGGTCGCTGACGATGAACCGCTGGTGGCTGGCGTTCAGTTCCGCCAGGACCTCGTCGCGATGGTGGACGAAAAAGAGGGCCGTCATCTCCACCTGTGGGTAGCGCGTGGACGGCCGTACCCCCAGGTCGAGGTACAGCGGATGGGTGCAGCCGCTCATGCAGGTCACGTCGCCGTCGCCCACACCCTGGCCGCGAAGGTATTCGACGACGGGCGCCAGGGCCGCGGGGTCGGGGCAGTAGGCCGATGCCCTTCGCGTGGCCAGGAAGCTCTGGACGCGGGGCGTGCTTCCCTCGACCACGCACGCCGGCCAATACGCGAGCCGGTCCAGGTGGAAGGCCAGCGCCCAGAGCAGGGCCATCATGGTCACGAGGCATAGCCGGGCCGTCAGCCCGACGGTCGAGGACGGCGGCTTCCATCGCCACTGGGCCGCGACGAGCGCTAATCCGGGGATCAGCGCCGCCACAATGGGATAGTCGTGGGGCAGCTGCAAGCAGAGCGCCTGGAACAGCCAGCCGAGGAAGAAGGCGGCGAGCAGGGCGTAACCAGGCCCGGCCGTCCCGGACGGGCCGACCGGCGCGGGGCGGTCCAGCAGCTCGCGCTTGAGCGTCGTCAGCGCCAGGTACACGGCCATGACCGGGACGGCGCTCCACGGCAGGTACAGCACCAGGAACACCCACCAATGGGAGAGACGTACGCGGTTGGTGAAAGCCGCGTAGTCGCGGTTCCAGACGAGGAAGATTTCCCAGAAGTACGACCAGCTGCCCGACCGCCACAGCCAGAGCAGCCCTAGCCCGCCGGCGATCACGCCGCCCGCGAGCAGCCCGGCCGCGTCGGCCGTCAACAGCCCGGCCCGGCCCTTGCGCAGCCGCAGGACCTGGAGCAGACTCACGAACCAGCAGGCCAACCCCGGCACGAACACGAACGGCTTGATCCAGACGCCGGCCCCCCAGCACAACCCCTCCGCGGCGGCAAGGCCGACGACAGAAAGGAACGCAGGCGACCCCTGGACCAGCCGCCGCACCTGAAGCCTCCGCAGCGTCAGCCCGACGAGGGCCGGCAACAGCATCCACAGGTCGCGCTCGCAGGCGCAGGTTTCCGGGGCGGACAGGTAGAAGGCGTAGAACGCCACCGCTGCCCAGACGCGGGCGCGGCGAGGGACCCAGCGCAGCAGCAGCAGCACCCCCGCCGTGTAGAAGAGGAGATCGACCAGCCGAATGGCGTCGGTTCGCCAGCCGACCAGCAGCCGGACGCCGGTTTGCAGCCAGATGATTCCGGGCAGGTTGTTGTCAAAGACGTCGCGGTAGAGGACGCCGCCTTGCAACAGCGTCCGGCCGCAAATGTCATAGTGATAGGTGTCGAACCAGACCGGCATGCAAAGGAAAATCGGCACGCCGGCGAGGAGGACGCCGGCCAACACCGTCCAACTCAACAGGGCCAGCGTGCGGGCTTCGCGGGCGGCCCGATCCGCGGGCGCGGCCTTGGGGGCGGGGGCGGCGGCCGGTTCAGGGTCGCGGGCCTGGGACGACGGCGGGGAGACGGGCATGGCGATGCTCATCGACGAGGGTCCTTCAAATCAGCATCATGGGGTGTCCGGCCGACGGGAGGGTCCGCCGCCGGTTCAGGGGTATACACGGGCCGGGACGCGGCCCGGCGACGATTCCAACCTTCCCTGGTCCGCCATCCAGGCGAGCGTCCGCGCCAGTCCTTCGTCGTAATCGACGCGGGGGGCGTAGCCCAGCAGGGCCGTCGCCTTGGCAGAGGAGAAGCCTCGGTGGACGCAGAGCGTGTCGATCTTGTCGCGCGTGAGCGGCGGGCAGCCCGTCGTCGTCACGGCCGACGCCAGTCGGTAAAGGCTTTCGACGCCCCAGGCCAGGGGACGGGCCACGGCCTCCGGGACGTAGAGGTTTCGCGGCGGCAGGCCCAGCGCTTGCTCGATCCGGGCGACGAGGTCGCGGACGGCGATCGATTCCGGCCCCGCCAGGATGAAGGTCTGGCCGGCCGCCGCGGGGTGCGTCCCGGTCAGGATCAGGCCGCGCACCATGTCATCGATGTAGGTCAGGTGGACGTGGTTGGTCCCGCGGCCGACGCGGACGAAGCGGCCGCCGGCGATCATGGCGGCCAGGCGCGTCACCATGCCGTCGGCGTCGCCCGGCCCGTAGGTGATCGTCGGCCGCGACACCACGGCCTCGATGTCGCCGCCGCGTTCGCGCACCAGGCCTTCGGCCTCGGCCTTGGTGCTATGATAATCGGCCTTTGCGGAGTTCTGATGGACGGGAAACGATTCGTCGATGCCCCGCACGCCGGGCCAGCCGAGGACGCCGACCGAACTGACGTAGACGAAGCGCCGCGCCCGGCCGATGGCCGCGTCGAGCAGGCGGCGCGTACCTTCGACGTTGGCCTGGCGGTACTCGTGCGGGGGCGTGCCCCAGCGGTTGCGGATGGCGGCGGCGTGGAAAACCACGTCGCAGCCGTCGGCCGCGTCGCGGAGCAGGCCGGGGTCCGCGTCCAGGTCGCCTTCAACAATCGTATAGCGATTCGGATTGGTGATTTTACCACGGCTGGCCGGGCGCGCCAGGAGGCGCACCTCCCAGCCCTGGTCGGCCAGGCCGGCGGCCAGCGCGCCGCCGATGAAGCCCGTGGCGCCGGTTACGAAGGCCTTCATTCCCGGACCTCCGCGTAAGTCATGACCGGCCGGTAGACGCACGGGCAGCGGCGACCCAGCGGGCAGCCCGCCAGCGGCAGCCGCGGCGCCTCGTCGGGCTGGTACACCGCCCCTTCGGGAAGCAGCTTGGCCGCGCCGCAGCAGTTGGCGGGGCGCAGACGCTGACGCCGCAAATGGCGCCGCCCGCCTTGATGCCGAGCTTGTAGGCGGCGAGCGTCTTGTCGGCGTAGTTGTCCGCCTTCTCCATCCCGCGATGAAAGTCGTTCAGCCAGTCGAAGGGCATGGGGAGGTCCTCATACTAACCCGAAGCGCAAGCGAGGGAGTCGGTTCGTGGACGAAACATCTCTTCCACCGTCCCAAAGCGCGTGTGAGGTTTGGAACCGACTCCCTCGCTTGCGCTTCGGGTTAGTGTGTGGTCGCTAGACGTGCGCCGTTTCCGGCTCGGTCGCCGCCGCCTTGGCCTTGGGCGCCGCCGGCTTGCCGTTGAGCACCGGCAGCATCACCTTCGTGCCGACGCGGGCCAGCGTCGGCAGGTCGTGCAGCAGGTTCGTGTACGAGGCGTTGGCCAGCGGGCAGTGGCATTCCTTGGCCGCGATGCTCCGCCGCACTTCCTTGATCTTGTCGCCGAACCAGATGGCGCCGAAATCGTAATTGTGGTCGCGCAGATTGCCAAGGTTGTCGGCGCGGACGCAGCACGGCCAGACCGTGCCGTCGGCGTAGATGTGGCCGCTGGCCCAGCCGGCGTAACACGGAATTACCTGATCCTCGTCATCCAGGATGCGCTTGACCAGCTTGTAATACTGGACGCGGAATGCCTCGGTGACCTTGGAAATGCCCTTGTAGGGCCGGTTGTTCACGTGGGCGATCAGCTTGTTGATCGCCCTGGTATAGGCCTTCTTGTCCGGCGTGATCGGCAGGCCGACCGTGTCCAGCTCGACGCGCGGCTCGGCGATCTCGGTGATGAACTGATCGACGCCCGACTGGTCGGCGTACTCCATGATCTCGTCGAGGTGGCCGACGCTGAACGTGGAGACGACGGAGTGAATGCCGAGGGTCAGGTTGGGCAGGCCGTCGCGCAATTCGAGCAGCTGCTTGAGCCGTTCCTCGAATTTCTTGAAGTTGCCGGGAACGCCCCGAATGTGGTCGTGTTTCTCGCCGATGCCGTCGAGCGACAGGTTGATGATGAGCCGGCTTTCGGGGCACGACTCGGCGATGCGGCGCACCTTGTCTGGAATGGTCGAGAGGATGCTATTGGTCGGGATGTTGATGATGCCGGGCCGGCAGTATTGATACGCCATCTGGCAAAGTTCGACGACGCCCTGGTACATGAACGGTTCGCCGCCGCTGACGGTGAACCAGTAGGGCGCCTTGCCGAGCGAGCGGAGCACCTTGTCCCACTCGTCGAGCGTCAGTTCGTTCTCGCGCTTCATCCAGATGTTGCAGGTGAGGCAGCGCGAGTTGCAGCGCGGCGACGGCGACAACGTGATGTTGATGGGCAACATCCGCGGCCAGCCGAAGCGGCGGTACAGCTGGAAGAGGGGGATTCGGGCCAGCACCCCGAGCATCGACTTCATTGGCGGCTCCTGCGTTACGTTTTCACCCCGAGGACGCCCGCGTGGTGTGCGAAGCGTTGTTTGAGCCAGACCGCCCGCGTGTTCTCGAAAAACGCCAGGCGGTTCATCCGGTCGTGGACTTCCGGGTGGGCTTCGGGGTCGAAATAGGGGAGTTCTTCGGGGGCCCATCGGTAGCGGTTGGCGGGGGAGGCGCCGCGCGAGGCCCTTGAGGAACGGGAAGAAATCACGGATCAGCTGGCCGGCGTCCACGATGTCCGGCCACCAGGGGCAATCGACATGAAAGGTCTGTTGGACCTTCAATCCCGCCTCGGCGAACAGCGGCTTCCACGGGGCCGCGTGCATCAGGTCGATACGGCCGTGGTCCCACGGCTCCCCGGCGACCCAGTGGTGAAGGCGGTGCAGCCAAAAGGCGTAGTTGAAGCGGTTGGGTACGAAGATCAGGACGTACTTCCGGCTGACGCGCGACAGCTCGGCCAGCAGCGCCCGCGGGTCTTCCGCGCGCGTCATGATGTTGAAATTCCAGGCCAGATCGAAGGCGCCGTCCTCGAACGGCAGCCGCCGGCCGTCCCATTCCGCGACGATCTCCGGCTGGGCGTCGGGGGCGTGATGCGCCAGACGGTTTTGGCATAGACCGCCCGTTCCGCCGAGGGCAGCAGCAGCGACACGCGCACGCCTTGCCGACCGGCGACAAGGCTGTTCAACCCGGCGATGCCGCACATGCCGTCGTCCGGCCCCTCGAACAGCGCGCCCACGTCCAGTTCGGACACTAGCCGCGCCAACAGACGGTTGACGGCCCAGCGCTCGAAGGTCGTGCCCAGGCCGGTATCGACCCGCGTGATCGGCGCTTCGGCGACCGGCGTTTCCGGCGTTTCGACGGTAGCGAGGGGCATGGCTTTCCCTTATTGGCGAACAGGTACGGCCTCAAACGGCGGTCAGCTGCTGGGCGTCCGCCAGCTGCTTGGTGGACGCGGCGATGGTCCAGTTGTACGGCTTCCGCTTGCAGATCACGTAGTCGTAGGTTCCCAACAGGCGGACGTAGACTTCCAGGGTGGCGATGGCCGGCGCCCAGCAGAACCAGCGCCATTCCCACTTGAGGTTCTTGAGGAACAGCCAGCCCATCCGAGGCCCGCTCATCGTGGAGACCTTGTAGCCGAGCGTCTCCTTGACGTAGAGGTGGCCGGCGAAGTTGCCGCGGCGGCGTTTGACGAACTCGGCCGCCGTCTCCGGGCCGCGGTTGAACACCATCGCCTCGGGCGCGTAGCGCAGACGCAGACCCTGGCCGATGATGAGCGGTTCGATGCTGGCCTCGTCCACCGCCGAGTCGTGCGGGATCTGCGCGAAGACGTTGCGGAAGGCGATCGCTTCGCCCATTTTCGGGTGCCGCAGCGACGTCTGATGGTGCAGTTCCCACACCAGATGGGCGGCGTAGCCCATGAAGGTCTTGGGGGAATTGACCGGCACCGGGCGACCACCCACCATCCCCACCTTGGGGTCGGTCATGGGAGAAACCAGAGCCTCGATGGTGTGCTCCAGCGGCAGCGTGTCCGCGCTCTCCAGGACGATCGCCTCGCAGTCGGTGTTCCTCAGCAGGAGGTTGACGGCCGAGGCCTTGCCCTCCTTGCGCGGCTGGACCAGAAGCCGGACGCGCGGGTCGAGGGCGACGTATTCCTTGACAATTTCTTCCGTGCGATCCGTGCAGCCGCTGGCCACCACGATAATTTCGTCAATGGAGACCTTTTCCGTCTTTTGGGCGAGCAGCGCCTGCATCAGCTGACGGATATTCGCCTCTTCGTTGTAGGCCATAACGCCTATGCAGCAGTGAACCACGATGTTCTCCCGACACGGAAGCAGTTTTTCTCACGCCGAACTGCTTCAACAGTAGGTCGGGATTGGCGGGATGCAAATCGACGGCGCCAAAACGCGGAATAATTGCGGTGAGCTATTGCTCCCCTCGCCCCCGGCAACCGCCTCGCCATTCGCGCGTGCATGCGCTGCCGCGAGGCGATGCAACGGATCGTGCGAGCGCACAACGGCCAGGAGGACGCCTGTCTTGCATCGAAGTACGTCGTCGAGCGCCCATCCCTCTTTCCGCAACAAACACGGAAAGGGGTGGAACGTCCACTATTCGGCGCTCGAACCGCACCCCCGCGCGGGCGAGAAAAGAGGCGAACCGCGATGACATTAGACGATAAATTAGATCAATAAAGCAGATAATCAAAGGGCCGTGACGAACCGGTGCGCCGGTCATTCATGTCTTCGATCTTCCCCATTGTGCAGGCCCCGCCCCCTGGCCCGGCAACCCGTAGCACGCCCCCGCGGCCGTCAGGTCCGCCGCCGTCCAGACCAGACGCAGCACCAACGCCGCCGCCACGGCCGTCTCCGCCGCCCGTTGCGGACCCAGAGTTCGGCCCAGCTCGCCGGCCAGGAATTGCTGCGTGACGAAATCGCGCACCCCCAGCCCGCCGGGGGCCGCGAAGATGAGGTAGCCGGCCGCGTAGGCCAGGCCGGTGTAGGCCGCGCACCGGCACCACACCTCGACCGACGCCGGCCACGCGCCCGGCGCCAGCGATTCCACCACGGCCCACAACGCCCCACCCTGCACCAGCCAGCCGCAGCCGCTGATCGCCAGGCCGACCATCAGGGTCCGGTGGCGCACCGGCGGAAAGGGCGGGGCGTCCGGCCGGCGGAACGGCCGCGTCGTCCGCTCCGCCAGCCGGTTGAAAACGCCCGGCAGCAGCAACACGCCGACCACGCCCAGCAGCGCCAGGGCGCGCCAGCCGAAGGCCGCGTCAACGGATATGGGGAAGGCGAAAAGGAGCATTCCCAGCAGCGCCGCGGCGGCCAGCGTCGTCAGCGACTCGTACACGACCGTCAGCACGGCCACGCCCATGCCGACGCCCGGCCCCGTCAGCAGCCGGGCGCGCATCGCCAGACCCACCACCTTGCCCGGCACGTAACGGGCGAGTTGGCCGACGTAGTAGGCCCGCAATGTCGCCAGGGGTCGCGGCCGCTGCCCCAGGCGCGCAACAACAGCCGCCAGTAAATCGCCGGGAAGAGGAGGCCGGACAGATAAAGCGCCGCCGCCGCGGCCAGCCAACCGGGGTGAAGCGACAGCGGCCGCGCCCACAGGTCGGGCTGACGCAAAACGCGGGCGAACTGCCAGCCGACCGCGGCCACGACGGCGACGATCAGCGCGCCCTTGAGCGTCGGCCACAGCCAGGCGCGGGCACCGCGCCGGGGAGGCCGGTCCGCGGTCTCGGTCGTCGGCATGTCTCTCTCGCGTGGGTCCGCCGCTCACCGCAGGGCGTCTCCGGCCGCGCCGGCCTGACGGATGCGCCGCTCGCGCGCTTCCTCCGTCAGCCGCCGGACCACTTCCGCCAGCGGCAGCGCCCCGAGGTCGCCGTCCGCCCGGTGGCGCACCGACACGGTCCCGGCCGTCTGCTCCTTCTCGCCGACCACCAGCATGTACGGGACCTTCTCCAGCTGCGCTTCGCGGATCTTGTATCCGATCTTTTCCGGCCGGTAGTCGCCGGCCGCACGGAAGCCGTTGGCGCGCATCTCGGCCTCGACCTTCTGGCCGTACTCGGAAAAGCGCTCGCTGACCGGCAGGACGCGCACCTGTTCCGGCGCCAGCCAGAGTGGAAAGGCGCCGGCGAAGTGCTCGATCAGGATGCCCATGAAGCGCTCCATCGAGCCGAACGGCGCCCGGTGGATCATCACCGGCCGGTGGGCCGTGTTGTCCTTGCCGACGTACTCCAGCTCGAAGCGCTTGGGCAGGTTGTAGTCGAGCTGCACGGTGCCCAGCTGCCATTCGCGGCCGATGCAGTCGCGCACCACGAAGTCGATCTTCGGCCCGTAGAACGCCGCCTCGCCCCGTTCGGCGGTGTAGTTCATGCCGCGCGACTTCACCAGTTGGACCAGTGTGCCCTCCGCCTTGTCCCAATCGGCGGCGTCGCCGACGTACTTGGAACTGTCCGGGTCGCGCAGGCCGACGCGGACGCGGTAGTCGCTCAGGCCGAGGCTCGACAGCACGAACAGCACCAGATCGAGGTTGGCGCTGAATTCCTCTTCGATCTGCTCCGGCGTGACGAACAGGTGGGCGTCGTCCTGGGTGAAGCCGCGCACGCGCGTCATGCCGGACAGCTCGCCGGTCTGCTCGAAGCGGTAGACGGTGCCGAACTCGGCCAATCGCACCGGCAGGTCGCGGTAGCTGCGCGGCTCGGCCTTGTAGATCTGGATGTGGTGCGGGCAGTTCATCGGCTTGAGAAGATACGCCTCCTGCTCGTTGAGCCACCCCTTTAGCGCCTCCGCTTTTTCCGTGACCGACCGGGCGTTGCGATACTCGTGGGCCAGCGCCTCGAGCGCCGCCGCCTGATGCTTCTCGTCGTGCGACTCGCCGGCGGCCCCGGTCCTGGCGAAGTCGTCCACCAGGTCGAGCAGGGCGTTTTCGGACTGGTCGGACAGTTTGCCGGCCTCGAAGAGGTTCAGCCAGGTATCGACCGCCTGCCCGAGCGGGTGGAAGAACAACGGCGGATATTGGGCGTCGCGATAATACGGAAAATGGCCGCTGGTGCGGTACAGCTCCAGCCGGCCGATGTGCGGCGTGTACACCGGCTGGTAGCCGCGCTTGAGCAACTCCTCCTTGATGAAGCCCTCCAGGATGCCGCGCACGGTGGCGCCCTTCGGCATCCAGAGGATCAGGCCGCTGCCGACCGCCTGGCTGATGGTGAAGAGCTTGAGTTGCTTGCCGAGGACGCGGTGGTCGCGCTTCTTGGCCTCTTCGAGCTGGCGCAGGTAGGCGTCGAGGTCTTTCTGGTTGAAGTATGCGGTGGCGTAGAGGCGCTGGAGTTGTTTGCGGCTGTTGTCGTTCTTCCAGTAGGCGCCGGCGATGCTGAGCAGCTTGAACGCCCCGACCTTGCCGGCGTGGGGAATGTGCGGGCCGCGGCAGAGGTCGATGAATTCGCCCTGGCGGTAGAAGCTCAGTGACGGATACTGCTTGAGGTCGTCGTCGATGTGTTCGACCTTGTAGTGCTGTTTGAGGTCGGCGACGAGTTCGCGCGCCTCGGCGGTCGGCCGCTCGAAGCGCTCGAACGGCTCGGCGTCGGCGACGATCTTGCGCATCTCCTCCTCGATGCGTGGGAAATCGGCCTCGGTGATCGGCGTCGGAGAATCGATGTCGTAATAGAAGCCGTTTTCGAGCGGCGGGCCGAAGGCGAGTTGCGTGCCGGGGAAGAGACGCATGACGGCGCGGGCCATGATGTGGGCGGTGCTGTGCCGCAGGACTTCCAGCGCCTCGGGGTCTTTCGGGGTGAGGACGGAGAAGGCCATTTCCGCGTCGCCGGGCGGCAGTTCGCGGTCGAGATCGACGACGGCGCCGTCCACCTTGGCGGCGACGGCGTCCTTGGCCAGGCGCTTGCCGATGGCTTCGGCCACGTCGCGCGGCCGGGCGCCGGCGGGGACTTCGCGGCGCGAGCCGTCCGGCAATTTCAGAATCGGCATGGGGGGGAATCTCCCAGGAAGGGTGAATCGGATCGCCCCTACAACGGGCGCTCCACCGGGCGGACACGCGGGCCGTTCCTGGCGTTCGCGCGGGGCGTGGGGTCATCCTACGATTTCGCCGGCGGACCGGGGATGGCCGCTCACTCCGCCACGCTACTCCTTGAACTCCCCCTTGTCGTAGCGCTCCCAGAACTCCGCCGCCGGCCAGGAATGGCCGTTTTCGATGCCGATGGTTTTGAGGCTCTTCATGTCGCGGAGAATATCCAGGCCCCGGGTGATGTTCTTCGGGGTCAGGCGGATCTCTTCCAGCGGCATGCCTTGCAGCGGAGTCAGGTCGGTGATGCCGGTGTTATCGATCGACAACGCCCTCAGAGGCGTGCCCTTGAACTGGGCCAGGCCCGCATCGCCCACCTGCGTGCGGTCCAGCCAAAGGTACTTCAGGTTCTTGCAGTCCTTGAAGTGGGCAAGGCCCACATCGCTCACCTTCGTTCCGGCCAGATTGAGGTCTGCCAAGTCCTTGCAGTCCTGGAAATGGGCCAAGCCCGCGTCGCCGACCTGCGTGTCAGGTACCCAGAGCTGGAATCAGGTTCTTGCAGTCCTTGAAGTTGGCCAGTCCCGCGTCACTCACCTTCGTCTCGCCCAGACCGAGACGCATCAGGCCCTTGCAGTCCTTGAAGTAGGCCAGTCCCGCGTCGCTCACCTTCGTGTCCCAAAGACCGAGATCCGTGAGGCCCGCCAGGTTCATTCCCTCAAGCGGCGTCAGGTCCGCGAGTAGCCCGTTGGGCCCGTCGTTCGTCCCCGTCCCGCTGCACACGAGCACCCGCAGGGCGTCGAAGACTCGAATCGGGGCGATGTCTGTCACCTTGTCGGTCACGATCTGGAATTCCGTGACGACGCCGCCCTCGATCTTGGTCTCCATCTTGCCGTCGAAGCCGGGGTTGCGGCGTTTCAACTCCTTCCGCACTTCCTCGACCTGTTGGGGGGCGGGCAGGGCGGCGATGCGCTGCACGTCGGCGTCGGTGAACGGAGCGATCGTCGGCGATGAGGGCTTGTCCTTCGCCCCGCTCTCGGCCCGAACGCTGGGCGGCAGCGAACTCGGCGGCAACTCCTTGATCTCAAATCCCTCGAACTGAACCGTGAATTCCTGCTTGATCGCGTTGACCACCGCGACTCCAACCCGGACCCGGGAGACCGGTCGCAGGTTGGCTTCGGTCGCCACTTCGGTCCACGTCTGCCCGTCGGTGCTGGACGCGAGGTGCAGGGTCTCGCCGGTGCGGCGGATACGCAGGTGCATCGGCCCGTCCGGAACATGGATCCACTTCTGTCCGCCCAGGGCGAGACCGTTGTACCACTCGGGGGTGACGTAAGACTCCCCGGTGTACGCTCGGAACAGCCGGAGGATGCCGGCCTCGTCCGACCAGACGACCAGCCCGGCCCCGACGTAAGCGGGATGCGGACCGGTGCTATAGAGCGAAGTGGGCTGGGGGTAGGGGAGAACCGTCACGCGGGCCTCGAAATCGCCGGCCACTTCCCGCAGCACACGCGGGGAGTTCAAATTGCAGCCCGGGAGTGGGTTGAGGTCGTGGAATCGATCACCCGGCACCGTGATGGTCAACCGGCCGTTCTCTTCGGCGAACCGGCAATCGCCGAGCGGGTCCGTGACTTCGCCCCAGGCCACGGCGACCGATCGCGGCGGCTCGGTTCCCGGGCCGCCGGAGTTCGGCCGCGGCCGGGTCAGTGCGAAGAGGCCGACGCCGGCGAGGGCCAAGAGCACCAGCGCCGCCGCCGCCCATTTCCACCGCCCCGAACGCCGCGGCTTGCCGCGCGGGATGCGGGAGAAATCCTTGACCTTGGCGTGGGCCTTGAGCTGGGCCTCGCAGTCGGCGAGCACGTCGGCCACTTCCCGGGCCGACTGGAAGCGGTCGTCCGGGTTCTTGGCGTGCAGCTTCGCGATGATGTCGCACAGCCACTGTCGGCGTTTCGGGAATGATCTCCGGAATGGGCCGCGGCCTGCTCCTCGGCCACGCGCTTGAGGACGGCCAGCGCGGAGGTCGCGCGAAACGGCGGCCGGCCGCTCGCCATCTGGTACAGCACGCTGCCGAGGCTGAACAGGTCGGCCCGCTGGTCGATCTTGTGCCCGAGGGCCTGCTCCGGGGCCATGAACATCGGCGTGCCGGCGATGATGCCGCTCTGCGAGATGCTGGCGTCGTCGGCGGCGCGGGCCAGGCCGAAGTCGGTGATCTTCGCCTTGTGCGAGCCGCCTTCGAGCAGGATGTTGCCCGGCTTGATGTCGCGGTGGATCAGGTCACACGCATGGGCCGCGGCCAGCCCCTCGGCGATCTGCCGGCCGATCCGCAGCACCTCGGGCACGTCGAGCGGGCCGGTCCGGTCGAGCCGCTGCTGGAGCGTCTCGCCGGGGATGAACTCCATCGCCAGGTAGGGGAGCGGCTGTTCGCCGACCTCGTAGACCTGCACCACGTTCTCATGCCGAACCTGCCGCCGACGAACGGGCTTCGCGCAGGAACCGCTTGCGGGCGGGGGAGGTGGCGGCCATTTGCGGGGCCATCACCTTGACCGCGACCACGCGCTGCAGCGTCTCGTCGAAGGCGCGAAAGACGATGCCGAAGCCGCCCTTGCCGAGCACCTGGAGCATTTCGTAATGCCCGAGGCGGCCGAGCGAATCGGGTCGGCGGGGCGTGTCGAGGAACTTGAGGTCGTCTTCCGCCTCGTTCGCCTCTTCGGGGATCGCCGCGCCGCCCTCGGCCTGGGTTGCCAGATCGTGCGGCTCCGGCGGTTTGACGGCCGGTCTGCCGAGGAAACTGTCGGTCGCGTCATGGGAACGGAGGAGCGCCTCGACCCGCTCGCGCAGGCCGGCGTCTCCCCCGCAGGCGCGATCCAGGTACGCGGCCCGGGCGGCCTCGTCCCGCTGTTCGGCCGCTTCGAGGAAGATCTCCTTGACGCGATTCGGGTCGATATCCATGGTCACTCCCGGTTGGGGTTCACCCAACAATGCGAGAACTGCCTCCGATTGTCTCACCCGCATCCGGAAAAAAGTTCTTCAGCCCGATTCGGCCCCGGCGATGGCGTCTCGGAGCCAGGCCCGGGCGTACGTCCAGTGGCGGTAGGCGGCGGCCCGGGACAGGCCGAGGGCGGCGGCGGCATCTTCGATCGACAGGCCGCCGAAGTAACGCAGTTCGACCACCCGGGCCGCGACCGGATCCTCGGCGGCGAACCGGGTAAGGGCCGCATCCAGGGCGAGCAGTTTTTCGTCCAAGACCTCGGGATGGGCCGGGACGTCGGGTAAATCGACCCGGCGAAGGCGGCCGCCGTGCTTTTCGGTGCGTTTGCGGCGGGCGGCGTCCACCAGAATTCGGCGCATGGCCTCCGCGGCGGCCGCGAAGAAGTGGCCGCGGTTATCCCACCGTGCCTCGTCGGCCCGTCCGACGAGCCGCAGATACGCCTCGTGGACCAGTGCGGTCGCGTTCAGGGTGTTGCCGGGGGCCTCCTCGGCCATCCGGGCGGCCGCCAGTTTGCGCAACTCCTCGTACACCAGCGGCAGCAACTGCGCGGCGGCGTGGCCGCGGCCGTGCGCGAGGTCGGACAGGATGCGGGTCACTTCATTCATCAATGCGGCCCAGAAACCGCCAGGTGGACGACTGACGAATATACCAGCTGCCTGGCCGCAAGTCCTCCATTTCCGACGACGACAATCGGCCGCGGACGACCCGGAGCGGGCGTCAGAGTTCTAAACGCGCGTATTAGGGCGGTCAGTCACGAAGTGGGCCGGGCCGGACGAGTACAGGCCGGTGAAGACGGGCGTGGCGCGGCAAGGCGGCCCTGCCGAAACAGGCGAGCCGCGGCGTCGGCTACCTGGTCTATCGCCAGGACACGGAAGGCGACCTCTTCGGGATCATGCAGCCGGACCCGTCGGCGAACGAGGGGATTGGGGTGCGCCACGGCCGTCTCGGCTGTGCGGAAGGCGCAACGGCCGAAACACTGCCGACACAGCCGTGGCGCACCGGGCGCTCGCCGTTTCACTCGCCGACGTAAGGCATGAGGGCCATGAACCGCGCCCGTTTGACGGCGTCCTTGACGGCGCGCTGGAAGGCGGCGCAGTTGCCGCTGCGCTTGCGGCTGAACATTTTGCCCTGGCTGGTGCAGAGTTTCTTGAGGGTCTGCACGTCCTTGTAGTCCACGAAGGCCGGCCGCGGACAGCCGTCCTTGGTGCAGAAGCGGCAGCGATTTTTCCGACCCCGTCCGAGCTTCTTACGAACCATCGGTGTTAACGCCCTGTCCTGGTAGTGTGTCGAATCGCCCCGAGGCGAAGAAACCATTAAAATAGCGGCCGCATCGGCGAGCGTCAACGGCCGCGCCGGACGGCTTGTGACGACGGCGAGAGGGAGTTCTTGAGGAGGACATGGGGTGAAGCTTCCGAAGGCGATCCGGCAGTCTACCGGGTTCTTGCTTTCGTGAGCCGCACTTCCCCACGCGGAGAAGGTGACGCTAACCAGCGTCCGGCATTCGATTTGGGTCAGTGCCCCTTGTAGGACTCGAACCTACAACCCGCTGATTAAGAGTCAGCTGCTCTGCCAATTGAGCTAAAGGGGCCGCCCCGGAGGCAGTTGTGTTTTATGGCAGAACGCCCCTGTGCTGGCAAGGGCATTTCCTCGCCGTTTTTCCGGGCCGCCGCCCTCAATCCGCCCCGCCCGTCGTGCGCCCCAGGGCCACGTCGAACTCGCTCAGCAACGGCACCAGCATGGCCGTGATCGCGAAGCTGAACGCCGCCGCGACCACCAAAAACGGCGGCAGCGGGTCGGCCGATTCCGCCGATCCCGGACGGGCCACCACCACGTTCATCACCGCGTACAACACGGCCAACGGGCAGAACCAGCTCGCCCACGTCAGAGCCGACGACGGCCGCGTCCCGTTCAGCACCCACCACAACCCGCCGATCGCCGCCCCCAGGAAGAAAATAAAGCTCAACCACTGATACTCGAACCGGCCGCTCAGCACGATCAGAGCCAGGCAAAACAACGTCCCCAATGACAGGAAAAAGACCGTCCCCAGCGTCAGCACCACCGCCGCCCCGCTGTTGGGCGTCCGCAACGCCACGTGCAGCCCCAGCACCATCACGAACGCCATCAGAACCAGCAGCCCGCCGACCACGCACACCAGCGCCGTCGCGTTCATCGACGCCGCCATTTCCTTGTGGCCCGCTGGCGCCGCCGCCAGCAGGCCCCACGCCGCGTAGACGCCGGCCAGGATCAACGGCGGTAGAAGATATTCCTTCGTGTTCCAGAGCACGCCGCCGAGCTTGCCGAAGATGAACTCCTTCGGCGTCAAGTCGGTCACCAAAAGGAGATCCAAAGCCCCGGCGTCGCGCTCCGAGGTGATGGCCGTCGCCGCCTGCGCCGCCACCAGTAGCAGACTCAGCACCGCCACGGGGCCGAGGCCGTAAGCCGCGGCGAACGGGACGTGCGTCCCACCCCACAGCGGCGCCAGGGCGAAGTAACAGATGAGGGCCAACACGACAAAGTAGGACGTCTTCACCATCAACGGCCGCCGGCCGTAGGCGCGCGTGGCCGTTTCCCGCCAGAAGATCGGGTTCGGGCCGACCGTACGCACACCGCCGGGGGCGGAGTGGGCCGTGCGTCGCTCCTTGCCGCCGAAGTTTTGAGCGATAACAGGAGTATATATGTCGCTTTTTGACGGCTGCGCCGACTTCGTTTCGGGGCCGCCCGTTTCGCCGCCGGCCGCGTGGAAAACCTGTCGCGCCGACCGGCGGGCCAACGCCGCCAGCGCGGCGACATCGGCGCGTTCCTTGGCCTCCGCCTCCTCGTCAGGCCGTTCGCGCTGCTGGATCGGTTCGCCGCTCGGGTTCCACACCCGAAGCCGCACTACGCCCCAGCCCATAAGCAGGGCGCTCAGCACGACCATGACGCAGACGAACACGTAGGCCGGGGCGACGCCGGCCGCAAGCGGGTCGTGGACGGTGTGAAGCGCCGCGAACGGCTCCAGCCAGGCCAGGACCGGTTGATTCGATAGGGCCGGGATCAGTCCCAGCAGCAACGCCGCCCCACGCGCCAGGCAGAGGTAGAACACCACCAGCAGCACGGTCAGCGCCAGCGCCTGGAAGGTGCGGTCGCGCCACAGCGCCACCAGACCGCCGAGCGACCCGGCCGCCAGGGAGGCCGCGGCCGACACCAGCACGGACTGGATCACCTGCTGGGCGCTCGACTCCGCCCAGCGGCAAAAGCAGCATCAGCAACGGCGCCGTCGTCGCCAGCAGCAGCAGGATGGGCAGCAGGCTGCCGAGGACCTTGCCGAGAACGATTTCCGAGTTGCGCAGGTCGGTCATCAGCAGAAGGATGAACGTGCGCCGGTCCTTCTCGCGCGCCACGGCGCTGGCGGCCGACAGGGCCGAGAAGAACAAAAACAGCGCCAGCATCAGCCCCGTCAGAAGCTGGAACAACACCGCCCCGAACCGGGCCGTCTCGCCGAGCGACGCGGGGTGCGTCCAGCCGATCATGGTCTGGTAGGCCGTCAGGCCGACCACCCAGAGCGTTCCCAGGTAGGCCGTTCGCTGGACGTAATGGCGGGCGCGGCGCGGCACCGTGAGAAATTCGCGGTTGAAAATGGGACCGAGCAACGCCGACCTCCGGAGAGTCCGCGGGATTCGCCGCCAACGAAGTTAAGGTAGGAAGTCGCCGCCCCTTTGCCTGTTACGTCCTTTCGACGTTTTGTGTTCTTTGTATCTCGGTAGTGAGAATGTTTTCATGCTCGCTCGGCGACGCTGCTGGCGTGGGAGAATGGTTGGCGCGGGACAACGAGGCCGCTCGGGCGGTTGGTTTTCACCCAGGACCGTTCCCGTCGGCGGCCGCCCCGACTTTTCCCTTGCATTTTGTTTGACGCCGCCGCCCCGACTCGCCACAATGTTTGGATGACCGGGCGTCCATAACGACGTGAACATCCCGGAAGCCGTGTCGCCCCCAACATCCTCGGCCGCGGAGATCGAATTGTGGCGTCGGCGGTCTTCCTTCCCCCTCACCGGCCGCCGAGCGCTCGCCTTCCGAAAGGGATCCGATTTTCGCCCGGAGACAACCCTTCCGGGTTGTGAGTCGTCTAAAAAGCTAAGTTGGCGCCGTCCGGTTCGGCTCGCCCCTTCCGTCGATTGGAGATCGCACCCACCGGCTCGTCCTTCCTCGTCGCTCTCCCCCGAATGTGACAATCACCTGGGAGGTCTTTCGGATGACCGCCTTGTTCGCCAAAGGATTCGCCCGTCGCACCCCGGCCCTGGCCGCGGTCCTCTTCCTCTGGACCTCCGCCGCCGCGGCCGAGACCCTCCCGCCCGATCGGGCCGCCGACATGCTCCTCACCAGCGCCAAAACGGCGTTCAACGCCAAGGACTACGCCTTCGCCGCCGGCCGCTTCCGCGAGTTCCTGTCCAGGTTCGGCAACGAAAAAAACGCCCCCGCCGCCCGCTACGGCCTGGCCCTTTCGCTCATCGACGGCCCCGACAAGGACTACAACGCCGCCGCCGATCAACTCCGGACGCTGGTAAACTCTAAAGACTCTCCGGATTACCCGTTTTACGTTTACTACCTCGGCCTGGCCCAGCGGGGCCAGGGCGTCAAGGCGTTGGCGCAAATCCGGGCCAAGCCGAGTGACGCGCCGCAACTCAAGGACCAGGCCCGCGGGCGCTTCGACGAGGCCGCCAGGCAGTTCGCCGCCGCCGTCGCCGCCTTCGCCGGCCGCGTCCAGGCGCCCGACGCCGACGCCAAGGAACTGCCCGCCGATCTGGAATGGGCCGCCCGCGCCCGCTGCGATCTGGCCGAGATGCAACTGCGTCTGCTGCGGCCCAAGGAGGCGCGCGACGCCGTGGCGCCGTTCGTCGAGGGCAAGCGCTTCGCCAAGAGCCGTTATCACGGCCTCGGCCTCTACTACTACGGTTTCGCGTCGTTCCAGCTCAAGGACGACCTCGCGGCCGGCCGGGCGCTCGGCGAACTGGCCCCGTTCACCGACCCCGTGTTCGGCACGCACGCCCGCTACCTTTTGGCCCGCGTCCACCAGAACGACGGCGAACGCGAAGAGGCGGCGGCCCAGTACCAGGGCGTCCTCGACGACTACCAGAAGCAGAAGCAGGCCGCCGCCGAGACGCTCAAGCAGCCCGACCGTTTCAAGAACGATCCCGACGAGAAGTCGCGCCTCGAAGCACTGGTGCGCGACCCGCCGCCCGACCACGTCGCCCGCGCCGGCTTCTTCCTCGGCGTCCTGCAGTACGAGGACGGCAAATTCGGCGAGGGGGCGACGCGGCTGGCGGCGTTCGCTCAGGAGTTCCCCGCGTCGCCCCTGGCCGCCGAGGCCCGGCTGCGTCAGGGCTTTTGTCAGGTGCGGCTCAAGCAGTTCGCCGACGCCGAAAAGACGCTGGCTCCGCTGGCGGACAGGGAGCCGCGCCTGGCCGATCAATGTCTATTGTGGATCGCAAAAGCACAGGTCGGCGCGGCCGACCCCAACAACGCCGCGGCCCACGAACAGGCGCTGAAGACGGCCGAGGACACGTTCCGCAAGGCGGCCGACCGCGCCCAGAACCTCGCCAACGCCGACCCGGAAGCCCGCACGCGGCGCGGGGAAATCCTTCGCGAACTGGCCGACGCCCAGCAGTTGAACAAGCAGTTCAAGGACGCCGTGGCGACGTACAACCAGATTTTGAACGAGAAGCTGCTGCCGCGGCGCGAGGAGGAGGTGGTGCAGGATTTGGCGGCGGCCCAGGACCTGGCCGGCGACTATGCCGAGTCGGACAAGACCTGCGACCGTTTCCGCGCCAGCTATCCCCAAAGTCCGCTGCTGCCCGCGGTGCTGTTCCGATCCGCCGAGAACGCCTACTTCAGCGCCCTGGCCGCCGACAAACTGTCCAACCCCGCCGACCGCCAACGCGAGTCGGCCAAATGGCTGGACGAGACGATCAAGCGCTACCAGGTTATCGTCGATAAATTCCCCGAATCGCCGAACGTCAACCTGGCGCGCTACGGCCTCGCCCTGGGTTATTACCAGAAGGGCGATCTCGATAAGTCGAAAGAATTGCTGGAGACGATCCCTCCGGCCGACCGCAACGGCGACCTGGCCGTCGTGCCCTATCAACTCGCCGACGTCATGATCCGGCTGGCGCCTGCCAGGGCCGACGACGCAGTGGCGGCCGGCAAGTTGGAGGAGTTGATCCGCGGCGCCGGCGAACTGCTGGAGTCCTTCGCGGCCTCGCAGCCGAACAGCCCGCAGGCGGCCGACGCCCTCCTGAAACTCGGCTATTGTCAGCAGAAATTGGCCGGCATCCTTGCCCAGCCGCCCGACCAGGCCAAGGCGCTGTCCGCCGCTCGCGCCGCCTACGAACAGTTGTTGCAGAAGCACGGCAACAGCCCCGAGGCGCCGCAGGCCTCGTTCGAGCGGGCCAAGTGCCTCGCCGCCCAGAAGGACGTCAACGGCGCCGTCAACGAGCTGCGCCGCTTCACCAACGACGGCCGGCTCAAGAACTCGCCGATCGCGCCGATGGCCCTGCTGGAGTTGGCCACTCTGTTGCGTAGCCAGAATCAGTTTGCCCAGGCCGCCGAGGTGCTGGCCCAGTGCCGCCAGCAGTACGAGGCGAAGTTGCGGGCCGACCCCGCCCGCGCCGGCTGGGTCCCGCTGCTCGAGTATCATCAGGGAGTCGCCCTGAGCGAGGCCGGCAAACGGGCGGAGCGCGGGCCGTTTTCGAACTCGTCGTGAAGCAGGCGCCCGACCGGCCGGAGGCGGCCGACGCGGCCCTGCGATACGGCCAGTGTTTGAAGGACGACGGCCAGCAGACGATCGCCGACGCGGCCAAGAAGCTGGCGACGCCGAACCTCAAGCCCGACGAGATCGCGGCCGCGCAACAAAAGATGAATGACGGCGTGAAGGACCTGCGCGACGCGGTGCAGTACCTCGGCGCCCAGGCCGAGCAGTTGAAGCAGAAGCAGCCGGCGTCGGAGGCCCGCGCCCGCATGTACTACGAAGCGGCCTGGGCCTGCCGGGCGCTGGCCGACCTGGAAGTGCAAGCGGCCCGCGACAAGGTGCGGCAGGAGTGGTGGCAGAAGAGCAAGGACGACATCGCCAAAAAGACGCCGCCGGGTCAGCAGCCGCCGGCCGTTCCGCCGCCGGACGTGCCGCTCAGCGCCGTGCCGCTCCAGCCGTCCGAGACGCAGGCCCGCGTCGAATACCAGAGCCTGATCGCCGCCTTCCCCGACCTGGCGATCAACGCCGACGCCCGTTTTGAGTTGGCCGAATTGGAGTCCGAACGCGGCGAACACGACGCGGCGATCAAGCAACTCGAGGAGGCGCTCGACAAGGAGCCGCCGCCGGAATTGACGGACAAGATTCGGGTCCGTCTCGGAGCCGCCCTGCTGGCGAAGGGCGACGCCAAGAAGGCGCTCGCCCAGCTGACGCCGATCGCCAACAACCCCAAGAGCGCCATGTGTCCGCAGGCGACCTACCGCGCCGCCGAGTGTCAGATCCGGCTCGGCAAGACGGAAGAGGCGGTCAAGCTGCTGGCCCTCTTCCGCGACAAGGGGGAGTTCCAAAATCTTCCTGGCCTCACCGACCGCGCCCTGTTGCGGCTGGGTTACGCCTTGGCGCAGGTCAAGCAGTGGGACCAGAGCCGACAGGCCTATGAGCAAGTGTACAATCGTTTCGGCAACGGCCCGTGGGCGTCCGAGGCGCGCTACGGGGCGGGCTGGGCGTTGCAAAGCCAGGGCCGCTATGACGAGGCGGTGAACCTGTACACGCAGGTGGCGGCGGCGACGGCGACGGAGCTGGGCGCCAAGGCCCAGCTGAACATCGGCCAGTGCCGCCTGGCGCAGAAGCGCTATCCCGAGGCGACGACGGCGCTCCTGGTGGTGCCGTTCACCTACGATTACCCGGACTTGAGCGCGTTGGCCCTGATGGAGGCGGCCCGCGGGTTTTCGGAGAACAACCAGACCGACCAGGCCGTGCGGCTGCTGGAACGGGTGATCCGCGACCACCCGACCACCGCACAGGCCGAGGCGGCGAAAAAGCGCTTGGCGGAGTTGAAAAAGGGATGATGCCCGCGTCGGTTAGCCGCGACGCGCAGCGGAGCGTTTTGAATATCGACCAAGCGCTCCGCTGGCGCGTCGCGGCTAACCCACCGCGGATCAGGGAGCGCCCCAACGGAGGATTTCCATGACGACCCGGCGACTGCTCGCCGCCCTCGCGGCGCTCCCGATCGGCCTCGCGGCCTTCCCGTCGGACGCCCGCGCCTACGTCGAGGCGCCGCACAGCATGGGCATGATCTGCAACCTGTCCACGAATATCGTGCTGATGCAGGTCGAAAAAGTGGACAAAGAGAAGAACCTCATCATCTACCGCAAGATCAAGGACCTCAAGGGCGTCCACCCGACCGACCTCATCAAGCACAACATCGGCCGCGGCGGCTACAACCCGCGCGAATGGCAGTACATCATGGAGTGGGCCGAGGTCGGCAAGACGGCCGTCTTCTGTCACAACGGCGGTGAGAGCGAGACCTGCATCGGCAACTACTGGTATCAGACTGGCAGAAACGGCGACTGGTGGAACCTGACGCACGGCGAGCCGTTCCTGTTGCGGAGCTACTGCGGCAACACCGACAAACTGGCCGGCCTCATCACGCAGATGCTCGCCGGCAAGGAAGTGGTCGTGCCCTGCCTGGCCGACGGCAACAAGGAGCAAATGCACCTTCGCCAGGGCAAAATGGAGCGGATGCGGGCCAGCCTCAAGCTCGACTACAACGAGAAGCGCGATTTCGTCGGCTGGGGCGGCGAGGACTTCCGCCGGCTCAACGGCATGCCGGGCTTCACCCACATCTCGCTCCTGGCGCGCGTGGACGCCGACGCCCAGTCGGTCAGCTGCCTCGACTTCGACGGCGACGGCAAGCCCGACCTGCTGCTGGGCGGCGCCGGCCGCGTGGCCCTGTTACAGAACGGCGGCGATTCGCTCAACGAAATCAGTCTGCCCGGCCTGACGACCGGCTGCCGGGCCGCCGTTTGGGCCGACTACAACGGCGACGGCAAGCCCGACCTGCTGCTGGCCACGCTCAACGGCCCCAAGCTCTACACCAACCTCGGCAACAACACCTTCCGCGACGACAGCCATCTGCTGCCGCGTCAACCCGGCTGGAACCTGACCTCGGCCGCGTGGATCGACTACGACGGCGACGGCCGGCCCGACCTCCTGCTCGGCAACGGCTATTACGGCCTGCGCCTCTACCGCAACAAGGGGCCGGTTGACAACGTCGTCCCGCTCAAGCTCGGCAAGTGGTCCTACGTCGGCCCGTTCCCGAACCAGAACGGCCAGGGCTTCGCGGCCGTCTACCCGCCGGAACGGGGCGTGAACCTCACCCAGAAATTCGGCGGCAAGAACGGTGAAGAGGCGACGTGGAAAGAGGGTAAATTCAACGACGGCGAGGTCAATAATCTGGCTTTGTTCAAGCCGCAGAACAACGTCGATTCCGTCGCCTACCTCTACCGCGAGATCGACAGCGACCGGCCCCGCGACCTGCCGGTGTCGCTCGGCAGCGACGACACGCTGACGGTCTGGCTCAACGGCCAGAAGATCGTTTCGGAGAACGTGCAGCGCGCCTGCACGCCGGACCAGACGAAGGCCGTGCTCAAGCTCAAAAAGGGCGTCAACAAGCTGCTGATGAAGGTCTGTCAGGGGTCGGGCGACTGGGCCTTCTATTTCAAGGCCACCGAAGGACTGCCGTCCGCGATCACCTGGGCCTTCGAGGACGTTTCCGAGGCGGTCGGCCTCGGCGCCAATGGGATCGGCGGCAAGGTCAAGGGCGACAGCCTCGTCGTCTGCGACGTCAACGGCGACGGCCGGCCCGACTTCCTCTATTCCGCCGGTCACGGGATGCTGGTGCTGAACACGCCCCGGGGCTTTGTCGAGGCCAAAGACTCGGGCATTTCCTACAAGGCGGGCAAGGTGGGTCCGGTGTTCGGCGACTACGACAACGACGGCCTGCCCGACCTGTTCGTGCCGCAGAAGGACGGCTGCAAGCTGTTCCACAACGAGGGCGGCGGCAAGTTCACCGACGCGACGGCGAAGGCCGGCCTGGACAAGTTCACCGGCTGGGCGACGAGCGCCGCCTGGGGCGACGTGGACAATGACGGTAAAATGGATCTGGTAATCGGCTGTTTGCGCGGCCCGAACCGCTACTTCCGCGGCAAGGGCGACGGCACGTTCGAGGACGCGACGGAGGCCATCGGCCTGAACCAGAAAGTCTTCAACACGCAGGCGGTGGGGCTGGTGGACCTCAACGGCGACGGCGTGCTCGACATGGTGTTCAACAACGAGGGCCAGGATTCGTGCGTGTTGTTGGGCAACCCGGAGTGGGCGGCCAAGCGGACGCCGGTGACGCTGCGGGTGGCGGCGAAGTCGTCCGGCGTGATCGGCAGCAAGGTCAGGGTGACGGACAAGGACGGCAAGCTGGTGGGCGTGCAGCAACTGTCGGGCGGCGACGGCCGCGGCGGCCAGTCGGCGCCGACGGCCCGGTTCGCGCTGTCACCGGGGACGTACCGCATCGAGGTGCTGTTCAGCAACGGCGACCGGCGGGCGAAGGAACTGGTCGTGGCCGGCGCCCACGTCAAGGGCGTCCTTGATGAGCAAACGCCCAAGGCGGATTGAAGAGAAGTATTTCACCACAGAGACGCAGAGACACAGAGAAGACAAGAAGAGAACTCAAATGAGGAGTAAGCGGATGACGCCAGCGATAGGCTTTCGGATGAAAATGGTTTTGCTTCTCTGTGTCTCTGTGTCTCTGTGGTTCAATTCTTATTCGTCCGCCGCCGAACCGGGGTGGACGATGTACCGCGGCAACGCCCAGCGCACCGGCAACGTGGACGGCAAGGCCGGCCCCGCCCACCCCGCCGTGCTCTGGGTTCACCCCAGCAAGGAGCATTTCATCGCCTCGCCGACGCCGGCCGGCGACCGCGTCTTCTTCACCGGCCTCGGCCCCTTCAACGTCTCCACCTTCTACTGCTTCGCCACGGGCCCCAAGGCGGAAGCGCGTACTCTCTGGACCAAGACGACGCCGTTCATCAAGATGCCCAGCGTCAGCTCGCCGGCCGTGGTCGGCGACAAGCTCATCTTCGGCGACGGCATGCACCAGACCGACGGGGCCACGCTCTACTGCCTCAGCCTCGCCACCGGCCGGCCGCTCTGGCAGCTGCCCGTCCCCGGCGTACTCGTTCATCTGGAAGGGTCGCCGACCGTGACGAACGGCCGCGTCTATTTGGGAGGAGGCAACGCCGGCGTGCTCTGCGTGGACATGAACCGAGTGACGCTGGAAGGCAAGGAGATGGGCCTGCCGGCCATCCAGAAGATCCTCGATACGAAATGGGCGGATTTGCGGGCGCGGTACGAGGCCGATAAGAAGAAAGACCCGATGTTCGCCGTGCCGCCGGCCGACGACCAGCTGCCCAAGCCGGCCCCGGTGCTGCTCTGGGAGGCCGGCAAGGACAAGTGGCACGTGGACGCACCGGTAACGGTGGTCGGCGACCGTGTTCTGGTGGCGTCGGCCTTCCTCGACAAGGAACAGCTCGGCGACCGCGCCCTGTACTGCCTGGACGCCAAGACCGGCGCCATCGTGTGGCGGAAGGCGCTCCGGATCAACCCGTGGGGCGGCCCGTCGGTGAGCGGCAACACGGTCGTGATCAGCGGCAGCACCATCGGCCTGGACCCGAGGGCCGTGAAGGGGGCGCGGGGCGAACTGACGGCGTTCGATTTGGACAAGGGCGATGAGAAATGGCACAAGGAGATCAAGGGCGGCGTCGTGTCCTGCGCCGCCCTGACCGACGACGCGGCGGTCGTGACGGCCACGGACGGCAAGGTGCGCATGTTCTCGCTGGCGACGGGCGACCGGCTCGGCGACGTGGACCTCAGGGCGCCGATTTCGCGCCGCCGGCCGTGGTCGGCGGCGTGGCCTACATCGGCGACCTCGCCGGCGTGGTCCACGCCGTCAACCTGGCGGACATGAGCGAGAAGTGGAGGCTGGACCTGGCGACCGACCCGGCCGTGAAGGCGCCCGGCATGATCTACGGCGGCCCGGCCCTTCAAGGCGGACGCGTCTACGTCGGCACCTGCAACCTGGCCGACAACGGCAAGGGGACGCCCACGGCGGTTGTATGTATTGGGGAGAAGTAGTAGATAGCGACAAGAAGAATCCCGGTTCGCCGCGACGCGCCAGCGGAGCGCTTGCATCGAGCGCTCCGCTGGCGCGTCGCGGCGAACCGACAAAGGAGACATTACCATGCCGCATCGGAAATGGAGTCTACTCGCGCTGGTCGTCGCCGTCGGCGCCGGTGCGTTCGTGACGGCGGACGCCCCGCCGCCGAAGTCGGGCGTCGTCGTGGACAGGGACAAGCGCACCATTACCGTGGACGCCAGGGTCGCCCCGCGCAAGATCGACGCCCCCGGCTACGACAAGATCTACCCCCTGGAGGTCGTGGCCTGCTGGCCGTTCCCCAAGGGCCAGAAGGCCCACGAAACCGTCGTCGTCTTCGACGCCAGGCCAAGCGAAATCGCCCACGCCGTCGAGTCGCTCGGCCTCAAGCCCGGGCTCCCCCAGAACGGCGGCGAGAAACTGCCCACCGGGCCGGACGTCAACATCTTCATCGAAGTCCCGACCGAGACCGGCGAGACGCGGCGCGTGCCCATCGAGAAGGTGATGATCGACAGCAAGACCAACAAGCCGCTCGGCAAGCAGAAATGGCACTTTACCGGATCGCCCATGATCCAGCCCGACCCGAACAAGCCGGAGAAGGTCTACGGCGCCGACACCACCGGGACGCTCATCTGCATCTTCCCGGTCACCGACCTGACGGTGTTCCAGGCCAACCTGAAATTCAACGATCAACGATACGTTGATTTGCAAACGGACACGAAACTGCTGCCCAAGATCGGCGCGCCGGTCAAACTCGTCATCGAGGTTCCGGAACCGAAGTGAGGCGTCCGAGGGAGGTGTTCCGATGATGCGCCGTCGTCCGTCCGCCCTGTTGCTCTTGCTGTCCGCCGCCGGCCTGGTCGCGGCGTCGGCCGGGTGCGGCCGCCGGGTCGTGTCGCCGACGCAGGTCGCCGTCGCCGAGTCCGGTTCCGATCCGGCGCCGACCTCCCAACGCCGCGGAAGGGCAGCCGTTCCATTTTCCAAACGACGCCGGCGGGGCGCTGCTCGCCAAGGCGCTGCCTCCGACGGACCTCCGCGGCCCGTCGGGCGAGCCGGGCGCCGCCGGCCCACGCCGTCTGCCGCCGCCAGCCGGCCCCACGGTCCCACCCCTGCCGCTGCCCCCGAATCTGGCGCCACCTTTGGAGCCGGCCGAGCGCACCCGGAAGCCGATCGAACCCCATCTGATTAGTGAAGAAACCCTCGGCCTGGACCGCGCCGACCCCGAACCGCCGCAGCCGCGCCGCTTCGTCGTCGGCGACCGGGTCCGTCTGCCTTCGGCGGACGTGAACCAGCCTCCCCCATTGCCGATCCTGGCGCGGCCGACGCCGGATCGCGCCTCGCTGGACGACCCGACCGGCGACGCCTCCACCGCCGCGGCGCTGGCGGCGTCGATGCCCTCGCGCACCCACCCGGTCCCCTACTTCCGGGTGACGCTGCCCGACCCGTTCGCCGACCGCGTACCGCTCCGCCTGCCGGCGCCGCCGGAAAACGCCAGCCCGCGCACCGGGACGGTCCACCCGCCGACGCCGTAACGAAGGCCGCCCCCTCTCGGTGCTGAATGCCAGTCGCCGGACGGAGCCTGGAGTTGAGTACGAGGTGAACAGGCCTACGCCCGCACCGCCGCCGCTACCCACCTGCTACTCGAAAGTCGCTTCGGCGCGGCCGCCGTGAGAAGGGGGACGACCGGCCGCGCCGGCGCGAGGTCGCGGTATCGCCGTTCGAGCCTATCGAAGATCGGCTTCCAATCCTGTCGCTCCGCCGTGCGCCGGGCCGCGGCGGCGAAACGCTCCCTCGCCGCCCGGCTAACGCAGAACATTTCCAGCGCGTCGGCCAGGTCCCCGTCCGGCGGCGTCAGCAGGCCATCTTCGCCGTGCGTCACGCGCTCGCTTACGCCCTGACAGTCGTAGCCGACCACCGGGAGGCCGGCCGACTGCGCCTCCAGCACCACGTTGCCGAACGTCTCACTCCGAGACGGAAACGCGAACACGTCGGCGCTGGCGTACCAGCGCGAAAGGGCGTCCCCGTGCTGGGCGCCGGGGAACAAGACCGCCGGCGGTTGCGCGGCCCGCAAAGAATCCAGCAGCGGCCCGTCGCCGACCACGGCCAGCCGCACGCGGTCGGCCGCCGGCGACGGCAGCCGTTGCCGCAGCCGGGCGAACGCCGACAGCAGCGCGGGCAGGTTCTTTTCCGGCGCCAATCGGCCGACGTACAGCAACAGCGGGTCGTCCGATCCGAGGCCGAGCGATAGGCGCAGGGCCGGGTCGCGGTGTCGTGGGTGGAACGCCTGGCCGTCCACGCCGCGCGACCAGATTTCCACCCGTTGCACCCCGTCGGCCAGAAGCCGGCGGCGCGTGGCGTCGCTGGGGACCAGCGTCACGGCCGTCCGGTTGTGGAACCAGCGGAGATAGGCGAAAAGCAGACATTCCAGACCGCCCAGGCCGTAATGGTTCAAATAGTGGTCGTAATTGGTGTGAAAGCTGCTGGCGACGGGCAGGCCGAGGCTGCCGGCCGCCATCAGCGCCGCCCACCCCAGCGGGCCTTCGGTAGCGACGTGCACCAAGTCGGGGCCGAAGCGCTCCAGGATGGCGCGCAGCCGAACCGGGCTGGCCACGCCGAAACGGAGCTGCGGGTAGCAGAACAACGGTAGACCGAGCACGCGCTCGGCGGACGCGCCCTTCGGGCGGCTGCCGCGGGCGGATCACCTGGACGTGATGGCCGCGCGCCCGGAACGCCTCGACCCAGCGATGCAGCGTGCGGGCGACGCCGTTGACCTCCGGCGGGAAGGTTTCGGTGACCAGGGTCAGGCGGAGCGAACGGCGCGGCGGCGCGATAAGGGCCATGCACCCTCCCTCCCTGCGGTTGGGTACGGGCGACGCCTTTACGCCGTTAGTGTAGCGTCGATATGTGAGTAAAAGTCGTGCGTTTATGGGTTGATTTGATGAGCGTCGGCTTCCGTCTCTTCCCCTCCTTGTTCGTCGTCGGCCCCCTCTTTCTTTTCGGGTTCATCCGGGATGGGCAGCTCAAGCCACCGGCGACACTCCAGGCAGGCGCGCCGGAGGTAGGCGCGGGTGGTGAGATGGTCGGCCAGGACGGCAGGGTCGAGCGGGCAAGGTTCGGCCACGGCGACGTCGATGGGCCGGCGCCAGTCGAGGCGTTTGTTCTTCATCGGCGGGCCGCCGCGGTAGGAGGCGAAGCTGCCCCAGCCGCCCTCGATCCAGCAGACGACCACCGGCGTTCGCGGCGCGTCCTTGAGGATGTGCCAGACGCCCTGGCCGAACGGCCCCAGCAGCGGCGTGTCGCCCTTCCGCAACCCGCCCTCCGGGAAAAGCAGCACGCAGCCGCCGCGTCGCAACACGGCCGCAGCCTCGCTCAGCTCCGGGGCTTCGCGGCGGAAGCCGCCGACCTGGACGCGAATGGCCCCGACGGCATGCACCATCAACCAATGAATGATTGGCAGATCGTAAAAGACGCTGGTCATCATCGGCGTGGTCTTGCGCGGCGCGATCACACTAAGCCAAAAGGGATCGCCATAGGACGAATGGTTGGCGACGATGAGCAGTGGGCCGCGGCGCGGCATCTGGCCGGCGCCGGGGCCGTGCGTTCGGATGCGGTACATCGGCCACAGGGACCATTCGACGGCCAGTTCCAGCGTAGGTACGGCCAGCAGTGCCCAGGCCGCGACGGCGGCGACGCCGGACGCGGCGGCCAGGACGCCGCACCACCACTCGGCAGGCGCGAGGGCGCCGTTCTCGATCAGGGCGAACGGCAGCAGCATGAGCACGGCCGCCGCCGCGTCGATCGGCGCCGCCGGCAGTCGCGGCGGGACGACGGCTTGAAGGAGCGCCCGCAGGGCCGGGCCGGCGACGCCGACGAACAGGCCCAGCGTCAAGCAATAGCCCCACGACCAGGGCGCGTCGGAAAGGGCGGCGGTGAGCAGCAGGGCGAACAGGCCGGTGAAGGCGAGCGGGACGAGGCCGAGACCGCGGCGCGGATGCACCTGGAAGCCGGCCGCGGCGCAGCCGACGGCGGCGCCGACGCCGGTTATCAGGACGGCCGGCTGCCGGCCCAGCGCCGCGGCGGCGGCCGCCACGACGGCGGCGCGGAAGCAGGCCGAACCGATTCGGCGAAGGGAAGAGGTCATGGACACTCCTGGAGGGAGGGTTGGTCCAGTGCGGTCACTTCGCCATGACGCGCACCCGAAACCCCAGCGACCGGCTCGCCGCGACCATTTCGCCGAATATGTCCCCATATGCGACCGCGATATGGTTGCTCATGTAGTGAGCCATTACCGTCTCCTTCGAGCAGCACAGGTCGGCCGCCATGAACGGCCACTGTCGCGTCGTGCCCTCCCACCAGGCGTCGCGCACCTTCGGCGGCAGCTTCACCGACTCGCCGCGGCCCACGTCCATCCAGGCCGCGTCGTCCTTGAGGTAGGCCCGCGCCCAGGTGATCTTGCCCGGCAGGCTCTCGCCGGCGAACGTGCCGCCGGCGATCGGGAAATAGCCCGACGGCTGGCGGTAGCTGTGGACCCCCTTGAGCGTTTCCGGATCGTGATTGAAGGCGTAGGCGCCGCAGCTGCCGGAGTTCAGCAGCACCCAAAGCCACCGGCCGTCGTGTTCGCCGCCCCAGCGCACGTCGTGGAACATCACCGCCTGATGCAACCCCTTCGCCTTCAGGAGCCGTTTCATCAACTCCATCGGCACAAGATTGCCCTGGTCGGCCTCGGTGGCGGTGACGACAAGGTCGCCGTCCGACTCCGGGCGGCACGTCGAGTTCAATAAGCCCTCGCAAAAGTCGCTGGGCGGCAGCACCGGCAGCAGGCCGAGTTGGTACTGCCAGCCGAGACAGTCGGCCTTGAACTCGGCCAGCAGGTCGAGCACCGCGAGGTACATGGCCAGCTGCGTCCTCGTGGCTTCCTCGGTGAAATCCTCGGCCCCTTTCTGGCGCCAGTGGAACGCCACGCCCCGATCGCGGACGAAGCGGAAGGCGTCCTCGACGCGCCGCGCTTCGACCTTTTTCACGCGGTCGGGCAGCCACGCCTGATCGACCTTGTGTTCCGCGAAGCCGTGTTTGGACAGAATGCGGGGTCCGAAATAGCCGTTAATCATGCCCATCGAGGTGTCGCCGAGCATCAGGGCCAGGACGCGCCTCTTGCGCACCTCCCCGGCCACGCGCTCGCCCAGCGCCAACGCATCCGGCGTCACGGCGGCGGCGTAATGCAGCTCGTTTTCGGCGTAGCGGACCCGGCCGGTGGAACACCATTCATCAAGGCGTTCCATGAACGCGGCGTCCCTGGTCCAGTCGGGGGCGTCGGTCCAGATGCGGCTGTGGCGTCGGTTGATACTCTCCAGCGAGGCGCCGGTGTTGAGCAGGGCGACCAGGCCGGGCCAGGTTCCGGAGAAGTTGCTGGCGAGCAGCAGCGGGTTGTCCTTTCCGGCCACGCCGTCGCAGGTGTGCGGCGCGTAGGCCCAGTGGACGAAGACGCCGATGAGCGGGTCGTCGAGGGGTCCGAGCTTGGAGATGGCCTCGTCCGGCCGGGTGAGGAAGCCGGGGACGACGTAGGGTTCGCGGCCGAGTTTGCGCAGGGCCTGTTCCAGTTGGGAGGTCGCCTCGCGGGCCTGGGGGGTAGCCCACTCGTTGGGCCTGGCGCGGTAGTCGCCGGGCCAGAAGATGCCGACTTTTTTCACGGCTGTCGCCTCCTGAAAATCACGTGGAGAGCCGGCCGGCCCACGCGACGAAGGCGGACGGGCCGGCCGGAGTGTATCATAGGAAGAGGCGGGAACGTGGCGGCCTGCCGGGATTAAAAGTTGACGGAGGGGCGAAAACGGGTATCCTCCGCGGATCGGGTTGGGCGCCATCCCCACTGGTTCCGCGACGGGCGACGCGATGACCGGCCCTTTCTCCTACAAGGAACATCGGAAAAACAGGCTTAAGAGCAACAAGGACAAGCACGCCAAAGGGAAGCAGCGGAAAAAGAAGGATCGGCCCGGCGGCGAAAAGGGCGACGAGCGAAGAACGAGGCGCAAATGACCACTGCCATGACGCGGCGGATCGACCGGGCGATGGACAAGGAAGACTGGGAAGCCGCGCGCCGCCAGATCCGTCAGGAGCTTGCCGAAGAGCCTTCGGACCACTGGCTGACGACCCGGATGGCGACGACCTTTTATGAACAGAGGGACTACCCCGCGGCGCTGAAATGGAGCGAAAAGGCCTTGCGCCTGGCGCCGGAATGTCCCCTGGTCCTCTGGGATTACGCTTGCGCCCTGGACATGACCGGGCGTGAGCAAGCCGCCATCGCGGTCTGGCTTTCGCTGATCGAGCGGGGGGCGGAGCGGATCGCCGCCGACGAATGCGGCGAAGGGTCGCGCTGGGCGGAATCGCTGGTCAACGATTCCCGCTACCGGGCGGCGCTGAGTTCCTTCGACCTCGGCAAGGACGAAGAGGCGCTTCGGTTGCTCCGCGAACACCTGGCGCACCGCAAGCCGGGGCTGCCTAGCCTCTATCCGCTCCGGGAAGTGCGGGCCAAGGAGCGGGAAATGCTCGGAAGGACACAACCTACCCGCACCAGTCCGCGCCTCGCCGGAGGCCGGGCCTCGTAGTCTCATCCCAGCAGCGGACGCGGCTTGCGCTCCGGCCCGTCGGGATCGACGCCGACATAGACCACCTCCGCCTCGGTCACGGGCAGCACCTCCGGCCCGCGCTCCGCCTCCACGCTCACCTGCACCGTGATCGACGTGCGGCCGATTCGCACCCGCCTCGTCCAGAAGCGCACCACGTCGCCGACCAGCACCGGCCGCTTGAACTCGACGCGGTTCATCGCCACCGTCACCAGGGTCGGCGGCGGCCCGCCGGCCCGCACCACCTCGCGCCGGGCGCCGATCGCGCCGGCCTGGTCGATGTAACTCAGGATGACGCCGCCAAAGATTGTGCCGTTGGGGTTCACGTCGCGCGGCATCATCACCACCTGGATCGCCAGATAAGGTTCCGACATGACGTTCCCCTTTCCTTAGTCCCATCTTCGGGAACCGTCGCCCCCCCTCGTTCGTCTTATGATAGGATGATCCTTACCGGGGGCGCGTTCGGACCATCCGGGGCCGCCTCAAGGGTGCGGAGGTCAGCAGTCATGACAACGCTGGTGCGGGCGACGTGTCCGGGGTGCAAGCACACGCTGAACATCCCCGCCGATTGGATCTCCCAGGCCGTGCGCTGCAAGCACTGCGGCATGGTTCTCCAGGCCAAAACCTCGGCCACGGCGTCCGGTGTCCGGCCGTCGGCGTCCTCGCGCACGCCGCCGCCCCCCTCGCGCAAGATCAGGCCGCCGGCCGTCGTCGCGCCCTCCGTCGAGGCCCCACCGTCCGCCGCCATCGTCACCCAACCGGCCGTTCCCGCCACGGCCCACCCGCAGGCCGTACACGCCCCCGTCGCGTACCCGCAGGCCCCCGCCGCCATCCCGTTGGCCGTCGCCGCCGTTCCCGCGCCCGTCGGCAACGGTTCCCCCTTCGACGCCCTCGACGCCGAAGGGCCGGCCCCGTTGGCCGCGCCGTCGCGCTATCGCCGCAACGCCGGCGGCCGGTGGAAAGGGCCGGCCGTCGCCTTGGGCGTGCTTGTCGTCGCCGTCGCCGTCGCCGTCCTCGCCTGGCCGCACATCTCCAGCGTGTTCCAGGTGCAGGGGAACGCGGGCGCGACGCCGGAAGTGAAGGACTCGGCCCTCGTCGAGACGACGAAGCCGACGGGCGCCCCCGCTCGGCCCAAAGAGCCGGGCGGCAAGACGAAGGACAAGGGCAACATTCCCGCAAGAGACAACGGCCCCAAACCCCTCTATACGCCCAAGCCGCCGCCCGACCAGCCCAGGGGCGCCCCGGAGTTCCCGCGGCGGGCGCTGGTTATCGACGTGCAGAACTACCTCTACGCCAACCCCACCCACGCCGGGATGCCGATCCCCGGCGCCCGCAACATCCCCAACTTCCTCGACGCGCTCAACCGCGGCCTGCATATACCGATGAATGAGATGGCCCTACTCAGCGATGGGGCGACCAAGGGCGCCCGCCCGCCCATGAAGGCCGTCATCGAGAAGACGCTGACCAACTTCCTCGATTCCTCGCGGGCGCAGGACCGCATCATAGTCTTCTTCATCGGCCACGCCGTGGCGATCGACGGCGCCGCCTACCTCGCGCCCATCGAAGGCGAGCTGGACAACGCCAAAACGCTGATCCCGCTGAAGTGGGTTTACGACCAGATGGCCAAGTGCAAGGCCAGGCAAAAGGTGCTGGTAATGGACGTCAACCGGCTCAACCCCGGCCGCGGCCTGGAGCGTCCCAACGGCGGCCCGATGGACCCCAAGGAGGACGCCGCCCTCAAGGCCGCGCCGGAAGGCGTCCAAGTCTGGACCGCGTGCCTCGCCGGCCAGCAGTCCTACGAAATGGACGACGCCCCGATGGGCCTGTTCCTCGACGCGCTGCAAACCGCGATGGCGCCGGCCAAGGGCGAGAAAGGGCTGGTGGGCAAGATCCAGCGGCCGGACGACCCGCTGCCGTTGGAAGCGCTGCGCGATCTGGTGAATGCCTCCATGAAGGACGAACTAACTCCGTATAAATTGGAGCAGCAGTCGCGGCTGGCCGGGGCCGAGCCGAAGGAGGGGGCCGCCTTCGACCGGGCCGAGGCGCCGGCCCCGCCGGTCGTGCTGGCGGTTGCGCCGACCGGCGGCGATCCCGCGGCGATTCAGAGCGTCCTGGACGAGGTCGGCACGCCGCCGATCAAGCCGTCGCGCGAGGGCGGCGGCGTCCGTTTCGAGGTGCTGCCGCCGTTCGCGCGGGACACGATGGCCAAGTACGCGCCCGGCGGTGAACCGACGGACGACCAGAAGAAGCTGCGGGACGCGGTGCTCCAGGCCCGCGCCGTGATGTGGCGCTGAAACACCGCCGAGCCGCCGCCGATGCTCAAGGACGCGGTCGTCAAGGTGCATAAGGACCTCAAGGTGAACTTGTCCGTGATGAAGGACGGCTTCCGCAAGCCCGCCAACGATACCAAGTTCAAGGCGGAGGTGAAGAAGCACGAGGACGACGTCGCCGACATGATGGCTGCCTGTTCCGACGCGCTGGAGACGTTGAAGGCGGCCGGCGAGACCCGCGACAAGGAGACCAAGCGCTGGCAGGTCAACTACGACTTCACGCTGGCCCGGCTGGAGGCCCAGTACGCCTACCTGTTCGAGTACCAGTCGATGCTCGGCCAGATGCGCAAGCAGGAGCCGGACCTGGCGCCCGGCCAGAACGGTTGGAAGTTGGCGTCGCAGGTGACGCTGCGGGGCGACAGCCAGGGTAAGAAGCTGGCCAAGGCGTCAGGCAAGCTGCTGGAGAAGATCATCAAGGACAACCCCGGAACGCCGTGGGAAGTCCTGGCCAAGCGCGAGAAGCTGACGGCGTTGGGGCTGGAATGGCAGGGGGCGAAGATCGAGTGAGGGGAATCCAAGGCGAGCGGGGGGCGTCAGCCACCTGATTCGGCGATTTTTCGGAGCCGCTATTCTAAATCAGGGGGCTGACGCCCCCCGCTCGCCCGGCCGTTCACGCGCCGCCCGGAAACGGTCCCTCATCGACCAGAAAGCGCACGCCCACTTCGTACGCGCCGTCCCTCCGCGGCAAGGCGCGGACCACGCACGCCGGCACGGCCACCGCTTCGCCAGGCGGATCGCCCGGCAGGCGAATGCGGACCCGCATCGACGGCGGACGACCGGGCATGGTCAGTCCCATGCCGCGCATGGAAATGTCCCTGGTCCGCGATACGACCGCCTCGCCCTCCGACTGATCGTCGTACACCGGCAGCACCCGCACCGTCTGCTCGAAAGGCAGCCGCGCCTGGTTGCGGCGTTCCGGCAGCGCCTGGAAAAACGTCCGCAAACTCTCCAGTAACTCCGGACCGCGCTCCTCCAGGATACGATCCGCCGCCTCGCCACCGCGGTGCGCCGGCTCGATCCGCACCTGTACGTCCGTCATCTCCGCCCCGGCCCGCTCCGTGTCGATCCGCACTTTCAGCCCCGCTTGCAAGCCCAGCAAACGCCGCCAGACGCCGCCCGACGACGCCACCTGTAAGGTAAGCCGGCGGCCGTCGGCCTCCACCGCGCTGCCGTGCCACTGCTGGCGGAAACCGTCCAGCCGCAGCTTCTCGGTGCCGGCGGGCAGCTTGGCGAAGAACTGATGATCGATGCTCCTCCCTGAAAAGAGAAGGTAACGAATGTTGCGATACTCGCGCACCTCCAGTTCGCCCGCCGCCCCCACGACCAGCCCGTTGATGACCTGACGAATCGTCGCCCGCGTCCTTGGCGTCACCGTCAGGTCGGCCGGGGCGCCGGGGATGGCCGTCGTCGCCGACGCGCGGGAGCCGGCCGGGCGGCAGGCGCCGTTCGGCCCCAGGGCGGCGACGAAGGCCGAACAGGTCGGAAAGCGCCGGGCCGGGTCGGGGTGCAGGGCGGTCAGCAGCACGGCGCGGTCGGCCGACGGGAGCAGGCCCACGTCGGGCTGGCCGCGACGCGCCGGCGACGCCAGGTTCCGCTGGCCGGCGCCGCGGATAGGGTGGGCGCCGGTCAGCAATTCGGAGTAGATCAGGGCCAAACTATAGGCGTCCGCGGAGGCGTGGACGCGGCCCTCGAAGAGTTCCGGCGCCGCGTAACGCGGGTTGAGCGCGCCCGGCTGTTGGCCGGCCGCCCGCTGAATTAGCTCGACCACGCCGAAGTCCAGCAGACGCGGCCGGCCGTTCTTCACCACCAGCTGGCGCGGCGTCAGGCCCAGGTGGCGGAGGCCGAACGCCTCGAACAAGGCGTCGAGCGCCTCGGCCGCCGCCTCCATCCGGGCCAGTAGCTCCACGCGCGGCACGCCCGGCAGGCCCATCCCCTGACACTCCAGCAGGCGGCAGGCCAACGTGTCGGGGCAGGCGTCGGTGAGGATCGCCAGCCGCCGTTCGCCGCCGCCGACGACCTCCATCGGTTCGAGGGCGTCGTGGCGCAGCCCCCGAAGCCGGGCCAGGTTTTCGTTTTCCTTCAATGGATCGGCGAAGTTCAGGCCGAAGAAGAACCTCACCAAGCGGTCACGGCCGTCGGCCGTGCGCGCTGTCCACGTCTCGCCGGCCGGGCCGCGAACGACGCATTCCCGGAATTGCAGATCGACTAAAGCGTCGTCCGCGGCGGGCGCGGCCGCCGGCGCCAGGAGGCCGCTTGGCCGCACCTGGGGCGCGTCGCCGGGCGGCGTGGCGCGGGGACTCGCGGGGGGCGGAAACGGGGGCCGTTGGACGCCGTTGGGGGGCGTCGCGGCGTCCGGCGCGATGCGGCGCGTGGACGTGGGCGTCGAAGTGAGGTCCAATACGGGCACATCGGATCGCGTGGCCGGCGTGGGCCGGCGCGGCGCCGGTCCCGGAGGCGCCGCGGCCGCGCCGACTTCCCCCGTTTCCAGGGCGCGCACGAACGCGAGGCAGGACGAGAAGCGCTGGCGCGGCTCCTTGGCCAAGGCCCGTGCGACCACGGCCCGATCCGACTCCGGCAGCCGGGTCAGCTCCGGCTCGTCCTGGAGGTGTTGCAGCGCCAGCTGGCGGAAGGTCTTGCCGGCGAAGGGCGGCGCGCCGACCAGCAGTTCATAATAGGTGACGGCGAGACTATATTGATCGCTGAAGAGGGTGATGGCGCCGAGAAAACTTTCCGGCGACGCGTAGACCGGCGTGCCGCCGCCCATCTGGACGGCGTGCGGGGCGTTGCCGCTCAACTCGGCGAGACTGATGACCAGGCCGAAGTCGGCAACCTTGACGTGGCGGCCCAGAAGAAAAAGGTTGCGCGGCTTCACGTCGAGGTGTTGCAGGCCGTGTTCCTGGTTGAGCATGTCCAGCGCCTCGGCCGCCTCCGCGAAGTAGCGCAGCAGCTCGGCCCGCGGCACGCCCGGCTTGCCCGCCGCCTTGTATTCGACGAGCAGGTCGTACAGGCTGCAATCGGCCAGCTCCATCACGATCACGAGCTCGCCTTCCACGTATTCGACGCGGTCGAGGCCGAGCAAAAACGGATGGCGGAGCGACTTGACGCGCTGCAGTGCCCACAGCTCCTGCTCGGCGCCGGGGGGACTGTCCTCGTGAATCGCGTCGGTCTCGCCGCGGACGAACTTGACGGCCTTGAAGAGGCCGCCGGGCGCCTCGCACTTCCAGACCTCGCCGAAGCCGCCGCTCCCCAGCGGCTCGATCAGCCGGTATCCGGGAATCGGTTCCGCGTTGGCGGCTTTGACGACGTTCATCCCGTGGCGCCCCGGTCGCGGCGGTTCCGGACGGCCGGATGGGCCGTCCGCCGTGTGGAGGATGGTGCGGGCGATGGGTCTCTGTGCAAATCTAGCTCACGAACGGGGAGGCGGGACGCCGAAGAAGGTTAACGGCCGCCGGTATTCGGACTATCCTGATACAAAATATCGCACAAATGTCCGATGACCTTGCCCTCGCGGATGGGATCGCCGCCCGGCGGCAGCGGCACGTCGTTGACGAAAACGGCCAGCGTCAGCGACCGACCGTTGGCCGTGGTCATGACGCCGGCCAGCGTCTTGGCCCGCTCCAGCAGCCGGCCGTTGAGCAGGTCGCCGTCGCCGTAGGTGCCGGTCTTGGCGTGGACCTTGCCGCGGGCGGGGCTGTCGGCGTCCACCACGTCCACCAGCGTGCCGTCCACGCCCAGCACCGGCAGGGAGGCCTTGTACGCGGCCCAGTCCGGCCGCTTGGCCATGCCCCGCAACAGCTGCACCGTCGTCCGCGGAGTCACCCGGTCGGCGTCGCCGCCGCCCGCCCCGCTCTCCAGCGACATCGCCTCCACGCCCACGCCCAAGTCGGCCAGCAGCCGCCGCTCTTGGCGCATCCCGTCGGCCAGCGTCCGCCGGCCGGCCTTGGCCGCGATCAACAGCGGCAGCGTGCTGGCGTAGAGGTTGTGGCTCACCTTGAGCGTCACCTTGATCGCCTCCGACAGCGGCGCCGACCGCAGCAGCGCCACGCGCTTCAAATCCTTGTACGAGTCATTATCGGGCAATTCCGCGCTCGGCGCCTGAAGGTCGCTGGCCCGAACCGACACGCCCGCGCGCCGCAGCGCCTCGATGAACAGGGCCCGGGCGAAGCCGGCCGGGTCGTCCACGGGGCAGATGCGCACCAGCGGTTTGGAGCCGGCCGGCATCTGGCCGCGAACCGCGAAACGCCTGGGGCCGACGCGCTCCACCTCGATCTGGGCCGGCTTCGCCTCGGCGACGGTCTCCACCTGGACGTCGATCTGGACGTATTCCGTCCGCGGCCGAAAATCGCACGTCGCCGGATCGCCGACCTTGGCGGCCGGCGTGAGCAGCACGTCCACGACGTTGTCGTTGACCAGGATCGGCGTCACCACGTCGGGGCCGCTGCCGCTGCCGCGCGACCGGGCGAAGAGGCGGTCGTCGATGAGAACGTCGCCCTCGACGTGGCGGACGCCGTTCTCCTTGACCTGGCGGGCGAGGTCGTCGAGGCCTGCGAGGGGGTCGGCGTCCACCAGTTCGGTGCGCGTGCTGAGCCAGTTGGCGTAGATGTGATCGTGGTCTTTGAATGCGAGCTTGCCGGTGGCGGCGCCTCGGCCTCCAAGGGTGAGGTCGCCCTGGCCGACGAGGATGAGGTCGCCGTGCAGCCGGCCGCCGATCAGTTCGCCGCGGCGGTAGACGGGCGTCTCGAAGCGGTGGTCGGCGCCGAGGGCGGAGAGGGCGGCGGCGCAGGTATAGAGCTTGGTGACGGAGGCGGGGGCGAAAAGCATGTCGGGATTGTGTTCATAGACGGTGCGGCCGCTGTCGTTGTCCACGACGAGGAGACCCCAACGGCTGTGCTTGTAATCGGGACTGCTGATGACGGCGTCGATCTTGGCGGCGAGGCCGTCGTCGGCGCGGGCTGGGGCGGCGAGGAAGGCGAGGGCCAACGTCGCGATCAGGGAAAGGCGGGGGAGTGAGCGGGGCATCGGGGTTCCTTTATCTGCTAACAACGGGATGTCCGAGCCGGAAGCGTGAGCGACGGAGAAAAATCCGTCGCTCACGCTTCCGGCTCGGACCAAGTTGTTGTCGCGCGGACCCTCACGGACCAAGGCCCACTTTATCGACGGGACCGCCCTCGGTCGCGGTGAGCTTTTCCAGGGCGAACCGCACCGCTTCTCGCTGAGGGTACGTCTTGGGGGCCGGGCGGGCGTCCGCCTGGTCCTTCAGTTCCTGTTCCGTCAGCGGGCGGCGGCGGACCAGATAATCGAAGCGCTGCATTTGCGGCCACGGATCGGGGTCCGACACGGGCTGGAGCACCGAGAAATCCTGCCGGAGATAGGTCGCGTCGGCGCGAACGAAGTCCCCATCCGGACTGCGGTAATAGCTCACCGGAATGCCTTCGCCTGGTACCGGGATGAAGCCGCGCACGGGATCCCGGCGATCGGCCGAAGGTGCGTGGCAAAGGAGGCAGTTGCGCAGGTGGTTGACCTTCACCAATTCCGCCTTCACCCATTTCTTTTCTTTGTTTAGCGTGGGCGCCGCCGGATCGGGCAGGTCCACCATCGCCCGCAGGTCTTTGGCGGCCGCGCGGTCGTCCAGCGTTGTGAGCGCATAGGCGGCGTGGTCGGCGACGGGCGGCCACGGGTAGCGGAAGCCGTCAAGCAGGGTCTGGCGGTATTCCTCGGCCGGCCGGTCCTTCAAGGCCAGGACTGCGGCCTCGCGCACCGAGGGCGACAGGTCGAACAGGGCCTGCCGGGCCAGGGCGACGCTGGCTTTGTCGCCCTTGATGGCGGCCAGCATCTTCGTCAACTGCAAGCGGACGGGTGCGTCCTCGACGCAAAGCATTTGCGCCAGGGCTGGTGAATACGCGTCCTTGAGCCAAACTTTCTTGCTCGCCAAAAAGGCGACCATCAGCGCGTTCCATCGAGACTCGATCGCCAATTTGACGTGCGGATCTTCGGAATCCCTCGGCTTTCGGCCTACCTTCCCGAAGAGCAGAGTGCGCCGCGATTGGAGCGGCCGCAGTTCCCGCGAGACCTCATCCAAGGCTTTCAAAGCCGGATCGGAAGCGCGGGGCGGCGACTCCTTCCTCGTTTGGGGTTCCGGCTCATGTCCCAAACTCTTTCCAGTCACGGCCGTGTCCCGGACGGCCGGGCTGATCGAAACCGGCAGCCCGGCCAAGTCGGCGCAATGCGCGATCAAATCAATGATATGGTCGGCGGCGTCCGCGGGAGAGACGACGACGGCCGTTTCGCGCCGGCGACGCCCCAAGGGGTCCCGGCTCGGATGCCCGAAGAATTGTATTCCCAGCAGCTGCGCGGAAGTTCCTTCTACCCTATCCAGATCGATTTCCTTCGTGACGGACTGCAAGTCCGTCAATAGCCAGTCTTCATATTCCAGGCTCCTCTCCCGATAAGGCCGGCGCGGCGCGGCGGCAGGGGTCGGAGTGATCGGGGTCGGTTCCACAGCGGCTACCGCCTGCGACTCCCGAATGATCGGCGTCACGGCGGTGGGGACCATCGCGACCGGCGCCGGAACGGGAGGCCGAACGACCATCGCCGTTTCCGCGGGCGTCGGCTTCGGGGGCGCCGATACGGTCGTCGGCACGGCGGGCACGACTTCGACGGTTTTCACGGCCGGCCGGGCGGGGCGCGGCGGCGGCGCGGGCACAACGGCCGCGACCGCCTCCGGCGTTTCCAGCGGCGGCGCGGGTTGCAGGGTGGCCAACACCACGACGGCCGCGAGGCCGACGACCACCACCGCGGCCACGCCGGCGGCGGCGTAGACAGTCGGCCAGTGGGTGACAGACCCCAATTCGATGTCGTTGCGGACGGGTGATTCGGCGGAGGAATCCATGGCGCGTTGCCTCCCGGAATGGAGGGTCGGACGGGACGTGAACGCCGAAGATGATTCTACCCCGCCCGGCAAGGGGAACGCCAGCAACAAATTCGTGGCGCACCGCGATTCTTCTCCCGCCGCCCTCCGCCCCCTAAGATGAGCAGGGCAGGCGGCGTGATCGCACACCCTTCGACCACAAGACGAGGACGACAACGCCATGGCGGACCCAATGCACGACTGGAAGAACCTGGCGGCCCAATTGCGCGTGGACAGCATCCGCTGCACCACCGCGGCCGGCTCAGGACATCCCACCTCTTCCATGTCCGCGGCCGACCTCATGGCCGTGCTCATGGCCAAGTACCTCCGCTTCGACTGGGCCAACCCCCACTACCCCGACAACGACCGCCTCATCTTCAGCAAGGGCCACGCCTGCCCCGTCCTCTACTCCATGTTCAAGGCGGCCGGCGCCATCTCCGATCAGGAGTTGATGAGCCTCCGAAAATTCGGCAGCCCGCTCCAGGGCCATCCCAACCCGCACGTCCTGCCGCTCGTAGACGTCGCCACCGGCTCGCTCGGCCAGGGACTGCCCATCGGCGTTGGCATGTGCCTCAACGGCAAATACCTCGACAAGCTGCCCTACCGCGTCTACGTCGTCCTCGGCGACAGCGAGATGGCCGAAGGCTCCATCTGGGAGGCCTTCGACAAGGCGTCCTACTACAAGCTCGACAACCTCGTCGCCGTCCTCGACATGAACCGCCTCGGCCAGCGCGGCGAGACCGACCTCGGCTGGAATGGCCCCGCCTACGCCGCCCGCGCCGCGCCTTCGGCTGGCACGCCATCGAACTCGACGGCCACGACCTGGCCGCCGTCGATCGCGCCTACGCCGAGGCCGCGAAGACGACGGGCAAGCCGACCATCCTCGTCGCCAAGACCGTCAAGGGCAGCGGCGTCTCGTTCGTCGCCAACAAGGAGGGATGGCACGGCAAGGCCATGAACGCCGAGCAGGCCAAGCAGGCCATCGCCGAGCTGGGCGGCGAACGCCACATCGTCATCCAGTCGCCCAAGCCCGAAAAGCATTCGCCGCGAACGATGACGGCCTCCGGCGCGATGAAGGCGCCGGACTACCCCCTCGGCGGCAAGGAGGCGACGCGCAAGGCCTACGGCGACGCCATCACGGCGCTGGGCGCCTACCGGGCCGACGTGGTGGCGCTGGACGCCGAGGTGTCCAACTCGACCCACGCCGACGAATTCAAGAAGGCCTATCCCGAACGCTTCTTCGAGATGTTCATCGCCGAGCAACAGCTGCTGGGGGCGGCCGTCGGCCTGTCCGTGCTGGGCAAGCGGGCCTTCGCCTCGACCTTCGCCGCCTTCTTCACGCGGGCCTACGACCAGATCCGCATGGCCGCCGTCTCCAACGCCAGCATCCACCTCAGCGGCTCGCACGCCGGCTGCAGCATCGGCGAGGACGGCCCCTCGCAGATGGCCCTCGAAGACCTCGCCATGATGAGGGCCGTACATGGCAGCACCGTCCTCTACCCCTGCGACCCCAATCAGACGGCCGCCCTGGTGGAGCAGATGGCCAACCTCGAAGGCATCTCCTACCTGCGCACCACGCGCGAGAAAACGCCGGTGATTTACAGCCCCGGCGAGGTCTTCCCCGTCGGCGGCGCCCGCGTGGTCAAGCGCTCCGACAAGGACCGCGTCGCCGTGATCGCGGCCGGCGTCACCGTCCACGAGGCGCTCAAGGCCTACGAAGAACTGCACACCGAGGGCGTCGAAATCCGCGTCGTGGACGCCTACTCGGTCAAGCCGATCGACAAGACGACGCTGCGGGAAACGGTCAAGGCGGTGGGCGGCAAGCTAGTCGTGGTCGAGGACCACTGGCCGGAGGGCGGGCTGGGCGACGCCGTGCTCGACGCCCTGGCCGAGGGGCCGCTGAACGGTCTGCGCGTGGTCAAGCTGGGGGTGCGCGACCTGCCCGGCTCCGGCACGCCGGCCGAGCTGATGCACGCCGCAGGCATCGACGCCGACGCCATCGCCAAGGCGGTGCGGTCGCTCCTGTAAGCGGCACGGGAGGCCCGGTTAGCCGCGACGCGCAGCGGAGCGCGTGCAACTCACGCGCTCCGCTGCGCGTCGCGGCTAACCTTCCATACCATTTATCGATCTATTTCATGGCCTCGATGCTCCGCTCGCTGGCGCACCGCAACTTCCGCCTGTTCTTCATCGGACAGGGATTGTCGTTGATTGGCACCTGGGTGCAGATGACGGCCATGGCGTGGCTGGTCAACCGGCTGACGGCCGCGCCCGGAAGCAACGAAGGCGATCCGTTTTGGCTCACGATGGTCGTCTTCGCCAACCAGATCCCCGGCCTGCTGTTGGGTCCGGTCTCCGGCGTCGTCACCGACCGCTTCCGCCGCCGGCCCATCCTGTACGCCACCCAAATCCTGATGATGCTCCAGGCGGTCGTCCTGGTCTGGCTGGCCTTTGCGGGCGTCATTCAGATCTGGCACCTGCTGGTGTTGGGCGCGGTCCTCGGCGTCGTCAGCACGTTCGACGTGACGGCCCGGCAGGCGTTTCTTACCCAGATGGTCGGCGGCAAGGACGATCTGGCCAACGCCATCGCCCTCAATTCGTCGCTGTTCAACGGCGCCCGGCTGGTGGGGCCGGCGCTGGCGGGCCTGCTGCTCGGGCTGGGCGTCTCGGAGGGGACGTGCTTTCTGCTCAACGCCCTGAGTTACCTGGCCGTGCTGTACGGGCTGTGGGCCATGCGCCTGCACGAAGCCCGGCCGGCCGTCGTCACGCGCGGCTGGTCCAACCTGATGGAAGGCGCCCGCTACACCTTCGGCTCGCGGCCCATCCGCGCCATCCTGCTTCTGGTCGCGGTCGTCAGCCTCGTCGCCACGCCCTACGCCGCCCTATTGCCGATCTTCGCCGTCCACAATCTGCGCGGCGGGGCCGGGATGCTCGGCCTTCTCACGGCCGCGGCCGGCGTCGGGGCGCTGGCGGGCGCGCTCTACATCGCCGCCCGCAAGACCGTGCTGGGCCTGGGCCGCGTCATCGCCTACTCGCCGGCGGCCCTCGGCGCCGGCCTGATCGTCTTCGGTTATTCGACGACGGTCTGGCTGTCGCTGGCGGCCCTGGCGGTGGTCGGCTTCGCGGTCATGGCCCAGATGGCGTCCAGCAACACGATCCTGCAAACCATCGTGGATGAAGACAAACGCGGCCGGGTAATGAGCTTTTACGCCACGGCATTCCTCGGCCTGGCCCCGGTGGGCGCCCTGGCGGCCGGCGGTCTGGCGGAGGCGGTCGGGGCGGAGGCGACGGTGGCCGGCGGCGGCGCGATTTGCATCGTGGCCGCGGCGGTGTTCGCGTGGCAGCTGCCGGCCATCCGCGAACACATCCGGCCGATCTACCGGCGCATCGGCATCCTGCCGGAGCTGGCGCAGGGCATCCAGGAGGCCACCGACCCGCGCGTCACGCGCGTGACGCAGGAAGCGATGCGGGAGGCGGCGGACGACGGATCGCCGACGGCCGACGAGGGCGCCGCCGCTCGGGCGCACGACACGGTCTGTAGCTACCCCACGCGGCGGTAGCGGCGTTGGCCGGTCGCCGCCGCCTGGCGGCGTTCCCAGAAGGCTTCCAGCGGTTGGCCGTCGCTCAGGTAATCCGCGCGCAGTTGCAGCACTGCTTCGCTGCCGTGCTCCGACCAGAACTTCTCCGTCCCCTTGACCCGCTGATTGATCTGCTTCACCACCGACTCGACGTGGCTGCTTGTGATGGGCAGCCCCTGCCGCCGGTACTCGTCATCGCGCATCTTGTCTTGGTGGTTGCGCAGGTAGGTCAACGTCTTTTCCACCACGCGTCGCGGGCTCGTTTCCGGCTCATCCTCCCGTGGCAGGCCCAACTCGCCCTGACGCGCCTCCAAGGCGGCGATGACCTCGGCCACCTGGCCCTGCCACACCCAGCGGATCCACTGCCGATACACCGCCCAGCCCGCCGCGAAGCGTCGCCCGGCCATCGCCGCCGCGAACACGTAGGACAGTGCATGGATGAAGTCCAGGATCGGCACGAAGGACCCAAAGAAGCGACGCTGCAGCTTCCAGTTGTTCGCCGAGCCGTCGCCCACAAAGGCCTTCCGCGCGGCCCCCTGGAATCCCAACGCCCACGCCGCCTGCGCCAGCAACAGCGCGAACATCGGCCAGGTCTGGCGTGAGGCGACCACCTGCCGTTGCTGCACGACCGGGGGCTGGTACATCGCCTCCGCCTCCCATGCCTCCGCCGCCGCTTCCGGCTCCGCAGCGTCGGTTACGGCGTCCTCCCCTTGCCTGACGTGCTTGTGCAGTTCGCGCACCAACTTCGGGATGCGTACCACGTCGAGGAACGACGTGGGAATCTCGGGACAGGGATCGGCAGCCGCCACGTCGCTGTTCACGGGCAGCAGCAGCCCGACCTTGTCTTCCCGCCAGTGGCCGGTCTTGGCAACCGCGGCGGCTTCCTCCTCCCACGCCTCGGCCGCGCCGGCCGCCGCTCCGACCGCAGACCCCGGGGCGGGGGGCGGCTCGGCTGGGGCCATGCTGAGGACCGGCCCCTCGCGGATTTGGAGGCGGCCGCCGTCCGCCATCACCACGGCCAAGGGCGGCGGCGTCACGCCGGCAGGGACGGCAAATTTCTCGACCAACGGCAAGGCCGCGAACGCCGCCACCGCGGCGTCGCGCTCGGCGACGCGTTCCGCGCCGATGCGTCGGGTTACCCGCTCGACCTGTTTCTCCGGCACCGGCAGGTCGGCCAGCTTGTCCAGCAGCGTGCTTCCCTCGGCAAAGGAGCGGCTCGCCGTCCCGGCATAGGTGATCTTCGCCAAGAGCGCTGGACTGGTTTCGCCCTGATCAATCCCCAGGCTCTTGGACTGAGGGAAAAAAAGCCCGCCGACAGCGGTCGCAGTAGCCTTCCGGTTCGGGCCAGGCGGCTTCGCCGGCCCGCGTCTGGAGGAGGCGGGGGCTGGCGTCCGGACAAGCCAGGGGGGCGTGGCACCCCGGGCAGGTTTGGTACGACTGAGGCCGCTCGCTGGCGGCGGCCTGCCGGGCGAGGGTGAGGTCGAGCATCTTCTCGGTGAGCACCTCGCGGATTTCAAGCAGGACGTCTTCGATCTCCGTGAGTTTGGTCCCCCAGGCCGGGCCATGGGGGCCGTACAGCTTCTCCACGAGGTTTTTGGCGACGCCCTCGACGTAAGGCCGCACTTCTTCTACCTTCGGAGTGCGCTTCTTGGCTCGCGCCATCCCTGGCTCCTTTCGGAACTTGGGTCAAAAGACGGAACGGATTTGCCCCAGCCAATGTACGACCCGTCCCCGCCAGCTGCAAACCATGTCGTGCGCCCCCGCCGCTCCGGGGACGTGACACCCATCTTGCCCTCGACAGGCCGTCCGCGCCATAATAAAGAAAGAAGCACACCCTGCCCTGCCCCACCGCATCGCCCCCTGGAGTCCCACCCGATGGTCCGCACCCTCCGACGCTCTATGCCGCTCGTGCTGGCGATCCTGCTTCTCCCGGCCCTGTCCGCGCCGGCGGAGGCCTGCCCCTTCTGCTCCATGCAAGGCCAGACCCTGGCCGGCGAGATGGCCGGGGCCGACATGGTGTTATTCGGCACGCTCGGCAACGCCAACGTCAAGGACGAGACCACCGACCTGACCATCGACGCCGTCATCAAAACCAATCCGCTCGTCGCCGGCAAGAAGATGGTCACTCTGCCCAAGTACGTGCCGCCGGACCCGACGGGGCAGTACAAGTTTCTGGTCTTTGGCTACAACTTTAAGGGCAAAATCGACCCGTACCGCGGCATGGCCATCAAGCCGGACAGCGACATCGTCGCCTACCTCAAGGGCGTGCAGGAAATCAAAGATAAGAAGACCGGAGAACGGCTGAAATTCTTTTTCAACTACCTCGACAACGCCGACGCGGAAATCTCGATGGACGCCTTCAAGGAGTTCGCCAACGCCGCCTACAAGGACTACCGCGGCATGGCCGCCGGGCTGCCGCCGGAAAAGCTGGTCGGCTGGCTGCGCGACCCCAACACGCCGGGCTACCGCGTCGGCCTGTACGGCTCGCTGCTGGGCCACTGCGGCAAGGAGAAGGAGGCCAGGCTGCTGCGTTCGCTGGTGGACAACCCCGAGCGCAAGCTGAGCAGCGGCGTGGACGGCGTCCTGGCCGGCTACATGATGATTAATCCCAAGGAAGGGTGGGAATATACCAAAAGCATCATGAAAGACTCGAAAGAGGAGTTTCTGATGCGCTACGCCGCCCTTCGGGCGACGCGGTTCCTGCACGACTTCCGGCCCGACCTCGTGGACAAGAAGGAATTGGCCGAGGGCGTAACCTTGCTGCTGGACCAGAAGGACATCGCCGACCTGGCCGTCGAGGACCTGCGCAAGTGGGGCTGTTCGGACATGACGGATCGCATTTTGGCGTTGCGGACCACCGAGGCGTATACGAAGGTGCCGATCGTGCGCCGCTCGGTGTTGCGGTTCGCCCTGAGCTTCCCGGACGTGGCCGCCGATTCCGCGTTCGTGGCCGAGCAACGCAAGGCGGACCCGCAGGCGGTCAGCGAGGCCGAGGAGATTTTGAAGCTGGAACAGGGGAAATGACCCGTATTTCGAGGAGGAGCCTGATGTCCCGCAGGATGCCGATCGTGCCGCCCCTGTTGTGCCTGCTGGTGTGGTTGCCGTGTCCCGCTTCGGCGTGCAGCCTGTGCGGCGGCTCGCTCCGGCAGGCGCCGACGCTGCGGCAGGAGGCCGCCCAGCCCACGGCGCGCATGATTCTTTACGGCACGGTCCAGAACCCCCGCGGGGCCGCGACCTCCGAGCTTACCGTCGAATGCGTGTTGCGCCCCGACCCGGTCCTCGCCGGGAAGACGGCCCTCGACCTCGGACGCTTTCTCCCCGTCAGCGACCCGAAAAATCCGCCTCGCTTCCTCGTCTTCTGCGACGTCATCAACAATAAGGTGGACGCCTACCGCGGCGTGCCCCTCCGCGGCGCGGAAGGCCTCGACTACTTCAAGAAGGCGTTGGCGCTGGACCCGAAAGATCCGGGCGACAACCTCGATTTCTACTTTCACTACCTGGAAAATCCCGATCCCGAGATCGCCTTCGACGCCTATCTGGAGTTCGCGCGGGCCAACGACAGGCAGCTCGGCCAGGCGTCGGCCAAGCTGTCGGCCGACAAGCTGCGCGGCTGGCTGCAAGACCCGCGGACGCCGGCGCAACGGCTGAGCATGTACGCCTTTTTGCTCGGCGGCTGCGGCGGCGACGTGGACGCCGACTTCCTGGCGAAGCGGCTGAACGACGACGACGACCGCACCGTC
>CAWFBG010000021.1:0-26172 GCA_963813925.1 uncultured Planctomycetaceae bacterium
TCCAGCTTGACCAGAATTCCGCGAAGCTTTATATTCTCCCCTCGACCCAACCAATCGGTTCGAGACCGGAGCCGCGCCGCCCATCCCCCTATCACGGACGACGGGGAACGGCGTCTGTTCGGTCGGCATGGAGGCCGCCGCGATGATCAGCGTTCTCTTCTGCTCCCGCGCCAAGGACAACCCGGCTTCCGACCTCAAGCAACTCCTCGATTCGGCCGTCGCGACCACCACGCCGGAGGAACGCGCCAACTCGAGTTCCTCATCAAGTTCGACGACGACGACGATCGGGCCGTCCGACGCCTCGCTCGCCAAGTATCCCTTCGCCGTCCGCACGTTCGTCTTTGCGCGCGGCGAGGGCCGGCACTACCTCCACCACGCCCAGGAATATTTGTTCGCCCAGCGACATCCCCGCTCGCGTTTCTGCCTGATGACGGCCGACGACTTCCACTTCTTCCGCAGCGACTGGGTCTCCGAAATCCTGAGCATCAAGGACGAGTTCTGCATTCTCGGCCACAACCGGCCGCCGATCGAGTCCTACGCCGGCGTCTACGAGCAGGAAGAGCAGGTCCGCAAATGGGTGGTGGCCTTCGGCGAATGGTCGCCGGTCGTCAGCGCCCGGCTCATCGAGGTCTGCCAGAACTTCGGCTGGCAATCGAACGTGGACAGCTGGCTCATGGGACTGTCGGTCGTCCTGTACGACCTCTACCAGGTCGTTCTTTGGAAGCGGCTGCCGCCGTTCTACGAGCGCCACGGCGGCTACGGTCTGGGCGACACGCCGACCTACAACAACATGGAACTGACCTGCAAACAAGGCCCCCTCAACCCGTACTGGTTCGAGCTGCTCCGCCGCCAGGCGCGGAACATCTACCTCAACATGGAATACGGCACGGATCTCCACAAAAAGGCCTGGACCGCCGGCCCGCGCCGGCTGCTGGCCAAGGTCCGCTCCCAGCCGTTGCGTCGGCTGCCCGTGCGTGTCTGCCGGAGGCTGCTGCGCGACGTTCGCGCCATGCTGTTGGCCTGACGGCGGCGCCGACCCCTTCACCGCACGGGAGGCCCGATCATGCACCTCGGTTTGCGACCGCGCGTCCCCTTCCCGGCTTCGTACCGCGGCTGGGGCCTGGTTCGGACCCACGGCCGCGTCTACGCCCTGCCGGCGAACGTCGATCCCCTCGCGGTGCTGCGCCACCGGACGGCTGTTTTTGCACCCCGAGAGCCTGTCGGCGGCGACGCTGGAGGAAGTGAAAGCGCTGATAGACGATTCAGAGGCGCGGCCGCGACAACCGGCGAACGATGCGGAATGGGAGTCTTAGGAGGCCGACCGCGACGGCGTTCCGGTCGAGTTCGCCGGCTGGCTCCCGGTTTACGAGTGGTCGGGCAACTGCGGCAGCCATCCGCAATTCAACCACACCGCGGAACCGCCGCCCGGCTACCGCTTCACCTGCTCCGCCCCCGCCCCCGCCCCTTTCAAGCCGCAAGACGCGCGGCCGTCGCCGTGGCACAAGCTTAAGCTTGTGGTACTACGGGCCCCGGCGACGGCCGCGTCGCTGGCGCGATTCGCCGTCACCCTGTTTTGCGACGCTCCCCACGTGTCGATGTTCGACCGGGTGCGCGCTGCTCGGCGCCCTTGCCCGCTTTGCCGTGTTGCTGCTGCTTCGCGGCGCCGGCCCGGGGGCCGTGTGGCGCTTCGTCCAATCGCGTCACTTCCGCTCGCAGCTTCTGCTCGCCCCGCAGCGCGGCCCCGTGTTCCTCACCTCCATGCCCTACACGTTCGGCCAGAACCCGTGGGTCATCGAAATAGAAGATCCGACAACGCTCTTTTATCCGTTCGTCCAGAACGGCGGGACGTGCGGCCTGCGCATCGCCGAGTCGCCGTACTTCCCGATCGTGAAGGCGTTGTTGGAATCGGACCAGTGCAAGGGAATCGTCACGCACGTCCGCTCCACGGCCGACCTTGTCCCCACGCTGTTCGGCAGCGACGCCGTCCGGCGCAAGGTCTTCTACACGCCGCTCGGCGTCAAAGTCCCGTCGCGCCGGCAACGCCACCGCGACCGCGATGGCGATGAAATCCATTTGCTCTTCATTAACTCCTGGTGTCAGGTCCCCGAAAACTTTTACGTCCGCGGCGGCTTGGACATTCTGGAAGCCTTCGCCGTGCTGCGCGAACGCTACCCGCAGCTGCGTCTCACCCTGCGAACCGCCCTGCCCGACCTCGACGCCCATTACCACCGCATCCTCGAAGGCGCGGACATGCGCGTCATCAACCGCTTCCTGTCCGCCGAGGAAATGTCCGCCCTGCACGCCGACAGTCATATTTTCCTGCTGCCGGCGGCGCGGATTCACATCGTCTCGCTGCTCCAGGCGATGTCCTACGGCCTGGCCGTGGTCGGCTCCGACGGCTGGGGCATGGAGGAGTACCTGCGCCACGAGCAGAACGGCCTGGTCGTCAAGGGCCGCTACGGCAAGACGTCGTGGGCGGACGAAACGGCCGGGCTGCTCCGCGAGGATTACCAGCCGATGTACACGCCCGACCCCGAAGTCGTGGCCGGTTTGGTCGAGGCGGTTTCGCGGCTGGTCGAGGACCGCGAACTGCGCCGGCGGCTGGGCGCGGCGGCGCGGAGCGACGTGGAGACGTCGTACAACCTGGAGCGCTGGAACGCCGGCCTGAAGGCGGCGCTCGATGAATCGTTCGGGAATGAACCGCCGTGTGTGGCGAGCGGACGGCGTGAGCCGGCTGGTGTAGGCGAACATCAGCCGGCTCACGCCGGCCGCTCGCCGAAGGAATGTTTGTGAGATATGTTAAGGGGCCGGAGGCGCGACCCGCGGCGGCGGCAGCTTCTCCGGCGGCGTCGCGTCGCGCGCCGTCGGGTTCGTCAAATCGAAGGCGTTCTCCGACGGTTCGGCCGTGCCGGGGTAGCGGTGCGGCGAGCCGGTCGGCGGCAGCGCGAACGGATACAGGCGGTCCACGCACGGCAGCGGCCCGGCGGCGCGGAACCGCTCCTCGTAAAAGACCAGCCCGTGCGTCTCCAGGATCGTGCCGGTCTGCCGCTCCACGTTGGCCAGGTCGGTGTTGTAGGCCAGGAGCTGCTGGGCCTCCGAGGTGACCGCGTTGCCCCAGTCGTTGAGCGCCTGGAGCACGTTGAGGTAGATGACGCCGGGCTGGCCGGGCTTCAGCGGCAGGCCGATTTTGAACAGGTCGGATTGGGTCCGCAGGTTGACGGTGGCGGCCTCGCGGGCTTCCTTGAAGGCGAGGTACTGGTCGTAAGCGCTGTCCAGATCGCGGACGGCGCCCGCCAGGTCGTGAAGGGCGGCGTGGACGCCTTGCTCCACGTTGGCCCGGTCGCGGGCGATCATCAGTTCCTGCTGCCGCACCTGGGCGCGGCCCTGGCGCAGGCCCAGCGGCACCGAGAAGTTGACGCCGACCGACCAGTCCGTGTACACGCCGCCCGCCGTCGCCAACCGTTCGCCGTTGGGCATTTCGCCGCTCAGCCCGTTCCAGGTGTACGACGCGACGGCATTGAGCTTCGGCTTGGCCTGGTCCTTGGCCTGTATCAGACGTTGCCGATCCGCCTCAGTGACTAACTTCAATTCAACGATGTCGGGCCGACGCTGCTCGGCCAGCCCGACCAGGGCGTCCCATTTCGGCTTCCATCGCTCAAAGGTCGGCGCGGAGACGGGGACGATGCGGCGGTCGTCGTCCGGCGGCAGTCCGAGGAGGTTGCGCAAGGCCCCTTCCTGCGTCAGGACGTTGGCCTTGTCGGCGACCAGGTTCGCCTTGAACTGGGTGTAGGTCACGCGGGCCTGGGCCACGTCCGACAGCCGCCCAGGCCGGCCTTGAGGTTGGCGTCGGCCACGTCGAGCGCCTCCTTGGACTCCCGCACCTGGATGTTCGCGGCCCAGGCGGCGATTTCCGCCTCTACCAGATTCCAATAGGCGTTGATGACGCCGCGCACCATTTCCTGCACGCTGTCCTTGTACTGGAAGTACGACTCCTCGGTGTTGATTCGGGCGATCACGATCGGCGCCGTGTTGACGGCGAAGCCGGCCCCCTGGAGCAGCGGCTGCGTGTAGCTGAGTGTGACGGCGGTGGGGTTCTGCGGGTTGAGCGGGAACGGGCCGGGCAAGGCGATGCGCGTGGGGTTCTCGGTCCCGGTCAGCTGCCACTGGCCGCCGAGGACGTTGGTCTTGGTCAGCCCCAGCGTGCCGAGGTAGGCGTCCGTCGGCGAGCTGGTGATGAGCGAGCGGGTCGGGTCGAACGGGTCGAAGACGCCCAGCGGCGTGTTGGTCCGGTTCCAGGTGTTGTTCTGCGACAGCACCGGGTCGAAGGCCGCGTTGGCCTGGTCGATGGTCGTGTTGGTGATCGCCGGGTCGTAGATGGTCTGGCCGCTGGCGACGGCGGTGGTCCCGGCCAGAACGCGGACGACCTTGGCGTTTTCCAGCGCGATGCGGATGGCCTCGTCCAGCGACAGCCGCCATTCGGGCGTGTCGGGGCGCGGGTCGGTGACGGTTCGCGGCGGCAGGTTGTCGGGGATGCGGGCGGGCGGCAGCTGCGCGGGGTCGCGGTAATCGATGGACCGCTGTTCCGGGAAGATGATGTCTTGACAGACGGTTTGTTGGCCGTCGTAGCCCGGAAGCACGCAGCCGCACACGGCCAAGGCGGTCAGACCCAGAAGCAGCGACCGCCCCATGCGGCGACCCTCGTTCAGACGGGGAAACCCGTGGCCGCATCGTCGGCCAAGGAGCGGCGGTGCAGCGTCTCGGCGGCCAAGTCGAAGTCGGTGGTATCGACGACCACTTCGCCGTCGATCAGCACCAGGGCGCGTTTGGCCCGCCGGGCGATTTCCAGGTCGTGCGTGACCAGGATGACGGTGAGGCCTTCGGCCTCGTTCAGCTCGCGGAAGAAGGCCATGATCTCGCGGCTGGTGCGCGTGTCGAGGTTGCCGGTCGGCTCGTCGCACAGCAGGATCGGCGGCTCGTTGACCAGCGCCCGGGCGATGGCCACGCGCTGCTGCTGGCCGCCGGAGAGCTGGTTCGGCCGGTGGTCCACGCGGTTGCCCAGGCCGACGCGGCCGAGCAGCTTGAGCGCCTGCCGCTTGCGCCGCGGCGCGGACAATTCCGGTTGTACAGGAGCGGCGTCATCACATTTTCCAGGGCGGTGGTCCGCGCCAGCAGGTTGAAGTTCTGGAAGATGAAGCCGATGCGGCGGCTGCGGACCTGGGCCAGCTGGTCGGGATTCAGCCCCGCGACCTCTTCGCCGGCCAGACGGTAACTGCCCTCGGTGGGGCGGTCGAGGCAGCCCAGGGTGTTCATGAGCGTCGATTTGCCGGAGCCGGACGGGCCGATCAGGGCGACGAACTCGCCTTCGTGAATGTCCAGCGACACCCGCTTGAGCGCCTGGACCTTCACTTCCCCCAGGTCATACGTCTTGCTCAGGTCCCGCAGCTCGATCAGGGGCATCGACGCACCAGATTGTTTCAATCGTCGGGGGTGTATAACTTGTGCGGACCTTGACGGCAAGTAGACTTTCAATCGTAGCGCAGCGCCTCGATCGGGTCGAGCCGGCTGGCCCAGCGAGCCGGACAATCAATGCAAAGGATCACTTCAGGCGTCAGGGCGGCTGACGGAAATGATCGTCAACACGCCATGCACCGCCGGGCCGACGTCCACGACGAACGTGAATTCCAGCGGGTCGCCGTTGTCGCTGGGGAAGATCAGGCGCCACAGGATTTCGGAGGAACCGGGCGAGACGCGGTTGGCCGGGTCGTCCCGGAAAGCGTCGGAGAGGCGGCTGAGTCGTCGGTGCATGGCAGAAAAAGCCCCTTCCGCTCGCGCCTGGACAGACCCTGAAAGGACCGAATCTGGGTCTTCGCCTCGTCCGTCAGTTGCAAGGAGTATCCTTCTTCCGAGGACACGGCTACAGGTCTCCGCCTGCCTCCAGACGCGCGATCGCTTTCACGACGTTTTCCGTCCGCCCGTCCGCCGCGTCCGCCCGGCCCCGGCGCAGGCTCTCTTGGTGGAGAGGCGGAAGAGGCTTCCGTGCGGCCGCAAGGTACTTGGCGAGGAAGCGCCTCGTTTCAAACACTTCGCTTTCGGAAGCTTGCAGGATCTGCTTCAGACGGCCGTGCAGACCCCTGGGCGCCGGTTCGGGAGAGAGGCTCAGGATAGTCTCCAGTTTGGAGTGCAGAGAGCCTAGACTTTCCGCTACAGGAGCGAAGTGGGTCACGAACGAAGTCGCCTCCACGCCGGAGTCGATTTCATCTCGGATCTGCGCGTGAAAGAGCCGGATGGCGCGGCGAAGCTGTCGGGCCATGAACAGAATCGAACGGGTCCCGTGTGTTGGTGCGGCCGGCCGGTCGGCGTCCTCAACGGCGCGACGAACTGCATCGGCCGTAACCTCCATCCAACTGGGAAAAGTTTCCGTCAGCATGGTTCGATCCTTTCGATGTTCCGCACGCCGCCGATCCTCAATCATAGCGGAGCGCCTCGATCGGGTCGAGCCGGCTGGCCCGCCGCGCCGGGTAGTAGCCGAAGAAGATGCCGACCGCCGCCGCGAACAGCAGGGCGAGCAGCGCCGCCGGGATCGACACGACGAACGGCCATTTCGAGGTCGGCAACAGTACGTTGATCACGCGCCGTAACGCCGACCGACGCCCCGACGCCCAGGGCGATGCCGATCGCGCCGCCGATGCTCGACAGCACCACCGCCTCCACCAGAAACTGCCGCAGGATGTCGCGCGGCCGGGCGCCCAGGGCCATGCGAATGCCGATCTCGCGCGTCCGTTCCGTCACCGACACCAGCATGATGTTCATGATGCCGACGCCGCCGACGATCAGCGAGATGGCCGCGATCGCCGACAGCATGGCCGTCAGCGACCCCGTGATGACGCCGAACACGGCGGCGATGTCCGCCGTGTTGCGGATCTCGAAATCGGGCTTCTCGCCGAGCGGGATGCGATGCCGCTCCGTCAACAGACTGCGGATCTCCCGTTCGGCCTGGGGCGACAGGGCCTCGCTGCGCGCGGAGACGAACACCAGATCGACGTTGGAGAACGCCGAGGTTTGCAGACGTTTGCGCACCGTCGTGTAGGGCATCAAGCATGATGTTGTCCTGGTCCTGGCCGACGAGGTTCGCCCCCTTGCGATCCAGCACGCCGATGACGCGTGAACGGGATGTTCTTCACGCGCACCTGTTGGCCGATGGGGTCGATGTCCGGGAAGAGCTGCGCGACCAGCGTGTGGCCGAGCACGCACACCTTGGTCGCCCCGGCAATGTCGCCGTCGGTGAAGAACTCGCCGGCCGCCAACGGCCAGTTGCGCACGATGGGATAGTCGGGGCCGACGCCGAGCATCTGGTCGGGCTGCCAGTTGACGTTGCCGCCGATGACCTGGCCGCTGGTCGCCGACGAACGGCGACGCCGCCAGGACGGCGGGGCACTCCGTCGGCGATGGCGTGGGCGTCCGCGTCGGTGAGCGTCGTCACCGTGCCCTGACGGACGCCGGCCGTCTGACTGCTGGCCGGCAGCACGATGATGACGTTGGAGCCGAGGGTCTGGAACTCGTTCTGCATCAGCTGGCCGGCGCCCTGCCCGATCGACACCATCGTGGTGACGGCGGCGATGCCGATGACCACGCCCAGCACGGTCAGCCCGGAGCGCAGCTTGTTCTTGGCGAGCGTCCGCAGGGAGATCAGCAACAGGTCGAGAAGGTCCACGGGCTCACCTCGGCGCGAACAGGCTTTCCGTCCCCGTGACGACCGCCTGGCCTTCCGTTGAGGTCGCCGTTCACGACTTCCGCGTACTGGTTTTCGATCAGGCCGAGCGTGACGGGGACGGCCCGCAGCAGCCGCCCGTCCTGGACCCAGACGACGCGATGTTGGCGTTCGCGGGCCTGGTCGGCCTTTTCGTCGGCCGTGACGCTTCGTGCCGCCCTCGGCGGCGGCCGGCCGTCAGACCCTCCACGTAGTGCTCGTCCTCCGGGCGAACCAGGGCCGGCGGCGGCACGTAGCCGCAGCGCCGCCGCGGGCACGCGCAGCACGTCGTCTTTCGCCTCGATCTGGAAAGAGAGGTTCGCGGTCATGCCGGGCAACAGTTTCAGGTCGGGGTTCGGCGCCTCGATGACGACGGGATAGGTGACGACGTTTTGCGTCGTGGTGGAGTTCTTGCGGATCTGGTGGATCCTGCCCTCGAACAGGTCGCCGGGGTAGGCGTCCACGGTGAATTTCACGACCCGCGCCCTGCGATCCTGCGCGTGCCCGGATCTGGCCGATGTCGGCCTCATCGACCGAGGCGTAGACGTACATGTGTTTATCCATTTCGGGGGCGATGATGAACAGTTCCGGCGTCTGGAACGAGGAGGCCACGGTCTGGCCGGGATCGACCTTCGCGTTCGATGACGATGCCGTCCACGGGCGAGACGAATCTCGGTGTAGCCGAGGTTGGCCTGGGAGTTCTCCAGGGTGGCTTCGGCCTGGGCGATCGGAGGCCTTGCCGCAGCCGGACCTGGGCCTCGTCCTGGAGGCGGGTGAAGACGAAGGTATCCATGTCCGTGTCGGCGAGGTAGTCCTTGTTGATGGCCACGAGCTTGCGGGCGCGTTCCTCGTTGTTCTTGGCCTGCTGGAGCAGCGCCTCGACGCGGTTCAGGTCGGCCTTCTGGGCGTCGAGGGCGGCCTCGTCGCGATCGACGGCGGCCTTGGCCAACTTGCGGGTCGATCACCGCAAGCAGGTCGCCCTTTTTGACGACGCTGTTGAAATCGACGTAGACCTCCTTGATCGGCCCGGACGTGAAGGCGCCGACGGAGACGGACAGGACCGGCTTGATCGTGCCGGTCGAGTTGACGACGGTCTCGACCCGGCCGCGCGAGACCGTGGCGGTCAGGTACTTCGGGGCGGTGCGTTGTTGCCACCACGCCGCCGCCGGCACGACGACGGCCGCCGCCACGCCCAACACCACTCCTAGGATCAGCAATCGAAAAAGCCACCGCCGCATGACCGCCCCTCCCTCGTCGCCGTAACCACGCCGGACTTCAACCTTATCCTACCCGATCCTTTTCCGTCGTTCCGGCGCGCCGGACGGTTTTTCCCTTGCATGAGACGGCGCCAGGCCGCATCATGGTCCTATTGGACGCCCCCGAAACCTCGCCTCCCTCCTTTGCCCTGAAAGACCCGCTCCCATGCCCCGCTGCCTCATCGGCCTGGCCGCCTTCCTTGGCTTGTTCGTCTCCGCCGCGGCCGCCGCGGAACCGTTCGCCATTGACCTCGAAGTCCACTCCGGAAAGGCGAGTAAGACGGCCCACGCCGAGTCGGCCGCCCCGGACGCCAAGACGGCGCCGCGCGGCGTCCTCGAAATTAAGGCCGGCGACCGCGTCACGGTCCGTTGGAAAATCAGCGGCGCCGACCCCAAGGCCAAGCTCGAAGACGTCACGGTCCACTTCTACGCGGTCAAGGAGGAGAAGCCGGGGCAGCCGGCCGCGACGAAGCTGGACAAGGGCGTGATCGCCGAGACCGCCCTGACGATGGACTTCGGTCCCGAGGACAAGAACGAAAGCGAGCTGACCTTCACGGTCGCCAAGCCAGGCAGCTACCTGTTCCGCCTGGAAACCATCGGCGCCGCGGCGGGGCTGGACGGCCATGAGGACTTCGCGGCCATCGACGTGACGGCCCGTTGAGGCGCCAAGCTGATCGGCCGATCGGCGCTCCCCCTTTTCCGCCCGCGGAGGACGATCCTTGAAAAGTCTGTCGTGCCTGATCGCCTGCCTGGTCCTGGCCGCGTCGCCGTTCTCGGCCCGCGCGGAACACGCCCGGATCGATTTGCGGCTGGTCCACATCGACCCGGACACCGGCGCGGAGGGGGACTCCGTGTCCGCCACGGCGGATCGGGAGCCGCCGGCGGGGGGCTACAACGACCGGCCGGTGGCCCAGGTCAAGGTTGGCGAGCCGCTGGAGCTGGTTTTCTTTCTCACCAACACCTATCCGCATGGGGTCCTCAAAGACGTGACGGTGCGCTACTACGTCGTGCGCGAGGACAAGGCGGGGCAGAAAAACCTGCCCGACCTGAAAAAGACAGTGACGGAAGGGAAGTTCACGATGAACTTCAAGCCGAAGTGCCGGGTCGGGGCGCACGTGGCCTTCACGATCCCGGAACCGGGGACCTACCTGCTGCGCGTGGAAACGCTCAACACCGACAGCGACCACGAACACTTTTCCGGCATCGACTTGGCGGCGGACAAGGGGCAGTAGACGATCCGGTCTGATGTGGCGCCCGCGTCTTCACGCACGGCCCTGCCAGGCGTCACAACGAACCCTTCCGCACTCGCACGAAACTCGGGAATCGCGGCACGCCGCCGTCCGACAATTCCTGATAACGGAAGGTGACGACGCTGCCGACCGGCGGCGGGGCGCCGCGCTCGGCGTCGGAAAAGCCCGTGCCCACGGCGAACTGCACGCCCCCGTCCATCTCAACCAGCAACGCCCCGAGCCGCCCCTTGTGCCGGCCGGCGCCGGGCTGCCAGCCGACCACCTTGGCCTCGGCGTCGTGGAAGCGCTTCACCTTTAACAACGTGGGCGACCGGCCGACCTCGTAAACCGACCCCGGTTGACGCAGCATCAGCCCCTCGCCGCCCAGCGCCTCCACGCGGTCCAGTTCCGATCGCAGCGCGGTCCAGTCCCTTGCACGCCTCATGGGCGTGGGCCGTGACATACGGCGAGGCGTACCGCTTCACGAACTGGCGCAAAAACGCCAGCCGTGCCTCGAAGTCGCCTCCCTGACCGGGGGCGTCGAAGACGACGAAACGCAACTCCTTCCAGAGATCGCTTTTATCCTGTCGGCGGGCGATGCTCACCGTCCGTTGGAACTTCTTGCGGCCCAGCCACAGCTCGCCGTCCAGCGGCTCCTTCGGCAGCTCGGCCGTGAACCAGTCCGGGGCGTGGTAGCGATTGCCCTGCCGCGACAGGAACTGCTTGCCGTCCCAGTAGGCGCGCACGCCGTCCAGCTTCTCGCTCATCCACCAGCCCGTCAGGTCGGTTTCGTTGTCCCACGTCTCGGCCAGCAGCAACGGCGGCGCCGCCTTGTCCTCCGCCGCGGCCTTCGCCGGCGTCGGCGCCGGGCCGCCGATGCGGGCCTCCTCCGCGGCGTCGCCGCGCAGCTTTCGCAGATGTTTGCAGGTGCGGCGCTCGATGGCAGTGGACTGATTGCGCCATGCCGGACAGGAACAGGAGTAGACGCCGCCGACGTTCTTGAGGAGGTACGGCTTGCTGCCGGAACCTTGCATCGGGACCGATTCTCCGTCCGCCAGATCGGCCATGAGACACCTCGATTCCGAGAGGAAGGAAGTCGCCGAAGGTGGTTGGATTGTAGCCGGCCCCGCGAAGCATCGCCATGTCCGTAGGCGGAAAGTTACCGCGCCAAAAATCGAATTTCCCATTCGGGTTGACGACCTTGCACCTCGTCCGTATTCTCGGTATAACTTTGTTATACTCGTCGAGGCTACGGAGAACCCGCCATGAAAAGGCCCATTTCCAGACTGGCTTTCACGCTGATCGAGCTTTTGGTGGTGATCGCCATCATCGCCATTCTCATCGGCCTGCTCCTGCCGGCGGTCCAGAAGGTGCGCGAGGCGGCCGCCCGCATGAAATGCACCAACAACCTCAAGCAGATCGGCCTGGCCCTGCACGGCTACCACGACAGCATCGGTTCGTTCCCGTCCGGCTACGTCGATGGCAACACGAACTCCGCGAGCACCCCCGACAACGACGTGGGGCCGGGCTGGGGCTGGGCGTCGAAGATCCTTCCCTACATCGAACAGGGCAACGTCTACAACCAGATCAATTTCAGCCAGGGGGTGGGGACCGGAAGCAACGCGGCGGTCAGCCAGACGACTTTGACGATCTTCCAGTGTCCCTCGGATCCCTACCCGCAGGCGTTCCCTGTTTACGATAGCACCTTCACCAACCCCATTGCGACGGTGGCGCATGGCAACTACGTCGGCTGCAACGGCTGGGTGGAATGTTTCGCCAACGCCGGTGGAAACTACCAGCCCAGCAGCGACGGCGGCGCCGCCGAGGACGGAGACGTCGGCGGCACCGGCCCGGCCGGCGACGGCCTGTTTTATCGCAACAGCCACAATCGCATGGCCGACGTCACCGACGGATTGAGCAACACGATCATCGTCGGCGAGCGCTCCAGCAACCATTCCCCCACCACCTGGACCGGCGCCGTGACGGGGGGAAGGGTCCCCGCCTGGATGGCGACTCAGCCCTACACCACCCCCTACACTCCCCCCTCCCAGGCGCCCAATTCCGGAAATGGGACCGCCTACGACAACGCGGACTTCGACGAGGCCCTGGTTCTCGCCCACGGCAACGCCACGCACGTGCCCAGCGCGGACCAGCCGTTCTGGGACCCCGATACGTTTTACAGCATGCACACGGGGCAAGGGGCGAACTTCCTGTTCGGCGACGGCTCGGTGCATTTCCTCACCAGCGGAATCGATCCCTACACGTATCAACACCTTTGCACCATAGCCGGCGGTGAAGCGCCCGGGAGTTGGTGAGCGTCCTTTTCCGACCAAGGAGTTCAGCCATGCGCGTGCGGTCACGTTCGGTCCTGTTGCTTTGCTTGCTGGCCTGCTGCGGCTGCGGCAGAAAATCGACCGACCAGCTGGTTCAGGACCTCAAGTCGCCCCAGGAGAAAGAGCAGATCATCGCGGTTCGCACGTTGCCGCAGCGCAAGGGCGACGCGGCCAAGGTCATCCCGGCGTTGATCCAGGCCCTCGGTGACAAGTCGGACAACGTCCGCCAGAGCGCCGTGATCGGGCTTGGGTCGTTCGGGGCAGAGGCGAAGGACGCCATTCCCGCGCTCCAGGCGCTGCGGCGCGACGCCGACGTCCGCGTCCGCGAGGCCGTCGGCGTCGCCCTGTATCGCATCGACCCGACGAACTTCCCCGACCCGCGCAAACCGGCGACGGCGCCGAGACGATGATCACGGACTCGACTACCGCCCTGCGTTTTCTTTCGGGTTCTTCGTTGACGAAATCCATCCGCGCGTCGTAAACTATTTATCAATTCCACGGGAAGAGCGCGGTTCCACCCGACTCGTCAACCGCTCGTCCTCTTTTCCTTTCTCTTCTTCCAGGGGTGCGTCATGGCGCGGTTCCGGGTTCGTCGGCCCAGGGATGGATTTACGCTGATCGAGTTGTTGGTGGTGATCGCCATCATCGCCATCCTCATCGGCCTGCTCCTGCCTGCCGTTCAGAAGGTTCGCGAGGCCGCCGGCCGCATCCAGTCGGCCAACAACATCAAGCAAATCGCCTTGGCCGTTCACGGCGCCCACGACGATCGCGGGGTGCTTCCGGTCGCCTGGAATTCCTGGTGGATGCACCTGGGGGAGCCGAACGGCAACCCCAACGGCTACTACCCGCCGGTTTACGAAGGCCCCTGGGAATGCTTTAACGGGGACGCCACGCTGTTCTATTACCTGTTGCCGTACATCGAACAGAGCCGCTGTATAAGGAGAGCGGCGGCCAGACGCTGTTCAGCTACGCGCCGGACGGCACTCCTCTCTGGACGACGAAGCTCAAGACGTTCAACGCGCCGCTGGACCCCAGCCCGGCCAACTACGTCAACATCCAGTACAGCTGGCTCCAGAACAATGCCGCCATGCCGTGGGCCTGCGGCAGCTACGCGGGCAACTTTCAGGTCTTCGGCGTCCGCGGCGGGAACCCCTGGAATTACTCCGGCTGGGGCACGAACTACAGACTGAACACCATCCCCGACGGTGAATCGAACACCATCTTTTTCGCGGAGAAGTTGATGGTGTGCAACAACGGCGGCAACTGGGGCAACGCCTGGGCGCACGGCGGTTGGTCGCCCGACTACGCGCCCTTCTTCGCCAGCATCGCCGCGCCCGGCGCCAAGTTCCAGGAGCAGCCGACCCAGAGCACCTGCGACCACACGCTGCCGACGGCCTTCTCGGCGGCCGGCATCCTGGTCGGCCTGGGCGACGGCAGCGTCCGCGCGGTCAACTCCGGCGTGTCGGCCGCGACCTGGGGCAACGCCGTCGATCCGGCGGACGGCCTGCCGCTCGGCAGCGACTGGTGATTTCCCAAGGCCTGTTCCATTTGTCCCAGGAGACCCATGCGCACTCTCCCGCGCGTGGCCGGCGTGACGCTGGCCTGCATCGCTCTGACCCTCGGCGGCTGCGGCCCCCGGATCAATCACGGCGAGGTCCGCGGCCAGGTTACGATCGACGGCCAGCCGGTGACGGCCGGCAACGTCCTGTTCGTGTCCGAAGACGGCCAGCTGACTTCCACCGCCCCGCTGAACGGCGACGGGGCTTACGTCATGAAAGAGGCGCCGATCGGCAAGGTCCGCATCGCCGTGCAGACGCTGATATACCGCGGTGCCGCCGCCCCGCCCGCCGTCGGCCGCGGCGGCGGCGCCAATCAGGTCGGGTCGAAGGGCATGGTTCTGCCCGACCCGTCGGTGCGCGGCCTCGTCTACAAAGCGATCCCCGAAAAGTATGAAAAGGTGGAATCGTCGGGGCTTTCCGCCGAGGTCGTCACGGGCGATCAAAAGCTTGACATTTCGTTGACGTGGAAGTGAGCGGGCTGAGGCCGTCCGTTTTCGTTCGTTGCACGCCAAGGCCGACCGGCGTAAAATGAATGGGCCTCGGCCCCCGCCGCGAGACCCTCCATGCACCCCGCCGCACGCATGATCCCCTGCCTCGTCGCGCTCACCGTCCTGACGGCCGCCGCCCGCGCAGACGAAGCCGTTAGCTTCCGCAACGAGGTCATGGCCGTGCTGTCGCGCGGCGGCTGCAACGCAGGCGCCTGTCACGGCAACCAGAACGGCAAGAACGGCTTCAAACTCTCCCTCCGCGGCGAAGACCCCGCCTTCGACCTCGCCGTCCTCACCCGCGATACGCTCGCCCGCCGCACCGACCGTTTTCATCCCGAAGAGAGCCTCATTCTCCTCAAGGCGACCGCGACCATCCCGCACGAGGGGACCAAACGATTTTCCGTTGGTTCCAGGGAATATGAAATCCTCCGTCGCTGGATTGCAGGCGGCTGTCTGCCCGACCCGCCCGGTTCGCCGGTGCTGCGACGCCTCGACGTGACGCCGCGCCAACGGGTGTTGACCGAGCCGGCCGACGAAGTCCCGCTCCACGTTACGGCGACCTTCTCCGACGGCCGGTCGCGCGACGTGACCGACCTGTGCGTTTTCGAGCCGTCCAACCTCGTCGTCCGCGTCGGCCGCGACGGCGTCGCCCGCCGTCAGGGTCTCGGCGAAACGACGATCCTGGTGCGCTACCTCGACTGCCAGGCCCTCGTTCAGTTGGCCTTCATCCCGAGCCAGCCAAACTTCGTCTGGACCGACCCGCCCGAGAACAATTTCATCGACCGTCCGGTTTACTCGAAGCTGCGAACGTTTCGGATGCTGCCGTCGGGATTGTGCTCCGACGCCGTTTTCCTGCGCCGCGCCTACCTGGACGCCATCGGCCTGCCGCCGACGCCGGACGAGTCCCGCCGCTTCCTCGACGACGCACGGCCGGACAAACGCGCCCGCCTCATCGACGAACTGCTGGGGCGGCCGGAGTTCGCCGACTTCTGGGCGTTGAAATGGTGCGATCTGCTGCGCGTCGAGGAAAAGGCGCTCGACCGCAAGGGCGTCCGCCTGTTCCACGACTGGATTCGTCAGAGCATCGCCGATGGCCAGCCGCTCAACGAGTTCGCGCGGGAGTTGATCGCCGCCCGCGGCAGCACTTACGCCCACCCCGAGGCCAATTTCTACCGCGCCCTCCGCGATCCGTTCAGCCGGGCGGAGGCCACGGCCCAGGTGTTTCTCGGCGTCCGGTTGCGGTGCGCCAAGTGCCACAACCACCCGTTCGAGCACTGGACGCAGACCGACTACCACAGCCTGGCCGCCTTCTTCGTCCGCATCGACTATCGCATTCTCGAAAACAACCGCCGCGACAAGTTCGACAAGCATGAGTTCGACGGCGACCAGATCGTGTACGAGTCGCGCACTGGCGAGGGAGTTCATCCGCGCACCAAGGAGACCTTGAGGCCGCTCTTCCCCGGCGCCGAGACGCCGCCGTTCGCACCGGACGCCGACCGTTTGCAGGCGCTGGCCGACTGGGTGGCGGCCCCGGACAACCCGTTCTTCGCGCAGGCGCAGGCCAACCGCGTCTGGCGCGAGCTGATGGGACGCGGCATCGTCGATCCCGACGACGACTTTCGCGCCTCCAACCCGCCCGTCAACGGCCCGCTGCTGGACGCGCTGACCCGGGACTTCGCCGGCCACGGCTTCGACCTGCGCAGGCTGGTGCGGACGATCATGAATTCACGGGTTTACCAGCTCTCTTCCATCCCTAACGACACGAACCGCGACGACGAGACCAACTTCTCGCACGCGCTGGTGCGGCCGTTGCAGGCGGAGCAACTGCTGGACGCGCTCGGTCGCGCGACGAGGGCGCCGCTGACGTTTCCTGGGCTGAAGCCGGGTTTGCGCCGGCCAGCTGCCGGGCGTGAAGGCCAGCCCAGGTAAGGGCGTGAGCGACGGCGAGAAACTCCTGGGCGCGTTCGGCAAGCCGGAGCGGTCGCTGAGCTGCGACTGCGAGCGTTCCGACGACTCGACGCTGGAACAGGCGTTGCAGCTGCTCACCGGGCCGGTGCTGAATCAGATGCTGACGACGCCGGACAACCGCATCGGCCGCTTGCTGGCGGTCGGCAAATCGAACGAGGAGATCGTTGAGGAGTTGTATTTCGCCGCCCTGTGCCGGCCGCCTTCGGACAAGGAACGGGCCGGGGCGCTGGCTCTGATCGCTCACAACAGAGATCGGCGGCGGGCGCTGGAAGATGTATTATGGGGGTTGGTGAACGCGAAGGAGTTCCTGTTGTTGCGTTGAGGCGCCCCGGCGGAGGAATGAGCGATGGAAATACCCGTGCTGATCGAGCCGGTCGGCCCCAACGGCTTTCGCGCCCGCAGCGGCGAACCGTTCGGCCTCACGGCCGAGGGGGCGACGCGCGAAGAGGCGTTGCAAAAGTTGCGCGAGATGGTGCAAAATCGGATCGCCGCGGCGGCGGGCAAGTCGTCCCGCTGGGAGTACCGGCGGTGGGCAGTCCTTGGCTGCGCATGGCCGGGATTTGGGAGCAAGACGATCCATTGATCGAGGAATGGAAGCGGACCATGGAAGAGAACCGACGCGACGCCGACGCCGATCCGGATTATCTATGAGTCTTTACGTGTTGGACACCAACATCCTGACTTTGCTCCAGATGGGCGATCCCTTGGTAATCCGTAATGTGGCCGCCCACGCCGGCGGACGAGACGGCGATTACGGTCATCAGCGTGGAAGAACAGTTGTCCGGGTGGTACACCCAGATTCGCCGGGCCAAGCGAAGCGGACGTCTTGCGCGGGCGTACCAGGCATCTGGCCGACAATGTCGAACACCTGGCTGGAACGCCATATCTTATCTTTCACGGAACCGGCCATCCTTCGATATGAACAATTGAAGTCGCTCTCAACCTGAACGTGCGGAAAGATGGACTTGCGCATCGCCGCCGTCATTTTGGAGAATGGCGGCGTCCTGGTCAGCGCGCAATCTCCGTGACTTCCGACGCATTCCGAACTTGACCGTCGAGAACTGGTCCGTGTAACCCTTACGATCGCACCGTGGCGCCCCTGAACCCGACCCCTCTCCCGAACCCATGTAGAGGCAATCGGCATGTCTCGCGTTCTCAGTCTGTCCGCCCTGCTCTTCTTCCTCGTCCCCTGCTACGCGCCGGCGGAAACTCCCGCCCAGTCGCTGCGCGATTACGTCGTGCAGGGCGCCAACCGCACCGCCTACGGCATCTACGTCGGCAACAAGAAGGCCGGCTGGGAGGTGGACGAGATCAAGCTCGGCAAGCACGACGACAAGGAAGTAGCCGTCGCGCACCTCGCAGTCCTACATGGCCGTCACCGTGGACGGCACCAAGACGGTCCTGGAGCAAAAGGAGATCGACTGCTACGGGCTGGAGGGCGAAGGGAACGTCGTCTTCAGCGAATTGCGCATCATCGAGGACGGCCAGGAGACGGTGCGGACGGCCGTGCGCAAGGGCGACGGCCTGGTGCAGACCACCCAGGTCGGCGACCGCAAGACGGAGCGGAAGTTCCCGCTGCCCAAGGGCACGCTGGCGCTGCAACGGCGGCTGGAGACGTGGCTGCGAATCGGCGAAGAAGGGCGACACGTTCGACAACTGGACGACCTCCTGGGACCAGGACACGGTGGACGTGAAGGAAATCTACACCTTCAAGGAGAAGAAACCGATCACGTTGGGCGGCGTCGAGACCGAGGCGTTCGTCGTGCAGACGCTGTCGCAGGGCGCCAGGTCGAACGAGGAACTGCTGAGCGACGCCCGGCCGCTGGTCGGTCAAGGTCGGCGTCATGGAAATGCGCATGGAGAAGGAGGCCGCTCGCCAAGAAGCTCGACGAGAACGTCGATCTGATGGCGGCGACCTCCATCAAGGTGGACAAGGACGCTCGGCCGGGCCTCGCGGATCGAGAAGCTGACGCTGGAGCTGACCGGCCTGGACGATTTCGCCCTGCCGGAGGCGCCGCGGCAGCGGATCGTGTCGCGCAAGGACGACGTCGCGGTGCTGGAGTTGTCGCGCGACCGCCCTACGGACAAGCCCGCCGCGCTGACCGAGGAACAGCGCAAGGAGTACCTCAAGGCGACGGCCAGCATGCAGTCGGACAGCGAGAAGATCCGCAAGCTGGCCAAGGAGATTGTCGGCGACGAAAAGGACCCATTAAAGGCGGCAACGCTGCTGGAGAAGTGGGTGTACAAGAACCTTCGCAAGACCTACGACGCCAACGCGGACGACGCCCTGACGGTGTTGGAGAACAAGGCCGGCGACTGCACGGAACACACGCTGCTGTTCACGACGCTGGCGCGGGCGGCGGGGATACCGGCGCGGCAGGTGGGCGGCGTGGTCTACGTCGGCGGCGACGCGAAGTCGTTCGCCTGGCACGCCTGGTCGGAGGTCCACGACGGCAAGCAGTGGGTGACGATCGACCCGACGTTCAATCAGGTGTACATCGACCCGACGCACATCAAGTTCAGCGAGGGGTCGGAGGACCAGGCGTATTTGAACGTGGCGGGGAAGCTGAAGATGAAGGTCCTCAAGGTGGAAAATAGGAAATGAGTTCGAGCCGCATAGGGGCGGAGTTTACCTCGCCCTGCGAAGATCGGACTGCACCGTTGACCGGAGGAGTACGATGATTTCCGCCTGCCCCGATTTCCCGCATTCCCCCCTCACCCGCCGCCGTCTCCTCCAGGTCGGCGGCCTCGGCCTGCTGGGCCTGTCGCTGCCCCTGCTGCGCGGCACGCCGCCGGCCGCGGCGCGCGGGCGAAGTCGGTCATCTTCCTGCACCAGTTCGGCGGGCCGAGCTGTCAGGACACCTTCGACATGAAGCCCGACGCCCCCGACGCGATCCGCGGCGAGTTCAAGCCCATCGCCAGCCGCGCCCCCGGCGTCCACGTCTGCGAACGCCTGCCGCGCATCGCCCGCGTCATGGACAAGGTGACGCTCATCCGCAGCCTGCGGCACGAGATGAAGAACCACAACTCGGCCGGCTACTACAGCCTGACCGGCTACGCCCCGCCGACCGACGACCAGCGGCTGCGCGACTCGCAGGACCTGTTCCCGGCCTACGGCTCCGTCGTGGACGCCCTGGCGCCGGCCCGCGCAGGCATGCCGACCTTCGTCTCCTATCCCTACGTCATCGCCGACGGCTCCGTCACGCCCGGCCAGACACGCCAGCTTCCTCGGCAAGGCCCACGACCCGCTGTTCATCGGCCAGGACCCCAACGCGCCCGACTTCCGCCTGCCCGAACTGAGCCTGCCCGACAACCTCACGCCCGACCGCCTCGCCGACCGCCGGGCGATGATGCGGCTCGTCGATGAGCAGTCGGCGCTGCTGGAATACTCGGCCCGCGCCCGCGGCATCGACGAGACCTACGCCAAGGCGCTGAACATGCTGCTGTCGCCGGGCGTCAAGCAGGCGTTCGACCTGTCGGCGGAGCCGGCCGCGCTGCGCGACCGCTACGGCCGCACCACCTACGGCCAGGGCTGCCTGCTGGCCCGGCGGCTGGTCGAGGCGGGGGCGCGGTTCATCAACGTCTACTTCGCGAAGACCATCGGCGGCTGCGAGGGCGGCTGGGACACGCACGGCTTCAACAACAAGCCGATGTACCCGATCCTCAAAAACTGGCTCCTGCCGATCACCGACCAGACGCTGCCGACGCTGCTGGAAGACCTGGAAGACCGCGGCCTGCTGGACGAGACGCTGGTGGTGTGGGTGGGCGAGTTCGGCCGGTCGCCGCAGATCAACAACATGGCCGGCCGCGATCACTGGCCGCAGTGCTACACGGCGCTGCTGGCCGGCGGCGGCGTCAAGCGCGGCTTCGTCTACGGCGCCTCGGACAGGACCGGCGCCTTCCCGGCGAGCGACCCGGTGCGGCCGGAGGACCTGTCGGCGACGATGTTCCACCTGCTCGGCATCGATCCCAAGACGCAGATCCGCGACGCGCTGCACCGGCCGCTGCCGATCAGCACGGGGAGCGTCATCGAGGGCGTGCTGGCGTGAGGCGAAGCTCGGCGGAAATAAGAGGAATTAAGTCGCGAATCGCCCGCCGCCAAGCGGTGCGAGCAAGAGCTAACGTCGTAACCGCGGCTTGTAAATTAACGGAAACACGGCGCGTCCAGCGTTCGCACACATCACATGCCGTAAGCATCTCGTTTACAAAGATATGCGACGAATCCTTCGGGCGAACCGGCGAGCCGGCGTCCTTCGGCACGGCCATTGCATTCTTATTCGCCATCCTTCACTTCCCCCTATGGGGACTGAATCAATTCCTCGGTTTGCTTCTCCCCGAAGCCCCCGACCCCGCCCGGATTATCCGGCGGGGTCGGTGTTTTTCACGCGGAGGCGAGCCGACCGGCGTGGCGATGGACCCTCCATACGGACTCCGCAACCTGTTCCACCTCCTCATCCGATCCGAGAAGGACTGGATGGTGCAGCGCGACGCAGCCGGCGTGGGCGCGTTCCGCCTCCGTCAGCGATCCGACGCGGCGGTAGCGCTCCGGCGACCGGCCGACGTGCAGAGCGCGGAATCCCTCATCTAGGGCGACGCCCTCCGCCCGCACGGCGGCGATGAAGCGTGACCGCGTTAACCCGAAGCGTTCGGCGTCGTACCCGAAGCCGACCTTGTAATAGCACGTCTCGCCGTCGGTGCGACTGCGGAAGAGCGACAGCCCCGGCACGTCTCGGAGACGTTCGGCCAGCAATCCGACGGCCCGGCGGCGGTGGGCGTTGCGCTCGTCGAGGCGGTCGAGCTGCGGCGCCAGCACGGCCGCCTGGAGTTCGGAGAGGGGATATAGCACATTTCCGGATCGGTGCATCAGTAAACGGAGGCGCTGGTAGAGGTCGGCGCGGCCGGTCAGCAACGCGCCGCCGCGGCCGGCCGTCAGCAGCTTGGAACCGCCGAAACTGAGTACGCCCACGTCGCCCCACGCCCCGGTGCGCCGGTCCTGCACTACCGCCCCCGGCGCCTGGGCCGCGTCTTCAACCACCGCGATGTTGCGCGCGGAAGCCAGATCCGTTAACTCCCGCATGGGGACCAGGCCGCCGTGCAGATGCGAGACGATCACCGCCCGCACCGCCGGGCCGAGCGCCTCCGCCAAGGAGGTGAGATCGAGGTTCCAGTCGTCCGGCGCCACGTCCACCAGCACCGGCCGGGCGCCGACCGCGTGGACCGCGAGGAAATTGCCGGGGTAGTCGTAGGCGGCGAGCGCTACCTCGTCGCCGGGGCCGACCCTCAGGGCGCGCAGGGCCAACTCGACGGCCAGCGTGCCGCCGGAACAGACCGCGGCGAAGGGGACGACGTGTTCCCGGGCCAGGCGTTGCTCCAGCCGCTCGACGTGACCGCCCTGGTACTTGCCCCACGAGCCGTCGCGCCAGGCGTCCTGCAACGCCCGGCCGACCGCCTCGTCGGCGGGCGGCCAGTCCGGCGGACCGGCGGGGCGGATCGGCGATCCGCCGAGAAGGGCGGGCAGGTCGGCGTCATTCATCGGAGTAACACGACCCCTTTCATCGCCCGCCGATACGGTACAGCGTGCCCTTGAGCCGCCGGCCGCCGGGTTCGCCGGCCCGCATGACCCGCGTGGTGAACGGCATCCCTTCCGCGGTCAGCGTGTCGCGCAGCACGTGCGACGGCACGCGGTCCTGGTCGGTCAGCAGGCAAAAGCCGTCCGGGCGCATTGTCTTTTGAATGAGGCCCACTAATGGGGCGACATTGCGGACTTCGTATATCAGGTCGGAGGCCAGCAATACGGGATACTGCGTCGCCGGCGGGTAGCGCCAGTCGAGCTGCAGCGTCTGGAAGTCGAGGAAGCCGTTGGCGCGGGCGTTGTCGGCGGCGAAGCGCAGGGCGGTGGCGTCGTAGTCGCTAAAGGTGACGGCCAGGCCGGCCGACAGGGCGGCGACTCCCGGCAGGCCGAGGCCGCAGCCGATCTCCAGGGCGGTCAGTGGGCCGAGGCGGGCCTGGTGTTCGGCCCACGGTTCGCGGAGGATGGCCTTGGCCAGCATCCACGCGGCCGGCCAGAGGTCGGCCCAGTAAGGGAGATATTCGTCGGCGGCGAAGGCGGCGTGGACGGCCGGGTGATCCAGCAGTTTGTCCGAATCGCCGGGCCGGTCGATGACGAAGGCGCGGCCCTCGACGACGACCCGTTCGCGCACCGGCGGCCCGAGGGCGTCCAGGGGCGTTTCCGGCAGCGGCGGGCGGTTGGTCGGCGATTCGGAGTTCATAGTATTGGGGATCACAAAAGGCGTACACACTTCAACAACTCGGCGTGCGTCATCGGCCGGTCGGCGGGGAACAGGCAGTAAGCGGCCGGCCGGGCGAGGCTGTCGAGGATCAGCTGGCGGTCGTTGGGGGCGTCGAAGCCGGCGTCGCACGGGACGTGGCCCGTGATGAGCAGGTCGGCGTCCACCTTTTGCAAGAAGGCGGCGGCCGTTTCCGGGCGCGTGTCGCGGCCCCAGACGAGGCTGTGGACGGGACCGCCGGGAAGGCAGTCCGCCTCGGCGGCGTCGTCGCGCTCCAGGGCGGCGGGGTCGAAGTCCGGTAGGCGCGAAGCCGGCGGCAGGCTGTGGCTGAGGTAGACGCGGTTGGGGGTGCGCAGCGCCAGCGGGGCGACGGCGATTAGCCGTAGGTAGGCGGCGTACACCTCCTCGGCGCGGCCGCCGTAGGCCGTGTACACTCCCTGAGTAAAAAGGTCGTTTAACTCCACGTCATCCTTGGCGATGCGTCGGTCGGTGGCCTGGGCCAGTTCGTGGTTGCCGACCAGGAAATGCACCTGGCGCGGCTGCTGACATTTGAGGGCGGCGACGAGGTCGAGCAGTTGGTGCGAACGGTCGCCGCCGGCCGGGTAGCGGTGCGGCCCGTGGACGACTTCCTGCAGGACGAAATGGCGGGCCGGGTTGTGGGCGAGGTCGGCGATCCGGAGCAGGTCGCGGAAGTTGTCGATGTTGCCGTGGAGGTCGCCGGCGACGAGGACTTCGGCGGCCCCTTGCAAATCGACGACGCGGCCGCGGCGGCCGGGCGTGGCGCGGAAGGCGTCGGCGGCTCGTTGGAGGGTCGTCAGGAGGCGGTCGGGGTCGGGCATTTCGAGATAATCGTAAGGGTTTCCCGGATCAAGGCTTTAGCAGATCGTCCAAGATCACCAAAGGGAGGCTGGCAACGCCGCGAAAGTCGGGATCGTTCGTGACAAAGAGCGCGCAGCCGGCTTGTTGGCGGTGGCCGCGTGCAGCGCGTCGGGCGTTTTCAGCCTGGTCGTGGCGCGTAGCCGGGCCGCCTCACGCAGTATGGGTTGCGTGATGGGCAGAAGGCGCATGTCCGTCCCCAGAAGCGCCTGTTCATAGGCGCGCTCCAATGACGCGTTCCCGGTTTTGAGCGGGCCAACCAGCGTCTCCATGAACGCCAGTTCGCTGGCGACTACTTCGATGGTCTTGGCCCGAGCGGCCTGCCACAGTGGCTGAAGCAACGGCCCGTACACGGGATGTTTCTCGACGGTGTAGATGATCGGGTTAGCGTCGAGGTACACCAATCCGGACCCAGGTAGGATCAGCGCTCCCACGCGTTTTTCTCCTCCCTCAAGAAGCGTTCGTACTCCTCCCAGGTCGGGAAAGCGCGCGGGCCGGGCGGCAAGGTGGCCAAAAACTCCAACATGGACATCCGAGGCGGTTCCGGCTTTTCCGGCAACACGACGATGACCTCGACCTTGACGCCCTCCGGCAGTTCGGGAGCGCTGACTTCGAGGCGATGGCCGGGCAGGATCGTGGTTTCCAGGCGCAGGGCCGATTGCATGATCGTCACCTATCTCCCCTGGCGATGTCGGGCGTCGCCATTGTACCAAAGCGGCGGAAGGCCAGTTTCAGGGAGAAGGCGGTACGCCCCGAAGACCAGGCGTTTCGGACGCGGCGGGGCCGGCGTCTTTCAGAAATCCGGCTTGGCCGCCGGCGAATGGCAAGCCCGCTACCCGCTTGTCTTTTCTCCGCGCTCTCGGCGTTCTCCGCGGTGAAATGCTTTAGACCGCCTCGAAAATCGTCGCGATCCCCTGCCCCGCGCCGATGCACATGGTCGCCAGGCCGAGCTGCGCCTTCCGCTCCTTCATCGCGTGAATCAGCGTCGTCGCGATGCGCGCCCCGCTGGCGCCGAGCGGATGGCCGATGGCGATGGCGCCGCCGCGGACGTTCACCTTCTCCGGGTCGGCCTTCAGCAGCTTGATCACCGCCAGCGTCTGGGCCGCGAACGCCTCGTTGATCTCGATCAGGTCGATGTCCTCCAGCTTCAGGCCGGCCCGTTCCAGCGCCTTGTGCGTCGCCGGCACCGGGCCGATGCCCATGACCGACGGATCGACGCCGGCGACCGCCATCGCCCGGATGCGCACCTTCGGCTTCAGCCCCAGCTCCTTCGCCCGCTCCTCGGACATGATCAGCAGGGCGGCGGCGCCGACGTTGAGCGGGCTGGCGTTGCCGGCCGTCACGGTGCCGCCCTCGGGCATGAACGCCGGCTTCAGCGCCGCCAGCGCTTCCAGGCTGGTGTCGCGGCGGATGCACTGGTCCTCGGTCATGATCTTGCGCCGGCCCTCCTCGTCGCGGCCCCAGGTCGGAATGATCTCCCTGGCGAACGCGCCGGAGTCGGTGGCCTCGGCGGCCCGCTGATGGCTGCGCAGGGCGAACTCGTCCTGCTCGCGGCGGCCGATCTTGTAGCGCAGGGCCAGGTTCTCGGCGGTCAGGCCCATGTTCATCGTGGCCGGGCTGTGGCGGTAGAACAGGCGCGGGCTGGGGTCGAAGCCGGCCTCCATCGGAATGTGGTGCATGTGCTCGACGCCGCCGGCGATCTGCACGTCCTCGCAGTCGGCGGCGATGCTCTGGGCGGCCTGGTTGATGGCCTGCAAGCTGGAGCCGCAGTTGCGGTTGACCGTGACGCCGCCGACCTCGATCGGCAGGCCGGCGATCAGGGCGGCCATGCGGGCGACGTCGTAGCCCTGCTCGCCCTGCTGCTTGACGCAGCCCCAGTGGATGTCCTCGACCTCGGACGCCGGCAGGCCGACGCGCTCCAGCAAGCGCCTTCATCAGGTCGGCCGACAGGTCGTCGGCGCGGACGTCGCGGTAAATGCCCTTTTCGGCATGGGCCCGGCCGATCGGCGTGCGGACGGCCTCGATGACAACGGCATGGCGCATGGCGAAATCCTCGGGGGGATGGAGCGAACAGTCTATAGTCATTGTACGCGGAGGCGGCGAATCGTGCGTCCTTCCCCTCCAACGGCTGCATCTGATCCCAACCACGCCGGCCGAGTTCAAGCCCGCGATGGAAGGACACTGGGCCTCCGCGGAGGAAATCGTCAACGCGGTGCGGTGGGCCGACTACGCACTGTTGTACTTCGACGAAGACGGAAGGGGCGGATCATCGAGGCGTCCCGCGGCCGCGAGACGGCGAGTCATGAATGAATCGACGGCATGGATCAGCCGGGACGTCGCCGATCAGACCCCTCCGGAGCCGGCATTCCAACGTGGAACTGTCGGTCGCACCGGGGCCGCACAATGCGGCCCGGCTCGCTTTTTCCGTT
>CAWFBG010000022.1:0-374763 GCA_963813925.1 uncultured Planctomycetaceae bacterium
CTCCGGTGATGTTGGGGTTCGGGTCCGACATGATATGATCCTCACCGCCTGGGGCGGGTTTGGTGCAAGATACAGCGGGGAAACGTTCGGCGTACCGGGAACGTTGTAGCCGCGTGCGAACGCTTGTCAACGGGGGACGACGGGGACTCGCGCAAGCTTTACCTTTCCTACAGCATATTTCGCGCCAAGACACCAACCCGAAGCGCGAGCGAGGGCCTGGACCGATTCCCTCGCTCGCGCTTCGGGTTGGCGTCGTCCGCATTCTTGGTTCCGGCAATCCCATGCGGGTTTCCTTCCCACGTCCGGGAAAAATCACGTCCCTAATCGTTCCCGGACGGCGGCTTCCGTCACTGGTCGAATCAGCCCCTTTTCGGTGATAATCCCCGTGATGAGCCGGGCCAGAGTCACGTCGAAGGCGGGGTTGTAGACGGCCACGCCGTCGGGCGCTGTCTGCCGACCGAAGCCGTGCGTCACCTCGCGCGGATCGCGCTGTTCGATGGGGATGCCGTCGCCGTCGGGCAGGTTGAAGTCGAACGTGCTGGACGGGGCCGCGACGTAGAACGGAATGTCGTGGGCCTTGGCCAGCACGGCGACGCCGTAGGTGCCGATCTTGTTGGCCGTGTCGCCGTTGGCCGCGATGCGGTCGGCCCCGACGATCACGAGCTGGATGCGGCCTTCCTTCATCACCTGGGCCGCCATGCTGTCGCAGATCAGCGTCACATCCACGCCGGCCTGCTGGAGTTCCCACGTGGTAAGGCGGGCGCCCTGGAGCAGCGGCCGGGTCTCGTCGGCGAAGACGCGGAAGCGTCGGCCCTGGTCGGCCGCGGTGAACATCACGGAAAGGGCGGTGCCGTATTCGGCGGTGGCCAGACCGCCGGTGTTGCAATGCGTCAGCACGCCGGAGCCTTCGCCGATCAGGGCGGCGCCGGCGCGGCCGATGGCATGGCACATCCGGCGATCTTCGTCGTGGATGGCCCGCGCCTCGTCGAGCAAGTTCCGGCCGGCCCGCTCCATACGGTCCAGCGCCCAGAAGAGGTTGACGGCGGTGGGCCGGCTGGTACGCAGGTAGTCGGCGACCTCACCCATCCGCTGACCTCCCCTGACGCCGATGACGACGCCATAGGCGGCGGCGATGCCGATGGCCGGCGCTCCGCGCATGCGCAGGGCTTTAATCGCCTCCCAAACGTCCTCGACGGTGCGGCAATCGCGGTAGGCGAGCGTCGTCGGCAACTGCGTCTGGTCGATCAGGCGCAGGAAGCCGTCCGCAGCACCGACCCATTCAATGCTCTTTGGAATCGTCATATGCTCAATTCTTCGCGGACAGGATCGCCAGGACCTCTGCGTGCAGCTTTCCGTTGCTGGCGATGACGTCGGGCCGGTTGATATCGCCGCCGTCGTCCCAGTCGGTGAGCCGGCCGCCCGCCTCCTCGACAATCGGCTTGAGGGCGACAATGTCCCACGCATGGACGCCGTGTTCCACCATGACTTCGCCGGCCCCCTCCGCCACGAGAACGAAGCCGTAGAAGTCGCCGAAGCCGCGTTGCCGATCCGTCTTGAGGGTCAGGTCGAGGAAGGCGTCGCGCCGCCCCGCCTTGAGGAACCACGACAGGCTCGAGTAAAACAACATCGCCTTTGAAAGATCGGCAACGTCGGAAACGCGGATGCGGCGTTCGCCGCGATAGGCGCCGTCGCCGCGCAGGGCGCGCCAGGTCGTTTGGAGGCCGGGCGCCTCGGCGACGCCAGCGATCTGTTCGCCCTGATATTCGAGGCCGACGAGGGTGGCCCAGATCGGGATGCCGCGGACAAAGTTGCGCGTGCCGTCGATGGGGTCGAGCACCCAGCGGAAGCCGGACGAACCGGTCGCATCGCCGTACTCTTCGCCGAGAAAGCCGTCGTCGGGGAAGGCCCGGCCAAGGGTCTGCCGGAGGAGTTGTTCGGCCTCGCGGTCGGCGACGGTGACGGGGCTGGCGTCCTGTTTCCATTCGACCTGGAGCGCCTGGTCGAAATAGCCGTGGGCCAGTTGGCCGGCGCGGCGGGCCGCCTCCACGGCCGCCTCGTAGCGGATTCGCCATTCCGTGTTCACGCGCGCCCCTCCAACCGGCCCCGACGGACAAGAGAGGGTCATTATGCGGGGCGGCGGAGGCGAATGCAACCGGTTAGCCGCGACGCGCCAGCGGAGCGCTTGGGATGGAGCGCTCCGCTGGCGCGTCGCGGCTAACCGGACCATCCATCACGGCAGCGGCACGCCCTTAAACGAGAACGCAAATGGGACCTTCACGACCAGCGCGGGCGTCCGGTAAACGAGTTTCCAGTCCCGCGAGCCGCCTTTCATCTTTTGCGGATCGCTGAAGTTGTAGGTCAGTACGGCGTGTCGCGGCGTGGACTCTTCCAGCAGATAGGAGGAGCTGGCGAATCGTTCGCCGGCGTGCTCCAGGACCATCTCATTATTCACCACCCAGGATTGATAGCTGTCGAGCTTCACGTTGCCTTCCGGATAATCGAGAGTGATTTCCACCGACCAATGGTCCTCCGCCGTGACGACCCGGCTCACCGTGCAAACGACCTGCTCCTGGGTGTGGCTGAGTCGGGCGTCGCCGGGCGCGGCCTTGGCGAGCGCGTCGATGGAATCGAACGTGAACGTCAGCATCTTGGTGGGAGCGACCGCGTAGAGTTGGCCTTGCAGAACGGACAGGCCGCGGACGGAACGGGACAACGGCGGCAACGTCACGTCGAAGGGAAGCGAAATGCGTCCGTCCACCGGGGCGAGCGAGCTGCCGCCGCCGCTTGCCGGGAGCAGCCGCCCGGCGTCGTCGCGCACGACGAGGGATTGCGGGCGGGTTTCCAGGAGGATCGGCAGCAGATGCGATTCCCAGGCGACTTCCACGGCGGCGGTGTAGGTGCGCGTATCCGTTTCGAGATCGAGTTTGGCGGTGACAGCCGACAGCGAAGTGCGAAACAAGCCGTCATCGCTGATCGGAGGGGGCTTCCACTCGGCGGGCCGCGGGACCAGGGCAACCCCCTCGCGTGCATGAAGATCGACGCGGGCGTTGGCCTTTTCGGCGATGGCGTCAAGGGCCTTCCAGAACGGGAACTGTTTCAGGTCGAGATCGACAAAGGGGTCGGGGTCGCCGAGTTGGTCCGAAGCCGATTCGGACGTTTGACGGGCGAGATCGGCGAGGGCCGTCGCCAGGGGGACATGAGTCGCCTCAAGCGTCGCCGGCTTCGGCGCGGGTTGTTTCCCATCAACCTTCTGTGGCGAATCGCCGGCCAGGGATGTGGCCGCGACAACGGCCAGGCCGATCGATAATTCGAGGACGGCAACGCAATACGGCCGAGGAATCACGACGACACTCCGCATGAGAAGGCAAGCGCCGATTGGATGATAGGCGGAAGCGTCGTTCATCGCAAGGACGTATACAAAGCGGAACCCCCTTCAGCTTTCGCTGAAGGGGGTTCACAAGTTCCCGGCGATGACCTACTCTCGCCCGCGAAGGACTACCATCGGCCCCGGATGCTTAACGGCCGTGTTCGGGATGGGAACGGGTGGGGCCATCCGGGTATGCTCACCGAGAAAGCTTCGGTTGTATGCAAAAAGGGTGAGCGGTAATTGCGTCTCTGTATGGACCCGTCTCGGTATGGGGAGGGGGGGGTCAATGCGGCGAAGCGTTCGGCCGTTAGTACCGGTCAGCTGAGTGTATTGCTACACTTACACACCCGGCCTATCGACCCGGTGGTCTACCGGGGGCCTTCATTCTTGCGAAAAGGAGACCTGGTCTTGCGGGGGGTTTCACGCTTAGATGCCTTCAGCGTTTATCCGGGCCGCACGTAGCTACCCAGCGCTGCCCCGAGCGGGACAACTGGCACACCAGCGGTGCGTCCTTCCCAATCCTCTCGTACTAGGGAAAAAGCCGCGCAAGTCTCCTGCGCCCACAACAGATAGGGACCGACCTGTCTCACGACGGTCTAAACCCAGCTCACGTACCGCTTTCATTGGCGAACAGCCAAACCCTTGGGAGCTTCTCCACCCCCAGGATGCGATGAGCCGACATCGAGGTGCCAAACCTCCCCGCCGCTGTGAACGCTCAGGGGAGATAAGCCTGTTATCCCCGGAGTACCTTTTATCTGTTGAGCGACGGCCCTTCCATCCGGGGCCGCCGGATCACTAAGTCCTGCTTTCACACCTGCCCGACTGATGGGTCTCGCAGTCAAGCGTCCTTCTACCTTTACGCTCGTTGCCCGATTGCCGACCGGGCTGAGGACGCCTTTGAACTCCTCCGTTACGCTTTAGGAGGAGACCGCCCCAGTCAAACTGCCCACTTCGCACTGTCCGCCGCCCGGGTTCACGGGTCGGGGTTAGAACTCAAGCACAACAAGGGTGGTGTTTCATTGGTCGGCTCCGTCCCGGCCTGGGCCGGGACTTCCACGCCTCCCACCTACGCTACGCATGCTGGGCCTAAGCCCAATACGAAGCTGCAGTAAAGGTTCACGGGGTCTTTCCGTCTAGTTGCGGGTATGTTGCATCTTCACAACAACTACAATTTCACCGAGTCGCTCGTGGAGACAGTGATCCGGTCGTTACGCCATTCATGCAGGTCGGAACTTACCCGACAAGGAACTTCGCTACCTTAGGACCGTCATAGTTACGGCCGCCGTTTACCGGAGCTTCGGTCGCGGGCTTCGCCCTTACGGGTTAACCCCCTTCCTTAACTTGCCGGCACCGGGCAGGCGTCAGTCTCTATACTTCCTCTTACGAGTTGGCAGAGACCTGTGTTTTTAGTAAACAGTCGCCAGATCCCTTTCACTGCGGCCCCCGGGGGCTGTTACACCCCCAAGGGCGCCCCTTCTCCCGAAGTTACGGGGCTAATTTGCCGAGTTCCTTCACGAGCGTTCTCTCGAGCGCCTGAGAATCTTCATCAAGCCTACCTGTGTCGGTTTTAGTACGGGCTGAGATGTCGTCCACTACCGGCTTTTCTTGTCCGTCGTTCCGATGACTTCGGGATCGTATACGCCCTCGCCCTTGCGGGACGGCCGCGTCTAACGGGCCGATCACCTTCACGCCGGCGTCACGGTAGCATCAACCTTCACCCCAGGTGCGGGAATATTAACCCGCCGTCCATCGACTACGCCTTTCGGCCTCGTCTTAGGGTCCGACTCACCCTGGGCGGATTTACCTTCCCCAGGAAACCTTAGGCTTTCGGCGAACGGGATTCTCACCCGTTTTATCGTTACTCATTCCGGCATGATCACTCGCGCCTCGTCCAGGGTTCGTTGTCCGTACCCCTTCGCTCTTGGGCGCGACGCTCTCCTACCACTTGCTTGCGCAAGTCCGCCGCTTCGGTGTCACGCTTAGTCCCGTTCATTATCGGCGCAGGACCCCTCGACCAGTAAGCTATTACGCACTTTTTAAATGGTGGCTGCTTCTAAGCCAACATCCTGGCTGTCCCGGGAGTCCAACTTCCTTTCGCACTGAGCGTGATTGGGGGACCTTAGCGGGCGGTCTGGGTTGTTCCCCTCTCGACGACGAAGCTTATCCCCCGCCGTCTAGCTGCCGGGACTTGGAATCGTGGTATTCGGAGTTTGGTTCGGAAGGGTAGCCGGGTAGGCCCCCTAGCCGATTCAGTCGCTCTACCCCCACGCCCAACTATCCCGACGTTAACCCTAAAGTTATTTCGGAGAGAACGAGCTATCTCCACGTTTGATGATACTTTCAATCCTCCACACAGGTCATCCCCTAGTTTTTCAACACTAGTGAGTTCGGACCTCCATGGGGTGTTACCCCCACTTCATCCTGCCCATGCGTAGGTCACGTGGTTTCGCGTCTACCGCCGCCAACTTGATCGCCCTGTTCGGACTCGCTTTCGCTTCGGCTCCGCCGCAGAACGGCTTAACCTCGCTGACGACGGTAAGTCGCCGGATCATTATGCAAAAGGCACGCCGTCACACCGCCCTTACGGGCATGGTGCTCCGACCGCTTGTAGGCGTGTGGTTTCAGGTTCACTATCCTCCCCTGGTAGGGGTTCTTCTCATCTTTCGCTCGCGCTACTGGTGCGCTATCGGTCGCCAAGGAGTACTTAGCCTTACGGGATGGGCCCCGTAGATTCGAGCCGACTTCCACGTGTCCGGCCCTACTCAGGTGCCGCCGGGAGACCTCGCTCCGACGCGTACGGGACTTTCACCCTCTACGGCCGAACATTCCAGAACGGTTCCGCTGGAACAAGGTTTGGTAACTCCCATGTGACGGTCCTACAACCCCCCCCGGACGAGTCCGGGGGGTTTGGGCTGTTCCGCGTTCGCTCGCCGCTACTGACGGAGTCGCTTTTGCTTTCCTTTCCTCGGGGTACTGAGATGTTTCAGTTCCCCCGGTGGGCCGCGTCAACCTATGGATTCAGTTGACGCTAATTCGGGGACCTCGGCCTCAACGCCCGGTTGACGGCTCCGCCGAGATTATCGCAGTCTTCCACGCCCTTCATCGCCTCTTGGCGCCCAGACATCCCCCACACGCCCTTAGTAGCTTGGCCGCATTGGCCCCGCCCTCCGACGCCCCCACTCGCGTGAAGCACCGAACCGGCAGGACCGCCAAACCACCCCCGAGCTTGCATCACTCGGGCAGTAGTAACGACCCTTCTCTCTACCTCGGGCCTCTACAGAGATCGCAAAAACAGAACGCGCCCCCACGCCCACGGCGAACCGCAGACGCAAGAACGCGGCAGTTCTCGTGATTGCAACTTACCGCTCACCCTGATTGTCAAAGAACGACAGCCGCCCCAAAGGAGCGGCTTTTCAGTCGCAGAAAGTTAGACGTTACCTTTCCGCGAAGGATTCATGTTTTTTAGCCGTCCACGCCCGCCCGTCAAGGGCCGGGCGCGGATTTCTTTCGTCGGCCGTTCCTACGGTTTCGCCTCGGCGCCCTTGCCCTCGAATTCCGTCAGTTTCACGTTGTCGATGTAGTAAACGCCCGGCGGCCATGTCGGCAGGATCATGACGCGGACATACTTCACGTTCGGCGTGTGGGCCGTCGGCCGGAACGGCATCTTTTCGCGCGAATACGTCTTCCACTCGTCGGAGCCGCCCAGCGTCGAGAGCTGGCCTTTCCAAACGTAGTTGTGGATGAACGACTCGTGGCCGCGGCCCACGTCCTTCGGCTTGCCGGTTACCTTTGCCGTCAGATATTCTTGAAACGCGCCCTCGTCGGCGCCGAAGTCGGTCTTCGGCTTGTCGGGGTAGCCGAACAGCCAGGCCATCATGGCCGGCCCCTTGGCGTCGATGGTCAGCCAGTACGCCTTGCCCTTTTCGACCGGGATGGGATCGCTCCAGAACCAGACGCCGTCGTTGCCCGCAATCGTGTCGTACTTGTCGCCGACCGTCGGCGTCTTCTTCGGGGCGTCCTTGGCGGTGGCCTTCCCCTGGGCGATCTTGACCCACCAGTCGTAGCCTTCTTTCTGGTAAACGTCGCTGTCGAACTTGATGACCTTGCCGTGTTTGGGGTCCGAGTCCTTGACCCAAAAACTGGTCAGGCCGTCCACTGTCTGCCAGCCGGTCGGCGTACCGTCGCCGGCCTCGAAGTCGCCGTTGGGGACGAGGTTGACCGGCGCCGCCTTGACCGGCGGCTTGTCCGGGTCCGCCGCCAGCGCCGCCAGCCCGACGGCCACGGCCGCCGGCGCGAGAATCCAGGCCGTTCGCATGAGAATATCCCTTGAGTCACTTCTTTAGTTTCTGAATCGCTTTCCTGGTAAATTCGTCGTTGACGCCGACGGCGACCAGCTTGGCCAGTTCGCGCTTCGCCTCTTCCTTTTTCCCCAACTCGTCCAGCGCCTCGGCCAACAACCACCGCGCCTCCGTCTCGAACGGCGCCCCGGTCGTGACGCGGATGGAGCGATTCAAATAGCGCACGGCATCGGCCGGCTGGTCGCGGCGCATCAGCACCTTGCCGCGCCAGAAGAAGCTGTGACCGCTCAACTTGTCCGTCGGGAATTTCTCCTCCCATTTGTCCACAAGGTCCAGCGCCGCCCCTGTGTTGCCCGCGTCCAGGTAGTTCTGAAGCGAATCAGGGTAGGCGCCGAGGCGCGCCGCCCGGACCTGCGCCGGAATGAAATCGCCGAGCCGTTCGGCCTTGGCGTACAATGCACGGGCGCCGTCGAGCTTGCCCTGCCACAGCCGCACGTCGCCCATCGCGATCACCGCCCGGCGATAGGCCTTTTGCAGATCTTCCACGTCGTCCGCATCGACCTTGGCCGACTTGGCGGTTTGCTCCGCCCTTGCGAAGATCGGCGCCGCCTTCTCCGGCCGCTCGCGCTCGACGCCGACCAGACGGATCAGCCGGGTCAACACGTCCACCGTCTCCACCGGCGGCGTCTCCTTCACCAGGGCCGCCTCGTAATTGGCCACCGCCTCGTCGAGATTGTCCTTGCCCATGCGCACGGCGCAGTCGGCCATGAGCCGGCGCACGCGGGCCTGAATCAGCGGCCCCGCCTTCGGGAATCGCTGCAAAAACAGCTTGCCGACCTCCACCGACTCTGCCGGCTCGTCTCCCTCCGCCAACAGGTGTTGCAGTTCGCGCAGGGCGTCGCCGCTCAGCTTGCCCCGGTCGTAGCCCCTGGCCAGTTTCGCATAGTCCTTCGGCCGGCCCTCCTTGAACTGATCGACGACATGCTCGATCTCGAATACCGACAACGGCCATTTGGCCGACTGCGTCCCCGACGGTCCTTGCGCCGTCAGCGTCACATGAAAGAGGCCCATCGTCAGGTAAACGTGCTCGACCTCGGGGCCGGTCGCCGTCTGGCCGTCGCCGAAGTCCCACTGGTATTTCGTCCCATTCGGCAGCGGCGGCGCCTTGCCGGCCGTGAAGCGGACGCGCGTGTACTGCCCCTCGCTGCGCTCCACCGGCCAGACGGAATCCGCGATGACCGGCTCGAAGTGAAGCAGCGGACCCTTGGCGTCCTCGTAGGCCGTGACGACGGCGGCGTGCGGGGCCGTGTAAAACGACTCCGGGATGGGCGAGAAATTTCCGGCGTTGCCGAACGGTCGCCAGCCGAGGTAGGCCATGTGCTCCAGCGGCGTCGTCTCGTGGTAATACTCCAGGTAGTGCAACCCGGCCGTCAGCTCCACCTTGGCGTTGACTTCGCCGTGGGCGCCGCGCTCGACAGTGTGCCGGCCGGGCCAGGCGACGAGCGGTTTGCCGTCCAGGAACGAGAACGACGCCTTGTTGGAGACGGTGCAGAACTGGTACGGCCCCGCCTTGGGCACGCGCACCCAGCCGCGATAGATGCTGATGTAATAATCCGACGATCCGAATGGGTTATAGCCGTCGGCGACGTGGCGCTGCCAGCGGGCGCCGAACTTGGCCTTGCCGCCGGCGATCAGTTTGGTCATTTCCTCGAAGTTGTCCGGGTCGTGTTCCTTGGCGACGTCGGCGGCGCGGGGCCGGTCGATGGTCTGGTAGACGAAATCGCTGTGGGGGACCCAGCCGCCGGTGGGCGGGCCGCCGCCGGGAGCCGGAAAGGCCGGCGTTTGCTCGGGAGCGCGGGCGGCCTTGGGGTTGCCGAAGTAGACGTAAAACCTCTGCTTTGGGTTTTCAACTTTGAACGTGAGCAGCGAATAATGGTCGGCGTCGTGGAAATCGAGCTGGAAGGGGACCGGTTTGCCGGCGGCGTCGAGGACGCGGTAGTCGGCGCCGTCGGCTTTGGCCCTCCCTTGACAGAGGATTTTCACGCCGGCGGCGTCCACGCCCGGCTCGGTGGTCGGAGCCGGAATCTCCACGACGGCCCGCTCCGACCAGTCGGGCAGTCGCCAGAGGTCGGCGGCGACTGCGGGGGACGCAAGGAGCGGCAGAATCAGCAGGGGAAGGCAAGCGCGTGGAAGCACCGGGGGACTCCGGATCGAGGCGGGAGGGAGGGCGTACCGTTTCTTATCGCAGAGGGACCGGGGCGGGTCAAGGGGCGCGGCGTGACGCCGCGGGAGGAACGCGGCGCCAGCCAGTTCAGATGCACACGGCGCCGCCCACAGGTAGGGCAACGGCGGCGTGATCGACCCGCGCGTCGGCCTGGTGCGCGACCCGTTCATCGGCATGGGCCTGATCCTGAACCTCATGGCCGAGACGGGCAAGAAGCTGAGCGAACTGGTCGCGGAATTGCCGACATAACACATCGTAAAAGACAAGGTCACGGTGACGCGCGAGCGGCTGCCGGAGCTGTTCGCGGCGTTGACAAAGCGCTGGCCGGAGGCGACGGCGGATCGGACGGACGGCTTGCGGCTGGACTGGTCCGACCGTTGGCTGCACGTGCGGCCGAGCAACACGGAACCGATCGTGCGCGTGATCGCCGAGGCGCCGCGGGCGGAGGACGCGAAGGAATTGTGTCGGGCGGCGGGGGCGCTGCTGACAGTGTGAGACCCTCCGGAATGTCGTTGTGACCGCGCTCCGGCGGGGGTACGATGTCCTTCACGCATCGCTTTCGCCGGAGCTTCCCATGAGCCAGCCCTCGGACCCCAACCAGACCGTCGATGAACCCTTGCGACCGGATTCCCTCGCCGACGGCCCAGCCGCCGCGCTCCGGGACGCTGCCGCCCCAGCCCGGTTGGAGCTTCTGGAGGAGATCGCCCGCGGCGGCATGGGCGCCATCCTCCGCGGCCGCGACGCCGATATCGGCCGCGACGTGGCGGTCAAGGTACTGCTGGAGGACCACCGGGATCGCCCCGAACTGACGCGGCGGTTCCTGGAGGAGGCGCGGATCGCCGGGCGGCTTCAACACCCCGGCGTCGTGCCCGTCTACGCCCTGGGCCGGATGCCCGACGGCCGGCCGTACTTCACCATGAAGCTCATCAAGGGCCGCACCCTGACGGCCCTGCTGGCGGAGCGCAAGGATTCGTCGTCCGACAGGCCGCGTTTCCTGGCGGTCTTCGAGCAGGTGTGCCAGACGCTGGCCTACGCCCACGCCCGCGGCGTCATCCACCGCGACCTGAAGCCTTCCAACGTGATGGTGGGGGCCTACGGCGAAGTGCAGGTGATGGATTGGGGTCTGGCCAAGGTGCTGCCGCGCGACGGGAAAGTCAGCGCGGCGCCGCGAGAATCGACGGCTACGGAGGCGGCGTCTGTGATCCAGACGCCGCGCGTCGATTTGGACACGGGGGAGAGCAGCGGCGAGACGCAAGCCGGCAGCATTCTCGGGACGCCGGCTTACATGGCGCCAGAGCAGGCCCGCGGTCAGGTCGAGGAGGTGGGGGTGCGTTCGGACGTGTTCGGGCTGGGCGCGATCTTGTGCGAAATCCTGACGGGGCGACCGCCGTTCGTGGGACAGATCGAGGCGGCGTTGAAGCGGGCGCGGCGTGCGGAACTCGATGACGCGCTGGGCCGGCTGGACGGCTGCGGGGCGGACGCGGAACTGATCGGCCTGGCGAAGCGTTGCCTGTCGGCGGACCCGGCCGGTCGGCCGGGGAACGCGGGGGAAGTGTCGGCCACGGTGACAGCGTATCGGGAGTCGGTGGAGCGTCGTCTGCGCGCGGCGGAGGTGGCGAACGCGGAGGCGCGGACGAAGGCGGCGGAGGGACGGAAGCGGCGGCGTCTGTGGGGGGCGTTGGCGTCGGTGGTGCTGCTGACCGCAACGGCGGGGGGCGGGGTGTGGTTTTGGTACGTGCAGGACCGAGCGGCGCGACGGGCGACGGCGGAGCGGGCGGCGGACGTGGCGCTGGGCCAGGCGGATCAGGCGGAAGAGCAGGCGCGGCGGATCGACGAGGCGGCGGATAAGGTGGGAGATGTTGAGCCGGAGACGCCCAAGACGGCAGATCGGGCGGCGGCGTTGCGGCAACAGGCGTTGGGTTTCGTGGAGGAGGCGGATCGGGCGCTGGCGGCGGCGCCGGACGCGACGGCGGCGCGGGATCGGCTGGCGGCGCGGCGAGCGGAGGTGGAGGCGGGGCTGGCGCGCGCGGAGCGGGAGGCCCGGCTGCTGAACGACCTGGATCGGGCGCGCGCACTCCACGCCACGACTCGGGGAGGAGCTTTCGACACGGAATCGGCGGCCCATTCCTACGCTGAGGCGCTCGAGGCTTATGGGCCGGAAACGGCGCGAGCGGCGGGCCAGGCGTCGTTGGCGATCCGTACCGAGCGGCCGGCAGTTCGGCTGGCGCTGATCCTGGCGCTAGACGACTGGGTCACTTGCGTCAGCCGCCCCGAGGCGGCGCGGCTCCGCGGCGTCGCCGACGGGGCGGACGACGACGCCTGGCGGCGGCGTTTGCGGGCGGCGGAGTTTGCGGGCGACTTGGGCGCGCTGAAGCGCCTGGCCGAGGAGGCGCTGGGCCAGGAACTGACCGCTGGAAACGCGGATGTCTTGGCCGCCCACTTGATGCGTGGCAAGGCGACGGCGGAGGCGACGGCTCTGTTGCGTCAGGCGCGACGCCAGCACCCGACGGACTTCTGGGTTCACTACAATTTGGGTACGTGCCTGCTTGTCCTATCTCCTGCCGACCCGGCGACGCTGAACGAGGCGGCCGGCAGCTTCTGGACGGCAATCGCCCTGCGGCCGGACAGTGTCCCGGCCTATGTCAAACTCGGCGTCGTTTTGCAGGGCAAGGGCGACCTGGACGGCGCCGCCGCCTGCCTTTGCAAAGCCATCGAACTCGACCCCAAGTTCGCGCTGACGCACGGCGGCCTCGGCGGCGTCTTGAAGCACAAGGGAGACCTGGACGGCGCCGCCGCCCGCCTCCGCAAAGCCATCGAACTCGACCCCAAGTTCGCGCTGGCCCACGGCAGCCTCGGCGAAGTCTTGCTGCAAAAGGGCGACCTGGACGGCGCCGCCGCCTGCTTACGCAAGGCCATCGAACTCGACCCCAAGCTCGCCCCGGCCCACGACAGCCTCGGAACCGTCTTGAAGAAAATGGGCGACCTAGCCGGTGCCGTCGCCTGCTACAAGAAGGCCATCGAACTCGACCCCAATCTCGTTAACGCCCGCATCGAACTCGGCCTTGTCTTGCAGGGCAAGGGCGACCTAGACGGCGCCGCCGCTTGCTTCAAGAAGGCCATCGAACTGGAACCCAATAATGCCCTGGCCCACGGCGGCCTCGGCACTGTGCTGGCCGTTCAGGGGAACCGAGACGGCGCCGCCGAATGCTATAGGAAGGCCATCGAACTCGACCCCAAACTCGCCTTGGCCCACTACAACCTCAGCATCGTTTTGTGGGAAAAGGGGGATCTGGACGGTGCCGGTGTCTGCCTCCGCAGAGCTATCGAACTCGACCCCAAGAACGCCCCAGCCCACGTCAACCTCGGCAACGTGCTGAATTCTAAGGGGGACCGGGAGGGGGCCGCCGCCTGCTACAAGAAGGCCATCGAACTCGATCCCAAACTCGTTAACGCCCGCATCAACCTTGGACTTGTCTTGTCAGACAAGGGGGACCGGGACGGTGCCGCCGCCTGCTACAGGAAGGCCATCGGTCTCGACCCCAAGCTCGCCCAACCCCACAACAAACTCGGCCTCCTGCTGCGGGACCAAGGCAAGCTCGACGAGGCAATCGCCGAATTCCGCGAGGCCGTCCGGTTGGAGCCTAACGCCGCCTGGAATCATGACCAGCTCGGTTGGTCCCTTCGACTCCAGGGGAAGCTCGACGAGGCGTTAACCCGTTGTAAGAAAGCGGTGGCACTCCAGCCCCGGGAGGCTAATTTCCACAACAGCCTGGCTTACGTCCTGTGGGACCAAGGCAGACTGGACGAGGCGATCGCCGAATTCCGCGAGGCCGTCCGGCTGGACCCTCATTTCGCACCGGCCTCCTCCAACCTCGCCGAAGTCGAACGGATGGCCGTCCTGCAGGACAAGCTGCCCGCCTTGCAAAAGGGCGAATTCAAGCCCCGGACGAGTGACGAACTACACGCGATGGCCCGCTTGTGCCAAATCAAAAAGCTGTTCCTCACCAGCGCCCGGATGTACGCGGACGCCTTCACCGATGACCCCAAACTGGCCGACGACCTGAAGACGTCGAACCGTTACGACGCCGCCTGTTGGGCGGCGTTGGCCGGCGCCGGCCAGGGCAAAGACGACCCGCCGCCGGACGAGACGAAAAAAGCGGACCTACGCCGCCAGGCGCTTACATGGCTGCGGGCCGACCTCGCCCTGCTTACGAAGCAGTTGGACAGCGACAAGCCGGAGGACCGAAAGACGGCCGTACAGACGTTGCGGCACTGGCAAGGGGACTCCGACCTGTCCGGCCTACGCGACGCGGCGGGGCTGGCCAAGCTGCCGGCCGACGAACAGGCGGCGTGCAAGAAACTTTGGACCGACGTGCAGACGCTATTGGACAAGGCGGATGGGAAAAAGTGACGCAGCGCTGTCGTCATCGAGATAAAGTTTGATTAGTCGTTGAGGCCGAGCCGCTGCTCTTCCTCCGGCGATAAGCGGCCGGGCGGGCGAATATAGTTGCCCTCGGCGTCCATCAAGCCCTCAGCTTGCAATTGCTCTCTCGACCTCCGGTGATCTTCCTCGATCTCCGGCGGGTCCGTCTCACAGTAGGCGATGGCCTCCCGTACCGCCTCGACGGGCAGGTTCCGGTAGGCGGCGATCTTCTCCGGCGTCATCGGGTCGTCCGGCTCGCCGTACTCCATTTCACCGTAAATGATCTCCGCCCGGAGGCGCGTGCCCTTCAGGAACAGCTGCTTGTAAGACGATTGCGGGTGACGTTCCAGGTGTTTCCATTGGCATTCTTCGCACATGGCGGTCTCCCTCATCCACGAATGTTCGCTCTCTTCCTCCAGTATATGCCGGAGGCCCTATTGGCCGCGCCGACAGAGCGCGACGGTGAGGAACGGCCCCTCGAAGTGGTCCAGGGCCGTGCCGCCGTACTGGTAACGCGAACGCAGCGGCGTCGGCAGCCTCACGTCATAGGTCGCTTCCGTCTTCCACTGGTCCGCCCACGGGTTCGGCGGCCGGAAATCGCCGATCCGCCGCAACACGACCATCCAGTCTCCCGGCCGCGGCGAGGCGTCGGACGGCGTCAGCCGCCTCATGCCGGCCCGGCGACCGTAGAACGCGAAGGCGCCGTCCAGGTCCGGCGCCCAGATCACCGCCGCCGGGTCCCGTTCGCGGATGCGGTGGACGGCCCGTTCGGCGGCGACCTTTTCCGCCCGATAGATGAAGAAGTCCGCCCCGAACGCGGCCAAACCCAGCAGGGCGCTCACGCCGACGGCGGCCCACACCAGGCGGACCCGCGGCCGGGAGCGACGGGTCCGCGACGCCAGCCGTCCGAGGAGGAGCACGGCCACGACGCCGAGTTCCATGACGCGGCGCACGGCCGGGTTCGGCGGCGATTGCCTTGTCGTGCGCCCCCGCGCGCCGTGACGGCGGCCGCCTTCCAGGCCGCGGTTCGGTTCGCTACAATAATTGTTCGTCCTTGATGCGACCGCCGTTGCGAGACCGGATTCATGCCGCCGAAGACCTACGCCTTTGTCAGTCTCGGTTGTCCCAAGAACCTCGTGGACTCCGAGCGGATGCTCGGCAAACTGGCCCGCGACGGCTACGCCCTGACGCCCGACGCCGACGGCGCCGACGTGGTGGTCGTCAACACCTGCGGCTTCATCGAGCCGGCCCGCCAGGAGTCGCTCGGCGTCATCCGAGAGATGCTCGAACTCAAGAAACAGGGCCGCGTCGGCGCCGTGGTCGTTGCCGGCTGCCTGGCCGAACGCAAGAAGGACGACCTTCTTCAGGAAGTGCCCGAGGTCGATCACATCGTCGGCGTCTTCGGCCGCGAAGAGATCACGTCGGTCATCGACCGCGTCCTCACCCCTCACCCCTCACCCCTCTCCCCCAAGGGGCGAGGGGGGCAAAAGATTCCCCTCGCCCCTTGGGGGACAGGGGTAAGGGGTGAGGGGGAACAGCGCAGCCTCTTCCGGCCGGCCCCCGTCCGCGCCCAGGTGGACACCGAACGGCTGCGCATCACGCCGCGTCATTACGCATATTTGAAGATCTCCGAAGGGTGCGACCGGCTCTGCACCTTTTGCGCCATCCCCGGCATGCGCGGCAAGCACGTCACCAAGCCGATCGAGGAGGTGCTGCGCGAGGCCCGCGAGCTGGCGGCCGACGGCGTACGCGAGCTGATCGTCGTGGCCCAGGACACGACCTATTACGGCCTCGACCTGTACGGCAAGGTGCGGCTGGCGGAACTGCTGCGCGAGCTGGACAACATCGACAGCCTGGAGTGGGTCCGCGTCCTCTACGCCTACCCGATCCACTTCACCGACGAGCTGATCGAGACGATGGCGTCGGCCAAGAAGATCATTCCGTATCTCGATATGCCGTTGCAGCACATCAACGACCACGTCCTCCGCCGGATGCTGCGGCGCGTCGATCGGGCCGCCACGGAAGACCTGCTCGGCCGGCTGGGGAAGGCGATGCCGAACCTCACGCTGCGGACGACGTTCATCGTCGGCTTCCCCGGCGAGACGGACGCGGAGTTCGAGGAGCTGCGCGATTTCGTCCAGGCGTCCCGGTTCGAGCGCGTCGGCGTCTTCCCCTATTCGCTGGAGCCGGGCACGCCGGCGGCGCGGCTGCCGGATCAGGTGGCCGAGGAAGTGAAGGTGGAGCGGCGCGCCCGGCTGATGGAAATTCAGCAGGAAATCGCCTTCGCCCACGCCCAGGCGCAGGTCGGCAAGGAACTGGAGGTCATCGTGGACGGCCCCGACGCGGAGGCGCCCAACCACGTCACGGCCCGCGGCCACGCCGACGCCCCGGACATCGATTGCGCCGTGCGCCTCAAGGGCAAAGGGCTGCGGCCGGGCGACCTGGTGCGCGCCCGCGTCACTGGGGCGGACGGCTACGACCTGATGGCGCGGGCCATCCAGATTCGCTGAGCCGGAAGGGGCCTCATGGGCGCATCGACTCGCACCCCCGACTGGTGGAACCTCCCCAATCAACTCACGTTCAGCCGTTTCGTTCTGGCAGTGATTCTTTTCGTCCTCATCAGTTACGGTGAGTGGGCCGGCTGCCTCATCGTGTTCGTCGTCGCGGCAATCACCGACTGGCTCGACGGCTACCTGGCCCGCCGCTGGAAAATGGGCACCGCCCTCGGCCGCAACCTCGACCCGCTGGCCGACAAGGTGCTGAACTGCGGCGCCTTCATCTTCCTCTTGCCGGAGGGTATAAGAGGGCAATGGCTGCTGCCGTGGATGGCGACGGTCATCGTCCTTCGGGAACTCATTATCACCAGCCTGCGCAGCTTCATGGAGACGGCCGGGGCGAAATTCGGCGCCGACTGGTTCGGCAAGCTCAAGACGGTGTTGCAATTCGCGGCCCTGTTCGCCATCTTTACCATGCTCCTGCTGCGCCCGGCGCCAAACGGGCCGTCGCCCGTCCCGGACTGGGCGTGCCTCGGCCTCGTGTACGCCACCGTCATCGCCACGGTGCTGAGCGGCCTGCAATACGTCTGGCGGGCCATCGTCCTGTTCAAGACGGCGCCGGGGGATTGACGCGGAGACATTGCCGTGACGCCATCCGGGGACGACGATTTCGGTTTCGCGCTGGTCGGCTGCGGCATGATTGCCCGCTTCCACGCCCGCGCCCTGGCGGAAGTTCCCGGCGGTCGCGTCGCCGCCCTGGTCAGCCGAAACCCCGACAACGCGAAGAAGCTGGCCGCCGACCTCGGCCTCGACTGCCCAATCTTCACGGAGCTTTCCGCCGCCCTGGTCCGGCCGGACGTGCGCGGCGTCATCGTGACGACGCCCAGCGGCGCCCACCTGGAGCCGGCCGTCGCCGCCGCGAACGCCGGCAAACACGTCGTTGTCGAGAAGCCGCTGGAGATCACGACCGAGCGCTGCGACCGCATCATCGAGGCCTGCGACAAGAACGGCGTCCGGCTCTGCACCATCTTCCCGTCGCGCTTCGGCGACGCCAACCGGGCGCTCAAGGCGGCGGTGGAGGGCGGCCGTTTCGGCCGGCTCACATTGGCCGAGACGACCTGCAAATGGCAGCGTTCGCAGGAATACTACGACCAGGGCGGCTGGAGGGGCACGCAGGCCCTCGACGGCGGCGGCGCCCTGATGAACCAGGCCATCCACAACGTCGATCTCTTATTGTGGCTCATGGGGCCGGCGGTCCGCGTCATGGGCTTCACCGCCACGCTGGCGCACGAGCGGATCGAGGTGGAGGACACGGCCGTCGCCTGCCTCGTTTTCGCCAACGGGGCGCTCGGCGTCATTCAGGCCGCGACCAGCGTTTACCCCGGCTTGCCGAAGACCATCGCGGTCCACGGCGACCGCGGCACGGCCGTCATCGAACAGGACGACGTGCTGCGCTGGGATTTCTCGCCAGAGACGGCCGACGACCGGGCCGTGAAGGAGCGCTTCGCCCGCAAGGTCGGGGCGTCCGGCGGGGCCAGCGACCCGGCCGCCATCTCGCACCAGGGACATGCGCGCCAACTCGCCGACTTCGTCCAGGCTGTCCGCACCGGCGGCAAACCGCAGGTGGACGGCCGCGAAGGGCGACGGTCGGTGGAACTCATCGAGGCGATTTACCGGTCGGCGCGAAACTGGCGCGTCGGTCGGTACGTCGCGGATCGTGGCATCGGATAGCTGTCGAAGGGGTAATGCGCGTCAAAGGAGTGGCCGCATGTCTAAAGCGCGTTCCGCCGTCGCCGATTACGCCTCGTACTTCGTCCTGCGCATCGTCCTCTGCATCCTCCAGATGCTGACCCTCCCCGCGGCCAGACGGTTGGCCGACCTCCTGGCCTGGCTGGCGTACCGGATCGATCGCCGTCATCGCCTCGTCGCCGACGACAACCTGAAGCTCGCCTTCCCCGACGAACGCGACGACCGCGAGCGCGACCGTCGGGTCCGCGCCGTTTACCGTCATTTCTGCTCGGTGATGGTGGAAATCGCCCACCTGCCCCGACTGCTCAACGCCCTCACCTGGCGGCGCCACGTGATCCTGACGAACTCGCCGCCCCTGATCGAGGCGCTGCTGGACGGCCGGCCGTTGCTGCTGGTGACGGGCCATTTCGGCAACTGGGAACTGGGCGGCTACACCCTCGGCCTGCTCGGCTTCTCCACGTTCGCCATCGCCCGCAAACTGGACAATCCGTATCTGAATGACTTCCTGCTGCACCGCTTCCGCCAGCGAACCGGCCAGCGGATTCTGTACAAGGAGGGCGATTTCGAGCGGATTCAGGCGGTCCTGGCGGGCGGCGGCGTCATCGCCACGCTCGGCGACCAGGACGCCGGCCGGCGCGGCCAGTTCGTGGACTTCTTCGGCCGGCCGGCTTCGACGCACAAGGCGGTCGCGCTGCTGGCGCTGGAGTTCAACGCGGTGATGGCGGTGATCGGCGTGCCGCGAATCGGCGACACGATGCGCTACGAGATCCGGGCCGAGGAAGTGATTTTGCCGGAAGAGTACGCCGGCCGGCCGGACGCCGTGCGCGCCATCACGCAGCGGTTCACGGCGGCGCTGGAGCGCATGGTGCGGCGGGCGCCGGAACAATACTTCTGGCTGCACCGCCGCTGGAAACACGAGCCGCCGGTGCGGAAGGCGAAATGTCGGGCCGCGTGAGCGGTCGGTCGTGCGGCACGCGCCACACCGTCAGCGCCCCCTCGGAGAAGACGCGCGAGAACGACGCCGGCGCCCGAACGGCCTTGCCGGCTGGGTTGTACAGCCAGATGTAGTCGTACTTGTCGCGCAGCGGCGCCTCTCGGAGCGTGCAGGCGTCCGGCCCGTCGCACCCCTTGGGCAGGCCGGCCGCGAAGGCGAAGGGCGGCACGATGCGGAGCGGTTGCTGGTCGGGCAGGGTGAACAGCGTCGGCAGGAAGACCCCGCGGTCGGGCGCCGCCCAGGCGGCGAAGTGGTATTCCGGATAGTTTTTGGTCCGTTTCGGCAGCAGCACCACCGGCAGCACGCGGTCGCCGGGCCGGAAAACGGCGAACGAGCGGGCCTCGGCGTCGAGGCGGCCGCACAGCCCGTCCCAGGCGTGGAGGATCGAGCCGAAGCGCAGCAGCAGGCAGGCGGCGAGCAGCACGGCGCCGAGGCGCGGCCGGCGGAGCGGCGCGGCGCCGACCGCCGCGAGGGCGAGGACGAACAGGACCGGCGGCACGCGCGTGTCGGCGTCGCTGGTGGAACCGAGCTGGAAGGGGAGCAGGAGATAGAGCGCCGCGAGGACGGTCAGGGCGAGGGGGATCCAGCCCCTTGAAAGGTCTTTGAAGCGCGGCGCGGCGAATGTGACGACGACGGCGGCGGCCCAGAGGAGGCAAGCGGGCAGGTCGATGCGCGGGTCGTAGCCGGCGAAGATTCTGAGCGGCCCCAGCAGCTTGCGGCCCCAGCCGCCCCAATCCCAGCCGGAATCCGGGTTGACGCTGTGATTGCCGAGAAAATAGACCGTGAATAGCAGAACGGAGGGGACGAGGGGCGCCAGGGCGCGCACGGCGCGGACCAGACGCGCCCAGAAGTCGTCGGGGCCGCGGAAGAGGTCCGCCGCGACGCGGCAGCCGACGATGATGCAATAGAGGACCCACGGCGCCAGGTGCCAGAAGTAGAGCAGGACGACCAGGGCCGCATGCAACAGCAGGCCGCCGACCGGGACGCGCTCGCGCTTGCTTAGTCGTAGGTGATGCGCCAGCACGAGGAAGGCGAGGCCGACGGCGGAGTAATAATTGAGGAACCCCCAGAAGAACTGGTCGGTGAACGTCCAGGGCAGCAGCAGCAGGGAGGCCGCCAACGCCTGCGGTTTGCGGTCCAGGCATTCCATGAGGAAGAGGGCCGGCCCGAGCCAGTAGAGCAGCACCGAAAGGGTGAGGAAGACCTTGTAGGCGATTTCGGGGCGGAACGCCAGCATCAGCACGGGGATCACGAAGTCGGCCCCGAGGTTGGGCAGCGGCCGCCACTCGACCGCGTAGAACGGCGGCAGTTCGCCGCCCCGGAGCCACACGGACTCCAGGTAGTGGCGGGCCATGTGATTCGGCAGGTCGATGAGCGGGACGTAGGGGTGCGACCAGAGGGCGTAGAGTTCGAGGCCCCAGGTCAGCGCGACCAGGGCGCAGGCGATCCACCAGGGCAACATCGCGGTTTGGCGGACGGGAGAATTCGGCGTTTTCGGGGAGGAAACGGCGTCGGAAGGGGTCGGGGCGGTTGCGGACATCGCTGTCCTCCTGACGGCCCGCTCTGGGGCCTGCGGCCGCACCGACGGAGGTTTCCATTCCGCAGCGGTGCGAGGCCCAAGCAATCGGGGAAGTTTATCCGCCCCCGCTTGCCCGGTCGAGTCCAGATTCGCCGGCCTGCGCCTCTTCCGCGGCCCCCGGCCGTCACTTCTGAAACCGCCGCACCCGCGTCGCCCCGCCCTCCAGCTCGAAGTGGTAGCCGTCGCTGAAGGCGTCGGCAAATTCCTCCTGATGCGACACCAAAAGGATGCAACGCATCTGGCTCCGCAGGTTCTGCAACTCCTGGATCATCACCTGCCGGCCGTGGCGGTCGAGACAGCCGAAGCCCTCGTCGATGATGACCGACTCGATCGGCCGGTGCTGCCGGCTGGCGTACTGGCCGATGCCCAGCGCCAGGCTCACCGCCACGCGGAACTTCTGGCTGCCCGACAAAAAGGCCACATTGATCGGCTTCTCGCCCGTCTCCCGGTTGTACGCCTCCAGTTCCAGCGCCTTGCCCGAGGCGCCGTCGCCGTCCGCCTCGCCGCTCAGCCGCAAGTAGAGTTGGCCGCCGGACAGTCGGTCGAGCACCGCGTTGGCGTGCTCCACCACCTGCCGCTCCGCCTGGCGCACCAGGTACAACTGCAAGCGGTCGCGGCCCAGCAACTTCGCCAGCGTCTCCTGCACCACTAATTCGCCATCCGTCTTGATGCACTCTTCCTCGATCTCCTCGCGCTGCTTGCGATACGTTTCCAGCAAGGCCCGCTCCTGCCTGGCCCGCCCCAGTTCCTCGTCGCAGCCGCGGTCCTTCAAGCGGGCCGTTTTCAGCAGTTCCGCCAGCGCCGCCTGGTCCTGCCGCGCGTCGGCGGGAAACGCATCGACCCGCGCTTCCAGGGCGTCCTTGTCTTGCCGCAACACGTCGAGGTTGAGCCGGGCCTGCTGCAGTTCACGGCCGCGCTCGTCAGTGCGGGCCTTCTCCAGCCGGTCGCGCTCGCCGGCGAGGACGAAGATTTCGCTTGTCCCGACCTTCTCCGCCTCCGCCTGCCACGACGCCGGCAGCGCGTTGCGGGTTCGCGTCCACGTCTGCTGGGCGTGCTGCCGTATCAGCTCCTGATTCTTCAGCTCGGCGTCGCACTTCGACGCCAGGGATTGCACCTGTTCGTATTCCTTCGCCAGCCGTTCCAGATCTTTTTCGACCTCTTTCATCTCCTGGCGCTTGGCCGTCAGGCTCTTTTCCAGGCTCTTTTCGTCCGTCTCCAGGCGGGCGTGTTCTCGGCGGACCTCCTGCGGGTCGGCCGGAAGTTCCATTTGCAGACGCGCGATTTCCTGGAGTTTGGAGGCCTCCTGCGTCGTCAACTTGTGCCACTGGTCGCGCACCTGTTCCGCCTGCTGCAATAGTTGCCGCGCCGCCGACAGGCCGGCCGCCTCCGCGCGCAGCGAAGCCAGGTCGGACGCGGCGGGGTAGGTCGTCGCCAGCCAGTCGGCCGGCAACGTCGGGGCGACGCGCACCCGGTACGTCTCCGGCAGTTCGCCGTAGACCTGCCCGCACTCCTCCCGGAGACGAATCGCGTCCGCCTGGGCCTGCTCCTCTTCCTTTTTCTGCGCGGCGTATTCGACGCGCAAATCGTTCCGGCCGTGCTCGACCTGATCGAACTCGGCCCGCACCAGCTGCTCGCGCTTCTGCGCGGCCTGCTGCACTTCGCCGGCCTGCTTCAACGCGACGCCGGCGGCGGCCACGGCGTCGGTGCGGCGGCGCTTCTCCTCTTGGAGATGGCCTTCCGTCAACGCCTGGCCGCAGTGACGGCAGACCTTCGAGCCGTCCAGCCGCGTCAGTTCCTTCAGGTGGTCGCGGGCCTGCTGCCAAACGGTGCGCGCCTCCGCGGCCCGGTCGGCGGCCTGGCGCCGCGCCTCCTCCGCCTCCAGCAACCTCGTTCGGATCGTTTCCAGCTCCGCCTTGGCCTGAATGCCGCGCGCCTCGATCGCCTCCCGCGCCTCACGCGCCGCCCGGCCCCGCTCCGCCGCCTGGCGCAACTCGTCGCGCCGCGACGCCAGCCGGCTCAGCGGCGGCGCCGTTTGCGCCACGACCGTCAGCCCCTCGACCGACTCCCTGGCGCGGGCGACCGCCGCCGCGGGGTCTTCCGGCAAACGCTTTTTCTCCGCGCAGCCGCTCCAGGTCGCCGTCGTGCCGCTCGTATTCCTTCAGCTTTTCGAGTTGGATGCTGCGCTGCCGCAGGTCCGCCGACACGTCTCGCTGACGGGCCGCGTCGGCGTCGATGAGGTTCTGCGTTGAGACGCGCTTGTCGCGCGACTGCTTGAGGGCGTGGTCGCGCTTCGCCAACTCATCGGCCAGTTTTTGCCTCTCCTTCGTCAGATTTCTCGCCTTCTCGTCCGCCTTGTGGACCTCGTTGCGCTGCTCCGCGATCACCTGCAAGCGCGGCAGCACGTCGAGCAGCTCGCGCAGACGGTCCACGTCCTTTTCGATGGCCGCCGCGTCGCCCAGCAACCGCTCGGCCTGCTCCCAGCGATTGCGGGAGTCGGCGAAACGCTTTTGCAGGTCAGCCCACTCACGCGCCCGTTCTCCCAAGCCGATCAGCCCGTCCACGTCGGCCCGCGCCTGGTCCCGCGCCCCCTCGGCCGTGCGAATGCGCTCGTTGGCCGCCGCCACTTCCAGCGGTTCCACCTTGGGCAACGCTTCCAGCCGGTTGCGCAGGATTTTCAAATCGCTCTCCAGCGACCTTCGCCGGTCGTCGGCGTTCTTGTGCAGCCGCTCGTAGCGCTCCAGATCGACGATGCCGGCCAGCACCTCGCGGCGGCCCTCCGGCTTGGAATCGAGCAGCTTTTCCGCCCGGCCCTGCAACAGCAGCACCGACGACGTGAACGTCTCGTAGGTCAGGCCGACGTGCTCCGCCACCCAGACGTCGAACTCGCGCTTCTGACTCGTCCCCTCGACGGGAACCCATTTGCCGGCGCCGTTGTCGCCCTCGCGGCGGAGGATCTGTTGAGTGCCGCGGGCGCCGCCCTTGTTGTCGCGGCGGGCGGTGCGCTTGGCGCGGTAGGGCTTGCCGTCCAGCAGGAAATCGAACTCCACCAGCAGCGCATCGCTGTCCTTGTTGATGAGTTCGACCGCCTGCTGTCCGCCGCCGCGGTGGTGGCCGAACAGGGCGTAGGTCACGGCGTCGAAGATCGACGACTTGCCGGAGCCGTTGAGGCCGGACAGCATCCAGAGCGTGGCGTTGCCGTCGAAACGGACCTCCTGCTCCTCCACATAACAGAGAAAGCCCTTGAGCTGGACGCGTTGCGGGATCACGCCTGCACCTCCCCCAACAGGGTCTCGGCCCGCGCCAGCACCGCCTCGCGCAGGGCGTCGTCGTGGTTGCACAACTCCTGACGCAGGTAGTCGCGCACCGTGTCCTCGAAACTCTTGGTCCGCGGCGCCTCGCCGACGGTCAGCGTCCGCCCCAGCGCCCCCGATTCATTCATCTCGCGGTCGTACCAGCGCGGGAAGATCTCTTCCAGTTTCCGCAGCGTTTCCTCGCGGTTGTCCACGCCGGCCGTGTAGGTGCAGCGGACCCGCGCCAGGGCGCGTTTCGCCTCGGGATAGCGCTCCGCCAGCGCCGGCAACTCCGCCTGGGGAACGCGAATTTCCACATCGACCATCGGCGTCGCGTCCAGCGGCAAGACCCTCGGTTCGCCGACCAGCCCCGCCGGGCCGACGTCGAACACCACCACGCCCTTTTCGTCGTCCTTTTCTCCGAGATCGAGCCGCTCGATGCTGCCGCAGTAACGGACGTGGGTCCGGCCGCCAAGGGATTGCGGCTTGTGGATGTGGCCAAGGGCGACGTAGGCGTATTCGTCCAGCAGACTCACTTCCTCGAACAACACGTCTTCCTCCGCGGTGAGGCGGAAGCGCGTCGCCAGGTCGCTGCCCTGCATGGAGACGTGGGCGCCGAGGACGGTCGGCAGCGCCGGGTTGAAGCCGGGGGCGGTGCGCACGCCGCGCAGCCATTCCGTGAACGCCCGCATCAGATGGCGATTTTTCTCGTCGAAACCCTGATAGGCCTGGGCCGATTCCTCCGTGAGGTAGCGCGTCGGCGTCGGGTAGGGCATCATCACGAACTGCACTTCGGACCCCGTGGTCCGGTCGGGCAGGCGCAGCCAGGTCGGGTTGACGGCGAGGTAGAGGCGGCCGGTCGGCAGGAGGTCGCCGGGCCGGCCGCCGGCGGGGGCGGCCAGGGTCATGGCGTGCCGCAGCGTCTGGCAGAAGTTTTCCTTGTCGTGGTTGCCGGTCAGGGCGAGGATGGCGCCGCCGGCGTCGAGGAAGCCGCCGAACGTCTCCTGCAAATGGCGGATGGCGTCGCGCAGGCCGTCCGGCGGCGCCAGCTCGCTGAACAGGTCGCCGGCCACCAGCAGCACGTCCACCTTTTCGGAGGTGCAATAGCCGGCCACGCGCTCGACGGCGCGGCGGAGGTCGTCGGTGCGGTCCTGGCGGCCGAGGCGGTCGCCCAGGTGCCAGTCGGCGGTGTGTAGGATGCGCATGCGGTTTTCTCCTCGGCCCCGGTCGCGCGGGAACCTTATTGTTGATTGTTGCACAAAGCCCCATGACGCCGCAAACTCAGCAGCGGCGTTCGGGCCGGTCGAAGTGGGAAGCTGGCAGGGTCAAGACGATTCACCACAAAGACACAAAGAGCACAAAGAAGAAAGAAAACGGGTTTCGAAGCGAGCGCCGGCCTCGAACCCTGTTCCACTCTTCTTTGTGCTCTTTGTGTCTTTGTGGTGAATCGTCTTTCCTCAATCCCCGGAGCCGTCTTCCGGCGGATTATCGTCGGCGCCGCCGTCTTTCGCACAGCCCACTTCTTCCAGATCGGCCGCTTTCACGAACGGCTTGGCGACGCCCTTGCGAACGTCGGCCGGCGGTTCCGGTTCCTCGTCGTCGGCCGTCAGCTGCAACGGAGGAGCCGTCTCCGGGTACAAGCCGTCAAGCGCGTTGAGGACTTGCGGATCGACGGGCGGCAGAAACGGCCGGAGGGGCGCGGCCGCAGCCCGCGTCGGCGAAGGACAGCAGCAAGGCGCATCGCACTCCTCCGGGGCGCCGTGACCCGAGACTTGAGTTGTGATCACCAATGTTTCGCCCTTGGCGAAGTAGATCAAATGCACTGACTTCAAAATTAGGTTCATCGCCGACTTGAGCGAATCGTTTTCGAGCTTGACCGTGACTGGCCAGTCAAGGTTGAAATTTTCCGCCTCCAGGGCGGGGGTGTCCACGTAAATGTTGATCCCTTGCTCGATCCGCAAGTCGTCGATCACTTCGCGGAAGGGAGTTTCGTTGAACTGTAGAGACACCTGCCGCGACAGCTTTTGCTTAAGCGTTTCCTTCGCACGCGGCTCGGACTGTTCCTTAGAGGCCTCGTCGTCCCGCGGTGAACCGCCGTAGGAATCGGCGAAAATCTCCGCCGTCGCCTCCCGGACCTTCTCGTCGAACCAGACGTTGGGACAAAGGTCGTCGGCCTGTACGAGGCAATCCAGCGCGTCAAGGAGGCGACCGGCGCGGCCGAGTTCCCGCGCGTCCCCCAGCAGTTCGTGCGCCGTACGGAGCATCTTCAGGTTGTCCAGGACCTCGTGTGACAGGTCGATGTCAGTGGACAGGACGGCCTGACGGTCGGGGCCGCGCTGCTGCTCGCGCATCCAGGGGCAGACGGAGGGAGATTCTTCTGGCGCGCCGGCTTGACCAGGGAAAGGGCGTTGCGTGGGTTCGGCCGCCTCGCCGGAGGCGAGTGCGAGGGCCTTATCCGGCACGGCCCACCTTACAGCCCATTCGGGCGGTTCGGAGCGCGTCCAGACGCCTTCTCTAATAATCAAGCCCCCCCATTTCAGCTCTTCAAAGAGTGACGCCCCGAACAGCACCGAGAAGGCCGCCGGTGCGTCCTCCTCATCGAAATCGACGTACTCCTCGGTCGGCGCCAGGGCCAGCAGCGGATCGGCGCCGAACAGCAGGCACGACGCCATCACGCGCCGAACAGACGGTCGCACGCGGAAAAACAACGACGGTTCCAGCGTGGGCGCGGCGGCCGGCGGGAAGAGGGCCGGCTGCAAAGTGGGGGCGGGCGTCGCCGGCGCCAGAACGTCGTTCTGCGGCAACGGTAGGTCGGGCGGTTTGGCCGTAACGCGATCCGCCAACAGGGCGACCACGATCAGCGCGGCGGTCAGCAGACGACGGGACATCAACGGATCCCTCCGTTCCGGAAATGGAAGCGCCGGCCCGGCCGGCGCAAGGTCGCATGTCAGATCAACACGACAGATTTTATCCATCAAAAGACGTGTCGCGGCGGTCAACCGGGATAGACGCGGCCCTTCCAGGCCGCGGGCCGTCCCAGCAGCGACCGCAGCAGTCCGTACCACTGAAGGGCCGTGAGGACGGCGACGCCGAGCGGGTGCAGCGCGGCGCCCAGCGGCGACTGCCGGAAGCGACGGATACCCGCCAGGCGCGGGAAATACAAGAGGACAACGGCCGGCAGCGCCACCAGCGCCGCCCGGGGCCACAGCGGCGCGGCGGCCAGCAGCACCACCGGCGCCACCTGTCCGCCCAGCAGAAACAGGGTAAATGGGACGATGCGGGCGGGATGGGCCATGCCTTCCGTGGCGTTCTTGGCGAGGCCGCGCCAGAGTTCGCCGCCGCCGTGGTACATGCGGCAAACGGCAACATCGGTGGCGTCGAACAGGTCGGTGGCGAAACCGGCGCGGCGGAAGGCGGCCGGCAGCGTGAGGCCGTCGTGCAGCGACGTGCGGATGGCGGCGTGTCCGCCCATTTTCTCGTATGCCTCACGGCGGGCCAGAAACAGCTGACCGCAGCCGGCCGCGTAGGCGGCGCGACGGCTGCGCGCATCCGGGCCAACGGCAGAAAGCCGAGCAAGACGAAATGGATTAACGGGATGACGAGTCTCTCCAGAAACGTCCCCGTCTCCTGACGCGGCACGCCGCTCACGAGGTCGGCGCCGCTCGCGTCCAGGAACGCCACGGCCCGCGCCAGCCCGTCCGGCGCCAGGCGCACGTCGGCGTCCACGAAGGCGAGGATGGGATGGCGGCCTTCGCGGGCCAGGACGGCGCAGGCGTGTTGCTTGCCGCACCAGCCGGCGGGCAGCGGCGGCGCCGGCAGCAATCGGACGCGCGGGTCACGGACGGCAATCGCCGTCACCCGCGCCGCCGTGGCGTCCTCCGAATGGTCGTCGAGGACCACCACTTCGAGGTCCACGCCCTTGCCGGCCAGGGCCGATTCGACGGCCGCGGCGATGGTTTTTTCTTCGTTACGGGCGGGGATCAGGACCGACACGGCAGGCGTGCGGCCGACGATGGGCGACGGCGGAGGGCGGTAAAGGCGCAGATTCATCCAGAACAGGGCGGCCGGGATCGCGGCCAGGACCAGCGAGACGACGGCCAGGATCAGCACCGTCACGGCGCCCCTTTCCGCGCGGCCGCGTCGGCGTCGCCGTGGGACGGGTGAAAGCGCTCGCCGCGCAGCCACGCCCGCAGCCGGCGCCAGAGGTCGTAAACGCCGCCGACGCCCGACTTGCCGCCGACCACCACCTCGAACGCCAGGGGGTCGCGCGCCGCCGCCTCCACGGCCAGGGCGTCCTGCGCGGCCTCCAGGCCGGCTTCGATGCGCCGAGCCCATTGCTCGACGTTAAGATCGGCCCCATTGCCGATCGGAATAGGGTCGCCGAACCGCGCCAGCGCCTCGGGGAAACGCTCCTCCCAGAACGGGTATTCGAGGGCCAGAGGCAGGACGCCGCCGCCGTTCAAACGCCTTGCAAGGTGCGCGACCCCACGGCGGAGGCGAACCGGCCGCTCGCGCACGTCGGTGAACCGCCCCTGGGCCGTGACCCACAACGCCGTCCGCGGGCGGCTCAGCAGCGCCTCGCCGACCGCGAGGAAATCGGCCGCCCCCCGAAGCGTCTGCTGCTCGACGCCGAAGAAACCCAGCCGCCCGAAGAATCGGTACTTCTTCAGCGCGGCGGCGTCGATGGGGGCGTAATGAGCGTAATCGGACGGAAAAAGGTCCTTGAGTACCAGGGCCAGAAGCGGGTCCCACCACGACGGATGATTCAGGACCACGACCAGCGGGCCGTCGCCGGGGTCGATGGGAAGGCCGCCGCGGGACAGGCGGACGGCGTGAAAGTTTTTCTTCAAATAGTAGCGCGAATAGCGGGTGAAGACGCGGATCAGACGCGGCCACGGGCGCGGCAGGGCCGGGTCGCTGTTCACGCCGCATCCCCTTCCGGCGGCGCGGCGGCCGGCGTTTGCCTGCGCGCACCGCGTTCGACCGCCCCGTCCCGGTCGAGCTCGTCGGCCGCGATCCAGCCGGACATGAGCACCATCGGCATCCCCGGCCCCGGATGGGCGGCGCCGCCGGCCAAGTAAAGGTTTTTCACGTCGGGACTGCGGTTGGCCGGCTTGAACGCGCCGAACATCTTGCCGTGGCTGGCGACGCCGTAAATGGCGCCGTCCAGCACCCGATAGCGCTCCTGAATGTCCGCCGGCGTCAGCTTGCCCTCGAAACGGATGCGCCGCCGCAGGTCGGTCAGCCCCGCCGTCCGGGCCAGCTTGTCCAAGATCGTTTCGCGGTACGCCGGGACCATTTTAATCCAATCATGGTGCGGCCGCAGATACGGCGTGTGGACCAAAGCGTAGAGCGCTTCGCCGCCGTGCGGGGCCACGTCCGGTTCCGTCCGCGACGGGGCGCAGACGTAACAGGTCGGGTCCGGGGCCGGCTCGCCGCGGCGGTAAATGGCGTCGAACTCCTCCTCCGGGTCGCGTGAAAAAACGAAGTTATGGTGGGCCAAATGGTCGTAAGCGCGGTCCAGACCGAGGTAGAGCACGACGCCGGAACAGGCCGGCTCGTAGCGCCGCCGGCGCTCGAAGCGGTGGGACGCCGCCGTGTCGGCGAGCAGCTCCCGGTGCGTCCGCACCGCGTCGGCGTTGGAGACGACCGCCGCCAGCAACACGCGCTCGCCGCTTTCGGTCTCGACGCCGGCCGCGGCGCCGGCTTCGTTCAGCAGGATGCGGCGGACGCCCACGCCGGTGCGGACTTCCACGTCGAGTTCGGCCGCCAACCGGGCGAGCGCCCGCGGCACGGCCTCGGTCCCGCCCACGGGATACCAGACGCCTTCCGAGGTCTGCATGTGGGCGATGCTACACAGCACGGCCGGCGAGGCGTCGGGGGCCGAGCCGACGTACTGCGTGAAATGGTCGAGCATCTGGGCCACGCGCGCCTCGGGGACGAACGCCCGCACCGTCTGGGCGACGCTCCTCCCCAGCCGCATCCGCAGCAGGTCGGCCAGCATCGACGGCTTGAACATCGTTCGCGGGTCCATCATGTCCCAGACGGAGCCGATCGAACGCCAGAAGAAATAGCGGTCGGAAATGTCGTGTAAATGGGCCGACAGGTCGAGGAAGGCGCGGTAGCCGTCCGCCGAACCGCCGGGGGCGAAGGCGTCCAGCCGTTTGCCCATCTCCCCCACGTCGGCGCACAGGTCCAGCGTCGAACCGTCGTCGAAAAAGGATCGCCATTGGGGGTCAAGCGGGACCAGCGACAGGGCGTCTTCGAGCCGCCGGCCGGCCTCGGCGAACAGGCGGCGCAGCACCGACGGCAGCGTGAGGATGGTCGGCCCCATGTCGAAGCGGTAGCCGTCGGCCTCCAGCACCGCCGCCTTCCCGCCCAGCCGCGGACTCTTCTCGAAGAGCACGACCGCGTAGCCGCGCGCCGCCAGCGTGCAGGCCGCCGCCAGGCCGCCCAGGCCGCCGCCAATCACGCCGACGCGACCGGACCTCATCGGACTTCCTCCGCTTCCGCCATCGGGACAGGTTCACAAGCCGCCGCCCCTGCCGACGCCGGCGCGACGCAGCCATCATACGGCAACCCAAGGTCCTGCAACAGCAACCGCGACGTGATCCGCGCCGACTCGAAGATCACCGGCAGGCCGCTGCCGGGGTGGGTACCGCCGCCGACGAGATACACGCCTTCCACGTCTTCAAAACGGTTGCGCGGCCGCAGGTGCAGCATTTGCCCCAGGTTGTGCGCCAAATTGAACGTCGCCCCGCGATGGATCTGATGTCCCTGTTCCCAGTCGGCCGGCGTCGTGACGCGCTCCCAGCGGATGCGTCGCTCCACGTCATGGAAGCCGAGTTTCGCCAGCTGCCGAAGGGCCGCGGCCCGGTAGCGGCCCTTCTCGCGCGCCCAATCGACGTTCGGATGCTGGTGCGTGACCGGCACGAGGACGTAGAGCGTGCTTTTGCCCGGCGGCGCCAGCGACGGGTCGGTGACGCAGGCGTTCTGGACATAGAACGACGGGTCTTCGGATAAGACGTGCCGTTTTTCGACGTCTTCCAGGTTGGCTTTATAGTCTTTCGCCATGTAAATACTATGATGATCCAAATTGTCGTAGCGCCCGTCGATCCCCAGGTGGAGCATGAAGGTGGAGCAGGAAAAGCGCTTGCCGGCAATCTTGCGGTCGGTCCAGCGGCGGCGCAGCCGGTTCGGGACGAGCCGCGTCATGGCGCGGGCGAAGTCGGCGTTGACGAGCAGGGCGTCGGCCCGGCGTTCGCCGGAGGCCGTGCGCACGCCGACCGCGCGGCGGCCCTCGAACAGGATATTCTCCACGTCCTCATGAAGCGCGATTTCCACTCCCAAATCGACGCAGACGCGGGCCATGGCGCGGGTGACGGCCGAGCAGCCGCCGATGGGGTGGAAGACGCCGTGTTCGTACTCCAGAAACGACAGGATGGAGAACAGGCTGGGGCAGTTGAACGGCGACATGCCGAGGTATTTCGACTGGAACGAGAACGCCAGCCGGAGGCGCGGGTCGCTGAAGTAACGCGACAGTTCGCCGTCCAGCGACAGCCACGGCCGCAGCAGCGGCAGGAGTTTCAGCATCCGCGTGGTGAACACGTCGCGCAATCCGAGGAACGGCGATTCCATGCAGGGCCGGAAGCGTTCGAGTTTGACGCGGTTGTCGTCGAGGAAGCGGCGAAACGAGCCGGCGTCGCGCGGGCAAAGGGCGGCGACGGCCCGTTCCATGCGGCCGACGTCCGGCGTGGCCAGCAGCTCGCCGCCGCCGCCGAAGACGAGCCGGTATTGCGGGTCGAGGCGGACCATCGGCGCCTCGCGGTCGAGGTCGCGGCCGACGGCGGCGAAGATCTCGCGGAGGACGCGCGGGTAGAGGAAGAAGGTGGGTCCGAGGTCGAAGGTGAAGCCGTCGCCGCCGAGGCGAGAGGTGCGGCCGCCGACCTGCGACCGCCGTTCGAGAATGGTCACCGCCGCGCCCGCCCGGGCCAGCAGCATGGCCGCCGCCAGGCCGCCGGGGCCGGCGCCGACGATCAACACCCGCTTCGGCATCAATTGTCCCTTTCTCCGCTCCGCCTTACCGTCAATGACCCACCGTCGCTTGGACTCATTGATAGCGGTCGCGCTCACGAAATCCACCCGGCGCGGCGGTTTGGACAGGTAAAGGGGAACGATGAGGGCCGCGACCGTGCGAGGATGCGAACCGGCCTGGCCGCGCGGTATAAGCGGGCGTGTGGCGGCCGGGACGAAGCGAACGAGCCACCATACGGGGCGGCGCCGAAGGGCAAGCCGTATGACTCCGCGCTCAAGGCGATGCTGGAGGCGTCGCCGGCGGACTGGCCGAGGCTGGCCGGCTTCCGGGTCGGCCGAGGCCGCCCGCGTCATGGGGAACGTCCTCCTACCCGTCTCCCCGTGGTGGGGGGAACCAATCGCAGTACCGTTGCAGTAATCCACCCGGAGACGTAGAAAAGGTCCGGCCGTAAGACGTCACGGCCGGCCCATTTTGTTTGATAGCCCCAGCAGGAATCGAACCTGCATCCTCGGTTTAGAAGACCGATGCTCTGTCCATTGAGCTATGGGGCCGAAAGACGCCTCTTTCCGTTTAGCCGCAAGGGGTTACGTCGCCGCCGGAAAGCACGTCCTACCTACCTTCCTTTTTGCTATACTACCCCGTATACTACCGAGTAGAGAAGTTGCCCCCGGCGGGTTGCGACCGCCGGAGGCGACGCCACCTTACCCGTAGGACCGGAGGCAGCGCCATGTCAGACGATTCTAACCGGAAGCGACAGACCCGTAAAGCGGCACAGCGGCCCAAGAAGCCCTACCCGGACTTCCCTCTCTCTCCCCACCCCGGCGGCAAGTGGCAGAAGAAGATCCGTGGCCAGATCCACTACTTCGGCCGGTGGGCCAACCGGGTCAACGGCAAGCTCGTGCGGATTGAGGGCGACGGCTGGGAGGACGCCCTAAAGGAGTACAAGGCCGTCGCTGATGACCTGCACGCCGGCCGGACCCCCCGCGTGCAGACCGACGGCCTCACGGTCGCCGATCTCTGCAACCGCTTCCTCACCGCCAAACTGCGGCAGCTGGAGGCCGGCGAGATCGGCGCCCGCATGTTCGCCGAGTACCAAGAAACGACAGATCGGCTTGTCACCGGGTTCGGCAGCGCCCGGCTGGTGGACGACCTCGCCGCAGCCGACTTTGAGGCTCTGCGGGACGGGATGGCGAAGCAGTGGGGGCCAGTTCGTCTCGGCAACGGGATTCAAAAGGTCCGCACCGTCTTCAAGTACGGCTACGAATCCGGGTTGATCGACAAGCCCGTCCGCTACGGCCCGCAGTTCAGGAAGCCGTCCAACAGCGTGCTGCGAAAGCATCGCGCCGCAACCGGCCAACGGATGTTCGAGGCGAATGAGCTGCGCAGGTTGATCGACGCCGCCGGCGTGCAGCTCAAGGCAATGATCCTGCTCGCCGCGAACTGCGGTTTCGGCAACTCCGATTGCAGCGCCCTCCCCCTGTCAGCCCTCGACCTGGACGGCTGCTGGGTGGACTTCCCCCGTCCGAAGACCGGCATCGCGCGCCGCTGTCCGCTGTGGCCGGAGACCACCGCCGCGATCCGGGCAGCCCTCGCGGAGCGGCCGACGCCCAAGGACGAAGCCGACGCGGGACTCGTGTTCGTCACCACACACGGCAATCGCTGGGTCCGCACGGAGGGAGCGCGGCACGCTCCGGTCAATTCGGTGGGGCTGGAGTTCGGCAAGGTGCTGCGGACGCTTGGCATCGACGCACGCCAGGGACGGGGGTTCTACGCGCTCCGGCACACCTTCCGCACCGTCGCCGATGCGGCCCGCGATCCGGTCGCCATCGACCTCATCATGGGACATTCCGACCCCTCGATGGGCGGACACTACCGCGAGCGGATCGAAGACGGCCGCCTGCGGGCCGTCGCCGAACACGTCCGGCAGTGGCTCTTTGGCGAGCCGGACGGCGGCACGGAAGGCCGACCGGAAGCCGCGGCCCCGGAAGGGGACGGCCGCGCCGACGCCGACGACGCGCCGGGGCCTGACGCGCGGGACGTGCGGCCGATGCTTCGACTGTTCGTCGCGGGGTAAAATCAAACGTCGGGTAGGCATCTAGCTAACGCCGTAGGCCCGGCCGGCAAAGCGGGAAACGTCTTCGCCCGCGCGCCGGCCGGGGCCGCCCGCCCCGAAAGGAAGACGGTCATGTCACGTCCCAAGTCGCGCGGATCAAGCGCAACCGTCCTGACCCTGCTTCAGTTCAACGCAGCCGTCGATGCGGTCCAGCAGGCGGTGGGTGACTTGGACGAAGGACAACACTGCGGCGAGGCTATACGACCGCAAAAGCGGCAGCCTTGCGCCTCCATTGACGAGGCCAAAAACCTTTACTCCCAGCTGGACCGGCTGGCCGACGAAGCCGGCCAACCCCTCCCGCCGGACCCCTTTGCGGCCGAGTACGGCGACTGGTGGGAACCGACCTTGCGCGCCCAAACCAAGTGGAACTGGTGGGAATGGTGGAAGGAGTGGCGGCGTTGGGCGGAGCGGGTGCGGGCGAGGTTGGCGGCCGCCGAGGCCACAGGCGCGTCCAAAGGCGGGGGCGGCAGACGGCCAGCGAGCCGTAAGATCGGACGGCCAAAGAAAACCGAGAAGGACTCGGCCACAAAGGTCGTCGCCGCTCTGAGCGCTCACCACGGTTACGGAGAGGGTATGAGTATTACTAACCGCCAACCGGCAACTAATCGCGGTCTGGCAGAGAAGTACGGCCTGAGTGCAAACGCCCTGTCGCGGTTCCTCAAAGACCAGTTCCCTGAAGACAAGTCTCCGCATAGGAGGTACGAGGCGGCGTGCCGCAAGGGGAACATCGGGGCGTTGCTCGCCCGGTGGCTGCGCGAGGCACCGTCTAGATATGCCGACCTGCTGCCCCACGAGTCGGGCCGCGAGGACGACTAGCCACCGAAAACGCTGTCGGGAGAATGCCGCCCCTCATAAAGCGAACCGCCGCCCCGGTCTTCTCAGGATGCCAACTTTCATCGCGCATCATCCGGCAGGCTGCGGGTCATCCGGTCTACGGCGATGAGGGCGGCCGCGCCGGCAGCGAACGCCACAATCAGGCGGCGCTCCTCACAAACGGGGGCTGCGGCGACGGCGAGACCGCCGCCCGCCACAAGGGCGAAACCTACGCGCAGAATCCAGTAGCGCCAGTCGCCGAAGTAGGCGGGGCGCGTTCCGCCCGCCTGAACTCGCGTTACGACACGGCCCAGCGCGGCGGCCATGCTGCCGAGAAATCCGAAGAGAAAGTCGATGCACCACGGCGGCATTGCCGGATTCCGTCAGGAGCGACCGGGGCTTGTGTAGGACGGGTGTTCGCCTGCGAACGTAGAGCGCATCCATTCCAATAACCGCCAGAACCGCGATTTGGATTCGGCCGCCCGCAAACGCGCCTCGCCAAACAGGATGGGGCAGGCAACCAAGACAGCGAAGCCGACCGTCAGGACCGACGCGGCTTCCAACAGCCAAGCCAACTCCGAGGCCGGCCGCTGCACGGCATAGTACAGGAAGGCCACGCACGCAGCGGCGGCAAGAATCATTACGAGCGCGGCCACGAGGAGAATTCGGCGGACCAACCGGGTTTGAGCCGACAACGGATGCGGCCGCGGCGCCGGGGCTGGCATGACACTCTCCTTCGTAGGCAGGTGCGGAGGCGGTGCCGGCGGTGGGGCCGGTGCCGCTGCCGGCGCGACGCTCTCTTTCGTGGGTAGGTCGGCGGGAGTGTTGGACCAACGGTTTGTCATGGCTGCACCCTCCGGGGGCGCTTTTAGTCTACCTGATCGGGCGCGGAAGGGGCAAGCCGTTACGCCGTTACGTTACGAAACGTAGCGCGTACCGGCTCTTATCGTGCGCATTTCCTTGGGCTTTCCGGCCTTTCTCGGCGCGAAAAAGTAACGCTCCGCCCCTAGTAGGCGGACGTTCTAAGACGTTTTCGGCGAGGGGCGAAATGTACACCGTGCAAGACCTTCAAAGACGCTACGGCGTGACGGTCCACACCGTACTGGGTTGGATTCGCTCCGGCGAACTGAAGGCCGTCAACGTCGGCCGGCGGTCGGGGGCCAAGAAGCCTCGCTGGCGGATTTCACCGGAGGCTTTGGCGGCGTTCGAGCAGCTGCGGACGGCCACCCCACTACGGCCCCGGACGCCGCGGCGGAAGCGACAGGATGCCGGAGTAATTGAGTTCTACAAGTAGGTGAAAACCCGCCGGCGCTGCTCCGGCAAGAGACGCCGACGGGTTCTCAACGGAGAACTACAATGGGTATTATCGCACAAAATTCGTCCGAACGCAAGGGCCACACCCCGCGCCGGTTCATCGACCGCCTGGAGGCGGCGTCGGAGAACCCCTGGCCCCGATGCTGCGCCGAATGGGGGCGGCGCGGCAAATTTCGCGCCCGCTACCCATGCTACTGTGCCCTCTGCGGCCAGCCGATCATCAACGTGCGCGTCCTCGTCCACGACGGCGACGAGCAGACGCTGTACGTCGGGGCCGACTGCGCCAGGACCGTCCTGTATGGTCGAAAGGGGCGCGAAATGCCCGCGCCTAGGCCCAAACAACACGAAGGCAACGGGCGGCAGCACGACTACCGGCGCGTATTCCAGGAGTTCGGTGTCGAGTTCAAGTCGCTTAGCGGGGAGAACGCCCTGGCCGAAGAGTGCCCCTGGTGCGGCAAGGATCGCTTCTACGTCGAAGTCCCCACCGGCCTCTACCACTGCAAGCACTGCGCGGCCGAGGGCAACACGACGACCTACCTGACTTGGCTTCACGGCGAGTACATGAGGGCGACCAAGCCGGAGCACTTCTCCGCCCTGGGGAAGAAACGCGGCGGCGTCGCCCCGCAAAGGCTGCGGGCGCACGGACTGGCCTACGAGGCCCCGGACAGGCGCTGGCTTATCCCATTCAAGGGCGCCGAGGGCAACGTCGTCAACGTCCAGCTCTACTACCCTGACCGGCCGAAGGGCGGCAAGCTGCCCAGCAAGCAAAACCTGCCGGAGCTTCCGACCGCCCTGTACGGCTTCGACAAGCTCAAGGCCGCGGACACGGACAAGCCGGTGCTGCTGTGCGAAGGGCCGTTCGACGCCATCGCCCTCGACCACAGCATCGGGGCGGAAAACCGGGGGAAGTATGTCATCGTGGCCTCGCCGGGGGCGTTCAAGGAGACATGGGCCGAACACTTCGAGGGCCGCAAGGTCAGGGCGTTTTACGACAACGACAAGGGCGGCCGGCAGCACACGGAGCGGGTCGAGAAGCTCTTGGGGGAAAGTGGGGTCGCGGCGGAGCTGAAGGTGCTCCGGTGGTCCGACGGGACGCCGGACGGCTACGACGTTAACGACCTGGTGCGGGACAACCCCGGCAAGAGCGTCCTCGGCACGCTCATGGCAAACTGCTACGAAGTGAGCCGCCGGCCCAAGCTCATTTTGCAGCACGGCAGGAGGCCGGCGCAGGACGACAAGCCCATCGACTGGATATGGCCGAACCGTCTCCGCTGCGGCACCTACGCCAGCTTCTCCGGCAGGGGGGGCGTGTTTAAGAGCACCATCGCCCGTGAGATCGCGGCCCGCTACACGACCGGGCGGCCGATGCACCTGTGCGACAAGGCGACCATGCCGGCCGGCCACGTCCTCTACCTGTACGCGGAGGACGACCGGGACGCCGTGGAGAACGGCTTCGAGCTGGCGGGCGGCGACTTCGACAAGCTCCTCACGATGCCGGCCCGCGTCCGCGACGGCGACCAGCTAAACGTGCTGGACCACCTGGACGAGCTGCGCGAGGTCGTCCGCAAGTACGGGGTTCGGCTGGTCATCATCGACGGGCAGAACTCCGTCGTGGGCACCCCCAACATCTGCACGGACATGCTCGCCCGGCACAACGTCACCAACCGGCTGCACCAGTTCGCGCAGCAGGAGAACCTGTGCCTGCTCGGCATCCGCAACGAGGACAACGAGGGCCGGGCCTACGGGCCGGCGAGCATGGGCGACATATCCCGCTGCGTCGTCCGGGCCGAGAAGGTGGGGGACTACGAGGGCCAGGAATACTGCCGGCTGGTGTTCGAGAAGGTGAGCGACACGGCCCGCCGGAATTACCCGCCCATACCTTACGCCGTCCGCGATCTCGGCGGGTCTTCCCGCCAGATTCTCTGGGGAGAAAGGATGCCGACCCCGGACGAGGACAAGGCGGAGCCGGCGCGGAAGCGTGCGCCGGTCAAGGTGAAGAGACGCATCAAGGTGAAGAGACGCAAGACCGCGCCAAGTGGTGCGAGGCGGGGGCAGGCCGGCCGCCCGACGGAGGGGCAAACCGTGAGCCGGAAACCCCTATCCGAAAACCCTATCCCGGAGTGCGCATCCGGTAGACGGGCGGGAACCCTATCCGCCTCTCTACCCCCTACCAATACTGCATTAAAAGATATATAAGGTAGTTAAGCTAGAATATCCGTCGGCCGGGGGCGTATATCGGATGCGACCCCCCGGATAGGGTTCTCGGATAGGGTTTTGCCTGCACCTATCTTCCCCAGAAAATCAAAGGGACAGCCGATGAGCAGGAGCACGAGGCGGCCCCCGCAATGGCAGGCCCGCTACCACGTCCTCTACCCTGGTGCTCGGATCGGCGCCTGCCGGCGAGCCGGAACCTTCGCCTCCGGCCCCTCCGTCCTGTCGGTGCGCACCGTTTAGACGGCGGGTTCGGGTATAATCGGGCGCAGGGTATCCGGCCCTACCCCTTGCAATGCAAAGTTACCCCTTGCAATAAACGCGGAGCGATACCATGCGACCCGCCGTTTTCGCCTACCAATGCACGGCCAAGAGCAAGCGGAGCGGCTGCCGCTGTAAGAACTATGCGTGCCGCGACCGGGACACGTGCCGGATGCACGGTGGGACGAGTCGCCAGGGAGCCGCCCATCCGAATTACCGTCACGGGGGCTGCTCGAAAGTCCTCCGCGAGGTGACTGCGAAGCTGGATAAGGCTTTGCGACGCCCGATTGAGGTCGATGTCTTGCTTTTCCCCCGGCCCCTGGAGGAAATAGGGGACCGTCAGCCCTTGCGAGGGCTGATCGTCCCGCCTGGGCAATTAACCATCCGGGAGTGGATGCGCGCCTTGCGGACGGCGCGGCGGATGCTCGCCGAAGAGCTGGCCGAGCTGCGTGCTCAAATAGCCGCAGAGGCCGTGTCCCGCGCGCCGTCGTCGCCGCGGCCTGACACGAACGTTCGGGCGCAGGCCGCGCCCTCGCCCCCGCCGAAGGAGACACCATGAAAGGCAAACTGTGCGGGGCGAAGACGCGGGCCGGCACGCCCTGCAAGCGCCTCGCTCAGCAGTCGTTAGTCGCTGGGGTCGCCAAACACATTGCGCATCAGTTCGGCCGCTAGACTGCCCACCTTATTGGCGGCGTCGTCGCGCATCACCTCCTCCTCGTGGTCGCGAGGTTGGCACGGCACCAGCGCCTGGCCGTAATCGCACAGGTTGCCCTCGGCGTCCTGGCAGCAGAAGCCGAATACGACGCAGAACAGCCCCTGGTCAATGAAGGGTTCCAACGCCCTCGCCACTGCGGTCTGCACGTCTTTGGGGTTCATTGTTTGCTCCTCGTGTTGGGGCGGGGGCGTTGTGGTTGGGGACGGGGCTTACATTCGTGAGAATCCCGTAGGCGGTCCCCGCCGGCCCACGCCCTGCAAGCGCCTCGCCCGTCAGCCCCAAGGACGCTGTCGCCTGCACGGCGGCTGTTCCCTGCTCGGATTCGCCCACCCCAACTTCAAGCACGGCCGGCGGTCGAAATACGTCGTGGCATCCTTGTACGAAGCGATTCGCCGGCGGGCCGCCGAGGCATGACGGCCGGCGGGCGCGGCGCGAGCCGTCGGGGGCCGGTCGTGGCGCTACTGACCAGGTCCGTCAGTCGCGATTGTTCTTTCTTGATTCCAGAGTCGCAATGGCCGCGATGCCGAGCGGGAAGGCGATGAGAAAGTAGCCGCCGCAAGAGCAGCACGATAGCATCCCGATGGCGCTTGCTTGTGCATCCTCGTCTTCCTGGAATTGCGGTTTCTTCATCGACGCGGGGATGAGCAATCCGCATGTCGCAAGGAGAGCAAACGCGCTCCAACCCACTAGGATCGACTGAAAGATTATGCTGCGAGTCCCCGCCCACTGCTTGTAGCGCTGGATAATGTTGTATGACGGTTTGTCCCCCTCCCTCTCCCGACCGCCCTCGGAAGGCCGTTCTACCTCCCGCGCCCGTTGGGAAGGGGCGTTCATCGGCTTGTCCTGTTTAACTAAATCCTCCACCTGCGCTGGCACCTCGACCGGCAGAACATCGTCAACATACCACGGGGCAGAGGCGGGACGCCCCGGAACCTGGACGGGGCTGCCACAGTACGGGCACTTGGTGCGCGCGCCGACCTTCTCCTCCGGGGCCTTGAGGGTGGCCTGGCACTTGGGGCAGGGGAACGCGATCATGGGCTGCCTCTCGTTGAAACGCGCCAGCCGGCGGGCGCGATATTACTTTTGCTGCGATGTCGTGGCCGCCGGCCCCTGCCCGACAAGGGAGCGGAACTTCTTCTCCGGGATTTTGTGGAGCGTCTGAATCCCGAAAACGATGTCCTGTAAGTGCTTGTCTCGTGGGGAAGACTCCCAGCGGACGCCGAGATGGTACGCGAACGTGTACCAAGCTCCGACCGCGGCAGGGGCCTTGTTCGGGTCGTAGTACGCCGTGCGGGTTACGGTCCCGACGGCGGCGATCTTCTTCGTGCCCTGCCGGGCGAGGACGACATCCCCGACCTTGATCTCGTGGAAGAAGTTCCAGAGCATCCCGAAGTATTGCCCCCTCGCCTGGGCCGAGGTCTCGGGGTCCGGGTAGGTGCGGTCGATGGCCTCGCGCAGGCTCTGCTTGTCGAGCGAGGAGATGTCGTCCAAGTCCTCCCAGCCGACGGAGATGACGCCGTTCGCCAGGTCGAACTTCCAGATCTGCTCCCACTCCTCCGGCGGGTCGGCGGAGCAGGGCGCGATGGCCCAGTAGCCCTTCGTTCCGCTGTGTGGCGGCTCGGGAGGCGAGGGGGGCTTGGGACCCGCCAGCAGCCGGGCGAGGGCGTTCTTCGCCCTGCTGTGTCCCTGGTCGGCCGCCTTGCCGTACCACTGCCGCGCCTGGGCGAGATCCTGCCCGAAGCCTCTGCCGTGCTCGTAGCAGTAGGCGACGACGACCTGGCTCTCGTCGTGGCCCTGCTCGGCGGCCTTGCGGTACCACTTCGCCGCCTCGCCCCAGTTCTGCGTGACGCCTTTCCCGTAGTCGTAGCACCAACCCAGTGCGTACTGCCCGCTCGCCCAACCCGCCTCCGCCGCCTTGCGGTAGCGCCGCGTCGCTTCCGCAAGGTCTGCGGCCACTCCCTTGCCATCGTAATAGCAATCGCCGAGGTCCGCTTCCGCCAACGGGAACCCTTGCGCCGCCGCCGCGTTGTAGAGGCGGACGGCCTCGTTCGCATCCTCCTCCACCGATTCGCCGGAGTAGTAGCACTCGCCACCTGGGTAGTAACAGTTGCCGAGGTCGGTTTGGGCGGCGGGCAGCCCACCGTCCGCGGCCCGCCGCAGCCACGTCAGGCCGGCCTCGGCGTCCTCTTGGATACCCGTGCCCTCGAACAGGCAACAGGCTAGAAGCCACTGCGCCGCGGCGACCCCTTTCTCCGCGGCGGCGCGCCATTCGGCGATGCGAGCCGGCCCCTGCCGCTCAAAGAAACTCCGGCTGTCCACCCTCGTTCGCAGTTCCTCCAGGGCCTCCTTCATGTCCGTTTCGATTCGCGGCTCCGGCGGCGGTGGGGGCGGAGGAGGCGGGAGCAGAGGCGGTTTCAACTTGTCTATTTCGTCGGCCAGGACCGCCGCGTCGGCCGGCCGCCTTGCCGCAATTGAGGACAAGCAGCGCCCCAGCAGCCCGAGGATCGGTCGCGGAACCTGCCGTTCGGACAACTCGTAGTGCCAGTCCGGCCCCGCCGGGGCGGTCAGGTCGCCGACGAGCAGCTGATACCAGATGACGCCGAGAGCGTGAACGTCGTCGCGGGGGTCCGGAGGCTCGCCGCGGGCCTGCTGGGGCGAGCAGTAGAGCGGCGTGCATGACCCACGCACCCCTGTCATCAGCGACAGCGCGGGTGCCTCCCCCGGCCCCGCTTGGCCCAACTCGCAGCGGGCCGCCACGCCGCCGATGCCGAAGTCGGCGACGCGCAGCTCGACCTTCCCGTCCGGCCTCGGTTGCACCAGGATGTTCGCCGGCTTCAAGTCGCGGTGGACGACGGGGGGTGTGAGCCGGTGTGCGTGCCGCACGCCCCGGATGAGGTTCCGCATGATGCCCGTAACCATCTGCAACGGTAGCTTGCCCTGATTCCGTTGCAACTGCCGATAGACGAGGGAGGTCAGGTCGCCGCCTGAGACGAACTCGTACTCAAGGCAAGGCACGTCTGCGGAGAAGTAAGTGTTCCGCAGCTGTACGATGCCGGGATGCTTTCCCTCCCGCATGACCTGGTCCAACACGGCCGCCTCGTGCCGCAGCACCTTCGCAGCCTCCGGGTCTAGGCAGAATTTCAACGCGACGCGCTCGGCGTGGGACATATGCGGATTCTTCGCCTTCCAGACTTCGCCGAAGCCGCCCATGCCGAGAAGTTCCTCCAGCTCCAAATCGAGGGGATGCAGCGGCCGGTCGCCGACCTTGAAGCGCGGCGGCCTCGGCGGCAGGAGGGCAAGGAGGTCTTCCGGTCGTTGCAGCCGCAGTTGGGAGGACACGGTGCGGCCGCTGGGGTCCTGGGGCCGGCGCTGCGATTGCCGGATGGCGTTGGGCACTTGGCTGAGGTAGGCCGTCAACGCCTGCCGCTCGGTTTCCGGCTTGTCGCCGGCCACTTCCACCGCTACTTCCTCGGCGAGTCGGCGGGCCTCTGCCGCAGGCTGCACGGCGAGTTTCCCGATCTCCGCCAGCTTCTCCCCCTGGTCCTTCTGATAGCGGCCCCAGAGGTCCCAAAGGTCGATGATTGCGTCGCCGCCGACGCCGAAGATGGCGGCGTTGCCGACGTACTTGACCATGATGCGGGCGATGCTCTTTAACAGCATGGGTGGAGACTCCCGGAAGCAAAGCGCCGGCTCGCAGATGGGGCCGGGTGATGAGCGTGCGAACGGGTGGCGCGACGCTACTCGTCGGCGAACTCTGTACGCAACTCTGTGATCGGCTTATCGTGTCGATCCGCATACTGCACCCAGGCCTGTTCTCCTCCTTGGCCTGTTCCCCTCCCTTCGCCCCAATCGACGTATAGCTTGCCGATTAGGTCGCCGAGGGCGGCCGGCCGCGTCCTCAGTGTCAGTTCGTAGACATCGCCCCTACCCGCCTTCTTGCCCAGATACCGCACGCCGTAGATTCCGACGAACAGCGTCTTGCCGAGGGGTGTACCCAAGAACACAGCCCAATACGGTGCTGCAAATTTCTTTCGGTTGCGAATGTTCTGATCCGATTGATACTCCGCGAATTCGCGACGGTCATCGCGCCACATTTCGTATGGAGTATGTCCCTTGCCAAGTTCGGGGTCCGCATGGCGCACAAGACGGACATCGCATAGCGGGAATCCAGCTTCGCGCAGGAGCGCGTTGAACATGATCGGCATGGGCTGGCCCAAATGAAACGGAGCGACGACGCAGAGCCGCTCCTCCAGGCCCGGCCAAGGGCCACGACAGAACAGCACCTGGCCGTCGCCCCTTTCGGGGCGTGGCAGGTACTGCCTCTGTCGTAACATCGCGAGCCTTGAAGCCCGCGTTTGGCCGGTTCGGAGAAAGCAGATACCATGCTTCACGCATGGATCGGGTTGTCAGCGGGCCTGGTCCGGCCCGGTTATGCTCTGGTCGCTATCTCCATTGGTTGAGAACGGACGCGGCCCCGGCACGCCGCCGAGGCTCAACACTGGCGATGGTACGCGACGGCGGAATGGGTGTCCAGCAAGAAAGCTGCTTTGCGGAAGGGGGAAGGGGCAGGTAGGGATGGCGATGGGCAGGGCGCGGGCCGGCGTGCGGCCTCTTCCCGCGCGGGGTCGCCTGCGGTGTTCTACTGCTTCGCGGCCCGGTCCATTACTGTCTTCACCGTCATATCTTGCTCCAGGGAGCGCCCGTCCGGGTCGGGGCCTCCTCCGCGTTCAGGGCGTCGGCGATCTTCTGTAGGGACAGCTTGGAGGCCCGCAGCGCCCGGATGCGCTCCACGACCTCCGCCTCGCCGGGCAGCCCCCCGAACGGCGGCGGACCCCTGCGCCGGCCCGTAGGTTGGTGGACGGCGACGACGCGGGGGCGCTTGCCTGCCTTGAACACCCGCGCGTAGAACTGGCGGGCCTCGTAGGCGTCATCGAACGTCCTACACTTCCGCCCGCCACGTCCGTCGTACTCGACCGTCACGGGCGCCGTGGGGTCCGGGGGCATGGACGCGAACGAACGCAGGGGCGTGGAGTCCGGCGGGGTCATGGTGAACTCCGAGATGGGAAGAGGGAAACCCCGGCCGGGCGAGCGCCGGGGTAGTGGGATGGGTTAGTCGCCTTCCGACGGCCTGGCTTGCGACGGCAGGCTGGCAACGATCCGCTCCAGTCGCCGCTCCTCGGCGCGGAGTGCAGCTATCTCCCAGCGGACGTATTCCAGCCGGCCGATAGGACTCAGGGTGTAGCGTGTGCAGTTCGGGCATAGCTGCTCGTCGTCGTTCAGGAACATTTCGTCGCCGCAGGTGCGGCATCGGGGTATAATCGACATGTCGGACCTCCTTTACAGGTTCGGCCGGGGCCGGGGGCGCTAACGACGCCGCCCGGCCCACTTCGTCCGGTCACTTGCGGACCTTGCGCACGATGATGTCCGCCTCTTCGGTCTCGACGTAGCCCATCGCCTCCAGCGTCTCGATGGAGCGCCAAACCTCCCAATACATGCGGTCGTGGTTCGCCTTGCCGCCGCCCCCGGCGACGAACAGCGCGTCGGCCTTCTCGGTCAACGCCTCCACCGTGGTCTCGTCGTCGCCGATCTCCGCGATGACCTTGTTCGCCGCCTCCGTCCGGGTCAGCTTCTCCGGCGTCGCATCGCCGTCCGCCTGCGCGTCGTCGGCCTCGTTCGGCCGTTCCTGCGGCTCCGGCTGTTGCTCGGTCTGCTGTTTCTTCGCCATGTCGCTTGCTCCTTTGCGTCGGGCCGGGCGGCCGGGCCGGAACCCCCGGCCTTTGCGTCGCCCGATCCGTCTACTTATATCATACGCTGAGTAGATCAATCCGGCAAGGGGTATTACGAACCGCTATACGATTTTCCGGCGAACGGGGGGACGGCCGGGAGGACGGTATGGAAGGCCCCCGAACCGCGTAGGACGTGCCGGGGCCGGGAGGGATAGCGGGGCCGGGGTAGGGGTAGGCCGACCGGCTCGCCCCGGACGCGCCTACGGGCCGCGTAGGGGCCGGGAAAGGGCATTCCTGCCCGGTCCCGGCTACGTCGGCTCGCGGCCGGCGACGGAGGCTTTCCGGGGCGGTAGTACGTACTACCGGAAGCGCGCGTTTCGGGGCATTTTGGGACGTTTCGGCGGAACGCCGGGAAGTGCGTAAACCCTTAATTTCTAAGGCTTTCTCGCGTTTTCGGGGCAAGCGAAGAAGCGGACAAAACCGATTAGAAGACCGATGCTCTGTCCATTGAGCTATGGGGCCGTGAAGACCCGGCCAGCACCCGATCGTCGGCCCTCCGGGACTGCGACGGAAACGCCTAGAAATAAGTCTACCGGCCGCTTCCCTGGGTGCAAGGCCGCGATCCTGTTCCGGCGGCCCCCGGTCCATGGCCGGCAAAAATGAACCGGCGCCGGACAATAAGTCCGGCGCCGGTTCAAGCGATCCGTTTTGGGGCAGGATGCGACCGCCCGCCGATCCGTCAGCGCTTCGCCGTTACCGGCCAGCCGGCGGCGGTCGGCGTCGCTGAACCGATCGAAGATGCGGCCGAAGCGAATCCTAGCGGCCCGGCTTGCTCCCATGCCCGCGGCGGCCTGGCGGACGGAGACGGCGAGGGACGGGCGCCGTGGACTGGGTTCGGCCACCGGGGCGAATTCTTCGGCACGGCGAGGGCGCTGTCAAGCGGGCATGGCGCACTTCGGGTGGAGGGGCGGTTCAGGGCGTCGCCGCCGGCCGTCCGCTATTGCATAATCCCTTGGATTTGCACGTCCCGCCCCTTCCGGCACTCAGGGCAGTAGAAGTGGACCCGCGTCAGCCCGTTGCCAATACGCATGCTGCTTCGGCAGCGGTCCTCGAAGCCGCACTGCGAACACTTTTTTCTGTACTGCACGTCCACACCGTCCTGGCTCAGGATGACGGCCCCCTTCAGCGCGACCGCCCGCAGCTTCCTGGGCTGAGGCGGAGGACGAGGCGCCTTCGCCTTCTCCGTCGGGATTGCTCGGCCTTGGGAGGTCGGGGCGAAGGCTTCGAGTAAAGCAGGGGCGGCGGGGGGGACGGAGGCGGTTTGGACGGGCATCGGTTCTGGGCCGATTTCGCCCGGATTCCCGGGCGGTTGGAGCGGCGCGGGCGGCGAATCCGACGGGGCCTGGGCGGCGGAACTCGGGGGGCGGCAGCCGTCGGCGGGCGACGGCTCACATGCTCTGAGGGCGTCGGCGCCTTCGCCATGCGCCAGGGTCGGGGGAGACGGAAACAGGTTTTTCACCTTCGCGGCGTCCACCGCCTTATCGATCGCTCCTTCCCTCCAGACGGCGTCGGTGGGCCGAATCCGGCCCGCGGACGCCAGTCCCCTAAGTTGGGCCGCCGAGAACGGTCCGGCCGTCCTGTCGCCCCGGGCGACGTACAATCGGTCGATCATGTTTTTACCTCATGCGAGTGTCGGCCGGCGGCGGGCGGCCGGGGGCGGTCGCCCCCGGCGCCCGCGTTCAGGGGGCGCCGCCGTTGACGTCCCTGTTCGCCCGCGCCTTGTTCAGCCGGGCCTTCAGTTCGGTGTAGCGGGTGCGCTGCACCTTCAACTCCTCGTTCGCGGTGCGGATCTTGGCCCGCGTCTCCATGAGTTCCGCACGCAACTGCTTCGTAGTCATGTCGGCGTCTCCGAGAAAAAACGTGAGGGTCGGGGCGGGCGCAACCGCCGGACGTCGGCGGACGCCGGCCGGCCAATTAATTACTTTTAGAGTATCAGAAGATAATTAGTAATTCAAGATGAAAAGGCGATTTTTTATTTCGGATCGATCCGGCCGCCCCGCACGACGGAGGTCAACGCGGGGCGCCGGAAGAAAGAGGATGTCGGAGTTATTCGGACGAAAAATATCCGCACTACTTGTCTTTCGACCGGCCGCGCCCTACACTTCCCCCGTTGGGTCCGTGAACCGCGCCGTGGTCGTGATGCCGCCCTCACATCATCCCCCCATCCGCCTTTCCCGCCGCCCAGTCCTTCGCGGGCGCAAACCGGGGGCCGAAGTCGGCCCCCGGTTTCGCCGCCTTATTCCTTTTCCGGAGATTCAATGGGTAAGAAGTTGTACGTGGGCAACCTGGCCTACGGCGTCACCGACGCGGACCTGCGGCGCCTCTTCGAGGCGCATGGCGCCGTTCAGTCGGCGCAGGTGATCATGGACCGCGACGCGGGCCGCTCCAAAGGCTTTGGCTTCGTGGAGATGGGCAGCGACGCGGAAGCGCAGGCGGCCGTCGCCGCGCTGGCCGGCAAGGAGCTGGACGGCCGCGCGCTCACCGTCAACGAGGCCAGGCCCAAGACCGAAGGCGGCCGCGGCGGTTCCGGGGGCGGCCGCGGCGCCTTCGCCGGCGGCGGCCGCGACCGCTACTAATCCGAACGATCCCACGGCGTCCCCGGCCGCCTCCCGGCCCATTCCGGGGACGCCGCGTTTTTCGGGCCGGCTCGGGGGAGGGCCGACGCCCGCCAACGCCTCGCCGCGACTCCCCCATCACCCGCCCGAAGGAAGCCGTATGCGTCCGAAGTTAAGCCTCCACCCGGGGGGAGCGAGAACTTCATACCTTGCTCGCCGCCCCGGCGGGCCGGGACGAACTGCGAGACCTGAGTTATCGCTATTCCGCCGCCGGGGGCCGGGTCAGGCCCGAGCGCGCGTCGCTCGTCACCTACATCCTGGTCCACGAGAGAGAGGGCGGCCTGATAGTCAGCTGACCGAGCCGCCGGGGCGACCACCGGGGGCCGGCGAACACCAGGCAGGACGCCCGATCTAGACCCTTGAGGACTACGATGCCAGCGACAAAACAACCCGAGCAACGCCAGGATCGCAACGAACTGGAGCGGGACCGGCGTGATGCGTTCAATTCCCTCATTGCGGTACAGGTCGTCCACGCCCTTGGAAAGCCCGGCGACTTGCTCCGCGTGCAGGTGCGGCCGCTTTGGGAGAATCATTACCGGGCAAACGTCTTCGTCGGCAAGGACGCCGGTTCGGCGCATGTCGCCGACAGCTACTTCCTGACGGCCGACGGCGACGGGAACATCATCACTTCCACCCCGACGATCACGAAAAAGTACTGACCCCCCCGCCGGCCCCCGAACCGGCCCATTCGCCCCCAAAAAATGGACGCGACCGTGAAACAGCTAAAGGCGAGGTCCAATAACCGGCCGCAAATGCGGGCCGTCACGATCCGACAGCCCCTGGCCTCGGCCGTACTGGCCGGGCCAGGCCCGTTCGAGCATCCCGGCTGGCGGACGGACCACCGCGGCCCACTGCTCATCCACGCCGCCAAGCGGGAATGTCGCCGGGGTGTTGAGGGAAGGGCGGATCGCTTGGCCGCCGCCGAATACAGCGCCCTGCTCGGCGTCGCCGATCTGGTGGACTGTATCGCAACCGAACGGCCGGGCGACGATCCTGACGAGGTCGGATACACCTGGGTGTTCACCAACCCCCGGTCCTTCGCCTGCCCCGTTCCCTACAAGGGGCGGCTGGGGCTGTTTGGGGTCGCGGATGAGGCCGTCGCCCTGGCGCTGGCCGGACTCGCGCCGCACGCGGGTGAGGTCGGTGGCGCGCCCGAAGAAAGGGAATAACGCGATGCATGAATTTGCACGGAAGGACGGCGAGCGGGCGTACACGTGCAAAAACCGCCTGAGGCTCGTGGCCCCGGTCGTGCTTACGCCGGAAGAATACCGAGACTTGAACGCCCAGAAAGCCCTTGCCGCGAGCGGCGTCGAAAAGGAGGACCGGCAGCGCCGCGAACGGGAACGACGGCTGGCGGCCCTCGGGGGCCCCGCCGCAGGCTCCGAGGCCCTCCGACGCGCCAAGGAGGCCGCCCAACCCCTGTCGCCCGAGGACCGCCGGCGATTGTTTCACTGGCTGCAGGACGCCATGCGCTGGTGACTCGACGCCCGCCCCTCCCGCCCCCAAGCCTCCCTGCCAATCAACTTCAGCCCCAGGCGGCCGGGCGACCAGTTGCGCTTCCCGGAATCACTTGCCGGGGTCGAGCAGGTCAAGACCGGGGTACTGTCGGCGCACCGGGCGATGGTGGAGCGGGATTTCCGAAGGGCGTCCCTTTGGGGTCAAGACCGGCCGGCCGCCGAAGCAACCGGCGGCCGAGGAACCGGCGGCGGCGAAGTAGGGGCGACGGAAGAAGAACAGGGTGAGTGTTGCGAGCAACCACTTCCCTTCCCCGGACGGGGAGGGTGATAAGGAGGATGGTCGCATGGGCCTGACCAACGCCATCGCCAAGGCGAGGCGCCTGCTGACCGACGGGTTCGTTATTTCGGCCGCCAACGTGCTGGTGGACGACGCCAGGGTGGCGGCCCGGAAAACGCTGGCGCCGGCGAGCGTCCCGCGTGCCGTGGAGGTCCGCCGCGCCGCGCTTGTCCACGCCTTGGGCGCGGCCGTCGCCAGGCCGCAACACCACCGGGACGCGATGCGGGCCGCCACGGCCGATCCGGGCGACGCCCCGCCCGTCTAGCCGCCCGCGCCGGTCGAGGCAAAGCGGCGCGGCCGTCCCCGCAAGGACGCCGCCGGCCAATCCGTCAGCGCTTCGCCGTTACCGGCCAGTAGCGCCATTCGGTGAGCAGGCGCGGGCCGTCGGCCGTGTCCTGCGCGGCCATACGGACGCGCACCTTGTCGTCGTGCCAGCCGTAGGCCTGGAGGACCGGCCCCCAGGCTCCTTCCTGGCGACGCAGCGCCCCCAGACGGTCGAAGTCGCGCGTCCAGGCCTCCCGCATTTTGGCCGTCACGTCGGCGGCGCTGGCCGGCCTCGCCCGATGCCGGGCCACGACGCGCACCACCTTGCCGGAGTCGAACCAGACCGCCAATGTCTCATAGGGGCCGTCGGCGGGGGCGGCCAATGCCACGGCGTCCTCGTTTTCCAGGGCCTTATGTTCGGGGAACTTCTTCAACACCTCGGCGCGCGACTGGCCGAGGGAAACCCCGCCGGCCCCCTCCTCGCAGAAACGCAGCGGCGGCAGGACGGCCCCCAACTGGTCCAACGTCCGGTCGGCGGCCCAGTCGCGCAACGTCACCTCGGCGCCGCCGCCGTCGCGCTGACACGTCATCTCCGTCACGTCGTCCGCCCAGCGATACAGCGCCGGCTTCGGCTCCCGCGGCGGCAGGTCCGCCCATAGGCCGGCCCACGGCGGCGGCTCCGACACGGGTTCGCCGCCGAGCCGCTTGAGCGCGCCGAGCAGCGACGGATGGCGCTCGTCCGGCCGGCCGGGGCCTTCCTGACAGCGGAGGCGGATTTCGGCCAGCCGGTCGTCGGCCCCGAAACGCAGGAACATTTGTCGCGCGAAGTAGGTCGTCTCGGCCGTCGGGGCGTCGTGGAACACCAGCGACAAATCGCCTCCGATATTCTGCACGTCGATCGACGCTTTGAGCGGCAGGGCGTCCCGCACCTGCTTCTTCGTCATCCCCAGCTGGATTTCGGGAAGCTGCTGCCAGCGCGGCAACCACTGCAACGGAGCGCCCGCCTTCACGCGGGCCAGACGGCCCTCCTGGTCGAACGCCGCCGCCGCCCGGAGCCGGGCGTCCGCCGACTCGGCGCCGGGACGGTTCTCGGCGCGGAACGTCGGCCCGTTGGACTCGTAGGGCAGCCGCAGCGTCAGGCGGGTGCGGGCGTTCTCCCAGATGAACGCGAGGTAATCCTCTTCCGCGTCCCGCGCGCCGTCAATGCGGGCGGGACCGTAGGCGGCCGTCAGCGGCAGGGCCAGTTTCGTCACGGCGGTCGGCGTTTCCTCGGCCGGCCAGTTGACCGTGAGCGAGGCCGTCAGGTCGAGGTCCGCCTCGCGGCGCAGCACCGCCGTCTCGGGGACCGGCTTGGCGAACGGCAGCCGGACCAGGCCCGCCGATTTGCGGCAATTCAGCTCCACGACGGAGCCAGATTTGTCGCGCGCGAACTGGACGCGGTTCCCCTCATACGTCCGGTCGAGGTGGACGGCGCCGAAGTCTCGCGCCTCGGCCGCCAGCGTTCCGGCCGCCTTTCCGCCCGAAATCCGCACGAAGCCGCCGAGGGCGTCGCCGCGGCTGAACACGGCCGTCTCATAATTCAAGCCGGCGCCGGCGTACGTTTGGCGGACGAGGCCGACGCCCTTGACCGCGGCGTCCGCCGGCAGGGCGTGATCGACCAGGCAGTGGGCCAGGTTCACCGGCGCCGGGAAGGTCTGGATAATGTTGGCCCGGTAGAGGACGAGCGTTTCTGTTAGCCGCTTATCGCCATCGAAAAAGGCGACGACGGCCTGGACGCCCTCGGCCGGCACGGGCAACTCCAGCAGGTCGAGGGCGCGGGCGACCGATTCCGGCTTGTCGGCGGCCGTCGCCTGACCGACGGGCGACCGTTGGAAGATGCGGGCGGCCTCCAATTCGCTGGCGCCGGGGGGCAAGGCCAGGGCCGGCGGCGGCGAATCGCCCCACCTCTTCAAGGCGGCGTCGGCGTCCTCCGCCAGGGTCGGCTTGTTCACGGCGGGCTTGCGCCAGGCGGCGGCGGCGTCCGCCAGGGCGCGGCGGCCGAGCGGCAGCAGGGCGGCCCCCAGCGGGCCGGCCGCGGCCTTTTCGTCGAGCAGCGAACGCAATTCCTGGTGCATCTGGATCAGGTCGGTCGCGGCCTGCGGTTCGCCCGTCGCCAGCTTCAGCTCCGCCGACTGAAACGCCAGGGCGACCAGTTGCGTCCATTCAAGAGGGTAATTATGGCCAGATCGCCGGAAGTCGATCCGATTGAGGAGGTCCTTGTCGGTCGGGTCGGCGAGCTTGAGGGCGGCCTCGCGGTCGCCGAGGCGGCCGAGGTGGAGCGCCAGGGCGCCGTCCCTGGCGCCGGCCGCGGCGTAGGGCGGCAGGCTGAAGCCGGCCTTGGCCGAGTAGGCGGCCTCGCGGAAGACCGGCATCGTCGCCGGCGGCTGCAACCCCGGCAACAGGTCCACGGATAGCGGGTTTTCCTCGGCGTTCAGGCGTTGCTTCTGGACCGTATCGGACCATTCGACCACCAGCTCGGCCAGGTCGGCGCGCGGCTTCTGGAGCCAATCCGCCAAATGGACATCGGTTTTGTCGCCGAGACGCGGCGGCGGCTCGCCCGGCGGCGTCGGGGCGGGAACGACGTTCGCTTGCGAACCGCAGCCCGTCAGCCCCAGCACGGCCAGCAGCGCGCAGCCGCGCAATACGTGCATCATCATACGGTCTTCTCCCAGCCCTGATGGAACGCGGACGGGACGGTTTTTCCGCCGACGTACAAACTATAGAGCGCGTTTGACGGTCAGGACGGGAGGTTCGCGCCGGCCCTAAATCCGGAACAGCAGCCGTGCGTTCTCTTCAAAAACCAGGGAATGGTGCGCCGCGGGGATCGCCGACGCGATGAAGTCGCGGTAGACCGTCATCGGCGCCAGCGGCCAGTCGCTGCCGTACAAGAAACGATTGGGGCGTTCCGCGTAGCGGTAGGCCCGGCCCAGGGCGGCGCGGGTTTCGCTCAGCGCCTCCTGGCGCTCGGCGTCCGCGAACGCCTCGGGGGCGCCGACCACGAACCCCGACAGGTCGGCCCAGACGTTGACGTTCTTGTAGACCACCTCCGCGGCGTCGGTCAGCCACGGGTTGCCCAGGTGGGCCAGGATGAAGCACGCCCTCGGATGATCGACGGCCACGTCGTCGATCGGCAGCGGCCGGGTGAAGCGCAGCCTGGCTCGCGGAGAATAGGTATCTCCCGTATGAAAAAAGACCGGCAGGCGACGCCGCTCGGCCAGTTCGTAGTAGGGGCGGTAGCCGGGGTCGGTCGGCGCGAAGTGGAGATAGCCGAGGTACACCTTCAGCGCCCGAACGCGGCCCGAGGCCACGACGGCCTCGACGCGGAGCATGTGATCCGCGTCGCCGCCCCGCGTCGGGTCGGCCACGCCGACGGCGTAGACGCCGGGCGCGTGGCGGGCCACCTCCAACGTGCCGTCCACGCCGAGCGGGTCGTCGGAGGTGGTCAGGCAGCTGCCCATCGCCAGGACATGCCGGACGCCGGCGGCGCGCATCTCGTCCCGAAGCGTGGCGGCGACGTTCTCCGCGCCGGCGTCCATCAACGGACTTAGCGAACCCGCCCCCGGCAGGTTCGGACGCGCGACATGGACGTGTGCGTCGATCATGGGCCGGCTCGCCGGGCGGAAGAGATTCACGGGAATTGTACAAACGGATGAACAAGCCGGCAGGTCATCGGCTTGCCCCCATCCTCTCCAGTTTGCCGGAGACCTCCCGCGATGGGCAAGGTTTGCTGGTTGTTCCGTCCCTTCGGAGTTGGCGTAGATTCGCTACATCCGAAACACTTCCACCGATCGGAACCGGCCGGTCGAAACAAAGCACAGCGGTTCGCCAATGGAACGGTCGCCGGCCTCGATTTGACCGGCCCGTCCGCGACCCCGGACCACGAAAGGAACGGATTTCATGAATGCTTTTGCTGGCGGACTGTCCGCCGTCGCCGGCTCGCTGCTGCTTGCGACCCTCGCCGCGGCGGGGCCGCCCTCCCCCTACGCCCCGACGGCCCCCCGCGCCTTCCCGAACGTCACGACCGCCTCGCCGCTGTTGGCGCCCGGCTCCGCCGAAATCGTTTCCGTCACGTCCGCGCCCGGCCAGGCCGGCGCCGACGATCCCGAACTGCAGCGCCTGCTCGAAAAGCTGAGCGCCATGAGCGACGCCATCGGCCGCAACAGCCAGTCTCCGAACGTGTGGCTGACCCAGATGGAGCAGGGCGGCGTGCTATTTCAGATCGCCGAACGGTCCAAGCCCGAGGAGCAGGCGAACTGGCTGCGCATGGCGGTGGACAGCTATTACAGCGCGGCCGTTCAAAGTCCGACGAACGAGATCGGGGCCGTCAATCAGCTCGGCCGGCTGCCCGGACGCATCGTCGCCGAGTTCCCCCGGAGCGCGTTGGCGTCGTATGCCGCCCTCCAGATGGTTGAGGCGGACTACGCGCGTGCGATCGCTCGGGACGGCGAGCATCCCGAGCAGGCCAAGGCCTTGCTGCACAACGGCCTTTTGCACTTCGCCAGGGCGTATCCCCTGGCGCCCGAGGCGGCCAAGGCGGTCCAGGACGCGGCCGAGATCAGCGAGCAACTGGGCCAGACCGCCAACGCCCGCTGCTGCTACCGCTATTTGGCCGACAACTTCGCCGGCCAACCCGTCGCCCGCACGGCCGGCGGCGCCCTCCGGCGACTCGGACTGGCGGGCGAGCCGGTGCGGATGGAGCTGCCGCTGCTGTACGCGGCGCCGATCGGCGATCACACGTTCGACCTCAAGGAGCTGCGCGGCAAGCTCGTGGCGGTTTACTTCTGGTCGAGCGCCACGCCGGAAGCCGGCGACGACCTTCAGACGTTGAAGGACGTTGCCTCCAAGTACCAGGACCGCGGCCTGGAGTTGGTGTACGTCAACGTGGACGACGACCCCGTGAAGGCGCGGACCTTCCTCGACGGCCGGCTGACGGTGGGAACGCACGTCTTTCAGCGGGGCGGCCTCGACGGTCCCGTCGCGGAGCGGTACGGCATCCAAACGCTCCCGCAAATGTTCCTCATCGGGCCGGACGGGAACGTGATCCGTCAGGCCATGCGGGCGTCCCAGCTGGAGGCGGAGGTTTCAGGTCGGTTGCCGCGTTAGGCCGTGTCCGACAATAGATATTTCAGCAGTAGTGTAATCCAGGCGACCGTCCAAAAGGTAAGAAAGTTGACGGCGAGTTTCTCATAACGGGTGGCCAGCCGGCGATGCAATTTGAACCACCCGATCATCCTCTCCATGAGGTTGCGTTTCCGGTAGGCTTCCTTGTCAAAGGCGGGGTCGGGGGTTTCGTTCTTCTTCTTGGGAATGACCGCGTGGATGTGATGACCCTTGAGCCACTGGCGAATCCGCTTGCTACTGTAGCCTTTGTCGGCGATGAATTCGCGGGGCCACTTGCGATGGCCCAACCGCTGCCGTTGTGTGCTGCGATGCATCATGGTTTCAAACGCGCGGCTCTCATGTTCCTGGCCCGGTTGGATGCCGATGGCCAGCGGGATGCCGTGACTTTCGATGATCAGGTCGATCTTCGTGCCGAAACCGCCGCGCGAGCGGCCCAACGCATGATCCGGCGGCTCAACGAGATGCGTCCGCTCGCTGCCGACCAGTCGGGCCTGGGTCCGCTTGAGCGCCCCCGCCGCGTCGCGCGTGTGCGCAGGATGGTGGCGTCGAGGAACCACGTATCGGGATCGAGTTTTTCTTCCGCCTCCAGTTGGCGGATCAAGGCTTCGACGATGCGGTTCCAGGCGCCATCGGTGCGCCAGCGGGTCAGGCGGTCATGGACCGTCTGAAAGGGGCCGTAGCGTTCGGGCAAATCACGCCAGGCCGCGCCCGTGTGGAGGATCCAGAGGATGCCGTTGACGATGGGACGATGCTCACTCCACGGATGTCCGGCATGGCCCGAATGGGTGGGCGGGAAAAAGGGTTCCAGAATCGCCCATTGTGGATCGGATAGTTCGTAGCGTCTCATGGTTCATCTCCATGGCAAGAGAACGAGCGACCGAACCACTGATATTGTATGCATTTACGATTGCCGGACACGGCCTAGTGCGGGTTTAGGCGATTTTCTTTCCGAGCCGGAAGCGTAAGCGACGGATTTTCTCCGTCGCTTACGCTTCCGGCTCGGACAATTTGCCTTATGAGCTTTGACGACCGAGATCGGTAAGCCGTAGCCGCGTTCGCCGGAACGCGGGTCGGAGTTCACCCGCGTTCTGGCGAACGCGGGTCGGAGTTCACCGTAGCCGCGTTCGCCGGAACGCGGGTCGGAGTTCACCCGCGTTCTGGCGAACGCGGCTACCGAACTGGCCCATCAAAGACCATTAGGAGAACCCCGGCCGAAGTTGCTATTTATTTTCCCGGCCGTTTCGGCTATGTCGCTCCCCATCACCTACTTCGTTGGTACGGAACGGGACGCCGATTGGAAACCCCGCTTGCGGGGCGTCCGGTCAGGGCAGTACGCCTTCGGGTCCGAAGGCGTCCCGCGCTCCGAATCGGTTGGCAAGGACGCCAGGAGGCGCCGGATGACGAATCGCCCAGTTTGCAGATGGGTCAACGCTCTTTTGGCCGTACTGGTTTCCTGTCTAGGGAGCCTTGGCTGTCTCGCGCAAATATCCTTCCCGGACGGCCCCTCGCCGACCGGTAAAGCGACCGCCCCCGACGGGAACAAGGGGGCGGCGCTCCGAAAAGCCGATTCGCCCGCCCAGGCAACGGCGAACCGGCCGGCCCTCACGACGGCCGCGAATCCCTCCGCGCCCGACGAATCGTCCGAAACCAGGGAAACCGCGAAGACGGCGCAAGAAATGGCCATTGCCGCCTTGATAGGGCAAGATAAGAAACCGGACCCGGCCGCGTCCGCGTCCTCGAAGGGCGCGGCGCCGACGCCCGACGCGCCGCCACGCGCGGTCCCACATTTCCCGGCCGAGCCGCCGCCGCTGCTGCTCGCATCCGGCCAGGCCGAGGCAAATCCGCGCGTCGAGGCGTCGGCCCCGGAAGCCGCGACGCCGATTCCTACGCCACCCGCGGCGCTTCCCGATGGCGTCGGGCCGATTGCCGAGGCGGCGCCGCTCCTGCCGCTGCCCAACGAGAAGCAGAAGACGACGCTGCCGGCCTACGTCATCGAGCCGCCCGACGTGCTCATCATCGACGGCGTCCGCCTCATCCCGCGGCCGCCCTACCGCGTCGAGCCGCTCGACGTGCTGCTCATCAGTGTCCCTGGCGCCGCGCCGGGGCAGCCGATCGGGGGGCCGTACACGGTGACGCCCGACGGCGCCGTCAACCTCGGCTTCGGCTACGGCTCGTTCCGCGTCGCCGGCATGACGCTCAACCAGGCCGCCTCCGCCATCAAGGCCGGACTGCGCCTCAACAACCCCCAGGTCAGCGTCGCGCTGGCCCAGTTCCGGGCCATCCAGCAGGTCCGCGGCGAACACATCGTCGGACAGGACGGCGCCATCAGCCTGGGCAGCTACGGCTGCGTCAACGTCACCGGCCTGACGCTGTCGCAGGCCAAGTGCGCGATCGAACGCCACCTGGCCCGCTGGCTGCAGGATCCATTGATCTCCGTGAGCATCGGCGGCTACAACAGCAAGGTCTACTACGTCATCACCGACGGGGGCGGCTTCGGCCAGCAGGTCTACCGACTTCCCATCACCGGCAACGAGACCGTACTCGACGCCATCAGCAAGATTAACGGCCTGCCGCCGGCGGCCTCCAAGCGCAACATCTGGCTGGCCCGGCCGACGCCGGCGGGCCACGGCTGCTATGAGATCCTACCGGTCAACTGGGAGGCGATCACCGAGGCCGGCTCGACGGAGACCAACTGGCAAATCTTCCCCGGCGACCGCATCTATGTGAAGGCGGACTGCTGGATCACCCTGGACAACCAGCTCAGTAAGGTGCTGACGCCGGTCGAGCGGCTGCTGGGCGCCACCCTGCTCGGCACCGCCACCGTCCAGAGCTTCCGATTCAATAACAACGGCAACAACGGCGGGTCCTGATTTGCCAACCGGAGGGTTATTATCCGTTTAGCCGCGACCCGACAGGAGAGCGCTTGGTCGGAGCGCTCCCCTGTCGGGTCGCGGCTAAACGACGGCGCCCTGAAACAACGTCATTCCTCAAACAACGCCACGCTGGCCGTGAAGCCGTGCAGGAAGTTCTGACCGCCGACCGGCCCCAGTTCGCCCTGGGCGAAGAAGCCGGCCAACGGCACGGCGCCCGCCTCGGTTCGCACGGCCACGGCGTCGTGGTCGGGCCGGTCGAACAGGCGTCGGCCGCGGCCGTTGCAGCTGAATACCAGCGCCGCCGCCGGCCGCTTGTCGTGGGCGCTCATATCCAGCTGCAATAGCGCGTGCAAGTCTTCATCGGCCGTCGCCGCGTCGCGGACGTGAAACTGCACCGTCTGGCCGACGCGCACCCGCTCCGTGATCGCCAGGGCGCCGCTGTCGCGGTCCATCCCCAACACGTTGCGCACCAGGAAGTCGCCGCGCTGGAAGTCGCCGCCGTACTCGTTAATCACCCGGCCGATGTGCAACCCCTGCCGCAGCAGGTTCTGCTCCTCCGGCGCGAGGCCCTGCCAGAGCTGCTGCAACTGCTCAAGCGGCGGTCGGCCGCCCAGCTCCAGAATGACATTGTCCTCGGCGCCAGTGATGACCATGTGTTGGCCGACCGGCCGACACCCCTGCGACACGATCGACCGCAGGCCGAGGTCGCCCTGCATCAGCACGCCGACCGCGCCGTGCGTGCGTACTTCCCCGTTCAACAGCAGACGGCACTCGCCGGGGCCGCGCGCGCCGCTGGCCATGCCGCCCAGCACCGGCAGGCCGGGGTTGTTCTCGTTCATCTGCTGCAAGAACAGGTCGGCGGGGAACGTGTAGGGATCGCCCAGCAGGAGCACCGCCGAATCGGCGGCGGCCCCGACCAGGCCGTCCGGTAGGCCCAGCAGGCTCGGCCCTTCCGACGTCCGTTCCAGTACGGCGTGGAACGGCTCCAGGGCGACGCCGCCGGGCCAGCGACCCAGCCAGAGGCTCAGGGCCGGTGCATCCTCCACCTCCCGGTCGCCGCCGATGACCGCCTCGGCCACGCAGCCCAGCAGGCAGCGCGGCGCCAGCCGTTCGACGACCGCGGCGGCGATCCGCTCGGCGGCCGCGGCGTGGTGCGCCGAAAAGAAGGCGAACGCCAGGTCGGGCTTTTCGGGTAATGAGGATCGACTATTGGTGCAAACCTCTTCCAGCGCCCGGTCGATCTTCGCGGCGGTGGACAGGGCGGCGGAAAATGGCATAAAAAGCCTCCTCTTGTCGTCCAACTTGGGACAGGCGCATTATAGCACTACGGCCGGCGCGTCACTCTTTCGGCGCCACCACCCAGACGTTGCGGTAGTACACCGGGTTGCCGTGGTTCTGCAGGTTGATCGGGCCGGGCGAATCGGCCTCCTTGTCGCCGTAGCCGGTCTTGGTTCGGATCGCCTGCTTGTCCTGGACCTTGACGCCGTTCTGGACGACCGTGACGACGGCGTTGTACGTCTTCTTGCCGTTGGCGTCGTAGCGGGCGGCCCGGAAGTCGATGTCGTAGGTTTGCCACGACAGCGGCGGAAAACACATGTTCACCGTTGGGGGGGTCTGTTCGTAGACGGCGCCGCACTGGCTCTTGTCGCCGGCGAGGCCGAAGCTGTCGAGTACCTGGATCTCATAACGCCGTTGAAGGTAGACGCCGCTGTTGCCGCGCTCCTGGCCGCGCGCGAGCGGCTTGAACGGCAGGCGGAACTCGACGTGGAGCGTGAAGTCGCGGAACTTTTTCTTGGTGGTCGCGCCCTGGGCGAGCAAGTCGCCTTCGACGATCTTCCCGCCTTTCCATTGATCGACGCCCGTGCCGTCGAACAGGACGAGGGCGCCGTCGGGCGGCCTGGCGCCCTCGTCGGGACTTTTGCGCACCACGCGGGTCAGCTTGAACTCCACGCCGTCGGCGCGGGCGCCGGTGAGTTTGCCCTCGGCGATCTCTCCCTTCCAGCCGGCGCCGGCGAAGGCGGTCTTGCCGTCCACGGTGCGGGCCGCGGTCTTCACTTTGTCTTTGCCGTCCCAGCCGTCGCCGGGTAGACCGCCGGCGAGAAAGTAGGCGGTGAACTTGCCGTCGCCCTCGGCGACGACCTGGGCGGCGAGCTTGTCTTTGGCGGCGGTTTGGCCGACGTATTCGCCCTGGACGGCGAAGTCGGGTCCGGCCTTGGCCGGGTCGAGGAAGATTTCGGCGGGCGGCTTGGCCGCGGCGAGAACGAGTCCGGCCGTGAGCAGGAATGGCAGGCAGCGTGGCATGGGTTTGTCCCGCGGTGGTGTCGTTGAAGGCCTTGGATTGGGTATAATCGACGGCGGCGCGGTTGTAAATGGGCGGGGAGCGAAACCGTGTCAATGGGCGCGGGAACGCCTTGAAAATAACCTCCAAGGATTATAATAGTAGTTATGGGTGCCATGCTTTCGCGGCCCTCCCCGATTCGCCGTTTGCCCACGACTTGCGGGCCGCGAAAGCATGTGCGCCGCGCGAAGCCAGGATGAATCGTCATGGGCCCTTTTCATCGGAAACAGGTCCGCAGCTACAACGAGCCGGGCCACGCCCACGAATTGACGTTTTCTTGTTTCCGCCGGCTGCCGCTCCTTTGCCGCGATCGTTCCCGCCAATGGTTCCTCGACGCCCTGGAGGCGGCCCGGCGGCTCCGCAACCTGGCCGTGTGGGCATACGTTATCATGCCGGAACACGTTCACGTCCTTGTCAGCCCGCGTGAGTTGACCTACGAAGTACGGCTGATCCGAACCGCCCTCAAGGTCCCGGTGCAGCGGAGAGCCCTGACATACCTGCGACGCCAAGCTCCCGACTTTCTAGCTCGGTTGCGGGACGAACAGCCGAACGGCGAAGTGCATTACCGCTTCTGGCAGCGCGGCGGCGGGTATGACCGAAACGTCACCGATCCCGCCACGCTGCGGACCATGATCGAGTACCTCCACAACATCCCCGTCAGGCGCGGGCTGGTGAGTCGGCCGACGGACTGGCCGTGGTCTAGTGCTCGGTTTTACGACGGGGTGCAAGACGTGCCGTCAAAGATGGATCCTCTCCCGATCCTTGACAACTGAACCGGACGCCGTGCAAAGCGGGCATTCTCGACGGCACGTCATTCCCGGCTGAGTCCCGCAAGGTCAAACATGCTTTCGCGGCCCGGCACGTCTCGGAAGACGTGAGACGTCCGGGAGGGCCGCGAAAGCATGGCACCCTTCTCCTTCTTCTCCGGCCTTATTTCTCCAACACCACCGTCAGCTTCGGCGTGTACTTCACCTGCTGATATTCGGATGCGTACATCTGAAACCGCGTGTGGAACCCGTCGTCCACGGCCCGGTCGGGCAACGGGACGACGGCCAGCCCGTGGTTCGCCGCCGTACCGTCGAGCCAGGCCCGCGCCATGTCGGTCACGTCCAGCCGGTATTCCAGCGGCGGATCGACCGTGTCCGAACCCATGTCCGGCTTGACCACCACCGGCGGACTCGCGGCGCCGGCGTCGTCCTGGAGCGAAAACGCCTTGCCGCCCCGCCACGCCTTGCCGTCGGCCGGCCGCTCCCACGTCGCCGACGCCTCCTCCCAGGCCGTCTTCAGCGGGAAGGCGCATACCTTCGTGTCGCCCCGGCTGCTCGGGTCCCAGACGTAAAAACTGAGCGTGGCCCTGGCGATCTTGGCGTTCTTCGGCAAATCGAGCTTGTCCAGGTCGAAGCGCACCAGAAACGCCCCGCTCTCGTCGCCCTTGCTCACGGCGTTGGAGCGGGCCTCGCCGCCCAGCTTGCGATCCGGGCGATTGGGGTCGATCAGGGCGTCGCGCACCGCATCGCGTCCTTGCAGGACCTTGCTTGGTCCTGTTTCCGTCGTGGGAGAAGTCGAAGGGGAAGACGACCGCCCGGCGGGGACTTCGCCGACGGAAACGTAGCCGGGCGCCAGGTCGGCCGGGTCGCGCGGCGGCGTGCGCAGGTCGATCAGTCGCCGCTTCGCAGGCGGCGCCGCCTCCGACAGCGCCTCGCCCACCCGCACCCGCAGCGCCCACACGTCCTGCGGCTTCAGCCGCGTGAAGGCGATGACGCCCGCGTCCTCGCCGCCGGTGAAGCCCGCCGTGCCCTTGCGTTCGCCGGACAGGTGCAGCGCCTCGCGCACCCGCTCGCCGACCGCCCAGCGCGGCTCGCCCTTCACCCGGGCCAACAGTGTGAGATATTCAACGTCCTGTTCTCCGCGCCGATACGCCTTCAGCCGGATCGACGGGACCGGCCCCTCGTTGGCGCCGCGGCCGGGGTAGAACAGCGACAGTTCGTCGGCCTTCTTCCACGAATCGGCCTCGCCGACGGTCTGCCACGGCAGCACGCCGTCGAGGCCGCGCGTCCAGGCGTCGATGGACCAGCCGACCGGCTGCATGTTGGAGTCTTCGACGGCGTTGCTGCCGGCGTACTCGACCACGATTTCGCCGTTGGCCTCCTTGCGGCCCATCACGATCCGGGGGAACTGCCGCGCCGCCTCCGCGCCGACCACGTTGTAATCCAGCAGGCCGTCCAGGGCGTCGCGTTGCCATTGCGGACGCGAAACGTCGCAGCGGAACTCCAGCTTCGCCTTGCCGGGCGGCGCCTGGTCGATCCCCTCGCGCCAGGCGGCGCCGAACCAGCGCAGCGCCCAGTAGTCCTGGAAGTTGGACGGCTCGTCGAGGAGCCAGGGGCACGTTCCATGCGACCATCCCCGCTCCTTAAAGTTGTTCTTCCCGTTGAAGAAGCATTGGAACAGCGTGTCGTCCCAGCCCTTGGCGCGGATGTGTTCGGCGAACAGACGCGAAACCTCCACGAAGTTGCGGCGGTAGCTCGCGGGAAAGGCGCGGTCGGCCCAGTAGTTTCCGTTGTAATTTCCCTCCATCGGCGTCGGCCAGTTCTCGAACAGCGGCAGGTAGAAACCCTCCAACGGCACTCCCTTGCGCGGCAAATCGGCGAAGGCGGAGCCGTCGAAATAGGTGCCGAAGCGCTTGTCCCACGCGGTCCAGTCGAGGCTCTTTCCGTCCCAGACGGGGGCGCATCCGGGTTCCACGTCGCCGCTGTGGTGGTAGGGCACCTTGTTGAGGACGACGCGGTGCTCGTGTGCCAGCCGGTAGTAGTCGCGCTCGTTTCGCGGCAGGCCGTAGCAGTTCATCTCCGGAATGAAACTGAGATAATCGGGAAGGGTAAAGTTCCAGACGCGCAGCGTCACGTCCAGCGTCAGCGTCTGTTCGCCGGTTTTGAGAGTCAGCTGGCCCTTGTGGGCGCCGGCCGCCGCGTCGTGCGGGACGTAGACCTCGACGTAGAGGCTGCCGTAGCCGACGCCCGCCGGGATGCTCAGGCCGTCGTTCCCCAGCGGCGCGATCGGGTCGGGCAGCGGCCCCTTGTGCGTCTCCGGGATGTTGACGTAGCGGCCGAACGTCGTCCGGATTTTGCCGCCTTCGCCGCTCTCAAAAGTCAGCGACGGCCGCACGCCCATGGCGGCGCCGTGCAGCAGCACCTGAAAGCCGACGAATTCGTTGCGGCCGGCGTACAGCCGCACCTGCTTCTCCTTCGCGCTCCACAGGTGGTTCGCCGCGAGGTAGCCGTCCGGCTGCTTCGGGATCATCGCGCCCGTGACCGGTTGCACCTTATCCAACTCGTCAATGACCGCGATTTCCGCGTCGCCCAGCTTCGGCAGCGGGGCGACTTCTTTGAACGGCTCCGGCGGCTTGCCCGGCAGCGCCGCCGCCTCGCGGTCGGACACCTTCACTGTCGTCTCGGCGGCGGGGCCGACGTTGCCGGCCCCGTCAACGGCCCGCACCGCGACCTTGACCTTGGCGGCCGCCGCCAGCCCCAGGTCGCGCAAGTGCATCCGAACGTGGTCGCCGACGGCGCCGGCCAGGGGAATGAGATAACGCGGAACTTCTTTGCCGTCGATGCTCACGAAGAAGCCGACGGTCCCGGCCGGCCCCTCGTCCTTGGGAGTCACCCACGACAGCCACGCCTCGCCGGCCGGCAGGTCGGCCGCCTCGCCGCGCAGGTTCGTCGGCGCGGCCGGCGGCGCCTTGTCCTCGGCGCCGAGGTAGACCGTCAGGTACGGGGCGCGGGCCGGGCCGGCCTCGCGGCTGTGGACGAAACGGTTGGGCATGTGAATCATCGTGAATTTGTCGCCGTCGCGCTTCCACTCCGACCCCGTGTCGTCGAACAGCAGGAAGCCGTAGCTGACGCCGGCGACGCGGGCGGCGACGACCGACGGATCGACGGCCACCTTCTGCCAGCCGCCGGCGTCCGGCGGGAAGGCGTCGGCCATGCGCCAGGTCGTGCCGCCCTGGCCGAGCATCACGGCGCACAGGTCGCTGCCCGGCACGGTCCAGGGGACGTCGGGGTACTGCCGCCATTTATGGCACGAACTACCCTTTTGGGGGGCGTAATTGGAGGACGTACCCTCGACCCACTCGGCGCCGAACGTGCCGACGGTGACGCGATGCAACACCGGATCGCCGGCCAGGTGCAGGTGCAGGGTGGCGCCTTGAATGACGCGGCCCTTGAGCGCGGCCGGGTCCACGTCGATCAGCGACATTTCCTGGTTGGATTTGAGCTTGAGTTTGTCGGCGCCGCCGTTGTTGCCGTCGGCCTCGACGCCGACGTTGGAGAACCAGGTGTCGCGCGTCACCGGGAGCTTGACCGCGTCGCCCGTGGGCGGCGGTACGGCCGCGACGGCCGCCGGCGCGGGACCGGCGGCGTCGAATACCGTCTTTTTGACCTCCGCGATTTTCTCCACCGAAAGCCAGCCGCGCAACAGGTAGCCGCTGTTGCGCAGGTCCGCGGCCGTCGGGGCGGAGTGGGGCGTGGCGCCGCCGTGGTCGGCCGTCGGGTGGACGTCGCCCTTGCCCAGTAGCGTGCCGTTCCAGTCGTCGGGCCGACGGGTCAGGATTTCGCGCTCGAAGTCGATGAGCGGCAGTCCGCGGTCCTTCGCCAGCTTTCGCAGCTCCTCATTGTAGGATTTCGCCAACTCGGATTTGCCGACGTGCGGCGGGATGGTGGACAGGATGCAGACCGCCCCGCGGTCGAGGATGAGGTCCACGGCCTTCGCCATGTCGGCCCTGTAGTCGGCGACGGGTCGGCCGTCCGAGGCGTCGTTCGTTCCGAGCATGAGTACGACGGCCTGCGGCCGATACGTCTCCAGGATTTTGTCCAGTGGCGGCATCTTGTTCTTGCCGCCGGCCAGCATTTCGTCGATGCGGATGCCGCCGCAGGCGGTGTACGACCGGCCGCCGTCGGGGTGGTCGAATATGGCCAGATGCCAGCCGTCGGTGTCGTCGTTCGACCCGGCGTGCATCCATTGCAGGGCGGCTTTGTCCTCGTCCGTCTTGCCGTCGCCGTAGCGCGCCCATTGGCTATAGGGATTGGCGTAGGTGATGGAGTCGCCGACGTGGAGGACGACGCCGGGCCGGCCGTGAAACCGGGCGGCGACCTTTTTCATGGCCGCGGCGTAGTCCCACGACTGCGGCAGCGGTTTCTCCGCGGCCGTCACGGCCGTGCATACGAACAGGAACGTCAGGGCGGTCGCGCACCATTTCTTCATGACCAGGCTCCGCACGGGGGGAGAGCGATCCGGCAGTCCTGGTAGAGTAGCAGGGCGCGGCGCACGTTGCCAGGTGCTTGGACAGAACTCCGGACTTACGACTACCCCCTACCGCTCGCGGGCCGTCAGTGCTCGACTCTGGCCTCCGGCAGCGCCTTCCGCAGCCGGGCCGCGCCCGCGTCCGTGACCTGCGTGCCGAACAGATTAAGGTATTTTAGACCCTTCATTTTAATCAGGCAGGGGACGGCCGCGTCCGTGACGGCCGTGCCCCGGAAGCTTAGGTCCCGTAGCTTGGGAAGTTCCTTGAGGTAGGTCAGCCCCGCGTCGGTCACCCGCGTCTCCGTCAGAAAGAGGCTCGTTAATTCGTCCAGCCCCTTCAGGTGCTTCAGCCCCTCGTCCGTCACGTCGGTATGCCCTAAGAGCAGCGAGCGAAGACCCGTCAGCGCCTTCAGATCTTCCAGCCCCGCGTCCGACACCGCGGTGCCGTCCAAGCAAAGGAATTCCAGGCCTTCCATCTTTCGCAGGTGTTTCAGCCCCGCGTCGGTCACGCGGGTGTTGCCAAGGTTCAGATCGCTTAGGTTGGTCATCCCGCCGAGCCGCTCCAGGCCGGCGTCCGTCACTGCGGTATCTGCGAGGTCTAAATACCGCAACTTCCTCATGGGTCGGATGAGAGTTAGGTTTTCGTCGACCAATGGCGCCTCTTCGAGGTCAAGACGCTCCAGCTTGGTCAGCCTCGCCAGATGCTTCAAGCCCGAGCCGGTCACGCGAGTCCCTTTAAGGCCCAACTCCTCCAGGTCGGTCAGGCCTGCGATGTGCTCCAGGGCCGCGTCCGTGATGGGGGTGTGGTCGAGGTGGAGGGTCCGCAGGTCGCGTAATTCCTCTAGATTTTTCAGTCCAGCCTCGGACAGCGGCATCTCGCACAGGCCCAGCACCCGCAGCCCTTTGAGGTCGGGCAGCAGGGCCAGGTCGGCGTCCGACAGCGCGACTCCGCGGGCGCCGACCGCCACCACGATGCCGTGCAGCGGCGTCACCCGGCGCACACCGGCACCGTGGCTCTCCAGGATGGCAGCGGCGGCCTCTATCTTCTCGGCCGGTGTCGGCGGCGCGGCCGTGACGGCCGTCAACGTGAACAGCAACACCGCCGCCGACGCGCACCATTTTCTCATGACCAGGCTCCGCACGGGGGGAGAGCGATCCGGCATTCCTGGCAGAATATCACAACGCCTCCCGGCGTTCCATCGTCAAGCCTGACGGATCTCGGGATTGACTCTTCCGGGAATAAGCCGGCGGCGCGGCCGTAAAAAGCGGCGGGGCGGGGAGTGCGGCGCCGCACTCCCCGCCCCGCGGGAAACGGATTCAAACCCGGCCGGTCACGGACCCGTCGGGCCGCTCGGCCCGCTGGTGGAAGTCGGGTCGGTCGAAGCGCTGGGTCCGCTGGTGTAGGTCGGCCCGCTGGTGGAGGTTGGGCCGCTGGGACCGCTGGTGGCCGTGGGGCCGCTGGGGCCGCTGGTGGCCGTGGGGCTGCTCGTCGCCGTCGGGGCGCTGGGTCCGCTGGTGTAGGTCGGGCCGCTGGGGCCGGTGACAGGCCCCGACGGGCCGCTTGCCGTCGGAGAGAGGTACAGGTTCCCGAACGCCGTCGGGAAGGGCAGGATGAACGGCAGCGTCGCCGACGGCGTGTTGGGGGCGACCGTGCCCGGAGGCGCCTGGCTCACCGGCGGCTGCGCCGGCGGCCCGTTGGGGCCGGTCAGGCCCAGGCCGATGCCGAAGGTGACCTGGCTTTCGACGATCAGGTCGCCGCCGCCCGGGAGCGACATGCCGGGGCCGGCCGTCTGGAAGGCTTGATCGACGGCCGCGATGCGCAGCTGGCCGTCCTGCGGGGCCGGGCCGTTCATCGAGGCGCCGTCGTCCGCCACCAGTTGCAGGTTGAGGTTGTACTGCGACGCCGCACTCTGGAGCATGTTGAAGACGTCTTGCTGCCAGGTCGCGGCGGAGGCCGTGGGGTTGAGGTCCGAGAACAGTTGGCTCTGTTCGCTTCCGATCTGCGTTCCGTCCGGAACGAAGCTGACGGTCAACGTGGAGGGCGTGAGTCGGTCTTCGAGTTGTTCGAGGCGGAGAGACGGCGTGCGTTTCATGGTCATGGCTGCGACGATCCTCGGTTCCCGTGATGGTGAACGACTTCCTCGTCTGACACCGGAATGAGCGGCGTAGGCGACCCGCCACTTTTTGGTGCGGCCCGAATACGCCGAGGCGATAATACCAGAGAAGTTTGAAGAATCCATCAGGAATTGGAAATAATTCCGCCGATTCTTCCTCTTCCGGTCCTGGCGCTTTCCGCGAGTACATGAATATGATCGCGGCCGAATTCAGCTGCCAAGCGAATTTCGTAGAAATGAGCGCTTTTGCCGCGGCGGGATGGAAAGCTGTTCCGGATGCGGAAGAGAGGTCGAGGTGAGCGGCGGCCGACGGCCGTCCCTCACCGCCTTTCTTCCTTTGGCGTCGCCGCGCGCTTTCGGATACACTGGCCCTGTCGCCCAAGGACGAGGCCGGTTCCGGAGGGGGTCATGCCGAGCGTCCTCATCACCGGGGCGAACCGCGGCCTGGGCCTGGAGTTCGCCTGCCAGTACACCGCGGCCGGCTGGCGCGTGTTCGCCTGCTGCCGCAACCCCGCCGTCGCCGGCGAACTGCGGGCCGCCGCCGACGGCTCGGACGGCCGCACCACCGTCCACGCCCTCGAAGTCACCGACCACGGCCGCATCGCCGCCCTCGCCGAGGAGCTGCGCGACCAACCCATCGACGTGCTGCTCAACAACGCCGGCGTCTACGGCCCCGACAAGATGCGTTTCGGCGCCATCGATTACGCCGCCTGGGCCGACGTGCTGGCCGTCAACGTCCTGGCGCCGACGCGCCTGATCGAATGTTTCATCGACCACGTTGCCCGAAGCGACAAAAAGCGGATCGTTTGTATCAGCAGTCTGATGGGGAGCATCGCCCGCAACACGTCCGGCGGCCACTACCTTTACCGCAGCAGCAAGGCGGCGCTGAACATGATGATGAAGGGGCTGGCGTTCGACCTGCGCGACCGCGGCGTCGTGGTGACGGCCCTGCACCCCGGCTGGGTGCGAACCGACATGGGCGGCCCCGACGCCGACCTGGCGCCGGCCGAGAGCGTGCGCGGCATGGTGCAAGTCATCGACTGGCTGGGGGCGTGGGATTCCGGCAAGTTCCTGTCCTACGACGGCTCGGAATTGCCCTGGTAAGCGTAGGATAGGTTTCCAACCTGTCCCACCGAAGGACAGGTTGGAAACCTATCCTACAAGGACACAGAGAATGAATGCTCGAACGCGCGACACATACCGCCGGCTTTTTCTCTCCGTTATATCTGTGATCTCCGTGGCCGCCCTTTTCGCGCCGGCCCGCGCGGCGGACGAGGGGCGCACGAAGACCCGACTGCTCTACGACTTCGAGGACGCCTCGGACGTGAATCGCCTTCTGAAGGGCGCCGAGAACGTCACGCTGACCACGGCCGAAGACGGCGGCGTCACGCATGGGAGCAGGTGCGCCCGCCTGACCGCCGCCAAGGGGGCGGACTACGCAGTGGTTCAACTGGACGCCGAGGCGATCAAGGACTGGGGCGACTTCGATTACTTCGCCGTCGACGTGACGCTGGAGGACGACCACCCGTACCAACTGGCCCTGGAACTGTGGGACGGCGCCAGCAAGAATTACGCCACGCGCTGCACCTTTGAAAACGTGACCACGCGGCCCGGCCGGCAGACGCTCCTCTACCCCATCAAGCACGCCCGGCGCAACGCCAAGGAAGGTCTCGATTGGAGCGAATTGGAGGACAGGGACAAGATCGACCGCGACGCCCTGACGCAAGTAAAACTCTTCCTGACGCCGCTCAAGGACCGCGATGCGGTGATGTGGATCGACAATATCCGTTTAATGCAGGAGGACGCGGCCAAGCCGAAACTGGCCGTGCCGCTGCCGGCCGGGGCGATCGCCTACAAGTTCGGCGGCGCCGGGGTGAAGGCGCCGGGGTTCACGACGGTCGCGCCGGACGCGGCCTTTCCCGGTTCGGCCGGGGCCGGTTTCGTCGATCCGAGGAAACTGTCGGCCGGCGGCGAGGGCTGGCCGGACGGCCTGGCCGGCACGTTCGTCCTGCCGCCGGCGGCCGGCCGGCTGGAGTTCCGCGCCCGCGTCCCCAACGGAGACTATCTCGTCTGGCTCTGCTCCGGCCCAGTCATCCGCAAGGAATACGCGGCCCGGCGTTTCCTGCTCCGCGCCAACGACGAGGTGCTTTTCGACGACCTGCCGCCGCCCGTCCAGTATTACAGCCGCAAGTACCTCTACCGATTCCTGAACACGCGCTATTCGGAGAAGCCCCATGCCCTGTGGGCGAATTACATCGACCGGATGTACCCGGTCCACACGCCGCGCGTGAAGGTGACGGACGGGACGTTCACGCTGGAGGCCGAGAACTATTTCGTCGCCGCCGTGGTCCTGGTCCCGGCGTCGGCCAGGGGCGACTTCGACAAGTTCGCGGAATCGGCCCGCCGACTGCGAATCGCGGCGTTCGAGAAGACGCTGCGGCCGTTGCCCGGAAAGAAGCCGCGGGCGGAGGCGGGCGACGGCCCGTTCGTGCTTTACGAACCCGCCTTCGGAACGGAGGTCCGGCCGTGGACCGGCCCGACGGCCGACGAGCGCAAACACGCCGCCCTCAAGACGGCCGCGGCGCCGGGCCAGACCGTGACACTGCGCCTGGCGGTGACGCCCTTCGCCGACCTCGGAAGGTGTACGCTGGAAACGTCCGCACTGAAAGGGCCGTCCGAGATCGCCGCCGACAAGATCGCGGTCTATTCGCAGAACTACCGCTATGACGGCGACAGCCTATCCGAAATGGCGCTCATGCCGTCGCCGGCGCCGGACGTGGAACGGGGCGTGACGCAGTGTTTCTGGCTGACCCTGGACGTGCCGGACAAGGCGGGGCCGGGGACTTATCGCGGGTCCGTGACCTTCCGGCCCGCCGTGGGCGACGCCGTGCGCGTGCCGCTGGAATTGGAGGTCTACCCGTTCGCGCTGGAGCCGGTGTTGCCCGTCTCGTTTGGCATGTACTACACGCCGCGCGACGAGCCGGGCCTGGCGGCTGAGGTGCAACGCCGGCTGGTGAAGGAGCAGTTTCAGTGGATGCGAAAGATCGGTTTTACCGCCATTCAGGTCGGTCCGGCGACGGTGACGGGGCTGGGCAAGAATGGGTCGGTGCAAATGCGCTTCGACCCGACGCTGTACGACCTGGCCCGCGAGGCCGGCATGGGCCGCGATCCCAGGCAGTACTTCATGGGTGAGGCGCTGGGCGTCGGTCGCGGCGTCGGCCACCGGCTGATCGGCCAGGACGGCGGCCTCATGATCGACCGCAACCCCGGCCTGGAGCTGCGCCAGCCGGGCTTTCGCGGATATTTCCTCAACGCCATGCGGCAGAACAAGGAGTTCATCCGTCGCACGGGGCTGCCCGTCGCCCTGGAAGTGGCGGACGAGCCGCGCGAGGCGCCGAACCCCTGGAACCGCAACCTTGCCGACTCCATCGCCTACGGCGACCTGATGCACGAGGCCGGAGTCACGTCGTTTATCACGCCCATGAGCGATACGGGAAGCGGCAAGGACTACACGGTGTTGGCCGACCACGTGGACATTATTTCGACTCACGCCTGGAAGGGGTCGGCCGGCCTGATCGCGCGGACGCATGAGAAGGGCAAGACGCTGTGGCTGTACAACACCGGCATGGACCGCTTTTCATGGGGCTTTTACAACTGGCGGGCGCGGTCGGAAGGCCGCTGGGAGTGGCACTTTTGCTTCCCCGACGACTCGGCCAAGGGCGGCTACCCCGGCCGCGAATGGTACAACCCGTTCACCGGCTCCCACGGCTTCGCCCCCTACGCGCCGCCGGCCGACTACCCCGGCGGCATGTTGTTCCAGTCGAAGTTCCTCGACGTGATGGAAGGAGTCAACGACTATGCCTACCTGATTACGCTGAATGAGGCGATCCGGACGGCGGAGGCCGAGGGCAAACACGCCGCGGCGGTGAAGGAGGCCAAGGCGTTTTTGGCGGCCCTGGACCGGGCGATCCCGGAGCTTCTGGGCGCGAAGGGACTGCTCAACGCGGGCGACGGGGCGCTGGTCGGCATGGGCGTGGACGACGACGCCCGGTTGCAGGCGCCGCACTGGCGCGAGGCCATCGCCCGGCTGTTGATCGCTTTGAAGGAGTAAGCCCGCCTTCCCTCCCCGGCCGAAGGTACTTCTGAGTCCGGGAATTCGACGGGCGCCTCAACCGGCAGGGCCGCCGCGACCGTCGGCCGACTTGAACCAAAAGCCGAAAAGGGCGGCGCTCCACGTGATAGATTCCGATTAAACTGACGCCGCCGGCAATCTCTGCCGATACTATCACAGATAACGGCCGTCGCGCATCGGCACGCGCCGCCCTCCGTTCCGGTCTTCCCGGTAAGAAGGATGAACGGGTCATGGGGATTTTCGCAAAACCACGCCGATCACTCTTCGCGGTTGCGGTATGGCTCGCCGGCTTGACGGCGGCGCTCCTCGCCGCCCCGTGTGTGGCCGACGGGCCTCCGCGCCCCGCCGCCCTGCCCGACGTGGGCGGACCCCTGACCCTCGACGCCGCCATCCGCCTGGCCCTGCTGCAAAACCCCGAAATCATCGCGGCGCGGCAGGACCACGGCGTCGCCGCCGCCGCCGTCATGGTGGCCCGGGCCTACCCGTTCAACCCCGTCTGGGAAAGCCGCGCCCGGTACGCCTTCGGCCCGGAGTTCGCCGGCATCTTCAATCACGAACCCGTCGAAAATACCGTCCTGCTGGAGGTGGAAATTCGCGGCCAGGGCAAATACCGCAAGGCCGCCGCCACCGCCGCCCTGTCGCGCACCGACTGGGACGTGGCCAACCAGGAGACGACCCTCGCCGTCCGCGTCGTGCGGTCCTTCGACGGCGTCATTTACCGATATCAAAAGATCCAGATTCTCTCCGACACCCTCGCCCTGGACAAGGGTCTTGCGAACCTGGCGCCGGACCTCGTCCGGGCGGGCAAGCTGCACCCGGTGGACGTCATTCTGTTGCGCAGCGAGATCGACGACGTGCGTGCACAGTTCGGCATGGCGCGGACGGGCCTGGCGCAAGCCTGGAGTGAACTCCGCGCCGCGCTGGGCGTGGTCGGCGGCCCGAGCTTCGACCTGCAAGGCGACCTCACCCCGCCGCCGCTGCCGACGGAGCCGGCCGCGGTGCTGGCGCAGGTCGGCCGTGAGCGCAGGGCGGATCGCCACGCCCGCGAAGCGGCCGTCGCCGAGGCCGACGCCCGCCTGCGTCTGGAGCGGGCCAACCGCTTCGGCAATCCCACCGTCGGCCCGACCTATGAATATGACAATGCGGCCGCCAACAACCTCGGCGTCGTCGCCACGCTGCCGATCCCGGTCCTCAACGCCCATCGGGCCGACATCCTCCAGCGCGAGGCGGAGAAGACCCGCGCCGTCTTCGACCTCCAAGCGACAGACGTGCTGATCGATGAGGAGGTGGAGGCGGCGCTTGCCCGACTCAAGCACGCGCGGGCCTGGGCCGATACCTACCAGAATGACGTGTTGCCGGACCTGGAAAAGAGTTTGAAGGAAATGCGCGAGCTGTTCTCCAGCGGCGACGCCTCGGTGGACGCGCTGCGCATCCTCGACGTGCAGCGCAAGGTCTTGACGGCGCGCAACGGTCTGCTCGACGCCCGGTTCGAGGTGCGCCAGGCCGTGGCCGACCTCGCCGCCGCCCTCGGCGATCCGTCCGTGGCGGTCGGACCCTGCCCCGCCCCATAAGATCGTCGTTGCGGCCGCCCCAAAGACCTGCACCCCGGAGACGCCCCATGACGAAGCATCCATTCCGCCGGCGCCTTATGCTCCTGGCGACCGTCGTCGGTCTCGCCGGCTGCGGCGCGCCCGCGGCGCCGCCGGAAGAAGCGCCCAAGTCCCCGGTGAAGTGGGAGCCGGCCAGCAGCGTCGTCCTGGAAGAATGGACGGAAATCGTCGGCGTGACGCAGCCGCTGCCCGGAAACTTCGCCCGCATCACCGCCCCCATCGACGGCCGGATCGTCTCCCTGCTGCAAAAGGCCGACGGTTCGCCCCTGCACGAAGGGGACGAAGTTGCCAAGGGCCAGGAGATCGCCCACCTCGACGACCGCATCCCCCGTCTCAACCGCGAGAAGGCCGAGTCGGCCATCCAGACCGCCGCGGAAGAGCGGTCGCAGGCGCAGACGGCGCTCAATCTCGCGTCCGACAAGCTCACCAATCTCCTGAATTTGAAACAGAAAAACGCCTCCCTCGTCCCCGACATCGACATGACGACCGCCAAGGGGGCCGTGGCGGACGCCCGCTCCAAGCTCAACGCCGCGGAGCAGCGTCAGGAACAGGCCGCCAAGGATCTGGACGTGCTGAACCATCAGCTCGAACTGTACGCACTGACGGCGCCGCACAAGGGCAAATTGGGGCGCATCGAGGTGGGGCTGGGCCAGACCCTGTCGCTGGGGGCGGAGGCGGCCCAGGTCGTGGATATTGAGGATGCAATCGATGTTCTTTGTTTCGTATCCCAGCACGACGCGGCCCTCCTCGAACGGGACCAGCCCGCGGGCCTGGGCGGCCTCGACGACAAGCCCGGCGAAATGCATACCGCCGACGCCCCCGGCCGGGTGGTCTACATCGCCGAGCAGGCCGAGCCGGAGTCGGGCTGTTTCGCGGTCAAGGTGCGCTTCCCCAACACGGAACTGAAGCTGCGCGGCAACGTGGTGCGTCGGCTTCGCGTCCTGACGAAGCCTGGCGTGAAATACCTGGCGATCCCCGAGTCAGCCCTGATCGAAGACCAGGAACCGCCGAGCGTCATCATCGTCGAAGACATCAAGACGGAGAAAAACGCCGACGGCAAGGACGAGCAGACCGGCGTGGTTCGGCGGATGCGAGCGAAGATCGGCGTCCGCGACCGCGTTAAGAAGCTGGTCGCGATCCTGGGACTGGAAGACCCGGAAGGCAAGTGGCAGGGCGAACTCGAAAAGGTCCGGTTCGTGACCGGGAACGGTACGGGGTTGGAGACGGGCGACGCCGTCCGCCTCGAGGGAGATGAGGAGTAAGCGGAAAGGCTACGTCATGCACCCATTGAAGCCGCTCCTTGCCCTTGCGCTCCTGGCGCTGGCCCTCCTGGCCGCCGAACCGCCGGCCGCCGCGCCCGCCAAAGTCGAGGCGCCCGGCGTCCCGAACCTGATCCGCCTCACCGACGACCTCTACCAGGGCGCCATGCCGCAGGGCGACGAGGGATTCGCGTCGCTGGAAAAGCTGGGCGTCAAGACGGTGATCTCCGTGGACGGCGCCCGCCCCGACCTGGAAGACGCCCACAAGCATGGTATGCGCTACGTCCACCTGCCGATCGGCTACGGCGGAATGACGCGCGAACAGGCGTTGCGCATCGCCAGGGCGGTGCGCGACCTGCCCAAGCCGGTCTACGTCCATTGCCACCGGGGCACGGTGCGCGGCCCGACCGCCGCCGCCGTCGCCCGCCTCTTCCTCGACGACCGCTGTACGGTGGAAACGGCCCTCGAGGGCATGAAGCTGGCCGGTTTCGACCCGCACTATATCAGACTTTGGGCCGCCCCGAAGGAGCTAAAGCGGCCGACGGCGAAGGAACTCGACGCGGCGTCGGCCGACTTCCCCGAGGCGGCCCCGCCGCCCGGACTGACGCAGGTCATGGTGGCGATGGACGGAATTACCGATCATCTTCAGGCGATCCGCAAGGCAGGCTGGAAGGCGCCCCAGGACAAGCCCGACCTCGACCCGCCGCACGAGGCGTTGCAACTGGTCGAGCACTTGAAGGAGCTGCAACGTCGGCCGAAAACGGCGAGGCGCCCGGCGGACTTCCGCGCCAAGCTGGCCGACGCCGAAGACCGGGCGCAAAAGCTGGAGGACGTGTTGCGCGCCCCGAAGGGCGAGGCGGCCGAGGAGGCGTACAAACAGGTGAACGCCGCCTGTCTGAGGTGCCATGCGGTGTATCGGGACGTGCCAAAATGAAAGCGGTCAGGGGTCGGCAAGAAGCGGCTTACGTCGGCCGCCTCCCTTTCTTCCCTGACCCTTGACCCCTGACCCCTTGGGTCCGCCATGATCAGCTTCGTCTCCAAGGTGCGCCCGTTCTTCTGGCCGATGGTCGCCGCCACGCTGCTGCTGGGCGCGGCCGGCGTCTACTGCGCCTTCCTCATGCCCAGCGGCGTCTACCCGGAAGTGACCTTCCCGCGCATCGCCGTCGTCGCCAAGGCGACCGGGCTCGACCTGACGACGCAGGACCTGAAGGTGACGCGGCCGCTGGAGGAGGCGATGGCCACGGTCATCGGCGTCTCCGAGGTCCGCTCCAAGACCCTGCGCGGCTCGACCGAGCTGTCCATTACCTGCTCACCCGGCACGGACATGAACCAGGCGCTGGAACTGGTGTGGAACCACATCGGCGCCGTGCGATCCGACCTGCCCGCCGACGTGGGCTTCACCGTCGAGCGGATGACGCCGTCCATCAACCCGATCATGGCGATCGCCCTGACCGGCGGCGACAATGCGGCCCAGCTCCGCGAATACGCCGTCTACGAGCTGGCCCCGCGCCTCAAGACCATCCCGGACGTCTACCGCATCGAGGTGGCCGGCGGCGACGTGCGCGAGATCGAGGTGATCGTCCGGCCGGACGACCTGCTGGCGCACGGCCTGTCGGCCGCGGACCTGGCCGACCAGATCAGCCAGACCAGTCTGCTCCAGCCCATTGGCCAGGTCCAGGGGCCCCCGCTCGGCTACCAGCTTCTCATCGACAACCGGGCGAACACCGTCCAGCAGATCGCGGACCTCAAGATCACACTGAAGGGCGACCGCACGATCCGAGTGAGCGATGTGGCGGACGTCCAGATGCTGCACGAGGACCGCGTGCAATCAATCGGCTACGCCCTGAAGGACGCCGTGGCCGTCATGGTCTTCCGGCGGCTCGGCGGCAACACGGTCAACGTCTCGCACGGCGTCCACGCCCTGATGGACAAGGTGGGGCTGACGCTTCCGGTCGGCGACCCGCACAAGCCGGCGCCGCGCAACATCCAGGCGAGTTTCAGCTACGACCAATCGGCGTTCGTCGAGGCGTCCGTCGGCAACGTGCGCGACGCCATCGTGGCCGGCGGCGTCTTCAGCGTGCTGATCCTGCTGCTGTTCCTGCGCAGCTCGCGCGCGACGCTCATCTCGGCGCTGGCCATCCCGACGACTCTGACGATCACTTTTCTCCTTCTTTACTGGAGCGGCGAGACGCTCAACCTGATGTCGCTGGGCGGTCTGGCCGTCGCCATCGGCCTCATCATCGACGACACGGTCGTCGTGGTGGAGAACATCGCCCGCCACCTGACGCCGGGGGGCGTCGCCCCCCCCACCTCCAACTCCTCTCCCCCGAGGGGCGAGGGGGCCGCCGCCGACCCCGTGGATGCCGCGTCGAAGGAGATCACCGGCGCCGTCATTGGCTCGACGCTGACCACGGTGCTGGTCTTCGTGCCGCTGGCGTTCATCGTCGGCGTCTACGGCCAGTTCTTTGCCGCGCTCAGCTGGTCGCTGTGCATCGCCGTGCTGGTGTCGATGGTGGTCAGCTTGACGGTGATCCCGATCTGCGCCGCGAAATTCCTCGCCGGCCGGCCGATGCCGGAGCCGGGACGGATCTTTCACTTTTTCGCCCACCTGTACGACCTGCTGCTCGGCGTCGTCCTGCGCTGGCCGTGGCTGACGGTCTCGGCGTCGCTGGCCGCGGCGGTGGTCGGCGTCCTTCTCTACACCGGCATTCCGAACCCGACCCAGCAGCGCCCGGCCGGCCAACCGCCGCCGCCGCCGCTGGTCAAGGGGCTGGAGACCGGGCTGCTGCCGGATATGGACGAGGGGGCGTTCACCGTCGATTACTTCGCGCCGGCCGGCTCGACGCTGGAGGGGACGGTCGCCCGGGCGCGGGTCATCGAAGGCATCCTCATGGAAAACCCCGACGTGGAGGGCTACGTCCGGCGGTCGGGGTCGGAGATGGGCGTGTTCGCCACGCAGACCAACAAGGGCGACATCCATGTTTCGCTGCGCTCGGCCGGGGACGACCCGATCAGCCTGCTCACCAAGCCCGTGCGGCCGCCGCTGGACAAGCTGAAAGAGGAGCTGAAGAAGCAGGGCAAGGAGTTGGACGAAAAAGAGATAGCAAACATCCGGAAAAAGTACCGCCGCCGATCGACCCAGGACGTCATGGACGAGATCGACGACGAGATCAAGGATCGCTTCTCGGAGCACCAGCTGCAGCACGAGCTGATGCAGATCATGCAGGACGAGCTGGGCGACCTGTCGGGCGCGAGCAAACCGATCGAGATCCGCATCTACGGCCCGGAGCAGAGCGAGCTGCGCCGGCTCGCCGTCGAGGTCGCCGGCAAGCTCGACGAGTACGGCACGGGCCACGGCCTGGAGGGGATCAACAGCAACGTGAGCGAGGGCAACGCCGACCTGCCGATCTCCGTGGACGAACAGGCGGCCAACCGCCTGGGCCTGACGCCGGAGGTGGTGCGGCGGCAGATGGCGGCGATGTTCCAGGGCCAGATCGCGGCCCAGGCGCCGGAGTCGTCGATTCGCATCCTCGACGTCCGCGTCCGCTACCCCGACGCGCTGCGCTTCGGACCCGGCTGGTTCGACCCGTCGCTGGCGACGCGGCAGTGGGTGCTGCTTCCGGAGGGCAAGTCGCCGCCGCCCGGCGTGCCCCAGGGGCCGGGGCGATCCGTGCCGCTGTCCGCCGTGGCCCGGACGGCCCCCCAGCGCACGCCGGTGATGCAGTGGCGCGAGAACCAGCAGCCGGCCGCGTTCGTCACGGCCGAACTGAACGAGCAGGAATCCGACCTCGGCACGGTGGCGGCCAACGTGCCCCGCTGGCTGTCCGACGTGCATTTCCCGGCGGGTTACCGCTGGGAGCTGGGCGGCCACGTGCTCCAGCAGCAGGCGGCCTTCGTGAGCCTGGCCGAGGTGATGCTGACGGCCGTGCTGTTGGTCTACCTCATGCTGGCCTTCCAGTTCCGCTCGTTGCTGCTGCCGCTGCTGATTTTCCTGACGCAGCCGCTCTCCATCGTCAGCGGACTGCTCGCGCTGTATATCACGGGAACGCCGCTGAACGTCTCCAGCTACATGGGTGCGATCCTGCTGGTCGGCCTGGACATGAAGAACGGCATCCTTCTGGTGGAATACATCCAGAAGCTGCGGGCGGAGGGCATGGCTCTGAGGCCGGCCCTGATGCTGGCCGGCCATACGCGCTTCCGGCCGATCCTGATGACCAGCCTGGCGGCCATTCTGGGTCTGTTTCCGCTGGCGCTGGGCATCGGTCCCGGTTCGCAGATGCAGCAGCCGCTGGCGATCATGGTGATCGGCGGTCTGACGGCCAACATGCTCTTCACCCGCGCCGTCATCCCGGCGGGCTACGAGGTGCTGGAACGCTTCGCCGGCCGACCGTCCGGTCCCGCCGTCCCCGCCGTGGCGGTCGCGGCCCCCGGCCCCAACGGGTCGGTCGAGACCGCCCACGCCCCGGCCGCCACCCCCGCGCCCACACCGCCCCAAGGGGTGAAACCATAAGGAGCCAGGGAAGGGCCGGAAATCCGCTTGTTTCAGGCGAAGTGATTCTCCGGGCGTCGGCCAGAGAGTGGAAGTGGAGTCGAACGGAAATTCTCGCCCTCGCTCCGGATGGACTGGGCGCCTTTCAAAAGTCGGGCACGACTTCCCCGCCGCTTGGGGTCAGCAGGGCCGCGACGATTTCCTGCGAAGTTCCGTAGGGAAGCAGGTGAACGGAACCGTCGGCGAAGACAAACTGAGCGCCGGCGGGGTGGGCGGCGCCCCAGTCGTAGCGAAAGGCGTAAGTCGGCCCGTCGCGGACGATGTTTTTGCCTGCCCGGTCCACGCCGTGGGAGTTGGCGAGGAAGAACGGCTCGTCGAAAAACCAGCTGCCGTTGGTGTAGGCGCGGGAGTTCATGGCCTTTTCGCCGGCCAGGATGGTGTGCGACGTGCCGTCCGTGAAGGCCGACAGCGGCAAGAGAATGGGAAAGATTGTTTGGCCGTCGTCGATGGAAAAGAGACGGCTGTTGGCGGCATAGTCGGTCTTGCCCCACGGCCAGCCGCCTCCCTGGTATTGCCCGTAGGCGTCATTGACCGGCACTTGTGGCTGCGAGCTACGCCGATCCGGGCAGGCGTAGATTTTGACGCCGTGCGTCCAGTCGCGCGCCTGATAGGCGTTGCCTTCCTCGATGTACGGCAGGATGGCGAAGGCCCACGGGCCACTCTGTTTGGCGGGCGAAAGGCCCGGCGCACCTACGCTGTAGTAGAGGGTCACGTCCTGATAGACGGTCTGATGGGTGACCACGAAAACGATGCTGCCGTCCACGGCCCGGATTTGGGAGGGGCCGCCGTTACCCCCGCCGCCGGGCAGGACGCCGTAGGCGTCGTGATGGAGTTGGAAGCCGAGGCCGATCTGCTTGAGGTTGTTGGAGCAGGCCATGCGGTTGGCGGCCTCGCGCACGTGTTGGACCGCAGGCAGTAAAAGGCCGAGGAGGACGGCAAGGATGCCGATCACAACTAGGAGTTCCAGGGCGGTAAAACCACGCGGTCGGCGTTTGCTTGAGGTGCTCATGGATCGCTCGTGGAACCCAAGGGACGCTTCATGCGGGCGACGGGGCCTTGAGGACGGCGTTGGCGCCGGCCCTACGCCGGCCGAGGACGCACCAACCGAACAATAGGAGGGCGCCGGCGGCGCAGGCCACGGCGGCGGCTTCCGGCCCGTAGAGCAACACCAAGATTGGCGGGGAGGGCGTGCCGATCAGAAGGGCCGCGCCGTCCCAACGGTAATGCGCCGCGAACCACTCCGGCGTACAATCGTACAACCCCGCCTGGTTGTCGAACAAGACGAGCCGCCCATGGTCCCATCCGAGGAAACTGATGAAATGCGTATCATCGACATGCAGGATCATGGGGTCGGAACACCAGGCCAAACGCTCCGGCGCCAGCCGCACGGCCATGTTCGAGATGCCGTGCTTTCGGCACGCCTGCATCAACGCGTCGGCGGAAACGCCGTGAGGCCCCGGCGGCAGGTCGCGTTCCAGGTCGGCCAGCGAAGCTGATACCGCTCCGGAGCAATGTGCCGCACACATAGAGGCTGTCCACGCCGCACGACTGGTCCGGGGTCCGCGGCGTGCGGACGCGGAAATGGAAATCCTCCGGACCCACCCCGAGCGCCGGATAGGCGATGATCGCCAAGAGAAAGACCGGCAGCGTCACGGAACGACATGAACGCATAAGACCTCCGAAGAGGGTTTTTTCAGGACGACGCGGACGGAAGCCGACGGCGTGAGGCGCGGGAGGTCGCCCTTCGAAACGCGCACCTCAACCGTTTGGTGCGGCGACGCGCCGCCGACGGTGCAGTGAATCGCATCCTCGGAAGGCGCGAGCGATTCAATCTCCACGGCATCGCCTTCGATATCGTCCACAAAGACCGTGCCGACGGCATCCGCCGAACCCGGGGCCGCCGTCAGGTGCAGAACGGACGGCGCGACGCGGAAGCGCGAAACCTGATGGATCGCCGCACGGACGAGAATCGTCTGCCGATCCGGGTCGTCCGTGTGAAGGAGGATGGTTTCGGCGTATTCGCCCGGAGGACGGTCGTTCGCGGCGTAGGAAACTTCCAGACGGTACTCCCAGCCCGGCAAGTACGAGGAAGGCTCTTGTGCGACGCGCGCCGCAGGCCGGGCGATGACGTGGAGATCGTGGCGATCTTTAAAGGCTTATCCCGGAAGTCCACGACCGTGAACGACACGGCAACGTCGTGGGCGCCGGTGGAGCGAATCTCTACCTCGTGCGGCACGACCACGTCGGGCCGGGTCAGATAATGCACTTGCAAATGCGCCTGCCGTGGCTCCGCCCCCTCGTATTCGACGGTGATCAGGTGCCGTGATTGACTGACGTGATCGACGCGCGGCTCGATGTTCAGCAGGACGCGCCCCCGCTCCCCAGGCTGAAGGACCTGCTTGTCCGGTTGCGTCGTGGTGCAGTTGCAGGAGGTGACAATCTTGCCGATGCGGACGACGCGGTCGCTGCGGTTGGTGAATTCAATGGCGTGCTTAATCGGCGCGTTGACGAGTCCGAGGTCGATGTCGGTCTCGGCGAATTCAAGCTCACCGCCGGCGTTCGCGGGGATGGCCGGCGGCGCGGCGGGCACGGCCCCGGCCTTACGGCCGGCCGGGAAGAAGACAAAAAGGAACGCGGACGCGGCGGCCAGAAGCGATGCGCCAAGGAGAAGAAGCACGCGGGACCGGAGGAAATTCATGGACGGCCTCCTGCTTGCCTACGGGCGCTTGGCGCCAAAACCCATCCGGCGACGGTAGAACCATGCGGCCGACCCAGCGAGGGCAAGGACGAAGATTCCCACGCCCGCCCACAGCCACCAGCCCCATCCTCCTCTGCCGGCGGCGCGGGCAACGACCTCCTTGAGGTGACTTTCCTGGACCTCGGTGTTGCGAACCGTCACGTGCAAATCGCCGTCGTAAACGTCGGCCGTCTTGGGGATGTCTACCAGGAACAGGCTGTCCGGGATGTGGGCGGCGCACGTCTCGAACAAGTCCACCTCGAATTCGACCGTCGCGCCCAGCGCGCCCGTGTTCATGTAATTCTCCCTTCTACCCGTTTTAGGGTAAGGAATCCCCTGAAAAACGCCTGTCTCCTTGATGTCAGAGAAATTCATGGGTCCGTTTTGTTCGTTATATGCCTCGCGGCGGCGAATGGACCACCCCTTCCCCGGCAACAGCCAGAATTTATTGTGCGCGCCATTCGGGTAGCGCACCTCTAATCTCATGCATCTCTCTTCTCCTACCTCCGGAACGACGGAAATATGGACGGGTTTGCCCGTAGACCAATAGGAGAGGTCGGAAAGCAGCTGGTGTTCACCGGCAATCCGGAAGGGAGGTTCGGAGACGTACAAGGACTGAGGAGCCTTCGTGATTGTATAGACCTCTTGCTTGAAAATCCTCGATATCTCCGCTTCTCCGTTGTAAATAAAAAACTGTTCGGCGTCCCACTCGCCCGTCGGCGACGGGCGGCCCTTTTGCGACCAGCTCCGCCTTTTCACCCCCTTGCGTGCGAAGTCGCCTTCGACCGTCCATCGGGCTTCCTGTGGCTCTTCGCCACGGGCAAGGATTGCTCGCCACGCACGGGATTCCCAATATGTCGTATGAAATCGGATCCAAACGGGGTTGAGCTGTTCTTCTCGTTTCTCGTAAGTGTGTAAGATTTCCTTGAGGGTTCTGACGTCCTGCTCAGATTGTGCCTTGCCCATGCTAGGCCATGCACAGAAGGCGGCAAGCGCCACAATCCTTACTAGGGATGGCCCCGTAAGGAATCGCCGCTTCGCCCACTTATTAACCATGCTTCCCTTCCGTTCCGCCGATAGCGGTTGTATGCCAGGGGAGATTTGGGGCGATCCGCCGAACCTGCAGTTCGCCCCTTATGCGCATTAGACATCGATCCGCTCAGTCCGCCTTCTTCGCGTGAATGTTGCCTCCGCATCGACTAAGAGGGGCAGGGGTCGCCGGTGGCAGTGCCGATCTGTACACCGCAGTTGTACGAGCCAGATGAGCAATCACCGGATTGACATGTACCCATTGGCCCGCTCGGCGGCCCTTGAAACGACGAGCCGCACCACGGAGCGCCTTGCGGCACCGAGACCGAGCAGCTCTTGGTCGGGTCCGGGATTCCTCTGCACCCCGTATACGGGGTATTGTTGTTTGCCAGGCACTTTGCGCAGGCTTGCACCGCCGCGTTCCAAGCGCATGTGGTCGTCTGGGTCGGGTCATGGCAGGTGCTGATGGTGCCGACGCAGAGGTTGATGCCGCCTCCCTGCATTTGCGCCCGTTCCTCCGCCGTCAGGGTCGCCGCCCCGGCCCACCGCCGGCCCCACAGGCAGGCCACGGCCGCCACGACCAGCAGTGACGCCCACAGCCACGGATACTTCTTCATCGACACACTCCTTCGAGTCTGGAAGTAAGGAGGTTGACAAGGGCGAAAGAAATCCTCCGGTTGTGGATATTACCGCCCCCCCCCCCCCGCGTGTCAAGTAAAATTCGCAAGAAAAAAAGGGCCGACTCCGCCCAATGCTTTGAGCGCCCCCGCCTCCCCAGCGGCTATTGGCTCCTATCTGTGACAGTGAGTTGTCACTACCCCTTCAGCACCGCATCCAGATCGCGCTGCTGCGCCTCCTGCCACACCTCCACCGTGCCGATCGGCAACCAGAACGCCGCTTCGACGACATGTACGGTCCCGCTTCGCGCTAATGCCGAAACGTAATCGGTGATCTCGTACTCGCCGCGCGGCGACTCCTTCAACTCCACGGCGAACACGCCGCGCGGGAAGACGTAGGCGCCGGTGTTGGCGAGACGGCGGCCGTCCAGGTCCGGCTTCTCGACCAACTTCTCCAACGTGCCGTCCGGCTTGAGGAAGGCGATGCCGAACTGGCGCGGCCGGTCCACCGGATGCACCAGAACGCCGGCCGGGTGACGCGCCAGCGCCGCCAGGTCGGCGGCCCCGTACAGGTCGTCGCCGTTGAGCGTCAGGAAGTTTTCCGAGCGCAATTGGTTGCGGCAACTGCGCACCGCGTCGCCGGTGCCGCGCGGCCGCTCCTGGCGCACCACCGCCCATTCCGGGACGCGCGTTTGCTCCTTCAAGTAGGCTTCGATCTGTTCGGCCAGGTAATTGACGACCACCACCACGCGATCGACCGCCGGCGGCAGGGCGCCCAGGGTCCAGTCGAGGATCGGCCGGCCGCGCACCGGCAGCAGCGGTTTGGGCGTGTCCAGCGTGTAGGGGCGGAGGCGCGTGCCCAGGCCGGCGGCGAGAATCACGGCGTCCATTCGCGTTAGCTCCTCTGTTTCTGCTAAAGGTTGCCGCCCCCGCGCCCTTCGCCGCCTGTGCGGCTTCGCCGGTTTCCGTCAAGTACGCCCGTTGCGCGGACGATGTAGATAGGGCCGGCGCCGCGCTTTGGGGCGCGGCCGTCTCACGGCGAACCTGAAGCCCCCACGGAGAGGAAGCCGCGGGGGCCAGTATACTTGTTTACCCGGAAAGGCAAGGAAGCTATGCGTCGCATGATCCTGCTGGCGCTGGGTCTGGGAATGTTAGCAGCGGTCGTCGGTTGCGACCACTTCGCGGGCGTCTGCGACTGCGAAGGCCCGGGCGGCGGTTGCGGCTGCGGTGTCGCGCCCGCGGGGGCGCTCCAGGCCGAGGCCCAGACGCCCTATGGCGTGGAGGTTGCTCCGACTGGCCTTCAGACCGAAACCATCGAAAAGGCGCCCCGAATGCTCGGCAACGGGCCGCCGATGAAGTAGGGCGTAACCACAGGGGGCGGATCCACACCAACCCGAAGCGCGCGCGAGGTAATTTGACTGTTTCCCTCGCCAGCGCTTCGGGTTGGCGTCCCTCTCCAGCGCTTCGGGCCGGTGGGCGCCGCCTTACCACGAACCTCACGGCTGGGCCGGCTTGTCTCCCTGGTCTTTGAGGTCGTTCATCTGCTTTTGCAGTTCCTTGACCAGGTCTTCCGACTCCAGCTGGACGTTGCCGACGTAATCCTGCCACTGGGCGGCGAGGTTGCCGAGCTTGGCGTCGTCGAACCGCTTCGTTTTGGGGTCGTAGGCGTCGAACGAGCGGGCGAAGGCTTCCCAAAGCGTGGCGTCGTCCAGGTCCAGGTCGCGCGGCATCTCACTAAGGACCTTAAAATATCGCTGAAGGTTGTCGAGCTTCTTCTCGGCGAGGAAGTAGGTCAGCGACCACGCGGCGGTTCGCGCCGCAGCTGGGCGGCGGACTTGTTTTTCAGGTCGTTGGGCGTGAGTTCGTGGAAATAGCCGTCGGTGACGATCATGCGCATCGTCTTGAAGGGGTCGCCCTCAAACTTCTTGCCCCTCATCTCCTCGCGGTAGGCCGGCAGGTAGCGAGTACTCGGCCCGGCCGGCGTCGGCCAGGGCGAGTGTTCCGGCGTCTCGAAGAAGCTGCCCATGCCGAACTGGATCCATTCCGGGGCCGCCACGCCGCGCGGCAACAGCCCCGACGAAAAGAGCAATTGACGGCTGGCGTCGTGGTTAACGCCGGCCCGCTCCGACTCGTCTTCCAGCGCCTTCATCAACAGGGCCAGCGTGTCGGCATAGGCGATGTCCTCGACCCGCGTTCCCTTGGGGTAGCCGGCGTACTCCTTGCCCGTCACGAGTTCCTGGCGGACGAAATTGCCCTGCCTCCAGATGGGGTCGGCCGCCTTGTCCAGCATGTCGTAGAGCGGGTCGAGCGGGCGGTCACAGAAGACCGACAGGTTGGCGCGCCGGGCGAAAAAGGCGTCGGCCACGACCGCCGGGTCGGCGAGGCTGTCGCGGGTGCGATGGAATTCCGGCTCCTTGGCCGTCAACAGGGCCGGCTGACGTTCCTCGGCGACCGGCAGCGCGATCCCGCGCAGGGCGAACCAGTAGTAGAAGGTTCGCATGGCGTCTTCCAGCCGCGCCAGACGCTCCTGGACCTCGGCCTGGTCGTTGCTGGAGAGATTGTGGAACAGCAGGTAGTGGCCCTTGCCGTTCTTCGACACCGCCATCTGGTAGCCGTCGCCGAGCCGCCGTTGCCAGGCGGCGGCGTCGTCGCGGGTCACGGGCCGGTCGAGGGCGGCCTGCACCGTCAGGAAGGCCTTGACCGCGTTGTTGTCCGGGTAGGCCGCGGCCCACTTTTTCATGACCTCGACGAATTGATCGTTCAGGTCGTGCGTCAGCGCGTATTCCGCCAGGTCCTGGAGTTTGTCGGCGGCTGGCTTTTCGCCGGACTTGTCCTTGAAGACGTCCTTGGATTTGGCCTTGAAGCGCTCGGCCACCGTCGGAACTTTTTCCGCGCTGAGGGGGATGAATTGCAACTCCAGCGGCGCCCCCTTGAAGTTTTGCAGCCGCACGAACCCCCAACGGTCGGTCGTGATGATCGGGCGCGGGGAGGGCAGCCGCGGGTCGAGCGAGGCGGGCCGGGAGTAGCGGGCAAGCTCCTTGAAGGTCGCTTTCACTTCGACGACGGCGCCGACGAGAATCCGCTCGCCCTCCGGTTGGCCGCCCGGTTGGCCGGGAAACGAGCCGCCCGGCGGCATACTGCCGCCGGGGAGACCGCCGTTGACGCCGAAGCCCGGCCGGCCGCCGCTGCCGCCGGGCGGGGCGCTGCCGCCGGGCCGGGCGCTGCCGCCGGGCGGGGCGCTGCCGCCGGGCCGGGCGCTGCCGCCGGGCGGGGCGCTGCCGCCGGGCGCGGTGCTGCCGCCTGGAAAACCGCCCATTGGGTTGCCCATCGGCTCGACCGGCTTGGTGTGGCCGACGTTGGCGATGATGACGATGTAATCCGCCCAGGCCATACCGACCGCTCCGGCCAGCAGGACGGCGACCGCCAGGGACCAACGGTTCATACAGACGACCTCCGCGATGGGGGTTCGCAGGTGCGTGGGAACGCTTCGTTCGACGGGACGACTCTACCCCATTGTGACGGAGAGCGTCCCGAACCGCAAATGGATTTTGCCGGAGGGGCGAGAACCGCGTAGCCGCGTTCGCCAGAACGCGGGTGGGACGCCGCCGGGCGGGCGGGAACCGCGTAGCCGCGTTCGCCAGAACGCGGGTGGGACGCGACTCCCCGCGTTCTGGCGAACGCGGCTACGAACCGCGGAGTCGCCCCCGCTAATACGCGTTGCGATGGACGATGCCGTGGAACAGCGTCATCCACAAGATGCGGAGGTCGAGCCAGGGCGTCCAGTGGGTGATGTAATAGAGGTCGTACTGGATCCGTTTACGCAGAGAAGTGTTGCCGCGCCAGCCGTGGACCTGCGCCCAGCCGGTGATGCCGGACTTGACGCAGTGGCGGGCCATGTAGTTGGGGATGGTCTTGCGGAACTGTTCGATGAACACCGGCCGTTCCGGCCGCGGGCCGACCAGGCTCATGTCGCCCCTCAGCACGTTGAACAGCTGCGGCAGTTCGTCGATGCTGGTGCGGCGCAGGAAGGCGCCGAGGCGGGTGCGGCGGGCGTCGTTTTTGACCGCCCAGACGGCGCCGGTCTGGTGCTCGGCGTTGACGGCCATGCTGCGGAACTTGAGCATCCGGAAGGTCCGGCCGTTGAGGCCGCAGCGCTCCTGGCGGTAAAAGACCGGCCCGGGGCTGGACAGCCTCACCAGGACCGCGACCAGCAGCAGCAACGGCGACAGCACGATCAGGCCAAAAAGCGCCAAGAGCGCGTCCATAAAGCGCTTGAACACGATGTTGAGGCCGAAGTGGGGGCTTTCGCGCAGGCCGACGACCGGCAGGCCGTCGAGGTTCGTGGTGGTGAGCGACAGGCCGGCCAGGTCGGGCACATCGGCCACCAGACGGACTTCCACCAGCGACTGCGACAATACGTCGAAGACGCGGCGGGCGTCGGCGTAGCGGTTGAGCGGCAGGGCGATGAAGACGTGGCCGATGGAATATTTCTGGATCAGTTGCGGCAGGTCGGCGAAGCCGCCGAGCACGTCGAGGTCGCCGCAGAGCGGGCCGGGCCGGTCGTCCACGAAGCCGAGGTTTTTGATGCCCATCCAGCTGGCGCGCTGGAGGGCGCGGGCCGTCTTGCGGGCGACGCGGCCGACGCCGACGACAAGGGCGAAGGTCTGGTTGTAGCCGTGGCTGCGCAAGGTTCGGACGCCGGCCCAGACGAACCGGCGGGCCGTCAGCACGAGGAAGCAGGCCGACGCCCAGAACAGCGCCATGACGGGCCGCGACTCGTAGGGGTCGTGGCGGAAAAAGATCGAGGCCACCATGAGCAGGGTGAGCAGCGTCACGCCCTTGAGGACGCCGACGACTTCTTCGCGGAGGCGGCGCAGGCGGTGGATGGCGTACTGGCCGGTGATCTGGAAGCAGCCGACCGCGAGTAAAAGGACGAGCGGCAGGTTGACCCAGCAGAGGGCGGCGTCGGGCGTGGCCTTGGTGACGGGAATAATGCCGCCGTAGAAGCGGACGTAGTAGGAACTGCACCAGGCCAGGGCGGTCATGAACAGGTCGCAGACCAGGAAGGCCGCGGTCAGGATTTGGCTGCGGCGTTTGAACATGACGGCCCCGTCCTTGGGGAGAAGCGGCGTCCGCTTACGGCCGGGTACATTAGCAGGCGGCGGGCGCGGCCGGCAAGTCCAACCGGGGCGAAGGGTGCCGCGTTTTCGGGAACTTTTCCCGCTTTTCCGGTTGACACCCCAACCGACGCGGCCGTAAGATACCCTGTGTGGGGGGCGGACACCCTTCCACTTCCTATCTGGTTGTCGCGGCCGTCTTCCCCGATTGCAATGGAATGATGGGCCAACCAGGATGATCCTGGCGGTTTGAATGACGTGAGATCGACCTCTCCCTGTCCGTCGGTTCTCACGATGAGATGTTCCCCCAGGATGAAGAGTGGGGACGTTTTCACGAACGGATTCCGATTTCTCCCGCCGATCACGCCGTCCGGTCGCTCCGCCGACCGGTGCCGATATTTGCCCCGTGTACAGCCTCTCATGGCCGGCGCGGGCGTTGAGCTATCCGGAGGCGTCGCACGGTCCCGAGCCCCCCTGGGATCTGCGCGCTTCCGGATCTTTTTTTGCGCCAAACCGGCGGCCGCGTCGGGTCGCGGGGAAACCCCATGACCAAGCCGCCCGACGACGAACCGGCCGCGTCCCCACCGCTGCTGCGTTGGTGGCGCAGTTTTCTCGTCGCCCCCCTCCGCCGCGCCAACGACGAAAGCCGCGTCTACCTCGAATCGCCGGCCGGCCGCGGCCTCGACCGCAAAACGGTCGCCGTGCTGCTGATCGCCTGCCTGGCGCTGACCCTGCATTACTACCAGGGCCGTCCGGATCAGGCGGCGTGGCTGCCGTCGCTGCTGGACGGCTTCGGCCTCGCCGGTGCGGCCTCGGCCGTGCGGTCGTGGCTGGCGGCTGTGCAGGCCAGCGAAATCGACCGCTGGACCTACTGGGCGTTGGCCGGCTTCGTCAGTTACGGCGTCGTGCCGGCCCTGGCGATCCGGCTGATCTTCCGCGAACGGCTGGCCGATTACGGCTTCAAACTGCGCGGCGCCTTCGCCGACGGCTGGGTCTATCTGGTGATGCTCGGCGTGGTGGGGCCGCTCGTCTGGATCGTGTCCGCCAACCAGCACTTTCAGGAAACCTACCCTTTCTACCAGCACCCGCGCGCGCGCCGCTGTGGCCCGATTTTTGGCGTTGGGAGATGGTGTATGGCTTACAATTCGTGGGGGTGGAGTTTTTGTTCCGCGGCTTTCTGGTTCACGGCCTGCGTCGCCGTTTCGGCGCCTACGCCATCGTGGTGATGACGGTCCCGTACTGCATGATCCATTTCGGCAAGCCGCTGCCGGAGACGCTGGCGGCGATCGTGGCCGGGCTGGCGCTGGGGTTTATGAGCCTGCGGACGCGCTCCATTGTCCTCGGCGTCGCCATCCATATGACGGTGGCGCTGTCGATGGATTTCGCGTCGATGTGGCGACAGGGGTGGTTTGGGTGAACGACGGGCGTCCGCTTCGGTTGCAAAGTAAAGAGGGCGGCGGCAGTCGTGCTGCCAGCCTAGGATAAGCCGGAAACCCGCCTCACCCTTGACCCCCGTCGCCGGCCGGGGAAACATGGGGTAAGAGTCAAAGGAAAGCGAACAGATCGGTTCCTACTACCCGCTCGCGCGGGGGATGGGCCGCAAGAAGGAAGGCCAGACATGAATCCCAACGACCGAGATGCGGCAATGCAACGGGACCAGCGGCCTCGCTCGCCGTCCGGCATTACCGCCGACAGGCCCCAGCCTTCGCCGGCCGACCTGCGCCTTGACGTGCGCGCGAAGATGGGCCGGCTATGGTGGACGCTGCTGGCGCTGGGGCTGCTGGCCCTGGCGATCACGGCGGGAGTCTTTGCGTGGCGCGGGGCATTCACAATGACGGCCGGTAGTGTCGTGGTTCCGGCCACGGCGTCCGAAGGCGACGAGGTTCCCGCGACGGATGACCCGAGTATCGTGGTCATCAAGCACCGTGGTGAGGACGAGTACAAGGAGGGCATCGTTTACGACAAGGCCGTCCTGAACGTCGATGCCACTCAGATCGTTGTGATCCCTGACACCGCCACGGTCGAGCGCGGAACCGCCGAGGGGCGTGTCGAGGTCTATATGCGAAAGCACAAAGATGAGGGTGGCTTTCCGCGACCCACTTCCGATGAACACATCCGGGACACCCGGACCTACATGGGCTGCGTCCGGCGGGCGGAAGACGGGAAACTCGTCATTGCTTCCTACGGCGAATGGTGCGGGTTGGAACAGGAGGCGGACGAGCGTCTCTTGATTCGAGTTCCAGAGCGTCAGACAGTCGAAGCGAGGGCTGGCCTTTCCGGCACCCGGCCGGTGAAAGGAATAGACCGCTATCATCGGTCCCCACGCGAACAGGGGGAGGAAGGATGGGAGGCTATCGCGGCTCAACCGGACCCAGCCAGAACCGCCGCCCGCGCCAAATGACACAGCCGTGCTCCCACGATTCAGACGCCACGCCTGCCAGTTAAGGTGCAAGTGGATCGTTTAAGTGCAAAGACGGCAAAACCTCAATTGGGCAGTGCGCGACGGCATCCAAATACTGGGGACGGCGGAAACCCGACGCCTGTGAACCGACGCTATCCAAGCAAGGTAGGGCCGGCCGCCCGTGACGCCGCTGCGACCGCCGGCCTTTCCATAGCCCCGTAAGATGGAAGCAGAGACGCACGAACGACCCTGCATCCGACGGAGGCGACATTTCACCCATGCCCATTACCCCGGCCGCCGCCCCCAACGGTCAGGCGCCGGCCGCCGCCCCGGCCGCCCCGCCGCGCCCCGCCGTCCTCGACCGCCGGCTCTGGCGCGAGGCGCTGGCCTGCCTCCGGCCCCATCGCTGGGCCGCCCTCCTGACCGCCCTGGCCATCGCCGCCGGCGCCGTGCTCAACCTCGCGCCGCCGCTGCTGGTTCGCGGCCTCATCGACGACGCCATCCCCGCCGGACATGCGTCCTCCTCCGCCGGCCCCCTGCTCCCCTACGTCCTCGGCCTCGTCCTCCTGCCGCTCGCCGCCGGACTCGTCGGCCTCGGTCAGCAGTACCTGGCCGTGCAGGTCGGCCAGGGCGTCCTCGCCGACCTGCGCAACCGCCTCTTCCGCCGTTTACAGAGTCAGTCGCTCCGCTTCTTCACCACCACGCGGGCCGGCGAGATCACCTCGCGCGTCTCCGACGACGTGGCCGAGATCCGCTGGGCTGTCTCCGACACGCTGCCGGAAATCCTCAGCAACCTCATCGTCGTGGCCGGCACGCTGGCGGTGCTGTTCTGGATGTCGTGGCCGCTGGCCCTGGCCGCATGCGCCACCGTACCGGCCTTCCTGCTGCCGGCCCGCAGCGTCGGCCGCTGGCGGCGGGCGCTGTCCGAGCAGACCCAGGAGCGGCACGCCCAGATGATGGCCCTTCTCCAGGACGTGCTCAACGTCGGCGGCTACGTGCTGATGCGCCTGTTCAACCGCACCGACGAGGAGGCGCGGCGCTTCGCCGAACACAATGCGGAGCTGCTCAGGATGCGACTCAAACTGGCGATGACCGGCCGCGGCATGGCCATCTTCGTCACGCTGTTCGGCGCGGTCGGCCCGGCCGTCGTCTACTGGTACGGAGGCGTATTGGTCATCCAGGGCCGGCTGAGCATCGGCGCCGTCGTCGCCTTCGTGGCCTACCTGACCGGCCTCTACCGCCCGGTGACGCGGCTGGCCGGCGTCTACACCAGCATCCAGGAGGCGATGGGCGTCTTCGGCCGGGTCGTCGCCTGGCTCGACCTCACGCCGGAGGTGCGCGACGCGCCGGACGCGGCCGACCTCGGCCCGGTGCGCGGCGAAATCCGCTTCGACGACGTGACCTTCGCTTACGCCCCCGGCCGCAAGCCGGCCCTGGACGGCGTGAGCTTCACGGTGCGTCCCGGCCAGCTGGCCGCCCTCGTCGGCCCCAGCGGCGCCGGCAAAACAACCATCACCTATCTTGTTCCACGCTTTTACGACCCGCAGGCCGGGGCGGTGCGCATCGACGGCGTGGACGTGCGGACGGTCACGCAGCGGTCGGTGGCCGCCCAGGTCGGCATGGTCACGCAGGATACATACCTGTTCCATGACACGGTGCGGGCCAATTTGCTGTACGCCCGGGCGGAAGCGACGGCGGCGGAATTGGCGGCGGCGTGCCGGGCTGCCCATATTCACGAGTTCATAACGCGCCTACCGGACGGCTATGACACCGTCGTCGGCGAGCGCGGCGTCAAGCTGTCCGGCGGCGAGCGGCAGCGCCTGGCCATCGCGCGGGCGATCCTGAAAGACCCGCGCATCTTGATCCTCGACGAGGCGACCAGCGCCCTGGATTCCACGTCGGAACGGCTCATTCAGGAGGCGTTGGCGCCGTTGATGCGCGGGCGGACCACGCTGGCGATCGCCCACCGCCTTTCGACGATCCTGGCGGCCGACGTGATCCTGGTGCTGGACGAGGGCCGGCTGGTGGAGAGCGGCACGCACGCGGAACTGCTGCGCCGCGGCGGCCTCTACGCCCGGCTGTATTACGAGCAATTCGAGCGGGCCGTTCAACAAACGCCTGGACCTGCGCGCGGCGCGGGCATGGGTCGCTAAGGCCGCGTCGCCTCCAGTTCGTCGGCCTTCCGCACGTCGGCCTCCGCCGCCGCGTCGTCGCCGGCCCGCAGTAGGGAGGCGGCGCGGTTGCGGTACAGCACAGGGTCGTCGGGGCGCTCTCGATGGCGCGGTCGTAGTCGGCGACGGCCTCGGCGAATCGCGCCAGCCGGGCGTAATCCACTCCGCGGCGGTCGTAGAGGTCCGCCAGGGCCGCGCGATCCGTCGCCGGCGTCCGCGCCAACGCCCGGGTGTAGTCGGCCGCCGCTTTTTCATACCTTTGCGATAGTAAATAGGCGTCTCCACGGGCTGCGTAGGTCGCGGCGTCGTCGGCGCCGAGGGCCAGCGCCCGGCCGTAGTCGTCGGCCGCGTCGCCGGGACGGCCATCGGCCGACGCCAGTTCCGCACGCTCGCCGAAAGAAAGGGCGTCGTCAGGCAACAGGCGCACCGCCGCGTCGAGGTGCGGCCTGGCGCGGGCGTAGTCCTTTCGGTCGCGGTAGGCGTGGCCCAGCTCGCGACGGACTTCCCCCGACTCCAATCCGAGGGCCAGCGCCCGTTCCAGGTCGGCGGCGGCGCGGTCGTAATCGCCGAGTTCGTTGTACAGCCATCCGCGATCAAAATAGTCGGCGGCGAACCGCGGCGTCAGCGCCGCCACGGCCGCGCGGTAATCGGCGACGGCGCGCTCGCGGTCGTTTTTGCCCCGATAGACGCTGGCGCGCTGGCGGAGCGCGGCCGGCAGTCGCGGGGCCAATTTCAGGGCGCGGTCGGCGTCGGCCATCGCCAAATCCGTCTCGCCCGCCAGGCCGTGCAGCATGGAACGGTCGAGGTAATCGCGGGCCGAGTGGGGATTCATGAGCCGGGCGGCCGTCGCGTCGTCGGCCGCCGCCCCATTTTTTTGCCCTAACCGCCGGCGCGCCAGCGCCCGCACCTCGAAGGCGTCGGGCAAGTTCGGGTCGCGCCGGGCCGCCTCGTCGCAGGCGCGGACGGCGTCGTCGGCGCGGCCCAGGGCGAGGGCCGCCCGCGCCAGGTCGTAGTAGTCGGCGGCGGTCGCCGGCTTCACGGCTCGCAAGGCGTCGGCGTAGGCTTTGAGTTCCTCGTCGCGCCGGCCTTTCTCATGCCATACCTGAGCCGACAGCAGCCGCGCCGCGGTGCAATTCGCGTCCAGGCGGAGGGCGTCGGCGCAGTCCGCCAGCGCCTCGTCGCGCCGGTCGATTTGCGAATAAACCCATGCACGATCGGCATAGTCTTTTGACCGGGCGATCGGAGCGTCGGTCTCGATGGACAATAAGACCTCCGCGAAGTCGGCGAAGGCCGGTTCGTCCGGCCCTTGACGGTAGGCGGCGCGGCTTCGCTCCGGGAGCGCGGCCGGCCCTTCGGCCGCAGGCGGGGCGTCACGCCGTCGCAGGTATTCGTATTGGGTCCAAGCGTAGGCGGCGGCCACGGCGAGGGCCGAACCGACGGCGGCCCCCATGACTAGCCGCCGCGGCCATCGGGAGGGGCGGCGCGCCGGTATGGATGTTTTCGCCCCCGTGATGGAGGTAGAATTGACTCCGTCCGAGACCGGAAGGGACCAGCTCTCGTCCCGCCGCCCGGCCCGCGCCGTTTCGCAAAACGGCGCCAGGGCGGCGGCGAAGGCGGCCATGTCGGCGAAACGATCCGCCGAGTCTGGAGCGATCGCCTGGAGACAGATCGCGTCGAGGCGCGGGTCCAGTCCCGACGCGTGCGCGGACGGCGGCGGCGGATCGTCGCCGCAGGGGGAACGGCCGGAGAGCAGTTCATATAGCACGACGCCGAGGGCGTACACGTCGCCGGCGCGTTCACGTCCGGCGGCCTCGCCGCGAAGCTGTTCGGGCGCCATGTACGCCGGCGTGCCGACCGCGGCCGCGCCGAAGTCCGTCAGAATCGGTTCGCCGCGACGGTTGAGCAGAATGTTGGACGGTTTCACGTCGCCGTGAATGACGCCGCTGTCGTGGGCGTCGGCCAGGGCGAGGGCGACGGTGCGCGTCAGGGCGGCGCCCTCGGCGGCCGACGGACGGCCGACGCGCAGCCGCTCCGCCAGGCTGCCACCGTCGATGTAGGCCATCGCCAGGTAGGGCGCCCGTCGAGGACGCCGACTTCATGGAGGGGACAAATGTTGGGATGCTGGAGGGCGGCGGCGGCGCGGGCGCAGTAGAGGAAGCGAGCGGCCTCTTCGGCGCCGCCGGACCCGAGGGGGACCTTCAGCGCGGCCAGTCGATTTAGTTCCGGGTCGTGGGCCAGATAGACCACGCCCATGCCGCCCTGACCGAGCTTTTTCAGGATACGGTAACGCCCCAATTGTTCCGGCAGGCCCCCCGTCGTGGGGGAATCGGCGGTCGTCATGACCTGTGCCTCGGGCGACGATGGGACGGCTTACTTGGCCACGTCGAGAATGAGCTGCCGGGCGACCTTGTAGGCGGCGCGGAGGGCGCCGGCGCGGACCTCCATCTGGCCCTCGTTGAAGTACCGGCCGAGTTCGCAATCCGGCAGGCCCGCGATGGCCGCGGTCAGCGGCAGCAGGCGCAAGAACTCGTTGATCTTTTGCTGCTGGCGGTCGATGCCTTCGTTGCTCATGGCGCACACCCGAATGGAGGGAGGGGGCCGGGCCGCCCGGCTTTCTCCAGAATACCCCCGCCGGCCGTCGCCCTCAAGACCGCCTCGTCGGCCCTCACAGCACGCCTTTCGTCGAGGGCACGCCCGGCGAACGCGGGTCGAGTTCCACCGCCTCGCGCAGGGCGCGGGCCGTGGCCTTGAAAATGGCCTCAATGATGTGGTGCGTGTTGCGGCCGTGGTGGACGACGACGTGCAGGGCGAAGGCGCCGCTGGACGAAACGGCCCGCCAGAATTCCTCCGCCAGCGTCGAGCTGAACGCGCCCAGCGATTCCAACGGCACGTCCGCCTTCCAGACGCAGAATGGCCGGCCGCACAGGTCCACCGCCGCGGTCGCCAACGTTTCGTCCATCGGCAGCGTGGCGCTGCCGTAACGGCGGACGCCGGCCTTGGACCCCAAGGAGAGGGCCAGGGCTTTTCCGAAACAGATGCCCACGTCTTCAACGGTGTGATGGGCGTCCACGTGCAAATCGCCGGACGCTTGGACGGTCAGGTCGATGAGGCTGTGCCGGGCCAGCAGCGTCAGCATGTGGTCGAAGAAACCGACGCCGGTGTTAATGGTGGACTTGCCGGTGCCGTCAAGGTTCATGGACAGTTCCACCTTGGTTTCGGCCGTCTGACGCCTGACGGCGTAACTGCGGCCGGCGGCGGACTCGGGCGTCAGGCGGAGTTCCTCCTCATACCGATGCTCCGGCCGTTGCTCCGGCGGGCCAATCGTCGTATCTTCCTCGCCGCCGTCCATGCGAACGTAGAGCGAGCCGTCGGCCATGACGACGGGGGGCGGGAAGGAGTTCGGCGGTGCGGGCGCCGGGAGATTATCAGGCGCGACAGGAACGGTGGGAGCGTCGTTCATCTTTCACCCCGTTGTAGGCGAACGTCCACTGGTCGGAAGGCGACTTCGTCGGCGTCGAAACGCAGGCTCAGGCCGTAGCGCCCCGCGGCGGGAAATGTGCACCGACGAATGGGGATTTCCAGGTGGAGGAGTAACTCGGGATCGGGGACGGCGTGCCATCGCCGATAACGGTAGACAGGCTCCTCGGTTTCGAGCCGACTCACCACCAGTTCCATTGTACCTTCGCCCGCGCCGCCGTGCAGTCCCGTATAGACGTAGAAGTGTTGCGGCGGAGTCGGCCAGGCCTCGAAATACAAGGAATGAAAGACGCCGACCAAACGGATTTCGGCGGCGACCGGGTCGACATGGATCGACTTGCACAATACGAGGCCGAGTACTCGCGGCGGTTTCGTCATCATCTTTTCCTCACAGCAGTGCGGCCATTTCCTCAAGCAGCCGGTCGATCTCCGCGTCCGTCCCGACCGAAATCCGCAACCCGTCGCCGCTTCCCTCGTAGTTCATGTATCGGACCAGGACGCCGCGACGTTTTAACTCTTCGTAGATCGGTTTCATCGGCCGGCCGCCGCCGCGGCACCAAACGAAGTTCGCCCGGCTCGGCGGGATTGTGAAGCCCAGCCGCGTCAACGCCTCCGTCATCCGGCCGCGCGTCGCCAACACCTTCGCGCGGATCGCCCTGAAATACTCCTGGTCCTCCAGCGCCGCCGCCGCGGCCGTCAGGCTGAGCACGTCGCAGTTGTACGAATCTTTCACCTTGAGCAGCTCACGCACCACCGCCGGGTCGGCCACGCCGAAGCCGAAGCGGACGCCGGCCAGCGCGTACGACTTGCTTAACGACCGGCTGACGATCACCTTCCGCGACCGGGGCAAATCGAGGGCGTTGTCGTCGGCGAAGTCCGCATAGGCTTCGTCCACGACGAGCGGCCCGTTCAACTCCTCGGCAAACCGTTCCAGCCGCCGCCGATCGACCGTCGTTCCGGAGGGCGAGTTGGGGTTGGCGAGGAAGGTCAGGTGGGCGCGTCCGACCGGCCACGGTTCGGGAAGTTCCCAATCGCCCGTGAACGGCACGGTCTGGAAGCGGGCGCCCTGAATGTCGGCCAGGGTGCGGTAGAGCAAATAGCTCGGCGTCGGCGAGACGACGAGGCCGCCTTCGGGAACTAAGGCGCGGGTGACGATGGTGAGAACGTCGTCGGAGCCGTTGCCGATCAGGACGCCGTCCGGATCGACGCCGAGGACGCGGCCGGCCGTCCGGCGGAAGTGGGCGCCGGTCGGGTCGGGGTAGCGGCGGAGGCGGTCGCCGGTCAGCGCCTCGCGCAACGCCTCGAAGACGCGCGGAGAAGGGGGATAGGGATTCTCGTTGGTATTGAGCTTGACGAAGGCGCCGTCGCGCGGCTGTTCGCCGGGGACGTAGCCGGACATGGCGCGGACGTTGGCACGCAGATGTTCGATCATTCGGGGGTTCCTTGGCGCGCCGTCGGTTAGCCGCGACGCGCCAGCGGAGCGCTTCTCCCAAACGCTCCGCTGGCGCGTCGCGGCTAACCGACGGCGCCGCCGGAGAGCCGCACGTCCACGCTGGCCGCATGGGCGGTTAGCCCCTCGTGGTGGGCCAGCCGGCGCACGTCGTCGGCCATGCACGCCAGGCCTTCGCGCGTGAACGACAACACGCTGGAGCGACGCTGGAAGTCGTTGGCCGACAGGCCGCTGGCCCAGCGAGCCGTGCCGCCGGTCGGCAGCACGTGCGACGGCCCCGCGGCGTAGTCGCCGACGGCCACCGGCGTGTACGGGCCGAGAAAAATGGCGCCGGCGTTGTCGATGGCGTCGCCCAGCTCCGCGGCGTCGTCCGCCGCGATTTGCAGATGTTCCGGAGCGATTTGGTTGACGATCTCGACGGCCTCCTCCGCGTCGCGGGCCAGCACCAGGGCGCCGAACTGTTCCAAACATTCGCGCGTCAGGTCGGCGCGTTCCAGGCCGGCCAGCTGCGAATCGAGCGCGGCGGCCACGGCGTCCACCAGCGGCGCGTGCCAGGTCACCAGGATGCTGGCGCCGGGCGCGTGCTCGGCCTGGGCCAGCAGGTCGGAGGCCACGAAGGCGGCCGACGCCGTTTCGTCGGCGAGAACCACGACCTCGCTAGGTCCGGCGATGCAGTCGATGGCCACCTGGCCGTAGACGCGCCGCTTGGCCAGGGCCACGAACAGGTTGCCCGGCCCGACGATCATGTCCACGGCCGGCAGTCCCTCGACGCCGTAAGCCAGGGCCGCCACCGCCTGGGCGCCGCCGACGCGGTAGACCTCGGTGAGGCCGAGTTCATGGCAGACGGCCAGCAGGTCGTGGTTGTAGGCGCCGGTCGGCGTCGGCGGCATGACCACGGCCAGTTCCGGCACGGCGGCCGCCTGGGCGGGGCAGACAGTCATCAGCAGCGTCGAAGGGTACGAGGCCGCCCCGCCGGGGACCATCACGCCGACGCGCCGCAACGGCCGGTAGCGCAGGCGCAGTTCGTGCAATCCGGAAACGGTCATCACGGCGTCGCGATGCAGCAGACCGGACTGAAACGACATGATGTTCAGGCGCACGCGGCGAACCGTTTCCAGAAAGGCCGGGTCGGCGGCGGCGTGGGCCAGGGACATTTCCGCCTGGGTAACGCGCAAAGTTTGTGCGTCGAGGCGGGCGCGGTCGAACTGTTCGGTGTAGTGGAAGAGCGCCGCGGCCCCGCGGGCGCGTACGTCCTCGCAGATGCGTTCCACGACGCGCGCCGGCGGCAGTGCTTCGCCGAAGACTTTTTCGGTCAGCGCCCGGCCGCGCGCCGACACGACGTTTCCCTGGGCGCCGAGCTGGGCGCGCAGGGCCGCCAGCCGGGCGGAGGCGTCGTCGCGGGTGCAGTCGATCCGCCGCAGTTTGAGCGGGGCCATCGCGGTCCTCGGGTGGCGGCCGTACCCCCGCCGCGCCGGCCGAGGGGTCGCCGGCGCGGACGTGGGACTGTTGATTTATAGAAATCGCGGCGGGAATCCGCAAGAAGGGCGGCCGCGGGGCGTGCAAATACCACTTTGTCGATCCATCAACTGGTAAAGCCGAAGGGTCACGGCAGCAGGCCCAAGCGTCGGCCTTCCGCCCGCATCTTCTCGACGGCCGGGGCCGGGCCGCGGACGACCTTGAGCGTGTCGGCCAGGTCGAGCTGGATCGCGTCGATGGAAACGCCGTGTCGCAGCGCCTTGAGGACGCGGTGATTGCCGTCGATGAGGACGCGCCAGGGCCGGCCGTCGGTGATGAGCGTGGCGAAGAGCACGGGCTTGCTCAGGTCGGTTTGTTCGAGGTAATCCAGGTCAACCTCAATGAAAGGGCCGACCCATTCGGGGCTGGGCCAGCGGCGCTCGGGGCGATACTTCGCGCCGGCGCCGGCCAGTTGAAGAGCTTTATTGACGTGAAATTCAAACGGCCCGCAGGTAAACACCTGGGACGCCCGGCGCGGCCCCGGTCGGGGGGGCCGCATTTTTGGCTTTTTCATGACCGCCTCCTCACGGGGGCGACGCTGTTATGGCGTCCTTTCGCCTCTGTTACATGGACTGGCAACTGCCGTGCCGGAAAGTCGAGCGCGGCCGGATGCGCCGGATTCGCGCCCCAGTTGGGCATAATAGTTGCACCCACGTGGATATATGGGGAAGAGGCAAAGGCGTGGACCCAAACGCCGGGCGCGCCGCGGTGCAAGAGGAGGAGAATCATGCGAGCATTCTTGTTGGCCCTCGTCATCGGCGTCATGAGCCTGGGCGGCCTGGCGCTGACCCCGTCACACGCCGACGCCCACGAATGGCAGAGAGGCGACGACACCATTGCCGTCCGCTGGCACGGCTGGAGTCACTACCGCTACTACCGCGGCGGCAGCTATTTCTACACGCCTTACTACGGGGGCAGCTACTACAACCCGTCGTACTACGACACGCCGTCCTACAACTACACGCCAGGGTACAATTACTACTATTCGCCGGGGTACAACTACTATTCGCCGGGGTATTACAACTACCCGGCGTACCGCTACAACTACCGACCCGGATTTCGCTTCTACCTGGGCCTGTAGCGGAAGCTCCCTGGCAACCCGGCTTCTTGCCAGCACGGCCGCCGGTCGTGCTCGTCGCGTTTCCGCGCCTTGACTCGCCGCCTCTGTCGCATATGCCCTGGGACAAGGAGAAACGCCGACGCGCCCACACCCTCGGAGGACGGCGATGAACCCGCCGGTGCTCGGGCCGACCGACGCCCTGCTCGTCGTCGATGTGCAAAACGACTTCTGTCCGGGCGGGGCGCTGCCCGTCGCGGAGGGCGACCGGATCGTGCCGGTCCTGAACCGCTGGATTGAAACGGCGCGGGCCGGCGGGGCGACGGTCGCGGTCTCGCGGGACTGGCACCCGTCAGGTCACGTCAGTTTCCGCGAACGCGGCGGGCCGTGGCCGGCCCACTGCGTCCGGGGGACCGACGGCGCCGCCTTTCACCCCGGCCTGCGTCTGCCGGCCGACGCGCACGTCGTCAGCAAGGGAACCGACCTTGAGAGAGACGAATACTCGGCCTTTGCCGGCGGCGGCCTCGCGGATTTCCTCCGCCAGTGCGGCGTCCGACGGCTCTGGGTCGGCGGACTGGCAGAGGACGTGTGCGTCCGCGCCACGGTGCTGGACGGCCTCAAGGCCGGCTTCGAGGCGCATCTGATCGCCGGCGCCACGCGCCCCGTGAATGCCGACGACGGCGCGCGGGCCGTCCGGGAGATGCGCGAGGCCGGCTGCGTCGTCGAAGAGGAGGCGCCATGACGACCAATCGCCCTCCCCAATCGCTGTTTCCAGACGCCGCGCGACTGGGGCTGCTCACCGACCTGTACGAACTGACGATGGCGGCCGGCTATTTCGCCCACGGCCTGGCCGACCGGCGGGCGACCTTCGAGCTGTGGGTCCGCCGGCTTCCGGCCTGCCGCAATTATCTCGTCGCCGCCGGGCTGGAACAGGCCGTCCAGTACCTGCAAAACCTTTCCTTCGCCCCCGAGCAGATCGACTATCTCCGTCGTCATCCGGCGTTCCGTCACGTCCCCGCGAACTGGTTCGGCGGGCTGGCGGACTTCCGTTTCACGGGCGACCTCTGGGCCATGCCGGAGGGGACCGTCGTGTTCCCCGGCGAACCGCTGCTGCGTATCGCGGCGCCGCTGGCGGAGGCCCAGGTCATCGAGACGTACCTGCTTACGACGCTGACCGTGCAGACGGTGGTGGCGTCCAAGGCGGCGCGGACGGTGGTGGCGGCCGGCGGCCGGCCGGTGTTCGACTTCGGCTCGCGGCGGGCGCACGGGCCGCAGGCCGGCCTGCTGGCGGCGCGGGCGGCGACCATCGGCGGCTGCGTCGGCACCAGCAACGCCGAGGGCGGCCGGCTGCTCAACGTCCCAACGCTCGGAACGCAGGCCCACGCCTGGATCATGTCGTTCGACGACGAGGCGGAGGCCTTTCGCAAGTTCGCGGAGGTCTTTCCGGACGCCTCGACGCTGCTGATCGACACCTACGACACCGTCCGCGGCGTCCGGCGCGCCCTGGAGTCCGGGGCGGCGATGCAGGCCGTTCGCCTCGACAGCGGCGACTTGGCGGCGCTCAGCCTGGAGGTCCGCGCGGTCCTCGATGCCGCCGGGCGAACGGACGTGAAGATCGTCGCCAGCGGCGATCTCAATGAATACAAGATCCATGATTTGCTCAAAGTCGCGGCGCCGATCGACGTATTTGGCGTGGGCACGGAGATGGCCGTCAGCCGCGACGACCCGGCGCTTTCCGCGGTGTACAAGCTGGTGGAACTGGAGACGGATCGGGGACCGGTCGGCCGAGTCAAGCGCTCGGAGGGCAAGGCGAGCTACCCGTATGCCAAACAGGTCTACCGCCGCGCCGACGCCGACGGCGTTTTCCAGAGCGACGTGGTGGCGCGGGAGGGGGAGCCTTGCGACGGCGACCCGCTGCTGACGCCGGTCCTGCGACACGGCCGGCTGGTCGAATCGTTGCCCTCCGTCGAGGAGATTCGCTCGCACTGCCGGCGACAACTCGATTGTCTGCCGCCCGATCTGCTCCGGTTTGAGGCGGTCCCGGCCTACCCGGTTCACGTGAGCGACGGGCTGGAGGCGGCGCTGCGCTCCCTGACGGACGAGGCCGTCTAACTCCGGGCGGGCCGGCATTTTCAAAGACCCGGAGGGCTGGCCGCCGGCCACGTTACTCGTCGGCCTTCCAGATTTTGACCTCGCCGCCCGTAACGAACCAGGATGAAATGGGAGCGCTGGCCGAAAGCAGGAACTTGCCGTCGTGACTGAAGGTCACGGCAGTCACTTCCCGCGTGTGTCCCAGGAGGACGGCTCGTAGTTGACGACTGGGAAGGCCCCAAAGTTTGATCGTACGGTCCTGACAGGCCAGGGCCAGAGTATTGCCGTCCTCACTGACCGCCAACGAGTGGATGGCGTTCGGCTGAATGGGCAGAGAGAACCGCTCCTTTCCGGCCGCCACGTCCCAGATCCGCACTCTGCCGTCCAAACCGGTGCAAGCGAGGGATTCGCCCTTGTCCAGGAAGGCCAATCCTGTGACCCGCACAAATTGGCCCTTCAGGGGCGTCCGCTCGCGGCGCTCGGCAAGGTCCCAGAGCTTGATCAAACCGTCGCCGGCGCCGGTGGCCAGGGTCCGGCCGTCCGCGGAAAGCGTCAGGGCGGAGACCGCGGCCCTGTGACGGCCCAGAAGGACGCCCTCATTTGTTTTTTCTGGATCCGTCACGTCCCACAAGGTTACCTGACCGGCGGCGTCGCCGGTGATGAGCGACCGACCGTCGGGAGTGAACGCCACGGCCGTGACGGCTCTTTCCGTCATCGTTTTGAGGGTCGCCACCTTCCGGGCGGCGTTCGTGTCCCAGAGCTGACACTCGCCCGTCAACAACGCTGTCTTCTGGGTCGTATTCTTATTTTCCTTCCAGCCGTGCGTGCCGACGGCGAGGAGACCGCCGCTCGGCGAAAAGGCCAACGTCGTGCCCGATCCGGTGTCGAGATCCAGCAGACGTTCCTTCCCAGAACTGGGATTCCACAACTTGAGCTTCCTCTCCCCGGCGACGGAAGCGGCCAAGGTCTGGCCGTCTTGCGACAGCGCGACGGCGCGGAAGCCCTTGTTCGCGGGATACGTCGCCCAGGAAGATCGAGGCGACAGATCCCAGAGCGCAATCCGGTTCCCTTGAGCGACGACGAGGGCGTTTCCGTCCGAGGTGAACGCGAGATTGTCGATGCGCCCCCCGCCTCCCCGCAAGGTGAGACGTTCCTTGCCAGTCGCGGGGTCCCAGAGTTTGATGACGCCGTCAGTGCTGCCCGTGGCCAGCGTTTTGCCATCGGGCGACCAGGCCAGACCATTAACGTCACTCTGATGGCCGCGCAGTGTCAGGCGTGTCTGATTCCTCGCCACGTCCAGCAGGAAGCCGAGTTGCGACGCGGCCGTCCAGGCCACGGTCTGGCCATCCGGACTGTAAGCAACGCGGTAGATCCAGCCCGACCCATGGCTGTGGTTGATTACCTTGCCCGTGTCCACGGCGATCAGGCGCATGTCGCAGGCCTGTGTGGTGCCGATAGCCACGGTCCTTCCGTCCGGCGCGAAGGCGACGGCCTCGATTCCGGTTTCCGGCGTCGAGTACAGCAACCGTTCGTGTTTTCGTTCCGCCACGTTCCAGAGCCGCAACTCGCCCTTGTTGAACCGCCAGTCTGTATTCTTTGCGTTTTCGATGGGATCGAAGACCATACTGCTGGAAACCAGCCATTTGCCGTCCGGACTGAAGGCCAGGCAGGTCAACTTTCCGCTGTGCTTTTCCAGCGTGGCGATCACTTGCTTCTTGTCCACGTCCCACAATTTCACCGTTTTATCGTCCCCCCCCGAAGCCAGCAGGGCGCCGTCGGGGCTGAAGGCGACGCAGTTTACATCCCCCTTGTGGCCGCGCAGCGTCGCAATTTCCTTCCGCGTCGCCGGGTCCCAAAGTTTGATGCAGGGGTCGGCGCCACCGGACGCCGAGGCCAGGAGCTTGCCGTCTCCCCGGACGGCGACCGATTCGACGGCGCCGCGATGGCCCTGCAATAGGACTGGTTTCCACTCCGTATACAGACTTCGATAGTAGCGCCAGGTGAAGTCGCGCAGGTCGGGCGGGCAGGCGTTGCGATCTTCCAGGCGATCCAGCGCCTCCATCGGCTGGTGCTCCAACAGGCCGGCCACCCGCCAGAGCTGGGCCGTCAGCAGCGAGCGGCGCGACTGGTCCAGGTCGCGCCGGGCGTCGGCCTCGCGGGCCTCGGCGCGCTGGCGCTCCTTGTCCGTTAGCTGTTCTTGCAGTCTCGTCTTCTCCTCTTGCCGTCGGGCGTCGGCCGCGCTCGTCTCGGCCAGGCCTTTTTGAACCAAGGCGGTATTGCGCTCCTGGCGCAGCTGCACCGTGAAATACACCACGCCGATCAGCATCGTCAGCAGGCCCAGCGCGCTGACCGCCAAGAGCGACGCCAGCGCCGGCCGACGCCGCGCCCACTTCCAGCAGCGTTCGGCGCCGCCGGCGGGGCGGGCCAGGATCGGCTCACCGGCCAGATAATGGTGCAGGTCGTCTGCCAGCGCTTGGGCCGTGGCGTAGCGGCGGGACGACGACTTCTCCAGGCACTTGAGGCAAATCGTTTCCAGGTCCGCCGGCAATTTCGGCTGCAAGCGCGACGGCGGCACCGGCTCATCGACCGCCACTTGCAGCATGGTGTCCATCGCCGTGGCGCCCTTGAACGGCGGCCGGCCGGTCAGCAACTCATAAAGGAGCGCGCCCAAGGCATAGATGTCGGTGGCCGGCCCTGAATCGCGGGTCTTGCCCAGCGCCTGTTCGGGCGCCATGTAACTGGGGGTGCCCATGACCGCGCCCGATTGGGTCAGCGCCTCGGTGGCGTCCATTTTCTTGGCCAGACCGAAATCGGTGATCTTGGGAACGCCGTCTCCGGTCAGCAGGACGTTGGCCGGTTTCAGATCGCGGTGGACGATCTGGCGCTCGTGGGCGGCGTGGATGGCCCGCGCCAGCGTCTCGACGAGGCCGGCGGCCGAGCGGGCCTGTAGGGGCGTGCCGTCCAGACGCTGCGCCAGGCTGCCGCCCGCGCAGTATTCGAGGGAGAAGAAGGGCAGACCTCCGTGTTCGCCGACCTCGTACACCTGGACGATGTTGGGATGCTGCAGGCGGGCAACCGCTTCCGCCTCGGCCCGGAAGCGCCCCAATTGCTGAGCTCCTGCCGCGTCGCCGCCCAGGATCATCTTCAGGGCGACCAGGCGTTTGAGCTTGGTTTGCTCGGCTTTGTAAACGACGCCCATGCCGCCGCGGCCCAGTTCGCCGACGATGGCGTAGCCCGGAACGCTCGGCAGCGTCGCCGCCGCCCTCGACCACTGGGCCGCCGCGGCCGGGCTGAAGGTCGCCGTCGGCAGCGGGACCGTCGCGGCCACCGGGAGCGGCGACGGCCCTTGCGACGCCAGGGTGTTCGGCAGCGGGAAGAGACCCTCCACCGACAGCGCCTGCGTCCAGTGCGTGGCCCCGCCGAGCAGGACCATGTCGGCCGGACGCAACTGGCCGCTGGCCGCGAGTTCGTGAAGGCGCATCCAGGGCACCGGGCCGACTTTCTTGCGGTCGCGGATGTAATACCAGGTCTGGTCTTTCGCCTCGGTCGGCATGAATTTCACCCGTCCGTCATGGGACCGACTGGCCGACGTTCTGCCACGCGATCTGCGCCGCCGCCTTGCCGGCCTCCAGCATCTGATAGAATACTTTACGGATCTTACCAGCGTCTTTTTCGGCCCGCAGGCAGCGCAGGAAGGCGACGCCGTGCGCCTCGTCCAATTTCTGGGCCACGGCCGGCAGCAGAAATTCGTCCACGCCGTAGACCTTCCCCTGGGCGGCGCAGACCGGAACGACGACCGGCTTGAGGTCGCCCAATTGGTCGGAAATGGCGGCCACGGCCTGGCGGATGCTCTCCTCCTTGGGCCGTTTGCCGCGCCGCCAGTCGTAGGGCGGCGCCCATTCCATCGCCGGCGACAGCAGGTCGATGTGCGTCGCCACCACGATGATCGGCGGCCGTTTCAGGTCGGGATGCGACTCGAACCACGAATGCATCGCCTTGAATGCGTCCACGTCGGCCTGCCGCGCCGGGTTGCGGGCGTGGACCACCAAGAGCAGCAGGTCGGAGTCCTGGGCCGCCTTGCGCATGGCGCGGATCTGGTCGGCCCGCGGTCCCTGATGGCCGTAGCCGACCGTGTCCTGGAGCACCAGCCTAGTCGGCACGTCCGGCGGCTTGAATTCGTAGCGCGTGATCTCGTCGGTGGCCGGCAGCACGTCCGTCCGCGCCCTCTGTTCGCCGAGCAGGGCGTTGACCATGCTCGACTTGCCCGCCTTGACCTGCCCCATCAGCGTCACCGTCACCTGGCGCACCCGATCGGCCTCTTCGCCGTCGGCCGCGGCGCCGGCGGTCGCCCCGTCCACCAGCCGCCGGTAGCGCGTGGCCCCGACCGACAGCCGGCCGCTGTTCAGCTCGATCAGGTAGTTGCCCAGCCGTTGCAGAAACGCCGTGTAAAACCATATCAAGAGGTTTTCCTGCAACATTTGCAGCGGCGTCGTCAGGCCCGCCTGCGTGGCGGCGTAACGCAGGCCGGTGTTTATCGGAGAAATGAGGGCCGACACCACCCAATAAACGGTGCTGGCCGACTGATACCAGTCCACCGCCTTGCGGGCGCGTTTCCAGTCGTTGATGGTGAGCAGATGGCCGCCGGGCAGGAACTTGTCCACCATTTCGGCCAGGTCGTGCGACGCCAGCTCGACCACGGCCAGGATTTCCGGCACGGTCAAGTTGCCGACGGGGTCTTTCGCTTTGGGGTGGTAAAAGGTCGCCAGTTCCAGGCCCAATTCCTGGCCGACGGTCATGTAGAACTTGGGATCGACGAGCTTATCGGCGTCGAGGTCCTTGGCCGCTGCCGCCCGGGCCTCGACCAGCTTCCAGGCCTGCTGGTCGCGGTCGGTCCAGCGGGCGTTCGGCTCGAAACTCACCGGCCGCAGCAGCGTCTTGTTGCGCTGCCAGTAATAGGCCAGCACCCAGCCGAGGGCCATGGACACCGTCATCGGGAGCCAGACCCAGGCGCCCCACCAGTAGGCCGCGTAGAGGGCGTAACAGCCGTAGGCCGCCGCGATCAGGACGGGGATGACAAGCAGCCCGATCACAGTGAGGATGCGCCAACGGCTCATGGGGGGCCTTTCTGAGAGGGAGAAAACCGGCCGACCTCAACTCAATCATTCTAGGCCTCGTCTGGCAATCGGTATTCAGCCCGGAGGGGCGGCGTCAACCCACTGGCTATTCTACCTATCCCCGCCGCGACGCTCGCCGTTTGAGCAACTCGTCAAGGATCGTGCCCAGAAGTAGGGCCACGCCGATCACCGCGTACTCGATCTCGGTTCCGAAGCCGCCGAAGACGACGAGCTGACGCAGAAGCGGCAGCACAGCCGTCCCCAGAATCATACCCACCACCGATCCCTCGCCGCCCCGTAGGCTGCACCCGCCCAACACGGCTCCCGTGATGGCGTACAGCTCCATCAGCGAGCCGGCGCTGGACGCCGTCGCCGTCCGCGCCTCCAGGATATAAAGCACGCTCGCCAGACCCGCAAGCGTCGAGCAGATCACATACGACAGGATCTTGTAATGATCGACCGGGACTCCCGCATAGCGCGCCGCCTCCTCGTTGGCGCCGAGCGCGAACAGGTAACGGCCGTAGCGAGTCCCGTGCAGGAACAGCCCCAGCACCAGCGCGACGATCAGCATCACGACCAATTCCTGCGGCACGCCGAGTGGCTTCCCCACCGTCGTCCAGTAACGAAACGCCTCGATGTGTTCTGAGAACCCAGGCGGCGCCCCGTTCACGCTCAGGCCGATGTTCTCCCCCGACAGCCCGCGGGCCAGTCCGCGGTAGATGAACAGGCCGCACAACGTCACCAAAAACGGTTGCAGCCTCAGCTTCGTCACCAGCAGGCCGTGGAATAGGCCGATCGCCGCGCCGCCCGCGATCACGACCAGGGCGGCGACTTCCGGCGGGACGAGCTGGCGCAACAGCAGGGAAAAGCCGACCGCGCCCAACCCGATCACCGAGCCGATCGACAGGTCGATGCCGCCCGCAATGATGAGAACGCCGGCCCCCAGGGTGATGACGCCATAGAAGCCGAGCCGCCCGGCGATCGTCTCCAGGTTGCGGAGGGAGCGCGCGTTCTCGTCCGTCAGCATCAACGCGACGTAGAGGATGAGCACCATCAGGGCCACGCCGAACAGGCGACTCCAGGTCGAGTTGCCCGACGACAGCCGCCGCCAGCCCGCGACGGGGAGGGTCAACAGGCGATTCATTCCTTCCCTCCGCCATGCCCGCGTTCCGCGCCTGCGGCGGCGGGTGCGGCCTCCGGGCCACGCCCCCCGCCGGTAGCCAAGTGCATAACGGCCTCCTGCGTCAGGGCGGCGCGCGACAGTTCGCCGGCCAGCCGGCCCTCGTGCAGGACCAGGACGCGGTCGCTCATGCCCAGCACCTCCTCCAGATCGCTCGAGATCATTAGGACGGCCACGCCCTGTGCGGCCAGTTCGTCCATCAGGACGTAGATCTCGCTGCGGGCGCCGACGTCCACACCGCGCGTCGGCTCGTCTAGGATCAGCACGCGCGGCAGGCGGGCCAGCCACTTGCCCAGCACGACCTTCTGCTGGTTGCCGCCCGACAGCTGCCCGACGACCTGCCCCGGCCCGGAGGCCCGTACACGCAGCCGGCCCATAAGGTCGTCCGCCAAGGCCGCCTCGCGGCCGGGCAGCATCCAGCCGAACACGCTCAGCCGGTCGAGGTTGGGCAGCGCGAGGTTGCCCCGGATGGTGTCGGACAGGACCAGTCCGTGGCGTCGGCGGTCCTCCGGCGCCAGCAGCAGGCCGGCGGCGATGGCCTGACGCGGGCCGCCGACGCGCAACGGCCGGCCGTCGAGCATCACCTCGCCGCTGTTCAACCGCCGCAGCCCGAACAGCGCCTCGGCCAGCTCTGTCCGCCCCGCTCCGACCAGCCCCGCCATGCCGACGATCTCCCCGCCGTGCAGACGGAAGGAGATGGGCAACGGCCCGCCCTCGAACGTAACGTCGCGCACCTCCAGCCGCACCGGCCCCGCGGCTGCGGCGTGGCGACGCGGGTACAGTTGCGTCAGGTCGCGGCCGACCATGAGGCGCACCAGCGCCTCGCGGTTGATCTCTTGCCGGGCCAGGTCGCCGGCGTTGCGCCCGTCGCGCAGGACGACGGCGCGGTCGGCCACCCGCTCCACCTCGGCCAGGCGGTGGGAGATGTACAGCACGGCGACCCGACGCCTTTTCAGGTCGTCGATGACCTCGAAAAGGCGGTCGGTCTCCCGCTGCGTGAGGCTGGAGGTCGGCTCGTCCATGATGATGAGGCGGGCGTCCTGGCCGAGGGCGCGGGCGATTTCGACCATCTGCCGCTGGCCGGGCGGCAATTCGCCGACGACGCGATCGGGGGGGACGTCCAGGCCGACCGAATCGAGCAGGCCGCGGGCCTCCGCGGTCATGCGGCCGCGGTCCAGCCATCCCAGCGGCCCGCCGACGACGCGCTCGCGTCCCAGGAACAGGTTGGCCGCGACGCTCAGGTTTTCGGCCAGGTTCAACTCCTGGTGGATCAGCACGACGCCGAGGCGCAGGGCGGCGGCCGCGTCGGTCAGGTGGACTGCGACGCCGTCCACCCGGATGCCGCCGGCGTCCGGCCGATACAGGCCGGCGACGATTTTCATCAGGGTGGATTTGCCGGCCCCGTTCTCGCCCACCACGGCGACGGTATCGCCGACGCCGACGCGCAGCGACACGCCGTCCAGGGCGAGGACGCCGGGGAAGGACTTGCGGATGTTGACGACTTCAAGGAGGGCAGTAGGTTCGTTCATGGCGTTCCATCGGCGACGGGCCGGGGACGTCCCCGGCCCGCCCGTCACCACGGCTTCCCCAGTATCTTGCTCAAATCGTCGCGGAACTCCTTGACGGGAATGGTCGTCTTGACCCCGTGGACGGTGTCGGGGTAGTCCTTGTGGCCCTCCTTGGTGATGATGCGGAACTTCTGCAAGATCAGGTCGCCCACGATGTCCACGTCGTCCCCCTTGACGCTATCGATGGCCTTGCTCTTGTCTTCGCCTTTGGCGAGGGCGGCCATGATCTTGACGGCCTTGTAGCCGAACTGGTTGGGGTTTTGGACGATGGTGCCGTAGATGCGGCCGTTGGCGACGCCGTCGAGGGTGCCGGGGGCCTCGTCAAACCCGACGATCTTGACGCGGGGGTCGTTGGCGGCAGCCGTCAGGAGCTGCGGCGGTTCATACGCCCACAGGCCGATCAGGCAGACGTCCTTCTCCTGTTGCAGACTCGTCAATGCGTCCTGGGCGTTGGTTAGGCATTTCGTTTCCTTTTCCGGCATATCAAGATATGCCCAGCCGCCGTAAACCCGGTACTTGCCGAACTGCTCAAACTTCTTATCGCCGACCGTCACCTCCTCGCCGGCCGCGTCCTTCTTGCCGGCCAACTCGTCCAGGACGCCTTGCCTCCGCTGGATAGCGTTGAGGGCGGACCTATTACCGACGAAGAGGGCGACGACGCCGCCGTTGGGCATGGCCTCCTTGACGAGACGCCCGGCGGCCTTGCCGGCCTCGTAATTGTCCGTGCCGATGTAGCAGACGCGGCCCGAGTCGGGCGCGTCGTTGTCCTGGGTGAGCAGCGGCACCCGCGGGACGACTTCGTTCTTGAAGTAGGGAGTCTGGTTTTGGGGGTCGGTGACGCTCACGGCGATGGCCTTGACGCCCTGATTGAGGACGGTGTCGATGACTTCCTTTTGGGTGGCCGCGTCGCCGGGATCCGGCATGCGGAACTCCAGCCCCATATCGTTCTCGGCTGCGGCCTTTTCGGCCCCCGCCCGCGCGATGGACCAGAAGGGGTCCACGTTATTGGACACAAAAGCGACCTTGGGTTTGTTCGACCCCTGGCAGGCCGGCAGCAGGGCCAGCGCCAGCCCGGCCGCCACGACGCCCGCGACGCGGAGAGATTTCATGATGCCACTCATGGGTTCGGGAGAGTGTTGCCTCGACGGCCGACAGATGACGGCCGCCGCTCTGATGAAGATACTCCTAAGACGGGGCGGGGCAAGCGGGGGTGGGCTTACAACGGTCGCCGGTCCTCTCCCTTTTCCTCGCGCGGGAACCCCTTCCCTGCGCCGCGTCGGAATGCTAGAGTGGAGGCGGTACGGGGACGAACCCCTCAGGGGTTTCCGTGTCCACTTTCGGGGCGCCGGCCGGATTGAGAACCAAGCGGAATGCGCACGCCGTGGCCCCAGGCCGTCGCGTTCCTGCGTCACAAGGAGACCGAAGTATTCCTCCTCCCGACCGTTTTTCGCAGCGCGAGCACGACCGCGGCCAGCGCATCAACGAGCAAATTCGTATCAGTCCCGTCCGCCTGATCGGCGTCAACGGCGAACAACTCGGCGTGGTGCCGACCTCCCAGGCCATGGAGATGGCGCGCGAAGCGCAGCTCGACCTGGTCGAGGTGGCCGCCAACGAACGGCCGCCGGTGTGCAAGATCCTCGATTACGGCAAGTTCCGCTACCAGCAGTCGCGCAAGGGGGCCAAGACCCAAAAGGTCCATCAGCAAAAGCTGAAGGAGATCCGCGTTCGGCCGAAAACCGGCGACCACGACGTGGAGACGAAGGTCAACCAGGCCCGCAAGTTCCTGGAACACAAAGACAAGGTGCTGGTCAACGTGCAATTCCGCGGCCGCGAATTGCAGCACATCGACGAGGGACGGCGCATCATCACCGCCATCCTGGAAAAGCTGGTGGACGTGGCCAAGGTGGAGAAGCCGCCGTCGATGGAAGGCAAGCGGATGACGGCCATGCTGGCGCCCAAGGCGGGGGCGTGAATGGCGGCCCGCGGCGCCCTTGCTTGGCGCTGCGGGCTGGCGTGGAAATCTCCCCTACCCGCGCCGCGGCGTCCTCCCTAAGATACAACAACCCTTAAAGGCGTCGTCCTCAGACGACCTTCAGGACCTCCGGCCGCGGGCCGAAGGCCCTGTTCTTTTTTCGCGGGAACGGACGGTGCGGCCATGCCGAAAATGAAGACCCACAAGGCCTCGAAGAAGCGCTTCCGCGTCACCGCGTCGGGCAAGATGAAGCGCAGCCAGGCCGGCAAGAAACACTTGAACAGTCACAAGACCGGCAAGCGCAAGCGCCACCTGCGCGGCAACATCGTGGACGGCGGCAAGCTGTCGCGGAAATACATCATCATGATGGGCGGCGAATCGTAGGCCTTGTGCCGCACCGGGAGCGAGGATCATGACACGAGCACGCAGCGGCAAGACCGTCCTCCGGGGCCGCAAACGGATGCGGAAGCTGACCAAGGGCTTCTGCATGAGCCGCCATCACCTCTACCGCCAGGCGGTGGTGACGCTGATGCGGGGACGCGTCTACGCTTTCCGCGACCGCCGCGTCCGCAAGCGCGAGTTCCGCTCGCTGTGGATCGTGCGCATCAACGCCGCCTGCCGCATGCGCGGCCTGCGCTACGGCCAGCTCATCCACGGCCTGCAACTGGCGATGGTCGAGTTGGACCGCAAGACGCTGGCCAACCTGGCGATCGAGGACCCCAACACGTTCACGAAGATCGTGGAGCTGGCGCAGCGCCAATCTCCCGACGGAATCGAAATGAAGCCAGAGCGGCGAGTGGCGAGTGGCGAGCGGCGAGTAAAAACAGCCGCTTGTTTTCTCTCGCCACTTGCCACTCGCCACTCGCCATTCTTCGCATGTCCGACCTTGCCACCCTCGAACAACGCGCCCTCGCCGAGCTGCAAGGCTGCGCCGACGAGGCCGCCCTGCGCGCCTGGAACACGCGCTACTTCGGCAAGCAGGGCGAGGTGCCCCAGGCGCTGAGCGCCATCGGTAAGATCCCGAAAGAGGAGCGCAAGGCCTACGGCCAGCAAGCCAATCAGGTCAAGGAAAAGCTCACCGCGGCCTACGAAACCGCCCTGGCCGCCGAGAAGGAACGCGCCCTGGAGCGCAGCCTGACGGCGGAAGCGCTGGACGTGACGCTGCCCGGCCGGCCGACGCCGCGCGGCCGGCTGCATCTGGCGACGCAAACCCTCCGCGACATCTACGCCATCTTCGCCGACCTCGGATTTCAGATTTATCGCAGCCCCGAAGTCGAGGACGACGAGACCAACTTCGGCCTCCTCAACATGCCGCCGCACCACCCGGCGCGCGACATGTGGGACACCTTCCACACGACCAGGCCCGGCGTCCTGCTGCGCACCCACACGTCTCCGGGACAGATCCACGTCATGCGCCAGCTCTGTCCGGGGCCGATCCGCGTGATCCTGCCGGGGATGTGCTACCGCTACGAAGCCATCACCATGCGCAGCGAGATCATGTTCCATCAGGTCGAAGGCCTGGTGGTCGGCGAGCACGTGACCATGGCCGATCTGAAAGGAACGCTGATCGCCTTCGCCCGACGGCTGTTCGGCGCGGATCGTCAGGTGCGCATCCGCTCCAGCTATTTCCCGTTCACCGAGCCGAGCATCGAGGTGGACATGGATTGCATCGTCTGCGGCGGCAAGGGCTGCGGCCTGTGCAAGCGGAGCGGCTGGCTGGAGATTTTGGGGGCGGGCATGGTGCATCCGGTGGTGCTGCGCAACGGCGGCTACGACCCGGACAAATTCAGCGGCTTCGCCTTCGGCATGGGGCCGGAACGCATCGCCATGCTGCGCTACGGCCTGGACGACATCCGGCAGTTCTGGGCGAACGATTTGCGTTTCCTGAGCCAGTTCTGAAACGCCGGCCGCAAGAGGAACGCATGAAAATACCGCTGAAATGGCTGGAGGACTACGTCCCCCTCACCCTGCCCGTCGCCGAACTGGCCGAGCGCCTCACGCTGGCCGGGCTGGAAGTCTCCGGCGTGCGCCTCATCGGCGTGCCGCCGCCGGAAGGGCTGCGCGTCAAGTCCGAAGAAGCCGGGCCGGTCTGGGACCGCGAGAAGATCGTCGTCGCGCAAGTGCTGAGCGTCGCGAAACACCCCAACGCCGACAAGCTCAAGTTGCCGACCGTGGACTACGGCCAGGGCCGCACCAAGAAAATGGTCACCGGCGCCCCAAACCTCCACGTCGGCGACGCCGGCCAAAAGGTCATCCTCGCCCTGGCCGGTTCCGTCCTTTACGACGGCCACGCCACGCCCAAAAAGCTGTCGGAACTCAAGCCGGGCAACATCCGCGGCGAGCCGAGCGATGCGATGGTCTGCTCGTCCTTCGAGCTGGGCATCGACGACGAACACGAGGGCATTATTCTCCTGGAAGACGACGCCCCCGTCGGCGCGCCGCTGGTCGATTTCATGGGCGACGTGGTGCTGGAACTGGAGGTCACGCCCAACCTGGCGCGGTGCCTGTCGCTGATCGGCGTGGCCCGTGAGGTCGCCGCGCTGACCGGCCAAACGCTCAAGCTGCCGCCGCACGTCGTTCAGGCGACGGGCGAGCCGGTCGAGGGACAGGTGCGCGTCATCATCGACGATCCGAAATTGTCCTCGCGCTACGCCGCGGTGCTTCTCAAGGGCGTGAAGATCGGCCCCGCGCCCGGCTGGATGCAACGGCGGTTGACCTATGCCGGGATGCGGCCGATCTCCAATGTCGTCGATATCACCAACTACGTCATGCTCGAATGGGGCCAGCCGCTGCACGCCTTCGACTACGACGCGCTGCGCCGCCGCGCCGGCGGCAAGGCGCCGACCATCACGGTGCGGCCCGCCCGAGCCGGCGAAGTGCTGAAAACGCTCGACGGCGTGGACCGCAGGCTGACGCCGGAAATGCTCGTCATCGCCGACGACGCCGGCCCCGTGGCGCTGGCCGGAGTCATGGGCGGCGCCGAGACGGAGGTTTCCGCCGCCACGACGAACGTGCTTTTGGAGTCGGCCAACTTCGACTTCCTCAACATTCGCCGCACCATCAAGGCGCTGAACCTGCCCAGCGAAGCGAGTATGCGCTTCAGCCGCGGCATCCATCCTGAACTGGTGAAGCCGGCGGCGGAACGGGCCGCCGAGCTGATGCGTCAACACGCCGGGGCGACGGTCTGCCGGGGGATCGTGGACGTTTACCCGGCCCGGCCGGCGCCGCAGGTCGTGGAGTTGCGGATGGCGGAGGTCCGGCGTATCCTCGGCATGGATTTCCCGGCGGACGAGGCCGCGCGCCTGTTGCGGGCGCTGGAGTTCCGGGTCGAGCGGGCGGGCGGCGACGTGCTGATCGTGTCGGCGCCGCCGCACCGGCTCGACATCCAGGAAGGGCCGGCCGACCTGATCGAGGATTTGGCCCGGCTGCACGGCTACGACCGTCTGCCGGCCACGCTGCTGGCCGAACGGTTGCCGCCGCAGACCGGCAACCCGGCCCTGGAGTTCGAGGAGCGCGTGCGCGATCTTCTCGTCGGCGCCGGCCTTCAGGAAACGATCAACTACGCCCTGACCACCCCGGAACGCGAGGAACTTCTGGGCGTCAAGCCGACCGAGTATGTCCGCCTGCTCAACCCGATCAGCAGCGAGCGGTCGGTGATGCGGCAGAGCGTCCTGGCGAGCGTGCTCGACGCGGCGGCCGCCAACCTGCGGCACACGGCCGATGTTCGCCTTTTCGAGATCGGTCATATCTATATTCCACGTCCGGGCGCCCGGCTGCCCGAAGAGCCGCGGCGGCTGGCGGTGGTATTGTGCGGCCGGCGGACGCCCGACTTCTGGGGCGAGGCCGACAAGGCGTCCGGCCGCGCTCGACTTCTTCGACCTCAAAGGCGTGGCCGAGGCGCTGGTCGGCGGTCTGCATTTGCCGTCGCCGGAATACCGCCGGTCGTCGGTCGCGTGTTTGCACCCCGGCAAGGCGGCCGAGCTGGCGGCGGCCGGACGGCCGATCGGCTATTTTGGAGAACTGCACCCGAAGACGGCCGAGGCGTTCGGCATGGCCGGCCGACAGGTGCTGACCGCCGAGTTCGACCTGGAGGCGTTGCAGGCGGCGACGCCGGCGCGGCACGGCTATACGCCGATCCCGCGCTTCCCCGCGGCGCTGCGCGACGTGGCCGTGATCGTGCCGGAGGCGACGCCGGCCGAGCGTCTGGAGGGCGAGATCCGGGCCGGCGGAGGCGACCTGTTAAGCGGCCTGCGCCTGTTCGACCTCTACCGCGGCGACAGTATCGGACCCGGCGTCAAGAGCCTGGCCTACGCCCTGACGTATCAGGCCGACGACCGTACGCTGACGGACAAGGAGGTGGACAAGGCGCACAAGAAGATTCAGGACCGGCTCAAGCATGTCTTGAAAGCGCGCATTCGCGGCGAGTAATAAGTACAGATGCACGGTTTGCACTACACCGCCCGTTTAGCCGCGACCCGAAGGGGAGCGCGCTCCCCTTCGGGTCGCGGCTAAACGGCGTCGCCGTCTTGGATTTTCCATGCCGGACGCCGCTCCACCCACGGTCGAAGTCTTTCTCAAGACCGTCCTGCGCAGCGGCCTGATCGACCGCCGTCGGCTCGACGAGGCCGTCGCCGCCGCCCCTCCCGGCCGGCGTGAAACCGCGGCGGTGCTGGCCGACCAGCTCGTCTGGGCCGGTCTCCTTTCGCGCTACCAGGCCCGCAAGCTGCTCAAGGGCGTCGCGCTCGGCCTGGTGCTTGGGCCGTATCAAATCCTCACCCCCATCGGCAAAGGCGGCATGGGAGTCGTTTATCTCTCCCGCGACAACCGCGACGGCGTACTTGTCGCCCTCAAAGTGCTGTCGCCGCGCAAGGCCGAGGGCCGCATGTTGGCCCGCTTTCAGCGCGAAATGGAAATCAGCCGCAAGGTCGATCACCCGAACGTCGCCCTCACCTACGAGACCGGCGTCTACCACGGCGCCCACTACATCGCCATGGAATACATCCCCGGCAAAAACCTCTTCCGCGTCGTTTCCGAGGGCGGCCCGCTGCACACGGCCCGCGCCGCCCGGCTGTTCGCGGAGGCGGCCTCGGGACTGCACCACGCCCACGAACAGGGCCTCGTCCACCGCGACCTCAAGCCGTCCAACATCATGGTCACGCCGCACGACCACGCCAAGGTGCTCGATCTCGGTTTGGCGCTTATTCAGGGAGAAGAAGTCCACGACCATGCCGTGGTCGGCGGCCGGGGCTACATCGTCGGCTCGATGGACTATATCGCCCCGGAACAGACCGCCGACGCCGTCAAGGTGGACCGCCGTTCCGACCTGTACGGCCTCGGCTGCACGCTCTACTTCGCCGTGTCCGGCAAGCCGCCGTTCCCCGGCGGCACGAACGTGGACAAGATCCACTGCCACCGCACCCAGGAGCCGGTGCCGCTGCTGCACCTCAACCCGTCGCTGCCGCCGCCGTTCGTGCAGATCGTGCGGCGGATGATGGCCAAGGAGCCGGCCCGCCGCTACGCCACGGCCCAGGCCGTCGAGGACGACCTGCGGGCCTGGGCGGCCGGCGACGCCGTGCAGCCGCCCGACGACCGGGACGGGGCCGATTTCCTGGAAGCGGTGGCCGTGTTGCAGGCGGCCGAGCCGCCGACCGACGTGACCTTCACGAACCTCGGCATCGTGGACTGGAAAAAGGCCACGGCCGAAGACGAGCCGCCGGCGGGACCGGCGGCGCCGTGGTGGAAGCGGTGGAAACGGCCTCCCTTGTGGGCGACGGTGCTGGCCGCAGGGCTGGCGGCGCTGCTGCTCATCGAGTTCATCCTCCTGATCGTGGCGTTGGCGACTTTGGGACGGAAGTAAATCGGATTTCCATCGGCGCGACCGATAAGGGACCCCGCCGCGGTTTCCTCGTTGCCCTTTCCCTGCCCCCTCTGGTAACGTGGGATTGGGGAAGGTCCGCAGTCGTGAGGTGTAGCATGGCCGTGAGTTTGAGGAAGGGCGCCGCGCGCGCCGCCTTGGCGCTGGCGCTGGCCGCGGCGTCGGTGGGGATTGCCGGGGCGGACCCCGTGACCACGCCTTCCACCATCGCCACGCCGCCGGTCGTCACCGAGGTCGGCGGCAAAACCCTGGCGCAGTGGATTCGCGATCTGGACCGCGGCGACCCCAGCGACCGCGAGGAGGCGGTTCGCGCCATCACGCTGTTCGGGCCGGCCGCCAGCAAGGCCGTGCCCGAGCTGGTCAAGCGGGTGCTCCACGACTCCGACGCCAGCCCGCGCTGCAAGGCGGTCATCGCCCTGGGCTTCATCAAGATCAACGACGAGGACCGCGCGCACGTCGTCGAGGCGCTGGGCGCGGCCCTGTCGGACGATTCGCAGGCCATGGTCCGCTACGCCGCCGCCGTGTCCCTGGCGGAGTTGGGGGCTGACTCCAAGGGGGCGCTCGGGGGGATCTTGCACGGCGTGCAAGATCCGTCGTCCTGGGAGATACGCCGGGTCGCCATCATGGCCCTCGCCACGGCGGGCCAGACGCCCAACGGCCCCAACCCGCGAGCCACCTACGCCCTGCTGGGCGCCCTCCTCGACCACGCGGCGCAGGTGCGCCTGTCGGCGGTCACGGCGCTGGGCGAAATGGGCCGGCCCGCCGACCCAACCCTGCGGTTGCGCGTGGTCGCCGCCATCAAGGGCATGAACAACGACAGGGACAAGACGGTGGGCATTTGGGCGCATCTGAGCATGATGGCCCTGGACAAGCTCGACGACGCCGACATGGCCTTTCTGGAGAATTGCACCAGGACAGGCGAGCCGGTGCGGGTGCGCGTCAACGCCGTCCGCGCCCTCGGCGTCATCGGCGTGAAGTCCAAGAAGGCCGTGCCGCTGTTGGTCGACTTGTTGTCGGACGAAGACGCGGACGTTCAGGGTATCGCCTGCCAGGCGCTCGGCTACCTCGGCAAGGACGCGCCGCCGGAGGCCGAGAAGCGTCTGACCGAGCTGAGTCAGGGCAAGGACGTGAAGGAGCCGATCAAGAAAGCCGCCCAGGCGGCGCTGGACGCGATCAAGAACGCACGGAAGTAGGGACGGCGCACGGCGGCGGTTAGCCGCGACGCGCCAGCGGAGCGCTCGGGATGAAGCGCTCCGCTGGCGCGTCGCGGCTAACCGGATTACTCAACTCCCTTGAGGTTTCTGAATCATGCGTCGCGCGTTCGTGCTGATTCTCGTCGCGGCGGTCGTCCCGGCGGCCCACGGCCAAGACCCCAAATTCCTCGACCGGCCGATGGGCGATTGGATCAAAGACCTGTCGGACGCCGACCCGAAGGTCCGTCAAGGCGCCGCCTTCGCACTGGGCAAGATCGGCGGCGAAGGCGGCGCCGCCCAGGCGGTGGACGCCCTGACTCGCGCACTGGACGACAAGGACGCCACGGTGCGCGACTTCGCGGCGTCCGGCCTGGGCGACGTGTTGACGGCCCTGGGCGACGGCAGTGCGTCCTACTGGCCCACGACCGGCAAGGCGCTGCAAGCCGCCTTGAAGGACGGCCAGCCGCGCGTCCGCCGCAGCGCCGCCTACGCCCTGGGGGCGTTCGGCCCCGTTGCCGCGCCGGCGCGCGACGAACTGATCGCCGCCGCGGGGGACTTGTCGCCGATCGTGCGGCAGAACGCCGCGTGGGCGCTGGGCCGCCTCGGCAAGGAAGCCGGCGAGGACGGCGTCGCCCAGCTCAGCAATCTGCTCAAGGACGACGAACCGCTGGTCCGCCGCGACGCCCTGCACGCCCTCGGCGAGGTCGGCAACCCCACCGCCCATTCCGCCGTGCCCGCGATGCTGAAAACGGCCGGGGCGGAAACCGACGCCGTCGTCCGCAAGGCGGCGGTGGAGGCGCTGGCCCATCTCGTCGGCAAGGAAGACCGCGACAACGCGGCCGAACTCTACCCGCTGCTCCAGGACAAGGATTCCGAAACGCGCTTCAACGCCGCGATCGTGCTCGGCGTCATCGGCGGCAGGGAGGCGGTCAAAGCTCTGCCGACGCTGGTGGAAGCGCTCAAGGACCAGGACCCGCATTTTCAGGAACTGGCGGCGGCGGCGCTCCAGAACCTCGGCCCGGACGCGGCCCCGGCCGTGGCGGCGCTGGGCGACGCCCTGACGAACGCCAAGGCGCCGAAAGTGCGCGACAACGCCGCACTGGCCCTGGCCCACATCGGGCCGGCCGCGGCCGAGGCCATGCCGCAGATTCTCCAGGCGTTGCAGTACAATGAGACCGACGACCGTTATAACACCGTCCGTCGTTACGCCGCCGAGGCGCTGGTCAACATCAAGTATCCCGGCGTCATTCCCGCCATTCCGGCGGTGCTGAAGATCGTCAAGGCCGACCCCGACGGCATTGTCCGCCAGCGCTGCTTGTGGGCGCTGTTCGACGTGCGCGATCTGGACAGGTACGACATCACGCCGGTGCTGACGGCCGTGCTCAACGAAACCGCCGAGAACAGCACGCTGCTCCGTTACGACGCCGCCCGCGTGCTGGCGCTGCGGCTCCAGGACAAGGCGCCCGACAAGACGGCCGACGTGCTCCTGGACATGCTCACCAACCACAAGCTGGTCATCTTCAACGGCAACGACACGAAGGTGAGCGGCGTCGGCGGCGAGGGGACCGCCGGCAAGTCGGAGGTGAAGACGAACCAGGGCGGCGACGCCCGTTACATGGCGGCGGAGGCGCTCGGTTGGCTGGGCAAGAAGGCGAATCGGCCCGACATCGTTCGGGCGTTGGGAGCCGCCGCTCAGGATAAGGACGCCAAGCTGAGTGCGGAGGCGAAACAGGCGCTACAGGAGATTAAGTAAATAGGCGAGCGGGGGGCGTAAGCCCCCTGATTCTTTATGCGGTCGCCGACAAGATGCTAAATCAGGGGGCTTACGCCCCCCGCTCGCCTGGAACGTGTCAAAACGGCGCCCCCGCCTCTTGCAACTGCTCCAGCAGTTCCGGCGACGCCTCGCGGGTGCCCTTGCAGCGCGGGAACTTGGAACAGCCGAGGAAGTAAGTCGCCCCGCCGCGTTTGCTCTCGCGCAGCTTCATCGGGCCGCCGCACTCCGGACACGCATCCGTCACCTCGACCTTCGGCAGCTCCTTCTTCGGCGGCGGCGCCGGCAACTGGTCCTTGAGCTGTTCCTTCAACTCCGCCGGCATCGGCTTGGCGTTGCGGCACTTGGGGTAGCCCGTGCAGCCCAAAAACGGCCCGCGCGGCCCCTTCTTCACCGTCATCGCCGAGCCGCATTTCTCGCACTTCAACCCCGTGTCGATCGGCTGCACCGGGTTGCCGTTGGCGTCCACGTCCTTGGCGTTCTTGCACTTCGGGTATCCGGTACAGGCCAAAAACGGCCCGCGCCGGCCCTCGCGGATCACCATCGGCTTGCCGCACTTCTCGCAGACGTGCTCCGTCGCCTTGGCCGACAGCACCGGCTTGCCCTCGGCGTCGAAGTTCATCGTCGTCTTGCAGTCGGGGTAGCCGCTGCAACCGAGGAACGGCCCCGTCTTGCCCATGCGCTGCAGCATCGGCTTGCCGCACGTCGGACACTTGTATTCCGTCTCGACCGGCTCCGGCCGCGGCGCCTCGCCCTCGACCGGCTTGATGTACTTGCAGCCCTCCTTGAAGCCGGAACAGCCGATGAAGTAACGCCGCGTCTTCTTGCTGTAGTTGCGCACCAGCGGCTTGCCGCACTAGCGGGCACGCCTCGCCCGTCTCCTGGCCGCGGCTGCTCGGCATGTTCGTCTCGGCTTCCTGGAGCGCCGTCGAGAACGGCCCCCAGAACTCCGTCAACACCTGGCGGTATTCCGCCTTGCGCGTCCTCGATCTGGTCCAGCTCCTCTTCCATGTGGCTGGTGAATTTCAGGTCCATGATGCTGCGGGAAGTGCTCCACCAGCAGGTCCGTCACGGCCTTGCCGATCTCCGTGGCGTGGAAACGGCGTTCCTTCACTTCGATGTAATGCCGCTCCTCCGACGTGATCTTGTGGATGATCGAGGCGTAGGTGCTCGGCCGGCCGATGCCCTCTTTTTCCAGCGCCTTGATGAGCGACGCCTCGTTGTAACGCGGCGGCGGCTGCGTGAAGTGCTGGCTGGCCGTCAGCCCAAGGCGGTCCAGCGGCTGCTTCTCGGCCAACGCCGGCAGCGTGGCGTCGTCCTGCCGCCCGCCCGAGGCTAACACCTTGCGGTAGCCGTCGAACTTCAGGACCTTGCCCTGGGCCTTGAACAAGCCAGTGGCGAGTGGCGAGTGGCGAGTGGCGAGTGAAGAGGAATCGGAGAGCAGCGGTTCACCCTTGGGGTCTTCACTCTTCACTCGCCACTCGCCACTCGCCACTATTTCGACATTCGTGACGGCGAATATCGCCGGCGTCATCTGGCTGGCCACGAAGCGGTTGTAGATCAGCGTGTACAACCGCATCAGGTCGTTGCGGTGCGGCGTGCTCTGCGACAGCAGCCGCTCCACGCGCTCCGGCGTATAGGCTGTGTCGGTCGGCCGGATCGCTTCGTGGGCCTCCTGGGCGCTCTTGCCCGACGCGAAATAGTTCGGCTTCTCCGGCAGGTATTTCTCGCCGAAGTGCGCACCGATGTGGCCGCGCACCGCCTGCAACGCCTCGTTGGAAACGCGCGTGCTGTCGGTTCGCATGTAGGTGATGAGGGCCACCGAGCCTTCGCCGCTCAGGTCCACGCCTTCATAGAGCTTCTGCGCCGCCCGCATGGTGCGGTCGCCGGTGAAGTGCAGACGGATGTTGGCCTGCTGTTGCAGCGTGCTCGTCGTGAACGGCGGCGGCGCCTTCTCCGAACGGTCCTTCTGCTCGATCTTCGAGACGGCGTAGGAAGCCGTATCGAGGGCGCGGGCGATGGCCTCGGCCGTCGCCTGGTCGGCGGCGTCGAACTTCTTGTCGGCCCACTCGGCCAGCTCGGCCTCGAACGTCCCCGCCGGGACTTCCCGCGCCGGCGGCTTCTCGGCCGCCTTGTCCTCGGAAACCACGCCCTTCACCTTCGCCGGCACGACGGCCAACGGCCGCGGCGCGATCTGGAGCGAGCCGGACGGCGCCAGCAGGGCCAGGATCTTCCAGTATTCCGCCGACTTGAACGCCTCGATCTCGCGTTCGCGGTCCACCACCAACCGCAAGGCCACCGACTGCACGCGGCCGGCGCTGGAGCCGCGCACCACCTTCTTGCCGAGCAGGCCGCTCAGCGGGTAGCCCACCACGCGGTCGAGGATGCGCCGCGCTTCCTGGGCGTGGACGCGGTCCATGTCCACCTTACCGGGGTGCGAAAGGGCGTTTTGCACCGCCGTGCGCGTGATCTCGTTGAAGGTGATGCGGAAGGTGCGCTCGTCGTCCAGGCCCAGCGCGTCCTCGATGTGCCAGGCGATGGCCTCGCCCTCGCGGTCGGGGTCGGTCGCCAGGAAGACGCGGTTGGCCTTGCCCGCCTCGCGCTTCAGCTCCGCCAGGATGTCCTTGGGCGTCCGCCGGCCGGTGCGGGCCTTGCCGCCGCGGGCGTCTTCCTTCTCCTGGACGACGTAGGTCGGAACCCAGCCGGCGTCGATGTCGATGCCGGCCACGACTTCGCCCTTGCGGCGGCGGCGCGGCAGGTCGCGGACGTGGCCGTAGCTGGCCAGCACCTTGAAATTGGAGCCGAGGTATTTGTTGATCGTCTTGGCCTTGGTCGGCGACTCGACGATGACGAGGTCGTGACTGCCGCGGCCGGCCCCGTTGGGGACGGCGGTCGCGGCGGCGCGGGGCTTCTTGGCGGCGGCGGGCTTCTTCGCCCGGCCGGTCGTCACGGGGCGCCTTCTTCGGCTGGCTGCTTCTTGCGTGCGGGCACGGATGAATCCTCTCGTTTAATAAACCGAGCCGACGGGTTCCGGCGAGCGGCTGGCGTGAGCCGGCTGGTGCGTCGCCTCTTGCGAGGCGCTGTGCCATACCAGCCGGCTCACGCCGGCCGCTCGCCCGAATCGGCTGACCCGTCGGCGTAACCTTGTTGCTGTTGTGTTGCGGACCAGACTCGCTACAATCACCACCTTGAGCGAAGGTCGCCATCCACCCATACTATACCGTTTCGCCGGGTGTCAAGTCCGGCAGGGGAATGGCGCCGCTCGCGGATCGCCCGAAACCGAGGATTGGTAATGGCCTTCAACCCCTTCCACGCCTTCCGGAAACACCAGAAGGTCTGGTTCGCCGGCTTGACGATCGTCTGCATGATCGTGTTCATCCTTCAATTCGGCAGCGGCGACATCTTTCAACGGTTGATGGGCCACGGCCCCCGGGGCAAGGGCGACAAGCTGACCACCCTCTACGGCCGCGACGTCTACCAGAGCGACCTCACCCGGCTGGGACAGATTCGCTCCAGGGTGAATCAGATCTACATCGCCGGCCCCGTGGTCGAGGCCGTCAAGACCGTCATGGACGATCTGGTTAAGGAACAGGACGCGGCCGACAAGGCCAGGGCGGACAACAAAGACAAGAGCGCCGCCGACCAGGACGACTCGTTGGTTTTGCGTTTCATCCTCCAGCAGTGGAAGGAGTGGAACGACCCGCAGAACCCCCGGCAGCCGACGCGCGAGGAAAAGTCGCGCATGATCGAGGACGACCTTCAGGGCGTCGCCCACGAGCGCGACACCACGAAATCCGACGAGGTTCGTCGCAAGCTCGACGCCGCGGCGGCCGCCCTCCGGTTTGAATACTGGGCCATGAATCCCAAGCCCGGCGAGAGCCAGCGCTTCTTCTTCGGCGGGTCCACCAAGACCGAAGACCTGCTCGATTTCATGATCTGGAAGTATCAGGCCGACCGCCTCGGCGTCGTCCTGACCAAGGAAGACGTTCGCAAGGAAGTGGCCTGGGACGCGGCCGGCCGCGACGTGCTGCCCAAGGGTCCGTGGCGGGACGACGCCGCGTTCAAGCCCTACGTGGTTCAGGAAAACCCCGCCGCCGGCGGCCTGACGGAAGACGAATATCTCACCGCCATCGCCGACGAATATCGCGTCTCCATCGCCCAGACGCTGCTGATAGGGCACGCCTCCGGCGTGCGCGGCGTGACGGTCGGCGAACCGGGTTCGCCCGACCCGCTGGCGCCGTTCGACTTCTATACATTCTACCGCGACAACCGCACCACTCTCAAAGCGGCGTTCCTGGCGCTGCCCGTCGAGAGCTTCGTGAACAAGGTGACGAAGGAGCCGAGCGAGGAGGAACTGCGGCGGCTGTTCGACAAGTATAAGGACGCGCTGCCCGAACCGATGCGGGCGCTGCCGGCCTTCAAGGAGCCGCGCCGCGTCGCGATCGCCTACGTCACCGCCAAACCGGACAGCCAATTCTACAAGGACAAGGCGTCTCGCACCGAAGCGGAGCGCAAGATCGCGCTGCTGTACCTCGCGCCACCGGCCCGCAAATGGAAGAGAAGATCAACCGGCATACGGCCGCCCAGGTGGTCGCCGCGGCCGCCTCACCGTCGATGGGCGGGGCCGCCGTCTGGGCCGGTCTGGCGCTGGGCGGCCCCCAGATGCTGGGCCGTGAATTTCTCGACCAGTACAACCGCGACATCCAGCGGACCTCGTCGCCGGGCGACCAGTGGGTCGATCCCCTCACGGACAAGGCCCCGGAGTTGCACGACCCGACCGCCGGCCGGCCCGCCGAGGCGGCCGCCCTCCTCGGCCGCGCCCTCGGCGGATCGCTGACGCAGGCCGGCCCGCTGACGACCCCGGTCGGCGCCGTCGCCGACTCGGCGCTCGAGGAAGCCAGCAACCGCATGCGCCGCGCCGCCGCGGCGTGGGTGCTCGGCGCGGGCGGCGGCTCCGCCCTGTCCGGCTCCGCCCTGGCCGCGCCGCCCGTCCCGATCGCGCTGTCCGCCGCCGCGCTGGCCGTTCCCAGCCTGCCCGCGCCGCCGCCGCCCGCCGCCCTCACGGATCAGGTGTTCCGCGAATTTAGCTCCGAACGCGCCCGGAATTGGCGCTGGAAAACCTGACCAAGTTCATCGACGAACTGACCAAGCTCAAGGGCCGGCCGGACGAGGCCCAGAAGTACGTCGATAAGGCGGTCAAGGAGTTCGGCCTGGAGTATCACACGATGGACCGGCCGAAAGACGTGTATGAGTTGGCCATCGACCCCGCCCTGAAAGATCTGCGGGCCGCGTACATGCGGCCGGCCATGTTCAGCCCCGGCCCGAAGCCGGATTTCGTCAAGGAACTCACGTCCACCAGCGGCGTCTTCGATCCGAAGCGTCTTTCGAGCGGCGGCGTGGTTCAGGGCAACGGCGCCCCGACCGATCAGAACGCCTACTTCTCGTGGATGCTGTCGTCGGACGACCGTTACGTGTTCTGGCGCCCCGTGGACGAACGGGCGCACGAACTCGGCTACGACCAGGCGCGGCCGGAGGTGGTGAAGGCGTGGACGTTCCAGCAGGCGCGGAAGCTGGCCCTGGCCGAATGCAACCGCATCGAGGCGGAGGCCAAGGCGCAGGCGCCGCCGCCGGAAGCGGTCAAGTATCTGCGCGACCAGAAAGACGGCGAAGTCTTCGAGCTGGCCGGCATTTCGCGGCTGATTTCGCCGCCGACCGCCAACCCAGGTATTTCGCACCCTTACATGCGCTACGCCTTCCCGGAGGACAAAATCGCCTACCCGCCGAGCGACCTGCTGGACCGCCTCATGGGGCTGGAAAAGCCGGGCCAGACGCTGATTTTCGAGGACCTGCCGCAGAAGGAATTTTACGTGACGGTGCTGGAGGAGCGAATGGTCCCCGGCGTCAAGGACAGGGACTTCCTCGACGCCTTCTCGGACGCCACGCAGCCGGGGAAAAAACAGCTCTGGGATGATTTCTTCGTGGCGGAGCGCGAGCGCGACTATCAGAACAAGCTGATGCGTCAGCTCCGCGCGGAGGCCGGCCCCATCGACGAGGCGACCGGCAATCTGGTCGTCAACACGACCAAACAGGATCAGCGGACTCCGCAGGATGAAACGCCGCCGAACCCCGCGGACAATAGCCACGGCGGCGATTTGGGTTTTTAATTCCGAACCGTATCGGCGCCGGTTAGCCGCGACGCGCCAGCGGAGCGCTTCTCCACACGCGCTCCGCTGGCGCGTCGCGGCTAACCGGCGCCGCGAACGAAGATTCCGCAACCGAACCGCCCCTCCGGCGCACTACTTCTCCAAAGGCGGCCTCCCCACCTCCCTTCCGTAGCAAGCGAATCGCCTTGACTACGCGCGGATGTCCGGCACAATGGGGATTGAGTTCGGGCCGCCGGCGGCTTTCTCAACAGTCTCACGGCCGTGGCCGAATTGAAGCAAGCAAGCGAAAGGACCGATTTACATGACCAAGGCGATGTGGACAGGGATTCTCGCGGCCGTGTGCGCCTTCGCGGCGCCGGCCTTCACCCAGGCGAAGGAGGATAAAGCGCCCGTCGCCCCGGCGGCCCGCGCCGACGAAGACAACAAGCCGCAACCCTACGTGGTGATCGTCGGCATCGACAACTATGCGGACAAGGAAATCCTGCCGCGCGCCCACGCCGAGGCCGACGCCAAGGCGCTCTTCGACCTGTTCACCAGCAAGAAATACTACGGCGTGGACGCCGCCCACGCCCGGCTGCTGATCGGCGCCGAGGACGGCAAGGACAGTCAGGCGGCCACCCGCAAGAACATTCTCGACGCCCTGCGCTGGCTCACCAAGGAAGCCGGCCCGAAAGACCCCGTGATCTTCGCCTTCTTCGGCCAAGGCGCGCCGCTGGGCGCCCTCGGCGACCGCCACTGCTATTTCGCCGCCGATTCGACCTTCAAGGGCCGCGAGAAGGACGCCGTCGCCTCGGCCGAGATCGCCGAGGCCCTCAAGGGCTTCAAAAGCCAGGACTTCGCCGTCTTTCTCGACGTGAATTTCAAGGGCTTCACGCCGCCGGCCGACGGCAAACCGATCCCGGAAGCCTCCTTCACCGAGAAGCCGTTCGCGGAGTTCCGCGGCGACCTCGGCTCCGAAGAGGGGCAAGATCGCACGCCCGGTCGAATCGTCTTCCTGGCCAACCGCCCCACGTCGCCGTCGCTGGACGGCCCCGACCACGGCATCTTCGCCACTGCCCTGCTCGACGCCCTCAAGGGCGCCGCCGACACCGACGGCAAAGAGGCCGACGGCCTCGTGACCGTCGATGAGCTGGTCGAATACCTCGATAAGCAGATCCCGGAACTCGCCCGCAAGTACGGCAAGACCGACAAGGAGAAGGAACAGGTCGCCATCGTCCTCGGCAGCCCGAACACCCACTTCGTCCTGTCGCACGACCCCGGCCCGTACAAGAAGGCTCAAGAAGTCCTGGCCAAGTTCGAGAAGCTCGTCAAGGACGGCAAGGTTTCGGCCAAGATCGCGGAAGAGGGTCGGCAGTACCTCAGCCGGATGCCCAAGCTGGATTCGCAGCGCGAACTGCGCAAGGACTACCAGAAGCTGGCCGACGGCGACCTGAGCCCGGACGCGTTCGTCGCCGCCCGCGACAAGGTGCTCGAAGAGACCAAGCTGCCCGAGGCGGTGGCCGAGAAATTCGCCTCCAAGGTCATCGACGCCACGGAAGTGATCCAATCGGACTACTACAAGGAGGAGAATCAGGACGAGCTGGCCGCGCAGGGCATCCGCAAGCTCTACAAGTTCGTGGAGGAGAAAATCCCCGCCGCCATCGAGGCCCGTCTGAAGAAGGTCAAGGACCTCAACGAGGATCAGCTCAAGCAGCTGCTGATCGACTCCCGCGAGGCGCTGGGCAAGCGCGAAGACCTCGACAAGGACAAGGACATCGACGTGGCCCTGGTCGAGATGCTGCGCACGCTCGACCCCTATACCACCTACATCGACCCGGTGACGCTCGACCGCTTCCGCCAGGAGGTGCAGGGCGTCTTCACGGGCATCGGCATCCAGATCCGCAAGGACGCCGCCACCGACCTGTTGCTGGTGGTGACGCCGATCAAGGGCAGCCCCGCCTACAAGGCCGGACTCAAGGCCGGTGACCTCATCACCAAGATCACCCGCGAGGTGGACAGCAAGGGCCAGCCGCTGGACAAGCCGGAGGTCATCGAGACCAAGGGCCTGGCGGTCGGCGACGCCGTGAAAAAGATCCTCGGCCAGCCCGACACGAAGGTCATCCTGACCGTCCGGCGCGAGGGTGTGGAGGGCACGAAGGACTACGAGATCACGCGCGGCCGCGTCGAGGTGGAGACGGTCTTCGGCGTCAAGCGGAAGGCCGACGACAGCTGGGACTTCATGCTCGACAAGGACAAGAAGATCGGCTACCTGCGTCTGAGCCAGTTCCAGGAGGATTCTTATAACGACATCGTCGCCGCCATGGAAAAGCTCCAGAAGCAGGGCGTCAAGGGCTTCATCCTCGACCTGCGCTTCAACCCCGGCGGCCTCTTGACGGCGGCCGTGGACATTTCCGACCTGTACATCGACGACGGCGTGATCGTGAGCATCCGTCCGCGCGGCAAGCCGGAGGAGTTCATCCGCGGCAAGCACGAGGGCAGCCTGCTCGACTTCCCGATGGTCGTGATGGTCAACGGCGACAGCGCCAGCGCCAGCGAGATCGTCAGCGCCTGTTTGCAGGACCACCACCGGGCCTACATCATCGGCGAACGCAGTTTCGGCAAGGGCAGCGTGCAGAACATTCGCAAGTTCGGCGACGGCGAACTGAAGCTGACGACGGCGACGTTCTGGCGGCCGAGCGGCAAGAACCTCTACAAGCGCTTGCCCGGCGCCGTGAAGAAAGACGAGTGGGGCGTCAAGCCCGACGAGGTGGCGCCGCTTACCGAGAAGGAACGCGGCGAGTTGTTCGATCACCTGCGCAACAACGAGATCATCCCGCGGCGCGACGCTCCGGTTAAGGTCGAGAAGGACCCCAAGCCGGAGTTCAAGGACGTGCAACTGGACGCGGCCGTCGAGTACCTGACGGGTCAGATCAAGACGGCTGCAAACAATCCGGTGAAGAAAGCAGGGTAAGTTCCGAACGCGCCCTTCCGTCCGGAAAATCCGTCGATTCTTTTCGGGCTTACGGGGAGACCCGTAAGCCCGTTCTTTTCGCGGACGGCCGGTTTGCCGGCCGTGCGATCCTGGCGCATGATTGGACCGGCGGGCGGGGCCGACTTGCCGTTCGGCGGGCGGCCCCCGGCCCGGTCGCCATTCTCCCCCGCGCCCGTCCGACTCCCGTCCGGGACCGTCTGACGCAAGAGGATCCGCTGATGTTCCGTATACGCTTGAAGACCGCCGCGGCCCTGACCGGCCTGGGCCTGCTCTGCGGCTGCACCAGCCTCAATTCCAACCCCTGCGGCGAACAGCGCCAGGGGTTCTTTAGCCGCATGATGAGCAGCTTCCGCGGCCACCCGCAGCCCGAGTGCGAGTGCGTCGAAACCGGCCGCGTCACCACCGTCGGCGAAGGCCCGATCGTGCCCGAACCCGGCTGCTGCGGCGCGCCGGGCTGCGCCGCCGCCGCCCAAGAATATCCCGCGCCGGGCTTCCCCACGACGGGATTCCCCGTGACGGCGCCGGCCGTGCCCACGATGCCGCCGCCGACGGCCCTGCCGCTGCCCGGCCCCGGCCCGTACGCCCCGCCCACCGAGGCGAAACCGTCGTCGATCATCAAGAACGCGGGGAAGTGAGCGCGGCCGATTCGTCGGTTAGCCGGGACGTGCGGCGGAGCGCTCCGCCGCACGTCCCGGCTAACCGGCCCCTGTATCAGTTCATCTCGCCCAGTCGCGCGATCAGTTCCTTTACCGCGGCCAAATCCACCGGCTTGAGCAGGTGCGAATAAAAGCCCGCCTGCTCCGTGCGCGCCCGCTCGTCGTCGCCGCCGAAGCCGGTCAGCGCCACCAGTAGGGGCGGCTTCTTCAGCGCCGCGCACAGCCGCCGCGCCGTCTCGTAGCCGTCCATTCCCGGTAAACTGAGATCCATAAACACCACATCCGGCGGCCGTTTCCTCGCGGCGGCCACGGCCGCCGGCCCGTCGTAGGCCGTCGCCGCCACGCAACCCCATGCCCGCGTCAGGTGGGCCAGGCTCTCGGCCGCGTCCCGGTTGTCGTCCACGACCAGCACCGACACCGGCCGGCCGGCCGCGCGGGACTCGGACGCGGCCGTCGCCCGTTCGGGCGCGGCTTCCGGCGACGCCGGCAGACGGACCACGAACTCGCTGCCGCGGCCGGGACCGTCGCTGTGCGCCTCGACCGTGCCGCCGTGCAGTTCCACGAAACACTTCACCAGGCTCAGGCCGAGGCCCAACCCGCCGCGCGCCCGGTGCAGGTTTTGTTCCGCCTGCGCGAACGGCTCGAAGATGCGGGTCAGCAGGTCCGGGACCATTCCGACGCCCGTATCCCGGATCCGGACGATCACACAGTCCTCTTCCCGGTCCACGCGGAGGCTGATCCGGCCGCCCGGCTCGGTGTACTTCGCCGCGTTGGTCAGGAGGTTGGTAAACACCTGCTCCAGCCGGACGGCGTCGCCGCGCAGGAAGAGCGGGGCCGGCGGCAGCGATGTCTCGAAGGTGTGCAGCCGTTCGTCCAGGAGCGGACGCACCGTTTCGACGGCCGCCGCCGCCACGGCCGTCAGGTCCACCCGCTCCATCCGCAGGTCGGTCTTGCCCTGGCGGATGCGGGCCACGTCCAGAAGTTCGTTCACCAGCCGGGTCAACTTCTGGACCTGGTGTTCGGCGATGTCCACGGCGTGCGCGGCGGCGGACCCCGGCGCCACGCCGCGGCCAAGGATTTGCAGCGACATCGACAGCGGCGCCAGCGGGTTGCGCAGCTCGTGGGCCAGCATGGCCAGAAACTCGTCCTTGCGGCGGTCGGCGTCGGTCAGGGCGTTGACCTGCGTCCGCAGGACCGCTTCCGCGGGGCCGTTCCACGCGACGACCCGCGTACGCAATGTTCGACCTTGCTCGTGCGATTCCAGGTGCTTCATGACCCGACTCCCCGGGCCGGAAAGGGCGGCGCGTTCGCGGGAGATTTCCGACCGTGGGCGAGACGCGACCCTTGCTCAACGCGAGTAAGGGGTATTGCCAGGAATAGGCCGGCGCGACCCGATAAACGCTTTGGCGGGATTCGGCCCCGCCCGCTTGCATGTCACGACGGCTTCATCCGCCGGACGGCGGCCAAGGGTCGTGCGGCCCGGCAACCGCGTCGTCAGCCGCAGGGCCGCTCCGCCCCCGACGCTGGAAACATTCCGTGATGGTTTCAATGACGCCATTTTACCGGAACGCGGCCCGAACGCCATCCAATTTCTGGTGAAACGATCGAATCCAGGATGCGGGTGACGGCGATTCAATCCTTCTTTTCGATCCGGTACAGGTGCGTTTTGGTCCGGACGAAAAGCGCCTTGCCGGCCACGGCCGGCGACGCCATGCAGCCGTCGTCCAGCCTGTTCACGGCCAATTTCTTCCACCGCCGGCCCGGCTCGGCCACGAAGGCGGTCCCGTCGTTGTCGAAGAAATAGAGCCGGCCGTCGGCGTACACCGGCGACGCCCAGAACTGGCCGCCCAGCCGTTCGCGCCACACCTCCGTGCCGGCCCGCGCGTCCACGCACGACGCCACGCCGCTCTCGTTGGCCATGAAAAGCAGGTCGTCCACCAGGATCGGCGACGAATGCGACGGCACATTGCGATTATAGGTCCATTCGGTGTTGGTCTTGGTCAGGTCGCCGCTGCCTTCGGGGTTGACGGCCAGCAGCTTCAGGCCGCCGTCGCCGGTGGTCAGGAACACCTTGCCCAGGCCGTAGATCGGCGGCGTGGCCGCGTTCATGCCGCCGTGATAGACCTTCCACAACTCCTCGCCCGTCCGCGGGTCGTAGGCCGTCGTGGCCACCGCCGCCGGACTGACCAGTTCCGTCTTGCCCTTCACGTCGATTATGGACGGCGTGCCGTAGGCCTTCTTGCGGTCGCCGTCGGGCACGCCGTAGTCGATGGTGCGGTCCTTCTTCCAGACGGTGCGGCCGGTCGCCTTGTCCAGGGCGGCGACGTACTGCACGTCCACGCCGTCGAACTGAAGGAGGACGAGGTTGTCGTAGAGGATCGGCGACGAGGCCGGCCCGCGGAAGTGGTCGCAGGGCAGGTCGCGCCGCTCCCACAGCGTTTCGCCGGTCTTCGTGTTCAGGCAAGCGGTGCCATACGATCCGAAATGGACGTAAACGCGGCCCTCCTCGACGGCCGGCGTCGGCGAGGCGTAGGTGTTGGTGTGATTGCCCAGCGGTTCCGGCTTCTCGTTCTCGAAAAGCTTGAGGTCGTGGACGATCGCGCCGGTCTTGCGGTCCACGCAGACGGCGAACATTTTTTTGCCGTCGGCCGTGGCCGTGGTCATCCAGACCTGATCGCCCCAGACGACCGGCGACGACCATCCGCGGTCGTGAATGGGCGTTTTCCAGACGACGTTTTCGTTTTCGCTCCAGGTCAGCGGCAGCCCCTTGGAGTCGGAAACGCCGTTGCCGTGCGGCCCGCGGAACTGGGGCCAGTTTTCGCCGGCCGCGACGGCGCCGACCAGGGACAGGGACGCGATCAGGAGGAGGGAATGGCGCATGGAAGCCTCGGCGTGGGGTGGGCGGGCGGGCCGGCGTTGCCGTCGCGTTTCAGTATACACGGCTTCCGGGTCGATGGGTACGGGGAGCGGCGAGGTGGGCCGACCGGGACCGGTTCTTGAACGGGCAGGTGGTATGGCCGGGTTCGAGGTGGCGAGCGCGCTTCGAGGCGCCAACACCAAGGCGAGCGGCCGGCGCAAGCCGGCTGGAATGGGATAGAGCCGCCTGATTCGTCATGCATTCGGACGCGCAATCCCATACCAGCCGGCTTGCGCCGGCCGCTCGCCAACTTATTTGCCGCCGAACAGGCGGCCCAGGAGGCCTTCCTTCTTGCCCGACGGGGCCGGCGCCGCCGCGGCGATGCGTTGCGCGGGCTGGGCCGCGGCGCCGGGCGAGGAGCCGCGCCGCGTCATGGCGTCGGTGAGCTTGCTCTTGAGGCCGTCGATCTTGTTTTGCAGGGAGCCGCTGCGTTCCAGCCGTTCGATCTCGTGACGGACCTCGCTCTGGAGCCGTTGCATATCGTTGCGCTGCCTGGCCATCTCGGCGCGCTCGTGCGCCATGCTCACTTCCATCTCGCGCATCTGCTGCATCAGCGCCTGTTCGTCCTCCTGGAGCTGCCGCCTTTCGCGCTCCAAATCCTCGCTGAGAGTTAGCAGTTCGTCCTCGCGCGGCGCCGGCCCGGCCGCCGCGGCGCTCGGCGCACGCCCCCCGGACTGGGCCTCCCGTTCCGCCGCCGCCTCCTGCAATTGTTCGTGCAGCTGGCGGATTATCTCCGTCTTCTCGTCGAGCAGCGCCTCGTATTCCTTGACGCGCTCCTCGTCGCATTCGCCGTGCGGGGCCGCCTCGTTCAGCGCCTGCTCCAGTTCGAGGCAGAGCGCCCTCAGTTGTTCGTTCTCCTCGCGCAGGCGGTCGAGTTCCTGCAACTCCTCCGACGTGGGGCCGGCCTCCTCCGGTTCCGGCGGCGGGGCCGGGTGCAAGAGGGAGGCGGCCGTCGCGCGGCCGTTGGGGGTTCCGTTCAAACCGCCCCGAAACTGGCTCGGGGAGGGGAGGGGTCTGGCCATTTCGCCTGTTCTCCCGGTGTCTGCGGGCCGTCAGTGCGTCCGTGTCCGGGGCAACGCCGCCGCGGACGACCACTTAGGTCGATGCAACTATAGCTCGAAAAAACCGGAAATGCCGGGCGGGTGTGCGGGGTGAGGATTGGTTAGCCGCGACCCGAAGGGGAGCGCGGGTCGGAGCGCTCCCCTTCGGGTCGCGGCTAACCGACCCTCACCGGCTATCGGCCAAAACGCCGTCCAGCAGGCGAATCGCCGCCTCCACCTGTTCGGCGGCGACGCACAACGGCGGGCAGAAGCGCACGGCGCTCTCACCGCAACCCAGCAGCAGCAAACCACTATGGAATGCGGCCTCCACGACCGCGTCGCGCCGGACGGGGTCGAAGGTGTACGGATCGCGCCCATGGACGATGTCCATCGCCACCATCAGGCCGAGGCCGCGCACGTCGCCGATCTCCGCATGGCGTTGACGCAGCCCCATCAATCCCCGTTTCAGCTGTTCGCCGCGCTCGGCGGCGTTGGCGATGTAACCGGCTTCCAGCAGGTCGAGCGTGGCCAGGGCGGCGCGGCAGCTGACGGGGTTGCCGCCGAAGGTGCTGGCGTGGCTGCCGCTGGGCCAGTCCATCACGTCGGCGCGGGCGATCATCGCGCCCAACGGCATTCCGCTGGCGATGCCCTTGGCCAGACAAACGATGTCCGGCTCGACGCCCCAATGTTCGACGGCGTACATCGCGCCGGTGCGGCCCATGCCGCTTTGCACCTCATCGGCGACAAGAAGGATGCCGTATCGGTCACACATCTCCCGCAGCGCCGGCAGGAAGCCGCCCGGCGGGACGTAATAGCCGCTCTCGCCCTGGATCGGCTCCACGAAGACGGCGGCGACCTCCTCGGGCGGGGCCGTCCGGTGCAGCAGCGTTTCCTCGATGTTGCGGACGCAGGCGCAGCCGGCGTCGGGAGGCTCGCAGCCGTGACAGCCGCGCGGGTAGGGGACGTGGTGAATGTCGGGCACCAGCGGCGAGAAGCCGCGGCGGTGGACGAGCTTCGACCCCGACAGCGACATGGCGCCGTAGGTGCGGCCGTGGAAGGCGCCGAAGAAGGCGACGGCCCGCGAGCGGCCGGTGTGCCAGCGGGCCAGCTTCAGCGCCGCCTCCAGCGCCTCGGCGCCGCTGTTGGTGAAGAAGACGCGCTTCGGCGACTTGCCGGGTCCGCTTTCGGCCAATCGCTGCGACAGGTCGATCTGCGGCTGGTAGTAGAAATCGGTGCCCGACATGTGGATCAGCTTGGCGGCCTGGTCCTGGATGGCGGCGACGACGTGCGGGTGACAGTGGCCGGTGGAGGCGACGGCGATGCCGGCCGTGAAGTCGAGGTAGAGGTTGCCGTCCACGTCCTCGATGACGGCCCCGCTGCCGCGCTCGACCACTAGGGGGTAGACGCGGGTGTAGGACGGCGACGTATACCGGGCGTCGCGTTCCAGCAGGGCTTGCGCTTTCGGGCCGGGCGGCGGGACGCGAACGTTCGGGACGGGTTGGCCGTCGAAATGCCAGCGCTCGGCGGTCATTGGCACACCTCCTTGGAAGACGGATGGCTTTCCTTGCGGATGGGACCACTGCATTATATCGCGCGAAGAGCAAAACCGGCGGCGTTACGCCGGGCGGGAGGGAAGCCGGCCGCGACGGGGATCCGCCGGGAGCGCCGGCGGGCGCCGGGTAACCGCGTACCTCCAAATGTCTGGCCAACCGGATGAACGGTTTCGTTTTCCGGTCCCCGGTCGCTAAAATGGAAGGACGCGCCGAGAGAGGCTCGAACCGCAACCCTCCCCCGCGCCTCGGGCCGGAAAAGGTAAATCGGATGCCGCTCGCAACCTTGCCGCTGTTCGCCTTCCTGTTCGAGGCGCCCGTCATCGCCGCCGCCGCGGCCGGCACGGCGGTCTCCATCCCCATCATCATCCACCTGCTCAACCGTAAGCGCTACCGCGTCGTCCCCTGGGCGGCCATGCGCTTCCTTCTCGCCGCCCAGCGCAAGACCTCGCGCAAGGTGCGCATCGAGCAGCTCCTCCTCCTGGCCGTCCGCTGCCTGCTGTTGTTGCTGCTGCTGGCCGCCATGTGCAGCGTCACGCCCTGGGCCGAGGCGGCGTGGCGCTGGTTCGCGCCGTCCGGCGTGGCCGTGGTCGGCGGGGCGGCGCACGCACAAGATCCTTGTTATCGACGGCTCGCTCGGCATGGGCTTCAAGGCCGGCGACGAGGACGCCTTCGAGAAGGCTCGCGCCGTTGCCAAGCAGATCGTCCGCGACAGCGGCGGCGGCGACGGCTTCAGCGTCGTCCTGCTGGCGGCCCCGCCGCGCATGATCGTGCCGGGGCCGACCATCGACGGCGACCCCGGCCTGCCGTCCGAGGACGCCGAAAAGGTGCTGGCCCGCATCGACGCCCTGCGCCGCACCGACGGCAACGCCGACCTCGCCGCGGCCCTGACCACCGTGGAAAACCTCCTGGAGGCGTCGCCGTCAAAATATGTCGAAAAAGAGGTTTATTTCCTCACGAACCTCCAGCGCACCACCTGGGTCGCACGTCAGGCCGCCGCCCTGTCGGCCACGGTGCAGAAGATCCAGGCCCGCGCCAAAACCGCCGCCGTCATCGACGTGGGCCAGGACGGCGCCGAGAACCTGGCCGTCGAAGACCTGGCGCTGGCCGACCCCATCGCCACGACCGGCCACGACACGCTTTTCCAGGCCGTGCTGCACAACTTCGGCGACACGCGCACCGACGTGCCGGTCCGGGCCGTGGTCCGCAAGGCCGGGGCCGACGCCGAGGAGGCGATGGATCTGCCGCCCGTCCGCGAACTCAAAGGCGGCGAAGAGGTCCGCGTGACCTTCAAGTACAAGTTCCCCGACCCCGGCGACTACGTCGTGCGGTTCGAGACCGACCACGACGGCCTGGAGAGCGACGACGCCCGTCGCGTGGTGGTGACGGTCAAGGACGAGGTGCCGGTGTTGCTGGTCAACGGCAAGCCGGCCGGCGAGGCCTACGACCAGGCCGCCCAGTACGTCAGCACCGCCCTCAACCCCTTCCAGGACGGCAAGGCCCACCCGGCCGCGCACGTCGTAGCCGTGCCCAAGGTGATCACCGAAACACAGTTCGCCGACGAGGGTCTGGGCGACCTGACGCCCTACGACTGCGTGTTCCTGTGCGATATGCCGCGCTTCACCGAGGCCGAGGCCCACCGCCTGCTCGCCCACGTCCGCCGCGGCGGCGGCGTCGTCTTCGCCGTCGGCGACCGCGTGGACCTCGCCGCCTACAACGACGTGCTCTTCCGCGCCGGCGCCGGCCTGCTGCCCGCCCGCCTCGTCGAGAAGCAATCCGGCAATACGGACTATCAATATCAGTTTTTGATCGATCCGGAACTGGAACGCGAGCCGGCCTTCAAGGCGTTCACCGACTCCCGGCCGCGGGAGATGCTGCTGGCCGCCCACTTCCGCCAGTTCCTCAAGGTGGAGCCGGCCGTCAACGGCGACCCGCGCTCGTTGCTGTCGTTCACCCCCGCGCCGCTGCCCGGCAAAAGCCCCGAGGAGATACTCAAGGCGGCGCGGCCGCCGGGCGGGCCGGCGCTGCTGGCGTGGCGTCCGCCGGCCGGCAAGGACGCCCCGGAAGGTCGGCGGTTGCGCGGCCGCGTCGTCCTGTTCACTTCATCGCTCAACGCCGACTGGAACAGTTGGCCGGCGTCGCCGATCTTCCCGCCGTTCATGGACCGTTTGATGCACTTCGCCGCCGCCGGCCGGCTGCGCGAACAGGCCGTCGAGGTCGGCGATCCGATCGAGCTGTTCCTCGCCACGGCCGGCGCCGGCTCGGCCGTCGTCCACACGCCCGACGGCCGAGAGGAGTCGGTCCCCGTCCGCGGTCTGGACGACGGCGGCGTATTGCGCTGGTCCGGCGCCGAAGTCGGCGGCGTCTACCGCGTCGCCGTCGGCTCCGCCGGCCCCGACGCGCTCGTGGCCGTCAACCCGCCGGCGCTCAACCAGGCGCAGCAGGCCAGCCCCAGCGACCTGGCGCGGACCCGGCCCGAAGACCTCAAAGCGGCCTACCCCGACTGGGACCTCCAGGTCACAACCGACCCGCACCAGGTCGTTCACGCCTCCGGCTCGGCCGCCGCCGTCGAATACGAGCCGATCGGCGGCCGGGTTGCTCACGTGTTATTGCTGGTGATGCTGGCGCTTTTCTTCTGCGAGGTGGTGATGGCGTGGCTGTTCGGCCACTACAGCGCCGTGCCGACGCTGGAAGAAGAAACCGCCCGGCGACACATCACGCGCCGTCGGTGGCTTCTGACGCGGCTGCCGTGGTACGTCGCGTCTGGCCTGCTGTTCGCGTTTCTGCTCGGCGTCGGTTTGGTGCTGATCCACAACGCCTACACGGGCGACTTCCTGAGCTTCCTGGGCGACGGCCCGCGGCGGGCGATGGAGGCCAGCCAGGGCGTGGCGGCGCCGGCCGACGGCGAGGCCAGCCGCTGGAACCTCGAATACTCGTCGTTCCTCTGGAACGGACATTACGATCCCTATTTGTCCGTATTGCTGTTCGTGCTCGGCGCGGCGCTGGTCCTCGCCGTCTACTTCCGCGAGGGCCGCAACGTCGGCGTCGGTTCGCGCCTGCTGATGGCGGCGCTGCGCCTCGGCCTGCTGGCACTGCTGCTGCTGGTGGTGTTGCCGCAGTTGCGCGTCTGGTACGAGCGCCAGGGCTGGCCGGACGTGGCGATCATCCTCGACGATTCCGAGAGCATGAGTACGGTAGACCACTATCGCGATCCGAAAGTGCAGGAAGCGGCCGACGAATTGGCGCGGCAGGCCGGCGTGACGGAACCGGATCGGCTGCGCCTGGCCCAGACGCTGGTGACGCGGCCGCAACCCGACTGGCTGCGGACGCTGCTGACGCAACGCAAGGTGCGGCTGCACATCTACCACTGTTCCAGCCGGCTGCACCGCCTGGCCGACGTGGACAAGCCGGAAGACCTCGACGCTGCCGTGGACGCCATTCACAACCTCCAGGCCGACGCCCGCAACGACTCCACGCAGCTCGGCGCCGCCGTCCGCCAGGTGCTCGGCGAGTACAACGCCGCGTCGCTGGCCGCCGTCGTCGTCCTCACCGACGGCGTGACCACGGAGGGCGAAAATCTCGAAAAAGCATCCGAATACGCTAAAGATCAGGGCGTCCCGCTGTTCTTCGTCGGCCTCGGCGACGCCAACGACGTGCGCAACCTCCGCCTGCACGACCTCCAGACCGTGGACAGCGTCTATGTCAACGACCGCGTTTTCTTCGAGCTGACGCTGACCGGCCAGGGCTACGCCGGCCTGACGGTCCCGGTCACGCTCCGGGAGAAGGGCAAAGACGCCGTGTTGGCGAAGAAGGAAGTCACGCTGCGGGGCGCCAACGAGGACGTGAAGGTGCAGTTGGAATACAAGCCGACGGAGGCCGGCGAGAAGACGTACATCATCGAGGCGCCGTTGCAGCCCGACGAGGCGGACAAGGAGGACAACCGCATCGAGCGCAAGGTGTTCGTCCGCGAGGCCAAGCTCATCAAGGTGCTGTACGTCGAGGGCTACGAGCGGTACGAGTACCACTTCCTCAAGACGCTGCTGGAGCGCGAGAGCGACCGCACCAAGGGCAACAAGAGCATCGACCTCAAGGTGGTGCTGCTCAACGCCGACCCGGACTATGCCGCCCAGGACCGCACCGCCCTGGCCGAGATTCCCACCAAGGAAGAGTTGAATACGTATGACGTGATTATCCTCGGCGACGTGGACCCGCGGCCGAAGGACAACGATCGCATGACGGAGCATTTGAAGGACATCGCGGAGTGGGTGACGGACCACGGCGGCGGCCTGTTGATGATCGCGGGCGAACGCTACGCGCCGTTCTACTACAAGGATTCGCCGCTCAAGGACGTGCTGCCGATCGACGTGCTCACGGATCGGCCGCCGGACGACGCGGCCAACGTCGATCACGTCACGGGCTACAAGCCGGACCTCACGCCGGAGGGATTGCGCCACCCGATCTTCCGTTTCAGCTCCGAGGAGGGCCGCGACGCGGAGATCTGGAAGGACCTCAAGGACATGTACTGGTGGTCGGACGGCTACGTCCCGAAGCGGGCGGCCGAGGTGCTGGCGTACCACCCCACGGCGCGGGCGCCGGTCGATCGGGACCGGGGCGACAAGCCGCCGGGTCGGCAGGCGCTGGTGGTGCAGCAGTTCGTCGGGGCCGGCCGCAGCATGTTCTTCGGCTTCGACGAGACCTGGCGCTGGGGCTTCCGCGAGGACGAGCTGCGCTACAACGAATTTTGGATACAAACGGTACGCTATCTATCCGGCAGCCGGCGCGACCGCGTGGAGTTGCAGCTGGACCGCGAGACGCCGTACCGCCGCGGCGAGCCGATCAAGGTGACGGTGCGTTTCCCCGACGACGCCCCGCCGCCGGGCAAGGACGCGGCGGTCAAGGTGCTGGTGGAGCGGCGCGACCCGGCCAAGGGACCGGAGGCGGCGGTGCGGACGGTGGACCTGGCCAGGGTCGAGGGCAGCCGGGCGTCCTACGCGGCCGTGGTGACGCAGACGCCGGAGGGGCTGTACCATTTCGTGCTGACCGACCCGGCGGTCCCGGCGCCGCGGCCGACGGCCGATTCCAAGGTGCTGGCGCCGCCCGGCGAGATGGACCAGCTGCGCATGAACCGCACGGAAATGGAGCACGCGGCGGAGAGAACGCACGGCAAGTTCTACACCGTGGCCGACGCCGACGACGTGGTGCGGGACATTCCGGTCGGCGGCCGGGTGCGCATGAAGGCGCCGCCGTCGGCGGCGTGGACGTGGTGGAACGCGCCGATGTTCTTCCTGGCGGCGCTCTTGTTGCTGACCACGGAATGGGTGTTGCGCAAGCAGAAGAACCTCGTATAATCGGAGTCGCGTTTTCGGCTTCGTCTGGAGAATGAAGAAATGATACGAGCGCAACAAAAAACGGCAGATCGGTTGAACCCTATCTGCCGATAAAGCGGAGAGGGAGGGGCTGAGGAAGCCCTCTCCGACCGCACGTCGTAAGGCTAGAAAACTCCAAGCCTTGCAACAAGTGCTGCATGTCGCCGTATATGGTCAAAATATCCAATAATCCGACAAAACCTTCAAAAAAATCCGACAAGCCGTGCGGTCGCATCCCAGGCTCGTCAGATTGATCCTCGCCTCACCACGACGAACCACTCCTTCGGCCCCCCCTCGCTGAAGGTCAAGTCCTTCAGATCGGGGCGGACCTCGACCTGTACCGGCTCGATGGACTCGATGCTCCAACCCTGGGCGAAGGCGGCGTGCTGTTCCTCCTTCGACACCCGCCTCGGTCCCTGCGTGCCCGGCTCTTCATCACTGAAGCACATCAGGAATAGGCGACCACCCGGCTTGAGGACCGTCGCCAGCCCAGCGACGTAGCGCAGCCGGTCCTCGTCGCTGAAGCCGTGGAACAGGCCGCTGTCGATCACGTTGTCGAATCGTTCGTTCCAGTGCTTCAGCGTCAGAGCATCTTTGACAGGAACGTGACCGCCACGCCCCGCTCATCAGCCTTCTGCTTGGCCCGCTGGATCGGCACTTCGATAAAGTCGATCCCCAGTACCTTGCACCCTCGTCCTGCGAGGAAGAGGGCAGTGTCTCCGGCGCCGCAACCGGCATCGAGGACCGAGCCTGTGATCCGGTCGGCTACGTCGATAGGCCGAAAGAGTGACGAAGGTGGCGTTGGCGAACTACGTTGTAAACTCCGATCCCGAACGAATCGACCACGGCGGGATTTATAGTTGTCGTCCATCACACCTCTGCCACATCTTCGAGATGAACGGCGAAAGTTACCGCCTCCGCGAGTCGATGAAAGGGAAGAAGGACAAGGACCCCAAGAAGAGCAAGTGACACCTCCTCCACCCGGCGCGGTGGTCCAGAATTGGGCGCCGAGGGTGGTCCTGAATTCGATGCCGATCACCACGCCTCCCCAAGAACAACGAATAGCACCCCGGAGATCATCGGGTTGCGGACGTGGCGGTAGACGCCCCGGACTACGAGCCGCGGCGGCGGGTTCCAGGGGGCGGGGGCGCCCTTGCCCACCGTCACGAACAGCCGGATCGTGGCGACCATCAGCACGAGGCCCAGGCAGACCAGAGCGCGGCCGAGGACGGGCAGGCCCAAACCCATTGCCGGGGCCGACTGCCACAGGCCGAGCGTGTCCGGCCCCGTCAGCCACAGAATGACGCCAGGGATTACCACCGTTCCCACGCAGGGCAACAGGACGGCCCGGAGATGCTTCCAGGCTTGAATCGTGGCTGCTTCTTTCATTCGTCTGCCGAACCTTCTTCGAGGCGGTCCACCGGCTCCAGGTCGGCCCAGCCTTCGCTCACGCCTTTAGGCTGATTCTGGCGGGGAATTCGCACAGGGGGCGGCTCCTGGTCGGTTCGGCCAAAATCTCGGCCAGCGTCGTTTGCCGGAACGCCTCCTCCACCATCGCCAAGGCGTTGTCCAGGCGCTTGTGCAAAGGGCACAGACGGACCCCGTGGGCCGTCAAGCCGAGCGGGCATTCTCGAATACGGCCAATCGGCTCCACCGCATCGACGACCTCCAAAATCGTCAACTCGGACGGGGATTTCGTCAGGACCATGCCGCCGCCCTGACCACGCTTCGACCGCACGATCTTGGCATGACACAAGCCTTGTAACACCTTCGACAAGTACGCCTTGGGCGCCAACGTCGCCGCCGCAATCTGGTCGGTGGTGCGAGGCGATGGGGCTTGATCGGCCAGGTGAACGACGGCCCGCAAGGCGTACTCGACCGTCTGCGAAAACATGATTTTTTTCCTCTAACCGCCAAACAGGATCTTGACATCCGATTTGGTAGGTGTATCCTGGTCGTTAATTGGATAACAATGTCCAATTATCCCACCCGAACCGCCCGCCGTCAACCCGCATCCCGTGGAGCCGCACCGATGATTCACGTCAACGAACAACGCCTGGAGTCCGACCTCGACTACCGCTTCCACTACCTGGCCGAGTTCATGGGATTCGCTGCGGAGGACGTGGCGGCGATTCACGCAGCCGCACCCGCCCTGGCCCCGCTCGTCCCGACTCTGGTGAATGCCGTCTACGAACAGCTTCACCGCTATGACGCCACCTGGCGGCACTTCCTGCCCCGCCAGTACGGCTACGAGGGGCCTGTGCCGAAGACCCTCGAAGACCTGACAAAAGACCACGAGATGATCCGCTACCGGAAGGGACACCTGGCCCGCTACCTGACCGCCCTCGTCACCAAGCCCTACGACGGGAAGATGGTCGCCTACCTCGATATGGTCGGCAAGATGCACACGTCGAAGGCCGGGGCCAGTGAACTCGTCGTGCCGCTGGTCCAGATGAACGCGCTGCTCGGCTTTGTCGCCGACGGCCTGACCAATACGATCCTGGGCCTGGGCCTGGAGCGGGGACAGGAAGTGCGGACGCTGCGGGCCTTCAACAAGCTGCTGTGGCTGCAAAACGACCTCATCAACCGTCACTACCAAGAGGCGGCGACCCCCGTTGCCGTTGCCTGAGCGCATGGCAAAGTGGTGATCGGCTTGGCGTGCCTCCAGGCGGCGCCGGAAGCAGCATTCTCGTTGGCGGCGCCCGAAGGGAGCATTCCCATGAAGAAACGCTGGCTGGCCTTCGCAGCGGTCTTGGTCTTTTCGTTCTCGATCCTCGGATGGGTCGGCACCCGCATCTACCAAGAACAACCGCCTGTCCCGGATCAAGTCGTCGCCACGGACGGCAAGGTGGTCATCCAGAGCGGCGACATCGGCAAGGGCCAAAACGTCTGGCCAGATGGAGTACCCCTGGGAGCCGGCTGGCCGCGCCGCCGGGAGGCCTGGGCATGGCTGAAACTGCCACCTTCGGTGCCCGTCTGGAAGGCGTGGTCTACGCCGACAGGCCGGCAGCCTATGCGGTGGTCGCCGGGGAGAACGGCACGGTCGCAACGGTGAAGGGCGCGTCGGGCAGGTTCTTCCTGCCCGGCGGCGGGTGTCTGCCAGGGGAAGCCGCCGAGGAGGCGGTCAGGCGGGAGGTCCGTGAGGAACTGGCCCGGAGTGTCCCGCTGATCCGGCCCATCGGGGCGGCGACACAATACTTCTACGCTGCGGACGACGACCGCCACTACCGTATGTCCGCCGCGGGTTCATCCGACTAAAGCATACTTGGTTTCGTGGATCGCATAAATCTTGAGTTTGAAGAACTCCTGGTCGCGAAAGCCGTAGGACTGACGCTGCATCGTCTTGATCTTGTTGTTCGTCCCTTCCAGGGGCCCCGTGGAGAGGCGGCAGTCGTAGTAGGCCAAGATGCCCGTGCGGTGCATCGCCAGCGTCGCCGCGAACTTCTGCAACACCTTGATGCACGACGCCTCCGCTCGGCGAATCCAGTCCTCCAACACCCGCGCCGCCGTCGCCTTGTCCGGCTGCCCCCAGATCTGCCGCAGATTCTCTTTCATGTAGTACACCGTGGCCAGCGGCCGGTTCAAGCGCAACGCCTCCTCCAGCCGCTCTCGCTCCTTCTTCTTGGGGTCCGGGTTCACCGGGTTCTTCAGGCGCAGCCAGCGCGTCCCCTTGAGCACTTCCAAAAAGTGAAAAAAGAAACGAGACAAGGTTTGATCGCGTCAAATCAACACATCAACATACGCTAATCTATGAATATGGACCCCTGTCGGAATGCAGATTGCAGGACATCCCCCACGATCGGCGACATGCGTCGATTGCATCCATCGGCGCTCCTGGAGCAGACGTTTCCCTTCCCCTTCGCCTGCCCAGACGCCCCTTCCGATGGTACACTCGGCGTTCCTCCACGTCTCCGCAACGTAGAGGTATGCATGGCGAACCATCCGTCTGCCGAGGCCCGCACGACCGCCACGGCCCGGCTCTCGCCCTTGCCTGCCCTTCATCGGCGCTCATTGACGCCCATTTCCCCGCACACAAGTCCCCTTGGCGCATCGGCGAAAATGCCTCATAAGTCAGGCGGGATAACGACTTACGATGCGCCAAATGACGCGCCCTGTCGCGGCCGAGCCGCAACCAAAAAGTATTTGCAAAAGCGCAGTCCCCGTGGCGGAATGGTGTCGTCCCGGCGCCACCAAGCGGAGGAATGCGATGCTCTCTTTCCTAAACAAGTTCGCGGCCGTGATCCGCGGCGCGCTCAGCGGCTTCGACCGGCTCTTCTTCGGCGGCACGCTGCGCAAGCTCTCCTACGTCCGTGGGCTGCGGCACTACCTGTGGAAGAACGGCGTCCGCTTCCAGGACTTCGGCCGCCACAGCCGGGAGGTGAGCGACCGCCTCGAACAGGCCTCCCTCCAGGAGGCGCGCCGGCTTGGCCGCGAGATCAGATACCTCAATTCCACCCAACATTCCAAGGAGGACATCGCCCGCCAGATCGCCCAACGCGACCGTATCCGCGGCGGCCTGATCCGCGTGCTCCGCGGCGTCGATCCCTGGATGTCCTTCGACGTCCACAAGAACTACCTCACCCGCAAGCTGGAGATCGGCTACCGGCAACGCCAATGCATGCACCTGTACCACCACCAGATCCACCCCGTCTTCGGGTTCATGCACGCCCGCATTCAGACCTGGTTCCCCTTCCGCATCTAGGTCCGTCTCAACGGCCGGGAGTGGCTCGGCCGGCAGATGGACCAGGCCCGCCTGCATTACCTGCGCCGCGACAACACCTTCACCTGGCTGGAAGACCTCGACCGGACCCAGGCCCTGTTCGACCAGCAACCGCGGGCCGACTGGCCGGAGTTGCCCGGCGGGCTGGCCCGGTCGCTCAACCCGGCGCACGCGGAGATCTTCGCCCGCTTCCCCGTCAGCTACTACGGGTCCGCCGCCGAGACCGAATGGGCCAGCGACGTGATGTTCCGCTCCCGGGCCGCCCTGGAGGGGGTCTATCAGCCGCTGGTGCGTCACGCCATCTCCGCCTTCGACTTCGCCGCGGTCCCGCGTTTTTTGGGGCAACCGGTCCCGGCCGGCGGCAAGGTCCCGTACTGCCGCCGCTGCGAGGTGAGCAGCAACGTCCGGGAGCGGTTGGAGGGGGTGCGCCTCAAGCACTGGCTCAACGGCAACTCGCTCAAGAGGTACGACAAGGGCTCGGTGTTGCGCGTCGAGACGATGATCACCGACCCCCGGGACTTCAAGGCGTTTGGCGCGGCGGAAGGGGACCCCGACGGCCCCAAGCAATGGCGGGCCATGCGTCGGGGGATCGCGGACCTTCCCCGGCGCGCGGAGGTGAGTCAGGCGGCCAACGAGCGTTACCCGCAGGCGTTGGGCGTCGTGCCCATCTCCACGCCGCTGGGCCAGTTGGTCGAGCCCTTGTGTCGGCAGGCGCCCGAGCCGTCGCGCCGTCCCTCCCCCGCGCCGGCCGCGGGGGCGACGACCCCGGCCGTGCCAGCCGAGGCGGCGGCGGCGCCACCCGAACCTTTCGGTTATAATGCGGTGTCGCCTGAAGGGAGGGTGGCCATGACCGCGGACGTGTTGCCCGAAGTGGAGTTGGGTGCGGCCGGCGCGATGCGTGCGGCCCTGGATCGTTCGTCGTCGCGGGAAGGCCGACTTGTCCCCATTCGTTTCGTCGTGGATGATCGGACTGCCGCCCACGGCGTTCCGCGCATCGACTATTCGGACCTGGCGTGAAGTTCGATATTGACTGCCGACCTGTCGGTGCTGCGAAGCCCATGATCCTGAAGTTTCCCAATCTCGATTCCCTCCGTCTCGCCCTGACAAGCAGCGCCGTTCCGCCGGCCGTCAGCCAGGCCGCCGCCGTCGCGGGCATTGACGACCAGAACCAAGTCTGGGTCGAACCCGCGGCCCCGCTGCCGCGCGCCGTGCAGAACGACCTCCGCCGTCTCGGCGTCCAGCTCGGCAAGACCAACGGCGCCGCCGTGACCGTCCCGGTGAGTTGCTGGCCGGAGATCCTGCCGCTGCGGCCCGAACCCGATCCCATCGACCGCCTGGAACAGACGCCGATCCTGTTCGAGACCTCCACCCAGGACGGTCTCGGACGATTGGTGGTCGAGATGCTGCGCCTCGGGAACGACCGCCAGGGCTTTCGCTGGCTGGAGGGCAAGACCGACGCCGCAGAGGGCCGCGGCCTGCTGCGCGTCGTCGGGCCGCCGTACTATTCGCTGCTGCGGGCCATCGACCGCAACGGCGAGGACGCCCCCCGCGCCTACCGCGAACGGGCGCCGCGCGTCTGGATCGAAGTCGGCTGGACGCACCCGCTGGCCGATCACCTCAAGCCGCCGGCCGGCAAGCTGCTCCTGGCGTCGTCGCGGCGGCCCTGGTCGCAGGTCGATGATGGGCCGTTCCGCGACGTATATGAGGTGATGGAGTTCGCCCTGCCCAACGCCCCGTCGCGCTGGGACGAGGGAGAACTCAAGGCCAGGGTACGGGCGGCGCTGAAGCTGACGGCGGGCGGATCGGCCGACGGGGCGGAGTTGTGGGTGTTGCGCGACGACGCCGTGGCCGAGCTGAACCGCTTCGTGCAGAACGCCGACGACCAGATGCTGCATCGGCTGGCCTTCGCCGTCGGCGAGAAGGACGGCCGGCCGGTCGTCGTGCTGCGCGTCCGCCACTCCAGGCTGCCGCCGCCGGAGCTGGTGTTGAAGGCGGAAGCATATAAAACCTATCTGAAATTGCCGAACCTGTTCATGCCGGCGGGCCGGCTGCTGCACCCGCCGTTGCGGCGCGACATGGTGCGTCGGCTGCTGGCCGACGACCCGGCGCAGGTGGTCTGGCTGGCCCCGCTCGACGGCGGCGCCTTCCGGCCGGAGACGCTGCCGGACGACGCCTTCCGGCCGCTGATCGACTGGATCGACTACGTCCTCGACCATGAGAAGACGCCGTTGCAGGCGTGGGTGCAGGCGGCGCAGTTCGATTTCGAGGCGTTTATCTGCGACGAGGATGCGGCGGCGAAGCCGAGGAAGCCGCCGGCCGCGCCGGAGGCGAAACGCGGCAAGAAGAAGGACGACGGCGACGGCGCGGAGACGCCGTCCGGCCCGATGGTCGAGTATGTGGACAAGTCGCATCGCAAGAAGGGGGAACCGCAAGAGGAGACGTTCACCGTCGAGAAAGTCGAGCCGGGCGTGCTGCAACAGCAGTTGCGCCAGCTGGAAGAGCGGTTCACGGCGCTGGAGGGCGGGCTGGACGCGCCGGAACGACAGGCGCTCTGGCCGACCCTCGCCAACCTCAACGCCGCGTTGGGCCAAACCGAGGACGCCGGCGTCTGCTGGGCGAACGCCCTGTGGGGCCAGGACGGCGTTTCGGAGGAATGGGCGTGGAACTGGTTCCGCACCGAGGCCGCCGCCGTGCCAATGCGGTCCGACAAGACTTCGCGCAACCGCTCCTGGGCTCGCGCGTCTCGACGGCGGCCGGCAAGGGGCGTGAGATTGCCGGCGAAGACCTGGACCGCCTGCTGGCCCTGCCCGAGCCGGCCGCCGCCGACCTGCGCGCGCTGGCCGCCTACGTCGTCTGGTCGGCGGCCCGTGAAACAACCCCCCTGGCGATCTTGCAACGACTCAATCCGCTACAACGCTTTCTGGAGACGCACGAAAGGTTACTGCCGGTGCGGGCCGTATGGCTGGCGTGGGTCCACCTGACGAACGGCGACGTGCTGGCCCTGGCGCAGGCGCGCGACCGTTTGCTGGAACGCCTCTACCAAAACGGATTGCGGCCGGAGCAGGACCTGCCGGGCTTCCTGCGCTTCGCCGGGCAGTCCACGAGCCGGCGCTTCCGCGGCGTCGGCCAGTGGCTGGCCGGCATGGCGGAGACGGCGCGGGAATGGATCGGCCGGCAGGGCGCCGACCCGACGACGCAACAGCACAATTCGCGGACGCGCGAGTACAGCGACCTGCTGTTCGCGTTCGGGCTGGCCCGGCTCGGTGAGCACGACGCCGCAATGGCGCTGCTGCGGCAAGCGAGCGCGGTGCTGGCAACCGAAGACGACGCCCACCAGCAACTCTTCGCGGGCTTCGACTATCGCATCCGGCAGGTGCTGGACGGAAAGTCGCACGGAGGGCCGCTGCCGGACGAGCAGATGGAGATGCTGGAGCTGTTGCGGAACACGGATCGTAAACAGAAGGACACCTCGCTCTATTATGTGGTGGATCGGCTGCGCAACACCTCACGCGTCCTGGAGCCGCATCAGAAGGTCGAACCCTACCGCTACACCTACGCGCGGAGCAGCGACCTCGAGAGGGCGCTGGCCGAGCTGCCCGACGTGCTCGACCGCAAGGAAGTCGCCGACCGGGTTCACGCCCTGCTTCGCGGACTCCCGAAGGGGGCGACCGGCAACACTGACCGCCATCGCGTCGTGCGCACGGCCCTCGACCAGGCGCCGCGCGTCGGCGAGGAGTTTTCCCGCGAAATGCTCGACCTGGCCGTCGCGGCCTACGACGCCTCCGAATCGAGCGACCCGTACGTCCTCGACAATCAGGCGAAGCTGCTGCAACGGGCGCTGTTCGTCGCGGCCCACTACGACCGCGTGGAACACATTCATCCGCTCGTCGCCCGCTTCCGCAAACTGTTGCAGAGTCAGAACGAGGCCAAAAACCTGGAATCGTTCGACGTGCTGGTGAGCCAGTGTTTCCGCGGGCTGCGCAAGCTGGGCATGCGCGACGAGGTCGATCAGCTGATGACGCAGACGGCCGAGGCGCTGGCGGGCGGCCGCGAGGTCCGGGAATCCGACGCCGTGCGCGACCCGGTGAACCACGTCCTCACGCTGCGCGCCCTGCTCTACATCGCCGCGGGCTGGTTGTACTTCGGCCGCGAGCGCCAGGCCGAACCCGTGATGCAGGCCGCCCGGACGCTGCTGTTCTCGAACCAGCTCCTTCCGAAAGACCAGACTCCGTTGGCCTGCGCCTACGCGGCCGCCGTGGGACAGTGGCCGGTCGAGACGGCCCAGAAGCGCTTTGAAGAGCTGTTTAGTCGCCTGGAAAACGTCCGCGACGCCTTCACGACGAACGGCTGGTACAGCCAGGCGCAGTTGAAGGTGATCGAGGCCCTGGTGCTGGGGGTGGCCAGCGACGACTTCACGCTCGGCGTCAACGCCCGCCGCTGGCTCGACGACGATGAGTATTTGGTGCGCCGCCGCGTCCACAAGGACTATCGCGCCCTGACGACGCATGCGTAACTCCGTCGGTTAGCCGCGACGCGCCAGCGGAGCACTCCGTCGCAAGCGCTCCGCTGCGCGTCGCGGCTAACCAGGTTTCGAGGGGAAAACCTCTAATGTCCGCACCCGCCGCCGTCCGCGAAGACTGGTCCCTCGAAGACCTCCAAACCGAGGCCGAGGACCTGCGCGGCCGTCTCAACCGCTTCCGCAAGTCGCTCGGCCGGTTCCTGGTCGAAAAGCAGGAACTCATCGACCTCATGGTCGTGGCCGCCGTCGCCCAGGAGCCGCTGCTGCTCGTCGGGCCGCCGGGCACGGCCAAGTCCGACCTCGTCCTCAAGTTCAAGGACGCCCTCGGCCTGGCCGACGAGGACTATTTCGAGTACATGCTGACGCGCTTCACCGAGCCGTCGGAAATCATCGGCCCCATCGACATCAGCCAGCTGCGCGAGGGCCGTTACATCCGCCGCGAACAGGGCAAGCTGCCGACGGCGCGTCTCGGCTTCCTCGACGAAATCTTCAAGTCGAACTCGGCCATCCTCAATATCCTTCTTACCATCATCAACGAACGCAAGTTCTACCAGGACGGCGTCCCGCAGCCGGTGCGCCTGCGCGTCCTGTTCGCGGCCACCAACGAGGTGCCGGAACAGTCCGAGTTGGCCGCCCTCAAGGACCGCTTTTGTCTCAAGGCCGAGAGCCGCTCGGTGCAGGAACACCATTTCGCCGAGCTGATCGACAGCGGCTTGCAGTCGGAAGTCCACCGGACGCTCAATCAGAAGCCGTGGATGGAGGGCCACTGCACGCTCGACGACGTGCTCAAGGCCAACCGCTACCTGACGCACACCTTCGCCCGCCGCCATCGGCGTCCCCTCACCCCCACCCCTCTCCCCCAAGGGGCGAGGGGGGCCAATATCTCCCCTCGCCCCTTGGGGGAGAGGGGTGGGGGTGAGGGGGGCGACGAACAGAACGACCGCCAGGTGTTCTTCCCCGCCGAAGTGTTCGACGAGTTCCAGCGGCTGGTCAAGGTGCTGGTGCGCGAGCACAAAATCTTTATCAGCGACCGCAAATTGGTGAAGCTATATAAGCTGTTCCGGGTGCGGGCGTGGCTGTTCACCGGCGGCACGGTCAGCCGCGACGACCTGCGCCTGATGGCGTACCTCGGCGAGACGCATCGCGAGATCGAGTTGCTGCGCGACAAGGTGCCGCAGTTATTGGGACTGACGTGAGGCTCACGGATTGTACCGCGGCGCATAGACCGGCGCCCGCCGCGCCCGCCGGTAGACGGGTTCCTCGTACCAGTGGCGAGTGCGTTCGCGGTCGGCGATCCAGCGCTGCGCCCAGCGGAGGAACAGCCGCGACGCCAGCAAGAAGATGATCCCCAGCGCCACGCACGAGGCCACGTAAAACGACGGCCACCAGGCGCCCCATACGCCCACCGCCGAGGCCGCGAACCCCGTTTTCAGCCAGCTGTCCACCACCCAAAGCATCAGGATGACCAACAGCGCCAAAAGGCCGACGAACGGCGACGTAATCAGGTAAAGGAACAGGCCGCCGAGGTAGCCCAGCGCCATCGTGCCGAGAAGGCTGCGCCACGAGGTCTTCGACCGCACCGAGCACCACAACCCGGCCGCCCCCATGAAGTACATCGCCAGCACCGTCACCGCCAGCCACAACACCGTCCAGCCGAGCGAGCCGATGCCCGCCAGCGCCGACAGCAACACGGCCGGCACCGCGTAGGCCAGCAGATACCAGTAACAGGCCGCCATCACGCCCCACAGCTTGCCGTGGACCAGCTGCTTGGCGCTGAGCGGCGTCAGCAACACCGCCTCCCACGTCTGCCGTTCGCGCTCCCCGGTCACGGCCCCGGAACAGCGGATGCCGACGACGAAGCTGCCCAGCAGCATCACCACCAGCCCTTGCAGCAGAAAGCCGTCCTCGGCGCCGACCGGCGCCATCGCCCGCAGCCGGCCGAAATCGAGGTGAAGGACGGCCTGCGTCGCCGCCGGCAGTGTCGCATTCGGCGGCAGGCAGAACCAGAGGATCAGCCCCGATGAAATCGCCGTCAGGGTTGCCGTCAGCACGACGCCCGGCCACAGCGACAGGCGTTGCGCCCGGCCGCCGGCCGATTTCGACGTGACGAGGTAGACCAGCCCGAACGGCAGAACGAGCAGCGGCAGCAGGAAGGCCTTGAACGAGGCCGGCATCAGCCGTTCGACGTAGCGCTCGCGCCAGCGGATGGGGTCGTCGCCGATCGGCACGCGGCCGCCGTGATACCACGTCGGCTTGGTCACCGGATTTTCCAGCTCGCGGATGTACACCGGACGGAGCTGCCAGACCGCCACGGCCAGGCAGGCGCAGCCGAGCAGGCCCCAGGCCCCGACCTCCACGCCAAGGCGGATCGACAGCTCCGGCCAGTCGATAGAGTTCCACGGGGCCCACGCCGGCTCCAGGGCGTACATGGGGTCGAGGTACGCGAGCGGGCCGCCGACAAGGGCCGCGACCAGCCAGCCGACCAACCCCAGAAAGTACAACAGAAGCACCGCGTCGCGCGTCTGCCGGCAGAGGACGGACGCCAGGAGGGTGGCGGCGCTGAGGGCGAACATGGGGGCCAGGAGAACGACGACGGTGACGACCAGCGTGAACGGTTCGACGCCGCCGAAGCCGGCCATGAGGGCGAACAGGGGCAGGCCGGCCAGGGTCAAGCAGCGCCACCTGGGCGACGCGGCCGAACATCTTGCCGAGGATGATGTGTCGGGTGTCGAGGTCGGAGGTGAGCAGGTATTGCAGGGTGCCGCGCCGCTTCTCGTCGGTGATCGCGCCGGCCACGAAGGCGGGCGTGGCCATCAGCAGCAGGATCATCTGCTGAAACACGAACCAGGAGGCGAACCAGCCGCCGACGACGCCGGGGGCCGAGGCGGGGTTGTTGGCGGCCGAGGCGCCGGAGTTGAGAATCGCGTTGCTGTGTTGCATCTCCAGGAACAGGAAGCTGATCCAGAGAAAAAAGATCTGCAAGACCAGCCAGGCGACGTAGACCCAGCGCAGGACGTAGAGCCGTCCGCGCCGTCCGCCGAGCAGCATTTCCTGTTGGAAGACCGAGCCGACCATCGTGCGCGACCTCGGGCGCGGGAAAAACCGTCCGCACTCCCCGCTATGCTACGGCCGCGCCCCCACGCCCGCAACGGCGGCGGCCGTCAGCCTCGCCGGGAAAGCCCTGGGCGCCCCTCTCGATTTTGGGGCGGAGCATTGCCCCGCGTCCCCTCGTTCCCAAGCTCCGCTTGGGAACGCCGAGCCGCGAAACTCCGTTTCGCTTCCCTTCCCCGACCGGGACGCGAAGCGGAGCTTCGCACCCGCGCGTTCCCAAGCAGAGCTTGGGAACGAGGGGCGACGTGCCAGGTCCAAATTCGGGAGGTGTACCCAAAGCCCTTATCCGTTTTGAGAACAATCCTTGCATTCACCTTCCGCGGTGAGCTATAGTAACCCGTCCACTCCCTTGTGGCGCGAGCGTAAGGCCGGATTTGCCTACGGCCGTTGTTTCGATGCACACGACGCCTCCGAGTCTGCTGGAACAGGTGCGCCGGCCCGACGACCAGCAGGCATGGAAGCGCTTCGTCGATCTCTATACACCGCTGTTGTTCCACTCGGCGCGGCGCGTCGGCTTGCAGGAGTCGGACGCGGCGGACCTGGTGCAGGACGTTTTCACTCTTCTGATCCGCAAATTGCCCGATTTTCAATACGATCGCAACAAGGGCTTTCGCTCATGGCTCCGCACCGTCGCCCTCAACCGCTGGCGCGAAATGCGGCGGCGCGCCGTTCCGCCGACGCCCGTGGGAGCGGCCCTCGACGAGTTGCCCGATCCGGCGTCCGACGAATCCTTCTGGGAGGTCGATTACCGGCGAGAGGTGGCGAGCCGGGCGGTGCAGATCATGCGGAGCGATTTCGACGAGGCCACCTGGCAGGCCTTCTGGCTCTGCGTGGTCGAGGGGCGCTCCGGTCCCGAAGCCGGCCGCTCGATCGGCCTCTCTGCGGGCGCCGTCCGCGCCGCCAAGTTTCGCGTACTCTACCGGCTGCGACGCGAGCTGGACGGGTTGATGGACTGACGGCGGCCCGAAAAGCGCCGCTTTTCGCGTAACACTTCGGCCCGGCCGCGCATACCCTATCCCATGCGGGAAGGCTGGCCCCTTCCCGAGCCGCATTCTTGCCGGAGACGAGTCATGACCGTCGCCATGTCCTGCCCGGATCGCGCTTCTCTGAAACACCTGTTGGACCAAGGGGCTGACCCCGACGAGGTCGAACGCCTGGCAGGGCACCTGGAAACCTGCGCCCGCTGCGGCGAGACCGTCGAGACCCTGCTCGCCGGCGACCGAACTGCCGCGGCGTTGCGCGGGGCCAAGGTCGAAGCAGACGACCCGTCGGTCCAGCTGCTGCGCGCCCGCCTCGCCAAACTGCGGCCCGCAGGTGGGTCGGCGGCGCCCCAGGATACTTCGCCGTCGGCCGAAGCCATGGCCACGGACGCCACCCTCCCGCAGCCCGCCCCGCCATCGACGCCGGACCAACCCCGGGCGCTGGCGCCGGCTCAGCAGCCCGACGAGATCGGCCGGCTGGGCGGCTACCGCATCCTCAAGGAACTCGGCCGCGGCGGCATGGGCGTCGTCTACCAGGCCGAAGACCCCAAACTGAAACGCCTCATCGCCCTCAAGGCGATGCTGCCCAAACTGGCCAGCTCCGAAGCCCATCGTCTGCGCTTTGTGCGCGAGGCCCAGGCCATGGCCGCCGTCCACCACGATAACATCGTTACCATCCATGCCGTCGATGAAGACAAGGGCGTTCCGTTCCTGGCGATGGAATTTCTCCACGGCATGCCGCTGGACCAGTGGCTCAAGAACGGCCGTAAACCGACCATCCCCCAAGTGCTGGGGCTGGGCCGGGAAATCGCCGAGGGGCTGGCGGCCGCCCACGAACGCGGCCTGATCCACCGCGACATCAAACCCGGCAACATCTGGCTGGACTCCACCCACAAGGGGCGGGTCAAGATCCTCGATTTCGGCCTGGCCCGCGCCACCCAGGAGGACGTCCACCTGACGCAGACCGGGGCGATCATGGGCACGCCGGCCTACATGGCCCCGGAGCAGGCGCGATCCGAGAAGGTGGACGCCCGCAGCGACCTGTTCAGCCTCGGCTGCGTACTGTACAAGCTCTGCACCGGCGCCATGCCGTTCACCGGCGACACCACGATGTCGCTGCTCATGGCGCTGGCGGTGGACAATCCGAAGCCCGTGCGCGAACTCAACCCCGACGTGCCGGCGGAGTTGGCGGACCTGGTGACGAGGCTGCTGGAAAAGGTGCCGGCGAAGCGGCCGCAGTCGGCCCGCGAGGTGGTCCAGGCGCTCCAGGCCGTCGGCCGCACGTCGGCGTCAACTGCTTCCTCGCCCACCGTGACGGCAGTGATGCCGCCCCCACCGCCGTCTGCGCCGGCGGCGCCGCCGCAGGAGAAGTCCGCCCCCGGCGGTAGGAAGCGACGGCCGTGGGTCGTGGCGGCCGTGGCGGCGGGCTTCCTGGCGACGGCGGTGGCGGCGGCGGTCGTCGTCATCATCCGCGACAAGGACGGCAACAAGATCGCCGAGGTCAACGTACCGACCGACGGCAAGGTGGAGATCGTTAATGACGGGAAGAAGGGCGATGCGGCCGTCGCTCCAAAGCCGCCCCTGGACGACGATTGGCTCAAGCAGGTCGCGGCCCTGCCGGCCGACAAGCAGGTGGATGCGGTGGCCGCCAAGCTGAAGGAACGCAACCCCGGCTTCGACGGCAAGATGACCCCCGATTTTGACGACGACGCGGCGGTGATCGGGTTGCGACTCACGGCGGACAAAGTAACGGACATCTCGCCGTTGAAGGCGCTGAGCAAGCTGCGGTCGCTCACGTGCGTTGGCAGCAACGGTGTGATCGCGCCGCTGGCAGACCTGTCGCCGCTACAGGGAATGAATCTGCAAGGCCTCAACTGCTCAGGCACGCACGTGTCCGACCTTTCGCCGCTCAAGGACATGAAGCTGGTGCTCCTGATTTGCAACTACACGCGGGTTTCCGACCTGGCCGGCGTACGCGACGCGGCCGCGCTGGACAAGTTGCCCGAGGCCGAGCGCGGACTGGAAGAAGCTCTGGGCCGATGTGGACGCCCTGCTGAAAAAGAGCAATGACGGCGGGAAGAAGTAACCGATCCGCCGCGGCCCAAAACATCGCCGGACAGGGCGTGTTTCGGCGACACGCGGGCTGACCCCGAACACGACCACCGGGACGATGAGCTTTCAGCCCGGAGTCGCCGCCTATATATTTATCTGAAAGCCCGGGAATACCGGGCCTGCCCATGCGGTCCCCAACGAAGAGGCCCCCATGCCCGACCCCACGCCCTCGCGTCCCGTCGCCGACCGCAACCTGCTGTTCGGCATCCTGGCCCTGCAGATGGACTTCATCGGCCGCGACGCCCTGGTCAAAGCGATGAACGCCTGGGTCTTGGAGAAGGCCAAGCCGTTGGGCCAGATTCTCCTGGAACAGAAGGCCCTCGGCGGCGAGCGCCACGCCCTACTCGAAGCCCTGGTCCGGGAGCACCTCCGGCAGCACGGCGGCGACGCCGAGAAGAGCCTGGCGGCGATCAGCTCGAACCGCTCCGTCCGGGAGGAATTGCGAGGGATCGCCGACCCCGACGTTCAGGCCAGCCTGGCCCACGTCCCGGCCGCCCGCCAGCCAAGCGCGGACCCCTACGCCACCGAGGCGCCGTCCGTGGGCGCCTCGAGCGCCGAGGGCCGCCGCTTTCGCATCCTGCGGCCGCACGCCGAGGGCGGCCTCGGCAAGGTGTCCGTGGCTCGCGACGAGGAACTGCACCGCGAGGTGGCGCTGAAGGAAATCCTGGAGCGGCACGCCGACCACCCCGAGAGCCGATCGCGCTTCCTCGTCGAGGCCGAAATCACCGGCGGACTGGAGCATCCGGGCATCGTGCCGGTTTACGGGCTGGGCCAGTACGCTGACGGCCGGCCCTTCTACGCCATGCGCTTCATCCGCGGCGACAGCCTCAAGGAAGCCATCGAACAGTTCCACAAGCCCGAGGCGAAGCGTCGGCCGGCCGGCGAACGGGCGCTGGCCCTGCGCCAGCTACTGGGCCGGTTCGTGGACGTGTGCGAGGCCATCGCCTACGCGCACAGCCGGGGGGTGTTGCACCGCGACCTCAAGCCGGGCAACATCATGCTCGGCAAGTACGGCGAAACGCTCGTGGTGGACTGGGGACTGGCCAAGCCGGTCGGCGGCCCGGCGGAGAAGCAGGGCGCGGCGGAGGAACCGCTGCGTCCGGCGTCGGTCAACGAATCCGCACCGACGCAGATGGGGGCGACCGTCGGCACGCCGGCCTTCATGCCGCCCGAGCAGGCGGCGGGCCGGCTCGACCAGTTGGCGCCGGCCAGCGACGTGTACAGCCTGGGGGCGACGCTGTATTGCCTGCTGACCGGCAAGGCCCCGTTCGAGGGCGGGGACGTGGGGGAAGTGTTGCGGCGGGTGCAGCGGGGCGACTTCCCGCGGCCGCGCCAGGTCAATCGAGACGTGCATCCGGCCCTGGAAGCCGTCTGCCTGAAGGCGATGGCGCTGCGGTCGGAGGACCGTTACACGACGCCGCGCGCCCTGGCGGGCGACGTCGAGAAGTGGCTGGCCGACGAGCCGGTCGGCGCCTGGCGCGAGCCGTGGCGCGTCCGGTTGGGGCGGTGGACGCGGCGACACCAGACGCTGGTGGCGGCGGTCGCCGCCGGGGTGATGGTGGCGATCCTGGCGGGCGGGGCAGGCGCCTGGTGGCTGGAGCGACAGGGGGCGGAGAGGCGTCAGGCGGTCGAGGCGGCCCTGAGTGAGGTGGAGCGGTTGCAAGGCGAAGCCCGTTGGGTCGAGGCGCGAGCCATCCTGGGCCAGGCGAAGCGGCGGCTGGGCGACGACGGGCCGGGAGACCTCAAGGTCAAACTGGACCGGTCGCAGGGCGAGATCGATCTGGTGGAACGCCTGGAGGCCATCCGCCTGAAGAAAGCAACTTTGCTCAACGCTAACGGAGACGCCGACTGGGCGGGGGCGGATCAGGAGTACGAGACGGCGTTCACCGCGGCGGGGATGCCGGAGGTGGGCGGCGACGCGGCAGCGGCGGCGGCCTGGGTGGATGGCTCAAGGATACGCGAGAACCTCGTCGCGGCGCTGGATGACTGGGCGACCTGCGCGAAGGAGCGGGGGCGTTGGACATGGCTGTTGGAGGCGGCCCGGCGGGCGGACCCCGACCCGTGGCGGGACAGGGCGCGCGACCCGGCCGTGAGGGACGACCCGGCCGCCCTGGCCGGGCTGGTGGGAGAGAAGGAGGCGGCGAAGCAGTCGCCTCAGTTGCTGGTTGGCATGTGCATGCGGTTGGCGACCCTGCGAGGGCGCGTGGAGGGGCCGCTGCGGGAGGCGCAGCAGCAACACCCAGGGGATTTTTGGGTCAACTTCGACATGGGCAACGCCTTGGAGGCGGCTAAAAAGCCGGAGGAGGCGGTGGGGTATTACCGTGCGGCCCTGGCCGTGAGGCCGGGAACGCTTGCCGTGTACAACAATCTTGGAATCGTCCTGCGCGATCAGGGCAAGCTGGAGGAGGCGGCCGCCGAGTGCCGCAAGGCCATCGAACTCGACCCCAATTCCGCCATCGCGCACTGCAACCTCGGCGTCGTCCTTTGGGAACAGGGCCAGCGAAAGGAGGCGGCCGCCGAGTACCGCAGGGCCATCGAACTCAATCCCAAACTCGCCACGCCGCACAATAACCTGGGCGGCGTCCTCAACGACCAGGGCCGGCGGGAGGAGGCCGCCGCGGAGTACCGCAAGGCCATCGAACTCGACCCCACGCTCGCCATTCCGCACACCGGCCTCGGCAATATCCTGTACCACCAGGGCCAGCGGGAGGCGGCGGCCGCCGAATACCAGAAGGCCGTCGAACTCGACCCCAAACTCGCCGCGGCGTATACCGGCCTCGGCAACGTGCTGCGCGACGAGGGCCGGCGGGAGGAGGCCGCCGCCAAGTACCGCAAGGCCATCGAACTCAACCCCAAAGACTCCGGGGCGCATGCCGCCCTCGGCAACGTGCTGAATGACCGGGGCCGGCGGGAGGAGGCCGCCGCCGAGTATCGCAGGGCCATCGAAATCGACCCCAAATTCGCCCAGGCCCACATCGACCTCGGCAACGTCCTGTATGCGCAGGGCCGGCGGGAGGAGGCCGCCGCCGAATACCAAAAAGCCGTCGAACTCAATCCCAAGGACGCCCTGGTGCATACCAACCTCGGCTCCGCCCTGAACAATCAGGGCCGGCGGGAGGAGGCCGCCGCCGAGTATCGCAAGGCCATCGAAATCGACCCCAAGGACGCCCTGGCGCGCATCGGCCTCGGCGCCGTCCTGGGCCAACAGGGCAAGTGGGAGGACGCGGCCGCCGAATTCCGCAGGGCCATCGACCTCGACCCCAAGGACGCCAAGGCGCACACCGGTCTCGGTGTCGTCCTCGTTGCCCAGGACCGGCGGGAGGAGGCGGCCGCGGAATATCGCAAGGCCATCGAACTCGACCCGAAAGACACCACGGCCCTCTACGGCCTGGGGCGAACACTCCTCCAAAACGGGCAATTCTCCGAGGCGCGACAGGCCACCCAGCGCTGCCTGGAGTTGCTCCCCACCGGTAACCCATTTCGCAAAGTCGTCTCGGAGCAGTTGCGGCAATGTGAGCAGAAGATCGCGCTCGACAAGAAGCTGACGGCCATTCTCAAGGGGGAAGCACAGCCCGCCGACGCCGCCGAGCAGGTGAGCCTCGCCGAGTTATGCAGCCTCAGGAATCGCCACGCCGACGCCGCCCGCTTCTATGCCGACGCCTTCACCGCGAAGACCGCGTTGGCCGATGACGTGCAAACCGGCAACCGCTACAACGCCGCCTGCGCCGCCGCCCTGGCCGGCGCCGGTCAGGGCGACGGCGCCGACAAACTGAACGACAAGGAGCGCGCCCGTTTGCGCAAGGAGCGCTCGGCTGGCTGCGCGCCGACCTGGCCGTGTGGAGTAAGCAGACGGAGAGCGGCACTCCCCAGGAGCGTGCGAACGTGCAGAAGACCATCCAGCACTGGCAGGAAGATTCCGACCTGGCCGGCGTGCGCGACGCGGCCGCGCTGGCCAAGCTGCCCGAGGCCGAACGCGCGGACTGGAAGAAGCTCTGGGACGACGTGGACGCCCTGCTGAAAAAGAGCAATAACGGCGGGAAGAAGTAGCCGATCCGCCGCCGCCCAAAACATCGCCGGACAGGGCGTGTTTCGGCGACGCGTGGGCTGACTCCAGACACGACCACCGGGCCGAAGAGCTTTCAGCCCGGAGCCGCCGCCCCTATAATTGTACCCAAAAGCCCGGGAGTTCCGGGCCTGCCCAATCGGGCTTTCCCCTCAGCCATGCGGCCCCCAATGAAGAGGCCCCCATGCCCGGCCCCACGCCCTCGCGTCCCGTCGCCGACCGCAACCTGCTGTTCGGCATCCTGGCGTTGCAGATGGACTTCATCGGCCGCGACGCCTTGGTCAAAGCCATGAACGCCTGGGTCTTGGAGAAGGCCAAGCCGTTGGGGCAGATTCTCCTGGAACAGAAGGCCCTCGGCGGCGAGCGCCACGCCCTGCTCGAAGCGCTGGTCCGGGAGCACCTCCGGCAGCACGGCGACGACCCCGAAAAGAGCCTGGCGGCGGTCAGTTCGCTCGGCTCGGTGCGCGAGGAGTTGAAGCAGATCGCTGACCCCGACGTGCAGGCCAGCCTAATCCACCTCCCGGCCGCCGCCGATCCCTATGCCACCGAGGCGCCGTCCGTGGGGGCGCCCAGCGCCGAGGGCCGCCGCTTCCGCATCCTGCGACCCTACGCCGAGGGCGGCCTCGGCAAGGTGTCCGTCGCCAATGACGAGGAACTGCACCGCGAGGTGGCGCTGAAGGAAATTCAGGAGCGGCACGCCGATGACCCCGAGAGTCGCGCCCGCTTCCTCGTCGAGGCGGAGATCACGGGCGGACTGGAGCATCCGGGCATCGTGCCGGTCTACGGCCTGGGCCAGTACGCCGACGGCCGGCCCTTCTACGCCATGCGATTCATCCGCGGCGACAGCCTCGAGGAGGTCATCGAGCGCTTCCAAAAGCCCGAGGCCCGGCGCCGGCCGGCGGGCGAGCGCGCCCTGGAGCTGCGCAAGCTGCTGGGCCGTTTCGTGGACGTGTGCGACGCCATCGGCTACGCCCACAGCCGGGGCGTGTTGCACCGCGACCTCAAGCCGGGCAACATCATGCTGGGCAAGTACGGCGAAACGCTCGTCGTGGACTGGGGCCTGGCCAAGCCGGTAGGCGGCCCGGCCTGCAAGGAAGCCGACGCGGAGGGACCGCTGCGGCCGGCGTCGGCCGGCGACTCCGCCCCGACGCAGATGGGGTCGGCCATCGGCACGCCGGCTTTCATGCCGCCGGAGCAGGCGGCGGGCCGGCTGGACCAGTTGGCGCCAGCCAGCGACGTGTACAGCCTGGGGGCGACGCTATACTGCCTGCTGACCGGCAAGGCGCCGTTCACGGGCGGGGACCTGGGGAACGTCTTGCAGCGGGTGCGGCGGGGCGACTTCGCGCGGCCGCGTCAGGTCAAACGGGACGCGCCGGCGGCGCTGGAGGCGGTGTGCCTGAAGGCGATGGCGTTGCGGCCGGAGGACCGTTACCCGACGCCGCGCGCCCTGGCGTCGGACGTGGAGAAGTGGCTGGCCGACGAGCCGACCACGGCGTACCGGGAGCCGTGGCCGGTGCGGTTGGGGCGGTGGACGCGGCGGCGCCAGACGCTGGTGGCGTCGATGGCGGCCGGGCTGGTGGTGGCGATGCTGGCGGGCGGGGCGGCCGCGTGGCAGCTGGATCGGCAGCGGGCGGAGAAGCGGCACGACGTGGAGACGGCGCTGGCCACGGTGGTCCGTTTGCAAGGGGAGGCGCGCTGGGGAGAGGCGCGGGCCGTGCTGGACCAGGCGAAGCAGCGGCTGGGGGCCGGCGGGCCGGCCGACCTGAAGGCGCGTCTGGAGCGGATGCGAGGCGAGCTGGAGTTGGTGCAAAACCTGGACGCCATCCGCCTGAAGAGGGCTACTGTCGTCGAGGGCCGCCTCAATTCCGCCGGGGCGGATCGGGAATACGCGGAGACGTTCCGGGCGGCAGGGATGGCGGAGGTGGGCGGAGACGCGGCGGCGGCGGGGGCGTGGGCGGCCGGATCGGGGGTGCGCGACGCCGTGATCGCGGCCCTGGACGATTGGGCTTCCTGCGTGCAGGAGCGAGGCCGTCGGGACTGGGTTCTGGAGGTGGCGCGTCGGGCGGACCCGGACCCGTGGCGGGATCGGGCGCGCGACCCGGCGGTGTGGGCGGACGCGGCGGCTCTGGCGAGGCTGGCGGCAGAGGAGCAGTCGGCGAAACAGTCGCCGCAGCTGGTGGCCTCGCTCGCGGAGAGGGTGGGAGGCCTCGGAGGAGCCGCGGAACCGTTGCTTCGGGCCGCGCAGAAGCGGAGCACGGGGGACTTCTGGATCAACTTCGATCTGGGCAAAGCCTTGCATCTTGCCAAGAAGTCGGAGGAGGCTGTGGGTTACTACCGTGCGGCCCTGGCCGTGCGGCCTGGAACCGTTGCCGTGTACAATAACCTCGGCAACGTCCTTCAGGCTCAGGGCAAGCGGGAGGAGGCGGCCGACGAGTACCGCACCGCCATCGCACTCGACCCCAAGATCGCCCAGCCCCACAACAACCTCGGCATCCTCTTGCGGGATCAGGGCAAGGGGGCGGAGGCGGCCGCCGAGTTCCGCACCGCCATCGCACTCGACCCCAAGTTCGCCCTGCCCCACTACAACCTCGGCATCCTCTTGGGCCAACAGGGCAAGTGGGAGGAGGCGGCCGTCGAGCTCCGCAGGGCGATCGAACTTGACCCCAAGTCCGCCCTGCGCCACAACAACCTCGGCAACGTCCTGCGGGCTCAGGGCAAGGGGGAGGAGGCGGCCGACGAGTATCGCAAGGCCATCGAACTCGACCCCAAGAACGCTAAGGCGCACACCGGCCTCGGCCTCGTCCTGCACGACCAGCGCAAGGGGGAGGAGGCGGCCGCCGAGTTCCGCACCGCCATCGCACTCGACCCCAAGCTCGCCCTGTCCCACTACAACCTCGGCAGCGTCCTGCTGGCTCAGGGCAGGCGGGAGGAGGCGGCCGCCGAGTACCGCACCGCCATCGCACTCGACCCCAAGGACGCCGCGCCGCACATCGGCCTCGGCTACGTCCTGCGGGATCAGGGCAAGAGGGAGGAGGCGGCCTCCGAGTATCGCAGGGCCATCGAACTCGACCCCAAGGACACCACGGCCCACATCGGCCTCGGCTTGGTCCTGGATGACCAGGGCAAGCGGGAGGAGGCGGCCGCCGAGTACCGCACCGCCATCGCACTCGACCCCAAGGGCTCCGCGCCGCACAACAACCTCGGCAACGTCCTGCGGGATCAGGGCAAGGGGGCGGAGGCGGCCGCCGAGTACGGCACCGCCATCGCACTCGACCCCAAGGACGCCGCGCCGCACAACAACCTCGGCAACGTCCTGCGGGCTCAGGGCAAGGGGGCGGAGGCGGCCGACGAGTATAGAAAGGCCATCGCACTCGACCCCAAGCTCGCCAAGGCGCACACCGGCCTCGGCCTCGTCCTGCACGACCAGCGCAAGGAGGAAGAGGCGGCCGCCGAGTTCCGCACCGCCATCGCACTCGACCCCAAGTACGCCCTGTCCCACACCGGCCTCGGCATCCTATTGGCGGATCAGGGCAAGGGGGAGGAGGCGGCCGCCGAGTACCGCACCGCCATCGCACTTGACCCCAAGGACGCCGCGCCGCACAACAACCTCGGCAACGTCCTGCGGGCTCAGGGCAAGGGGGCGGAGGCGGCCGACGAGTATAGAAAGGCCATCGCACTCGACCCCAAGCTCGCCAAGGCGCACACCGGCCTCGGCCTCGTCCTGCACGACCAGCGCAAGGAGGAAGAGGCGGCCGCCGAGTTCCGCAAGGCCGTCGCACTCGACCCCAAGCTCGCCGCTGCGCACAACAACCGCGGCAAATTTCTGCGAAATCAGGGCAAGTGGGAGGAGGCGGCCGCCGAGTACCGCACCGCCATCGCACTTGACCCCCAGGACGGCCTGCCCCACATCGGTCTCGGCTTGGTCCTGGCGGATCAGGGCAAAAGGGAGGAGGCGGCCGACGAGTACCGCACCGCCATCGCACTCGACCCCAAGGACGCCACGGCCCAATACGGCCTGGGACGAACACTCCTCAAAATCGGGCAATTCTCCGAGGCGCGACAGGCCACCCAGCACTGCCTGGCGTTGCTCCTCACCGATACCCCTTTTCGCAAAGTCGTCTCGGGGCAGTTGCAGCGGTGCGAGCAAATGCTCACCCTCGACCGGAAGCTGCCTGCCATCCTTAAGGGGGACGCCCAGCCCGCCGACGCGGACGAGCAAGCGAGCCTCGCCGTCCTGTGCCACATCAAGAAACGCCATGCCGCCGCCGCCCGCTTCTATGCCGACGCCTTCGCCGCGAAGCCCGCGTTGGCCGACGACGTGCAAACCGGCAACCGCTACAACGCCTCCTGCGCCGCCGCCCTGGCCGCCGCCGGTCAGGGCGAGGACGCCGACAAACTGGACGACACGGAGCGCGCCCGCCTGCGCCAGGAGGCGCTCGGCTGGCTGCGGGCCGACCTGGCTGTGCGGGGCAAGCAGGCGGAGAGTGGCACTCCCCAGGAGCGGGCGACCGTGCGGCAGAAGCTCACATACTGGCAGCAGGATTCCGACCTGGCCGGCGTGCGCGACGCTGCCGCCCTGGCCAAGCTGCCCGAATCCGAGCGCGCGACTGGGAGAAGCTCTGGGCCGACGTGGACGCCCTGCTGAAAAAGAGCAATGACGGCGGGAAGAAGTAGCCGATTCGACGCGGCCCAAAACATCACCGGACAGGGCGTGGTTCGGCGAACGCGCGGGCCGATGCGCTTACGACCAGGAGCCGCTGCGCATATATTGTATCCCAAAGCCCGGGAATGCCGGGCCTGCCCAAGCGGTCCCCAACGAAGAGGCCCCCATGTCCGACCCCAAGCCCTCGCGTCCCGTCGCCGACCGCAACCTGCTGTTCGGCATCCTGGCGTTGCAGATGGACTTCATCGGCCGCGACGCCCTGGTCCGGGCCATGAACGCCTGGGTTCTGGACAAGGCCAAGCCCCTGGGACAGATCCTCGTGGAGCAGCAGGCCCTCGGCGGCGAGCGCCGCGCCCTGCTCGAAGCGGTCGTCCAGGAGCACCTCAAACAGCACGGCGACGACGCGGAAAGGAGCCTGGCCTCGGTTCGCTCGCTCGACTCGCTGCGCGAGGAACTCGAGCGGATCGGCGACCCCGACGTGCAGGCCAGCCTGGGCCACGTCCCGCCCGCCGCCGACCCCGGCGCCACCGGGCCGTTCGCGGGCGGCGCCTCCTCGGTGGGCGCCCCCAGCGTCGTGGGGCGGCGTTTCCGCGTGTTGCGGCCGCACGCCGAGGGCGGCCTGGGCAAGGTGTCCGTGGCCCGCGACGAGGAATTGCACCGCGAGGTGGCCCTGAAAGAAATCCTGGAGCGGCACGCCGACCACCCCGAGAGCCGGGCGCGTTTCCTCGTCGAGGCGGAGATCACCGGCGGCCTGGAGCATCCGGGCATCGTGCCGGTCTACGGCCTGGGCGCCTACGCCGACGGCCGGCCCTTCTACGCCATGCGTTTCATCCGAGGCGACAGCCTCAAGGAGGCGATTGAACGCTATCACCAGGCGGATGCCCGGCGGCGTCCGGCGCGCGAGCGGTCGCTGGAACTGCGTCAGTTGCTGGGCCGGTTCAACGACGTGTGCGACGCCATCGCCTACGCGCACAGCCGCGGCGTTCTGCACCGCGACCTCAAGCCCGGCAACGTCATGCTGGGCAAGTACGGCGAGACGCTGGTGGTGGACTGGGGCCTGGCCAAGCCGGTGGGCGGGCCGTCGGACGGCGAGGGCGCGACGGAGGGACCGCTGCGGCCGACGTCGTCGGGCGACTCGGCGCCGACGCAGATGGGGCAGGCGGTCGGCACGCCGTCGTTCATGTCGCCGGAGCAGGCGGCGGGGCGACTGGACCAGTTGGGTCCGGCCAGCGACGTGTACAGCCTGGGGGCGACGCTGTACTGCCTGCTGACCGGCAAGGCGCCGTTCACGGGCGGGGACCTGGGGAACGTCTTGCAGCGCGTGCGGCGGGGCGAGTTCGCGCGGCCGCGTCAGGTGCGGCGGGATGTCCCGCGGGCCTGGAGGCGGTGTGCCTCAAGGCGATGGCGTTGCGTCCGGAGGAGCGTTACCCGACGCCGTGCGCCCTGGCGTCGGACGTGGAGAAGTGGCTGGCCGACGAGCCGACCACGGCGTACCGGGAGCCGTGGCCGGTGCAGCTGGGGCGGTGGACGCGGCGCCACCAGACGCTGGTGGCGTCGCTGGCGGCCGGGCTGGTGGTGGCGATGCTGGCGGGCGGGGCGGCCGCGTGGCAGCTGGATCGGCAGCGGGCGGAGCAGCGGCACGACGTGGTGACGGCGCTGGGCGCGGTGGTCCGTTTGCAAGGGGAGGCGCGCTGGGGCGAGGCGCGGGCCGTTCTGGACCAGGCGAAGCAGCGGCTGGGCGCCGGCGGGCCGGCCGACCTGAAGGCGCGTCTGGAGCGGATGCGGGGCGAGCTGGAGCTGGTGCAAAACCTGGACGCCATTCGCCTGAAGAAAGCCACGATCGTCGAGGGCCGCTTCGATTCCGCCGGGGTGGATCGGGAGTATGCGGAGGCGTTCCGGGCGGCGGGGATGGCGGCGGTGGGCGGGGACGCGGCGGCGGCCGCAAAGTGGGTGGCCGGATCGGGGGTGCGCGACGCCGTGGTGGCAGCGCTGGACGACTGGGCTTCCTGTGCGCAGGAGCGGGGTCGTCGCGACTGGGTTCTGGAGGTGGCGCGCCGGGCGGACCCGGACCCGTGGCGGGATCGGGCGCGCGACCCGGCGGTGTGGGCGGACGCGGCTACCCTGGCCCGGCTGGCGGGTGAGGAGCAGGCGGCGAAGCAGTCGCCCCAGCTGCTAGATGCGGTCGGCGAGAGGATGATACTATTGGGTGGTGCAGCGGATCCCCTGCTCCGGGCGGCGCAGGAGCGAAGCCCGGGGGACTTCTGGATCAACTTCGATCTGGGCAACGCCTTGGCGCAAGCCAAGAAATCGGAGGAGGCGGTGGGTTACTACCGGGCGGCCCTGGCCGTGCGGCCGGGAACCGTTGCCGTGTACAATAACATCGGCCTCGTCCTGCGGGATCAGGGCAAGGGGGCGGAGGCGGCCACCGAGTACCGCACCGCCATCGCGCTCGACCCCAAGTACGCCCTGCCCCACAACAACATCGGCCTCGTCCTGGCGGCTCAGGGCAAGGGGGAGGAGGCGGCCGCCGAGTACCGCAAGGCCATCGCACTCGACCCCAAGCTCGCCCTGCCCCACAACAACATCGGCCTCGTCCTGGCGGCTCAGGGCAAGGGGGAGGAGGCGGCCGCCGAGTACCGCAAGGCCATCGCACTCGACCCCAAGCTCGCTGCGGCGCACAACAACATCGGCAAGCTCCTGCTGGCTCAGGGCAAGGGGGAGGAGGCGATCGCCGAGTTCCGCACCGCCATCGCACTCGACCCCAAGATCGCCCTGCCCCACAACGGCCTCGGCGCCGTCCTGCTGGCTCGGGGCAAGGGGGAGGAGGCGATCGCCGAGTTCCGCACCGCCATCGCACTCGACCCCAAGCTCGCCCAGCCCCACTACAACCTCGGCAACGTCCTGCTGGCTCAGGGCAAGGGGGAGGAGGCGGCCGCCGAGTACCGCACCGCCATCGCACTCAACCCCAAGTTCGCCCTGCCCCACCTCAACCTCGGTAAGGTCTTGGATGACCAGGGCAAGGGGGAGGAGGCGGCCGTCGAATACCGCACCGCCATCGCCCTCGACCCCAAGGATGCCCGGCCCCACAACAACCTCGGCAAGCTCCTGCTGGATCAGGGCAAGGGGGAGGAGGCGGCCGCCGAGTACCGCAAGGCCATCGCACTCGACCCCAAGCTCGCCCAGCCCCACTACAACCTCGGCAACGTCCTGTACGACCAGGGTAAGGGGGCAAAGGCGGCCGCCGAGTGCCGCACCGCCATCGCACTCGACCCCAAGGACGCCCAGCCCCACAACGGCCTTGGTGCCGTCCTGCGGGCTCAGGGCAAGGGGGAGGAGGCGGTCGCCGAGTTCCGCAGGGCCATCGCACTCGACCCTAAGGACGCCGCGGCGAGCGGAAACCTTGGCGTGACGCTGCTTCAAACAGGGAAGCTCACCGAGGCGAGACAGGCCTTGCAACGCTGCCTGGAGCTGCTCCCCGCAGACGATCCCCGGCGTAACATGGTCTTAGGGCAGTTGCAGTGGTGCGAGCAAATGCTCACCCTCGACCGGAAGCTGCCTGCCATCCTGAAGGGGGACTCCCAGCCCGCCGACGCGGACGAGCAAGCGAGCCTCGCCGTCCTGTGTCACATCAAGAAACGCCACGCCGCCGCCGCCCGCTTCTATGCCGACGCCTTCGCCGCGAAGCCCGCGTTGGCCGACGACGTGCAAACCGGCAACCGCTACGAAGCCGCTTGTTGCGCCGCCCTGGCCGCCGCCGGCCAGGGCGAGGACGCCGACAAACTGGACGACAAGGAGCGCGCCCGTTTGCGTCAGCAAGCCCTCGGCTGGCTGCGGGACGACTTGGCCGGGTGGCGCGCATGGCGTCGGCAACAGGAGGACGCCTTCGCGCCCGCCGTCCGAGGCGCTTTACGGGAGACGCTGCAGCACTGGCGCGAAGACCCCGACCTGGCCGGCGTGCGCGACGCGGCCGCGCTGGACAAGCTGCCCGAGTCCGAGCGCGCGGACTGGAAGAAGCTGTGGGCCGACGTGGACGCCCTGCTGAAGAAGGTCCAGGAAAAGTGACGGCTTTCGTAGCCGCAGGCGCCGACCCGCCGCCACGTCACCGGCGTCCCGTTCATCAGATAGAATGGCGTCAGACGCCGGCCGTAAGGAGGGTGAGCAATGCAAGTCTCCGCGCAAGGGACGGTCAAGCCGGACGGCACCCTGGAACTGGACAACCCGCTGCCCCTGCCCGGCGGCCGCGTTCTAGTGCTTGTGCAGCCGCTGCCGGACCCCGACCCGTCTCCGGAAGCTCAGAAGCGGTTCCGCGAGTTAGTTAAAAGGTGGAAGGAAGGCGTCGCACACCTGAGTTCGACGGACCGAATGGCCAAGCACCCGGCTTACCGGGAGATCGTCCAAATGGGTCCGGCGGCCGTTCCCCTCCTTCTTGCCGAACTTAAGCGCGACACCGATTTCTGGTTTGCGGCCCTGCGCGAAATCACCGGGGAGAACCCCGTCCCGGAAGCGAGCGCCGGGAAGGTGAAGGAAATGGCGCGGGCCTGGATAGAGTGGGGCCGGGAGCGGGGACACATCCGCTGACGAAGAAGTTGCCGCCCGCACCGTCGGCGCACCGTTGAAGGGGACCAGGCCCCTCGCAAATCCCACTATTTCCCCGGCAACACCCACACCGGATCAAACGGGTCCGGCTCCTCGACCATGCACTGCACCGCCCGCGACAGCAGCAACAGCGCCGGGCCGTCCCCCGAATGCTCCAGCCGCCAGTTCCCCAGGATGCGGGCGGCGCTGGAGAAGCGCCTGTTCTCGAACTCATCCAGGGCCTTCTCGTATTCCACCCTCGCCTCCGGCCAGCCGGCCGCGTCGCCCGGGACCAGTTCATGCAGCGGCGCCGGCTCGGCGATGTTCACCACCCGCACCCGGCACAGGCGCCGTGTGGCGAAGCCGTCGCCCAGCTTCGCCCGCGTCGCCCCCGTGATCAGCAGCTTGCACTTCAGGTACTTGGTCGCCCCCTGCACCCGGCTGGCCAGGTTGACAGTGTTGCCCAGCGCCCCGTACTTGAATTTGTACCGCGAGCCGACGTTGCCCACCCGCGCCGGACCCGTGTTCACGCCAAGGCCGATCCCCATCGGCTCTTTAAGCACCGACTGCCAGCGCTCGTTCAGCCCCGGCAGCCGGGCCAGCATCTCCAGGGCGGCGCGGCAGGCGCGTCGGGCGTGGTCGGGCTGCTCCTCCGGGGCGCCCCACATCGCCATCAGCTCGTCGCCGATGTAATCGACCAGCACGCCGCCCTCGGCCCGGACGCAGCCCGACAGCGTGTCCAAAGCGTCGCCCATCCATTCGAGGGTCTGGGCCGGGCCAAGACGTTCACTGATACGACTGAACCCCCGAATGTCGCAAAATAGGATCGTGACCTCCGTGTCGCGCCCCTTCAACAGGTCCGGTTGCCGCGCCAGGTGTCGCGCCAGTTCGGGACTGAAGAACTGCTCGAACTGCACCCGCAGCGCCGCCGCCGTCTGCTCCTGTTCGAGCCGGGCCAGCCCCGCCGCGACGCCGCGGGCCAGCAGCTCCACCAGCATGGCCTCCACTTCCGTGATCGGCCCGGCGGTCGCCGAACCGCCCCCGTTGCGGCGGTCCCCGTAGAGCGCCCCGATGACGGTCCCGTTTCGATCCAGGATCGGGGCGGCCACGACGGCCTCGACCGCTTCCAGGCTCGCCGCGGCCGGCAGGTCCGGATCCGGCGACTCCCACAAGGTTCGTTTCTCCTGGCGCACCCGATTCAGGACGTGTCTGCTGGCCGGGCCGGACGTATCGCGGACGACGCGCGGCGCCGTGTGAATCGCGTGCGGCCGCCATTCGTCCTCTTTCAGGAGCAGAACGCGGCCGGAGTCCAGATTGACCAGATCGACGACGGCCCGCGCGGCCTTGTCGAAGAAATCCGCGGACCCGGCGGCGCTCTGGAGCACGTCCATGGCGGCCCGCAGCCAGGGAACCAGGTCCCTCATCGCGGAGCCGGACGGCGGAACGGTCGCGTACGCACTCCGTCCCGGCGGCGCGGTGACATCGGCCAAACCCCGAAGCGGCGGACGTTGGCCTTCGGATTTCTGGAGGCGTACGGTCTTCTTTCCGAGCAACAGCAGCGCGTTCGCGGACGCGGCGACGCTGGCGTTCGGCTTCAACTCCGCGGCGTCGTCCGGCAAGCCGATGGGCCGATCAGCGCTCAAATTGGTGAGGCGAAAGCCGCCCTCGGCCAGCGGTTCGATGAGGACGCAGCGGCGCGGGATCGACTTTTCGTCCTTGAGGGCGATCACGACGCGCCGGCCGACCGCGGCCGGGCGTTGGGAGTAGAGGGCTTCGTCCGGCGCGCTCTGACGGCCCAGCTCCGCGGGGCCGGTCAGCTCCGCCGCGTAAAGCAGTTTCCGATCTTCGTACAGTCGAAGTTGCCAGGAATCGCTCATAACCACCCGATCATCGTGGCCTCGCCCAGGTAAATTGTATTCGGGGACCGCGGCAGCGCTTCGGGTCGGTAAAGGCCCGGCAACCTTACCGCCTCTACCGGACGGACATAGTCCTGATTCCACTGTGTCTGTCAGGCCCGCTGGTCAAACCGTCGGGGCGGCAAGCGCCGCGCTTTAAGGTACACCGTATCGACCGCCGGCATAAGCTCATAAAAATCCGTCAAAATACTTCTGGCGCCCTGGCCAGTGCCGTGGTACATTTCCCTATTCACCCCTGTGCGGCTCGCCGCCCCCGCCCCGAACATTTTCCCGCCCGAATTGAGTTGCCCCGCCGGTTCGCCCCGGTTAGCATCACCGTGTGGAGGGTTCCTTCCCGCATGGACGGGGAGGGGTTCCGAAACCAGTTAGGGGGGTTCCGCGAATGTTCACATTTTGGGGATCGCGTCAGCGCTACTGCGACGGCATCGACCGCCGCTCTTTCCTCCAGATCGGCGCCTTCGGCGCCGGCCTGTCCCTGGCCGGGATGCTCCGCGCCGCGCCGGCGAAGTCGCCGCCGGCAAACCATCGTCCGGCAAGTCGGCCGTCATGATCTACCTCGGCGGCGGCCCGTCGCACATGGACATGTACGATCTCAAACCGGATGCGCCGAAGGAGTTCCGCGGCGAGTTCAAGCCGATCGCCACCAACGTGCCCGGCGTCCAGATCTGCGAGTACTTCCCCATGCAGGCCCGCATGTGGGACAAGCTGGCCGTCGTCCGCTCGCTCAGCTCGGTGGACGAGCACTCCGACTCGCTCGTCATGACCGGCTACAGCGAGGCCAAGAACCGCACCGCCCACCACCCGTCCTTCGGGTCCGTGGTGTCCAAGGTGCGCGGCGGGGCCGCCGACATCCCGCCATTCGTCAGCCTCCGCGGCATGAGCCCCGGCACCGAGCCGGGCTACCTCGGCGTCGCCTTCCGGCCGTTCACCGCCGAGGGTCCGGGCATGGCCGACCTCCGGTTGGCCAGCGGCGTCAACGCGGAACGCCAGGCCGACCGCAAGTCGCTGCTCCAGGGCTTCGACGACGTGCGCCGCGACCTCGACGCCAGCGGGACCATGAAGGGCCTCGACGCCTTCAACGCCCGCGCTTTCGACATGATCGCGTCCGGGGCCGTGCGCAAGGCCCTCGACCTCAACAATGAAGAGCCGCGCAGCCGCGACCGCTACAAGGGCATCGAGCAGTTTTTGACCGCGCGGCGGCTGATCGAGACGGGCGTCGGCTGCGTGACGCTGTCGATCGGCGGCTGGGACACGCACAGCAGCAACTTCAGGACGCTGCGCAAGCAGCTTCCGGAAGTGGATCGCGGCGTGGCCAACCTGATCCAGGACCTGCACGACCGCGGGATGCAGGACGACGTGGTGACGGTGATGTGGGGCGAGTTCGGCCGCACGCCGAAGATCAACGGCAACGACGGCGGCCGCGATCACTGGTCGCCGGCCATGAGCGCCCTGGTGGCCGGCGGCGGCCTCAAGATGGGCCAGGCGGTCGGCGCCACCAGCGCCCGCGGCGAACACCCGACCGACCGCCATTACACCGTGCCGCAACTGCTGAGCACGCTGTACCAGGCGATCGGCATCGACCCGTCGATGACGTTCCCCAACGGCAGCGGCCGGCCGATGTACGTCCTCGACGACCGCGAGCCGGTGACGGAATTGCTCTAACCACGACTTTTCCGACACGAAAACAGGGTGGGCCGGGCGGACTCGGCGAGTCCGCCCGGCCGCGTCGTTCTCGGCTTTCAGCTGAGGATGTCGTTCCATTGATGCAGCGGCGCGGGCGGCCTCTCTTCGCCGATGTCATCTACGAGAAGGCTTATTGTACCCGGCGCTTTTCTTATCGCCTTCCAGGAGGTCGAAGGGTAAGCTGAATCCACCGCGGCCTGCCCATCGACCCCCCGCGAAGGCGACGCACCGATAACTCTTCATAATTGCGTTCCGGCTCCCGCAGGCAGGCGTCGAGGGAGTGATGGCGGAGCCGTAAAACAAGGCTCCCCCTGAACATCGCAACGACCTCAAACGGCGGAGGATTCAGTTGCGACCTGGCCGATCATGGGGTACGCTGTCACTATACGCTCTCCCCAGCCTCGACAGCGAAGTCACACCCATGCATCGCCTGAAGTCCCTGACGAAATCGGCCCTCTGCGCCGCCTACCTCTACTCCGGGGCCGCCCGCGTGCAGGAGTGGGCTGCGCGGCGGGCCGGCCGTCGTTTCATGGCGATCCTGCTGTTCCACCGCGTCACCGATGCGATCCCCGAGGACGGGCTGACCGTCGGCACGGCCCGCTTCCGCGCGATCTGCGGGATGCTCCGCCGACATTTCCGCGTCGTGCCCCTGGCCGAGGTCTTCGACGCCCTTCGCTCCGGCCGCGACATGCCGCCGCGAACCGTGGCCGTCACCTTCGACGACTGCTACCGCGACAACCTCTTCGCCGCCCGCGTCCTGGCTGAGCTTGGCCTCCCCGCCGCCTTCTTCCTGCCCACCGCCTTCGTCGGGACCGACCGCTCCTTCCCGTGGGACCGCCACCTGCCGCCCATGCCGAACCTCCGCTGGGACGACGTGCGCGAGATGGTCCGACTCGGCCACGAGATCGGCTCGCACACCATGAACCACCCGAACCTGGGGACCGCCCCTTGCGCGGAGGCGCGGGCGGAATTGTTCGGCTCCAAGGCGGTGCTGGAAAAACAACTGGGGCGACGCGTGCGCTGGTTCGCCTACCCCTACGGGGGCATTCGGAACTTCCGGCCCGAGGCGGCCGCCCTGGCCGAGGAGGCCGGCTACGACGGCTGCCTGTCCGGCTACGGCGGCTTCGTCCGGCCCGGCTGCGACGCCCGCCTGTTGCCGCGCGACGCCGCCCCTTGCTACCAAAGCCTGATTAACCTTCGATTGCACCTGTGCGGGTGCCTGGACTGGCTGTACCAACTCAAACACGGCGCCGAGGCGCCTCCCCCCGCGGAGATGTGCGTCGGCGAGGGTGCGTCCCCGGTTTCGGCCCCCGCCAGGTGCAGGAGCCGGGCGCTGTAGAGAGGCGTCGCGTAAGCGGCCCAAATCCTTATCGCCTCCGCGAAGCGTCGCTAAAGTCCCCTTTTCCCTTCATCCGACGGCGCAGCGGCCGGACCATCTCCACGCCGCGCTCCATCAGGCGCCGCGCCGATTCCCTCCACCCCGGACGAACCACGCGGACGCGGACCAGCGGCCGGGCGGCCGGGGCGAGCTGCATCTTGTACGGCGCCTCATCGGCCAGCAGGTCGAACTCGCGCCGCCCCGCCTCGACGGAGGCGCGAATGGCGTGGGCCAAAAGCACTCCGCCCGGCCGCACGGCGGCCGGCGCGTCCGGCCGCCGGCCCGTCTGGTAGGCGGTCGCCTTGTCGCCCCACGCCATGCCGTACAGGGCCGCCACCGGCTCGCCGCGAACCGAGAGCCACGTCAGTTCCAACGCGCCTCGCTCCAGCAAATGAAGCATTATCCTATCGTGAAACTCCAGAAAGAGCGGCGAACGGAAGACGCCCGACTGTCCGCCGTCTTCCCAGCGCGCGTGATGCAGTTCCCTCAAGATGCGCTTGCCCTTCTCCAGACCGGCGAGGTCGGTCGCGCGCTCCAGGCGAGCTTCGCCGCCGGCCCACTGGTCGAACGCGCGAAGGGAGCGCGTGATCTGTCGGCGATGGGTACACGACAGGCTCTTAAGGTAGTCGTCCCAGGTCGCGGGCAAGGGAATGTACGGGGCGCGGGCCGTTTCGACCGTTTCGGCGGCCAGGCCGGCGTCACGAAAGGCGGTCGTGAGCAGGGCCGGCATTGGCCCTTCGCCGTCCATCATCGGCAGCACCAGCTCGTCCCAGGCGCCGAGCGTCCCCGCCGCGACCGCGGTCGCCAGGGCGCGCGCCACGGCCTCCTCGGCGCCGCGCTCCGCGATCACGTTGAGATGGTTGGAACAGATGCCGTGGCCTTCGCGCTCGCCCGACGCCAGGAACTCCAGGCGGCGGAACGGAACGACGCCGCGATGCCAGTGGGTGCGGCGCAGCAACGGCGCCAGGCCGACGAGCCGGCCGGCGTCGCGGAACAGGGCCAGGCGCAGCCGCCGGCCCTGGGTCGGGCCGTAGACGCCCCACCAGATCAGCATCCAGTCGGGGGAGACGGTCAGGTCCCGACGCCCACTCCGCTCCAGCAGATCGGTCCAGGCCGGCCGGAGCCGTTCCGCTTCGGCCGGGTCCGTCACGAGCTGGCAGGAAAGGTCCGGCCGCGCGGGGGACGGGATTAGTAGTGGTCCGCCGGGACTTGCTTCCTGGAGCGAAGGCGATTCAGAGAGTTCCATAAACGAAAACTCTGGAATTTGAAGGAGTCGCGGAGGGGGGAACGGCCGAACGGCGCGGGCTTCAGGCCGCGGCGGCGCAGGTGGTGGTTGACGGCATAGACGGCGCCGCGCCGCCTGGTTCCCGCCGTCTCCAGCGTCAGCGCGAAGGAGATGGTCACGTCGTTGTCGGTCGTGACCCAGTGCGGGTGGTTGACCGGGATGTGAACGCCGTCGCCCGGCGGCATCTCGAACGGCACGGCCTTGCCCTTCCATTCCTCCTTGAACGGCAGCGACTCGTGTTTGCCGGAGTAGAAGCGTTCGATGTCTTCCTCGGAGAGGATGGAGCGGTCGTCTCCGGGCAGGACGTGGAAGGTCTTGCGGCCGCGGACCTGGAGGAGAAAATTGATCTCCGGGTCCATGTGGTAAGGCGTGACCTGGTTCGGGGCGGAGATGAAGACGTAGCCGACGCGGCTCTGGATGCCGCGCATACAGGGGTGGCCCAGCGCCTCGATCTCGGCGATGCAGGCGTGCAAGAGGTCGCGGTACTCGTCGTTCAGCTCAATGTGTTTGAGCATGATGCGCGTGTTGGTCTCTTCGATGCGCTGGAAACTGTCCACCGTGGACAGGCCGGTGCCGGGGATCTCGGCCGGTTTGGCGTTCACCGGGACGGCGCCGGAATTGATGCGCACATACTTTTGCGGCAGCCCCTTTGCCAACTCCAGCAACCGCGGCAGGGCGAAGAGGGGATGGTCCGTGAGCCGATGACGGACCCAGCAGGCGCGGGCGTTGAGGTTGCGGAGCAGGTCGTCGCGGTCGAGGTTGAGGAACGGCCCCTCGGGCCGGGCGGACGCCGGCGGAGCGGCGGTCAGGGTTTGGGTCATCGTGGGTTCCGGCGTTGGGGGTTAATCGCGGGGCGTCGGCGGGGACGCACCGATTGCTAACGAACTATAGATCAGAAATGGCGGCGCGTGGGCCGCCGCCAACTTCCCGTCGTACTCTTGTCACAGCCCCCTTTCCCCGGTTCAATAGCCGACAACCCTGGTTCCCACGCCCCGCGTGGGAACGACGTTTGGACGCTCCGCGTCCCGAACCATCCTGTCGCCGGCCTTTCGACCGGACGGGACGCGGAGCGTCCCGACGCGGGTTCCCACGCGGGGCGTGGGAACAGGGTCTTCTAGGGTTTTCTACGGAGCAGGTCGCCGATCCGTTGGCGTTTCTGGAAATGAGGCCTGCGAGTACCCCCCAACGAGCATGAGGAGAATGACATGGGTGACGTGCGACTGGACTTTTACGACCTGGACGCGGAGGCGTTGCCGGACGTGTGCATGAGATGCGGGGCGACGGCCGTTGCCCGGCCGGTCAAGCAGTTTTCCTGGATGCCCTACTGGGCGCGGTTCGTGCCGCCAATCATTGGCGTCTGGTTCGTCAAGCGCCGGCGCGTGCCGGTCCCGCTGTGCGAGCGACACAAGAACCACTGGACGATCCGCTACCTGATCGGCATCGGCGGCATTCTGCTGGTGTTGGGGCTGCTGATCGTCGGCGGCTGCTTGTTCGCAACCAACATCGATTCCGACCCCGACGGGCCTCTCACCATGATCGGCGGCTTGCTCATGGGCGTCGCCGGCGTCCTGTTCATCGCCTGGCTTGTCGCCTTGATCGCGCTGGCAACCACGCAAATCGGCGCCGCCGAGATCACCGACGACACGATCGTGCTCAAAAACGTCCACGGCGACTTCAGCCGGGCGTACCGCGAACAAACACGATCCGCTATTGCGCCGGAAGTGGACGAGGCCATCCGCGACCAGTGGGGCCGCCCGGCCGCCGGGCGGAAGCCCCAGAGCGATTACCCGCCCGACGACAAGTACGGGCGCGGGTAATAAAGGATCATCGCCGGAGCCTTTGCATGGCCGTCTTGTTGATCGGCACGCTCGACACCAAGGGCGTCGAGTGCCAGTACCTCCGCGACCGCCTTCGGGAAGCCGGCGTGGAAGTCCTGGTGCTCGACGCCGGCGTGCTGGGTCCGCCGGCCTTTACGCCCGATGTGCCGCGCGAGGAACTGTTCGCCGCGGCCGACGAAAACCTCGACGCCCTGCGCACGGCCGGCGACCGGGGGCTGGCCGTGGAAGCGGCGGAGCGTGGGTCGGCTGCCGTCGCCAGGGACCTGTTCGACCGGGGGCGCGTGGACGGCGTTCTCGGCCTGGGCGGCTCGGCGGGCACGGCCGTCGGCACGTCGGCCATGCGCGCCCTGCCGTTCGGCGTTCCCAAGCTGATGGTCAGCACCGTGGCCAGCGGCCAGGTGCGGCCCTACGTCGGCCAGAGCGACGTCTGCATGATGTACTCCGTCGTGGACGTGAGCGGCCTCAACCGCGTCAGCCGGCGCGTGCTGGCCAACGCCGCGGCGGCCATGGCCGGCATGGTCCGGGGGGCAGTCGCCGCCGTGGGAAGCGGAGAAAACCGACCGCTAATCGCGGCCACCATGTTCGGCGTGACGACGCCGTGCGTGGACGCGGCCCGCGCCCGGGTCGAGCGCGACGGTTACGAAACGCTGGTCTTCCACGCCACCGGCGTCGGCGGCCGCACCATGGAGACGTTCATCGCCGAGGGCCAGATCGCCGGCGTCCTCGACCTGACGACCACAGAGCTTGCGGATGAGTTGGTCGGCGGCGTGCTCGGCGCCGGGCGCGACCGGCTGACGGCGGCCGCCCTGCACGGCGTGCCGCAGGTGATCTCGCTCGGCGCCCTGGACATGGTGAATTTCGGGCCGCCGGAGACGGTCCCGGAGCGCTTCCGCGGCCGGCTCTTTCACCGACACAACGCCTCCGTCACGCTGATGCGCACCACGCCGGAGGAAAACGATCTCTTAGGGAAGGAAATCGCCCACAAGGCCAGCGCGGCACGGGGGCCGACGGCCGTGCTGGTCCCATTGCGCGGCGTGTCGGCCCTCGACCGCGAGGGCGGGCCGTTCTGGGCGCCGGCGGCGGACGCGGCCCTGTTTCAGAGTCTGCGCAACTGGATGAGTCCGGACGTGGCGCTGGTGGAACTGGACTTGCACGTCAACGACCCAGCGTTCGCCGAGGCGGCGGCGAATACGCTGCTGCGCTTCCTCGGGCATACCGCGCCCGTCTGACATACGATCCGGATCAACATACTTCGGTTAGCCGCGACGCGCGGCGGAGCGCTTGGGATCGAGCGCTCCGCCGCGCGTCGCGGCTAACCGAAGAGCGTTCGGCGCGCCGGTTTTCCACGCGAAAGATCAGAAACCCCAACACGTCGTGCAAAAAGTGGGCAATCATCGTGACGGCCAGTTCGCCGGTCCACCACAGCGCCGCCGCGAAAACGACGCCTTCCCAGATCGACCAAAGGGTAAACGGCCACAGCCGCAGCCGGACGTGGTGCAGCAGGCCGAAGGCCACGGCCAGCGCCAGCAGCACTCCCGGCGACCGGCTGAGGCCGCGGAAGACCAGTTCCTCGCCCAGCCCCGCCATTGCCGCCCCCGCCAGCATCGCCGCCACGGTCTGGCCCCGAAACGTCGCCGCCAGTTCGCGGTATCGCTCCAGGTACCGCCGGCCGAACGCGAGTCGCAGCCCGCCGTGGATCAGACCGTCGCTGACCAGCGCGGCGCCGCACACACAGACGCCGACCAGGATCAGGTAAGGCGTGAAGCGCAAAGGCGGAACGCCGTCGCCGATCAGGCGGCGCAGTCCGAGGCCCAGGGCGGTCAGCACCGCCAGGGCGAGCAAGGCGGTCGGGACGGTGCGTTTGAGGAGAAAAAGCATCAGTTCGCTCAGGCGGCGATCCGGCGCCGCGCCTTCAGCGGCGGCTGGCTCTTCCAGCGGCGGTGCAGCCAAAAATACTGCTCGGGCGCGGAACCAATCAGACGCTCCAGGGCGGCGCTGTACCGCTGCGTGATCGCCCGGACGGCGTCGGGCCGCCTGGCATACTCCTCGGGAAGGATGACGTCTTCGATCGCGTGTTGGTAACGCATCAGTTCGCCCACCTTCCGCGCGCCGATGACCACGATCGGCGCGGAATGGCTCACGGCAAGGAGGGCGATGGCCTTGTGGGTCGAGGCCGGCCGGCCGAAGAAGTCCACGAACAGGCCGCGCGGCCCAGCGTCCTGGTCCGCCAGGACGGCGAGCTTGCCGCCCGCGGCCAGGATCGATTCCATCCGATCCAGGTCCCCTTTCTTCGACAGCAGCTTCTGGCCGGTCTTCCTCCGAAAGCGGACCAGGAATTCATCGACGAACCGATTGTCGAGCGGCCGGGCGACGGCGTAGGTGCTGAAACCGGTAAGCCCCAGATTGTAACTGCCCATCTCCCAGTTGCCGAAATGACCGCTCACGAGCAGGACCGGCCGGCTCGAACGAAGCCAGTGGTACAGCTGCTCTCTCTGGGCCTGGTCCTCCCACGAGACGTAGCGCCGCCGGGTGCGCACCGACAGCTTGCGCGGCATGTGAGCGATCTCGATTACCACATTACAGAAATGGCGGTAGGTGGACCGGACCACTTCCTCGCGCTCCTCATCGGTCCACCGGTTCGGAAAAGCCTGACGGAGGTTGTCAAGCGCCGCCTCCCGATGGCGCCGATCCAGGCGATGCACGGCCCAGGCCAGCCAGGCCGCGAACCGGCGCCCCGACGCCGGGGGAAGGATCTGGATCACGCAAATGAAGATACGCAACGCCAGGTAAACCGCGTAATCGGCGACGACGGAGCGGGTTTTTGTCACAGAATCACTCCTTCCCGCGAACGGGAGTCCCTCAGGCGGCGACGCCGCGCATCACCAGCGCGGCGTTCTGGCCGCCGAATCCGAAGCTGGTCGAAATCCCCGTCCGCACGCGCATCTCGCGGGCGCTGTGGGGTACGTAGTCCAGGTCGCATTCCGGGTCCGGCTGGGTCAGGTTGATCGTGGGCGGGACCGCGCCCTGTTTCAGGGTCAGCGCCAGGGCCACGGACTCCACCGCGCCCGCGGCGCCGATAAGGTGGCCGATCATCGACTTGAGAGACGACAGCGGCAGTTTCCTCGCCCTCTCGCCGAACACGCGCTTGACTGCCGTGGTTTCCATCACGTCGTTCAGATGCGTGCTGGTGCCATGGGCGTTGATGTAATCGACGTCTTCGGGGTCCACGCGGGCCTCTCGCAAGGCCCAGTCGATGGCCCGGGCGGCCCCGGCGGCGTCGGGATCGGGCCGGAGGACCGAGTAGGCGTCGAAGCTGGCGCCCATGCCCAGCACCTCGGCGTAGATGACCGCGTCGCGGCGGCGGGCGCGCTTCAGTTCTTCCAGGACGAGCACCCCGGCGCCTTCGCCCAGAACAAAGCCGTCGCGGCGGCCGTCGAACGGCCGAGAGACCTCCGCGGGGGGACGATCCGACCGGCTGAGGGCGCCGACGGCGCTGTAAGCAAGCAACAGCAACGGATCGATGCGGCTGTCGGCGCCGCCGGCGAACACGACGTCCGCCTCGCCGCGCGCGATCAGGCGAAACGCCTCGCCCACCGCCTGCGTGCCGGCGACGCACGCCGTGGTGATGGTGCTGTTCGGACCCTGGGCGTTGAGCATCATGGAGATGTGGGCGGCTACCATGTTGGGCAGGTACTTGACGAGAGAGAGAGGCGGATAAAGCTCTGGCCTCGTTCCCCCAGGCGCGCGGCCTGAAACCGCCCCTGCTCGTCGCAGGACGCCGCCAGCGCCGGCCCGATTTCCTCCAGGTCCATCGGGATCAGCCCCGTGCCCATGACCACGCCGACGCGCTCGTGATGCTCGTGGTCCAGGTCCAGACCGCTGTCACGAACCGCCAGTCCCGCGGCCGCGACCGCGAAGCGCATGGCCCGGCTCAGGATCTTGATGCTCTTGCGGTGTCGTAAGGGCATGAAGTCGGTCAGGTCCACGTCGGGCGTCTCCGCGGCGATCCGGACGGGATGGTTCGACGCATCGAAGCTGCGGATCGGGCCGACCCCGCTCCGTCCGTTGAGGCATGCCTCCCAGAACTCGTCTTTGCCGATTCCGTTGGGGGCGACCACGCCCAGGCCGGTTACGACGACGCGACGCATGGCGAGGATTCTCGGGTGTGGGACTCGGGTGCGCCGACGGTCGGTGCGGTTCGGGTCCGATCAACAAGCGCTTTATTCGCGGCCGCCGGCGTCTGCTATGTCATCGACCGTGGGGGGCGGTGCGGCCAGAAAAGAACGGCCGACGCCCGTCAAATACAGGCGTCCGAAGCGTTTTTTGAATGCGCATGGCAATTCCCATGTATCGCAAACAGATTACCGGGGCGCACGTTCGGACGGCGGCTCCGGCGGCGGCGGTCAGCCTCCTCCCGAGGCTGTTGCGTTGTAGATTTGCTTCACAACCGCGGGCCGGGGGCTGCGCATGGGCGCGCACCGTCTCCCGCGAGGGCGTCGGCGGTTTCAAATTGTCCCATCGTTATTTGATTATCCGTTGGCGGCCGCCGGCGCCGCAGCCGGCGTCGGCGGTTCTTTCATCAGCTCGCGCAGGGCCTTCGCGATCGGCGACAGCCGCATCGTTCCGTAGCTGCCTTCAAAACGCTCCGTCTGAGCCAGCACCGTCGCCAAGCCCAGATGCACCACCAAGACCGCTCCCACTTGGGAGTGAAAACGCCGCGACCCGTACACCTGGCCGTCGTCGATCCCCCAAAAAATCTTCAGCCGGCCGTTGACTCGTTCCACCGACGTGCGGCCCTTGTAGTACCGTTCAAACTTCTTGGTGGCGCGCGGGATCGACGGGAAGCGACGCAGGTCGATCTCCTGCTTGACGCGCACGGTCAGGCCGTACTTGCGCTCGCCGTTGCAGACGGCGTCGCTGGGGCATTCCCAGTCGCCGTGCCGGGCCGGACAGCGATATTTCAGCGTACCACGCTCCGCTTCGTGGCCGATGTAGGCCATGGCGTGACGCACCGGCGTCGGGCTGACCCGGTCGTAGCAGAACAACGTACCGGCCTGATCGTAGACCACGTTGAGCGGCGTGCGGCCGCCCAGGACCTTCTCGGGTTCTTCGAGCTTAAAACTCCGGTTTTGAATCGGCGGCCGCACCTGTTCGTCGTGCGGCAGTTCGTGGACGGCGCCGTCGTCGGCCGCTTTGTCGTACGCCATGGTCTCGATGCGATCCTCGGGCAGGTTCTTTTTCGCCTGCCGCAGCAGGTCGCCGATCATTTCGTTGTCGCCTGCCTTGGTGTCGGTGATGCGGTAGGACAGCACCACCTCGTGCTTGACGTCCACCAACAGATGCAATTTGTAGCCGAACCACTCGACGACCTTGGCGACCGTGCCGTCGTCGTCCTTGTATTCCTTGCGTCCGCCGGTGGGTTGCGGCAGCCCTTGCCGTTGTTCCGCCTCGCGCAGCGCGACGCTGTCGGCGGCTCGACCCGACAATCCGGTCGAATCGCCGGCCGTGTCCTTGCCCAGGTCGCCGACCACCCGGCCGAGCCTCCCGACGAGCACGTCGAAAACGTCGCGCAAGCGGCTGAGGTGGGGCTCTTCGCCCAGGGTGACGAGGAAGCGCGACAGGTTGCAGGGCTTGGGGACCTGGGCCTCGGACTCGACGCCGATGAGCAAACGCAAGGCGGGATTGCGTTGCAACTCTTGCAGGCAGGCGTCGAGGGAGTGATGGCGGAGCACGATAGCCAGCAGCAGGGTTCCCCAGAGGACGACGATGGGGTAGTCGTCGCGGCCCTTGCCGCGAGCGCGTTGCAGGGAGTCGATCAAGGGGGCGTCGGGAATGGCTTCGAGGAAGGTGCGAACGGTTTGCAGGGAGGGGGAATCTTCGAGGGCGTCCCAGGCGAACAGCGGTTTGGCGACGGCGATTTTCATGGGGGTCTCCTGCGGGGTGGGTAGGGAGGAAGGGGGCGGCGCTATTGCTACGCAATAAATCCCCGTCTTGTTCCAGGAGTGGTCGAAAAATCGCAATAAAAGGGCGAAGTAGCGGCAATCAGAGGGTATTTTGCGAGGACCGTGGGGGAAGGGCCTTTTTCCACCCTGAATTGGGTCGGCAGAACAGGGCTATCGTGAACATCGCAACGACCTCCCTCAAGACCGCCGGCCCTTTGCTCCCCCCTTCCCGGTCGCTACTCTATTCTCAAGCGTCGGAGGTCCGCGCCACCGAGGGAAAGCCGTCGTGCCCGTCATCGTCACCGAAAACGTCGTCAAGCGCTTCGGCAAAATCACCGCCCTCAAGGGCGTGTCGTTGACCGTCGAGCGCGGCGAGATTTTCGGCCTGCTCGGCCAGAACGGCGCGGGAAAAACCACCCTCATCAAGATCCTTCTCGGCGTCATCCGCAAGACCGAGGGCGAGGCGTCGCTCCTCGACCGGCCGGCCGGCACGGCGTCGGTTCGCCGCCGCGTCGGCTACCTGCCGGAGGACCACCGCTTTCCCGACTACCACACCGGCGCCAGCCTGCTCGACTTCTACGGCGCCCTGCTCGACGTGCCGGCCCGCGTCCGCCGCAAACGCATCCCCGCGATCCTCGACACGGTCGGCCTCAAGGGCCGGATGCACTACAAGATCCGCACCTACTCCAAAGGCATGAAACAGCGGCTCGGCGTCGCCCAGGCGCTGCTGCACGAGCCGGACGTGATTTTTCTCGACGAGCCGACCGACGGCGTCGATCCGGTCGGCCGCCGCGAGATCCGCGACCTGATGCAATCCCTCAAGGCGGAGGGCAAAACGATCTTTCTCAACTCGCACCTGCTCAGCGAGGTGGAGCAGATCTGCGACCGCGTCGCCATCCTGGCCAAGGGCGAACTGGTGCGCGAGGGCGACATCGCCACGCTCACCAAACAGCAGGGGTTCTTCCTGATCGGCGTGGCGCCCGGCGAGGTTTTCCCGCGCGACGAGGTGATCGGGCTGGGCTACGACGTGCGGCCGCTGGGCGGCTTCTGGGAAGTAGCCCTCACGACGGGGCAGACGATCGACCCGGTGGTGGCGCTGATGGCGACGCGCGGGTTGCGGTTGCGGCATCTGGTTCAGAAACGGCAGACGCTGGAAGATCTGTTCATGGCGACGGTGCGGTCGGCCGAGCCGGGCGTCGATGAGCGGCCGCGGCGGGGCGGCGACGGGCGCACGGCCGTCGCGGTCGGGAGGGGGCCGGTCCCATGAAATTCCTGGCCCTGATGAAGGACTCGTTCCGCGAGGCCGTCGATTCCAAGGTCCTTTATGTGACCGTGGGCCTGTCGTGCCTGCTCATCCTGGCCGTCGGCAGCGTCTCCTTCCGCCCCCTGACCGCCGAGGAGGAAATCGCGGACAACGGTTTCCTGCTCTGGTGGGACAAGGCGCTGGCCCAGGCGTTCGCCAAGGTACCGCCGAACTCGTTCGTGCTCCAGATCACCGACTTCGGCCAGACGCGGCCCGACGACAAGCCGGGCGACGAACCGCTCCAACCCTGGCAGTACAATTACCACTTCGATGTGTTGCTGACTTTCGAGAGCCCCGACAAGGCCGCCGATTTCACGGCCCACCTCCGGCTCCCGGAAGGGCGGATGGTCGATATCATCGACAAGGATTATTTCTGGCTCAACGACGTGGACGCCAACCTGGTTCCGCCGGACAAAGACCACCCGCTGGAGGTGCGCTACCACATCACCAGCGGCGGCACGAAGATCGACAACGCCCGCGACTGGCGCTACGCCCCGACGGTGGGCTTCGTCGTGCCGCTGCCGGCCTTCTGTCATTGCTCGATCCACGGGGCCGTTTACTGGATCGAAGACTACCTGGTCAACGGCTTCGGCTCCTGGATCGGCATCCTGGCCGGCGTCGTTTTGACCTCTTTTTTCGTGCCGAACATGTTGAGCAAGGGCACGGTGGACATGCTGGTGGTCAAGCCGATCCACCGTTACGCCTTGCTGCTTTACAAGTACATTGGCGGTCTCTGGTTCGTCTTTCTCAACGCGGCGTTCGCGGTGGGCGGCGTCTGGCTGGCGATCGGGCTGCGCACCGGAATCTGGGCGCCGGGCTTCCTCGTCAGCGTCCCCGGCATCACCTTCTATTTCGCCATCCTGTACGCCGTCTCGGTGTTGACCGCGTTGCTGACGCGCAGTCCCATCGTCTGCATCATCGTCACGGTGCTGGTCTGGGCGATGTTGTGGGGCGACGGAATCGGCTATTCGATCCTCACCGCCTTCCGCAAGGAACCGGAGGTCAAGGCCCAGGCGGACGACATCCCGCCGTGGGTCTACACCACCGCCGACGCCGTCCATTTCGTGCTGCCCCGGACCAAGGACCTCGACATTCTCCTGACCAAGACCATCGGCGGCGAGCTGCTCACCGAGGCCGAGTACAAGAGCAACGGCTACGATAAACTGCCCGACATTAACTGGGCCGAGAGTCTCGGCGTTTCGGGAGTCTTCATCGCGATTCTACTCGGCCTGGCCTGCTGGCGCTTTTCCGTCAAGGATTACTAAGCGATGAGAAACGCGGTTAGCCGCGACGCGCCAGCGGAGCGCTCTCTCCAAGCGCTCCGCTGCGCGTCGCGGCTAACCGAAGTCAAGCGATAAACCATGACAGACGCCGTTTATCAGCGTTGCATCAACCCCGACTGCGCCGCCGCCGTCGCCGTGGAAGATACGTCGTTCCAGTGTCCCCAGTGCGGCGGCCTCATGGACGTGGCCTACGACTGGGACCGTCTGCAACCGCCCAGGTCGCTGCGCGACTTCGAGGCCAAGTGGGCCGACCGGGCCGACCCCCTCAACTTTAGCGGCGTCTGGCGCTTCCGCGAACTGCTGCCGTTCGCCCCGCCGGACAAAATTCTCACCATCGGCGAGGGCCAAACGATCTTGCAGAAGGCCGACGCCGTCGCGGCCTACGTCGGCCTCAACGCCGGCCGGCTGTTCCTGCAATACGAGGGGCTGAACCCGTCCGGCAGCTTCAAGGACAACGGCATGACGGCGGCGTTCACCCACGCCCGCCTCACCGGCGCCCGCCGCGCCGCCTGCGCCAGCACCGGCAACACCAGCGCCTCGCTGGCCGTCTTCTGCTCCGCGTCGGGGCTGATGAAGGCGGTGGTCTTTATCGGCAGCGGCAAGATTTCCTACGGCAAACTCGCCCAGGCGCTCGATCACGGCGCCCTCACCGTGCAGATCGCCGGCGACTTCGACGACGCCATGCAGCGCGTCCAACAGGTCGCCCGGAAGCTCGGCATCTACCTCGTCAACAGCATCAACCCCTTCCGCCTGGAGGGGCAGAAGACGATCATGTACCGCGTGCTGGAGGCGCTGCGCTGGGAGGCGCCGGACTGGATCGTCGTGCCGGGCGGCAACCTCGGCAACGTCAGCGCCTTCGGCAAGGCCTTTATCGAGTTGTCGGAGTTGGGATTGCTGAAAAGGACGCCGCGGCTGGCGGTGATTAACGCGGCGGGGGCCAACACCTTCCACCGGCTCTACGGGCAGTCCGGCCTGCGCTGGAACGGCGGCCGGCCGGAAAACGCCGTCAGCGAGGGGTATTACCGGGAACTGGACGCCGGCGGCGTGCGCGCGTCCACCATCGCCAGCGCCATCGAGATCAACCGGCCGGTGAACCTGACCAAGGCGTTGCGGGCTCTGGACCGCTGCGGCGGCGTGGTGCGCGAGGCGACCGACCAGGACATCCTCGACGCCAAGGCGCAGGTGGGGGCGGGCGGCCTCGGCTGCGAGCCGGCGTCGGCGGCGAGCGTGGCCGGGGCGCGGCGGCTGCGGCAGGAGGGCGTCATCGCCGCCGACGAGCGCGTGGTCTGCATCCTCACCGGCCATCAGCTCAAGGACCCGACGGCGACGGTGGCCTACCATAGCACCGACCAGCGGACGTTCGACGAGGTGCTCGGCAGCCGGGGCGTCCGCCGGGCGACCTTCGCCAACCGGGCGGTGCAGGTGCCCAACGACCTGGACGAAATCATCAAGGCCATCGAAGTGTATTCCTAGCACCAAACGGTTTTTGTGGCCGTAACGCTTAACAATGACACACTACGGCCCGTCGCGGGATGGGCCGGTTGGCGTCAGAGAAAGGACCAAGCGACGGTTGTCTAACCAGGGCAAGCGATGTTGCCGCGCATTGATCCTATCCATCGCGGGGGCCAACGCCTCCTGGCCCGCGAACGGGTCCAGGTACACGATCAATGCTTCCGGCGTCTCGTACAACTGGCCGGGCCGGTTGAAGAACTGTCGCCGCAGGGTCCGGACGTGCTCCCCCGCGTAGCCCTCGCCCAACTGTCGGCCCAGGTCGGCGACCGCGTTGTACACCAACGCCACCAGCCAGCCGAACATCTGCAACGGCCCCCGGTGAAAGCGCGGCCGCCGCCGGTCGGGACTCTCCTTGTCGTAGCCGCACGGTACGGCATCCACCAACAGGTCGTGAACCTCGACCCGATGGGCCTGCTCGTGCCCTTGTCGAGCCCGGAAGATGGTCAGCACGTCTTCCGGGTCGCCGGCGCAGGTCGTGTACAGCGGATGCCAGCGGTCCTTTTTGGGACCGGGTCGGACCTCCCGGCAGATGATGGTGCGCACCGCCTGCTCCGCGGTCTCGCCCTTGAGTACCGTTTGCGTCTCGGCCAGGCGGACTTCCTTGGGCGGGGCGCCGACGCACACGCCCGGTTCCTCGACGGATACGAACAAGCCGCCGGGCAATTGCTTCCAGGCCCGCATTCGGTGCGGGTAGCGGCAGGCGCGCAGCGTGACGTCCAGGCGCCGCTGGCTCTCGACCAGATCCCACAAGGTCCGCACGCCCGCGTCCGACTTGGCCGCCCCGGCGTCGAACAGCGCGTGGAGCGTGCGCGGCCGGCCGTGCTTCAAGACCTGTCGGACCAGCGGCGCCGCCAGCTCTTGCAAACCCACATCGCCCGGCGTGCCGCGCACCGCCAGGAAGCGGCCGCTCGTCAGGTCGAAGCCGGTGAACAGCTTCTCGCAGCGCATGTACTTGTTGCGGGTGGTGACGTAGCCCTTGCCGATGCGAAACTTCTTGGTCCAGCGTGGGATGGTGTGCTCGTCGAAGCTGACCATGGCGTCGGCGTTGCGGAGCAAGTGCCACGGGCAGGTCCGGCGGCAGAAGGCATCGACCTCATACCAGGCCAGGTGACGCCGCCAACCGCCGACGGTGTGGCGCGACGGGCAGCGGCGGCCGCCGCACAACCGGGCGAAGCCGGCGTCGGCCATCTCGTCCAGGTGAAAAACTCGCTCCAGGCCGGTCACCAAGGAGAAGACGCTGGTCAACAGGCCCGGACGCAAGGAACCGTAATCGTCGGTGAAGCAGTCCTGGGCCGTGGCCAACCAGTCCAGGGCTTCGGGCATCAACAGGAACGCGCCGGCGTGCTGGGTCTTGGTGACGAAAAAGGGGGCGGCGGCAGGGGCACGGGTTGGCGCGGTGGCACGCCGCCGGGCGCGGCCGGCGCGACCGCAGGCTGCACGGCCGGCTCGGGGGCCGCGGCCGCGGCCCGCGTCGCCCGATCGAGGCCGAACTTCTTGCAGAAGTGGTGCAAGGCCACCGTGGACACGTGGACGCCCCAGGTGCGTTGGATGAAGGCCAACACGTCGTAGCGCGTGGCGTCGGCGTGAGTCAGCATGAACTCGGCGATGGGGCCGGCGTAACGCGGCAGCAGTTTGCCATGCGGCCGGCCGGCCAGGCGGTGGTGGGCGGCCTGGATCGCCTCCTTGGAAGACACCCCTTGTTGGTGCGAGGCCGTGGGCCGGCTGACGCCGACCAATCGAGCGATCTGAGCGACTTTGAGTCCGGAATCGCAGTGCAGGAGGAAATGGCTGAGCAACCGGCTGGAGTAGTAATCGTCGCCGCAGCGTCGCCGGAAGGCAAAGGCCGCCTGGAGCAAGCCGCGTTGCCCGGCCGTGAGTCGCTGTTCGGCGATCTGCGCTTGGGCGAGCCAAGAGGCGCAAGTGCCGTCCATGGTGAGCATGAGGAATCCTCCCTGCAACCCAGGCAGGGAGAATTGTAGTCCGTAAGGACTGGAAGTTAAGCGTTACGGCCCGAAAAACCGTTTGGTGCTAGCAGCGTATTCGCCTGCCAACCCGGAGCGCCTGCGAGAGACGCCTTCTGCTTGCCGCCCAACGAGCGCTCTTCCTCAATACTTCGGCATCGTCGGGTCGATGCGATCCGCCCACGCCAGGATGCCGCCCTTGAGGTTCTTCAGTTTCGTAAACCCCTGTTCGCGGAGAAATTGGATCGCCTTCTGGCTGCGCATTCCGCTCTTGCAGTGGACCACCATTTCCTTGTCGCGGTCCAGCTCGCGGAAGCGCTGCGGCAGCGCCGGCAGCGGCAGCAGCGTGCTGCCCGGTATCCTGCTGATCTGGTACTCCTCTGGGTTGCGCACGTCCAGGATGAACACTTTCTCGTCGCGATCCAGGCGTTGCTTCAGTTCCTCGACCGTGGTTTCCGCCGAGGCCGCCGCGACCGGCGCCGGCGTCTCCTGGCCGCGCACGCCGCAGAACTGGTCGTAGTCGATTAGCTGATTGATTGTCGGCTGGTCGCCGCACATCGGACATTTCGGATTGCGGCGCACCTTGAACTCGCGGAAGCTCATTTGCAGGGCGTCGTACAGCAGCAGCCGGCCGATCAACGGCTCGCCGCGGCCGAGGATCAGCTTCACCGCCTCCGTCGCCTGAATGCAGCCGATCAATCCCGGCAGCACGCCCAGCACGCCCCCCTCGGCGCAGCTCGGCACTTCGCCCGGCGGCGGCGGTTCCGGGTAGAGACAGCGATAACAGGGACCGCGGCCGGGGTAGAAGACCGTCGCCTGGCCGTCGAAGCGGAAGATGCTGCCGTAGACGTTCGGCTTTCCGAGCAAAACGCAGGCGTCGTTGACGAGATAGCGCGTCGGGAAGTTGTCGGTGCCGTCGATCACCACGTCGTAGGGTTCAAGGATCTTGAGCGCGTTGGCCGATGTCAGATGGGTTTCATACAGGTCGAGGCGCACTTCCGGGTTGACGGCCCGCAGGCGGTCGTTGGCCGACTGAAGCTTGGTGCGGCCCACGTCGGGCGTGCCGTGCATGACCTGGCGCTGGAGATTGCTGAAATCGACCACGTCGAAATCGACGAGGCCGAGGCGGCCGACGCCGGCGGCGGCGAGATAGAGGCCGAGCGGCGAGCCGAGGCCTCCGGCCCCGATCAGCAGCACCGACGCCGCCTTGAGACGCTTTTGCCCGTCCATGCCGACTTCCGGCATGATGAGATGGCGGCTGTAGCGGGCGACCTCCTGCGACGAGAGGGACGTTTGCCCTGCGCGGGCGGGGAGAGAGTCGAGGGGGGAAGTCATGGTGTAGGTCTCGGAAGACCAGCCGCGAGCGCGAGCGAGCGCCTCAACGGAAGGCGCTCGCTCGCGCTCGCGGCTGGTGGACGTCGCGTCGTCGTCTCTCAAAACGCCCCGACGACCAGACAGCAATTGTGGCCGCCGAAGCCGAAGCTGTTGGAGATCGCTCGCCGCACCGGCATTTCGCGGGCCGTGTTGGGTACATAGTCGAGGTCGCAGGCCGGGTCGGGCGTCCGGTAGTTGATCGTCGGGTGGACGACGCCGTGCCGGATCGACAGCACGCAGGCGATCAGCTCCACGCCGCCGCTGGCGCCGAGTGTGTGACCCAACATGCTCTTGGTGCTGCTGACCGCCAGCCGCCGGGCGTGCTCGCCGAAGACGTCCTTGATCGCCTTCGTTTCCGCCGCGTCGCCCAGTTCCGTGCTCGTGCCGTGCGCGTTGACGTACTGCACGTCCTGCGGGTTGATCCTGGCGTCGCGCAGGGCCACGCGCATGGCCATCGCCGCCCCCGCGCCGCCGGGGTGCGGGGCCGTGATGTGGTGGGCGTCGGCCGTGCTGCCCACGCCCAGCAGTTCGGCGTAGATGGTCGCCCGCCGCTTGCGGGCGTGTTCCAACTCCTCCAGGATCACGATCCCGGCCCCCTCGCTGAGAACGAAGCCGTCGCGGTCGCGGTCGAAGGGCCGACTTGCGCCCTGGGGGTCGTCGTTGCGGTTCGACAGGGCGCGGGCGGAGATGAAGCCGCCGAGGCCCATCGGCGTGATGGTGGACTCCGAGCCGCCGGAAATCATCACGTCGGCCTGGTCGTGCTGGATGGCGCGCAGGGCGTCGCCGAGGGCGTTGGCGGCCGACGAACAGGCCGTCGAGACGGCGGTGCAGGGGCCGGACGCCCCGAACTGAATGGAGACGTTGCCGGCCGCCGCGTTCGGGATCATTTTCGGGATCACGAACGGACTGATCCGGCCGGGGCCGCCGTTGCGGTAGCGGTCGTATTGCTCTTCAAATTCGTTGAGGCCGCCGACGCCGCTGCCGATGATGACGCCGCAGCGGTACGGATCTTCCTTGCCGAACTCCAGGCCGCTGTCCTTCACGGCCGAGAGCGAGGCGGCCACGGCGAACTGGGCGAAGCGGTCGAGCCGCTTGGCCGTGCGCGGCTCGATGACGGCCTCCGGTTTGAAGTCCTTGACCTCGCCGCCGAAGTGGACCTTGAAGGCGGTGGTGTCGAACTGCTCGATGATTCCGACGCCGCTCCGGCCGGCGCACAGGCCCGCCCAGAAGCCGGGAATGTCCGAGCAGAGCGAGTTGACCGTGCCCAGGCCGGTGATGACGACGCGTCGGGTCATTTCTTGGCCTGCTCCTTCTCGATATAATCGATGGCCTCGCCGACGGTCTTGATCTTCTCGGCCTGGTCGTCCGGGATGGTGATCTCGAACTCTTCTTCCAGTTCCATCACCAGCTCGACGATGTCCAGCGAGTCGGCCCCCACGTCCTCCTGAAAGGAGGTCTTGCGCGTGACCTGGTCCTTGTTCACGCCGAGGTTTTCGCAGACGATTTCGATGACACGTTCTTCAACGGAAGCCACGGTCGGGACCTCCCTAGGGTCGTTACCAGTTCCTGCCGGCGGCCGGCCCGCGGAGGGCTTGCCCGTCCCGGTCTCTCTACCACAGCGGCCGCGCGCCGAACAAGCCGTCCTGGCGCCGCCCTTCCGGGGGGCGACTCGGAAGCGCGTACGCCGGCGCACGGGTTCTAAGTGGAGAAGGTACACAAGAGAAGAGAAAAAGGAAAGGCCGCTACGACCGGAGGGGCGCGGGGGGAATCGTCCCAGATGACTGTTTCGTAAGCCCCCTGCCAATAAAGGTCGCCGCCTTCGCCAGAATGCGGGTGCGAGGACCCGCATTCTGGCGAAGGCGGCTACGAGTCCGTGGCGAAGGACTTACGAAATGGTCGTCTAGCCGGCGAGGCGACCGCGGCGCGACGCGGCGCTTCCGGCTCGGAATAACAACGGCGCCGATCATTTCTTCGCAGGCGGGATGATCTCCGAATCGCCGCTCTCCTGATACCCGGGGTGTCCCTCCGTGATGTTCGGATCGACGCGGATGTCTTCGGGCAGGAAGCCGGTCACGTCACGCCGGCCCTTGCCACTGCCGGTTTCCGGTCGGCCGCTGTCCGCCGCCGGTGGAGTCCGCTGGTTCTTTTGTTTGCCTGCCATGAGAAACCTCCTTACCCTGCGGTGGAGCCGCCTGCCCAGGCAAAACGGGCTTCGCCGGCCTGGTTGATGGACCATCGGGGCGAGGCCGCGCGTCTCCCGACGAGCGCGCCGCATGAGATAAGGGATGTGCAAACGACGTACCCCCGAACGGCGTCAGCCGTCGCGGAGGAAGTCGATCATCCGCGCATTGACCCAGTCCGGCGCGTCATTCTGGATCCAGTGGCTGGCGTCCGGGGCGCGCTCGACGCGGAGGTTCGGCGACCAGGTTTCCAGGTCTTCCGTGAGGCGCGGGCCGAGGTACGCATCCTTCTCGCCCCAGAGGAGGAGCGTCGGCAAGGGACACGGCCGGTCGTCGGCCGGATCGCGCGGGCGACGGAACGCGGCCCGATACCAGTTGATCGCCGCCGTCAGAGCCCCCGGTCGGGCGAGGGCGTGCTTGTAGGCCGCCGCGTCCGCCTCCGTCAAAGCCTCCGGACGGGCGGGCTGGCGACGCAGCATTCGGCGGAGCAGGGAAAAGTCGCCGGCGCGCATCATGGCTTCCGGCAGCCAGGGGAGCTGGAAGAAGAAAACGTACCAGGACCGCAACAGCTGGTCCGTCCCGCGGCGCAGCTCGCGTCGTAGGGCGGCCGGGTGCGGGGCGTTGAGGATCACCCTCTTATGCACTAAATCGGGGTGATGAAGGGGTAATAGCCAGGTCAGGACGCCGCCCCAGTCGTGGCCGACGACGGCGGCGCATCGTTCACCGGCATGACGGATCAGGCCGGCCACGTCGGCCGTCAGCGACTCGACGCGGTAGGCGCCCACGCCGCGCGGCTTGTCGGAGAGGTTGTAGCCGCGCAGGTCGGGGGCCAGCACGTGGAAGCCGGCCGCGGCGAGGGGACCGATCTGCCGTCGCCAGGCGTACCAAAACTCCGGGAAACCGTGCAATAGCACCACGAGCGGCCCGAGGCCGGCCTCGATGTAATGGAGACGGACGCCGTTGACGAGCGTCGCCTCGCGGTGATGCACCAAGCAGGGGGGAGGGCCGGGGAGGATTTCGGTTTCGTCGATCATTTTCCTTAGCTTAGAGTAACCCAAACTGAGGAGGCCGCCTGGAACACCTGCCGCCGCGGCCCGACGTGCGGGTGAGCCACATCCTCGACCAGGCCGCCGGGTAAGCCGAGGCCGAGGGTGGGTTTCAGATTGCCATCATTAGCATCTGAAGAGGGTCTGAAAAGGACTTGGGGCACGACTACCTCAAGACTGACCTGAATATCAGCCCGCGCCAAGCGAAGGACTTGGCGCGGTGTCCGTGGAGCCAGGCGGACTAGAGACTGTTCGTGAAGTGCGGCAGGCGCAGCCTGCCCTTCACGAATCGCCGGCTTTCCGTAGGGCAGGCTGCGCCTGCCGCCCCCTTCCGGAACAGACTCTACATCCAGCGCATGCGTGACAGGGGCCACTTGCCGAGCACAGACGCGGACGAAGCTAGAGAACTTTAGTCCGTGCCCGCTCCGAATCCAAAGGGCATAGGCCGGCAGGAGTGAGAGCGTGTGAATCAAACCTGGGCATGCGTATAATTAAGGGAGAATGCAACATCCCCGTTCAGAACAGAGCATGAGCGAGCGACCTTCTTTGTCTACGGAATCCACGACCCGACCACCGCCTCGGCTTCGCACCGCCGATCGCCAGCAACTCATCCCGGCCATGCCCATGGAAAACCTCCTGGAGCGGGATCACCAGGCGCGGCTCGTCTGGGACTTCTGCCTGGGCCTGGACCTGTCCGCTCTTTACGAGCCCATCCGTTCCCGTGAAGGCGGACCGGGTCGCGCCGCCATCGACCCGCGCCTGTGCGTCGCCCTGTGGTTGTACGCCACTCTCGAAGGCGTCGGCTCCGCCCGCGCCCTGGCCTGGCTGTGCGATAACCACAACGCCTTTCGCTGGCTGGTCGGTGGCGTCTCCGTCAACCACCACACCCTGTCCGACTTCCGCGTCGCGCACGTCGATTGGCTCGATCAGGTGCTGACCCACTCGGTGGCCGTCCTGCGCGAGCAGGAACTGGTCGATCTCAACCGCGTCGCCCACGACGGAATGCGCGTCCGGGCCAGCGCCGGGGCCGCCTCCTTCCGGCGCAAGCCCACCCTTGAGGAACATCTCCAGGAGGCCGAGGCACAGGTCCGCCGACTCAAAGAAGAACTCGACGACGATCCCGGTGCTCCCAGCCGCCGCCAGGCCAAGGCCCGCGAACGAGCCGCCCGTGAGCGTAGCCGGCGTCTGCGCCAGGCGCTGGCGCGGATACCGGAGATGGAAGCGAAGAAGAGGCCCGACGAGAAGCACGAGGCGCGGGTCAGCGGCACCGATGCGGACGCCACCGTGATGAAGATGCCCGATGGCGGCTTCCGGCCCGCGTTCAACATCCAGTACACCGCCGACTGCCCCAGCCAGGTAATCGTGGCCGTGGAGGCGACCACCTCGGGCAGTGACATGGGACAACTCAAGCCGCGGATCCAGGAAGTCCACAAACGCTTCGGCGTTTACCCCAAGGAAGCGCTGGCCGATGGCGGCTTCGCCAAGCACGAGGACATCGAGCAGATCGAAAGGGAGTGCGGCGGCTGCAAGGTCTACGCGCCGGCGCCGGCGCCCAAAGACCCGAAGGCGGATCGTTATGCGCCTCATCCGAAGGACAGTGAGGAGGTGATCCGCTGGCGAGCGCGGATGGGCAGCGAAGAGGGCAAGGCGATCTACAAGGAACGCGCCAGCACGGCGGAGTGCGTCAACGCCCAGGCGCGGAACCGGGGCCTGGTGCGGTTGTGGGTGCGCGGGCGGCGGAAGGTGAAAGCGGTCGCCTTGTGGTTCGCGATCGCGCACAACATCGTTCGCGGGTTGCGGCTGCGCGTCGAGGCGGCCGTGCGGGGTGTCGCGGCGGCGAAGCGCGCGGAGGTGGCGCTGACGGGCTGACGGAGGGGAAGCGAGGCAGCGGTTGGAGCATTCGCAGAGGCGAAGGAGACCAAGACCCTTCGGCTCCGTCCGCCCCTGCCTGACCTGGCCCCAAGCCTTCCTCGTCCACTCCCTCATCGCTTCAACCCGCCAAAGTCTCTTGGATGGTTTGATTCACAGACTCTGAGTCGTGGCGACTCACTCCTGCCGGCCTATGCGTCAGATTCTTTACGCCTTGTGCGCCTTCTCGAACACGTCCACCCATTCCCGGAAGCGCCGCGCGATCTCGGTCACGGCCGCATCGCGCGTCATCTTCTTGGCCCGCATGTCCACCAGCGGGTCCCAGAACGTGGTGCGGCCGACCGCGAAGCCGATGAAGCCCGGCGTGTGCGCCGCCGTCGTCAGCCACTCGCGCACCTTCTTGTCGTCCTCGCCGCGGCCCAGGATGATGCAGCCGACCTTGTCCCGGCCGCCGCGCCGCGCCGCCGCCACCACCTTCGCGCAGTCCTCCCGACGCTCCAGCCCCTCGATCTTCCACACGTCCGCCTCGACGCCGGCGTCCTGCAGCTGGTGGATCGCCTCCACCATCAGCCCCGGTCGCAGCTGCAGGTCGTAGGCCTTCTTGTCGCCCTTGACCTTGTCCAGCTGCGCCTTCTCCGCCGGCACCAGCAGCTCAAACATGAACATGCTTTGGCCCTTGGCGTGCAGGTAGTCGGACAGCCGTTTCAGGCGGGCGGCCTGCACCTGGTTCAGCGCGGCGTCGCCCTCCGGGTTGTAGCGCACCAGCACCTTGCAGAAGGTCGGCTTGAACGCCTCGATGTGCTTGGCGAAGTCCTCGCCGTACTCGAAATCGAACTCGTTCTGGCCGCTCTTCTCGGCCGGGCAAGACGTGGAGTAGCCGTGCTTCGCCGCGTCGGCCAGGATGGCGGCGCCGAACTGCTCGTCCACCAGGATGCCGGCCTTTTCCTTGGGCACGCCGCCCTTGAGGGCGGCCTTGAAGCCGTCGTAGACGACTTCCTTGGCGGCGGCGATCTCGGCCGTCTGCTCGGCCGTCAGGGCGCCCTTCCAGCCGAACAACTTCTCCTGGAACGAGCCGCGATGGTCGAACGGCAGGATGTACAGTGGCTTGTCGAATCCCACGGTCATGATGCGGACTCCTTGAGCTTCCGGTAACGGCGAATCAGCGTGTTGGTCGAACTGTCGTGCTTCAGGAGAGGTTCTTCCTTGTTCTCCAGTTCGGGGATGATGCGCTGGGCCAGCACCTTGCCCAACTCGACGCCCCACTGGTCGAACGAGTCGATGTCCCAGACGACGCCCTGCGTGAAGACGCTGTGTTCGTACAGCGCCACCAGCTTGCCCAGCGCCGCCGGCGTCAGCTTGTCCAGCATGAACGTGTTGGACGGCCGGTTGCCCTCGAAGGTGCGGTGCGGCACAAGCCAGTCCGGCGTGCCCTCGGCCTTCACTTCCTCGCCCGTCTTGCCGAACGCCAGCGCCTCCGCCTGCGCGAAGACGTTGGCCAGGAGCATGTCGTGGTGACGGCCGAGCGGGTTGAGCGTCTTGCCGAAGGCGATGAAGTCGCAGGGGATCAGCTTCGTGCCCTGGTGGATGAGCTGGTAGAAGGAGTGCTGGCCGTTGGTGCCCGGCTCGCCCCAGTAGACGGCCCCAGTCTGGTAATCGACCGTCGCGCCTTCGAGCGTGACGTGCTTGCCGTTGCTCTCCATCGTCAGCTGTTGCAGGTAGGCGGGGAAGCGTTTCAGGTACTGATCGTAAGGCAGGACCGCGACCGTTTGCGCCGAAGAAATCGCCGTACCAGATCCCCAACAGGCCCAGCAACGCCGGCAGGTTCTTGTCGAGCGGGGCGGTGCGGAAGTGCTCGTCCATCTCGTGGAAGCCGGCCAGCATCTCGCGGAATCCGGCCGGCCCGACGGCGAGCATGGTCGAGAGGCCGATGGCCGAGTCCATCGAGTAGCGGCCGCCGACCCAGTCCCAGAAGCCGAACATGTTGGCCGTGTCGATGCCGAACTTTTCCACCTCCTGGGCGTTGGTGGAGACGGCGACGAAATGCTTGGCGACGGCCGCGTGATGCTTCAGGGTCTTGAGCGCCCAGGTGCGCAGCCGAGTGCGCGTTGGTCATCGTCTCCAGCGTGGTGAACGTCTTGGAGGAGATGATGAACAGCGTTTCCTCGGCGTCCAGGTCGCGCACGGCCTCGGCGAAGTCCGTGCCGTCCACGTTGGAGACGAAGCGGAACGTCAGGCCGCGGTCGGTGTAGTGCCTGAGCGCCTCGTAGGCCATGACCGGGCCGAGGTCGGAGCCGCCGATGCCGATGTTGACGATGTTGCGGATCGGCTTGCCCGTATGGCCCGTCCAGGCGCCGCTTCTTACGCGGTCGCAAAACTCGGCCATCTTGTCGAGGACGGCGTGGACTTCGGGCACGACGTTCACGCCGTCCACGACGATGGACGCCCCTTTCGGGCGCGGAGGGCCGTGTGCAGGACGGCGCGTTTTTCGGTGACGTTGATCTTGTCGCCGCGGAACATGGCGTCGATGCGCTGCCGCAGGCCGCACTCGTCGGCCAGGCGCACCAGCAGCCGGAGCGTCTCGTCGGTGACGCGGTTCTTGGAATAGTCCAGGTAGACGCCGACGGCCTCGGCCGTCAGGCGTTCGCCGCGCTTCGGGTCGTCGGCGAACAGTTTGCGCAGCGTTTGATCCTTGACCTGTCCGTAATGGGCCTCCAGCGCTTTCCAGGCGGGGCGCTGGCGCAACGGCGTCGTAGTCATGGTGTCGTCTCCTGAAACAATGCCGACCGGTTTCCCGCGGCCGGTTAGCCGCGACGCGCAGAGGAGCGCTCCGATCAAGCGCGCCGCTGCGCGTCGCGGCTAACCGGCCGCGATCCATGCGGGGTTTATTAGTTACCGCCCAGCGCGGCGCCCACGATCTCCCGCGCCTCCCGGACGATCGCGTCCAGGTGCGCCTGGTCCTTGAAACTCTCCGCGTAAATCTTATAGATGTTTTCCGTCCCGGACGGCCGGGCCGCGAACCAGCCGCTCGCCGTCGCCACCTTCAGGCCGCCGATCGGGGCGCCGTTGCCGGGCGCCCGCGTCAGTTTGGCCGTGATCGGCTCGCCGGCCATCCGACCCGCCTTCACCGCCTCCGGCGACAATTTTCCCAACAGCGCCTTCTGCTCCGGCGTGGCCGGGGCGTCGATGCGCGTGTAATACGACACGCCGAACTTGGCCGTCATTTCCCGGTAGTGTTCGCCGGGGTCCTTGCCGGTGCGGGCGGTGATTTCCGCCGCCAACAGATCCATAATGGGGCCGTCCTTGTCGGTCGTCCAGACCGTCCCGTCGCGGCGCAGGAAACTGGCGCCGGCGCTCTCCTCGCCGCCGAAACAGATCGAGCCGTCGAACAGCCCCGGCGCGAACCATTTGAAACCCACCGGCGTCTCCGTCACCCGGCGGCCGAGGTCCAGCACCGCCCGGTCGATCATCGAACTGCTGACCAGCGTTTTGCCGACGGCCGCCTCTTTCGGCCAGCCGGGCCGGGCGCCCAGCAGATAGCGGACGGCCACGGCCAGGTAGTGATTCGGGTTCATCAGGCCGGCCGACGGCGTGACGATGCCGTGACGGTCGGAGTCGGGGTCGTTGCCGAAGGCGACGCGGAACTGGTCCTTGAGCTTGACGAGGTTGGCCATCGCGTAGTGACTGGAGCAGTCCATGCGGATCTTGCCGTCGTGGTCCACCGGCATGAAGCCGAACGTCGGATCGAGTTCCTTGTTCACCACGGTGATATTCAGGCCGTAAATGTCCGCGATCGGCCCCCAGTAGTGGATCGTGGCGCCGCCCAGCGGGTCCACGCCCAGTTTAAGGCCGGCGCCGCGGATCGCCTCCATGTCGATGACGTTCCGCAGGTCGTTGACGTAGGGCAGGATGAAATCCTGCTGCCGCGTTGAGTCCGTCTTGAGGGCGGTCACGAACGGAATCCGCTTCACGCCGGCGTTGTTTTCCCGCAAGAGGGCGTTGGCCCGGTCCTGAATCCACTTGGTGGCGTCGGTGTCGGCGGGGCCGCCGTTGGTCGGGTTGTACTTGAAGCCGCCGTCCTCCGGCGGGTTGTGCGACGGCGTGACGACGACGCCGTCCGATAAATGATCCTTGCGACCGCGATTGTAGGTGAGAATTGCGTGCGAAATCACCGGCGTCGGCGTCACGCCGTCGTCGCGCTGGATTACCGTTTGGACGCCGTTGGCGGCCAGCACCTTCAGGGCGGTGCGCTGGGCCGGCCCGGACAAGGCGTGGGTGTCCTTGCCCAGAAAGAGCGGGCCGTCGGTCCCCTGGCCGGCGCGGTACTCGCAGATGGCCTGCGTGATCGCCAGGATGTGGGCCTCGGTGAACGAGCCGTTGAGCGACGTGCCGCGGTGGCCGCTGGTGCCGAACGCCACCCGCTGATTCGGGTCGCTCATGTCCGGATTGCGGTCGTAATACTCCCTTTCGAGCCGCGCCACGTCCACCAGCAGTTCCTTCGGCGCGGGCTTGCCGGCCAGGGGGGAAGTCGCCATCGGTCGCCTCCTTTAATCGCCAACGTGGCGGGCGTCGTTCCAAAGACGGAGGACCGGCTCGTCCTTGCCGTGATCGTAGCCCAGGGCGCTCAGGGTCGCGGTGCCGAGGTAGAACAACCGCCCGTAAGACGCTTCCAATCCCAGCCAGCGGGCGGACAGGACGCGGAGGAAGTGGCTGCTCGAAAAGAGCAGCACATCGCCTTCGAGCGCCCGCAGCCGGCCGACCACCCGATCCGCGCGGGCGGCGACCTCCGCCACGCTTTCGCCGTTGGGGCAGCCGTCGCGGAATATCTGCCAGCCGGGCCGCGTCTCACGGATCTGCGCAGTCGTCAGCCCCTCGTAGTCGCCGTAATCCCACTCGACCAGATCGGGATCGACGACCGCCCGCGAACCGAAGCCGGCCAACTCACAGGTGCGGTGGGCGCGCTGAAGCGGGCTGGTGAACACGTGGGAGAAGGTGGTGGCGTGGGAAAAGGTCATGCCGTGGAGCCGCTCGCCGAGGCTGCGGGCGTTGCGTAGGCCGCGCTCCGTCAGCGGCAGGTCGGTGCGGCCGGTGTGGCGGTGGTTAATGGTCCACTCCGTCTCGCCGTGGCGGGCGAGGTAGACGGCAGGCAGCGGTTGACTCATGGCGCGTTCCTCGAGGTGGCGGTGTTCGGCCGTTCGTTGAAGTCGCATTATAGGAGGTGGGACGGGGGAAAGGCGAACGGGACGCGACGGCGCCGGCCGCGTACAACGGTTTTGGAGGATTCAATGAGGACGTTTCGCGGAGTCGTCCTGGCGGGCGGGAAGGGCGTGCGGCTGGGCGAAATATGCCTCAAGGTCAAATAAGCCTCGTTTTGTGTTTTTTCTTTCGCCGTTGCCGGTAACATCCGCACATGACCCCACCACCTGATCTTCCCGACCTGGCCCAGCTGCGCGGCGTCGTGGCCCCCGAGATTTTGGCCGCGGTCGAGATCGCTTCGGCGAAGCTCCGCGAGGCGGGCGTCCCGCACGCCCTTGCCGGCGGACTGGCCGTCGGGCGCACGGCTACCCGCGCACCACCGACGACGTGGACTTCTTGGTCGGGGACGAGGCGTTCGAGAAGCACGCGGGCGGGCTGGTCACGCTCCGGGTTCCGTTGGTCGCGGTCGGCAAGGTGCGCGTCGATCTGCTGTCGATCGACGAGTCCCCGGCGGAGCGAGAGCAGTTGCGGCCCGCGGTGGAATCGCCGCCCGAAAGCCAACAAGTTCCGATTGTGCCGCTGAACGCATTGATCTACCTGAAGCTGAAGGCCGGCCGGCAGAAGGACGTGGCGGACGTGGTGGAACTGCTGAAGCGCGGCCGGATCGAGGCGGACGCGGTCGGCCGTTACCTGGCCCGGTACGCCCCGAATCTGGTGCGGAAGTGGGAGAACGTCCGCGAGACTGCCGCCGCGGAAGAGTGAGGTGGATTCGGCGAATCACGGATACAACGGGGCCGCGACCGGAAGGAAGGGGGGAGGTTCAGGCGCCTTCCCCGCTCCCCTCCGGTCGCGGCCCCGACTCACCCCGGCAGCAGCGACGCCACCGCCTCCTTCTCCTCCAGCAATTCCTGCAACGTCGCCTGGAACTTCTGCTTGCCGAAGGCGTCCAGCTTCACCCCTTCCACCACGGTCAGGTTGCCCTTGCCGTCGCTGCGGCAGGGGTAGCTGAACACCAGACCTGCCGGCACGCCGTACTCGCCCTTCGACACGACCGCCGCGCTGACCCAGTCGCCGGCCGGCGTCGGCGTCAGCAGACTTTTGACGTGGTCAATCGCGCCGTTGGCCGCCGACATGGCCGAACTCTGGCCGCGCGCCTTGATGACCGCCGCCCCGCGCGTTCTGCACCTGCGGCACGAACGTATTTTCAAGCCATCCACGATCCGTAATGACCTCCGTGGCCGGCTTGCCCTTGATCCTGGCGTTGGTGAAATCGGGGTACTGCGTGTTGCTGTGGTTGCCCCAGATGGTCACGCGGGTCACGTCGGCGTTGGCGACGCCGGCCTTCTTCGCCAGGGCCGTGCGGGCGCGGTTGTGGTCCAGCCGCGTCATCGCCGTCCACTGCCCCGGCGGGATCGCCCCGCCGTTGCGGTACGCCACCAGGCAGTTGGTGTTGCACGGGTTGCCGACCACCAGGATGCGCACGTCCTTGGCCGCGTTGGCCGCCAGCGCCTGCCCCTGGCCGACGAAGATCTTGCCGTTGATGCCGAGCAGTTCCTTGCGCTCCATGCCCTGCTTGCGCGGGAACGAGCCGACCAGCAGCGCCCAATTGCAATCCTTGAACGCCTTGTTCGGGTCGTCGGTGGCGATCACGTCCTGCAGCGCCGGGAAGCGAGCAGTCGTCCAGCTCCATGGCGACGCCTTCCAGGGCGGGCATCGCCTGCGGGATCTCCAGCAGTTGCAGGATCACCTTGCGTGTCGGCGCCGAACACCTCGCCGGAAGCCAGCCGGCCCAGCATCGCGTAGGCCACCTGCCCCGCCGCCCCCGTCACCGCCACCCGGATCGCGTCCGCCATAATAGTTCTCAGTTGTCGGCCGTAAGCCGTCCGTCGGCCCTCGACGGAAGCCGATTTAGCCATAGATTATAACCTAGTAAGGACGAGCGAAACCGGCTATTCGCCGTGCGGCCCAGGGGAGCGTGGCAGGCGACCGGCTGCGGATGGCCGAGAGTTCTATTGTAGGAGTTTCCGCCAATGGCAGTGAAAGTGGGCATCAACGGCTTCGGCCGCATCGGCCGGCTGGTCTTCCGCGCCCTCGTCGAGCAGGGGCTGCTCGGCAAGTCCCTCGACGTGGTCGCCGTCAACGACCTCGTGCCGGCCGACAACCTCGCCTACCTGCTCAAGTACGACTCGACGCAGGGCCGCTTCGGCGGCACGGTCACCAGCGAGAAATCGTCGCGGCGCCGCCGAGGACGACATGCTGGTCGTCAACGGCCACAAGATCAAGTGCCTGGCCGTCAAGGAAGGGCCGACCGCGCTGCCGTGGAAGCAGCTCGGCGTCGAGTACGTCATCGAATCGACCGGCCTGTTCACCGAGGCCGAGAAGGCCAAGGGCCACCTCACGGCCGGCGCCAAGAAGGTCATCATCTCCGCCCCGGCCAAGGGCGAGGACATCACCATCGTCATGGGCGTCAACCACGAGAAGTACGACCCCGCCAAGCACAACATCATCTCCAACGCCAGCTGCACCACCAACTGCCTGGCCCCCGTCGTCCACGTCCTGCTCAAGGAGGGCTTCGGCATCGAGGAAGGGCTGATGACGACGATCCACAGCTACACCGCCACGCAGAAGACGGTGGACGGCCCGTCGCAGAAGGACTGGAAGGGCGGCCGGGCGGCGGCGATCAACATCATCCCCTCGACCACCGGGGCCGCCAGGGCGGTCGGCCTGGTCATCCCCGAGGTCAAGGGCAAGCTCACCGGCATGTCGTTCCGCGTGCCGACGCCGACCGTCTCCGTCGTCGACCTGACGGTGCGGACGGTGAAGGAGACGAGCTACAAGGAGATCTGCGCGGCCATGAAGCAGGCCAGCGAGACGTACCTGAAGGGCATCCTGGCCTACACCGGCGACGAGGTCGTGTCGTCCGACTTCATCCACGACGCCCACTCGAGCATCTTCGACGCCGGCTCCGGCATCGAGCTGAACAGCCAGTTCTTCAAGCTGGTCAGCTGGTACGACAACGAATGGGGCTACTCCAACCGCTGCGTGGACCTGCTGCGCTACATGATCGGCAAGGGCTGAGGACGCGATAATCCGGCGAGCCCGCAGCGCCAAGCAAGGGCGAGCATTCGTCTCGCCCTTGCTTGGCGCTGCGGGCTCGCCGAATTGATCGGAGACAGTGCCATGAAGAAAACGCTCAACGATCTGCCGGCGGACCTGCACGGCAAGCGCGTGCTCGTCCGCGTCGATTTCAACGTGCCGCTGGACAAGTCCGGCAACATCACCAACGACCGCCGTATCCGCGCCGCGTTGCCGACGCTGAACACGCTGCTCGACCGCGACGCCGCCCTGGTCGTGATGAGCCACCTCGGCCGGCCAACCGGCGACGCCAAGGCCGACGCCCCATTCAAGATGGGTAAAGTCGCCGCTCGCCTGGGCGAACTGCTCGGCAAACCGGTTCGGAAAGTCGATGAGGTGGTCGGGCCGGCCGCGACCGCCGCGGCGCAGGCGCTCAAGCCAGGCGATGTGCTGGTGCTGGAAAACCTCCGCTTCCATCCCGGCGAACAGCAAAAGGACAAGGCGCTCGGCGCCGAGCTGGCCAAGCTGGGCGACGCCTACGTCAACGACGCCTTCGGCACTTGCCATCGCAAGGACGCGTCGATGGTCGCCCTGCCGGCCGCCATGAAGGATCGGCCGCGCGTCGTCGGCCAACTCGTCGCCAAGGAACTGGAGATTCTGGATCGCCTGTTGAGCAATCCGCCCCGCCCGCTGCTCGGCATCCTCGGCGGCGGCAAGGTGTCGGACAAGATCCTGTTCATCAAGAGCCTCCTTTCGCGCGTGGACAAGGTGCTGATCGGCGGCGCCATGACCTACACGTTCCTCAAGGCGCAGGGCAAGAACGTCGGCGGCTCGCGGCTGGAGGCCGACAAGCTCGACGTGGCCCGCGAGTTGTTGGAACTGGGCAAGGGCAAGATCGTCCTGCCCGTCGATCATCTGATCGTCGAGAAGATCGACGCCCCACAGACGGCCCTCGTCGTGGAGGGCGACATCCCCGACGGCCGGATCGGCGTCGATATTGGGCCGAAGACGATCTCACAATATACCGACGAGGTGCGCAAGGCGGCGACGGTGGTCTGGAACGGCCCGCTGGGCAAATTCGAGGACGAGCCGTACAGCAAGGGCACGCGGGCGGTGGCCGACGCGCTGGCGGCGTCGAAGGGGGTGACGATCATCGGCGGCGGCGAGACGGCGGAGGCAGTCGAGGAATTCGGGCTGGCCGACAAGATGACGCACGTCTCGACCGGCGGCGGCGCCTTCCTGGAATACGTGCAGGGGACGCCGTTTCCGGCCCTGGCGGAGATTGAAGATCGGTAATGAATACGACGAAGCCCCCGCTTCAAGGATGATTCATGCGCCGCCTTCTACCCTGCCTTGCCGTTCTGGTCCTCACGGCGCCCACAGCCCGTAGCGCCGGGGACGCCCGCTACGAACTCGGCCAACGCCTGCGGGCCTTTGAACGGGCTTACGAAACCCATAACGACCCGGCCGCGCGCGAGCGCGTCGTGCCGTTCTTGAAGAAGGCGACGCCGCTTTTCTTTTTCGGCCAGCTGAGCGAAGCCGCCCGACAACTCGACCTGGCGCGGATGGCTTTGGAGTCCGACAAGGAACCGGACGCGACCCGCCGTTGGGCCGAATCGCTGGTGTTTCGGCCGGAAGCCCGGCTGTTCGACGCCTCGACCGAGGCCGTGCCGTTCACACTGGACTCCTTCTATGAAGTCGCCTCGGCAATGCCGGAACAGTTGCGCGTCCGCCTGACATGGTGTACGGCGGACGGCAAGCCGCTGGACGGCGAATCGGCGACCGAACTGGACGTGAAGGCGTTGCCGTTGAAGGATAAGGCGCTTCGTAAAAATCCGACGTCCGGCGACTATCTCTGGCGCTGCGAGGTCCTGGTCGGCGACCGCGTCCTGGCGCGGTGGGAACAAACCCTGTCGTTCGCGTCCCGCCTCGACGGCCGGCTGGATAAGCTCCGAAAAGCGGTCGGCGACCCGGCGGACAATCAAGCGAATACGGATCGCCAAACGGCCCGAATGCTGGCGGACCTGCTGACCCGGCTGCGAAACAAGGAGACCCTGGAAACCAACTACCCCGCCGCGCGTCTGCTGGACGAGGCGGAGGCCGCGGCCGACGGAAAGCCCAGTTACGGACGGGGGCGGCCGGGGCAGTTTTGGCTGAAGTTGGGTCTGGAGAAAGGGCCGTCGTTCGTGCGGCTGCTGGCCCCGGAGGCGGCGGCGAAGGGTCAGCCGCTGCCGCTGGTGATCGCACTTCACGGCGCGGGCGGCAGCGAGAACATGTTTTTCGACGGCTACGGCGACGGCGCCATCGTGAAACTCTGCGAGCGGCGCGGCTGGCTGCTGGTCGCGCCGCGCGGCGGCCTCGCCCCCGGTCTCATCGACGAAATCGACCGCCTTTATCCGGTGGACCGGAAGCGGGTCTTCCTGATCGGCCATTCGATGGGGGCGTCCCAGGCCGCGGCGGCGGCGTCGCGGTCGCCGGAGACGTTCGCGGCGGTGGCGGCCCTGAGCGGCGGCGGCCCGGCGCGGCCGTCGGACGCTCTGAAGGCCGTGCCCTTTTTCGTGGCCGCGGGGGCCGAGGATCTCGGCCTGATCGGCTCGCGCGGCCTGCGCGACGATCTGCAAAGGGCCGGGGTCAAGAAGCTGGTTTACCGCGAATTGCCCGATGTGGAACATCTGCTATCGGTGCAGGCGTCGCTTCAAGACGTGTTCGCGTTCTTCGACGAGTCCGCCAAGGAATGATCGGATCGACGCCCACGGCCCCTTGGCAAATCGCAGGCGATTCGTAGGAAGAGGGCGGGTCCGAGCGGGCAGCGACGCCCGCCCTCCCGGTGGGGCGAGGGGCGAAACGCCGAATCATCATGGACATTGACAGCACCGATCCAAACACCCTTCCCTCGAAGCCGACGGCCGCCCCGTTCGCGGTTCGGCAGGCCGTCACGGGCCTGACGCCGCCGCAGACGCGCGAGGCCGTCATCCGCGAGGTGCGGCCGTCCGTCCACGCCCACGCCGCCGTCAGCGGACTGGCCCAGAGGCTGATGCAATCCTACGTCCTGGCGCCGCTGGGCTGGCTGCTGCTGGCGCCGCTGTTCCCGCTGAAGTTCGCGCCGTTCCTCTGCACGCGCTATACCCTCACCAACCGCCGCCTGATGATCCGGCGCGGCCTGGCGCGGCCGCGCCCCGTCCACGAAATCGCCCTCGACGCCATCGACGACGTCCGCCTGGACCTCGCCAGCTATAACAACTTTTACCGATCCGGTACACTCGAAATCCTCTCCAAAGGTCAGGTCGCCCTTCGGCTGCCCGGCGTTCCCGAGCCGGAAGTGTTCCGTCACGCGGTCGTCAACGCCTACACGGCCTGGGCGCCCGGCAAGGCGCGCGGCCCATTCGTCCCGGCCAGCGCGAAGGTCGGTTAGCCGCGACGCGCCAGCGGAGCGCTTGGACCGTGCGCTCCCCTTCGGGTCGCGGCTAACCGCGCCGCACCCCATTGAGAAATGCCATGACCCTCAAAGTAACGCTGGTACAGGGCGGCGGCATGGGCCTGGATCAGGTCCCGGCCGTGCGGCGCGTGCTCGCCGCCGCCGGCGTGGCCATCGACTGGGACGAGTACACGGCCGGCTGGGCGTCGCTGGAAAAGGGCGGCGCGGCCTTGCCGGAAGACCTGTTGCGGTCGGTGCGGGCCAACGGGCTGGCGCTGAAAACGAAACTGCTGCCGCCGCCGGGCGCGGGGCCGGGGCCGGGCCGCAAGGAGACCGGCAACTTCAACGTGCAGTTTCGCCGCGAGTTGGGCCTGTTCGCGTCGGTGCGGCCGCTCAAAAATCTGCCGGGACTCTCAGCCCGCTTCACCGGCGTGGACATGCTCGTCGTCCGCGAGCTGACGGAAGACCTGTACGCCGCCATCGAACATGAGATCGTGCCGGGCGTGGTGCAGAGCATCAAGGTGGTGACGGAGGCGGCCAGCCGGCGATTCTTCCGCTTCGCCTTCGGCTGGGCGCGCGAGGCCGGCCGCAAGTCGATAACCTGCGTCCACAAGGCCAACATACTCAAGCTGTCCGACGGCCTGTTCCTGGAGGCGTTTCGCACCACGGCCAAGGAGTTTCCCGAGCTGCAAACGCGTGAAATCATCGTGGACAATTGCTGTATGCAAATGGTGTCTCGGCCACAGCAGTTCGACGTGATGGTGATGGGCAACCTGTACGGCGATCTCGTAAGCGACCTCGGCGCCGGCGTGGTGGGCGGCGTCAGCGCCACGCACGGCATCAACGTCGGCGACGGCGTCCGCGTCTACGAGTCGTTCCACGGCGGCCGGCAGGAGACGGTCGGCGCCGGCCGGGCCAACCCGCTGCCGCTGCTGCTGCCGGCCATCGACCTGCTCGACGGCGTCGGCGAAAAGGTCGCGGCCCGGCGCATCGAAACGGCCGTCGGCCGCGTGCTGACGGAACGCCATGCGCTGACGCCCGACCTCGGCGGCGCGGCCACGGCGGCGGAAATGGCCGAGGCCGTCGTGGCGGCGCTGGCTTCCTGATTCTCCTCGTCAAAGACTACGAATTCGACAAGGGAGGACCGATGAAAACCGCATGGCTTCCGCCGGCCGTCGCCCTCACGATCCTCGTCCTCTTGTCCCCGGCCGACGCCGCCGACAAGGCCAAGGGCAAGGACGTGGATTACGACATCCACGGCGGCTACTTCGAGTCCAACAAGTCCGGCCTCACCGGCGATTCCTCCTACCTGGCGTTCGCCGGCCCCAAGGCGTTCGACGCCGTGTTCGGCGTCGCCAAGGTCCAGGGCGGCAAGCAGCGCTTCCTCCCCAAGGACGCCTTCGACAGCAAGGTGGTCGTGGCAGTCGTCAAGCGCGGCAAGGCAATCTACGATTACAAGGTCGAAAAAGTGACCAATGACGACGGCGTGCTGACCGTCCAGTACACGGCCATGCCGCAGGAAAGCAGCGGCGCGGCGACCTTTGCCACGCCGCTCATCCTTTCGGTGGACAAGGGCAAGTACGACTCCGTCGCCTTTATCGAGAACGGCAAGAAGGTCGCCATGGCCAAATTCGCCGAGTAACGGACGGCGGCCAAGCTGGCCTTGCCCGGACGCGGCCGGTCGGTATCCTCCGTGGGCGTGTGCATGGAGGAGGATCGTCATGCGGGCGTCGTGGAAAACCTGGCTGAAGCGGACGGCGTTTCTCGTCGTGGCGACGCTGGCCCTGGCCAACGCCGGCTGCATCGTCGCGGCCGTCGGCGCCGCGGCCGGCGGCGCCGCGGCGGTCGGCTACGCCTACTACTCCGCCCCGTTGACCCGCGACTACCCCGTCGCGTTCGGCGATGCTTCGGCCGCGGTCAAGGCGGCCCTCGCGGACCTGCAATTCCCCGTCGTCAAGGAAACGCCCGTCGGCGGCGGCACGCTCATCGAAACCCACACCGGCGACGGGGTGAAAGTCCAAATCGCGCTCGACGTGATAACCAGCCCTGTCCCCGCCGACGGCTCCCTGACCAAGATCTCCGTTCGCGTCGGCCACTTCGGCGACGAAGAAATAAGCGCGCGCATCCAGGACCAGATCGCCCGCCACCTGCCCGGCCTGCCCCCGCCGCCCGGCCCGACGCTCCAGCCGCCGCGGCCGCCCGAAACGTCCCCGCCGCCCCTGGCCGCGCCGGTCGCCGCCAAGAAGTAGACCCGCGCTCCCCTTCGGGTCACGGCTAACCGACGACGCGCCCATACTCGCCTCGCCCCCGGAAGGGGACGCAAGGTATAATCCACACTTCGCACGCCCGCGCCGCCTCTTCCACGGAGGAACCCGATCTCATGCCTCGCCGAAATCTCGCCTGGCTGCTGGGCGTCGCCGCCCTGACGCTGCTGGGCGCCGCCGTCCTCTACAGCGCCCCGACCAAGGAGAAGGACAAGGACTACGAGATGGTCCGCCTCATGGTCGATACGCTGCACGAGGTCCGCGACCGCTACGTCACGCCCATCGACGAGGACCGCGAACGGCAACTCGTCGCCGACATGCTCAAGGGCGGTTTGGAACGTCTCGACCCGCACTCCACCTACATCGACCCGGAGGAATACAAGGCGTTCAGCCGCCAGAGCAAGGGCAAGTTCGGCGGCATCGGCATCCAGGTCGGCGCCGACGTTCAGACGGGCGGCCGGCTCACCGTCGTCAGTCCCATGCCCGGCACGCCGGCTTACCAGGCCGGCGTCCTGGCCGGCGACGTCATCCTCAAGATCGACGGCAAGGCCACCGACCAGATGCGCCTCAGCGAGGCCGTGGACATGATCCAGGGCGACCCCGGCCAGCCCATCAGCCTGACCGTCCGCCATGAGGGCGTTCCGGACCCGGTCGATTTGACCATCGTCCGCGCCGAGATCAAGGTGGCCAGCGTCCTCGGCGACCAACGCAAGTCGGACGACCCCTCCAAGTGGGACTACCTCTATGACAAGGTAAACAAGATCGGCTATATCCGTATTACAAACTTTGGCGAGACGACGTCCGATGAGATGAAGGCCGCCGTCGTGGAATTGGAGAAGCAGGGCGTGCGCGGCCTGGTCATCGACCTGCGCTACAACCCCGGCGGCCTGTTGCGGTCGGCTGTGGAGATTTGCGATCTCTTTTTGGAAAACGGCGTGATCGTCAGCACCAAGGGCCGCAACCACAAGGACGAGGTGTGGACGGCCAAGCCGGAAGGGACGCTGCTGCTGCCGGCCGAAAAACACCCCATCGCGGTGCTCATCAATAAATACAGCGCCAGCGCCAGCGAGATCGTCAGCGCCTGTTTGCAGGACCACCACCGGGCGACGATCGTCGGCGAGCGCAGCTACGGCAAGGGCAGCGTCCAGAACATCATCATGATGGAGCACGACACCAGTGCCCTGAAGTTGACGACGGCCAGCTACTGGCGGCCGAGCGGCAAGAACATCCACCGTTTCCCCGACCGCAAGGCCTTCGAGGCGGCCGGCATCGACCCGGACGAGTGGGGCGTCAAGCCGGACGAGGGCTTCGAGGTGCCGATGAAGGACGCGGAGCGCTACGACTACATGGTTTACCGCAGCGACCGCGACGTCATTCGCGCGCCGAAGAAGGACGACAAAAAGGGGCCGGCCAAGGACGACAAGAAGCCGCCGTTCGTGGACCGGGTGTTGCAGAAGGCCGTCGATCAGCTCAAGGCGCAGATCGAGAAACAGGGGGCGGCCGCCGACGCGCCGCCGGATCGCCGCGCCGCCTAATTCTTGTACGTTCGAGCCGGAAGCGTCAGCGACGGAGCAAAAACCGTCGCTCACGCTTCCGGCTCGGACAATCGGACCATCCGACGCCGATGACCGCCGAACTCGCCGTCCTGTACGAGGACAACCACTGTCTGGCCGTGGCCAAGCCGGCGCCGCTGTTGACGCAGGGCGCGCCGGGCGTCCCCTGCCTGGAGGCGATGGCCAAAGCCTACATTAAAGACCGCTATAACAAGCCAGGCAACGTTTACCTCGGCGTCCCCCATCGGCTCGACCGGCCGGTGTCGGGTGTGGTGGTGTTCGCGCGCAACAGCAAGGCCGCGGCGCGGCTGGCGGAGCAGTTTGCCAAACGGCAGGTGCGCAAGGTCTACTGGGCGGTCGTCGAGCCGAACGCGGAGGGGGCACTGCCGCCGGAGGAAGGCGTCTGGGCAGACTGGCTTCTGAAGATCCGGGACGAGGCGCGGACGGAGTGCGTGTCGGCGGGGACGCCGGGGGCGAAGTTGGCGGTGCTGCGTTTTCGGCGGCTGTCGGCGTCGGCCGACGGCGCGTTGGTGGAAATCGAGCCGGAGACGGGACGGATGCACCAGATCCGCGTCCAGGCGGCGACGCGCGGCTGGCCGGTGCGCGGCGACTTCCTTTATGGGGCGCGATTGCCTTTCGGGCCGAACGCGGAGTTGCCGCGCGACCGGATCATCGCCCTTCATGCGCGGAGTCTGACGTTTCTGCACCCGATTCGCTATGAACCGATGACGGTGACGGCGCCGCTGCCGGAGGTGTGGCTTCCGTGGGCGCCAGCGACACCCATATCTCCACGAACGGCTCCCCTTGTTCCGGAATGATGCGCCGCTGCTTCGTCAGCTCCAGCACGCCAAGGAATATCCCCACCAGCCGGCCGCGAGTGTGCGGCGGCGTGAACAGCGCAGCGAACGGCAGACGCGACTCCCGCGCCAGCATCGCAAGGATTGCTTCCATGTACACGTGAAGCGGCGTCTGATCCACGACCACGTCATGGGTCTGCTGCGCCATCGTCTCGCGCATCAGCCGGCCGAACGCACTAACGAGGTCCCACAACTCCACCGGCTGCAAGCGCTGCGGCGTGTTGGACGCCGTCGCCGCGGCGGGCTGGCGCGGCAGGCGTAGGCCGTGCCGTTCCCCTTGCGACTCCAGCAGGGCGGCGGCGGCCTTGAAGTGCTTGTACTGGATGAGTTGCTGGACGAGCTGCCTGCGCGGGTCTTCCTCGGCTTCGGCCGTCTCTTCGGCGTGCGGCAGCAGCAGCTTGCTCTTGATCTCCATGAGCGTGGCCGCCAACACCAGGAAATCGCCGGCCCGCTCCACGTCGATCAGCGTGAGCACGTCGAGGTATTGCTTGAATTGCTCGGCCACGCGCGCCACGGGGATGTCGCGGACGTCCACCTCCTCGCGCTTGACGAGGTAGAGCAGCAAGTCCAGCGGCCCGCGGAACGCGTCGAGAACGACCTGATATTCGGGGGGTGCGGCGGACGCCATCGCGGCGGATATACCCGCCGCGGCGCGGCGCGTCCAGCCCGGTTTTTCGCTACGCCCGAACCTCGAAAATGCACTCAATTTCCACGGCGATGTTGCCGGGAAGCGACCCCATGCCGACGGCGCTGCGGGCGCCGACGCCGGCGTCCTCGCCGAACACCTCGGCCATCAGTTCCGAGAAGCCGTTGACGACCTGCGGCTGATCCTTGTAATCCGACGTGCAATTGACCATGCCCAGCGTTTTGATCAGGCGCTTGACCCGGTTAAGTGAGCCGAGGGAGTTGCGCACGGTGGCCAGGATGTTCAGGCCGACGGCGCGGGCCGACTCCTTGCCCTGCTCCGTCGTCAGGTCGCCGCCGACCCGGCCCGTCACCGGCGTCTTGTCGTGGATACGGGCGGGACCGTGGCCGGACACGTAGAGCAGGCCGTCGGCCAGCACCGTCATCTTGTAGCGGGCCACCGGCCGGGCGGGGGTCGGCAGGGTCAGCCCAAGTTCCTGCAAGCGCGCTTCCGGCTGCGTCATCATGGGGTACACTCCTCGAAGGCGGGCGACGGGGTTGCCTAAACTTCTTTGTTATGCGTCTTCCCGCCCCGTGGTCAAGCGGCCGCGCGCGAAAAGCGCGCCCCGCTAATACGTCATGGCTTCTCGTCTTTGTCGTTGATTATCGCCTCCGCCTCGGCGTCGCCGCGGTACAGCTCGCGCAGCCCTTGCATCACCGCGTCGGCCTCGTCCGCCTTGCCCTCCTCGCGGAGTTGCCTCGCCTCCCGCACGGCCTCGCGCACCGGACCCCAACTCCGCCCGTGATCGACCGGGTCGGGGTTGGCCGGCGCGTCCAGCCGGGTCAACTCCTGCTCCGCCCGGCGCACCCACGGCGCCTCGGAGGGCGTCTGGCCGAACGCCCGCGTCAACGCCGTCCAGGTCCGTCGGGCCCCTTCCACGTCGCCGCGCTGCCGTTGCCGCATCCCCTCCTGAAAGAACCATTGCGCCTCGCCCATCGGCCCCGCCGCCCGCGCCGCGTGCTCCGCCGGCCGCGCCGCCGCGCGTTCCGCCAGCCGACGGCGGAGTTCGCTTATCTCCGTCTGATGTCCGTGATGGGGGTGGTCGCGGTCCAGGGCGTCGAGGTACTCGCTCGCCCGATCCCAGTCGTCCGGATTGGCGGACGCGGCCGCGGCGGCGGCGCGCTGGTACAGCTGTTCCTCACTCGGCGGCCAGAAGCCCCAGATGATTGCTCCTATGCTGATCGCCAATAGAGTTATTAGCACCGCCGGCCGGTTGAGCAGCCGGCGCGCGGGGCCGCCGCGGTTCTGCCGTTCCAGCTCGCGCCGCATCAGCCGGCTCATCAGCGTCGCCGGCCCGGCCTTGCCCTCTCCCCGCGCCGAAGTCGCGTCCGCCTGGATGTAGGAACCCGGCGCGACCGTCGCCGCCGCCTCCTGGCGGGCGACTTTCCTCCGGATGGCGTCCAGCCGGCGGAACAGCACGAGGCCGTCCGAGGGTCGTTTGCCCGGATCTTTCTCCATCAACTCGCAAATCACGTCATTGAAGTCTTGCGGCATTTCCGGCGCGATGCGGATGGGCGGGTCGAAGCGAGCGAAGCGGTGCTTGTGCAGCAGGTCGAGCACTTCGCCCTCGAAGGGAGGCCGGCCGGTCACGAGCGTGTACAGGACAACGCCGAACGAGTAGAGGTCGCTGCGCCGCGTCACGGGTTTGCCGGCCGCCTGCTCCGGCGACAGGAATTCGGCCGTGCCGACGACGCCGCCGGTGACGGTCAGGTGTCGGCTGGCGAACAGGCTGGCGACGCCGAAGTCGCTCAGCTTGACGACGCCGAAGCCCTCCAGGACGGGGGCGCGTAGCAGGTTCGACGGCTTGAGGTCGCGGTGGACGACGCCGCGGTCGTGGGCATGTTTCAGGGCCGGGGCGAGCTGACAGCCCACGTCCAGCGCCTCGCGCCAGGGCAGCCGGCCCTGCCGTTCGAGCAAGGCGTCGAAGCTGGGTCCTGCGACGTACTCCATGGCGAACCAGGGCCGGCCGTCGTGGACGCCGGAATCGAAGAAGCGGACGATGTTGGGGTGGTCGAGATGACGGACAATCTCGATCTCACGCTGGAATCGCAGCACGAACCCCGGCTCGGCGGCCAGTTCGGCGGCCAGCACCTTGACGGCGGCGACGGCCGGGCCGGCGGCCGGCGGCGGTTCCGCGTGGGCGTGGTAGACGGTCGCCATGCCGCCGCGTCCGATTTCGCCGTCGAGATGCCACGGGCCGAGTCGCGCGCCGATCATGTGCTTCAAACCAGGAAACGAAGGGAAGCAGAACCGCCGTCGGATTCAGACTACCGACGCGGGGGCGTGGACGCCAGATACAATGCTCATTGAAGGAGGTCCCATGCAACCGGCCCTACTACTGATCGCACACGGCAGCCGCCAGCCGGAGGCCAACGCCGACTTGTATCACGTCGTCGAAGGCCTGGTGCGCCGCGGCCATGTGCTGGTGGAGGCGTCCTTTCTGGAGTTGGCGGAGCCGAATATCGAGGCAGGCGGCGCCCGCTGCGTCGCGCGCGGCGCCGGGTGCGTGGTGTTGGTCCCCTACTTCCTGTCGGCCGGCGTCCACGTCCGCCGCGATCTGACGGCGGCGCGCGAGCGCCTCGCGGCCCGGTTTCCCCACGTCGATTTCCTGCTGGCGGATCCGCTGGGACGACATTCATTGTTGCTGGATGTGGTTGCGGATCGGGCGCGGGAGGCCGTGGCTATCCGACGCGAATCTCCGCCGCGCGCGGATGACATAGCCAAGTCAGCACCGTCCCCGCCGCTTCCCTGAGACGCAGCCGTTCGACCACCGAGGCATACCTTCCGCCCGCCAGGCCGTCGGCGAGCACGGCCGCCCCCTGGGCCGCGTGTTTGACCCACGCGCTGGGCAACGAATCCAACCGGACCACGCCGGCGCATTCGCCGAGGGCCGCCGCGACCTGATCCGCCAGGGACGGTTCGGTCTCCAGCAACCGCCCCGAGAGCAAAACCTCATCAAACGGCGTGACAGCCCACAACCCGGCGACCGCTTTCAGCAGCGATTCCACGAACATTCGCCGCCCGGTCGCGGCGTCCGCGACGGAGGCCGCCCCACCCGTGAACAGGTCGCGCTTGCTCAACGGCGACAAAAGGTACGCCAACTCCCCATCCCACGCCCCGCCGCCGCCCCAGCCGCACGGCCCCGACGTTCCGCCCAGCCCGTCCACGACGCGGCCGCCGTCGATCACCACGCAGGCCGTGAACGCCGACCCCAGTTCCGCCACGCAGGCGCGGTAAGCCGCCGGCTCGGCCGCCCGCGTCGCCAGGGCCAGGGCGGCGACGCAGAGCTTATCCGGCGTGCCGAGGTCGATGCGGTTGATCTTGCGGTGGTCGGGTACGGTCGGAAGGTGGATGACGCCGGGCAGGAACACGACGGGCAGCTCCGACCGGCATAGTGCATTTAGGAGAGTCGAAAATCCGGATATGCCCTGTCCGCCCCGGCCGCGCTCGTCGGGCCGCATCAGCGTCATCAGGGCGCGATCGTGTTCGGTGCAGTCGCGGGCGGGAATGAGGGGCAAACCGTATCCCGACGGCCCGGCGATGAGGGAGAACGGCCCGCGTTCCGTCAGCCAGCGCACAGGGGCGGATGCGTCGGCGTGCAACTCCGGCGGTGAAAAGCGGTGCTGGTCGGCAACGGCGCCGTCTTCGAGGACAAGAAGGTCGAGGCTGCTGGTCCCCGGATCGCAGCCGGCCACGCGCAGAGCCATTTTTCGTCGCCTCGCGATGCGCCGATGCGGCGAGCGGGGGGCGCGTCAGCCCCCTGATTCTTCACCCGTTCCGATGCGCCAGTCTGAATCAGGGGGCTGACGCCCCACGCTCGCCGAACCAGATGAAGAAAGGCCTTCAGAGCGTCTGGGCCAGGGCGTAGATCTGTTCCGCGTCGAGCACCTGATCGTTGCTCTCGAACAGGCGGGCGACGGCGGCGCGATGGACCTTCATTTTCAGGTCGCCGACGCCGAGCGCCCCGTAGCCGATTACGCCGTCGCGGTCCTCGCCCTTGTCGCCGGCCTCCACGCCCTCGACGCCGAGCGGCGGCACGGCGTTGAGATCGACGGCCACCCGCAGCGTCTTGCACGCCAACCGCTCAGCTTTCGGCATAAGCACGACGCCCGCCGCCCCGGCGGCGAAGACCACGGTGCGATCCGCCAGCGCCGCCGGCAGGTCGTTCGGCCCGGCCACGGCGATGGGCGTCAGATGGGCTTGCGGCGCCTTGGCCTGGATCGCCATCACGGCGAGGGCGGCCCGTTCGTGTTGCCGCGAGGCGAGGCGCACTTCCGTCCCCTGCAGCGCCAGCAGCAGGGTGACGCGCTGGCCGACCGGGCCGGTCCCGCCGAGGACCAGCGCCTTGGCCCGCGACAGGTCAAGGTGTCGCGCCGCCGAGCGCACGGCGGCGGCGGCGGTGGTGTTGGCGCCGTTGGAGTCGAGCAACACTGACACACGCAATCCGTATTGGGGCAGCATGTGCCGCCGCACCTCGGCCAGCAGCCGTTCGCCGGCCGTCACGTCGCCGCCGCCGATGAAAAAGGCGGTTTTGGCGAGGTCTTTCGGGTGGCGCGTGAAGATGGCGCCGTGGACCTTGTCGCGCACCGTCTCCGGCCGGACGCCGCCGTAGCTGAACACCTCGTCGGCGCCGGCGTCCACGGCCACGACCCGGTCGAACACGCTCGGGTCGGGGTCGCTGTCGAGCTGGATCAGGATCTTGCGCTTGTCCATTTTTGTCCGTAGTCCGTAGTCCGTAGTCCGTAGTCCGTAGCGAAGACACGTCGGCTTGCCGCTACGGACTACGGACTACGGACTACGGACGGATGAGTTACTTCGGCGAAAACGGGTGCTTGGCCGTGTCCTTCTTGGCCAGGATTTCGTCGATCTTCGGCTCGCCCTTCATGGCGCTCTGGATCGCGCGCTTGGTCGCCTCGTAGTTGAAGTCGTAGATCTTCTTGTCGTCGGCGGCCTCCCAGTGGATGAAGACGCCGCAGACGATCACGAACTCCTCGGCCTGGGCCTTGCTGATGACGCCGGACGCCACGCAGTCGGTCACGGCCTTGGCCACCGCCGCCTGGGCCGGCCCGAACATCTGCACCGCCTGCTTGGCGCCCTGGATCGTCACCTTGGTGATGAGCACCGTGGCCGGCTTGCACAGCAGGTTCGGCGCCAGCACGGCCAACAGGTTGCTGTGGCCGCGCGACTGGCCGGCCAGGGCGTTGGCGAAGGCCGTGCCCACCGGACCCGTCTTGGGACCGATCAAAAGATCGATATGAGCGATCTCATTTCCTTCGCCGACCAGCGCTTCGCCGATGAACATCGACATCTCTCGTCTCCTCTTGGATGGTGCCTCCGTTTCCCCACGACGTGAAGGACTATATACGGCGCTGACGGGCAAGGTTAAAGGGAAAAGTGGACGGCGGCCAGCCGGTCCAGCCGCGCGCCGAGGGCGGCGCATTCCCCCTCCGCCGTCGGTTCTCCGCCGTAGCGAACCCGGTAGAGAAGATCGACGACCTCGCCCGGCAAATCGGCCAGCGCCGCGGCCGCCGGCGTGGACAGCAGGAGGCGCCGGACCTCCGCGGCGAACTCGCGCGGCGTCTGGCCGGTTTGCGGCCGCAGTCGGACGCGGCGGCCCAGCAAAGCCAGCAGTCGGGCGTAGAGCGCGAAGGCGGGCCGGGCGGCGTCAGCGGCGCGCCGCGCCCGCCGGCGGCGCCAACGCAGACCGAGCCATGCCAGAATCCCCAGGGCCGTCAGCGCGGGCGGGGCCGCCGCCGCCCAATAGAGTCCGTTCAAAAAACCCGGCGATTGCAAGCTCGTCCACAGGCCGGCCTGTTCGTCCGCGTTGTAATCGACGACCAACCCGCCCCACAGCTGTTGCCCGGTGCGTTCGCCGTCCCGCCACCAGTCCCACAGCGAATACGGCGGCGGCGTGGCGTCCCCCGCCGGCGTCGGGTCCAGCGTCAGCCAGTCGGGCGCACGGGAAAGCCATAACCCCTTCGGCGGCTCCCGGTCCTTGCGCTTCGGGACCAACATTTCCACCCAGGCATGGGCCTGATTCTCGCGGACCACGTAGGCGCCGTTGTCGAACTCGTCCGCCCCGCGGTAGCCCACGACCACCCGCGCCGGAATGCCCTGCGAACGCAACATCAACGCCAGGGCCGAGGCGAAGCGCTCGCAGTGGCCCTGCTTGACGTTGACGAGGAAGTCCATCACCGGGTCGAGCGACGTGTCCTGGCGGCGCAGGTCGAGGGTGTAGCCGTATTCGCCGGAACGCGCCAAATAATCCGTGAGCGCGCGGCCCACGCGCTCCCAGCCCTCCGGCGGCAGAGCGAGGGCCGCGCCCCGTGACTGGCCCGCGGGGCGCAGGTCCGCGACCTTCAACCCGCTGGCCGGGTCGGCGACCAGGCGCCCCAACAGCCTCGCCGTCCATTCGGTCAGGCCCGGAACCTGCTCACGGGTGAGCGGATCCCGGTAGAACGCATCGATGTCGGCGGACGACCGATCCGGGTCGTCGTCCACGAAGGCCGTCTGCAAGTAATGGTATTCGTGTCGGCCGTGGTACAACGTCGGAAGCACCGGGCCGCGCGAGGATACGCCCGGCGCACCGGCCTATTGGGGTCTTCCGACTCGACGCGCGTGAGCCGGTCGGCGTCGCCGGCGGTGCGCACCGGCTCCGCCAAAAAGCAGCCGCCGGCGGACGGCCCGACGGTGAAGACCAGTCCGAACCGGCCGGCCGCGCGGGCGGATACGCGTCGGGGGGGCTTCCGCGCATCCAGGGCCTCCACGTCCGGCGATTCCCCGTTGAACCAAACGCCCTGGCGGTAGGCGTCCAGGACGCCGCCCCGCCACCGTTGGCCGGGGGGCAGCAGGTGGGCGGGTTGTCCGGACGCGGCAATGACCGCGACCCGAAACACCTCATCGTCGGAGAGGCGCACCGGCCCGCTTTGGTTTAGGTCGATCACCGAAGAGAAGCCGACCCGGCCCGGCGCCGCGCCGGGGTGCATTCCGGGCACGGCCAGGGAGGCGGAATCCCAGGTCTGGCCGTCGAACCGCGGCGTGAGGAGGAACAACGGAGCCGCCAGGGCCGCGACCGCCAGCGCCCAGCGCAGACAAAAGGGCGCCATCCAGTAGGCGAACGGCAGGCGCTCGGCGGCCGCCGGGGGCGCGCCCTTTTCACGCCTTTGTCGCTCTTGAAAGTGGTGCAAAGACAGGCAGCCGAGCGCGCAGGCGACGTAGGCCGCCAGCAGCAGGCCGAACAGCAGGCCGGATTGGGGGTTGGTGGACAGGACGCAGGCCAGGGCGACCTGGAGGGCGCCGACGCCTTGCACCAGCCAGAAGTCGCGCGGCGTGCGCGGGCGGAACAGCTTGATGACGAGCAGCCCGATCAGCATGGGGCCGATGTACGGCAGCAGGCCGGCCGGCAGAGGCAGGTCGGAGAGGAGGGAGTCGGGCTGCCAAAGCTGCACGACGACCCAGACGAAGCCGCCGCCGGCCACGGCCCCGGCGAGCACGTTGGCCGCCCAGGCCGGCAACAGCCAGCGCCGTCCGTCGGCGCCGACGGCGAGGAGCTGCAACCCGGCCGTCAGGTAGAGGGCGTAGAGCAGCGGGTCGGGCAGGAAAAAGGCCTCGGCGTACAGCAGGCAGATCGACGCCAGGCCGAGGGCGGCGTGATAAAACAGGCGGAACCAGAAGTCCAACCGTGGCATGATCGTACCTCCGACGAACGCGGCTACGCCCCCGGCGGTTCATAAAAATCGAGTTCGTCAAGGGCCGCCGCGTCCAGGCGGGCGACCGGCCGTTGCAAAGCCTTATGTAGCACATCAGCCAAGGAACCACGGCCCGTCCCGACCACCACCACCGCGGCGGACGGCAGGACCGCCAGCCGCGCCAGCAACGCGGCCGAGGCGGACGCCGACGGCGACGCCAGCGGTTCGACGACGGCCAGCATCTCCAGCACGCGCCGGGCGTGCGCCGAGCCGGAGGGGCCGTCCAGCACGTCGGGGTCTTCGCCGGCCACGACCGCCATCAGCCGGCCGCCGCGGTCTCCTCGCCACTCCACGGCGATCGTCGCTGCCAGGCTGACGGCGGCCTCGAAGTCGTCCAGCCGTTGGCGCGAGAACAGCCCCGGGCCGTCGTCGGCCGGAAGCGACGGGTCGAAGACCAGCAGCAGGTTGTCGCCCGGCAGGTCTTCAAATTCCTGGACCATCCATTCGCCGCGGCGGGCGGACGTGCGCCAGTGGACGGCGCGCGGACTGTCGCCGGCGCGGAAGGGACGCAGCCCGTGGAACTGGTCCTGGGCGGCCGGGTGGCGGCGCGGCTGGCGACGGCGGCGATCCGGGTCGGACGCGGCGCTCCAGAGCAGGCGGCGGAAATGGCCGCGGTGCATCCGGCCCGGCCGCGGCAGCACGATCACCTCCTCGGCGGGTGCCAATTCCTTGCAGCGGTAGGCGAGGCCGAACGGGTAGCCGCTGGAGGCCAGCAGCGGCCCCCAGAGGTAGCGGCCGCGCCGCGGCAAAACGATCTGTCCGCGCAAGGGCGAGGCGTCGCGCTCCAGCCGGCCCACGAACCAACTCAGACGGTGGGCCGGGCCGCCGTCCTCGATACGCACGCCGAGACGCGCCCGGCCGTTCGCCGGCGTGACGCGAACGTCCACGGCAAAGGGAATGCCGGAGTAAATCGGATCTGCGATGCGCCGCCGCGCCCGCAATCCGCGCAACGGCAGCGCCGCCGTCGGCACGTTCAGCAGCGGGATCGCGAGCAGGAGGTAGCCGAGCAGCAGCAGCAGGTTGATGTTGCGAAACAGCCCGATCAGCAGCGCGAACGCCACGGCGAACGCCCACGGCAGGGCGACGAGGGAGAACCGGAACCGCCACACATTGTTCGTCATTCCGTGTTTCTCACGTCGGGACCGGCGTCCGCGTCAGCACGTCTTCGAGGACTTCCTCCGAGGGGTCGGCGCCGCCGGCCGACCGGGCCGCGCGCGGCAGCAGTCGGTGCGCCAGCACCGGGCGGGCCAATCGTTTCACGTCGTCGGGGATGACATAGTCGCGTCCTTCGACCAGGGCCAGCGCCTGGGCGGCGCGGTGGAGGCCGAGGGCGGCGCGGGTGCTGCCGCCGAGGTAGAGGTCGGCGTGGCCGCGCGTGGCGGCGATGAGGTCGAGCAGGTAGTCTGCCAGGCGGTCGTCCACGCGCACCTGCCGCGTCCGCTGTTGCAGAAGCGTCAGTTCGGCGACCGACAGGACCGGGGCGAGGTGATCGACCGGTTCGCCGTCGCGGTGGCCGGCCAGGATGCGCTTCTCCGCGGCGCGGTCGGGGTAGCCGAGACGCAGGCGCATGAGGAAGCGGTCGAGTTGGCTCTCGGGCAGCGGGTAGGTTCCCTCGAACTCGAAGGGGTTTTGCGTGGCCACGACGAAGAACGGCGGCCCGAGCGGCCGGGTCTGGCCGTCGATCGACACCTGATGTTCGCTCATGGCTTCGAGGAGGGCGGATTGGGTGCGCAGGCGTGGCGCGGTTGATCTCGTCGGCGAGGACGACCTGGGCGAACAACGGCCCCGGCTGGAAGACGAAGGCGCCGGCGGACTGGTTGTAGACGCTGACGCCGAGGAGGTCGCTGGGCAGCAGGTCGGGCGTGAACTGGATGCGGTGGAATGAGCAGGAGAGGCTGCGGGCCAGGGCCTTGGCCAGCAGCGTCTTGCCGACGCCGGGCACGTCCTCGATGAGCAGGTGGCCCTCCGCGAGCAGCGCGACCAGGGCGAAATGGACCACCTCCGGCTTGCCGAGCAGGACGCCGGCGACGTTGTCGCGCATGGTGGAGAGAAGCGCGCAGGACGAAGGCGCCGCCGTTCGCGGTTCCGCGGTTGCGACGGAGTTCCAATTCATGCCTTCCATTTTATCCCGAACCGAACGGCACGGCGACACCTCCCCCCGCCGCCGGTACGGGAGTTGCACTTTCCCCCATCCCGCGACCGTCCGACGAGGCCGGCCCTGACTCTGCCAGGGGCGAACCAACGAGGGTGCATCATGAAGTACACTCATCAGCGCGACAACCTCGGCGTCGAGATCGACGCCCATCAATTCACACTAACGGCGGCCGAGATCGAGAAAATGCACGCCGGCATCGACGCGCTCACCAAGCAGGTGGAACACTTCCCCGTCGCCAGCCTGCACGTCCTGGTCGAACGCAATGTCCGCGGCAACGACTTTTCCGTCAAAACGGACCTCTTTTTAACGGGTGAGACGATCGTGAGCAGCGATCACGACGCCCACGTCTACCCGGCCTTCGAGCGCTGCGTCCAAAACCTCGTCCGAGACGTGGCCGCCTACAAGGACCGGCTGGACATGACGCCGGAGCGCCAGAAGCAGGACAAGGGGACGCACCAGACGCTCCAGCCGACGGCCCGGCCCGACCCGTCGGCCCTCGACGCCGCGGTGCGCGACGCGGACTACGCCGCCTTCCGCATGGCCGCGTTCGCCTACGAGGAGCCGCTGCGCAAGCGGGCCGGCCGGTGGGTGGAGCGCTACCCGGAGGCCGAGGCCCAGATCGGCAGGAAATTGGGGATGGCGGATATCGTTGAGGAGGTGTTCCTGAACGCCTTCGAGCGGTACGAACGCCGGCCGACGCAGGTGCGTTTCGGCGAGTGGCTGGAAGGCCTGATCGACCCGGCCGTGAAGGCGTTGCTGGCCCACCCCGACGAGGAGCTGGAAAACATCGCCCTGGCCCGCGCGGCCCGGGCGGCCGAGGACGGGGCCGGGGCGGTCTGACGCCGGATCACGACGGGGCCGCTCCCGGACGCTGGCGGCCCCGTCGTGACCCGGCGGCCGTCACAGCCCAGTCGCCGTTCGGCCCAGCGCCCCGTCCGCCTCCAACTTGAGGGCGCATTCAATGCAGTAGGGGGTGTAGGGCGCCGCGTGGAGCCGTCCCTTGGGGATCTCCTTGCCGCACAGCTCACACAGACCGTAGATCCCCCTCTCCAGGCGGCGGGTGGCCGCGGCGATGTCATCGAGGATCTGTCCCTGATTCTCCAGCAGGCTCACGGACATCTCCTGCTCGAAGTTGTCCGTCGCCAGGTCGGCGGTATGGAACGGCGTGTTGGAGAGGTTGCCGCTGGCCTCGCCCCCCGTCCGCCGCAGCGCCTCCTTCGACAAATCGGAGTAATCGCCGCGGAGGCGGGCCGCCAGAGTCTCTAACTGCCGGCGATAGCCTTCCCGTTCGGATTCAGTCATGGGATCGTTCGCTTTCCGAAAAGTACGTCAGGCGTTCCAGCCTGACGGTCAGGCTGGAACGCCTGACGTACGACAAGGCGCCCGCCGGTGGTAAATCCGGCCGCGCCGAAAAGGGTCCATTCCGGATGTGTTGCAAAAACCGTTCCGTGGAGCATCAGGCCAGCGACCGGCCGCCTTACGGCTGGGAAATGAGAATGACCGCGGAGCGCGGCGCGAGGAAATAATGGTCCGACGGCCGCAGCCAGACGGCGTCCTTCTCTTCGACGATGTCGTCCGGCGAGGGCAGGTTGGTATCGACGAGCCGTCGCCAACGGCCGTGCGGCAGCGCGAAGCGCTGGCCGTCCGGGTGGGCGTTGAAGACGAAGTACAGGTCGGGCCGGCCGTGCAGCTGGAACGCCAGCGCCCGCCGCTGGCCCGTCCAGTCCGGCTCGCCCGGCTGCGTCCCGTGCCAGCTCACGCGCTGCACGAACCGCTCCCGATGCAGGGCGAAGTGCCGCGCCCGCAGGGCGATCATCATTCGCGTGAACCGCAGCAGCCCGGCGTTCTTCTCGGCCAACGACCAATCCACCCAGGAGATCTCATTATCCTGGCAATAGGCGTTGTTGTTGCCGTGCTGCGTGCGGCCGAACTCGTCGCCCTGCGTCAGGAACGGCACGCCCTGCGAGATCAGCAGCAGCGTCAGGAAGTTGCGCGCCTGCCGCTGGCGGACGGCGTGGACGTGGCCGTCGTGCGTCGGCCCCTCGTGGCCGTGGTTGCAACTGAGGTTGTCGTCCCAGCCGTCCTTGTTGTTCTCGCCGTTGGCCAGGTTGTGCTTGTGGTTGTAGGAGACCAGGTCCCACAGCGTGAAGCCGTCGTGGCAGGTCACGAAATTGAGGGAGTGGTGCGGGTGGCGCGATAGGTCGCCGTAGAGGTCGAGGCTGCCGCAGACGCGCTTGGCGACGTTGGCCGTGGCGCCGGCGTCGCCGCGGACGAAGCGGCGCACGTCGTCGCGGAACCAGCCGTTGAACTCGGCCCAGCGGCCCCAGACCGGGAACTTGCCCAGCTGCGACAATCCCGCCGCGTCCCACGGCTCGGCCAGCAGCTTCGTCCCCGCCAGAACGGGATGCTCGGCGATGTGCCGCAGCAACGGCGGGTCGTCCAACGCCTTGCCGTCCACGCCGCGGCCCAGCACGGAGGCCAAGTCGAAGCGGAAGCCGTCCACGTGGAGCTCGGCGACGAGGTAGGCCAGGCTGTCGAGGACGAGATCGCGCACCACCGGATGATTGCCGTTGAGCGTGTTGCCGCAGCCGGCGTAGTTGAAATAACGCCCTTCACGGTCGAGCATGTAGTAAATGGCGTTGTCGAGGCCGCGGAAGCTGAGAGTCGGCCCGTGCTCGTTGCCCTCGGCGGTGTGGTTGTACACCACGTCGAGGATGACTTCGAGGCCGGCCTTATGGAAGGCCTTGACCATTTCCTTGAACTCGCGCACCTGCCGGCCGGCCTGGGCGGCGAACGACGCCTTCGGGGCGAAGAACGACAGCGAGGAGTAGCCCCAGTAGTTGCGCAGCGGTTCGCCGTTGAGCGGGTTCTTGCGCGACGAATCCAGTTCATCATACTCCAAAATGGGCATCAGCTGCACGGCCGTCACGCCGAGCGATTTGAGGTGCGAAATTTTCTCGACCAGGCCGAGGAACGTGCCCGGATGCCGCACGCCCGACGACGGGTGCCGGGTGAAGCCGCGGACGTGCAGTTCGTAGATCACCGTATGGGCCAGCGGCGTCGCCGGCGCCGCGTCGCCCTCCCAGTCGAAGTCATCGACGACCAGCCGGCCGCGCCGCGTCAGCCGGCCGTCGCCCCGCCCGTGCGGGACCTCGGGCGCGCCCCAGCGGGCGCCGCCGCTGATCGCCGGGGCGTAGGGGTCGAGTACGACAACGTGGGCGTTATAGCGGTGGCCCTGCTTCGGCGTGAGCGGACCGCGAACGCGGTAACCGTAAAGGACGTCCGGGGTCAGGTCGTGAACGAAAACGTGCCAGACGTCGCCGGTCTTGTGTCGCGCCGGGTCGAGGGGGATTTCCGCCAGCGGCTCCTCATGCCCTTCCTTGAATAGCACCAGGGATACGGCTTCGGCGTGCCGCGAGAAGACGGCGAAGTTGACGCCGCCGAGGCCGGGCGTCGGACCGAACGGCCGGCAATGGCCGCGGCTGACGGCGAAGGCTGGGCGAGCCGGGTGGACGCCGTTCACCGACTGCGCGGGCAGATGCTCGACCGTTGGTACGACGTGACGCAGCATGGCTTGCACCAGTGTAGGCGAGCGGGGGGCGTCAGCCCCCTGATTTAGCCTAGCGCCTCGGAACAGGCGACAAATCAGGGGGCTGACGCCCCCCGCTCGCCACAATTCTCAGCGAAAGTCGTGGGCCAGGATGTCCATGCCCCGGCGACAGATCTCCTGTCCATAATCGGTCCAAACGCCCTGCCCCCAATAGCGGAAGCAGCTCGTCTGCGACGCCAGCAGGTGAAACAGGGCGTTGCGGTAAGCGCGGCCGTTGTGGTCCACTGGCTTTCCGTCCAGTGTCTGATGGAAGGTGGCGCTGAGTTTGTTCATCGGCGTCAGCAGGTTCTCGTAGCCCGACACCCAACTGATGTTGTTGGTCCACGAACCGCCGTCGAGGGAGAATTGCGGTTTTTCCCGCTTGATCTCCGCCAACGCCTTGTCCGCGGCGCCCGGCTCCCATTTCGTGATGCGGGCGAAGACCTCGCCCTGGTGGATCGGCCGGCAGGCCGGCAGCATCCGTTCTTTGACGCCGGCCTGTTCGATCAGTTCCAGATATTCGGTCACGTTGACGTTCACCACGCCCTCGGTCCCGAACTGGCGGATCGCCTGACGGTAGCCGCTGGGGAACTCGTTCATCATGACGCCGCCGTTCTCGCCGTCGCCGATCTGCGTGACCAGCGGCGGGATCGAGACGCCGCCCACGTCGCGGCGCTGAAGCCCCTTGGCCTCGTAGTACGGCTGCATCTGCGCGACGAGCTTCGTGTCCGAGCCTTGCGTCTTGATGACCGCCAGGATCGACACTTCCTCTCCGGACGAGTTGCGGGCCAGCAGCCGGTGCGGCAAGTGCTTGTAGCCGAGGCCGTTCCCTTCCGGCGTTTCGACCGTATGCTCCTGGACCAGCAGCCATTTGTAGCCGCACTCGCGCAGCGCCTTGACGTACTCGTAGGCGGCGTCCGGATGGTTGGGCATGTGCATTTCCGGCGGTGAGAAGCCGCGCACCCGCCCGAGGGCGTCCCAGCCGTAGACCGCCGCGAACTGCTGCTGCCACGCCCGCATGTGCAATTTCAGGTCCGGCAAGGGCGTGGAAGAGGCGACGGCGTGGCCCCACATCGTCCCCAGCCATTCGGCGTAACGGCGCAGCTGCGGGTCGCAGGTGATGCCGCGCATCCGGTCGAGCACGTCGCCGCGGCCCATTTTGCGAAGGCCGTAGAGCAGTTCGCCGGAATAGTCGAGCATGACGCGCGGGTTCTTGCCCTCGCGGACCAGTTCGGGAATGATGTCGCCCATCCGGCCATAGCAGTCGGCGAAGACCGCGGCGTTGTGGTTGTCGCCCGTTCCGGGGTCGCGCATCATGTGGTCGAGGTTGCTGATGAGGTCGGCGGTGCGCAGGTCGCCGCCGCCGGCCGGGATCAGCGGCTGCTGCATGTGCAACGCCACGGCGAACGTCGCCTGTAAGCGGTCGAGTCGGAGGTTGGTTTCCGGCAGGTAGACCGGGCCGCGGCTGCGCGTCGCCTCCTCGACCTGGGCCTCGGCCCCGCAGAGGTTGGGCAGGCCGTCCACGATTTCAGGGATGGGTGTACGATCCATGTCGGTATTCCTCCTGTGCGGCGGCGCGGGACGGGCCTGCGCCTGGGGTCCGCGGGTGCGAAAGAACGAAGAAACCAGGGCGACGGAGAGGAAAGCCGGCGGAGCCGGGCGATTCGCCGCGGGGAATGAGAGCAAATCCCGCGCCGAACCCTCGCCGCTTTCGGGGATGTGCTCTCCTCACGCCCCCGAAGCGAATAGCTGATAATCCAGCTCCGGAAACAGCGCGTCCATGTGTTCCAGCGCTTCCAGCTTGCCGGCGTCGATCTCGTCCCGGTCGAGGTCGCCGAGCAGGTCGTGGAAGCGGTGAACGTGGTCGTGGAAGCGCCGCCGGGCGTACTGCTCCGTGGTGCCGTTGGTGATGATGAACGGCCAGTCGGAGCTTTGCGCCAGCATCAACTCGCGGCCGGCCTGACGCAGCAGGCGATCTTCCAGGCCGCCGTGGGCCTCATCGGGATGCCGTCGCACCGTCTGGCGCATTCGCGCCGCGGCCTCGTGCAACGGCTGCCACATCCAGTCCGTTTTGGGGTTGACCCAGTGTTCGTGGTAGCCGTTCTTGCCCCAGCTGCTCGCGGCCGGCGTCGCCTTCTGCTGGATCGGGAAGGCCGACAGGTATTCGCCCGGCGTCCCCAGTTCCAGGTCGCCGCCGCCGGACAACTCGCGCAGGACGTAGTAGATCCACTGCGGCCCCTCGAACCACCAGTGGCCGAACAGCTCGGCGTCGTAGGGCGACACGATCACGCACGGGAACGGCATCCCGGCGCCGGCGCGGTTGGCCTGGTCGCGGCAGCGCGTCGCGAAGTCGCGGGCGTGCTTCTCCGCCGACTCGCGCGCCCAATCCGGGTTATACAGATGTTTGTTGTCGCCTTTGCCGGTGATTCGGTGATATTTGACGCCCGTATGGGTGCGAATGCCCTTGGCGTACTGGAACGGTTCGAGGTAATCCTGGTCGAGGTCGTAGCCGATGTCGCGGTAGTATTCGCGGTAATTGAAGTCGGCGGGGTAGCCGACGCTGGTGCTCCAGACGAGTTTAGAAGTCAGCGGGTGGCGGCCGAAGGCGGCGACGCCGCTCGGCGTGTACACTGGGGCGCTGACGCCGAACAGTGGCCGGGGGTCGGCGTGGTCGATGGCGTGCGAGTCCACCATGAAGTAGCGGATTCCCGCCTCGGCCAGCACCGCGTCGAGGCCGGAGTAATAGGCGCACTCCGGTACCCACATGCCCTTGGGCTTGCTTCCGAAGATGCGTTCGTGTTCCCGCACGGCGGTGAACACCTGGGCGCGAACGGCGGCGGGTTCGGAGTTGAGCAGCGGCAAAAAGCCGTGCGTGCCGGCGCAGGTGATGAGTTCCAGCCGTCCCGCCTCGGCGTGCTCGCGGAAGGCGGCGACCAGCCGCGTGCCGCAGCGTTCCACGAACGTATGCCGGGCCTCCTCGAAGAGTTGCCGGTACATCTGGGAGAGGAAATGAACGTCTCCCCAGTCGCGCGTGCGCTCGCACTCGGCCTCGGCCAGGCGGATCAGCATGTCCAGGTGGCCGACGCAGCGCTGCCGCAGCAGCGGGTCTTCCATCATGTTGGCCAGCGTCGGCGAGACCGACAGCGTCAGCTTGAACGGCTTGCCCTCGTCGCGGAGGCGGTCGAAGAACTTGACGAGCGGGATGTACGTTTCGGTCACGGCCTCGAAGAACCAGCGCTCCTCCAGGAAGCGCTCGTATTCCGGGTGGCGGATGTACGGCAGGTGGGCGTGCAGGACCAATTGCAGATAGCCATTCGGCATGAGCGGTTCCTCCTGGGTGAAATCGTCCGATTAGCCGCGACGCGCCGGCGGAGCGCTTCATGCCAGCGCTCCGCCGGCGCGTCGCGGCTAACCGACGGGCGCGTTTTCGCGCAGCATCCCCATCAACAACCCCATCTCCTCGCGACCGCCGATCAGCAGCGGCGTTCGCTGGTGCAGGCTGGTCGGCTTCAGGTCGAGGATGCGGCCGCGGCCGTCGGTGGCCGTGCCGCCCGCCTGCTCGGCGAGAAACGCGATCGGGTTTCCCTCATACATCAGTCGCAGCTTGCCGTTCGGGTGCTGCTTCGTCGGCGGGTACATGAATACGCCGCCCTTGAGCAGCGTGCGGTGGAAGTCGGCAACCAGCGAGCCGATGTAGCGCGACGAGTAGGTCCGCCCCGTCGCCCCCGACCGCAGCCGCCCCAGGAAGCGCCGGTACGGTTCGGGGAAGCCGTCGGCGTTGGCCTCGTTGACCGAATACAGGTTCCCGTGCGCCGGCATGGTCATCCGCTCATGGCTGAGCAGGAAGGCGCCGATCGTCGGGTCGAGCGTGAAGCCGTACACCCCTTCGCCGGTCGTGTACACCAGCATCGTGGACGATCCGTAAACGACGTATCCCGCCGCCACCTGCCGATGGCCCGGCTGCAACACTTCGGCCAACGGCTCGCGCGTTACCGTCGGGTCGGGCGGCCGCCGCAGGATCGAAAAGATGGTGCCGACGCTGACGTTCACGTCGATGTTGCTGGAGCCGTCCAGCGGGTCGAACACTACGACATAATGGCCGTGCTCGCGGTCGCGCTCGACCACGATCGGCTGCTCGTCTTCCTCCGAGGCCATGACGGCCACGTTGCCGCGGCCGCCCAGGCAATGCAGCAGCGCCTGGTTGGCCAGCACGTCGAGTTTCTGCACCGTCTCGCCCTGGACGTTGCTGTGGCCCAGCGAGCCGAGGATGTCGTTGAGGCCGGCGCGCTGCACCATCGAGGCGATGATCTTCGTCGCCAGGGTGATCCCGGACAGCAGCCAGGAAAATTCTCCCGAGGCGTTGGGATACCTCCGGCGCTGCGATTCGAGAATGTGCTGCTGGACCGTGATCGGCGCGGCCTGCTTCATGGCGGCGTATCCTGGAGTTTGGAGAGTTTGTAAAACGCCGTCCGCTCAGGGCCGCGCCGTCGCGCCCATCAACTCCTGCAGCTGCTCCGCCACGCGGTTCCAGCCGAAGCCTTCCTCCAGCTTGTCGCGGCCCTTTTCCGCCATTCCGGTTCGCAAAACGGGGTCAAACAGCACGCGCTCGACGCCCCAGACGAGGCTGTTTTCGCTGGGATAGCAGAGGACGCCGGTTCGTTCGTGCTCCATCAGGCCGGGGGCGGCGTGGTGGGTGGCGACGACGGGCCGGCCGGCGGCCCACCCGGCCAGCACCGGCCACCAGGGCGTCGGCCCGCGGCTGGGGACGCAGACCACGTCGGCGGCGGCGATCAGTTCCGCCAGCGCCCGGCCCTCGACGTTGCCGGGCAGGCGGACGGCGTGTTCCAGCAGCAGGTAGCGGGCGTAGACGCGCAACGGCCAATAAAGATCGCCTTCGCCCACGACGACGAGCCTGGCCCCCGGGTGGTTCTTGAGAATGCCGGGCATCGCCTTGACCAGCAGATCCTGGCCGTAAGACTCACTCAGGTCGCCGACGCAAAGGATGGTGGGGTCCACCGGCCCGATCTGGAAACGGGCCTTGATCTCCCCGGCGTCGAGTTTGCTTTCAAACGACGCGACGGGGAACGGCCGCCGGGCGGGAACGATCCGCCCGGCGGCGTCGGGAACCGACTGCCGGGCGGCCTCGGCCGTGGCCGGGTCGTGCGTCAAAATGGTGCGCGCCTCATACAGACCGGCCCGTTCCAAAGCCTCGATTTCCTGGCTGATTTCGCTCGTCAGGTCGCTGCGTTGGGACTCCAGGGAATGCAGCGACAGTAGGGCCGGCGCGTCCTTGATGCCGTGCAGCAGCGACAGCGCCGGGACCGTCGGCCACTCGAAGCCCATCAGCGTGACGGGGGCGCCGTTGGGGAACTCATGCAGGAAGGCGTTGGTGACCCGGTGCGTGAACTCCCGGGCCTGCTCCAACAGGTCGTCTCCCTCGCAGTCGCCGACGGCGTGGACCTTGACGCCGGCGGAGTTGAACGCGAACTCGTGGCGGGCGAAGACGTGGACCGGCGTGCCGCGCCGAACCAGGGCGGCGACGAGTTGGCTGACGTACTGGCCGATGAAGCCGTCGGGCGTCTCGTGGCAGAAGACCGCGAGGGCGTGGCGGTCGTCGTGGGGCGCTTCCTCCTTGGCGGCGACGGGCGTTTTCACCCATTCCGCGTAGGCGCGCTCCGCCGGGGCCGGCACGGCGCCGCCGTTGCGATAGGCGGCGGGGTCGCGGTCGGCTACGCGCAGAAATCCGTTGCGAGCCACGGTCGTCGAACTCATCACGATCCTCCCACTCGAAATCCAGCGATCGTAGTTATTTTGACCGGCGTTCGCACTACCACTGCCTCTCGGTAAGCCCCGGGAAGAGGTTCATGCACATGTCCAGATAGCAGCGGGCCACGTCGCCCCAGACGGGGGCGTCGCCGCCGTCGCGGCGGCCGTTGCGCCCATTCGCTCCGCGTGCCCGGCGTCGCCGAGGATGCGGTCCAAGGCCCACAGCATCGAGCCGGGATTGTCGTAGGTGACGACGCCGTTCTCCTCGTGGCGGACGAGGTGGGCCGGCCCCGCGTGCGTGGTGACGACCGGCCGGCCGGCGCGGCGGGCCAGGTCCACCACGGCGTCGTCGAACGGCACGCGGTAGCGCGACGGCAGCACCAGCGCCTCGGAGGCGCGCAACAGCCGGGTCAGCCGCGACCCCTCGACGTGGCCGAGGAAGCGCACTGCGTGGCCGACGCCCAGCTGCCAGGCGCGGTGTTCGAGTCCGCCGCGCATCCCGCCCTCGCCGACGAAACCGATGCGGAGTTGCGGCGCCCGTTGCAAGAGGACCGGCAGCGCCTCCACCAGCAGGTCCACGCCGGCCGCGTGCTCCACCGGCCCGACGAAGAGGAACAGGCGGTCGAGCGGCCCGACGCCGATTTCCATCTTCACGTGTCCGTAATCGAGCGGGGCCTCCCACTCGTTCGGCAGCCGGCCCTCCATCGGGAAGGGCCGAACGCGCTCGTCGGCCAGGCCCAGCTCGGCCGCGGCCCGCTGACGCAGCCAGTCCGGCGTCAAAATGAAGTCGGCGCCGCGGGCCGCCGACCGCTCGGCCCCTTCGACGACGAGGGAAAGGTCGTCCGCCGGGCCGCCGTTGCGGCGCGTGGCCTCGACGGAGCTGACCGAAAGGACCGCCGGCCGGCCGTCGGGCCGCGCGAACTCCAGGGCGCTCATCCATTCATGGAGGTGATAAAGGTCGAAGGGAGGAAATTCCCGCAGGCGACATTCGGCGGCGCGGGCGAAGGCGGCGGCCCGCTCGACGGGAGGGCCGTCCGTTTGGAAGTCGAGGGCGTGGTAGCACACGCCGTCGATCTCGCGGTCGCCGGGCAGCGCGGCGGACGCGGGGAGGAAGACGTGGGCCTCGTGGCCGCACTTGCACTGACCGGCCGCCAACTCGGCGACGAAACGGGCCGGCGCGCCGTCGTGGCCCACGGCCGCCGACGCCCAGGCCAACGCGGCCGTGCGCAGCCCCGTCTTCAGCCGCGGCCGGCGGCGCTCGTTGAGGACCTTTTCCTGGTCCCAGACGTTGCCGATCTCTTCCACGCGCCCCCGGTCGTCCACGTACAGCGCGGCGTGGCCGCCGTTCGCCGACGGGCCGGGCGGCGGGAACGGCGTCGATCGGGAGCGCGCGGCGGGAATGAATTCGCCGTTCCGTAACAGGAAGCCGACCTCCGCCAGCTGCGTCGCCGCCGGCCGCTGCTGCTTGAAGAACGTCCGGCCGCACAGGGACGGCAGCGGGTAGTCGTGCAGCGAGTGGGCGTTGAGGCCGTTAAACTCGATAAAGGAGATGTCATAGAGCCGAAGGACGAGCCGGCAGTCGCGCCAGGCGTCGCCCCTGGAATGCGCCGCGTGATCCACCCACGACTCCAGGACGCGCCAGTGGGCGAAGCCCTGTCCGGGGGCGACCGGGGCCAGCCCGACGTGGTTTTCCGTCGGCGCGTAGGATTCGGCGGCGCGGCGCTCGCCGACCTCCCAGCCGTAGCGCCGCAGCGATTCCGGGTCGGTCGGGGCGGGGCGCTGGGCGTGGGTGTGGCCGTTGAGCCGCTCGCCGGCCGGCCTCCTGCCGGCGCGGACCTGGAGTTCGACCGGGGCGTGATCGAGAATCGCGTTCGTGAATGCACTCATTCGATAATCACTCGTACCGGGGCTTTTGTGTCGGCAAAAGGGCGCGAAGAAGTTCCCGCCTCCCCTGGGCGCCGGGGAGGGGGAACGACTATTCTCTCCCCTCTCCCCCAAGGGGAGAGGGCAGAAAGAGGATCAGGCGACGCTAGCGTAAACGGCTTCGGTCTGCGCGGCGATGTTGTCCCAGCTGAAGGCGGCGTCCACGGCGGCCCGGCCGTTACGGCCCATCCAGCGGCAGCGATCGTGGTCGGCCAGCAGCGTGCCGACGCCCCAGGCCACAGAGTCGGGCGTGTCATCGACTTGAAGGCCGTTGACGCCGTGCCAGACGAACTCGGCCGGGCCGCCGCGCTTGGTGCTGACGACCGGCTTATGGGCGCTCCAGCCTTCCAGGATGACGATGCCGAACGGCTCGTTTCGGCTGGGTACCGCCACCACGTCGCAGGCCTTGAACAGGTCGTGCAGGTCGCGGCCGCGGCGGTCGCCGAGCATCCGCACCGCGTGGGCGACGCCGAGCCGCTGGGCCAGGGCGTAGACCTCGCCGCGCATGTGGCCGTCGCCGGCGAAGACGTACTTGACGGCGGGATAATGTCGCAACACCCCCGGCAGCGTGTGCATGAGGATGTCCGGCCCCTTCTGCACCACCATCCGGCCGACGAACAGCACGGTCGGGTCGAGCGGCCCGATGTGGTAACGGCGCTTGATCTCGCCGGCGTCCACGTCGTAGTCGAAGGTTTCGGAATTGACGCCGTTGTAGATCATCCGCGTCTTGTGTTCGGGCAGATTGTACAGCCAGCGGATCTCGTCCTTGAGCTGGTTGGAGACGGTGATGACGCGGTCGGCGCAGTAGGTGCCGTGGCGCTCGTGGTCCTGGACGCGGATGGACTGTCCGGCGAAGAAGCGGTTGCCGTTGCGGCCGTACTCCGTCGAGTGCATGGTGAGGACGGTCTTGTGTCCGCGGCCCTCCTTGATCCAGACGGCGGCGTTGGAGGCCAGCCAGTCGTGGGCGTGAACCACGTCGAAGCGGCCGACGTGGTCCTCCACGGCGTTGAAGACGTGGACGAACGACCGGCACATGTTGTTGATTTCGTCCACGAAGTTGGCGGACAGGTTGAATCCGCAACGGTGGTAGTGAACGCCGTGGATTTGGTCGTAGTGGGGCTGGCCGTGGCCGATACGGGTGAAGACGTGAACTTCATGGCCGCGGCGTTGGAGCGAGGAGGCGAGTTCGCTGACGTGAACGCCCACGCCGCCGACGGCGATGGAATGAAGGGTCTCCCATGAGAACAAGGCAATTCGCATCCAGGATCCTCCTCAAAGCGCCCGAAAACCTGACGACGGCCTCTTCTCGTCCGTGCGCCGTTCCGAAGCGGGAGTCGCCCTCAACATCGACGGTGAGGGTCGCGTCGGCGGCGCGAATCGGCCGCGCGAGGCGGCGATTCTTATCACGGCAGTCAGCTATCGGGGTAACAAAGCCGTTACGGCCTCAAGGCCGCGGGAAAAGCCGTTGCCGCATCCTCTGACCCGTCCTTCCGAGGGTGGTCAGTCCGGCGATAGCCCAATCGAAACGACGGAGGGCGACTGGTCCTTCGCGATCAGCCCCGACCGTTTAAGGTGGGTTACTTGGAGACAGCGCTCGTAGCCGTCTCGTTGCCCGATTTCTAGCAATTCCAGTGCCGCTTGATTCTCTCACGTTTCTCACATGAAGCAAGCCGCCTTATTTAGGGAATATATCAGAAAGGAGCGAGACGACAAGCAAAAAAAGGATGAATTTCCGCTGCGCGATTTTCGGGCGGCTCCGCCATCGTTTCGTGCATGAAGCCGTCCCCGAAAGGAGGCGGGTTAGTGCTGATGGCCGTGCCCGTCGGGGGCGGCCGCGGGCGGTTCCACGCTGACCTCGGCCGGACCCCACCGGAGCAATCCCTGGAGCCAACCACAGAACAACGCGACGGCGGCGAGGGCCGAAACGCAACCGAGTTGCCAGACAAAGTTCGGCAATACGAAGTATCCGAAGCAGGAACAGGGAACCGGGTCCACGCGCGACCAGACGACGGCCGACATGAGGAACAGCAGGACGGAGGGCGCCCAACCGCCGTGGGCCAGGACCGGCCAGAGCTTCTTCCAGTTGACCGCCCACAGCCACCAGGCCACCCAGAGGCCGCCCGGCAGGAGGGCGTTGAGAACGCCCACGACGCGCTCCAGGGTGTCCATCGCGTTCGCCTCGTCGTCGGAATCGGGTCGGGAAAGCGTTCGCAGGCCACGATAGAGGGGAGGGTCTGCATCGTCAAGAATAATGGGGAGATTTTGCCGCGGCGCTCGTTGATATCCGGGCCGGAAAGGGGTATCCTTAACTTGGCAAAATCCTCTCCGCCGCTCCGAGGAGGTCGGTCCATGGCGCTGAACAACCTACCGCTGAACGACGCGGGCGGTGACTACTACGCCCGGCAGTTCGGCAACCGGATCCAAAACATCCGCAAGTACGGCGCGGCGCCGCCGACGCAGCGGAAGGCCGGCTGCCTCGGTTCCGGCGGCGCTGTGGGCGGCGGCATTTTCGCGGTGATCGTCCTGATTCGCATCATCGCCGCCGTCGCCTGGGTCGGTTCGTCCAACGACGACAGCAACTACAACACCTACGACCCGCCGAACATCACCATCCCCGACCCGCCGCCGCCGATCGACTGGCAGAACAACATACAGGTCGATCCGCCGGTGGACCCGAACGCGCCCAACGGGAATCCGCCGCTGTGGCAGCCGGGTCAACCCATCCTCCTGCCGCCGCTCGACCCGCCGCCCGCGCCGCCGGACGACCCCCTGATCCGTCCGGACCCGCCCGGCGTCATCGTGCCGGATCAGCCGCCGGCGGTCCCGGACCCGAATCCGCCGGCAGTGCCAGGAGACGACAAACCGGGCGGCGACGACAGGTGATGAACGAACGGACGACGATGTTCGCCGATCGGGGCGCGCCGGCGCCCTGCTGATTCTTTCCACGAGCGATTTTGGGGAAGGAGTCCCACTTGGCCCTCTTCGGCGCCCACATGTCCACGGCCGGCGGCTGTCACAACGCCCTGCGCCTGGCCCGCGAACATCATTGCGACACCGTTCAACTTTTCACCAAGAACGCCAATCAGTGGAACGCCCGCCCGTTCACGGAGGAAGAGGTGCGGCTGTTCCGCGACGCCCTGCGCGAGAGCGGCCTGCGGTTCGCCACGGCCCACGATTCGTACCTCATCAACCTGGCGTCGCCGGACGATACCCTCTACCGCCGTTCGGTGGAAGCGTTCGTAATCGAGGTGCAGCGGGCGGAACAGCTGGGCCTTTCGTATCTGGTGATGCACCCCGGCGCCCACGTCAACAGCGGCGAGGACGCCGGCCTTGAGCGCGTGGCCCGCGCCCTCGATGAAGTCCACGCCCGCTGTCCGGATTTCGGCGCCCGGGTGCTGATCGAAACCACGGCCGGCCAGGGCACGACGCTCGGCTGGCGCTTCGAGCATCTCGGGCGCATCTTGTCGCTGGTCGCGGCGCCCGACCGCCTCGGCGTCTGCTTCGACACCTGCCACGTCTTCGCGGCCGGCTACGCCCTGGGGACGCGCAAGGAGTACCAGGCGACGATGGCCGCGTTCGACCGCACCGTCGGTTTGGAGAAATTACGGGTCTTTCACGTCAACGACAGCCTCAAGCCGCTCGGCAGCCGCGTGGACCGCCACGCCCACATCGGCCGCGGACAACTCGGGCTGAGGCCGTTCCGCTCCCTTGTCAACGACCCGCGTTTCGCGGATCGGCCGATGATCCTGGAGACGGCCAAGGAAGAGGGCGACAATGACGACATGGATACGGTGAATCTGAACGTGCTGCGGGGGCTGGCGGCCGCCCCTCCCTGAGCCTCGGGCGCCCCGGCGGTTTTTGATTGCGTCCGGCGCGTCGCGGCCTTATAACTCGTCTCGGGTCGCAACCACCGGCATCGAACCAAGGAGCCGTCCATGCGTCGGAACGTGCTATTCGTCGGGGCCGCCGCCCTCGGCCTCGTCCTCGCCCTCCCCGCGTCGTCGCCCGCCGCCGACCTCAGCGGCGACTACTCCTGCAAGGGGACCAACGCCAACGGCAGAGAGTACAAGGGCACGGTAACCATCTCCAAATTGGGCGGGTGCTACCATCTGACCTGGGTGATCGCCGGTCAGGAGCATCACGGCCTCGGCCTTGTTCAAGACAACGTCCTTGCCGTCACCTGGGAGGTCACGGCGGGCGGCAGCGGCGGCGGCATCGTGGCCTACAAGCTCCTCAAGGATGGGACGCTGGAAGGACGCTGGGCGGAGTATTCGGACAAGCCGATCATCTTGACCGAGACGCTCACGCCGTCAAAATGATCGCGGCGACCCGCGGCAGTCGCGGCCTCACAGGCCATACAGCCGGCCGTACTTGCCGCGCAGGTATTCCAGCAACGGCCCGTGACTCAGCTGCCGGCCCGTCACCTTCTCGCACAACACGCCGGCCCGCCAGCGCTGGCCCGGACTGTGGACCTTCTCGTTCAGCCAGCCCTTCAGCCGGCCGAACTCGCCGCGGCGGAAGTCGTCGTCCAAGCCGCCCAGGTCGCGCCGGGCCGCCTCCATGAACTGCGCCGCGTAGAGATTGCCGAGGGTGTATGTCGGAAAATAGCCGATGCCGCCGCCGCTCCAGTGGATGTCTTGCAGACAGCCCTCGCGATCCGTCGGCGGCGTCAGGCCGAACGACTGCCGGAATTTCTCGTTCCACGCCGCAGGTACGTCGGCCGGCTTCAGGTCGCCGCTCACCAACGCCTGTTCCAACTCGAAACGCAAAATGATGTGCATGTTGTAGGTCGCCTCGTCCGCCTCCACGCGGATGAACGACGGCCGCACGTCGTTGATCGCGAAGTGGAAGTCGTCCGGCTTCACGTCGCGCAGCGCCTCGGGGAACGTCTCGCGCGCCTTGGGAAAAAAGTGCTCCCAGAAGGCCCGGCCGCGGCCGACCTGGTTCTCCCACAAACGCGATTGCGATTCGTGGATTCCCAGCGACGCCGCCGTGCCGCGCGGCGTGCCGTGGTGCTGCCGCCGGCAGACCCTGTTCGTAGATGCCGTGGCCGGCTTCGTGGAGGATGCCGAAGAAGGATTCGTTGAAGAAGCGCGGGTTGTAGCGCGTGGTGATGCGGCAGTCGCCGGGGCCGATGCCGCTGCAAAACGGGTGCGTCGTCGTGTCCAGCCGGCCGGCCTCGAAGTCGAAGCCGATGGCGGTCGCCGCCGCCCGGCCGAACGCCTGCTGACGTTCGACCGGATATTCGCGCTCCAGGATGTCGCGCGGCGGTTTGCGGCCGGAAGACGCGATCGCCTGCACCAGCGGGGCCAGGTCCTGTCGCAGCGACGCGAACACGCGCGTGATTTCCGCCGTGTCCGCGCCCGGCTCGTACTCGTCGAGCAGGGCGTCGTAGGGGACGCCCTTGTAGCCGACCGCCTGCGCCTCCTCGCGCTTCAGTTCGACGATCTTCTCCAGCGACGGCCGGAAAGCCGCGAAGTCGTCGGCCTTGCGCGCCTCCTGCCACACCTGCTGGGCGAGGCTGGTCACGCGGGCCAGCTCCTCCACCAGCCGTTGCGGAAGTTTCACCTGCTCGGTCGTAGGACCGGCGGATTTCGCGGACGTTCACGGCGGCGTCGGAGTCCGGGTCGCGCGTCAGGTCGGTGTTTTCCACGGCGTTGAGCAGATCGCCGATGGCCGGGGCCGTCGCCATTTCGTGGGTAAGGCGGGCCAACAGCGCCATTTGTTCGCCGCGGTGGGCGGCGCCGCCGTGCGGCATGTAGGTGCGTTCGTCCCAGCCGAGGACGCTGGCGCACGAGCCGAGCACGCCGGCGTCCTTGACGCGGCAGAGGAGTTCCGTGTAAGCGCTGTCCGATGTCATGAGAGCCGTTCCCCCGATTCGGGATGCGTTTACCAATACGTTAGGACTACAGGAACCTCGCGAGGAGTGAGTATTCCCCACAATTCTGTGCGCCCTCTTTCCTTTCGACAAGCCGGAGCCATACGATGGGATGCCCGGAACGGATTCCTTGGAGGCTCCGGCAGGATGACGTGCTCTCTCCCCACCGCGCTTTGGGCCGCGCAAGTCGCCGCCGCCACGCCTTTGCCCGACGCCCGACTCCATGCCCGCTTGGAGCGCCTGCTGACCCACTTGGCGCTCCAGCCCCTCGACTCCTTGCCCCAGGCCCTGCCGGATTGCCATCAGGCCAAGGCCGCCTATCGCTTCTTCGCCAATGACCGCGTCGAACGCGACGACCTGCTGGAGGGCTGGCGGGCCACGACCGCCCAGGCGGTTCGCGGCCGCGACGTGATCTACGTCGCCCACGACACCACGACCTTCAGCTACACCTCGCTCAAACAGACCAGCGGCCTGGGCTACATCAGCGACGTGGAGGCGGCGCGCGGCTTCCATTGCCACAGCTCCCTGGCGTTGCGAGGCGACGGCGTGCCGTTGGGCCTGCTGCATCAGGAGTACTGGGTGCGCACGGAGTACAAGCGGTCGCGGCCGCAGGGCCGGGCCATGGAAGACAAGGAAAGCATGAAATGGCTGCACGGCCTGGACGCGACGGCTTCGGCGTTGGCGACGCTGCCGGCCGGCGAGCGTCCGCGCGTGGTGCATCTCATGGACCGGGAAGCCGACATCCATGAGGTGTTCGTTCGCGTGCTGCAGTTGGGCCAGGGGGCGATCATCCGCCGCTACCGCAACCGCAACGTGGCCGAGGATCCCGGCGACGCCGACGAAGCGATCGGTCGGGCGCCCTGCGTGGCGCGGATGCGTCTGCGTCTGCCGGCGGGCCATGGCCACAAGGTGCGCACGGCCGTGGTCGAGCTGCGCTCGCGTCCCCTGACGCTGACGCCGCATTCGCACCACGCGCGGGATCGACGGCCGCTGCGTCTGACCATGGTGGAGGTGCGCGAGGCCGCGGCGCCGGCCGGGACGGAGGAGCCGGTGCATTGGCTGCTGTGGACGACGGAGCCGGCGCGAACGGGGGCGGAGATTATGGCGGTGGTTCGGGCCTACGCGTTGCGTTGGCGGATCGAGGATTTTCACCTGGCTTGGAAGCAGGGCTGCCAGGTGGAGCGACTGGCGTTGGAGACGCGGGGGCGTTTGGAGAAGGCCCTGGTCCTATATGCGGGGGTGGCCGTGCGTTTGCTGCGTTTACGCGACCTGGCGCGTCGGGAGCCGACGGCGCCCTGCACGGAGGTGCTGAGCGAGGACGAGTGGCGGGCGTTGTACGCGCACGCCACGGGCGAGGCGGCGACGCCGACGACGCCGGCGCCGACCATGGAGCAGGCGGCGAAGTGGATCGGCCGATTGGGCGGCCACCTGGGCCGCAAGCGGGACGGCATGCCGGGGGTGCGGACGCTGTGGCGTGGCTGGCGCGACCTGGCCATCTTGACGGCGGGGTACCGGGCGGGCCGCGTGCGGCTCGGCTGAGAACCGCCGGCCGGTCCGGGCGACCGGCACGGGGACCGGCGGCCGATCGCGTGTATTGGCGGCGACCAAGCGACGACGCCGGGAGGAAGCGCAAGGGCTTCCTCCCGGCGTCGTCGCTTTGGCGAGGGCCTTGGCCTCTCATAAACACCTAAACATGATCCGCCATGTACTCTCGATGTGGGGAATACTCACTCGCGAGGAGGGTTCGGCCAGGAATCTTGAACGGCCCTCACAGAGGCGCTCCCCTTCTCGTCGGGCAGCGACTGGCCTCCACGGGCAGGGGTGATGCGCCATTTGGCGCATTGTGTGGCGCATCATAAGTGCCAGAGCAATAAGCATTTAGCGTTGATGCGCCAATGCGCCAAGCTGTTCGGCCCCCCCGCTGCTCGACCGGCCTGTCGGCGCTCCGGTCGGCCGTTCGGATTCGGTTCCCATGATTTGCCATCGGAGTTATCTCGATTGGTTCGGGTTCGCACAAACGGCGGCGTGGGCCGGGCCTGGCTGCGGTAACAGGTTCGGCGTCGGCCGCAGGTTGTGTCTGGGGGTAGTGTACACAAGATTAGTGCAAAGATGAAGGGTAAAATGAGGGCCGATGGGCGTCCGTTTCACGATTTCGGCCCCGCAACCGGGTCGGCGGACGCGAAACGGGAGTCTCGCGGACGGCGTTCCCGTACGGGAGTTCGTGAACGAGGGAGGAATGCGCGTCCTTGGCGGACATTCATTCGCGCCCCGATGCAGCACGAGAAGGAATCGACGCTTTTCCATACTGCGAGCGCTTGCTCGACCCCCCGTGCTCTGTTACGCTGCCGCCTAGGCCCGGTCCGTGGAGGCCGACCTCCTCCCCGCTGACGAGGAAGGTCCCTCGACATGGAGAGACGCGATGGAAGAAGTCCAGAAGTACAAAGCTGAGCTGGAGAGGAACGAACTCTGCTGGTGGATGGTGACGATGTCGACGGGCGACGACACTCTCGGGATCGTCTTCGTCCAGGCCTTTGGGCCGACGGACGCGATGGTCCAGGTCCAGAAGAAGGGTCTCACGGTCGGCGAGGACTACGAGGTGCGCGCCGTGACAGACATTAGCACTCTGCCGGAGGGGCTGCGAAACAGGCTCCTCACCCGTGACGAGTTTGATGCGGGGGTGGAGGTGGCCGAAGGAGAGCTTTGACCAGTTAGTCGCCCTCGTGAAGGCGAGCGCGTCCATCGAGGACGTGAATATCCCGCAGCGGCCGCGGCCGCTGCAGAGGAAGCGCCCATGCCGGATGGAGAGGATGCTGTCCGCGTACACTCCGGGGCAGCTCAGGCTGCTGGTCGGCCTGGCGGACGGATTGATGGTGCTGGCGCACGTGGTGGGAGCGCCAGGATGGCCGTTTCAGCCGTGACGCCGTGGGTTCGGACGATCGTCATCTGTGACGACGTCTCCGCCAGCCTCACGGAGAACGGCGTTTTCACCTTGCAAGGAGTTCGCTTGCAGCTGGAGGCCCCATCCCTCCCCTGCCGTGCCGCGTTGGTCCTGTTCTTGCTCCTGTCCAGCCCGCGGAAGTGGAAGTATGGCGGCAAGATTCTGGTCGTAAACGAGCGAAGCGACAGGCCCATCCGTTACGTGAAGCTTCTCGCCACGTCCAGGAAGACAACGAACTGTTGCCTCTGTACGTTGGAGTCGGCGAATGCGTGTTTCCCGAAGCCGACCTCTACAGTTTTGAGATCTTTTTTTCCGCGCGGGACGGCGGCGAGACCCTCAAGAGCGAACACCCGTTCACCGTGCTTTCGCGGAAGGAGTGAACGATGTCCAGGAAAGCCTCCGCGCCGCCGAGGATTGCTCCTCTGCAGGGCGTCGTTGCCGAGCTCATCACCGACCCGGCCGAGCAGGCCGCTCTGGACAAGCTCCGCAAACGGGAAAAGCGAAAGCAGGGGGGACGCAAGGCAAAAACAAACCGCGATGATGCGGGAACCGCACCGAACTCCGCGGCGAAAAGAAGAGGATAACAGCACTCCTGTTTTTGGCATTTCTTGGCACTTGGGCGCTGGCGCACATCGGGTTTTCGGCGGCCAATCTGGGGATAATGGATGTCACATCTTTTTTCTCTGAAATGATATGACACCCATTTTCTGACCCGGAGGAAAAAATGGCAGCGATCGGCTGGAATTTGCTTGCGGGGCGGGGGGAAATCGGTAGGATTATCAAGCGCGGCGCTGGAGAATCAGTGGATCAGCCGTTTTTTTCGGTTGAGGCAATATGGAGACAATGATCGCCGCGGAACCGTATCCCCGATTGCTCCGGCGTCTGGTATTCGTTCGCCTCCGGCTATGGGGACGGTTCGCTTGCGACTTGACCGGGCTCGGCCCCTCGGCCGTCGGACGGCTTTGCACCGTCCTTATCCTCGGAACCGTTCTATTCGGGACGATACTGATCCTATCCTTTCTGCTTGGGTTGTCGCCCGCAGGCGCAGTCACCCTCGCGTCGATCGCATTCTTCCTTGTGCTTTCTCCCGGCTCTGTGCTGATGCTATGGGGTAGAGATGCAGATATCGCCTCAAGTCGCGAGCAGCTGCTGCGGGAACTGCCACAGGCGAAGGCAACGTGGCTGGCGTACAAGGAAAGGCTCCGCGCCGAGCGCGCTGCGGAGCGGGAAAGGGTTCGCAAGTCCGAGACGGATCGCTCCCACGCGAAGCAGGTCCGAGTTATCGTCGAGGCAGCGTTACCCAGCCCCGGTGACCATGAAATCGATGTCGTTGGTGAATCCCACTACCAGAGGCAGTTGGAGGCGATTTGTGGCGGGCGCTCCCGAGAGAGCGCGCAAGTCAAGACGACGGCGGTTCTGGTCTTGGACGACAATAACCCATACGACAGCAAGGCCGTTCGTGTCGAAATCCATGGCTATGTGATCGGCCACCTCAGTCGGGAGAATGCGCGGGAGTACCGGAAGCAGCTGAAGGAGGCCGGGCACCCAAAGATCACAGCCAGCTGCAAGGCGTTGATCGTCGGGGGTTGGGATCGCGGAAACGGCGACCGTGGTCACTTCGGGGTTCGTCTCTATCTGCCCACCGAAGAGGAATAAAGCGGCCGAATCAGCTACTGCAGCAGACCTGCCACGCGACTGACACCTCTGTTTTCCCTGGCCGGCCGACCCGGCTAGGCTATTGTAGTGGAGGGGCTGCAGGCGGCAAGCAGGGGGCGGGGATGGTAAACTATTGCGGTGGAACGCCTGTGAAGAAGCCCCACCAATCGTCTACCGACGGGTCGCCCAACCTGTTGTCGGAATGGCTCGCCCCAAGATTTACAAGAGAGTTGTCCCATCCAACATCCTGGACTACCCAATGGCCGTCCTGGAAGAGGAACTTGGCCCAATTGACTGTGTGGGTGCCCCTGTCACTAGCACCAAACGGTTTTTCGGGCCGTAACGCTTAACTTCCAGTCCTTACGGACTACAATTCTCCCTGCCTGGGTTGCAGGGAGGATTCCTCATGCTCACCATGGACGGCACTTGCGCCTCTTGGCTCGCCCAAGCGCAGATCGCCGAACAGCGACTCACGGCCGGGCAACGCGGCTTGCTCCAGGCGGCCTTTGCCTTCCGGCGACGCTGCGGCGACGATTACTACTCCAGCCGGTTGCTCAGCCATTTCCTCCTGCACTGCGATTCCGGACTCAAAGTCGCTCAGATCGCTCGATTGGTCGGCGTCAGCCGGCCCACGGCCTCGCACCAACAAGGGGTGTCTTCCAAGGAGGCGATCCAGGCCGCCCACCACCGCCTGGCCGGCCGGCCGCATGGCAAACTGCTGCCGCGTTACGCCGGCCCCATCGCCGAGTTCATGCTGACTCACGCCGACGCCACGCGCTACGACGTGTTGGCCTTCATCCAACGCACCTGGGGCGTCCACGTGTCCACGGTGGCCTTGCACCACTTCTGCAAGAAGTTCGGCCTCGATCGGGCGACGCGGGCCGCGGCCGCGGCCCCCGAGCCGGCCGTGCAGCCTGCGGTCGCGCCGGCCGCGCCCGGCGGCGTGCCACCGCGCCAACCCGTGCCCCTGCCGCCGCCCCCTTTTTCGTCACCAAGACCCAGCACGCCGGCGCGTTCCTGTTGATGCCCGAAGCCCTGGACTGGTTGGCCACGGCCCAGGACTGCTTCACCGACGATTACGGTTCCTTGCGTCCGGGCCTGTTGACCAGCGTCTTCTCCTTGGTGACCGGCCTGGAGCGAGTTTTTCACCTGGACGAGATGGCCGACGCCGGCTTCGCCCGGTTGTGCGGCGGCCGCCGCTGCCCGTCGCGCCACACCGTCGGCGGTTGGCGGCGTCACCTGGCCTGGTATGAGGTCGATGCCTTCTGCCGCCGGACCTGCCCGTGGCACTTGCTCCGCAACGCCGACGCCATGGTCAGCTTCGACGAGCACACCATCCCACGCTGGACCAAGAAGTTTCGCATCGGCAAGGGCTACGTCACCACCCGCAACAAGTACATGCGCTGCGAGAAGCTGTTCACCGGCTTCGACCTGACGAGCGGCCGCTTCCTGGCGGTGCGCGGCACGCCGGGCGATGTGGGTTTGCAAGAGCTGGCGGCGCCGCTGGTCCGACAGGTCTTGAAGCACGGCCGGCCGCGCACGCTCCACGCGCTGTTCGACGCCGGGGCGGCCAAGTCGGACGCGGGCGTGCGGACCTTGTGGGATCTGGTCGAGAGCCAGCGGCGCCTGGACGTCACGCTGCGCGCCTGCCGCTACCCGCACCGAATGCGGGCCTGGAAGCAATTGCCCGGCGGCTTGTTCGTATCCGTCGAGGAACCGGGCGTGTGCGTCGGCGCCCCGCCCAAGGAAGTCCGCCTGGCCGAGACGCAAACGGTACTCAAGGGCGAGACCGCGGAGCAGGCGGTGCGCACCATCATCTGCCGGGAGGTCCGACCCGGTCCCAAAAAGGACCGCTGGCATCCGCTGTACACGACCTGCGCCGGCGACCCGGAAGACGTGCTGACCATCTTCCGGGCTCGACAAGGGCACGAGCAGGCCCATCGGGTCGAGGTTCACGACCTGTTGGTGGATGCCGTACCGTGCGGCTACGACAAGGAGAGTCCCGACCGGCGGCGGCCGCGCTTTCACCGGGGGCCGTTGCAGATGTTCGGCTGGCTGGTGGCGTTGGTGTACAACGCGGTCGCCGACCTGGGCCGACAGTTGGGCGAGGGCTACGCGGGGGAGCACGTCCGGACCCTGCGGCGACAGTTCTTCAACCGGCCCGGCCAGTTGTACGAGACGCCGGAAGCATTGATCGTGTACCTGGACCCGTTCGCGGGCCAGGAGGCGTTGGCCCCCGCGATGGATAGGATCAATGCGCGGCAACATCGCTTGCCCTGGTTAGACAACCGTCGCTTGGTCCTTTCTCTGACGCCAACCGGCCCATCCCGCGACGGGCCGTAGTGTGTCATTGTTAAGCGTTACGGCCACAAAAACCGTTCGGTGCTAGGCGATGCCGGCAGCGGGGACTGCTGGGCACCGAAGCGGTCGGCAGCTTGAGGAGCATCCCAAACAAGGTCAGCCCATGTAATAGTGGCCTCAAAGGGGGAGACCAGGGAATCCGTCTTTTTGACATCGTACTTCACGTTTGTGGCGGCCAACTGATGCTTTCCCCACTTGCCATTGCCCTGTTTGAACACTCGTACCGGAGTGCGGTCATTTTGGACATGCTGGAGGATCGGCTTTAATGCCTCCACAGGATCGACTGGCGCGGGGCAACCTGCACTGGCGGCGATTGAACTGGCCTCGGAGGCGGGTAAACGGCCGGCGTCGGCGCGATCGGCTGGATTGCCGGAGTCGTCTGCTGTGCGACCTTTGGCGGCGGCTGGGTGGTTGCGGCCGGGCCGCAACCGACAAGAGCGACCTGGACGATGACGACGGCAGGGAGGAGACGGCGAGACATGGTGCGGACCTCAGCCGGAACAGGGCGAAGACGTAACGTCTGATTATCCAGTTGGCCCAGCCTGGTTGCAAGAGAAATGCGGCGCGGCCAATCAGGGTATCATGGTAAAAGAGTTGCGTTTGCAGGCCAGCGATCTCGTCTGCATCCAACTGCAAGCATATTATTATCTTGATGTAAGCGGACGGGGTGGTGCCAAGATGTTTCGCTTGGCTCCCGATGCGAGCCGAGCAAAAAAGGCAAGCGGCCGTCTCCCGATGAGAGAAGCGGGCCGGCCGCCAGCCAATCCCTGCTTTTTCTCCTTGCCAACCTTGCAATCCGCCCAAACTTATCCGATACTTCTCCATGGAGGGTGCTTCTATCACTCTGCCGGAAAGTCGGACACCACAAGTCACTCACAGGCCCCCGGCCGGGGTTCTGTCCTATACGGAGGCATTTGTCATGGGTTGCACTCATGGAGGCCCGATCGACCAGTATCTGAAGATGACGGGTAAGATGCAGGATACGTTCCACGGAGAGGTCAGGAGTGGGGATCCGGCGGCAGTCTCGGTCTTTGCCGCCGAGATCGTATTCAATGCTGTTCTCCAGCTCACCGAAGCGGTCGAGAAGTTGCCCGGAGCCACGGATCGAAGGGTCTGATTAACTGAGCTTTTCGTGTCCATGCGGACTGGTAGAATAGCAGAGGAGGCGACTCGATCATGACCCAAGTGGACGCTATTTACCAGAACGGCGTGTTCAAACCGCTGCAAGACGTCGGGCTGCCTGAAAATCAGCGGGTTCGGCTCAGCGTTCAGCCTGTCGAAGCTGCTGATGTGCGAGCCTGGCTCGCGCGCGTAGAGGAGCGGCACCAGCGCATCATCGCGGAACGCGGTTACTTTCCCGACAGCACCCTGGACATCGCCGAGGACCGGAGGCGATGAGCGACACGGTCGTGGACAGCAGCGTGGCAGCCAAGTGGGTCTTGCCGGAACCGGACTCGGCTCCGAAGTTAGTTAAGCCGCGAGCCCGCAGCGCCAAGCAAGGGCGAGTCACGTGATTCCCAGGGTCTTTCCGCCCCGCCCGCCCTTGCTTGGCTTGGCGCTGCGGGCTCGCGGCCGTTCATTAGCCGCCATCCGACAGGGGCGGCGCGTGGCCCACGCGCTCCCCCGGTCGGATCGCCGCCCCCACGATCGTCGATGACAACGACGTGTCACGCGATATTCATGCTCAACAAGAATTCCGCGTTCGACTTGGTTTTCCGCATCCGGTTGACGAGCAGCTCCATTGCCTCCACGGGGTGCATGTCGGCCAGAACGCGCCGCAGCGCCCGAACCCGGTCCACCTCGTCGGGGTGCATCAGGTTCTCTTCCTTGCGCGTGCCGGAACGGTTCACGTCCACCGCCGGCCAGACGCGCTTGTCCACCAGACGCCGGTCGAGGTGCAGCTCCATGTTGCCCGTGCCCTTGAACTCCTCGAAGATCACCTCGTCCATGCGCGAGCCGGTGTCGATCAGGGCCGTGGCCAGGATCGTCAGCGAACCGCCCTCCTCGACGTTGCGGGCGGCGCCGAAGAAGCGCTTCGGCTTCTGCATGGCGTTGGAGTCCAAACCGCCGGACAGCAGCTTGCCGCCCGAGGGCGCCTCGGTATTGTGCGCCCGCGCCAGCCGGGTGATCGAGTCCAGGAGCAAAATCACGTCGCGGCCGTCCTCGACCAGGCGCTTGGCCTTCTCCAGGGCGATGTCGGCCACGTGGACGTGCTCCGACGACGGCTCGTCGAACGTGCTGGCCACCACCTCGGCGTTCTGACCGGCCACGGTGCGCACCATGTCGGTGACTTCTTCCGGCCGCTCGTCGATGAGCAGCACGATCAGATAGCTTTCGGGGTGGTTTTGTTTGACCGCCAGGGCGATCTTCTGGAGCAGCACCGTCTTGCCGGCCCGCGGCGGCGACACGATCAGGCCGCGCTGGCCCTTGCCGATCGGCGTCACCAGGTCGATGACGCGGGCGGCCAACTCCTCGGCCGTGGTTTCCAGCAGGATGCGCTTGTGCGGGTGGAGCGGCGTCAAGTCCTCAAAGACGGTCGGCCGCGATTTCTCCTCCGGCTGGTGCCCGTTGACCAGTTCCACCTGCATCAGGGCGAAGTTTTCCTGGCCCTCGATCGGCAGGCGGATCGGCCCCTCGACCACCAGGCCGGTGCGCAGGCCCAGCCGGCGGATCTGGCTCGGCGAGACGTAGATGTCTTCCGGCGAGGCGAGGTAGTTGTGGGCGGCGCTGCGGAGGAAGCCGTAGCCGTCCGGCAGCACTTCGAGGGTGCCGGAACCGCGCACCACCTCGCCGCGGACGACCTGCTGCCGCACCACGGAGACGATCAGTTGGCCGCGGTTCATGCCGGTGTGTTCGGCGACGCCTTCGCGCTCGGCCAAGGTGAACAGCTTCGGCATGGGCAGGCGGTACAAGTCGTCCAGGCGAAGGCCCGATGGGGAGCGTGGGCCGGTCGGCGGGGCGGACGTGGGGACGGACCCCGGAACGCCCACGTCGGGGACTTTACGAGGGAGGCGTCGCCGGGTCAGGTTGCCCGGCCCTTCGTCGCTGCGGGCGACGGCCATAGTCATTCTCCGATTTCTGAAAGGAACTTTGCGAAACATCGGGCCGGCGGCGGAGGACGTGTACGCGACACGGCACGGCACGAACCGCGCTGCTCCGATTCCGACGGCGAAAAAAACGGTGTTTCACTTACGACGTAATTTGGTCACTCACGGTAATGTGCTGCGGACTTCAATGGGACCCCGACGACGACGCCGGGACGGAATAAAGTGAAGCCAGCCGGACAGGGACGTTGGGCAAAGGTTAACGTCCTTTAGACATTCTAGCAGACCGTTTCGATTTTTCCAGTCAAGTCTTCGCGGGCGGACGATTGGAGGGCGCCCCTCTCGATTTTGGGGCGGAGCATTGCCCCGCGTCCCCTCGTTCCCAAGCTCCGCTTGGGAACGAGGGGAACTCCACCCCTCACCCCCAACCCCTCTCCCCCGAGGGGAGAGGGGAGCAGGACAATGGGAAGGCGCCTGTCGGGAACGGCCGCCAGTTCCGGTAGCGTCGCTTCGGCGGGTTGGGTAGGATAACGAATGAGTGAGGGCGCGAAACGCGGCCGGCCGGCCCCGCCCACGCGGCGAGGGCCGGCGGAAGACCAGGACCCGATCCGAGAGGGATAGCGATGAGGACGACATGGAAAGCGATGGGGGCGGTAGCAACGCTGGCCCTCCTGGCGGCGACGGCCCCGGCGGCCCCGGCCCCGGAAGAGACGCCGCGCGGCCAGGCGCTGGCTCTCAACCGCATCACCGGCGAGGACGCCATCATGGGCCGGATCTTCGAGCTGATCGAAGACGGCCGACACACCAAGCCGCTGCTGGATGAGGCCGCCAAGATGGCCAAGGAAAAGGACCAGCCCTTCAACATCAACGCCACCTGGATTCTCGCCCGCACGGCCCAACTGCTCAAGCAGACCGACGACGGCGTGACGTTCTACAAACTGTACCTCGACCAGGCGACGCAGCTGCGCAGCGCCGAGGAGATCAGCGCGGGCTACGCCGGTTTGATCGAAACGCTTTACAGCGGCGGCAAATACGAGGAGAGCGAGAAGGCCTGCACGGACTTCCTGGCCCTGAAAGGCGACGCGGCCCTGCAACTGCGCAAGCCGGCCGTGCTCCGCCAAATGGTGCTGGTGCTGGCCAAGGAGGGCAAGACCGAAAAGGCCAACGAGCTGATCGACAAGATCGTCCAGGCCCAGCCGGACAACCCGCTCAATCAGATCGCCAAAGGCGCTTTACTGCGCGAGATCGACAAGCCGGCCGATGCGGTCAAGGCTTACGAGGCCGCCATCGACCTTTTCAAGAAGGACGAGGACCTGACCAAGGAGCAGCGGGACGATTTCATCGACGGCATCCGCTACACGCTCAGCGGCCTGTACATCGACCTCAACGACGTGGACAAGGCGGCGGCCGACCTCAAGGGGCTGCTGGAGAAGGAGCCGGACAACCCCAGCTATAACAACGACCTCGGTTACATCTGGGCCGACCACGACATGAACCTGGCGGAATCGGAGAAGCTGATCCGCAAGGCCATCGAAGAGGAAAAGAAGCAGCGGCTGAAGGCCAACCCGGACCTGAAGGCCGCCGACGTGAAGGCCGACGGCTCCTACCTCGACAGCCTCGGCTGGGTGCTGTTCAAGCAGAAGAAATACAAGGAAGCGCTGGGGCCTCTGGAAGAGGCCGTCAAGGACCCCGACGCCCAGAGCATCGAGATCTATGACCACCTCGCCGAGGTGCAGATGGCGACGGGAGACAAGGCCGCCGCGGTCGCCACCTGGAAGAAGGGCGTGGAACTGCCGGCCGACACCAAACGCGAGAAGCAGAAGAAGGTCGAGGTCGAGAAGAAGTTGAAGGCGAACGAGTAAGAAACTGAGGGCCCGTCCAACGGACCCCTGCCCGCGTTGAGTTCAGTGCGTTTCTCCGAGATCGTCTTGCCACAACACCGCCGCGGCCCTACGATGGGCTGCGGCGGTGTTACTTTGTAATACCGGATCGTTCGTCCACGAATCTTGCCCCGAGAAAGGCGCCGGAACCATGAGCGGGTTCATTCCCCGAAGACGTGGGTCGGTCCTCCTTCTGGGGCTGGTCCTTGCCTGCACCGGCGCCGGTTGCGGTCCCGCAGCCGGCACGGCCGCGGATTCCTCATGGTCGCTGGGACAAGGCCCCGCCCCGTGTCCGGGGCCGGTCCTGCACGTCATCGCCGTCGAAAACCAGTACGGCAGCATCGTTTCCCGGCTGGGAGGGCGAGGGGTGCGCTACAAGAGCGTCATCAACAACCCGGACGTCGATCCCCACGAATTCCAGACGAACATGCAGGTCGTCCGCGATTACCAGGGCGCCCAGCTCGTCGTCGAGAACGGGCTTGGCTACGACGACTTTTCCGACAAGATCCTGGACACGGTCTCCAAGAAGCCGAAGGTCGTGAACGCCGGCGACGTGCTGGGCCTCAAGGCCGGCGACAACCCGCACGTCTGGTACGACCCGGACGCCGTTGACCGGATCTGCCAGGCGATCACGGCTGCCCTGAAGGAATTGAACCCCGCCGGGTCGGCGTATTTCGACGCCCGCGCCAGGGAGTACGCCGGCCGCCTCGCCCCCTACCACGAAGCCGTCGCCCGCATCCGCAAGCGGTTCGCGGGCGTCCCCGTCGGCGCCACCGAATCGATCTTCGTGCCGATGGCCAAGGCGACCTGCCTGGACCTGATCTCGCCGCCCGGCCTGATGAACGCCGTTTCGGAGGACGCCGGCCCCTCGGTGCGGGACGTGGCGCTGTTCCAGGAGCAGATCAAGGAGAAGAAGATCAAGGTGCTGGTCTACAACAACCAGACGAACTCAACCCTTACATCGCAGCTCCGGGACATGGCCAACAAGGCGGGCATTCCCGTCGTGGGCGTGTCGGAGACGCTGGCCCCGGCGGACGCGACTTTCGAGGACTGGCAACTTTCCCAACTCAAGGCGCTGGAAGATGCACTTGCTTCATCAACAGGGCGGTGAGACGAACCCGGTTTGCGACGCCGCGGCCTGCGGGCCGCCGGTCGTGGCGTTCCGGGACGCGGCGGCGGCGCTCGGCGGGCGGACGATCTGGGAACACGCCACATTTGAGGTCCGGCCCGCGGAATTTATCGCCGTGCTCGGGCCGAACGGCTGCGGCAAGAGCACGCTCCTGCGGATGATCCTCGGGCAGGTCCCCGCCCAGGCCGGGCGCGTTCAGGTGCTCGGCGCCCCGCCGCGCCTGGGGAACCGCACGGTCGGCCTGGTGCCGCAGCGCCGCGAGTTGACGTCGAACCTGGCGATCCGCGGCCGCGACCTGGTCCTGCTGGGCATCGAGGGCGGCCGCTGGGGGTTCGGCTGGCCCTCGGCCGCGGCGCGGCGCCAGGCGGACTGGGCGCTGGAGGCGGTGAGCGCGCGGGAGTTCGCCGACGAGCCGATGGGCGTACTGTCCGGCGGCGAACAGCAGCGGCTGCTCATCGCCCAGGCCCTGGCGCCGGACCTCAAGGTGCTGCTCCTGGACGAGCCGCTGGCCAGCCTCGACCTCCGCAGCCAGCACGAGATCGTGGCCCTAGTGGACGGGCTGCGCCGCCGACAGGGCGTGGCCGTGCTGTTCGTCAGCCACGACCTCAACCCCGTGCTGCCCGTCGTGGACCGGGTGCTCTACATCCGCAACCACTGCCCGGTCTGCGGCGGCGTGGACGAGGTGGTGCAGCCGGAATTGCTGTCCCACCTGTTCGGGACGCCGGTGCAGGTCTGCCGGACGCACGAGGGGGGGCGGCTCGTCCACGGGGCGAGCCATCACAGGGGATGAACATGTTTGAATTCGCGTTCATGCGCAACGCCTTCCTGGCCGGCACGGTGGCGGCGGTCTGCGCCGGGGTGATCGGTTACTTCGTGGTGCTGCGGCGGCTCTCCTTCGCCAGCCACGCCCTGGCGCACGTCGGCTTTACCGGGGCCACCGGCGCCGTGCTGCTCGGGGGCGACTTGTTCCTCGGCACGCTCCTGTTCACCGTGGCGACCGGCGTCGGCATGGGCCTGCTGGGCGACAAGCTCCGCGGGCGCGACACGGCCATCGGGACGACGCTGGCGTTCGCGATGGGGCTGGGCCTCTTCTTCCTGTCGCTGTCCACAAAGATGGCGGGGATGGCGACCAACATCCTGTTCGGCGACGTGCTGACCGTGTCCGACCGGACGGTATGGTTCACCTGCGCCTTCGCCGTCGTCAGCCTGGCGACGATGGCGGTCATCTACCGCCCGCTGCTGTTCGCGTCGGTCGATCCCGAGGTCGCCGCCGTCCGCGGCGTGCCGGTGCGCGCGCTCGGCCTGGTCTTCATGGTTCTGCTGGCGTGGACGGTGGCCCAGGCGGTCCAGGTCGTGGGCGTCTTGCTGATCTTCGCCCTGCTGGTCACACCGGCGGCCGCCGCCCAGCACCTGACGGCGCGACCGGCGCTGGGCGTGGCCTGGTCGGTGCTGCTGGCGGTCGTCTCGGTGTGGGCCGGGCTGGCGACGGCCTATTACCTCTTCCCCGACCGGCCGCCGAGCTTCTTCATCACGACGATTTCGTTCCTCCTTTATGTCGGCATTCGCGGCCTGGTCCCCGGCGTCGGCGCTCGGCGGCGTTCCGCGCGGGCGATCCGGCCCACGGGGGCGGCCGAGGTGGGGGTGATGGAGACGGTCGAGTAGGCGCCGGCGCCTGGAGCGGAATGGCGAGCGGGGGGCGTCAGCCCCCTGATTTAGCATCTTGTCGGTGATAGGGTGAAGGATCAGGGGGCTGACGTCCCCCGCTCGCCGTTGCGGTCCAAGAAGCGCACCTGCACGTCCGGACCCTGGATGTGGTGCAGCAGCCGGCGCGGCAAATAGCAGCGGATGTGAACGCGACTGCCGTCGAACTCCTGCCGATAGATCTCGGCGTGCGCCGCCAGATAGGCCAGCACCTTGCCGTTGCCGGCGTCCGTCTCGACGGCCGCGTCGGCGAAGTCGGCGCCGAGCATTTCGATCACCGCGTCCTGCAAATCGTCCAGCCCCTGCCGTTTGACGGCGCTGACGGCCACGGCCCGCGGGTGGTGGCTCTGCAACACCTGTAAAAACGACGGGTCGGCCACGCGATCGGACTTGTTCAGCACCAAAAGCGAGGGCTTGTCGCCGCAACCGAGTTCCTTCAAGACCTTGGCGACGGCCTCGATCTGTCTCCTCGGCCTGGGGGTTGCTCGCGTCCACGACGTGCAGCAGCAGCCGGGCCTGGCGGGCCTCTTCCAGCGTCGCCTTGAACGACGCGATCAGATGGTGCGGCAGGTCGCGGATGAAGCCGACCGTGTCGCTGAGCAGGACGCGGCCCCAGTCCTTGACGTGCCACTGGCGGGTGCGCGTGTCGAGGGTCGAAAACAGCTTGTCCTCGACGTAGACGCCGGCCCCGGTCAGGGCGTTCATCAGCGTGCTCTTGCCGGCGTTGGTGTAGCCGACCAGCGAGACGGTGTGCTCCTCGCGGCGGCTGGCCACCTCGCGCTCCTTGCGCGACTGCACCTCGTGAAGACGATGTTTGAGATCGCGGATGCGCAATTCGACGAGGCGGCGGTCTTCTTCGAGCTGGGTTTCGCCGGGGCCGCGCGTGCCGATGCCGGCGGCGGTGCGTCCCAGGTGGCTCCACATCTGACGCAGCCGCGGCAGGGCGTATTCGAGCTGGGCCAGCTCCACTTGCAGGCGGGCCTCGGCGGTGCGCGCCCGGGTGGCGAAGATGTCGAGGATCAGCTCACTGCGGTCGAGCACCTTGATTTTGGTGGCCTTCTCCAGGTTGCGGACCTGCGGCGGCGACAGGTCGTTGTCGAAGACAATGACGTCGGCGTCGGCGGCCGCGGCCTGCTCCTGGAGTTCCACGAGCTTGCCCTTGCCGATGTAGCTGGCGGGGTTGATCTTCAAGCGGCGCTGGCAAAGGCCGCCGACGACGAGGGCGCCGGCCGTGGTCGCCAGGCCGCGCAGCTCTTCGAGGGGGTCGTCGCCGAGCCAGGGGCGCTCCGGCAACTCGACGCTGACGAGGAAGGCGCGTTCGAGGTGGACGGTGAGTTCGTCGCGGGTGGTGTCGAGGGTCACGTTGGGGTCGGTTCCTCCTTAAAAGAATGAACACTCCATTCTAGGACGCCGGCGCAGGAGGAACCAAGGGGAAAGTGGGGCGGCCGCTCCGCGGACGCCGGCCCACCTTCCGGGCGTCGCCAACCCGCCGGAGCGAGCAGGCGCGGCGACGGGTTCCACATCCGTCGGAAGGATAGGGCTTCGACCGCGCGCGGGGGCCGAATCATCCGCCCAGGTAAAGGACAAGCGTGGTCGAAGGCGGGACTGCGCAGCGGCGTCTTCAGGTCCACTTTCCTGCCCGAAATCAGGTCCACGGCCGAATCCGCCCCGGAAGGCGCCGCCGTCTCATACGTCGCGCCTTCCGTCAGGTTCATGGCGATGAAGTAGTCGCCGTAGCGACAGAGGTACAGCTTGCCGAAACCGTGCGGACTCTCCATCGCGATGGTGGCGATGCGGTCCACCGTCGGCTGCGTGAAGTGAATGCGGGCCACGTCGTTCACCCGCGTGTGTTCGGGATCGCGTTTGCCGTCCTTGAAGCCGCGCCGCCAGTTGAGCGACGCGTACAGGCGGTCCCCGCCGTGCTTCACCGCCACGACGCCGCCCTGTTCGTCGGCCCAGGCGAAATCGGCGTGGCTCGTCTCCATCGGCAGCCGCTCACCGGTTGGCGGCAGGGCCAGCGCCTCCTCCACCCCCTTCTGACCGTATATAAGGTCTTTCAATTCGTCTATCTGATGGGCGCCCGACGGCGCCGGCGGCAGGCCGACCTGCCCCAGCGCCAGCTGGAAGGCGCGCACCGCCGTCGGGTCTTTCAAGACCCCCGCCGTGTAGCAATCCCAGTCGTAACCCGTCACGCAGGGCCATTTGGTGTTGCGGGTGCTGACGACTCCTTCCTTCTTCATGCGCACGCGGCCGTCCTCGTCCACGGCCGGGTAATAGAAAAAGGACGCGGCGTGGACCGCCTCGACGGCCCGGCGCCGCACCGCCTCATCGCCGACCAACTCGGCCAGCGCACTCATCTCATGCACGCAGTTCAGGCCGTAATTGCCGCAGTAGCCGCCGCCCAGCGTGCCCCACGGCTCCAGCGCCAGCCCCTTGCGCGTCACCCAGTAGCCCCCCAGCGGGGCCTTCTCCAGGCCGACGGCGACGCGGACGTACTTGAGCGCCTTGTCGCGCGGCCAGGCGTCGTCCGGCGCCAGCGCCCGCACCGCCTCGTTGGCCAGCCACATCGAGGTAATCTGGGCCATGTCCTGGTTGGCGGCGTGTCCGCGGCCCGCCGGCGACGCCAGGAAGTCGCGGTGGCGGGCGAACATCGCCGCCCACGCCTCCCGCCGGCGGACGGCCGACCCGGCCGGGTCGCCGTCGCCGTGGACCATCTCCTCCAGGCGCTTCCCCTCCTCCAACTCCCCACGCACCAGCAGGAACGCCCGTCCCAAACCCTGCGTCCCGAAGCCCTCCAGCGCGCTGCCGGCCGCCGGCTTCCGCCGCAGGCCGCCGACCCATGTCTTGTTAAAGAAAGAGCCGTTTTCTCCTTGACAGGCGCAATAAAAGTCCAGCCCCTTGACGACTCGGTCGAGCAACTCCGCGTCGTGGTGGTAGCGGGACCACGGACTCTGGTAGGCCTGCGCGAAGATCCCCAATACGTTCAGGTCCACGCCGTTGCCCACCGTCGTCGGCGCGACGGCGGCGTCTTTCCACCCGTCCGCCGTCCGGTCCTGGTCGGGCCGGGCGCCCGGCGCCAGCGCCGAGCACGACCGCCGGGACCGTGCCGCGCTGGACCGCCGCCTCCCAGGCGGGGCCGTACAGCTGCCATTTCATCACGTCGGCGACCTTGTCGTCGAGGCTCCGATGCAGCGCCTTGAGGTCCGGCGGCGCGTCCGGCGCCGGCCGCGGCTTTTCCGCCGGTCCCTTGCCTTGAACCTCGTCGCGGCCGGGCCGGAAGAACGGGTCCGTGTCCGAGTAGGCCCGGTAGATGCCGCGCGTCGGGCCGTCGGGCGGCTTCTCGCGCTTTTTGGGGTCGCTCGCGTAGGGGCTGAGCGCCCCGACGGCGATCAGCCGCAGCCGGACCTTCGACGCCCCGGCCGTCATCTCTTTCGGGATCTTGTAAGTGGTGTAATAGAAGCGGCCGGGGAAGGCCGGGCCGCCCATGCCGAGGTCCAGTTCCGGCCAGGCGTCGCCGTAACGGCCGACCCGCTTGCCGTCGTGGCTGAGGAAGATCGTCGCCACTTCGGCGTCGGACCCCCAGAACTTCACGGTGAGGTAATTTTGCCGGTCGGGGTCGCAGGAGAGGTTGAACGCCAGGCCGCCGCCCGGCCCGATACGGCGGAAGGGTTCGCCCAGACCGCCCGTCCCCTGAGGCGCGTTGTCGGCGGCGACGGCGTGCGCGCCCTCGGACGCGGCGTCGCCGAACTTCACGGCGTCGGCCGCCCGCGCCGGGACGCCGGTCAAGGCCGTCATAAGGACGATCGTTCCGCGCAGCCGGTACATAGGTCGGTTCCTCGCCGAAGGCCGCGGACCTTCCACGGAGCGTCCGCGGCCGCCACTTCCTCCGGCGTCGTCACTTCTCCGGCGTCAGCGTCTCCTTGGCGAGCGCCCCTCCGGACCCAAGGATCGTCCAGCGCCCCACGAGCTTACCGCCTTGCTCGATCCGGTAGACGGCCAGACCCATGTACTTCGGGTTGCCCTCGTCGCGGATGGCGGTGGAGAGCGTGTTGCGGTCGCGGATTGCGAGGCCGGTGTAGTGCTGAGCGCCGATGGTCCACTTGATCCGGTAGCAGTCCCCTACTTTCTCGATTTCGACGCTGCCGTGATACTCCTTGCCGGCCCCCGCGTCGCCCACGCACTTGTAGGCGCCGACAAGTTCCTCCGCCGCCGGTTCGAGGGCGGTGGGTTTCGGCACGGCCGCGCCCTTGTCGGCGGCCACGGCAGGAACGGCCGCGCCCGCGGCCACGATCAACACCAGGATCGCTCGCATGGAACCCTCCTTCGCGGACAACGGATCGAAGTGAGACGGACGGCGTGGATGCGTTTTCATTTCTTCGGGACCAGCGTCTCGACGACGGTCGCCCCGTCGTAACCGAAATACGACCAGCGCCCCACGAGCTTGCCGTCGCTCTCGACCCGGTAGACGGCAATGCCCGCGGGCTCATCCTTGTCGTCGTCGTGGATGGCGACCGACAGCGTGTCGCCGTCGCGGATGGCAATGCCAGAGGAGTGCTGGATACCGACTGTCCACTTAACCCGATAGCAGTACCCTTCCTTGCTGATATCAATTTGGCCGTGGTACTCCATACTGGCCCCCGCGCCGCCCACGCACTCGTAGACGCCGGAGAGGTCGGAATCATGCGGCGCGACTGCCGAAACGTCCGGGACCGGAGTCCCCTTTCCCGGCCCGACGGCCGAAGGGTTCGGGACCAGTGTATCCTGTCTCTGCCACCACCACCAGCCGCCGACGCAGGCCGCCGCCAGGATGAAAACCAGGACGGCCAACGCTGCGACCCGCCGTGCGGCCCTTTTCCCGACGGTCCTGAGGGCCGGCTTGGAGACGGATTCGGCCCTGTCTCCCGCGCTCACCATCACGCCGGCCGAATGGGCCGCTGACGTTCCAGGAGGTGAGAGGACCCCCATTTTTCCGGCGGGCCGTTCGTGCTCAAAATACCATTCGAGGATGAAGGTTAGCTGCGTCAGCGACTGAGTCACGTCCGACTTCGTGACCTTCTTGCCGAAGACATGGGTGCCGACGTTGCCCAGACCGCGCACGGCGTTGGCGTAGACCGCCTCGCGCTCAGGGAGATGGCCGTCCTTGACGAGACGCTGCAATAGATTTTCCAGCGGCCGGGTGCCCGGTTCCTCGCCGACGCGCCGCTGGTAAACTTCGCGTACGATGAACTCCAGCACCTTGCGCGCCCGGGTCAGGGCCATGTCGGGGTCGAGTTCGGCGATGGCCACGGCTTGCCTCACGCCGTCGCGCAGTTCTTCGAGCTGACCGGAAACCCGGTCCAGCCGAGAAAGCACGTCTTGCAGAGTTGGATCCATGAGTGTGTACCACCCCGGGTCGCCCGAATCGCGTGGCTAAGACACTCAGACAGGCTACCTCCGACTTGCGCCGGGGTCAACGAAAACCTCGACCCGGCCGCGACCTGGCGGGCGCCCGAAGAGTTCAGGGAGACCTCGGAGCAGCCGCCCTGCAGAGCAAACTCCTTGTCCCCGCACGCCTCCCCCGTTACTCTGACAACATCATCGCTCCGGCGGACGATGCTTGCGCTCCTTGGGACGGACCCCGACCGCGCCCCTTCCACGCAATTTTCACGCGGCGGCAATCCGGCACTCCCTTTCCCTCGTCTGATAGGGTGACGGTATGACCAGACCGGCCATGAGTGTGTGTACCCTTGTGACAGACGAAGCCGCGCGCGACGGTTCGCCCGGAGAGGTGCTGCTGCGCACCTTCAACGCCGTGCGCGACGAACTGGTCAGCACCCTCTGCTTCGTCCTGGGCAACCGCGACGACGCCCAGGACGTGGCCCAGGAAGTCTTTCTGCGCTGCTGGCGCACGCAGGAAGGCGTTCCGCAGGTGCAGAACCTGCGGGCGTGGATATTTCGGGTGGGACTCAACGCCGCCAAGGATCTGCAACGCAGCGCCTGGCGGCGGCGGGTCAAACCCATGTTAGGGGCCGAGGCCATGCCGATCATGGACGCCGTTTCGCCGACGCGGGGGCTGGAAGAACAGGAATCGCTGCAACAACTCCGCCAGGCGCTGATGCAGCTGCGCCCCGAAGAGAAGGAAGTTTTCCTCCTTCGACAGAACGGCGAACTGACCTATGAACAGATCGCCGAGACCTACAACCGTCCCGTGGGGACCGTGAAGACCCAGATGCGCAGCGCCCTCCAGAAACTCCGCAAGGTTTTGACCTGAGGGGCTTGTCCCTCGGATTGAATGGTGAACGCCATGCATACCTGTTCCTCCTGCCAAGCCCAGATGCTGGAATACCTGTACGACCTGCTCGACGCCACCGATCGGCAGGCGGTGCAGGACCACCTGGACGCCTGCCCCGCCTGCCAGGCGGAACTGGCCCGCGCCGGCGAACAACGCCGATTGCTGGCCGCCGCCGCGCGCATGGAGTTCCCGGATGTGCGCTTCACCCCGCCGGTCGGGACGATTCAGGCCGCCGCCCCGGCCGTCGTGCCGATGCCCCAGCCGACCAGGAAGACGCGGCCCTGGCGCCGCTGGGCCGCGGCCGCCGCGATCCTGCTGGCGCTCGGCGGCGTAGCGGCGCCCGGCGTCTGGATGGAAGGCGACTACTCCCATGCGAACCGCGTCGTGGCCGAGAAGCAAGCGGTCGCCTACGCCGCGCAAAAGCAAATGCGAGACGCCGCGCGGCGGATGCAGGACCTGCCGGGCGAAGAGCAAACGAAGGTCGAAGAGGCCCGCGAGGCCCTGCGCGCAGCCAACTCCAGCTGGCCGTGGTCGGTCAGGAGACGGTCGCCGCCGGCGCGCCGGCGACTTATGAGATCCTGACCAGGAACCTTAATAATCAGCCGGTGGCCGCCGCCGTCGATGCCCGCGTGGTGGGACCGGACGGCCGAGCCGTCCTCGGCGCCATACCGGTAGTCAAGGCCGCCGACGGCAAGTCCACGGTGACGCTGCCGGCCGATCTGCCGGTCAAGCCCGACAGCAAGCTCACCCTGGTCGTCTCCGCCCGGCGCGACGCCGGCATCGGGGCCACGGTCAGCGAAGAGGTGAACCTCGTTCCCCCCGTCTACAGCACCTACCTCGAAACCGACAAGCCGATGTACCAGCCGGGCGAGGTGGTCCATTACCGCTCGCTGACGCTCGACCGTTTCAGCCTCAAGCCCGCCGACGAAGACCTGCGGCTGAGCTACGAACTGGTCACGCCGACCCGCGGGGTGCGGACGCTGGCGCAAAACGTCAACGGCCTCCTGTCGCTCAAGGGCGTCGCCGAGACGGCGGCGGTCGCGGGGCCAGACGGCAAGCCGGTTCGCGGCGTCGAGGCCGGCGAATTCGTGCTCGACCCCAACCTGGCGGGCGGCGAATACACCCTGGTCTGCCGCGAGGCGAACAACCGCTTCCCCGAGCAGAGCCGCAAATTCATCGTCAATAACTATCCGAAACAACAGTTCAACAAGGAGCTGGACTTTAACCGATCGACCTACGGCCCCGGCGACGAGGTCGCGGCCCACTGCAAGGCCGTGCGCGCCAACGGCGACCCGGTGCGCGACCAACCCGTCGAGGCGACGGTCCTCATCGACGACAAGCTGTACGGCGCCGACGGCAAGGAGACCAATCAGCCGCTGCACTTCCGGACGGACGAGAAGGGCGCCGTCGCGGTGCGCTTCACGCTGCCGTCGGCCATCGAGCGCGGCGAGGCGTCGCTGGGCGTCAAGTTCCTCGGCGGCGCCGTGGAGACGATCACCCGGCCGCTGCCGATCGTGCTGAAAAAGCTGAACGTCGAGTTCTACCCGGAGGGCGGCGACCTGGCGGCCGACCTGCCCAACCGCGTTTACTTCCAGGTGCGCACGCCGCTGGGCAAGCCAGCCGACCTCAAGGGCCGATTGTACGAGGACGGCAAGCCGCTGCCGGTCGAAGTGGAGACGCTGCACGACGACAAGGAACCCGGCGTCAACCAGGGCGAGGGCCGCTTCGAGTTCACGCCGAAGTCGGGCAAGAAATACGAGCTGGGCATCGATTCGCCGGTCGGCATCGCGGGCCGCATCGCCCTGCCGGCGGTGAAGGCCGACGGCGTGGTGTTGAGCGTGCCGGACGGCGTGGCCGCGGCGGGCCAACCGATCAAGGTGGTGGTGCGGAGCAAGAAGCAACGCGACCTGATGGTCGGCCTCTACTGCCGCGGCCGGCTGCTGCATTCGGTCCAGCTCAAGAAGGGCGAAACCGAGGCGGTGCTGAACCCGGCCGACGGCGTCGGCGGCGTCTGCCGCGTGACGGTGTTCGAGGAGAGGGCGGCGGCCGGAAACCGACGCGAACTGACGCCGGTGGCCGAACGGCTCATTTACCGCCGGCCGGCCAAGTACCTGACGGTGAAGATGACCCCGGATCGTTCGTCCTACGTCCCCGGCGAGAAGGCAAAGCTGCAGGTCGAGACGCTCGACGAGAAGGGCAAGCCGGCGCCGGCCGTGGTGATGCTGGCCGTGGTCGATAAGAGCGTGCTGACGCTGGCCGACGAGAAGACGCACAAGGCCATGCCGACGCACTTCCTACTGACGAGCGAGGTGCGGCGTCCGGAGGATTTGGAGTACGCCGATTTCCTGCTGGGGCCGCAGGCCGAGGCGCCGAAGGCGCTGGACCTGTTGCTGGGCGTGCAGGGCTGGCGGCGGTTCGCGGAACAGGACCCCAACAAGTTCCGCGCGAAGGACGCCGACAAGGAAGAGGCGGAACGTCTGCTGGTGACGACCGGCCAGTCGCCGCACCGGACGGACCTGGCGCGGGAAGAGGTCAAGAAGATCGAGGACGAGACGGACGCCAAGGCCGCCCAACTCAAGGGGCAGTACGCGCGGGCGGACGAGGAAGAGAAGGCGGCGACGGCGAACCCGGTTTATACGGCGGCGGTCGCCCGGTCGCGGTGGTACGCGAACGTGGTGGATCGGCTGCGTCTAATGGGGTCGCCGTTGGCGGGTGCGGCGCTGATGGCCGCCGTGCTGATCTTTCTGGTGCTGGGGCTGAGGAGGGACCTGCGGCGAGCGGTCCCGTTCTACGCCGCCGCGGCCGCCAGCGTGGCGCTGCTTATCGTGGTGGCGCAGTTGTACCGAACGGACGCCCCGAGGGCACCGCCGGCGGACACGGACAATGCGCAGGTGGCGATGCTGGCCACCGCCCCCCGTCCCGAGGCGGCCGCCCTTCCACAGGACGCGGCGGCCGGGGACGCGATGAACATGGACGGAGCCGACCAGAAAGACGCGGAATTGGACGATAAGGCCGAAGGGCTGGGGGCCGCCAAGATGCCTGCCCTGGCGAAGGCCGCCGGCCAGGTGGGCAACGGCCCGGCGCCGGCGCCGACGGCCCCGCCCGGCTTCGCACCGCCGGCCGGCGGGATGGCGCGGGCCGCCGCGCCGGAGGCCAAGAGGGGGCCGGGCGTCGGCGAGGGCGCCTTCACCAACGTCGCTAAGCTTCAGGGGGCGCTCGCGGCCAGCCCTTGCAGCAACAGGAGAAACAGTTAGCCTTCGGCACGGGCATCGACGAGGCCCAGCAGAATCGCAAGGACTTTGCAGCTCTGAAAAAGGCGGACGGCCTTGCAACGCGGCCCCGCGAGGAGGCGAAGGGTCAGGCGAAGGAGGCGATGGACATCGCGCCACTGGCCCCGGACGCATTCCGGCGCGCCATGGTCTGGCAGGACAACCTCAGGCAGCTCCGGCAAATGCGCGAGCAGGCGGCCGACCGCACGCGCGATCTGGACCGGGCGGCGGCGACGCCGATGGTGGTGCGCGAGTACGCCCACGAGCGAGGAGCCGAGGGTTCGTCGGAGTTGCGCACCGACTTCGCGGAGACGCTTTACTGGCACCCCGTGCTGGTGCTGCCCGACGGCAAGGCGGACGTATCCTTCGACCTGTGCGATTCGGCCACGACCTTCCAGGCGACGGCCTACGCCCACACGCTCGACGGCCGACTCGGCGCCGGCGTCAAGCTGCTGGAGTCGCGGCTGCCGTTCGCGCTGCAACCGGCCACGCCGATCGAGGTGACGGCCTCGGACACGATCGACGTACCGCTGAGCGTGGCCAACAACACGCCCGACCGCCGCGACGTACACGTGACGTTGCGGACGCATGAAAACTTGAAGCTCCTTAACGGCAACGAGACGGAGAGTCTTGCGGTGGACGGCGGCCAGACGGCCCGGCCGATCTACCGTTTCCGGCCGACGGTCCAGGACGGCGAGGCGGTGCTGGAGTTCGCGGGCAAGGCCGACCCGTTCGCGGCCGACGGCGTGCGGGCGAGGTTCCGGGTGGCGCCCGAAGGGTTCCCCGTGTCCGAGTCGCGCAGCGACGTGCTGGAAGGCTCGGCGTCGCAGACCGTGACGCTGCCGGACACGTGGGTGAAGGGCACTCTGAAATGTCAGGTGCAGGTCTTCCCCTCGACGCTGGCCGACCTGCAGAAGGGGCTGGAGGGGCTGCTGCGCGAGCCGAACGGCTGCTTCGAGCAGACCTCGACCAGCAACTACCCCAACCTGCTGATCCTCAACTACTTGAAGGAGAGCAATCAGACGAATCCCGAGGTGGAGCGCCGCGCCCGCGACCTGTTGGCCCGCGGCTACACAGCGGCTGACCTCGTTTGAATGCACCGATCCGGCGAAGAACGTGAAGGAGGGCTACGAGTGGTTCGGCGGCACGGCCCCGCCGCACGAGGCGCTGACCGCTTACGGCCTGCTGGAGTTCCGCGACATGGCCAAGGTGCGCGAGGTGGACCCGGCCATGCTGAAGCGGACGCAGGACTACTTGATGTCGCGGCGCGACGGCAAGGGCGGCTTCCTGCGCAACCCGCGGTCGGTCGATTCGTTCGGCCGGGCGCCGGAGGACGTGACCAACGCCTACATCGTCTGGGCCTTGACCGAGAGCGGCAAGGATGACGACCTGACGACGGAGCTGAACGCCCTGGCCGAGCAGGCGAAAACGTCGAAGGACCCGTACTTTTTGTCGCTGGTGGCCAACAGCCTCATCAACCGGGCGCGAACCGACGAGGCGACGGCGATTCTTCAGACCGTGGCCGGCGAGCAGAAGGAAGACGGACATCTCGACGCGGAGAAGACGAGCATTACCGGTTCCGGCGGCCGCGACTTGCAGATCGAGACGACGGCCCTGGCGGTGCTTGGGCTGGCTGAAGGCCAACCCCGGCGTCTTCAACGCCCCGCTGCAAAAGGCCGTGAAGTGGGTCGGCCAGCAGCGCGGCGGCTACGGCGGCTTCGGCTCGACGCAATCGACCATCCTGGCGCTCAAGGCGTTGATCGCCTACACCAACGCCAACAAGCGGACGGCGGAGGGCGGCGAGTTGCGCCTGTACGTCGGCGACAAACAGGCGGCGGAATTGTCGTTCAAGGCCGGGACGACCGAGGCGCTGACGCTGGAGTTGAAGGACGCCGAGAAGGTGTTGCACCCCGGCCGCAACGACGTGCGCGTGGAGATCACCGGCAAGAACACCTTCCCGTACACGCTGGCGTGGACGTACCAAACGCTGAAGCCGATCAGTCCGGAGGGCTGCCCGGTGCGGCTGGAAACCAAGCTGTCGCGGACGGAAGTGCAGGAAGGCGATCTGGTGCGTCTGAACATGACGCTGGAGAACGTCAGCGGCAAGGGCCAGGGGATGGCGGTGGCGGTGCTGGGCCTGCCGGGCGGGTTGACCGTGCCGGAGGACATGAAGCAGCTCAAGCAGTACACTCGCCTGCCGGAGGACGGGTCGCGTCCGCTGGTGAGCGCGTTCGAGGTGCGCGGCCGGGAGCTGGTGCTCGTACTGGCGCGACCTGGCGCCGGGCCGGACGATCCGCGTGCCGCTGGACCTGATCGCCCGCGTGCCCGGCGAGTACAGCGGCCCCGCCAGCCGCGGCTACCTGTACTACAACGCCGACCACAAGGATTGGGTCGATCCGCTGCGGGTGACGATCAAGGCCAAGCAAGAGTGATTAAAGGGTATTTTGACACGTCGAACAAGGAAGCCGTGATCGAAACGGTGCGCGAGTTGCCCGACGACGTATCGCTCGAAGACATTCTTGAACGGATCGCCATCCTCGCGGCCATCCGGCGTGGGGAGGAAGCCGCCGACGCGGGGCGCGTCATTCCCCATGAGGAAGTCAAGACGCGGGTGGCTTCATGGATTACGAAATAGTCTGGACCGAACCGGCGGCGGAAGCGCTCCAGGAGATCACCACTTATTGGGAACGAGAGTAGTACCAGCCGGCGCTTGATTTCTCCCCGCACGCAGGATAACCTCACCCCATCTCTTCCCGCGCGGGGCCAACTAACGATCTCCGGTCTTGTCCAGCCGCCGCTGTCGTTCGGCGCAGTTCACAACGTCGGCCTGATTTCCAGCCATTGGCTGGAGAACCGCCTGAAACGCGAACCGGAATGGGCGGAACTCCGCGAGAAAGCGCGGGAAGTTCTCGACAAATTGGCGGACCTCTGGACGGTCCAGAGCAACCGTGTGGAGCGCTACGGGGACGAACAGGGACTTGAAGAAGGGTTCATCCAGCCCGTCCTGCGGGAACTGGGCTGGAAGCTGAAATACCAGACCAGGCTGCAAGTACGCGAACCCGATTACGCCTTGTTCCTCGACGACGCCGGCCTGGAAGCCGCCCTTGCGGCGGGTCGCCATTCGGACGATTTCTGGACGCCCGTCAAGGTCGTTGCCGACGCCAAAGCCTGGCACGTTCGTCTGGATCTCCCCACCAAGGCCGAGAACAAACGCGAATACCCGCCCGAACAAATCGAATGGTATCTCGACCGCAGCCGGCTCGATTGGGGCGTCCTCACCAACGGCAAGTCGGGACGGCTGGTCCCCCGCCAGCTAGCCCGGATTATTCGTTGCCGCCATCGCCAGCGGCTCGCTGAAGAGCACAAGGCAATGGATCATCACAACTTGTGTCGATGGATCGTAACTGACCAGCGAAAACAGTCTGCTCGGCGATGTCCTGCCTGCGGGCGCAGGTGATGACGTGGCTTTCCTGACAGCGGCCCGTGCGCGGGCCGTGCGGTCGTGGCCGGGTTCGACGCATGTGTCGCGGTCGTCGGAGCGGCCACCGGGGCTATACTCCGCTGCTCGACGGACTCCCGTCGCTCTCTCGGCTTCTCCTCGGCGCTCTTCCGCAAGATTGCCAAGTCGGCCCCCCATTGAGGTTGATGAACGGCGCACGTTCGTCGGCCGGTAGTTTGGCAGCGTCCTCGTTCTGGAAGGTTCGTCGCTTCGTTGCGAAGGTTAGCCGCCTCGCTCCGCCTTTCCTGCGACCGAGCGGCAAGTCCGCGGCGGCCAGGAAGACGCGGGCCGGTTCGTTCACGCCAACCAGGCCGGCGAGGGACAGAGCTGCCTGCCTCCGGCCCGGCATGGCCGAGGACAACCTGTTGCCGAAGAGGGCGGCAAAGGCAACCATCGGGAACCTTCGCCCGCTACTTCTTGAACCCCCCCTTGTCATAGCGAGCCCAGAACTCTCCCGCCGGCAAGCCTTCGTAATAATTGACGCCGATGACCGTGAGACTCTGCATGCCGCGGACCACATCCAGACCTTGAGTGATGTTCTTGGGTGTCAGTATGAGCGTTTTCAACGGCATGCCCTGCAGGGGTCTCAGGTCGGTGACCTCGTTGGAATTCGCATACAAGCGAGCCAGCGGCATGCCCCTCAGCGGTTCCAGGTCCCGGACCTGAGTGTCGTCAATGAACAGCTGAGTAAGTTTCATGTCTTTGAGTGGCGAAAGGTCCTGAACCTGCGAGCAGTGGCAAAAGGACAGCGAGGTGAGCGGCAGGCCCTTGAGGGGTGACAGGTCGCGCAACCGGTCGCTCGAAACTTGCAAGAAAGAGAGCGGCATGCCCTTGAGGGGCGACAGGTCCGTCACACGCGGCCCGTCGTGAAGGTTCAGGTAGGTAAGCGGCATGCCCTTGAGGGGCGACAGGTCCGTCACCCCGCCGCATGAATGAAGGTTCAGGTCGGTAAGCGGCATGCCCTTGAGGGGCGACAGGTCCGTCACCTCACCGCATGAATCAAGGCTCAGGTGGGTGAGCGGCATGCCCTTGAGGGGCGAGAGGTCACCCACCGGGGTGCCGGCGAGTTCCAGCGAAGTGAGCGGCATGCCCTTGAGGGGCGAAAGATCACGCAGCTTGGGCCACCCCACGACGAGTGAGGTGAGCGGCATGCCCTCGAGCGGCGAGAGGTCATTCATTAGAGAGCTAGTAAGGTTTAGCGAGGCGAGTTTCATCCCCTTGAGCGGCGTGAGGTCCGACAGAGGTCCATCGGAGCAGTTGAAGACCTTCAGTCCCGCCAGGGCGCGCACCGGGGAAAGGTCGGTCACGGCGCCCCCGATCCCGATTTCCGTGACCACGCCGCCCTCGATCTTGCTTGCCACGTCGCCGCCAAAGCCGGGGTTGTGGTCCTTCAACTGGGCGGTCACCGCGGCCACCTGCTGCTCGGGCGTCAGCGCGGGAACCACCTTGAGGAACTCCTGGAAATCCGCTTGCCGGGCCTTCACTTCATTCCAGAACTGGACCATGGGTCTGTCGTTGATTGTCTCCAGCGCGTCGAGCGAGCGCAGCACGGCGACATCCCTCTCGGCGTTGTTGTCGTAACCCGCCGTGCTGCGGCACGTGAGCGTTCGCAGGTTGAGCAATGCTCGCAGGGGCGTCAGGTCCTGCACGATCGGCGCCGGCAGGTCCAGGCTCGTTACCATGCCGTCCTCGATCTTGTACGTAAATTTGCCGTCAAAGCCGGGGTTGCGTTCCTTCAGCCAGACGGTCAGCAGGAACACCTGCCGCTCGGCCGGCATGGTTGCCATCTGGCCGAGGAAGGCGTCCTCAAAGCCCGGCAGTCGCTCGTTCATCTTGGCGACCAGCGCCGGCCCCTGCTGGTCGGCCGGCAGCGTGGCGAGGGCCCTGATCCAGGCGTCGTATACCGTCGGAGCCGGAGGTCGGACGACGACCGATGCCTTCTGGCCAGGCGGCGCTGTCTTCGGGTCCGGTTGCTCGCCGCCCGCGTCGGTAACCGTCTCGACGGTCGCCTTCTGGCTGACCCTGACGACCTGCTTGCCGTCTTTGGTGACGGTAACCAGGTCCCGACTCACGATCTTGCCGTCCTTGACGCCCTTGACCGTGTAACTCCCGGGCTTCAGCCGGATTTCCTTGGCCCCCGCACCGGTGATAACGAGGTCCGACCCATCGATCTGGACGCTGACTTCGGGGTCATCGACCTGGATCTCCAATGTGCCTTCCGGGGAGAACAGGCGAATGACCGAGCCGTGGACGTTGGTGACGCCGGTCGCTTCCGTGAAGCCGAGGCCGGCGCACAACAGCAGGAGCACGGCCGCGGCCGCGGCCCAGCCGCGGGTGCGGAAACGCGGCAGTCGTATCGCCGGCGCGGCGGCCGCGATTTCCAGGGGCGGCGCCGTCTTCTCAACCGCCGCCGAGGCGGCGTTCGGGAGCGCCTGGACATTTTCCGGATGTTGCATCTGGGCCAGGCGTCGCCTGAGCAGGTCGGCCACCTCTTGGGCCGACGCGAACCGGTCTTCCGGCTTCTTGGCGTGCAGCCGCGCGATGACGTCGCACAGCCACTGCGGCACCTCGGGGATGATCTCCGGGATCGGCCGCGGCGTATCCTCGGCCACCCGTTTGAGGACCGCGAGCGTGTTATTGGCCCGGAACGGCGGCCGGCCCGAGCACATCGTGTAGAGCACGCTGCCGAGGCTGAACAGGTCGGCCCGATGGTCGAGCTTGTCGCCTTGCGCCTGTTCCGGGGCCATGAACATCGGCGTCCCGGCGACCACCCCGGACTGGGTCAGGCTGGCGTCGTCGGCGGCGCGGGCCAGGCCGAAGTCGGTGATCTTGACGCTGTGGGTTCGGCGCCGGCCTCGATCAGGATGTTGCCGGGCTTGATGTCGCGGTGAATCAGGCCCATGGCGTGCGCGGCCGCCAGCCCCTCGGCGATCTGCCGGCCGAACTGCACCACTTCCGCAGTCTCCAGGGGGCCGGTCCGGTCGAGCCGCTGCTGGAGCGTTTCGCCGGGGATGAACTCCATCACCAGGTACGGCAGCGGCTGCTCCTCGACCGCGTACACCTGGACGACGTTCTCGTGCCGCACCTTGGCGGACGAGCGGGCCTCGCGCAGGAACCGCTTGCGGGCGGGAGAGGTGGCGGCCAGCTGCGGGGCCAGCACCTTGACCGCGACCACGCGCTGGAGCGTCTCGTCGAAGGCGCGGAAGACGATGCCGAAGCCCCCCTTGCCGAGGACTTCGAGAACCTCGTAATGCCCGATGCGGCCCAGGGAGTCGGGCCGCCGCGGCGGCGTGAGGAACGTCAGCGCGTCGTCCGGTTCGCCGGGGTCCGCCTCGGGCGCGCCGAGGTCCTGCGTCGGCATGTGGTCCGGGCCCGCGGGGAACCGGCGGCTTCTCCAGGAAGGCTCCCGCCTTCTCGTGGGCGGTGAGCAGCCCCTCGACGCGCCGCCGGCAATCCGGGTCGCCGGTGCAGGCCTCGGTCAGGTACGCGGCCCGGGCGGCCGGGTCGGCCTGGTCCAGTGCGGTCGCGAAGATGGTTTCGTCGCTCATGGTTGACTCCGATGAAGGGTCCGTTGCCATCAATGCGACAAACCGGTCGGAAGTAGCTCACGGATTTTCGGAATTCTCCGTGGCCCCGCTGATCGCCTGGAACAGCCACGCCTTGCTGTAAGTCCAGTGCCGCTTCGCGGTGGCGGGGGAGATGCCGAGCGCTTCGGCGGCTTGCTCGATGGTCAGCCCGGCGAAGTAGCGGAGTTTCACCAGTTCCGCCTTCTGCGGGTCGGCCGCCGCGAGGCGGTTGAGCGCTTCGTCGAGCGCGACGAGATCGTCGTTCGATTCCGGGGCCGCGATTTCGATCTCGGTGGCGTCGTGACGGCGCAACCCGCCGCCGTGCTTCTCCGCGCGCTTCCGGCGGGCGGCTTCGACGAGGATTCGGCGCATGGCCTCGGCCGCGGCGGCGAAGAAATGGCCGCGGTTCTCCCAACGTACCTCGTCCGTGGGGCCGACGAGCCGCAGGTACGCCTCGTGGACGAGGGCGGTCGCGTTCAGGGTGTTGCCGGGCGCCTCCCCGGCCATGCGGGCGGCCGCTAGTTTCCGCAGTTCGTCGTACACCAACGGCAGCAACTGCTCGGCGGCCTGGGCGTCGCCCTGGGCGAGGTCGGACAGGATCTGGGTGACTTCGTTCATCGCTCACCTGAAGGTACGAGCCCGGTGCAGAAAACGGCGACTGTCATGCCCTGGCCGATTCGGGAATGGTATCGCTCTCTTTCGCGTCGAACCGGTTGAGCGCGGCACCTCGATTCCCTCCCACGGACCCTACCGATGAGTTTACAACCCGCCGCCCTGTCCGAGTTCGATTTTTTCGCGCCGTTGCCCATCCAGATCGAGGCGTCCGACGCGCCGCTCACGTCCGACGCCGGCCTATTGCCGCTGCGGCAGTTCGACGAACGCATCGGCTTGACCAAGCAGTTTGCCGCGGTGCTCGACGACCCCCGCGATCCGGAGTTGACCGATCACACACTTCAGGAGATGGTCCGGTGCGGTTGAGCGTCAGTTGGCCGAATCAGAACTACTTCGAGCAGGTCCGTCGGCACGTCGGCAGGCGTCCCGCCGCGGCGCACTTCCGGATGGGATAGCGCACATTACGAGCTGGGATAGTCTGTGGGGGAAAGGGGGTGGTGCGCCCGAACGGGCTACGCCCGCTCCCGACGCCTCATTCCGCGATGCTACAGGCGTCGGGTCGCTGGGATGAATAATCCGGGCTAGGGGGGAAAAACGCGCCTCGGCGCCCTGCCGGGTTGGAGAGGATGGAAAGCGTCGGCCCACGCCACTGCCGCGGAGGGCAAGACTGAACGCTATCCTTACGTCAAGGAATTATGCCACCTGTAGTAGGGATAATTTAGGCGTCAGCGAAGCAGTCTGCGGCCGTACGACGTCCCGTCTTCCGGCTGAGTCCGACCTTTCGAGAAGGCGGCGCCAAGCAAAAGTTTGCAGCCCACACGATTTCTTGCAATGCCGAGCGGATGCGTCGGAGCATTCTGCTGGCCTGGATTGGCATCACGGACCTGCGCTTCACGCGGCGAGATGGGGGATCGCGTCGGCCCGATCGGGCAGGCGGCTCGCGATCGGTCTTTCTCCGAGATCCATCTGCTGTCAAACCACGAGTCTCGGGCGGGCAATCTCTACGCGAAGTGGCTTGGGGCTCGAACAGACGCCTGCATCCACGTTCATCCGGTGAAGCTTTCAGGGCCGACGGAATTCGGTGAGATCCATGAGGAAGCGATTTCCGTAATCGACTCCGTCCGCGCGGCGGGCCCCGAGGCGAAAGTCGAACTCATGTACCACCTGAGTCCGGGTAAGCCCGCAAAAGATCCGAAGATCTCACGCAAAGACGCCAAGGCGCGAAGAAAGAGTCTCTTCGCGCCTTGGCGTCTTTGCGTGAGATCTTTTTTGCCCGTCAATCGGCGGAGAAGCTGCTGAGGAAGTCCTCGAACTCCTTCTGCTGCTGGTGGGCGGTCTCCTGCATCGTCTTGATGTCCGATTGGTACTTCTCGATCTGCGTCTCCTGGGTGTCGAATTTGTTCAGGTAACGCTTGTAGGCGGCGGCGGTCGGCGGCATCTCCTTGAGGTTGGCCCGCAGACGCGCCTGGTCGTCGGTGATCGTCTTGAGCTGCAACTGCTGATCGGCGATCTCGCGCTGCGTCTTGTTCAAGGCCGCGCGAAGGTCGAGCGCCTGCTTGAGGCCTTCCTTGACCTTGGGGCCGACGACGGTTGCATTGAGGAAGAAGCGGATCTGGTCGTCATTGCTGTTGGTCAGCTGCACCTGCTGGTCGATGACGCGCTCCTCGGTGACGACCTGCGTGGCCGTCTTGCCGGCGGGAACTTTGACCTGGAAGCGGTAAACGTCGGAAGCGGTCTCGACCGGCTTGGTGGTGTCGTCGGTCAGGTGGAAGTCGTTGCGGACGGGATGCTCGATGAGGACGAGCCGCCCGGCGTCGTTTCGGTTGACGATGGTGTAGGTCTTCGTCTCGCGCAGCTTGGTCTGGCTGTAGAGGATGCCCTTGTTGACCTTCACCGTGGTGAGCCGGCCGTTATCGGAGGAGAGTACGGGGTTGACCTCCATGCCCAGGTCCACGGCGTAGGAGATCAGCCGTTCCTCGTTGGGCTCCATGTCGAGGATGCGGGCGTCGCCGGCATAGTTGGAGCCTTCAAAGACCGTGATGGGGCCTTGCATCAGGTGCAATCCGGAGGTGTTCTTGAACTTGAGGCCCAGCAGCGGGAACTTGGCCTGGGTGCGCTCGTTGTAGATGCTGACGCGCGTGCCCTCCACGTCCTTGTTGATGATGGGCAATAGCGCCGACTTCTGCCTGGGCAGCGTCACCGGCTTGTCGAGGGCGTACTGGAAGAAGTCGCCCAGCTTCGTCGCCGTCGCCATCGTCGAGACGCCCGAACGGCCGAGGTTCATGTTTTCGCCGAGGGAGGCTTGCAGTGCGGCTTCGTACCGCTTGTCCTTCCCCGTCTGGGCGCGGTAGTAAAGCCCGTCGGCCTGCTTCATCTGTTCGGCTCCCTTTTCGGCTAGTTCACGCGCCGCGCCGGATCGGCCGGCGAGGCCGCCGGGGCCACCGAGCCCTGCCGTATAGCTGGGGCCGTGGGTCAGGTCGTCGCTGTAGGTGACGGGCCGCAGCGACGCGAACAGCTCGGGAACCACCGTCGGCCGCGGCACATACAAAGGAGTATACAGGTCCATCTGGAAGCTGATGGGCCGGCCGCTCACCAGGGCCATGCGCACGTCCTTCCAGTCCTCATCCGTCGCGTTGTCCACCACCGCCCAGCCTTGCAGGAAGGGCTTGTCTTCCTTCTCCTTGCCCAGCACGAGCCGGTAGCTCGTCTTCCAGATGGGGTTCTCGATGACGTAGCCCACCCGCACCTCACGCTTGCCCTCGCCCACGAAGTTGAGGCTGACCGCCTTCTTCTGCGTGTCGTGCGAGAGCGTCAACGTGTCCAGCGCCTTGCGGACCTCGTTGTCCATGACCGGATTGAGGAAACGCACCCGCTGCACGTCAGACAGCTTGACGCCCCTCATGCCGTCGGCGCACCACAGGTTGAGCTGCTCGACGTTGACCACGGCCTTGTCCACGCCCTCCTGCTTCTTCTCAACGCCCATGATGGCGCCGGTCAACGTGCCCGGCTGGGCGGCGTTGGCCTGCTGCAACACCACCTCCACCTTTTCGCCCCGCGCCTGGTCGAGGATCTGTCCGAAGGTCGGGTTGCTGGACAGGTTCACCGCGAAGCTTTGAAGGGTCTTGGCGACGGGGGCGTTGGAATCGTAGGTGACGGCGGAGATGTGGCCGCCGTTGAGGTCGCGCAGCACCATGCTCTTAATCAGGTCGTTGATGTCCTGCGTGGGGAACGACAGGTCCACGCGCGCGTTGCCGTCGATGGTCCCTTCGCGCTGGAAGTAACCCACGCCGCTGCTGAACAGCACCACCTGGCCGATCGGCAACTGCGTTGCCGTCTCCGAAGGCGACGCGGCGACGGCCGCCCGCGCCGGTTCCTCCGGCTTCGGCGGGTCGGCCGGCGATTTCGACGGCCAGGCCACGAACGCACAGACGGCGGCGGTCAGCACGACCCCGCCGGTCAGGGACGCCAGCAACCATGTTCGATTCATGATCCCACTCCTCTTGGAAGGCCCGGAAGGTTGAACGGGTGTTCGATCGGTCGAAAGCCTACAGCAATAAGACGAGCGAGAGAGGGAAGTAGTTTATACCCGGCCGCCCGTCGCTCGCATCGCGCCGGGAATCGAACCGTTCCCTCCTGGAGTTCTAGAATAAACTCGGCCAACGACCCCACACAACAACCGTGAAAGGAAGCGTCATGGCCCTCTCCGCTGAATCCGCCACGCGGCTGGAAATCCTCGACGGCAACGTCGCCCTGCTCACTCTCGACCAGCCCGGCGGCCGGGCCAACACGCTCGGCCAGGCCGTCCTCGGCGAACTGGATCGGCGCATCCAGGAACTCGCCGGCCGCACCGACCTGACCGGCATGATCCTGTGCAGCGGCAAACCCGGCATGTTCATCGCCGGCGCCGACCTCAAGGAACTCGGCGGCGCCCGGCCCGATCCGGAAACGGCGCGCCAGCAGGTGCAACGCGGCCTGGGCCTTGTCGCCGCCGTCGAGGCGCTGCCGTTCCCGACCGTGGCGGCCATCGACGGCGCCTGCATGGGCGGCGGCACGGAGCTGGCCCTCGGCTTCGACTACCGTTTGGCCGGCTCGCACCCCAAGACGGAGATCGGTCTGCCGGAGACGAAGGTCGGCCTCATTCCCGGCTGGGGCGGCACGCAGCGGCTCACGCGGCTCATCGGCCCGTCGCTGGCCGCGGAGATGATCTGCTCCGGCGAGCCGGCCAAGGCCGAGCGCGCCCGCCAACTCGGCATCGTCTTCGACGCCGTGCCGAGCGACCGCCTGCTGGACGAGGCCCGCCGGCTGTTGCAGTGGACAAACCAGAGCGGCGAATGGCGCGAAATCCGTCGGAAGAAGCGGCTGCCCGTCGGGCTGAGCGAGGAGCAGCTGGGCTTCACGTTCGCCGTGCTGCGCGCCCAGGTGGGGGCCAAGACCGGCGGCCACTACCCCGCCCCGCTGGCCGCCCTGGACGCCATCGCGCAAGGGCTGCAATCTGCCGCTGGAAGACGGCCTCAAGGCCGAGACCGAGGCGTTTCTGCCGCTGGTCGGCAGCCCGATCTCGCGCAACCTGATCGCCGTCTTCTTCATGACGCAGCGGTTGCAGAAGGACCCCGGCGTGGCCGACGCCTCGGTCAAGCCGCGCGACGTGGGGCAGGTCGGCGTCGTCGGGGCCGGCATCATGGGGGCGGGCATCGCCGGCGCCTGCGTCCGCCGCGGCGTCCCGGCCCTGCTCATCGACGCCGTCCCGGCCGCCCTGGAAAAGGGCGTCGCCGCCGTGGCCAAGGGCGTGCAAGGCCGCGTCGAGATCGGCCGCATGACCGTGCAGGACGCGGCGGCGGCGCTGACCCGGCTCAGTTCGTCGCTGACGGTCAACGCCCTGGCCGACCGCGACGTGGTGATCGAGGCCATCGTCGAGAACGAGCCGGCCAAGGTGAAGCTATACGGCGAGATCGAAAAGCTGTTGCCGCCCGGCGCCATCCTGGCGTCGAACACATCGACGATCTCCATCACGCGCATGGCGAAATCGGTCGCGGCCCCGGAACGCTTCGCCGGGATGCACTTCTTCAATCCCGTGGACCGGATGCGGCTGGTCGAGGTCATCCGCGGCGACAGGACGGCCGACGCCACGGTCGTCACGCTGGTCGCCCTGGCCAAGCGGATCGGCAAGACGCCGATCGTGGTGCGCGACTGCCCCGGCTTCCTGGTCAACCGCATCCTGTTCCCCTACCTGAACGAATCGCTGGTGCTGCTGGAGGAGGGGGCGTCGCCGCGGGCCCTGGACAAGGCGGCCGTTGCCTTCGGGATGCCGATGGGGCCTATCACGCTCAACGACCTTGTCGGATTGGATACGTCGCTCTACGCCGGCCGCGTCATCAACGCCGCCTTCTCCGAACGGACGCCGGCGACGCATATTCTGGAGGACCTCGTGAAGGCCGGCCGGCTGGGCCAGAAGTCGGGCGCCGGCTTCTACGCCTACGCCAAGCCCGGCCGCGGCGCCGACGACCCGGTTCTGGCCGGCTTCCTCGACAAACGCCGCAAGGGGACGCGCGAAATCGGCGTGGAAGAGATTACAGATCGGCTGTTCCTGCCGATGCTGACGGAGGCGAGTCGGGTCCTGAGCGAGGGGATCGTGCGCGAGCCGGGCGACGTGGACATGGGGCTGATTCTGGGCATCGGCTTCCCGCCGTTCCGCGGCGGCATTTTGCGCTGGGCGGACGCGCTCGGGCTGCCGGCGGTGCTGGCGCGGCTGAAGAAGTACGAGCACCTGGGCCCGCGGTTCACGCCGACGGAGCAGATGCGCGAGTTGGCGGCGGCGGGCAAGGGGTTCTACGCGGATGCGTGACCGGCGGTCGTCTTGTCAAAGGTCGAATGCGCGGTGATAATGCGAGGTAGTCCCCGACGAATAGGAGGGCGACCCATGCCCGTCATTCAGGCGGAAGAAATGCGGCGGCTGTCGCGGCAGGAACCTTTCCAGCCTTTTCTGATCCGCACAAGGGCCGGTGAGGTTTTTGAGATCCTCGATCCCATGAACATCCTGGTGGGCGACGCGGTCGTCGTGGTTCCCGTGCGCGGCAAGCCGGCGGACCTGTACGGGGATTACCCGGCCGAGGTCGAGTACGACCAAATTGCCGGCGTGGAACCCATCGGAGTCGTTGGCGCTTCTCGTAACGGCGGGGCGTAACGGACAGACGGTGTCCGGAAACGCGGATGGTGTCAGGAGGCGCCTCCTATGCGGCCCGACCTGTTTCTCAGGCTCCTACGCCGGCGTCCTTTTCGCCCGTTTCGGGTGTACTTTTCCGACGGCGCTGCCTACGACATTCCTCATCCCGAAGCCGCCCGCATCTTCGGCTCGACGCTTGTGTCAATCGTCCGGGCTTCGGGCTTTTCGGGGCCGGCGGGAGAACGCACCGCACACCTTTCGGTAATCCACGTCACACGAGTCGAAGTCTTCTACCCCGGCGCCGCGCCCGCCCCCTGACGCCGACGGGAATCCCGATGGCCAGCTATCGCGGACACCTGGCGTTCGCCTCGGCGCTGGGCGCCGCCTACGGCGGCGTCGCCGTCTGGCGCTGGGGCTTCGACTGGGGGCCGGTCGTCCTCGCGTTCGGCCTGACCACCGTCGGCGGCCTGCTGCCCGACCTCGACAGCGACAGCGGCGTCCCCGTGCGCGAGCTGTTCGGCGCCGCCGCGACCATCGTGCCAATCTTGCTTTACCACCGCCTCAAGGACGCCGGATTCACCGTCGAACAGACGCTGGTGCTCCTCGGCGGGCTTTACCTCCTTATACGCTACGGTATTTCTCGGATATTCAAACAGTACACCGTCCACCGCGGCATGTTCCACAGCATCCCCGGCCTCGGGATCGCCGTCCTGGCGACCTACCTGCTGTATCATAACCCCGACCCGTTCCTGCGCTGGTACGAAGCCGGCGCCGTCGGCCTGGGGTTCCTGTCGCATTTGGCGCTCGACGAGTTGTACAGCGTCGATTTCAACGGGGTGCGCCTGCGCCTCAACAAGTACGCCGGCAGCGCCCTGAAATTCTGGTCGCCGTCGCGCACGGCGACGGGGCTGACATACCTGATCCTGGCGGCCCTGGCGGCGGCCGCCTGGTTCGATTGGCGGGGGGCGTGACCGCCGCGGGCCGCGACTCCTCGGAAGGTTGTGTATAATGTCGGGATGAACGCTTCTTCCCGCCTATCGTTGCCGCTCTGGAACGAGCGCTACGCCGCGCCGCTGGCCCCCGTCAGCGGCGCCGAGATGCGCGCACGCGGCTGGGATTCCGTCGACGTCGTCTTCGTCACCGGCGACGCCTACGTCGATCACCCCAGCTTCGCCGCCGCCCTCTTGACGCGCGTGCTGGAGGCGGCCGGCTTTCGCGTCGCCGTGCTGAGCCAGCCGGACTGGCACTCCTGCGAGCCGTGGCGGCAGTTCGGCCGGCCGCGGCTGTTCTTCGCCGTCAGCGCCGGCAACATGGATTCGCTCATCAACCACTACACGGCCAATAAAAAGGTCCGCAACGACGACGCCTATTCGCCCGGCGGCCGCATCGGCCTGCGCCCCGACCGGGCCACGCTGCCGTACTGCCACCGCGCCCGCGAGGCCTTCCCCGGCGTGCCGGTCATCGCCGGCGGCGTCGAGGCGTCGCTGCGCCGGTTGGCCCATTACGACTACTGGAGCGACACGGTTCGCCGGTCGATCCTGCTCGACTGCAAGGCCGACCTGCTGGTCTACGGCATGGGCGAGGAAACCATTGTCGAGATCGCCCGCCGCCTCGCGGCCGGCCAGACGGTGCGCGACCTGCGCGACTTGCGCGGCGTCGCCTATGCGCTGGGAGCGAAAGAGTCGGAGTCTCTGTTACCAACCCGAAGCGCGAGCGAGGGATTCCTTCAAAAGGCGATCCTGTTGCCGAGTTACGAGGAGGTGAAGACCGACAAGCTCGCCTTCGCCGAGGCGACGCGCCTCATCCACATCAACACGAATCCCTACAACGCCAAGACGCTGGTGCAGTTCCACGACCGCGAGGCCGTGGTGGTCAACCCGCCCTGCCTGCCGCTGTCCCAGGCCGAGATGGACCGCGTCTACGACCTGCCGTACACGCGCCGGCCGCACCCTTCGTACCGCGAGCCGATCCCGGCCTTCGAGATGATCAAGGACTCGGTGACGATCATGCGCGGCTGCTTCGGCGGCTGCACCTTCTGCTCGATCACCGCCCACCAGGGCCGCATCATCCAATCGCGCTCGCAGGAATCGGTTTTGAACGAGGTCCGCAAGATGGCGGCCGACCCGGAGTTCTCCGGCGTCGTCAGCGACATCGGCGGCCCGACCGCCAACATGTACGAGATGCGTGCACGCGGCCCGAGGTCGAGGCGAAGTGCAAACGGCTGTCGTGCGTGCATCCGACGATCTGCAAACTGCTCGGAACCGACCACGGCCCGCTGGTCGAGTTGATGCGCCGCGCCCGCACGGAGCCGGGAATCCGCAAGGTGCTGGTCGCCAGCGGCATCCGCATGGACCTGGCCCAGCTGTCGCCGGAGTACATGCGCGAGCTGGCGGCGCATCACGTCGGCGGCCATCTCAAGGTCGCCCCGGAGCACACCGATCCGACGGTGCTAGGGCTGATGAAGAAGCCGGACAACGACAATTTCGAGGGCTTCGCGCGGGAGTTCACGGAGGCGTCGCGCGCGGCCGGCAAGCCGAAGCAGTACCTGGTGCCGTACTACATCGCCAGCCATCCCGGATCGGATTTGCACGCGATGATCGACCTGGCGTTGTTCCTGAAGCGCAACGGCTACCGCCCCGATCAGGTGCAGGACTTCATCCCGGCGCCGTTCGACATCGCGACGTGCATGTACTACACCGGCATCGATCCGTTCACGAAGGAAGAAGTGTACATCGCCCGCAACCTGCGCGACCGCAAGCTGCAACGGGCGCTGATGCAGTTCTTCAAGCCGGAAAACTACTTCCAAGTACGGGAAGCGCTGATCCAGGCGGGGCGGCCGGACCTGATCGGCGGCGGGTGCGACTGCCTGATCCCGTCTCAGCCGCCGCATGAGGCCATCGAGGCGCGAAGGATGCGCTCGAATGAGGCGGCCAATGGCGACCATTACCACTCGGTCGCCAACCCAGCGAAGGGGGAATCGGCCGGCGAGCGCGGCCTGCCGAACAAGGGCTACCGGCCGGGGCGGAAGTCGCAGAAGCGGCGGCAAGACAAGAAGAGAGGGATGTTGTAGCTGCCATAGGCGTTTGCGGGCAACGAAAGGAGAAAGGAGCGTGCGTCGATGCTAATGCCCGAACACCGGGCCAGCCTCGATCAGAACGGCTACTGCTTGATTCGGGACGTGGATGCTGGCGAGTTACTTGACTTCGCCGTAGCTCTCGGACGGCCGTGGCCGGACCCGAGGGACCGCGTCCTTGTAAAGGACATCAGACCCCAGCCAAAGGGCGTGGCGAACGCTAACACCCTGTCCTCGCGGTACGGCATGGGGGCGTTCCCCGTCCACACCGAGGCCGCCTATTTACGTAAGCCCCCGCGGTTCCTGCTGCTGTATTGCGTCGAGCCAGGTTGCGGTGGTCGCACGACTGTGATGCTCGATGCGGCAGCTATCTCCTCGCGATTGCCGAACGGCTGGAGGTCTGGGACATGGGTGTCTAAGGCAGGCCGGCGTCCGTTCCTATGCGATGCCCTGTGGCATCGAGCGCCGAATCAGATCGGCATTCGGTACGACCGCGAGTGTCTGTTCCCGAGCGGCCGTACGGCAATAGCCGAGGAGCGAATCCTCCGGAGCTTCATCGAGGCATCGAATCCCGTGACGATCGACTGGATACCCCGCCAGCTTCTCGTCATCGACAATCACCGCACGTTGCATGGGCGGGGTGCCAGCACGGGCGATGACCGCGACCGCTGGCTCAAGCGAGTTCTGGTCGGGGAGGTATGAGGGAATGGTCTGGAAAAGTGAGCAGTACTGGAAGAAAGCCGTCCGGTACGCCGAGATCGCTTCGGACCCGGAACGTGAGCCGTGGGAGCGGCCGTTCTGGCTGTCTCTAGCGTTGGAGTTCCTCGCCAGAGCGTCGCTGACGAAGATCCACCCGGCTCTGAATGCTATAGTGGACCCCGAAAACTGGACCACCAGCTAAGCTACTCTGGTGGCCCAGGAAAGGGGTGACGATGACGGTGAAACGGAAGCAACACACGGCGGCGTTCAAGGCCCAGGTCGCCCTGGCGGCGGTCAAGGGCGACCGGACGGTCAACGAGTTGGCCAGCCATTTCGGGGTCCATCCGACCCTGATCCACGGCTGGAAGAAGCAGCTGCTGGCCGGCGCCGAGACGGTGTTCGCCAACGGCGCCAGGGTGGGCGCTGCCGACGCCGAGGCCCGCCAGGCCGAGCTGTACGAGCAGATCGGCCGGCTCAAAATGGACCTGGAATGGCTCAAAAAAAAAGCTGCCGCACTCGGCTGAGCGGCTGCGTCCTTTGATCGAGGCCGGCCACGCCAAGCTGAGCGTCCGTCGGCAGTGCGAGCTGCTCGGATTGAATCGGTCGAGCCTGTACTACGAGTCGGCGGGTGAGACGGCCGGGAACCTGCGGCTGATGCGGCTGATCGACCGGGAGTACACGGCCCACCCGTTTTACGGCAGCCGGCAGTTGACCTCGTGGCTGATCCGGCGGGGGGAGCGGGTCAACCGCAAGCGGGTGCAACGATTGATGCGCGTCATGGGTCTGGAGGCCATTTACCCCAAGCCGCGGCTGAGCGTGGCCGGTCGCGGGCATCGGATCTACCCGTATTTGCTGCGGGGTGTGGCGGTGGAGCGGCCTGATCAGGTGTGGAGCACGGACATCACCTACGTGCCGCTGGCGTCGGGCTTCATGTACCTGGCGGCGATCCTCGACTGGTTCAGCCGCTACGTGCTCTGCTGGCGGCTGTCCAACACGCTGGACGGTTCGTTCTGCCTGGAGATGCTGGAGGAGGCGTTGGGTCGGGGGCACCCCGAGGTGTTCAACACGGACCAGGGGGTTCAGTTCACGTGCCAGGCGTGGACGGGCCGGGTGGAGTCGGCGGGTGCGGCGGTGAGCATGGACGGTCGGGGTCGGTGTCTGGACAACGTGTTTGTGGAACGTCTGTGGCGGTCGGTGAAGTACGAGGACGTGTACCTGCGCGGCTACGAGGTCGTGCCGGAGTTGCAGCGGGGCCTGGCTCGGTACTTCACGTTCTACAACGAGGAACGCCCGCACCAGTCGTTGGAGGGGCGGACGCCCTGGGAAGTGTACCGGGGCTGACGCCGCATGGGCGATCCGGAAAAGGCGTTCTTGTTCGCACCGCAAACCCTCAGCCCCGGTGAAGGGTCTGCGGTGCGAACAAGAACGCCTGGGGCAGGGAGGACCGCTGGGCGTGGGTATGTGGAACTGGATCCATACCCGATACTGTACCGAAGGGATGCAATTTTTTGGTCTAGACAATGGGGTCCACCATATGCCGACCCCGAAGGCGAAGGGGCGCACATCTTGTATGCCTTCGGTTTTGAACTGAAGGGGCAACCAAAGTCGCTTCCGATCCACGCTGTTTTCCTCCGTCTTCAGAAGATTCTCCCTGAGGCGTTCACGAAGCCCAGGCGTGAGTTCTGCGACTATTTCTCTAATCTGCGGAACCAGGAACTGCACACCGCAGAACTCTCCTTTGAGAGTCTCTCGGAAACGAAGTGGCTCGCCCGCTGCTACGACGTTTGCAAGGTTCTGTGTGAGCATCTCGGAAAGGCGCTGCCTGATCTCTTCGGAGAAGAGGCACCCAGCGCCGAGGGCCTGATCAAGGCGTTGAAGGCCGATAAGCTTAACGCTGTCAAGGCGAAGATCGCCGCTCACAGCAAGGTGTTTGAGGGGAAAGAGGTGAAGGAAAGGAAGCTGATCGCCGGTCAGCAAGAAACGTTGTCTGCACAGTGGTACGGGACGGAAACCAAGGTGAAGTGCCCGGCGTGCGGTTCGTGGGCGCGTCTCCAGGGCACGGTGGAGAGGGTGTCCAGGCCGATCTACGATGAAGGCGAGTTGTTCGTTAAGAACGTTGTCCTGGCCAACCGCATCGAGTGCAAGGCGTGTGGTCTCATTCTTGCGGACATCGATGAGCTTCACATTGCCGAGATCGAGCCCCACTTCGAGTACAACGAGGTGACTGGCCTGCACGAGTACCACGAGCCAGATTTCGGACCCGAGTACGATAACATGTAAGATCGTTGACCTACGAGGTCAAACTTGCCAAGTCTGATCGCCGAACGGATCAGGAGTCTGGCGAGGACAGCGGAGTTATCTCCGCTAGAATGACTTTATCTCCCGCGCCCCTGACATCGCCACTTGCATGTATTACACCCGCGTCGACCCGTTCACGAAGGATGAAGTGTACAGTGCCCGAAACCTGCGGGCCAGGAAGATACAGCGCGCCCTCATGCAATTCTTCAAGCCCGAGAACGACTTCAGTCTGCGGGAGGCGCTGCTAAAGGCGGGCCGGGGCGACCTGATCGGCTCGGGCTGCGATTGTCTGCTCCCGGCCCAGCCGCCGCGCGAGGCGTTCGCGGCGCGGCGACGGCAGGCCAACCGGGCCGTCCAGGAGGAGACCGAGGGGGACCACTACCACACGCCCGCGAATGCTGTGCAAGAAAGAAACCATGATGGAAGCATCTTCCGCCACCCCCGTCATCCGAGATTTGCCCTGGGGGCCGTGGATCTTCGGCCTGTTCGTCGGCAGTTTCGGCGCCTTCATGGTCCGGTCCACGCTCGGGACGGGCGATATCACGGTCTTGTTCATCGGCGCCATCCTGTGCGCGGTTGGTCTGTTGATGGTCACGCTGTTCTCCGTGCTGACCATCCGCGTCGATCGGGAGAGCGGGCTCCTGACCCTAACCTACCGCTCGCTGCTGACGAATAGGGTCAAGGAGATTCCCCTGCACAAGATCGATTCGATCGATGTCGAAGGCTACGGGGTCGTGATCACCGAGAGCGACGGCCACGTTACGCCGCTGCGTTCCCTGAAGAGACCGCCGGTGTGGAGGCGCCGCGTGGCCAGTCGCCTGCGTGAACTGGCCGGCGTCGGCGGCTCGGATGGCGGAGTCCTCCGCATGTTGACCGGGCAAGATGAAAGCACCAACCGGCAGATTCGCCGTCGGCAGGAGATCCTGACCGGTCCCAATGACCCGATAAGCGAGACCGCGGGCGTCCACTGGAACGTCCAGAGCACCGCCATGGGCCGGCAGCCGGTCACTCGCTGGTTTTCTCCCGACTACAAGACGAACGGGACGTTCGTCTACATCGCCCAGGTTCCTCCCCGGAAGCCAACCGTCGGCGGGATGGTCAGCAAACTGTTCACGGGCGGGGTGATCGGCAAACTGGCCGCTCGCGCCTCGATGGCTCTCTATGGCTTCGCCGGGGAGGACCTACCCGACTCGAACCTGGCCGAGTTGCTTCCCCTTGAACCCCCGCTGGATTCGCAATTCGTCGCCCTGTCCCCGGACGCGTCCGCGGCCCGGCGGATCCTCAATCCGTCGGTCGCCGAGGCCCTGGACAAGTGGGCCTCGCGCCACCCGCTCAGGGCCGTCCAGGTCGGGAGCGCCGCCGAGCAACTGGTGGTTCTCTTCTCTCCCAGTGGAGTGTACGCCGCCACCCCTCGCCTGCTCGACCAGTCCCAGCTCGCCGAACTCGCCGCCACCGGCGCGGAACTGGTCAACGCGCAGCGACGGGAAGGTCCATAGGATCTTCGCGGCGCCCGGCGGTCGTGACTTGTTGCTTCGCGCTTCGGGCTGGCCGGCCTGCATGATCACCACTTGCCGCGGTGCGCCCCGCCGTCGACGTGGAGCACCTCGCCGGTCACCGTCGGAGCTTCCGTCAGGTACAGCACCGCGTCCGCGATTTCCTCCACGGTCGATACGCGGCCCATCGGCGACAGCCCTTTCAGTTCGTCCTCCGGAGTGTTGTTGTGGAGAGGGGTGGCCACGGCCCCGGGGGCGACGGCGTTCACCCGGATTCCCTCTCGCGCGTATTCCATCGCCAGTTGATAGGTGGCGGCGTTCAGCCCGCCCTTGGTGATCATCGGGACCGCGGCGGTCACGCCCGCAATCGGGTTGTCGGCCAGGGACGCCGTGATGGTCACGATGCTCCCGCCGGTCTTTTGCGACAACATCTGCTTGACCGCGAGCTGGGTGAGGTACAGGAATCCTCCGAGGTTGGTCGAGACGAGGCGCCGAAAGTCCTCGGCCGTATAGTCGATGAAGCGCTTCGTGAAGAAGATGCCGGCGTTGTTGACCAGTCCGTCGATGGACCCGAACCGACTGACAGCGGTCTCGGCAATCCTGGTTGCCGTTTGCGGGTCGCCAATGTCTCCACCCACCCAGGCCAAATTGTCCGCCGACGAGAACGCCCCCGGCCTGCTGCCGTCGCGCGAGTTGGCGACGACTCGGTAGCCGCGATCCAGAAAGGCCTTGGCGACGCCGGCGCCGATGCCCTGGGAAGCCCCCGTCACGACGACTGTCTTTGCTTCGTCTGCCATGATTCGCTCCTTGCGCAGAGCAACCCGCTGACCAAAAGACATTGGCCGAGTTACGCGAGAGGGAGAGTCCGCGTCGCCCACAACGTCGGGGGAAGGGTTCGGGCAAAAGGGGGGAAGGCGTCGCCTCGCTCCAGGTCGTGAAGCGGGTCGATGCCGTCCCCGCGCCTGACTCTGCCTTGTTTATTGGGTGATACGGGCGCAGGCAAGAAATTCGCCTACGCAACGGAGAGACACGGTCGGCATGGTCAGCATTGCGTGCTGGGCGACGGCAATCTTCTTCCGCTCAGCGACCGGTCATTTGCTCCAATCTTTCGGGATACCGGGCCCCGTGTACCGTGATTTTCGAGGCGGCGCCGTCAATCTCGCGGAGATCGTCGGACGTCAGCTCGACCGCGACCGCCCCGATGTTCTCCTCCAGGCGATTCAGCTTCGTGGTGCCGGGGATGGGGACGATCCAAGGCTTCTGCGCCAGCAGCCAGGCGAGCGCGATCTGGGCGGGCGTCGCCTTCTTACGTTCCGCGATGCTGCCGAGCAGGTCGATCAGGGCCTGGTTCGCCTTGAGCGCTTCCGGCGTGAAGCGCGGCAGGGTGCTGCGGAAGTCGGAGCCGTCGAACGTCGTGGTCTCGTCGATCTTGCCCGTGAGGAAGCCCTTGCCCAGCGGGCTGTACGGCACGAGGCCGATTCCGAGTTCCTCAAGGGTCGGTATCACCTCCGCCTCGGGACGTCTCCACCATAGCGAGTATTCGCTCTGGAGGGCGGCGACCGGCTGGACGGCGTGGGCGCGACGGATCGTCTGTACTCCCGCTTCGGACAGGCCGAAGTGCCTGACCTTGCCCTGCCGGATCAGGTCCTTCACCGCGCCCGCCACGTCTTCGATCGGCACGTTAGGGTCAACGCGGTGCTGGTAGAGCAGGTCGATGGTCTCGACCTTTAGCCGCTTGAGCGAGCCTTCGGCGGCCTGCCTGATGTGCTCCGGCCGGCTGTTCAGCCCCGCCGCGCCCGGCCGGTGATCGGCGCCGCTGAGGTCGAACCCGAACTTGGTGGCGATCACAACCTGCTTGCGGACGGGAGAGAGGGCTTCGCCGACGAGTTCCTCGTTGGTGAACGGGCCGTAGACTTCCGCGGTGTCGAAGAACGTGACGCCGCGTTCGACCGCCGTCCGGAGCAGCGAGATCATCTCCTGCTTGTCCTTGGGCGGGCCGTAGGAAAAGCTCATGCCCATGCAGCCGAGGCCGAGGGCCGACACTTCGAGGCCGCTGTTTCCCAGTTTGCGCTTCTGCATTTTGTAGCTCCTTCGGTGACCTAAAACTCCTGACGCGTGGGCCGGAACAGGATCTCGTTCACGTCCACGTCCTCCGGCTGGCTTATGGCGAATGCGACCGCCCGCGCGAACGAGTCGGCCGGGATCGCGACCTCCTCGTAAAACTTGCGGATTCTCTCCGCGGCGTCCGGGTCGGTCACGCTGTTCGGCAGTTCCGAGGCCACCGCGCCGGGCGAGATCACCGTCGTGCGGATGTTGTAGGGCTTGACTTCCTGGCGCAGCCCCTCGGAGAGGGCCAACACGGCGTGCTTGGTCGCGGCGTAGACCGTGGCGCCGGGGCGGACCTTGTGGCCGGCCACGGAGGAGACGTTGATGATGTGCCCGGCTTTCTGCCGCTTCATGTAAGGCAGGGCCGCGGCGATGCCGAACAGCACCCCCTTGATGTTCACGTCGATCATCCGGTCCCACTCGTCCACTTTCAGGTGTTCGAGCAGCGACTGCGGCATCAGCCCGGCGTTGTTGATCATGACGTCGATGCGGCCGTACGTCCGCACGGCCGCGTCGACCAGCCTCGTCACCTGGTCGCGCTGGGTGACGTCGGTCGTCACGGCGAGCGCCTTGCCGCCGCGGCCGGTCAACTCGTCGGCCAACGACCGGAGGCGATCGACGCGCCGCGCGCCCAGCACGACGCTGGCGCCTTCAGCGGAGAGGAGCCGTGCGGTCGCCTCGCCCAGTCCGCTGCTCGCGCCCGTGATGACGACGATTTTTCCTGCGAAGTTATTGCTCATGACGGGTTTCCTTTTCGATGCCGCGTCAGGACAGGTACTGTTCGTCGCTGACCTTTTCCATCCACTCGACCGCCTTGCCGTCGAGCTTCTCCTGGATCGCGATGTGCGTCATTGCCGTCGTCGTCGTCGCCCCGTGCCAGTGCTTCTCGCCTGGGGGAAACCAGACCACGTCGCCGGGCCGGATTTCCTCGACCGGCCCGCCCCAGCGCTGCGCCCGGCCGCAGCCGGCCGTCACGATCAGGGTCTGGCCGAGCGGATGCGTGTGCCACGCCGTCCGGGCGCCCGGCTCGAAAGTGACGCTGGCGCCGGAGACGCGCGCCGGAGCGGGCGCCTCGAACAGCGGATCGATCCGAACCGTGCCGGTGAACCAATCCGCCGGTCCTTTGCCGGAGGGCTGTGAGCCGCTTCTTTTGATGTCCATTTTTGACCTCCTTCGCATTGAGCAACTATAGCGCCGGGTCCACTCGAAACTTCGGCGGCAGCCGCCCGATGAAGGAATAGTAAACCGAGGCGTCGAGGGGCCGGTAGCACGATCGTCCCGGACTCTTGCCTAATCCTCCACGACTTGGGAGAACGCTCAAGGAAGCGAGCGATCGTGGTGGGTACAATGGTCAGAGGTTGAGCGGGCCGACGGGGGCGGAGCAGACGTGGCGACAACCGAACTGGCAAAACTCGCGTCCGCAGTCGAGCGGCAGGCGGCCGCGGATGGTGGGTACGACACGGCGCTGCCGGCACTCCGGCTGTCTCGGTTCTCGTCGCCCTCGGATCTCGTCGCTCTGGTATACGAACCTTCGCTATGCGTCGTCGCCCAGGGCGCCAAGGAGGTGCTTCTCGCCGACGAGACGTACCGCCTCGACCCGGCGCAGTCGCTCCTGGTGTCGGTCGATCTCCCCGTCGCCGCCCGGGTGGTCGAGGCGTCGCCGGGCCGCCCGTACCTTGCGGTTCGCATCGCGCTCGACCCGGCCGTGGTCGGCGAACTGCTGGCCGACGGCATGGCCGCATCGCCCAGCCCGCCGCTCGGCCCGCCCGCGCGCGGGCTTGCCGTAACTCCGGTCGAGCCGCCGCTCCTCGACGCCGTCAGTCGGCTTGTGGCCCTCCTCGACTCCCCGCGGGACGTCGTGGCGCTGGCGCCGCTCGTGCTCCGCGAGATCGCCTACCGCCTGCTCGCCGGCCCACAAGGGGCGCGGCTGCGCCAGATCGTCTCGGCCGGCGCCCCGGCCCAGCGGGTCGCCCTCGCGATCCGCTGGCTCAAGGACCATTTCGCCGACCCGCTCCGAGTCGAGTCGCTCGCCAGGCGCGTGCGGATGAGCCTGTCGGCGTTCCACCTCCACTTCAAGGGCGTGACGGCGATGAGTCCGCTCCAGTACCAGAAGCGGCTGCGCCTACAGGAGGCCCGGCGGCTGATGCTGGGCGAGGGGCTTGACGCGGCCGAGGCCGCGTTCCGCGTTGGCTACGAAAGCCCGTCCCAGTTCAGCCGGGAGTACCGGCGGACGTTCGGCGCCCCGCCGCGCCAGGACGTGGCCGCGCTCAAGGTCGAAGCCCAGCCGACGGCGTAATCCGGCTGTCAACTCGGCGGTCGTATGCCAACGGTGCGCCCGTCGGATATGCTAATCTTAATGTCTCAATGCAGATTGCCCGTCCCGGTCGCAAAAGTGCGAGGCGCCGGCCGCGTCCGTAATCGCCATTTCATGGGGAAACATCGATGCGTGGATTGACGATGCTGTGCGCTTGCCTGTCCGTCGCCCTGGCGGCCGCCGCGGCGCGGGCCGAGGACAAGTACGACGTATCCCTCCGCCGCTTCCAGATCAAAGGGCGCGCCGCCGTCACGGCCGTGGCCATCTCTCCCGACGGCAAGACGCTGGCCGCGGCCGGCAAGGACAGGTCGATCCGCTTTTTCGATCTGGCCACGGGGAAGCCCCTCCGCGTCCTTCGCCGTGAAAGCGAGATATGGTCGATCGGCTACAGCGGCGACGGCAAAAGTTTCGCCTCCTCCGACGGCGACAAGCTCGTGACCGTGTGGGACGCAGACAGGTGGACGGTGACGGCGAGGCTGAAAGGTTTCGAGACGCCGGTGGCGATGCTGGCGCTGTCGCCGGACGGCTCGCTGCTGGCGACCATCGAGGACGGCTTGCAGGTCCCCCACATCTGGGAGCTGCCGTCGGGCAAGGCCCGCGCCGTGCTGGAATCTCACGGCGATCGCGTGACCAGCGTGGCCTTTTCGCCGGACAACCGGCACGTGGCCAGCGCCAGCGGCGACGAGACGATTCGCATCTGGGAGGCGAAGGCGGGCATCCCCGGCCGGCCGTTGCACGGCCACGACGGCCCGGTGTTCACGGCGGTCTTTTCGCCCGACGGCAAGACGCTGCTTTCCGGCGGCGAGCGCGACAAGTCGGTGCGGCTGTGGGACCTGACGACGTTCAAGGTGAAGACGGTGATGGAGGGCCACGCCGACGCGGTGCATTTCGTCGGCTTCGGCGCCGGGGGGACGGTGGTTTCGCTGAGCAAGGACGGCGTCGTGAAGCTTTGGAACGCCGACGGCGATGAAATCGGATCGTTTTTGTGGACGGCGAGAGGCGCGAACCTGCCGCGATATGCGACGAGCGTGGCGCTCAGCCCCGACGGCAAGACGCTGGCGGTGGGGCGCGACGATGTGGTGGATGTGTGGGACCTCACGAAGGTGAAATTGGCGAAGTAAGGCGGGGCGTGTGGGATGAACGCTCGGTCTTGCCATGCCGTTGTCGCGGGGCGTTGCGATACAATCAAGTAGGACAGCCTGTCCTTCGGAGAAATAATTATGGCGGAAGGAAACCGGCAGGTCGGGGGCGCCATCGAGTCGGTCAACGGTTCGTCTTCTCTCGAAGCCCGGCTCCGCGGCCTGTTTGCTGAGCAGCGGCGGCTCCGTGAACTGTTGGAGCAGACGCGCACCGACCTGGCTGAGATCAACCGGCAGGTGCTGAGTTTCCAGGACGACTACTGCAGGGACGCGGTACGCCAGGAGGAATATGACAGCGCCATCGAACGAATCCTGGGCTTCGACCCGCGGATCGACCTTAAAGAGGTGGAGGAGGTCCTGTCCGGAAAACGCGGCTGCGATATGGGAGAATTGATCGCGGAATTGGATGCGACCATCCGCGCAACGCCGTCGCAGGGAGCCGAATGACAAGCTTTCCCCCGCCGCCATACAAGGTTGAATTGTTGCAGGCCGCCGAGGCGGAAGTCAGGCGCCGCCTGGGGGAAGCACGGCGGCTCGGCATGGCTCGAGATTACCTCGCCACGATGCGGCGGATCTATGAGAACCTGACCACGGCCCCGCACACGTGGGGCGAACCGTCCCGCCGTTACCGGGACGCGAAACTCATCCTTCGGAAAATGATCTGCGACCGGATCCTCGTCGTCTTTGCCGTGCATGAGGAAGAACCCGTCGTCTTCGTCAAAGAATACCGGCCGATTCAAGGACATCCGCTACAATCCGCTTGAGAAGTGGCCCCCGATGCAGCCCGATTCGCCGTTTACAGTCCCGCCCGAACATGCGGCAAAGACCCTCGCGGCCTTGCTGCGCGCCCTCTTTCCCGGCCAGTCCTGGAACCAGGTGCGCCAGCTCATCGAGGCGCGTCACGCCAAAGTCAACGGCGAACTCTGTCTCGACCCCGCTCGCCGTCTCAAGGAAGGTGAGACGGTCGAACTGTTGCCCCGGCCCGCGCCGAAACCGCGCCAGGCCGAGGCCATCGTCATCCGTCATCTCGACGAACACGTCGTCGTCGTGGAGAAGCCGAGCGGGCTGCCGACCGTGCGCCACCCGACGGAACGCAACTGGACCGACCGCCGCAAGGCGCTCGCCCCCACGCTCGAAGACCTCACGCCGCCTATCATCGCCCGTGAAGAGGGCCGCAAGGCGAAGGGGCCGCGGCTGCGCGTCGTCCACCGGCTCGACAAGGAGACGAGCGGCCTGGTCGTCTTCGCCCGCACCGTCCTGGCGGAGCGCGGCCTGGGCAAGCAGTTCCACGCCCACACCGTCGTCCGCCGCTACCTTGCCGTCGTGTCCGGTTTCGTGCCGCCGGGGCGCATTGATTTCCGCCTCGTCCGCGACCGCGGCGACGGCCGACGCGGCGTCACCGACAACCCCGACGACGGCAAGGAAGCCGTCACGCTCGTGGACGTGGCGGAACGGCTGCCTGGTTACACGCTCCTGTCGTGCCGATTGGAGACGGGGCGGACCCATCAAATCCGCATTCATCTGGCCGCGCTGGGCCATCCGGTGTGCGGCGACAAGGTCTACTGCCATCTGCCGGGCGGCGGGATCAGGCCGGACCCCAGCGGCGCCGCGCGGTTGGCGCTGCACGCCGTCGAACTGGGCATCCGACACCCAGCCACGCGCGAACAGCTGCACTGGTCGATGCCGTTGCCGCCGGACCTGGAGGCGTTCCTGGCCCGGCTGCGCGGCCGGTGGGCGCGAGGCGACCATGCAGATTAAATGGACCGATGAAGATCCCGAAACGGGTCAACGCCGCTTCCTGAGCGCCGAGCGCTTCGCCGGCGTCTGGAGCTTCAAGTGGAAGCTGCAACGCCGCGGCGACTGGACCAAGGGGTTGCGGCCGACGAAGGCCATGTGGGAACACATCCTCGACGCGATGCAACGCCGCTACCGCCGCCGCGAGGGCGTCACCGAAGAGGATTTGACGCAGGTGGAGTGCATTCTCAAGGCGTGGGTCGAGCCGCGCGACCTGGGGGAGTAGCCGGCCGTGAGGAACGGGCTTCTTCTCTCACGTCGGCGCGGGGGCCTCTGAACGGAGGATCGGGCCCAATCCGCTCGCGCGGGGCGGGCCCTGGGCCGCCGCCTTTCTCCCCTCTCGCCGCGGCCCCCACTTTTCGTCAGCCACTCTACACACATTCACGGCCGCCGCGAGGCCCCCATGCGCCGCCCCGAACACCCCACCCTCATCCGCCGCCCGCTCGACGCCCGCCTCAACCAGCCGGTCCCGCCAACCCCCTCCGCGCCGGGAGCCGATCCGGGGTGCGCCCTGCGCCGGCAGGCGGCCGGCCTCGACCGACCGCCGGCTGCATACCCGCACTCCCGTTCCTCACAGCGGGTCAAACGCGCCGCCCCTTGCCGACGCCGCCCGGCCGTGCTACGTTACGGCCCTGTACCGCCCGCCATCCCGCCTCGCCGCACCGAAAGGACGACCCATGCCTCGACGCCTCGCGTGCCTCGCCCTCCTGCTCCTGGCCCCCTGTTGCCTCCTCCGGGCCGAGGATTCCGATTACAAGCTCGGCCCCGACTCGATGGTAAAGCCCGACGCGCCCAGGGGCAAAGTGACCAAAATGCCTCCCTGGACGAGCAAAATCTTCGAGGGGACCGTGCGCGACTGGTGGATCTACGTCCCCGCCCAGTACGACGCGGCCAAGCCGGCGTCGCTGATGGTCTTCCAGGACGGCGCCGGCTACGTCAACCTCAAGGGCGACTTCCGCGCGCCGACCGTCTTCGACAATCTCATCGCCGCCAAGGAGATGCCCGTCACCATCGGCGTCTTCATCCAGCCCGGCGTCGTACCGCCGGCCGAGGGCGTCAAGGGCGCCAAGGCGCGCCAGAACCGCAGCTTTGAATACGACACTCTCTCCGACCAGTACGCGCGCTTTTTGGAGAAGGAAATTCTGCCGGAGGTGGCCAAGAGCTACAACCTGAGCAAGGACCCCAAGGACCGGGCGATCTGCGGCATCAGCTCCGGCGGCATCTGCGCCTTCACGGCGGCCTGGGAGCGGCCCGACCTGTTTAGCAAGGTGCTCAGCCACGTCGGCAGCTTCACCAACATCCGCGGCGGCGACGCCTACCCCGGCCTGATCCGCAAGACGGAACACAAGCCGATCCGCGTCTTCTTGCAGGACGGTTCCCACGACCTGGACAACATGTTCGGCAACTGGCCGCTGGCCGCCCAGTCGATGGCGTCGGCCCTGGCCTATTCCAAGTACGATTACAAATTCGTGTTCGGCACCGGCCACCACAGCGGCGTCCACGGCGGCGCCATCCTGCCCGACTCGCTGCGCTGGCTGTGGCGGGAAGAGAAATGAAGACAAAGATTAACCACAAAGACACAAAGGGCACAAAGAAGAAAGGCAAAGAAGACAAGAATCGGGTTTCCAGGCCGTGACGCTCACGAACCCCGATTTCTGTCTTCTTTGTGTCCTTTATGTCTTTGTGGTGAATTCTTCGGGAGAAAGCTTCGATGCGTAGCATATTGTGTTTCGGGATCGTGCTTGCCGCCGTTTCGACGGCGGCGGCGCAGGACATGCCGCTGACGCAGGTGATTCTGCCCGGCGAGGGCTGGAAGCCGGCGGGGGTGGAATGCGCGTCGGCGGCCGGCTTGGCCGGCGACGGCCGCGGCGAGGTCTACGTCGCCGACCCCGACGGCCGACAAATCTGGAAGCTGGACAAGTACGGCAAGGCGTCGCTGTTCACCAAGACGCAGGGGTCGGTCCACGGCCTGGCCGTCGCGGCCGACGGCCGGATTTTCGCCGCCGAGCCGGAGGCGGAACGGGTGCTCGTCTTCGACGCGGCCGGCAAGGAAGTGGCGCGCCACGCCAACCTGGCGGCGAGCGACCTCGTCGTGACGAAATCGGGCGACTGCTACTGCTCCGTGCCGGACGAGAAGGCGGTCTACCTGCTCGGCGCCGATGGGCGAAAGAGGAAGGTCGCCGGAGACTTCGTGCTGACGGGCGCCCTGACCCTGTGGAACGACGGCGGCACGCTGGTCGTCGCCGACGCCGGCGCCAGGTACATGTACGCCTTCCGCGTGCAGAAGAACGGCGATCTGGACGCACGGGAGCCGTATTATCCGTTCCAGGCGCGTCCCAATCGTCTGACACCCGCCAAGTTAGACGGCACGATTACGCACCCGAGCATCCCGTTCTGGGAGCCGAGCGACAACGCGGGGTTGACGCTGGACGCCGCCGGCCGGGCCTACGCCACGAGCAGGGAGGGCGTGCAGGTGTTCGACCCGACGGGCCGGCTGAGCGGCACCCTGGTCGCGCCGGAGCGGGCGGCGCTGGGCGGCGCGGCCTTCGGCGGCGCGGACCTGGACCGACTGTACGTCGCCTGCGGCGGCAAGGTGTACGTGCGGAAACTGCTGAGCAAGGGGGTGAAAGCGGCGGAGCGAAAGGGGTCGTGAAGGGCTTGTAAAACCTCTCTACCGAGCTTGTTTCCTCCTTTTGCCGTACCTATTATTCAATCAACAGCATGCGGGAGTGACCCGGAAGGGTCCGGCAACCGGGCTGGAGACGCCGACGGCGCCTTGGGGGCGCGTCCCTCAATGCGCGGGAGCCATGTGTTCCCGAAACAATAGTCTGCTCCGAATTCCTTTTGAGCAGGTCGTCGCGTGCTGTTGCTGCGACGGCCTGCTTTCATTGCCGACCCTCCCATCTCTACCTCGCACCCGTGCCAAGTAAGGGGCGGATTCGGTTCCGGCTGTGGCACTCTCCTATCAATTCAGGAGCACGCCAATGAGTGATGTCGGACTGGATGTGGTCGAACACGTGTTCCGGCTGATGAAAATCGACGAGGAATGGAGTACCCGGTTCGAGCGCGGCTTGTCTGGTGGGGTCTCGATCTGTCGCAACGCGTCTGGGCCGAGCCGTGTTTCGAGGACGACGGGTTCGTCATCGCCGGCGTCCACGCCCGCACCGACCTGGTCTCCGGGCTTACGGATGACCGTCTGGGGCGGCTGGCGTCGTTCCTGTGGCGTGCGCCGCTCAACGGATTGGTGCGGGACAAAGTCGAACCGACCCGGCTGCAGCTGGCCTGCTCCGTCTACGTCCACGCGGAGACGCGGGACTGGCTTCAACAGGTGTTCGGCCTGGCGGCGGCCGTGCAGGCGGCTCTGGCGAATGAACTGGCCGGCCCGCTGGCGGAGAGCGCATCGTTGTCCTGCGCGCCGACCTTTGTATTCGTCCAACCCGCGTTCGCTTTGGAGCCTCCCGCTCTCAAGTGGTTCTTCCGCGAGGCGCTCCGGGCTTGCGGTGCGGTGGAGCTGAGAACGGGCTGCCGCTCTCTACGTGAACACTGGTGCAAGCCGTGGGATAGGGCCAGCGACGAGTTGAAGAGGGCGATGGGCGGTCCGCCGCAAATGAAGCAAGGCGAGGCTGCCGCGCCGGAGGAGTCATTCCGTGACGCGGACTTCGATGACTGGTGGCAGCTGGTCACCCACCCCGCTCATGTCGCCGCAGAGTTGGAGGAACTTCCGGAAGCATCGGCCGGCGCCATCGAGAACACCCCAACGATGGCCAAGGCCATCGTGGAAATAGGGCTAATTGTCGGGTCGCATTTCGAGCGGGGCCGCGACCGTGAGGGAGGGGGTAAGGGGCAAAAACCGCACCCCAATCCCTGACGGTCGCGGCCCTGAAACCTCTCGCTGCCGCGTATACTGACCTTAATCGCCGCCTACCGCCGGCGCGCCGGCCCTGCCGCCGTGGCGGCCCGTCGCGCCGGGCGACTTCGCCGGGGAGGCCCGATGACGGCCGCCGCCTTCTTCTTCGACGCCGTCGGCACGCTGATCCACCCCGAGCCGCCGGCCCCGGCCGTCTACGCCGCCGTCGCCCGGCGCTTCGGCGGCCGCCTTGAAGCCGAGGTCGTCGCCGCGCGATTCCGCGCCGCCTTCCGCCGACAGGAAGAAATCGACCGCCTCGCCGGCTGGCGCACCGACGAGGCCCGCGAATACGCCCGCTGGCGCGTCATTGTCGGCGAGACCCTGCCCGACGTGGCCGACCCGGAAGCCTGTTTTCAAGCGCTGTACGCCCACTTCGCCCGGCCGGACGCCTGGCGCGTCGATCCCGAAACCGGGCCGACGCTCCTGGCCCTGGCGGCGCGCGGCTGCCACGTCGGCCTGGCCTCCAACTTCGACGGCCGGCTGCGCGCCGTGGTCGCCGGCGTTCCGGAACTGCGACCGGTGCGAACGGTGGTCGTCAGCTCGGAAGTGGGCTGGCGCAAGCCCGCCGCCGCCTTCTTCGACGAGGTGAAACGACGAGCGGGATTGCCGTCGGAACGGATCGTATTTGTGGGCGATGATTTGGCCAATGACTATGAGGCGGCGCGGGCGGCGGGACTGAGTGTGGTGCTCTTCGACCCGCGCGGCGAAGTCCGCGATGCGACGGCTCGGCGCGTGGCGCGGCTGGGCGAACTGCTGGCTTAGGCGGCGCGTGCGATATTGTTGCGTTCCCAAACATCGCGGGTAGAATTGTGCATGGTATTGCGGTCCCTTTGCCCCGGAGGCGGCCATGCCCCACTTGATTCTGCACGACTGGCTCAGCGACGGCTTGGAGCGCGTCTCGCACGCGCTGGAGGTGACTCGCCTCCGGCAAGAGATTGCCCGGCTGCGGCGCGAAAACACACTGCTTGCGGACGAGGCCGAAGACGCAGCGCGGAACACGCGGGAAGCCGTCGTCGTGTGCGAATCGTTCCCCTCCCTCCTTATGCGGCTGTGGAGAACCGAGTGGGAGTCCGCCGGGCGCACCCACGGCCGGACCTGGAACGAGGCTGGCGAAGGCCTCCGCCGGCTGTTTGACGGCACGATCCGTGTCATGGAAGCGGCGCGCGAACTCGTCGAGAACGATGAGCGGCTGCCGGGGCGTTCTTCAGGTATAGAGCGGTTGGACCAGGCGCTCGCGGAGGCGCGGCGGATGCGCGCCGACCTGGAAACCAACTGGCTCTGGTTCACGAAAGAAGCGGAGGAGGAAGCCAGGGCGTCCATCGCGCGGGGCGAGGGTGTGGATGTCGAAGAGGCGTTCGCCCAAATGGCCGGACTGACCGTGGAGGAGCTGCGGGAAAGGGTGGAAGCCCACAAGCAGAAATACCATCCGAACGGCAACGGCGTGAGGTGAACGCCGTGCCGTTCCGCATCCAACTCCTGCCGCTGGCAACGCGGCAAATCGCGTCATGGGGTCTTCCACAGTTTGTGTGGACGGAGGTCCTGTTACGGCTCCATCAACATCTCCGTGAAAACCCCGCCGGTCTGCTGGAGCGGACGGAAGAGCCGTTCGATGGCATGTCCTATCGTTTTGAGCTGATTGATCCAGAAAACCGCCTCATTCAGCACTATTTCGCGTTTCACGTCCTTTACGGTATGGACGAAACGACCTTGTTCGTGGTACGCGGCGCCTACGGGAAGACGGTCGGCGTCTGAATCCGTCACACCGCCCCGGCCGCCGCCGTTCGCCCCTGCCATTGCTCCTTCACCCACGTCAGCCACTCCTCCGACGGCAGACCATACGGCCGGAACTTCTCCAGCCGCCCGTCCTCCTCGCTGCTGAACAGCGCCCGGTGGACTCCCAATTTGCCGGCCAGCGGGTTGTCGATCAGGTTGCTCGAATCCGACACGCTCATCTGGAACAAGACGCGCATCGCCAGCTCGCGCATCCCGGCCCGGTCCACCATCCTTTGCAGATTGGTATAGGTGTCGCACCAGAGCAGCGTGTGGACGCCCAGCCCCGAGCCGTCGCGCAGCAGGTCGGAAAACTGCTTGGGCGCGTTGGCCGGCTCGTCGGCGCGGCCGAAACCGAAATCGTCCTCGCGGCGTCGTAGGTCGCGGCAACGCTGGAGGCCGTGGACCACGAAGTACACTGGCGGAGCCTCCGCATCGGTCTCCTTCTGTCGGCGCTCCAGCTCGGCGGCCAGTTCGCTCATCACGGCCGGCGCGTCGCGCCATCCCGACAGGCGCACCGATTGCGGCAGGGCGTCCGCCAGCCGCGGCCAAGGGCCTGCCGTCGGCGCCTCGGCCACGCGGCCGTCCACCAGATAGAACCGCGCGGCCGGCGCCTGCGCCGCCAGACTGACCACCGCTGACGTGAGCATTCCGAGCGCCGTCTGGTCCTGCTGGCCGACGATGAGCAAGTTGCTGGCGTTCTGCCGGCGGAAGACGGCGGCCGTCAGGTCGTTGATGGCCAGGGCGTCGCCCAGCCAGGCGCGGGCCGGCGCAGACGCCGCGGGAGACCCCTCCCGCCCGTCCGGGGCCGCCAACAGCTGTCGCAACAGGTGGTTCTCCGCCACGTCGGCCGAGGCGTTGCCCTCGAAGACCACGGGCGCCGGCAGCCGCAACGCCCGATGTTCAGCCATTTCACGGATCTGATTTAAGTATTGCTCGCGCCGGTCGTCCGAAAGCCAGACCACCTGGAACGGGTTGTTTCCCTCGACCAGGCCGTTGGCGTCGTTGTAGATCGCCTCGCCGGGCCGCGTCAGCAGCCGCGCCGCCGAGTTGTCGGCGCTCAAAATCAGCTGGGCGTCGGCCTCGCTGCACTGCAACGCGATGCGGATCGCCATCTGATCGACCGTGCTCCGCGCCAGGCTGTAGGCGCCGCCCAGCGTTTGCGAGCCGAGCAAGACGTGCAGACCGAAGGCCCGGCCCTGCCGCACCAGCCGGTCCAGCAGCTGGGCCGCGTCCTGGGCGATGCGGTCGTCCTCGGTGAAAAACTCCTGAAACTCGTCCACAATGAGCAGGATGCGCGGGCAGCGCACGCCGGGTTCGGCCTGACGGTAGGCGTTGAGGTCCTGGGCGCCGGCCGCCCGGTAGCGTTCGCCGCGCACCTTCATCTCCGCGTCCAGCCGTTGAAGCACGCTCAGGCCGAACTCGCGTTCGCTCTCCACGGCGATGACGCGGGCGTGCGGCAGACCGTGGGCGGCGTAGGCCTTGAACTCCACGCCCTTTTTGAAGTCCACAAGGTACAGTTCCACCTCGTCCGGCGAATAGAGCAGCGCGAGGTTCGTAATCAACGCATGGAGCAGCGTCGATTTGCCGGATCCCGTCTTGCCGGCGATGAGGACGTGCTGGGCCGTGCCCTGGCCCAGCCGCAAATGCTGGCGCGACGTGGCCCCGGAGCGGCCGAGCGCCACGTCGAGGCCGGCCCGGCTGTCGCCGGTCCACCACGTGTCGGGCGGGGGGGCGATGAACTCGAACGGCACTTCGACGTGGCGGGCCTTCCGCGACAGCCGGCCGACTTGGTCCAGCAGGCGGGCGCCCATCTCGGCGTCCGGCGGCGCGTCGAGCAGCAGCGGGAAGCGGCCGAAATCGGCGTCCTCCCAGACGAACTTACCGCCGTCCCAGTTCAGCACCACGCCGGCCCCGCGCAGGTCCGCCAAGTCGAAGTCTTCCGGCATCGGCTGCTTGCGGTCCACCATGATGAGCGTCAGGACGCCGCACCGCTCCCCGTTCTGGGCGATGCTCACCAGCCGACGACAGGCCTCCGCGCTGAAATTGGTCGGGAAATTGGCGACAACGAGGATGCGAAAAGGCTCCGCCACCTCGCCGGCCATGGCGTTGTAGTCGTTGATCGTCGGGTAGCGGTCGCGCAGGTACTTCTGGATGACGTTTTCCATGTGGGCCGTCAGGTCGGCCAGGCGTTGCTCGATGTGGGTCGTCTCCGTCCAGATGCGGCTCGTCACCAGCAGGTCGTCGTGGTCGGCCAGGTCCATGAAGGCGGCGAAATTCTGGCCGAGTCCCACCGGGTCGAGGATGGTGAAGCGCACCTTGCCCGGCGGCACGGCCGTCAGCAGGCGGAACAGCACCGCCTGGAGCGCCTCCACGGCCCTGGCGCGGCCGGAGTCCTGGGCGAGGAAGAGCATCGAGCCGCGATCCGGGAACGGACAGAGGGCGGGCAGAGTGAAGTCCGCCACGGCCTCGCCGCGCAGCTTGTCGTCGCCGGGGACGATCTCCGGGATTTGCTCTTTTCCGATCTGCAATGCGCCGAAACGCAGGGCCGGCGGCGCGGCGGCGGCCGGCGGACGGTCGGCCCAGCACGGGTCGGCCCAGGGCGGGAACAGCCGGTCGCTCTCCTCGCGGACGGCGGCGACGGCCTCGCCCAACTCCGCCGTCGCCTTCCGCCAGGCCTCCGCCATCATCCCCCAGCCGCGTCCGTAACCGCCCTCGATCTCGTCCAACCGCCGCCGGCGCCGCGAGTCCAGGTCCGCCATCTCGGCGTCGTGTACCCGCTGCGACTCCGCCAGCCGCCGTTCGCGTTCCCGGTCCATCCGGCGAAGGTCTTCTTCCAGCAGCCACTTGGCCGTGTCCTTGCGCAGCCGGCAGCGCTCCACGATCGGCGGCAGCGCCTCGTCCAGCCGCCGCTTGGCCTCGGCCCATTCCCGCCGCGACTCCTGCCGGGCGAGGCGCATGGCCCGCCTGTGCCGCTTTTTCACGTCGCCGATCTGTTTGCGACAGCGGAGGCCGGCGCTTTTCATGCGCTGCCGCGAGCGAAGCGCCACGGCGTCCGCGGCGCGGCAAAGGGTCGGGTAGACGTGGAACAGCTCGCGCACCTGCCGGCGGGCGATGAACGCCATCGTGTACTTGACGGTCATGCCGACAATGAGCGTCGCCACCGAGGACGCCACCAGTCCAGCCATCAGCATCGGCAGCGGGTCGTGGGGGCCGCCGAGGGCCCACGCGAGGAAGCCGAGCGGGTAGATCGCCAGCACGCCGACGACGACGAACGCGAACGTCAGCCGACCGCCTTTAAGGATTTTGGGGAGCGCCAATTCCTTCAACTGCTTCTGCAAACCGGCGAGGCGCTCCTCCAGGGCGGCGAGACTTTTGCGCAGGCTGAGACGCGGGTTGTTCTCGCGCGGCCCGGCGGCCGTCTTGGCGGACGGATTCAGATACTCTTCCTCCCATTCGTCCCAGAGGGCGGAGGCGTTGCGGCGCAACGCGACGACCCGGTCGAGAATGGCCGTCAGGCGCTGCTCCGCGGCCCGCCGACGCTCCTCGGCCTTGGCGACGCCGCGCTCCAGAACGGCGTTGATGGTCCAGCTCGTCTCCTGACTCTTGTTGCGGGTCGCCTCCTTCTCCTCCTCACGGCGAGCGTTCAGCACCTCGCGGGCGTCGGCAAACTCCTGTTGGGCGGCGGCCTGCTCGTCGTCGAACCGGGCCTGGATGGCGGCGCGTTCCGCCTCCGTCTCCGCCTCCACGGCGGCCTGTTCGGACTTGAGCTTGGCCGCGGCCGCCAGCCGGCCAGCCTCCCGGGCGGATTCCGCCATGGCCTTCGCGTGCGGGGCGGTCTGGCCCAGCAGCTTTTCGTCCTTGGCGCGGGCGGCGGCCCGTTGCGCCAGGTCGCGGAGGAGGGTGCGTTCGCGGGACAGAAGGAGAGGTTCGCTCATGACGGGTGCTTCGTTGCCTGGGTGGTCGGACGGAAGGGACGCGGCGGGGGTCAGGTGCAGTCCCTCCGCACCTGGGCCAGGAGGGCGGCGAGGCGGTCGATGGCGCCGACGGCGTCGCGCGTCTGGGCGTCCAGCGGCGCCCAAAAACGGTCTTCAAACTCCTGAGCGACGCCATCCGTCCAGACGACGCGGGTCTCTTCCCAGGCCGCGCCCAGGGTCTTCATGCCGTCGGCCAGTTCGACGGAGGCGGCGTTGCAGCTCATTACGGCCCCCCGGCGGGAAGTGCGGAGGCCTCGGCCGCCGGCGGCGCCGCCGCCGCGGCCGAAGGGGCTTCCAGCGCCATGTAAGCCTTCAAATGTTCGATTTTGTTGTCCAGAACGGCCAGGGCGTGTTGAACGTCGCCGTCGAGGAAGCCGGCCAGCCGCCGCGGCGGCAGGACGTGTTCGTTGAGCGCCTGCGGCAGCGCCCGCCTCCAGCGGCGCACGGCCGCGACCTTGTCCTCGGCCTCCTTGAAACGGTACTGCGCCTTGCGCAGGGCGATCTCCTTCTCCGACACGGCGGTCCGCCAGTTTTCGGGCGCCGACCGCGCCAGCGCCAGTTCGGCCCGGCAGCGAAGAACGTCTTCGTGCCGTTTGTCGGCCTCGCGCGTCCACTTCGTTTGCTGACCTTCCAGCCAGGCGACGACGTGTTCGATTTCCATGAAGACGGTGCGCAGGGCGTCGCGGCCCTTGGTGCGGAACTTGGCGAGGGCGGCGTGGAAGTCGCGCAGGTGGTCGATGGACAGGACGCGGGCGGAAGACGCACTCATGAGGGGGCCTAACGCTGTTGAAGGTACTCCTCAATCCGCTCGGCCTTGCGGAGCAGGAACGGGATGTGGTCGTTGGCGGCGGCGACGAACTGCGAAAGGACCTGGGCCGTCTGCAAAAATTCGCGGGCGAACTTCTCGTGTTCCTGGTCGCGCCAGGTGTCGCCCAGCGCGGAAAACTGGCCGTGCAGGACGGCGAGCTGGTGTTGCAGCTCGCCGTTGAAGTGTTTCAGGCCGTGGGCGAATCTCCGCAACTCGGCGGGATCGACGACCGCTCTCCCCATGCGAAACTCCTTCGGGCGACCGCGCCGAACGGCGTTAGACGACAGGTGTACGATACCACGGCGGCGCGGCCCTGTAAACCGGAGCGGCCGCGACTTGACGCGGCCGCCCCGCCGGCCTAGAGTTGTGCGACGCGGTGCAGGACCGCAACGCCGCGACGCCTTCCGCGCCCTCCACCCCGGCCAGGAGATTCCCCGTGCGATATCTGTACCCCATCACCCTCCGATTTATCCGAGAGGAGGACGGCCCGGCGGCCGTGGAATACGCCGTTTTGCTGGCCCTGATCGTCATGGTCTGCATCGGCTCGCTCAACACCCTCGGCCTCAAAGTCGGCGACACCTTTAGCAAAGTCTCATCTCACCTCCACGTCGGTTCCTGACGCCCGTCGAGCGCGTCGGGCCGTCCGCCGCGCTGGCTGTCCGTCCCCCCGTCGGCTATCATCATCCCGAGAGTTCGCGTACGCACCGACACTCGCGATGAGCCGACCTTATGTCTGAGTTGTACGACCAGGTCCAGCAAGCCGTGCAGGCCGTCCGCGCCCGTTGGTCGGGCCGGCCGCGCGTCGGCGTGATCCTCGGCACCGGCCTCGGCGGCCTCGTTGGGGAGATCGAGGCCGAGGCCTCCCTGGACTACGCGGAAATCCCGCATTTCCCCGTCCCCACCGTGGCGTCGCACGCCGGCCGGCTCGTCTGCGGACTGCTGGCCGGCCAACCGGTCGTGGCCATGGAAGGACGTTTCCACTTTTACGAGGGCTATTCGCTCCAACAGATCACGCTGCCGGTGCGCGTGATGAAGGCGCTCGGCTGCGAGGCGCTGATCGTCAGCAACGCCTGCGGCGGCATGAACCCGCAGTTCGCCAAGGGCGACCTCATGGTCATCGAGGACCACATCAACCTCATGGGCGACAACCCGCTCATCGGCGCCAACGACGACCGCCTCGGCGTCCGTTTTCCAGACATGTGCTATCCGTATGACCGTGAATTGATCGCCCGCGCCCGCCGCATCGCGCTGGAAGAGCGGATCGTCTGTCACCAGGGCGTGTTCGTGGCGGTGCCGGGGCCGAACCTGGAGACGCGCGCCGAATACCGCTTCCTGCGCGGCATCGGCGCCGACGCGGTCGGCATGTCCACCGTGCCGGAGGTGATCGTCGGCGTCCACGCCGGGCTGCGCAACCTCGGCCTGTCGGTCGTCACCGACCTCTGCCTGCCCGACGCCCTGGAGCCGGTCAAGCTGGAGGACGTGATCGCCGTGGCCAACGCGGCGGAAAAGAAGCTGCGGGTGTTGGTGCGGCGCGTCGTTCAGGAGTTTTAAGGGGCGGAAAGAGGGCACGAACATGGCTGCGGTGGGGCCGTCCGTGAAGGCGGATCGGGCGACGGCCGTGGCGCTGGTGTTCGCCGCGGCACTTCCGAGCCTGCTGACTTGGCTCTACTTCATCGTACTGGCGGGGGACGACCGTTTCGGCCCGCTTCGCAAGGGGGTCTACGGCGCCGGCAAGGTGGTCCAGTTCGCCTTGCCGCTGGCCTTCGCATTTTTTTGGGAGCGGCGCCTGCCTCGGTTGTCGCCGCCAACAAAGAGAGGACTCGCTCTCGGCCTTGGCTCCGGGCTTGCGGCAGCCGCCGGGATTCTGGCGCTCTACTTCGGTCTGCTCCGCGATTCCCCTTCCCTGGACCACACCGCCGCCGCCGTGCTCGCCGTGCTGCGGAACTTCGGATTCGATTCGCTCACCGGCTTCGTGGTACTGACGGCCTATCTTGCCGTGGTGAACTCTCTTTTCGAGGAATACTACTACCGATGGTTCCTCTTCGGCCGGCTGCGGGCTTTCGTGTCCCTTCCGGCAGCGGTCGTGCTGAGCGCCCTCGCGTTCACGGCCCACCACGTCATCCTGCTGACCGTCTATTTCCCAGGCCAGTTCTGGTCGGCCGTCCTGCCGCTCTCGCTCGCCGTCGCCGTCGGAGGCGCGATGTGGGCGTGGCTTTACGCCCGCACCGGATCGCTCTACGCGCCCTGGGTGAGTCACGCGGTCATCGATCTTGCCGTCCTGGCGGTCGGCTGGGATTTGTCGCGGCCACGATGACGGCCGCGCTCAGTCGTCGTCGGCAAGGAGGAAGTCGGCCGCGTCGATTGAGTCCCCGGAACGGCGTTTCTTGGCGCGGCGCGGCTTCTCCAGACCCGCCTTTTCCAGCAGCGACGTGCCGAGGATGTCCTCTTCCTCCATCTCCTCCAGCGCGCTCTGGCCGGTCGGCATATCGTATTCGATCGTATACTTACGTTTGCCGATCGTCAGCTCGTCGCGGGGGTGCAGCACCTTCTCCTGGACGCGCGCGCCGTTGACCTTGACGCCGTTGGTGCTGTTGAGGTCGCGGATGAACCAGTAGCCGTTGCGAAAGTTGAGCTGGCAGTGCATCCCGGAGATGTTGGGGAAGCGCAAGGGGATGTCGCACGATTCGCGGCGCCCCACGGTCAGCGATTCGCGGACCAGCGGGACGACATCGCCGCCGCCCAGCGGCACGAGTTGTCCGTTGACTTTGACGGCCATGATGTGTGTCCTCGGCTCGGAACCTGCGGCCGGCCATAAGTTGTGCGTGACCGGCGGCCCCTTGCATTATAAAACGCCGAAGGCGTGCGCGAAGGGAAATTTCATCGCGAAATGACACTTCCGGCCCACTGGAAGAAAGGACCGATCATGTCGTTCGATGCAACCGTTGCCGCCGACTTCGGTCCCGGACGGCGTTACCGCGCCTTCAGCGGCTTCCTGCGTCGGCGTTTCGGCGGCCGCGTTTTCCGCGTCACCATCGACGCCGGCTTCACCTGCCCCAACGTGGACGGGACCGTCACGACCGGCGGTTGCGTCTACTGCGACAACCGCAGCTTCAGCCCCAACCGCCGGCTGCCGCGGGCGACCGTCCGCGACCAGGTGCAACGCGGCGTCGAGCTGCTGGGCCGACGGTATCGGGCCGACCGTTTCCTCGCCTATTTTCAGGCGGCCACCAACACCCACGCGCCGGTTGAACGTCTGCGACGGCTCTACGACGAAGCCCTCGATCACCCGCAAATCGTCGGCCTCGCCGTCGGCACGCGGCCCGATTCCGTCCCCGACGCGGTGCTGGATTTGTTGCAGGAGTACGCGCGGGAGAGGTACGTTTGCCTGGAGCTGGGCCTGCAAAGCATCCACGACCGGTCGCTCGACTGGATGAACCGCGGCCACCACTACGACGCCTTTCTCGACGCCGTCGGCCGCTGCCGGGGGCGCGGCCTCGACCTGTGCGCCCACGTCATCCTCAATTTGCCCGGCGAATCGCACGCCGACATGACGGCCACGGCCGACGCCCTGGCCGGCTTACCCGTTCAGGCCGTCAAAATCCACAACTTGCACGTCGTCCGCGGCACGCCGATGGAGGCGATGTACCACGCCGGCCAAATCCCGCTGTTCACGCGAGAGGAATATGTGGGGATTGTCTGCGACTTTTTGGAGCGGTTACGGCCGGATATGGTGATCCACCGCCTCAACGGCGACGCGCCGCCGGATTACCTCGTGGCCCCGGAATGGTGTCAGGACAAGCCGGCCCTTCTCCGGGCGATCCACGCGGAGCTGGAACGGCGCGACGGCTGGCAGGGGAAGCACTGTCGCCGCGCCCGGCCGGCCGACCGGCCGGCGGCGCGGCGGCCGCTGCCGGTGGTGACGGATTAGCCCCGTCCGTCCCTTTGGCGTGGGGTACTTCACCGTGAAGCCGGGATCGGCGCTTGCTTCTCCATCGTCCTCGGCGATAATCACATCCGTCCCCGTTCGCCTCCCACCCGCTTCCCCGGAGGAGCCGTGTCCCGCCGCGTCAACCGCCGCCGCTTCCTGCGCGAAGCCGCCGGCCTCACCACCGCCGCCCTCGCCGTCCCCTACGCCGTCGCCGAAGAAAGTAGGAAGCCGCCCGGCGAACGGCTCAACATCGGCGTCGTCGGCGTCGCCGGCCAGGGCGCCTACGACCTCGCCAACGTGGCGAGCGAAAACATTTATGCCCTCTGCGACGTGGACGAGGACCGCGCCGCCGACGCCCGCAAGGCCCACCCGCAAGCCAAGTTCTTCCGGGACTTCCGCCGGCTTCTCGACCTCAAGGAAATCGACGCCGTCGTCTGCGCCACGCCCGACCACATGCACGCCTTCGTCGGCGTCAACGCCATGCGGGCGGGCAAACATCTTTATTGCGAGAAGCCGCTGGCCCATTCCGTCGCCGAGGTCCGCCTGATGATGAAGACGGCCGCCGACCAACACGTCGTCACCCAGATGGGAACGCAGATCCACGCCGGCGATAATTACCGCCGGGTCGTGGAGATCGTCCGGGCCGGCGTGCTGGGGCCGGTCGGGCGCGTCCAGGTCTGGTGCGACCGGCGGCCCGACGTGCGCCGGCTGGCGAAGCAGCCGGTCCCCGTGCCGGCCGGCCTCGACTGGGACCTCTGGCTGGGGTCGGCGCCGCTACAGGACTACGACCCCGCCTTCGTGCCGTTCCACTGGCGCTGGTTCTGGGACTTCGGCGGCGGCGTCCTGGCCGACATGGCCTGCCACTTCATGGACCTGGCCCACTGGGCGCTCGACCTGTCCACGCCGCGGACCGTGGCGGCCAAGGGGCGGAAGGTCCAGGAAGGCGATCAGCAAACGCCCGACCTGCTCCAGGTCGATTACGTCTACCCGGTTCGCGGCGACCGGCCGAAGGTCCAGCTGACGTGGTACGACGGCGTACCGGGTCCGGACCTCGGGGCGAAGGAGGCGTACCACGGTTTCCGCAACGGCGTCCTGTTCGAGGGGCCGAAGGGCCGGCTGGTCGCGGACTACAACAGGTACAAACTGCTGCCTGAGGATCAGTTCAGGGACTTCACGCCGCCGAAGCGGACGATCGCGCCGTCGATCGGCCATCACAAGGAATGGATCGAGGCGATCAAGGGCAACGGCGCGACGCTGTGCAACTTCGGCTACAGCGGGCCGCTGGCCGAGACGGTGCTGCTGGGCAACGTCGCCGTCCGATCCGGCAAGACGATCGCCTGGGACGACAAGGCGGGGGAAGCGGATTCGCCGGAAGCCGCGCGGTATCTCCGAACCGAGTATCGGAAGGGGTGGAAACTGACGTGACGGGATGCGCGGCTCCGCTTTCTCTCCTCAACCCGCCAATCAGGTGGCCGCCGGTTTGGGGGCGGTTTCCTTGGCGTGAAGGGCGCGGGCCAGTTGCGATTTCTTGCGCGCCGCCAGGTTGGCGTGGACGATGTTCTTGGCGGCGGCCTTGTCGAGCTTCTTGCACGCCAGGTTAAACTGGGTGCGCAACTCCTCGGCCGGGCCTTCCAGGGCGGCCTGGAATCGCTTGATCTGGGTCTTGACGGCCTTTTTCACGGCCCGGTTGTGCAGGCGGAGTTTCTGGGTCTTCCGCAAGTTCTTCTTGGCACTGCGCGTGTGCGGCATCGATCCTCTCCACGATCAACCCGTGCGGGGTGGCAATTCGTTCGATCAAAAGGGCATTATAACGGACGACGACGAACCGGCAAGACGGCGGGAAACGTCTGGGTAGGCCCGGCCGGAATCGCCGGGCCGTCGATGAGCACGACATGGACTTCGCCGGGGCCGTGGACGCCGGTCACCAGCCGCAGTTCGATGTCGCCGGTCTTGCTCGGCCCGGTGATGAGCGACAGGCACGACGGCATCCCTGGCGTTTCCGCCCAAAGCCGCTCCTCAAACAGGTCGAACAGGTCGGGTATCAGTTGCCGGCGGTCGGCGACGGCGACGTGGACCGGCGGCAACAGGCTGAGCGACCGCGGCTGGTCGGGCCGCGAGAAGAGGACGATGCTGCCGGTCTCGGCGACGAGGTAATCGACGCCGGAGACGCCGGCCTCGGCGGCGAAGTAGGCCTCGCGGCCGCCGGCGGGCGCGGAAGAAACGTCGATGATTTCGATGCCGACGGCCGCCAGTCGGCCGGACAGGTCGAGGCCGTCGATCACGGCGCCGCGGCCGAGAAGGACGCGGCGGGCGGATCGTTCGCGCAACAGGCCGAGGACGACCTCGGCGGCGGCGGACGCGTCGGCGACGACGTGGGCGAAACCGCCGGCGGCGGCGAACTCGTCGCGGAAGCGGGCGACGGGGTCGGCCCCCGCACCCTGGTAGCCGACGGCGCCGCGAAACGGCAACGGGGGCGCGCCGCCGGCACGGTTGCCGTCGGCGACGGCCTGGCGGATTCGCTTTAGGAACTGATCGCGTTCGGTGGTCATTATCTGGCGGCCTCTGCCGCTTGTTGTATACAACAAGGACGCGATGCGGTCGGCCAAAGCTGTCCTTCGTGGGTTGGTCCCGTATAATTCCGCGAATCCCTCCATGCCGAACGGCTGTCTCTTGGAACTGTCGTCCCTTCCAGCACGGCACCCGCCCATCGGGGAAGCGCTGTTGCACGCGTTCGGCCCTTCGGCAATTATTCGGTTGAGCATTGATCCGACCCCCCAGCCGGCGGGTACAATGGCAAGAGGGGTGGAAATTGACTGGCTCAAACGACCCGGAACGAATCCGGCGGGGCGGGTGCAACGCGACATCGGCTGGAAGGACCTAGATCATTTGGGGAACGTCTGCACCCAATTGTCCGTAACGGTGAACGCTCAAGGCCTTACCGAACACGCGGCAGTCGGGATCATGGCCTTGCTGATCCATGACTTGGAGGGCGCAGTCCTGCAAAGCGTCTTGCCGATCGGCAGTGGCGGGGATTATCTCGTTCTAATTCGTGGGGCCAGGAAGGCGGTTCAGGTAGAGGCGAGTGGGGTTCGGGAGGACGCAACCGGCAGCGCGTCAAGAGCGAGACTTGCTCAGAAGTCGGAGCAAGTGCTAACCAAGAGCAAAGCCGGGTACGCATCGGTGACGACGTTTTCCCATTCGGCCGCGTCGGTCGTCCACAGTTACCTCCACTACGTTTGTCGGCAGGTGAAGAGGAAGGGCAAGAAGAAATGACGCTTTCCCTGGTTGATCGAGACGGACAAGCCGCCATCGCCGCAGCCGAGGCACAGGCTGCGCTGGGTGTAGGTGATACGCCGCGCGCAGGGAGAAGTTCGCGGAAGCAGGCGCCGCTCTGGAGAAGAACATCACCAACGTCCGCCGGCAGTCGGAGAGGCATCTGATCCGGTTCCTCGCGGCCACACAGTACTACAAAGGCGGCGACTACCAGAAGGCTCTTGAACTGTGCAAAAAGATCGAGCAGCGGCTTCTCCCGATGGAGGTACGGTCGCTCTTCCCAAAATTCTTCCAAGACGTGCGGTCCCGCGCCTCGGAAGAGTACGCAGTTCGCGTGCGCCAAGAGTTGGCGGAACTCTGGCTCCGCAAGGACCACGACCGAATCCTGAAGTTGCTTCAAGAACACCCCTACATACTTCCGCCAGGCAGTATGGCGGAAATGCGTGCGGTTATCAGCGAGAACCTCAAGAATTACCGGGCAGCGGCGCTATTCTATGCGGATGCCGTTCGTCGGAATCGAAACGATCCAGACCTGATTTTTACCGCCGTGGCCTTGCCACTTGCCATGCCCCAAGAGGGCAAGCTGGAAGAAGCTTGGGAGTACGTTCGGCACCAACTCGAACTGCTGCCGCATCCTGTCACATACCTTGTTGCTTCGCTGCTATGCTTCCATAGGGCTTGTGCAGCAGCAAAAGCGGAAGATCAAACGCGCCTCCTGAAAGACCAAACGCGATTTTTTGACCAGGCTCGTGCCGCCTACGGGCACCTGCCCTCTCCACACCAGGCGCACCAAAAAATACGAGACTTAATGGCCCTGGGGTTCGAGGCGGCCGCTTCTGGGCTGCGGCGGCTCGGCGACTACGAGCAGGCCCGAAGGGTTTGCGATGAGGCGATCGCATTTGAACCCGCCGCGTCGAACCTGTGGGTGTCGCGGGGGATCCTTCGATATCCCGAGGCGGGAGCTCTGGATGACTTTCGGAAGGCCGTTGCCTTGGGGCACGACAGTTATTTCCCGTACTGTTTCCTCGCTCACGACGCCATGACAAAAGGTGATTTTCCATCGGCCCTGTCTTGGTCTCAGCAAGCGTTACATCAGGCGAAGAGGCCAAGCGCATCCATCGAGGCCCAATTGTACGGATGGATGGCGATATGCCGCAGCCAGCTTGGTGCAAGCCGGGATGATGTCGAAGAGCTATTCCGCAAGGCGCGGGAGATCGACCCGGCGAACGAGGAAGTGGTGAACAACTACCAGCTTTACCTCGACTCGATGAATTCCGCGCCGCCCCACGCAACCCCTGCCTGGAACCGTGGCCAACTGCGAGGAATGGAGGATCTGTACCTGTCCGACCGAAAACCGATCTTTCCTGACAAGTTTAGTAGCACAAGTCGTGTTCAGCATGAGCTTCAGACTGTGCAGGGCTGATTGCCTGTCCGCGGCCGCCTACGGGAACTCCTTGAGATCCTTCCACCGCTCCCGGAACGACCGCACCGCCGGCGCCGGAAAGTCGCGCGTCGCCGTCCACGCCGCACCCGGACCCGGCAGCCGACGCAGCCAGCCGTCGCGCGCCCACGGCCGCAACGTCAACCGCCCGGCCCACAGCGCCAGCCGGTACAGCCACGGGCGACGCAGCACCGCCGCCGACAGGGCGTACGCCAGTTTCTCCCGACGACTCTTTTTCGCCCCGCCGTGGGTTTGCAACTCGCGCAAGCCAATGAGCATATGCGGGATGTTGATCTTCACCGGGCAGGCCGCCTGACACGCCCCGCACAGCGAAGACACGTGCGGCAGATGGGGGTTCGCGGCGACGCTGTCGTACAGCGGAGTCAGGATGCTGCCGATCGGACCCGCGTAGACGCCGCCGTAGGCGTGGCCTCCGATGCGCCGGTAGACGGGGCAGGCGTTGAGGCACGCCCCGCAGCGGATGCACTGTAAACTCTCGCGGAACGGCGTCGCCAGCACGCGCGACCGGCCGTTGTCCAGCAGCACCAGATGAAACTCCTCCGGCCCGTCCTGTTCGCCGGGACGGCGCGGCCCCGTGAGAAATGTGGTGTAAACAGATAGGGTTTGTCCAGTGGCGGCCCGCGCCAGCAACTTCAGAAACACCGGCAGGTCGATGCGCCGCGGGATCACCTTCTCGACGCCGACCAGGGCGACCTGGACGCGCGGGCATGCTGTCGTCAGCCGGCCGTTGCCCTCGTTAGACACTAGCACGACCGTGCCCGTCTCGGCCACGGCGAAGTTGCCGCCGGTGACGCCCATGTCGGCCCGCGAGAACTTGTCGCGCAGCAGCCGGCGGCCGGCCTGGGCCAGCCGTTGCGGGTCGTCCGGGATCGTCTGCCCGGAGTAAGTGGATAGGATACGGGCGATGTTCTCGCGCGTCTGGTGGACCGCCGGGGCGACGAGGTGCGACGGCCGTTCGCCGGCCAGCTGAATAATGAACTCGCCGAAGTCGGTTTCCGTCACTTCCAGGCCGGCCGCCTCCAACGCCGGATTGAGATGCACTTCCTCCGTGGTCATCGACTTGGATTTAACAACGCGCCGGCAGCCCGTTTTCCGGGCGATTTCCACGACGATGCGCCGGGCGTCCTCCGCCGTGGCCGCCCAGTGGACGCGGCCGCCGCGGGCCTCGACGGACGCCTCCAGCTGTTTGAGGTAACGGTCGAGGTGGGCGAGGGTGTGCTCCTTGATGCGCTTGGCGTGGTCGCGGAGGGCGCCGCTGTCGGCCAACGCCGTGTAGCCGCGGCGGTTGCCCGCCATCAACGTGTCGGTCAGGCGGACCAGGGCGGCCTGCAACGGCGGGTCGGACAGCGCCTGTCCGGCGGCGTTCATAAAGTCGTGGTGTTCGCGCCGCGCGTATTCACTCATCAAAGGCCTCTTTTGGGCGAATCCGTGGTGCGACGGCCGCCGCCCTTGTAGGGGAAAAACGCCCACAGGAACGCCCCGAAGGCCAGCCCGCCGCCGCCGCCGATCAGGACCGGCGTCAAGGGATCGACGCCGCGAATGGCGTAGTACGCGCTCCACGCCGCCCCGAGCGCCGCCCCGGCCACGGCGGGCGCGAACACCCAGCGTAGGCCGCGCACCGGCCGAGGCGGGTCGGCGCTTTCCGGCGCGTCGGGCGCCTCCGTCTGCTCGGCCTCCGAACCGTCGGGATATTCGTACATTTCGGGCCTCCTTCCTTTACGTCCTTTCCAGCACTTCCGCCAGGTGCATCGTCCGCACCGCCCCGCCGCGGCGGCGCAGGCAGCCGCCGATGTTCATCAGGCAGCCGGCGTCCGTCGCCACCACCACGTCCACTCCGGTCTTTTCGATGAACGCCGCCTTGTCGCGCACCATCGCCCCGCTGATCTCCGGGTAGCGCACCGAGAACGAGCCGCCGAAGCCGCAGCACTCGTCCCCCCGCTCCAGCGGCACGTATTCCAATCCTTTCACGCGCCGCAGCAGCCGTTCCGGTTCCGTCGTCAGGCCGAGGCCGCGCAGGTGGCAGGCCATATGATACGTCGCCCGGCCGACGAACCGCGCCCCCACGTCCTCGACGCCGAGCACGTTGACGAGGAAGTCGGACAGCTCATGCGTCCGCCGCGACAAATCCGCGGCCCGTTCCTTCCACGCTGGTTCCTCGTGAAACAATTCCGGATATTCCAGCTTCACCATGGCCGCGCAGGAGCCGGACGGTACGACCACCTTTTCCGACCCCGAAAACGTGCGAATCGTGTGCCGGGCCAGCTCGCGGGCCTCGTCGGAGTAGCCGCTGTTGAAGTGCGGCTGGCCGCAGCAGGTCTGCGCCGCCGGGAAGGCGACGTCCACTCCGAGGCGGCGCAGCAGGCGCACCGTCGCCGTCCCCACGTCGGGGAACAGGGCGTCGCCCAGGCACGTCACCATTAACGAGACTTTCATGGTCGCTCACAGCAGTCGGCGGCCCTGCTGCTCCAAACCGGAGGTCACGAAGCGCACGGCGCGTTCGGCCATGTGATTGAAATAGTGCCAGGAGTGGCCGCCGGCCCGCGTTTCCAGGTCGCATTCGTGTTCGACGCCGAGGGCGGCCAGCTTTTCGTGCAGGCGGTCGGCGCCGCGGAACCACGGGTCGTCGGGGTCGCTACAGAAAAAAAGGTGCGGCGGGAAGCGACTCGGGTGGACGTGCATCGGCGCCGTGTCCTGGCGGCACTGCTCCTTGCTGTCGTACATTCCATCGACGGGCGTGCCGTGGCCGTACAACTCGTGGTATTCGACGGACGGCGCGATCGCCGCCGCGACCGGGAACAGGTCGGGCCGCTTGAACGCCAGCCGCAACGCGCCCTGGCCGCCCATGCCAACGCCGAGCAGCCCCACGGCCGGCGGCGTCAGACCCCAGCGCTCATGGAAGAACGGCAGCACGTTTTGGAGGAGGTGGCGTTCCGGCGACATTTCCGCGTCAAATTCGGGACAAATACGGTCGGCCCACCAGGAGCGTTGGCCGTGCGGACAGACGCAGGCCAAGCGCAGCTCGTCGAAGAGGCGGGTGAAGGCGTGCCGGTCGCGCAACGTCTTGAGGCCGACGCCGTGCAGGTGCAGCACGCCGAAGCGCGGCCGGCCGCCGACGGGCGGGTCGTACACGTCGGCCGGCTTGCCGGCGACATCCACGGTGGACCAGACGCCGTTCATGGGAGCTTTCTAGGCGTGGCGCCGGCAATCCGCGCCGACATCCAGAAGGCTGATGAGTTCATCACCGACCCAGCCGCTGCCAGATCTCGGCCAAGGGGCGGCCGCCCAGCTCTTCCATGTGCGCCCGCATCTCTTCGTCGGTGTAGGGGCAGTGGTCAAAGGTGTACAGCCATTTTTTGTAGAGGGCGTCGGGCAGGAAGTGGCCTATCGTCTGACCCGGCTCGTCGCAGAGCTCGATCAGTTCGTCCAGGTTGTTAAGCATGGATCGAAGGGGTTCGTCAACGATCACTTTCGTCATGAATGCACCTCTGCGGGACCAGTCGGCGCACCGCCATTCTATCACGGCAGGTTCCTGGCACAAACCGGGTTTGCGCCGCGACCGACTTCTTTGTTAAATGCCCCTCAGCAAATGCAGGAGTCAGGTCGTATCCGGGAAGGGCTTGGCTGACCTTCATACCGACACCCTCTCAAAGCGGATGTGGTCGGTGGTTCTGTCTTTGCGGTCGATCCGCCAGCCGTCGGCGGCTCGGGTCATATGGAATCTAACAACTCTCCCTTCGGTCGGCTGCAACGACACGATTAGTTGATCCGGGCCGGCACTGCGGATGTCTGCGATGCGGTCCCGTTCCGGGTCGTATCCCACGGGGTATCTCTGCACGAACGCCCCGGCCATCGCCCGCGGACGCGGGGTACAGAACCGGGACACGATTTGTCGCCACTCCTCGGCGGCGCGGGATCGCCGTTCCGCCGACAGTAGCTGTTCGACGGGGGTCCGGTCGGGTTTCTCCGGCAGCCCCCAGCTACTGAACCCACTCGCCGATTCGCACAGGTATCGGTAGCCGTGTTCGTGGATCGGCCGCTCGGCAAGCCAGTGGAGTTCGTAGGCGTGCATGGCCGCAACGAACTTGGCGACGACCGTGGCGGCCGCGTCAGCATCCGGGCCGGCTACCACAGGACCAAGCGGGGCAGGCAGCCGCTTGATCGCCGCGACGGCTCGGAAGCTAGCCGGCAGCTTGGCTTCGGACCATTCACGGTAGAACGAGTAGAAGGCCTGGTCGTCGTGTTCCCGCCTCCGGAAGAAGGAATCCCCCTCCTCTCCCCAGGCCGGATGAGCGGCGACGAACGACCCACTTTCCAACTCGTCGGCGATGTCCTCCAGCAGTTGTGCCCAGCTTACCGCCAGGACGAACTTCCGTTCCTCGTCGCGACCGAAGTTGATGACCTGTCCACGGACCCCGTTCGCAGCTGGATCGAGATCGACGCCGATACAGTTGCCGTCCCAGTTGCCGATCGGAATCCAGCCTGGGTCCGTGTACTGGCAGCGGATAGCGTCCGGAGGAAACGAAGTTGCATCATCCCCCAGGCCTGAATCGACGTCCGAGTTCCGCTCGCGCTCGTCAAGTTGTCGCCAGCCCAGTAGAGAACGCAAAACCTCTTCCAGAGGGTTATACGGCTCGCCGAGGATGGGCCCGAGGAATTCGACGGCTCCATCATGCACGCGGTATGATTCTCGCACCTCTTCCGGCAGCTGGACCCCGGCCCGTTCCTCGAAGGAACGGATGTCTGTGGTCGATGCTCCGGGTCGGAGGGATCGCAGCAGGCCTGGGATGTGTTCGGCGAACCACCGCTCCATCCGCTGCCACGAGTCGGCGGCCGGTTTTGCTGGTCGGGTATTCGGGCGGGATGTTAGCATTCTATTTGCACCTTCGAGAGGTCGTCATCCAGTTGTAAAGGCACGCTACCGCCCGAGTCGATCCGCGACCGAGGACAGCCCTTGACCAGTATCCACCTCATGCAGCCGGGACGCAAGGACCTTCTAACCCGCTTCTGCCGAGACTGTCTTGCACGACCGGCCCCGGCACGCCGAATGCCGCCAAGTTACGGAGCGGCCTGAATCGTGGCGAATGAGCACCCATGTACCGGAGAAAGGGCAATGGCTGAAAAGAAGAAATGGGTGCGAGACGTGAAGACGGACTCCACGCACCCGCCGGAAGACCTGTTTACCAAGGACGCCGAGACGATTGCCAGGGCGATGGCCAGCAAAAAGGTCAGCCCCAAGGGGATCGGCTCCGGCATTCGGATGATCCAGTATTTCATCAACCGCGCCGGCGAAAACCTGCCCGCCGCGCGGAAAAAGGAACTGGAGAAGGCGAAAAAACTCCTTCAGGAGAAATCCCGTAAGCAGAAGCAAGCCGGGGCGGCCAGGGCGCGCCGCGGCGCCTGAGCCGGCCCATCCCCTTGCCCGTTCCGCGCCCCGGCGTAGAAGGACCGTAGGCACTTCGCCCCAACGGAGCAGGCCCGATGTTCACGAAAATCGTCTTGCCCGTGGACCTGACCGACAAGCACCAACCGGCCCTCGACGCCGCCGCACGGTTGGCCAAGCAAGCCGGTGGGTCGGTGACGCTGCTGCACGTCGTCGAGGTCATTCCGGGACTGCCGATGGCGGAAGAGGGCACGTTTTACGGCCGGCTGGAACGCATGGCGCGGAGCCAGCTCCAGCAACTCGGCAAGTCGCTGGAAGCACGCAAGGTAACCTGGAGTATTGAGGTCCGGTTCGGCAAACGCGCCGCGGAGACGGTGCGCTACGCGGCGGAGACGGCGGCCGACCTGCTCATCGTGACCGCGCCGCCGGTGGACCCGGCCCATCCCACGCTGGGCGTACAAAGCATGAGTTACACCGTCGGCATGTTGTCGCCCTGCCCGGTGCTGGTCGTCAAGTGAGCGACGGCGACTTCCTCACTCCGTTTCGTAGGGTTCGGGCAGGCCGATGCGGCTGAAGGCGTCGGCGAAGCGCGGCCAGCGCGTTCTTAGCAGATTCTTACCAATTCGTCGCCCTGAGAAGTCTTCAGATCGCCGTAAGTCCTTACTGCCGAAGGTGGGACTCGAACACACACTCATTTGCGTGAACCGGATTTTGATTCCGGTAACGGCCAAATTTCGGCGGAGCTGCGGCGGCGCGGATTTGGCGTTGCAAGTCTCGTTTTACCAGTCCCTTACGCTTGAAACTGGCCTTTTTTACATTACAGCCGCGTCGGAGTGATATGGCCACAGATTGCGGGCGCCCCTCTCGATTTTGGGTTCATCCGACTAAAGCGTACTTGGTTTCGTGGATCGCATAAATCTTGAGTTTGAAGAACTCCTTGTCGCGGAAGCCGTAGGCCTGTCGCTGCATCGTCTTGATCTTGTTGTTCGTCCCTTCCAGAGGTCCCGTGGAGATCCGGCAGTCGTAGTAGGCCAGGATGCCCGTGCGGTGCATCGCCAGCGTCGCCGCGAATCTCTGCAACACCTTGATGCACGACGCCTCCGCTCGGCGGATCCAGTCCTCCAACACCCGCGCCGCCGTCGCCTTGTCCGGCTGCCCCCAGATCTGCCGCAGGTCCTCTTTCAGGTAGTACACCGTGGCCAAGGGCTGGTTCATGCGCAACGCCTCCTCCAGTCGCTCCCGCTCCTTTTTCTTGGGATCCAGGTTCTCCGGGTTCTTGAGCAAAAGCCAGCGCGTCCCCTTGAGCACTTCCTTGTGCATTTGGTCCGTGGCCTCCCGGTGCAGCTCCCGCCGGAAGTCGCTCAACTTCTCGTTGAACGGCTTGATGACGTGGAAGTGGTCGAACACGTGGACCGCGTCGCTCAGGTTGTCCCGTACGGCCTGGATGTAGGCCGGCGACATGTCCGTGGCCACCGCTTCGACCCGGGCCCGCGCCGCCTTCAGCCGCTTCCAGAACGGCTCCAGAGCGTCGGCCCCCTTACCCTCGCCCACGAAAACTACCGCCCCCGTCTCCAGGTTGAGGACCACCGTCAGGTAGCGGTGACCGTGGCCGACCGCTATTTCGTCGATGGCGATCTGCTTGAGCTTGTTCAGCTTGGGCTTCCGGTAACGTCGTTGCAGGTCGCGCTTCTGGATGTCCTTGATGACATCCCAACTGACCTGTAGATGCCGGGCCACGTCCTGGATGGTCATCATCCGGCTCAACTCCAGGGCATAACGCTCAAAGGCCCGGGTGTAGCTGCGTCGGGGGTCGGCGAAGTCCAGCGGCGCCTGGCGGATCACCTGGCAGGTCGGGCACTCCACCCGCGGAATGGCCAGCATCACATAGACCGGCTTGCCGCCAATGGGCACAGCCCGAAAGGTCCGCTCCTGGCATCCCCGGGGCGCGACCCGCCGCGAACCGCAGAGGGGACAGCGGTAGGTGTGGGGCCGTCGATGGATGGTGAAGACCACACGTCCCTCTCGGTAATCGGTTTTGACGTAGTCGTAGCCTCGGATGCCGAAGGCGTGGTAGAGTAGGCTGGTGGACATGCTGACGGCTCCCTTCTGAAGATGGTTTCCCAAACCTCAGATGGGAACAGCATGTCCACGCCTTTTCAACCACGAAGTACGCTTCCCCCGGATGAACCGTCCCAGGCTTCTTTCCAGCCGTCGCCGTCGATCCGAACGAGTTTGCGCCGTTGACGCGCCCGGCCCACCGGCCGAAGTAGTGAATCTTGCCGCGAATCTTCTTCTGCCACGTGCCGCTCGGATGCGGCGAGAGGGGGAAGTAGGGGTAAGGTTTCTTCGGCCGGGCGTCCGCTTTACGGGAATGTGGCTTTCGAGTAGAATCTTTCGATATGGTGCCGCCTCCTCTGCTAAGGGGTAAGGCGGCGACGCGGGGGCGGACTTTCGCCATCGTTAGGAACGGGGTAGTACAGCGAAAGGAAAGGCGGGTTGGACCGATCCCCGAAGACGACGTAATCCCTTTACGGAATCGCGGGAATCGGCGTATCGGAGAGGTGCCGGAGCGGCCGATCGGGCCGGTCTCGAAAACCGGTGTGGGAGCAATCCTACCGAGGGTTCGAATCCCTCCCTCTCCGCTTTATCGGCAGCTAGGTTTTGACCTAACTGCCGATTTTTGTTGCGCTTGCATGATTTCCATATTTCTCGTCCGAAGCATAAATCGCTAATATGTCGGATTTTCTTGTCGGATTTATGCGTTTTCACCCGTTTTCCGATAACGACTCCGACCCCTATAATCATTGCGTGTGACCGGCCTCAAGATTGACCCGCTGACCAGGGGTATCGGGTCCGTGGATGGCGTCAGCTTGGAGAGAGGGCGATGGCGAAGCGTATCCTTGCTTGGAACGACGAGGCGGGCCAGTTCTACCGGGAGATGGGGAAGAAGCCGAACGGTAAGCCGGCCCGGTTCTACCTTGGTGCCGACGAGAAGAAGCCGGCGGTGAGAATCGCTCGGCTGGAAGGGCTGTGGGAGGGCGTTGTGGCTTGGTGGCAGGACTTGAAACGGGAAGACCTGACGGACGCCACCTTTGCCTGCTGGGACGACGTGACTCTCTCGTTGGGGCGAGCCATCGCCAAGGGCGAGTGGACGGTCACGGTCGAACCACCGGACGACTATCGGTCAGAACCCGCCGTGTGGCTCGCCTCGCTTCGCACCTACTTCCCGATGATCCAGGCCCAAGTCGCAGACACCCGGATAGAAGAAGAGGGCAACCAGGAGATGATCGAAGTCGGGAGAAAGATGGTCGCAAGTGAAGAAGCCCCCCACCAGAAGGAGATGCGGGAGATCAAGAGCATCGTGAAGCCGTTCGGCGGCACGGTCGCCACCCAGGAAACTCTCCACGACGCCCTCGACGCCTACAAGACGTGGATCGAAAAGTCGTTCGTGGACATCGGTGGCCGCACGACACAAAGCGGGAAGAAGCAGGGCGAGCGGACGGATCGGATCAAGCGCTACGCCAAGGACATGCCCCTCTCCGACTGTAAACAACCGCCGAAGCCGTGCTCAGCGCGCGGCGCCTCCCTGGCGCGTCGGCGGAAGCGCACCCTTCTGGCTGCTGTGGAGATGTCGGGGGCAGGTCGGGTATCAACTGGTATCTGCTTTTGGCTCCCGTGAACCCAGGCACAGTTTCATGCGAATGTCTGGGGGTAGATTCCAGGGCAGGAAGGGTTCGATGGCGTGGGGCGCTTGACCTCCCGCCTCGGCGCAGCTTTGCAGATACCAGCTCAGCCACAGACGAGGATTGATCCGCCAGTGCCGGAGAGTGGCCAAGAGGGAAAAGAGGGCCGCGGCCAGGCGACCGCTCCACACGGCCCCGGAGCCGTAATAGTTCTTCCGCCCCAAAGCGGGCCCACGCAAGCGGCGTTCCGAGAGGTTGTTGTCCAAGGGGATGCCTGGGTCGTCGATGAAAAGCGTCAATCCCGACCAGTGTTCTTGCAGGCTTGTCAACACCTTGCACGCCGGCGTTCGCAAAGTAAGATCGGCCAACTCCGCGTCGAGCCGTCCCCGCATGGCGGCGACGGCCTGCTCCAAACCGGCTTGTGCGGCAGGATCCACCGGATGGGCCAGTCGGCGGCGGTTCCAGCGATACAGGTCGCGAATGCGTTGCAGCCATGCCAAAGCCCAGGACTTCAACTCGGGCCATCCCTTGCCCACACGGACAAAATCGCGGCGGACGTGCGCCCAGCAGAACGCCAGGATCAGGCCGCCGTTCTTCACCTGGAGCATGGCCTTATACGCGCTATAGCGATCCACCAGGAGCACGCCGCCGGCCTGGGGTGGGTAATGATCTTCCGGCACGTGATGGCTGCGCGAGTCGTCCAGTAGGTACACCACGGTGTCTTCGCCGTTGAAGACCCACAGCCACCAACCAAAGCCCACCTTGCCTTGCCGTTCCACGAAGACCAGCCAACGGGTCTCATCGGCTTGCTTAAAGTGCGACAGGCGGTTGCGTTGCAGCAGCGCCTCCAGGATCGGCTGGAACAGCGGTTCAAGGCGTTGCAGCCCATCGGTCACGGTTCCTGCGGCCAAGTCCAGCCCCAGCAACCGCCATTGCTCCAGCAGCCGCTGCGTCGGCCGATGACTGGCGAACTTGTCCAGCAGGATTTCGACCCACACCGACACCCCCAAGAGCGACTTGGGGATCAGCTTGGGCGGCGGCGGCGCCGTGACGGTGCGCGGCCCCGGACAGTCGCAGGTCCGCCGACTCCGCCGCCGTCGCATCACGCGGCGATACACGCCGATTTCGATTTCGAGTTGTTCCGAATCTTCGCTGCCGCAAGCTTTCAGCGGCCGACCGCAATGGGGGCAGACCTGTTCCGCTTGCGGCAGGTCGAGGAACTCCTCCCGAGCGGGCAGATGGCTGTAATCGCGACGGCGGGGAGCGGCTTGACCGGGTTGGCGCCCGCGGCGACGCTTGGGCGTGTCGTCGGCGGGGTCCTCCAGTTTATTGGGGCGGTCGCCGCCGAGTTGCTTCTCGGAGCGGCGTCCAAAGCGTTCGGCCTGCAGCTTGCGAACCTCACCGCGGAGTTGTTCGTTTTCCTGCTCCAACGCCGCGATACGCCGCACGGCGTCGGCATGTCGGCTCCGCCAATAGCCGGCCTGCTGGCGCCATTCCAAATTCTCACGCCGCAGTCCGGCCACTTCGGCGCGCAACTGATCGACTTCCGCCAGGAGTCGCGTAACCAGCGCAGACAAATCCGCGCCCGCGGGTCCCGCTTCCAGAGGTGTGAGCAACACGCCGTCCATGACAGCTGTGTTGTAGGGTCTAGCCGCCCCGACGGGAAGGTTCCGTTCGCTTCGCAGATATCTTGCCGGAACGGCTTCAGCGGTTGTTTACCTCCGACTTCGGGACCGAGGAGATCGACGCCATCATCGAGTTCTGGCGAACCCGGCCCAGGAAGCCGGACGGCGAGCCGTATGCCTTCACCCTCTGCAAGCACACGATCAGGCTCTTCAGAGGCACTAACTTTATGCCATTTAAGTTCTACTGTGTCCGTCAGGTTCGCTGTTCAAACCGCCGAGGCGGTAGGCGTTTGCGCTTTCGCCAGTGGTAGAGCCGGGCCTCCTCGTTTCGCCGCAATCGGCGGTTCATCGTGCGACGGGCGCGCCCGGGGCGATGGCAGTTCAGCAGCTGGTTCGGTAACCGGGCCAGCAACTCCTGGACCTGGAACACCGTCGGCGCCGGGGTCCGGATTTTTTCCCCGCCCGGTCTCCCGCGTCAGGAACCAGGTCGCCAGCAACGCCAGGGTCTGATGATGATGCCAACCCTCCCACGTCCGCACCTGGTAGTCAGCCAGGCCCGCCGCACTCTTGGCCCGCTTCAAACAGTCCTCGATCCGGTGCTCGGCCTTGAACACCCGGGCGTAGTCGGCCAAAGGCGTCGCCAGCGGCGCGTTGCAGAGCAGGTAGTCGTGCTTCCAGGCCCCGTCCCCTTGCCGCTCGCGGAACACTACCAGGACCTCGGCCACGTCCGACGGCCGACCCTCGGTTCGCGCCTGCACCAGGCCCCAGCCGCCTGAACCACCAACGGCCCCTTCTCGCCGTCACGCACCTCCACCGTCCGCCACGCCGCCTCCGGCAGGGCCGCGCACCAGCGGTCCACGCGCACGAAGGGCCGCCGCGGCCGGCGGCCCTGGCCCGAGTAGGGCGGCTCGGGCGCGGCCAGGTCCCGCACCGAGGTGTTCGACGGCACGGCCAGCAGGTAACACTCGCCCCGCGAACGCAATTCCCCGCGGAACCATGAGCAGCGGCCCATCTCGTCGTCGCCGGCGACCCAGGCGTGCGGCAGCGACGGACCCCGCTCGTCGAGCATCTCCAGGGCCAACTCGTGCCGCGTGCGGAAGCGCACCTCCCGGGGCACGCCGGCCTTCTGCCGCCGCGTGCGGTCGCCGGCCCACTCCTTGGGCAGGTAGAGCCGGACGTCGACCAGGGCGTGTTCGCGGCGCGAGACGTAGCCGAGGTAGACGCCGACCTGGCAGTTGTCGAGCTTGCCCAGCCGGCCGCACCACTGCCGCTGCACCCCGACCGACTCCGTCCCCTTCTTGGCGAAGGCCGAGGGGTCGAAGACCAACACCCCGTCGGCCTCGCCCAACCCCTCCCCCACCTGCCGCGCCAACTCCGTAAGCAGCGGTCGGTGTTGCCACCCCGCCTGGCCGATGAACTTCTGCAGGCCCTGGCGCTCGCGGTCGTGCAGGTAGGCGATCGACTCGACGTCCTTGCCGCCGAGGTCGGACAGCAGCCCCTGGACGTAGTGCCGGGCGTTGGTCCGCTGTTCCGGCGAGTGCAGCGCCTCGACGAACGGCGCCAGGAAGGCTTCGAGCCGAGGGAACACTCCCCGCATCAGGCCGGCCGGAACCTCGGCGTCGTCCAGCAGTTCCTCCAGACGGACGCGAAACCGTCGCTCCATGACTTCCTCCTCTCAGCGGGATCGCCCTGCCAAGAGAAGTTGTATGCCAACGACTTACGCCCGATCAGGCCAGGGACACATAGAACTAAAAGAGGTCAAGAATAAATGGACTTGAACTAGGCCATTCAATTCGCACAGCTCATCGATGCGGCCTATGCCATTGCACCGGCCGACCTCACCAATTCCGCCGGCAAGGTGACTGTCGCGGGCGGGACGACTTACACGGTCATTACCACAGTCTATGCGAACGACCTCGCGACGGACATGAACCCCGCCCGGGGCGCCGACACGGTCTCGATCGGGCTGATCTTCCAGGCGGCCGGGACCGGAGACGTCGAGGTCGCGATTCGCGGCACGGAAGGGATTTTGGAGTGGGTCCACGACGCCGAGTCCCTCCAGGTAAACTGCCCATTTTTGGCGGGGGCCGGCCACACGGATGACGGCTTCACAGCCATGTACAATTCGTTCCGGATAGGAGTCGCGCCCGATTCGCCGAGCGTCGTCGCCGCACTGGCGACCCTCCCCTTCGCGCAGCCGGTCGGCTCGGTGACCATCTGCGGTCACAGCCTGGGAGGGGCCCTGGCGACGTTGCTGGCCCTGGACCTCGCGGCGAATTCTGGCATCAGGGACCCGACGGCCTACACCTACGCCAGCCCGCGCACGGGAGACCCAGCGTTCGTCAGCACCTATAACCAGGTGGTCCCGAAATCCTTCCGTATCGCCAATCGGATCGACCTCGTGCCGAAGCTGCCCCTCCCCCCGCTCTACGACCATGTGGACACGCTTGTTGATCTGAACTCGGTCCAGCTCCTCCCGTTCCCGCCCAAGATCCTTGTGAAGCTAACCATCCCGTGTGGGCACGCCCTCAATAGCTACCTTTATCTCCTGTCTTTGGGCACCGGTGGCCCCCTGATCCCCCTCGACACCGGCTGTGTCCCTTGATGCACGAGTCCAGGATCGAAGTTTCTTGCCGGGGGGCGCCGCGCCGCCCCCGCGCGTCGGTCGCATCGCCCGCGGGGTGTGGGACCGGAGGGCCGGCGCACGGCTCGGCGGGGCGGCGCCAGCTGAGATGCTGGCAACATCGCTTTTGGCGGTTCTCGCCCTTTCCGCTCCGGCGAACCCGTCCTGCACCTCCTGTGTCCAAGAGGGCAAGTCCATACTTTGCCAACAACTTCCAGGACCGGAGATGTCATGTTCCCCGCTCAACTGAACACGCCGTTTTCCCGGATGGGGGCGCGCCTCCACCTCGGCGAATTGAAGCCGACCGACGCTCGGGCACGCAACCAACCCTTGACGCTGGACGTCCGCTCGGACCGCGAGGGCGAGTTCTTCGACATCCGGCTCCGCCCTGGAGGGCGCCTGGAGCTCGACGTGATTGACCTGCGCCGCCGGGACCGACACCTGCTGCTCCGGGCCCAGGAGGACCGCGGCGCCCACTACTTCCTTTGCGGCCATGACGAGCGGCACTGGTTCGTGGCCGGCGTTCCGGGCAACGATCTCACCAGCGTGGTCGCCGCCATCGAGGCCCTGAAGCCGCCCGAGGTGGTCGAGGCGCAGCGGCGCCAGGGCGTCAAGGGCAAGGACCGCCGGCGGCGCAAGAACGCCGCCTACGTCCGCCAGGGCGAGTGGTTCTTCCTGCCCGTCCCGCAGTTGCACGTGGACAGGAAGCAAGTGCTCTGCAACGAACCGCTCAGCCGAGGAGAGGGTAGCAAGCCACACTGGGCCGAGTTTCTCTACCGTAAGGGCGGCGAAGTCGTCTACGTCTGCGCCGCGCATCCCCAGGGACTCAAGGCGGAGGCGTACCGCGACCTGTTGCAGCGGAAGCCGCGGGCGAAGGCATGGGACTGGCGGCGCATGGTCCGCAACCCCGAGGCCTACGTGAAGGGGGCGGTCAAGCATATGGACCACAAGACCGTCGTCCTGCAGGTCTGGCACCGGGTCGTGATGAACACTGAGGGGCAGAGCCAGGCGATGCGGCATGTCGTCTTCCTGGACTGAGCGAACAGCAAACAGCGGTTGCCGCCAAGGCAGGTGGTTGCCGCTGTATTAGGCCGTGTCCGACAATAGATATTTCAGCAGTAGTGTAATCCAGGCGACCGTCCAAAAGGTAAGAAAGTTGACGGCGAGTTTCTCATAACGGGTGGCCAGCCGGCGATGCAATTTGAACCACCCGATCATCCTCTCCATGAGGTTGCGTTTCCGGTAGGCTTCCTTGTCAAAGGCGGGGTCGGGGGTTTCGTTCTTCTTCTTGGGAATGACCGCGTGGATGTGATGACCCTTGAGCCACTGGCGAATCCGCTTGCTACTGTAGCCTTTGTCGGCGATGAATTCGCGGGGCCACTTGCGATGGCCCAACCGCTGCCGTTGTGTGCTGCGATGCATCATGGTTTCAAACGCGCGGCTCTCATGTTCCTGGCCCGGTTGGATGCCGATGGCCAGCGGGATGCCGTGACTTTCGATGATCAGGTCGATCTTCGTGCCGAAACCGCCGCGCGAGCGGCCCAACGCATGATCCGGCGGCTCAACGAGATGCGTCCGCTCGCTGCCGACCAGTCGGGCCTGGGTCCGCTTCAGCGCCCCCGCCGCGTCGCGCGTGGCGCGCAGGATGGTGGCGTCGAGGAACCACGTATCGGGATCGAGTTTTTCTTCCGCCTCCAGTTGGCGGATCAAGGCTTCGACGATGCGGTTCCAGGCGCCATCGGCGCGCCAGCGGGTCAGGCGGTCATGGACCGTCTGAAAGGGGCCGTAGCGTTCGGGCAAATCACGCCAGGCCGCGCCCGTGTGGAGGATCCAGAGGATGCCGTTGACGATGGGACGATGCTCACTCCACGGATGTCCGGCATGGCCCGAATGGGTGGGCGGGAAAAAGGGTTCCAGAATCGCCCATTGTGGATCAGATAGTTCGTAGCGTCTCATGGTTCATCTCCATGGCAAGAGAACGAGCGACCGAACCACTGATATTGTATGCATTTACGATTGCCGGACACGGCCTAGCAGCGCCGGCCCCAATCATCTCACTTCTCGGAGCGGCAGGACAACTTGGACGTCCAGACCGTCGCCTATCGCCCGGCCGTCGCCTAAGTCCTGGCCGCCGCCCTCGCCCCCTCCCCGGCCCGCAAATGGGCAACGGGCGCGGCCAGGCGCGACGAGAATTCGCTCTGGGACGTTGTGTCCGGCAAGCCCTTGGCGGTGCTAGGCCGTGTCCGGCAATCGTAAATGCATACAATATCAGTGGTTCGGTCGCTCGTTCTCTTGCCATGGAGATGAACCATGAGACGCTACGAACTATCTGATCCACAATGGGCGATTCTGGAACCCTTTTTCCCGCCCACCCATTCGGGCCATGCCGGACATCCGTGGAGTGAGCATCGTCCCATCGTCAACGGCATCCTCTGGATCCTCCACACGGGCGCGGCCTGGCGTGATTTGCCCGAACGCTACGGCCCCTTTCAGACGGTCCATGACCGCCTGACCCGCTGGCGCGCCGATGGCGCCTGGAACCGCATCGTCGAAGCCTTGATCCGCCAACTGGAGGCGGAAGAAAAACTCGATCCCGATACGTGGTTCCTCGACGCCACCATCCTGCGCGCCACGCGCGACGCGGCGGGGGCGCTCAAGCGGACCCAGGCCCGACTGGTCGGCAGCGAGCGGACGCATCTCGTTGAGCCGCCGGATCATGCGTTGGGCCGCTCGCGCGGCGGTTTCGGCACGAAGATCGACCTGATCATCGAAAGTCACGGCATCCCGCTGGCCATCGGCATCCAACCGGGCCAGGAACATGAGAGCCGCGCGTTTGAAACCATGATGCATCGCAGCACACAACGGCAGCGGTTGGGCCATCGCAAGTGGCCCCGCGAATTCATCGCCGACAAAGGCTACAGTAGCAAGCGGATTCGCCAGTGGCTCAAGGGTCATCACATCCACGCGGTCATTCCCAAGAAGAAGAACGAAACCCCCGACCCCGCCTTTGACAAGGAAGCCTACCGGAAACGCAACCTCATGGAGAGGATGATCGGGTGGTTCAAATTGCATCGCCGGCTGGCCACCCGTTATGAGAAACTCGCCGTCAACTTTCTTACCTTTTGGACGGTCGCCTGGATTACACTACTGCTGAAATATCTATTGTCGGACACGGCCTGGCCCGGATTATTCATCCCAGCGGGCCGACGGCTGTAGGCGCTGGGAACGAGGCGTTGGGAGCCGGTGTAGCCCGTTCGGGGCACACCGCCCCCTTTCCCCCAGAGGCTTTCGCACCTTGTAATGTGCGCTATCCCATCCAGAAGTGCGCCACGGCGGGACGCCGGCACACGTGCCGACGGACCTGCTCGAAGTAGTTCTGGTTCGGCCAACTGCCGCTCAGCCGCACCACGATGCGGCGGCACGTCACCACCACCGACGCCGCTACCTTGATCAGCAGCATGCGCCAGGTGGCCGGATGGCCTTCCCCCAGCGGGTCGCGGCGCCGACGCGCCTTCTGATAACGCTTCCGCTCGGCCCCGGCCAGCGGCTCCCCCGGCGGCAAAGGTGGCGGGTCCGCGATCTCCCGACGCAAACGCACCAGCAGGTTCGACGCCGCCCCGTGCAGGTACATCCGGAACAGGTTCGCCACGAAGCGATGGTCGCTCAGCCGATCAATGGCCAGGCCACACTTGAGTTCCTTGTTGCGGTTCTCGCTCTCGCCACGCATCGCGTACTCGTCATACGTCGCCTCCAGGCACAGCGACGCCCCCGGCCGATTCGTGACCACGAAGCGGCGGTTCGTTCCCTGGGCGTTGGCCTCCGCCTTGACGATCACCCGACGCGCCGCCGGCCACGAGCCGGCCTGATAGGCAAACCCCGTGAAACGCCGCTGCGGCTCGTGCGTTTCCTCAAAGCCGCGCACCGCTTCCGCCAGCAACTGCTCGCTTAGCCGCTGCAACACGGCGTTGGCCGACAAACCGAAGGTGTACTCGACGCCCAAACGCTCGCACGCATCCAACATCACCGGCTTGCCGAAGCCCGCGTCGCCACGCACCAGGATCCGCACCGTCGGCCAGGCGGCGCGCAGGCGATTCACCAGATATTCCAGATCGTCGTCGGCGCCCAGCCAGGCCGTGGCCGTGCCGTGACGCAAGCTGAGCATCACCACCCGATCCGTGTCCGCCGACGTCAGCACCAAGGGCAGATACTGGTACTGCTCGTAGAAGCCGTGGAACAAGGACAGTTGCTGCGAGCCGTGCGTCGGATCGTCCACGGCGTCGAGGTCGAACGTCAACGTCCGGGGCGGTTGGGCGAAAGAGGCGATGAACTGGTCCACGAACAGGGCGCCCAGCCGCAACGGCGAGCGGATGTTGATCTGGTTCTCGAAGCGGGACAGGGTCGGTTGACTGGCCAGGTCCGGGTCGCGCGGCGAGCGGTCGGCGACGAGCTTGAAGACCGGGTCGGTTCGGAGCGTGTCGTGGTCGTTCTGGTCTTCGTAGCCGGCGAGGATGCCGAAGACGCGCATGCGGACCATGTCGGCGAAGGCGTGCTCGATGAGGTCGGGATCGCGGGGATCGTCGAGGGCCTGGGCGAACTGCTGGGTGAGTCCGATGCGTTGGTCGAACTGACGCAGGGGCAGCGGCCCGGCGTCCGAAGTGAGGGGGCGTCGGACGTCTCGACGTGGATGGGTAAGGGCTGGAAAAAATCGAGGGCGAACAGAGAAGCAGGCTGTATACTCATGCTGGCCTCGCGTGTCGTCGTAAAGGACTGGTTCAGTAACCTTTTAGACGATCACGGAGGCCTTTATTGTCATATCAGATGAATAATCCGGGCTAGGCGGGTTGTTTTCGCGGAAGCCGTGGACCGGGGTTGACTTCCCAGCCGGCCGCACGGATGGCGGCGAGGCCGGCCCGGACGCTCTCCGCCACCCCGGCCCTGTACTCGTCGCGAATCCCTTCAAGGTACGTCATCGGGTCGGTCGGCCCGTCTTGCATGACTTCCCGGGCCGTGCCGTAGCCGCCGTAGACGTGGACCGTCCGCGCGTCGGCGTCGAGGACGTAGACCCACTCCAGGTCGCCCTGGTCGCCGAAGGCCCGGGCCGTCGGCGGCCCGCGGAAGGCGGCCGCCGTCCCGTCCCTGTCGTCGAGCCTCATGCCCATGCCGTGGATGCCCAGGCTGGCCGCCAGAACGGCGTCCGCCAGGCACTTCGCCGTAACCGACCGGACTTCCGAGTTTAGCGTCCGCCACCGGTCCTGCCACCGGGCCAATATTCCCTGGGAGACGGCGATCGCCGCGCCGATCGTGGCGAGCATGACGTCGGGCGACCCGTCCCAGTGGCGGTAGAGGCGGATCGTCTCTTTCAGCTTGTCGTCCTGGGCGTGGCGGCCCGTGACGACGACGATGGAGCGCGTGCCCATGCTTCGACCTCCGGGGTGTGCGGAAGGGGGAACGCGGCCGGCGACGCGCCGGCCGCGCATCGGGTCGTCGGTCAGTTGTCGGAGGGGCCGCGCTGGACGCGACGGCCGCCTTTGGGTGCGGCCTCAACGTCGCGGCGGTAGACGCCGGGCGACGAGGCGCTCAGGCAGCGGCCGCTCGCCCAGGAACGCAGGCGTTCGACCTGCTCGGCGGCCGTGACGGCGACGGGCACGACGTGGCAGGCCGCCTGCGCCAGTGTCATGTCCAGAAGGGCGGCCAGCCGGCAGCACGATTTCACTTCGGCTCCGGTCCAGCTCGCGTCGTCGGGCCGCTGCTGGACGTCGGGGATCTGGTATTGCCGCCGGTACAGCTCCCAGATGGAGTTCTTCTCCGCGGCCGTGGGGAGGTCGAGGAAATATACGCTGTCCCACCGCTCGGCCCTGCTGAACTCCGGCGGCAGCTTGCTGACGTCGTTGCAGGTGGCGACGACGAAGGTCTCGCTCGTCCGATCCGACAGCCATGTCAGCATCGTGGCAAACAGTCGGGTGACGACGCCGCCGTCGCCGACGCCGCCGACGCCCGACAGCGCCTTCTCCACCTCGTCGAGGAAGGCCACGCAGGGGCTCATGGCGTCGACGACCTTCAGCGCCTGGCGGACGTTGGCCTCCGTCGCGCCGACGAGGGAGCCGTACAGCGAGCCGACGTCGAGGACGAGCGTGGGCCGGCCGACCTCGTTGCCCAGCGCCTTCGCGAAAAAACTCTTTCCGACTCCTGGTACTCCTAAAAGGAGGATTCCCCGCGCCTGCACGCGCCGGCCGGGCCGCAGCGCCCTCTTGCAGAAGTCTTTGAGGCTGGACAGGCCGCCCAGCGAATCGAAGCGCTCGCCGCCGCGGTGCAGCGTCAGCAGGTTGTTCTTCTTGAGCGCGGCCGCCTTCAGCTCCCACACGGCCTCGGACCGCAGGGCGTTGTGGCGGGTCAACGACAGGGCGAAGGCGTTCTCGGCCTCGTAGCGCGTCAGGCCGCCGGCCGCTTCCAGCACGCGCTCGAGGTCCTCGCCCCGCGGCAGGTCGTCGGGGCCGTCGCCGGTCAGCTCGCGGGCGATCCGTTCCAGCTGGGCGCGGTCGGGCAGGGCGTGCTCCACCACCACGAACAGCTTCTCCAATTCCAGGGGGATCGCAACCACCGGGGCCAGAACCACCAGGAAAGTGCGTTGCTGCTTGCCCGCGATGAGCTGCGCGAACGTGGTCTGGATCACTTCCGGATTCGCCATGAACCGGTGGAAGTTGTGGAGCAGCAGGAGCGCCGTGCCGTCGCGGTCGGCGAGGGCGGGCAGGGCGCGGAGGGCGGCCAGCGGGTCGCCGGCCGTGGAGTCGGCCGTCGGGCCGGACGCGGCGTCGGCCAGGCGTAAGCCGTGGGCCACGTCCCAGACGGCGACCTTCCAGCCGCGTTCGCGGGCGTGACGCAGGAGGTCGCGCTCGGCCTCGTCCGGCTCACTGGTCAGGATGTACAAGCCGCTCATGGCCGCGTGGACGTAGTCGGTGATCTGTTCGGTCAAGGTCATGCGGGAAGGCTCCGTTGGGGAATGGGAGTGCAGAGACAAAGAAAGCCAGGCGGTCAAGTGGACCGCCCGGCCTTGGTTCGGGCAGACTTCGCTACTGTCGCGTCTGCTGCCGCACGGCTTGGGTTTCGTAAAACTCGTCCGTCCGGCGCTCGGCGGCGACGACGCCGAGGGACTGCTCCAGGAAGTTGCTCGCCTGCAGGCAGTCGCCGCCGGCGTAGCCTTTCGTCTGTACAGTCGTTTCGCCCGTGGGCGAGACGACCACCTCAATCACGCGGGACATCAGGAAGCCTCCAGGGTGGTGATTTGCCGTTCGACGCGGGCGGTGGAGCGCTGCAGCCGTTCCATGGCGTGAAAGGCCCTCCTGAGCCGAACCATCCAGCGGGCCAGCTCCGCCCGTTCCTTCTCCAGCCTCGCGCGGAGTCGCTGGAGTCGGCGCGTGCGGTTGGGGTCCAGCGGGACGGCGGCGACGGGCGGGCGGACGATGCGGCGGCGTGGCGTGCTCATCCGGCGGCCTCGATAATCTGCACGCGGATGGAGCCGTCTTGCAGGGATTGCTCGCTGACCTGATAGCCCTTCTTGCGGGCTTCGAGCTTGGCCAGCTCGACGGCGTACGCCTGGAGGAAGCGGTCCAGCTGGGCCTGATCGCCCCATCTGCCCTGAAAATTGTCGTAGGCAACGACACCCGACGTCGTGTCTATGACGGCGGGGTAGCGCCAGCCGGGCAACTGCAAGAGCAGCCCCTCGGCCTCGCCGCTGTAGAGCTCCGCCTTGCCGTGGACGGGTTCGGCCAGTCGCAACCGTTTGCAGGCGGCGGCGATGGCGGCGGGGTCGCGCACCTTGGTCACGATGCTGACGAGATGCGACATGCGAAAAGGTCCTCCTGTGATTCGGGGCGAGTGACGGGCTCGGTCGCGGGCGGTGGCATGAGGCTGTCAGCCCTTCGGGATGTAGGCGTTGAGCCCGACGACGACGTGCTTGCCGCTGATTTGCGCTTCGGTGGCCTTGTTCCCGTGGGTGGACGCCACCACCAAAGTTTTTCCGCTGGTGCTGGGAACGGGCGAGGCGTTGAGCGGGATCTCGATGACGAGCTTGTTGCCGACGATCTTCGCGGTCATGCGGACCTCCTCGGATGGGGATTGATGGGTCAAGGGCGACTCGATGTTTGTGGCCGGAATGCGGACGGAGAAGAGGGACGCCGGCGTGAGGCTCGCTTTCCCCGTTGTCAGCGCCGTGCGCGGCGGATCAGAGGGCCGAGGAAACTGGCTCGCCGTGGAACTTTAGCCAGCCGTCGTGGAACAGCCGACGCTTCTGGGAGACGCGAGCCGGGGACAGGCCGTATCGTTGGGCGACGTCGAGCGTCCTCTCGCCGGTCATCAGGTCGAGCGCCACCCTGCGGTCCCGTTCCGCCTGCATGCCCAGCCAGACCGGGAAATCGCAGCGAAACGCGGCGGCGTCGGGCGGCGGCGACTGGGTGTTGTCGGCCAGGGCGTAGCAGAGCGGGTTGTCGGACAGGGTCTCGTGGTCGGGCAGCTTGCCCACGGTGAAGCGGTGACGCCTCTGGGCCAGCGGCGACAACTCGTCTTTTCCATTCTCCTGGCCGCAAATGCCGCGTCCACTCCGGACGGCCCGGGCGGCGTAGGAGGCGATGGCGCTCGGAAACAGAGAGGGGTCCTTGCCGCGCTCGGCCAGGCGGACAAACTACCGCCAAGACAGGGCGACCATGCTGGCGATCGCGTCTTCCCGCTTGTGGGCGTCGCGCAGGCCGTGGAAGTAGACTCGGCCGTGACGCTCGATCCGCGGAACGATCGCGAGGAAGGCGGTGTGGTGGGTCTTCAGGGAGAGGGCGCAGGGGGTGGGTGCGGTCATGCAGTTGATCTCCTGGCAGGGGACCGCCCCGCGGGCGGTCCGGTGAACACCGAACCGCCCGGCTTGATAGCGACCGGACGGAAGCAGAACGGCCCCGAAGGTAGGGCCGGCTCAGGTAATAATGACGCGGATTGTCCGTTAATTTGCGCTGACAACCCGCCTGAATCGCGCGGCAGGACCTCGGGACCGCGCAGCACCGTCAGCCGCGGTCGAACGCATTCCCCGGCAGGCGACCCAAGACGAATAATCTTGAACTGAAAGAGGCTGTTGCGTTGTAGATTTGCTTCACAACCGCGGGCCGGGGGCTGCGCATGGCGCGCGCACCGTCTCCCGCGAGGGCGTCGGCGGTTTCAAATTGTCCCATCGTTATTTGATTATCCGTTGGCGGCCGCCGGCGCCGCAGCCGGCGCCGGCGGTTCTTTCATCAGCTCGCGCAGGGCCTTCGCGATCGGCGACAGCCGCATCGTTCCGTAGCTGCCTTCAAAACGCTCCGTCTGAGCCAGCACCGTCGCCAAGCCCAGATGCACCACCAAGACCGCTCCCACTTGGGAGTGAAAACGCCGCGACCCGTACACCTGGCCGTCGTCGATCCCCCAAAAAATCTTCAGCCGGCCGTTGACTCGTTCCACCGACGTGCGGCCCTTGTAGTACCGTTCAAACTTCTTGGTGGTGCGCGGGATCGACGGGAAGCGACGCAGGTCGATCTCCTGCTTGACGCGCACGGTCAGGCCGTACTTGCGCTCGCCGTTGCAGACGGCGTCGCTGGGGCATTCCCAGTCGCCGTGCCGGGCCGGACAGCGATATTTCAGCGTACCACGCTCCGCTTCGTGGCCGATGTAGGCCATGGCGTGACGCACCGGCGTCGGGCTGACCCGGTCGTAGCAGAACAACGTACCGGCCTGATCGTAGACCACGTTGAGCGGCGTGCGGCCGCCCAGGACCTTCTCGGGTTCTTCGAGCTTAAAACTCCGGTTTTGAATCGGCGGCCGCACCTGTTCGTCGTGCGGCAGTTCGTGGACGGCGCCGTCGTCGGCCGCTTTGTCGTACGCCATGGTCTCGATGCGATCCTCGGGCAGGTTCTTTTTCGCCTGCCGCAGCAGGTCGCCGATCATTTCGTTGTCGCCTGCCTTGGTGTCGGTGATGCGGTAGGACAGCACCACCTCGTGCTTGACGTCCACCAACAGATGCAATTTGTAGCCGAACCACTCGACGACCTTGGCGACCGTGCCGTCGTCGTCCTTGTATTCCTTGCGTCCGCCGGTGGGTTGCGGCAGCCCTTGCCGTTGTTCCGCCTCGCGCAGCGCGACGCTGTCGGCGGCTCGACCCGACAATCCGGTCGAATCGCCGGCCGTGTCCTTGCCCAGGTCGCCGACCACCCGGCCGAGCCTCCCGACGAGCACGTCGAAAACGTCGCGCAAGCGGCTGAGGTGGGGCTCTTCGCCCAGGGTGACGAGGAAGCGCGACAGGTTGCAGGGCTTGGGGACCTGGGCCTCGGACTCGACGCCGATGAGCAAACGCAAGGCGGGATTGCGTTGCAACTCTTGCAGGCAGGCGTCGAGGGAGTGATGGCGGAGCACGATAGCCAGCAGCAGGGTTCCCCAGAGGACGACGATGGGGTAGTCGTCGCGGCCCTTGCCGCGAGCGCGTTGCAGGGAGTCGATCAAGGGGGCGTCGGGAATGGCTTCGAGGAAGGTGCGAACGGTTTGCAGGGAGGGGGAATCTTCGAGGGCGTCCCAGGCGAACAGCGGTTTGGCGACGGCGATTTTCATGGGGGTCTCCTGCGGGGTGGGTAGGGAGGAAGGGGGCGGCGCTATTGCTACGCAATAAATCCCCGTCTTGTTCCAGGAGTGGTCGAAAAATCGCAATAAAAGGGCGAAGTAGCGGCAATCAGAGGGTATTTTGCGAGGACCGTGGGGGAAGGGCCTTTTTCCACCCTGAATTGGGTCGGCAGAACAGGGCTATCGTGAACATCGCAACGACCTCCCTCCTCCCCGACTCCCCTGGCACGTCCGCCCGCAATGCACTACCCTGCATGGGAGGCTATGGAATCGTTCTTGAGAGGGACCCACCCGCCATGCGCCTGTTTCGCACCGCGCCCCTCGCCCTTCTGATCGCGCTCGTCCTCTCCCCGACCGCCCCCGCATCCGGGACCGTCGGATACTACCGCCAACCGGCTTTGTACACAAATGGGATCGTCTTCGTCGCCGAAGGCGACCTGTGGAAGGTCTCCGACAAGGGCGGCCGGGCCACGCGCCTCACCAGCGCTCCCGGCGACGAGTCGCTGCCGGCCGTGTCGCCCGACGGCAAGACCATCGCCTTCGCCGGACATTACGACGGCCCCACCGAGGTCTACACCATGCCCCTCGACGGCGGCGTCCCGCGCCGCCGCACCTGGGACGCCGCCGCCATCGACTTCGTCGGCTGGTCGCCCGACGGCAAAATCCTCGTCGGCACCGAAGCCCAGTCCACCCTGCCGGAAACCCGCCTCCTCACGCTCGACGTCAGCCAACCGAAGCTCGCGGCCGTGCGCCAGTTCGTGCCGCTGGCCCAGGCGGCCGACGGCTCCTACGACGAATCCGGCAAGACGCTTTTCTTCACACGCCTGCCCTTCCAGGGCAGCCACACCAAGCGCTACCGGGGCGGCACCGCCCAAATCATTTGGAAGTTCGCCGACGGCGCCTCGGAGGCCGCGCCGCTCACCGCCGACTTCCCCGGTACCAGCAAGGATCCCATGTGGTGGCATGGCCGCGTCTACTTCCTCTCCGACCGCGACGGCGCCGTCAACCTCTGGTCGATGAAACCGGACGGAAGCGGTCCGAAACAGCACACGTTCCACGCCGGCTGGGACGCCGCCGGCGCCTCCCTCTACGACGGCCGGGTCGCCTACCAGCTCGGCGCCGACATTCATCTATTTGACATCGCCTCCGGCCAGGATCGCGTCGTGCCGATCACGCTCGACTCGGACTTCGATCAGGAGCGCGAGCACGTCGTCTCCCACCCCCTCGATTACCTCACCGCGGCCCACCTGTCGCCCGACGGCGCCAAGGTGGCGCTAACGGCCCGCGGCCGGGTGTTCGTGGCGCCGGCGCGGCAAGGGCGCTTCGTGGAGGCGGAGCGCCGCGAAGGCGTCCGCTACCGCGAGGCCCGCTTTCTCGACGCCAAGACGCTCTCGGCCCTTTCCGACGAGTCCGGCGAGGTCGAGGTGTGGACGCTGCCGGCCGACGGCCTCGGCAAACCCGAACAGCGGACCCGCGACGCCGACGTGCTGCGCTGGGACGCCGTGCCGTCGCCGGACGGCAAGCTCATCGCCCATTACGATAAAAAACTGCGTTTGTACCTCTACGATGTGGCCAAAAAGACGAACCGCAAGATCGACGAGACGAAGTCGCCCGACGGCTTCGCCGACCTGGCGTGGTCGCCCGACTCCAAGTGGCTGGCCTACGACGACGCGGCCGACAACCTTTTCCGCCAGGTCAAGGTCTACGGCGCGGCCGACGGCAAGGTCGCCGCCCTGACCACCGACCGCTACGACAGCTACAGCCCCGCCTGGAGTCCCGACGGCCATTGGCTCTACTTCCTCTCCGACCGCAATCTCAAGTCGGTGGTCGAAGACCCCTGGGGCAGCTACGAGCCGGAGCCGTTCTTCGACAAGAAAACGAAGATTTATCAGATCGCCCTTACGGAAGGCCTGCGCTCGCCCTGGAAAGCCGCGGACGAAACCATGTCCGACGACAAGGCCGACAAGGCGGACAAATCCGACAAGGCGGACAAGGCCGACGACGTGAAGATCGCCTTGCCGGGCGTTCAAAAGCGCCTGATCGAAGACCCCATCCCCGCGGGCAATTACGGATCGTTGGCGGTCAACGACAAGGCGCTTTTCTGGCTCTCGACGGCGGCCGGCGAAAAGACGGGGACGCTCAAGGGGGCCGAAATCACGGACACTGATGTGGACGTTAAGGGTCTGACGGACGACGTGAAGTCGTTCGAGATGTCCCAGGACGGCAAGAAACTGCTGGTCCAGAAGGAGGACGGCCTGTACGTCATCGACGCGGCGGTTGCGTCCTCGGTGGACCTGACGAAGAAGGACGTGAACCTGAACGACTGGACGCTGACGGTCAACCCGCGCGAGGAGTGGAAGCAGATGTTCGCCGAGGCGTGGCGGATGGAACGCGATTACTTCTACGACCCGAACCTGCACGGCGTGGACTGGAAGGCCGTGCGCAAGAAGTACGAGCCGCTGGCCGCGCGCGTCGCCAGCCGGCCGGAGTTGGCGGACCTCATCGGGCAAATGGTGTCCGAATTGTCCGCTTTACACATCTTCGTCCACGGCGGCGACGTCCGCAAGGCCGCGGACGTGTTTCCGCCGTCGTCGCTCGGGGCGGTGCTGACGCGCGACGACAAGGCCGGCGGCTACCGCATCGACCACATTTACCGGAGCGACCCGGATCGGCCGGATCGGGCCGGCCCGCTCTCCAGGCCGAACGTCAACGTCAAGGAGGGCGACGTGGTCGTGGCGGTCAACGGCGCCCCGGCCCTGGACGCGGCGGACCTCGGCGTGTTGCTGCGGCGGAAAGCCGGGGAGCAGGTGATGTTGCGCGTCAAGTCGGCCGCCGGCGAACCGCGCAACGTCGTGGTCACGCCGCTGGACGCGGCGGCGGCGGCCGACCTTCGCTACGACGAATGGGAATACACGCGGCGAACGGAGGTCGAGGAAACGGGCAAGGGGCAGATCGGCTATGTCCACTTACGGGCGATGGAAGGCGAGGATTTCGGCGCCTGGGCGCGGCAGTTTTACCCGGTATTTACGCGGCAGGGGCTAATCATCGACGTGCGCAACAACGAGGGCGGCGACATCGACAGCTGGCTGATCGGCCGGCTGTTGCGCAAGGCGTGGTTCTACTGGAGCAACCGCGTGGGCAAGGCGCCGATGTGGAACATGCAGTACGCCTTTCGCGGCCATATCGTGGTGTTGTGCAACGAAAACACGGCGTCGGACGGTGAGGCGTTCACGGAGGGCGTAAAGCGGTTGAACCTCGGCAAGGTGATCGGCACGCGCACCTGGGGCGGCGAGATCTGGCTCAACGGCGACGATTACCTGGTGGACAAGGGCATCGCCACGGCCGCGGAGTTCGGCGTCTACGGCCCGGAAGGCGCCTGGCTGATCGAGAACCACGGCGTCGATCCGGACATCGTCGTGGACAACCTGCCGCATGCGACCTACCAGGGCGAGGACGCCCAGCTCAAGGCCGCGCTGGCATATTTGCAGAAGGAGATCAAGGAACACCCGGTGCAACCGCCGCCGCAGCCGCCCTACCCGATCAAGGCGTTTCCGTTGAGAAGAAAGACGGCGGCGAAGTAGGCGCTGTACACCAACCCGAAGCGCGAGCGAGGTTTGGACCTCATCCCTCGCTTGCGCTTCGGGTTAGTGAGGACGCTGTCGGCGACACCATGCGAAATCAGGGGGCCGACGCCCCCCGTTCGCCGGGTTGACCCAGCAGTTCGACGGCCTCGCGCAGCCCGCGCCGGCTCTCGAAAAACCGCTGCGCCAGCCCGTCCACCAGCGACAGGAACGACAGAAGCTCGTTGACTCGCCGCCGCCGTTCGCTGACCTCCGAATCCTCCGCGCCGGGGCCGAGCGTTTCCGGCGACAGGTTCTCTCGGCAGGTGCGCAGGATGTTGAGGACGGGGTCGATCTCGCGGCGCTTGCGCTGCGCGGCGACGAGGGTGAACATCTCCCACACGTCGCGGAGCGATTCGTAGTAATCGCGGCGGTCGCCGCGGCGGTGGACGCGGCGGACCAGGCCCCATTCGACCAGCTTGCTCAGGTTCATGCTGGCGTTGCCGCGCAAATCTCCAGGCGGGCCATGATGTCGTCCATCGACATCGCCGACCCGGTGATATAAAGCAACCCGTGGACCTCCGCCATGGTCGGGCTGACGCCCCAAAGCGAACTCATCTGTCGCCACAGGCCGACGAAGTCCTGTTCGACCTCGTCCAGAGCCAGCTTCAGCCCCGGTCGCGGTGATTTCATGACTTTTATCCTTTTCAGGAAGAGATGAAAGTATCGTAATCCGCCCTGAGACGGAGTGCAAGAGAGGGGATGGAAAAGCGTCCATGTCGCATCACGTCCGTATCAAAATCTGCGGCGTCACGACGGCGGCCGACGCCCACGAGGCGGCCCGGCTCGGCGCCGACGCCGTCGGCTTGAATTTCTACGAAGCCTCGCCGCGACGGATCGAACCGGCCGAGGTGGAAAACGTCCTGCGCGAGTTGCCGCCGTTCGTGGAGGCGGTCGGCGTCTTTGTGAACCGGCCGCTGTGCGAAATCATCGCCTACCTGGGGCCGTGGCGCCGGCTGCGCACGGTCCAGTGGCACGGCGACGGCTGCGAGCCGGGGGACGGTTATCCGTATCGCCTGATCCCGGCGTTCCCGGTGCGCGACGCCGCCAGCCTGGAGGCGGTGACGACCCATCTCCACGCCTGCCGCGCCGTCGGGTCGATTCCGGCGGCGGTGTTGCTGGACGGCCATTCGCCGGGTCAACACGGCGGCACGGGACGGATCGCGCCGTGGGAATTGATCGCGGCGTTCCGGCCCGGCGTGCCGCTGATCCTGGCCGGCGGGCTGACGCCGGAGAACGTGGCCGAGGCGGTGCGCGTGGTGCGGCCGTATGCGGTGGACGTGGCCAGCGGCGTCGAGAGCGCCCCCGGCCGCAAAGACGCGGAGAAGATGCGGCGCTTCATCGACGCGGCCCGCCAGGCGAGCGGGGGGCGTTAGCCCCCTGATTCAGCATATGGTCGGTGACGCAGGGAAAAATCAGGGGGCTTACGCCTCCAGCTCGCCAGAACCCTCAAAACCAGTACCGCCCGATCAGCAACCCCGCCGCGAAAAACAGGGCCAACAGAAGCACCGTCCCGACGGTCAGCAGCGTGGCCTGAAAAGGCGACAGCGTCAGTCCCGAAGCCGGGGCGGCCGGACGACGCGCTTCCACGTTGGGGGACGCCGGCGGGGCGACCGGCGGCGGCGAGGCGGAGGCCGGATCGGCGGGCAAGGGTTGAAGCAGGGCGTCGAGGTCGCTGCCCTCGAACGGCGCGTCGGCCTTGCGCACGGTCGGCGGGTCCACGTCCGGCGCGTCGGTCGCGGGCACCAGGACCTTGTTGTGACACGTCGGACAATTCACCTCCGTGCCGATTTTGCGGCGGGCGATGCCGAGCAATTGGTGACAATGACGGCAACGGAACCGTACCGGCATGGGAAGGCGTCTCCGGGCGCGACAGGCGGCCGGCCGATGGGCGGACGCCTGGGGTGCACACCGTTATTCTCCCGATAGGACGCGCCGGATTCAACTATTCCTTGACGCGGCCGGCGCCGGCGGTCCACAATAGGGGTGTGGCGCGACCCGACTCGGCGGCGCGCCCGCGGGGAAGTTGGCGCCTTGCCCGCCGAGAAAAGGAGTCGCTTCATGCACGTCTCTCCGCGAGGCCTGGCCGGCGCCGCGGCCGCCGCCGTTCTCGTTCTGTCCGCCCTGGCCCTGTCACCCGTTCGCGCCGACGCCACCAAGCACGGCTCTCAAGTCACGGTCACGCTCAACGACGGCTTCGTCCTCCAGGGCATGGACCGCCGGGAAGGCAAGAACGAACTCGAAGAAGACGGCGTTCAAATCTTCATGCCCAGCGGCTTCTTCTTCATCGACGACATGGCGCGTCGGCAATACTTTTCCTCCGGCCTGATGCAGAGGATCGCCCCGAAGGCGGAAGTCACGGAAGATAAGATTTATGCCAAATATCGCGATATCCGCCTGATTCACCCGCGGCCGGTCCCGGGCGTGCGTGCGGTGCTGTCGGTCGGCGCCTGGGACGACAAATGGGACCGCGACGTCAAGTTCATCGGCGGCGACGACCGGGAATGGACCGCCAAACAGCGTCTCGTGGTCCTTACGCCCTATTACGCCTACACGCAGACCATCGACGTCTGGAACTGGCCGGCCATGTACCTGACCCGCGAGCTGGGTCCGTCCGCGGTGCGCGACCTGCTTTCGTCGCACCCGGATTTCCAACTGGACGACAAGCTGGCCCCGGCCGACCGCATCGCCCGGCACTTCCGTTACTGCGACTTCTTCGCCCAGGCCGGGTGGTACGACGAGGCCGAACGCGAGTTGGACCGTTTGCTCGACGAAAAGCCGCCGAACGACGTGAAGGCCAAGGTCGAAGCGGCCCGCGCCGCCATCAACCGCATGCGCCTCCGCGAACAGTTCGAGACGATCAAGAAACAGTACAACGCAGGCGAATATAAGCTCGTGCGCAAGGCGCTGGCGGACTTCAACGACAAGGCCGCCGACCCGCAGACGGCCGCCGCCGTGGCCGCCAAGCGCGACGAGTTCGCCGCCGGCGACAAGGCGATGGCCGACGCCTCGCGATTCCTGGAGGAGTTGCCGAAAGGTCTGAGCGGCGGCCCCAGGGACGCCGATCTGGCGCGGGCGGCCGCCGTCATCCGCGGCGAGCTGGCGCTGGACAATGTCTCCCGGCTGGAGGCATTTCTCGGCCAGGCCCGGCAGGCGGAGCGCGAGCGGGCCAACGGCCGGACGCCCTCGACGGGGCCGGAAAAGCTGTTGTCGTTGGCGGTGTCGAGCTGGCTGGGCGGCCTGGCCGACCCCGACCCGGCGACGGCCGTGAAGCTCTGGCGCGCCCGCGACTTCGTGCAGAAATACCTCGCCTCCGCCCCCGCCGAGCGCCAGGCGCTGCTCAAGGATTACCTCTCCAACACCGAGGGCGCGGCCGGCGTGGACGATTTCATCCGGATCATCCCGCTGTTGCCGCCGGCGGAGCCGGAAGAGAAACTCAGCGACGACGTCATGCAACGCAAGGCCGGCGCCGGCCGCAACGCCGTCTCCTACCTGTTGCAGTTGCCGCCGGAGTACCGGACGAGCCGGAACTACCCCGTTTTGTTCGTGCTGCACCAGGCCGGCGAAGGGGCGGAAGAGATGCTCAAGCGCTGGCGCGACGCCGCGGCCGACAACGGCTACATCCTCGTGGCGCCGGAGTGGAACGGCGGCGGCGGCGTCTACACCTTCAGCGAGGACGAGCACGCCACCGTGCTGGAGACGCTGCGCGACCTGCGCCGCCATTTCGCGGTGGACTCCGACCGGGTGTTTTTGTTCGGCCTGGGCGAGGGCGGCGTGGCGGCCTTCGACATCGGCCTGTCGCACCCGGACCTCTTTGCAGGCGTGTTGCCGATGAGCGCGGCGCCGGAGAGGTTCGCGGAGCGTTACTACCCCAACGGCCAGTTCCTGCCGTTCTACATCGTGGACGGCGACCGCTCCGGCGACATCAACAAGCACCTGCGCGTGCAGTTCACGCAATGGTCGAGCAAGTATCAAATGCTCTGGATCCAGTACAAGGGCCGCGGCGTGGAGTGGTACGGCGGCGAAGTGCCGACGATGTTCGACTGGATGCGCGGGAAGAAGCGCGAGTTCCCGTTGCAGGAACTCGGCGTCGGCAAACCGTTCCGAACGCACCGCGCGACGGACAACAGCTTCTACTGGCTGACCACCGACGGCGTGGAGGACCGCCACATCAACACCTTCGCGGGCTGGAAATATTACATTGAACCCGCCACGCTGGTGGGCCGCATCGACCTGACGACCAACACGGTCTCGGTGACGACGACGGGGCTGAATCAGGTGACGCTGTGGCTGGGCCGCAACAGCCAGAACGAGCCGATGGTGAACTTCGACAAGCCGCTGACGGTGAAATGGAACTGGAACACCGTCCTGAACAAGAAGACGGTGGCGCCGAGTCTGGAGACGCTGCTGGAAGACCTCGCCAACCGCGGCGACCGGCAACGGCTGTTCGTGGCGAAGCTGGAGTTTCAGGGGAAGTAACGTATCGACACCAGCCGCGAGCGAGCGGTTTCGTCTCCCCGCTCGCTCGCGCTCGCGGCTGGTTACGCCCGACGCACCGACTGAATGACCACGTCCTTGACCGGCACGTCGCCGTGGCCGGCCTTGTTCCCGGTCGGGACCGCCTTGATCTTGTCCACCACGTCCATGCCCGCGACCACCTTGCCGAACACGCAATACTTGGCGCCGTCCAGGCCGCCGTTGTCCACCACGTTGATGTAGAACTGCGACGTGGCGCTGTTGAGGTCGTTGGTCCGGGCCATGGCGACCGAGCCGCGCTTGTTGGACAGGCCGTTGCCCGACTCGTTCTTGATCGGCGGCTTGGTCTTCTTCTGCTTCATTCCGGGCAGAAAACCGCCGCCCTGGACCATGAACGTCGGCATGACGCGGTGGAAGATCGTGCCGTCGTAGAACTGATCGTCCACGTAAGAGAGGAAGTTGGTCGTCGAGATCGGCGCCTTGTCGCCGTCCAGCTCGATCGTGATGGCGCCCAGCGACGTTTCCATGACCACCTGTGTTGCCGGCATGTCGGAGAACCTTTCCGGGCGCACTTTCTCGCGCCCCGTAAGAGGAGAGGGTGAGAATAATCCCCACTTCTCCCCTCTCCCCTCGGGGGAGAGGGGAGTATACACCAGTCATTTCTCCGCCTTGCGGACAGACTTGATGAGAATGTCCTTGATCGGCACGTCGCCCATGGCGCCGCCGAGGACGTCGGTGGTGCGCACCTCCTTGATCTTGTCCACCACGTCCATGCCGTCAATGACCTTGCCGAAAACGCAGTAGCCGTTGGGATCGCGATCCGGGTTGGGGTCGAGCTTCTTGGAATTGTCTTCCACGTTGATGAAGAACTGGGCGGTGGCGCTGTTGGGGTCGCTGGTGCGGGCCATGGCGATGGTCCCGCGCACGTTGGAGAGGCCGTTCTTCGCCTCGTTCTTGATGGGATCGTGGGTCTTCTTCTCCAGCGCCTCCACGTCTTTTTCGGTCTTGGCGGAGGTCAAACCGGGCAGAAAGCCTCCCCCCTGGATCATGAAATCGGGGATGACGCGGTGGAAGGTCGTGCCGTCGTAGAACTTCTCATCGACGTAGGCGAGGAAGTTTTTGACGGTGACGGGCGCCTTGTCGGCGAACAGCTCGATCTTGATCGTCCCCTTGGACGTCTCCAGGACGACGACGGGGTTGGACGTATCGGCGCTGGCGTCCGTGCAGGCGGCGGTGGCGAGCAAACAGAGGGACAGTCCGACGAAAAGCAGTCGTTTCACGCGCGGTCTCCTTGAAAAATACGAAGTCCCGGTCGTCCGGGGCTGTCCTAAGCAAACCGAATCGGCGGCGGGAATGCAAGGGTAAGGGGCGCAATCGGCGTTCACAAAGTTCCTCGTTCCCAGGCAGAGCCTGGGAACGAGGAACTTTTTTCCGATTTTTCACTGGCATTGACGCCCGGATCGTTTACAATACGGAATGAATTTGGGGCGGCGTAGGCCGTGGGATCGGCCGCTCTCACCCGCCCCACCCTTCATTGCGCACCTTCGAGGAAAGGAGTCCTCCCATGGCTCAATCCGCTCCCAGCATCCGCATCGGCGTCTACGGCGAGGATTATCCCACCGGCCGCGAGCGCCACGGCTGCGGCCTGTGGCCGGCCGGCATCGCCGCGTCGCTGACGGCGTCCGAGGCCGTGCCCGTCCCGCTCGGCGAACTCCGCCGCCGATCCTGGGACGACGTCATGGACGGCCTGCACGGCGTCGTTCTCGCCGGCCACGACGGCGCCGTCCGCCGCAACGCCGCCGAGGGCGAACAGCTCTGCGCCTGGTGTCACGACCACAAGCTGCCCGTCCTCGGCATCGACCACGGCCTGCACGTCCTGAACACCACCCACGGCGGCACCGTTTACTTCGACCTGCCGCGCGACCAGCCCGAGGCGCTGCAGCACCGCCACCCGCCGGAGCCGGGCCTGCGCCACGCCATCAACGTCCTGCCGGGAACGCACCTCGCCGAGTTGTACGGCGAAGGGGAAGTGGTCGTCAACAGTGAGCACCGCCGGGCCGTGCAGCGGTTGGCCCGCGGCTTCCGGGTCAGCGCCCAGGCGTTGGACGGCGTCATCGAGGCCATCGAGGCCGACGACGGCAGCGAATGGTTCGCGCTGGGCGTCCAGTGGCAGCCGGCTTCCGCCACCGCCTCGGGCCTCGACATCCAGGTGTTTCGCGGGCTGGTGACCGCCTGCGTCCGCCGGCTGACCGAGGTGGAGCCGCTGGCCTACGCCGCCGCCTGAACGGGGTAGGAAAAAGCAGCCCAAGTCAGCGAGCCGGCGGGCTTGTCCCGCCGGGATGAACCCGCCGGCTCGCTCTTGGTTACTTCGTCGTCACTTTCGACAGAGCGATTTCCAGCGGCTGCCCCTCGATCTTCACCGTCGCGCAGTGCGCATCGCCGTTCGGCGCCGACTCCGCCCATCGCGCCGTCAGCGTCTCGGCGCCGATGGTCTCCCGATGCGATTCGATGGCCTTCCGCAGTTCGGCGCCGTCCGTGCCGAGATGAAGCTCGATGCGGTCTTCGATATTCAGGTCGGCGGCCTTGCGCAGTTCCTGGACGTGGCGCACGACCTCGCGGGCCATGCCGGCCAGCGCCAACTCCTCGGTGATACGGAGGTCCACGATGACTTCCGTCGCCCCCTCGGCCGCGCCGGCCCATCCGTCCGGCGCCTTGCGCTCCACCCACAGGTCGTCTTTTTCGACGGCGACCGGCCCGTTGGGCGTCCGCACCTCGCTCGGAACCTCCACGCGGCCCTGTTCGTTCGGCCGAAGCGCCGCCTCGACGGCGGCCTTCACCTCCGGAAGACGGTCCTTGTACTTTTGCCCGAGCGTCTTGAGGTTCGGCTTGGCCACGGTCTGGAGCAGCGGCCCCCTCGCCCGGTCGTGGACCGTGACCTTGCGGACGTTCAACTCGTCGCGCAGCAGGTCCGCGAACCGTTCGGCGGCCCGGCGCGTCGCCGCGTCGCCGTCGATGACGACCTCCGCCAGCGGCTGCCGCACCTTGCGTTTGCCGTTGTTCCGCGCCGCCATGCCCACCGAAACAAGACTTAAAAGGGCGTCCATATCGTCGGAAAGCCGCTCGTCGATCAGGTCCGGGTCGGCTTTCGGGAAGTCGCAAAGGTGGACGCTCGCCGGTTCGGTCGCCGCCTTCAGGTTCTGATAGATCGTCTCCGACAGGAACGGCATGACCGGCGCGAACAGTTTCGCCAGCGTCGTCAGCACGGCGTAGAGCGTCTGGTAGGCGGCCGTCTTGTCGGCGCCCTGTTCGCTCTTCCAGAACCGCCGTTTGTTGCGGCGGACGTACCAGTTGCTCAGCTTGTCATCGACGAACCGCTCCGCTTCCAGGCAGAACGTCATCAGGTCGTAGTCCTCGAAAGCGGCTCGCGCGACGCCAATCAGCTTCTGCAGGTCCGACAGGATCCAGCGGTCGAGGTCGGGACGTTGCCCGACCGGCACGGCCGGCGCGGACAGGTCGAAGCCGCCCGCGCCTGCCGGGCGTTGTCGCAGAAGAAGGCATAGGTGTTCCAGAGTTTTAAGGTAAACTTTCGCCGCACTTCCTCCGCGGGCACGGGGCCGAAGTTGATGTTGCTCGCCGGGTTGTGCCGGCAGAACATCCAGCGGATCAGGTCCGCCCCCATCGGTGGATGTTCTTCAATTTCCCCCTTTTTATTCGGAATCTTGTAACCCTTGTCGGCCGCCCCGTCGAAGGGGATCGAGTTGCCCTTCGACTTGTGCATCTCGTCGCCGGTCTGGTCGCGCACCATGGCGTGGCCGAGCAGCGTCTTGAACGGCGATCTGCTGCACCATCATCGTAGCTCATCGCCAGCATGGCGTAGAACCAGTTGCGGAACTGGCCGGGGAAGCCTCGGTGATGAAGTCGGCCGGGAACCATTTCTTCCAGTATTCGCGATCCGTGTTGTACTTCATGGTCGAGAACGGCACGATGCCGGCGTCCAGCCACGGGTTGCCGACGTCGGGGATGCGCGACATCAGGTTGCCCGTCTTGGGGTTGCGGATCTTCACCTGATCGACCCAGGGCCGATGCGGCGTATGGCCCTCGAACGGTCGCCAGCCCTCGACGGCCCGCTCTTTCAGCTCCTCGCGCGAGCCGATCACCTCGAAATCGCCCGTCACCTCATCCACCCAGATCGGCAGGGCCAGGCCCCAGAAGCGCTTCTTGGAGATCATCCAGTCGCCCATGTTGGTGAGCCAGTCCAGCTCGCGGGCCTTGCCGTTGATCGACTCCGGCAGCCAGCGGCCCTGCTCCACCACCGCCATGATCTCGTCGCGCCACGACATGTTGATGAACCACTCGTCCACCAGCCGGAAGAGCAGTTCCGTCTTGCAGCGCCAGCAGTGCGGATAGCTGTGCGGATACTGTTCCACCTCCAGCAAGACGCCCTTTTGCTTGAGGTTGGCGAGGATCCAGTCGGTCGTGGCGTGATCGACGGCCGACTTGCCGGTCAAGTTCGCCGAAACCGGGGAGGAAGCATCCGAATTCGTCGAGCGGCGCGACCGGCGGCAGCCCTTCCGTCTTGCCGAGCTGGAAGTCCTCCTTGCCGCAGCCGGGGGCGATGTGGACGATGCCGGTGCCCTCCGTCTCGCCGACCGTCCTTCCAGGCGATGACGCGGTGGACGCTGCCTGCGCCGACTTGCTCCGGCGCCCAGTTCTGCTTGGCGCCACGCGCGACCTCGGCGATTTCGAGCGGAAAGCCGCGCGGATGGCACTGCTGCCGGCAGCTCGTCGAACGGCCCGTCGTAGGCCCAGCCGACCATCTCCGCGCCTTTCAGTTCGCCGACGATCTCGTAGCCGCCCTTCTCCTTGAAGATCTGCTCCAGCGTCTTGAGCTTCGGCACGCCCTCGACCCATCTCCTTGCGTCTTGAACTCCTCTTCCAGCCGCTGCGCCGTGAAGGCGCCTTTGGCGAGGTAATAGACCTGGTCCTTGTGCAGCACTTTGAGGTAGGTCAGCTCCGGATTGACGGCGGCGGCGACGTTGCTGCTGAGCGTCCAGGGCGTCGTCGTCCAGACGAGGAGGTTTTCGCCGGGCCGGCCGCGCAGCGGGAAACGCACGAACACGGCCCGGTGGGCCACCAGCTGGTAGCCCTCGTGCCATCTCCATCTGGCTCAGGCCGACCGAGCAGCGCGGGCACCACGGCATGGCGTCGTAGCCGCGGTAGATCAGGCCGCGGTCGTGGCACTTCTTCAGAAAGCTCCAGATGGTGTAGTTGTTCTCCTCCGACATCGTGAAGTAGCTGCGCCGCTCGTCCGGCGGCTTGGCCCAGTCCTCGTCGCGGTCCCAGTCCATCCAGTAGCCGAGGCGGATCGACTGCTCCGTCTGGATGTTGGCGTACTTGTCCACGCGGTCCTTGCAGTCCTGGACGAAGCGGTCGATGCTGGCGAACGGGTCGCCGGGGACGAGGTTTTCGATGTCGCGCTTGGACTTGAGCTTGAGTTCCTTCTCGACCTCGACCTCGACCCAGAGGCCCTGGCAGTCGAAGCCGTTCTGGTAGCGCAGCTCGTGGCCGTTCATGGCGAAGTAGCGCTGGATAGGCGTCCTTGTAGGTGCGGCCCCAGGCGTGGTGGACGCCCATCGGGTTGTTGGCGGTGATCGGGCCGTCGAGGAACGACCAGCGCGGGCCTGCCGCGGTTCTTTCGCCGCAGCTTCTCGAAGGCGCCGATCCGGTCCCAGAACGCGAGGACGGCCCGTTCCTGGGCCGGGAAATCGACCTGCGTGTCCACCTTCTCGAACGGCATGACCACCCTCCGGAAAGAATTGAACCACAGAGGCACGGAGAAAAATGCCTTTGTCTTCTCTGTGTCTGGTAGTGTCTCAGTTTGGAAGAAAGACGGGCGAGCCCGCAGCGCCAAGCAAGGGCGAGCAAGGGACCGGCTCGCCCTTGCTTGGCGCTGCGGGCTCGCCTCATTCAAACTGAGACACTACCCTGCGTCTCTGTGCCTCTGTGGTTCCTCTTCTTTCCTCTATCTTATAGAGTCAGGGAATGGACGGAGGCGACGATGCAAAGGCCGTGGGTGACGCTGTGGCGGATGTTCTCCGGCAACCGGAACGGGGCCGACGCGCGCGACCTGTTCCCGCGGCAGCGTCCACGATTGCAGGACGCCTTCTTCGCGGCGGCGTCGGCCAGCGGCAAGCCGCGCGGACTGCGCTGGAAGGCGTTGGAATGGGAGCCGGGCGTGGAGTTCGCCCGCGAACGTTCCACCGGCGAGCTGGCCGCACTGGTCGGCGTAGTGGTCCAGTTCGAGGCGGTGGAGGGCGGCGACATGGAGGGCGTGGCGGCCGTCGGCAACCTGCGCAACGCCTCGGCGGTGTTCTTTTTCCGCGACGGAATGTGGCGGACCACGGGCAAGACGGTGTTCAACCTCAACCCCGACGAGGCGCTGGCCCGCTTCGGGAATCAATATGAGCGTTTGAAGAGCGATTGAGTTACGAATCGACTCGCCGCAGCGCGTCCCGCACTTCCGGCAGCGGATACTCGATGATTGGCAGGCCGGAAGTCGGCAATTCCTGAAGCCTCCGCCAGCCGCGCGTCACGCGGGCCTCTTCCTCCGCCACGAACGCGGCGTCCATGAAGTTCTTGGCGAACGCGCCCTCGCAAGGCGCCGGCGGGAACGCCGGATCGACGATGTACTGCGCCAGCGACTGGTTGCAACGGATATGGCATTCCGGCAGGAGGTGAAGTTGTTCCGGCGGAACTTCGCCCAGCACGAAGCGCAGGTAGAGGTCCGATTCCGTGATTTCGCCCACGTCGAGGCCGCAGACGTGACAGAGGTAGCCTTGTTCGCAGCGCGCCATGGGAAACACCGGTTAGCCGCGACGCGCAGCGGAGCGCTTGGGAAGAGCGCTCCGCTGCGCGTCGCGGCTAACCCCCTAACGGAACCGCTCACCGCACCGTTATCTGGCACGGTTCCATGAACCACACCGGTTCGCCGCGCATCCGCAGGAACCCTTCTACCGCCCGCAGCCGCGGCGCCAGTTCCGGCGCCTCGTGCAGCAACGATTGCAGCGCCATCCGCGGCGCCAGCGAATCCGATTTCGTATCCAGCAGCGTGTCGAGGAAGCTCTTCGGCTTCGGCAGGATCAGTAATTCCAGCTTCTTGTCCTCCGCCACGCCCGCGGCCTTCTTGGCCGACGCCACGGCGTCGTTCAGGTCGCCCAGCTCGTCCACCAGCCCCTTCTCCTTCGCCTGCCGTCCCGTCCAGATGCGGCCGCCGGCGATGGCCTCCAGCTCCTTGCGCGTGATCTTCACCCCCGCCTTGGTGCGACCCCGGATCGCCTTGTCCAGGAACTGGTCGTAGGCGTCGTGGATCAGGGCCGTCATCGCCTCCTTTTCGGAGGCGCTAAAGGGGAACGTCGAGGAAAAGATGCCGGCGTTGGCGCCGCGGGAAACGACCTCGGTGTGAATGCCCAGCTTCTCGTAGGTCCCTCCCAGGGCCATCTTGCCGCCGAAGACGCCGATGGAGCCGGTCAGCGTGCTCGGCTCGGCGATGATCTTCCGGGCGCCCATCGAAATGTAGTAGCCGCCGCTGGCCGCCACGTCCGACATGCTGGCGATCACCGGCTTCTTGCAGCGCACCACCTCGCTCCAGATCAGGTCGCTCGCCAACGCCGATCCGCCGGGGCTGTCCACGCGCAGCACGATCGCCTTGACCGTCTTGTCCTTCTCGGCCTGCCGGATCGCCTCGATCATCGTCTGCGAGCCGCACGACGCCTCGCCGAACAGGGACTGAGTGCTCTTGCCCGAGTTGATGACGCCGACGGCGTAGATCACCGCGATCTTCGGCTTGTCGTCCGACGACGTGCTTTTCGACGGCGACAACAGCTTGAAAATGGCGAACGGGCTGGACAGGTCGATCTCTTCCGACTTGGCCTGTCCGTAGTTGCGCACCAGATCGATGCTCTCGACCTTCAAGTCCTTCTTGAAGGAGTCTTCGAGGTCCTGTTTGTAGACGACGCGGTCGATCAGCCCGGCCTTCTCGGCGGCGTGGGCGGCGTAGGGGCCTTCGTCGATGAGTTTCTTGACCTGGTCCGCCGTGAAGTTCTTGGCCGCCCGGTTCTTGACGATGCGGCCGACCATGCTGTTGTCGTAGTAGTCGTTGACGACGCCTTCGAGCTGCTTGCGGCTGGCCGCGCTCATCTTGGTCTGCGTGTACGCCTCGGCCGCCGACTTCGCCTCTCCCATGCGGAGGATGTCGGCCTTGACGCCGATCTTGTCGAGCAGGTCCTTGTAGAACGTCACCTCGGCGCGAACGCCGGTCAGCAGGATCCAGCCCGATTCCGGAGCGCAAATCTCGTCGCAGGCGGTCGCCAGCAGGTAGTCCTTGGCGTCGCCGCCCTCCATGTAGGCGTAGGTCTTCTTGCCGGTCTTGCGGAACTCGGCGACGGCCCGCGTCAGTTCGTCCAGCTTGCCCCAGCCCGCCGTGACGCCGTCGATCTCCAGGTAGAGCGCCTTGACCGCGTCGTCCTTGGCCGCCTTGTGGATGCGGTCGAGTTTGCTCTTGAAGTTCTCCGCGACGCCGCCGAACAGCGGGTCGTCGCTCACCGGCGCCTCGTCGAGGTCGCCGGACAGCTTGATGTGGGCCACCACCGGCGTGGAATCCGCGGCGCGAACGCCGGCGGCCGTCAGCGGCGCGACGAAGGCCGCGAGCGCCAGCGGTACAAAACATCGAATCGACATTCGTTTCTCCCTGGGGACGGGCGCGGGGGGACGGACGGTTTTGCCGAGTTTAGGCGAAAGGGCCAAACCTGTCAAGGAAACCGGAAGCGCCGACGGCGCCGCCCGGCGAAGCGCTTCCGCGGGGGCGAAACGGGAAATCCGGGCAGACAAATCGGGGCGGAAAGGCGACAATCGGGGTTCGCGGCCGGCGTCCGGCCGTTGGTCCGTCGCGGGTGGAGGAGGGTTTGCGGATGGGCGGGACGCGTTGGTCGGCGCGGACGGCGCTGCGGGTGGTGCTGATCGCGCTGGCGTGCCTGGCGCCGCCTTGTACGGGCGTATGGGCGCAGCGGTTCCGTACGGCGCAGTCGGTCGAGCCGCCGCTGGTCGGCGCCCCGCCGATCATCACGGAAGGGCCGGACCGCTTCTTCGAGCCGGCCGACCCGCCGACGCCGACGGTGCGTCTCCACGTCCGGGCGCCCGCCGCGGCCGCGTCGGGCCAGGAAGTCGATTACCACATCCTCGTCGAGAACCCGTCCCGCGCCGCCGCCAACCACGTCCAGGTGCGCGTCCCGCCGCCGGCCAACGCCGACTTCCTCCGCGCCTCGCCCGAACCGTCGGCGCGCGAACCGCAGTTCCTGTGGGACTTCGGCACCCTGCCGCCCGCCACGTCGAAGGAAATCCTGCTGACGCTGAAGCCGAACGGCGCCCACGACGTGGACCTCATCGCCCGCGTGCAGTTCGAGCACGGCGAGTCGGTGCGCACCCACATCGGCGCGCCTCCCCAACCGGCCGCGCCCATGCCGCCGGCGGAGCCGATGCCGCCCGCGCCTCCTATGCCGACGCCGACCGCGCGGCCCACGTCGCCGCCGCTCATGCCCCCGGCGGCGCCCAAGGCGGTGTTGCGCCTGCGAAAGACCGGCGACCAGTCGCACGCCCTGGTCAACGATTTCATCCAGTTCGAGCTGGAAGTCGCCAACGTCGGGACCGCCGACGCGACGCACGTCGTCATCGAAGATTCCGTGCCGAATGGACTGCGCTACGAACCCGACGTTCCGTCGGCGCCCGTGGGCAACCGGCTCAGTTGGGTCGTCGGCACGTTGGCGCCCGGAAGCACGAAACGCGTCCGCTACAAGGCGCTTGCCACCGCCGCCGGCGAGCAACAGAACGTGGCCGTGGCCAGGGCCGACGGCGATTTGTGGGTCAAGGCCTCGTGGCTGGTCCACGTCAGCGAACCCAAGCTGAACGTGACGATGACGGGGCCGAGCAAACGGCTCGTTAGCCGCCCCGTGAAGTATCAGATCACCGTGGTCAACGCCGGGACGAGCGTGCTGACCGGCGTCGAGCTGTTCGACGACCTTCCCGCCGGCGCCCGGCTGGTCGCCGCCGGCGACAACGGCCGGCTGGAGGGCGCCCGCGTCCATTGGCTCCTGGGCGACGCGCCCGCCGGACAGGGCAAAACGGTGTCCGTGACGTTGATGGTCGATAAGGCGGGCGAGGCCGTCAACCGCGCGACGGCCAGGGCCGACCGCAGTGTGACGGCGGGGCCGGCCGAGGTAAAAACGCTGTTCGAGACGGCGGCGGGGATCCGAATGGAGATCGAAAAAAGCGACGACCCGCTGCCGGTCGGCCGTGAGGCCGATTACACCGTCCGCCTGTCGAACCACGGAACTGGGCCGGCCAAGAACCTACAGCTGACGGTGACGGCGCCGGAGCAGCTCCAGGTGCTGGGCAAATATGAGGCGACGGAGGCCGTGCTGGCGGGACAGACGCTGACGTTCGCGCCGCTGCTGACGCTCGACCCCGGCAAGGAGGCGACGTACAAGGTCCACGTCAAGGCGTTGAAAGCGGGCGAAGTCAAGCTGACGGCCGACCTGAAATCGGACGACCTGTCCACGCCCTTGCACGAGGAGGAAACGACCACCATCTTCGGCGAGCCGCCGCGGATGCCGGCGCCGGCCCCGTGAATTTGCCGTCGAAACCGCGACCGTTATCATTTCCGGGTGCGCGGTTGCTTAAGGGGGCCTTTCGTTCCGCGAGCAACTGGCGCGGCTGAAAAAGCCGTCCGCCGCCGCCATTCGACGGCGATTCCTGGGGGGATGCGTCCGCCGAGCCGTCGCCGCGGCCGATCCGGGCCGTGCGTCCGGTGCGACGTCTCTGCGGGCGCGGCCCCGACGACGGACATGAAGGGTTCGCCGGGCGGCGTCCACCACGGAGAGAGCGACGGAAGGGAACGGTCGTCCGCAACGGTGTTATAGTTTGGCGAGTGAAAAAGTCCTCGAAACATTTCCCGCCCTTCCCTGTCGGCCGCGCCCGGTTGCGGCCGGTACAATAGCCGCCGTAAGGATCGGATTTCAGGAATCCAGTGCTGACCATCACGCTTCCCCCGCGGTTGGCGGCCGTCCTGATCGAGCAGGCCCGGCGGCGCGGCGTCGCGCCGGAGGCGCTGGCCCTCGACGCCCTGGGGCGGCGTTCAAGGTGTTCGTCACGTTCGGCGGACAAAAGGCGCCGCCGGAACGGCTGGCCCATTTCGCCGCGCTGCGCGAGCGGTTCCGCAAGGGCGCATGACCAGCCGCGAGTGCGAGCGAGCGGATTTCGCTCTACCCGTTCGCTCGCGCTCGCGGCTAGTATCCCATCGCCGGCGAACCGTCGCCCGGCCGGCTGCGTAGGACCGATGCGTGTGTCCGCCGCCGGCACGACTGGACGAGGCGCCTCATGGCTGAAGATGTAATCGTCGAAACCCGCAAGCTCACCAAGGTCTACCGCGACTTCTGGGGCCGGCGCAAGAAGGACGCCCTCCGCGCCCTCAGCGTGGATATTCGCCGCGGCGAGATTTTCGGCCTGCTCGGCCCCAACGGCTCCGGCAAGACCACCACAATCAAGCTCCTTCTCGGCCTGCTCTTCCCCACCGACGGCGAGGCCTTCGTTTTCGGCAAGCCGGCCGCCGACGTGCGCAAGAACGAACGCGTGGGCTACCTGCCGGAAGAGTCGTACCTCTACCGATTCCTCAACGCCGAGGAGACGCTCGACTTCTACGGCCGGCTCTTCAACATGCCGGCCGGCGTCCGCCGTTCCAAGGCGCAGGAACTCATCGAGAAAGTCGGCCTACGGGCGGACCGCAAGCGCATCCTCCGCGAATACTCCAAGGGCATGCGCCAGCGCATCGGCCTGGCCCAGGCGCTCATCAACGACCCCGATCTGGTCATTCTCGACGAGCCGACCTCCGGCCTCGACCCGCTCGGCGCCCGCTGGATGAAAGACCTCATCCGCGAGCTGCGCGCCCAGGGCAAGACGGTCATCATGTGCAGCCACCGCCTGGAAGACGTGCAGGACGTCTGCGACCGCATCGCCATCCTCAGCGAGGGCGACTTGCAAGCCTATGGCGAGGTCAAAACGCTGTTACAGGACGTCAACCGCGTCGAGATGCGGGCCAGCGGTTTGCAGCTGACCGACCAGCTGCGAACCGACCTGGAGGACGTGCTGCGGAAGCACGGCGGCAAGCTCGACGCCGTCGGCCACCCGACCACCACGCTGGAAGACTACTTCCTGCACATCGTCGAGCAGAGCAAGGCGCACCCCGGCCGGCGCTTCCTGCCCGGTAAGGACGACGACAAGACGGCGGCGGGACCGGCATCCACGAAGCTCACGGAAAATAGGTGAACGTCGGTTAGCCGCGACGCGCCAGCGGAGCGCTTGATGCAAGCGCTCCCCTTCGGGTCGCGGCTAACCCCATCGGATCGTCATCAGGGATTCGTTCATGTTCGCGGTTTTTTTCCTGGAACGCGACCCGCTCCGCCTGCAAGACCTGCCCGCCGGCGCCTGGGGCTGGGTCCAGACCGTCGGCGGCTTCGCCATGATCGGCCTGCTCGCCTGGCTGGCCTTCGGTTGGTATCGGCGCCGGCCGGCCGACCGCGCCCGCGTCCCGCGCTGGCAGGTCCGTTTCGTCCAGGTCTGCGTCGCCCTCGCCGTGATCGCCTACGCGCTCGTGTTGCCGCTTCGCGTCTATGAACTCGTTCAGTTCGTCTGGGGCAACGCCCTGCTCGACCAGCGCTTTCGGACCCCCAACGCCGGGGCCCTCGAGGTCGTCTGGAAGCCGGCCGTCCTCCTCTATGAGAGCGTCTGCCTTTTCGCCGGCGGCCTGTTCGCGCTGCTCGTGGTGTTGACGCCGTTCGTCGTGAACCTTTTCGCGCTCCGTTGGCGGCGCATCTTCGCCCTGGCCGGCCTCAGCTTCAAGGAAGCCCTGCGCAGCCGCGTCCTCTGGGCCTTCTCCGCCCTGCTGCTCGTCTTCCTCTTCGGCAGCTGGTTCGTCTCCGGCCGCGCCAAGCCGGAAGACCAACTCCGCACCTACGTCCAGCTCGTCTTCTGGGCCATGACGCCGATGCTGCTGTTCACCAGCGTGATCCTGGCCGCCTTCAGCATCCCCGCCGATATCCGTCAACAGACCATCCACACCGTCCTGACCAAGCCGGTCCAGCGCTTCGAGGTCTTCCTCGGCCGCGTCCTCGGCTTTGGGGCGCTGATGTCGCTGGTGCTGCTATTCATGACCGGCCTCAGCCTGCTCTACGTCCTCCGCGGCGTCGATCCCGACGCCGCCGCCGAGAGCCTCAAGGCCCGCGCCCCGTTGTTCGGCGCGCTCAGCTACGAGAACACCGAGAGGGCCGACAAGGGCGTCAACGTCGGCGAGGAGTGGAACTACCGCGGCTACATCACCGCCCCGGAACGCGGCGAGCCGCCGCAGACGGCCGTCTTCCACTTCGCCGACCTGCCCTCGAACTTCGCCGCCCGCAAGGAAGTCCGCTGCGAGTTTAATTTCGCCGTTTACCGAGCCTTCAAGGGTCTGAACCAGAACCGCGGCATCAGCTGCTCCTTCACCTTCCAGACCTGGCGCTTCGACCGCAACCGCCTCGACGAATACCGCAAGAAGCGCAAGGAGGGACGCGGCAATCTTCAGGGCCGCAGCGAGGCCGACCTCGACGACGATCTGGCCAAGGAGTTCGGTTACTACGAAATCGACAGTTTTCCCGTCGAAAACTTCCACACCATGTCGCGCGAGCTGCCCGGCGGCCTGTTCGAGAACGCCGCCCGGCCCGACCCGGAACGGCGGCGCGAGCTGCAGGCCCGCGGCCTCAACCCCTCACCGCTCGAAGTCCACGTCCGCTGCCTGGACCGGGAGGAATACGTCGGCATGGCCCGCTACGACCTCTACCTGCGCCAGGACGACGACACGGCCGACCAGGCCCGGTGGTTCGCCGTCAACTTCCTCAAGGGGGCGACCGGCCTGTGGATGCGCATCATCCTGGTCATCGGCGTGGCCACGGCCCTGAGCACCTACCTGAGCAACGTCATCAGCCTGCTGGTGGCGCTGATGCTCTACGTCGGCGGCCTGTTCCGCGACTTTATCGCCTCGGTCGTCATCAACAAGAACATCGGCGGCGGCCCGCTGCAGGCGTTCTTCGCCGTGGTGGGCCGGAAGGTCGGCGTCGGGGCGGCGGAACAACCGCCCCATCTGGTGGCCGACGGCAACTGGTGCGTCCTGCTCCAGCACGACGCGTCGAACCTGGAACAGACGACTTCGCGGTACATCTTCGGCGCCTTCGACCCGGCCTTCCGCTGGACGATGGGCCGCGTGTTCGACCTGATCCCCGACGTGGACCGCTTCGACCTGACGCGGTTCGTGGCGGAGGGTTTTAACGTGTCGCTCGGTCAACTGGCCGTCACGCTGGCGTTGCTCGTCGCCTACCTACTGCCGTGCGCCGTGCTGGCGTTTTACCTGCTCAAGTGGCGCGAGGTGGCGTCGAATACGTGAGAGTCCGTAGTCCGTAGTCCGTAGCGGCAAGCCGACTGGTCTTCGCTACGGACTACGGACTACGGACTACGGACTACGGACTACGGAGCGAGCCATGACCATCGTTCTAATATCGCTCTTGTTCCTGTTGATCGCGGCCGTGTTGGCGGCGGTGCTGCTGTCCGACGCCCTGCTGCAACGGCTGGCGACGGCGCTGCGCGGCGCCCCGCTGGAGCCGCGGCCGCTGCTGACCGTCCGCAAGGTCGGCTACATCGTCCTCATCGTCTATCTGTTCACCTGGACGCTGGCCTGGCGGCGCTACGTCGTGGACGCGGCGGCCGCCCAGCTGGCCGTGCGCGAGCAGAGCCGCGGCGACGTTCACCTCACGGGCTCGCTGGTGCGCCTCAGCCTGGGCGGCTTCCGCGGCGTCACCACCTGCTACCTGTGGAACCTCGCCATGGACAAGCAGAAGAAGAACCAACTCAACGAGCTGGAAGTCATCGTCGGCTGGCTCACCGAGCTGCAACCGCATTTCAACACGCCCTGGCTTTTTCAGAGCTGGAACCTCGCTTATAACGTCTCCAACAAGACCGACCGCATTAGCGACAAGTATTTTTACGTCACGCGCGGCGTCCGCCTCCTGGCCGACGGCGAACGCCAGAACCACGACGACCCCGATCTGCGCTTTGAACTCGGCACCACCTACCAGCACAAGATCTGCCAGAGCGACGAGACCAACGTCCATCGGTCGCTGTTCCAGCTGAGCCTGATCCCCCCGAACGAACGCGACCCGGCCCGCTTCCGCGCCAAGCCGGGATCGCGGCAGAGGATCGACCTCAAGGAGTTCCGAAAGTTCGCCGAGAAGCACCCGCAGCTGGTCCGCCGGCTGCGCGAGGGCATCCACAAGGACTCGGCCTCCGAGCAGCGCTACGAATTCACCTGTTCGACGCCGGAGGCCGTCGTGCAGTTCCTGGCCGACAACTACCGCGTGCCGTCGCTCTACCCAGAGGCGCGGCCGACGCCGGCGGGCGAGAAGTGGGCGGAGAATCCCAACGAAAAACCGGACCCCGACCCGCTGGAACGCTTCCCGGTGCTGCCGCCGCACCGCGACTACCCGTCGCCTTCGACGCACTTTTTCGAGCCTTACGACGGCCTGCGCGAGCGCGACGACCAATCGCCGTACACGGAAGACCTCGACTCCTGGGACGGCTACCTCGCCGCCCGGACCTGGTACAGCTACGCCCAGGAGCCGATCCCGGACGCCAACGAACTGCCGGGTTCCACGAAGGACATTACCGACCCGGTTCACCAGAAACTGCCGCGGCGCATGATGACGGTGATCTTCCGCCAGTATCCGGCGCGGACGCAGAGCTACGTCGCCGAGCGCCTGGAGGAGGAGGGCTGGTACGACGACGAAGGCTGGTCGCTCAAGGGGCCGGAGTGGTTCGCGGACAACGTCATGGTGGGGACGGGCCGCAAATGGGCGCGGGACGCCTGGGCCGAGGCCTTCAAGATGTGGGACGCGCATGGCCGCCGCAACCACCTGATCCTGTCGCCCGAAGACGAACGACGACGCCAGGAGTTGGCCGACAAGTACTGGAAGGACAAGCGGACGCCCAAGGGGACGCCTCCGGCGAGCGAGACTTCGCGGGACCCGGCGATCCGGGAGGAATGGCAGGCCTCCCGCTACATGACGGACTACGACTCCAACCGCCGCGTCAGCAACTTCGCCAGCCACTATAACCGCTCCTTCGTGGAGCGGGACCCGAAGACGGTGACGGCCCGGAAGCTGTTTTACCGGGCGCAGGCGCTGGCCTCGACCGGTTCGATGATCGAGGCCCTCCAGAAATACCAGGACCCCGGCGCGATCCCGGCCTGGGCGGAGGTGTTGGACAAGCACAAGGACTTCCGCAACGAGGACATGACTCAGGAAGAATCCTATGAGATCGAGTTGAACTATCTGGAGGTGCTCGACCGCGCCCTGCCGGTCAATGAACTCAAGGCGCGCCTCGGGGCGGCGGCTCTGGCGGGCTCCGCCGCGACGGGCTGGTGCGACCGGCTGGCCCTGCTGGAGCTGGCGCTGCCCGGCCGGTTCCCCTCGTTCACGGTCGCCAAGGGGCCGTTCGACCGCGAGGACGCGGACGGGACGCCGTGGATCCGTCCCGACGTGATGCGGCGGGTGGACGATCGCCGTCGGCATTTCCAGCCGCGCAAGAAGGAGGCGGAGGAAAGCGCCCAGGCCGCGACGGCGCCGCGGGCCACGCCGAAGTGAGCGCGGGAGGCGGTATGGCCGACGTGGCGCTGAGCGTGCTGGCCCACCCGGACGACGCGGAATTTCTCTGCGCCGGCGCCCTGATCCGGCTGGCGCGGGAGCTTGGTTGGAGCGTCCATATCGCCAGCATGACGCCCGGCGACTGCGGCTCGGCGGAATTGCCCCCGGAAGAGATCGCCAACATCCGTCGCGCCGAGGGCGCCCGCGCCGCCGGCCTGGTGGGGGCCGTGTATCATTGCCTCGAGGAGCGCGACCTGCGCATCTTCTACGAGGAACGGCCGCTGGAGCGCGTGACGCGACTGCTGCGCGCGGTGCGGCCGAGGCTGGTGCTGACGCACAGCCCGGCCGACTACATGCTGGACCACGAAGTCGCCTCCACGCTCGTCCGGGCCGCCGTCTTCGGCGCCCCGATCCCGAACTTCTTCCGCGACCACGGCCACGAGGCGCCGTTGGTGTACATTCCCCATCTCTATTACTGCGATCCGATCGAGGGCATAGACGCCCTGGGCCGCGACGTGACGCCGCAGTTTTGCGTGGACGTGAGCGGCGTGATCGACGCCAAGGCCGCCATGCTGGCCGCCCATGCGAGCCAGCGCGACTGGCTGCTCAAACACCACGGCATGGACCAGTACGTCGAGTCGATGCGCGAATGGTGCGGCCGCCGCGGCCGGGAATGCGGCGTCGCCTACGCCGAGGGCTTCCGTCAGCACCTCGGGCACGGGTATCCGCGGGAGAATCTGCTGGGGGAGTTGTTGGGGGCGCTCTACCAGCCGCGAGCGCCAGCGAATGGGTAGAGCGAAACCCGCTCGCTGGCGCTCGCGGCCGGTAAGGAAATCCGTCACGGCGCGGCCGGCTTGAGCACCACGCAATCCAGCCCCCACATGGTGCGCAGGCCGACCGACTTCGCGTTGGTCCCCACCACCTCGACGCGCAGCACCGCCTTGCCCTTCTTCAACGCCGCCGCGCCAAGGTCGATCGGCCCCGTGGCCAGCACCTTCTCCGGCTCGAAACAGTCGATCGGCTTGCCCAGCGGCTTGCCGTCCAGGGAGAATTGCACCACGCCGTAATCGCGGGCCTTCGTCAAGTAGACGACAACTTGATACTTGCCGTCGGCAGCCACCGGCAGTTCCAGATCGGCGAACTCGCCGACCCTCGGAGGCTGCGCCCAGAGATGGGCGTCGCCGCTCCATTTGCCCTCCCCAAACCCCCGCAATTCCTGCGTTCCCAAGGGGAAGTCGCTGCTCTTGCCCAGCACCTTGAGCGATTCGCCCTCCAGCGCCCCCTTGATCTTGAACGGCGGCGGCGGCGACGGGATGTGTTGCAACACCTTGGCGTCCGCCGGCTCGAAGTCGTCGGTCGCGCCGGGCCGGGCGTACCAGTAACTCGTGGCGGCGTAGTTGACCGTCACGTTGGGGTCCCAGTGCCAGCATTCCATGTCGAAGCGGAACGACTTCTCGAACGGGATGGCGTCGAGGATGTGGAAGCGGTTGACGCTGGTGTGGCCAAACGTGCCGCCGGTCTCCTTACCGTCGCTGCGCGTCTGGTTGTGGTAGGGGTGCTGGAACGGCGTCGGGTCGCTCCAGGCGTAGGCGTAATAGTCCTCGCTGCCGGTGCCGAACCACGACGGGAACTTCTCGCCGTCCACATAGATCTTTTCGTCGCCCTCGCCCCACCACGCGCCGACCGGGTTCATTACGCTGAGCATGTCGCCGACGAAGACGCCCTTGCCTTTGAGATCGCAATAGGTCCAGTCGTGGAACGGCCGCGTCTTCATGTCGGCGGTGCGCCACTTGGCGTGGAAGTGCATGGAGCGGTCGGTCCAGTTGTATCGCGACTGAATGCTTCCGGTGCATCGGACGGCCGCGTCTTGCGCGCCGAAATTGCGGACAGCAATAATCGCCGTTTTTTGAAAGGGCATGCACCAGAAGCACGACAGCGTCACGCCGTCCTTCTCCCGGTTGACGGCGAGCGGCAGGGATTTGTAGGGGTTCGCCCCTGGAGAGGAACCGAAGAAGTCCCCTAGCGGACACCAGATTTGCGGCTCCTTCGCGTCATCGAACGTGACGACCAGGACAAGGCCCCGCAGCGCCGCCGCTTCATCCTTGGCCCCGGTCAGCTTGACCTCGAAGCGATTAATTAGCTCCGGTTTGCCCGCCTTAAGTGTGACCAACTCCTCGCCCTTGCCAGGTGCGATCGTGTAGACGTGCGTCTCGAATGAGACGTCGCCTTGGGGCCAGGCGGCCGTCAAATTCGGCGGCGAATGGAAATCATTCCGCGGATCCCAGTTTTTTACATGGGACAAGGCTTCGAAGCGGAAGGTCTCCACCTCCGTCCCCTTCGGGTACGTCCGGTAATCGACGTGGTAATAGAGGTTCGGCTTGTCTACCGTGATCTTGCAGTGCTTGGCGTAGGCGATGGGGAAGTAGAGGTTGTAGCCGCGCGAGCGCTCGCAGGCGATGGGGTCGGGGAACGGCGTCCAGCTTTTGCCGTCGATCATCGTCTTCCACTTGCCGCCCAGCAGGTCAACGAGCGGCGCCTCAATGACGGGGTCCTTCGCGTCATCCAAATAAATGTGGACTTTGCCGGCGTCGCCGGGGTCGGCCGACCAGATGTTCACCACGCAGCCGGGGCCGTCCATTTCCGCCAGGACGTGGTCGGCGGGCGTCAGGGCGTCTTTGTCGATGTAGCCCTGCGGGATTTTGCCGTCGATGGCGCGGCCGTCCGCGGCGGTGGCGTAGGCCCAGACAAAGTTGCCGACGCGCTTGTGCGTCGGCGAGAAGCCGACCTTCGTGCCGGCCGCGAAGAAACCGTCCTCCGGACCTTCCCGCATCGGTGCGGTTTTGAAGTAGGCCGTCTTCTCCTTGACGACGCCGTCGTAGAGCATGAAACCGCGGTCGGCGTTGGCGAACCAGCTTTCCTTGCCGGGCGCCTCGCTGGCGCGGTCGTAGCTGCTGAACTGCTTGGTGACGTAAGGCGGATCGGGATACTCGGCGAGCTTCGACAGGTCGGTCGTCTGCTTGAGCAGGTCGTCGAGCGTGACCTTGTCGGCGGCGCGGGCGGCCGGCAGCGTCAGGCCCAGCGCCAGCAGGGCCAAGGAGAGGGAACGGGTGCGCACGGATGGTCCTCCACGGAGAAAGGGGTGGAGGAGCCATTATAGGACGACGGCCGGGATCAGGCGGCGTCCATCATTTCGCGGATGCGCCGGCCGCCGTCGCGGGCGGCGAAGGCGAGGTCGTGCAACGGCCGGGCCGTGGAGGCGCCGGGGTGCTCCGACGCCAGCCGGGAAAACGTGCTCTCCGCCGCCAGCAGGCGCTTCACGACCTTTCCCAGCACGATGGGGCGGTCGGCCGCCGACAGGGCGCCGGCGTGCTTCAGGAGGTCGTGGCTCACCACCTCGCCGTAAAGCGCGGCCAGGCTGGTCAGGTCCTCGGCGTCGCCGTCGTCCGTCAGCGCCCGCGCCCGTTCCTGAAGGTCCGCCGCCAGGTCGCTCAAGCGCTCGACGCGCTCGCGCGGCGTGGCCAGGGCGACGGCCTGTTCCCGGTCTTTGCGGATATTGGCGATCCACATGGGGATGGAGGCCGGGTGCGGCGCCGCGTTTTGCGGCCGCCACGACCATAGGCCGAGGGTGAACACGGCCAGGACGGCGGCGATGGCCACGGCCAGCGACAGCTTGCGCAGGCCGCGCTCCTTGGCCGGCGTCGGCCAGGGCAGCGGCACGCGCCGCACGACCGGCCCGCCCACCCGCCCGCCCGCCAACCGGAACCGCCGCACGAAGGCGTCCCTGGCGGACGACGCGGGCACGGGCAGCAGCGGGATTTGCTGTTCCGCCAGCACCAGCCGTCGGCCCAAGACGCGACACTCCGGGCACGCGGCCAGGTGGCGGCGCACGTCGTCGGGCGGACGGTCGGGGCGCTCGGCGGCGAGCAGACGGCGCCGGGCGGCGTCACAGTTCATGGCTTCTCCTGTTCCTGGCGGACGGCGAGCAGGCTCAGCAGTTTCTGCCGCGCCTTGAAGACGCGCCAGCGGGCCGTCTCCTCGGTCAGGTCGAGCACCTCGGCGATTTCCCGGAACGACAGCCCCTGTTCGGCGCGGAGCAGCAGGGCCGCCCGGTAGTCGGCCGGCAGTCGGCCGAGGGCGCGGGCCAGGTCGGCCAGCGCTTCGCGGCCCTGCGCCTCTTCCAGCGGGCCGCGCTCCTTCGCCGGCAGGTCGTCGGGCAACGGCTCGCGCGGGCGGGCCGCCCGGCGCCCGTTGGCGAAGTTGTTGTGGGCGATCCGGAACAGCCAGGCGGCGAAGTTCGTGCCCGCCCGGAATCGGTCCAGGCCGGCGAAGGCCTTGAGGAACGCCTCCTGGGTCAGGTCCTCGGCCGTATGGCGGTCGCGCGTCAGGTGGTGCAGCCAGCGGTAGAGGCGGTCCCAGTAGCGTTCGACCAGGACGGCGAAGGCGGGTCGGTCGCCCTTCTGGGCGGCGCGGATCAGCCGCTCTTCCTCGGCCGGGGGGTCGGATGGTTCGCCTGGAGAGGCCACGCGCAGCGCCCCTGGGGGCAGGTGGGGACGACCCCCGGATTATACCGCGGCGACGCGAGGGCCGCCAGCACGCCGCGTTCCGGCGCCGGCCTCCGTGCCGCCCTACCGGAGATAACCCCTGGCAGGCTCGATTCGTTGGCGCGAACGGTCGCCGGGGGGTCGGAGCGACGAGTGTGCGGCTGATAATCGGTGACAGTTTCGTTCCGAGATGGGGAATGGGGGCGCCATAGGTCGGGCTTTCCGGCCTGCCCATCGCGTACGTCAGGCTTTCCAGCCTGACTTTGGACCGCATTGCCTCAGGCCGGAAAGCCTGACGTACGGGAAGGGATCGCCGGGATCAGGGGTCACATCCACCCTTGCGCCTGCTCCGTGACGATGGTCCGCAGCGCCTCGATCCAGGCCGGGTGGTCGTTGAGGCAGGGGCAGCGGTGCAATTCTTCCCCGCCGGCGTGGCGGAACGTCTCCGCCGCCTCGCGGCCGATCTCGTCAATCGTCTCCAGACAGTCGGCCGTGAAGCCCGGCATGGCCACGAACACGCGCCGCGCCGCCGGCCTTGGCCAGCCGCTTCAACTTTTCCTCCGTGTACGGCTTCAACCACTCTTCCCGTCCGAAAAGCGACTGAAACGTCTGCGTCCACCGGCCGCGCGGCCAGCCGAGGCGCTTGACTAGCAGCGACGTGGTGCGCTTGACGTGCAGGGCGTAAGGGTCGCCCTGTTTGCAGTAGCGGATCGGGATGCCGTGGAAGCTGAGCAAATAGTGGTCCGGCCGCCACGGCAGGTGGGCCAGCTCCTCGCGGATCACCGTCGTCAGGGCGTCGAGGTAGGCGGGGTGGTCGTAGTAGGGCGGCACGATCCGCAGGGCCGGAACGCGCGTTTCTCGCATCAGCGCCTGAAACAGGGCGTCCGTGGCGCCGGCGGTGGTCGTGGCCGAGTATTGCGGGTACATCGGCAGTACGATCAGCCGTTCCACGCCCTTGTCGATCAGCCCGCGCACCACCGACGCCACGGACGGTTCACCCACCTGCATGGCGAACGCGACCGGCACTCCGGGCAGCAGGTTTTGGAGACCCTCGGCCTGTTGGCGCGTGTAATGCAAAAAGGGAGAGCCCGTTTGCGGGTCCCAAATGCGCCGATATTTGGCGGCGGAGCGGGCGGGCCGGAACGGCAGGATGAAGGCGTTGAGGATGAACAGCCATTTCAGACGCGGCAGGTCGATGACGCGCGGGTCGCCGAGGAATTGGCGGAGGTAACGGCGCAGGGCGGGCGTGGTGGGGGCGTCGGGCGTGCCGACCTGGACCAGCAGAATGCCGGGGGATTTCATCAGGGTAGTCCGTAGTCCGTAGTCCGTAGCCCGTAGCGGCAAGCCGGCTTGTCTTCACTACGAACTACGGACTACGGACTACGGACTACTGCTTTACGCCTTCTTCTTGCACTCCGGGCCTTCCTGCGGATCGCCCTTCTCGGTGATGTGGCCGTCGCCGCTGGCCTTGAGGGCGGTGGAGCGTTCGGCGTTCATCGGCGTGAAGCTCTGCCACTGGGCCGGCACGTTGGCCTCGGCGAAGATGGCCTCGACGGGGCACTCGGGCACGCACGCCTCGCAGTCGATGCAGTCGGCCGGGTCGATGTAGAGCATCTTCTCGTCCTAGTAGAAGCATTCGACGGGGCAGACCGCCACGCAGTCGGTGTACTTGCAGTCGTAGCACGGCTGGCAGACGGTGTGGGTCATGACACGCGATCCTTTCTACGATGGTTCACTTCTCGCCCGGCGCGCGCGAACGTCCGGCGTCCCCGTATCCATATCAGCTGAATGGGCCTCTGTCCAGCAGGTTTCCGCGACGAATGGGCGAGCGGCCGGCGTGAGCCGGCTGGTGCGAGGGATCAGGGACTGGGTGACGTACCAGCCGGCTCCCGCCGGCCGCTCGCCGCCGTCGCCGCCGGCTTGCCCTCCGTGAAGATCAACAGCCCCATGCCCTCCGGCCGGAACGTCTCCTCCGGCGCCTCCGCCGGCAGCGACCACGCAAGCACGCCCTTGCCCGGCACCGTTCGGATCACGTTGCAGCACCAGACGCGGCCGGGCGTCACCACGTCGCCGGTCAGCGCCGACAGCGGGATCGCCGCCTCCACCACCCATTCCGCCTCGCCATTGCGGACGGCCACGAACCAGCGCGGGTCCCAACTCTTGTCACCCCAGCAGTCGTCGGCGATGCAACCGCGCTGGTCGATCGTGAAGTGAAAACAGGTCGCATAGTTGCGGTCCAGGTCGAGCAGCAGACTCACGCGGTCGTGGCCGCGCAGGTCGGCGTCGTGCGTCCGCGGCCTGGCCGGCGCCTCGCGCCGGTCGGCGGGGCGGGCGCAGCGCACCGCCAGATAAAGGAACTCGCGATCATAGCTCATGCGGGCTTCGGTCTTGTACTCGCCGGCCGCGTCGCCGGCGGCGTTCTTTAGCGGCAGGGCCGTCGCCGCCTGCCAGCAGGGGTCGTCGAGTCGGCCGTCTAGGAAGGGCCGTTCGTCGGTGGCGCGGCAATACAGGGCGGCCTTGGGCGGCGGCCCGCCGCGGTTCATCAGCCACAGTTCCGCGGCCGCCGCCTTCCGCCACGGGCCATCCGGCTGGCGGGAAACGAAATCGGTGTACCACTTTTTGGGCGCGTCGCGGTCGCCGAGGTTGCGGTGCGCCGATTGGAGGCAGAACTGCATCGCCGGGTCGCCGGCGTAGACCGGGCCGAAAGCCGCCAGCCGCGGCCCCAACTCCGCCGCCCCTTGATACCATTTGCGCACCACTTCCATGCCGGAGATGTTTCCCATCTGAAGAGTTTCACGATTCTCGAACTGCGGCAGCTTCAGACCCTTGGCCTTGTCCGCGTCGGCGGGCGGCATCGGCGCGGGATCCTGTTTGGGCTGGCCGAAGCTCACCTGCCCGGCCGCCACGAACTGGCCCAGCTCGCTCCGACGCCGGGCCTCGCTGCTGGAGATGTGGCGGATCAGCCAGCGCAGCGCCTCCGGCGTCCGCGGGTGGGCGGGGTAGCGGTCGGCCATCATCAGGAACGTCTCGCGCGCCAGGTCCCACTGGCCGGCGCGGGCGAAGTGGTCGGCCACGGCGAAGACGGCGTTGCCCGCCTGCTCGTCGGGCATGTCGCGCAGCATCGGCTCGATGCGGCTGACTAGCTGGTCCGGATCGGCAAGGCCGGCAATCGGCGTCTCGGCCAGCGCCAGGATGCCGCCCGTCGGTGGATCGCCTTGGCCGCTTCGGGCGATGTGTCGGTCGCGTCCAGCGGCCGACGGGCCAGACCGCCGTGGGCCAGTTCCACGCCCTGCATCAGCTCGGCGTGGTCGGCCGCGCTCGCTGTGGAGGCGGCCAGAAGGCGATAGCGCCGCTCCGTCGGCGGCGTCACGGCGTCGTCGCCGAGACCGGCCGCGGCGGCCGACGCGAACTCGCGCAGCGTCGATTCCAGCGGTGCGCTCACGGCGGTCAGGTCGATGGCCACCTGGCCTTCGGTTCGGCCGTCGCAGCGGCCGTAGAGCTTGGACGCCTTCCACGGCTCCAGACCCATGACGGATAGCTGTTCGGGAAACATCTTCGGATCGGCGGCGTCCTTGAACGCCTCGTGGAGTGCCTCGACGACCAGCCCGTCGGCGGCGCCCGCCGCGGGGGAGTCGGTGACGATCACGTCCGGCCGCCAGACGTGCAGGGCCAGCACCATTTGCCGCAGCAGCTGTTCCGCGGCGCGGTCGCCGTGCAGACGGTCCCAGGCGTGCAGCAGGTAGTCGCGGTTGGCGTGGGTCAGGTGCGACGCGACGGGGAACTGCCACAGCGTCTCGCAGGCCGCCCCGCCGGCTTGCCGCACCGCCGCGCCGAGGCGCGAATCGTCGGCGCAGTGGTTCGCCGCCGCGCTGGTCGGGTCGGCGGTCGTCACGCGCACGGTCCCGGTGACGTAGCCTTCCTGGCCGCCCAGCAGGGCGACGGTGTCCAGGGGCACGCCGCCGGCGCGGGCGTGGACGAACAGGGCCGCCGCACGCTGGCCGCCGCGGTGCTGGAGCTTCCAGCTCTTGCCGCCGTCGGTCGTGGCCAAAATCGCTCCCAATTCGCCGACCGCCCAGCCGTGCAGCTCGTCGGCGAAGAACACGCCGTCCAGCGGCAGCGGCTGCCCGGTGTGCTGCACCTCCCAATGGGCGCCCTCGTCGGCGCTATGCAGCACCACCGAACCCGGCCGGCCGACCACCCAGTATTGCCGGCCGGCGCCGTGGACCGCGTGAAAGTCCCAATCGCAGAGGACGTTTTTCGGCAGTCCCGGATCGACGAAGTTCCAGCTCGACCCGGCCGCGTCGGTGGTCAGCAGCAGACCGCCCTGGCCCACGGCCACGCCGGTCTTGCCGTGCAGCCGAAGGCCGCACAGGTTGCGGCCGCCGAGCGAATCCATCTCGACCGTGAAGACCTTGCCGTTGCGGACGGTGCCGAGCCGGTCCCAGGCCCCAGCCAACGCCCCGCCGTTGCCGCCGCCGAAGTCGCCGGCCAGCCACGAGGCGACGCGCGGCCCCGGCGCCGGCTCCCAGGTGCGGCCGCTGTCGGTGGTGACGAACAACCCGCTGGGGTGCTGGTCGGAGCCGTCGCCGGCCAGGTAGCCGGTCTTTTCGTCGGCGAAGCGCACCACGTTGAGGCCGGGCAGTGCGTTGAGCAGGACCCGCTTCCAGGTGACGCCGCCGTCGGCGGTGAATAGCACTACGCCGGCGCTCTGGCCGTCGGGCAACTCGTCGCGCCCCGCGATCCAGCCCAGATAGGGGTTGAGGAAGCAGACCGACCGCAGCGAGGCGCGGACGTGGCTGGGGACCAGTTCCCACTCCTTGCCGGCGTCGATGGTGTGCCAGATGGCGCCCTCGTCGCCGACGGCCCAGCCTTCGGAGGAATCGACGAACTGGACGGCGTGCAGGGCGGCGTCCTCGGGATGGCGCATCTCGCCGGCGCGGGCGGGGGCGGCGAAAACGGCCGCCGCGAACAGCAGCGACGGGACGGCGATGACGAGTCGCATAACAGGCCCTCGGTCGGGAGGTGGGCGGGCGGACCTGCTTAGCCGGAAGGGGCGGGGTGGGTCAAGGGGGATTGCGTGGACAAAGGTGCGAGGCGAGCGGGGGGCGTAAGCCCCCTGATTCGTCGTTTGTTCCGCGGCGCTATGCTAAATCAGGGGGCTTACGCCCCCCGCTCGCCTGTATTCCTATGGCCCCACAAACAGCTTCTCTGGCACACCCGTTTCCACGCCCGGCGGCGGTTGCACGCCGAGGGCGTGGGCCAGGATCGGCGCGGCCGCCTGCGGGATCACCGCGTCGCTCCGCACGCCGGCCCGCACGCCCGGCCCGTACACCACCAGCGGCACGGAAGTGTCATAGGAATAGGGCGAGCCGTGGAACGTGCCCATCAGCCGCGAGTTCAGCAGGTCATACGGCTTCACCACGATAATCACGTCGCCGCTCCGGTCGGGGTAAAACGACCGCTGCACCTTCCGGCCAATCTCGTCGTCGGCCGCAACTCCCTTCGTCACCTGGGTGCGCGTGTACGCCTTTGCTATGCCCGGCTGTTCCGCCAGCCACCCCGCCAGCGCCGCCTCGACGCGGGACTGCTCCAAACCATGTCCCTTGATCCAGGCGCGGTTGAGGTAGACGTACTGATCGACCACCTTTTCGATGGCCGGCGCGCCGCGATCGGTGGGCTTGCCGAACGTCTTTTGCAAAAAGTCTTCGGCCTCCTGTTCCAGCAGCGACGGGAAGATGCGCATGGCCTCGCGCCCCCGTTTCATGGACACCTCCGGCAGCGGACAGATGCCGTGGTCGGCCGACAGGACCACCAGGTAGCGGCCCTTGCCCACCTTGGCGTCGAGGTCGTCCAGCAGACCCTTGACGACGAGGTCGGCCCGCAGGCGCAGTCCAGGACTTCCTGCGAATCGGGGCCCCAGACGTGGCCGACCGGGTCGGTGCAGGAAAAGCTGACGCACAACAGGTCCGGCGTGTCGTGCGTCCCCAGTTTCTCGGCGTCCACGGCGCGCTTGACCAGATCCAGCAGCAGTTCGTTCCCAAAGGGCGAGGCGTACAGCGTCTCGTAAAACGCCTTGCCGGGCTGTTTGAGGCCGCCGTCCATCGGGTGTGGGAAGGTGCGGCCCTGACTGATGCCGGAGTAGCCGAGCGCTTCGCCGCGCTGATCGTCGGGGCCGCTGTACTTCTCGTAATCGAGGTCGGGGCGCAACCGCGTCCAGTCCTTGCCGAAATAGCGGTCGGCGAGCTTCGCCTTGTTGAAGTCCTTGACCCAATCCTCCAAACGGTCGCGGTAATAGGTAGAAGTCACCGCTTCCGCGGTTGCTTCGTCAATCCAGTAACAGGAATCCGGCTTGCGTCCGCCGAGGAAAACGGCGCCGCGGTCCTTGTACGACAGCGACACGACGCGGCCCTTGCCACCTGTCGCCTCCTTGAACACATCGGCCAGCGTCGGCCCGATCAGCCGTTCCGGCGTACCGCCCTCCCTGGGCTTCCTGGCTTTCTTCGCGTCGTCGGCCGGCGGCACGCGCTTCCGTTGCGGCGTGGTCGCGCAGTACACCCCCGCGCCCGTGTCGCGGTCGTACCATTCATTATTGAAGATGCCGTGTTTGCACGGCGAACGGCCGGTGGCCAGCGAGGCGTGGCCCGGCCCCGTCACCGTGCCGGCGTAGGGATAGTTGCAGTTCTGGAACCAGGCGCCGTCCTTCTCCAGCCGGTGAAATCCGCCGTCGCCGAACAGGTCGTTCCAGCGCGTCAGGTAGTCGCCGCGCATCTGGTCGAAAACCACCAGCACGGCCAGCTTGACCGGCGGCGGATCGCCGGCGGCGGCCTTCGGGAGAAACGGGCCGAGGGCCAGAACGAGGAGGACCAAAATGCGGCGGAACATGGGTGCGGCCTCGGTGGGGGTCGGGTGTGATCATCCTATGACCCGCCCCACGACCCAACGAGAGCGGCGGCCGGGCGACGCGAAAACTTCATAGAACAGCGAACGATCGAGAGGGAAGATTGCCATGCCGCCCCGACGCCGACCGTTTGAACTCCAGGGCCACCGCGGCGCCCGCGGCCTGCGTCCGGAAAACACCCTGCCCGCTTTTGAGGCGGCCCTCGACGCCGGCGCCGTCAGCGTCGAAACCGATCTGCACCTCACCCGCGACGGCGCCGTCGTCCTTTGCCACGAACCGTTCCTCGACGCCGCCCGCTTCACGCCGCCGACCGCCGAT
>CAWFBG010000023.1:0-101099 GCA_963813925.1 uncultured Planctomycetaceae bacterium
GTCACGGCCTGGTCGTAGATCGGCAGGCGGTACTTGGCGTCCTCGAAAAGGTGACAATTGACCGCGTGCGAATCCCAGTTGTAGCAGGACCAGATCGGCATCGTGACGCCGGGCGGCGTCGGGTTCTCCAGCACCATCGTCACCCAGCTGCCGCCGGCCTCGACCAGCCGCCGCGCCAGCAGCGCCCGTTGGCCCCACGGGTGGCGGCCGTAGCGGTCGCGCAGGCCGTCCGGCTCGCGCGACAGGTCGAAGGCGGTGCGGGCCTTCTCGCTGGTCATCAGCTGCAGCGCCTTCTGGCTGTACTCGTCCATCGCCGCCATGACGCCGTCGCGGTCGGCCTCGCGGCGCAGGGCGTCGAAACCGTGCAGCAGCCGTTCGCGGTCGTCGAACTGGCTCGCCAGCGCCGCGTTCATGGCCAGGTTCTTGACCTCGAACTTCGGGGCGTTGGGGTCGCCGACCACGGTGAACGGCGTGGACGACGGCCCGAGGTAGGCGGCGCCGAAACTGAATACGTCCACGTCGCTGCGGCCCTGGTCCACGCCGGAAATGTAGTTCGGCAGGCCGACGTTGCGGCCCTCGCGATCTTGGCCGTCATCGAGCCGACCATCGGGAAGTCGTTGACGAAGCCGGTCGGCTGCTTGGGGTCGCGGCCGGTGAGGAAGCGCTTGTGGCCGCCGCCGTGGTCGGCGAAGTTGTGCGAAATCGACCGAAGAAGAGTGTACTTATCGGCGATGCGGGCGTGGCGCGGCAGGTGCTCGCAGACTTCCATGCCGGGCACGTTGGTGGGGATCGGCTTGAAGTCGCCGCGGTACTCGGCCGGGGCGTCCGGCTTCATGTCGTAGGTTTCCATGTGCGGCGGCCCGCCGGGCAGCCAGAGAAGGATGACGGACGTATCCTCGACGGTGCGTCCGGCCTCGCGGGCCTCGGCGCGGAGGCGGAGCAGGTCGGCGAGGCCGAGGCCGCCCAGCGTCAAGGTGGTGGCGCGGAGGAAATGGCGGCGCGTCACGGCGGACGGGGGACGAGGTTCCATGAGGGAGCCTCCGTGGGGTGGAGGGCGAGTGGGTGGGGGCAGGCGGGCGACGTAGCCATCAAACAGCATATCACGGCCGCGTCGCTCGGGCCAGGGAATCCGCCTGGGCCGCGCGGCCATAGGTTTCGAGCCACTGGATGATTTCGATGCGGTTGCCGTCGGGGTCGCGGATGAAAAAGCGGTCGGCGCCGGGGATGAGCGTCGTTTCCTGGACGTCCACGCCGCGGTCGGCGAAGTAGCTCCGGGCGGCGGCCGCGTCGGCGACGCGCAGGGCGAAATGCCGGCCGCTGATCGTGTCGGGCCGCTCCTTGAGCAGCAGGTGGACGTGCATATTGCCCAGGTCGAACCAGAGCACCACGAAATCGAACGTCCGCGGCTTGGGGATCTCCTTCAGGCCGAGGAGGTCGCGGTAAAAGCGGCGGCTGCGCTCCACGTCGGTGATGAGGACGGAGACGTGATCGATTTGTGTCACTTGCAGGCCGGACATGACTTATCTCCCCCATTGGGCGGCGCAACCAAGGCTACGGGTTGAAGATCGCGGGAATGTTCCGAGCGCCGTGAAGGACACGGATCAACTCGATGCCGCCGTTGATCGGACGGTAAAACAAGAGGTAACTGCCCACGAGAAAGGACCGCAAGCCGGCGCGAGGTCGTCGCGGGCCGTGCCGATTCCGGGCAGCTGGGCGAGGAGGTTGCATTTCTGATCCACTTCGTCGGCGAATCGGTTGGCAGCCGACGGGCTGTACCGCCCCAAATAAACGAGGATGTCCGTGAGGTCCCGCGCCGCCTGGGGTGTGCGAATTACCTGGGCATGCGTCGGCTTCCTGGCCCTTCTCCTGACGGACAAGGCGAGCCGCTTCGTCCTGAATCGCCTTCATGTCCAAAGGCGCCGATTCGCCGCGTTCGGCCTGCTCCATGCCGACGGCGATCTGTTGACGCAACTCCTCCAGCCGGACGGCGTGCAAGTCCGTCTGCTCCTTGAGCAGCCATAAGCCGTCGAGAACGGCCTCAGCCGGCGTGGCGTACTGTCCGGCGTCGATGAGCCGCCCGACAAACGTTTCCAACTCCGCCGGCAACTGGATCTGAATCACCGTTCGCCCTCCCCGCTTCGGTCCTTTGAGCAGCCTAACGCGAAACGAAAGCCTTGTCCATGAGGTTTCTGCGCCAAGCTCTTCTTGCCACGGGCCGCGCCAGTCGTCCTTGATCCCACTCCGTTACCGGCATTGCATGGCCCCCACAAGTCTTATTATCCGAAACCAGGCCGCCGCCGATTTGAGGCCGCTCCCGCGCAATACAAAAGGAGAAGTGAACGTCGCCCGGAATAGGGACTGTACCATGACGCCGATCTTGCTGGGCCTTGTCCTGGGCCTTTCCCCGAACGACTACGCCAGGCCGGACCTGCTCGCGGAGCCGGCCGACCTGCGAAAGCCGACGACAAACCGGATGGTCCGCGTCCTCGACGCCCGCGGCAAGGGCAAGTATCTCGACGGCCATTACCCCGGCGCCGTCTGGATCGATGCGCCGGCCTGGGCGCACGCCTTCGCCAAAGGCCAGAACGCGGCGGACTGGGAGAAGCGCATCGCCCCGCTCGGCGTCGCCCCGGCCGACACCGTCGTGATCTACGACGACAGCCAGTCGAAGGTGTCCGCCCGCATCTGGTACATCCTGCGCTACCGGGGCTTCGACGACGTGCGCATCCTCAACGGCGGCTGGAAGGCGTTGCAAGCCGCCGGCGGCTCGATGCAGAAGGAACCGCCGGCCGTCCAGCCGGTCAAGGACCTCAAGTTCAAGGCGCAACCCGGCAGGCTGGCGACCAAAACGGAGTTGCTCGACCTCCTGAAGGGCAAGGCGCCGCAGATCGTGGACGCCCGCTCCGAGGGCGAATACCGCGGCACGGAGGAGACGGCCAAGCGTAACGGCGCCATTCCCGGCGCGGCCCACCTGGAATGGAGCGACACACTCGACGAGAAGACCGGACGTTTCAAGAGCGCGGCGGAGCTGACGAAGCTATTAGAGAAGGCCGGGATCGACCCGTCGAAGCCGGCGATCACCTACTGCCAGTCCGGCGGTCGGGCGGCGGTGCTGGCGTTCGTATTGGAGTTGATGGGGGAAAGGACGTGCGCAATTACTACCGAAGCTGGGCGGAATGGGGCAACGACCCCGACACGCCGGTTGTAAAGCCGAAAAAAGGAGAGGAAAAGTAGAACTGCCGGTACGCGCGTTACTTTGTCGGCGCCACAACCGTCGTTTGCGGACGAGAACCTTCGCAAGCCGTCAGCACGCGGCCGAACGTCCAGCTGCAAAGGGCCCCGCCGAACGCCGCCAGCGCCACCACAGCGGCCCACCACAGGAGCGATCGGGGCGGGCGTGGGGAGGCGGGCTTCGCCGGCGCGGCGGCGACCGGCGGCAGGTTCATCCAGGGCATCGTGGCCATCGCGGCGTTGCTGGCGGTGGCGAGCCGGGCGTCGGAAAGACCGCCGCCCCGGAGGTTGACGCCTGACTTCGGCATCTCCTCTTGCGGCGGCGGCGGGATCGGCGTCTGCGTCCAGGGGGCCAGCGCCTCGTAGACCTCGGCCGGCGTCTGACAGCGTGCCGCCACGTCCTTGGCCATCATCTTGGCGACGACCTCGGCCAACCCTTCCGGCGCGTCCTGCCGCAGTTCGCGGATGGGCGTCGGTTCGTGCATCTGGCGACTGATTAACTTCTGCGCCACCGTCCCCTCGGCGAACGGCGGCCGACCCGCCAGCAGGAAGTAGAACGTGGCGCCGAGGCCGTACACGTCGGCCCGAATGTCCACGGTATGGCTGTTGATGGCCTGTTCCGGGGCGAGGTAGTCGGCCGTGCCGAGGATCTGACGCCGGTCCTCCATGCGCGTGAGATCGTCGTCGCGGTCGTCGAAGAAGCGGGCGAGGCCCATGTCGAGGATCTTGACGACGCCCTGGCGGTCCAGCAGCAGATTGGCGGGCTTGACGTCGCGGTGGACGACGCCGGCGAGGTGGGCGTGGTGCAGGCCGAGCGCCGCCTGACGGACGTAGTGGGCGGCGCGGCCCACGTCCATCGGGCCGCCGCGCTTGACGATCTCCTGAAAGCTGGCCCCCTCGACGTATTCCAGGACGAGGAAGTGGTAACGGCCGTCGTGGTCAACGTCGTGGGCGCGGACGATGTTGGGGTGGTCGAGGGCGGCGGCGGCGCGGGCCTCGCGGTAGAAGCGTTCGACGGCCGCGGGGTCCTTGGCGTGGGCGACGGGCAGCACCTTGATGGCCACGCGGCGACGCATCGACCGATGTTCACACAGGAACACGTTGCCCATGCCGCCGGCGCCGAGGTGGTCGAGGAGTTTATACTTGCCGTTGATCCAGAAGCCGCGCCACTTGCCCTGGCGGAATTGCCGGACCTGAAAAGGAGTCAACAGGCCGTCGCGGACCATCGCGGCGCCGAGCTTTTTCGGGCCGTCCGGGAGGCCGCCGGCCGACCGCATCCGCCGCAGATAGGGGTCGAGCACGTCGCGGTCGAGGACGCCGCTCTTGAGTACGATTTCGACAAAATCATCGGCGGTGGACGGAAGGGCCATAAGCGCACCTTATCGGATCGCAAAGCCGAAACGGGTGCGAACCCCCGAACGGCCCGGCGACCGTCTCAGGGGTTCAGTCTCGGCTAGAATATCTCGGCCCGACGCGACGTTCGATGAAAGAGTAGTGCAAGAATTGGGGGGCCGCAAGAAAATCGGCGCGGGCCGCCCCGCGGTCCCGCGGTAGGGTGTGGTGAGGAGGCCGCGGAGACGGAAGCCGGGGACGCCATTCCTTTTCACTCGCCTCTCGCCTGACGCCCCCTCGCGCTTCGGACTGGTAAGCAATCCGCCGCCGTCCTATTCTGAACCCCGATCCCGCATCCCCGTCCGCCCGAGGAGGCCGCCATGCCCGCCGTCGCGTCGCGCCGCTCGCTGGCCGAGCGTTTCGCCGCCGAGTTCCCGCTGTCGCAGAAGCTCCACGACCAGGCCCGCCGCGTCTTCCCACACGGCGTCACCCACGACGGCCGTTGCCTCGAAGCGTTCCCGGTCTACGTGGACCGCGCCGCCGGCGGCCGCAAGTGGACCGTCGAGGGCAAGGAACTCGTCGATTACTGGTCCGGCCACGGGGCGCTGCTCCTCGGCCACAGTCATCCCGTGGTGGTCGAAGCGGTTCAACGGCAGATGACGAAGGCGACCCACCCCGGCGCCTGCCACGAAAAAGAGATCGAATGGGGCCAACTCGTCCAGAAGCTCGTGCCGACGGCGGAGACGGTGCGCTTCACGTCGTCGGGCACCGAGGCGACGCTGATGGCCCTGCGGCTGGCGCGGATCTTTACCGGTCGGCCCAGGGTGCTCAAGTTCGCCGGCCACTTCCACGGCTGGCACGACTTCCTCATCCCCGCCGCCGACCCGCCCTATGACGGCGCCGCGCCTCCGGGAATCCCGCCGGAAGTCGCCGCGCTAACCGTCGTATTGCCGCCCAACGACCTCGACGCCGTGGAGCGGACGCTGCGGGCCGACCCCACAATTGGCTGCGTCATCCTGGAGCCGACCGGCGGCCACTGGGGGGCCGTGCCGATCCGCGGGCCGTTCCTGCACGCCCTACGAGATATTACGACTCGCCTTGATCGCTTGCTGATCTTCGACGAGGTCATCACCGGATTCCGCGTGGCGCCGGGCGGGGCGCAGGAACACTTCGGCGTCCGGCCCGACCTGACGACGCTGGCCAAGATTTTGGCCGGCGGCCTGCCCGGCGGCGCCGTGACCGGCCGCGCCGACGTCCTGGCTCACCTCGAATTTCGGCCCGGCAAGCCGAAGATGAAGCACCCCGGCACCTTCAACGCCAACCCGCTGTCGGCGTCGGCCGGCGTCGCGGCGCTGCGACTCGTCGCCGACGGCGAACCCTGCCGCCGGGCCGGCGCGACCGGCCGACTGCTGCGCCGGCGGCTCAACGAACTCTTCGCCGAGCGCGACGCCGCCTGGATCGCCTACGGCGAGTTTTCGATGTTCCGTCTGCTGCCGAACTATCGCGGGCCGCGGCCTGACGGCGACGACTTCATTCCGTACAACGGCGATCTGAATAAGCTAGACGGCCCGCGCGACGTGCGGTTGACGCACGCCGTCCGTCAGGGGATGCTGCTCAACGGCGTGGACCTGTTCGGCCTGGGCGGCATGACCACGGCGGCGCATACCGAAGAAGATGTGGAACGCACCGTGGCGGCCGCGGCGGCGACGCTGGACCTGTTGCGCGAGGAGGAACTGGCGTAACCATGCGCATCGGGCTTGTGAGGGGTGGAAGCAGGAAGCCGGGCCGCTTGCACCGGCCTCCGCGGCGGGGTAGCATAAAACCACTCTGGCGAATCCGGTACCGCGTCGGACGAGGGCAACGGGAGGGCGGCCGATGAGGGACGAATGGTACGTGGCCCGCAGGGGACAGGGCGATAACGCCCGGTACGGCCCGGTGCCGCTCCGGCAGCTGCGGCAGTTGATGGACGACGGCAAGGTACACGGCGACGATCTCGTCTGGTGCGAAGGAATGGCCGACTGGCGGCGGGCCGACCGGTGCGACGACCTCTTTCCGCCGCGCCCCGGATATGACGAACGGCCCTATCCGCGCCGGCCGCCGCCGCGGCAATCGTCGGGCTGGGTCGTCGGATTGGTGGTCGGCGGCGGCGTCCTCGCCGTCTGTTTCCTGGCCTGCGCCGGCGTCGGCGTCCTCGACTTCTTGAGCGCCCGCTCCGGCCCCGCCTTCGGGCCTCCGATCGCGCCGCCGATGGCAACCGTCCCCCCGGCCGCGCCCGTCCCCGACGACGGGGCCATCTTCAACCCCAACTTGAACGGCGGTCTGCCCGGCGCCCTGGGCCAGAAGATCGCTTTCAAGACCTCGGAACTGTTCTACACCGCCAACGTGACGGCCGACGAGGCCCAAGACGTGGGAAACTATCTCGACGACAAGGGCCTCTTTCCGGACGACCGCGCCGTCACCGTCCAGCTGGACAAGCCGTTCGGCGCCTATCAGGTGCGCTTCTGCGTGCGGCCGGAGGCGGCCGGCGACGCCGACGTGGTGAATTTCTACCGGGATTTGCGCACCGACATCGCCAACGACGTCTTCCAGGCGGCCGACGTCGAGGTCCACCTGTGCGACCAGAACATGGTCACGGTGCGCGTTCTCCGACTGGGGGACTGAGCGCGGAGCAAACGGCGCCGGTTCGCCGCGACGCGCCAGCGGAGCGCGTTGGGATCAAACGCTCCGCTGGCGCGTCGCGGCGAACCGGCGCCACATGATCCTGGTTCGAGATCGGCTTTAGTTCTTCGGCAGGATCTTCCCCGGCGCCGCGGCGACGATGGCGTCCACGTCCTTGTCCGTCATTTCGCCCTTGCGGAAGGCGTAGTTCGCCTTGACCTTGTTGTCCGTGTACAGCACCACGGTCACGTCGGCCGCCGGGCTGACCCGGTACTTCCTGATCGGGTTCGGGGCGTCCGCCGACTTGGGCTGCATCCAGATCGACAGGACGAGGTTCTTCAATTCCTGGTCGCGGGCCATCGCCTTCAGCTCGTCGCGCAGCCCTTCGCGGTCCTGACAGAACACCACGAAGCTGCCCATCTGGGCGTCCTTGTGCTTGCCGGTCATCTGATCGACGCGCTTGACCAGCTTGGTCAATTCCGGAGTGACTTCACGGGCGAAGATCATCACGACCGGGTTGTCCTGGTTCTGGCAGACCAGGCAATTCATGTCGCCGGCGCTTTCGCCGTTGATGTTGAGCGGGGCGAACGGCGTGATGACCTTGTCGTCCACCTGCGGCCCGGAGATCAGCGGCTCGGCGGCGACGGCCACGGCGGACAGCACGACGGCCAGGCCCAGCCCGGCGGCGAGTCGGGAAAGTTTCATCGCGTCTTTGCTCCTTGTGAAGGACCCTTGGGCGAAGTCAACCTAACGCAAACCGGCCGGCCCCGTCAAGGGCCGGCCGGTCGGGCGTCATCAGTCTATTTAGCGACCTTACTTGTCCTCATCCGCCTGGCGCGGGCGGACAGCTCCTTGAAGAACCGCTCCACCGTGTCGCGCAACTCCGGCGACAGGTCGCGCGTCAGGTCCTTCATGGCCGCGGCCCGATCCTTCTCGGGCAGCTTGCCCCACTTGGCGGCCGTGTCGTTGAGCTTCTTCATGTCGATCTGGCCGGCGCCCTTGCCGTTGCCGCCGAGGCTGTCGTCCTGCGGCCGCGACGGCTGAGTGTTGTCGTTGGGCTGCTGCTGCTGGCCGTTGCCGCCGGGCGGGCAGTTGCCGCCGTTGGCGCCGCTGCCCTGGCCCTGGTTCTTCCGCTGGTTTTCCAGTTGCTTGATGACCTCGTCGAGGCGGAAAACCACGTCCTTTTCCATCTTCTGCGTCTTGTCGCCGCCGCGCTCCAGGTCGAGCCGGTCCTTGATCGCCTTCATCTTCCGCGTCAGCGGGTCGAGGCGCGAGGCGAGGTCCCGGCCGCCGTCCTTCCAGTTCATCATGTCGAAAACCATCAGCGCCCCGACGGTGCGGTAGCGCTCCGGCGTGTCGGCCACGTCGGCCAGAAGATGGTCGATGGATTCGAGCGCCTTGTCCTTCTCGATCAGGGCGTGTTCGGAGACGGCCTTGGTGAAGAAGTAGCTGGCCGGATCGACGGTCTGCTCGGCCTTGATGCCCTTGAGGGTGTCGAGCACCTGCTCATGGACGCGGCGGGCGGAGAGCGCCTTGGCGTAGACCAGGGCGAAATTGGCGCGGAAGAACGGCGACTGCTTGGCGTCCGAGACGAGGGCCGGCGCTTCCATGGGGGCGGCGGCGTCGGGGTTGCGGGCGTCGGCGAGCAGCTTGGCGGCGTCGGCGTTGCCCAGCGCGAACGCGTCGGCGAGTTTGTCGAGCACCGGCCGGTCGGCCGCCCAGAGGGCGTTGAAGGCCTTGATCGAGGCGTCGTCGGTCTTGCCGGCCGCCTTCAGCCAGTCGAGCGCCTCGCGCCTTGACGGCGTCCGGGGCCGTGGCCTGAAGCACGCCGAACGCGGGAGTGGTTTTCTTGTCCACGTCGGCCGCGAGGACGCTTCCGCCGCACAGGACGGCCGTCAATGCCACGGCCGCCGTTCGCCGCATCCACAAGGTCATCGCTGGTACTCCTGTCGGTTTCGATCCGCCCCCGGCCCGACGGCTTGGGGGAATACCTCGCGGCGAAAACCGCCTTCACGGCAAGGTTTCGCCAGCTTCGCCACTTCTTCTTTTACCAGTATAGTCCGGTTCGCTTCGGGAAGCACACCAATTCCCAACCGCAAATAGGACGAATCACCGTCCCGGAACTATCCGCGCGAACGCCGAAAGGAGAGCGGAAACACGGCGGAGGGGTCGGCCGACATCCATGCGGGCGCGGCCGCCCCACCCCGTGCGCTTCGGACCGGGCAACGCGAGAATCGGTGTTTCGATGGGCCGTCGGGGCGTCCGTGGGCGGGCGTCGAATGGGCGGTGGAGCGAGGGCAAGGAAAGGAGGGCGCGCCGTCACGCGAGAACGGCGAGTGCGCTGAAGCCGCGTTTGAGATACGCGGGAGGGAAGCCGATGATGGGCAGGGCCGGCAGCGGCCGCATGGTTTCACTCAACGCTGAGTTCCTTCCATTGAAGTAGTTAAATCGATTGGACCCTCGGGTGTCAAGGGGAAAGCGAAAGGCGTGGCAAGACGGCGTCCGGGCGCGCCCCGTCTAAATTATGCGAGGGTCCAGGTCGTTCAACAGGCGCGCCACGATCGCGTAGGCGCGGCGCACCCGTTCATCGGGGTCGGTCAGCACGGCCAGATATTCCCGCGACCGGCGAAACGTCTTGGCGCGCTTTTCCGGAGGGAACTGGTCCGAATCGAGCAGGTTGTCGTGAATGTCGGCCAGCTTGCAGACCTGGACCTGCCACGGAGCCTGTCCCAACTCTTTTTTGTATTTTTCTTCGCGCTCCGGCTCGCGTTCGCGCATGTCCTTCGTCAGCGCCTTGACCCATTCCGCCGTCTCGGCGCCGAACTCCCTTTCGACGTCGTCGAAATCCGTGGCGGTGTCCTCGATCGTGTCGTGCAGCAGGGCGGCGGTCAGCGCCCCCTCGTCGTCCACGCCGAAGACGTGGCGCACGGTGAGGCAGACGCGAAAGACGTGGCTGACGTAGGGCGTCTGGCCGTCCTTGCGCAGCTGATGGCGGTGGGCGCGGGCGGCGAAGCCCGCCGCCCGCAGCAGCCGGTCCAGGGATACGTTGGCCGACGATGGCATGGCGCCGCCTCGCGTCAGTTGAGGTAGGGGTCGGCCGGCACGGGCACTTCCTTGATCAGCCCTTCGGGATGGTCCTTCGTCGCCATCAAGGGCCGATCCGGCGTCGGCGTGAGGACCAGGGCCGTGGCGTAGTGATCGGCGCCGGCGCGGGGCAGGATGAACTGCACCCGGCCGGTGACATCCACCCATCGGCCGCGCAGCGCGTTCTCGTCGATGCCCTCCTTGGAGGCGGGATCGACGACGATGACGGCGTTCAGCGGCACGGCGTCGGCGGCGCAGCAGCTGATCTTGTAGCGACGCAGCGTGAACGTCCGGTCGCTGTTGGGCACGCACTGGCCGACGATCCGAACCGTTTTGCCCTCGTACAAGGAGCGATTTTCCGGGTACAGGGCGGCGAGTTCGAGCTGCTGGAAGGTGATGCTCTCGTCCACCTTCTTGTCCATCTTGCCGCTGGCGACGGCGGAGGAGTCCACGTCGATGGCGCTGCCGCCGGTGCTGCTCAGCGCTTCCATCGGCACCACGAAGTAGATCGCCACCGGCAGCAGCAGCACCGCGTAGCGCCACGGCGCCCAGCCGTGGTCGTGCCCCTCGTGGCCGTGAGAGTGGCTATGGGCCACGACGGCCGGCGCCTCGGCCGCCTCCTGACGCACGCCGGTCGCGGCCGGGGCCGTCTGGACCGCCGCCCCGGAATGGGCGTGGGCGTGCGTATGCGCGTGGGAATGATCCTGACCGTTGCCGTGGTCGTGATGATGGTCGTGGTCGTGATGATGGTCGTGATCGCAATGGCCGTTGCCGTGGTCATGGCCGTGATCGTGAGCATGGTCGTGGTCGTGGTCGTGGTCGTGGTCATGGCCGTGAGCATGGTCATGGTCGTGGTCGTGCCCACCGACGGGGACGGCTTTGGCCTCGCCGACGGAGAACCAGAGCGAGACGGCGTTGACGACGACCATGGCGAGCAGGGTGGCGGCGCCGAGAAACACCCAGACATGGAACTTGGTGGCCAGCATGTTCTTGAGCGCGCCGCTGTACCAGAGGATCAGCGACACCACCGCGAAGGCGCCGCACGCCCCGATGGTGAAGAGTTGTTCCTTGTAAAACTCGCCGGGGTCGTCGTGGTGGTGGTCGTGAGCCATGAACGGTCTCCGAAAGGGCAATTGGTCGGTCAGCGTCGGGGCGACAGTGAGGCGGCGGCGACGGGTTGCAGCCGGCCGCCGAAGTTTTCCCATAATACGTGAACGGCGTACGAGTACAGGAACACCTGGACGATCACCGCCAGGAAGATGGTCCAGATGAGGCGCGTGCGGAAGACGCGGGTGTACATGAAATAGAGCTTGAAATCGAGCATGGGTCCAAGGGTCAGGAAGGCCAGCTTGGCGGCCGGCCGCAGGGTGACGAAGCTGGCGGCCACGAAGGCGTCGGCCTCGCTGCACAGGCAGAGCACCACCGCCAGCCCCATCATCAGGACGATGGCCAGGCCGGGATACTGGTGCGACACCGCCGCCACGGTTTCCTGCGAAATCAGCTGCCGCGTCAGGGAGGCGATGAGCGCCCCCAGGATCAGGTAGACCATGATGTCCACGAAGTCGTGCAGGCTCGTCCGCGCGATGTTGGTAATGCGCTCGCCGATCGGCCGCTTCTTTTCCGGCGCGTCCTCGTCCAGCAAGGGGAGACCGCTGGGGACCGCGAGCGGCGTCAGCAGTTTGTTGCCGTGCTTGCGATACTGCCATTCGACGATCAGGCTGGTGCCGACGGCGACGAGGTAGCCAAGGCCCATGCGCATCCCCATCATCCACAGGCCGCCCATCTGGGGGGCCATGCCCTGGGGCACGGGGGTTGCTTCCTTGCCGGAGAAGGCGATGAAGGTGCTGAGCATCACCACGACGTTGATGATCGGCCCGGCCAGCAGGTAGGCGGTGCAGCAGCTCAGCGGCAGCCCCTTCCGCAAGAGGCGGCGCATGACAGGGATGATGCCGCACTCGCACATCGGGAAGAGCAGGCCGAGCAGGCCGCCGATGGCGATGGCCAGGAAGCGGCTGCGCGGCAGGAAGCGGGTGATGAACTTTTGCGGCAGCAGTTCTTCGAGCAGCCCCGCGACCACGGCCCCGAGGACGATGAACGGCATCGCCTCGTACAGGATGCTCATGAAGACGAGAATCAGGTTGGGGACGTTGATCGAGAAATGGTGGCCCGCCAGGGTGAAAGGAATGAGCAGGTCGTTCGATCCCGAGGCGGAAGGGTCCATGTCGCTCGCGGGGTTATGAGGAAAGTCCGGGCAAACGGCGGGGCACGATCCATTCTACGCACGGGCGTCCGGCAAGGGTCTGGCGGGCGAGCGGCCGGCGTGAGCCGGCTGGTGTAGCATAGGGCCGCGGAACGGGTGAAGCACCAGCCGGCTGACGCCGGCCGCTCGCCCTCGTTATTGTCGGCTCAAGTCGGATTCTTTGCAAGGCGATCCTGCGGCCGACGACGAGCGAGCCGTTCTTTCGGCGTCCGCTGAAGGAAATTGTACCGGAAGCCTGCGGAATGGTATCTTACAGGCGGAGGGTCGCACGTCCGACGGCTAGGCGTAGGAGAGGGCGATGACTTTTATCGGGATGTTGGGGGATGTCCGTCGGCGGAAGCCAAAGCCCTGAGCGGTTCGGGGTCGCGCCGGCCGTTTCGGGAACTTTCGGCGACGCCCCGTCGTCCTATGGAGCGGTAAGGTGTCCGTGAGCGCCGAAGACCACCGCCTCATTGCTGAATGCCTGCAAGGGGATACGGCCGCCTTCGGGGAATTAGTGCGCCGCCATCAGGAGCGTTTGTACAACACCGTCTATCGCCTGGTCGGCAACGCCGAGGACTCCTACGACGTGGTGCAGGAGGCGTTCCTGAGCGCCTACCAGTCCTTGGAGAATTTCAAGGGCGACTCGCTGTTTTTCACCTGGCTGTACCGCATCGCCGTGAACACGGCCATCAGTTTGAAGCGGAAACAGCGGGCCGTCGTGAGCATCGACGCCGGCCGCAACGGGGAGCCGGGCGTCGAGCCGCACGACCCGTCGGAGACGAGCCGCCCTGGCCACGCGATGGAGCAGGCGGAGCAGCGGCGCCGCATCCGCCAGGCCCTGGCGCGGCTGTCGCCGGAACACCGGGCTGTCCTGGTGATGAAGGACATGGAGGGCCAGAAGTACGAAACGATGGCCGAGGTGCTGGACGTGCCGATCGGCACCATCCGCAGCCGGCTGCACCGGGCGCGCCTGGAACTTCGCGAGTTGCTGGAGAAGGACGAATAGAGGTGAGGCAATGCTCCCCGAAGGTTTGCGCGAACTATTGACCGCCTACGTCGATGGCGAACTGAGCGCCCGCCGCCGTCGCCACGTCTTGCGGCTGTTGCGTCGTTCGCCGGAGGCGCGTCGGCTCCTCCAGCGCTTGCAAACCGATTCTCGGGAGTTACAGGAGCTTCCGTTTCCTCGCCTGGACCGCGACCTTTCTCCAGACGTTTTGCGGAAGGTCGCCGCGCGCCCGAGGAAGTCCGCCCGCCGCCCCGTCGTCCGACGCTTCCCCGCCGACTATCAAGCCTGGATCGGGACCGCCGCCGCCGCCGCCGTCCTTTTCCTGATCGGAGGCGCGTCCTACTGCTACTTCGCCGCCTTCCTGAACCGGCCGGTCGGCCCGGCGGTCGCCCTTCGCCAAAGCCAGGAAAGCCGTCCATCCGTCGCCCCCCAAGTCAAGACGCCGGTTGTCCCGCCGACCGTCGCGGTCCTGCCGCCGCCCCACGCCGCCGCTGAGAAGCACGACCCCGCCCCGGCGCCGCCCGTTCCGGTGGAAGTTGCTCATCACGAGCGGGCGGACCCGACCCCGCCGGTCGTGGAAAAGGAGGATCCGGTCTTAACGTCGGAAGGCATGGAGATGTTCGTCGAGATCAAGTCGGTGGCGACCAACCTCGACGTGCCGGCCACGTTCAAGCTGCGCGATCTGGAACAGGAGGCGGTCCACAAGAAGCTGGTCGCCGAGCTTCAGAAAGACGCGGCCTTGCGCGTGGAGCTGCCGGTTCGGGACGGGACCGAGGCCTTCAAACGCTTGCAGACCGTCTTGAAGGCGTACCACGCCGACCTCGCCATCGACGCCGCGGCGGCGCGGCGCATCGCCCGGCCGCCGTTGCATACTAATTATGTCCTGTATAGCGAGGACTTGACGGCCGAGGAGTTGGGGCGGGTCTTGCGGCAACTCGGCGTCGAGGCCAAGAAGGACAAGCGCCCGGCCGACAACCCGTTCGACCGCCTGGTGGTCCGGCGCATGACGGAGCGCGATCACAAGGAACTCTCGGACCTGCTCGGCGTCGATCCGGTGCGGACGCCTCCGTCGAAGCAGAAGGGGCCGCTGGGCGTCGATCCGCGGAAGCCGGTGGCCGACGGCACGGCCGCCCAGTTGGCGACGACGCTGGCGGCGCCGCGACCCGAGCCGGGCAAGTCGGCCGGCAAACAGGGCGTGAATCATCCGGTGCTGGTCTTGCCGTACAACCCCGTGCGGCCCAGGCGGGATTCCGCGGAGATCAAACGCTTCCTCGAAGGGCGCAAGCCGATGCGAAGCGGCGCCCTGCACGTCCTGCTGGTGCTGCGCGGGCCAACGGGCTGAACGGCGGGCCTCCTCTTTTTGCCCGGCCCCTCCTCAGGCCCGCGGCCGCGCGAATTCGTTTTCGGGCCGAATTTCTTTTGCGTCCGGCGCGCTTTTGTGGTGAATTGGTGGGAAGGCCGGTTCGGCAGGGACCAAGCCGACGGAGGGCCGGCCCGCAAATCCGCGAAAGCGAGGCGTCCCATGACCGATTCACAAGGGCGTCCCTGGACGATCCGCGGCATCCAGCGCCGGCCTGGCCCCGGCGGCCGCTGTCATTTCCGCGTGACCCTGGGGTGCGGCGGCGACGGGTGCGTCCCCGACGTTCACCTGGAGGCGTCGGAATTGCTCGATTACCACGCCTTTCGGCGGCACGTCCTGGAGACGAGCGGCCGGCTGGTCCGCTTCGTCGAGGTGGAAACCGCGGCGGACCCGTCCGGGGCCTGGCTCGATCTCGTGGAAATGGCCCTGCCCGACGAGCCGATGCACCGGCCTGCCGCCGGCTTCCACCCGTCGCCGCCGCCGCGACGGGGAAATGGCCGTGAGGCCGTCGCCTCGGAGACGGCGGACATCGGCGGCGGGGATTGAAACCATTCTCGTTTCAACCCGCCCGCTTGTCTCCTCCGGGACGTTGGATCAGTGAGGCGTGGTCGTCGCGCCCGGCAGAATGCGCAGGGCGTTGCCGTGGTACACGGCGTCGAGCACGGCGTCCGGCAAATCCAGGCCGAGCAGCGGCGGCGTCGGCGGCCCGCCGGCATCGGGCGTGTAATCGGGGTCGGCGATGGGACCGCGGCCCTCCCAGGCGCTTTCCCAGAGGGTGCGGTGCGACCAGTAGCGGCTGGCGTAATGGTCGCGCGGCAGGCCGCGGCGCGTCACCAGGTCGGAGCCGAACAGGAAGCGATCCGGCCGGCGCAGCAGCAACCCGCGCACCGCCTCGCGGTGGGCCGAAACCTCGCGCACCTGCCATTTGGTCGCGCTGGCGTCGTAATAAAGGGAAGGATAGCGCTCCAGCAACTCTTCAAGGTGGTCGGCGTGCTCGGGATCGCCCCCCATGTGGGCGGCGATCCACGTCAGGTCGGGGAACATCTCCAGCATCCGAACCAGTCCGACGTACTGATCGGCCTTGGTTCCGAACTTGCTCACATCGGCATACGTCGTGCGAAACCAGGCGTCCGGGTCGGCGACATGGACCATGACGACGCGGACGCCGGCGGCGCGGGCGCGGCGGGCCGCCTCGATCCGCCAGGGCGCGTCCACGAACAGGCCGCGTTCGCGTCCGCGCGGCGCCGCCCAGAACTTGATGACATCGACGCCCTGTTCCAAAAAGCGATCGAGCAGACGGTAGGCCTCATCGTCCGGGGCGTCGAGCGACTTCTTGCTGATGGGGCCGTTGAAGCGCAGCCGGTCGCCGAAGCGCCGGCGCAGCGCCGGAATGTCCTCGGGCGGACACATCGAATAGGTCTGCACGACGCCGAACTCGGCCGCGACGGCGAGCATGGTTTCGGCGTCGGCGATGGTCCAATCGGCGTCGTCCTTGCTGTCCGCCGGCCGGGTGCGCATGACGTGGGCGTGGGCGTCGAGGATGGGGCCGGCGTAGCGGAGGTGTCGGCGGTCGGCGAAGTTCTGGCCGGTGACGTTGTATTCGGGCGGCGCGGCGGGTTGCATAACGGCTCCGACGTTATAACTTGGCGGCGGAGGGCGTCAGCCAACCGTTTCAAGAGAAGGGGAACCCCTTCGGAAGCCCCACGACCGTCAGGATAGCAATCTCGGCCCCGACCCTCCACTCACCGTTCACGACCGACCGGATGCTTCGTCAGCGGCGGACGCCCCCCGCTCGCCCGGTTTTCCGCTCCCCTTCGCCCGCGCCTGGTCCAGGGCGTTCCCCAACGCCTCCATCATTTCCCGTTGCACCGCCGCCCGGTCGGCCGCGGAGGTCCAGGCCGTGGCCGCCAGCACACGGCGGTCGTCGGCCCACTCCTCCACGTCGGCGCGCGGCGCCGGCTCCGCCAGGACGCGCGGGTCGGCGCGGAGCCGGGCCGTCAACGCCTCCTTGGCGGAGGCCAGGTCGTCGCGGCCGGTCACCGGCAGCGTCCAGCGCACGCGCCGCGTCGGCAGGGCGGAATCGTTGGCCACCGCCCCGCCGGTCAGCAGCGTGTTGGGCAGCGTGACGACGCGGTTGTCTTCGGCCACAAGAACGATGAAAAAAGGGTGCATGTCGCGCACCTGCCCTCGGACGCCGCCGACCTCGATCCAGTCGCCGACGCGGACGGTGCGGAAGGAGAGCAGCAGCAGGCCGGACGCGAAGTTGGCCAGGGAGCCTTGCAGCGCCAGGCCCACCGCCAGGCCGGCGGCGCCGAGCAGGGCGATCAGCGACGTGGTTTGCACGCCGAGCTGGTCCAGGGCGATCAGGACCACCGCGATCAGCAGGGCGCCGCGGCCGGTGTTGAGGAGGAACGACGCCGACGACGGGTCGAGCCGGCTGCGCGCCAGCATCCGCCGAAACGGCCCGGCCACGAACCAGGTCGCCAGTCCGCCGCCCGCCAACACAGCCACGGCCCGCCCGACGCGCTGGGCGAAATCGAGTGTCAGAGTTTGCCACTCCACCATGTCTTCCTCGGCGTGACTTTGCACTCACTAATCCGAAGCGCAAGCGAGGCACACCAACCCGAAGCGCAAGCGAGGGATTCGGTCAGGAACCTTCGCCCTCGCTTGCGCTTCGGGTTGGTATCGACCCTCGCCGTCCGCTCAGTCCCCCGCCCGCACCCAGATCGGCGACGCCCACGCCGTTTGCCCGTTCTTCTGCGACACGCGGACGTAGTAATAATGGGCCTTGTCGCCGCCCTTCGGCTTCGGATCGTCCCAGTGGAAGCGGGACTCCGCCGCATCCTTGGCCGGCGTTTCGCTGTGTACCACCTCGCCGTCGCGCAGCACGTCCACGCGCTCGATCGGCCCCGTGCCCAGCACCGTCACGTCCAGCTCCGGCTTATCGGTGCGCACCTCGTCGCCCATGATCCCCAGCGCCCCCATGCGCACGTCCAACACGATGTTGTCGGTGGCCGCGTAGCTGTGCCGCTTCTTGAAGGCGTCGATCAGCCCCTTGCGGCTGAAGTCCTCGGCCACGACGCACGCATAGCTGACGTGCGTGGAGATGTGGTCGCTCGACGCCTGGAAGCCGAGGCGGTAGCCCTTGGCCAGCGCCGCGACACGAACCCGTCCGGTTTGAATGGGCCGTGAATGCGATCCATGGCGTCGTTCTCGGCCTTCGGGGCGCCGGGCGCCTCGGAGGAGGCGGCGTAACCCTGGAAGATTTCGACGACCGGTTCCAGCGCGTCGTCGTGCTGCGACCAGTCGGTGCCCTGGTCGGTGGCGGTGGTGTGCAACGTGCAGATGCCGTCCGTCTGCCGCAGGTAGGCGTACATCCTGCCGGTGTCCTCGGCCATCGGTTTGGGCAGCGGCCTCGGCAGGGGCAGCGTGCGATGGCCGCGCTCCAGCCACAGGACGTTGCGGTGGCCGTTGGGGTAGGGCACGCTGCGCTCGTAGCCGTACACGGAGATAAACGCTCCGGGTACGGTGTAAAGATCGTTGGCCTTCTGCGTGCGCCACCAGGGGTACTCGGCGTCGTTGCCCATGTTGTGGTCGGAGACGATGCAGAAGTCGAGCGCGGCGGCGTCGAGGGCGTAGCGGTGCAGGTCCATCAGGGAGCCGTCGCCGACGCCGTCGCCGGAGATGTCGGTGTGGCGGTGCAGGTCGCCGCGGTAGATGTGATAGGTTTTGCCTCCGGATTCGATCTTGTAGCCGCGGATGCGGGCGATTTGCTCGGCCTCGCGCGGGTGGACCGGCGCGACCACGCCCCCTCCCTGCCCCTCCGCGGGCGGGAGCGGGTGGGGGTGGGCGGCGACGAACTGGGCGTCGGCCGGCCGGGGCAGGCCGCCGAAACGGCTGACGGCGACGCTGAGGTTGCGCGCCATCATGGAAGGCGGCGTCCAGCCGCGGTTGTCGCTGGCGTAGGCGAAGTAGACGTTGCCGGCCGGGTCGCGCTGGGAATCGACGCGCATGTCGTTGCGGCCGCCGGATCGCGGCAACTCGACCGGCGTGGTCCAGCGGTCGCCGAGCCAGGCCGCGGCGAATACGTCCCAGCGGCCCTGGATGCTCCAGCCGTCGATGCGCGGGTGGCGGCAGGTGCGATGGCGGAACGCCAGCCACATCCGGCCCTCGCCGTCGCCTTGCAGCTGCGGCAGCTCGACGTAGTCCCTGGCGTCCTCGGGAATGACGTTATAAAGGTCCGCTTTCGGCTCTTTCCATACGCCGTCGTCGAGACATCGGAGGCGGACGGCCCGGCGCGCGTACAGCCGCTCTCCGCCGGCCTTGAAATAGAGGAAGCCGTAGTCCTTGCCCCAGTTCGGCCCGGCCTCGTCCCAGGCGACCCAGAGCCGGCCGGCCCGGTCGCAGGCCAGGCTTGGGTGGGCCTGGAAGCGCGGCGACTTCTCCGGCGCCAGCACGTCGCCCGCCTTCGGGGCCGGCCCGCCGGAGAGAGCGCGCAGGCGCACGTTGTATTCGCCGGAATCGTAGGAGTCCCACGCCACCCATACGCGATCATTTTTGTAGTCGGAAGCGACGACGGGGTTCCAGGCGTTGGCCTTGGCGTCGCTGACGCGGATCGGGTCGTGCCAGCCGTCGCCGTCGGCGCAGCGGGCGAAGACGCCGAACTTGCCGTCGCGGGCGCCCTGCCAGACCAGCCAGGCCCGGCCGCGCTGGTCGGTGGTCATGCGGTGCCACAGGTCCGGGCCGCGGTCGTCGGTCAGCCGGACCTCGTCGCCGAGTTTGCCGCCTTTGTAGGGCCGGCCGTAGAGGTCCCAGTTGTGGTCGCGCTGTTCCGACCAGACGACCCAGAGGGTGTCGTTGCGCGTGCCGGCCAGGGCGACGCGGAAGTGGTCGCCCGGCCCAGCGACCTCGACCGGCTTCGACCAATCGCCGTCCGGGCCGTCGCGCTCCACCAGGAGCACGCGGTCTTTTCCCTCCCGGTAGGCGACCCAAGCCAGGTATTGCTTGCCGGTCTTGTAGCGCACCCAGAAGGCGGGGTAGTCGTCTTGCACAGGCTCGACCGCCTTGGGGCCGGCCGGCGGCCGGAGGATGCTGGTCGCCGGCAGTCGTTCGACGCGCACGCGGCCGTCGAGGTAGAGCTTGGGCCGGCCGAGCGGGACGTCGTCGGCCGAGAACTTGATTTCGCCGGCGGGCAGGGTGACGGCGGCCGTCGGGGCGGCGCCGCGCACGGTGAGGACGACGCCGTTGGGCCACGGTTCCCGCGGCGGCGGCTTCGGCCTGCCGGAGGCGGGGTCGAGCGGAAAGCTTTCGCCGGGCGCGATGTAGTCGCGCGTCTTGCACTTCCACTGCGTCGGCCCCGATACGGCGTCGGAGTCCTCGAAGCGCCAGCCGTTGAGGGCGACGGCCTCGCCGTCGGCGACGGCGACTTTGCCGCTCCAGTCGGTCGGTTCCTTGTCGTGGAGGCCGAGGACGATGCGGAAGGAGGTCGTGGGCGGGTCGGCCGGCCGCGACGCGGCGATGAGCACCAGCAGGACGGCCCCGACCAGGCCGGCGACGACGAGACGGCGGTTGCGCGGAGACATGAGGCGCCTCACGATGAAGGCTGACGGGCGTGTCGCGTCATTAGAACGTGGGCGGGGCGCGAACGCAACGGGCAAACGGCGGTTTCTCCTGCCGCGCCGGGTCGTTCGGCGGCTTGCGCCGGTCGTTGACTGGGGACCTCGAACGACGTACCTTGGCGATATGGGCTACACCCATCTGATCATGATCGAGCCGGGCAAGCGGAGCGGCCAGCCGTGCATCCGCGGCATGCGGATCACCGTACAAGACGTGTTGGAGTATCTCGCCGGGGGAATGACCGTTGAAGAGGTGCTGGCCGACTTCCCCGAATTGACGGCGGAGGACTTGCGCGCCTGCCTGGCGTTCGCGGCCGACCGTGAGCCAAGTGGGCCGTTGGTTGAAGCCCTCCGTAGAAGGAAAATGCCGTCATGAGTACCGTTCACGAGATCGAGCAAGCCATTCGCGGCTTGGAACCACAAGACCTTGCCGCGCTGAGGGACTGGTTCGCCGCCTTTGACGCCGAAATCTGGGACCGGCAGCTGGAACAAGACGTGGCGGCGGGCCGGCTGGATCGGTTCGCGGAGGAGGCGCTGCGCGACCTGAGCGAGGGGCGCTGCACCGACTTATGAGACACCGCGCCAACCCGCGTTTTTGGGCCTGCTACCATGCGTTGCCCGCTGAGGTGCGGCAACTCGCGGATCGTTGCTACGCGCTGTTGCGCCAGGATCCGCACCATCCGTCGTTGCACTTCAAGAAGGTGGGGCGGCTCTGGTCGGTGCGTGTGGGACTGCATTACCGGGCGCTCGCGGTCGAGAGCGGCCCCGACATCGCCTGGTTCTGGATCGGGTCGCACGCGGAGTATGATCGGCTCATTCGTGGAGTGTAAGGCGCCGAACGGCTTTCGACTTGGATGTGTTCCCTTTCAATCGCCGCCCTTCTGTGAAGGGCGGGCCACGTCCCCCGGCAGGGTCACGCCGCCCGGCGGGTGGTCCAGCACGTCCCCGAGGGCCGCGCCGGTATCCTTCGTGTCGCCGCCGGTGGCCAGCTTAAAACGGTCGCCGTCCACGTCCGCGTTGATGTTCTTGACCGGGTTCGAGTCGGCCGTGAACCGCGCCCGCGTCAGCGCCGTCCACTGGCCGTCGTTCGCCTTGACCCAGCCGTTGCCGAAATGGGCCGAGCGGGCTTCGCCGGCCGAGACGCGGTTGCGCCGGAAGTCCTCGATGAAAGAATAGTAGCCGTGCAGGCCTTTCCCGCCGGTGATCGTCGAAAGGGTCGCCAACCGCTTCCAGGCCTTGTCCTCGGGGACGTAGAAATAGGCGGTGTAAGCGGTGCGTCCGCCCTCGGCCTTCGCCGTCACCAGGAAGCGATAGGTGGCGCCGGGCTTCCAGTCGTAGTCGAAGAACGACTGGGCGCCCGTGCCCTCGCCGCCGAAGCGGCCGACGCGCACCTTCTCATCCTTTTGCAATACCTTGACGCGCTTTTCCTCCCCGACGGCGTTGGGGTCGTTCTTGTCGGCGGCGTCCCAGACCGAAAAGAGAAGGACCTTTTTGCCGTCGCCCAACTCCTGCATGCCGAAGTAGCCGCCGGCGAAGCCGCAGACCATGAAGTAGCTGCCGCGGGCGGAGGCGTCCACCGTGACCTCGTTGTAGAAGGCGACGGCCTCCGGGGCCGGGTAACGCAGATGGACGGAGCGGCAGGCGACGCCTTCGAGCTTCCGGTCGCCGCGGGCGGCGGCGGCCAGCACGAGGAGCGCCAGCACGGCGAGACGGAGGGTCTTCATGGCAAGGCCTCCCATGCGGACTTCAGCGCGAACGCCTCCAGCGACCGCAGCCGCGTCGCGCCGCCGCGGCTGAAGACCTCGAGCGCGTGGTTGTCGTCCGCCGGGATGACGCCGACCGACAGCGCCACGCGACCGCCGTTGCCGAAGATTTCGATGGAACCGCGGTCCACCAGCAGTCGCAGCCGCAACTTGCCGTCCTCCGGCCGGAGCGGCGCCTTCACGCCCTTACAGGATATCTCTTGGTTTTTCACGTCGTAGACCACCGGAACGCCGCGGACGGTAAAGCCGAACGCGGCGCCGTCGCCCGGCTCGAATTCGGCGCGGAGGTCGAACAGGTCGCCGGTCACGTCGGCCAGCGGGTTGTCGCCCGGCTTCAGCGTCCGGTCGGCGACGGCATGTTTCCTGGTGTGCAGCGTCTCGATTTCCTTGACCGGCTCGGCGAACATCCGCACGCCGTCGGCCGTCTTGCGGAGCGTCAGCCGGCAGGGAAACGCCATCTGCTGGTTGAACGGCATGTCGGGAAACGCGACGCCGTTGCCCCAGCCGATCTGGACGCGCCGGCCGTCCGGCGCGTCGCTGTAGGTCTGGGCGGCGTAAAAGTTGCCATACCAGAGTTGTTTTTTCTCCGGCGCGTCCGGCGTGAACGCCTTGCCGTCAAAACTGCCGAGCAGGTAGCGCGCGTCGCCGGAGTACAACACCCATTTCTTCGCCCCGCCGCCGCCCTCCACCGGAAGCTCGAACAGGTCGGGGCACTCGAAAAAGCCCTCGATACGGCTCTGATATTTCCACTCCTTCAAGTCCGGCGACGTGAGGAAGGCGACGCCGCGCTTGCCGTCGGTTTCGTCGTAGACCGCCATGACCCAGTGCTTGCCCGGCGCGTACCAGAGCAGACGCGGGTCGCGGCCGGGGCGCTTGACCACCGGATCGTTTTTGTAGTCGGTGAAGGTGCGGCCGCGGTCGTTGCTGAAGGCGATGCACTCGCCGCGGCCGGTGCTGGTGTAGGCGGCGACCAGCGGTTTGCCGTCGGCGGTCCCGATGCCGGAGGAATTGTCCCCGTCCACGACGGCGCTGCCGGAGAAGCACCAGTCGCCGAAGCGGCGCGGGTGGAGGGCCGGCGGCAGCTCCTTCCAGTGGACGAGGTCGGGGCTGACGGCGTGGCCCCAGGTCATGTTGCCCCAGTCCCAGCCGTAGGGGTTGTGCTGGTAGAACAGGTGATATTCGCCGTCGGAAAAGACCAATCCGTTCGGGTCGTTCAGCCAGCCGCGGCGCGACGTGAAATGGAACCGCGGCCGGTGCTTTTCTTTGTACAGGTCGCCGCCGCCCTTGATCGCGTCGCCCTGTTCGACGGCGGAAAGGCCCTTGAAGTCCGGGCCGACGCCGTCCACCTCGATCCGTAATTTCTTCCCTTTCCACTCCAGTACGTCGTCGAAGACCCAGAAGGAGGGCTCGCCGTCGGCCAACTCGATCTCGAACTCGTGCACCGTTTTGCCGTCGAGGACGTAGCGCATCCGCCGCTTGGCCGCGCCGCGCTTCACCGGCAGGTTCAGGTAACGCCGTTCGACGGCGATTTCGCGGGCCGCCGGGCCGACCTCTTCCCTGTGGTCGCTCAGCGCGATCTCATCGACCAGGACGTGTCCCCAGCCGCCGGTTTCGTCGTCCACGATCTGGATATGGGCCTTCTTGCCGTTCAAGGCCGTCAGGTCGAAGGTGCGCGGCAGCAGCTGTTCGCTGTCGCGGCCGGTCGCCGTGCGCACTACCTTGCCGTCCACCACCAGATTGAGACAGGTCTTGCCCGGATGGTTGCCGCCGCCGATCAGGAAATTGAGATATTTGTAGTTGATCGTGAAATCGGGCGAGGTCAGCGTGCCCACGGTCGCGTCGCCGTGGAAGTAGCTGTTCGCCAGTCCGTGGCCCTTGTAGCCCGACACCGGCATCTGGTCCGGCAGCGCGCCGCGGGCCGGGCCGGGGCCGAACGCCTCGCCGGTCGTCTTCCAGCCGCCGTAATCATTGCCCTCGAAGCACGCGAGCAACGTGTCCGCGCGGGCGGCGGCCGCGGCCGTCAGTGGGAGCAGAAGGGAGAACACGCACGCCGTCCGGACGCCGAGGAGTCGCATGGAGAGGTTCCTTTCGACGAGCCCGGAGCGCGAGCGACGGGTTCGCCTCCCCGCTCGCTCGCGCTCGCGGCTGGTACGTCTCACGCCACGTTGAACGCTTCTTTGAGGCACGCCAGCGCCTCGTCGCCGCGCCGGCCGTCCACCACCACGCTGACGCGCACCTCGCTGGTGTTAATCATGCTGATGTTGATGCCGCGACGCGCCAGGGCGCCGAACATCTTCCGGGCGGTCCCGGTGTGCGTCCGCATCCCGACGCCGAGGATCAGCAGCTTGGCGATGTTCGAGTCGGCCGCCACCGTCACCCCGGGGTCGATCCGGGCCGTGACCTCGCGGCGTCAGCGCCAGCGCCTGCTCCAGGTCGGGCTGCGGCACGCTGAACGACAACTGCCCCCGGCCGCCGCTCAGGTTTTGCACGATCATGTCCACCACGATGCCGCCGGCCGCCACCGCCTGGAAAATGCTCGAACACTCGCCCGGCTGGTCCGGAAGGTTCAACACCGTGATACGGCCCTGGTCCGTCGTCAGCAGCACGTCGCTCACCAGCACGTCTTCCATGCCGGCCAACTGCTGCGTCAGGGCCGCCAGGTCGCGGCTCCCCCCCTCCCTGCCCTCCCCCCGCGGGTGGGGGAGGGTTGGGGTGGGGGCCGGCCGGTCGCCGAAGTCCGTCCGCCCCCGCGCCGCCGGCAGCCCCGCCCCCGGCCGCGGCTCGCGCAGGCGGAACGCACTGTGGACCGCCCGCAACGCCCGGACGCCGTCCGCCTTGTCCACCAATACCGATATCTTGATGTCGGCGGTCGTAATCATCTTCAAATTGATCCCGGCCGCCGCCAGGGCCGCGAACATGCGTTCGGCGACGCCGGTGTGCGACCGCATCCCGGCGCCGACCACCGACACCTTGCTCACCTGCTCGTCGAATTCCGGGGTGGCCCCCAGCTCGGCGGCCAGCGGACGCAGCACCGCCAGGGCGGCGTTCAGATCGCCCGCGGGCACGGTGAAGCCGATCGACGCCCGGCCGTTGCTGCCGACGCTCTGGGCGATCATGTCCACGACGATGTTGCGTCCGGCCACGGCGTCGAAGACGCGATGGCTGACGCCCGGCCGATCCGGCACGTCGTTGATCGAGATGCGGGCCTCGTCGCGTACCAGGGCGGCGCCGCACACCACCACGTCGCGCATCCACTCGGCTTCCGGCACGATCCAGGTGCCGTCGGCGTCGCTGAACGCCGACCGCACCTGCACCGGCACGTCGAACTTCTTGGCGAACTCGATGCTGCGCGAGTGCATGACGCCGGCCCCGACGCTGGCCAGCTCCAGCATTTCGTCGTAGCTGATCGACTCCATCTTCCGCGCCTCGGGCGCGATCCGCGGGTCGGTGGTGTAAACGCCGTCCACGTCGGTGTAGATCTCGCAGTCCACGTCGCCGTTTCCCCTCACCCCCTCCCCCTCCTCCCCTGGGGGAGAGGGGCGAGGGGTGGGGTCGTGTTTCATCACGGCCGCCAGGGCGACGGCGGTGGTGTCGGAGCCGCCGCGGCCGAGCGTGGTGATGTTGGAGTTTTCGTCGATGCCCTGGAAGCCGGCCACGATGACGATCTGGCCGTCGTCGAGCGCCTCGCGCATTCGGGCCGTGGAGATGCTTTTGATGCGGGCCTTGGTGTGGCTGCTGTCGGTGACGATGCCGACCTGGGCGCCGGTGAAGCTGATGGCGCGTTCGCCGAGCGCCTGAATGGCCATCGCCATCAGGGCGATGGAAATCTGCTCGCCGGTGGACAGCAGCATGTCCATTTCGCGGGCCGGCGGGGCGTCGCTGATCTCATGGGCCAGCTCGATCAATTCGTCGGTGGTGTCGCCGCGGGCGCTGACGACGACGATGACCTGACAGCCGGCCTGCCTGGCGCGGATGGCCTTGCGGGCGGCGGCCATGAGCCGCTCCGCGTTCTGGACACTGGTGCCGCCGAATTTCTGCACGACCAGACGCAAGACCCGCCCTCCTCAAGCAAGACGCCCTTCGCCGCCGGCCCCGGCCGGCGGCGAAGGGCATCTTAGCGGAGGCGCCCGGCGGTCGCCAGGGACCGCCGTCGGGGTGAGGGTTGCGCCTCTCAATCGATCTCGACCACCTTCTGGCCGTCGGGCGTCACCTGAACATCGCGGATCTTGCCGTTCTTTTCTTTGCCGCGCACCTCGTAGTTGCCGTTGGCGGTCTTCCACGACTGCGTGAACCGCACCACGTCCGGCAGTTGCTCCTTCGCCTTTTTCATGACCGCCGCGGGAACCTGGTCGATCGGCACGTTCTCGCCCGTCTCGCTCTTGTCCCGCTCCCCACCCCAGCAGCCCACAGCCGCCGTCAATACCAACGCCCCCAGGATGAGACGCATCAGTAATCTCCTTGAATCGGCTCGCCGCCCGCGCGGGTGGCCAGCGCCCGGTAGGTTTGGTAATCGATTGACGTGGGCAAAAAGTTCACGTGGCCGTCGGCGAACAGGAAATTGGCGCCGGCGCCGTGTCGGCTCGAGAACTGGTTGAGGTGGCTGTTCGGCGCGCCCGGTGTGTTGTTGTCGCCGGCGTGGCCCAAGACCATGCTGGCGGCGTTGTCCACGATGGGAGGCGACGGAGAGCCGGGAGGCGGGTAGAGGTCCGAACTCGTCACGTCCCCCACCCAGGTCGCGGGGCCGAGGTCGTGGCCCCGCTCGCCGACAAGTAGGGTCTGGCTGGTCCCGTCCGTGATGTCCGAAATACGGATTTGGCTGTTGCGAAAGAACACGCCGGTGCCATCCACGCCCGGGTCGCTGGTCCCGAACATTCCGACGTAGTTCGAAGAGGAGACGTCGCAGATCGATTGGATCAGCGTCACCGGCGGGTTCGCGGCCGCGCCGGAGGCCGGCCGAACGGAGGGATCGAAATAGTGCGTGCCCCAGGCGCTGTAGCGGTTGGCGGTCCAGACGGGGGGGGCGTCGTCGGACGGACAGAGGTAGACGGCGACGGGCGTCACCCTCGGAAGCGTGTTGCTCGGATATTCGACCGGGTAGTTGAGGTTGAATTGGTTGTAAAGGTTTCCCTGCTCCAGGTAGGGTAGGATGTACGTCCCCCAGCCCCAGCCCGGCCCGATGTCGTTGCCCAGGAGATCGAATTCGGAGGTGTAGCCCGCGGGGAAGGTCCCGTTCGAGTCGTGATACTGGAGGAGGGCCAGCCCCATCTGTTTGAGGTTGTTGACGCAACGGGTACGGGACGCGGCCTCCCGGACGCGCTGGACGGCGCACAGCAGGAGGCCGACGAGGATGGCGATGACGGCGATCACCACCAGTAACTCGATCAGCGTGAAGCCGCCGCGTCGGAGGTTCAGCGGACGCATCGTCCCCTCCTACACCTCGGTAAGCCGGCGAGGCCGAGTCATCGACCCATTCCAGAGCGTGTATTGTGACATATGATCCCGGCGATTGTCCAGGGGTGCGTCCCAGGCCGGCTAATAATCGTCTCCGTTGACGGGGTTGCCGTCGCTGGCGAAATAGAGGTTGAAATAGGGGAAGTTCGCCGGCACGGGCTTGTTGCAATCCGCCTGCGTCGGGTCGGTGGCGATGCCCGTTCGCAGGAAATGGACCGAGCCGTCGCAAAAAGCGAAGTTGGCCCCGCCGGGGTGCATGCTCGACCATGCGAAGCGCGTGCAGCCGGCCGTCGTGTCTCCGCTACAGCAAGGCGTCCCGCCTGCGTAGCGCGTGCCGAGCGGCCAGGTCGGTCGGCCGATGACCGACGAGACGCCGGCACCGGGGGTGACGGTGTCGCGGCCCGCCCAGACGCCGCCCACTTGATAGAACGTGTCGCGTTCGCCGATCATGAAGGTGTTGCTCGTCCCGTCGGTGATGGACAGGATGTTGATCGCCGAACCGCCGTCGCAGACCTGCTCGCTGACGGCGTAATTGCTCTTGGCGTAGCCGGCGAAGAAGGGGTTGATGGCCGGGCCGGGGTCCGACGGGCAGGCATAGATCAACACGGGCAGGACGGTGTCGGCGTTGACCGACAGGGTGGTCGCGGTGGGGTTGATGGCGTTGTAGAGGCCGCTTTGTTCGATGTAGGGCAGAATCCAGACCTGCCAGCCGTAGTTGGACGGCTTGGCGAACGCCGGCGGGAAGGCGTTGTTGGCGTCGTGAAAGGCGTGCATCGCCAGACCCATCTGCTTGAGGTTGTTGGCGCACCTCATGCGAGAAGCCGCCTCGCGCACCTTCTGCACGGCGGGCAGCAACAGCCCGATCAGAATGGCGATGATGGCGATGACCACCAGCAATTCGATCAGCGTGAAACCGTCGCGGGGACGGGTCGAAGGTCTCATGGGCGGTCCTTTTCTCGGTTGGTGGGTGTAGGGGTCGTTACCTTGTCCGCCGGCGACTTCGACCTGGTCGCCTTCCGCGTCAGCACCAGCTCCATCACCAGCCGTTCCTTGCCCTCGTCGCCGGCGGTGTATTGACGGTGGACGATGGTTCGGCCGTCGTCCTCCAGGCGCGTGACCGTTCGGGAACGCCGGCCGATTTTGGCCTTGGGGTCGAGCGACCGGCTGTACAGGACGATCTCCCGGCCGTCGAAGGGGTCTTCGCTCTGACGCAGGGACATGCGGGTCGAACGGGAATCCGTCCAGACGCTGGTGAATTTGCCCGAATCGGGGTCGAAGCCGATGAGGCCCAGGCCCGTCGTTTTCTGGTCGCCCTGGTGAAAGACGAACTCCGACTGGAGGAATCGGCCGTCGTGGATCATCGTCTGCCGGCACTCGCCCTTGACGCGTACGGGGTCGCCCGATCGCGGGTAGAACGTTTTGGCCACGTCCCAATCGCCGACAAAATGCACGAGGAACGCCTGGCCGGCGCCCGGCTTCGATCGCGGCTCGTAGGCGGACTGCGGATCCTTGTCCTTCGGTGCCGGCTCGGCCGCCATGGCGAGGAGACAGACGGCGGTGAAGAACACGATCCCCGGCATTCCGCGCGGTGCAAGACTCATGGGGACCCTCTATTAACCATTCCCGAAAAGGAAAGATTGGGTATTTGAATAAAATACACCGGCCGCGGGCATGCTGTCAAGAATCCGGCGCCGGCCGCTTCCGCGCGGGCGCACGACACGGTTTGCAGCTGGCGTGGACGGGTCGTACATTGGCTGAGGCAAATCCGTTCCCTCTTTTGACCCAAGTTCCGAAAGGGGCCAGGGATGGCGCGAGGCAAAAAGCGCACTGCACCGGTGGAAGAACTGCGATCCTACGTCGAGGGCGTCGCCAAAAACCTCGTCGAGAAGCTCTATGGCCCCCAGGGGCCGGCCTGGGGGACCAAACTCACCCAGATCGAGGACGTCTTCCTCGAAATCCGCGAGATGCTCACCGAGAAAATGCTCGATGAGACCCTGGCCCGGCAGGCCACGGCCGGCGAGCGGCCCGCGCCGTTCCGCACCTGTCCGGCGTGCCACGCCCCGCTGCCCTGTGCCGACGCCAATCCCCGCATCCTGACGACGCGGGCCGGCGAGGCCGAGTGGCCCGAGCCGGAAGGCTACTGTGACCGCTGCCGGCGGGCTTTTTTTCCCTCAGTCCAAGAGTCTGGGCATTGACCAGGGCGAAACCAGTCCCGCGCTGCTGGCGAAGATCACCTATGCCGGGACGGCCAGCCGCTCGTTTGCCGAGGGCAGTGTCCTGTTGGATAAGCTGGCCGACCTGCCCGTGCCGGAGAAACGGGTCGAGCGGATCACCCGACGCATCGGCGCCGAACGCGTCGCCGAGCGTGAGGCGGACGTGGCGGCGTTCGCGGCCTTGCCGCTGGTCGAGAAGTTCGCCGTCCCCTCCGGCGTGACGCCGCCGCCGTTAGCCGTGGTGATGGCGGACGGCGGCCGCTTGCAAATCCGCGATGCGCCGGGGAGCGGCTCGGCTTCCCCCGAGCCCGCCCCGACCGCGGCAACCGCGGTCGCGGGGACGGCCGCCGAGGCGGAAGACTGGCAAGAGGAAAACACCGCAGCCTCGCGGGTGGGCCACTGGCGGGAAGACAAGGTCGGGCTGTTGCTGACCATGACGAGCGAGGCGGCGGCCGCCGATCCCTGTCCCGAGATCCCGGCGTCGTTCCTCGACGTGGTACGCATCCCGAAGCTGGTGCGGGAGCTGCACAAGCACGTCCGGGAAGGGCAGGACGCCGTGAGCGACGCCGTGGAACCGGAGGCGGCGGCGGAGGCGTTGGAGGCGGAGGCGACGTACCGGCCCCCGGTCGTGCGGCATCGGCAGGTCGTCGCCTCGCGTCAGACTTGGCCGGCCTTCGCGTCGCTTTTGGCGCAGGCGGCGTGGGCGTTGGGGTTCCAGGGGGCGGCGCGGAAGGCCTTCGTGGGCGACGGCTCGGCGAACAACTGGGAGCTGCAACGTCGCTTCTTCGGGTCGTTCGTCCCCATCCTGGACTTCATTCACGCGTTGTCCTACGTGTTCGCGGCGGCGACGGCCGGGCGACGCTTCGCGGCGGGCTGGGCGGTGTATCGGCGGTGGATCCGCTGGGTGTGGCAAGGCCGGGTGGTCGCGGTCATCGCCGCCTTGGAGGCGCGCCAGGCCGAGTTGGGCTTGCCCCAGAAGGATGAGCCGGAGACGAGCCCGCGACGCGTAGTGGACAAGACGTTGAAGTACCTGGGCAACCATCAGGACAAGATGCGTTATGACGAGTATCGGCGGCAGGGTCTTCCCATCACGAGCAGCCACGTCGAGTCGGTGGTGAAGCAGATCAACCATCGGGTGAAGGGGACGGAGAAGTTTTGGTCGGAGGAGGGCAGCGAAGCCGTGCTGCAACTGCGGGCGGACTACCTGGGTGACGGCCAGCCGCTGGAGGCCTTCTGGGAACGCCGCCAAGCGGCGGCGACCGGACATCGTCGCTACCGCCGCGTCGGGTAGCTACAGACCGTGTCGTGCGCCCTTCCGCGCGTCGGCGCCGGCGGCAGCGATTGTGACGGCGGCGGCCGGTTAGGTCAGTGTCACGCCCAGCGTGTACAGTCCTCCCGTCATGTCGCCATAGAAGTCATTTTGCCCCTTGATCTCGGCGAAGATCACTTGGTTCGCGGCGAGGCTCACGGACAACGACTGGGACGCGACCCCCACGGCGGTGCTTTGCGCCAGTTCGACGAGCGTGTTGCCCTGCAGCGTGAACAGGTGCAGTTCCAGGTTGCCGCCCGACGTCGTCGTTTCGGTGGCCGTGAACGTTCCCGCCTGCGCCGCCGACCAGCGGAACCAGTCGTAATCGTTGCGTGCGTCGGGGAGCACGCCGATGCTCTCGCCGGTGCTTTCCGTTTGGCCGACGGACAGCGCGCCGAAGTTCGTGGCGGTGTCCGAGGTCTGGTTGGGTTCCGGCTCCGTCTCGTTGCCGCCCTTGCCTCCGCCGCTGCCGCCTCCTCCGCCGCCTCCGCCTCCGCCGCCCGCGACCGTGGAGATTTCCCACATGGATCGGCCGTGGGTGCCCGCCGCGAGGATGCCGAGGCTGGCGTTGTACTCCAACTCCCGCACCTGGGCGTTCGGCAGACCTGTGCCGAATACCGACCACGACGCGCCGCCGTTGTTGGAGGCGAAAACGCCGTTGTCGTTGCCGGCGTAAAGGATGTTGTTCGTCGGGTCCAGGGCCAAGGCGTAAGTCGGCAGGTCGGGCAGGTTGCCGCTGATGTCCGTCCAACTCGCGCCGCCGTCGGTGCTATGGAAGACCTTGCCGGGACCGAATATGTCGCGCACGGCGTACACGGAATTGCTGTTGGTCGGATCGACGACCAACTGGTTGACGGACTGGGCGGCGCCGGGGAGGTTGATTTGCGTCCAGCTCGTGCCGTCGTTGTTGGTGACGAAGACGTTGCCGGCGTCGTCGGCGACGTAGATGGTGTTGGGCGCCGATTGGGACAGCCCGATGGCGGCGATGCTGCCCGTGGTCGTGAGGCCGGCCGTTCCGGGCGTGCCGATGATGCTCCAGGTGGCGCCCTGGTCGAGGGTCTCGTAAACGTGGTCGGTCCCCAGGATTAGCCGGTTGGGGTTGCTCTGATCGATCTGGTAAGGCGGGTAGAAGTCCGAGTTATCGGTGGGGTTGACGCCGGTGCTGATGTCGGTCCAGGTGACGCCGCCGTCGTTGGAGCGCTCGATGAAGCTGACGCTGCCCATGACGCGGAAGAACGTGTGGTAGACGATCATCGGGTTGTTGGGATCCACGCGGACGAAGCCGCCGTCGCCGCCCCGATCCTGTTGCCACGCCAGGGCGCCCGTGTATTCGTCGGTGCCGTTGTCCTGCGTGCCCATGTAGGCGATGTTCGGCGTGGTGGGGTTCAGGGCGATGCCCTCGGCCTGCAATGTGGACAGGTTGGAGTTGAGGTCCGTCCAGACGATCGCGCCGGGCGTGGGGTTTTGCAAGCGCCAGATGCCGCCGTCGTCGCCGTCGAGGTAGTTGCCGGAGGCGTCGAAGGCGGCGGCGTGATGGTCGGCGTGTGGGCCGTCGGCGCCGCTCACGCCGATGGTGATGTCGTTCCAGGTGGCGCCGCCGTCCGTCGATTCCAGCACGCCGTTGTGGCCGGTGTTGTCGATCTGTCCGCCGAGGAAGACGGTGTTGGCGTTGGTGGGATCGACGGCGACGGTGCTGTCGTAGAAGCCCTGCGTGCCCAGGTAATTGGGCGGCATCGTGGTGTTGGTCCAGGTGACGCCGCCGTCGACCGATTTATCGACGAAAAGGATCCCCTGAGTGGCTGGGTCGGAGGCGGAGGCGTAGAGGGTGAGCGGGTTGGATCGAGAAATGTCTATCTTGATGTTGCCGTCGGCGGCCCCGCCGGGGAAGTTGCCGGCCGCCGCCCAGGTGGCCCCGCCGTTGTTGGTCACGTAGACGCCGTTCTCCGCCGCGCCTCCTGGGTTGCCGACGGCGCAAAACAGTTGGCTGGGGGTGGTCGAATTGATAACGAGGTCCGAGAACACGCTGTTGCCGGTAACGCCGGGGATGGCGACGGTGGTGTTGGTCCAGGTGACGCCGCCGTCCACCGACTTCCAGATTCCGTCGTTGCCGCCGACGCCGTTGGAGCCGCCATTGGCGACGGCGCCGTAGACGATGTTGGCGTTGGTCGGATCGACGACGATCTTGGAGAAGGTTTTACGAGTGAAGGCGCCGCCGTTGTTCTGCAGGGTCCATGTGGCGCCGGCGTCGGTGGAGACAAGGACGCCGAGGCCATAATAGGAGTCGAGGGCGTTCGTGGACTCGCCGGTGCCGGCGTAGATGATGTTGGGGTTGGTCGGGGCGACGGCGATGGCGCCCATGAAGAGGGTGGGCTGGTTGTCGGTCAGAGGAGTCCAGGAACCTCCGCCGTCGGTGGTCTTCCAGACGCCGCCGCCGGCCGTGGCCAGATAAATGATGTTGGCGTTGGTCGGGTCGGGGGCGATGCCGGCGACGCGGCCGCTGACGGGGTTGACTCCCGGCACTTGCCCGTTGGCGACCGGGGCCGGGCCGATCAAGCTCCAGGAGGCGTTGCTGAGCGGAATGGTCGGGGGGGGGATCAAGGACGGAGTGAACACGGGGGCGCCCGCGACGTTGGCGCCAATCGACTGAGATGCGTATGCCGGTTGTGCCAGAGGCATCAGCTGCGGCGGGATAAGGCCCGGAGGGGCGCCCGCAACGGCGCCCCCCCTGGCTTGCGGCGCGAGGGCGGCGGCGTTCGCTGCGGCGGTGTTCGCCGTGGCGGCGAACGGGTCGGCAGTCGCCTGCCCCGCCAGGGACGAATCATTCGCGCTTCCCACCCCGGCGGGAGCGGGCGTCGCGGCCGGCGATTGGCTGGAGGCCGTCGGGTCGGTCGGGGTCTTCTTCGCCCCCGCCAGGGTCAGGGCGTCCGGGGTGGAAGATGCGGAGCTTCCGTTCGTGCCCGTCAGCGCCGCGAAGGGATCGCCCGACAAGGCCGGGTCGCCCGACGACCAGGAGGGCGCCGACAACCCCTGGTCCGCGGTGGTGAGGCCCAGCAACGAACTGGGCGCCTCTCGCCGTTCCAGTTCTTCGAGCATGGGCCGGAAGGTCGGCGCGGCCCGGCGTGGGCCGGTCGCTTCACCCCGGCGGCCGGCGCCGCCGCCCAGCCACGAACGGACAGAGGACCAGGCGGACATGGGCCGATTCTCCCAAAGTACATCGGAAAAGGAGACGTGAAAGGACCGCGCCTTCGATGCGATGTTCTTGTAGATCGGCCCGCACAACCGTTACACTTGAATCTTTCGATACAACCGGAACAGCTTTCCCGATCGATTTCACGGTAGAAAACGCCAGCCCGCGGGGCCAAGCAAGGGAGTTTCATCCCTTGCTTGGCCCCGCGGGCTGGCGTGCCGTTTCCCTCACGGCGTTCAAAACAGGAATTGGAACTCCAGCAGCGGGCCGTGGAACAGGACGTTGCCGCTGCGCTTATCGAACTGGCTGGTGTTTTGAAGGTTGAAATCGTACTGATCGACGACGTTGACCATGTTGGCGAACCAGATGGCGTTGTAGGCCAGCCGGATGCGGGCGTGGTCGAGCACGTGGAAGTCGATGAAGGCGCCGCCCTCGGTCACCGCGCTGAACTGGATCGCGTCGCTGTTCCCGTCGAAACCGACATACCCGTCGCCGCGCGTCAGGCTGCGGTTCAGGTGAGCGAAGTCGGCGCCCAACGCGGCTTTGGCGGTGAAGCCGAGCGTGAAAAACTTGCCGAGGCGGCGGCCCCACTCAAAGCCCAGTTGCGGGCCGACAAAGCGGTTCTCCGTCTCCACCTGATAGGTGGCGACGCGGGCCGGATCGGGAAGGCCGTTGGTCATCGGGAATTGAATGCCGTCGTCGTCGAAGGTCGAACCCAACTTCTCGAAAAGGTCGAGATAACGGACGCCGAGCATCAACTCCGCTTCCGCGAGGGCCGGGTCGGCGAGGCGGTAGTTCACCTCGGCGCCCCACAACTGCGAGGTGAGCGTGGTGCTCAGGCGGTCGGCCTGAAGGAAGAGGCCGTTGTCGCCCTCGAAGCCGAGCGGCGGGTTGACGAAGAAGGAATCGATCCGGCCCGGGTCGGCGATGGAGGAGGTATTCCGGCCCTGAAACGTGTAAAAGACGGTCGCTTCCAGACACTCGTTGCCGCTCCACAAGGCGCCGAGGGTGGCGGTGATGCCGGCGTTGTATCCGGGGTCGATGTTATTGAACCGCTGGAGCACCGACGCCCCGGCCGGCGGCGTGGCCCCGGTGTCGAGGTTCTGGGGATCCTGCACGGCGACGACCCCGCTGCCGGGGTCCTGTCGCCGCCACATCAAGGCTCCGATGTGGAAATAGGTGCCGCTGTCCAGCTCCACGTCCTTGCACGGGAAGGCGCCGGTGCCGTCGGCGGGCAGGCTCAGGGAATCGGGCGGCCCTTCGGGCGCGAGCTGCGGAGTGAGAGGTCCGGGGACGAGGTTTGGCTCCGCGTCCGGCGCCGGCTGCTGGGCGGCGCCGACCGGGATCGGCTCTGGCGGCCGGCTGGGGCCGACCGGCGGGAACTGCGCCTGCGCCGCCTGCACCAGCCCCAGACAGCCGGCCATCACCGCCGCGCCCACCCAACGTCGCATCATGGTCGCTCTCCCCGCAACACATCGCCGCAGTCCCTACGGCGCGGGCCGGCGCCGGTCGCGCCTGTGACTCCACTTATTCAGATCGGCCGTTACAACCGTTATTCTTGAACTTTTCGGCGCAACCGGACACGTCCGGCGCCCGCCCAGCAGCCGGCGCCGGACGCGGCTTCCACGTACTTCGGCGATCAAATCCAGTTCCAGACGTTCGCCGGCGCGTTCGATCCCGCCCAATACTCATCCGGCAGCGCATGAAACGGCCCGAGGCGCGGGGTTTCAAACCCCGCGCCTCGGGCCGGTCCCGTTATTAATCTCAATTCACGATACAAAAAGACTAATCTCCGCCCGCCCGCGGCGCCCCCAAGCGCAGCCCCGTCGGCCGCACCGGCGCGGCGTCACCGTCGGGCGCCGCGGCCAGGTCGCCGCCGGACAACGGAGGCGCAGGCGGCTGCAGCCGCGCCGACAGGTCGGCGTCTTCGGCGCGCGGCTTGCCCTCAACCGGCTTTCGGGACACCAACAGCGGGTCGGGCGGCGGCGCCTTCTGCTGCACCACGGTTCGCGTACAGCCCAAAAGGGCGCCGCCCAACACGGCCGCCGTTCCCCACCGCCAGAAGGCACGAATCATGGCCCGCCTCGCGTTCCGGATGATGTGAGCCGCCCGTAGCCGACGGCGCAACTCTACACCGTATTCCGGGCTATCGGCGGTCGGAGCAAGGCGTCTTGAGGGGAACCGACCGGCGGCCGCGCGGGCTGAACGGCGCGAGCGGCGCGACCGGAAATGGGACCGTCCGCGCGGGGTGGGAGAGAAAGGGGAAGGACAGGATTTACCGGCGGCCACACTAACCCGAAGCGCGAGCGAGGTTTGGACGGTATCCTCGCTCGCGCTTCGGGTTAGTGGCGGCGGCCGGAATCCATGTCCTCGCACAGCCGTTCCAGCGCCTCACAGGCGTGCTGCGAAACGTCGGGGTCGTCGGCGTCGGCCAGGCGGTCGAGGTCGGGCCACAGCAGCGTCAAACTCTCGACGGCCACGGCCTGGATGGCTTCGTGGACGCGCTGCGGGTCTTCGCTGGTGAGCGTCTGGCGGAACCATTGCAACGCCTGCCGTTCGCCGAGGCGGGCCAACGCGGCGCGGGCGGCCTGGCGCACGTCGGGGTTGGGATCGCGTCGGGAGTCTTGTAACGTCAGCCGCGCCGAGGCGCGTTGCACCGGCTCCCACCAGCCGAGACTGCTGACCGCGGCCGCCCGGAAAGTCGGGTCCCAGTCGCGGGCCGCCAGGAGCAGGAGGTCTTCCGTCTGCCGGTCGGGACTGGCGCGGAGCGCCCGCAGCAGCGACCGATAGGGGAAGTCCGCCGGTGCGGACGGCCGCGGCGGCGGCAGGGCCGAACGGCGCCGTTGGCTGCGTCGCAGCAGCGGCACCCGTTGGAAGGCCATTTCGCGCAGGGCCGGCCCGACGCGCGGGTCGGACGACCAGACCAGGCTCTCCAGGGCCAATTCGGCGTGCGGGAAGCGCGGCTGCGCCAGCAGCGGCAGCACGGCGGCGGCCGTCTCGGCCCGGAGGTCGATCAGGGACAATAGCAGATCGCGTTGCTCCACCCCCGCGGCCCGCGACAGCCGGGCCGCCAGCTCCGCCGGCGCGTCCGCCAGGTATTCCGCCAGGACCGGCTCCAGGGCCGCCAGGCGCGACATCTGCCAGCCGAAGGCTTCCTGTTCCGACGCCTCGCCGGCCAGGACCGATTCGGCGTGCGGCGCCCGCCGCAGCACCCGCAGCGCCTCCACGAAGACGCGCACCACCAACGGATCGACCTGTTTTTGCCGGTCGTCCCAGAGCGCCTCGATCATTTCGCCGACGCGGGCCTCGGCCACCAGCGTCGGCTGGACGCCGAAACGCAGCCCTTCCAGGGCGCGGTGCAAAACGCGCAGGGCGGCGCGGCCGAGCGGCGCGTCGGCGTCGTGCAGGTAGCCGATGAAGCCGAGGAAGCAGATGGTTTCGGCCGCGAAGAAATGGCCCAGCGGCAGGTCGCCGGCCGACTCGGAACAGCGAAGCAGGTGCGGCAAACTCTGGGCGCGGTTGAGGCTGCGGAGGCCGTTGGCCAGGTCGATCCAGTACCACGCCTGTTCGATGGCGTCGTCGGTGAGGCGGCGCTGGAGCTGGCGTTCGAGGATGCGGCCGGCGTCGTCGGTCCCCAGCTCGGCAAGGGCGCGGACCTGGACGACGTAGTGCGTCCCGGCGCGCATACTCGCCTCGACCGCATCGATCTCGCCGCGTTCCAGAAGCTCGCGGAAGCGGGCCTTGGCCGACTCGACCGCCGACTCGCTGAGCTGGACGCCCTGGTAGAGGTCGATGTGCTGCCGGCTTATCGGCGACAGCTCATCGCGCAGCAGTTGCCGCCGTCGCCAGTGTCGGATCAAAAAAAGAAAGGTCGCGCCCATCAGCATGAGCAGCAGCACGACCACGATCATCAAGGGGTTCATTCGTGCTTCACCAAGGGTGGCGAGTGGCGAGTGGCGAGAAAAAAACAATCGGTCTTATCTTCACTCGCCGCCCTTCACTCGCCACTCGCCACTCGCCACTCGCCACTCTTCAAGGCCCGCCGCGCACCTGCCCTTCCCCATAGACAATGTATTTATAACTGGTCAATTCTAACAAGCCACAGGGGCCGTGCGCATGAAATTTATCCGTGCTGATGCCGATTTCCGCGCCGAGGCCCAGTTCGCCGCCGTCGTTGAAGCGCGTGCTGGCGTTGACCATCACCGCCGACGAATCGACCGCCGCCGTGAATCGCCGCGCCGCCGTCAGGTCGTTGGTGACGATGGCGTCGGTGTGCCCCGAACCGTAGCGGTTGATGTGCGCGACCGCCTCCTCCAGCCCTTCCACCACCTTGATGGAGAGAATAAGATCGAGAAACTCCGCGGCGAAATCTTCTTCCGTGGCGGCGACGGCGTCGGGGACGTACCGCCGGGTGACGGGGCAGCCGCGCAGCTCGACGCCGCACCGCCGCAAGGCGTCGGCCACGCGCGGCAGGAAGGTCGGGGCTGTGGCCGCATCGACCAGCAGACTCTCGACCGCGTTACAAACGCCGGGCCGCTGACACTTGCCATTCACCACAATGCGCTCCGCCATGTCCGGATCGGCGCTCTTCTCGACGTAGACGTGACAGTTGCCCTTGTAGTGCTTGAGGACCGGCATCCGCGCCTCCTCGGCCACGCGGCGGATCAGCCCCTCGCCGCCGCGCGGGATGGCCAGGTCGATCCATTCATTCATCCGCAAGAAGTGGCCCACGGCCGCCCGATCCGTCGTCGCCACCAGTTGCACGGCGTCGGCCGGCAGGCCGGCGTCGGTCAGGGCGTCCGCCAGGACGCGATGCAGGGCGACGTTGGAATGGAGCGCCTCGCGGCCGCCGCGCAGGATGACGGCGTTGCCGCTCTTGACGCACAGGCCGGCCGCGTCCGCCGTCACGTTGGGCCGCGATTCGTAGATGAAAAAGATCACCCCGAGCGGGGCGCCGACTTTGTGGATCTCAAGGCCGTTGGGCCGGACGGCGCTGGAGCGAATTTGTCCCACCGGGTCGGGCAGCGCCGCCACGTCGCGCAGGCCGGCGGCGGCGTCGCGCAGCCGGGCCGGGGTCAGCCGCAGCCGATCCACCTGCGCCGGCGTCAGGCCGGCCTCGGCGGTGCCGGCCGTGTCTTTTTCGTTGGCGGCGAGGATTTCATCGGCCCGCTCCACCAAGGCGTCGGCGGCGGCGCGAAGCCAGGCGTTCTTGCGGGCGGTGGGGATGACGGCCAGGATGCGGGAGGCGGCGCGGGCGCGGTGGGCGACGTCGGTGCAATAGGCGGCGAGGTCGGGCGGTGCGGCGGCGAGGGTGCTCATCACTTCGTCTCGGCTCATCACGGCGGCGAACTGCGGAACCCCTTGGGCGCGAAGTCCGCCAGCTCCAGGTCGAAGGTGACGACGCGCGGCTGGTCGTCGCTCAGCTGAAAGTCCTTGGGTAATTGTATCTGAAGCGGCTCGTGGTTGTTGCCCTGATCGTAGTGCCCGTGGGTTAGATCGACGAATGCGTATACTTTGGGCGGCTCGTTCTGGATCGGCCCGGTGACGCGGAGGGTGACGCGGCCGGAGCGGTCGTCGAAGAAGTCGGGCCGGTAGGTGAAGTTGGCCGGACAGAGGAAATGGATCGGCACGTCCGGCAGCACGTATTCCTTGTGGAGCTGCGGCGGCGCCTTGACGGTGACTTTGGACGGGACCGCCTGAATGGGCTGGCCGTCCAGTTCGGCGACGAGGGCGACCTGACCGACGGCGGCGGCCGTGGGCGGGGCGTTGGCCGGCCGCATCGGCAGTTCCGACGGCAGCGTCGGGATGGTCCGGACGTGGTCGAGCACTTCCTGCGGCCCGGTGACAAGGACGACGGGCGGGTCGAGCACGACTGGCCCGGCTGGGTCTTCCTGAAGGCCGTCGAAGCGCACCGGCAGCGGCCGCGTTGCCATGCGGCGCACCGTGACGGGGATGCGGTTGCGGCCCTCGGCCACGATCGGCGTCACGCCCGGCGGGGCCGGCACGTCCGAGGCGTCGATGTGGACGGTGTCGGAATAGCGGTTTTCGTTGCGGTGTTCCTCCGGCACGGTCAGGACCGCGTCGATGTGCAGTTCGTTGCGTTGGATCTCGCCGCGCAATTCACGGATGCGGTCCTCTGGGCCGCTGAACGACACCACGGCCTGGCTGGGGCCGCCGACTTCCAGGCTGTAACGATCGGCGTCGTTTTGCGCCAGGCTGACTTGCACCGGGAGGGTGACGTTGTCGAGGATTTCCTGGTCGCGGCTGCGGGCGTAGAGCCACACCAGGAGGGCCAGGCTCAGGGCGACGAGGGCGGAGAGGATGCGATCGATCATGGGTACTCGATTCTGGCGAGCGGCCGGCGTAAGCCGGCCGGTGCCTTCCGAATTCCGCGGTGTATAGCGAAACCGGCCGGCTTACGCCGGCCGCTCGCCGAGGTGCGCCCCGATCTCACGCCGCCTTCCGCGCCTCCGTCGGCGCCTTCTTGCCGGCCTCCGCCCGCTGCTCGCGGTCGCTGAGCAGCGACGCCAAACGTAGCGCCAGCCCCTCGCGCGGCACCGGCTCCAGCCGGCCGCCGACGGCCACCGAAATGCGTCCGGTCTCCTCGCTGACGACCAGCAGCACCGCGTCGGTCTCCTCGCTGAGTCCCAGGGCCGCCCGGTGCCGCATTCCCATTTGGACGCCGGGCGCCTCCGGCGGCTGACTGAGCGGCAGCTGGCAGGCGGCGGCGGCGATGCGGCCCGAACACAAGACGACGGCGCCGTCGTGCAGTGGGCTGCGCTTGGCGAATATGGCCCGGAGCAGCGGCGGCGACACCTCGGCGTCCACCGGTTCGCCGGAATGCACGAAGGTGGCCATCGACATCTCCCGCTCGATGGCGATCAGGGCGCCGACGCACTCGCGCGACAGGGCGGCGGCGGCGTCGGCCAGCTTGTCCGCGACGGGATGGTGCGGGTCGTGGCCGAAAAGGCGCCAGACGCGGTAACGGCCCAGCACCATCAGGCCGCGCCGCAATTCCGGCTGGAAAATGACCACCAGGCCCAGCAACACGATGGTCAGCAGGTAGTCGAGGACGTTGCCGAGGACGGTCAGGTCGAAGCTGACCACGGCGACCTGGGCGACCATAAACAGCGCGACCACGATGAGGCCGAGGCCGCGCACCAGTCCGGCGCCGCGCGTCTTGCCCAGCAGGCGCAGGGCGACGAAAAAGGCCAGGGCGAGGATGCCGATCTCCACCAGATCGTGGACGCTCGCGGTTTCATAGAGCTGGGTCAGGCGTTCCTGCAACGGTCGGCCTCCCTACCAGCCGCGAGCGCGAGCGAGCGGGTTTCGCTCAATCCGCTCGCTCGCGCTCGCGGCTGGTCCTTCAAACATTAAACGGACGGGCGTTGTCGTTGCCGCAGCGCCTCAAACAGGCGCACGGCGTCGCGGGTTTCGGCCGCGTCATGCACTCGGAAAACCTGGGCGGCCCCCTGGGCCAGGGCGTAACAAACCGCCGCCAGCGATCCGGCAAGGCGCTCTTCCACCGGCCGGCCGAGCAGCTTGCCGAGAAAACCCTTGCGCGACGCGCCCAGACACAGCGGCCGGCCCAGCCGACGCAGTTCCGCCAGACGGGCCAGCAGCTCCAGGTTGTGCTCGGCCGTCTTGCCGAAGCCGAGGCCGGGGTCGAGCACCACCCGCGAACCCGCTATACCGACATCCGCCGCGGCCTGCAACCTCGCCTCAAGAAAGTCCGTCACGTCCGCCGTCACGTCGCCGTACACCGGGTTTTGCTGCATGGTGGGCGGCGAACCTCGCATGTGCATCAGCACCAACCCGGCGCCGAAACCGCGCACGACTTCGGCCATGCCCGGATCGCCCTGGAGAGCGGTAATATCGTTGATGACGTGGGCGCCGGCCTCCAGCGCCTGCCGGGCCGTCTCCGCCTTGTAGGTGTCCACGGAGAGGGGAACGTCGGTGCGCGACGCCAGTTCGCGCACCACGGTGACGACGCGACGCAGTTCTTCTTCGAGGTCGAGGGGTTCGGCGCCGGGACGGCTGGATTCGCCGCCGACGTCGAGGAGGTCGGCGCCCTGGCGGACCAGTTCGAGTCCGTGGGCGACGGCGGCTTCGGTCGCGGCGAAACGGCCGCCGTCGGAAAAGCTGTCGGGGGTGACGTTGACGACGCCCATGACGAGGGCCGTCCGTCCCGGGTAGAGCACCCGGTCGCGGAGGCGCCATTCGTCGCGGCTGTCGGCCATCGGCGATCCGTTTACCAGGGCTTTTCCATCATCGACACGACCTGCACGGCCAATTGATCGACGTTTTGTTGTTGGGCCGTCGCCAGCGACTGGCCGATTTCGGGGATGAAGTCGCCGAGCGAGGTGATCGTGACCTTGGCGGAGGGCGGAACGACCGGCGGCAGGGGAAGCCCGTCCGGCCCGATCGCCGGGGGAACGGGCTGTCCGTTCGGCCCGGTCGCGAGCGGCGCGGGGAAGCCGTTGGAGGCGGTGGGCGGCGTGGTCTCGCGGCCGAGCGTGGCCCGGTCGTTGACGGGGTTGGTCGGCGGCGAAATGACGCCGGGGGCGATGGCGCCCGGAGCGACGGAGAGTTGCGTCGTGCCCGGAAGCGGCGGCAGCACCGGGGCCGGCCCCGTGCCGGGGCGGTGCGAGGAGTCCGACAGGTAGACGCCGGTGCGGAGGTCGCGCCAGACGACCGCCACGGTCAGCGTGGTTTGCTGTTCGCGGACCTCGTTCAGCGGATTGACGTTCAGGGTGCCCTTGGTGAAGGCCATGATTTCGCCGGTCAGTTCCGTGTCGGCGTTGGCGTCCGCCCCGACCACCTTGTACGGCGTCTTGGCCTCGATCTCGCGCACGATCGCCCGGGTCAGGTCGAACTCGATTCCCCGAGTAGTTGTGTGGTTGACGAAGATCGGCACGCGAACGGTGTGGATGCCGCAGTCGTAGTTGGGCTTCGTGGTGTAGCCGAGGATGGTGAAGTTGCCGTCGGACTCGCACGACGGCAGCGTCAAGGCGACGGCCGCACAGGCTATAAGAGCCATTCGGATTATCGCCTTCATGCCTCGTCTCCGTGTCGCGTCCCTGGCGAGCGGGGGGCGTCAGCCCCCTGATTCGTCGCCTGTTCCGCGGCGCTAGGCAAAATCAGGGGGCTGACGCCCCCCGCTCGCCGCTTCGTCACGGCCTCCCGCCGGGCTGCATCGACGCCGGGATCACCGGCTGCACGGGCCGCGCGTCCGCCGTCGGGCGCGCGTCGGCTCCTGGCCGCCGTTCTTCTCCAACACCGGGCGCAGCTCCTGCATTTGCTTCGCCGCCTGCTCGGCGGCCGTGGTGTTCGGATAGCGCTGGCGGACCACGGCGAACTGGAAGTAAGCCGCTCCCGGATGTCCGGTGCGCTTCCAGAACTCGGCCATCTTGAGGTCCTTGTCGGCCTGTTGCAGCGTGATGCCGGCCAGCTGCTTCATTAGCGATTCGCGCTTCTTGGGGTCGTTGGCCAGCTCGGGGTAGTTGCGCAGGGCGGCGTCCACCAGCTTGCGGGCCTCGGCGGCCTTGCGGCCGTCGTACTCGGAGCCGCCGGTGCTGAGGTTCTTGGCCATGATGGCCAGCTCGACGGCCTTGGGCGCCAGCGGGCTGCTGGGATGTTGTTCGTAGATCTGCGTGAAGTAGCCGTCGGCGTCCCTCCAGTCGTTGTCGTACATCTTGACGCTGCCGGCGAAGAAGAGGGCCTGGTCGGCCAGCGGGCCGGTCAGGTCGTTGTTGCGCACCTCTTCCAGCTTCTCGACGGCCCGGCCCTGCTCGTCCAGCATCGGCTTGGTCTTGTCCCAGACGAAGAAGCGCGGCCAGAAGAACCAACTCTTGCCGTTCTTGTAGTCTTCCCACTCCTTCATTTCCTGGCGCGTGTCGTCGAGCCAGTAGTTGGCGATGTCGAACATGTGCCGCACGGCCTGGTCGCGGTAGGGCGTGTTGGCGTACTTGGTGAGGAGGTCGTTGTAGGTGTCGGCGGTGCGCGGGTACATGCTTTGCAGACGCAGACACTCCGCTTCGTAGAACAATCCTTCCTGGATGTCGGCGATGGGGGCGTGGGCGTTCTGGCTGACGGCGTGGTAGAGCGCCTGGGCCTTGGCGTACTCCTTGCGGCGGAACAGGTCGCGGGCGCCGGCCAGCTGGGCGTCGGGCGTGTTCTTTTCCGGGGCCTTCTCGGGCGTCAGGCCGTCCGGACGGACGATGAAGTCGTCCACCGGCGGCGGCGGCGGCTTGGGCGGGGTGAACATGCCGAAGCCGTTCCAGAAGCTCGGCGCGGAGGCGTCGTCCTTGGACTGCGTCGGTTTCGGGGCCGGCGCGTTCCAGGTCGGCGTGGGCGCCGTCGGCGGGGCGCCGTCTTGACCGCGGGCGACGGGCGCGCTCATCGGGTCGGGGGCGTAGGGGCTTGCCCCGGAGGCGCAGCCGCCGGCGGCCCCGAGCAGGAGGGAGAAGACGGCGAGTTTTCCCGCCCGGCGCCGGATCGGGGGCGCTTCCGCCGTCCGCAGCAGAAGTTTTTTCGTCACGGCCTCAACTCCCCAGGTAAGGCGCCAAACGCGGCCGCCGGCCCAGCAAATGGGCGACGTAATGGCCGAGCAACTGGCGCACCTCGCGCCGGGCGTCGGCGTCCCAGGGCCGGCCCCGCGCGTCTTCCGGCCCCCGCAGCGCCCGCAGCATCTCCAGGGCGGCCGGCGACAGCGGCCGCCGGTCGCGGCAGCCGGCGACGCAATGCGGGCAGACCAGGCCGCCGGCCGCACAACTGAAGGCCGGCCGCCGTTCGTCCACCGCCGTCCCGCAGGCAGCACACGTTTCCAGGGCGGGGCTATAGCCCAGTTCCCGCAACAATACCAGTTCAAACCGCACGACGGCCGGGCCGACGGCCGGCCCCCCACCCCCACCCTCCCCCTTGTGGGGGAGGGTGGGGTTGGGGGGCGGCGAACCGAGGTAATCCAGCGTCTCCAGGGCGGCGTCGAAAAGCAGAGGATGCGGATCGTGTTCCTCGGTCATGTCCTCCAGCAGTTCCGCGACGTAGTAGGCCGCGTACAGGGCGGCGAGGTCGGTGCGCAGGCGCGGGAAGCGCCGCACCACCTGGGCCTCCGTCAACAGGTCGAGACTGCCGGGTGATTTGCGGAGGAAGACGATACCGCAGTACGTCAGCAAGTCAAGGGCGTTTTCAAAGTTGGACTTGAGCCGCCGGCCGCCCTTGGCCAGGGCGCGCACCTTGCCGAATTCGCGCGTCCACAGGGCGGCGATGCGGCTGGTCTCGCTCCAGTCCGTGGTCCGCAGCACCAAGGCCTGGGCCTTTTCCGACGGCATGACGCGGCCCTCACTCATCGCGCGGCGCCACGTCCGGCAGGCCGAGTTGACCGAGGTAATGCCGTTCGCGCTCGCGCATGGCCTCGGCCCCCGCCTCGTCGTGGTCGTCGTGGCCGCAAAGATGCAGCAGGCCGTGGATCACGTACAGCGCCAGCTCCGCCTGTACGTCGTGGCCGCGCTCCGCGGCCTGGGCCAGGGCGACTTCCGCGCCGACGACCAGTTCGCCGGACAGCCGGCGCGAGTTCGGTTCCGACAGCGGGAAGCTGAGCACGTCGGTCGGCTCGTCGTGTTGAAGATAGCGCTGATTGAGACGATGGATGGTGGGATTGTCCACGAAGGCGAGGCTGATCTCGGCGTCGGCGACGCCTTCGCCGTCCAGGACGGCGCGGGCGACCTCGCGCATCCGGCCGCGGTCGATGGGGACGGCCTCCTGCGGGCTGGCGATGGAAATGCGACTCATGGGGTCTCACAAGGGTTAGCCGCGACGCGCGGCGGAGCGCTTCATGCAAGCGCTCCGCTGCGCGTCGCGGCTAACCGACGTTGGGTTTTCAAATCGGCGAAGCCGCCGCCTCCTGCCGTTCAACGCTGAGCACGCTGGCCGTGCCCCGCTCGTCCAGTTCGACGCGGGCCGACAGCACCGTCGGCGTCACGCCCAGCACTTCACGGGCCAGGGCGGCGTAGTCCTCGGCGCCGTTGCAGTGCCGCGAGTAGCCGAAGATCGGCGTGCCGAAGCTCGGACACTCCGCCAGCTTGATGTTGCGGCGGATGCGTGTGGCGAAGATTCGCGCCTTGGACCACGGGGCGTTGCTGTTGCGGCTCTTGTCGAGGAACTCCTGCAAATCGTCGATCACTTCCTGGGCCAGCCGCGTGCTCGATTCGTACAGCGACAGCACCACGCCGGTCACCTTGAGCGACGGGTTGATGCGCTTGGCGACGAGGGCCGTCGTCTCGAACAGCTTGCCCATGCCGTGCAGCGCCAGGAAGTGCGGCTGCAACGGGATGAACACCTCGTTGGCGGCCGACAGGGCGTTGAGGGTGAGCACGCCCAGCGACGGCCCGCAATCCATGAACACGAAGTCGAAGGAGCCTTCGTCTTGCAACAGCAGGTCGCGCAGGATCACCTCGCGGCCGACCACGCCGGCCAACTCCACCTCGGCGGCGGCGAGGTTGATGTCGGAGGCGGCCACCCACAGGTTGTCGGCCACCTTGCGCCGCACCTCGGCCAGCGGCCGCGAATGGACGAGCACGTCGTACATCGACGGCGCCTTGCCGTCCGGCTCGATGCCGAGATGGGTGGTGGCGTGGGCCTGCGGGTCGAGGTCGAGCACGCAGACGCGCTGGCCGCACTCGGCCAGGGCGGCGGCCAGGTTGACGGCCGTGGTGGTCTTGCCGACGCCGCCCTTCTGGTTGATGATCGCAATCCGTCGCATGGGGGAAATCCTCGAAAGACACCGTCCCTGGTTCCTTCCAGTGGAGAAGGGGATTATACGCCGGTCGCGCAAACGCGCGAACCCCAAGCGGCGCCGCCGTCCACGGCCGGCTCCGAACCGTGGACGCCGGGGCGAATCTTCGGCCTTGTCCCTTTCACTCGGGATGGAGTATTCTTGCCGCGCGAACATTCGGTCAGGAGTAGCGCGAATGCCGACCCTGAACAGCACGGACGCCTTGATGGCGGCCACGGGCTTCTTCGGCGCCTTGACGCTGCTCTACCTGTTGCGCCGCGCCTACCTCTCCTGGTTCCCGGCCCCGTCGGTCGCCTGCCACTTCTCCCCCAAGGGCGGCTGCACCGACGTCGTCGTCCAGGAGATCAAGAACGCCCGGCACGAGGTGCTCGTCCTCGCCTACTCGTTCACCAGCCAGCCCATCGCCCAGGCGCTCGTGGACGCCAAGCTGCGCGGCCTCCACGTCGAGATCGTCCTCGACCACAGCAACGAAAAGGAAGAACACACCGATCTGCAATTCTTCTTACAGCAAGGTCTCGCGCCGCTGATCGACCCCACCCACGCCATCGCCCACAACAAGGTCATGGTCATCGACCATCGCACGCTCATCACCGGCAGCTTCAACTTCACCAACCAGGCCGAGAACGAGAACGCCGAGAACCTGCTGGTTCTAAAGGGCCACCCCGCGCTCGTCGCCGCCTACCGCGCCAACTTCACCGCCCACAAGGGCCACTCGCGCGCCGGAAGTCCAGAAGGCCGCCCCCGCCGTCCATCAACACCGGGCCGCCTGAACGCGACGCCTGGACCGGAAATACCGGCGCACCGCCGGCGGATTCGATCGGGCGGAGAACGCTCGCGCTTCACCCATCGGCGATGCGTAGATAAGATGGGATGTATGAGTCGAATGGGTCGCAGGACGCGCTTGCCGGGAATCCGCGGATGAGATGCTTTTATGGGAAGCGAACAGCTCTCGGAGCCGAGGCGGAAATCCTTGAAGGACGCCGACTTCAAGGAACGGCTGCAATCCCTGCGGCGAACCGACAACCTCTGGAACCTGCTCTACCTGCTGCGCATTTACCTCTACTTCGCCGTGGTCATCGGCGGCGCCGTCTGGTTCGACCGATACCGGGCGGCGATGGGTTGGTCCTGGTGGTGGGACGCGCCGGTGGGGCTGCTGACGGTTTTGCTGGTGGGCGCGGGACAACATCAGCTGAGCGGCCTGGCCCATGAGGCGGTGCATCACATCCTGTTCCGCAGCCGCTGGTTCAACGACCTGGCGTCCGACCTGCTCTGCATGTTCCCGCTCTACAGCAGCACGCACCACTACCGGCTGCAACACCTGGCCCACCACCAGTTCGTCAACGACCCCCTGCGCGACCCCGACTTGTCTCAGCTGAAGACCAGCGGCCACTGGCTGGACTTCCCGGTCGGCAAGCGCGCGTTTCTGTGGACTCTGGTCAAGCAGCTTTGGTTGCCTAACTTGATCCGCTTCATCCGCATTCGCGCCCTTTACAACGCCGCCGGCACTGACAAGAACCCGTACCTGCGGAGCGGCTGGAAACCGTCAAAAGTGGCCGTGGGCGTCGGCGCCCTCTATTTGCTGCTGCAGATCGCCGTCCTGACGGCGCTGACGTGGTACGGCGACCCTTTGTGGCTGGCCGTGGTCCCGGCGGTGTTGTGGGCGGCGATCACGGCGTTTTACCTTGTGCTGCCCAAGTCCAAGTATCACCAGAGCCGGGTCCATCCGGTGGTCCCGGCGCGGGTCGCCGCCGTCCTCCGCACCAGTTACCTGACGGCGACATTCACGGCCCTGGCGTGGACCACCTGGGCGACGGGCGTGTGGGCGGCGGTGTATTACTTCTTCTTCTGGGTCGTGCCGATCTTCACGTCGTTCGCGTTTTTCATGATCCTGCGGCAGCTCGTGCAGCACGGCAACGGAGGCCGCGGCTGGCTCACCAACACGCGCGTCTTTCTGATTCGCCCGTTCATCCGCTTCAGCGTCTTCCCCATCGGCCAGGACTACCACCTGCCGCACCATCTGTTCGCGACGATCCCGCACTACCGTTTGCGCGCGTTGCATGAGTTGCTGTTGGAGTACCCGGAGTACCGCGAACAGGCGGTGGTGGTGGAGGGGTATTTCCTGCCGCCGCACACGCCGCAGACGCGGCCGACGGTGCTGGACGTGCTGGGGCCGGACTACGCCCCGCGCAACGCGCGGGAAGTCCACATCGACAACTCCGTCCTGGAAGACGACGAGATCGAAGAGAAGGCCGACATCCTGCGCGAGGGCGAGATGGAGAAGAAACGCCTGGCCGAACAGGCCGTCGCTCAGGCGTCCGCCGGCTGATCGCCTTCCGGCCCCTTCTTCGCCTCTTCGTCTTCGGCGGGGGGTACGGCGTCCATGGCCAGGTCGTGCATGAGCAGGACGCTCAGGCGCAGGCCGAGGACGCTGGCGATCGTCTGCTGTTCGTGGCGTTGATGGACGAAAGCGCTGTCGATGGCCCGGACCTGTTCCGCGCTGGGCAGCGGCGGGGAGACGGCCTCGGCGTGCGACGGCACGTCCACAATCAGGGCGGGCGTTTCCAGGACGCGATGGTTCATCGGGGCGCCGTCCACGGGCAGGATCGACATGGCAACCTCCCATCGGAATCGAACCGCGGGCGTTTAGCCGCGACCCGAAGGGGAGCGCGGACCGAAGGAAGTATACCACGCTCCCGACGCCGCTCGCCAGTCCTGGCTACTCCGCGGTTTCTGAAAGCCGTCTACCGCTGGAAATCGACGACGACGTGATCGCCCGCGTGGACGGCGACCCTGCGCGTCTGATCGACCGTCTTGCCGTCGAGGGTCCAGGCGGCCCGGACCTCGTAGACGTAATTCTCGCCCGACTCCAGGCCCGGCGACGTAAAAGTCCGTTCCGCCCCTCCCTGTGAAGTCTTTTGTCCGTCGAACCAGATTTGGGCGCAACTCGAGACGTGAACCTCCACTTGCGCGGCTTCCGTGGCCGTGGTCTTTTCCGTCATGGCCGCCGTCACGGACGCCGACACCGATACCGGATAGCGGGCGGTGTAATCCGGCGCCTGGATGGGATAGTTCGGGGCCGAGTAGGCGGCCTCCGTGACGCCCGCCGCCCGTAGGCCGACTCCCGGCGCCGGCGACACAATTCGCCCGGCGGAATAGCCGGCCGAGTAGCCAGGCAGCGACGCGGCGCCGTAGTAGATCGGTACGGTCTCGGTGGTGATGCTGTAGGACGAGTAGTACGACTGGTTGAAATACGGCGAGTAGCCGCCGTAGCCCGAATAGCCGTAACCCGGATAACCGTAACCCGGATAGCCGCCGTAGACGCCGGGGAAGAAATAGCCGCCGCGCGGGCCGAACACGGCCCCCGTGCCCCGCCCCAGCGGGAAGAACGCGACCTGGGCCGGGGCCGTTTCGGCGGCCGTCAGCAGCAGGGCCAAGGCCCCGCACGCCGCCACGGAAAAACCTCGCCTGAACATGACGCCGCCTCCACACGAGGGAACGATCCGAAGGGAGTGTCTGCAAATCCGACGCCGATGGACGGTGTTTATTGTACAAGATTCGCCGGCGTCAGGCGTGCAGTTCCACCACGTCCTTGTCGTGCAGGACGTGGTCGCGCGTGACCGTCTGGCCGTCGAAGACGCCGGCGCCCCAAATGCGGGCCGACTTCAATTTCTCGGCCAGGTCGCGGTGGACCAGCTCGGCCATTTGCGCCACCGTGCTGCCGACGGGGCAGGTGAACGGCGCGTCCATCTCGGCCGGCTTGCCGGGCCGCTTGGTGTAAACCCTGATAACGTTTAGAAACATGTAAAGGGCGGTGCGCAGCGCTTCCAGGCCGTTGCCGGACTCGGCGTCGAGGGCGTGGATCGGGAAGCGCGGGCCGAACATTTCGCGCACCACGTCGAGCCGGTCGGCCGCGCCGGGGGCGTCGAGCTTGTTGGCGGCCAGCAGGGTGCGGACGTGCTGGACGGTCGGGTCGGGGACCTCGGCCGGCGGCCGGCCGACGAGCACCGTCTTGACCTGGGCCAGCCGCTCGATCACGGCGTCGGCCGCGAACGGGCCGTCGTCGTCCGCGAGATCGACTACCAGCACACAGGCGTCGGCCGAGCGCACCATGCTCGTCTGCCACCCCTCCAAATAGTCCGGCGTGATCGGCGGCGTGTCGATCAGCTGCACGCGCACGTCCTCCCATTCCATCATCCCGGCGTGCGGCTCGCGGGTGGTGAACGGGTACGGCGCCACTTCCGGCGCGGCCCGCGTCAGCCGCGTCAGCAGGCGGCTTTTGCCGGCGTTAGGCGGCCCGACGAGGACCATCTGACCGGCCCCCTGCTTGGGGATTTTATAGCTGACGCCGGCTTTCTTCGGATTTTTTCGCTCTTTCTCGACTTCTTCCTTGGCGTCGCTGATTTTCGTCTTCAGCTCGGCCTGGAGCTTTTCGCTGGCCTTGTGCTTGGGAACCAGCTGCCACATCTTCTTGAGACATTCCAGACGTTCTTCGGCGGACTGGGCGCGCTTGTATTCGGCCTCCGCCTCCAGGTATTGCGGCGTCAGGTTGACGGCCATGATCGCGCCTCCTTCGTTGCCTCCGGCGTGAACCGGCTTCCGATTCCGGCATGAGCAATGCCACCGCGATCTCCTTCTCTCCTCTCCCCCGGCGTACCGGGGAGGGGGGCTTTCATAATTGAACCTCATCCTTCATCCTGATCGTCGTCAAAGATCTCTATCGAAGGATATTCCTCCCCCTCTTCGGGCGAGAACAGCCCCACCGCGCCGCCGTTGTCGTCGAGGTACGTCTTCAGACTTTCGAGGCCGTCCAACTCGACGAACCAGAGGTATTCGCCGGGCCAGGCCTTGGCTTCCGGCCCGCGTATCGCCCCCGCGCACGGCGGATCCTTCGACACGGCCCCTTGAGAGGCCCGGCTCACGAGGAATTTCATTGTTTCATCCTCCGTTATGGACGTTATCAGGCCGATTTGGGGTCACGCCATGCGCCGGCCGCGGACGAACACGGCGGCTACGGCGCCGGGAAAGGTCACGCCCTCGAACGGACTCCAACCGCAGCGCGTCCGCAGGTCTTCGCGCCGCACCGTCGTCGGCCGCCGCAAATCCAACACCGTGAGCGAGCCGACATATCCCGGAAGCAGCCGGCCGAACTTCTCTCCCCGGAAGGGGCCGACGAAGGCGCCGGGGTTGGCCGAGCAGACGGCCGCGACGCGCTCCGGCGTGAACCCCTGCTCCGCCAGCAGCCAGGTCACGAACGGGCCGTAGGTGTCGAGGTGCGGCTGGCCCGACATGCCGCGCCCCTTCTCGGCGACGGTGTGCGGGGCGTGGTCGGTCGCCAGGTAGTCGGCCGTTCCGTCGCGCAGCGCCTCCAGCACGGCCGCCCGGTCGGCGGAGGCGCGCAGCGGCGGATTCATCCGCATCCACGGGCGGTTCGTTTCGGTCAGCATCGTCGTGTCGAAGAAGACGTGATGCGGCGTGACCTCGGCCGTGACGGGCAGCCCTCGCGCCTTGGCGTCGCGGATCAGCGGCAACCCTTCGCCGACCGAGTAGTGACAGAGTTTCCCCGTCAGGCCGTATTTCTCGATCATCGCCAGCGCGAACCGCGTGGCGCTCAGTTCGCATTCCGGCGGCCGGCGGGCTTCGTGGGTCGGGGCGGACTGGTGACGTTCCAGCAGCACGGGGTCTTCGCAGTGGAAGCTGACGGCCCGGCCCCGGTAGGAGGCCAGGGTCTCGTCCAGCTGTTCCAGGCTGCGAAAGTAGAGGTCGCCGACGCTGGGGCCCATGTAGGCCTTGTAGGGGACCACACGCTCCAGCGGCCGCGTGCCGGGGCCGACGCCGGCGTACAGGGTGAAGGCGACGGGGAGGTTTTGCGCGGCGACCAGCCGTTCCTTGGCGGCGTAGGTCGCGTCGTCCACCGGGGCGGCCGGGTTGTTGGGCATGTCGGCGACGTGGACGACGCCGCCGTGCAGGGCGGCCGCCGACGCCGTGGCGAAGGTCTCCTTGTAATCGTCGCGGCCGGTCGCGTCCTGGCGGGCGTGGACGTGGACGTCGCCCATGCCGGCGAAGACCAAACAGTCGTCGCCGAAGACGTGGTCCGGCCGGACGAGTCCGGGGCCGACCGCGACGATCACGCCGTTCTCGATGCAAACCTGGCCGGGACGCACGCCGTCCACGTCGGCCAACAGCCCTTCCACGACCACGGGTTTCATAAGCCCTTTCCCCGCCGGCGCCGGCGCCTCGGCCGCCTACGCGCTTGAATTCCGACCTGTCCGGGAATAACTTATGCGGTGGCGTGGATTCCGTTCCAAAAAAATGAGGAGAGTAAACATGCGTCAAGGGGTTCTGGCGGCCGCGGTTCTCGCCGCCGTCGCCGTCTGGGGGGCCGGAACCGCTCAGGCCGGCAAAGTCGAGATCAAGGGCGCCCACATCTGCTGTCCCAAGTGCGTCAACGCCATCACCGGCATTCTCAAGAAGGTGGACGGCGTGAGCGACGCCGTCGCCAAGCCCAAGGGCGAGATCACCTTCACGACCACGGACGACAAGGCGACGACGGCGGCCGTCACCGCCCTCCTGGACGGCGGCTTCATCGGCGCCGTCTCCGACGACGGCAAGGAGGTCAAGCCCGTGCTGACGTCGCCCAAGGCCGGCGCCAAGGCCGACGAGGTGACGGTGACGGACACGCACGTCTGCTGCGGCAAGTGCCAGGCGGCCATCACGAAGGCGCTGCCGGCCGGCGCCAAGGCGGTGTTTCCGGATAAGACGACGGTGAAAATCACCGGCAAGGACCTGGACAAGGCGGAGATCCTGGAATCGCTCCGCAAGGCCGGCTTCAACGGCAAGGTCGAGTAGCGGCCCGGCATTCTGACGGAAACATACGCGGCCCGGCGGTCCCACGGATCGCCGGGCCGTTTGGTAAACGACGGAGAAGGAATAACTTTAGGAAAATCTGGCGTCACCCGTCTTTCGCTGACGATCTTTGTCATTAGGATCGCTCCCAGGAAGGCGGGCAAAACCACGATGAGCACGGATGACCGGCCGGCCGACGATTTAATCCCTGGTAGTCTGAGGCGCTCTCGCTTGTACCACGGCGATTACGGCGCCAAAACCTACCGGGAGATCAAGCGACTCGCCGCATCCAACCCGCCGGACCACAAGGCCCGTCAGATGAAGAAACTGATCGAGCAAGCGGAGCGCCTGCAAGGCAAGGAACGGAAACGGGGCACGTGAAATTAACCGCTACCTTCAAACGTGGGGTCGCTCAAGCCAAGCGGGAATGGCGCTCGGGCCGCTATGACCGCGCCTTGGCGGTCGTGAGCCGGTTGCTGAAGGACTGGCCGGACAATCCGCAGTTGTTGACGATGTGGGGCGGTCTCGTTCAGTTGCAATCGACGGATACCGCTGCCACACTGGACGAGGCCAAGGCGGCCCTGGAACGGGCGGTGGAATTGGGCGAGGACTCCCCGGAGGCCTGGAAGGAACTGGGCCATTTCCTGTCGGCCGTGGAAGACGACGCCCAAGGGGCTTCCCGTTGTTTTGACAAGGCCGTCGCGTTGTGTAAAGGTACGCTGGCCGAAGCGCTGCTGGCCAAGGCCGATTCGCTTTCCGAGCTGGGGCGCCGCGACGAGGCTCTGGCGTGCCTGGCGGAAGCGTACTGGCTACGGGCGCATAACGGCAAACCCACCGGGGCAGGCGCGGAAATCCTCGACCGGTTGAAAGACTTGGCGAGAACGGAATAGCCGCCGACCTGCGACGCGGGACGGGGAGACCTGGCGCCGACGGCGGCTCGACGGTCTTCGCCGCGGGACAATCGGTCAGCCCCCTTGCCGATCCGGACGTTTCTCCGGCCGTCGCGAACCTGCCGCCCTGACGGGATTCTTACCAGCGTGAGGCGGGTCGCCGATGCCCAGAAAGCGCAACCCCAAGGATCGGCCGGAGCATGACAGCAACGCCGAGCCGAGCAAGCGCGAGAAACATGAGCGCGGGCGCCGGCGAAAAGCGATGGGCGAAGGTAAGGACTAGAAGCGACGGAAGCCAGACTGGTTTCAGATGTAGCCGCCATGACGGAGATCGAGAAACTGGTCGAGCGGAAGCAGTGGGCCAGGGCGCGCGTGCTGGCCCAGGAGGAGCTAATGTCCGCCCCCACGGACCACTGGCTCTGGATGACTCTCAGCCAGACCTATTACGAGCAAAAAAAGTACGAGAAGGCGTTGCAATGCGCCAAGCTGGCAGTGGAGTTTGAACCGACCTGCCCCCTGGCGCTGTGGCACTACGCCGGGGCGCTCTACATGAGCGGCCGGGAGGACGCCGCGCTGACGATCTGGACGGTCCTCCTCGACATGGACCTCGAAAAAGTCGCCTACGGCGAATGCGCCGAAGGGATGGACTGGGCCTTGCAGTTAATCAACGACGTTCACTATCGCATGGGCCGGTATTACCAGTGGAAGAAGGACCCCGAACGGGCGCGGGTCTCGTTCGAGAAATATCTTCATAACCGGGCGCACGGCGTTGGCAGCATATACGATAAGAAGCAGGTGCAGGAGTTCTTCTCCCGTCTGACTCCGGCCGGCGACGAACACACGGACTCCGGGGCGCCCGCCAAACGGGCTGCGGGATCATGAAACTCATCCTGGCCGTCATCCAGCCGTCGAAGCTCGAAGCCGTCAAGGAAGCCCTCAACCGGGTCGAGGTCTTCCGCCTGACCATCGTGGACGTGCAAGGCTTCGGCCGGCAGAAGGGCCGTTCCGAGGTCTACCGCGGCCACGAACTGACCGTCAACCTGCTGCGCAAGGTGCAGCTGCAGATCGCCGTCAACGAGGACTTCGTGGAGCCGACCGTCAACGCCATCATGGAGGCCGGACGCACCGGACCCGAGGGCCGCATCGGCGACGGCAAAATCTTCATCCTGCCGCTGGAGGACTGCATCCGCATCCGCACCGGCGAACGTGGGCCGGAAGCGATCTAAAGATGTCAGAAATCCTAAAGGTCGATAAACTGACCGACGAGAAGTGGCTCAATCTCTACGCCGCCTCGTTCCGGCACGGCGACCACACCGGCCGCTGGATCTTCGCCTCGCGCAAGCCGGGCGACGACCCCTACAAGGTCCCCGACCGCTGCGACGCCGTGCTCATCGCGGCCATCCTCCACGAAGCGGGCCGGCCGCCGCGGCTGGTGCTGCTGAAGGAGTATCGCGTGCCCGTCGGCGGCTACATGATCGGCCTGCCGGCCGGGCTGCTCGACCCCGGCGAAGGCGTCGAGGACACCGTGCGCCGCGAGCTGCGCGAGGAGACCGGCTTCGAGGTGACGGCCGTGCGCCGCATCACGCTGCCCCTCTACTCGACGCCCGGCCTGACCGACGAGGCCGCGGCCGTGGCCTACGTGGACTGCGCCTCCACGCCAGGCGGCAAGGCCGACCTCCAGGACTCCGAGGACATCGAAGTGTTGACGCTCGATTACGAGGAAGTCTGCCGGATGTGCGACCGGACGGACCTGCGTTTCGACGCCAAGGCGTGGATGACGCTCTACATGTATCGACAATTGGGTAAACTCGCGTGAAAGGAGGCGGTCATGTCCGCGCCGACGGAACCGACCCCGCCCGGCCTGTTGCTCTCCGACGACTTGATTTTCGCCAGCCGCATCACCGGCACGGCCCGCGGCCTCGGCCTGGAGGTGCGGCAGGTGCGCGGCCCCGGCCCGCTCGCCGAGACGGCCGGTAAAGTCGGGGCGCGCTGCGTGATCGTGGACCTGGCCTATCCGGGTCTGGACCTGCCCGACCTCCTGCGCCGCCTCGGCGAGGTGTGCGACCCGCCGCCGCGCGTGGTGGCCTACGGCTCGCACGTGGACGCCGCCTCGCTGCACGCCGCGCGGGAGGCGGGGTGCCGGCCGACGCTGCCGCGCAGCCAGTTCGTCGAAGAGCTGCCGCGCGCATTGCCGACGTGGCTGGCGGGGCCGTCGTAGGGGTGCGTCCGCCGAAGACCGGCGGCCCGCCTCCGGCGCTTTCAAACCCTCTCCACCTCCGTTTTCTCTTTATTCGCCGCCGCGCGAGACGCGATCTCGTCGCGGAACAGCGACCGCACCTTGCGGCGGGCGATGGAATCGGCCAGCCGCGGCAGGAACCGGCTCACCAGCACCAGCAGACGGCCCTGCAACGTCAGCGTGACGTCGTGGCGGCCGCGGGCCAGCGACGCCAGCGTCGCGTCGGCCACTTGCTCCGAGGTCATGCCGCGCATGTGGTCGAACTTCAACATCGCCTTCTGTTCGATCATGTTTTGCGAGAAATTCGTCTGGGTCAGACCGGGGCAGACCACCAGCACGTCAATGTCGTCCTTGTCCAGCTCGGCCCGCAGCGCCTCGCTGAAACCCTGCACCGCGAACTTGCTGGCCGAATATTCGCTGCGCGCCGGCAGGCCGCGCTTGCCGGCGATGGAAGAAATGTTCACCACGGCCGGCGTCGCGCCCCGACGCAGCAACGGCAGACAGACGCGCGTCGTCTCCGTCAGGCCGAAGAAGTTCACTTCCATGATGGCGCGCAGCCGTTCCGGCCCCACGTCGGCGAAATGGCCGGTGGCGCCGATACCGGCGTTGTTCACCAGCACGTCCAGGCCGCCGAAGCGCCGCGTCGCCGCCGCCACCATCCGCCGGCGGTCGTCGGCGGAAGTAACGTCGGCCTCGACCGTCTCCAGCACGCCGCCGTTGGCTTTCGCCTCGCGGGCCAACTCCTCCAGAAGACCGGCCGAACGCGCGGCCGCCAGCACCTTCATGCCGCGCCCGGCGGCGGCGACGGCCAGCGCCCGGCCGATGCCCTGAGAGGCGCCCGTGATGAGAACCCGCAACCCCGCCAGCCGCCGACTCCGACCCATGACTCGCCCCCGTCCCGCTGTACCAAAAGAGATGGAAGAGAGGACTTGTTTTCGCCCCACCTCCATTGTGCGCGGCCGATTGGGGGCGGGGCAAGACGGAGAAGGCGGGCGAACCGCGGGACCGTCGGCGGCGGCGCCTGATTTAGCGAATCCGCCGGTTGAACCGGGCTGGTCTTGCCGAACGGCGTGCGTAGGATTCCCGAAAGAGGCAAACACCCATTTCGGAGGCGCCTTATGCTCAACACGCGCGAAGTCCGCATGGCAACGTTTGATCCCGACATGGTGCGGGGGACGCTCCGCATCGGCCGGGGAGGCGACCACATCGCCTACGTCCTCCGCATCCATCATCCGGGGACCGGCGTCGTCATGCCGTGGGAAGCGGCCGAGCACGATTTTCTCGGGATGCTCGAGCGCAAGGTCCGCGGCCGGGACTGCATGGCGGTCGTGGTAGACGACGTCCGGCAGGGGGAGTACGACGAGATCGAATCCCTGACCCTCAGCCCCGACGGCCGGCGCGTCGCCTACGCGGCGCGGGACGGCGATTTCTGGTGCGCCGTCGTGGACGGCGAGGCGGGCGAAAAGTACGACCAGGTTTCCGGTCTCTGTTTCAGCAGCGACGGGCGGCGCATCGCTTACGCGGCCGAGGGGGACGGCGGCTGGCGGGTCGTGGACGATCAGGGCGAGGGGGACTTGTGCGACCAGATTGAGGAGGACAGCCCGCTGTTCAGCCCCGAGGGCGCCCGTCTGGCTTACGGGGCCGTGACGGACGGGGAATGGCGGGTGGTGGTCGATGGCGTCGCGGGCAAGGGCTACGACGGGGTCGGCAACCTCGTGTTCAGTCCCGACGGCCGGCGGCTGGCCTACTGGGCGGGGCCGATCGGCGACCAGCGCGTGGTGGTCGATGGGGTCGAGGGCAACGGCTACCACGGCGTTCTGGTCGCCACGCTCCTGTTCAGCCCCGACGGCCGGCGGCTGGCCCATGGGGCCAAGCGCGACGGCAAATCCTGGTACGTGATCGACGGCCAGGAGGAAGGGCCGTATGACGGGGTGGGGCCGGCCGTGTGGTCGGCCGACGGTCGGCGGCTGGCCTACTCGGCCGGCCGCTCCGGCAGGCTGGCGGCGGTGGTCAACGGCACGGCCGGCAAGGATTACGAAGGCGTCATCGGGCTGGTGTTCGGCGCCGACGGCCGGCTGGCGTACCAGGCCGCGCGGGACGGCAAGCGGCTGGTCGTGGTCGATGGTCGGGAGGAAAAACTATACGACGGCATCGGCCAGGACACGTTGCGTTTCAGCTCCGACGGCCGGCGACTGGCCTACGAGGCGGAGAGCGGCGGCGCCAAGCGGATCGTGGTCGATGGCGTCGATGGCAAGGCGTATGACGCGACGGGCAAGGGCACGCCGCTGTTCAGCCCCGACGGCAAGCGCGTGGCCTACGCCGCCAGCCGTGACGGCGCCTGGCGGGTCGTGGTGGATGAGGTGGAGGGGGCGGCCTACGAAGGCATCGGGGCCGGCTCGCTCGGTTTCGGCCCCGACGGCCGGCGCGTCGCCTACACGGCGGGGCGCGACGGCAAGAACGTGATTGTGGTGGACGGCGACGAGAGTCGGCCCTATGAGGGAGTCGGCGAGGTACAATTCGACGGCCCCGATCGGCTGCGCGCCCTGGGCATCCGCGACGGCCAGTTTTTCCGGATCGAGGTGGATTGCACGGCCGTTTCGTAGGCGTCGGCGACGGAAGGCGTCCGCTATTTTGCCGTCTGGATCCGTCGGAGGGCGTCCTTGGCGGAAGCGGCGACCTCCTCCAGCGGATCTTTCGTCAATTCCTTGAGGGCGGGGACGGCCTGTTTGGCGGCCGTACCCATCAGAGCGAGCGCCTGGGCCGCCTGCTGGCGGACCTCGCCGCTTTTGTCCTTGAGCGCGTCGATCAGCGCCGGCACGGCCGACTTCGCGTCGGCGCCGAGCTTGCCCAGCACCATCGCCGCGTTGAGGCGGACCTCGCTTTCCTTATCGTTTTTCAGGGCGCCGGCGATGGCCGGCACGGCCTCCGGCCCGACCAGCCTCAGCGCCAGCACGGCGTTGACGCGCAGGTCGTCGTCCGCATCCCCCAGCGCCTTGGTCAACGCCGGCAGGGCCGGCTTGCCGAGCTTGCCGAGCGCCTGGGCCGCGTAGGGCCGGACGGCCGTATCTTGCAAGGCGGCCGTCAGCGCCGGCAGCACGTCCTTGGGGTCCGGCCCGATCCGGGAGAGCGCCTGGGCGGCGTGCGGGCCGGACTCGGGGTCTTTCAGCCCGTCGGCCAGCGCCGGCACGGCCGATTTGGCGTCCTCGCCGAGTTGGCCCAGCGCGTCGGCCGCCACGCTCCTTACTTCCTCGTCTTTATCTTTCAATGCGTCGGTCAGGGCCGGGACCGCCGCCTTCGCCTCCGAACCCATCTTTTTCAGGGCGAAAGCGGCGTAGGCGCGACGCTTGGCCTCCCTGTCGCCCTTCAGCGCCGCCGTCAGGGCCGGGACGGCCTCTTTCGCGTCCGGGCCGAGGTTGGCCAGTTCGCTGGCGGCCTCTAACCGCTTTTCCGTCTTTTCGTCCTGCAACTGCTTGGACAGGCGGGCGACTTCCGCATCGGCGGCGGCCAGCGCCGCGCAGGTCAGGACGACTATCCCGATGGCTTTCATGGCTGAGTCCCTTGCGTAAAGTCCGTCCTTCGCCTTGCCGACCGCCCGGTTCGGTGCTAAAAGAGAAGTACGCCCGTTTTAGATGATTGGGGACGTTGCCGCAATGGCGCACCTGTCGGCGAACCTGGCTCTCGTAACCCTCCCGGCCGCGAAGGCCGGTCGGGTCGTCGTCGCCATCGCCGCCGCCGCGGGTTGACCCCGGTCGTCTTACCTTGTGTAAAGCCGCGACCCGGGGAAAACCTCCCCGGGTCTTTTCTTTTCCTGCCAGGAGATCGACCCCATGCCGCCGGCGCCGCTGCCGCTGTCGTCCCTCTCGGGACGAACCACGGAGTCCCCCATCGGTCCCTTGATCCGCCTCGCCCTCGAAAACCCGGCCCTCGTCAGCCTGGCCGCCGGCCTCGTCGATGAGGAATCGCTGCCGGTCGTCGCGGTGGCCGAGGGTCTGGCCGAACTGCTCCGCGAGCCGGCCGCCGGTCGTGCCGCCCTCCAGTACGGCACGGTGCAGGGCCATTTGCCGCTGCGCGAGCAGATCCTTCAGCGGTTCGCCGCCGCCGACGGCCTCCACCCCGCGGAAATGAACCTGTCGCCCGACGAGGTGATCGTCACCACTGGCTCGCAACAGCTGCTGGCCCTGCTCAGCGACGTGGTGCTCGATCCCGGCGACATCGTGCTCACCGAGGCGCCGACCTATTTTGTCTACCAGGGCGTCCTTCAGGGCGCCGGCGCCCGCGTGCTGTCCGTGCCGATGGACGAACACGGGATGGACGCCGACGCCCTCGAAGCCCTGTTGCGCCGCCTCGACCGCACCGGCGAATTGGCCCGCGTCAGACTGATCTACACCTGCGACTGCTACCAGAACCCCACCGGATTGACATTGTCCCTGGAACGGCGCCGCCGTCTGCTGGAGTTGGCGCGACGCTACAGCAGAACCCGGCGCATCCTCATCCTCGAAGACGGCGCCTACCGCGAGCTGCGCTACGAAGGCGAGGACATACCGAGTATCAAGAGCTTCGACATACATAATGAATACGTCGTCTGGACCTCGACGTTTTCCAAGCCGCTGGCGCCCGGCCTCAAGACCGGCTACGGCATTGTGCCGCATGAACTGGTCGGCCCGCTCCTGCGCCACAAGGGCAACCACGACTTCGGCTCCAACAATCTGACTCAGCACTTACTGGATCGTTTACTGGCGAATGGGGTCTACGACGCCCACGTCGCCCGGCTTCGGGAGGTGTACCGGGGCAAGCGCGACGCGCTGCTGGGGGCGCTGGAGGAGGAGTTCCGCTCGGCGCCGCACGTCGGCTGGACGCGGCCGGCCGGCGGCCTGTACGTGTGGGCGACGTTCCCGGCCGGCATGGAATCGGGGCCGTCGGGCCGGCTGCTGCAAGCGGCGCTGGACGAGGGCGTATTGTACGTCCCCGGCGAATACGGCTATTCGTCGGAGGGCGGGCCGGTCCCGCGCAACGAGGCCCGGCTGAGCTTCGGCGTGGCGTCGCCGGAACAGATCCGCGAGGGCGTCCGGCGGCTGCGGCGGGCCGTGCTGGCGGCGTCCGCTCCCGCGCGGGAGGCGGGCCGGTTGGCGGCGGTCGCGGGTTAGAGCGGTTCACGTTTGGCTTGCTTGTAGCCGCATTCGCCAGAATGCGGGCCAGCCTGACCCGCATTCTGGCGAATGCGGCTACCCAAACGTGAAGCGCTCTAGGAGTCATGGCGAACCAAAAAGACCAGGCCGCCGCCGATGCAGAGCGCCGCGGCCATGCACAGCGATCCGCCCGCGAAGCTGCCGGTGTAAACCCGAAACTGGCCCATGACGTTGGGCGCCACAAGGCCGCCGAGGTTGCCCACCGAGTTGATGAGGGCGATGCCGCCGGCGGCCGCGGCCCCGCTCAGGAACGACGTGGGCAGCGTCCAGAACGTCGGCAACATGCTCTTCATGCCGAGGCTGGCCACCGCCAGGCCCAGCAGAATCAGCCACGGCGACGGGGCCAGCGCCACCAGCATCCAGCCCGAGGCCCCGAGGAAGGCGGCCACGGCGACGTGTCCCCGCCGCTCGCCGGTGCGGTCGGAGCTGACGCCGAACGCCACCATGCCGCCGACGGCCGCCAGGCTCGGGACCGCCGCCAGCAGTCCGATTCCGGATTTTGACCATCCGGCAAAGGCGTCGTCGAGGAGCTTGGGCATGTAGAACCCGAAGGCGTTGTCCGCCAGCGCCACCGTGAAATAGACGCCGATCAGCAGCCAGACGCGCGGGTCGGCCGCCGCCCGCCACAGCGTCAGGCCGTGACGCTCGTGCCGTTGCCGTTCCTCGTTTTCCATCCGTTGCGCCAACCACGTCCGTTCGGGAAGCGTCAGCCATCGCGCCTGGGCGGGGCGGTCCGTCAGATAGTAATAAGTGACGACCCCCAGCAACACGGCGGGGACGCCTTCGAGCAAAAACACCCATTGCCATCCCCCTAGGCCGGCGACGCCGTTCATGTACTGGAGGAGCAGTCCCGACGCGGGGTTGCCGAAGATGCCGGACACCGGGCCGGCGACCATGAACAGCGCCACCGCCCGCGCCCGTTCGCGGGCCGGGAACCAGTAGCTGAGGTAGAGGATGATTCCGGGAAAGAAGCCGGCCTCGGCCACGCCCAGCAGCACGCGCAACAGCCCGAAGCCCCACGGCCCCGTCACGAACATCATCGACGACGAGATGACGCCCCAGCTGATGAGAATGCGGGCGATCCAGACGCGGGCGCCGGTTCGGCGCAGGATCAGGTTGCTCGGCACCTCGAACAGGAGGTAACCGACGTAGAACAGGCCGGCCCCCAGGGCGTATTCCTGCTCGCCCATGTGCAGGGCGTCGAGCATCTGGAGGCGGGCGAAGCCGATGTTGGCCCGGTCGAGGATGTTAACGACGTACAGCAGGAACAGGAAGGGAAGCAGGCGCAGGCTTACCTTGGCCATGACCGCCGCCTCGGCCCCGACGGCGTTGGGCCGAGTGGCCTCGATGAACCGCCCCTCCAGATCTTCCATTGATTCCCTCCTGGTCGGACAGTCTACCCGACTGTCCGGGCCGGCGGCCACAAGGCGACTTGACGGCCCGCGCATTCGGCATATATCCAGTTTGCGAGGCCGCGCCTCTTGTTCCCCGCGCCGGGTCCACCCCATGAAGGTTGCCGTCACCGACTACACCTTTGACTCGCTCGACACGGAGACGGCCGTCCTGGCGCCGCTGGGCTGCACCCTCGTCGGCCGCCGCTGCAAGACGCCGGAAGAGTTGAAAGAACTGACGGCCGACGCCGACGCCGTGCTCACGCAGTTCGCGCCGATCACCGCCGACGTGATCGCCGCCATGACCAAGGCCCGCGTCATCGTCCGCTACGGCATCGGCGTGGACAACGTGGACCTGGAGGCCGCCCGCGCCTGCGGCATCCCCGTCTGCAACATCCCCGCCTACTGCATCGACGAGGTCGCCGACCACACGCTGGCCCTGATCCTGGCGCTGACCCGTCAAATCGTCCCGACCTGCCTCCACCTGCGCGGCGGCCGGTGGTCGTTGCCGGCGCCGCTGGAGTCGATGCACGCCCTCAAGGCGCTGACCGTCGGCGTCGTCGGTTTCGGCCGCATCGGCCGCGAGGTGGCGGCCCGACTGCGAGCATTTAAGAGTAAGGTGGTTGTCTTCGACCCGGTCGTCCCGGCGGTGGAGGTCGAACGGGCCGGTTGCGTCCCGACCGCCCTGGACGAGCTGTTGCGAACCGCCGACGTGCTGACGCTGCATTGCCCCTCCACGCCGGCCACGGTGCGCATGATCGACCGCGTCGCCCTGGCGAAAATGAAGCCGGGCGCCCTGCTCATCAACGTGGGCCGCGGCAACCTGGTCGATACGTCCGCGTTGATCGAGGCGTTGCAGTCGGGCCGACTCGGCGGGGTGGGTTTGGACGTATGCGATCCGGAACCGATCCCATCCGGCAGTCCGCTGCTCGGCATGGGCAACGTCATGCTGACGCCGCACGTCGCTTCGGCCAGCGTGCCGGCGGTGTCGTCGCTGCGGACGCAGGTCGCGCAGACGGCGGCGCGGGCGCTGCGCGGCGAGCCGTTGGAGAATGTTGTCAATGGGGTGTACCGCACTGGTTAGCCGCGACGCGCAGCGGAGCGCTGGGAGAGGCGCTCCGCTGCGCAGTCGCGGCTAACCGAGGAGGCGAACCATGACCACCGAACGCACCGCCGGGTCGGCAAGAGTTTCGGCCGACGCCCTGGAGGCGTTCTGCGTGGCGGCGCTGACGAAGGTGGGCGTCAGCGACGCCGACGCCCGCACGACGGCGGACGTGCTGGTGACGACCGACACATGGGGCGTTTTCACGCACGGCGTCAAGGCGCTGCGAGGCTACGTGCGGCGTTTGCGGGCCGGCGGTCTCCGCGCGGACGCCCGGCCGGAGATCGTCGCCGCCGGCCCGGCCTGGGCCGTGGTGGACGGCCATTCGGCGCTGGGGATGGTGACGTCCGTGTTCGCCATGCGGACGGCGATGGCCAAGGCGCGGGAGTGCGGCGTCGGCTACGCCGGCGTCCGCAACAGCTGCCACTTCGGCGCGGCCGGCTACTACGCGAACATGGCCGCGTCCGCGGACATGATCGGCCTGGCGATGGCCAACGACACGCCCAGCGTCACGGCGCCGGGCGCCCGCGGCCGCGTCACCGGCAGCAACCCGTTGGCCTACGCCGTGCCGACCGCCGACGGCAAGCCGATCCTGCTGGACATGGCGACGAGCATCGTCGCCGGCGGCAAGGTCGCCGCCGCCCACGCGGCCGGCAAGGCGATCCCCGCCGATTGGGTCGTGGACCGCGACGGCGAATCGACCACCGACCCGGCGGCCTTCCTTGAAGGCGGGGCGCTGCGGCCGATGGCCGGCCATAAAGGATACGGCATCGCCCTTTTGATCGAGACGCTGTCCGGCGTGCTGACCGGCGCGCTCCTGACGCGTCAGATCGTCCCCTGGATCGTCGGCGACCCGGCCCTGCCGACCGGCCACGGGGCGGCGTTTCTTGCCATTGATATTGCGGCATTGATGCCGGTTCAGGAATTCAAGCGGCGCGTCGATGGGCTGGCTCGCGAAATCCGGGCGGCCCCGAAGGCCCGCGATGCTGAGCGCATCTATCTGCCGGGCGAAATGGAATGGGAGCGGCGCGAGCGGGCGTTGCGGGAAGAGATCGTGCTGCCGCCGGACGTGGTCGCCAGCGTCTCGGGCCTTTCGGACGATTTGGGCGTCCCGCTGAAAGGGTTCGCAATCGACTCTTAAACTCCACTGAGGGGCTGACACCGTGAAGATCGTTCGTTACCGGGACGGCGCCGATCGAATCAAGTACGCCGCCGAGGGGCCGGACGGGACGCGGCGCGAGATCGCCGGCGACCTGTTCGGCGATTACACCGTCACCGACCGCCCCGCCGATGTCCGCAAGCTGCTGGCGCCAGTCGCGCCGGCCGCCCTGCTCTGCATCGGCCTGAACTACAAGCGGCACGCCGCTGGAGGGCCACGCCGCCATCCCCCAGTACCCGGTGCTCTTCATGAAGGCCGTCACGGCGGTCCAGAACCCCGGCGACCCCATCCAGCTGCCGCGCGGATTGGCGACCGACGAGGTCGATTACGAGGCCGAGCTGGCCGTCGTCATCGGCAAGCGCTGCAAGAACGCGCCGCGCGACCGCGCCCTCGACTACGTCCTCGGCTACACCTGCGCCAACGACGTCAGCGCCCGCGACTGGCAGAACAGGAAGGGCGGCTCGCAGTGGTGCCGCGGAAAAACGTTCGACACCTTCGCCCCGCTCGGCCCCTGTCTCGTCACCGCGGACGAAATCACCAACCCCAACACCCTGCTGATCCGCACGGTCATCAACGACGAAGTCTTGCAGGACTGGAACACCGACGACATGATTTTCGACGTTCCGTCGCTGATCGAATTTCTCAGCGGCAGCACAACGCTCTTGCCGGGCACGGTGATCCTCACCGGCACGCCGCACGGCGTCGGCTTCGCCCGCAAGCCGCCGCGCTGGCTGCGGCCGGGCGACCAGGTGAGCGTCGAAATCGGCCGCATCGGCACGCTGACCAACCCCGTCGAGGTTGAGCCTTTGGGGACGGCCAATGCCTGAAACGACGAATCTGTCCGGCGTCATCCCGCCGCTCCTGACGCCGACCGACGCCCACGACCGGGTGGACGAGCCGGCCCTGCGACGGTCGGTCGGCCGGCTGATCGAGGCCGGCGTCCACGGCCTGTTCGTCGGCGGCACGGCCGGAGAAGGCCCGCTCCTGACCGAACGGGAGTGGACGCGCCTCATGGAAATCACGTTCGACGAGGCGGCCGGCCGGCTGCCCCTCCTCGGCGGCGTGCAGGATACCTCGACTCGCAAAGTGGTCGATAAGATCGTCCGCCTGCTCGACATCGGCTACGGCCATTTCGTGGTGACGCCGACCTTTTACATCCCGTCGCGCACCCCGGACGAGCAGCTGCGGCTGTTCGGCGCCTGTCGGGAGGCGGGCGGACGCATGGAGATGATCGGCTACAACATCCCGCAGGTGGTCGGGGCGCCGGTGGCCGTGGAGACGTTTTGCGAGGCGGCGCGGCGCGGCTGGATGCGGCACTGCAAGGAGAGTTCGGGCGACCTGAAATACCTGAGCCGGCTGGTGGTCGAAGGGCGGGCCGTCGGCCTGCGCGTGCTGATGGGCGACGAGGTGACCGCCTCGGCCGGGCTGAAGGCCGGCGCCGTCGGCCTGGTCAACCTGTGTATCAACGTCGAGCCGGCTACATACCTGGGCCTGTACGAGGCCGCCGTCCGCGGCGACGACCAGGAACTGGCGCGTCGGCAGGAGCGCATTAACCGGATCGTCGAAGAGGTAGTTCTCAGCGGCCCCTGCTTCGTGGCGGGGCCGAAGTACGTGCTCGCCAGGCTGGGCGTCGGCCGCGGCGCCCCGTGTCGCCGCTGCAACCGGCCGGCGAGGAACAGGGGAGGCGGATCGATCGCTTCCTCGGGTTGTGAAGTCGCCACCACCACGAGCCCGCAGCGCCAAGCAAGGGCGTTTCCGCTCGTCCTTGCTTGGCGCTGCGGACTCGCGGGGCACGATTCACGCATAAGTGAATGGCATTCCACACAAGGAGAATTTCGTGACCGCACGCTGGTTCGCCGCCCTGTCCGCCCTGGCCCTCGCGGCCGTCGCCCTCCACGCCGACGGCCCCGGCGACAACGTCGCCGACAAGGTCCGTCCCGTCCCGCCGCCCGGCGTCGCCATCCCCGCCGCCGACCGGGAAGCGCTCCAGGCGGGCGTCAACGACCTCGGCAAGGAGATCGACGCCCTCCGCGTCGCCCTGAAGGACAAGCCCGCCCTGCTCGATCTGCTGCCGGACGTGCAGATCTATTACAACGCCGTCCGCTACGCCCTCGCCTACAACGAGTTTTACAACGTCAAGGAAACCGGCACGGCCAGGGCGTTCCTGAAAGAAGGTCACGAACGGGCCGAGGCGCTGCGCGACGGCAAGGCGCCCTGGACCACGGCCACGGGACTCATCGCGCGCGGCTACGTCTCGCGCATCGACGGCTCCGTGCAGCCCTACGGGCTGGTCGTCCCGGCGTCGTTCAAGGCGGGCGCGACCGACAAACACCGTCTCGATCTCTGGTGCCACGGCCGCGGCGAGAACCTGACCGAACTGAATTTCATCAACGGCTGCCAGAAATCGAAGGCCGAGTTCACGCCGGCCGGCGCCTTCGTCCTGCACCTCTACGGCCGCTACTGCTACGCCAACAAGTTCGCCGGCGAGGTCGATGCGTTCGAGGCGATGGACAGCGTCAAGAAGCATTACCCCATCGACGACAACCGCATGGTGGTCCGCGGCTTCTCGATGGGCGGGGCGGCCTGCTGGCACTTCGCCGTCCATTACCCGAGCGTCTGGTGCGCCGCCGCGCCGGGGGCCGGCTTCAGCGAGACCGCCGACTTCCTCAAGGTCTTCCAGAACGAGACCGTCAAGCCGACGTGGTACGAACAAAAGCTCTGTCACATGTACGACTCCACCGACTACGCCGGCAACTTGTTCAACTGCCCCACCGTCGCCTACAGCGGCGACGACGACACGCAGAAGCAGGCCGCCGACATGATGGTCGCCGCCGCCAAGCGCGAGGGCTTGACGTTCGCGTACCTGATCGGGCCGCACACCAAGCACGCCTACGAACCGGAGACCAAGAAGGAACTCGCCAAGGAAATCGACGCCATCGTCGAAAAGGGCCGCGACGAGACGCCGGCCGAGGTCCGTTTCACGACCTAGACTCTCCGCTATAACCGCGATGCCTGGGTGACGGTGGACGGCCTGGAAAAGCACTGGGAGCGGGCGCAGGTCGACGCCAAGCTCGCCGCCGGCGGCATAACGGTCGACACGAAAAACGTCATCGGCCCTGACGCTGGCGTTGCCGGCGGGCACAAAGCCCGCTTCGACAAGGCGACGGTGACGATCGACGGCGACGAAGATCGCGGGCGGCCCCGCGGCGGCCGGACCGCTCGTGGACGGCCCATTTCCGCAAGGTGGACGGCAAGTGGAAGCGCGTCGATTCCGCCGACGACGGCACGCTGGCCAAGCGGCACGGCCTGCAAGGGCCGATCGACGACGCCTTCATGGACAGCTTCCTCATGGTCCGGCCGACCGGCAAGCCGCTGAACGAGAAGGTCGGCGCATGGGTGGACCGGGAGATGAAGCACGCCGTCGACCACTGGCGCAAGCAGTTCCGCGGCGAGGCGCGGGTGGTCGACGACGACGCCGTGACCGACGCCGACATCGCCGCCTCCAACCTCGTGCTGTGGGGCGACCCGTCGAGCAACAAGGTGCTGGCGAAGATCGCCGACAAGCTGCCGATCCGCTGGGACGGCGACAAGATCGTGGTCGGCGCAGACCGCTACTCGGCCGCCGACCACGTGCCGGTGTTGATCTACCCGAACCCGCTCAACCCGAAGCACTACGTCGTCCTCAACAGCGGCTTCACCTTCCGCGAGTACGACTACCTCAACAACGCCCGGCAGATGCCGAAACTGCCGGATTACGCGGTCATCGACGTGCGGACGCCGCCGTCGTCGCGTCTGCCGGGGGCGATCGCCGCGGCCGGGTTCTTCGACGAGCAATGGAGGTTGCAGCCCGACGGCGGGAAGTGACGCAATCGACCCGACCAGCCGCGAGCGAGGCGACTTCGGCCGAAGCGCTCGCTCGCGCTCGCGGCTGGTCGGTTTGTTATTTCCCGGCCGCCGGCGTCAGCCGTACCTCCGACAATTTCAGACTCCGTGCCTCCTGTTTCTCCGCCGTCGCCTTCGCCACGGTCAGGCTTTCCGGCAGGTCGAACGCCCCCACGCGCTTCCACGTCTGATGGTGCGCCTCGGAACTGGCCAGGGCGTTCGTCTTGGCGTCCCAGGTGTTGACGACGAAGCACGCCGGCAGGAACTTCCCTTCCTTATTCACCACATTTTCCATCACCGTAATGGTAAAGCGGGCGCCCGGCACGTCGCGGTTGACAACAATCACCTGCCGGTCGCGGATGCGGTAGCTCGAATGGAAGGCGTCGTCCAGCACGCGAATCGCCCGGCCCAGCGGGTGGTCGGCGTTGTCGTCCTCGAAGACGCAGGCCGTCGGGGCGCCGCCGTCGTCCAGGCGGTGGCCGACCATCGACGCCAGGGCGCCGCGCCCAGCGCTCGTTTTCATCGTCCGGCAGCTTCAGCGTCACGTCGCCCTTGGGGCCGACCGCGACGCGGCCCTTGGCGACCTTGCCTTCCACGTTGACTTCCAGGTCGGCCGTGAAGCCGGGGAAGCCCTTCCACACGGCGCGGGCGGCGCGGGCGTCCGCCAGCAGCTTCCCGGCGGCGTCGTCGCCCGCCGGCTTCGTCTCCTTGTCCGCTCCGCATAGCGCCGTTACGGCGACCAGCGACAGCAACACTCCGCATGGTCGTTTCATCGCGCGTCTCCTCTGTAAGAGTCTGTTCCATAGGTCCTCATGAGTTTTGACGACCAAGGTCGGTAAGCCGTAGCCGCGTTCGCCAGAACGCGGGTCGGAGTTCCAAGGTCGGTAAGCCGTAGCCGCGTTCGCCAGAACGCGGGTCGGAGTTCACCCGCGTGCTGGCGAACGCGGCTACCGAACAGACGCTAAATCCGTAGGGGCCTCGACATTTTCACCCGCCGCGCCGCTTGACCATCGTGATCTGGTTGCCAGTCGCGTTGTGTTCCACGTGGTCCATGAACGTCTGGATGAGCAGCAGGCCGCGGCCGCTGACCTTGCCCAGGTTGGCCGGGTCCGTCGGGTCCGGCAGCGTCGATGGGTCGAACCCCAGCCCCTCGTCGCGCACCAGAAACGTGGCCTCGTCGCGCGTCAGCGTGGCCGCCACGCGGACGCGCCGGTCGCGGTACGGCTCCTGGTAGCGGCGCTCCTTGGCCATGCGGTAATAGCCCTTCTCGTCCGTCTCGCGCTGCTCCGACTTCAGCTCCAGGTTGCCGTGAAAAATCGAGTTGGTCAGCGCCTCGTGCAGGGCCACGCCCAGCAGCATCAGGCCGCTCGGTTCGCACAGGCCCATGCGCGACAGGTCGCCCTCCAGGTGGCTGACCAGAGGCGCCACCATGGAAGCGTCATTTTCGATCTCGTATAGCGTTTCCGAGCGCATCACCGTGTCGAGGATGCGCCGCTCGCTGACCTTGGTCTGGGCCGCGGAGAACACCGCGTCCAGCACCTCGGCGAGGTTCTGGGCCAGGCTCTGTTTGGGGACGTAACTGGCCGCCCCCTTCTTCAGGGCGCGGATGGCGAGGTCTTCGCTGCCGTGGGCCGTCATCAGGATGACCGGCGTCAGCCGGTACTTGGCGCGCACCTCCTCGACCAGCTCCAGGCCGTCCATTTGCGGCATGAGCATGTCGGTGAGCACCACGTCGGGCGAAACGCGGGGGATAAGTTCCAGGGCCTCGACGCCGTTGCCGGCGAAGACGGCCTTCCAGCCCTCGGCCTTCTGAATGATGGCGCCGGCCAGCCGCCGGTCCATCGCGGAATCGTCCACCACCAGCACGGTGCGGAGGTCGGGAGCGTTGGGGTCGGCGGCGCCCGCCGCGCCGGTTTCGTGGGGGGTCATGAGAGGTTCTCCGAAGACGAGGGCCGGTCGGAAACGAAGGCGCGGAGCGCCGCCGCCAGCCGGTCCAGATGGTGTTCGAGTTCGGGCAAGTCGGCGGCCGCGGCCGCGGCGTCTCCGGCCCGGCCCTGGGTTTGGATGCGGTCGGCGGCCGCGGCCGCCGCGTCGGCGCCGAAGTAGCCGAGCGCCCCCTTGATCGTGTGGGCGGCGCGGTGCAACCCGCCGGCGTCGCCGGCGGCCGCGGCCCGACGCAAATCGTCTCGCCAGCCGGGCGACTCCCGGAGGTAATCGCCGATCAGCTCTCGCAGCAGATCCTCGTCGCCGCCGACGCGGCCCAGGGCGACGGTGCGGTCGAAGTCGGGGGAAGGGGAATCGGTCATGGTTCCTTTCCGGGGCGAAGCGATCCGCGGCCGGGGCCGCGCCGCGGCGGTTCCCCAACAGAAAAGTAACCGCGCCGCCACCATTCTTGCAAGAAGATTCAAAAGAACTAGAACAGGCGGAGGCCCGCGACGCCGGGCCTACCCACCCTGACGGAGGTTCTCTCCCCATGCGAATGACGCGGTTGATTTGGGCGGCGGCGGCGGCCGCGGCGGCGGCCTGTCTCGCCGCCGACCCTTACGGCGCCATCAGCGACCTGAAAATCGCCAAGACCGAGGACAAGGTGGACGTCAAGCCCACGCCGGCGCCGGCGGGCGCCGTCGTCCTCTTCGACGGCAAAGACCTGAAAAACTGGACGCGAACGGACGGCAAGACGCCGCCCGGCTGGGAAATCCTGCCGGACGGCGTGATGCAGGTGAAGCCGGGGACCGGCAACATCATCACCAAGGAGAAGTTCGACGGTCATTTCAACCTGCACGTCGAGTTCCGCGTCCCCTACCTGCCGAACCAGCACGGCCAGGCCCGAGGCAACAGCGGCGTTTACGTCCAGGGCCGCTACGAGGTTCAGGTGCTGGACAGTTACGGCCTGAAGGCCAAGGACGACGACTGCGGCGCCATCTACGAGGTGTCGGCCCCGCGGGTCAACGCCTGCAAGGCGCCGACGGTCTGGCAGAGCTACGACATCGAGTTCACGGCCCCCAAATGCGAGGACGGCAAGAAGAAGGCCGACCCGCGAATCACCGTTTACCAGAACGGCGTCAAGATCCAGGACAACGTTGACATCACCAAGGACAACACGCGGGCCGGCCTCGGCGGCGACGTCTGCACGCCCGGCCCGATCATGCTCCAGGACCACGGGGCGCCGGTACAGTTTCGCAACGTCTGGTTGATTCCAGAGAAATAGACAAGGAGACAAGGAGACAAGGAGACAAGGAGCTTTCAGCCCTCCTTGTCTCCTTGTCTCCTTGTCTCCTTGTCTCCTTCTCCCGCCTCGAAGCGCGTGATCTTTTCGACGCGGCGCGCGTGGCGGCCGCTCTCGAATTCCGTCTCTAACCAGATCCGCAACATCCGCTCAATCAGTTCTTCGCCGAGCAGGTCGGCCGACAGGCAGAGGACGTTGGCGTCGTTGTGTCGGCGGCTCATCTCGGCGGTGATGCTGTCGTGGCACGGGGCGGCGCGCACGCCCTTGACCTTGTTGGCGGCGATGCACATGCCGATGCCGGTGCCGCAGATCAGGACGCCGCGCTGCGCCCGGCCCTCGCCCACGGCCAGGCCCACCTGAAAGGCGAAGTCGGGATAGTCCACGCTGTCGCGGCTCTGCGGGCCGAAATCGAGGATTTCGTGGCCCATCTGTTGCAAGACGGCGGCAATGCGACGCTTGACCTCGAAACCGCGGTGGTCGCTGCCGATGGCGATTTTCATGACGCAACTCGTGGAGAGGAGCGGGCGGCCTTCCGACGAATCGGCCGGCCGGACGCGGAAGAAAATCCCAGGTTGATTTTAGCCATTCGGGGGGGCGTTGGACGCGGGAGGGTGGAGTTCCTCGACGAACGACTCCAGACAGCCCCAGATCCGACGGGCGCATTCCTCGTAAACCGACCGCGGACAGCCGACCGGGTCGGCGAGGTCGTCGCCCGAGGGGCTGAGCAAACGGGGCCGCGCCGCCAGGCCGCGATAGCGATCCGCAAGGACCGACAGGTGTCCGCGCGTCATGGTCACGAGGTAATCCGCCTGCGCGGCCAGGTCGGCCGTCAGCGGCCGGCTGGCGTGCGCCGACAGGTCGGCCCCATAGGCGCGGGCCGCTTCCACGGCTTCCTCCGCGGCCGGCCCGCCCGTAATGGCCGACAGCCCCGCGGAGTAGACGTGGAAACCGCGCCCCGGCAAGTCCGCCGGCGTACAGCCGAGCCGTTCCGCCAGCCGGGCCTTGCAGAGCGCCTCGGCCAGCGGGCTGCGGCAGGTGTTGCCGGTGCAGACGAAAACGACCAGGCAGGCCGCCTGTCGTTCCAGCGCGTCGGCGGAAACCGCCCCCGGCCGCACGACTTTCCACAAGGCGCCTTCCACCTGCACGACCGTCGTCGGCTGTCGTTCCGGCGTCGGCCCGTCGTCCACGACCATCTCCGCCCGGTCGCCGAGCGCCTGGACGTCCTCGGCCGCGTCGCCGGGTTCATCCGGCGCCAGGACGAGCGGGCCGGCCAGCTGTCGCATCACGGCCAGCACCGCCTTATGGGCCGGGCTGCACAGCCGCAGCCGTCCGTCCCGACAGACCTCCTGTCGCACCGCGTCCTGCAGCCGACCGGCGAGGCCGTCGCCGACGCCTTCGCCGGATTCCAGCGTCAGCGGGCCGGGCCAGAACCGTCGGGCCAGCCGACGGCCGAGCGGCCCCATGCCGGGCGCCCAGTCGCGCGTCGCGGCCGCCCCCAGCACCGACAACGGCAGCGGCGCCTCCGACTCCGTCGCGCCCGCGCCGCGCAACCGCCCCACCGCCTCCGGCGCCAGGCCGCTGGCCGCGAGGTGGTAACCCGCTTCCGTCGGGAAGGCGACGACGCCGCCCGCGCGAAGCACTTCGACGGCGCGGCGGACCACGGCTCGGGGGTCGGGTACGCGTCGCCAGTCGTGTACTTCGGGCATGAACGATCTGCTTTCGGGTTGATGGAGCGAACCGCAATCTTCCCGGCGGCCTGCCGGGAAAAGGGTTTTTTATGGCGGCCGGCCGACGCCGGCAAGGCGACGGCCGGCTTGCCGGGGGCGTAAGGCGGCGGCCTATTGATTCTTCTGCGACCCGCTCAAGGAAGCGATGGAGCGCAGCGGCGACTGCGAGCCGCTCCTGATGTTCGACGTGCGGGATTGGGCGACCGAACGGATCATGCATCCCGCCAATGCCCTCGACGACTGGCGCAGGCCGCTGCACGGCATGGAATCTATGGCTTTCCGGGAAGTGCCGTCCGAACTGATGGAGCGCATCTTCCAGAAAACCGGATGTGACGCCGATTTTCTCGCAAGGCCAACACCGACGCGGAACGGCTGCTGTTGTGGGAGTCGCGCAAGCAGGCGTTCGGGGCGTTCGGCCGGCTGGCGCCGAGCTACTGCACCCAGGACGGCGTCGTGCCGCGCACCAGGCTGCCGCACATCCTGCGCTTCATCCAGGGCGTCGGCAAGAAATACGATTTGCGGATCTGCAATATCTTTAACGCCGGCGACCGCAACATCCACCCGATCCTGCTGTTCGACGAGCGCGACGCGGACCCGGTGCGGCGCGTGCTGGCGGCCAGCCACGAGATCCTCGACGAGTGCGTACACCTTGGCGGCAGCGTCACCGGCGAACACGGCATCGGGGTGGAGAAGATCGACTTCATGCCGAAGCTGTTCACGCCGGAAGATCTGGGCATGATGCTGCGTCTGCGGTCGGCGTTCAACCCGGAGGGGCGGTGCAGTCCGCGCAAGATGCTGCCGACGGCCAGGGCGTGTATCGAGCCGAGCAAGGCGGGACGGCGGGCGGCGCTGTGACCGTCGAACGCGACGGCGCTCATGGTCACCCGTCGGCAGCGGCGATGCGCCAAGTGGCGGTAAACACCCGCGGAAGCCGTTCTGGCAAGCCGTCTGCGAAGCGAACGGATCCTTCCCGTCGGGGCGGCTTGACCGTACAACACCGCTGTTCTGGACGGTGTGTTCTGTTCACCTCTGGAAGCGGGAAGCGCAGGCGCGGACTGGCCTGCGCTGGTTACCCGACTGTTGGCGGAAGGGGCGCACGACACGGTTTGCAGCTGGCGTGGACGGGTCGTACATTGGCTGAGGCAAATCCGTTCCCTCTTTTGACCCAAGTTCCGAAAGGGGCCAGGGATGGCGCGAGGCAAAAAGCGCACTGCACCGGTGGAAGAACTGCGATCCTACGTCGAGGGCGTCGCCAAAAACCTCGTCGAGAAGCTCTATGGCCCCCAGGGGCCGGCCTGGGGGACCAAACTCACCCAGATCGAGGACGTCTTCCTCGAAATCCGCGAGATGCTCACCGAGAAAATGCTCGATGAGACCCTGGCCCGGCAGGCCACGGCCGGCGAGCGGCCCGCGCCGTTCCGCACCTGTCCGGCGTGCCACGCCCCGCTGCCCTGTGCCGACGCCAATCCCCGCATCCTGACGACGCGGGCCGGCGAGGCCGAGTGGCCCGAGCCGGAAGGCTACTGTGACCGCTGCCGGCGGGCTTTTTTTCCCTCAGAGTCTGTGAATCAAACCATCCAAGAGACTTTGGCGGGTTGAAGCGATGAGGGAGTGGACGAGGAAGGCTTGGGGCCAGGTCAGGCAGGGGCGGACGGAGCCGAAGGGTCTTGGTCTCCTTCGCCTCTGCGAATGCTCCAACCGCTGCCTCGCTTCCCCTCCGTCAGCCCGTCAGCGCCACCTCCGCGCGCTTCGCCGCCGCGACACCCCGCACGGCCGCCTCGACGCGCAGCCGCAACCCGCGAACGATGTTGTGCGCGATCGCGAACCACAAGGCGACCGCTTTCACCTTCCGCCGCCCGCGCACCCACAACCGCACCAGGCCCCGGTTCCGCGCCTGGGCGTTGACGCACTCCGCCGTGCTGGCGCGTTCCTTGTAGATCGCCTTGCCCTCTTCGCTGCCCATCCGCGCTCGCCAGCGGATCACCTCCTCACTGTCCTTCGGATGAGGCGCATAACGATCCGCCTTCGGGTCTTTGGGCGCCGGCGCCGGCGCGTAGACCTTGCAGCCGCCGCACTCCCTTTCGATCTGCTCGATGTCCTCGTGCTTGGCGAAGCCGCCATCGGCCAGCGCTTCCTTGGGGTAAACGCCGAAGCGTTTGTGGACTTCCTGGATCCGCGGCTTGAGTTGTCCCATGTCACTGCCCGAGGTGGTCGCCTCCACGGCCACGATTACCTGGCTGGGGCAGTCGGCGGTGTACTGGATGTTGAACGCGGGCCGGAAGCCGCCATCGGGCATCTTCATCACGGTGGCGTCCGCATCGGTGCCGCTGACCCGCGCCTCGTGCTTCTCGTCGGGCCTCTTCTTCGCTTCCATCTCCGGTATCCGCGCCAGCGCCTGGCGCAGACGCCGGCTACGCTCACGGGCGGCTCGTTCGCGGGCCTTGGCCTGGCGGCGGCTGGGAGCACCGGGATCGTCGTCGAGTTCTTCTTTGAGTCGGCGGACCTGTGCCTCGGCCTCCTGGAGATGTTCCTCAAGGGTGGGCTTGCGCCGGAAGGAGGCGGCCCCGGCGCTGGCCCGGACTGCGCATTCCGTCGTGGGCGACGCGGTTGAGATCGACCAGTTCCTGCTCGCGCAGGACGGCCACCGAGTGGGTCAGCACCTGATCGAGCCAATCGACGTGCGCGACGCGGAAGTCGGACAGGGTGTGGTGGTTGACGGAGACGCCACCGACCAGCCAGCGAAAGGCGTTGTGGTTATCGCACAGCCAGGCCAGGGCGCGGGCGGAGCCGACGCCTTCGAGAGTGGCGTACAACCACAGGGCGACGCACAGGCGCGGGTCGATGGCGGCGCGACCCGGTCCGCCTTCACGGGAACGGATGGGCTCGTAAAGAGCGGACAGGTCCAGGCCCAGGCAGAAGTCCCAGACGAGCCGCGCCTGGTGATCCCGCTCCAGGAGGTTTTCCATGGGCATGGCCGGGATGAGTTGCTGGCGATCGGCGGTGCGAAGCCGAGGCGGTGGTCGGGTCGTGGATTCCGTAGACAAAGAAGGTCGCTCGCTCATGCTCTGTTCTGAACGGGGATGTTGCATTCTCCCTTAATAAGGTTCATCCGGGGGAAGCGTACTTCGTGGTTGAAAAGGCGTGGACATGCTGTTCCCATCTGAGGTTTGGGAAACCATCTTCAGAAGGGAGCCGTCAGCATGTCCACCAGCCTACTCTACCACGCCTTCGGCATCCGAGGCTACGACTACGTCAAAACCGATTACCGAGAGGGACGTGTGGTCTTCACCATCCATCGACGGCCCCACACCTACCGCTGTCCCCTCTGCGGTTCGCGGCGGGTCGCGCCCGGGGATGCCAGGAGCGGACCTTTCGGGCTGTGCCCATTGGCGGCAAGCCGGTCTATGTGATGCTGGCCATTCCGCGGGTGGAGTGCCCGACCTGCCAGGTGATCCGCCAGGCGCCGCTGGACTTCGCCGACCCCCGACGCAGCTACACCCGGGCCTTTGAGCGTTATGCCCTGGAGTTGAGCCGGATGATGACCATCCAGGACGTGGCCCGGCATCTACAGGTCAGTTGGGATGTCATCAAGGACATCCAGAAGCGCGACCTGCAACGACGTTACCGGAAGCCCAAGCTGAACAAGCTCAAGCAGATCGCCATCGACGAAATAGCGGTCGGCCACGGTCACCGCTACCTGACGGTGGTCCTCAACCTGGAGACGGGGGCGGTAGTTTTCGTGGGCGAGGGTAAGGGGGCCGACGCTCTGGAGCCGTTCTGGAAGCGGCTGAAGGCGGCGCGGGCCCGGGTCGAAGCGGTGGCCACGGACATGTCGCCGGCCTACATCCAGGCCGTACGGGACAACCTGAGCGACGCGGTCCACGTGTTCGACCACTTCCACGTCATCAAGCCGTTCAACGAGAAGTTGAGCGACTTCCGGCGGGAGCTGCACCGGGAGGCCACGGACCAAATGCACAAGGAAGTGCTCAAGGGGACGCGCTGGCTTTTGCTCAAGAACCCGGAGAACCTGGATCCCAAGAAAAAGGAGCGGGAGCGACTGGAGGAGGCGTTGCGCATGAACCAGCCCTTGGCCACGGTGTACTACCTGAAAGAGGACCTGCGGCAGATCTGGGGGCAGCCGGACAAGGCGACGGCGGCGCGGGTGTTGGAGGACTGGATCCGCCGAGCGGAGGCGTCGTGCATCAAGGTGTTGCAGAGATTCGCGGCGACGCTGGCGATGCACCGCACGGGCATCCTGGCCTACTACGACTGCCGGATCTCCACGGGACCTCTGGAAGGGACGAACAACAAGATCAAGACGATGCAGCGACAGGCCTACGGCTTCCGCGACAAGGAGTTCTTCAAACTCAAGATTTATGCGATCCACGAAACCAAGTACGCTTTAGTCGGATGAACCCTTAATTATACGCATGCCCAGGTTTGATTCACACGCTCTCAGTCCAAGAGTCTGGGCATTGACCAGGGCGAAACCAGTCCCGCGCTGCTGGCGAAGATCACCTATGCCGGGACGGCCAGCCGCTCGTTTGCCGAGGGCAGTGTCCTGTTGGATAAGCTGGCCGACCTGCCCGTGCCGGAGAAACGGGTCGAGCGGATCACCCGACGCATCGGCGCCGAACGCGTCGCCGAGCGTGAGGCGGACGTGGCGGCGTTCGCGGCCTTGCCGCTGGTCGAGAAGTTCGCCGTCCCCTCCGGCGTGACGCCGCCGCCGTTAGCCGTGGTGATGGCGGACGGCGGCCGCTTGCAAATCCGCGATGCGCCGGGGAGCGGCTCGGCTCCCCCCGAGCCCGCCCCGACCGCGGCAACCGCGGTCGCGGGGACGGCCGCCGAGGCGGAAGACTGGCAAGAGGAAAACACCGCGGCCTCGCGGGTGGGCCACTGGCGGGAAGACAAGGTCGGGCTGTTGCTGACCATGACGAGCGAGGCGGCGGCCGCCGATCCCTGTCCCGAGATCCCGGCGTCGTTCCTCGACGTGGTACGCATCCCGAAGCTGGTGCGGGAGCTGCACAAGCACGTCCGGGAAGGGCGGGACGCCGTGAGCGACGCCGTGGAACCGGAGGCGGCGGCGGAGGCGTTGGAGGCGGAGGCGACGTACCGACCCCCGGTCGTGCGGCATCGGCAGGTCGTCGCCTCGCGTCAGACTTGGCCGGCCTTCGCGTCGCTTTTGGCGCAGGCGGCGTGGGCGTCGGGGTTCCAGGGGGCGGCGCGGAAGGCCTTCGTGGGCGACGGCTCGGCGAACAACTGGGAGCTGCAACGTCGCTTCTTCGGGTCGTTCGTGCCCATCCTGGACTTCATTCACGCGTTGTCCTACGTGTTCGCGGCGGCGACGGCCGGGCGACGCTTCGCGGCGGGCTGGGCGGTGTATCGGCGGTGGATCCGCTGGGTGTGGCAAGGCCGGGTGGTCGCGGTCATCGCCGCCTTGGAGGCGCGCCAGGCCGAGTTGGGCCCGCCCCAGAAGGATGAGCCGGAAACGAGCCCGCGACGCGTAGTGGACAAGACGTTGAAGTACCTGGGCAACCATCAGGACAAGATGCGTTATGACGAGTATCGGCGGCAGGGTCTTCCCATCACGAGCAGCCACGTCGAGTCGGTGGTGAAGCAGATCAACCATCGGGTGAAGGGGACGGAGAAGTTTTGGTCGGAGGAGGGCAGCGAAGCCGTGCTGCAACTGCGGGCGGACTACCTGGGTGACGGCCAGCCGCTGGAGGCCTTCTGGGAACGCCGCCAAGCGGCGGCGACCGGACATCGTCGCTACCGCCGCGTCGGGTAGCTACAGACCGTGTCGTGCGCCCTCAGGCGCGGGGCGCGCCGCTACGGTTAGCCGCGACCCGACAGGGGAGCGCTGGGCGGAGCGCTCCCTGTCGGGTCGCGGCTAGTGCCTCAACCGGGCTGAGTTGACAGATTATGGCCGATCGGTTCTTCTCTTGGCAACGTCAAGGAGAAGAACCATGGCAAGGAACGTCAAGTTCGTGGTCCGGTTGGAGACGGAGGAACGGCAGCAGTTGCTCGATCTGGTCGGTAAAGGCAAGCGCGCCGCGTCCGTTCTGAGCCGGGCACGGATTCTTCTGAAGGCCGATGCGGGTTCGGCCGGCCCCGCCTGGGACGACGCAGCCGTCGCAGAGGCGGTCGAGACCAGCGAATCGACCGTGCATCGGGTGCGGCAGGCCTTCGTCGAGGAGGGCCTGGAAGAGGCGTTGTACCGCAAGAAGCCGACGGGCCGCCAATACCGCAAGCTGGACGGGGACCAGGAAGCGCGGTTGATCGCCTTGGCCTGCAGCGCCGCCCCGGAAGGACGGACGTGCTGGACCCTGCGGCTGCTGGCCGACAAGCTGGTCGAACTCCAGGTCGTGGAGGGGATCAGTCCGGAGTGCGTGCGAACCACGCTAAAAAAAACGAACTGCAGCCGTGGCGGCACAAGCGGTGGGTGATTCCGCCCCAGGCCAACGCCGATTTCGTGTGCGCGATGGAGGACGTGCTGGAGGTCTACAAGCGGCCATACGATCCGGCGCGTCCCGTCGTGTGCCTGGACGAGACGAGCAAGCAGTTGATCGGGGAAACCCGGACGCCGATCCCGGCCGAACCGGGCCGGCTGCAACGCATCGATTACGAATACGAGCGCCAGGGCACGGCGAACCTGTTCATGATCTTCGAGCCGTTGGCGGGCCGGCGTTGGATTGAGGTGACCGAGCGGCGGACGGCCGTGGACTTCGCCGAGGTCATCCGGCGCCTGGCGGACGAGTACTACCCGCGGGCCAAGAAGATCGTGCTGGTGATGGACAACCTGAACACGCACAAGCTCGCCTCTCTGTACGAGGCCTTCGCGCCGGAGGAGGCCCGACGGCTGGCGGAGCGGTTGGAAATCCATTACACGCCCAAGCACGGGAGTTGGCTGGACATGGCGGAAACCGAACTGAGCGTGCTGGCCCGCCAGTGCCTCGACCGCCGGATCGAGACCCTCGAAGCCCTGATCCGAGAGATCCGGGCCTGGGAGAAGCAGAGGAACGAGGCGGCGTGCAAAATCAACTGGCGCTTCACCACCAAGGACGCTCGCATTAAGCTGAAACGCCTCTACCCGTCATTTCAGCCCGGTTGAGGCACTAGCACCGAACGGTTTTTGTGGCCGTAACGCTTAACAATGACACACTACGGCCCGTCGCGGGATGGGCCGGTTGGCGTCAGAGAAAGGACCAAGCGACGGTTGTCTAACCAGGGCAAGCGATGTTGCCGCGCATTGATCCTATCCATCGCGGGGGCCAACGCCTCCTGGCCCGCGAACGGGTCCAGGTACACGATCAATGCTTCCGGCGTCTCGTACAACTGGCCGGGCCGGTTGAAGAACTGTCGCCGCAGGGTCCGGACGTGCTCCCCCGCGTAGCCCTCGCCCAACTGTCGGCCCAGGTCGGCGACCGCGTTGTACACCAACGCCACCAGCCAGCCGAACATCTGCAACGGCCCCCGGTGAAAGCGCGGCCGCCGCCGGTCGGGACTCTCCTTGTCGTAGCCGCACGGTACGGCATCCACCAACAGGTCGTGAACCTCGACCCGATGGGCCTGCTCGTGCCCTTGTCGAGCCCGGAAGATGGTCAGCACGTCTTCCGGGTCGCCGGCGCAGGTCGTGTACAGCGGATGCCAGCGGTCCTTTTTGGGACCGGGTCGGACCTCCCGGCAGATGATGGTGCGCACCGCCTGCTCCGCGGTCTCGCCCTTGAGTACCGTTTGCGTCTCGGCCAGGCGGACTTCCTTGGGCGGGGCGCCGACGCACACGCCCGGTTCCTCGACGGATACGAACAAGCCGCCGGGCAATTGCTTCCAGGCCCGCATTCGGTGCGGGTAGCGGCAGGCGCGCAGCGTGACGTCCAGGCGCCGCTGGCTCTCGACCAGATCCCACAAGGTCCGCACGCCCGCGTCCGACTTGGCCGCCCCGGCGTCGAACAGCGCGTGGAGCGTGCGCGGCCGGCCGTGCTTCAAGACCTGTCGGACCAGCGGCGCCGCCAGCTCTTGCAAACCCACATCGCCCGGCGTGCCGCGCACCGCCAGGAAGCGGCCGCTCGTCAGGTCGAAGCCGGTGAACAGCTTCTCGCAGCGCATGTACTTGTTGCGGGTGGTGACGTAGCCCTTGCCGATGCGAAACTTCTTGGTCCAGCGTGGGATGGTGTGCTCGTCGAAGCTGACCATGGCGTCGGCGTTGCGGAGCAAGTGCCACGGGCAGGTCCGGCGGCAGAAGGCATCGACCTCATACCAGGCCAGGTGACGCCGCCAACCGCCGACGGTGTGGCGCGACGGGCAGCGGCGGCCGCCGCACAACCGGGCGAAGCCGGCGTCGGCCATCTCGTCCAGGTGAAAAACTCGCTCCAGGCCGGTCACCAAGGAGAAGACGCTGGTCAACAGGCCCGGACGCAAGGAACCGTAATCGTCGGTGAAGCAGTCCTGGGCCGTGGCCAACCAGTCCAGGGCTTCGGGCATCAACAGGAACGCGCCGGCGTGCTGGGTCTTGGTGACGAAAAAGGGGGCGGCGGCAGGGGCACGGGTTGGCGCGGTGGCACGCCGCCGGGCGCGGCCGGCGCGACCGCAGGCTGCACGGCCGGCTCGGGGGCCGCGGCCGCGGCCCGCGTCGCCCGATCGAGGCCGAACTTCTTGCAGAAGTGGTGCAAGGCCACCGTGGACACGTGGACGCCCCAGGTGCGTTGGATGAAGGCCAACACGTCGTAGCGCGTGGCGTCGGCGTGAGTCAGCATGAACTCGGCGATGGGGCCGGCGTAACGCGGCAGCAGTTTGCCATGCGGCCGGCCGGCCAGGCGGTGGTGGGCGGCCTGGATCGCCTCCTTGGAAGACACCCCTTGTTGGTGCGAGGCCGTGGGCCGGCTGACGCCGACCAATCGAGCGATCTGAGCGACTTTGAGTCCGGAATCGCAGTGCAGGAGGAAATGGCTGAGCAACCGGCTGGAGTAGTAATCGTCGCCGCAGCGTCGCCGGAAGGCAAAGGCCGCCTGGAGCAAGCCGCGTTGCCCGGCCGTGAGTCGCTGTTCGGCGATCTGCGCTTGGGCGAGCCAAGAGGCGCAAGTGCCGTCCATGGTGAGCATGAGGAATCCTCCCTGCAACCCAGGCAGGGAGAATTGTAGTCCGTAAGGACTGGAAGTTAAGCGTTACGGCCCGAAAAACCGTTTGGTGCTAGGCTCTGTTTCACATTCGACAGACGTACACTGATTCTCGCAACGAGTTGCCCGGATTCCCGAGGAATTTGATCATTCTGGTGAGCGTTCTCACTGAAAAAACCATTTGTGAAACAGAGCCTAATACTACAGCGCCTCTCGCTAACACCTACGTCGCCGGGCCATTTCGGCCTGGCGACGTTTGCGATGGCATTCCTTCGCGATGCGGTTCCGCTCCTGCCGCCATGCCGACCAGTGCAGGATCTCCGCCTCATCCCACCGCCGCACGTCGAGCAGATGCACCAGCAGCGCCCGCACCTCGGGCACGGTCATCTGCGGCTCTTTTTTCCCCCAACCGCCGCCGTTGCAGCGACAAGAACCACAGGGCCAGCAGCGACAGCGCCGTATGGTGGTGCCAGCCCGTCCAGCCCCGCGTCTCGTATTCGTCCAGCCCGCACTCCCCCTTGGCCGCCTCGAAACTCTGTTCCACCGACCAGTGGCCGCCCCGCACACAAGCCAGTTTCTCCCGAGGAACCTCCGCCGGCGCGTTGGAGCGGTGGTACTTCACCTCCGCCTGCTGCCCCAGCGAACGCCGCACCAGCAAACGCTCTCGCCCGGACGGCAGCCCCTCCTCGCTGAACCAGACCCACACGAAGGCGTATTCGTAGATCCGCGGCCCCTGACTGCCTTCGGCGACCACCAGCCGCTTCCAGGCCTTGGCCGGCAACTCCTCCACGACCTCATCCACCCGTCGGGGCTTGGTCGCCGCCCTCGGCTGTGTCGTCGCCCGACCCCGAGGGCCCTTGGTCCCGGCCGGGATCACCTCCGGCTCGGTCAGCCAGACGCGGGCGTCGGCGGACGTATCCACGACGTACCACTTGCCCAACACCCGTACGCCCTGCACGAAGGTCGGGCTGTCGCCATAAACGCTGTCCGCCGTCACCCAGCGGAAGGGCAGGCCGCGTTCGACCGCCTGCTGCACCATCCCCAGGGCCAACTCCGGCTTGGTGCGGAACACCACCGCCTCCGGCACCCCAGCCTCCTGACGCCGCGGCCCGTCGGCGGCCCACTCCTCGGGCAGGAACAGCCGCCGGTCGATCAGCGTGTGCCCGGCCGCCGAGCGGTAGTTGACGAAGACGCCGATCTGGCAGTTGTCGGTGCGCCCCAGGCAGCCGGCGTACTGCCGCTTGACGCCGACCGACTTGGTCCCCTTCTTGGGGAAGCCGGTCTCATCGACGTTCAGGGACGCGTCCGCGTCGCCCAGGACTTCCGTCACATGCCGTTGCAGCTCCTCCACGATGTCGTCGTCGGACCAGGGCGACTGGCCGATGAACTTCTGCAACGAACGCACCACGCAGCCGTCGATGGCCTCGGCGATGTTCTCCACGCTGCGGCGGTCGCCGCCGAGCAGGAGACCCTGCACGAAGCGGTGGGCATGGTCCTGCACCTCATCCCGACCGAACAGCGGCGCGTACCGTTCCAGGAACAGATCGAGTTCGGGCTTGAGTCGGCGAAGTGCTTGCACGTCCATGCGCGTCCTCCGGACGATGTCCCTTCCAGCAATCCCGAACTCGCCTTGTACCAAATCCTCCCCTGTCGTAGAAGATCATCTGCCGGGGCGCTGTAGTACTGGGCGCACGACACGGTTTGCAGCTGGCGTGGACGGGTCGTACATTGGCTGAGGCAAATCCGTTCCCTCTTTTGACCCAAGTTCCGAAAGGGGCCAGGGATGGCGCGAGGCAAAAAGCGCACTGCACCGGTGGAAGAACTGCGATCCTACGTCGAGGGCGTCGCCAAAAACCTCGTCGAGAAGCTCTATGGCCCCCAGGGGCCGGCCTGGGGGACCAAACTCACCCAGATCGAGGACGTCTTCCTCGAAATCCGCGAGATGCTCACCGAGAAAATGCTCGATGAGACCCTGGCCCGGCAGGCCACGGCCGGCGAGCGGCCCGCGCCGTTCCGCACCTGTCCGGCGTGCCACGCCCCGCTGCCCTGTGCCGACGCCAATCCCCGCATCCTGACGACGCGGGCCGGCGAGGCCGAGTGGCCCGAGCCGGAAGGCTACTGTGACCGCTGCCGGCGGGCTTTTTTTCCCTCAGTCCAAGAGTCTGGGCATTGACCAGGGCGAAACCAGTCCCGCGCTGCTGGCGAAGATCACCTATGCCGGGACGGCCAGCCGCTCGTTTGCCGAGGGCAGTGTCCTGTTGGATAAGCTGGCCGACCTGCCCGTGCCGGAGAAACGGGTCGAGCGGATCACCCGACGCATCGGCGCCGAACGCGTCGCCGAGCGTGAGGCGGACGTGGCGGCGTTCGCGGCCTTGCCGCTGGTCGAGAAGTTCGCCGTCCCCTCCGGCGTGACGCCGCCGCCGTTAGCCGTGGTGATGGCGGACGGCGGCCGCTTGCAAATCCGCGATGCGCCGGGGAGCGGCTCGGCTCCCCCCGAGCCCGCCCCGACCGCGGCAACCGCGGTCGCGGGGACGGCCGCCGAGGCGGAAGACTGGCAAGAGGAAAACACCGCGGCCTCGCGGGTGGGCCACTGGCGGGAAGACAAGGTCGGGCTGTTGCTGACCATGACGAGCGAGGCGGCGGCCGCCGATCCCTGTCCCGAGATCCCGGCGTCGTTCCTCGACGTGGTACGCATCCCGAAGCTGGTGCGGGAGCTGCACAAGCACGTCCGGGAAGGGCGGGACGCCGTGAGCGACGCCGTGGAACCGGAGGCGGCGGCGGAGGCGTTGGAGGCGGAGGCGACGTACCGACCCCCGGTCGTGCGGCATCGGCAGGTCGTCGCCTCGCGTCAGACTTGGCCGGCCTTCGCGTCGCTTTTGGCGCAGGCGGCGTGGGCGTCGGGGTTCCAGGGGGCGGCGCGGAAGGCCTTCGTGGGCGACGGCTCGGCGAACAACTGGGAGCTGCAACGTCGCTTCTTCGGGTCGTTCGTGCCCATCCTGGACTTCATTCACGCGTTGTCCTACGTGTTCGCGGCGGCGACGGCCGGGCGACGCTTCGCGGCGGGCTGGGCGGTGTATCGGCGGTGGATCCGCTGGGTGTGGCAAGGCCGGGTGGTCGCGGTCATCGCCGCCCTGGAGGCGCGCCAGGCCGAGATGGGCTTGCCCCAGAAGGATGAGCCGGAAACGAGCCCGCGACGCGTAGTGGACAAGACGTTGAAGTACCTGGGCAACCATCAGGACAAGATGCGTTATGACGAGTATCGGCGGCAGGGTCTTCCCATCACGAGCAGCCACGTCGAGTCGGTGGTGAAGCAGATCAACCATCGGGTGAAGGGGACGGAGAAGTTTTGGTCGGAGGAGGGCAGCGAAGCCGTGCTGCAACTGCGGGCGGACTACCTGGGTGACGGCCAGCCGCTGGAGGCCTTCTGGGAACGCCGCCAAGCGGCGGCGACCGGACATCGTCGCTACCGCCGCGTCGGGTAGCTACAGACCGTGTCGTGCGCCCTGTAGTACTGGGTGCGCGACACGGTTTGCAGCTGGCGTTGCGTGTTTCTACATTGGCTTGGGGAAAGCCGTTCCGCTCATTGACACAAGTGCAAAGGGGGACCAGGGATGGCGCGGCACAAGAAGCGCACTCCGCAGGGGGAAGAAGTACGGGCTTACGTCGAGGGCGTCGCCAAAAACCTCGTGGCGAAGCTCTACGGACCCAAGGGCCCCGCCTGGGGAACCCAACTCACCGAGATCGAAGACGTCCTCCTCGATGTCCGGGAGATCCTGACCGAGAAGATGCTCGACCTGACCCTGGCCCAGCAGGCCGCCGTCGGGGACGAACTACCGGCGTCGTTTGGCGCCTGCCCCGGTTGCCACGAGGCGCTCTCCTGTGACGACGCCCACCCGCGCGTCGTGCAAACGCGGGCTGGCGAAGCCGAGTGGTCCGAGCCGGAAGGTTACTGCCCCCGCTGCCGGCGGGCTTTTTTTCCCTCAGTCGCGCAGCCTCGGCCTTGACCAAGGCGACGTCAGTCCGGCCGTGCTGGAGAAGATCGTCTATGCGGGGGTGGTGAGCCGCTCCTACCAGGAGGCCGGCGCCCTGGTGCGACGGTTGGCGGAACTGCCCGTCCCCGACAAACAAGTCGAGCGGCTCACCCGGCGCATCGGCGGCGAACGCGTCGCCGAACGCGACGCCGAGGTAACGGCCTTTCAGGAGTTGCCGCTGGCCGAGAAGTTCGGCGTTCCCGCCGGTGTGACGCCGCCGGAACTGGCCGTGGTCATGGTGGATGGCGGGCGTCTGCAGATCCTGGACCGTAGCGCCGCCCTCCGCCACGCCCGAGCCCGCCGCCGCCGACGCGGCGGCGCCGGCCTGGGAGGAGGAAGCCGTTGCCAAGGCCGGCCACTGGCGGGAAGACAAGGTGGGGCTGCTGGTGACGATGGACGGCGTGGTTTCCGATCACGACCCCTGCCCGGAGATCCCGGCCTCCTTCCTGGACGCCTGCCGGATGCCGCGCCTGGTCCGCGAGCTCAAGGCGGGCGTGAAGGGGGCGGAGGACGCCGCCGCGGACGCGGACGAACCAGAGGTCGCGGACCAGGCGTTGCGGGAGGAGGCGAAGTACCAACCACCCCAAGTGGTGCGACGTCGCGTGGCGGCCTCGCGCGCCGCCTGGCCCGCCTTCGCCCCGCTGGCGGCGGCGCTGGCGTGGGCGCTGGGATTTCAGGGGGCGTCACGGAAGGCGTTCGTCGGCGACGGGTCGGCGAACAACTGGAAGTTGCAGCGGCGCTTCTTCGGGTCGTTCGTGCCGATCCTGGATTTCATCCACGCGTTGTCGTATGTGTTCGCGGCGGCGATGGCGGCAAGGAAGTTCGGGGTGGGCTGGGCGTGTTACCGGGAGTGGATCGCCTGGGTATGGCAAGGGCAGGTGGCGCGGGTGATCGCGGCCCTGGACGTACGTCAGAGGGAACTGGGCCTGCCGACGAAAGACGAGCCGGAGACCAGTCCTCGGCAGGTCGTGGCCCGGACGCGGACCTACCTGAGCAACCATGCGGACAAGATGCGTTACGACGAGTACCGGCGGCAGGGGTTGCCGATCAGCAGCAGTCTGATGGAGTCGATGGTGAAGCAGATCAACCAGCGGGTCAAGGGGACGGAGAAGTTCTGGTCGGAGGAAGGCAGTGAGGCGGTGCTGCAATTGCGGGCCGATCACCTGAGCGACGGCGAGCCCCTGCAAGGGTTCTGGCAACGGCGGCAAGCGACCGCGACGGGACGCCGCCGCTACCGCCGAGCCAGCTGATATCAAACCATGTCGCGCGCCTTGGCGGAAGTCGATCCGTTGCGCGCCGAAGGGGCCGGACTGCGGCGTGAGAATCTGGAATGGCGGCAGCAGGCCGGCTATTGGCGGAGCCGACATGCCGACGCCGTGCGGCGCCTCGCGGCGTTGGAGCAGGAAAACGAACGGCCCCAGGGCGAGGTCCGCAAACCGCGTCTGGGTTCGCCGGAGCGGAAAACGGATACCAGTTGATCCCCGAACTGCGCCCGACATCGGCACAGCCGCCAGACGTGCGCTCAACCGCCGACGAGCCATGGAGGCGCCATGCGCTGAGCACGGCTACAGCGGTTGTATACCAAGCCTCTACTACGGGAGTGTATGGGACTCTTCGGCGGCTTTCTCGTCCATTCACAAGACGCTGGATTTCCCGGCATTTTCAGCATCCGACCTGTCCGCCACCTGTTCAACCCGCCGAAAAAGTAGCTACAGAAGTAGCTACACGAGACGAGGGGGGAAAGGCCGCTTACCGAATGTGATCCGAGACGTTCATTTTTCCCTTCGCACGACCACGAACCACGCCTTCGGCCCGCCTTCGGAGAACGAGAAATCCTTCAGGTCGGGCCGGACCTCGACCCTGATCGGCTCGATGGACTCGATGCTCCAGCACTCGGCGAAGGCGGCGTGCAGTTCCTTCTTCGACACCCGCCTCGGCCCTTGCGTCCCCGGCTCCTCCTCGCTGAAGCACATCAGGAAGAGACGACCGCCCGGCTTCAACACCGTCGCCAGCCCCTCGACGTAGCGGCGGCGGTCCTCGTCCGAGAAGACGTGGAACAGCCCACAGTCGATCACGTTGTCGAACCGCTCGCTCCAGTCCTTCAGCGTCATTGCGTCTTTGACGAGGAAGGTGGCCTGCAACCCCCGCCCCTCGGCCTTCCGCTTCGCTCGCTGGATCGGAACTTCGAGAAAGTCGATACCCGTGACCTTGCACCCCCGCCCGGCGAGGAATAAGGCCGTGTCCCCGGTGCCGCAGCCGGCGTCGAGGACCGAGCCGGCGACCTTATCGGCCACGTCGATGAATGGCTTCTGCGGCTTGCCGATGTCCCAGGGCGCTTGTCCGGCGTACATGGCCTCGAAGGTGCTGCGGTCGGGTACTGGCGTCATGGTCATTTTCCGGTTGGTCAGGCGGCAGCTATTCTATCTTCAAGAGGCGTAAACGACATACGAGCAGACGCACCAGAAAACCGGAGCCGGTCATGGACAAGGTGAACCTCAACGAGAAGCTGGCGCAGTTCAGCGACCAGTGGAAGCCGAAGATCGTCGGCGAGTTGAACGGCCAGCAGGTGAAGTTGGTCAAGTTCCAGGGGCCGTTCGTCTGGCACCACCACGACCACGAGGACGAACTCTTCCTCGTCGTCAAAGGCCGCTTCCGCATGGAGTTCCGGGATCGACACGTCTGGCTGGATGAGGGCGAGTTCCTGATTGTCCCCCGTGGCATCGAACACCGCCCCGTCGCCGACCAGGAAGCGCACGTCCTGCTGTTCGAGCCGGCCTCGACGTTGAACACGGGCAACGTGCAAAATGACCGGACAGTCGCACACCTGGACCGCATTTGACGAGGGATTCGATGGCGAAGCGCTGCGAGAAGACGCTCCTGTTCCTCTGCACCGGCAACTACTACCGCAGCCGGTTCGCCGAAGTCCTTTTCAACTCGGTGGCCGGCAAGATGGGGCTGCCCTGGCGGGCGTCGTCCTGGGGACTGGCCCTGGAGCGGGGCGTCAACAACGTCGGCCCGATGGCGGTGGAGGCGATCAGGGCGCTGGAGGCGCTGGGCGTCCGTGCCGAAGTTGCCGTAACCCGCTTCCCGGCGCAGGTGACGACCGACGACCTTGAAGGGGCGGATCGGGTCGTCGCTCTGAAACAGGCCGAACACCTGCCCCTGCTTGAAGAGCGGTTCCCGGCCTGGGCGGAGAAGGTCGAATTCTGGCACGTTGACGACGCCCCGAAAGTGCTGGGCCTGATCGAGCAGGAAGTCATGGGCCTCGTGGCCCGCATCCTCGGCGGGGGTCAGGGCCAGGAGAGCCAGCCGACTGAAGCAGCAGCGGAACGCCCCACAGCGAAGGAAACGGACAAGAAGCCCGTAACCGTGAAGGTCGGCAGAGAGACGGCGGGCCGGCGAGGTAAGGGCGTCACGACGGTGTTCGATGTTCCTCTGGATGAAGATGGCCTGAAGGAACTCGCCGCCCTGCTCAAGCAGCGGTGCGGGACCGGGGGAACGCTCAAGGACGGGCGGATTGAGATTCAGGGCGACCAGCGTGAGCGCATCGTCGCCGAGTTGGAGAAGCTGGGCTACAAGGTCAAGCGGGTCGGGGGATGAAGCGTATCGAGGAATGGTAACGAGACGAGAAAGAGTGCCAATGCCGAGGCGGAATCGTGTCACCCCGTTCGGCGAGATCATTGCCACCCAGGAGCGGGGGACGTTCATGGGCAACCGTGGCGTCCTGCACGACCCGGAAGGACGCATCAGGCGGACGTGGCAGTTGAAGCGGTGGATCGTGTGCGTGCTGGCGTTCCGGGGCCGAAAGCGCCAGGTCATGACGGCGGGCCGCTACACCGAGTTGTTCTTCCTGGACGAAGCGACGGCCCTGGCAGCCGGCCACCGCCCCTGTGCGGAATGTCGCTACGCCCGCTTCATCGCCTTCTGCAACGCCTGGAAGACGGCGCATCCGGCTGACGGCACGTCGGCGAGGCCCACCGCTGAAGAGATCGACCGCCGACTGCACGCCGAGCGGCTGGCACCCGACCGCTCCAAGCGCTCCTTCGTGGCGGCGCTGGACGACTTGCCGGACGGGGTTTTCGTGACCGTTGCGGCGTTGGGAGAACAGGCTTACCTGGTGCGGGGCGACTATCTGTTGGCCTGGTCGCCGGGAGGCTACGGCGAGCGACGGCGGCGACCGAAGGATGAAGAAGGAAAGGTGCTGACGCCGCAATCGACCGTGGCTACGATCCGGGCCGGCTACGTCCCTGAAGTCCACCGCTCTGCTGGATTCTGAATGGGGAGCGGCAGCACCGGAGACGAAATTCGTGGAGTGGTCGAGGGGAAAATGAAGGACGAGGCCAGCTACGTTTGCGACTCCTGCGGGGAGGAGATTGTGCTGCCCATCGACCTGTCGGCGGGGTCAGAGCAGGAATACGTCGAGGATTGCCCGGTGTGCTGCCGCCCGAACGTCATTCACGTCGAGGTTGACGAGGACGGCGACGTGCGGGTGTGGGCGGAAAGGGAGTAGGATGCTGCCGCTCTACCAAGACCCCTGCTTCACCTTCCGCTTTGCCGAGCGACTCATACGCCACACATTCCCTCGCATTCGTTCTACCAAGACCCCTGCTTCACCTTCCGCTTTGCCGAGGACCGGCTGATTCCCCGTTTTCACCTGGAGGGCGTCGGGGCCGGGCGGCGTGTCTCGGTCTTCATGATCGACCCCGGCACCGGCAAGCGGCTGGGCCTGCTGGCGACCGCCACCGTTGGGGAAGCCGGCTGGGTGGACCTGACGGAGACGATCATCGTGCGGGCCGGGGAAGCGTTTATCGCCGTGCCGGAGCGAGCAGGATGACCGTAGACCATTCGCCGTGGCCTGGACGTTCGCCGGGCGCAGCGGCACCGCATCGTCATCGTGCCGGGCCGACCGCAATTCTCCCGTCGTTTGTCGGCGGCTCCCACTTCTCCTTCCTGTCCCAAACCATGTCGAAGTCAGGCCGGACCTCGGCATCCAGATTCGCCATCATCCATCTCGGCACGTCCTTGACCGACGCATCCTCGAACGACCTCCGACATTCCCGACAGGCGTGCAGAAACCTGGGGCGGCGATTGAACATCCCGCACCAGGGAAAGCCAAAGTTGGTCAAGATAGTCGGCTTGTCGCAATTCAGGCAGAGCAGCGGGGTCGTGTGCCGCCAGGCCGACTTCAATGCGGCCCAGGGGATGAGATTCGGCTCCACGCCATCCCAAGCATAACCCGACCAGGTGCCGGGCGCTGCCGTCCAGTCATCTCGCTCTTCCCGGTCCCTCCGCCGCCACTTCGTCCAGTAGACCTCCAAGGGCCAATCTTGAGGAAGTTTCTCCCCGAAAAGGAAGTCGTCGCCGTGCTGGACCGTGCTGGCTTCCCACTTCCGGTCGAGCAGGACGACATGGACGCCCTTCCGGGCCAGGCGGTGCTGTTTGAAAAAGGGGCGCAAATCGCCCTGTCCCTGCTGACCCCAATGATGCACGACCACCCGCCCAGGCCGAATCTCAAGCAGGTTCAGCTTGCAGCGCCGGACGACGAGCCGGATGATGCGCTGTGGATCGCCAGCGTCGAGCGTCAGCAGCCGCTCACGGGCACGTTCGAGGATGGGCTGGCGTGCGTTTTGCCAGGACCAAATCACTGGATCGTCAATGCGCCACGCTTCTCCCGTTGGCGTGTGCAGGAACCAGAACGCCCTGGCATTTGGTCTTGCGACCACGACGCCAGGCAGTGCGAACGAGGCACCGGCCACGATGACGGTCTTGAGGAAGTCTCTGCGGTTGGCCTGGTCGGACATGCGATCTCCTGCGGTTCAGTGCCAAAGAAGTGGAAGCGGCACCGACCGCCTCCATCGTCACGGCTTTCGCCGCCGCTTCGGGACCACCGTGCCTTGCGGTCGGTTGGCGGGCGTCGTCGGGGGAAGCTACCCCTCGGCCCTTCGGGATGAAGTAAGAACCAGATCAATTATCGCAGGGGTCATGCGGGCCGGCAACGGCCTCGCCCGGTAAAATGGGCCGCAGGTCGCCACGGCCACGAACGGCGGGAAAGCACGTTCATCGCTGAGGGCCGACGCACGCCGGCCGCTGTCCTTGACCGCTTCGCACTTTTTCTGTTCCGGGTGGAGTGGGGCGAGGGGCGTCGTCGCACTCCCCGCCAACGCCGATCTACTTCATTGTCTTCCATGCCCGCCCCATCGCATCCGCCGCCAGAATCGCATCCGCCACCATGTCCGGGCGGACCTCGAACGGCTCGTTGTGGATCGTTTCGCCCTTGGCCGTCGCCCGGCCGGCGACCTGTTGGAGCAATTCCTTCGGGAGTTCTTTCAAGCCGATCTCGGCCAAGGTGATGGGCAAACCGACCTCGGCGGCGAAGCGCAGCACTGGTTGCAGCACGGAGCGGGGCTGGCCTTCGAGGACCAGTTGCGCCAGCAGGCCGTAGGCGACCTTTTCGCCGTGAAAGTAGTCGTGCGTGCCGGGGGCTGCGGTCAACCCGTTATGAACCGCATGGGCGGCGGCCAGGCCCGATGACTCAAACCCCAGGCCGGACAGCAGCGTGTTCGCCTCCACGAGCCGCTCCAGGGCGGGCGTGACCACCTGGGCCTGGACCGCACGCAGGGCGTCGGCCCCGTCCTCCAGCAGCGTCTCGTAGCAGAGCTTCGCCAGGGCGAGGGCGCTCCGGGTCGAGGCACCGCCCCGCATGTTCTTGACGCAGCCTTCCACGCAGGTCTTCGCCTCGAACCACGTCGCCAGCGCATCCCCCATGCCGGCCACGAGCAGCCGGGGCGGCCCCTGAGCGATCACCTGGGTATCGACCAGCACCAGGTCGGGGTTCTTGCGGTAGAAACGGTACTCGTGAAAAACACCCTCTTCCGTGTAGATGACGGACAGGGCGCTGCACGGGGCATCGCTGGAAGCCACCGTGGGACAATTCACCACGGGAAGGTCGAGGTCCGCCGCCGCCGCCCGTGCCGTGTCCAGGACTTTGCCGCCGCCCGCCCCGACGATCACCTGCGCCTTGTGCTGCCGGGCGGCCGACTTCACCCGCTCGATCTCGGCGTGGGAACATTCGCCGCCGAACGGATGAACGGTATGGTCGATTCCCGCTTCTCGGAAAGTAGTTTTCCAGGTTTCCGTAAGCAGTCGAATGGCCGAACGCCCGGCGACGACGAGCGCCGGCCCCCGCAAGCCGAGGCCGACCATCTCCTGGCCCAGCGAGTCCGTAGCGTTTTTCCCCTGCGTATACCGACTCGGAGAACAGAACACGGAAAGCATGGCGTCTTCCTGCTGGCGCTGGTTTATTCGCTCGGTCATTGACCTGGACAGTATACGGCTCGTCCGTTTTCCAGAAATGGGCCAGGAACATGGACGTGTGCTTGTCGAATTCGGCCTGGGCGATTTTGACGGCCACAGGCGCTCTCGAAGGTGTTGCGGTCGGGCACGGTCATGGTGGTCCATTCCTTTCGTGCTGCCAAATCACGCTTTCAACCCCGGCTTGAGTTGCAGCGACTCGTTGTACGCCTCCAGCGGTGGAAACGGGATCGGCGTGGCTGTCTGCCAGTGGCTTAGGCGCTCGGCGTAGGCTCGCAGGTATTCCTGGCGCTTCTCCGGCGTGCTGCGGGCCACGGCGTAGGCCACGAACGGCGGCAGGACATCGAATCCGACAAAGTACAACGTCCCGTGCTGGATCGGGAACAGCAGCATGTCCATGTCGCCGTTCAGCCCACGAGGGCTGTAGATATTCGGAGGCCCGCCTGTGGTCAGGCTCAACATGGCCCGCTTGCCCCGGAACACGCCGTTGCTGTACCACCGGCCGCCGCCGTAGGTCAGGCCCGCAGCGAAGACACGATCCGCCCAGCCCTTGAGAATTGCCGGGAGGCCGAACCACCAGAGCGGAAACTGGAAGAGCAGGAAGTCGGCCCGGAACAGCTTCTCCTGCTCGGCGGCGACATCGGCGGCGAACGTCTTGGCCTCGGTCGCCTTCGTCTGCTCGACGCCGTACTTGAAGAAGTCCGGGTCAGCGAGCGCCGTGAAGTCGTGCTTTCCGCCGACCGGGTTGAAGTTCATGGCGTACAGGTCGGAAACCTCGACCGTGTGGCCGGATTCCTTCAACACGCTCATCGCCGTGTCCCGCATCGCCCCGTTGAACGACTTCGGCTCCTCGTGGGCGTGGACAATCAGGACGTTCATGGCCTTCTCCCCTTCCTCTGCGTTATCGCTGCTTCACGGCACGGGCGTACTGGATCGGCAGGATGGAAGTCGCCTTCTCGTCGCCGAGTTTCAGGGCGGCATGGTAGGGCCAGTACGGGTCACGCAGCATCTCCCTCGCCAGCACGACGAGATCGGTGTGCTGATCTCGAATGGCGTCTTCCGCCTGTTGAGGTTCGGTAATCTGCCATCCCACCGCAGTTGGGATTCCCGATTCTCGACGGATGCGACTGGCTGCCGGGATCATGAAGCCCGGTCCCCACGGAACCTTCGAGATGTCCGGGGTGATGGACCCGTGGCTTACGTCGAGAAGGTCGAGGCCGGCAGCCTTCAACCGGCGCACCAGTTCGATGGACTCCTCCACGGTCACGCCGCCTTCGATCCAGTCCGTCACCGAGAGGCGAACGGTCAGCGGGAATCGTTCCGGCCACACCTTGCGGACGGCGGTGAGCGTCTCCAGCAGAAAGCGAATCCGGTTGGCGAAGCTGCCGCCGTAGCTGTCGGTCCTTCGGTTGGCGAGCGGCGAGTAGAACTCGTGGGCGAGGTAGCCGTGGGCGTAGTGCAGTTCCAGCCACTCGAACCCGGCAGCCAAGGCTCGCCCGGCAGCCGCCACGAATGCTTCCTGCACTTGTCGGATGTCGCCCACAGTCATCTCTCGTGGAACCTTGGGCAGCTTCCCGCCGAAGGCGACGGCGGACGGAGCGATGGTGTCCCAGCCGCCCTTGTCCGAGTCGATGTGGTTGCCGCCTTCCCACGGCTTGGTGACGCTGGCCTTCCGACCGGCGTGAGCGAGTTGGATGCCAGGGACCACCCCGTACTGCTTCAAGAAGCGAGCGATCCGGGCGAACGGCGGCACATGGTCGTCGAGGTAGATGCCGCTGTCGGCGGGGCTGATGCGGCCTTCCGGCGAAACGGCCGTGGCCTCGACCATCACCAGCCCAGCGCCGCCCACCGCACGAGAGCCGAGATGCACGAAATGCCAGTCGTTCGGAAAGCCGTTGTCCGACGAATACTGGCACATCGGCGAGACGGCGATGCGGTTGCGCAGGACGACATCCTTCAGCCGAAACTCGTTGAACAGACTCGTCATTCCGCTCCTCCGGTTGCTCGTCCTTCCGCCGACACAGGGCCATTTCGCCCCTGCTTTTCGGCTGTAGAGATGATAGAATGTACCGATGGTCCGGCCAAGTACGCAGAAGAAGGTTGGGTACTTACATGCGAGTAAGTATGGCGAGCGAAGCGGCGACGAAAGACTACCACTGCCCGGTCGAGGCCACGCTGGACGTGATCGGCGGCAAGTGGAAGGTCGTGATCCTCTTCCACCTGACCCATGAAGGCACGCATCGGTTTGCCGAACTGCGCCGAAAGATTCCCGGCGTGAGCGAACGGATGCTGACGCAGCAGCTTCGGGAACTCGAAGAAGACGGCATCGTACATCGGAAGGTCTACCCGGAAGTTCCGCCCAAGGTGGAGTATTCCATGACGGAGTACGGCAAGACGCTGCGCCCGATCACCGAGGTCATGTGCGAGTGGGGCCAACGGCACATCAAGCGGCTCAAGGCGAAGAAATAGTCCACGCAACGTCGTAGGCAATGGGAGGATCGAATCATGGCGAACGCTGACGACCGGAACAAGGCTCCGCATCTGCTGGTGGTAATCGACCATCAAGAAGCACGGGTCTACCGCACCGAGGTCCACGGGGCCGTACCCGTGCGTCTGGTCCCCTACGACCCACACGGGTACAGAAAGCATCTGCATTCCGCCCATGAGTGGACGGACGGCAAGCGTCAGCCGGAACGGAAGAGTTTCTACGAAGCCGTCGCCAAGACGTTGCGAGGGGCCGAACAAGTTTTGCTGTTCGGGAGCGGCACGGGCCGGAGCAGTGCGATGGAGATGTTGATCGCCGACCTGAAGGCCCATCACCCCGACGTGGCCGACAAGATCATCGGGTCGGTTGTCGTGGACGCCCACCATACGACCGAGGACCAACTGCTTGCCAAGGCCAGAGAGTTCTATGCCGAGTTCAACCGGAAGTGATCCGGCGTCGATCCATTGACCTTAAACAGCAACAGGAAGGAAATCCGATGGACGGAAAGAAAGTCGCCCTGGTGACGGGAGCGAATAAGGGGATCGGCTTCGAGATCAGCCGCCAACTCGGCAGGCACGGGTTCACGGTCGTCCTCGCCGCCCGTGACCAGAAGAAAGTCGCCGACGCTGCCGCCCGACTCCAGGGCGAGGGGTTGGACGCCCACGGCGTCGTCCTGAATGTCGCCAACCCGTCCAGCGCCGAAGCCGCCGCCCGGTGGCTGGACGAGCGCTACGGGCGGCTCGACGTGCTGGTAAACAACGCCGGCGTGGGATATGAGTTCGCCGCAGGTACGAAACCGTCTCAACTGAAGATGGAGACGCTGAGGGCGACCTACGACACGAATTTCTTCGGCGTGTTCGCCGTCACCCAGCACATGCTGCCCCTTTTGCGCAAATCCGCCTCTCCACGGATCATCAATCAGTCCTCGACGCTGGGGTCGCTCTCCATCTTGAGCGACCCTCAATCACCCATGTACGGCGTCAACCTGCTCGCCTACAACTCGTCCAAGTCCGCACTCAACGGCCTGACGCTTGCGTTCGCCAAGGAACTTGCCGGGGAGCGGGTGTCCGTCAACTCGGTCTGCCCCGGCTGGGTCAAGACCGACCTGGGAACGGACGCCGCCCCACGCACGGTCGAACAGGGTGCGGCCATCGCCGTGAGGTTGGCGACGATGGACGACCCGCCGACCGGCAAGTTCCTCAACGACGGGGGCGAGATTCGTTGGTAGGGATGGGCCGGGATTCCCACTATCGCTCACGCAGAACGCTCGTGGAGGCGACGACCATGAAGATCGGCTCCGGGAATATGGGGTCCGGCATGGGCAAGACTTGGGCCTCGAAGGGCCGCCATGTCTTGTTCAGCTATTTGCCGCCCCTTTTCGCCGCCTCCAGCGAGTAGGTCGGATCGTCCTCGTCCCACTTCACGTCGCCGGAAGGGCCGTAAATGGGCGGGACCGGCTCGTGCCCGGCCAGACGCAGCCACGTCTGCACCTGGGTCCGGTGATGGCAGGTGTGCAGGACACGCCGCCAGAACACCCAAATCCGCTCCCGCTGCAACCCGCCGAAGAAGGGCCGGCTCTCCAGCCACCAGACAGCAGAGCCTTGGGCCAACTGCGGCAGCCGTCGTTTCACCAGCCAGATGTACTTTTCAATGTACGCCTGGACGATGGGCTTCTCACCGGGAGGAAGGAGTTCTTCGACGGGCGGCTCCTCGGTGCCGACGAACTGAGCGAAGAAGCGGCGCTCGGAAAGAAGCTGGTGGACCAGGATCGTGCGGATCGGGTTGGTCTTTTCGTGCGGCTTGAAGTCCAGCAGATCGTCCGGCACCGCCCGCCACACGCTCGCCGTCTTGTTCGCCTCGCTGGCGTAGGTGGCGAGGATGTGCTGGAAGACCGGCTCGACCGCCTGTGGGATTTCGGCGTCGGGGATGGCGATGAAGTCGTAGTGCATGGTCGTCACTCAGCCGAGGTCTTTCCGTTTCAGGCGGTTCGGGCTATCCCACGGTGCTGGTGTTTTACCCGGTAATTTCCATTTTCTGACCCTATTTGTTCTTGCGTCTTGCTGCCGCCTTTGCAGTGTCCTGTTTCACTCGCAGCTTCACGATCCGCTCGATCAAGTCATAAGGGATCGGCTCATCCAGGGGAAACTGGAGATTGCCCTTCGGCCCAGCGTACCGTGCGATTGCTTTCTCAAGGGTCTTGTCGCCGGAGATCGGCGGGTACAGCCCGATGTGCTTCGTCCAAGCGGCGAAGTAGATCAGGATTCCGTGTTGCTTGAAGGCGGGCATCTGGTAGCTGATCGTCTCCTTCGCTTCGGGCGCAGCATGGCGGATCGTTACCCGCACTTTTTCAAGTATCGCCTGTACATCGGCGGGGAACTGCGAAATGTAACCGTCGATGTCCTTGGGCTTTTGTGACTTTGCCATCTTGTTGTCCCTTCACTTCGCCGGCAGCGTCCCCACGAACTTCACCGCCCGCTGAATCCAGCCGCTCAACTGGTCGTCGCCCTCGACGCCTTCCGGTTCGACCCGCACCCAGCCCTTCATCGGCCTGCCGGTGATGTCGAACTCCTTGACGTGCGGCTCCCACAGCGCCTCGTCGCCCTCGTCGGGGCCGAGCCGGACAATGAGGGAGTCCTTCCAGACGCCGACGAGCAGGTTGCCGTTCAGAAGGAAGCCGATTCCGCCGAACATCTTCTTCTCCTCGACGTTCTTGCGCCGGGCCAGTGCTTGTCGGATGCGCTCGGCCAAGGCTTCGCTGAAGGCCATCGGCGACTCCCATAGACACTTATCGTCGGTCAACCAGCCGGTATTCTAGTCCTTAACCAAGCGAAGTCGCCCGCCTTCGGCGGATGATAAGTCGGGAGAAACCCGAAATCCCCGGGCGTTTCCGGTGTTGAATGAAGTATCTGCATTCTCCAACACCAGTCGCCCGGAGGGATTTCGAGTGAAACCAAGCATACGGCGAAAACTGGACAACGGCAGGGGCCGGATCCAGCGGCGTCTGGACAGGACGGACCTGCGTGGTTGCTCCGAGCCCATCATGACCGCCTGCAACCTTCACTATGAGATCGCCGACCGAACCCGCGGCATCGCCAGCGGCGGCATCGGCCTGATGCATGCCCTCGCCCGCCGTCTCGGCCTCATCGACGCCCTGGACCGAGTCTGGAGCTGCTCAAGATCCACCTCCCTTATCATGAATCCGACCATGCGCCTGCCCTGGCCCATCCGCCCTTGTGCGGCGGCACGTGCCGGCAAGACCTGGAACTCCTTCGC
>CAWFBG010000024.1:0-34710 GCA_963813925.1 uncultured Planctomycetaceae bacterium
CATATGGGAGAGTACCTTATTTCTTCTTCCTTCCATGAACCCGTCTGCCCGCCGGGGCGTACCACAATGCAGAGGGAACGTGTATTCACTTGACTCACTCCCCCATCGCTCCGACGAGGAACTGATGGCCCGGTTTCAGGCCGGGGAGACGCAAGCGTTCGACGCCCTCGTGCGTCGCTACGAGCGCGAACTGTACGGCTACCTTCGCCGCTACGTCGGCGACGGCGGCTTGGCCGAGGACGTGTTCCAAAACACCTTCCTCCAGCTCTACCTCAAGAGCGGCCACTACGAAAGCGGGCGGCGCGTGCGGCCGTGGCTGTACACCATCGCCACCCACCAGGCCGTGGACGCGCTGCGGCGCAACGGCGCGAGCGCCAGGCGGTCAGTTTGGAGGCCGCCCGCGAAACCGCCGACGACGGCGAAGCCGACGGCCTGGCGGCGTCGCTGGAGGGGCATAACCCGGAGCCGTTCGACGCGGCCTCCGGACGGGAACGGCCGAGCGCATCCGCGCCGCCGTCGGACGGCTGCCCGACTTCCTCCGCCAGGTGCTGATCCTGGCCTATTACCAGGGCTGAAGTACCGGGAGGTCGCCGAAGCCCTCGGCATCCCCGTCGGCACGGTGAAATCGCGGCTGCACGCCGCCCTGGTCAAGCTCCAGGAGTCGATGGCCGCGACGACCGCCGTTTATGAAGCCTGACACGATGGACGAAACCCTGATCGGCTATCTCCTGGACGCCCTCGACCGCGACGGCCGCCGCGCGGTGGAGGCGCACCTGCGCCTCCACCCCGAGGCCCGCGCCCGTTTGTCGGTGCTGCGGCGGATGCTCGACCCGTTGGCCGACGACGGCGACGACCCCGAACCTCCGCCCGGCCTGGCCGACCGCACCATCGAGAATGTCGCCGGCAGCCGGCCGCACCTCCGTCTGCCGGGCGCCCCGCCGCCGTCGCGGCGGCAGGTCGGGGAAGCGTCGCGACGCGGCCCGCGACGGATCGATCTGGTCGTGGCCGTGCTGGTACTGGCGATCACCGCGGGGCTGTGTATGGCGTGGCTAGGCCGGCAGTGGCGCGATTACCGGGTCCTCGCCTGTCAGAACAATTTGCGCCAGTTCTGGGCCGCCTTGCAGGTCTACGCCGACGGCCGGCCCGACGCCGCGTTTCCGCGCGTGGAGGCCGCGCCGCCGCGCAACTTCGCCGGCGTGTTCGTGCCCGTCCTCGCCGACGCCGGCGCCCTGGGCTCCGATCTCACCGTCTCCTGCCCCGCTCGCGGACGGCAAGCCCCGGCGCCCTGCCCGCTCGCCGGCCTTGAAGAGATCGCGCGCAGCCGGCCCGACGACTTCCGGGCGCTGACGCGCGACGCCGGCGGCGACTACGCCTATAGCCTCGGCTACCGCGACGGCGACGACCTGGCCGGCCTGCGCCGCGACTCAGGCGACCTGCTGCCCATCCTCGCCGACCGGCCGGCGGCCGGCGGCCGCGACAATAGCCCCAACCACGGCGGCGCCGGCCAAAACGTCCTCTACATCGGCGGCCAGGTGCGCTGGTGCGCCGGGCCGAACGTCGGCGTGGATCGCGATGACATTTATCTCAATTTGAAGAATCGGGTGTACGCGGGCCAGCACCAATTCGACAGCGTCCTCGGCCCCAGCGACGCCTCGCCGTGTCCCGTGCCGTAACCTCCCGTCACACGGCCGGCTCGATGACGGCCGTCATCGAACCCTTGCACTCCCTGGCGCTGAGCGGATCGGGTCCGAAGGCGTGGATCTGGTCCTGCTTCAACTCGGCGTGTTCCTTGGTGGTCGTCAGGACGATGACCCGCCCCGTCGTGTCCACTTCCTTGGCCATCGCAAAGCCCTTCTCGCGCGGGTAGCCGAACAGCACCTGCAACATCGTGATGACGTATTCATAGGTGTGGTCGTCGTCGTTGAGCAGCACGACGTTGTAGGGCGGCTGCCGTTTGGTGCGCTCCTTGAGCTTCGGCTTGGGCACGGCGGGCAGGGTGAGCGGTGTACTCATGGCGGTCATCCTATCCGGAGTGGCGCGTGGCGAGTGGCGAGAAAAGACAAAAACCAAGGCGGCCTTCTCTCGCCACTCGCCACGCGCCACTCATTATGCGACCCGGCCGAAGCAGACCAGCGTCAGGTCGTCCGGGGCCTCGTGGCCGGAGGCGTGGTGCGTGACGGCCTGGAGCAGCCGTTCGCCCAGGTTGCGCGGCGTGGTCGGGCCGGACGCCTCAAGGACGGCCGCGTGAATGCCGGGGTAGCCGAACGGCTCGTTGGCCGGGCTGAGCATGTCCGGCAAACCGTCGCTGTACAGCACCAGACTGTCGCCCGGCTCCAGGGTGACCTCGCACATGTCGAAAGCGAACCCTTCCATGATGCCGAGCGGCACGCCGGAGACTTTCTTGGGGATGGCGTCGGTCAGGCTGCCGGCGCTCTGGCGATAAAGCAGCGGCGAGAAGTGGCCGGCGCTGGCCAGGGTGATGACGTGGCGTACCGGGTCGATGACCGCGGCGACCAGCGTGACGAAGCGATCGGCCACGCTGGTAAATTCGTAGAGCAGATCGTTGAGCCTGGTGACGGCGCGGGCGAGGTCCGGCTCGGTGAGGAAGCTGAAACGAGCGTCGGACGACAGCTTGGCCATGAGCAGGGCGGCCGGCACGCCCTTGCCGGCCACGTCGCCGAGGGCCACGCCGAGCCGGCCGTCGGCCAGCGGGATGAAGCCGTAGTAGTCGCCGCCCACTTCCAGGGCCGGCTCGTAGTGGGCGAAGAACTCGTAGCCGGGGACCTGGGGCAGGGCGCGCGGCAGGAAGCTCATTTGCACCTGATGGGCCAGTTCCAGGTCGCGCCGCAGCTTTTCCTGGTGGATCGTTTCTTCGTGCAGGCGGGCGTTCTCCAGGGCGACGGACGCCTGGTTGGCGACGCCCCAGAGAAGGCGGAGGTCGTCCTGGGTGAACTTCTTGCCGCGATTCTGCGTGTCGAGCTGGATGACGCCAAAGGCCTTGCCGTCGGGGGCGCAAAGCGGCACGCACATGACGGAGCGGATGCGGAAATCGACAACGCTTTGACTGAGCTGGACGCGCTCGTCGCGGGAGGCGTCGCCGCTGAGGAAGGCCTGGGCGCTCTCCAGGCACTTACGGACGATGCTTTTGCTGAACCGGGCGGTCGTCTCCTCGCCGGTCAGTCGCGCCTTGACCAGCCGCGGGATCAGCTTCTTGCCCTCGTCCTCCGCCAGGATGAGGAAACAGCGGTCGGCCTGGCGGAACAGCGTGAACAGGCTGTCGCCGATCTTGGGGAACAGAAGGTCCAGTTGCAGCGTCTTACTTAGGCTTCCGCTGATCTCCAGGAGGCCGCGCAGCCGCTCGGCCGGCTGGTCCTGGAGGATCATGTGGCTGCTCTGGCTGAGCACGGCCTCGACGGTGGTGTTGTCGGTCTCCTCCTCGTCGCCGTTGTAGCCCTGGTCGCCGTCGAGGAAGACGAACTGGGCGTCGCAGATGCGGATGCGGTCGTTGTGCTTGAGCGGCGTGCGGTTCGTGATGGCCTGGCTGTTGACGAAGGTGCCGTTGCGGCTCTGCTTGTCTTCGATGAAATAGCGGCCCTGGACGCGGAGGATCTGGGCGTGCTCGCGGCTGACGGAGGTGACCGGGATGACGATGCCGCAATCGGGATTGCGTCCCATGACGAACTTGTCGCCATCCAAAGGGATCTGTCGGCCCTCTTCGGCCCCCTTGACGATTTGAAGCGTAGCCATCACGTTACCCCTGGCGGCCGTACGCCCCGCCGCGCGGCGGGCGCCCCGTCGGGATGGGGCGGCGGGTGCGTCGATAAGGCGCTGTATTTTAACCGGGGCTTCCGGCGGATACAAGAAAGTGGACGTACAATTCCTTGAGGTCCGGCCCCACACCCCCAACGAGTCCCTCCTTTGCCGAACGCCATGTATCCCTCCTTGATCGAGCTGAATACCCGCGTTCTGCTGAACGAGGTCGGCCCGCGGGCCTCGCTCGACGACCTGCCCGACGCCCTGGTGGATCAATGGGCGGCCCAGGGCTTCGACTGGGTCTGGCTGCTGGGCGTCTGGCAGACCGGGCCGGCCGGCCGGCGCGTGTCGCGCGAAAACGAGGAATGGCGGCGGGCGTACGCCGAGGCGCTGAGGGGCTTCACCGAGGACGACATTTGCGGTTCGCCGTTCGCCGTCCGCGCCTACACCGCCCACGAGGACTTCGGCGGCGACGCGGCCCTGGCCCGGTTGCGCGAGCGCTTTCGGGGTCGCGGCCTGCGCCTGCTCCTCGACCTGGCGCCGAACCACACCGCCCTCGACCACCCCTGGGTCGAGTCGCACCCGGAATATTACGTCCACGGCTCGGAGGAAGACCTGGCGCGCGAGCCGGGCAATTACCAGCGGATGCAAACCGGCCGGGCCTCGGCGGTGCTGGCCCACGGCCGCGACCCCTACTTTCCCGGCTGGCCCGACACGCTGCAATTGAATTACCGCCATCCCGGATTGCGTCGGGCGATGATTGCCGAGATGGAGGCGATCGCCGACCGCTGCGACGGCGTCCGCTGCGACATGGCCATGCTGCTGCTGCCGGAGGTCATCTTTCGGACCTGGGGCGAGCGGTCGCGGCCGGCCGACGGCGCCGACCCGGCAGACGCCCCGTTCTGGCCGGAGGCGATCACGGCCGTGCAGGCGCGGCGGCCGGACTTTCTGTTCCTGGCCGAGGTGTATTGGGACCTCGAATGGGAGTTACAGCAGCAGGGGTTCGATTACACCTACGACAAGCGCCTCTACGACCGCCTCCGCGCCGGCGACGCGCCCGGCGTGCGCGCCCACTTGGCAGCCGGCCTCGACTTCCAGCGCCGCTGCGCCCGATTCCTGGAGAACCACGACGAGCCGCGGGCCGCCGCCGTGTTTCCGGAAGGTAGGCATGAGGCGGCCGCCGTCGTCAGCTATCTCACGCCGGCCCTGCGTTTCTTCCACGACGGACAGCTCGAAGGCCGCCGCGTTTACACGTCCATTCACCTGGCGCGGCGGATCGCGGAAACGCCCGACGCGACGCTGACGGCGTTCTATACACGGTTGCTCGACGTTTTGAAGCGGCCGGAAGTGCGCGACGGACGCTGGCGGCTGCTGACGTGCCGGCCGGCCTGGGACGGCAACACGACCTGGGACCGCTTCCTCGTCTTCACCTGGGAGGACGGCCTCGGCCGGCGGCTGTTGATTTGCGTCAATTACGGTCCACTGAATGGACAATGCTACATCGGACTGCCGAAGGGGGAATGGCGAGGCGGGAAGTGGCTGTTGTGCGACCTGTTGGGCGACTCTCGCTATGATCGCGACGGCGACGAGCTGGCGCGGCGGGGGATGTACCTGGACATGCCGGCGTGGGGGGCGCAGGTTTTCGAGGCGACGATCCTTTGACCGGCCCCTTGCCCCGTCAGGACTGGCCGTTGCCAGTCGGCGATTTCGCCACGGGCAAATCCTCAATGGCCGTGATGTGCATGATGGCTAGGCGACTCAGCTGGTCGTAATGCGCCGGATTCTCCGTACTCGAATGACCAATGGCAACGTCACGCCGTCCGACCAGAACCAAGTCGGGGTGATGAACCTCGAACATTTGACCGGCACTGGTCACGAAGCGAATGGGCACGAATGGCTGGACCCGGATGCGAGCCTGAATTTCTTCGGGAGTGAACATGACGGTTCCTCGGAGCGGTACGGTAGTTGTGACAGTATGGTAACGCGCTCCCGCGGACGGTGGCAAGCGTGTCTTCACGCGATGATCTGCTTCCGCCGCGCGATGTAGTCCCAGACGACGTAGCGGTCCAGCTCGCGGCCGGCCGTGAAGAAGACGCGGCCCTTCGTGGACTCCGCCATGCGGTAGGCGAAACGCACGTCCTCCTCCGTCTGGTTCCAGCTCGCCAGCAGGAAGATGTTGATGGTGATGCCCTCGCGGGCGCACAGCTGGGCCTCGCGCAGCGTCGCGTTCTCCGTCCGCGGGTCGGGCGGATAGAGCAAGATACAGATGCTCGCCCTCGAAGTGGGCCGTCGGCAGGCCGTCGGTGATGAGCATGATCTGCCGGTTCGGCGTGTCCTGCGCCGACAGGAACTTCCGCGCCAGCTGCAAGCCGTGCTGGATGTTGGTGAAGTGCGGCGGGATCTGCATTTCGCTGATGTTCGGATCGCTCATGTCGGCCTGCAGCCGCACCACCGGGTCGTACAGCGTGACCGGCTTGGGCATCAGCGCCGCGACCTCGGAGATGTGCCGCGGCTTGGCGAACGTGTACATCTCGATGAACTGCAGGAAGTCGCCGGGGTATTCGGTGCGGATCAGGCCGTCGAGGGCCAGGCCCATGCGCTTGACGTTGACGTACTGGCCGTCGTAGCGCATCGAGCCGCTCATGTCCAGCAGCACGGCCGAGGCGCACTTGGGATTGTTGCGCGTCTTGTGGATGACGATGTCTTCGGTCTTCAGGCGCACCGGCAGGCCCGGCCCGGATCGCAGCAGGGCGTTGACGAACGACGACGGGATGTCCATGTGCGTCACGGAATCGCCGAACTCGTAGGGCCGCGTCTGCTGCATCTCCGTGGCGCCTTCGCCGACGATCGGCCCCTGGTGCCGGCCGGAGCGCGACGCCTGCAACTGCTCGAAGATGCGCGTCAGCAGCTTCGACTGGAACAGCCGGTAGGCCCGCGGCGTCATCTCGAAACCGCGCTTGCCCTCCTCGATGCCCTGCTGCTCGCGCATCTGCTTCAGGTATTCCTGGATCTGCTCCTGCAACTGCGCCAATTGTTCGAGGTCGCCCGGCTCCGCGAACTGGGCCAGTTCCTCCAGGTCGATGATGCCGATCTGGGCCGTCTTGGCCGCCTCTTCGATCTGCTTGAGGAGTTTGTCGATCGCTTCCAGCTCTTGCTTGACCTCCAGCGCCTTGGGCACGTCCATCGGCGTCCGGCCGGTGAATTCGTACTTCGACGCCAGCTCATCGACCTGGTACTTCTCGCCGAGGCGTTCGGCCAGTTGCAGCAGCTGGCGGGCGAACGGGCCGTGCTCGTCGCCGGAGCGATACCAGAGCTGTTCCAGATCGTGCAACTGCTCTTCGCGCACCGCCTCCTGGAACTGCCGGGCGAGCTTGCCCGGCGGCTTCATCTGGCCGGCCTGGTCGTGGAAGTTGCGGTGCGCCTCCGCTTCGGCCTGGCCGGTCTCGTAGGTTTCCAGGATCTTGCGTTTGCGCTCCTCCAGCATGGCCCGGAGGTAGTCGAGGCTGGGGCCCAGGCCGCGGATCTGGCTGGGGTCGATGCGCACGGCGCGGGCCAGTTCTTCCTCGGTGAGCCGGCGCGTGTTGCCGTAGTGGAGCAGGTGCTCGAAGGCCGGCGACACCAGGTCCGGCGGCGGCGCGGTCGGGCTGGGGAACTCGACGGGGTCGAACTTCTGGTAGGTGTGGATGATGCCGCCGAGGTCGTTGGTAGAAGGCATTGCGAATCCTGTTACGATGGCGCGGCCGGTCGCCGATTCCGCGTGCGGCGCTCGGACCCATGCATTGTAGGGGACGGGCGGGCTGGTATGATGCGCCAAAGACGGAGGGAGCACCTGTATGAGCGAACCCCGCATCTACGCGGACTTCCAAAAGCTTGACGACGACAACCGGCTGAAGTTGACTTGCCGGGGAACTCTCCACGATGTGCAACGTTTCGGAGTCCAGTTGCACGAGGGATTACGCCTCACCTTTTACACGGACGACGCCGACGACGAGGGGCGGCCGGACAACCTGCTGATCGACGGGGTCGTTCAGTTCAATGCGGAGGAGCGCTGCTGGGTTGCGGCGGTGGACTGGACGAAGCTCCGCCACACCTCGCAGGAGCAGGCCGAAGCCAAGGATGGGCCAGCGTGAAGGCGCTCATTTGATCTCATACGTGATCCGCCCGTGCTTCTGCGACCGCGAGATGCGGTCGCTGGCGTACAGCCCCGCCAGCACGAACTCGACGCACGACGCCCGCACCGCCTCGCTCGTCGCTGGGGTTCACCTCGAACGCCTTCTCCCACGCCTTCGGCACGCGCTTCAGCCGCTCCGCGTAGTGCGACGACGGCAGCAGGTCGCCGACCTCGATCTTGACGCCCTTGCCGAACACCTGCACGATCTCGTCCAGGCCGTTCTTCTCCACGTACTCCTCGAACACCTTGCCGATCGCCTCCGCCATGATCGCCTCGATCACCTGCCGCTCCGACATCTGCTGGCTGCCCATCATGTCCAGCTCCAGCTTGCCCAGCGACGACGAATAAAGATGGCCCAGGTCGCTGATGCGCGGCACGGCCGGCTTCTCGCCGAGCCGGACGCCGCGCTGGCGGGCGCTGGCCACCATCGTCCGGTAGTTGGCGATCGAGAAGCGGGCGCTGACGCCGGACTGGTGGTCGACGTACTTCGACTTGCGGGCGCAGACGCTGATCTGCTCGATGATCTCCTTCATGAACAGCGGCACCACGACGGGAAAGTCGCCGCCGAGGTCGATGCCGGCCTCCTGCTCCATGATCTCGATGCCGACGGAGCGGTCGAGCGGGTAGTGCGTCTGGATCAGCGAGCCGATGCGGTCCTTGAGCTGCGGGATCACCTTGCCGCTGCGGTTGTACGTCGCCGGGTTGGCCGAGAACAGGATCAGCACGTCGAGGTCGAACTGGATGGGGTAGCCGCGGATCTGCACGTCGCGCTCTTCGAGGATGTTGAACAGGCCGACCTGCACCAGTTCATCGAGTTCAGGGATCTCGTTCATGGCGAAGATGCCGCGGTGCATGCGCGGGATGAGGCCGAAGTGCAGCGCCTCCTCGGCGGTCATGCTGACGCCGGCCGCCAGCTTGGCCGGGTCGATCTCGCCGATCACGTCGGCGAACTTCGTGCCCGGCGCCAGCCGTTCGGCGTAGCGCTGCGACCGCGGCCACCAGCCGATGCGGATCTCCTCTTCCGGCTTGTCGGCCAGCAGGCGTTTGCCGGCCGTGGTGATCGGGTGGTAGGGGTCTTCGTGGACCGCCAGCGACGGGTGGTCGATGAACGGGATTTCGTCGTCGAGGAAGCGGACCAGCGAGCGCATCAGCCGGCTCTTGGCCTGGCCCTTCTCGCCGAGAAAGAGCACGTCGTGGCCGGCGATCAGGGCGAGGTTGATCTCCGGCAGGACGGTGTTTTCGTAGCCGACGATGCCGGGGAAAAGGTCTTCGCCGGCCTGAAGCATACGCAGGAAGTTGGCGCGAACTTCATTCTTGACCGTTTTGGAAGTCCAGCCGCTCGCGCGAAGGTCTTTGAGGGTGGTGGGTCGGACGCCTACGGACATCAATCGCTCCTGGGGGGAAGAAGGCGTCGGCGGACGGAAGGGCGACGCGCCGACATCTTCCATTGTAGACGGGAGGACGGCCGTACAGCAAATTTCGGGGGGCGATCCAGAAGGCGGGCGCTCCTCGGGAAAGGAAGGTGCGATCGTCAGCGCGGTGAACCCGGTTCCTTTCCCGCGCTCACCGCTTCTGGGCCGGCGGCCCCCTGGAGCGCCTGGGCGCGGCAGGTGAGCCTGCTTCCCTTCGCTGGCGCCGGGCGCGGCCCAGCGCGACGACGAGCCAGAGGCCGCCGAACAGGATGAACGGGAAACCGTAGAATAGAAGATCCCAAAAGGCGAATGTCGGCGTCGATTCCACCTGGGCCTCGACCTCGCCCTTGCCGTTGGCGCCGGCCACCGTGACGCGCACGCGCCACATGTCGCGCTGGTCGAACTCCACCTGCGCGTCGTACTGGACCTTGCCGCGATTCGCCTCCCGCGCGGCCGGGTAACCGACCTCGGGCAGCCGGCCGTCCACCGGCTGGACGTACACCTCAACGTCGTTCTTGTCCGGCATCGTCGCGCCCGGGGCCGGGTCCAGAATCACGTAAAACGCCGACAGGCCGATGTCCGGATGCGTCCAGACGGAGATCTTGTACGGTCCCGCAACCTGGTCCTGCACGATCGGGAAAGGAGGGCCGATGTGGGCCTGAGCCGCCGACGTACAAGCCAGCCACACGAGGATCAATGCGCCGACTCGGCCGGCGCTGCGGTTCATGTCAACTGTCCCCCAGGAAGGTGCCGCGCATGTCCATCGGCTGCGTCATGAGCCACACGGCCGCGGCCCACAGAATGACGTGCAGGACGACCCAGGGCAGCCAGGCTCGCCACGGAGCCTGCGGGTGATCCTTCCGCCCCAGCCGCACTGCAACAATCCAAGCCCCGATCATGCCCAGCAGGAGAAAGCCCAGCTCCAGCGGGTACACCGCCGACACGGACAGGCCGCCCATCCTCCACGAAGCCATGCTCGGCTTGCCCAGCACCGGCCAGCCCATTTCGACGAAGGCGTTCTGCGTCACGGGAATCACCGTCAGGGCGCCGGTGAAGAAGTGGAACCCGTAATGCGCCAGCCAGACGCCGAACCCCAGCGGAACCAGCGTGTAGACGTAGCGTGTTGCCAGCGCCAGGAGCCGCTCGCGGGAACGGGTCGCCCAGCGCATCACCCATGCGGTCAGCCCCAGCAGGACCAGCGGCTCAACCACCAGCCCGGCTACAAAGAGCACGCCCAGGATCGGAGCCCGGCTCGTGACGCCCATCACCCGGCTCAGCCACGCTTCCACGACGTAGACGGGGCTAATCATGCCGAAGGCGTTGAGCAGCGCCCCGAAGGTGAAGACCAGGGCCAGCGCCGCCAAATCCTTGCGCTGCGACGGCCGGCCCACGCCCGACCGGGGCGTGTCCGCCGACAGTTCGGCGCCGGGCATCCGGCTCATGACGCCCACGTTGTCGTGGGGGCAGGCGTACACGCAGTCCAGGCAGAAGGTGCAGTCCAGATTGCCGACCTTCATGGGCTGAAACAGCGCCAGCTCGCAGCCGCGCTGGGCGACCTGGGCGACCAGCGGCAGAGGCGTCCGGCCGGCCTCCCTGGGCGTCCCGCGGATGCAGTCCTTGCTCTTGCACCCCTCGCACACTCCGGCGTCGCGGACCCGGACCTCCAGCGGCGACATCGTCGAGGCCAGAAAGTTGAATTGTCCGATCGGACAGACCCATTTGCAGAAGGAGGCGTGCTTGAACAGGGCATCCACGGCCAGCGCTCCCGCGAAATAGGCCACGATGAGCCAGGCGGTGTAAACCGGGTCGCTCCAGAGTCCGAACAGTTCGTAAATGAACAGGATGAGGACGAACAGGACGACGGCCAGCCACTTGTTGCGCAGCAGCCGGGGCCAGTTCCAGCGCGGCCGCCAGAAGCGGCGGACCACATCGCGCACCAACACCAGCGGGCAGCCCATGCAGAAGAAGTTGCCGGCGACGAGCAGGATGAGCACCAGCAGGCCGCGATAATGGACCCAGGTGAGCAGGGTGGCGAGATTCTTCGGCGCCAGTTCCGGGCCGTACAGCCCCTGCCAGACCAGCACCGCGGCCAGCAGAAACAGCGGAACCTGCAAGACCGTCCGCGACCAGCGCCAGCGGAGGAACCGACCCAGGACCGGCAGCCGCAGCAGGTCCACGGCGGGGGCTTCGCCGGCGGGATTACGGGCGGCGTAGGCCGACGGCCGCCCCAGAAGCGCAGACATCACTTACCTCGATTTCACACCGGGCAGGTCCACCTTCTTCTTGAGGGTGCGGCCGTCCGCCAGGGAAACGTCGATCAGGACGAACCAGTCGCCCCCCATCGTCAGATCCAGGGTTCCTTCGTAGCGCCCCGGCGCCTTTTCCGTCGCGTCGGCGAAAACCGGCGTCATTCCGGCGTGATTCATGTCGCCCTCCAGCTTGACCGAAGCGCCCCGGATCGGCTTGCCTTCGGCGTCGGCAAGCGTCACCGTCGCCTTCTCCGGGCCTTCGGTCGGGGGGGACGGGGCGACGGCGAAGTCGAGTTTCACGCCGTCGAGCTGGTCCGGGGCCCGGTGCGGCCGACAACCGGCGACGACGACAAGAGCCAGCAACCAAACGCCCGGGAAGCCCCCCCGGCAACTATGCTTACACATCGGCATGTTCTCCCGTACATTCGGCGCGTTTGGGCCGGCGCGACAGGGACGGTTCGGCCGGGCGCATTCACCAGGACCGCCCCCGTCGCCGACCGCTTCGTCAAGCCGCGCCCTGGACTTCGGGCTTGTATTGCCACTTGCAGCTGCACTTCATGTGCGCCTCCTCGCCCGGAGAGGGAAGCATGTGGTAGTACATGGCGATGACCATCGGGATGGTCACGATGGCGTTGTAGAACATGTGGACCTCCACCCGACGCACGAAGAAGGTGAGCCAGCTGGTGGCCGGGCCGGCGTGGACCAGGAGGCCGTTGAAGCCGTTCGTGGCGGGGCCGGCGAGGAAGCCGAGCATCTGGATCGCGCTGATCGGTTGGGGGGCGCCGAAGAAGTTGTGGCCCACGGTCGCCTGGTACAGGAGCAGGGCGTGCTCGATGTGGTGCCAGAACTGGACCCAGAAGGCGATCATCCACCAGACGTAGGAGCGGCCGACGAAACCCTTGCGGAGGACCCAGAAGGCCACGAGCATGAAGATGGCATAGAAGTAGTGCAGGCTTTCGGAACTCACCAGCCAGGGGAAGGGGATGCCGAGCACGCCGCGGGCGTCCTTGAGCGGCCAGCCCAGGACGTAGACCTGGATGGTCTGCGTCAGGTGTTCGGACCAGTGCAGCAGCACGACGGCGGTGTAGATCCACAGCGCCGGCTTGTGCCACTCCTCGTTGAGCCGATCGATCAGCTTTTTCCGGATCGGCAACGGGCAGGACAGTTGGGACGGGACGGATGACATTGGCAAGGCTCCCATGAATGAGAAGGTACAAGGTCAGGTCTTGACGCAATCGCGCGGCGCGGGGTCCACGCCGTTGCATGAAGCACGTCGCGCCATACGCGCTGGAAAGCGCGCAACCGGGTGCGCGCCGCACGATTTGTAACGCAGCTGACGGATCGAAACGCCGCGCGGGCCATGAATCCCGCCCAGGCGCAGACTCGCGGTCGGCAAACGCGACGGTCCATGCGCGAGGGGCGCGAAACCGGCGAGCGCGGACGCCCGAAACAGCCAACGGAGCGCGGAATAGTCCGAGAAGCAGGTTCGCGGCGAAGCCGCGTCCGTCAGACCGACCCTAGACGGCAGAAGATGAGAGGCGCGGGGGGTGAAAGATGAACGGGGCACAGCGAAGGGGCTTGGCGGGAGTATTGTAAAGGAGGCGATCCCCGAAGGGGCATGGACGGGCGCGGCCGCATGCAGAGATGAGGCCCCAATGCTGGCTCCCCCCGTCCCGCGGCGGGGCGGGGAGTGGACCTGGCAAGTCCGGCACACGCTCCGAGCACAATGGGCCGGAGCAGTGTTTCCTGCGGGGCGCGGCGGGCGCGGAGCCGGACGCCGGCGGCTGGGATGAATGCCTTTGGGCAGCCATGCCCGGCGCCTGCCCGTCGGCCGGCCGAACTGGGAAGGGGAAGCGCAGATCCACGAACCGGGGGAGGGACGTGGTGCAATCGGCGCGAACCGACGACGGCGCGAGCAGCACAGCCGCCGAGAGGACAAGAGCCGCTCGGGGGAGGAGGGCGTTCAGCACTCGAAGACGCCTGCCCGTCATCAATGCCCCACGTGAGCACGACGAGTTGCTTGTTCGCAGTTGAGCAAGGAGTCGCCCGGAAAGAATAAAAGCAACGGACGCGCCGATGAAAGTAAACTCTACACCTCGCAGCGCCTGATCGCAAGTAGATTCGAGCGTTCATTCAGGTTTTCAATGGAACGGCGGCCGGCGCGTTCTTTCCGCCGCCGGCCGCCAGGTCGTGCATCGGTTCATGCTCAATTGTTGTGATCGATGCGCACCACGCGCCAGCCCTCCTGGGGCGCGGTCATGAAGGCGCCGATCACCTTGGCGACGGATTGCCTGGGCATCACTTCCGTAACGCGAATCGGGCCTATGTTCACGTCGGTCCCCGGGGTCTTGCCCGGCTGATAGGCCTCGAACTGGTCGCCCACGCGGACCCCGGCGTCGCCGCCAATGTTCAGGACCACCTGGCCGTCGGGGCGGATCGTCGTGATCTTCCCTTCGATGTTGATCGGAACCTTGTTCGGCTCGGTGGGAGCATCGCGAAGCACGTGGTCGCCTGGCTGAATCGCCGGCTTGACGTCCCCTATCGGCTGCGCAATCGCTTCGCCGTCGCCGACCTGGATGACGCGCAGCCGGCCCAGGAACAAGGCCCGGCCGTTCGGATTCTCCTGCCGGTAAACCGTGAGGGAATCCCCCTTGGCCAGGCCGTCCTTCCTTCCGATGTTGATGTGAATGCGGCCATCCTTGTCAACTTCCTTCACCTCGCCCTTGACGAGATTGGCGGGTTGGTCCTTCGCGTCGGGCTTGGTCGGGTTCTTGTCCGGGCCGTCGATCTTGACGCCCGCAAAATCGCCCGGCTGAACGTCGATCTTGTCGAGCGGCGTCGCCGTCGCGCCGGCCGGCCCCACCCCGGCGACGTGGATGGAACCGATGTACTGGTCCTGCCGCCGATTTTCCTTGTGGATGCGGAACACTTCAAGGGTTTCTCCCGGCGCCACCTTGGCGCCCGCGTAGGTCCGGAGCAGCAGTTCGACCCTTCCGTCGCCGTACTTATTCAAGGCCCGGACTTCCGACACGAAGCGCACGGCCGGCGGGCCGGACCTGGTCTCCGGCTGCCCCGCGTCCGCCCCCTTCCAGAAGTCGTGCAGCAACGGCGCCCCCGGCGGCAGCTGATCCTTCGGCGCGAGGACGATTCCGTAATCGCGCACCACCACGCGGCAGCCGGGCAGTGTATCCTCGATCCACTCCAACGCCGCCCCAAAGGACACGTGGTCGAACCGGGAAGCAGGGAGCGGCGAATCCTCATCTCCCCGGAACTTGTCGAAGCTGTTGACGTTGATGAGCAGCCCCGGATTGTCCTTTTCAAACGCATCTTTGAGCGCCAAGATCACCTCTTCGATCCGTGGTCCTCGTCCTTTGGCCTCGTAGGTGAACGGCTTGTCCAACGCCGCGCGGATGCGGTCGGCCGTCGGACCCTGGAAGCCGGGCTTTGGCAGCGCGGTAGCCATTTCCTCCGCCGTCGGCACGCGGCCGATCACGTCCAGATACCAGCGCCGCAGGTATTCGGCGTCGGCATTTTTGGGAGGCTGCGATATGTCTATCCTATCGAGCCAGAGGCCGATTTTGGCGTCGATCTTCCCCTCCCCCTGCTGACCGAGCAGGTACGGCAATTCGGCCTCCAGGCTCGCCAGCTTGGCCTTGGCGTCAATCAGTTTTTGCTCCGCGGTTCGCACCACCGATTGAGATATGGTAGCGGCTTTGTACGCGGTTTTCGTTTCCTCCAACTCCGCCGCGGCGCCCTCCACGGCGGCCTTCTGGGCCTCGACGGCCTGATACTGCGCCGCCACCTTCTGCACGACCAGCAACCGCGCCTTGTTCAACTCCGCTTCCGCCTCGGCCAGTTTGGCCTCCGCCAGCCGCAGGTCGGGATTGTCGTGCAGTGCCTTCTCGATCATCTCTTCCAGCTTCGATTTGGCGGGCGGCGCCTTCATGGCGGGAACGTCCGTCGCCGGAGCGGTCTTCGCCGGAGCAGTCGGCGTCGGAGCGGTCCGCGCCGGCTGCTGGCCCCACGACAGGCCGGCGACGAGAAGCGTCGCCGCCAGCGCCGCCGTTTCAACCACGTTTTTTCGCATCGCTTTTCTCCCTTCGTCGGGCTTCCTTCACGACCATGAGCAGGTAATCGTCGTCGGGCGAGATGGCCAGGTCCTTGTCGGAGGCGCCGTTGAGCGATTGGCCGTAGCAGCGCAGCGCCGAGATCGGGTCGTCGTCTTCGTGCAGATAACGGTCGCCGGCCTCTCGGTAGAGGTCGGGCCGAGGCTTGTCGGCATCGAACGCCTTCCACTCCAGGGCCACGGCGGACGGCGGCGGGGGCGCCGGCTTGGGAACCGGAGCCGGGACGGTCGGCGCTGTCGGCGCCGGCTGCTTCTCCACCACGACGACCCGGTCGATCCGCCGCGGCCCGAGACAGTAGACGGTCAGCGCCCCGGCAACGAAGCACGCCGCCAGCGTCGCGATCCGGGCGACGACCCGCAGGCGACGCCGGCGACGGAGGGCGCGCGTGGTCTGTTGCTGTAGCCGGGCGCGGAGCGCGTCGCCACCCTCGCCGGACGGCCGACGCAGCAGGTCATCGAGGGGGTCCGGAACGAAACCGGTAGGGTCGCTCATGGGTCAATCCTCCGAACCGTAGGCGTCGCGAAACGCCTGGCGGGCGCGGGTCAGCAACGATTCGACGGCCTTGGGCGTCTCGCCGCCGGCCGCGGCGAGTTCGGCAACCGATACACCGTCCAGATACTTGGCTCGCAGCACGCCCTCATAGCGTTCCGGCAGGGCGGCCAAGGCGGAGGCGACGCGCTCGGCCCGCTCGCGCCGGGCCGCGTCGTCGGGCCGTTCCGACGGATGTTCGTCGTTCAACGGCCGGGCGCGGCGGCGCCGGGCGCGGCGAAAGTGGTTGCGCAGCAGGTTGGCGGCGATGCCGCGCAGCCAGCCGGCGAAGCACCCCTGGACAGGGTCGAAGCGGCCGACGCGGCGCACCGCGGTCAACCAGGCGTCCTGTACCACGTCGTCGGCGTGGTCGCGCAGTCCGCCGCAACGCCACAGGACGTAGGCGTACAGGCCGGCGAAGGCCTCGTCGTACAGGGTCCGCCACGCCCTTTCGTCGCCGGCCAGTACGGCGTCGCGCAGGCCGCGCTCCCGCCAGACGCGATCGCCGGTTTGCATCACGCCGCCTCAACGGGTCGCCGGGCCTCGTCCGCATAGATATTGTCGCACGGGGACGGAATCCTTCGCACTGTATTTTTTCGGCCGGCGGGGAGCGGGGTTGATTAGCTGAAAAAACGGGTCGAGAGGTGGTCTGTCATAAGCCGCCGGCGGCGCAAGCCCGCCGGCGGAACGGCTCCGGTGGGCTTGCGCCGCGGCGCTACTCTCAATCGCGCGGCCCTCCCGGACGCGGCCCCGGCCGCGACGCAAGTTGCGTGCGTCCACCTTGCCCCAGTATCCGCCGATCACGTAAGGAAACTTGCCGGGCGTGACGTGGTAGTGCCAGCCGCGCACCGCGTCGTAATGCAGGTTGAAATCGTTCAGCGGATTTTCCTTGGAGTCCTTGGCCATCAGGCCCTTGGCCTCGTAGGGGCCGTAAATCGGGTAGCCGTCGAACGCCCAGCCGATCAGCGGCGAATGTCCGTTGCCCTCGTCCACGAAGGGCGATTTCACGCAAACTGGATACTTGTGGTAGTGATAGTGGTTGTCCGGGCTGGGGTGGCCGCAGCAGCGGTCCATCAGGTCGGTCGCGTCGCGCATGCCGATGTCGAACGGGTTGTAGAACACCATGCCGTTGATGGCGACGCCGGTCGGCCCCATCGGCAGCGCCCGGTTGGCGTCGTCCCCGTTCATCGCGACCGCCTTCGAGTCGTGAACCGGGTGGAGCGGGATGTAATAGGTGTAATCGTGTTCCTGGATGTACGAGGGGTTGCGGTCGCCCGAAGCGGGCGGCGACGGGAACACGGCCGTCGGATGGTTCGGCAGATTGCGGGCGTGGACGACCATCGTCTGGTCGTCGCGGAACTCGATCACCACGTTGTCGGGCACGAAGCGGGCCTCGTCCACCAGCTTGCCGTCGAGGTCGAGGTAGCCCTTGCAGAGCCAGGCGGTCATGTTGTCCGCGAACGGATTCGTCAGGCGGTCGTCCGGGTAGTAAAGCCGGTCGGCGTTGGAGGCGTCGATCTTTAGTCGATCCGATTTCTCCCCTTTCTTCTCCGGGCGGTAGTATCAGCGGCCGCCCATCGGGATCAAGTCCGAGGGCGCGACGGTTTCCCCCTTCGGCCCCCTGGCGACCTTCGGACGGACGGCCGGGTCGGGCAACGCCGTGAGCGAGAACTCCGTCACGAAGAACGCCGACTCCTTATCGGTCTTGGAGGCGCCGTCGCTGAACTCGACGCTCAAGCGGAGCAGGTCGATCTCGTTGAACGGCAGCATGAAATCGAGAACGTAGGTCTTCCAGACCGCCCCGCCTCCCTTGCGGAACTTGCCGTACTCCGCCAACTCGGCGCGGTCTTTTTCCACCAGCGGGTAGATCTTCCGCGACACCCCGTCGAGAGAATCAGCGCCCTTCCTGGCGTAGTAATCGACCTTCATGAGGAGGCCGTCGTTGCCCACGGCGAAGTCGTTCTCCGCCAGGCCTCGGAAGGAGTAGCGAAACCACTTGCCGCGGCCCGGCGCGAACCCGGTCACGTCCCGCGCCACGGAACCCGCGTGCTTGCCGTCGAGGTCGAGCTAGGGATAAAAGCAATCCCATTAGACTCTGTTTGGGAATAGGCGTTTCAGGCCTTTTTCGATAATGGAGACCAACCATAGGGCGATGGAATTGACGGCCAACTTCTCGAAGCGCATGCCCAGCGCGCGCTACTGTTTATGCCAGCCAACCACCCGCTCCACGGTGTTCCGCCGCCGATAGGTCGCCTTGTCAAAGTCCTCTTCGCGCGGTTGGTTCGATCGGGTGGGGATCAGCGGCTCGATGCGCCGCCTGCGACGCCAGCGTCCGATGCACGGGCAGCTGTAACCCTTGTCCCCTCCCAGCCGCCTGGGCCAACGCCCCGTGCCCCGGCGGCGGTGAAACAGGCGCCGGGCCATGGTAGGCTCAAACGCTTTGCTTTCGTGGGTTTGCCCGGCCGTGAGGTGAACAGCAACGATGAAGCCGTGGCTCTCACAAACCAGGTGGACTTTGGCGCCAAAACCGCCCCGCGAACGGCCCAGCGCATGGTCAAGCGGCTCCTACATTTGCGTCGACCTCCGCCCGACCAACTGCCTCCGCCCGCTCGGCTTTTTTTCCGCCCCGGCGGCAGCCCGGCTGGCCCGGACGACGGAACCGTCGATGGACCACAGGTCATGATCGATCTGGCCCTTGTCGTCCAGTTCGTCCAGAAGCGAGGTGACGATGCGAGCCCAGGCGCCATCGCGGCGCCAACCGTGGAAGCGGTAGAAAACCGTTTGCCAGGGTCCGTAGCGTTGGGAGCTCACGCCAGGGAGCTCCCGTGTGCAAGATCCACAGAATGCCGTTGACGATGGGCCGGTGATTCTGGGGTGGACGGCCAGCCTTCCCGGGATGACGGCGGAGGCGAAACAGCGGCGCGATGCGATCCCACTGCTCGTCGGACAGTTCGTAGCGGCGCATGGCTGACCTCCAAAGGTTCGTGATGGAAGTCTACCCATATTGTACGCCATCTGACCCATTTCCAAACAGAGCCTAACCGACGTCGGGTCTTATCGGAAGAAACCGAGCCAGAAGCTGAACACCTGCGTGTTGTCGGTCGATGCCTTGACGATCGGGAAGCCGAAGTCCAGGGCGATGGGCACCTGGCCCAGCATCGGCACCACGATCCGCAGGCCGAAGCCGGCCGATACACGGTAGTTATCCAGGCTCGCGCGGCTCTCCACCGTGCCGGTGTCCACGAAGGTGACGGCGTAAATGGCGTCCTTGGCCACCAGCGGAATCTGATATTCCGCGCTGTTGAGGAACTGAAAATCGCCGCCGACCTTGAAGCCGTTCACGTCCGGGCCGACGCCGCGGAACTCGAAGCCGCGCATACTGCGGAAACCGCCGCCGAAGTAGCGTTCGTACTCCGGCGTGTTGTCGCTGGCCAGGCCGAGGGCGCTGTGAAGGGCCAACACCTGCCGGCCGCTGCCGTCCGCCCGCTGGTAGACCGTGAAGTACTTGTTGTAGTCGATGTTGGCCAGCCCGAAGGTGTAGGCGCCGGTGCATTCCTCGTAGGAGACGTCGAGGAGATCGCCCTCCGTCGCCCGCAGCACCGAGTCGCGGGTGTCATAGGTGGCGCCGAGACGCAACCCGAACAAAGCATTGTCGCCCAAGACGCTGGTATAGTCGACCGGCGCCCCGACGGTCAGGTTGCTAATGTTCACGTCCTCAAGGCGAATGGCGGCGGAGGCCGTCCAGTTCGGGTTGAGCTTGCGGCCGAGGGTGAAGCGGGCGCCGCCGCGAGATTCGGTGTCCTCGTTGAATATTTCCTGGTTGTAGTAGCCGCTGACGGTGAGGCTAAAGAGACTGTCGAACAGGAACGGCTCACGCCAGGTGGCCGTGTAACGTTGGAGATCGACGCCGGGCACGGCCTCAATGCGGAACTCCTGGCCGGCGCCGCGGAAGGCGCTGCCGCTGAGCAGGTCGTCGATGCTGGTCGGGAAGCGGGTGATGTCGAAGTTGCGTTCGTTGAGTACGATGCTGCCCGTCAGGCCGGCGTCGGAATTGACGCCGACGCCGAACAGCAGGCTGCCGGTGTTGTCCTCTTGCAGCTTGACGAAGATGTTCTTGTATTCGCTGTCGGGGTTGTTGGGATCGTCCTCGGCGGTGACGTCGACGCTGCCCGGCTTGAAAATGCCCAGGCGCTCCAGATTGTGCTGGGCCAGCCGCAGGTCCGGGTAACTGAGGACCTGGCCCGGATATTCCGGCACCTGGCGCAGGATGACGTTGTCCTTGGTCCGGTCGTTGCCGACGATGAAGACCTGACCGACGCGGGCCGGCGGCCGTTCGATCACCTCGTACTGGACGGTGCAGACGCCGGGCGTGGTCCGGTCGAAGACCGGCGTCCCCTGGGCGCGGACCTCATGGCCCTGGGCGCCGAGGTAGTCTTTGATCTTACTCAGATCTTTATCGATGTCGTTCTGGTTGTAGAACTGGCCCGGTTTGACGGACACTCCCTGTTCCAGTTTCTCGACCGGGATCGAATTGACGCCGCTGACGTGCGGCCGGTCCTTGATCTGGTAGCGCTGCCCTTCATGGATGTGGAACACGAGGGCGGCGGTGCGGCCGTCCTCGTTCCAGTGGACCTCCCGATCGATGTGGACGTCGAGGTAGCCGAAGGTTTTGTAATACTCTTCCAGCTTGGCGATGTCGGCGTCGAGCATGTCGCGGACCAGCTTGCCGCCGAAAACGCCGAGGATCGGCTTGAACGAGTTGATGTGCGTGGATAGCACCGAGCCGGCCACGAAGGTGTTGCCTTCAAACTCGATGTTGCTGATCTTGACGACCGGCCCCTCGCTGATGTCGAAAACGATGTCCGTGTCGGTGGGCCGGTCGCCGCGGAGCAACTGGCAACCGGCGAACGGCCGTCCGTCCTCGTTGAGCTTGTCCACGATGCGTTGGCAGGCCAGCTTGTTAGTGACCGGGTCGAGCGGCATCCCGACGTGCAGTCCCGTGAGCGTGTTGATGTCGTCGTCGGTGCGGCCGAGGTGCTTGGCGCCGTTGTAGACGATTTTCTGGACGAGATTGGCCTGGTCCTGGACGGTGAAGATGACGGTGATCTTGCCGTCCGCCTCCGGGCGGTACTCGGCGCGCACGTTGGCGAACTGTCGGCTGGCGGAGAGGTTGCGAACGTCGTCCTGCACCACCTCGGGCGAATACACCGCGCCGGCCCGGGTCTTGACCTGGGCCATGATCTCCTGCGTGGGCACGAGCCGATTGCCCTGGACAAGCACGTCGGCGACGAGGACGCGGCCGGCCGGCGCCGGCGTGGGCGACTGGGCAAGGCCGGTCAGGCCGCAAAGGACCATGCCCAGCAGGACGCCGGCGCAGCGCACCGCCGACGAGTAATAGCGAGCATTCGCTTGCATGGGACGTTCCCTGTGGACCGGAAATCCGACTTCGCCTCAAGGGAGCGGGAGGGATAGCCGCCGCGTCGTCTTTTGTCAAGCGGGCTTTGTCCGTACACTGACAGGGCGTTCGCGGCGAGCGGCCGGCGTGAGCCGGCTGGCGCGTATTCGATTTCGCGTCATCTGTTTCGCGGTGCTAGGCTACACCAGCCGGCTCACGCCGGCCGCTCGCCGCGTCTTGCCAAAGTCGCCGCGTCGCCTCTGGGACCCGCAACCGATGGCCCCCTCCGAACCGCGCAACCCCCTCTACCTCCTCCTCCTCGCGGCCGGCGTCGTTTTCGCCGTCACGGCCCTGGCCTACGCCGTGATCCCGGTAATGGAGCAGAAGGCGGCCGAGGCCGGTCAGCCTCCGCCGCCCTCGCCGTGGCGCGACGCCTTGCGGGCCGACGGCTGGAAATGGCTGTTGGCGGAGCTGGCCGTCGTGGCCGTGTTGTCGATCGCCAGCATGGTCTTGGACCGCCTGCGGAGCTTGCAAAAAGAGCGGGACGAGATGACAATTCCCCGGGGTAAGAATGAGGGCAAGTCTCCCTAACCTACCGGGGAAGGTGATTTCATGCCGACCGCCGCGCAGCGCGCCGAAGACCTCCGCCGGCAAATCGACCGGGCCAACTACCTCTATTACGTCGAGGCGAAGCCGGAAATCTCCGACAGGGAGTTCGACCGCCTACTGCGCGAGTTGGAGAAGCTGGAGGCCGACCACCCGGAACTGGCGACGCCGGACAGCCCGACGCGGCGCGTGGGCGGCCAGCCGGTCGCGGGCTTCGCCGCGGTCGCGCACCGCGTCCCGATGCTGTCGATCGACAAGGCGGTAACGCCGGACGAGCTGCGCGAGTTCGACGGCCGCGTTCGCAAGGCGCTCGGCAAGGAGCCGGTGCGCTACGTCGTGGAATTGAAGATCGACGGCGTGGCCATTTCCCTCACCTACGTCAAAGGCCTGCTGCGACTTCGGCGCCACGCGCGGCGACGGCGTTCACGGCGACGACGTGACGCACAACCTGATGACGGTCAAGGGCGTGCCGCTGCGGCTGCGCGCCGACGACCCGCCGGCGCTGTTCGAGGCCCGCGGCGAGGTCTACATGAGCCGGGCTGACTTCGCTCGGATGAACGAGGAGCGCAAGAAGGCCGGCGAAGAGGCCTTCGCCAACCCGCGCAACTCCACCGCCGGCACGCTCAAGCTGCTCGACCCGAAACAGTGCGCCAAACGCCGTCTGCGGCTGTTCGCCTACTCCCTCGGGGCGGTCGAGGGCGTGAACGTCAAGAGCCACCTGGAGGCGCTGGAGTTGCTGCGCGGCTACGGCTTCCCGGTCAATCCACACATCCAGACGTGTGAAAACATCGAGGATGTGATCGCCTACTGCCTGAGTTGGGAGGAGCGGCGGCACGACCTCGATTTCGACACGGACGGCCTGGTCGTCAAGGTGAACGACTTCGGCCAGCACAAGCGCCTCGGCCAAACCAGCAAGGCGCCGCGCTGGATGACGGCGTTCAAGTTCGAGGCCGAGGAGGCGATGACGCGGCTGAAGGCGGTGGAAATCTCCATCGGCAAGGACGGCATGTTGCAGCCGACGGCGATCCTGGATCCGCCGGTGACGCTGTCGCAGACGACGGTGTCGCGGGCCACGCTGCACAACGCCGACCAGATCGAGCAGAAGGACGTCCGCGTCGGCGACATGGTGGTCGTGGTGAAGCGCGGCGAGATCATTCCGTACGTGGTGCGATCGCTGCCGGAGCTGCGCCAGGGCGGCGAAGTCCCCTACAAATTCCCGACGAAATGTCCCGGATGCGGATCGCCGACGGAACGGCGGAAGGGGAAGGTGTTTTGCACGAAGGCCAAGGACTGCCCGGCGGCGATTCGCAAGCGGGTGGAGTCGTTCGCCACGCGCGGCCGGATGGACATCGAGGGGTTAGGCGAGTCGCTGACGGCGCAGCTGGTGAAGTCGGGGCTGGTGAAGTCGGTGACGGACCTGTATCGTCTCAAGTTGGACCAGCTGCTCGAACTGGAGCGGATGGGCAAGAAGTCGGCCCAGAACCTCCTGGACGGAATTGAGGCGAGCAAGGGGCGCGGCCTGGCGCGGCTGCTGGCGGGGCTGAGCATCCCGCTGGTGGGCGAGGCGATGGCGGAGTTGATAACGGCGGAGTTTCCGAGCATCGACGCCCTCCTGGCGGCGTCGAAGGAGGAGCTGGCGGCGGTGAAGGGTTTCGGGCCGGAACGGGCGGACAGCCTTTATCACTTCTTCCACAATCCGGACGGTGAAAAGCTGATTCAGGAGTTGCGCGAGTTGGGCGTGAAGCTGACGGAGGACGCGCGGGCGAAGCCGAAGGGCGCCGACCTGACGGGCAAGACGTTCGTGGTGACGGGGACGCTGCAAAACCTCAGCCGCGACGAGATCGAGGGATTAATCAAGCAGCTCGGCGGCAAGGCGACGGGGAGCGTATCGAAGAAGACGGATTACGTCGTGGCCGGCGAGAACGCGGGGAGCAAGCTGGAGAAGGCGCGGACGCTGGGCGTGAAGGTGTTGAGCGAGGAGGAGTTTGAGAAGCTGATCGGGCGAAAGTGAGCTTCAGGGTTTCTGGTAAGTCACATCTTTGAGTACGTCGCGTTCGTAGATGCGCATGGCGTCGGTGATTTGCGTGCGGGTCTGCTGTGTCCTGGCCGCATCCAGGCTTCGGAGGATAGGGCCGCCGGCGCGGGAGACGCCTTCTCCCCGGCCGGGTCGCGATCCATAGGAACGCCCCAGCCCGGCGGCCGGCTTACGCGGGGAGGCGCCGAAGCCGGAAGGACCGTCAATCGCGTGGCCAGTCGGCTGCGGCGACCGGTTCGGCGCCGTCGCGATCACAAGAGTTGACGAAACCGATCATTCTCCAGGCCTGCGTCTCGCACGATGTTGCCCATCGTGATTGCGTTCACCAGGTTGTGTCGCGGAATGCTGACCACCCTTATCCCATCGGTCATCACGATGCGCTTGCCCAGCGGGCGATCCAGAAACCATTTTTCTTCAACGCCCGAACGGCGTCGAGGTGGTTTACGCCCGGCAATTTGGGCATGTCTATACCTCGACCTCAATCCGCTTGGCCCCTGCGGATTGGGCCAATTCCTGGACCACCTCCAGGTATTCACGGATAGCGTCCGCGATGTTCGCCAGCGCTTCCGCCTCCGTATCGCCCTGCGAGTGGCACCCCGGCAGCCCAGGGACGGAGACGGCGAAACCTTCGTCCGACTCTTCGATGAGGACCGTGTACTTCATAACGACCTCCCGGAGAGTCGGCCGACATCGACCGACCCTCCGAGGACCAGTATAGCCGGCCTTCCCTCTCTTGCGAAGGAGGGAACACCCGTCAGCGGGCGCACGACGTACCCGGGGAACTCCGTCCCCCGCCAGGGCCGCCCGACCCGCCCGCGCCTTGGCCCCGGCCGCACCGCCACTGGCAATGCATTGTCACTTCACAACTTATTCTTGCGCGGCCGCGGCCGGCAGGGCGACGGGATCGCCCTGTGGGCGGCGGTCCACGGCTTGTCGCTGCGGGCGGCGGCGCTGGACCTGGTGGGGACGTTCGGCCTGGAACCGGTGCCCCGCGGCGGAACGGAGAAGAGGAACGGTTAGGACACTGTTGAGAGCGTCGAAGTCGCAAACACGCCCCGCGGCGTCCGGGGTGTGCGCCGACAAACGGCGGCCCACCGTTCCTACCGCCCGTCGTCACGGGGACGGGGCTTGACTTTCATTGTTACATCTGCAGCGACTGGTTCAGCCCTGCTCCACTGTCTTGAGGTGATCATGGCAGCGTCGTGATGGTCACCGGACCACCGGGGACAACCTCGATTCGCAACCCCGAGCCTTGGAGCAAGGCCATTCCGAGGAGCGGCTGGGCGTCGGCGGCTTCGACTTCCACGCTCCGCGGCCGGCCGTGCCAGTCCACCGTCGCCACGTAGACGTCGAACACCAGGACGTTCCCGTCCGCCAGCTGCCCCTGCTGGCGGCACAACCACGGCAACCCCAGCGCGGCGACCAGCGCAGGTGGAAGCGTCAGGAAGCCGTTGAAGCCGGTGTCGATGACCACTTCCACATCATGCGGCTGACCACCGGCATCGCGGACGGTCAGCCGGAGCAACGGCTCCAGGTCCGCGTTGACGACGCCCGTCATCCTGTCCGCACCGCCCGCACGCGAGGGCCGAAGCGATGGACGGCCGGGCGGCCGATACGGACGCACCAGATCTGGGCGTCGGGATGGCGTGTCAACAGGCGTTGGGAGGCTGTCAAGGTGTTTTCGGCCACCTCGAAGGCTCCGCTGTCCACGTCAAGGGCCACCACCTTGCCGTCATTGCCGGACTCCACCTGGGGGCGCACGTGCTGCTCGTAAAGAGCAGTGCCGCGGCGGGCGTGCTCTTCTTTGCTGTAGCGCGGCTGGGGTCTGGTCATGCCGTTTCTCCCACCTGACGAGAGGAGGTACGCGTCAGCTTTATGGTAGCAGTCGGCGCGGTAACGGGTTCGGAGGGACGAACGACGAACTCGGCCGACGGCCCCCGCGGCGTCCGGGGTGCGCACCGACAAACGGCGGCCAACGTTTCTACCGCCCGTCATCACGGGGACGGGGGTTGACTTTCATCGTTACATCTGCAGCGGATTGTTCGGCGATGGTCATTATCTCAGAACGACTCCCGACCCCTTTGTTTGCCCCCGAACTCGGCGGCCTTGTTGTACCAAAAGAGCGCATGCATACCCCGCTCAACGTAGCGCATAGTGTTTGTCACAGAGCCAGATGCAGTTGCCGTCTTGTGTCAGGACCTTATGAAGCCCCGCGGGTTGCAACGAGCCATCGAATTCGTCAAGAAGTTTCCAGAAAAGTCGCAAGGCGTCCGCCTGCTGTTTCCCGCAGCCTGCTGACGCCTCAATCAGGCCAGGCGTCTCGCAAGCTTCCGTGGCCATTGCGTGCAGACGGTCAGCCAAATCTTGCATAGGGGTAACGTAGTTGGCGATGAATTTCGCCGACTCGGCGATCGCGGCGCTTGCGGTTAGGCCAGCGGCGGCGCCGATTGGGCCACCGGCGACTACAGAGGCCACTCCTACCAATGGCATTGACGCCCTTAGCCCGCTACATATGTCGCGGAGGTAAGGCGCTAATGCTGGTAGCCATTCGGGCGGTTGCTTTATTGTCCAACACGCGCTTTCTTGGGGGTGCCACGCGCCAGGTTGCTCGCAAAAGACCTGTAACTCCCACGGCTGTCCGAAGACGTCCCTCCACCAACTGCTTCTGCCAGCCGGCCGAAGCGAAAAGACCCTTGGGCGCGCCGCGTCAAGTGCCGCCTGGTCTCGCAGGTATTGTTTGGCGAAGTTCTCTTGGATCGCCGTGAAGCTTCCTCGCAATTCGGCGGAAATTTGCGATAGTTCCCTGCGCGTGTCCTCACGGAAGGACGCGTTCACGGCTGCATGATCGTTCAATAACTTTATGATCAGGGTATCCTGCCGTTCACCAAACACCCTGGCTTGTTCGAGCCGCTCCCGCATGTTGGCCAACTCGGCATCTTTCTTTGCCGACTCGGCCGCTATCCTCTGAATTTCCTCGCCCATGGCCTCAATTTTTCCACGCAGCAGCACGACATCGGTGGAGAGCACTTTTTTCTCAAATATCAGCTTCTTGGCTGCCTCGTCGTACTGGCGCAGCCGGTCGCGTTGGCTATCCGAAAGCTGTTTGCTTTTCTCGACCAGTGCATGAAGGTCTCGCAGTGCGATGAGTAGCTTCTCGACCTCTGGGTCCTTGATGAGCTTCGAGCCGATTAGCGCTGAGAGGGTCGAGGCCGAAGCGCAGGAGAGAATAAGAACCGCGACGCCACCGGCTACACCGTAGCCCCCAACCGCAATTGCACCACCGCCGAGCGTGGCAAGGAGGCTCACGATCGAAGTCGTGCTTAAAGCGGCGAGAAGAAAAGGTGACGCGACCACGGTTCCACCCGCCACCGCCGTCACCAGCGCCACCTTGATTGGTTTCGGTACATCGCCAAACGACCTCCACCCTGCCACCGCTTTCCCTCCCAGGTACCGGCTGAACAGGAAAGTTTGGGCGAACGCGTAAGCGCCTCCAGCAACCGCGTATGCCGATGTGGTTGTCAAAAGACTGGCCAGGCTCCGGCCGTGTCCCAGCTGCTCTGGCTCCTGCTCAATTTCCAGTTCGGTGTCGAGTTGCTCGCGAATGCTTGCCAACTGGCCGGCTTCGATTCCGGTCCAACGTTCCAACTCTGCCAGGAACTTCTGGCGAGCTTCGGACACGTTCCCCGATTTTGCGAAATACTGTCGCACAAACCGCAGTAGGAGAATCTTGCCTTCGAGTTGTTCGGGCGGCCGCGTATCCCCGAAGAGGACCGACGCCTCCAGCGGCCGGTTCGGAGGATGCATTTCCCGCAAGCAGGTAGCGATCTCCGGCGGCCGAGAGTTCAGCCATTCGTTCACTTGCTGAAGGTCAGCTTCGCCGGGTGCCCCCCGCGCGGCCCATGCCGCCCCCAGCCAGACTTTGTAGAGAACCGTCTCGGAAACCACCGGCATGCGGGTCGCAGGTTGCCTCTGGAAGGTTCCGCCTACTCTCGTGGCGAGCTCTCCCGCAGCAGTCGCAGCAGACGTGCCCAAGCTTTTGGCCGTACTTCCGACACGCCCCGCCGCACGAACAGCCAAATCCTTCGCCTCGCCAGCGGCGTCTTTCATGCGCGCCCAGCGGCTGCGCGGTGCCGATGAGGCTTGGACCGGAGGCGATACGGCGGAAGCCGACGTTGGCAGGCCTTCTCCGCAGTTACTGCACTTGGCTTCTCCTTCCAGGTTCTCGCTGCCGCACACCGGACATTGGCGTTTCACGTCAGCCATCGATGGTTTCCTCCGCCGCCGAACACCCCGCTCAGCCGCCGGGGCCGCGGAGAAGATTATATACCGCGCGGGGGGCGACATGCGGCTCCGGCGGCTGCAGCGAATGGTTCGCTTGTCTCGCGGCGTTCCCTCCGCACCACCATGCCAGGAACTTGGGGCGTCGACCGCGCCTATCCTACCCCCGGCGTCCGCCGTCGATGCCCGTTCCGTTTCTGGTGCTCTGAGCCTTTACGCTCGGCCCGGTGGTTCGACTGGGACGGGGAGCGTTTTCGGCCCACCCGTTTGGCGACGACCGTCCGCCGCGCTTGTCGCGGTCGCGGTCGATCCCGTTGGGACGGCTGTGCCCTTTGCCGACTCCCCCGCCGGACGCCCTTCGCCGCAAAGGAGGCGACCCGTCGTCGTGGGTCGGCGTTCTTGGTGCGCGCCGGGAGGCAAACCCCGTCGATGATGGTGCCACTCCCCGTCTTCTCCCATCGCCTCAAGTCCAGGGATACTTTTCCCAAACGCTTGATAGGATTTGACTTAACCTTCATTACGCAGGTGGCGGCACGTCACCTCTCAAGGAAGTTCCTGGGGCGGCGGCCAACATCAAGGAATGTATCACTTGACCGGAGTAAAAGTGCGAGTCTTGGTATCGTTCTCGAAGTTTCCGATTAGCTTGTCACCCTCCAGTTTGAAGTACCACTTATGTTTCGTTCCGTCTTTGTAATTAATTACCAGCTCAACCCGGGCGTCTTCGAGCATCGACCACGAATATGATGCAAACTTGTCCGGCCCCTCCCGCATGGCTTTCTTGAAGATGCTATCGAGATCAGGCGCGCCGCTACCTTGGACAGCTGAGAAGCTTTCTACACTCTTGTCGGCTTTGAATCGATAAACATGAACAAATAGCGAATCGGTATCGACGTACCGCCAGTCATTTTTCTTAACCGCCGCCTCCACGATATCCTTCTTGGATTTCGGTGCGCTCTCGTCGTAGAACAGCTTCCTGCTGGCCTCGTCCGACTGCACGACGCCATCGACCACCTTCGGCTTCCGGTCATCGATCCGCATGGGGCCGGGATCAACGGGTTTGATCGGCGTGAACCCCAAGGTACCCGTGCAGAACGCGCGGTCGGGGTCGAGAAGGTGGTTGTTTTTGTCCTTCGCCTGGATATGAAGATGAACCTGACTCGCACCCACACTACCTGTCTTGCCGAGTATGTCGTTCGGTCGGACTTCCTGGCCTTCTTTCACTTCCGCCTTTGACACATGAAGGTACTGAATTTTGATTCCGGACCCAAGTGTTACTTCGATGAACCCTTCACGGGCGGCCGTGATCTTGCCGAACACGCCGGCCTTGAAAGGCAGCGGTTCCGGGGTTTTCTTGCCCTCCGGTCTGCTGCTGATGTCCACGCAGCCGTGAAAGGAGGCCACCTCTTTGTCATTCAGTTTGTAGGTGGGTTTGTCCTTCGAGGGATACCAGACCAGTCCCCCTTTCCCCCTGTCGGGCGTCTTGCCATCCGCCTTGCTGTGGTAGGCACGGGGTTCGTCTGGCCCTGCCGTCCGTTCATTGTCGGCGGGCAGTCCCAACCGTTCGGGCGTGATTCGGAAGCTGCCGTCACACTGGGCCTTTGCCGCGGACGGTAAGAGAACCCCTGAACCGAGCACCAAGCAACCAAGGCATGTCAGCAACAGTCTCATGGCTTTCCCTCCTGATTTCCTCCCGACCAGAAACGGTCTGGATGCTGCACTTGCCGTCCTTCGAGGCCACTTCCGGCCGGGTTGCAGGCCGAATGTATGGGCGGCTTAGCCGGAAGTCAAGTCTTTTTTGACTTCCGGCGATTTTTCTCAAAAGCAGCAACAGGTCATCGCAATGGAGTATCCCCATGATCTCCCACGTCCCGTCCTCCTTCTTTCTCCTCCTCTTCCCCTGCCCAGACGCGCCTCGGTCATGGTACACTCGTCCTTCGCCCAGGGTCCCAGCAACGTCAGGTGCTTCATGGCGAATCGTTCGTCCACCGGGAGGCGCCGACCGCGGGCCGGCAGCCGAAGCCGGCGATCAGGAGGATTCCCCCGTGAAGCTGCTTGAAGATGTGCGCCACGTCGCCCGCCCGCGCCGCCTGGCCCATCAAGCGGCCGACGGGTCGGCGCGCTCCGGCGTCTTCGCGGCGTCGGTCAGGCGATCCCGGTATCGCTCTTGCAGTTCCATGTAATAGGCCACCAGCCGGGCCGGATCGTTCCCGAGGCGCTCCGAGATGCGGCGCCGCAACTCCCGTATTTCGTCAATCACCGGATCCTTCGGGGTGGGATTCATCGCCGTCTCCAAGCAGTTCCAGGGGCGTCACCAGCGCAGGGGTGAAAAGCCCAAGCAGAGTGTTCACCCGGCGAATGTGCCCGATCTTGTTGGCGTTGGCCAAATGTAGGCAGTTCCTCGTTACCAGGAAGTCGCACTTGTGATAAGACGCCAGTGCCAGGTGCGGCGCGTCGCCGGCGGGGTCCGCGGGCATGACCCTGTGCCGGATCTAGGCCTGCACGATCTCGGCAACGGCCGCATCGACCGGCAGCAGCGGCACTCCCTGAAGCAACGCCAACCACTGGCCGCTGCGTTCCGTCGGGCCGCCGGCCAGTTCATCCAGAACGGCGGGGCTGGTGACCAACTCGTACCGTATGGCCGCATCGCTCCACCATTGACGCGTCCACTCCCGCCGCGCTAGGATGTCCGGCGTAGTGCGTGCTTCATGGTAATACCTCGGCGGATAAGATCCTCACACCAACCCGAAGCGCAAGCGAGGGATGAGGTCGAGGAACCTTCCCCCTCGCTTGCGCTTCGGGTTGGTGTGCCTCGCTCGCGCTTCGGTTGGTGGGCGTTTCTTTCATGCCAGGGTAATAACACGCCGGAGCGAGGCAATCCACGGCTGGCTTGACGAGGAGAGCCGGCGAGCCGGCCTCAAGGCGCCCGATCCGCCCGCGCACGAAAAGCGACTACATTTGCGAAAAGGGCGCTCACAGACCCTCATTTTACCCTTCGCCTTTGCGCTAATCCGTGGTACACTATTGCGTTGACGCACGTCGCGGCCGGCGTGCGGCCGTGCCGCTCGCGCTCAACGAGACGACGGGCTTATCCATGCTCCGAACATTCCCATCCCGGCGTCCTTGCGTTCGACCTGGCCGCGACGCCGACGCCGCGGCGGGGCGCCTGGTCCCTTTGGCGCATCAAGGAAATCGCATCGAACTGATTATCTGGTCGCCACTTATAATGCGCCAAATGATGCACAATCTGGCGCGTCACCCGTGCCGGTCGTTGCCGTCCCGCGCCACGGAGAGCGGCGACGGCCAACGCCGCCGTGTTCCCAGCGATCCTTTGGACGCCGCCGCCCCCGTTCCGTAAACTACCTCCATCGCCGGACGGCGGGCCGCCGTCAGAGAGACGTTTTCTCCGCGGCCGGGGCCGCTTTCCCACAGGAACACAGCGAATGAGCCAAGTACGTCTATTTCTTCGGCGGCGGCAAGGCGGACGGCAGCACCGACATGAAGGACCTCCTCGGCGGCAAAGGCGCCAACCTCGCCGAGATGACCAACATCGGCCTGCCCGTCCCGGCCGGCTTCACCCTCACCACCGACGTCTGCACCTACTTCTACAACAACGGTCGCAAATTCCCGCCCGAGCTGCGCGACCAGGTGGCCGAGGCCCTCCAGCGCGTCGAGAAGCTCATGGGGACCAAGTTCGGCGACGCACCAACCCGCTGCTGCTGTCCTGCCGCTCCGGCGCCCGCGACTCCATGCCGGGCATGATGGACACCGTCCTCAACATCGGCCTCAACGACACCACGGTCAAGGCCCTGGTCAAGCAGTCCGGCAACGAGCGCTTCGCCCTCGACTCCTACCGCCGCCTGCTGCTGATGTACGGCGAAGTCGTGATGGGCCTCAAGGGCCACCCCGACGAGCCGTTCGAGCACATCCTGTCCGAGGTGAAGAAGGCCAAGGGCGTCAAGCTCGACAACGAACTGGACGCCGACGCCCTCAAGACGGTGATCGCGCGCTCCAAGGAGGCCATCCGGAAGTACACCGGCAAGGACTTCCCCGAAAACCCGATGGACCAGATCTGGAACGCCATCGGCGCCGTGTTCGGCTCGTGGATGAACGACCGGGCCATGGTCTACCGCCGGCAGTACGGCATCCCCGACGAGTGGGGCACGGCCTGCAACGTCATGGCGATGGTGTTCGGCAACCTCGGCGACGACTGCGCCACCGGCGTGGCCCTGACGCGCGACGGCTCGCTCGGCACGCCCGGCATGTGCGGCGACTACCTCATCAACGCCCAGGGCGAGGACGTGGTCAACGGCTCGCGGCCGACCAAGCGCATCGAGGAGACGCTCGGCAAGGACATGCCGGAGGCGTATCAAGGAACTGGTCGCGGTCGGGCAGAAGCTGGAAAAGCACTACCGCAACATGCAGGACATCGAGTTCACCATCCAGCGCAACAAGCTGTACATGCTGCAGACGCGCAACGCCAAGCGGACGGGCTTCGCCGCCGTGCGCGTGGCCTACGACATGGTGCAGGAAGGGCTGATCGCCAAGGACGAGGCGATCTCGTCGAAATTCATCCCGGCCGGCGACCTGAGCCAGCTGTTGCAGCCGCTCTTCGACGCCGAGGCCAAGAAGGCCGCGAGCAAGTCGGGCAAGCTGCTGACCAAGGGCATCCCGGCCGGCCCCGGCGCGGCCACCGGCAAGATCGTGTTCACGCCGCAGAAGGCCGAGGCGCTGAAGCAGGCCAACCCGAAGGCGGCGCTGATCCTGGTGCGCAAGGAGACGACGCCGGAAGACCTGCGCGGCATGAAGGCGGCGCTCGGCATCCTGACGGCCGTCGGCGGCGTCTCGTCGCACGCGGCCCTGGTCAGCCGGCAGATGGGCAAGGTGTGCATCGTCGGCGCCGGCGAGCTGGACATCAACAACGCGGCCGGCACGCTGACGGTCAAGGGCAAGGTGCTCAAGGAAGGCGACGACATCAGCATCGACGGCTTCACCGGCGAGGTGTTCGCCGGCGCGCATCGCCACGAAGCCCAGCGAGGTGGTGCAGGTCCTCATCAAGAAAGAACTCGCCCCCGAAAAGGCGGAGACCTACCGCCGCTTCCAGCAGATCATGGACTGGGCGGAGGGGCATCGCAAGCTGAGGGTGCGGACCAACGCCGACCTGCCGGACCAGGCGGCGGAGGCGATCGCCTTCGGGGCCGAGGGGATCGGCCTGTGCCGCACCGAGCACATGTTCTTCGACCACATCGCCGAGATGCGCGAGATGATCATGGCGGAGACGACGGCGGCGCGGGAGGCGGCGCTGGCCAAGATGCTGCCGTTCCAGCGGGACGATTTCGCCGGGCTGTTCCGGGCGATGGCCGGCCGGCCGGTGACGATCCGCCTGCTCGATCCGCCGCTGCACGAGTTCCTGCCGCAGGACAAGGCCGGCCGGGAGGAGATGGCCAGGGTCCTGGGCAAGAGCGTCGAGGCGGTGGCCCGCCGCGTGGAGGAGCTGCACGAATCGAACCCGATGCTCGGCCACCGCGGCTGCCGGCTGGGCATCGTCTACCCGGAGATCACGGCCATGCAGGCGCGGGCGATCTTCGAGGCGGCGGTGCAGGTGAAGAAGGAGGGCGTGACGGTCCACCCCGAGGTGATGATCCCGCTGGTCGGCTTCCGGAAGGAGCTGCAGAACCAGGAGAAGATCGTCCGCGACGACGGCGGCCAAGGTGTTCGCCGAGACGGGCGTGAAGGTGGAGTACCTGGTCGGCACGATGATCGAGGTGCCGCGGGCCTGCGTGACGGCCGACGAGATCGCCAAGACGGCGGAGTTCTTCAGCTTCGGCACCAACGACCTGACGCAGACGACGCTGGGCATGAGCCGCGACGACTACGGGCCGTTCATCTCCGCCTACACCGACCCGAAAAGGGCGGACATCCTGCACGGCCGATCCGTTCGCCACGATCGACCAGGACGGCGTCGGGGCGCTGATGAAGATCGGCCGTGGAGAAGGGCCGGGCGACGCGGCCGGACCTGAAGATCGGCATCTGCGGCGAGCACGGCGGCGACCCGGCCAGCGTGAAGTTCTGCCACAAGATCGGGCTGAATTACGTCAGTTGCTCGCCGTTCCGCGTGCCGATCGCCCGGCTGGCGGCGGCGCAGGCGGCGCTGGGGAA
>CAWFBG010000025.1:0-66781 GCA_963813925.1 uncultured Planctomycetaceae bacterium
ACGCCCAGCCCCACCAACGGCAATTGCCAGTCCATCGCGGCCGCTCCTTATAAAAAGAGACTGCCGATCTGGTAAACCGCCAGGGCGCCAATGTAGGCCAGCACGGTCATGTAGGTGAACGTGAACGCCGGCCAGCCCCAGCTGCGCGTCTCGCGGCGCATGACCGCCAGCGTCGAGGCGCATTGACAGCACAGCGCGAAAAACACCATCAGCGACAGGGCGGTCGGCGCCGTGTACACCCGGCGATCCGTACCGTCCCAGGTCGCCTGTTGCATGGAGCGGGCCAGCCGCGTGTCGCCGACGTGCTCCGCGTTCTGCACGTCGTCGGGGTCCACCTTGCCCTCGTTGTAAATCACGCCGAGCGTGCCCACCACGACCTCGCGGGCCGGGAAGCTCGCCAGGGCCGCCATGCCGATCCGCCAGTCCCAGCCGAGAGGCCGAACCGCCGGCTCGATCGCCTGCCCCATCCGGCCCAGCACGCTCTGCCGCTGCCATTCGCCCTGGAGCGCGTTGGCCTGATTCTCCGTCTTCTCGACGGCCTCCTTCTGTTCCCGCGTCGGAGACGTCGCCGGCGTCGTCCCGCATTTCCTCCAATGTCTTCTGCAATTGGGCGTAATGTACGTCGTAGAGCCGGCCGTCCGGCTCCACGCGCGGGAAGTACATCAGCGCCCACACCAGCACCATCGACGCCAGGATCAGCGTCCCGGCCCGGTAGACGAAGGCCCAGCCGCTGTCCACCATGCGACGCACGACGGTGCGCAGCGAAGGGACCTTGTAGAGCGGCATTTCCATGACGAACGCCGGCGTTTCGCCGCGGAGCAGCGTCCGTTTCAGCGCCAGCGCCACCAGCGGGGCAACGACAAGCCCGATCGAGTACATCAGGAACATCGCCAGGCCGGGCGTCCACCAGGGGAAGCGCGGCGGGCTGAGGAAGGCGCCGATCAGGAGGATGTACACCGGAAGCCGGGCCGAACAACTCATCAACGGGGCGGTGAGGATCGTGGCCAGGCGGTCGCGGCGGTTTTCGATGACGCGCGCGGCCATGATGCCTGGCACGGCGCAGGCCACCGACGACAGCATCGGGATGAACGACTTGCCGCTCAGGCCGCAACGCGACATCAGCTTGTCCATCAGGAACGCGGCGCGGGCCATGTAGCCGCAGTCCTCCAGGACCGCGATAAAACCGAAGAGAATGAGGATCTGCGGCAGGAACTCCAACACCGTGCCGACGCCGCCGAGGACGCCGTCGAGCAGCAGGCTCGTCAGCGGGCCGGCCGGCATCAGGCCGCGCAGGGCGTCGGTCAAGAGGTCGTTGCCGTGGGCGATGCCGTCCATGAGCGGTTTGGCCCAGGCGAAGATCGACTGGAAGACGACGAACATCAGCGCCAGGAAGACCAGCGTGCCCCAGAATTTGTGTGTGAGAATCCGGTCAATGCGGTCGGTCCAGGTGACGACCCGCTTCTCCGGCCGTTGCACGCAGCCGGCCGTCGCCTGCCGAATCCAGGAATAACGGGTGCGCGCCTCGACGGCCGGCGCCGGACAGCCGGCCGAGGCCAGGCGGCCACGGGACGAGCGCACCCGTTCGGCCACGTCGGGGCCGAACCGATCGACCAGCCTTTTTTCGGTGTAGCCGCCCACGTCCAGAAGCAGCCGGCGGACGAGGAAGTCGGGCGTGTCTCTGCCGACGACTTCGTGAAGCGCGTCCACCTCGCGCTCGAACGCCTCGGGGAAGGGGGGACCCTTGGGCGTCTTGCGGTCGATGACGGCCCCGGCGATGGCGCCGCGCAGGTCGTCCAGCCCCTTGCCCTTGTTGGCCTGGATGGGCACCACGGTCACGCCGAGTTGGCGGCCGAGGCGGTCGGCGTCGATGCGAATGCCCTGGCTCTCCGCCACATCGACCATGTTCAGGGCCACGACCACCGGCACGCCGAGTTCCAGCGCCTGCGTCGTCAGATATAAATTGCGATCCAGATTGGAGGCGTCCACGATGGACACCACCACGTCGGGCCGGGCTTCGCCCTTCTGGCAGCCGAGCACCACGTCAACCGCGACCATTTCGTCGGGACTGCGCGGCGCCAGGCTGTAGGTGCCGGGCAGGTCGATCACGTCAAACGTCTGCCCGCCGCAGCACATCTGACCTTTCTTCGTTTCGACGGTCACGCCGGGATAGTTGCCGACGCGCTGGCGCAGGCCGGACAGGGCGTTGAAGAGGGTGGTTTTGCCGGTGTTGGGATTGCCGACGAGGGCCGCCGTCGGTCGGGGAAGCGGTGGCATGGCGTGGTTTCTCTTCCTCCCCTTTCCCCGATACTCCGGGGGAGAGGGGAGAAGTGGTCACGGCAGCGCCCGCGTTCTGGTGAACGCGGCCACGGGGGGACACACCGTAGCCGCGTTCGCCAGAACGCGGGCGGCTTGTGGTCACGGCAGCGGTTCGACGTGGACGCGGGCCGCCTCGACGCGGCGAAGGCTCAGGCGGTAGTCGCCCAAACGGACCTCCATCGGATCGCCCATCGGGGCGAAGCCGACCACCTCGACTTCCTCGCCTTCCAGCAGGCCCATTTCCATCAGGCGCTGGACGAGACCGTCGTCGCCGTCGATCCGGGTAATGCGGCCGCGACGGCCCCGTTGCAACTGGTCCAGGGAAGGCGTCGCCACGTCAGGCCCTCGTAGTCGCGGACGCTCAGCAGACGCCGGACGCCACGGGCCGAACCAGGATCCGCATCAGACAATCGCCGCGGAGACAGAGCCGGCAGCCGCCGACCTGAAGCAGGCAGGGACTGCCGGGTTGCAGCACCCGCAGCCGGCTGCCGGCGCGAACGCCCAGCTCCGCCATGCGGCCGACCCAGCCGGGTTCGCCCGACACGTCCTCCACGTCGGCCCACTCGCCGGCCCGCAGGCATTCCAACGGCAGCAGGTCGGCGTTCACGGGGGCCTCGGGGTGGGGGTTGCCGGCGGCTTATTGAGATTGAATCTCAGTCTGCATATAGTGTAACGGGGCAAGGGCCGATGTCAAGCACTTTCGGCCGATAATCGGCAAGGAACGAATCGAAACGCGGCGAGGCCGACCTCACGCCCGTCCGGAACACGCCAAAACGTCCGCCAACGCCTGCAACAGTTGCGCGGTTTGGATTGGCTTGGCGAGATAGCCGTCCATCCCGGCGTCGAGACAGCGTTCGCGGTCGCCGGTGAGGGCGTGGGCGGTGAGGGCGAGGATGGGGACGTGACGATCCGACCCTTCTTCGTTGGCGCGGATGGCGGCGGTCGCTTCCAGGCCGTCCATTTCCGGCATCTGGACGTCCATGAGAACGGCGTCGAAATCCTGATCCGTCAGCGCGTCCAAAGCCTCCCTGCCGTTGTTCATGGTGACGACGAAATGGCCGTTCTTTTCCAGCATCCGTGAGGCCACTTTCTGATTGATCAGATTGTCTTCGACCAGCAGGATTCGCAGGGGAGGCAGAGGCGTCATTTGGCGCCCTCGTCGGGTTTCGGTCGGCGGCGGCCAGGCGGGCCGCCGGGAAGTCGCACGGTGGGTAGGCGATCCGTCCTCGCGTGCGGCGGCGGGGACGGCGGTAGGGGGCGAACCCGGCGGCGGCGCCAAAAAGACGCACCGCAACCCATTCCACTATACCACAGCCGTCGCCGGACGCCATCCCTTTCCGCGAATACCTCATGAACCCCCCGGATAGCCGGGTCGCGCCATCGGACTCCGGACGCCAAGACGCCAACCGCTCTCCGCGCCTCGAAAACCAATTGACTGCCCCCCCGGAAACGCTACCATCGCCTTGAGGCTCGCATCTCGAGGATTCCCAAATCGGGAACGCGATTTGCAAACCCACCGGAGCACGGCGCCCTACCGCGGCCAGGCGGAGACGTTAGGAAGGACGGACAACGCCAATGGATTCGACACCGACCCAACACCCCCTTCGCCAGCTCGCCGAGTCCTACGGCGTGGAGCAGGGATACCACGACGACCGCAACCAGTGGCACGATTCGGACCCCGAGAGCCTGTTGGCCGTGCTGCGGGTGCTCGGCGCCCCGGTCGGCCGGATGGAGGACGTGGAAGGGGCGTTGCGCGAACGGCGGCAGTCGCTCTGGCGGCGTCCCCTGGAATCGGTGCTGGTCGCCTGGGACGGGGCCGCCCCGGAACCGTTGCTGCGTCTTCCTGCCCGCGATTCGTCGGCCGCGCTCGGCTGCCGTCTGGAATTCGAGTCCGGCGAGACGCGCTTCTGGCCCGCCAACGCCGGCGAACTCGCCGTGGCGGAGCGAGGCGAAATCGAGGGCGTTGCCTATGAGGCCCGCAAGCTGCGCCTGCCGTCGCCGCTGCCGATCGGCTGGCACAAGTTGACGGTCCAGTGGAACGGCGGCGGCTGCGAATGCACCGTGATGTCGGCGCCTACGCGCGCCTACGGTCCCGAAAAGTCGATGCACACCTGGGGCGCCCTGTTGCCGCTCTACGCCGTCCGCACGGCGCGCGACTGGGGAGTCGGAGACTTTACGGACCTCGGAAACCTGATCGAATGGACGCAGGGCCGCGGCGGCGGCATCGTCGGCACGCTGCCGATGCTGGCGTCGTTCCTCGATGAGCCGCTGGAGCCTAGCCCGTATTCGCCGGCCAGTCGGCTCTTCTGGAACGAACTCTACATCGACCCGCGGCAGGCGGCGGAATATTCCGACGCGGCCGTCCGGGCCGTGGTCGAGGCGCCGGAATTCGCCGACGAGCGGGACGCGCTGCGGGCCGCCCGGATCGTGGACTACAAGCGCACGGCCGCCCTCAAGCGGCGGGTGTTGGAGGCGATGGCCCGAGCCTTCTTCGCCAACCCGGCCGACCGGCTGGCGGCGTTCCAGCGGTTCACGGCCTCCCACCCGTGCGTCGAGGACTATGCCCGATTCCGGGCGGTGTGCGAGAAGCGGCGCGAGTCGTGGTGGACGTGGCCGGATCGCCTCCACGAGGGCGAGATCGCCTCGGCCGACTACGACGAGGAGGCGAAGCGCTACCACCTGTACGTCCAGTGGCTGGCGGACGACCAACTGGCGGCCCTGTCGAGACGGGCGAGCAAGCGCGGCCCCGGCCTCTACCTCGACCTTCCGCTGGGGGTCAACCCGGACGGGTACGACGTATGGCGCCACCGCGAGGCCTTCGCCGTCGAAGTGTCGGCGGGGGCGCCGCCCGATTCGTTCTTCACGCTCGGCCAGGATTGGGGCTTCCCGCCGCTGCACCCGGAGAACTTACGGGCGGGGGGATATCGCTACTTGCGGGACGTGCTAAAGCATCATTTCCAGTACGCCGGCGTCCTGCGCATCGACCACATGCTGGGCCTGCACCGCTCCTACTGGGTGCCGCGCGACCTCGGCGCCGCTAGGGGCGTCTACGTGCGCCAGCGGGCCGACGAACTTTACGCCGTCTACAGCCTCGAATCGAACCGCCACAAGTGCGCCCTGGTGGGCGAAGACCTCGGCACGGTGCCGCCGGAGGTGCGCCCGGCGATGGCCAAACACAACGTCCACCGCCTGTACATCGGCGAATTCGAGATGAAACTGAACTGGGACGACCCGTACACCTGGGTGCCGGCCGGCTCGGTGGCCAGCCTGAATACGCACGACCTGCCGACCTTCGACGCCTTCTGGCTGGAAAAGGACATCGCGGATCGTTTAGGCCAGGGTCTCATAAGCGAGGACGAGGCCCGGCGCGAGCGCGAGTACCGGCGGGGTTTGCGGACGGCGGTGCTGCACCGGCTGCGCAAGGAGGGCCGGATGGGCGGCGACGAGGACCCGCGGCTGGTGCTGCGGGCCTGCCTGACGCACATGGCGTCATACGGCGAACCGCTGTTCGTGCTGGCCAACCTGGAGGACTTCTGGCTGTCGCCGGAGCCGCAGAATCGGCCCGGAACCACGTGGCGACAGAAGCCGAACTGGCAGACGAAGGCCGCCTATCCGCTGGAGGCGTTCGACTCCGTGCCGCACCTGCGCGACACGCTGCGGGCGCTGGACCAGGCCGTGCGCTCGCGGCGCTGACGGCGACGGAGCGCGGGCCGGGTCCATCGCGGATGGACATCGGCCCGCCCCGAGCTACTATGGATGATATGAGACCTTGCATTAGCGAAGCCGCCACTCTCCCCGGCACGTTCGCCGACGACGTGGAAGCCTTCACCGAGGGCGGCTGTCGCGCCCTCGAAGTCTGGCTGACCAAGTTGGAAACCCACCTCGAAACCCATTCCGCCGCCGACACCCGCAAGCTGCTCGAAGACCACCAGACGACCCTCGCGGCGGCTTCCTACCAGGGCGGACTTCTTCTCTCCCAGGGCGAACAACGCAAGGCCCACTACGACCATTTCAAGCGCCGCCTCGACCTTTGCCAGTCCTTCGCCATTCCCACGCTGCTTGTGGTGGCCGATTTCGTCGGTAAGGTGAACGCGACCGACCTGGAGCGGGCGGTGGTTTCGCTGAAGCAGGCGGCCCAGTGGGCGACAGCCTTCGACGTGCGGCTGGCCCTGGAGTTCCGCGGTTCGGCCACGTTCTGCTCCAGCCTCGACACGGCGCTGGCCGTCGTCGCCGCTTGCGGCGAGCCGAACGTCGGAGTCAACCTTGACGTGTTTCATTACTACACCGGCCCAAGCAAGTTCGACGACCTCTCCCTTCTGACCCGCGACAATATCGCTTTCGTGCAGGTGTGCGACGTGGCCGGCGTGCCGCGTGAGCTGGCCGCCGACGCCGACCGCATTCTTCCCGGAGAAGGCGATTTCCACCTGGGGCCGATTATTCAACGACTGCGGGCAATCGGCTACGACGGCTATGTGTCGCTGGAACTGATGAACCCCGTGCTGTGGCAAACCCCGGCCGCACAGCTGGCTCGGCTGGGGATGAACGCTTTGGAGCGTCTGCTCGGTCAAGACGCCGACATCGCTCTGGACGTGCGATGAGATCGCCGTTATGAGACGTGCAAGCGCGGAGGCCGCTTGCGGTGACCCGTGTGAAGGAACGACGAGCATGAGGCGAACCGCCGCCCGCGGTTCCTCCCTGGTTTGCGAGACGATGCCTAAAGCGATGCTTGCCGACGGCCCCGCCGCCGCCCCTTGTCGGACGCCGTCCCCCCTCGATACGCGGATCCGCGGCCTGAGCGACCGGCTGGTGGAAGCGCAGCGACCGCTCCGCATCCTCGACGCCGTGAAATGGGGCGACGAGGTCGAGCGGGCCTTCTTCGCCGCCGACGGCCGCGAACCGCCGCCCGTGACGCGCGACCTCTATGCGTCGCGTCCCCTCCCTTTCCACCCCGACCACAAGCGCGAGGAACTGGCCGATCTCGAGCGCGAGGTGCGGGCGACGCTGGGCGTGGCCCACCCCGCGGGCCGGCTGCTGGCGCGTATGCTGCGCGGAATACCGGATCGTGGTGGACCTGATCGTCCAGCGCGGCGCACCGGCCTTCGGCGATCTTTCACGTCGTCTTTACGGCGGCACGGCCGACCGCTTTCACGCCGGTTCGCCGACGCTGGCCGACCTCGGCCGGGCGATGGCCGTCATGCTCGACAACCTGGCGGCCGAGACGCTGGTGGCTCGGGAACGGCCGACGCTTGACGCCCAGCAGACGGTCAAAATCCTGACGGAGCAGCTGACGCGCTTCTTCCACGACCCGGCGGCGGTGCGCGTGCGGCTGTCCGACGGCATCGTGGCCGACGCGGCGGCCGGCTGCGACTACATCAAGGTCCGCGGCGACGCCCGGTTCACGCCGCGCGAGGTGCGACTCTTGGAGGTGCATGAGGGCTGGGTCCACCTGGGCACAACATTGAACGGCCAGCGGCAGCCGGTGTGTACGTTCCTGGGTAAGGGTCCGCCGTCGTCCACGACGACCCAGGAGGGGCTGGCGGTGTTGACGGAGGTGCTGGCGTTCGCGTCGCACCCCGGCCGGCTGCGTCGGCTGACGCACCGCATCGAGGGCGTGGGCCTGGCGGAGGAGGGGGCGGACTTCCTGGAGGTCTACCGCTTCTTCTTGTCGGAGGGCTACGACCCGCGCGAGGGCTACCAGCACACCATGCGCATCTTTCGCGGCGGCCTGCCGCGGGGGAGCGGCCCATTCACAAAAGACCTCTGTTATAGTCGTGGTTTCGTGCAGGTGTACAACTTCCTCCGTCTGGCGGTGACGCGCGGCCGGCTGCAACGGGTGCCGCTGTTGTTCTGCGGCAAGACGAACCTCGGCGACCTGCGGACCCTGGCGGAGCTGGCCGACGAAGGGCTGGTGGCGCCTCCGAAGTACGTGCCGCCGCCGTTCGCGGACCTGCACGCCCTGTCCGCGTGGATGTGCTACGCCAACTTCCTGGGAGGGCTGTCGCTGGAGTGCATTGAGGAGGATTTTGCGGAGTTGTTGTAGGAAGATTGCGCCACTCAGCGCTTCCGAGCCACTTGACAAAAGACTATGAGTATCCGATAAAGCTCCTTGCGGGCCTCCGGAACTTTTTCGTCCGCGAGCCAACCTTTTAGCTTCTCCACATCATAGGCGTCGGAGGCGAATTTCAATTCCCTGTAGGTCGCGTTGTGAAACACCCGGCAGGCGTCCTGGGCGATATCCGACCGACGATGTTCGAGGTGGTCAAAGTAAAAGGCGAGCTGCTTGTACGAGCTGGCTTTCTCCAGGTTCCGAATACCGTTCAAGTACGCAATCAACTCATCATCCTTGCCGGTGCATGGGATGCCGCGATAGACATCCACCTCGTCTTTGACGACTGCTCCAAAGAGAACCAGATAGGTTGGGGAGTCGTCCTTCGTCGGAACATACCGTTTAAGGGTGAAATGCTTCTTGTCCCCCAAGCCCGGATGGTCCTTGACGATGGTCAGAATGGCTATTTCCGTCGTTCCTCCGCCCGCGTCGGCATTGCCGTTGTAGAGTCTGCCCACTACGACAAAATCGGCGCTCGCGAGGTCGGCGGCCAGGGGCACCGGCTCTATGGACCAACCCATCGCCTGAGCAGGGGCAGGAACCCCCGTCAACAGGACGGTGAGGCAGAAGAGCATGGCAAGTAAAGCGATTCGCATGACGACCGATAGATAAAGCGCGATCTTGGACTTCATGGCTGCCTCCCACTGGTCAGTATACCTGCCGTCTTGGCCCTTGCAAATAAGAGGCCGCGCTTCCGGAGGTCGTTGCGATGTTCATAGGCGCCTTGTTTTTCCAGTCCAAATGACGGGCGGGAATGGACCTTCCGCTAGACCCCTCGCATGAAACGCCCGGATTCGCAACCCTTTCCCATTTTATCGCGCTTTTTCGACCACTCCTGACACGAGGGGGGTTTTAGTGCGTAGTATCGTCGTCGGATGGCGAAAACTGACTGCTGCACTTTTGAAACCGGTATTTTCCCCGGAGGGACGGCGGTGAATGGCCAGGGGAGGTTAACCCTGGCCATTCACCGCCCTCTCACGGGGCTGAATCCCATTCGGGCTTCTTCGGGTCGCCCAAACCGTCCGTTGGCGCCGCTTCGCGGCAGCGTCGCCAACGGCGTTCACGGCTTGGGCGGCGCCGGGTTCTTGTCCGGCTTGTCCGGCGGCCGCATCTTCTCGAAGAAGCCGCGCGCCATGTCGGCCGTCGCCTTGTCGGTCAGCCGTTCGCGTTCGCTGGCCGCCGCCCCTTCCTGGGCCGCCCGGCGGATGTCGTCCGTCATCTCGGCCGGCTTGCGCGGCCCCTTGAACCCCTCGCCTGGAACGTGATCGACGATCTGTAAAGGCGCTTTATCGTCCGGGTCGGAATGCACCTGGTGCTCCTCCTCGCCGGTCTTGGCGTCCGCCGACTCCGGCCTAGCGCCGGAACCCTGACCGCCCCGGTTGGGGCCGGACGGACCCTGGCCGTTGCCCTTGCCTCGCTTGCCCTGCCCGTTGCCTGCGTTCGCCTCCTGGTCGCCGTCCCGCCCTTGCTGCTTGGCCAACGCCTGCGACAGCACCTTTTTCATCTGCTGAACCTGCCGCATTTCCTGGAGCAGCTGTTGCTGTTCATCGTTGCCGTCCAGTTTGCCCAGTTCATCTCCGGCGTCCTGTAGCTGCTGCGCCGCTTCCCCGTCCTTGCCCTCCTTCATCGCTTGCTGGGCGTCGTGGAGCTTTTTCGCCAGTTGCTTCACGTTCGCTTTCAGCCGTTTCAACTGGAGCTTCTTCTTTTCCAGCCGATCCTTTTCGCGCTGCAACTGGTCCTTGTCGATCTCGCCCTTCTGGGCCTCGTCTTCCAGCTTCTTTTCTTCGTCGTCGAGCTTCTGCTCCTCGTCGTCGTCCTTCCGCGTCAACTCCTCCGCCTGGTCCTCCATGTCTTTCAGTTCCTTCTCCAGCCTTTCCACGTCGTCCTTGTTCAAACCTTCCTTTTCCTTCTTCTTCAATTCGTCCTGGAGGTCCTCTTTCTCCTTTGGCGTCAGTTTGCCGTCCTCGTCCTTGAGCTTTTTCCGCAACTCATCCGCCTCTTCGTCGGCCTTGAGCTTCTTGGCCAACTCGTCGGCCTCCTCCTTCGCCTTGGCTAAGTCGCCCTGACCGAGCGCCTTTTGCATGTCCTTGGCCGGCCCTTGCTCCTTCTTATCTCGTTCTTCTTGCTTTTGCGCCCGCTCCATCTGCCGGAGTTGTTCCTTGAGCGCCCGCGCCTGGTCGGCCTTCTCCTTTTGTGCCTTCTTGATGTCGTCCAGCAGGTCGTCGCCCTTCTTGATGGCCTCGCGCACCTCGTCCTTGCTGTCGTGCGGGTTGCTCAACATCTTGTCGATTTCGGCCTCGATCTTCTTCAACTCCGGCGACTTGGACGGGTCGTTCCAATTCTCCTGGCGCTTGGCCAGCAACTGCTGTTGCATCTTGTCGATCTCGGCCTTCATGGCGTCGTTGCTGGCGGCGGCCTGTTGTGCGGGAGTTATCGCCTGGCCGAAGTCCGGATGATAGAAGAACGCCAGCAGGACGAGAACGGCGACGCCGGCGGGGACCAGCCAGGCGGTTCGCGGTAGGCGAATCGGAAAGCGGTCGCCGACGCGGAGCGGATCGACGCGCTGGTTGGCGTCGGCGAGCAGGGCCGCGCCCGCGGGGCTGGCCGCCTCGTCGGGCCGCAGCATCAGCGACGTGGTCACGCGCTCCTTGAGCCGAAACTCCGCGTCGAGGGCCAACGCGGCCTGCACGGCGCTGGGTCTTCGCAACACGGCCCAGGCCGCGGCGGCGGCCGTGCCGACGGCCGTGCAGCCGCCGAGGACCGTCCAGCGCAACCATTCCGGGGCGACCCGGAGCAGCAGCGGCTCCGCCAGGAACCACGCCGCCGACAGCGCCAGGGCGGCGACCCAACCCCATGCCAGCGCCCGGACCAGCGTTTGCAGGAACAGACGGCGGCGGACGCGGGTCACTTGACGCAGCAGCGGCGAGGCGGCGTTTAGGGACATGAACGGTCTCCGATGGAATCGCGGCCGGCTCCGGGGCGTCCGGTTTCCCGTATTATAACCTTCCGCCCGGCGGCGGGATAACGAAATTGCTCGGGCGCAGGACGGGACCGCATCATGCCACACTTCGCCGACCGTTTGGCCGACGCCGTCCGTTCCAAAGGCAACGCCCTTTGCGTGGGCCTCGACCCGCGCTGGGAATCGCTGCCGACGGAAATCCGCCGACGCCACGGCGACGACTCGTTGCGGGCGGCGGCGGCCGCTTACGAAGAGTTTTGCGACCGCGTACTGGACATCGTCGCCCCGCTCGCGCCGGTCGTCAAGCCGCAGAGCGCCTTCTTCGAGGCGTGCGGCCCCGACGGCCTGGCCGTCCTGCAACGGCTGCTGCGAAAGGCCCACGGCCTCGGCCTGCTGACCATCCTCGACGCCAAGCGCAACGACATCGCCTCGTCGGCCGCCGCCTACGCCGGCGCGGCCTTCGGCGGCGTCTCTGTGGCCGGCCGCGTCCATCCGGTCTGGGAGGCCGACGCCCTTACGGTCAACCCGTACCTCGGCCGCGACGCCGTGGAGCCGTTCCTGCAAAGCGCCCGGCGGGCCAACGCCGGCGTGTTCGTGCTGGTGCGGACCAGCAACCCGGGCGCGGGGCTGTTTCAAGACCTCATCGCCGACGGCCGGCCGGTGTATCAGCACGTCGCCGAGGCGGTGGCGGGATGGGCGGCCGAGAACGTCGGCCGCTGCGGGCTGGGCGACGTGGGCGCGGTGGTCGGCGCCACCTACCCGGCGGAACTGGCCGCGCTACGCCGTCTGACGCCAAATGTGATCTTCCTTATCCCCGGATATGGCGCCCAGGGCGGCTGCGCGGCGGACGTGGCGCCGGCTTTTCGACCGGACGGCCTGGGGGCGGTCGTCAACAGCTCGCGCGGGATTATGTTTCCGTTCAAGCCGGACGACCCGGCGTGGGAGCGGCGCGTCGAGGAGGCGACGCGGTCGGCGGTCGCGGCCCTGGGGCCGTTGTCGCGGAGGTAGGGGCGGATCACACCGTCGCCTCCTTGCCCTCGCGCGCCGACCGGGCCAGGGCGTCCAGCACGCGCAGCGTCTTGACCGCCTCGTCCGGCCCCGGCCGCACCGGTTCGCCGAACAGCACCGCCCGGCTGAAGTCGTCGAGCATGTGGACGATCTGGTCCTCGCCCTCGATCACGACCTCCTCTTCCGGCCGGCCCTCGCGCCGCACCGTGAACGTCGCCCGCGGATCCGGAACCCACAAGTCCGGGACGAACACGACGCCCTCCGCCCCCGCGATCTCCAGCCAGGGCCGCACCGGCATGGTGAAGCCGCAGTCGAAGGCACCGACGCGGCCGTCCGCCAACCATACCAGACCGCTCATCTCCACATCGACGCCGTGCAGGTAGCGGGCCGTCGCCCACGCCCGCACCGGCTCGGCCCCGAACGCCCAGCGGATGCCGAACACCGGATAACAGCCCACGTCCAGCAGACCGCCGCCGGCCAAATCGGAGGCGCAAACGGATGTTGCTCGGCTCCAGCGGCCGCAGCGGGAACGTGAACGCCCCCGTCACGCGCTCCACCTTGCCGATCCCGCCGTCGTCGAGGAATTGTCGCAGCCGGGCCGTGCGCGGGTGGTGCGGCCACATGAAGCCGTCCATCAGCAGCACCTTGCGGGCGGCGCAGAAGGCGACCAACTCTCGCGCCTCGGCGGCGGTCGGCGTCAGCGGCTTCTCGCACAGGACGTGCTTGCCGCGCTCCGCCGCCCGCCGCGTCCATTCGGCGTGCAGCGTGTTGGGCAGCGGAATGTAAACGACGTCGATCTCGGGGTCTTCCAGCAGCGCCTCGTAACTTGCGTGGGCCGTCGGGATGCCGGCCGCACGGGCAGCCGCCTCGGCCTTCTCCTGCGAACGGCTGGCGATGGCCCGCAAGTCGGCGTGGGCCGACTGGCGGAAAGCCGGCAGCAGGCGGTCGTTGATCTTGGCGGCGCCGAGGACGCCCCAGCGGAGTTTCGTCGTGGACTTCGGCATGAGCGGCTCGCGTCACAACGAGGAAGCGCGGCCCGGTCCAAGCGGAGAGGCAAGACCGCGCTGGTCACTGTACAATACCACGGCCGCGTTGACCATCGCGGCCGCGGAGAACGACGAAAGGATGGCCGTGGGATGTGTCTGTCTGGCGCTGTTTTATCGTGTGGTGGAGGACGCCGCCGTCGTGGTCGGCGCCAACCGCGAAGAGTCGTACTGCCGCGGCGGCGAACCGCCGCGCCTCCACGACGGGCCGCCGCGCTTCGTCGCCGGCGTCGATCCGGCGGCCGGCGGGACCTGGCTCGGCGTCAATGAACACGGCGTCCTCGCGGCCGTGACCAACCGCCCCAAGGACCGCCGGCCCGACCGGCCGCGCAGCCGCGGCCTGCTCGTCCGCGACCTGCTGGCCTGCCCCAGCGCGGCCGAGGCGGGGAAACTCGCCGTGAGTGAACTGAACGCCGACCGCTACGACGGCTGCAACGTCGTTTGCGCCGACGGCCAAAGCGCGGTCCTGATTCACGGCACGGATTGGCTGCGCGTCCGGCCGCTGCCGCCGGGATTGCACGTCCTGACCAACGGCGACGTGAACGACGAGCGCGACGCCCGGCTGACGTTCGTGGCCCGGCTGCTGGGCCAGGAGGGCTACCGCTACCGCAGCTCGGCCGACTGCATCCAGGTGTTGCGTCAGCTGTGCGGCCGGCACGAGCCGGGCGAGCCGCCGGTCTGCCTGACCGGCGCCGACCGCGGCACGGTCTCCAGCACCATCGTCGCCCTGCGCGGCCCGCCTACCGGGGGCGTCTACCTCCACGCGCAGGGGCCGCCCGACCGGACTCCCTATGAGGACTATTCGGAGCTGCTTCGTGAAATGGCGAGCGAGCGGCCGGCGTGAGCCGGCTGGTGTAGCCCAGCTTCTCGGAACGGATGCGACCCCAGCCGGCTCACGCCGGCCGCTCGCCTGAATGCGCAAGAGGGACCGCCCGTGTCTACTATCACACTTCCCCCCGGACCGAAGGGCCGTTTCTTCGGCGGCAACCTCGAAGAATTGCGCCGCGACGCGCTGGGCCTTTACACCCGCTGCGCCCGCGAGTTCGGCGATTTCAGCACCATGCGCTTCGGCACGCGCCGCGTCTATCTCATCAACCACCCAGACCTGATCGAACAGGTGCTGGTCGGCAACGCCCGCAATTTCGTGAAGCACTACGCCCTCAAAATGAACCGCTTGCTGCTCGGCGACGGCTTGTTGACCAGCGAAGGCGACTTCTGGCTGCGTCAGCGGCGGCTCCTTCAGCCACTGTTCCACCGCGACCGCCTGACCGGCTACGGGACCGTCATGGTCGAACTCGCCGAGCGCCTGGCGGCGTCGTGGCGCGACGGCGAAACGCGCGACCTCCTGGCCGACATGACCCGGCTGACGCTGGAGATCATCGCCCGGACGCTGTTCGGGACCGGCCTGTCGGAAAAAGCTCAGGAAATCGACGGCGTGCTCGGAGAGGTGGGACGGTCGTTCAACCGCCGGCTGGCGAGTTTATTCATCCTGCCGGAAGGCGTGCCGACGCTGGCCAACCTGCGGATGCGCCGGGCGGTGCGCCGCCTGGACGACATCCTCTACGACCTCATCAAGCGGCGGCGCCAAAACGGCGACCAAAAAGACCTTCTTTCGATCCTGATGCGCGCCCGCCACGAAGACGGGGCCGGGATGACCGACCGCCAGCTGCGCGACGAGGCCATGACGCTGTTTCTGGCCGGCCACGACACCACGGCGCTCACGCTCTCCTGGGCGTGGTATCTGCTCGCCCAAAATCCGACGGTGTACGACGCCCTCCAGGCGGAGTTGGCCAGCGTGCTGGGCGGTCGGCCGCCGACGCCCGCCGACCTGCCGCGTCTGCCGTACACGGAACGGGTGGTGCAGGAAGTGATGCGGCTCTACCCGGCCGCCTACATGATGGGCCGGCAGGCCGTCGCCGCCTGCGACCTCGGCGGCTACCGTCTGCCGGCCGGCGCCACGGTGCTGATGAGCCAGTGGATCATGCACCGCGACCCGCGCTGGTTCTCCGACCCGGAGCGCTTCGACCCCGACCGCTGGGCCGGCGGCCTCGCCAAACGGCTGCCGCGTTTCGTCTACTTCCCGTTCGGCGGCGGCCCGCGCGTTTGCATCGGCAACAGCTTCGCCTCGATGGAAGCGGCGCTGGTGCTGGCGACGCTCGCCCAGCGCGGCCGCTTCACCCTGTTGGCCGGCCCGCCCATCCGCCCCGCCCCCGCCATCACGCTCAAACCGGAACGCGGGATCCTGGTCGCCGTCCACCTCGCGCCGCAACGGAGGAATGCGTGACCCGCTATCCCCACCGCATCCGCCTGCGCGGCCCCTGGGAATGCGTGCCGTCGGGGCGGCCGCCGCTGCGCATGTCCTTGCCGTGCCGCTGGGCCGACGGCGGCCTCAAGGATTTCAGCGGCCGGGCGCGCTTCCGGCGCCGCTTCGGCTACCCCGGTCAAATCGACGCCTTCGAGCGCGTCTGGCTCACCGCGGCCGGCGCGTCCGACCGCGCCGACCTGCAACTGAACGGGACGGCCTTGGGGGTCTGCGTGGGCGACCGGCCGTGCGAGTTCGAGATCACCCGGCTGCTGCAACGGCGGAATGAACTGGTCATCGACGTGGAAGGGACGGAACAAGGCGGCCTTTGGGGCGAAATCGCCCTGGAGGTGCGCTGCCAGGCGTTCCTGCGCGATGCTGCGCGTGTGGGCCGACGCCGACCTGCACGCCGCCGGCCTCGTCGTCGGCGAGGCGGAGCGGCCGCTCGACCTGTACGTGCTTCTGGACGGCTCGACCGTCTCCTATACGACGGTAACGCCCGCGCCGCAGGGGACGCCGTTCCATATCATCGCCGGGAAGCCGCCCGCGCTTGGCAGGGCGGCGGCGCGGGTCGATCTGGTATACGGGGCGGTGATTTGGTACACCGCGGAGCGGGAATGCGAGGCGCCGCCCGGGGAGACGCCGGCGGCCGGATGAAAGACGCCGATGGATATACAAACGCTGAAAGTATTCGTGTCGGAACAGGAGTTGAACGAGCTGGTGCGGCAAAACCAGCCGCCGGAGGCACCGGTCAAAAACCTCTCCGTCCGCGTCACGCCAGAGGGCGTCCGCGTGTGCGGTGAGGTCACGATGATGATTACGATGGGGTTTGAGTCGCTGTGGCGGCCGGGCGTGGTGGACGGCAAGGCGGCGGCCCATCTGGTGGGCCTAACGGCGGCCGGCTTCCCGGCGACGCCGCTGCGCCGCCTGGTGCTGGACGCCCTCAAGGACGCGATCAAGGATCCCGCCGTGGTCGTCACGGACGACGCCGTTTTGGTGGACGTTCAGGACCTTGTTAAGCGGGAAAAGCTGCCGGTGAACGTGCGCTTCGAGGTTCAGGTGCTGCGCTGCGTTGAGGGCGGCGTCGAGGCGGAGGCGGGGCTGCCGCCCGCGCAAAGGGTTGCCGTATAGCCCGCAGCGCCAAGCAAGGGATGAAACGCCCTTGCTTGGCGCTGCGGGCTGCGGGGGTCTTCACTTCTTATCGTCCTTGCGCCCTTCCTCCCCCAGCGCGTTTTCGAGGGCGCGGATGGTTTCGGCCACGCCGTCGAGGTTGGGGTTGATGCGGAGGGCGGCGCGGAAGGCCCGCAGCGCCGCCTTGTGCCTGCGGAGTTGCATGAAGCACTGGGCCATGCCGGCCTGGGCGCCGAAGTGGCACGGGTTGAGCTGCAGCGTTTTCTCGCAGTCGGCGATGGAGCGCTCGAACTGCTTCATGCGGAAGAACACCACGGCCCGCTGGTTGTAGGCCTCGGCGAAGCGCGGGGCCTTCTGGACGAGCAGGTCGAGGCCGGCCACGGCCTTCTCGCGGTCGCGCAGACGCATCAGCCGTTGCAGCTCGCGGTTGTTTTCCTCGTCGTCGGCCCGGAACCAGAGCGCCAGAGCGCCTCGGCGGCCATGCGGCGGGTCTCCGCGTCGTCGTCCTTGAGGCGGGCGGCCAGGGCCGCGTTGGCTTCCATCGTGCCGAACTGGCCCAGGGCGACCAGGGCGGCCCGGCGCGCCTTGGGGTCCGTCCCCGCCAGCAGGCGGAGGAGCGTGCCCTCGTTGTAGCGCGCCCTGGCGAGATGGAGGAACTTGTGGCGGCCCTCCTCCTGGCGTCTCCGCCACGTCTCCGCGTCGTCCTTGGCCCGGCGCGTCGGCATTCGTTGGTAGTACTCGACTAGCAGAGCGGCGCCCACTTTCGCACCTCGCTCATCAAGAAATGGGGGGTCACTGCGTCAACGCACGTCGGTCGGCCTTCCTGGCCCGGTTCGTCGTCCCGTGGAAAGACTAGCCCGCAAAGCCCCGACCGTGAGGCGGCGCATCCCTGCGTCGGCTATCGAGACGACTCGCGCGGCGGCATTCCGTGGCGCCGCGCCGGCTGTAAGAGGAGTCTATGCGCCGCCGGGCCGAAAGACAAAGGAAAAGAAAGGGCCGGCCGAAGCCGCGATTTGGATGGGATTTGCGCCGCGGCCCGCGTCCGATTTATTTTCCTCTTGAATCCGCGCGGCCTGTCGCTCACACTAAACCCTAGCGCCGGACGCCTTCGCCCTCCCGCCGCACCGCTTTCGCCGGCTTATCGATCAACCGCCTTGACGCACACCGCCGCCCCTGCAACCATGAGGGATACGCAGTCCGCCGCGCCGCCGACAGGTTCCCGAGTCGCGCTTCCGAAGGTGAGTCCGCTTCATGCCAAATGACTGCCGCCGACTCAGAAGTCGGTTCCAAACCAGCCCCGAGCGCGAGCGAGGGGTTCGGACAAGACCGCTCGCTCGCGCTCGCGGCTGGTTGTGTTTCGTAATGCGGATTGCGAGAAGCCCTCGCGGCGTCTTCCATTCCGCATTCTGCATTCTGACTTCCGCATTCCTTCTCGTCCTGGCCGGCTGCGGGGAAGAGGGGATTCACCAGTACGCCGCCCCCAAGGCCGAGGCGCCGGAAAAAGTCGGCCTCATCGGCGTCATCTACCCGCACGGCGATTTGACCTGGTTCATTAAGTTGATGGGGCCGGAGTCGGCCGTCAACGCCCAGGCCGGCGCGGTGGACGACTTCGTCAAGTCGGTTCATTTCACCGGCCAGGACGACCGGCCGATGGAATGGAAGCTGCCCGAAGGTTGGCAGCCGGTCGCCGACGCCAAGGCGTCTCCCGGCCGCTATGCCACGTTGCGCATCGAGGCCAAGGACAAGCCGTCGCTCGACCTGCACATCGACAAATTCCCCGGCTCGGTCGGCGGCCTCCTGGCCAACGTCAACCGCTGGCGCGGCCAGGTGGGCCTGTCGCCGATCGACGCGGACGACCTGGACAAGGTGACGCGGAAGGAAGAGTTCAACGGCAACCCGGCCACCGTCGTCCGGCTGGTCGGTCCCGGATCGAAGCCCAGTTCCGGGGCTCCCTTCATGAACCTGCCAGGCGGCGCCCCGGACGAAACGGCCCTCCATTACACCAAGCCCGACGGCTGGCAGGCGTCCGACAACCTGGTCGTCAAGGGCATCCGCCGCGCCGCCCTGTTCACCGCGGCCGACGCCGACGGCTCGGTGGAGATTTCGGTGACGCCGCTGCCGGGCGAGGCCGGCGGTCTGGTGGGGAACGTCACCCGCTGGCGGGGGCAGGTCGGCCTCGACCCGCTCACCGAGGACCAGATGAAGGACTTCCCCAAGGTCGATGTGGCCGGCGCCACCGTGCCGCTGATCGACACCGGCGAGGGGGCCGACCACCAACGTATCCTCGGGGCGGCGGTCGCGCACGGCGGACAGACGTGGTTCTTCAAGATGCAAGGGCCGTCCGCCGCGGTGGAGAAGCAGAAAACGCGATTCAACGACTTCTTGAAGTCCGTGACCTTCGGCGCGGACAAGGGGGGCGACAAGTGAGCAAAGCGTCCATCCAAACGTCCGCCCCGCCGCCCGCCGTCGCCGCCGTGACCGACGCCGCGCCGGCCCCGGCGCGGTCGCGGCGCAAGAAGAGCGTCCCGTACCGGGTGCTGGAGGCGCTGGCGTCGCTCAAGCTGACGGTGGTGCTGTTCGTGCTGGCCGTGGTGCTGGTTTTCTGCGGGACGCTGGCGCAGATCGACTACGGCATCTGGGCCGTGGTCAAGATGTATTTCCGAGGGTTTATCGTCTGGATTCCCGTCCAGGTCTTCTTCCCGCGCACCTGGCAAATCCCGCACTGGCTCGGCACATGGTTCCCCGGCGGCTGGACCATTGGCGGCCTGTTGCTCATCAACGTCCTCGCCGCCCACGCCACCCGCTTCAAGCTTTCGTGGCGGCGCTCCGGCATCATCGTCCTCCACGCCGGCGTGATCGTCCTGATGCTCGGCGAACTCTGCACCGGCCTGTTCGCCGTCGAAGGCAACATGACCATCCCCAACGGCGGCTCGGCCAACTACGTCGAACACAACGAGAGCATGGAGCTGGCCGTCGTCGATCCCACGGACGCCAAGTCCGACGACGTGGTGACGGTCGTGCCCGATGCGATGCTGAAAAAGGGCGGCCTGATCCGCAACGACCTGCTGCCGTTCGACGTGCGCGTGGACCGCTTCATGGTCAACTCCGCCGAGCCGGTCCCTCCGCAGTCTGGCGAGAAAAACCCGGCCACGGCGGGCCTCGGCCTCAAGGCCGTGGCCGTGCCGAAAGAGGCCGGCGTCGGCGTCGATCCCGATCAGAAGGTGGACGTGCCGTCGGCCTACGTCACGCTCCTGAAAAAGGGCACGGACGAGTCGCTGGGGACGTACCTCGTCACGGCGTACTGGGACTCGCAAGAAGTCGAAGCGAACGGCCGGCAGTACGAGATTTCGCTGCGGCCGGAGCGCGAGTATAAACCTTACACGATCCAGCTTCTGGCTTTCACCCATTCGGTCTATCCCGGCACGGAGATCCCGAAGGACTTTTCCAGCCGCATTCGGCTCATCAACAAGGCCCACGGCGACGACCGCGACATCCTCATCCGCATGAACGAGCCGTTGCGCTACCGCGGCGAAACCTTTTACCAGGCGAGTTTCCTGCCGGGCGACCGCGGCACGGTGTTGCAGGTGGTCAAGAACCCCGGCTGGCTGCTGCCCTACGTCGCCTGCGCGATGGTGGCCCTGGGGATGCTGATCCATTTCGGGTTCAGCCTGGTCGGGTTCCTCCGCAAGAGGGTCGCACGATGAACGACTTGCAGCGCTTCTTCCCCGCCGTCATCGCCGCGGCCGCCATCGCCGTGATCGCCTACGCCGCCACGCCGCAGGGCGACCCCGCCGACGGAATGCACCTGCACGAGTTCGGCAAGATCCCGGTGCTGGCCGACGGGCGGATCAAGCCGATCGATACGGTCGCGCGCAACGACCTTGTCCTCATCAGCGGGCACCAGACGTTCCGCGACAATTGGGTTCCCGTTTGGGTCGAAGCGACCAAGGACGCCGACCCCAAGGAGCATCTGCCGATCAAGTGGGCGTCCGACCCCGACGCCGAGGAACAGCCGGCGATCAAGTGGTTGTTGGACTCCGTGACGGATCGGAAGCCGACCAAGAACCGCGACCCGCACATTCTCAGCGTCACGTCGGACGGGCCGGACGTGACGCAACTGCCGGAGGGCGTGGTCCTCGGCCCTTACGAGGTGTACAGCGCCCTCGGCTCCCGCGAACATCCGGTTTTTCGCATCGAGAACGATCAGGTCCTCAACCTGCTAGGGCTGGTGGCGCGTCCGGGCAGCTACCGCTATTCGCTGAACGAAATCGGCCTGCACTGGAAGAAGCTCGCCGAGGAAGTCGATCGCGCCAAGAACGCCCAGACGCACGACCTCTACGACGACAAGCTCCTCGAACTGGCCGAGCACCTGCGCGTTTACATCGAACTGTCGGGCAATCAGACGCTTCTGGCCGTGCCGCCGGCCGTGAAGCCGCCGCCGGACGCCGTGCCGGGAACGGGGTGGACGACGCTCGGGGGGGCCAGCCCGAGCAATCCCAACGCCGTGGCGCTCAACGACCTGCTCGACGCCTACGACAAGGGCGAGGTCGAAAGGTTCAATAAGGGCGTGGACGCCTACCGCGCGACGCTGGCGACCGCGATGCCGAAGGAGACCGCGCAGGCCGACTTCGAGGTCTGGTTCAACGACTTCGCCCCGTTCTACTGGTGCGCCCTCCTCTATGTGGTCGTGTTCGTCCTGAACAGTTTGGCGTGGGCCGTCTTCACCAAGCCGCTCAACCGCGCCGCCTTTTGGCTGGCCGTGGTGACGCTGACGATCCACACGGCGGCCCTCATCGCCCGCATGTACCTGATGAATCGGCCGTTGGTGTTTATCACGAACCTCTATTCGACGGCCATTTTCATCGGCTGGGTCGGCTGCATCGTCGGCCTGATCTTCGAGGCGCTGAACAAGGACGGCATCGGCAATTTCGTGGCCTCGGTGGCCGGGTTCGCGACCATGATTATCGCCCATTTCCTGTCGATCGGCGGCGACACGCTGGAGATGATGCGGGCCGTTTTGGACACGAATTTCTGGCTGGCCACGCACGTCACGGCCGTCAACACCGGCTACGCGGCCACGTTCGTGGCCGGGCTGCTGGGCACGCTGTTCATCGTGCGCGGCGTGCTGACGCCGTCGCTGGACCGGCCGGCGGTGAAGAAGTTGGGCGACGCCATTTACGGCGCCGTCTGCTTCGCCACGCTGTTCAGCTTCGTGGGCACGGTGCTGGGCGGCATCTGGGCCGACCAGTCGTGGGGCCGCTTCTGGGGCTGGGACCCCAAGGAGAACGGCGCCCTGATGATCGTGATCTGGAACGCCCTGATTTTGCACGCCCGCTGGGGCGGCATGGTCAAGCAGCGCGGCATGGCGGTGCTGACCATCTTCGGCAACATTATCACGGCGTGGTCGTGGTTCGGCGTCAACCTGCTGGGCATCGGCCTGCACGCTTACGGGTTTATGAGCGGCACGGCCTGGGCGCTCGGCATCTATGCCGTGAGCCAGCTGGCGCTCATCGGGGTCGGCCTGCTGCCGCTGCGGATGTGGTGGAGCTTTGCTCACGATCAGGTCGTCCATCCGCCGGCCCCGAACGGCCGACCGCCGGCGACGGGGACGGCGGGAATCATGCCGGGACCGGCCTAAAACCAACCCGAAGCGCGAGCGAGGGAGAAGGTTCCTCGACCGAATTCCTCGCTCGCGCTTCGGGTTGGTTTGGGCGGCTACGCCTTCTTCGCCGCGTTCCACTTCTCGACGACGGGCCGGAAGGCGGCGATGTGGGCCGGCGTCGTGCCGCAGCAGCCGCCGACCATGCTCACTCCGGCCTCCAGCAATTCCGGTAACCAAGAAGCCATGTACTCCGGCGAGTGGGGATAGACCCACTGATCCCCGACTCGTTTGGGCGTCCCCGCGTTTGGCCGGACGAAAACCCGAAGGTGGGTGGCCCGGTGATAGGCCTCGACGACTTCAACAACCTGCGGCATGGCGATGTCGCGCCCGCAGTTCACCCCGACGGCGAAGATTCCGGTGTACTTCTCCACCCTCGCCGCCAAATCCCGCGCGGATAGGCCGTCGATGTTTCGGACGCATCCGTCTCGGCCGCGCACGTACGTCAGGGAGACCAGCATCGGCGGAGCCTGGACACCCCGGCGGGAGAAGGCTTTGAGCAAGCGCACCGGAACGGAGGGGTCGGAGCAGGTTTCCAGCAGGAGGCCGTCCGGCCCCGCCGCGGCAAAGGCGGTGACAACGCGGTCGTAATCGTCCCCATCCTCGGAAGGGAAAGGGCCGATGTCGGCGAGCACCCAACGATCCGGGCCGGCGGCCTCGCGCGCCAGGTCCACGGCGGCCTGGCAGAACATTCCCAGTTGGCCCACAAGATTGTGTCGCGCCAACGCGACGGGATTCGCCTGAAACGTATTCGTCAGCAGCACCTCGGCCCCGGCGTCCACATACGCCCGATGGATCGCCCGTACCTTTTCCGGCCGCGTCAGGTTCCACAACTCGCCGCACTCGCCCGGTTGCAACCCCGCGCGCTGCAACTCCGTACCCATCGCCCCGTCCATGAGCAGGACGCGGCCGGATCGCAGCGCGTCGAGGAAGTTCGACATGACCGTCCCCTTCGACCGGCCCGGCGCCGGGCCTATGGTTCTTGAGGTATAGTATCGTACACGACCACACCGCCCCGGCCGAAGGCGAGACGTATTCATGGCCATGGAACTCCCCGACGAGGCGATCCATTATAACTACCAGGGGTTGCTGGCGCCGTCCGCCGAGGACTGGACGCCGGCGGCCGAGCTGCGCGCACGGCACTTTCTGTCGCCGAATCGGCTCAAGGACTTCGCGCCGCGGCTGATGCAGGTCCGCAGTCAGGTGGCGGCGGAGCGGGAGATGCGCAGCGTACCGCCGGAGATGCTGCCGCTCGAACCCGGCTTCATCGACCTGCCGCAAACGCTGCTCGACCAGTATCGACGGCGCGGCGACGCCAGCGACCTCGGCAAGGCGCTCGCGCTCGCCAATCGGCTGCGCGAACGGGCCGACCGCGTCGTCCTGCTCGGCGTCGGCGGCGCCCAGCTCGGCGCCCGCGCCCTTTTCCAGGCGCTCAAAAGCGCCCACCACAACGAACTGCCGGCGGAGGCCCGGCTCGGCGCCTGCGCCTCTATTTCGACGGCGACAGTTTCGACAACGACGCCTTGCAAGAATTGCTCGATCTGATTCAGATCGCCTGCGTCGATCCGGAGCGGCGTGAAGAGCGTTGGGCGGTCGTCTCCGTCGGCGCTCCCGCCGCGTCGATGGAGTCGGCCGTGGCCCTGCGCGTCTTCCGGCGCGAGGCGACCGAATACTACGGCCTCCGTTCGCCGCGGTTGCACGACCTGTTCGCCGCCGTGGCCGCCCCGTCGAGCAAGCTGGCCGCGCTGTTCGATGCGGAGGGCCACAACGACGCCGACGTGCTGACGACTCCGGACAATATCGGAGGTCGTTACTCTGTATTCACGCCGGCGGGCCTGCTGCCGGCCGCCCTGATGGGCCTGGACGTGCGCGCCCTGCTGCTCGGCGCCGGCGCCATGACCAAGCGTTTCCTCGAAGAGCCGTTCGAGCGCAACCCGGTGCTCCAGTTTGCCGGGGTCAATTATCTCATGTCCGAAGAACTGCACAAGCCGGTGCGGGTGCTGTCGGTCTGGTCGAAGAAGCTGGAAGGCCTCGGCCGCTGGTACGACCATTTGTTGTCGGAAAGCCTGGGCAAACAGGGCCGCGGGCCGACGCCGTTGACGGCCGTGCAGACGCGCGACCTGCACGCGCGCGGCCAGCAGCACCAGGACGGGACGCGCGACCGCGTCATCAACAATGTCGTCGTGAAAAGCCCGAAGACGCAGCCGATCCTGGTGCAGATGGCCGACCACAACGAGGACGGTTTGAACGTCTACGCCCGCAAGGGGCTGCCCGATCTGATGGCGGCCGCGTGGAAGGGCGTCAACCAGGCCTATTTCGACGCGGGCCGGCCGACGGCCGATCTGGTGACGCCGGCGCTGTCGGAGCACGCGATGGGCCAGCTGATGCAAATGCTCATGCTGGCCACGGTGGTCGAGGGCCGACTGCTCGGCGTCAACCCATACGGCCAGCCGGGACTGGAGGCCTACCGGCGGAATGTGCGGGAGGACCTGAAGGCGCCGTAGGGGTCGTCGGTTAGCCGCGACCCGACAGGGGAGCGCTCGGTCGGAGCGCTCCCCTGTCGGGTCGCGGCTAAACGGACCCTATCATCCGGATCAAGGATCAGAAGTGGAGGCGGTATTCCACGCTGGCGATGTTTTGGTACCACCGGCTGCCCGTCACCGAGCGGCCGTAGCCGACGTAGAGGTCGCTCCGCTCGCCGACGTAAGTCCGCACGCCCAGCTTCAAGTTGACAATGGTGTCGCCGTTGGCTTCGAGAAAGCCGTGATCGTCGGGCACGATGACGCCGTTGACGTCCACGGCGGTCACGCCCGCGGCGGTTTTCACGGTGGGCGCCGGCACCGTCCCGTCGAAGGCCTCGGTCCCGCCTAGCACGGTCCAACCGACGACTTCCGCGACCGGCGCGACCCGGAGGTTGGGGCGCTGGATCACGTCGTAGGCGATGCCGCCGCCGTAGGTAATGACGTTGCCGGCGCCCGGACCCGCGCTGATCGGGATCCAGTCGGTGAGTTCTCCCTGGATCACCACCCGATCCGTCAGGCGTTGGAAAGCCAGCAGGCCCGGTTCCACGCTCACGTGGCCGGTGCCCAGACCCAAACCCGAGTCGCCCGAGGGGACGTAGGTCCGGAACTGGAAGGTCAGGTAGCGGCAGTCGGTTTCGGCGACGAAAGCGTATTTGAATCCGAATTGGACGTCGCCGATGCCGTCAGGGTTGGTTTTCGCGTTGCGAACCTCCGATTCCGGGAATTGTTTCTGTTCCGCCCGCGTCTGATCGGCCGGGCCGTCTTCGATGTTCGGGCCGAAATGCACGAACTGGAACGGGACCTCCGCGAATACGGACAGCCGCTGGCTAAACGCGTATTCCAGGTCGGCGGAAAGGTCCTGGTCTCTCACGTCGGTGGAGATGATTTGTGAGCCGGTCGCCTTCGGGTCCACAAAGGTCCCGCGGACTGTGCCGCCGCCCACGAGGGCGTGCGTGTGGAAGCTCCCTTCCCGCCAGGTGCCGAACAGGTAGGAGGCGCGGTCGAACCGGTTAATGCCGTCTTCGTAGTCGTAGCGCAGCTTGAACACGGACTGCGGAATGGCGTCGTCGATGTACCCGCCCGGCGAAGAGAAGCTGCCGGCGCCGGAGGCCAGACCTTGCGATCCGGAGAAATTGAAATTCGAGTTGTCCTGGTTGGTGTTGGCCTCGTTCTGGACGGCGTTGTTTTCGCCGGGGTTGGGCGCGGTTTGGCCGGGGTTGGTCGGGGTTTCTGTGGGGCTGGTGGGAGTGGTCTGTCCGGCCCGCGGCATCAAGGGTTGTTCCGGGAGCCCGGGGCCGGGCGCCGGAGTGGGCTGAGAGCAGTCCGAGCAGGGGCCGGAGTAGATCGGACCCTGGGCCTGGGCCGCGGGAACGGCCAGCGCGACATACGCCGCCCAGCCGCACAGGCCGCCGAGGAGCTGGGACACCACAACTCGGAAGCGCATATTTCCTCCTTGAAACGCCTCTTCTTGACGGGAAATCCTTTCCCGCGGGGACGGCCTTCGCGGCCGACCCTCTGCATCAGGCCGCTCGCGCACCGTCGGACTTTCGGGAATACGCCTTCCCGACGCGCAGGGCTTCTTAACCTCCCTTATCGGCCGGCGACGGAACGGAACACCCCGCAAAGGAGGAAAAACTGCGGGGCGGAGGCAAGGTCTGTACGGAAAATGCCGTTAAGGTAAGCAGGGGAACATAAGCCCGCGGCGCCAAGCAAGGGATGAAACGCCCTTGCTTGGCGCCGCGGGCTATTTCACCGCCTGGCCCAGGTTGATACTCAACAGGCCTTCGGGGACGTAACAGCGGAACACCCGGTTCGCCCCCTGTGACCAGTCGTCTTCCTTCTCGGTCAGGTCCTTGAGGGAGGACGGCTGCTCCAGCGACTGGCGCAGCAGGCCGACCAGATCGTCGCCGGAGGCGGCGTCCTTCGCGCCCAGCAGCACGTAGTCGAGGCAGCCGATCCGGGGGAAGCGCGCCCGCGCCTTGTCGAGGACCTCCCGGAGGCGTTCCTTCGCGCCTTGCCCGCCCACCGGGTCGCGCACGTCCAGCAGCACCAGCTTGGCGCCGGGTGCGTCGGCCAGCAGCTCCCGAAACGAGTCGCACGTCAGGGCCGTTTCCTTCAGTCGATCCAGCTGCGAGGCGTCGAGCCTGTCCCCCGGCTTCAGACCGGGCAAAAGCCGTTTGGTCTCTCCCGTAAGGAGGTAATGCTTGTCGCCGACGACCAGCTGCTCCCCCTGGAAGAAGACGACGATCACGTCGTTCAACTCGTCGGCCCCGCCGCCGATGGCGCCCTTCATGTTTTCAACCGCGTCGAAGACCTCCTCGCGCTGGGCCAGCTTGACGACCGGCCCGTACAGCCGGCCGTCGCGGAAGGCCGCCGTGTCGAAACGGTCGCCGTCGATGTGCCGGGCCTGAAACGCCGTCAACACCTGCCCACTCACCGCCGCCTCGTCGCGGCGGCCGGGCGCCACCACCAGCAGATGTAGGCGCTGGTCGCGGGCCGGCCGCGAACAGGGTACGTCGAAGACCGCCTTCTCCGCCTTCACGTCGGAAGAGCCGATTTCCACATGGTTGTTCGCATTGTTGAGCCGGAGCGCGGCCGCGAAGCGGCGGACCCGGCCGCCGGGGGACCGCGCCTCCAGCGGCGCCTCGAACTGTTCGAAATCGTTCACCCACACGCGCACGTGCCGCCGGCCGGTCCTGCGTCAATACCGGATCGGTTTCGTACGGCCATTCCACCTCGCCATGCACCCAGACCTCGGCCTGGTCCTGCCGGGGGAAACGGATGCGGTCGCCCTGGAAGAGCGGATTGTCCGGCGCCGCCGACCGCTTGCCGGCCGACAACCCCGTCAGCCGAATGATGGTCGTGCGCCGCCGATAGAACAGCGTATAGGAGTCGCTTTGGCCGAGGCCGCCGCGGTTGACCGCGACGACCCGAATGAGGTTCGGCCCGCTTTGCAGCGGCAGGGCGTCCGTCCGGTAGGTGACGGCCCCGTCGGCGTCCGGCGCCGCCGGCGTCGTCAGCCCGGCCTCGGCCAGCGGCTTGTCGTTTACCAGCACGGCCACCTCGCCCACCGACCCGCGCCATCGGACCCGGAACGCCAGACGGGTTCGCGGCGTCTCGACGACTTCTTCGGTGAGGCGCGGGGTCAGGACTTCCACCACCGGCGGCCGCGGCGCGGGCCGCTCCTTCCGGACGACCACGGTTTCCGCCGGCGCCGCGCTTTCGCCGTCCTCGTTCCGCGCCCAGAGACTTAGCCGATTCTTTTTGCCGTCTTTGAGGAGGACGTCGGCGACGACGACCTTCCAGGTCTGCACGGCCCCGCCGTTCGCGGGCGGCCCCTGCTTCGTCAGGGTGACTCTCGGCGCCAGATCGGCGACGGCGTCGCTGACCACGCGGACGCCGGACAGGGGACGGTCCGCCGGCGAATCCACCAGCGCCGTCAGCTTCGCCAGCGGATTGCCGGCCGCTTCCGCGCTTTCCAGCGACTTCACCAGCGGCGGCCGCCGCCGGTAACAGTGGGCCGTGGCGGTGCGGCGGTCGAACGGGTTGGACAGCACCACATCGATCCCGTTGTCGCCGGGTCGCAGGGACAATGGCGCGGTGAGGCGGTCTTCCTTGACTTCCACTCCAGCGACTGGCCGGCCGTTCAGGTACACCTCGACCTTAAACTCCGAGGGGTCGTCCTCCGCCTTGACGACGCGGCCCCGCAGCGCGGCCTTCTCCCCGTCCGCCGCGACGGCCGGCCCCGGCGCGTCCGGATCGAACTCGAAATGGGGCGCCGGCGGCTCGTACTTGAGGACCACCGATTTCGTCGTCGGATCGCCCTTGGCGTGGCGGGCGACGAACTTCACCGTTTGTTCCTGGCCGGCGGTTTTAAGAGTTATCGGCTCGTCGATAGGCAGATTGAGGCGGTCGGCGTTCGCGGCGGCGAGGGCGGCCAGCCGCCGCCCGTCGCAGGACGCTTCCACAATCGGCTCGGCGGAAGTGATGCGGCCGCGAACATGTACGGTGCGGGCGTGGACCACCAGCGGCTTGCCGTCCTGCGGCCTGTCGGCCGCGGAAGTAACCGACTCGAAGTAGACCGTCGGCGGGGCCACCTTCTTGGGCGGCGTGTAGCGGACCTTCCAGCGGCGCGTCGCCGTCTCCTCGGCCGCGAACTCCGGCGCGGCGCCCTCGTTTTCCGCCCTCACTTCGATGAAGTTGTCTCCTTCGGCGAGATGAAACGTCTCATCGATCTTCGCCCCGGCGGTTTTCGGCGCGCCGTCGTTGAGGCGCACCGTCGTCCGCACGGGGACGGCGGCCGGCCCGTGCTTGCCGGCGACCGCCGCGGCCCGGAACGTGAAGTCGGCGGCGGCGACTTCGGTGGCGGCGCCCAGGTCGCTGGCGATTTCCGGACGGGGCGGCGCGAAATAGACCGGCAGCCGCCGCGTGTACTGCGTGGGCGTCGCCTCGACGGTTTCGACCAGCAGGGCGAACTCGTGTGTATGTCCGCGCCAATCCAGGCCCGCCTTGTCCAGATTGGCCGTGAACGTCAATTCGGATTGGCCGTCGAAGTCGCGCCAGTCGCCGTCGTCGAACCGCCAGCGCGCCCGCCGGACCTTGGCCGCCAGGATGTCGTACAGTTCCGCCCGAAGCGTCTGCCCCGGCGGCGGCCCTTGCACCACGACGCGCCCGCCGGCGTCGTGCGGGAACTGCGTCTTCGGCGCTACCAGCCGTAGGCCCATGCCCGGCTTGGGCGCCGGTTCGTCGTTCCATTTTTTGAGGGCGCCGGAGAGGTTCGCTGCCGCGAACAGGTGTTTGAGCAGGCCGGGCCGGTAGGACTCCTTGCGATACTGGGCGGCGGGACTGAACTCGACGGGGGCCGAAGCTTTGCCGGTGTTGCTCTGCCAGCCAATGACGCCCTCGGCGCGGACCCGGTCGTCGGTGTCGTAGGGGCCGACCGGCGTCCAGGCCAGCCAGAGGCGGTCGCGGGCTTCGTCGCGCATGAAGAAGGTGAACAGCGGTTTGCGTTCGTCCTCGCCCTGATCGACCTGGAGGGAAACGTCCTTGCCGCCGATCCGCAGCACGATCGAGTCGCCCGGCTTCACGTCCCAGGCGGCGTCGTAAACGTCCTGCGGCGACCGGAAGGCCTGGAGCGCCTTGCCCTTTACGACCCCTTCGACGACGGCGCCCGCACCGACTTTCTGGTCCGCCAGCGCTTGCCTGTTGACGGCGGACAGGGCGGCGGCGTCCGCGGACGCCAGGACCACTTTCCCCTCCTTTTCCTCGACGACGAGGCCGGGGACCGCGCCGGCCCTGCCGATCACCTTGTCCAGATCGGTCAGGCCCCAGACGGCGACGGTCTGGTCCTCCGCCGCCGACGCCAGCAGCCGGCCGTCCTTGCTGAACGCCAGGGCGCGGACGACGTTGACGTGGCCGGAGAAGCGGCGCAGACGGCGATCCGCGACCACGTCGAACAGCTCCAGGTAGGAGACGCCCTGTTCGACGTAGCCGACGGCTAAAAGGGGCTTGTCCAACGGTTTGCAGGGCGGCAGCAGGGCGAAGCACGGCAGCAGCGGACGGAACGTCGCCGGCTGGCCCAGGCCGAGGTGGACGGCGCCCACCTTCACGCCGTCCTTTTCGACAGTGAAGACGTTGCCGTCGCCGGGGACGACCTTCCAGCCGTCGAGATCGGGGCCGTCGTCGTTCCAGCCGTCGCGGCCTTGCCGGAGGCCGTGGCCGTCGGGGTCCAGAACCCACTCGCCGGCTTCCCCGCCCCCCGTCTTGTCCTGGCGGAGCAGCAACCCCGGCGCGCCCGCCTTGCGGACGAAGGCCACCCCGGCGACGTGGGCGCCCGCGCTGCCGAGTTTCTGGAGCGGTTCGTTTTTCCCCTTCAGAAGGTCTTCTCGGGAGTATATCCAGACCTCGTGGTCCGCCCCGCCCGAGACCGCCAGCCGGGCGCCGTCCGGCGATGCGGCGGTCACGGCCACGGGGCCGGCGGTTTTCCACAGCGGCACGGACGCCTTGACGACGCCGAAGCCGCCGGCGGCGGTGCGGGCGATCATCACCAGCCGGTAGGGCGGCGCCTGTCCGGGAAACTCCTCCACGGCGGCCGCCAGGTCCGACGGCCCGCCGTCAGTCGCGGGCAGTAATATCAGGCTTCTGAGAGCGCCCTTGTTGAGAAACTCCGTCCGGTCGGAATCCTTGCGCGGCCCGTCGGCGGCCAGCGGCCAGGTCTGCACGTAGGACCCGTTCGTCGCATCGCCCTTTTTCAACCACAGGCCGCCCGCGAACAGGACTCCCTCATCAGGGGACTTGCCGGGGCGGAAAGCGGCGGTACAGGTGAACTGCCAGGAAGGGTCGAGTGGCGTGCTGAACAGGCGGTCCTTGCCGGCGTCCCAGTAATTCAGACGGCCGGGGGGCGCTTCCTTGCCGCGGCCGAAGTCACGGGCCAGCGCCACGGCCACGCCCACGTCTTTGACTTTCGGCCCGGTGTACCAGGCTTCCAGGCCGGGCGGCTCATTGCCGCCGGGGTCGGGCAGGTCGGTGCGCTCGGCCAGCAGCCGTCCGGCGGCCGCGTCCCACAGCCGCACCGCCATCGTCTTGCCCTCGCGGCCGACCGAAACCAGCAACGGCGGCTGGCCCTTTCGTTCCGGCAGGAACTTGAGGCGCAGCACTGGGCGCGGTGCGCCCGCAGCGGCGTCACCGCGTCCCGGTCCTTGGTCAAATCGAACAGATAAATGGCGCCCCAATCGAGCTGCATGGCGTCCGACAGCCGGCCGGGCAGAGGCACGATCCGGCCGGTGTCGCCGAAGCCGGCGGTCCCGCGGACAGCGCCGCTGCCGGCCGCGGCCAGCCAGCGGCCGTCCGGCGACACGGCCAGCGCGTTGATGAGGCCGTTCATGCCGGGGCCGATGGGGACGTGGTACGTCGTCCGCGCCGCGAACGCCCCGGTTTTCTCGTCCCACGTCCAGGCGCGGACGACCTTGTCGAAGCCGCCGACGTAAAGTGTTTTGCCGTCCGGGCCGAAGGCCAAGGCGGTCACGGCGGCCATCGGCCCACCGGCGTCGAGTTGGAGGATGGGTTTGCCGTCGGCGGGGGGGACGAGCGGTTCCTCGGCGGCGCCCGCCAGGCCGGCGAGGACGAACGGGAACCACAGAACGCTGATGCGTGGGTGCATGAGGTCGGAAGTCCTTCACGGAAGGGGCTATCCGCCAGTTTAACATACGGCAACTTTTTCGGCGAGCGCCCACGAAAGCGTTTCAGTCGCGCCAATCGGTGATACAATAGCAGAGTGATGAAGGACGCGGACCAGGACGAGACCCCGTGAGCAGACCTTCTCAATCCACGTACCCGACAGGCGACGACGGCGCCCTCCTCGATGAGTTGGCCGATCGGCTGGAGGCGGCGTGGCGCGCGGGGCCGACGACGAGCCTCGATCCGTTTCTGCCGTCGCCCGGCGCGCGACGCGGCTGCGCGTGCTGCACGGGTTGATCGGCCGGGACGTGCAGATCGCCTGGCGCCGCCGGCAGGGCCGGATGCTGGAACAATACCTGAAGCGGTATCCGGAACTCGGACCCAAACAAGACCTGCCGGCCGCCCTGGTCTTCGCGGAATATCGCGCCCGGCTGTCCGTCGGCGAATCGGCGTCGGCCGACGAATACCGACGGCGTTTTCCCGATCAGTTCCCGGAATTGCTGCGCCTGATCAACGCCGCCGATCAGGGCGATGGCACCGGGACCGTTCTCGACCCCCGCTCCAACCCTCCCCCTGACGGCCGCGGCGGAGCCGGGCGCGATAGCACCGGGACTCTTCTCGACCCCCGCTCCAACCCTCCCCTTGACGGCCGCGGCGGAGCTGGGCGCGACAGCACCGGAACCCTTCTCGACCCCCGCTCCAACCCACCCCCACCCGAGGGGGGAGGGAAGGCAACGGGGGCCGCCACGACCGACCACGCGCAATTCGCTCCCGATACGTCCGTCGCGAATTCCCACACGGTCGCGGGGGCGCCCAAGCCGGACGCCAACCTGTTATCGCCTCGTCCGTCCGTCTCGCAAGTGCTGCCGATCAGCGAAGGCATCAAGCTGTTCAAGTGCATCGGCCGGGGCCAGTTCGGCGAGGTGTTTCTCGGCGAGGCGCCCGGCGGCGTGAATGTGGCCGTCAAGCGCATCTTTCGCTCGCTCGACGACGAATCCAGCCAGCGCGAGCTGCAATCGCTGCAATTGATCCGCGAACTGCGGCACCCTTATCTGCTACAAACGCAAGCGTTCTGGTCGCTGGAAGACCGGCTCGTGATCGTCATGGAGCTGGCCGAGGGCAGCCTGGCGGAATGGGACCGGGAGGTGCGGCGGAAGACCGGCGCGGGCATCCCGGTGGCGGAGTTGCTGCCCTATTTCCGGGAGGCCGCCGAGGCGCTGGATTATCTGCATTCCGTACACGTCTTGCACCGGGACGTGAAGCCGGCCAACCTGCTGCGTCTGAAAGGTTACGCCAAGGTGGCGGACTTCGGCCTGGCCCGGATGATCGAGTCGCGGCAGCTGGCCGCGGCCACGTTCTGCGGCACGCCGCTGTACATGGCGCCGGAGGTCTGGAAGCAAAAGGTGAACGCCCAGAGCGATCAGTACAGTCTGGCGGCCACCTACGTGGAGATGCGGACGGGCCGGCCGCTCTTTCCCGGCCCGGACTACGGAGAGATTTGTCGCCAGCACGCTTCGGTCCTGCCGGACCTGGCTGCGCTGGAAGAGGCGGAGCGGCGCGTCCTGCTGCGGGCGCTGTCCAAGGAGCCGGAACGGCGCTACCCGAATTGTCGCTCGTTCGCGGACGCCCTGACGGCGGCGTTCGCGCCGCCCCCCGCTCCGGTCGCGGTCGCGCCGTGCGCCGCGGTCGCTGGGCGGTCGTCGCCGCCCTGGCCCTTGGCCTCCTGGTCGTCCTGATCGCCGTTTGGGCTTTTGGCCGCTTCTCCCCGAAGCCCCCGGCCGACGTGCAGGCGGCGCCCGCGCCGCACCCAACGCCGGGGCCGCTCCTCCCATCCGGATGCCAGCCGGACGGGAAGGAACGGGACGGACGCTATTTCAAGCGCATCCTGCACCCCCTGACAGGGGCGCCGCCGGTCCTGTTCCTGCTGATTCCCCAGAAGCATGCCGGCGAGCCGTCGCCGTTTTACATCATGCGCGACAAGGCGTCCAACGGGCAATTCAACGCCGCCGCCAACGACGAGGGCATGAAACGGCTACTCGATGAGGCGGCCAAGGCCGGCCCGTGGGCGGTTCGCCGCGAGTGGAACAAGGAGGGCCGCGGCGACCCCGCCCAGGCCGCGCTGCCGGTCGTTTACGTGACGTTTCCCGAGGCGCGGTGCTTCGCGCATTTCCTGGGGGGAGAATTGCCGACGGCGACGCAATGGGACAAGGCGGCCGGCCGGTACGACGGTGCCGCGGGTCCGTACCGGCCCGGGGCGCCGGCGAAAGGGCTTGCCATCGCCCGCAACCGCACGAAACTGGGGCCGATTGCCGTCGGCGACGCCGACGGGGATGAGAGCGTCTTCGGCTGCCGCGACATGGCCGACAACGGCCGCGAGTGGACGGCCACCGGACGAGACGAGTCGATCCAGCCGTCCGGCCCTCTGAGCGCGAGCGATTGGATGGTCTTGCGAGGCGCCACCTTCCTCGGCGACGAGGTTTTCCAGTTCACGGACCTTACAAAGCATCTACAAACCATGTCGCTCCGCGACGAGCCGCGCCTCGACATCGGCTTCCGCGTCGTGGTTGAGGCGCCGAGAGACCAACCCTAACGCTTGAAGGCGACCGGAGGGCCGTCGCGGATCGTGGGAAAACCCTACCGCCCGCTGCGCGGTGAAAACATTGATTTTCGTTGACGGAATAGCCCGTCGCCATTAGGTTGAAGTCCGCGGCAGGGTTCGGCGCCACGATGAGCCATCGGGGTCTCTCGTCGCGCCGGGCGGTGCGGCTCGACCGAGGCGGTAATCCTCATGTTCGGATGGTTTGGTCCCACCTGTCCTTGCGACCCGGCCGCCAAACGGTGGGTCGAAGACAGCCTTCAGTGGCTCGCCCGGCAGTTCGGCTATCACATCCTTCTGGAACGCCCGATCATCCTGCCGACGGCGGAATTCTTTCCCGACCCTTGGGACGGGTCGCCCAAGGCCGCCCGGAAAATGTTCCGCCGGGTCTGCTCCTACATGGGGGTGGACGACGACGCGGCCGAACTCAAGTTCTTCAACGACCCGACGCCGCAAGCGATCCACAGGTTAGACCCTTCGCGCGGTTTCGCGGCGGCGACTTGGTCGCCCGCGCAAGAGCCGTGGCAAAAGTCAACGATCCGCCTGGAAAAGGGGGGCCTGGACCACGCGGCCGAACTCGTCGGCTACTTGGCCCATGAGCTGGCCCACCAGCGGCTGCTTGGCGAGCACCGTTATTCGGCCGACCGCTACGACAACGAATTGCTCACCGACCTCACCGCGGTCTTTCACGGCTTCGGCGTGTTCCTGGCCAACAACCCGCGCAAATCGACCGGCGAATTGCGTCGCTGGCCCGGCACGCGGCTGCACCGGCCGGAATACCTCTCCGAACCGATGTTCGGGTACGCGATGGCCCACATCGCCTGGGTTCGCGACGAGCGTCGGCCGGCCTGGGCGAAGCATTTGCGCTGGACGCCGCGGGCGGTGTTCCGGCAGGGCGTGCGCTATCTGTACGAGACGGGTGAATCGACCTTCAAACCGGTGCGTTTACGGGTCGTAAAAGACGACGATGATTGACGCCCTGCCGTCGCGCACTCCGTTCCGCCGGTGAAGGCGCCGGACGCGCTTTTTCCCTCGCCGAAAATACTGGCTCTTCCCCTCCCGTCTCCGCTATACTGGCGTAGTCCTCCGTGTTCCCCCGCCGGTCGCCCTTCCCCCGTGGAGTTTCCGACTACCATGAAGCCGTGGTCGCGCTTGCTTTTCGTCGTCCCGCTGTTGCTCCTGCCGGCCGCCGCCCGCGCCCAGGTGGCCCCCGAAAAAGCCCTGTCCACCTTCACCGTTCACGCCGACGGCCTGGCGCTGTCGCTGTGGGCGTCCGAGGAGGTCGGCGGCTTCTGCAACCCCACCTGCATCGACGTGGACCACAAGGGCCGCGTCTGGGTCTGCGAGTCGGTCAACTACCGCCACACCCTCCACCACATCCCGGCGCGACGGCCCGAGGGCGACCGCATCCTCATCCTGGAAGACACCAAAGGAGAGGGCAAAGCGGATAAATGCACCGTCTTCTACCAGTCGCCGGAAATCCTGGCGCCGCTCGGCATCGCCGTCGCCAAAGACCCGGCCGGGCCGGGTTACAAGGTCTTCGTCTGCCAGTCGCCCGACATCCTGGTCTTCACGGACAAGAACGGCGTCGGCAAGGCGGACGGGCCGCCCAAGAAGCTGCTCACCGGCTTCGGCGGCGTCGATCACGACCACGGCGTCCACGGCATCCTCATCGGACCCGACAACAAGCTGTATTTCAGCGTCGGCGACCCCGGCGGCTTGTGCGTCCACGGCCTGCAAAGCTCCGACGGCAAGGGCCGCAAGTGGACCACCAACGACACCGACTGCCGGGCCGGGACCATCTGGCGCTGCGACCTCGACGGCACGAACCTGGAACTCATCGCCGACGGGTTCCGCAACGAATATGAGCCGTGTGTGGATAGTTTCGGGACCGTGTTCGTCTCCGACAACGACGACGACGGCCAGCAGCAGACGCGCATCTGCTACGTCATGCCCGGCGGCGACTACGGCTACCAACTGCCGCACAAGGTCAGCCACTGGAACGAGGAGGTCCCCGGCATCGTGCCGAAAATCCTCCGCACCTACTTCGGGGCGCCGACCGGCATGTGCGTCTACGAGGGGACGCTGTTCCCGAAGAAGTATTGGGGCCAGCCGCTGCACACCGACGCCGGCCCGCGTCAGGTGCGCTGCTACCACCTGACGCCGGACGGGGCCAGCTACGCCGTGGACCGCGAGGACATGGTGACCAGCACCGATACCTGGTTTCGGCCTTCGGACATCTGCATTGGGCCGGACGGCAGCGCCTACATCGCCGACTGGTACGACCCCGGCGTCGGCGGCCACGGCATCGGCGACTTCACGCGCGGCCGCATTTACCGGCTGGCGCCGAAGGGGGACAAGCCGAGCGCGCCGAAGGTGGATCTGGAAAGTAAGGAAGGGATTACTGCGGCGCTGGCGTCGCCGAACCTGGCGACGCGGTACATGGCGATGGCAAAGATCCAAAGCCTGGACGATCCGGCGGCGCTGGCCGTTCTGGCGCCGGCCGTCGCGCAGAAGGAAAACGTCTGGCTGCGCGCCTGCGCCCTCTGGGAACTCGGCCGTCGCGGCAACGCGGGCAAGAAGATCGTCGCCGACGCCTTCGGCGACCAAGACCCGCGCTTCCGCATCCTGGCGATGCGCATCGAAAAAGCGTTTTTCGACCGCTCTCCCGCCGATTACGGCACGCAATGGACGGACGCCCTGCTGAAAGACCCGTCGCCCGCTGTTCGCCGGGAGGCCTTGCTGCTCCTTCGCGACGTGGACCCGGCGAGGGCCAGGCCGCTTATCTACGATCTCGCCAGGCAATACGACGGCAAGGATCGCTTTTATCTTGAAGCCGTCGGCATCGCCGTCGGCCACCACGACAAGGCCCGACGCGACGTGATCCTGGCCGACTTCGAGAAGGAGTTTCCCGACTGGAACGACAGGGTCGCGGATCTCGTGTGGGAGTTGCAGCCGCCGTCGGTGCTGCCGTCGCTGGGCAAGCGTCTGGCCGACAAGTCGCTGACGGCGGACCAGCGCGGCCGCATCGTGGACATCCTGGCGGCGGCCGACGACAAGGCGGCCGGCGCCGCGCTGCTGACGGCGCTGGAAACCGGCGCGCCGCCGGAGGTCCGCCAGAAGGTGATCGACAACCTCAAGCGCTATCTGCCGAACAAGTGGGCCGGCCTGCGCGGCAGCAAAGACCTGGCCGAAACGATTCAGAACCTCCTCAGCAAGCCGGAGTCGCGCGTCACGGGCCTGAACCTGATCGCGGCCGCCGAGAAGACGGATGCGGTCCCTCAAGTGGCAAAAGCGGCCGCCGACGCGAAAGAGGCGGAGGCGGTTCGCGTGACCGCGGTGCGGACGTTGGGGGCGCTGCCGTCCAACGACGCCGCCGCGGCGCTGGCGCAGCTGCTCGGCGACGGTTCGCCGGCGGTGCGCGTGGCGGCGGCGCTGTCCCTGGGTCAGCTGGCGCAGCGCAAGTCCGACCAACCGGGAGCGGCGCCGGCGCTGGCGGCGCTGCGAACCGCCTTCGCCAGCAAGGGCGCCGACCTCGGCGAGCGCCAGGCCGTCGCATCGGCGCTGGCCGGAAACCACTCTGGGTCCGCCTGGCTGATCGGCCTGGAGCAGAAGAAGCGGCTGCCCGACGACGTGCGCAACGACGTGGCCCGGCTGCTCCGCAACAGTCCCTTCCGCGATTTGCACGACAAGGCGCTGGCGCTGTTCCCGCCGCCGCCGAAGATGGACCTGAAAAAACTGCCGCCGATCGCGGTGCTGGCCCGGCGCCGCGGCGACGCCGCCAGGGGCAAAGCGCTGCTGGCCGCCAGCGCCAAAAACGACATGCAATGCCTCAAATGCCATACGATCCGCGGCGCCGGCGGTCAGGTCGGCCCCGACCTGTCAATGATCGGCAAGAAGGCCAGCCGCGAGAACCTCTACGAGTCGATCCTGCTGCCCAGCAAGGCCATCGCCGATCAGTACCTCCAGTGGAAGATCGACAAAATGGACGGCGTGTCCGTCAGCGGCCTCATCGTGGCGGAGACGCCGACCTCGATCACGCTGCGCGACGCCAACGCCAAGGACCAAAAAATCGACAAAAAGGACATCGATACGCGGACGAAACTGGCCGTGTCGATCATGCCGGAGAACATCGCCGCGTACATGACCGAGGACGACCTGACGGACGTGGTCGAGTATCTGTTCACCCTGAAAACTCCGGTGCTGGGCATGGACTGGTGGCACGTGGCCGGCCCGTTCGACAACGGCATCGACGACGCCGGCCTGGACCGCGTGTTTCCGCCGGAGAAGGGCGTCGACCCGAAGGCGACCTACGACGGCAAGAGCGGCAAGGTCGTCTGGCGGACGGTGAAGACGGACCCCCGGGGTTACGTCGATTTGCAGGCGTTCTACGCCCCGAACAGCGACGAGATCGTGTCCTACCTCTACCGGGACGTGGACTCGACGGCCGATCAGGACGCGACCATCGCGCTGGGCGTTGACGACGGCGCCAAGCTGTGGGTGAACGGCAAGCTGGTGTATACGACCCGCACCCACATCTCCGCGATACCGGAGCATGATTCGGTGAAGGCGCATCTGCAAAAGGGCAAGAACCGTCTGCTGCTGAAGATCAACAACGGCAACGGCCCCCACGGCTTCTACCTGACGCTGACGGCGGAACAGGAACTGAAGCGCGTCGAGTGAGAAGTGACTGCGACGTCGAAAGCCGTTGAACCGCCAAGACGCCAGGAGCGCCAAGGAAAGACAAGAAATTGTTTTCCTTGGCGCTCCTGGCGTCTTGGCGGTTCGGTTGCCCGAAAAAATCGAACCGCTCCCGGCCGGCCCCCCCTGCCGTGTGCTACGGTTCATCTGGAAGCCGCCAGGCGCGGGGAAGCGACCCACGAAGCGAACACAATCCCAACGGGCCGGGTCCCAATCATGTTCCGGACCATCAAACAGCACGGCAGACCTCAAATATCGTTCGACGCCGTGGGAGGCGCCGTTCGGACGGCCGGGGACGGCGCCCGCGACCCGAAATGCTATCCCTTTCTGTTGCCCCCCGTCGAGCCGGACGAGATCGGCCGACTCGGCAACTATCGCGTCCTTCGCCTCCTCGGCCAGGGCGGCATGGGCTACGTGTTTCAGGCGGAAGACGTCTCCCTGCGCCGCTCGGTCGCCCTCAAGGTCATGAAGCCCGATCAGGCCCCGGACGACGCCGGTTGGGATCGGTTTCTCCGCGAAGCCCGGCTCATGGCCTCCATCAAGCACGACCACGTCGTCACGGTCTTCCAGGTGGGCCAGGAGGGCGCGTCCCCTATCTGGCCATGGAATTGCTGCACGGAAGGTCCCTCGAAGACTGGACAAGGCAGGCCCCGAAAATCGGCGGCCCGGCCGTGGTCCGGCTGGGCCGACAAATCGCCGACGGGCTGGCGGTCATTCACGGCAGCGGCCTCATTCACCGCGACCTCAAGCCGGCCAACATCTGGCTGGAGGCGCCCAAGGCGCGGGTCAAGATCCTCGATTTCGGGCTGGCCCGCTTCACCGAAGACGACTCCCACCTGACCCAGACGGGAATGATCGTCGGCACGCCGTCGTACATGTCGCCGGAACAGGCGCGGGGAGAAATGCTCGACGCCCGCAGCGACCTGTTCAGCCTGGGTTGCGTGCTGTACGAGTTGTGCTGCGGCGCCCGCCCGTTCCAGGCGCCGACCACCATGGCCGTGCTGACCGCGTTGGCCGTGAGCAACCCGAAACCCGTCCGCGAAGTCCGGCCGACTGTCCCCGAAGAGTTGTCGGACCTCGTTATGCAACTTCTGGCGAAAGACCCCGCCGAACGGCCCGCCTCGGCCGAGGCCGTCGTCGCCCGGCTGCAAAAGATCGAGGGCCGGCTGAACGCCCGCCCCGCCGCCCGCGCCCCGTCGCAACTCCTGGCGCAGGCGCCCGCGTCCTGTCCGGCCACGCACCGGGAACGGCCTGCCAGGGCGAAGGCGCCCACGCGATCCAGGAAGGCAAAGGCGCGAACGGCCCGGCGCCGACGCGCGAATACGCTTCTCGCAGTGGGTCTGCCCGCGGCCGCGCTGGTCGCCGTCCTGGTGATCGGCCTGACGTTCCTTTTCTCGTCCGGTCCAGGCCGCTCGCCGGCGGCCGTCCCGCCGGCGAAGGCGTTTCTGAGCGACCTAACGCTGGTCAACGACAACAATCCCAACAAGGCGCCGCCCGCGCCTCCCGGCGAGCCGGCGCCCCCTTCTTTGCCGGAGTGAAGGTCCACGAAATGCTTTCGCCGCACGGCATTTTCATGCACCCGCCCATGCGGCCGGAAGGCGGCGCGGCCAGTATGAGTTACCACCTCGGCGGGAAATACGCGAACTTCAGCGCCGAAACGTCCCTCAACGACGGGCCGCCCGAAAGCGAAACGCCGTTGACGTTTTCGGTCGTGGGCGACGGCCGGGTGCTGTGGCGGTCTCACCCCATCCGCCGACAGGCCGAGGCCGAGCGCTGCATCGTTTCGGTGAAGGGCGTGGACGTGGTGACGATTGAGGTGAATTGTCCGGGCGACCCGCCGGCGCCCATGCGGTTTGGATCGAGCCGGAAGTGGCGCCGTGAGTCGGCGCCCTCTTCTTCCGGCCGACACGGCGTCAAATTACACGAAAAGTGTTGTCTTCAAACTCCACATTCGTCTCCCGCGAGTATCACCACCGCACCAGCGCCGTCCCCCAGGCCAGCCCGGCGCCGAAGCCGCTCAGCACGGCCAGACGCCCCGGGTGCACGCGACCCTCCGCCACCGCCTCGTCCAGCGCCAGCGGCACCGAACCGGCCGACGTGTTGCCGTAGCGCTCCAGGTTGTTGTAAACCTTGCCGCGCGGGATGTGCAAAACGTCCACGGCGGCGTTGATGATGCGGATGTTGGCCTGATGAGGAATATACAGATCGACATCCTCCGGTTTGAGGCCGGCGGCGTCGAGCACGTCCTGGATGGTGTCGCAGAGGATGGCCACGGCCCAGCGGAACACGGCCCGTCCGTCCATGTGCATGTAGTGCATCCCGTTGGCCAGCAGCTCCGGCGTCGGCGGCATCCGGCTGCCGCCGGTCGGCCGGCTCAGCAGGTCGCCGCCGCCGCCGTCCGCCCCGAGGCTGAAACTCACCAGCCCCTGGTCCGGCCGGCCGTGCGTCAACAGCACCGCCCCGGCCCCGTCGCCGAATAACGGATAGGTTTTGATGTCATTGGGGTTCAGCACGCGCGAGTTGCAGTCGCCGCCGATGACCAGCGCCAGGTCGCTGGCCCCGGAGACGACGTAGGCCGCCCCGGTGATGAGGGCGTACATGAAGCCGGCGCAGGCCGCCTCCACTTCGATGGCCGCGGCGCTCAGCCGTAATCGGTCCTGCACCAGGCAGGCCGTCGAGGGGAACGACATGTCCGGCGTGAAGGTGGCCAGCACCACCAGGTCGATGTCGGCGGGCTTGACGCCGGCGTTGTCGATGGCGCGGACGGCGGCCTCGTGGCACAGGTCGCTGGTGGCCTGATGCGGCAGGGCGTGGCGCCGTTCCAGGATGCCGGTGCGTTTGACGATCCAGTCGGAATCGAAGCCGAAACGCTCGTGCAGGTGTTCGTTGGAAACGACGGCGTCGGGGACGTAACTGCCGGTGCCGAGGATGCGGACGCCCATCAGGCTGCGGCAGCGCGGGCGAGGCAGAGGCGTGCGTTCTTCGTTCATGGAATCGAACCGCCTGCCCGGAGGAGCCGGCCGCGCAACCGGATGGTCGGGGAGGCAACGCGACCGATCCACGATCGCCGCCCCTCTCGATACTTTACCCGAGGCCGGCGGATTTGGCCACGTCAACGACGGGGCCTGGTCTGCCGGCGATTGCCTCATCGGAAGGCGCATACAATGTCCATCGTCGTCGCTCCCGGACAGCCGTGCGGAGGCCGACCTCGCATGACTTTGCTCTACACCGACCCACTCTTTCTGCGTCACGACACGGGGCCGCACCACCCCGAGCGTCCCGACCGGTTGCGCGCGGTCACGGCCCGCCTGGCGAAGTCGGGCGTTGCCGGACTCTGCGTCCAGGGCGATTACCAACCGCTGTCCGCGGAGGAAGTGACGGCGGTGCATGAGCCGGGCCAGGTGTGGCAGGTGCGTCGCGCAGCTGAAACGGAGGGCGGCTATCTCGACCGCGACACCCCCGTAAGCCCCGAATCGTACACGGTCGCGCTGGCGGCGGCCGGCGCCTGCGCCTCCGCGGTGGACGCCGTGATTCGGGGCACGGGGCGCAACGCCCTCTGCCTGGTGCGTCCGCCCGGCCACCACGCCACGCCGACGACGAGCATGGGCTTTTGCCTCTTCAACAACGTCGCCCTGGCCGCGCAACGCGCCCGCACCGCCCACGGCCTGACGCGCCTGCTGATCGTCGATTGGGACGTGCATCACGGAAACGGCACGCAGGATATTTATTACTCCGACCCGGAAGTGCAATTCCTCAGCGTCCACCGCTACCCCTTCTACCCCGGCACCGGCGCCGCCGACGAGACGGGGACCGGCCCCGGCCTCGGCCGCACGCTCAACGTGCCGCTGCGCTACGGCATTTCGCGCAAGGATTACCGCGCCGCCTTCACGGCCGCGCTGGAGAAGGCGGCCGACGCCATTCGGCCGGAGTTGGTGCTGGTCAGCGCCGGCTTCGACGCCCACGCCGCCGACCCGATCGGCTCGCTCGGGCTGGAAGTCGAGGATTTTGCGGAGATGACAAAGCTGGTTCTAGACGTGGCGCGGACGCACGCCGGCGGGCGGCTGGTGAGCTGCCTGGAAGGGGGCTACGATCTCGAGGCGCTGGCGTCGTCGGTGCAGGCGCATCTGGAGGAGTTGCTGGGCGCAAAAGTGGCGGTCTCCGAGCCATCGGGGCCGCGGCGGTGACGCGGCGCGGAATAACCGCCGCGTGAAGAATCGGCGAATTATGGCGCCGGGCGCCTGGCAGGGGACGGCGATAAAGGGTAGGCCGAATAAAACGAGAGTCGGCTCGGCTAGCAAACCACTTCACAAAGTCAGAGGCTCTCGCCATGAGCGACGATCGCGCGACGGCCGCCGTGGACCCCGTGACGGAGCGGCGTCTGGAACGGCTGGGCTTCTCCGGCAACGACAGCGACTGGACGGAGCGTTACCTCCTCTGCGACCAGCTTGTGGACCCCAAAATGGCCCGGCCGCGACAGCGCTTCGAGGCGATGGCCCGGTCGATCCGCGACCTGCTGGCCCATCGCTGGGTCAAGACGCGCCAGTCGCGCGAGCGGGACAACCCCAAGCGCGTTTACTACCTGTCGATGGAGTTCCTCATCGGGCGGACGCTGGTCAACAACGTCACGAACCTGATGGTCGAGCCGGCAATGCAGCAGGCCCTGCGGCGCGAAGAGCTGGACTTCCAGCAGCTGGCCGACCTGGAGCCGGACGCCGGCCTCGGCAACGGCGGCCTCGGCCGGCTGGCGGCCTGCTTCATCGACTCGATCGCCACCCTGCAACTGTCCGGGATGGGCTACGGCCTTCGCTACGAATACGGCATCTTCCGCCAGCTCATTCGCAACGGCTGGCAGGTGGAACAGCCGGACCACTGGCTGCGCCGGCCCGACCCCTGGGAGGTCGCTCGCCCGGGCAAGACCATCAAGGTGCCGATCAACGCCACCATTCAGATGCAGGGCGGCCGACTTCAACTCATCCCGAACAAGCCGAGCAACCTGCTCGGCATGGCCTTCGACCGGCCGGTGGTCGGCTACGGCGGCCAGTGCATCAACACGCTGCGCCTTTGGGCCGCGACCGCCCCGGACGCCTTCGACTTCGCCGAGTTCTCCTCCGGCGACTTCATCGGCGCCGTGTTGCACGGCATCGAGGCGGAGTCGCTGACCCGCGTCCTCTACCCCGACGACTCCACCGACGCCGGCCGCAAGCTGCGCTTCCTGCAAGAGTATTTCCTCGTCTGCTGCTCGCTCAACGACATCGTCTCCCGCTTCCGCAAGTCCGGCAACGCGGACTGGCAAGCTCTTCCCGACAAGGTCGCCGTCCAGATGAACGACACCCACCCGGCGATGGCCGTGGCCGAGTTAATGCGCATCCTCATCGACCAGGCCGCGCTCGGCTGGGAGGAGGCGTGGGACCTGACTGTGCGGACGCTAGCCTACACGAACCACACGCTGCTGCCTGAAGCCCTCGAACGGTGGCCGGTCGAGTGGTTCGAGGAGCTGCTGCCGCGGCATTTGCACATCGTCTACGAAATCAACCGCCGGTTCCTCGAAGACGTTCACAAGCTCTACCCAGGCGACGACGGCCGGGCGGCCCGCATGAGCCTGATCGAGGAGGGGCCGCAACGCAAGGTGCGCATGGCCCACCTGGCCATCGTCGGCTCGCACAGCACCAACGGCGTGGCCGAGATCCACACCGACTTGCTGAAAAAGACCGTCGTGCCCGACTTCGCCGACATGTTCCCGGAGCGCTTCAGCAACAAGACCAATGGAGTCACGCCGAGGCGCTGGCTGCTGGAGGCCAACCCGCCGCTCGCCCGGCTCATCACCGAGGCCGTCGGCGACGGCTGGGTGACCGACCTGGGCCGTCTCCGCAAGCTTCTCCCGTTGGCCGAAGACCGGGGCTTCCGCGAGAAGTTCCGAACGGCCAAGCGGGAGGCCAAAACGCGCTTTCTCCTCTGGCTGAAGTCCGCGACCGGGTACGTCGTCGATCCCGATTCGATCTTTGACACCCACATCAAGCGCGTCCACGAGTACAAGCGCCAGCTGCTCAACATCCTGCAAGTGGTCATCCTCTACAACCGCCTGCGCGGCAACCCGAAGTCCGACGCCCCGCCGCGGACCTTCTTCTTCGGCGGCAAGGCGGCCCCGGCCTACCACCTGGCCAAGCTCATCATCAAGTTCATCAACAACGTCGCGGCGGTGATCGACGCCGACCCGGCGGCGCGCGGGCGGCTGAAGGTTCTGTTCCTCCCCGACTACAATGTTTCCCTGGCCGAGCGTCTGATCCCGGCCAGCGACGTGTCGGAGCAGATTTCCACGGCCGGCTACGAGGCCAGCGGGACGAGCAACATGAAGTTCATGATGAACGGCGCCCTGACGGTCGGCACCCGCGATGGGGCGACCATCGAGATGGCCCAGGAGGCCGGCGAAGAAAACTTCTTCCTCTTCGGCCTGACGGCCGAGCAGGTGATCAACAGCAAGAGCTGGTACAACCCCCATTGGCACTACGAGAACGAGGCGGAGACGCGGCAGGTCCTGGACCAGATCGCCTCGGACCATTTCAGCGCCGGAGAGCCGGGCGTGTTCCGCCCCATCTGGGACGCGCTGCTGACCAACGGCGATCACTACATGCACCTGGCCGACCTGACCTCTTACAAGGAGACTCAGGCCCGGGTCGGGGCCTTGTACACGGACCCCGACGCCTGGGCGCGCAAGGCGATCCTCAATGTGGCCTGCTCCGGCAAGTTCTCCAGCGACCGGACCATCGCTGAGTACGCGGCCCGCATCTGGAACACCGAACCGTGCCCGGTGACGTAGGCGACGGGCGCGGGAGCGGGGCGACGGCGGTTCTGGCGCTCTCGGCCAACACCAGCTTCGTCGATTTTCCGCGCCTCTGCCGGCTCATCGCCCACGACGATTTTCTGCCGCGGCCCTTAACGGTCCTCGGCCGTCGGCTGGTTTATGCCGTCGGCATCTTTTTCTTGACGGTAACCGCCGCCCTGCTGCTGATCGGCTTTGGCGGCGTCACGGATCGCCTAATTCCCCTGTTCGCCGTCGGCGCCTTCCTGGCCTTCACGCTTTCCCAGATTGGCATGGTCGTTCACTGGCGGACCAAACGGGTGGAAGCCCAGCGCGCCGCGGACGCCCGGGGAACAGGCGCCGCCGCCCACGGAAGCCCCTGGCTCGCATTCAGACGGTAGTCAAGGAAGGGGCCCCGCCACCCGAGCGGGGCCCGTTCTTGCGCCTTGCGAAACCCTTTCTTACTCCGCCCCGATGTGCTCGCCCTTCTCGGCCACCGAGCGCTTCATCAGCAGCACCAGGACGACGAGCGCCGCCGCCACGACGCCGGTGACCCAGAAGACGTCGAAGTAGGCTAGCGCCGCGCCCTGCTGCTGGCGGAGGTTGTCCAGCCCCTGCACGGCCATCTGCTGGGAGGCGGCCATGTCGCCGGTCTGCTGGAACAGGTACTGCCGGGCCTGGTCCATGAAGTTCGTCACGTGCGGGTTGAACGGGTGGAGGTGCTCTCCCAGCCGCGCGAGGTGGAACTGCTCGCGCCGCTCCTGGATCGTCGAGGCCAGCGACGTGCCGACGCTGCCCCCCTCGGTGCGGAGCAGCGAGCACAGCCCGACCGCCGCCCCTTGCAGGTGCGGAGGGATGTACTTGTAGGCCGCCACGCTGATCGGCGAGAAGAGGAGCCCCAGGCCGAGGGTCAGCAGCATCCGCGGCAGGATCACCTCCAAGGGGCTGATCTGCAGGTTCATCTGCGACATCCACCAGCCGGCCGCGGCCATCGCGACCAGGCCGATGGCGACCATCCAGCGGGCGTCGGCCCCCCGGCCCATCAGGACGCCGACGAGGACCATCGCGGCCAGCGAGGAGACCCCCGACGGGGACATCACCAGCCCGGAGCGGAGGGCGTCGTAGCCGAACAGCGACTGGAGCATCCCCGGCAGCGCGATGCTGGCGCCGTACAGCGCGGCGAAGGCGAAGAACAGGATCACGCAGGACACGGACAGGTTGCGGTCCTTGAGCACCCGGAAGTTGATGATCGGGTTCTTGCTCCGCATCTCCCAGAAGATCAGGAAGCCCAGCCCCAGCACGAACGCCAGGACGAGCGTCTGCACCCGCCCGAACGGGTCGCCCAGCCAGTCCCACTCCTGCCCCTTGCTGAGCATGATCTCCCAGGCGGACATGACCAGCGCCAGCACCCCCAGGCCGATGAGGTCGAAGTTCAGCGGGCGGCGCTGCAGCTCGGCCCGTTCTTTCTGGATATATTCCGGGTCCTTCACGGCGAAATAAGCCGCGACCAGAGAGAACCCGCCGATCGGGACGTTGACGAGGAAGATCCACCGCCAGTTGTAATCGACGCAGAGCCAGCCGCCCAGCGTCGGGCCGACGATGGGCGCGATGATGGCGGCGACCCCGAACAGCGTCATGGCCGTGCCCTGCTTCTCGGGCGGGAAGGCGTCCATCAGGGACCCCTGACTGCACGGCTGGAGCCCGCCGCCGGCCAGCCCCTGGATCACCCGGAACAGGATCATCTGCCACAAGGCGGTCGCCAGGCCGCACAGCGCCGAGGCGAGGGTGAAGACGGCGATCGACAGCAGGAAGTAGTTGCGGCGGCCGAGCCGGGCCGACAGCCAGCCGGTGATCGGCAGGACGATGGCGTTGGCGGCCAGGTAGGCGGTGATGACCCAGTCGGCGTCGGTGACGGCCGCCGACAGGCCGCCGGCGATGTACCGCAGGGCCACGTTCGCGACCGTGGTGTCCAGGATCTCCATGAACGTGGGTACGACGACGATTATGGCGACGACCCACGGGTTGATCACCCACCGTCCGACGGCGGAGGGGCTAAGCGTCGCACTGCTCATGAGTCGTTCCTCCGGCCCCTCACCCCCAACCCCTCTCCCCTCGGGGGAGAGGGGTTGGGGGTGAGGGGGATTGGTTTCGGGTCAAGGTTTGGCGTCCGACGGGCCGGTCGGAAGGGCGGCCGACGGTTTCAGGACTTGCCCCGCGTTCGGCCCCGTGGACGGTTCCTTGTAGTACACGTAGGCCGTGACCGACAGGCCGGTGAACAGGGCCGCCTTGTCCGGGTCGTAATCCGTCAGCTCGACGCGCACCGGCAGCCGCTGCACGATCTTGACGTAGTTGCCCGTGGCGTTCTCCGGCGGCAGCAGCGAGAGGGTCTGCCCGGTCCCCATGGTGAAGCCGGTGATGCGGCCCTCGAACTCCTTGCGGCCGCCGTACATGTCCACCTCGCAGCGCACGCGCTGGCCGATGCGCAAGTCGGCCAGCTGCGTCTCCTTGAAGTTGGCGTCGATCCAGACCTCCGTGAGCGAGCGGACGGCCATCAGGCTTTGACCGGCCTGGACGTTGTTGCCGGGGTTGATGTTCCGGCGGGTCACCACGCCGTCGATCTCGCTGACGACGTCACAGTAACGCAGGTTCAGCTCGGCCTGCTCCAGGTCGTGTCGCGCCTGCGCCAGCTCGGCCCTGGCCTGCATCACCGAGGGGACGGTGGGAACCAGGTCGCGCAGGTGCTGATCCAGGTTCCCGTCCTTGACGCGCCGGCTAAACTCCTCGATGGCCTTTTGCGGCGTAAGCTCGGTGGACGTGAGCGGCTGGCCGAGTTCGGCCAGCGTCTGTGATAGATCGGTCAGCGCCGTGCGAACCCCTGAGTAGGTCTGGTCGAGGTCCGGCGGCACGTCCGTAAGGTCCTTGCCTTCCGGGGGTTGGGCCGGCAGTCCGAGGCCGGCCCGGAGCTGGTAGATGTCCTCGAGCGACTGAGTGAAAGCGGCCTGCGCGACCCGGTACTGCTGCACACGCGTTTCGAAGTCCTCCTGGCTGGCGGCCGACTTGGCGACGAGCGCACGGTAGCGTTCGTACTCGGACTTCGCCAGGTCGAGGGTGGCCTGCTTGGTCTTCAGGGCGGCCGCCAGGGCCCGCACCATGGCGACCTGGGCGTGGACGTTTTCGAAGGCGCTTTGGAGCTTCCAGCGCTGGCTGCCCAGCTGGGCCTCCAGGCCGCGGGCCTTGGCCTCGGCCAGGGCCAGGTTCGCCTCGGCCGACTGGACGGCATCGCGCTTCAGATTGACCTGCACCTGGAACGGCTCCTTGTCGAGCTGGACGAGCAGGTCCCCCTTCTTGACGCGGTCGTTGTCGTCCACCAGGACCCGGGCCACCTGGCCGGCCACCCGCGGCGCCACGAAGGTCACGTGGCCGTTGACGTAGGCGTCGTCGGTGCTGACGGTGTTGAGCGCCGTGTTCACCCACGGAACCAGGAAGTATCCCGCGACCGCCAGGCCGGCCGCGGCCCCCGCCAGCAGCAGCCACTTCCGCCAGCGGTGCGCGGGCGGCGTGGCGACGGGCGGTTGGGGCTCGTGGACGCGGGGCGAACCGTCCGTTGGCGCGGCGGGCGCCGGGGCGTGCGGGGGCGGGTCGGCCGTGGCGGGCGAGGCGCCGTGCGCCGCCCGCGCGAGCCCCGTGCCGGCGGGGGCCAGCGCGGCCCCGGTCGGGTCGTGACCGTTCTGAGAATTCGTGCCGGGCGCGTTCATGATTTAACTCCTATTAAGACCGTGTAAATGTTTCGAAAGGACGGCGTGAGGCCGCCTCGCATTCGAGCCTTCGACTCAGCAACCTGGGAATCGCTTCGCCCGCGCCCTTACGGGGCGGCCGTCTGTTTCTCGAACTCCCGGCGGGTGTCCTCGTCCACGAAGTAGTAGGTCCGCCCGTCGCGCTCCAATGAGGACGCGGCAAGGTGCTTCGGGAATAGAATCCGGGAGACGGGGTCCTCGACGAGTCGGTCTTTGAGCTGCTCCCGCAGCGCGGCGTCCTGGCGTACCAGGGCCAGGTAGGACTTCACGAAGGCCACGATCCGGTCGTCGAACCACTGCACGACCGCATCGTCCTGGACAGCGTCCAGCGGGAACATGAACAGCGAAGGCCGGTCGCAGCCGACCAGCACCGGGACGATTTCCTGCGTACATTCCAGGCGGACATGCGTCACGTCCCGATCCGGGGACAGCTCAAAGGTCAGCGTCGCCTTCGCCACGGTGGCGGCGAATGTCAGGTTCACACCGTTGGTGTGTTCGCGAACCGTGGGCTCCGCCTGGACCACGGGCTGGAACCGGTCGATGAAGGCGTCCAGGCGGGGCTTCAGCAGTTCGATGACGTGCTGGGCCGCGGCGTCATAGCGCCGGAGCCGCATCTCGCGCTCGCGGTTCTCTCGCACCATCTCGGCCCGTGCCGCCTTCTCATTACCCACTACCGCCGCAACCTCGTGGTCGATCCGGTTGATCAAGGCATCGACGCTGGTCATGATGCAGCCCTCCTGTGTGGATGAACTCGGTTGCCATCGCGTGCTGATCGGGCGGGTGGACATTGCTCCCTGGCTCGGGACGGCCGCCGCCTGGAATCCGAACCGCGGCCGTCGGCGGAATGCGCCTCGTGCTCGTCCTCGAGGATCGCAAGCCATGCGCCATCGGCAATCCCTTGTGTCGTCGATCCATAATGCCTTTCCTTTTCAGGAGTTGCGAGCGCCGCAGCCGACCGCACCCGTGAGAGGACGCCCGTCGGTCGTGTCGGGGCCGCACGGCCGCGGTGCGGAACCGCACAGCGGCGATTCGCCATGATGAATAAGACAGGGCGGGCGATTCCCCTGGGCGTGCGCCGACTGGTTGCCGTCGGCGGCACGGTAGGGGCGGGCACCGAGCGCAGCGCGGCCGGCTCCGAGGGTGGGCCCCTTCGTCAGTTGCTGCTCGGCGTAGCGGTCCAGCGCGGCCCGCCACCGCCGGTCGGCGCGGGCGCGGGAGGAATACCACGTCATGCCGGCGAGCGCCGCGAGGGCCAGGACCGCGACAAGAGAAGCAGCCTTCCAGGACAAATCGGCTGCCGAAGCGAGCCAAAGCCCGCCGAAGCACCCGACGAGAAACAGTCCGGCCGTCACGGGAGCGACCGGCCAGGCCGGAAGCAGTCGCCGGGGGTGAGCCATCGCGCTGGTCTTCAAGTTGCACCTCAGTTCAGTTTCGCCTGGTTTTCGCTTTCCGCTTCGGATGCCCGTCGTCGCGAACGGCCGTCTGAGTAATCTCGTCCACGACGGCCTTCGTCAGGCAGTCCGGGGCGATGAATTCGGCCCCCTGCCGGTGCATGGCAACCAGGCAGGCCTGGCCCGCCGCGTCGATGAAGGTCGCGCCCGTCAGGTCCACGCGGAGGATCGGTTCGCGCCGGCGGGCCAGGGCGTCTTGCCAGCACTTCTCCAGCTCCCGCACCCACAGCCCCGCCAAGCTCCCTTCGAGCTGGAATGTGAGGGCCGCCGGGTTGTCGTGGACGGTGATCCGCAACATGGCTCACGTCCTTTCCTGCGTTTTCCTGCACCCCCCCCAAAGCAGGGGCCGTGCCGGCGCAGGGGCCTCCGATGCGTCTCCTCGCAAGGCAAGGTTTCGTATCGGGTTGCGGACGGAGCGGAACGAAACGGGCCGGGGAACAGACGGGAAGCGCCACTCGGCAAGCGCCGCCCGGGCGGCGCTCGCCGCCCGGGCGGCGCTCCTCATCCGGGCCGGGTCGCGGTGCGTGGCCGCCGCCAGCCGGACGTCCACTGTAACGGCCAGCAAGGGTCGGTCGGGGCCGCCGGGGGCCGTTGCCTGTCCGTCGAGGTGCAGCGCTGGTCATGGCCAAACCCCTAATCAATCACTCATCCGGAACTCGCCCGCGACCTCCTACGGAATCCCTCCCGGACGTACACTTAAGCGTGGCGGCGTTGCACTCGTTCGCGGTATAATCGGCCGACACCGCCGCCCTCCCGCCGAGGAGGCCGCATGCAAGAGGAACGCACCACGGCCGTCGTCCAGCGCTACCTGGACCAGCTGGCCGGCGACACGCCCTCCGAGGAGGCCGTCCGCGCCCTGCTCGACCGGGCGGTCGGCCGGCTGCACCAGCTCTGCGCCGCCCTCCTGCACCGGAGCTACCCGCGCCTGGCGCGGCCGCCCCTCAACCTCCAGGCGGACGAGTTGCTCGGCGCGGTGGTCGAGCGGCTGCTCAAGGCGATGCGCGAGGTCCGCCCGGGCACGGTGCGCCAGTTCTTCGCCCTGGCCAGTCAGCACATGCGGTGGGAGCTGAATGAAATGGCCCGCCGCCTAGATGAGCGGCCGACCCCCGTGGAGCTGCGCGAGGGGTTGGCGCCCGCCCCGGCCAGCAGCGACTCGATGCTCACGCCGGACTCCCGCCGCATGCTGGACGCGATCGCCAAGTTGCCGGAGCCCGAGCGGGAGGTGTTCGACCTGGTTCGGATTCAGGGGCTGTCGCAGGCCGAGGCCGCTGAGGTGCTCGGCGTCTCGGCCGCGACCGTGAACCGGCGGCTGAATCGGGGCCTTCAGCTGCTGCTCGACATGCTGGCCGACCTCCGCCCAGAAAAAGGATGAGGAATGAAGGATGAGGGATGAAAGAAAACAGGACCGCTTCCGGTCTTCTTTCATCCCTCATCCTTCATCCCTCATCCCTCCGAAGAGGAGGGCCGCGCGATGACCGACGACGGGTGCCTGTCCCAACTGATCGACGAACTGCTCAGCTCGCAAGCCACGCCGGAAGAGGTATGCGCCTCCTGCCCCGAGCTGCTGCCCCAGGTACGCGCCCGGTGGCAGAAGATGCGCCTCCTCCGGGCCAATCTGGACGCGATGTTCCCTCCTCCGACGGAGTCGGACGCAAGCGCGCCGTCGATCCCGCCGGAGGGCGCCGCCCTGCCCGAAGTCCCCGGCTATGAAGTGGAGGGGGAGCTGGGCCGCGGCGGCATGGGCGTCGTCTACCGGGCCTGGCACCTGCGCCTGAATCGACCCGTCGCCCTGAAAATGCTGCTGGCCGGCGCCTATGCCCGGCCGGCGGAGCGGGAGCGCTTCCTCCGCGAGGCGCAGGCGGTTGCCGCGCTGCACCACCCCAACATCGTGCCGGTCTACGACGCCGGCGAGGTGGACGGCCGGCCCTACTTCACCATGGAGCTGATCGAGGGCGGCAGCCTCGTTCAGCAAATCCAGGGGGTTCCTCAACCGGTTCGCCAGGCGGCCGCCCTGGCGGCGACGCTGGCCGACGCCGTCCACGCGGCGCACCAGAGCGGCATCGTGCATCGGGATCTCAAGCCGGCAAACATCCTGCTCACCGGGGATGGCACGCCCAAGGTCGCCGACTTTGGCCTGGCTCGGCGGCTGGAAGGCGACGGGGGCCTCACGCTCAGCGGCGCCCCGATGGGGACGCCGAGCTACATGGCCCCCGAGCAGGCGCGCGGCGAGAAGCGGGCGATCGGGCCGGCCACGGACGTGTACGCCCTGGGGGCGATCCTGTACGAGATGCTGACGGGCCGGCCGCCGTTCCGCGCCGAGTCGGCGACGGCGACGCTGCAGCAGGTGGTGGCCGACGAGCCGGTGCCGCCGGCGCGGCTGAACCCGCAGGCGCCGCGCGACCTGGAAACCATCTGCCTGAAGTGCCTGCACAAGGAGCCGCACAGGCGCTACATCAGCGCCCAGGCGTTGGCGGACGACCTGCGCCGCTTTCGGCGCGGCGAGCCCATCACCGCCCGCCCGCTGGGCCGGCTGGAGCGCGTCGCCCGGTGGGCGCGGCGTCGCCCGGCGGCGGCGGTGCTGCTCGCCGGCGCGTTGTTGGTTGCGACCGCCGTGCTGGGCGGCGCGGGCTGGCTGATCGGGCGGTGGCTTCTCACCGCGCGAGGGGTGGAGGCGGACTTGCGGGAGGCGGATCGGTTGCAGCAGCAGTCGGCCCTCCCCGAGGCCGGCGCCGCACTGAAGCAGGCCCGGTCCCGGCTCGGCGACGGCGGGCCGTTCTGGCTATACCCGGCCGTAGAGGCGGCCCGCCGCGACCACGAATTCCTGGTCCGGCTCGAGGCGATCCGCCTGAACCGATATACTCTGGCCGAGGGGCAGCTCCATCACGGCGCTCTGCTGCGCTTCAACAAGGCCCGGGCGGATCGGGACTACGCCGAGGCGTTCCGGGACCAGGGGCTGGGCGAGCCTGGCGACGACCCGGAGGGGGTCGCGGCGCGCGTCCGGGCCTCCCAATGGGCCGCCCACATCGTCGCCGCGCTGGAGGACTGGGCGGTCTGTGCCGCCGACCCGGCCCGGCAGGATTGGCTGCTGGGCGTGGCGCGCCGGGCGGACCCCGACCCCTGGCGCGACCGGGTGCGCGACCCGGCGGCCTGGAGAGATGGGAAGGCCCTGGCCGAGTTGGCGCAGGCGGCGCCGCTGGCGGAGCAGCCCGTACCGATGCTGCTGGCGCTGGGCGAACGGCTGACCGCGACCGGTGAGGACGGGGTCGGCTTTCTCCGGCGCGTCCGGGAGCAATATCCCGACGACTTCTGGGCGAACTTTACGCTGGCCCTGGCGCTGCACGGCGCGGAAAGGTGCCCGGGGGGCGACCCCGCGCCGGCCCTGGCCTATTACGAGAAGGCTCTGAAAATCCGCCCGGACGAGGCCGCCGTTCTGAATGACGTCGGCCTCGCCCAGATTGACAAGTACTGGATCTGGGACGCCGCTACCACCTTGCACCGGCTCGTGAAGAACCATCCCCGGTTCGCGCCGGGCCTGAACAACCTCGGCGTGGCCCTGGAACGCAAGGGCTATTGGCCCCTGGCGGTGCTCACGTACCAGGACGCCCTGGAGATCGATCCCCAGTTGGCCGCCGCCGATTGCAACCTCGGCGCGATCCAGGCCGGTTCGGGGTCCTTGGACGAGGCGATCAACCACTACCGGCAGGCCCTGCGGAGCGACCCCGATTGTGCCCGGGCTCACCACTTGCTCGGTATCGCCCTGGTCGCCAAGGGCCGGTTTGAAGAGGCGGACGACGATTACGCGGAGAGCGTGAAACCCCTCAACCCGTTCCGTGGTCCGGCCCTGGACGAGGCGATGGCTTGTTACAAGCAGGCCCAGGACTGTGACCCCAAGTGGACCCCGGCCCGTAACACGCTCCGCATTCCCACGCAGGATGAGGCCCGACTGAAGGAAGCCATCGACCACTACCGCCAGGGCGTCCGGATTGAACCTTATTTCGCCTGGTGCCATGGGGCGCTGGGCCAGGCGCTGCTCGCCCGGCATGAGTTCACCGAGGCCGAGGCCGAGATCCGGCGGGGCCTCGACCTGGCCCCCGAGGGGGAAAAGTTCCATGCTAACCTGGAACGCCTGCTGCAGCGCTGCCAGCGCCTGCGCGCCTGGAAGATCGTCTACCCGCCGTCGTCCAGGGTAAGGACAGGCCCGTCGCCGCCGACTGCCTCGACCTGGCGGAACTCTGTCTCGTCAAGAGCCACTACGCCACGGCCGCACGCCTCTATGCCGAGGCGCTGTTGGCCACACCTCAATTGACCGAGGACCTGCGCGCCGGCCACCGGTTCAACGCCGCCCGCGCCGCCGCCCTGGCCGGCGGCGGTCAGGGCGACGACGTGGCCGGGCTCAGGGAGCCCGAGCGAGAGGGGTTACGCAAGCAAGCGCGTGACTGGTTGCGACTCGACCTGGCCGCCTGGGCCAAGAAGGTGGACACGGGCACGGCGGCGGACCGCATCCAGGCCCAGAAGACGTTGGCGCCCTGGCGGGACGACCCCGACCTGGCCGGGCTGCGCGACGCGGACGCCCTGGAGAAGCCGCCTCCGGCCGAGCGGCAGGAATGCCAGGCGCTGTGGCAAGAGGCGGCAGACCTGCTCCGCCGTGCCGAAACGACCCGGTGAGCACAGCGCAGACGCCGCCCCGGGAGCGCTAGTCGAGGCGGGAGATGCCGAGCTTCTTCATCTTCTTATACAGGGTGGAGCGCTTCATGCCCAGGCGGGCCGCGGCCCCCTTCGGCCCGCCGAGCACCCAGCCGGAGTCGCGCAAGGCGGCGAGGATGTGCTCCCGCTCGGCGTCGGCCAGCGTGACCGCCGCGTCGGCCGGAGCCGGGGCGTCCGTGGCCGCGGGACGCAAATCGCCGAGGGGGATCTGGAGCGTCGTGCCGGGAGAGAGGATGACCGCGCGCTCGATGACGTTCTGCAGCTCGCGCACGTTGCCCGGCCAGGGGTAGCGGACCAGCGCCTCCATGACCGCCGACGGGATGGTCTCAATGCGCCGACCCATCCGCCGGGCGAAGCCCTGGGTGAAATGCCGGACCAGCCGCGGGATGTCGTCGCGACGCTCGCGCAGCGGCGGCAGCACGACCGGGAAGACGTTGAGCCGGTAGTAGAGGTCCTCGCGGAAGCGGCCGTCCGCAACCATCCGCGCCAGGTCGCGGTGCGTGGCCGCCGCCAGGCGCACGTCCACCTTGACCGTCCGCGTACTGCCCAGGCGCTCGAACTCCTGCTCCTGCAACACGCGCAGCAACTTGGGTTGCAGCTCCAGGGGGATGTCGCCGACCTCGTCGAGAAACAGGGTCCCCCGGTGCGCCAGCTCGAAGCGGCCAATCTTTTGGCTGACGGCGCCGGTGAAGGCGCCCCTCTCATGGCCGAACAGCTCGCTCTCCAGCAGGCCCGTCGGAATGGCGGCGCAATTGAGCTTGACGAAGGTCCGCTCCCGGCGTGGGCTTAGCTCGTGCAGAGCGCGGGCGACCAGCTCCTTGCCGGTGCCGGTCTCGCCGCGGATGAGGACGGTGGAGTCGGTGGGGGCGACGGTCTCGACCTGCTTGAGGACGCGGCGCAGTGCGGCGCTCTCGCCGATGATCTCGCCGAAGTGGTGTTCGGTGCGGACCTCCTCCTCCAGGTACGCCTTCTCCTTGGCGAGCTGGTCCTTGAGCGCCGCGATCTCCTGGAAGGCCACGGCGTTCTCGACGGCCACGGCGACCTGGTTGGCGACGAGCTGCAGGAAGCCCAGGTCCACCGCGTCATAGGCGGACGGCTCCTTGCCCGTGAACACCAGCGCGCCCAGCCGCCGCCGGGCGGTGGTCAACGGAAGCCAGCAGAAGCTCTCGACCCCGTACGGCTTCACGCGCTCCAGGAACCGCGGCCAGCGCGTTTCCTTGCTCATGCTCGAGACGACCAGCGGGCGCTGAGTTTGCCAGACCCATCCCGCCGGGTCGTCCGCGACGGGAACGACGAGGACGACCGGGATCGGGGTGTGGTCGGAGGCCTCCAGGATGTGCAGCCGCATGGCGTCGCCCGCCGCCTCGTGGAGGACCACGGCGACGTAATCGCAACGCACGACCAGATGGAGTCGGCCGGCCAACTCGTGGAACAGCGCGGGCAGGTCGCGGTGCGAGACGATCGCTTCCGATACGGCCAGCAAGGCCCGGTACGGGTCGCCGCCGGCGGCCGCCTGTCCGTCGGTGGAAGCGCTCGTCATGGTGCAAACCCTGGTCACTCACTCATCCGGGACCATCATACGGTGCATTGCATCCCCGGGCGTTCGAAGTCGCCTGCGTGAAGAGGATTTTACCATTTCTCTCAGGCTATCGGGCAGGAGTTGGCGCGCGTCGATCCGACGCGCCGAAGTGCCTTTTGAGCATCTTCGGACGAATCCGCTGTTGGTTGTAGCCAAACAGACTCAGCGGCGGCCGGCATTCATACCCTCATGACGTGTCCGTCCTTCTCAATGGCTCCGATGCACCACCCGATCCGTAACCGCCTCCAAGATGGTCCGGCACGCCGACGGCGGTAGGCACGCCAATTCCTTCCGCGCCTTGCCGGCGAACTCCTCCGCCTTCCGCCGCGCGTAGTCAAGCCCATCGCTCTCCGTCAGGCACGGCCGCAGCAACTCGCGCCGGCAGTTATCCGGCCCCAGTAGGATTTGCCGCACACGCTCCGCCAGTCCCTTCGGTCCGTACTGCAACACGCGGATCAGCGGCAGCGTCATCTTCTGCTGTTCCAGGTCGGTGCCCAGCGATTTGCCCGTCGTCTGCTCGTCGCCCACCAGGTCGAGCAGGTCGTCCGCGATCTGGAAGGCCAGGCCGACGTAGCGGCCGAATCGCGCCAACGCCTGCACCACCTCCGCCGACGCGCCGCTGAACAGAGCCCCAGGTGGCAGGCGCAGGCCAGCAATTCCGCCGTTTTGCCGTCGATCATGTCGAAATAGTCCGACTCCGTCAGGTCGAGGTTGCCGCGCTCCAGCCCCTGACAGAGTTCGCCTTCACAGACCCGGTTCGTCGCCTTGCCGATCAGCCGGCAGGCGCGAACGTCGTCCAGCGTGCTCGCCAGGTGGAAGGCGTGCGTGAACAGGTAGTCGCCGAGCAGGACGGCGTTGTGGACGCCCCAGCCGGCGTTGACCGTCGGCGTGTGTCGCCGCACCGAGGCGCCGTCCAGAACGTCGTCGTGAACCAGCGTGGCCGTGTGGATCATCTCCACCACGGCGCCGAGGACGTGGTGGGCGGGCGTCGGCTTGCCGCAGGCGCGGGCCGTCAGCAGCAACAGTACCGGCCGCAGCCGCTTGCCGCGGTAGTGTCGGACGTGATCGACCACCGGCTGGACCTGTGCGTAACGGCTCTTCAATGTCTGCGAAAGGATGCGCTCGACCTCTTCCAGGTCGGCCGAGACCGGGCCGTACAGGTCGAGGGGAGGCGCGACCGTTTGCGGGACCGCCAGCATCGATTGGTTCATGGCGCCTCACCCCCCTTACCCGCGAGAGGTTTCTGAACTTTCAATTCCTAGTGAATATGTAGCGGCGGGCGGGGCGGGCGTCAATCTTCGCGCCGGAACGTCCCGCTACGGCCGCCGCTCTTCTCCTCCAACCGCACGCGCTCGATCGTCATAACACGATCGACGGCCTTGCACATGTCGTACACGGTCAGGGCGGCGACGCTGACGGCGGTGAGCGCTTCCATCTCGACGCCGGTGCGGCCGAAGACGCGAACCGTCGCCGTAATGCGAAGAAGGTCGTCGGCGTCCCAGGCGAAGTCGAGGGTGGCGCCGGTGATGGGGAGAGGATGGCAGAGGGGGATGAGATCGCCGGTGCGTTTGGCGGCCATGACGCCGGCGAGGCGGGCGGTTTCGAGCACGTCGCCCTTGCTGAGGGCGCGGTCGCGGATGAGGGCGGCGGTGGCGGCGGCCATGCGCACCAAAGCACTGGCGCGGGCCTCGCGCAGCGTCTCCGGCTTGGCGCTGACGTCCACCATCCGGCTGGCGCCTTGGTCATCGAAGTGGCTGAGTTCGCTCATGGTTTAAAACGCACGGAGGAAATGAAAACGATTCGGCGAGCCCGCAGCGCCAAGCAAGGGCGACTTCCCGGCTCGCCCTTGCCTGGCGCTGCGGGCTCGCCCGATCCCCTCCGCATTCGTTCCGAACTCTCTTAATAGCGCGGCACGGAGGGATCGATCTGCTGCGACCAGGCGTCGATGCCGCCGGACAGCGAGGCGACGGTGGCGTAACCGAGGCGCTCCAGGAAGGCCGCGGCGGACAGGCTGCGAACCCCGTGGTGGCAGTACACCACCAGCAGCGACCCTTCCGGCGGATGGACCTCGGCGGAGCGCCGCATCAGCTGGTCCAGCGGGATGAGTTGGCTGTCCGGCAGGGCGGCGGCGTCGTGCTCCCACGGCTGGCGCACGTCGAGCAGGTGAACGGCTTCGCCGGCCTGACGCTTGGCCGACAACTGGCGCGGTTCGATCTGCTGGACCATGGGTGAGTTTCTCCCGCTCCGCGTCAATCAATCTACATACGGGTCCGCCGCCAGGTCTTTGAGGACCTCCTGACGCTGCTTCTCATGCACCATCAGATCGACGCGCGACAGGTAGTGGCGATGTTCGACGCGCTGTTGCGCCGTCACGAACCGCTTCTGATAGCCGCTCCAGTCCCCGGCCCCGCCGCGCCGGCCGCGCTTCTTCAACGCCTCCTGCCGCCTCTCCCCCAACCCTTCCAGCAGCTCGTCCTCCAGCGACAGGAAGAATTGGGCGCTGCCGGGATCGCCCTGCCGGCCCGCCCGCCCCATCAGCTGCCGGTCGATGCGCAAGGCCTCGTGGCGCTCGGTGCCCAGAACGTGCAGGCCGCCGGCCGCGATCACGTCGGCGTCCGGCTTGATGTCGGTGCCGCGGCCGGCCATGTTCGTGGCGATCGTTACTCGACCCGTCTTGCCGGCCGCGGCCACGACCTCCGCCTCCTCCGCGTTCTGGCGGGCGTTCAAGATCCGGTGCTCGACGCCGGCCTGCCGCAGCCGTTCGCTCAGCACCTCCGACTTGTCCACCGAGCGCGTGCCGATCAGCACCGCCCGGCCCTGCGCCCGCAGCCGCAACACCTCCTCCACCACGGCCGCGAACTTGGCGTCCTCGTTCGGGAACACCCGATCCGGCCAGTGCTCGCGGATGACCGGCCGGTTGGTCGGCACGCACACCACCCACAGCTTGTAGACCCGCCGCAACTCGAAGCGGTTCTGCTTCGCCGTGCCGGTCATGCCCGCCAACTTCTTGTACAGCCGAAAATAGCTCTGAAATGTCACCTGAGCGGCGTGGTCCGACGCCTTGTGGATGGGGACTCCTTCCTTGGCCTCGACGGCCTGATGCAAACCGTCGCGCCACTGGCGATCCGGCATTTTGCGCCCGGTGAACTCGTCGATGATGACGACCTTGGTCTTGTCGATCATGTAATGCTGGTCGCGGCGGAAGCGGTAGTGGGCCTGCAGCGCCTGCTCGACGCGCTCCTGCAACTTGTCCATGGCGCTGCTCTCGCCGCCGCCCTGCGTCGGCGGGTTGGAGTAACGCATCAGCTGCTTGCCCAGGCCGGTCAGTTCCAGCTTCTGCTTCTTTTGGTCGAACGTAAAATGTTCGTTCAGGACCATCTTCTTGGCGATGTCGTCGGACCAGAGGTAGACAATCTGTTCCTCCTTGGTGGCCAGGCGCGTCGCCATGCTGATGATGAGCGGCGTGCGGGCCTCGTCGATGAAGACGTTGTCGGCCTCGTCCACCAGGGCGTAGTGGTGCGGCCGCTGGACGTTGGCGTCTTCGGGGGTGGTGTAGACGCTGCCCTTGACCCAGGGCGCCCAGAACGGCGCCTCGCGGCCCTGCGCCCGGCCCCTTTCAGCCGGTCGCGGAGGAAATCGAAGCCGAACTCGGCGGCGGTGCCGTAGGTGACGTCGCACTGGTAGGCGCGCTTGCGGTCCTGCTCGCCCATCTGCTGCTGCAACACGCCGATGCTCAGGCCCAGTCCCTCGTAAATCGGCTGCATCCATTCGGCGTCGCGGCGGGCCAGGTAGTCGTTGACCGTGGCGACGTGGACGCCCTTGCCTTCCAGCGAATTGAGAAACGCCGGCAACGAGGCGGTGAGCGTCTTGCCTTCGCCAGTGGCTAACTCGGCCAAGCCGCCCTGGTGGATCACCACGCCGGCCGCCAGCTGCACGTCGAACGGACGGATGCCCAGCACCCGCCGCGTCTGCACACAAACCAGGCCGAACGCCTCAGCCAACAGCTTGTCCAGCGATTCGCCGCCGCGCGCCGGCCGCGCAGCGCTGGCCGGTCGTCTTGAGGTCGGCGTCGGACAGCCGTTCGTATTCCTTCTCCCAATGGCGGATGCGCGGCACTTTGATGGCGCCGTGGGCCAGCCGACGCAGCCACGGCGGGCCGACCAGGGCGACGATAGCGTTCAGCCAGTACGGCCCGAGTCGCTGCCGCGGCGAGTCGGGGCGGACGACGGGTTTTTCCGAGGGGGCCTGCTGGGGGACGGGATCGGCCACGGGGTTCACGGATTCGGCTCCCGGTTACGGCGCCATGCTTCTGTGCCTTCCCGTTAGCATACCCGAAACGCGGCCGGCCACCGAGAGATCCTGAGTGGGACGTGAAAAACCCTCCGACCCGCTGTACCACCTCTCCCGTGGCCAGCGCGAGCCGGAAGGCTGCTAAAAGCTGCGGCGGGAAAAAAAACCGGCCGGCTCGCTGTACCACCTCTCCCATGGCCAGCGCGAGCCGGTCGGCTTTGGTTCGCTCTCTCTCCCAGAGCAGAACGGCAGCCCTCTTTGCAAACGCCGGACCAATCGCCGTTCCTTTCAAGGTCGCGGCCGCCGCGCCGCCGCTAATGGCGTTGCCGGAAGCACTTGCGAATCGACATTTCGGCGTGGTCTGGCCATATGATTGCGCCGGGCCGGGCCGCCCCGCCCGCGAGCCATGCGTCATCTGCCTAGACTCTAAGCGAAGAATCCGGAGGCCGATTTTCCCTGGACTTCCCCGTCAAACCGGTCGAAGGAACAGAGGAGCAAATGGACCGGCGACGGAAGCATCCCTACGATAAAGGGTGGCGCCTCGGCCCCGACGGGAACGAATACCATGGCCACGGACATTCGTCTGAAGGAAGCCCTGCCGGAAATCACCGAAGCGATCGTCGCCACCTACACCGAATGCAGCCGCACTAGCCACCTCGGCCACAAGCCGTTGCCGAGCCGCGAGGCCGTCGTGGACATCCTCACGGACCTCCTCGACATTCTCTACCCCGGCTACTGGCGGCGGCAGAATCTGCACATCGGCAACGTCGAATATCACGTCGGCGACCTGATCGACCGGCTCCACGACACGCTGACGCAGCAGATCGGCCGCGCCCTCCGCCACGAACAGGATTGTCTCCAGGGCGAGACGCGCGTGCCGCTGGACCTGGAGGCGTTGGCCCAGCAGAAGACGGTCGAGCTGCTGAAACGGCTGCCGGACGTGCGCCTGATCCTGGAACAGGACGCCCAGGCGGCTTTCGAGGGCGACCCGGCCGCCAAGAGCCACCACGAAATCATCTTTTGCTATCCGGGATTGGAGGCGGTGTCGGTGTACCGCGTCGCCCACGAACTGTTGCTGCTGGGCGTGCCGCTGATCCCGCGCATGATGACCGAGCACGCCCACCAGAAGACGGGCATCGACATCCATCCGGGGGCGCGGATCGGGCCGGGCTTCTTCATCGACCACGGCACCGGCGTGGTGATCGGCGAGACGTGCGACATCGGGACCAACGTCAAGCTGTACCAGGGCGTGACGCTGGGGGCGTTGTCGTTCCCGCGCGACGCCGACGGCAACATCATCCGCGGCATGAAACGGCACCCGACGTTGGAGGACGATGTAGTGGTCTACGCCAACGCCACGATTCTCGGCGGCGACACCGTGGTCGGTCGGGGCGCGGTGATCGGCTCCAGCGTCTGGCTGACGCAGAGCGTGGCGCCCTCGACGGTGGTGTCGATGGAGAAGCCGTCGCTGCGCATCAAGGGGCCGGCGGGGCAGGAGTTCGTGCCGAATTACGTCATCTAATGCGGTCGCCGCCGGATAGCCACGACGCGCAGCGGAGCGCCGGGTCCCAACGCGCTCCGCTGCGCGTCGCGGCTAACCGGCGTTCACGATAGTCATGCACACCGAAGTCCTCGCCGTGGACGCCAACGCTCCGCAGCCCGACCGGATCGCGCGGGCGGCGGCGGTGGTACGCGCCGGCGGACTCGTCGCCTTCCCGACCGAAACGGTATACGGGCTGGGCGCGCTCGCCCTGGACGCGGCCGCCGTGGGCCGCATCTTCGCCGCCAAGGGCCGTCCCGCCAACAACCCCGTCATCGTCCACATTGCCGATCCGAAAGAGGCGGTGCAAGTTGCCGCGGAATGGCCGGACGCCGCCGAACGCCTCGCACGCCGCTTTTGGCCCGGTCCGCTCACGCTGGTCGTGCCGCGCAACGCCGACGTGCCGGACGCGACGACGGCCGGCGGTTCGACCGTGGCGCTTCGCGTGCCGGCCCATCCCGTGGCGTTGGCGCTGCTGCGGGCGGTCGGCGCCCCGGTGGCCGCCCCCAGCGCCAACCGCTCCACCGAGCTGTCGCCCACGTTGGCCGAGCACGTCCTGCGCGGTTTAGCCGGCCGCATCGACCTCGTGCTGGACGGCGGCCCGACGGCCGGCGGCATCGAATCCACAGTTCTTGATCTGACGACCTCGCCGCCGCGCCTGCTGCGGCCGGGCCTGCTTGGGCCGGCGGATCTGGAGGCGGTGATCGGCCCGATCAGTCGCTCTGATGGGCCGCATACAGGCGCGGCGCTGCCGTCGCCGGGGATGCTGCCGCGGCATTACGCCCCGCGAACGACGTTGGAATGCAGCCATGACGGCGGGGCGCGGGTCCGGGAGCTGCTGGACGCCGGCGCCCGCGTCGGCTGGATGACGTGGACGCACCCGCTGGAACTTGCCTCGCCGGTGCTCGTGGTGCGGATCATGCCGGCCGATCCGGCCGGGTACGCCGCCCAGATGTACGCCGCCTTGCACGCCCTCGACGACGCCGGAATGAGCCGCATCGTGGTCGATCTGCCGCCGGACGAGGACGAATGGTTGGCCGTGCGTGATCGTCTCCGGCGGGCGGGGTATGCAGGACCGGGGGCTTGATTCGACCTGGCAACGCGACCAAAGTTCCGATTCACGCGTCAATGGGAAGCCGGGATCGCCAACTCGACCCGAACCGACTTGCGCAAGGAGGGTCGGCTGCGAAGAACCGCAAGAGGGCGAGGGGCCGGACGGCCCCCTGTACACCGACTTCCACTCGATGCGGCCCCTCAGCGCCTGCTCGCACTGGCGTCGCCGGGTTCGGCGAACGCTCAGGCCGGGCGGAAGGCGGCCGGCGTCTGAAGCGCTCTTCGGCGCGTACACAACCTCCCTATGGCGGGAGAGGTCGAATGAGGGTTGCTGGATGTGATGGGGCCAGGAAGGGGTAAAGCAAGGCGGCCCGCAATTCCTGTTTTTGTACGGATTTGAGGGCCGATGATGGGGGGCGAGTCGTCTTGAGGGAAGCTCCCCGACCAGGACTCGAACCTGGAACAAACCGGTTTACAGCCGGTTGCTCCGCGATCCGAACCCCTTGTCCGGCAACACTTCCGGCGACGGCGCCGCGCCGCATGGCCCCCAGCATGTACCCGCCGGCCCGGAAGACGCCGACCTGGCCCGCGTCGTCGCCGCCTGGCCGGAACTGCCGGAGGCAATCCGCCGGGCCGTGCTGGCGCTGGTCGGTGCCTCGACGCCGCCCGAAAAGTGAAGAAAAGTGAACACAAGGCGAGTGAACAAACGCCCGCGCGGGCGGGGCGGCCGAAACCCTTGAGGCCGATGCGTTCTCAGGGGTTGCCCTCCCCCACGCGCTCTACTAAATCCTACCGTTTTGTCCTCACGGGGCCCCCGCCCCGCGCGCCCTCGGGAACGCCGACATGGCACGCAAATCGGCATCATCGGCATCATCGGCACGCAAGCGGCCCACGGGAACGGCTGAACATTGCAGGTAAACATCAAAGGGGTATACACGCGGCCCGCCAGCCCGCGGGAACGGCGGCCGCTTGCGTGTCGATGATGTCGGTTTTCTTCCGCCCCGCGCACCCGCGGGAAGGCCGCGCGCATGCAACCAAATGCAACCGTTTTACGCCTTCCGCCCACCCGCCCGCGGGAACGACGGAATTCGGCATCTTCGGCACACAAGCGGTCCACTTCCTCCCCCGCCCCGCACGGACGCGGGAACGCCGTTTGGGAAACCTTCAGTAACTAATGGTTTCTCCCCCGCCCCGCACGGACGCGGGAAAACGGGTAACATGGCGTTACCCGTTTCCAACGGTCCCCGCTCCGCACGGACGCGGGAACGACGTCCGAAATCGGTAAAGTCTTTACCGAATTCGCCCCCGCTCCGCACGGACGCGGGAACGGCGCCACGACGAACTCAAATCTGTTCTCTCCAGTCCCCCGCTCCGCACGGACGCGGGAACGGCCCTGGCAACGCCCGCCCGCCCCGCCGCCGCGTCCGGGACGGCAAGGCCGGCCCGCGGGCCGCCGCCGCCCGCGGACGCCGGCCGGAGTAGAATAGAAGGCGATCCTTTGGCCGCGACGCCGACCCGTCCTGAGAACCGGGGAGGCGGCGCGGCCGTTCTCAGAAAGGCCCCTCCCCATGCAGTCGATGCCGACCCGTGAGCTTCAGGCGACCGCCTACCACGAGGCGGGCCACGCCGTCATGGCGATGGAGACGGGCCGGGCCGTCCGCCTCGTCACTGTCGTACCCGAGGGCAATTACCTCGGCGTGTGCCGTCACACCGCCGCGCCGGCCTGGCTGTCGCCGGACGCGCATCTGGGCCGCCGGGAAATCCGCTGGCTGGAGCGCTGCATCCTAATCCGGATGGCCGGCCCCGCGGCCGAAAGGCGCTTCACTGGCAGGCGCAACCACGTCGGGGCGAGATACGACTATGACAGCCTGATCGACATGGCGGCCTAAGTCCACCCGCCCGGCCCCGTTCTCGACGCCTACCTTGCCTACCTCCAGGCCGTTGCGGACCTGTGGGTGCAAGGGGAGTCGGCATGGTGCGCCGTGGAGGCCCTGGCCGCCGAACTCCTGGAGAAGCGGACCCTGACCGGCGGGCAGGCGCGGACGATCTTCCGCC
>CAWFBG010000026.1:0-186594 GCA_963813925.1 uncultured Planctomycetaceae bacterium
CGCCGCGGCGGCGGTTTATCTCGGCCGTCGGGCGTGGCGGACGTGGTCGCGCAAGGGGTCGGGTTGCGGCGGCGGATGCGGCGCCGGTTGCAAGACCGCCGCGCCGCCCGAGGCGAGAGGGCAGGGGCGGCTGATTCCTCTCGAACAGATCGCCGTTCGGCGCCACCGCGAGTGAGCCAGGTCGATTCACCCGGCAGAGCGCCTGGCTGAGGCAGCATCAGTTCCATAAGCCGAATTGCGTCCGCCCCGGAGAGGGCGCGGCGTTGCGCCCCCCCATAACCGTGGCATAACGGCCGCATTCCACTTCGTAATCTTGCGGAAACGCTGGCGTCCGCCCGCCGACGCGGGTATATCTAACCCATCGCCGTGGTTCCTTCCCTAGCCGACGCCCCCGTTGAGACGCCATGCACGACGCCTTTCCGACCAAGGACCTTTCCGACAAGGAACCCGACGACCTTCCCGACGCGGACGGCCGCCAGCTTCCCTGGTTTCGGCTGCTCACGGCGTACCACTGGTTCGTGCTGCTCGTGGCCGCGCTCGGCTGGCTGTTCGACTGCATGGACCAGCAGCTGTTCATCCTGGCGCGGGTGCCGGCCCTGAAGGCGCTGCTCCCCGCCGCCGCCTCGGAAAACTTCTTCGCCGGCCTGGTCACGGCCATCTTCATCGTCGGCTGGGCCACTGGCGGCCTGGTCTTCGGCGTCCTCGGCGACCGCATCGGCCGCGCCCGCGTCATGATGTGGACCATCCTCATCTACTCGGTCTGCACCGGCCTGACGGCCTTTTCCGTCAGCGTCTGGGACTTCGCCCTGTATCGCTTCCTCACCGGGATGGGCGTCGGCGGCGAGTTCGCCGTCGGCGTCGCCCTGGTGGCGGAGGTCATGCCCAGCCGCGCCCGGCCCTTCGCCCTGGCCCTGTTACAGGCGCTCTCGGCCATCGGCAACGTCTCCGCCGCCCTGGTCAGCATGGGCCTCGGCTACCTGGCCCAGACCGGCCGGCTGGCCCACGTCGCCGCCCCGTGGCAGCTCATGTTCGTGATCGGCACGGTCCCTGCCCTGCTGGCGCTGCTGATCCGCGGCCGACTCCAGGAACCGGAACGCTGGAAACATCTCGCCGAAGGCGGCGCCCCGTCCGGCGCGGCAGCATGACCGATCTCTTTTCCGACCCGCGCTGGCGACGCAACGCCCTGGTCGGCTTTGTCCTGGCCTGTTCCGGCGCCATCGGCCTGTGGGCCATCGGCTTTTTCAGCTACGACCTCATCGACAAAATCCTTACCGCGCAGGGAATGGCGCCGGGCGACGTGACGTACTGGAAGGGCGTCGCGTCGCTGGTGCAAAACGGCGGCAGCGTCCTCGGCATCTATTTCTTCAGCGTCCTCACCCATGCCACGGGCCGCCGCCCGGCCTTCGCCGTCTGCTTCTTGGGCGCCATTATCGCCACGGCCGGCACGTTCTGGTATCTGCACGGCCTGACCGACATTTACTGGATGATCCCCATCATGGGCTTCTGGCAGCTGTCGCTATTCGGCGGCTACGCGATCTACTTCCCGGAGCTGTTCCCGACGCGACTGCGCAGCACCGGCACGTCGTTTTGCTATAACGTCGGCCGGTACGCCGTGGCGGCCGGTGTGCTGTTCCAGGGCACGTTGACGAGCTGGCTGGCCGGGTTTGGCGGCGGCGACAAGGCGCTGCCGCTCCGCTACGCCGGCGTCATCATGTGTACCGTATTCGTGTTCGGGCTTCTGGCGCTACCGTTCGCCCCGGAGACTAAGGGCCAGCCATTACCGGAGTAATTGGATCACGACAATAAACAGGAGATGACGGAGATGACGACCCCGGATTGGCTGACGCAACACGGCGGCGAGTCGCGGACCAGTAAAAATGGTCAATCGCAGGTGGTCTATTTGGCCGGCCAGCCGCTGTACCTCCTCGTTCTCGTTCCGAACGCCGGCAAGTACGGCTGCAAGGTGTCGCAGACCAACAACGGCAAGCGCCTCGACGGCGGCGCCTCGTTCCCGTCGCCGGAGGCGGCCTTCCAGGGCGGTTACGAGGACCTGCGCAAGGCGTTGGGCTGGTAAGAAGATCCGAAAACGCTTTTTCAGGGCCGCGACCATGAGGTCGCGGCCCTGCTCATTTCCATGCCCCGGCCGGGCGAGCCGCAAGAACATTACTTCGTGCATTTTTCGTCTGGACAGCGCCCCGTTCCTGACGATAATTACTATCATGATAAACATGGTCAACAACGACGGAAACGCATCTTCGACCTGAACAGGAGAACGACGCTCATGTCTCGCAACGGTACTGCCGCGGTTTCGGAAGAGAAGCTGGCGGAACTGACCTCGGCCGCCTACCACGTGGTGCTGCGTCACGGCGGTTTGCGGTCGCCGTTCATCGACCTGGAACTCGACCTGTGGCGCGAGTTGCGTCGGGTGCTGCACGACGGAACGGCCGTCGATCGGCCGCACGTCGCCGCCGTGGCAACGTGAGTCGGCGGACGCTTTTCGAGACGGAACGACCCGCCAGGGGGCCGAAGAGTCATGGTCGAACACGACGCCGGCTGGCTGCGAGATCTCGACGACTACACCGCGCTGTTCCGCGACGACTTCCGCCGCCGGGACCAGGCGCGCTGGGCCGCCGTTTACCTGCAAGGGCTGTTGCTGGAGGGTGGTCGGAAGACCATCGGCGGCCTCGCCCGCCGGGTGGCGCTGCCGCCGGACCTTTCGGTGGACGACGCCGCCCAGGCGCTGCAAAACTTCGTCAACCAAAGTCCGTGGGACGAGCAGAAGATCTGGCGGCGCTATCGCGCCCTGGAGACCGGCCGCCACGCCGAGCCGGACGGCGTGTTCGTGCTGGACGACCTGGCGTTCGTCAAACAGGGCCGCTGCTCGGTCGGCGTCCAGCGACAGTACAGCGGCGCCCTGGGCCGCAAGACCAACTGCCAGATCGCGGTGGCGCTGCACCATGCCGGCTCGGCCGGCTGCTGTCCGCTGAGTTTGCGGCTCTACCTGCCGCGCGGCTGGCTGACGCACCCCCACCGGCTGGACGCCGTAGGCGTGCCGGCGGAGCGACGCGACGGCCGGAGCAAGGGCGCCATCGCCCTGGAATTGCTGGACGAGGCGCGTTCGGAGGGCTGGCCGGCCCGGCTGGTGACGGGCGGCGCCGGCTTCGGGGCGGATCGCGAGTTCCGCGCGGCCCTGGCGTCGCGCGGCCTGACGTATCTGCTGGAGGCGTCCGCCGACGTGGAACCGGCGGACGGCGAATCGTTGTGGCCGGCGGAGCGCGGCCGGGTGCGGGTGGGCAACGTCGTCGGCGTCGGCGCGGCCCCGTCGTGGGCCGGCGACGCCCGACTGGCCGCCGCCGAGGCGGATGTCGTGTTGATGAAGGAACTGGGACTGGATCATTTCGAGGGACGGTCGTGGCGCGGCTTCCACCATCACGCTTGCCTGGTGATGCTGGCGTATGGATTTCGCCTTTTTCAGGGCTGCGAAGGGGGATGTCAAGCATCCGGGGCCGTCGCCGTCTGAGCCGGGCTAGTGGATCGCCCCGAATGCGCTTGCAATCGCCGTCCGGCCGCCGCAGACTAACGCCCATGTCGCCGACCTGGCTCACCCGCTGCGCCGAAACCGGCCGTGAACTCGGTCGCGGTCTGCTGCACCTGCTCTACCCGGCGCTATGCCACTTCTGCGGCCGCTCCCTCCCCGACGCCGGGCGGTTCTGCGACGCCTGCCGCTCCGCTCTTGTCGCCGATCCGTCTCCCGCCTGTCCGCGTTGCTCCGCCACGGTCGGGCCATATGCCGTGATCGACGGACGCTGTGCCCACTGCCGCGACGAGAGGTTGCCGTTCGCCGCCGCCGTGCGCCTCGGCCCCTACGACGGCCTGTTGCGCGAGGCGGTGCTGCGCATCAAACACCATTCGGGGGAGGGATTGGCCGAATTGCTGGGCGAGCTGTGGGCCGACCACGCCGGCCCGGCCCTGCGCGCCCTCGGGGCCGAGGCCATCGTTCCGGTTCCGCTCCACTGGCGGCGGCGCTGGCGGCGCGGTTACAACCAGAGCGAGGCGCTGGCCCACGGCCTGGCGGCGCGGCTGCGTCTACCGGTTCGGCCCGCGTGGCTGCGTCGAATCCGCGCGACGCCGATTCAGCCGTCGCAGAGCCTCGCCGGCCGGCGCGAGAACGTCCGCGGCGCGTTCGCCGCGGCGAAACTTCCCGTCCCTGGCCCAACGATCTTGCTGGTCGATGACGTGATGACCACCGGGGCCACGGCGTCGGAGGCGGCCCGCGCCTTGCGCGCGGCCGGGGCGGGGCGCGTCGTTGTTGCCGTTCTCAGTCGCGCGCATGGGGCGTGAAGCAGCGGCTACGGCACTTCCCAATCTTCGACAACCAGGCCCGGTACGCGACCGAACTCGGCGACGTTATGGGTTACCACAGTCAGGCCATGAACCAGGGCGATGGACGCGATCTGAAGGTCGTAGGGGCCGATGGGCGTGCAGAGGGATTCCAGGTGAAAACGGATGCGAGCGAATACCTCCGCCGCGTCGTCGTTGAAGGGCAGGCTCGGGTACGGCCGCACGAAGGCGTCGAGCTTCGCGCGATCGACCGTTGGGCGGCGACTACGGAGGGCGCCGCCGATCAGTTCGGCCATGACCACTGAACAGAGACATACGTCGGTAGTGGGACGGGCGTGTATGCGCTGAATCAAGAGTGCGTTCCGGCGCCGGAGGTATTCGATGCAGACGTTGGTGTCCAACAAATACTGCATCAGGAATCCTTCCGTCCCTCGTCCAGGCAACGCATACACTGGGGGGGCGCACGAAGGTCTCATCCGTGATGCTGCCCGCCGTTTCCTCGAAGTACCCCGGCGGCCATTCGGCCAAGTGCGGGTGCAGTTCCAGGAGCACAAAATATTCCTGATCCGGCATCTCCACCGGAATGCTCAGGTGCAGCACGCCGTCCGGCCCGCTCTTGACCTGTATCTTAATGCTTCGCATGATTCACCTCCTGGCGTGATTCTACCACGACCCGGCGGGGCGGTCACGACTTACCCAGCAGCAGATCGACCACCCAGCAGCCACGGACGTGTTCGCCGGGCGTGCGGCAGTGGCTCAGGATGTCGGCGTCGGTGCAGCCGGCGTCTTCGAGAGCGTCGGCCAGCAGCGGCAGGCGGTCGAAGGCGCGGTCGTCGTAGATGGAGTGGGCCATCTTACGGATCGCGCCGTCGTTCCAGGCCAGCCAGAAAGAATCCAATATTACGGGTCGGAACGGGTTCCCAAAGATGTCTCTCAGGTAATGGGAGGGGTGGATGCGATACGAAAGGATTGCGCGAGCGATATCCTCCGGTCGATCCGGCACCAGCCAGTCAGTGTCGTAGCCAAGGAAGGCATACGCGCCATCCTCGTCATCATCGCCATATCCGAGATACCAAGGATAAATACTATGCGCACGTTCACCTGCCTCCACAAGTGCCTCATTCACGAGAATTGATGCCTCGTAACCCGTAGTTGGGTGCCAGAAAGTCTTCTGTGGGACTCCACTCCACAACGAGCCAACCAAGAAGAGAAAAGGCTCCTTCGAATTGCGAGCCCGGTCCAATTCATCTCGCCGCATGCGAGCGCGAAGGGTCGATACTTCCTGCCGCTGGCCCGGCCACGGAGGAATTTGAGCATTGCGGTCGGGTCCGTGGACGCCAGCCATTCCGCCTCCGTCATGTCCCACCTCCGCAGCCGCCCTTGCAAAGCCGCGTGATGTGCCGCAGCATGTCGCGCACCGACAGCATCCCCAGCACGCGGCCGTCCTGCACCACCGGCAGGTGCCGATAGCCGCCGCCGTCCATCTTGTGCAGCACGAACGCCAGCGGGTCGGTCAGCCGCACCGTCTCCGGGTCGGCCGTCATGAACGCGCGCACCGGCCGGGCGGCGTAGTCGGGGTCGGAGGCCGCCTTGGTCAGCAGGTCGCGCTCGCTGAAGATGCCCAGCAATTTGCCGGCGTCGTCCACGACCAGCAGCGCCCCGACGTTGCGCGCCAGCATGGTTTGGATGGCCTCGCCCACCGTCGCCGTCGGCGGCAGCGTCACGGCCGGCCGCGGCTTGAGCACGCCGACGCGGTCCTCCAGCAGACTGCGTTCGACGCGGTCCTGGGCCGTCGGCTGGTCGAGCTGCGTCAGGTCGAGCAGGCAGTTGGCGCACTGCTCGGCGCCCGGCAGGTTGTTGTGCGTGCAAACCGGACAGATCATGGCGTCGGAGAGTAATCGGTGGTCGGAAGCCCGAAGATCAATAGAGGGAAAAGGGCGGCGAGCGGCTACGGGCTGAGCCGCACCTGGCAAAGCCGGCGCCAGCCCCGGAGGAGTTGACCGTGACCGCGGACTATTCTTCCACCCTGGTCGCGAAGAAACCGGCGTCGCGGTCGTTCATGCGCGAGGAGCCGGCCAGGTGTTTGCCGTCGCCGGTAAAGAGATAGCCCTGGAAGCTTTCTTCCGCCCGCGGGAACTGCACCGTGAACTGGATCGAGTAGTCCGGCGTGCCGATCTTGCCGTGGACGTCGTATTTGGAACCGTCCTTGTCGGAATAGTACGCCCCGCTCACGGAACCGTCGTCGCCGACCTTCAGCACCAATTCGCCGGAGCGGCGGCCGTCGTCGTAGAGTTTGTACTTGCCGTTGAAGTAGCGCGGCTCGAACTTCTCGCCGACCACCAGCTTTTCCGGCTTCTTCGGCGTCGCCTCCGGCAGCGGCTTGAGGAGCAGGTAGAGCTTCGCCTTGCCGACCGGCTCGACGTAGGATTTGTCGCCGTCCGCGACGAATCGCAGGTCGCCGCTCAGCTCCTCCGGCACCACCTGGCCCATGTCGAAGCTGACCCGGAAGCCGGGGAACAGCACCAGGGTCTCGCCCGCCGCCGCGACGGTGCGCTCCTCGCCCTCCTTGTAGGTGACGTAGCGGTCGATGAGCAGCGTCGCCACGCTATGGGTCATGTCGGTCTTCTGGCGGGCGGGACGCGCCACCAGCTTGGCGTTGCGCCCCTGATTGGTCTTCACGATGAGAACGGCCCCGTCCACGCCGGGCAAGACGCGGTCGTTGTCGAGCAGGTCGTCGGGCGAGACCCGCTTCATCTCTTTCGCCGCGTCGCTCGCCATGACCTTGTTGAGGAGCGGATTGGTGTAGTTGTCGAAGGCGTCGGCGCGGCCGCGGCCGGCCAGGGCCAGGAGGATGGTTGAAGCCAAAAGGGATCGTGTAACGATTGTTGACCGACGCATGGGGTTCTCCAGGAACGAAAAGGCGAGCGGCCGGCGTAAGCCGGCTGATACGGCTTCAATCAGCCGGCTTACGCCGGCCGCTCGCCTGTAGCGGCTCTTTCTACTTCTTGGTATAGCTCAGCGCCAGCAGCGCGAAGCCGGTCGCCAGGTTGTCGTCGGCCTCGCCGAAGGCCCGGTCGCCCTTGTTGATGAAACCGCCGTTCGGCTGCTGCCGCGACTGCAAGGCCTCGAACAACTCCATCCGCCAGTCGTGCTTAACGCCCTTGGCGTCCTCGAATTCGTCGTCGCCGAGGGCCGCCATCGCCTTGCCGAAGGTGTGCAAGTAGTAGAACAGGCCGGCCTGACCCATACCGGGATTCTCCTTCAGCGTGTAATGGGAGCGAATCCACTTCACCGCCCCCTGCACGCGCGGGTCGTCCTTTTTGACGCCGGCGTAGAGAAAGCTCTTGAGGCCGCCGTAGGTCATGGCGCCCAGCGAACGCAGGCCGCCGTCCGGCGTCTGGTGTACCTTGTCGTCGGGGTCCGGACGGTAGACGAAGCCGCCCTTGTCGTCGGCCGTCGCCTTGGCCGCGAACGGCTGGTCATTGGCTTCCGGGCCGGGCAGGTTCTGGCAGCGATCGACGAATTTCAACGCCCGCTGGATGGCCGGGTCGTCTTTGGGCACGCCGGCCTGGAGGAGCGAGTCGATGAAGAACTGCGTGTTGGACATGTCGGGCCGGCCCTTTCCGTCGTAGCCGACGCCGCCGAAATGGGCGTCCTTGGGGTCGGCCGAGCCGTCCTGCAACCCCTTCAAAAACTTGGTGGCGTTCTTGATGATCGAATCGTACTTGCCGCCCTTGTTGGCCTCCTGGAAGGCCATCAGGGCGACGCTGGTGGTGTAGTTGGCCAAGCCCTTACTGTAGACGCCGCCGTCCTGTTTGACGCTTTTTTCCAGGTACTCCAGCCCCTTGGCGACGACCGGATCGTCGTCGCCGTAGCCGTTGCGGAGCAGGGCGGAGACGACCAGGGCGGTGACGCCCGGCCCGGCGGTGCGCGGCGACCAGCTGCCGTCCTCGCCCTGGTGTTGTTTGAGAAAGGCGTAGCCCTTGTCGAGCACGGCCCGCACGTCCTTGGCGTCGGGGCCGACGGCGTGGGCCGACGGCGCCCAAAGGGCGACGATGCAGAGCGTTGAAGGGGCGATCCAGGCGGCGAACGTCAGGCGTCTTGTCACGGCGGCGTCTCCTCGTGCGGGCGAGCGGTTCGGAATGCATGGTAACGCGGTCGGAAGCGAAAGGCAAAGCGCGTGCCGGGGCCGCGTGGGTTAGCCGCGACCCGACAGGGGAGCGCTTGGCGCAGCGCTCCGCTTCGCGTCGCGGCTAACCGGCCGGCCGATCCACGCCGCGCAACAGGTCGCGCACCTCCAGCGCGTCGGTCACCAGGCCGGGGCATTTCTCCGGCGTCAACCGGATTCTCCGGTAGGCGAGCATCTGTCCGTTCACGACTTCGATGAACCAGCGGCCGTCCTTGGTGAGATGTTGCACCAGCTCGGGACGGAACGCCTCGCGCAGGGCGGCCTCGTCGGGGCCGGTCAGTTTGCAGCGGCTCGTGAATTCGCCAGCGTCCTCAAGTTCGACGCTGTTATGGCTGAAAAGGCCGGCGACCTTGTCAAGGAAGGTTTTGGGGGCGAGCTGAAAGTCGGGGGCGCCGGCAGCCCCGTCGAACAGGACCACGGCGGTCAGCAGCGTGGTGTGCTGGCTTTTGTCGCTGCCGGTCGTGTACGAGTATTCAAACAGCATCAGGTCGCAGTCGCCGACGCGGCCCTGCATGGCGTTGTAGGCCTTCTGCGAGTGGCCCAACTTGAACAGCCGGAACGGGGCGACGGAGCGCACGGCCGACGGCGTGAGGTTGGGCATGAAGGCGAAGCCCATGGCGTCGGCTATTTTTCCCATCTCTTTAGTGCGTTGCCTTCCGGCCCAGAAGCCGATGAAGGTGAGCGGAACGATGCCGGCGATGACGAGAAGCACGATGGCGCCGGGCAGCGCCGGGGGGACGATCAGCAACGCCAGGCCGGCGACGAGGCACCCGACGGCCAGGATGATGAGAACGCGCCTCGTTGTCTCCGTCACGTCTCCCGAGCCGAGCGGGGCCTCGCCGCAGACCGGGCAGGTGCTGCGGAAGTCGGGCGGCCACTTGTCCGCGGGAAGGACCGGCTCCCAGCGATGCCCTTTTGAACAACACAGACGTTCGGCCACGACCGTCTCCCGCGAAACAGGCGCCGACGAAAACGTCGTCGCCCGTGGTGAAAGAATCGCCACGAATCAGCGTAATCGGGCCGACGGCCGACGACAAGCATCCGTCAGGGAGATGACGGCCGAAGACGCCGCAGACGCCCCCGCGGAACGTGCAACTCGCCGAGCGACGCATGTTGCAAGATCAATTGCTTGTCGTCGAGTGACTTCAGAACGCCATCCAGTATGTCCGGTTCCATGTCGAGGCCGGAATCGATCCACAGGCGGACATGGGCGCCTTCCGCCGGCCGCGGCGCGACGGCGCGCTTGAACCAGCAACTGCACACTCCGGACCACGGCAGCGAGCGTTTGCCGAATCGGCCCTGCAATTCAACGTCGCGAAGGCCGATATGGGGTATGGCGCCGAATAACTGATCGCCGTCCGCCAGCCAAACCTCATCCTGTCCGGCGTCGCCCGGCGGACGGGGCGGTTCGTCCACGGAACGGCTCAGGGCGAACTCGGTGAACTCCACCCGGCCGCGGGCTTGGCCGGACTTCGCCGCCTCGACGCAGGCCAGGGAGATCTGTCGCAGCGTCCCGCCCGGACCCCGTCGCACATCGGACCACAAGACGGCGTCGTCGCACAGGACGGCCAGCGAATCGCGGGAAAACCGCACTTCCAGCCGATGCCAACCGGGCGAACGGGCGAGGCGCTGGGCGTCGCCGCTCACGCCGGGCGCCTCGACTTCGTAGGCGTCGCCAGGGCCGGCCAGCGTCACGCGCAAGGTATGCACCTCGCCGTCTCCCTGGAAACGCAGTTCCGCCAGCCAGCGACCGCCGGCAGCGTCCCGGTCGCGGAAGTTGACGCCGACGCGGCCGGCCTCTGGCGGTTCGGGAGGCGCGTAGGCCATCCGCTGACCGGGTTCCGACAGCCGCACGGCCGGAGGATCGCCTTCCACGGCCGGCTTGCCGGAGACGACCCAGGCCTTGAGGCCGTCGCCGAAATCGTCCTCGAACACGCTCAGGCGGCCGGGCGGTTGCCGCAGCGCGACGACGGCGGAACGCGGCGCCTCCAGACGGTCGGACCAGGCGGTGCGCAGGGCGACGGCGTCGCCGCCCGCGGCCAGAAGTCGGCCGGTGAGTCGTTGGCCGTCCGGGAGCAGCAGACGGCGGACGAAGGCGACGCGGAAGGGGTCGGTCGGAGCGACGGGAAAACGGATAAAGGCGAAGGAATTGGGGGGCAACGGTCCGTCCCCGCCTTGCGGGGTGAAGCGCAGGCGGCCGGCTTCGTCCGCCGTCAGCGCGCCGTGCGTCGCTCGGCCGTCGGCGTCCACGGCCTCCTCGGCCGCGCGCGAAGCCGGTGCCGCGGCGGCAAGAATCGCGGCGAGAATCAGCAGCCGGGCGGCGAGCTTGGACGGCGCATCGGCGATCATGCGACCATTGTACACGGCGGCGCCCGGCCGGTCGCGCGCCGCGGGAACTTGCACGGCGCGCGCCGACCTTTATAATTCTGAGAATGCGTACGGCGGGCCGGCGGCGATGCGGCCGTCCGGCGCCCCGGCTGGAAAGGCGCTCCCGTGATTCAGTACCGCGCGTTTCGCAACACCGACCCCCCCGGCCTGGTGAACGTCTGGAACGAAAGCTTCACCGCCCGCGGCGCCGCCGCCCTCCGTTCCGCCGCCCTTCTCGAATATTTCCTCTTCTCCAAGTCGTATTTCGACCCCGAAGGCCTGATCGTCGCCGCCGACGACGGCACGGCCGTCGGCTTCGTCCTGGCCGGCTTCGGCCCGGCCGACGACGGCAGCCGGCTCGACCCGACGACCGGCGTCGTCTGCGCCCTCGGCGTGGCCCCCGGCCGGCGGAAACAGGGCGTCGGCTCCGAGCTGGCCTCCCGCGCAGAGGACTACCTGCGCCGCCGCGGCGCCCGGGCGATTTACGCGGGGCCGACTCCGCCTCGGAACCCGTTCACGTTTGGCCTCTACGGCGGCAGCCAGTCGCCGGGCTTCCTCGACAGCGACGCGCAGGCCCGGCCCTTCTTCGAGCGCCGCGGCTACGTTCCCCACGCCACGCGACTGGTGTTCCAGCGCACGCTGGAACGGCCGCCGGTCGTGGCCGACGGCCGCTTCGCCGCCTACCGCCCGCGCTACGAGATCCAGGTCGATCCCCTCCGCGAAACGAGCTGGTGGCAGGAGTGCGTCTACGGGCCGCTGGAACTGCACGACTACCGTCTGACGGAAAAGGCGACGGGCCGGTGGGCGGCCCGCGCCGCGCTGTGGGAAATGGAGCCGTTCTGCCCGACCTGGAACGAACACGCCGTCGGCGTCGCCGCGCTGGAAGTCGCGCCCGACATGCGACGCAAGGGATTGGCAAAGTTCCTGATGGCCCAGATCCTGCGCCACCTGCACGAGCAATTCTTCACGGTGGTCGAAATCCAGGCGCCGGAAGCGAACGCCGCCGCCGTGAACCTGATCCGCGGGCTGGGGTTCACGCAAGTGGACCGCGGCGTCAGTCTGCGACGGGAGGGGTGAATCGCCCCTCATTTCAAATACTTCTCGCGCAGCTCGCGGAGGCGGTCAGCCGCCGGTTTCTCGCGGCCCTCGGCGTCGAGGAGGCCGCAGTGGGGGAACTGGTGCGGCTCGGCGTCGGAAAGGTGGACCCACTGCACCCCCTGGACGTAGGGCTTGCACAGCACCAGCGGCGCGAAGGCCGCCGCCCAGTCCGCCTGCGTTCGCGGTGTATAGCCGTCGCGCCAGCGGCCTCCGCTGACGCGCATCTCCGGGTCGGAGTCCATGTCCACCGCGGCGTCGCTCGGATAGCCCAGCGTCACCCGCAGCGGCACGCCGAGCAGGGCGTAGAGGTCGAGGATGCGTGAGGTCTCCAGCAAATCGCGGCAGTAGCTGCCGCGCGGCGACGGCCCCATGACGATTTCCACGTCCAGGGCCGCCAGGTTCATGCCGGAGCGGATGAGCTGGTCGGCGAAGACGAACGGCGAATGAGTGCGTTCGGCCGCGGCCATGTACTCGCCCCACGGCTGGGCGACGCCGACGACGATCTCCAGGGTCGGATCGACCTGCCGGGCGGCCTCGGCCAGGCGGTAGGTCAGGCCGAGCAATTCGTCCTCGGTAAGCGACAGTACGGAGGCGGAATTGCTGGCGGCGGTCAGCTGCCAGCGGCGGACGCGGTGGCGGTAGCGGCGGACGGCCGCCTCGACGAATTTGCACATGAAGCCGGCGATGTTCGGCACGTCGCGTTCCCACAGCCACAGCCAGGCCGGCAGGTGCGGCGACGAGAAGTCGATGAGCGGCCCCGCCACGGCCGGCAGTCCGTTGGCCTCCGCCCATTGCAGCAGGGCGTCGTGCGGCTGCCAGTGGTAGGTCGCCTCCTCCCCCTCGACGAGGTTCCACGACAGCGGGACGTGAACCGCGTTGAACGTCCGCTTGAGCAGGGCGGCCGTCTCGTCGGCCGGCGGCGTCGGGCCGAGACGGCAGCCGAGCGTCGCTTCCAGGCGCGGCTGCCGTTGTCGGCGGATGTGGAACACCTGTTCGGCGTAGGCGTGGACCAGACGGTCGGCCGCGCGATAGGCGAGTTCCAGCGCGGCATGCGCCTGGCGGTCGGCGTCGGCCGGGGTCGGTTGGGAGACGGCCTGGCCGAACGCCGTCGCGGTCTGTCGGATTTCCCGTTGCAGGTCGGCGGGGAGTTGAAGGCCGCCCATCTGCCAGTCGGACGCCTGGCAGCGGAGCTGGTTGACCTTGCCGCGGGCCAGCTCAATGAGGAGTTGGTAGGGGTGCGGCCGTTCCATCAGGGTGGCCGTGGCGCCCATGAGGAGGCCGGCGCCTGGGATCGGCCAGGGGGCGATAAGATAGCCGCTTTCGTCCACGCCGCGGGTGACGGTCATTTGCGTGGGCGCGATGCGGAGGTCGGTCGGCCAGGGCATGTTGTCCGGGCCGCCGGCCATGCAGGTGTGTTCCAACTCGCGGGCGGATTCGGTCGCCATCCCGCCCGGAAGTGTAAACCGCATCGTGCCCATGAAGGAATGGTCCGATTTGACCGGGACCGCGCCGCCGCCGCTGGCGAAAGGAACTCGCCGGGAATTATAGAGAATTGGCGGCGGCCGGGCGCGCCGGTCTTCTGTCTCAACGATTATAGAGGGGGAGCGCGAATCGTACCAACGCAATTCGCGGAAGAGAGGCGCCCTGTGTGAGCAGCTGAATAGTTGGTAGAACTTTTGTCCACGACGTGCGAAAATCGGGGGACGACGGCAAATTCACCCTGTCGAAGGAGTACCCCATGCCGCGGAACGAACCCCTGAACGCCGAATTGGAAGCCCAAGCGCAGGAACTGGCGGCGCGCATCCGCGCTCGCGCCGACGGTGACATCCTGGCCCTGGCACGCTTGCTGGTCAGCAAGAACGACGCCGAGGTGTTCGGCGATACCGAATTCGAGGCGCGGAACCTCGTCCATCACCTGGGTGCGGTCGCGCTCGAAGAGCGCTTAAAAAAAAGCTCGGCTACGAAGGGTCGGGCATCGACTGCCCCACGTGTCAACGATCCGCGAAGTTCCAGGGCTACCGCCCGAAAACGCCGTTGAGCTTGCTGGGACGGGTCCCCTGCGCGCGGGCCTACGTTACTACTGCGGCCGTTGCGGGCGCGGCCTGGCCCCCTGGGATCGGGCGGTCGGTCTGACGTCGCGCTCGTTCACCCCCGCCGCGGAGCGACTGGTCTGCCTCGCCGGCGCTTTGAGCGACGGCTTTGAAGAGGCCTCCACGAAGGTGCTGCCCGAGATGGCGAGCCTGAGGGTCGCCGAGACGACCGTGCAGCGGACGACCGAAGCGGCCGGCCGGCGCGTGGCCGACCACCTGCGCGGGCGGCGCCTTCGCCTTCCCCCGCCCTTGGGACTGGCACAAGGACGCGCTGGGCCGCACGTGCGCCTACGTCGGCATCGACTTGACCGGCGTGCGTCAGCAGGCGGCGGATGGCGGGAAAGCCGAGGGGCGCATGCCCTACGTGGCGATGGTCTTCAACCCGGTCCCGGAGTTGCCGGAGGGGCTCGCCGCACCGGCCCCCGGCGGGCGCCCGCATGCAAGCCCGTTACCTTTCCGGCCCGTATGACCTCGACCAACTGGGGGTGGAACTGCGCAAACAGGCGGGTCAGGTCGGCATGGACCAGGCGGAGGTATGGATTGGCCTGAGCGACGGCGGCAACGGCCTGGAAGAGTTCGTCCGCCGCAATTTCCCCCGCGATCCGGTGTTGATCCTCGCCTTCTGGCATGCCAGCGAGTACCTCACGGAACTGGGCCAGGCGCTGTATCCCGGCGACGAAGAAGCGCGGCAGCGTGTGGTCGGGGAATGGTGTCGCACGTTGAAGCGGGAGGGCGGCGGCCGCGTCCTGGAGATCCTGCAAGCGCTGCCCGCCCCGCGCAAGCCGGCGGTGCGGGAAAAGTACGCCGCGACGTTGCAATACTTCCGCAATAACGTGCATCGCATGGATTACCCGACCTACGTCGCCAACGGCTGGTCGATCGGTTCGGGCGCCGTGGAGTCGGCGTGCAAGACGGTCGTCGGTCAGCGCCTGAAGTTGTCGGGCATGCGCTGGCGGGAATATGGCACCGATACGGTCTGTCACTTGCGCGCGTTGTTCAAGGGCGAGGCGGGGCAATGGCAAGCCTTCTGGCGCCGCTCGCCCCAGCCAAGAGCCGCCGCCTGAACATCGGTTCTACCAACAGAAGAGACGCCTACACCGGGGCGGGGGATCGTAGCTACGGCGCAGCTGCCGCGCCCCCTTCCCGACAGGATCGCCCGGCGCCGCCTGGACCGCCTATTCTTTGTAATCCGAAAATAACGGATGCGCGGCGCATCGAGCCGGGCGGGCCGTCTGTTCATCGTCCCTTCGCGCCGGCTACTCTTGCAAGGGTTCGGCCGCTATGGCAAATTGACAACGCCGCCACAAGGGAAGATAGGGCAAAGGGAGGCGTCATGGCCGGGGTGCTCGCCGACTGGCAGATCCAGCGCGAAATCAAGATCGAGCCGTTCGCCGAGAGCGCGTCGCGTCCGGGCGTCATCTCCTACGGCGTCAGCAGTTACGGCTACGACGTGCGCGTCGGCCGGAACTTCAAGGTCTTCACCAACGCCCGCTGCGCCGTCGTCGATCCCAAGAACTTCGACAAGGCCTCGTTCGTGGACATCGAGGGCGATTCCTGCCTCATCCCGCCCAACAGCTTCGCCCTGGCCGAGACCGTCGAATATTTCGAGATTCCGAGAGATATCTTGAGTATTTGTGTCGGAAAGAGCACTTACGCGCGTTGTGGTATAATAGTGAACGTGACGCCGCTGGAGCCGGAGTGGCACGGCAAGATCACCATCGAAATCAGCAACACCACGCCGCTGCCCGCCAAGATCTACGCCAACGAGGGCATCGCCCAAATCCTTTTCCTGCGCGCCGACGCCGTCTGCAAGATCAGCTACGGCGACAAGCGCGGGAAGTACCAGGACCAGAAGGGCCTGACGCTGCCGTTCGTCGTCGGCGGCCCTCCGCCCGCGTGAGGCGAAACCTGCCATTTCCTGTGTACAGTCGTTGACTTTTTGGGTACATTCGTCTACTGAACAAGTGAGCGGCTCCCCCGCGACGCCGCGGGCCGGCCAACCAGCGGCCGGCCCGCGGCGTGAGCGCGAGTTTCTTCCGGTTTGAGACCCTTCCATGCAGATCACCCGCCGTTACACCGTCGAGGGGAAGGACCCCTTCGGCGCCTTCACCTTCGTGTCGCGCACCTCGCGCATCGCCAACCCCGACGGGAAGGTGGTGTTCGAGATGAAGGGGCTGCTCGCCCCCGAGCATTGGTCGCAGGTGGCCGTGGACATCCTGGCCCAGAAATATTTCCGCCGGGCCGGCGTCCCCGAACGAACCGAGCGCGTGCCGGAAGAGGGCGTGCCGGAATGGCTGCGGCGCCACGTCCCGGCGGCCGGCGACCCGCGAACCGGCCAGGAGACCGACGCGCGTCAGGTGTTCCGGCGGCTGGCCGGCTGCTGGGCCTACTGGGGCTGGAAGGGCGGCTACTTTTCGTCGGAGGCCGACGCCGCAGCCTTCTACGACGAAACTTGCCACATGCTGGCGGCGCAGATGGCGGCGCCGAACTCTCCGCAGTGGTTCAACACCGGTCTGCACTGGGCCTACGGCATCGACGGACCGGCCCAGGGACACTACCGCGTCGATCCCAAGAGCGGCGAGGTGGTGCGGTCTACATCGGCTTACGAGCAGCCAGCGCCGCACGCATGTTTCATCCAGTCGATCAAGGACGACCTGGTCAACGACGGCGGCATCATGGACCTGTGGGTCCGCGAGGCGCGCATCTTTAAATACGGAGTCAGGCACGGGGAGCAATTTCTCCTCCTTGCGCGGCGAGGGCGAGCCGCTGTCGGGCGGCGGCAAGTCCAGCGGTCTGATGAGCTTCCTGAAAATCGGCGACCGGGCGGCCGGCGCCATAAAGTCGGGTGGGACAACGAGAAGAGCCGCGAAAATGGTGGTACTCGATCTCGATCATCCGGATATTGAGGAGTTCGTCAACTGGAAGGTGGTCGAGGAGGAGAAGGTGGCGTCGCTGGTGACAGGGTCGCGGCTGCTCAATCGCCATCTCAACGCCATCCTCAAGGCCTGCGCCCGCTGGCCCAACGCCGACGAACGGCTCGACCGCGCCAGGAACGCCGACCTGCGCAAGGCCATCGCCGACGCCAAAACGGCCCTCGTCCCGGTCAGCTACGTCGAGCGCATGTTGCAGCTGGCGGCCCAGGGCTACACCTCGCTGGAGATCGAGGAATACAACACCGACTGGACCTCCAAGGCGTATCTGACCGTCTCCGGCCAGAACAGCAACAACTCGGTGCGCGTTGACGCCGCCTTCATGAAGGCGGTGGACGAGGACGGCCCGTGGGACCTCTACTGGCGGACGGAGAAGACGAAGGCCAAGGCGGAGGGCCGGACGCCCAAACCGTGCAAGACGCTGAGCGCCCGCGAACTGTGGGACCAGATCACCTACGCTGCGTGGGCGTGCGCCGACCCCGGCCTGCAGTTCGACACCACCATCAACGAATGGCACACCTGCCCGGCCGATGGGCGGATCAACGCGTCGAACCCCTGTTCGGAGTACATGTTCCTGGATGACACGGCATGCAATCTCGCATCGCTTAACTTGCTTAAATTCTACGACGCCGCCTCCGCTCGCTTCGACGTGGACTCGTTCCGTCACGCCAGCCGTCTGTGGACGCTGATCCTCGAAATCTCCGTCTACATGGCCCAGTTCCCCAGCGTGTCGGTGGCCCGGAAGTCCTACGACTTCCGCACGCTCGGCCTCGGCTACGCCAACATGGGTTCGCTGCTCATGGTGCAGGGGCTGCCCTACGACTCGCCCGAGGGCCGCGCCCAGTGCGCCGCCGTCTCCGCCCTCATGCACGCCGCCAGCTACGCCGCGTCCGCCGAGATCGCCGTCGGAAGTCGGGCCGTTCCCGCGCTTCGCCGCCAACCGCGACGCCATGCTCCGCGTCGTCCGCAACCACCGCCGCGCCGCCTACGACGCCCCCAAGCACGAGTACGAGGGGCTGACCGTCCCGCCGGTCGGCATCGACGAGCGCTACTGCCCCGCCTACTTGCTGGAGGCGGCCCGCCGCGAGTGCGACCGAATGGTGGATATAGGAGAGAAGTATAGTTTTCGTAACGCACAAGTCACATGCATCGCGCCGACCGGAACTATAGGGTTGGTCATGGACTGCGACACCACCGGCGTCGAGCCGGACTTCGCCCTGGTGAAGTTCAAGAAGCTGGCCGGCGGCGGCTACTTCAAGATCATCAACGCCTCCATCCCGCCCGCCCTGGCCCGCCTCGGCTATACGCCGAAACAGATCGAAGACGTCGTCCGCTACTGCCGCGGCGCCGGCACGCTGCACGGCTGCCCCCACGTCAACCCCGCCGCCCTCCGCGCCAAGGGCTTCCCCGACGACGTGCTCAAGAACATCGAGGCCCAGCTGCCCGGCGTCTTCGAGCTGCCCTTCGCCTTCAACCGCTGGTCGGTCGGCGACGACGTCTGCGTCGAGAAACTCGGATTCACGAAGGAGCAAATCGAGGCGCCGAATTTCGACCTGCTGACCGCCCTCGGCTTCTCGCGGCAACAGGTCGAGGAGGCCAACGCCTACGTCTGCGGCACGATGACCGTCGAGGGGGCGCCGCACCTCAAGCCGGAACATCTGCCGGTCTTCGACTGCGCCAACCGCTGCGGCAGGCTCGGCCGGCGCTTCCTCTCCGCCGAGTCGCACATCCGCATGATGGCGGCCGCCCAGCCGTTCGTCAGCGGGGCGATCTCGAAAACCATCAACATGCCGCACACCGCCACCATTGACGATGTGAAAAATGCCTATCTGCTCAGCTGGCAGCTCTGCCTCAAGGCCAACGCCCTCTACCGCGACGGCTCCAAGCTGAGCCAGCCGCTCAACAGCGTCGCCGACGCCCCCGATCTGGAGGCGGAAGTCGCGGCGCCGGAGCCGGCGGCGGCGAAGGCCGACCCGGTGCAGATCGCCGAGAAGGTCGTCTACCGCTACCTCGCCCACCGCCGCCGGCTGCCCGACCGCCGGGCCGGCTACACCCAGAAGGCCCGCATCGGCAACCACAAGATCTACCTCCGCACCGGCGAGTACGAGGACGGCACCCTCGGCGAAATCTTCCTCGACATGCACAAGGAGGGCGCCGCCTTCCGCAGCATGACCAACTGTTTCGCCATCGCCATCTCGCTCGGGTTGCAGCACGGCGTCCCGCTGGAGGAGTTCGTGGACGCCTTCCAGTTCACGCGCTTCGAGCCGAACGGCGTCGTCATCGGCAACCCGCACATCAAGATGACGACCTCGATTATCGACTATATCTTCCGCGAGTTGGCCATCACCTACCTCGGCCGACACGACCTCGCCCAGGTCGAGGCGGAGGACCTGCGCGGCGACGCCCTGCACCGCGACGGCGAGGAGGAACCTGAGTTCGAGTCGGAAGAGGTGATGGAGAAGCGACTGGTCCCGGCGCAACCGCCGGCGCCGGCCAAGGCGTTCCTCACGCCGCGCAGCGAGCACCTGCGGCCGCTCACCGAGAACGGAAACGGCCAGAAGAACGGCAACGGCGCCGCGACGACGGCGCCCCCGTCGCCGTTGGAGAAGGTCCGCCAGGCCCGGCTCAAGGGGTACGAGGGCGACCCATGCGGCGAGTGCGGCCAGCTGACGCTGGTTCGCAGCGGCACCTGCTGCAAGTGCGATACCTGCGGCGCGACTTCGGGTTGCAGCTGAGAAGCGATTTTTGAACCAGCCGCGAGCGCAAGCGAGCCGATTCGCCCAAGCCGCTCGCTTGCGCTCGCGGCTGGTTCAAATCCGCTTCTGAGCGGCGACTACTTCTTCTTGAATAAAGCCTCGGCCCGCGCCGCCTCCTCGCGGCTGATGAGGCCGTCGCCGTCCGCGTCGAGGCGGCGGAAGTCCTCGGCCGTTCCGAGAAATTCGCGGGGGGAAATGTCGCCGTCCCGGTTGCGGTCCATCTTGTAGAACCAGCCCAGGTTCGGCCCCGCCCAGTCGAGCGTCAGCATCGGCGCCTCCGGCGGCGTGAAGGGCGCCGGCCCCGCCCGGCCGAGGCTGGCCTGACCCAGCCCCACGGCGATCTGATAAGACTCGGTCAAATCCTCGCGGGATAGCTCGCCTTCCGCCTCGCGTCCCAAGCGGGCGAGCAGCTTCGGCGCCTCGCGCAGCTCCCGCAGACTCAACCGGCCGTCGCGGTCGCGGTCCAGCCACGCGAACAGACCTTGTCCCCGGTTCGACGCCAGCAGGGCGGGAGTCGCCGCGAACAACCGCGCCTGCCGGTCCTGAACGCCGTCGAGGTACGCGGCCAATTCCCGCTCCGTTAACTTGCCGTCGCCGTTTTGGTCCAGCAGCGCGAACTGGTCCGGGAAGAAGCCTTTTTGCCGGCATTCCTCCCCGGTGAGAAATCCCTTTCCGCCGGCGTCGATGCTCCGGAACAACGCCGTCAGACGTTGCCGCGTCGCCGGGCGGCTGGGCCGGCCGACCGTCGCTCAGGCGCAACTCGACGCGGGCGCCGCCGAGGGTGAGCATCAGGCCGCCGTCGGCGGAACGCCGCACCGGCGTCGTCTTGCCTTCGGCGTGCAACACCTCCAACGCCGCTTCCTTTTCTCCGCGCACGCCCAGCCGAACCGCCAACTCCACGTCCGGCGGCCGGCCGGCGAAGTCCTTGAGTCCGGCGGCCGCGGCACCGTAGCGCGCCGGAAGGACGCCGCCAGACCGTCCCGGTCGTCGTCCGTGGCGAGGACGACCAGCGACGGCAGGGCCGCCGGCGTGTTCCGCACGGCGTTCACGGGCGGAGCGGCGATATTTACAGTGTTAAGAGAGGGGACAAGTTCCTGCGGCGTCAGCAGCTCGTCGTGATCCTGGTCCAGCGGAAACAGGATCGTCGCCGCGGCCGCCAACTCGTCGCGTGAGAGTTTGCCGTCCTTGTTCGCGTTCAGCAGCGCGAACAGCGCCTCGTCCACCGCGGGCGGTACGGCCGTGCGGACGGACGGCTGGAGTTGCACCGCGCCGCCCCCGAATTGGCGGAAGTAGTCCGCCAACTCCTCGCGCGTGACCTTGCCGTCGCCGTCGGCGTCCACCACGCGGTAATTGAAGGCGACGTTGACGGCGGCGCCGCCGGGGTCGGCCGGCGGCCTGAACGGCGCCGGCATCCGCCGGGTCTCTTCTTCGCTCAGCTTGCCGTCGCCGTCGGAATCGAGCTGCCGGAACAGGGCGTCCAGGTAGCCGTCCAACGCCTCCTTGTGAACTGCCCGGAAGGACTTGCCGTCGATCCGAAGATGCAGCCGCACAAGCACCGGCCGTTTGTCCGCCAACAGCACCACGTCCTGCACGTCGTCGGCCGGCGGCGGATCGGCGGGCGTCGCCGCGACCAGCGCCCAGAAGCCGAGCAGGGCGGCCCCGAGGGACGGCAACAGTCGCCGCGTCATGCCAGGACCTCCTTGATGGGGTTGGCGCTCTTGTCCACGATGCGGATGGGCCGGCCGACGTTGGACTCGTTCTGCTTCAACGGGTCCACGCCCAGCGCCAGGCAGACCGTCGCCAGGAAGTCCGGCACGGTCACGGGCCGCTCCTCCACGGCGCCGCCGTTCTTGCCGGTCTTGCCGACCGTCTGGCCGCCCTTGATCCCGCCGCCGGCCAGGACCGTGCTCCAGCCGTTGGGGAAGTGGTCGCGGCCCTGCTGCCCGTTGATCTGCGGCGTGCGGCCGAACTCGCCCATCCAGACGATCAGCGTCGTATCCAGCAATCCGCGCTCTTTCAAGTCGCCCATCAGGGCCGCCCACGCCGCGTCGAGCACGCCGCTCAGCCCCTTTACCGTATCGAAATTGTTGGTGTGCGTGTCCCAGCCGAGCGCGCCGCCGTTGAGGCCGCCCAGCGCCACCTCGATGAACGGCACGCCGCGCTCCACCAGTCGGCGGGCCAGCAGACAGCCCTGGCCGAACAGGCTGCGGCCGTAGGCGTCGCGCACCGCGTCCTTCTCGTCCTCCAGGCTGAACGCCCGGCCGGCGTCGCTGCGCATGAGGCGGACGGCCTTGTCGTAGGCCGACAGGTGGCTGGCCGAGGCCGCGCCGGGGCGGCTCTTCGCAAAGGCGCGTTCCATGTCCCGGAGGAGATCGACGCGGGCGTTGAGATGGTCGGACGGCACGTCGCGCGGCGGTTCGAGGTTTTGCACCTTGAGCGAACGCCCGGCGACGCCCTGGCCCGGCTGCAACCGGATCGGGCCGCCGTCGCCGACGACCAGCGGCGCGAAGTTCGGCCCGAGGAATCCGGGGCTGTGGGCCAGCGGGCTGGTCGCGCGGTTGGGGGCGATGCTCACGAAGCCCGGCAGCACGGCGTCGCGGTCGATCAGCTCCTGCGCGATGAGAGAGCCAAGGGCCGGGTACTGAATCTGGTCCTGGGCCAGAACGCCGGTGTGCATCAGCTGGGCCGCCCGCGCGTGTTCGCCCTCCTTGGTGGTCATGGAGCGGACGATTGCCATGCGGTCGGTGAATTTGGCGATCTTCGGAAGGTGTTCGCTGAAACGGATCGGCTCGGCCGCCGTCTGAATCTCCCGGAAGGGGCCGCCGTTGGCGGAGCCGGGTTTGAGGTCGAAGGTGTCCGTCTGGCTGGGGCCGCCGTCCATCCACAGCAGGATGCACGACCGCTTGCGCCGCGGGTCGGCCGCCAGGTCGGCCGCCAGCGCCGGCAGCCAGCCGGAAAGGGAGTAGCCGACCACGCCCGCCGCCGACAGCTTCAGCCATTCGCGCCGCGTCAAGAGGGTCATGTGAGGGTTCCTTTATCGAAAGTCCTGGCGAGCGGCCGGCGTAAGCCGGCTGGTGTAGCTTAGCGCCTCGGGATGGGCGACGCACCAGCCGGCTTACGCCGGCCGCTCGCCTCTTCGATCATTAGTGGTTCAGGACGAATTCGCTGCTGTTGAGAAGCGCCCAAAAGACATCCGCGAGAGCTTGATTGGGGTCGCCGCTCTTCTCCAAGTACTTGGTCAGCCGGCCGCTCTCCTCGGCGGTCGGCTCGCGGCCCAGCGCCGCCAGGAACAGCGTCTCGACGCGGCCGCGCGCGTCCAGGAACGGCGCCCCCGCGACGGCGGCCAACGTGCCGCTACGCTCCAGGGCGGTGGCGTCGTTGACGAACCGGCCGTTCATCAGAGCCAACGCCTGCGGGATGGACGTCTGGAACTCCGTCGGCTTGCCCGGCTGCTTGGCGAAGCTGCCGCCGAGTTCGAGTTGCAGAAGGGCGGCGCCGACCGGGCCGCGCTGCCGGCCGGCGGGCGGTTGGTAGCCGACGGCCTCGGTCAGGCTGGCGATCACCTGCTCCGTGGAAAGCGCCTTGACGGACATGCGGGCAAAGAGACGCGGGTCGTCCTGGCTCGGGTCCGAGGCGGCGCTGGTGAGCTGGTAGGCCCGCGTGCTGACGACGGCGCGGATCAGGAATTTCAGGTCGAACTGATGCCCCGTGAACTGGCGGGCCAACTCGTCGAGCATCTCGTTTTTGCCGCCGTCACGCAATAAATCATCCACCGGCTCGACCAGGCCGACGCCGAAGAAGTACGCCCAGACGCGATTGGCGCCGGCGCGGGCGAAGTACTTGTTGTCGGCGGCGGTGGCCCACGCCGCGAGGCGATTGATCGGGTTGGCCCCCTTCTTGAGGCCCGGTTCCGTGCCGTCCGGGAAACGCGCCCGGACGGTTTTACCCATATTCGGGATGGTGATGGACGCAACATTGCCGCCCTGCGCCGCGCCGGCGAAGAAGGCGGCGTACTCCCAGAATTGTTCTCTCGTCCACTCCGCGAAGGGGTGATTGTGGCACTGGGCGCACTCCAGCCGCAGGCCGAGGAAGAGGCGCGAGGTACTGCCGGCCAGCTTCTCCGGCTTGTTTTCGTTGGCGAGGTAAAACGCGGCCGGCGAAACGGCGCCGGGTTGGACGCCGTAGGGACTGATCGCCAGCCCATCAAGTTCCACAGCGCCGCTCTGGGCAAGGTTTGGCGCGGCGGTGATGATTTCGCGGACCATGCGGTCGTAGCCCGCGTTCTGGCGGAGCCGGACGCGCAGCCAGGCCTCGAAGCCGCCGCGCAGGCCGGTGTTGTCCACGTCGGCGCCGCCGTCCGGCAGCCACGTCGCCCGCCAGACGTTGGTGAAATGGTTGACGTAATCGGGACTGTCGATCAGGCGGTCGATCAGGCGGCGGCGCTTGTCCGGCGCCTTGTCGGCGAGGAAGGCGCGGACCTCCGACACCGGCGGGATGGTCCCCGCCAGGTCGAGATAGATTCGGCGCATGAACTCGGCGTCGTCGGCCGCGGCGGCCGGCTTCAACTTGGCGGCGTCCCAGCGGGCCGCGAGGAGTTGGTCCAGCCGGGCGGCCAGCGCCTCGGCTTCCTTCGTTTTCTCCGGCGGCTCGGCCCACGCCGGGAACGCCGCACCGGGCAGGAGCAGAAGACAAAGAAGACCCGACCGGGGGAAGGTCCTCATAACAATCTCCTTTTGCCGCCTCATTTATCCTTCTTGGCTTTCAACTCCTCGACAGCCGCCTTTAGCTGACGCACCTGCTCTTCGAGGCGCTTGATGCGTTGTTCGTCGGCCCTCAACTGCTCCTGGCCGGCCGGCGCCGGTTCCACGACGGTGCTCACGGGCGTCTCGGCCGGGAAGGGCTGGGCGTAGGTGGTGCTGGCGTCGGCGGCGACGGCCCAGTGCGTCTTCTTGGCCTTGTCGCGCAGCCCCACGGCGTCGATCTCGTTCCAGCCGGGAACGTTCGGACTGTCGAGGTAGATTTTGATGCGGTTGGTCTTAAAATTGGTGCGAACGGGGATCTCCGATACGCCCATATCGGAAGTGCTCGGCGTCGGGTCGGCGCCCTTCCAAAGCTCGACCTCTTCGCCGTCGGGCCGGAAGGCCGTGACGCGATAGAGGGCGCCGGGGTTGTAGGTCTCGTGGACCAGCACGGCGGTCGGCGCCACGAACTCGCCGTACTCCAGCATCAGCCATTCCTCCTGGCCGTCCTGGCTGGCCGACGCCCAGGCCGTGACGATGTCGCCGGCCATCATCGTGTCGGGTTCGCCGGTCGCCTGCTCCGGCCCCCAGTTGCGCTTCGTCCGCTGCGAGGAGACCGCGGTGAGGTCGCGCCAGATGTACCAGTAGGGGGCGACGTAGACCCAGTAGCCGGCCGGCAGATCGTTTTGGTCGGCGTATTCCGGCGTGTTGCTGAAGCCGTAGTCCTTGAAGTCACCGTAGTTTTCCGCGTCCTTCTCCACCTTGATCTGGCGGAGCAGCATGTCGTACTTGCCGTCCACCCGGGCCTTCTTGAAGGCTTGTTCCAGGTCCGACGGCGCCGTCGCGTCGGCGCGGACGCCGCTCAGGGACGCGCCCGCCCAAAAACTGGCGCCGGCCACGACCACCGCCAGCACGCCGCCGACTTGCCACCGGCCGATTCGCTTGTGCATGATCGTTCCCTCCAAGGATAAAGACGCGGATCGGGCCAAAACGTTTGGCCGCCCGGTCCCGATTAGGCCTCCAGGCGTTCCACCCCAACCTACTGGCCGCCCCTTACGAGGCTGAACGCCACCGAAAACCGTCCTCCTACTCTACCACCCACGCATCCTCCCCCGCAAACAGCTCTTCCAGTTCGCCCGCCCCCTGCTCGCGCACCGCCTCCGCGATCTGCCCGTCGATCAATTCCTCGTAGGTCGGCCGGCGCACGCACCGCAGCACGCCGACGCACTCCGGCAACTCCGGGTAGATCATCCGGCTCAACAGGTGCGCCAGCGTCGTGTCCGGGTCGGCCTCGTCATGCACCAGCAGGTCGGCGGCCGAGGCGGCGGCGCCGTTGGCCAGCGACACCGCCTCGGGCCGCAAGCCGCGCAGGCGGATGCCGCGCGTGCGGTCCTGCCCGAACACCAACGGCCGGCCGTGCTCCAGGTACACGAGGTTGTCCGCCTTGACGCCGCGGTCGGTGGCGTACTCGAAAACGCCGTCGTTAAAGACTTTGCAGTTCTGGTAAATCTCCACAAACGCCGAGCCGCGGTGGGCAGCCGCGCGCCGCAGCGTCTCCGTCAGGTGGTTCACGTCCACGTCGATGGTGCGGGCCACGAACGTCGCCTCGGCCGCCACCGCCAGCGTCAGCGGCCGTAAGGGTTCGTCCACCGACCCGCACGGGTTGGCGCGCGTCCGCGTGCCGGCCCGCGAAGTCGGCGAATACTGGCCCTTCGTCAGGCCCATCACCTCGTTGTTGAATAGCAGGATTTTGACGTCCACATTGCGGCGCAGGGCGTGGATGAGGTGGTTGCCGCCGATGGACAGGCCGTCGCCGTCGCCGGTCACGACCCACACGCTCAGTTCGGGCCGGATCAGCTTCAACCCCGTGGCCACGGTCGGCGCCCGGCCGTGGAGCGTCTGGAATCCGTACGTGTTGAGGTAGTGGGGCAGCCGACTCGAACAGCCGACGCCGGAGATGAATACGAGCTGTTCGCGCGGCGCGCCCAGAGACGCCGCCACCTGTTTCAGCACGGCCAGGACCGAGAAGTCGCCGCAACCGGGGCACCAGCGCACCTCCTGGTCGCTGGCCAGGTCTTTCGCGGTCAGGGGCAACGCCGTCGCCGGGGGCATTCCGCACCGTAATAAGAGATTATTCCGCATTCAAAAGAGAGTAAATGGCCTCTTCAATCTCGCTCACCAGGAACGGACGCCCCTGCACCTTGTTCAGGCCGATCGCGTCCACCAAATACTCGGCCCGCAGCACGCCGCCGCAACTGCCCCGTATTCAATTCCGCTACGAGAATTGTACGGTATCGCCGCAGCACGTCGCCGGTGTTGCGCGGCATCGGGTGCAAGTAACGCATGTGGGCGTGGGCCGCTCGCCGGCCGGCGCCCGCGCCCGCCGCACGGCCGCGGCGACCGACCCGAACGTGCCGCCCCAGCTCACCACCAGCAGGTCGCCTTCGTCCGGACCCTCTACGGCCAGAGGCGGAATGTCGTCGGCGATGCGGGCGATCTTCTCGGCCCGAATCCGCACCATGCGTTCGTGGTTGAGCGGGTCGTAGCTTACGGCGCCGCTGCCGTCTTCCTTCTCCAGGCCGCCGATGCGGTGCTCCAGTCCCGGCGCTCCCGGCACCGCCCACGGACGCACCAGCCGCTCGTCGCGGTGGTACGGATGAAAAGGCGCCACGCCTGCGGCGGTCGGATGGACCGCCGGGATCGGCGGCAACTCGGCCGGGTCGGGCAGCCGCCACGGCTCGGCGCCGGACGCCAGCCAACCGTCGGAGAGCAGCAACACCGGCGTCATGTGGCCGACCGCCAGCCGCACCGCCTCGTAGGCGGCGGCGAAACAGTCGGCCGGCGCCGCCGCCGCCAGCACGGCCGCGGGGCACTCGCCGTGACGGCCGTATAACGCCTGAAACAGGTCCGCTTGCTCCGTTTTCGTCGGCAGGCCGAGGGACGGCCCGCCGCGCTGCACGTCGATCACCACGACCGGCAATTCGGCCGTCACCGCCAGGCCGACGGCCTCCGACTTGAGCGACAGGCCGGGGCCGCTCGTCGCCGTCACGCCCAGACCCCCGCCGAAGGCCGCCCCGATGGCCGCCCCCATCGCCGCCGTCTCGTCCTCCGCCTGGAAGGTGCGCACGCCGAATCGCTTCAAGGCGGCCAGCCGGTGCAGCACGTCAGACGCCGGCGCGATCGGGTAGGCGGCGTACAGCATCTGCAGGCCGGACCTGTGCGCCGCCGCGACCAAGCCGAGGGCCAGCGCCTCGTTGCCGGAGACGCGGCGGTAACGGCCGGGCGGCAACGGCGCCCGCGCCACGCGCAGCCGGGCCGGCATTTGTTCGGTTATCTCGCCGTAATGGCAGCCCGCCCGGAGGGCGCGGCGGTTGGCCTCGCGGACGGCCGGGTTGGCGGCGAACTTGTCGTCGATCCATTCCAGCGTCGGCCCCAGCGGCCGTTCCAACAGCCAGTAGACGAGGCCGAGGGCGAAAAAGTTTTTGCATCGATCCGCCTCGCGCTGGCTGAGCAGCGGCGGCGGACCGGCGTGGCGGTCGGCGACGGCCTCGCGGTTGAGCGCGGTGATCGGCGCGGCGATCAGCCGGCGGCCGCGGAGAGATCCGTCTTCGAGCGGGTCGGCAACGTAGCCGGCCTTGGCCAGTTCTGCGGCCGCGAAGGCGTCGCGGTTGACGATCAGGACGCCCTCCGAATCGAGATCTTTCAAGTGGGTTTTAAGGGCGGCCGGGTTCATGGCGACGAGCACGTCCACGCGATCGCCGGGCGTCCGCACGTCGTCGCCGAACTGGACCTGGAAGCCGGAGACGCCGGCCAGCGACCCGGCCGGCGCCCGGATCTCGGAGGGAAATTCCGGTTGCGTCCAGACGGCGTTGCCGGCCAGCGCCGCCGTGCGCGTCAGCTGGGCGCCGATCAGCTGGATGCCGTCCCCGGAATCGCCCGCCAGGCGGACCACGGCGGAATCCCGTTCTGGTGCGGTCACAGGATTTCCTCCGCCTGAAGAACAGACAAGGAGACAAGGAGACAAGGAGACAAGGAGACAAGGAGAATCGAAAATATATGGCTTCAGAGGTCAGGGGCGGGGTTGAAATTGCCGTCGTTTCATCCCCACTCCTTGTCTCCTTGTCTCCTTGTCTCCTTGTCTGTCTTCACGCCCCCTCCGCCTCCGTCGGAAAGCGGGCCGGGTCGGGCGGCTGGTTGCAGACGGTGGCCGGGAAGTGCTCGGCCAGGTAGTGGACGATGCGCTTGACCGACAGCACGCCCACCGGGCCGCCCGCCTCGTCCAGCACGGGCAAATGACGATATCCGCCCTCTTCCATACGCTTTATAGCGGCGCCGATCGGCTCCTTCGGCCGGACCACCACCGGGTCGGGCGTCATGCAGGCGCCCACCGGCGTCGTCAGGGGCCGGCCGGCCGCCAGGACGCGGCGCATCAGGTCGCGCTCGGTGAACACGCCGAGAAGCCGGTCGCCTCGGCAGACCAGCAGACAGCCGACGCGCCGCTCGCGCATCAGCCCGACGGCGTCCGCCACCGTCTGTTCGGGATCGATCCGCAGCGGAGGCGTCGGTTGTAGGCGGGAGACGCTGTCCACCTTGAGGTTGCGCGCCAACTCCATAATGATGGGTCAACCCGGCGTGCCGGCCGCTGCCGTTGATGAATGCCCTCGCGCCGCGCACGGCCTGGGAACGGGGTGGGTTCTCGCGGAGGCCCCTGGGGACCGGGCCGGCGGGACGGAACAGACGGACGGCTCGCCCTCTTCCCATACCGCAGAGACAATTTTCGGCAAAACCGTCGTCGTCGGCAAGGGCAGCCATGGAACCGGTCGGGCGGCCGCTTTCCGAAAACTCGCATTGTTCCGTGCGCATCCCTGGACTATATTCCCGCCGTTTCGCTTCCGCCCACGGCGGGCGACGGCGGCCCCCTCCCGGCAGAAAGGCTGGAACCACGTGGACGTCCCCGTTCGCGCGCTGGCGTCGCTGGTACTGGGTGAAGTCCAAGGCGACGCGGAGACGATCGTCCGCGCCGCCCGACCGGTGCCCCAAGCCGGGCCGGAAGACGTCACTTTCGTCGAGAACGATCGCAACTTGCGTCTTCTGAAAACTTGCCGGGCTGCGGCCGTGGTGGCGCCCGCTTCCCTGGCGGCCCGCGTCGCCGAACTCACCGGCGGCGACGGACAGCGTTTCATCGTCGTCCAGGTGGCGGACGCCCTGACGGCCTTCGTGGCCATCGTCCAGAAGCTGCACGGCCGGGCCGAGCCGCCGCCGCACGGAATCGACACGAGGGCATATGTTCACCCGACCGCCCAGGTCGGCGCCGACGCCAGCGTCTTTCCCTTCGTCTCGGTCGGCGAAGGCAGCGTCGTCGGCGCCCGTTGCCGGCTGTACGCCGGGTCGGTCGTCGGCCGCAACTGCCGTCTTGGCGACGACGTGACCCTGCACCCGCACGCCGTTCTGTACGACAACACGGTCCTCGGCGACCGAGTCGTTCTTCACGCCGGCGCCGTGATCGGAGCCGACGGCTTCGGCTACCGGATGCAGGAGGGCAAGCACGTCAAGACGCCGCAGTTCGGCTGCGTCGAGGTCGGCGACGACGTGGAGATCGGCGCCGGGGCTGCGATCGACCGCGGCACGTTCCAGCCGACGCGCATCGGCGCCGGGACCAAGATCGACAACCTCGTCCAGATCGGCCATAACTGTGAGATCGGCCGCCATAATTTGGTGGTGAGCCAGGTGGGCTTGGCCGGCTCCTGTTCGACCGGCGATTACGTCGTGTTGGCCGGCCAGGTCGGCGTCGCCGACCACGTCCACATCGGCGACCGTTCGCTGATCGGGGCGCGCTCCGGCGTGGCGGCCGACATCCCGGCCGGCGTGCGCATGCTCGGCGCCCCCGCCCGGCCGGAAGGCGAAACGAAGCGCATCCTGCTTAGCCTGGACCGACTGCCGGCGTTGTGCAAGGATATGCGCCGGCTCAAGCGCCAGCTGGGCGTGAAGGATGAGGAATGACGGAGAATCGTTTTCCCCTTTCCCCCGCTTCGGGGGCAAGGGGAGATAAATGGGCTTTGCCCGTAAACCTCTATTTCACGTCCGGTTTAACGGCAGAAGGACCCTGTTTATGGGCAGGGCCGTTGTGGGTTGTGGGCAGGTCGAATCCGTCGCGCTGGCCGGCGCGACCCCCCTTGACTCCGTTTTTCCTCAAGATTATATGGGTCCTCTTCGGTCGGATCCTAACCGGGAGAGATGGGATGGCAAGAAAGTCGCTTGCCGCTTCTGCGCTTGGTCTAATTCTGTCGGCGCTCGCCGGGTGCGGAACGATGGTGAATGCGACGAGCGCGCGTATGCCTTTTGGCGGTGTCGCCGTGGACGGCTGCATTGCGGTCTATGGTGTTAAGACGACTTGCGGCCTGTGCGAAAAGGATCCCGAACTGCCGGGGCCGCCGGGTAGTCTTCTGCTGGGGGGCCTTGCCGTACTGGACCTTCCATTCTCCCTTGTCGCCGACATAACCACGCTTCCGTTGGTCCTTTACCACAAATACCTTGATGTCCATGACGACGAATCGCTGAAAGAATGAGCGGCTGCAGATGGGACAGTGGCCGGTTTAAAGGCAAGCCGAGTCGGTTTAAGGGCAGGTTTTCGGTATACGGGCAAAGCCAGATAAATGAGGAGAACAACGGCCCGTGACATCCACCATCCGACCGATCGGACTGCTGGCGGGCAGCGGCCGCTTCCCGATGGCCTTCGCCGAGAAGGCCCGCGCCGTCGGCCGCCCGGTGGTGTGCGTCGGCCTGAGCGGCATCGCCGACCCCGCGCTGCGGCCGCTGGTCGAGCGCTTCTACTGGACGTGGCCGCTCCGCATCGGACGCATGATCCGGTTGTTCAAGCGCGAGGGCGTGGAACGGGTCGTCATGGCCGGCAAGGTGCCCAAGGCCGACCTGATGCACCGGCCGTGGAAAATCCTGTCGCTCATGCCCGACTTGCGCACGATCCGCTGGTGGTATCGCCGGCGCGCCGACAACCGCGACGACACGCTGTTGCTGTCGGTCATTGACGAGTTCGCCGCCGACGGCCTGAAGTTCGAGTCGGCTCTGACCCTTTGTCCGGAGTTGCTCGTGCGACCCGCAGTTCTGACGCGCCGGCCGCTGACCGCTGGCGAAAAAGCCGACATCGCCTTCGGCTGGGACCTGGCCCGCGAAATGGGCCGACTCGACGTGGGCCAGAGCGTGGCCGTCAAGGAGCGGGCCGTGCTGGCCGTCGAGGCCATCGAAGGCACCGACCGGGCCATCCTCCGCGCCGGCGAACTGTGCCGCGCCGGCGGCTTCACCGTGGTCAAGGTCGCCAAGCCGCGCCAGGACATGCGCTTCGACGTGCCCACCGTCGGCTGCTCCACCATCGAGACGCTGCGCAGCGCCGGCGGCCGCGTCCTTGCGTTCGAGGCGGGCAAGACCATCTTCCTCGACCAGGCCGAAGCCGTGGCCCTCGCCGACCGCTACGGCCTGACCGTCGTGGCCCTCGCCGAGCCGGCCGCCGCCTGATTCATGGTCCGGCGGCTATTGTCCGGTTAGCCGCGACGCGCCAGCGGAGCGCTTCATCAAGCGCTCCGCTGGCGCGTCGCGGCTAACCCACGCCGATTCCGGACAACCACAACCGGACCTTGTATGAGGGCGCCTGTGTAGGCGTCTCTTCTGTTGGTAGAACCGATGTTCAGGCGGCGGCTCTTGGCTGGGGCGAGCGGCGCCAGAAGGCTTGCCATTGCCCCGCCTCGCCCTTGAACAACGCGCGCAAGTGACAGACCGTGTCGGTGCCATATTCCCGCCAGCGCATGCCCGACAACTTCAGGCGCTGACCGACGACCGTCTTGCACGCCGACTCCACGGCGCCCGAACCGATCGACCAGCCGTTGGCGACGTAGGTCGGGTAATCCATGCGATGCACGTTATTGCGGAAGTATTGCAACGTCGCGGCGTACTTTTCCCGCACCGCCGGCTTGCGCGGGGCGGGCAGCGCTTGCAGGATCTCCAGGACGCGGCCGCCGCCCTCCCGCTTCAACGTGCGACACCATTCCCCGACCACACGCTGCCGCGCTTCTTCGTCGCCGGGATACAGCGCCTGGCCCAGTTCCGTGAGGTACTCGCTGGCATGCCAGAAGGCGAGGATCAACACCGGATCGCGGGGGAAATTGCGGCGGACGAACTCTTCCAGGCCGTTGCCGCCGTCGCTCAGGCCAATCCATACCTCCGCCTGGTCCATGCCGACCTGACCCGCCTGTTTGCGCAGTTCCACCCCCAGTTGGTCGAGGTCATACGGGCCGGAAAGGTAACGGGCTTGCATGCGGGCGCCCGCCGGGGGCCGGTGCGGCGAGCCCTCCGGCAACTCCGGGACCGGGTTGAAGACCATCGCCACGTAGGGCATGCGCCCCTCGGCTTTCCCGCCATCCGCCGCCTGCTGACGCACGCCGGTCAAGTCGATGCCGACGTAGGCGCACGTGCGGCCCAGCGCGTCCTTGTGCCAGTCCCAAGGGCGGGGGAAGGCGAAGGCGCCGCCCGCGCAGGTGGTCGGCCACGCGCCGGCCGGCCGCTTCGGTCGTCCGCTGCACGGTCGTCTCGGCGACCCTCAGGCTCGCCATCTCGGGCAGCACCTTCGTGGAGGCCTCTTCAAAGCCGTCGCTCAAAGCGCCGGCGAGGCAGACCAGTCGCTCCGCGGCGGGGGTGAACGAGCGCGACGTCAGACCGACCGCCCGATCCCAGGGGGCCAGGCCGCGCCCGCAACGGCCGCAGTAGTAACGTAGGCCCGCGCAGGGGACCCGTCCCAGCAAGCTCAACGGCGTTTTCGGGCGGTAGCCCTGGAACTTCGCGGATCGTTGACACGTGGGGCAGTCGATGCCCGACCCTTCGTAGCCGAGCTTTTTTTTAAGCGCTCTTCGAGCGCGACCGCACCCAGGTGATGGACGAGGTTCCGCGCCTCGAATTCGGTATCGCCGAACACCTCGGCGTCGTTCTTGCTGACCAGCAAGCGTGCCAGGGCCAGGATGTCACCGTCGGCGCGAGCGCGGATGCGCGCCGCCAGTTCCTGCGCTTGGGCTTCCAATTCGGCGTTCAGGGGTTCGTTCCGCGGCATGGGGTACTCCTTCGACAGGGTGAATTTGCCGTCGTCCCCCGATTTTCGCACGTCGTGGACAAAAGTTCTACCAACTATTCAGCTGCTCACACCCCGCCCCGTCCTGTCCGTCTTTTTCCTTGCAATCCTGTTGAGTCGGCACCATAATCCACGGTTGTCCGTGAGCACAGGTCGCCGCTCGCTCCTTACGCCGAGGAACTCCAATGGCCCAGACCACCCCGCCGCCCGACCGCGTCGATCCAGTCGAGGCCTGGCAACCGTGGGAGCCTTCGCCCAAAGACCGGTTCGACCTCAAATGGGCCGGCCACCTCTATCGCCGCGCCGCCTTCGGCGCCAGTCCCGCCGAAATGACCGAGGCCGTGTCGAAGGGGCTGCCGGCCACGCTCGACCTGCTTCTCAAGGGCAAGCCGGGCGCCGACGCGCTGGAAAACGTGTTCACGACCGTCGGCCGACGCACCGCCGACCGCGCCAACGACTTCGAGCTGCGCGCCTGGTGGGTCTACACCATGCTCAACGGCGGCCGGCCGGCGCGGGAGAAAATGACGCTGTTCTGGCACAACCACTTCGCCACCAGCATCGCCAAGGTGCGGCTCACCACGCTGATGTTCAACCAGAACCTGCTCATCCGCAAGCACGCCCTCGGCAAGTTCGGCCCGTTCCTGCACGACATGAGCAAGGACGCGGCCATGATCGTCTGGCTGGACAACAACAGCAACCTCAAGAGCCATCCCAACGAGAACTACGCCCGCGAAGTCATGGAGCTGTTCACCCTCGGCGTCGGCCACTACACCGAAAAGGACGTCCGCGAGGCGGCCCGCGCCTTCACCGGCTGGCACACCAACGGCGCCGACTTCGATTTCAACGCCCGCTTCCACGACGGCGGCCAAAAGACGGTCCTCGGCCACACCGGCGCCTTCAACGGCGACGACGTGCTCGACATCCTCCTCGGACGGCCCGAATGCGCCGAGTTCCTGGTGCGCAAACTCTACCGCTATCTGGTCAGCGAACTGCACGACCCGCCGGCCGAGCTGCTGGCCCCGCTGGCCGAAGGCTTCCGCCGGACTGATTACGACATCGACGCTCTCATTCGACGTATTCTGTCCTCGCGCCATTTCTTCTCCGCCCACGCCTTCCGCCAGCGGATCAAGAACCCCGTCGAGTACGTGCTGGGCGCGGTGCGAACCGTCTACGCCGGCGACCCGCCGCCGCAACCGCTGGTGCGGCGTCTGGAGCTGATGGGACAGCAACTCTTCGCCCCGCCCAACGTGAAGGGTTGGCGGGGCGGCCAGGCGTGGCTGAACACCTCCACGGTGTTGGCCCGCGTCAACTTCGCCCAAGCACTCGTGATGGGCGGCCTGTGGAACGACCGGTCGCGCGGCGAAGCCTTTGACGCTCCGACGTTCGCGCCGCCGGTCGTCCCCAATCAGCCGGACGTCAGGGTGCCCGAGGAGCCGCCGCCGCCGGACCACGAAGACGTGGCCCGGCTCATCCGCGCGGCCAAGGCGACGCGGCCGGAGGAGGTGGTGCGCGTCCTGCTCGACGCCTTCCTGCCGGGCGGCGTCGGCGAAACGGCCCGCGACCGACTCGTCGCCTTCGTCGCCGACGGCAAGCCGACCGGCGACGCCCTCGGCCGCCGCGCCCGCGAAACCGCCCATGCCATTTTGTCCATGCCGGAGTATCAGTTGGCCTGACGCCAGGCGAGCGGGGGGCGTCAGCCCCCTGATTCGTCATTCCGTCAGCGAAGTGATTTGAAATCAGGGGGCTGACGCCCCCCGCTCGCCCCAAACCCGAACCCCGAGAGACCCCCATGCTCAGCCGCCGCCAGTTCCTGACCCGCTCGCTCCAGGGCGCCTCGCTGCTCACCCTCAGTTCGGTCGTCCCGCAGTTCATCGCCCGCACCGCCCGCGCCGCCGAAGTCGGCAAAGACAACATCCTCGTCGTCGTCGAAATGAACGGCGGCAACGACGGCCTCAACACCGTCATCCCTTACGCCGACGATCTCTATCCCAAATTCCGCTCTTCGCTCCTCCAGACCAAAAACGAGGTGGTCAAAATCAACGACCACATCGGCCTTAACCCTGGCATGCGCAGCTTCGACCGCCTGCTGCAGCGCGGCGAGCTGGCCGTCGTCCAGGGCGTCGGCTACCCCAACCCGGAGCGGTCGCACTTCGAGTCGATGGACACCTGGCAGTCGGCCGACCCGCGCGGCAAGACGACGACAGGCTGGATCGGCCGCGGCGCCAACGAACTTCAGGGCTCCAGCGGCGGCGTCCCGATCATGCACGTCGGCCCCAGCCGTCTGCCGTTGGCCCTCCAGGGCGCCTCCGGCGGCGCCATCAGCGTCAACGAGAACATGCCGTACCGTCTGGAGCTCGGCGGCGGCGCCCCGGATCGTCAGAAGGCGCGGCGCAAACTGCTCGAAGACTTGGCGCGGCCGGCCAAGGACGACGGCGGCCTGACCAATTTCGTCTATCGCCGTGAGGTGCAAACGCTGACAACGCTCGACCGCCTTCAGGAAGTGCTCAAGGGCACGAACGCCGGCCAGTTCGCCGGCTTCGGCCCCGACGGCCGGCCCTACGGCCCCGACGCCCTGCCGCGCAAGCTGCAGCTCATCGCCCAGCTCATCCAAAAGGGCTTCGGCACGCGCGTCTTCTATGTCATGCGCAGCGGCTTCGACACCCACTCCAATCAGGCCGATCAACACCGCAACCTGCTCGGCGAGGTGGCCGACGGCATAACCACCTTCTTCGAGACGCTGCGGCAGACCGGCCACGACAAGCGCGTCCGGCTGATGACGTTCTCGGAGTTCGGCCGCCGCGTCCAGGAGAACGCCAGCAAGGGCACCGACCACGGCGCCGCCTCGTGCCTGTTCGTGGCCGGCCCCGGCGTCAAGGGCGGGGCGGTCGGCGAACACCCCAGCCTGAGCGATCTCGACTCCGGCGATCTCAAATTCCACACCGACTTCCGTCGGGTGTACGCCACGCTGCTCGACGGCTGGCTCGGCTGCGACAGCAACGCCGTGCTCGACGGCAAGTACGAGCACATCGACGCGCTCAAGGGTTAAGAGACGGGAATAATCACTTACCAGCCGCAAGCGCGAGCGAGCGGGTGGAGCGAATCCGCTCGCTCGCGCTCGCGGCTGGTACTCACGTCCAAACGAAAGGGAGGTTTTCCCCATGTCCGCGCGTTCCCGATCCGCATTCACCCTGTTTCAGCTGCTCGTCGTCCTGGCCTTGCTGGCCCTCGCCTTCGCCCTTTTACTGCCCGCCGTGGCGAAGGTCCGCGCGGCGGCAGCCCGCATGAACAGCATCAACAACCTCAAGGAGATAGCCCTCGCCTGCCACGGCTATCACGACGCCAACGGGGCCTTGCCGCCCGGCTGCGACGACAACCACTTCTCGGCCGCGACCTACCTGCTGCCCTACGTCGAACAGGCCGGCCTGTTCAACACCATCGACCTCAAAAAGTCGGTGGACGCCGCCGCCAACGCCGCCGCCCGCAAGGCCTTCGTCAAGACCTTCCTCAGCCCGCTCGACCCGGTCAAGGCGGTCAAGGACGATTTCGGGCCGACCAACTACCTTTTTAACGCCGGATCGAAGCCCCACCTCGCGGACGACGACGGCGTGTTCTATCAAGACTCCAAGGTCAAGCTCATCGACATTACCGACGGCACCAGCAACACGCTTCTGGCGGCCGAGACGCTCAAGGGCGACGGCAGCACCAAGGGGGAGGACGTGCGTCGGCAGTACGTCCTGCTCAAGAAGGACGCTCTCAAGGGGATCAAGGACGACGCCGGAGCGGATCCTTTCCACAACAATCAGAACCTGGCGTTCGACCGCTGCGCCAGCTGGATGGACGGCCGGTTCCTTCAGGGCACGTTCAACTCGCGGCTAAAGCTGAACGACAAGTGGTTCGACGTGAGCTGCGGAGGCGCGGGGGGCGTCTCGTCGATGCGTTCCTTCGAGTCCGGCGTCGTGGCGGCCCTCTGTGACGGCAGCGTCCGCTTCGTGAGCAACGACGTCAGCATCACCACCTGGCGCTCCGCGTCCACCCGCAACGGCGGCGAAGTGCTCGGCTCGGACTGGTAAATCAGGGAGTAAACGATGAAGCGAGATTATCGACGCGGTTTCACGCTCTTCCAACTGCTCGTCGCCCTGGCGCTGCTGGCGATCGGCTTCGCGCTGTTCCTGCCGGCGCTGGCCAAGGTACGCGCCGCCGCGGCCCGCGCTCAGTCGCAGAACAACCTCAAGCAGATCGGCCTCGCCTGCTTCAACTATTCCGACGTCAACGCGTTTTTCCCGCCCGGCCTTGACGCCCAAAACTTCTCCGCCGCCGTCCCCCTGCTGCCCTACGTCGAACAGCAAAACGTCTACAAGTTGATCGACCTCAAGAAGTCGGTGGACGACAAGGCCAACGCCGACGCGCGTAAGACGGTGGTCCGCACCTTCCTAAGCCCGCTGGACCAGGTCAAGACAGTCAAGGACGATTACGGGCCGACCAACTATCTTTTTAACGCCGGCTCCAAGCCCGACCTCGCCGACGACGACGGCATCTTTTACCTCGACTCCAAGGTCAAGATCGCCGACATCACCGACGGCACGAGCAACACGCTGTTCACCGGCGAAACGCTCAAGGGCGACGGCGGGACCAAGGCCGAGGACGTGCGTCGGCAATACGTGTTGCTGAAGAAGGACGCCCTCAAGGGCATCAAGGACGACGCGGGGGTGCAGGACTTCAAGGACGACAAGAACATCGCAGGCGACCGCTGCGCCAGCTGGATGGACGGCCGGTTTCTCCAGGGCACGTTCAGCGGCACGCTCGGCGTGAACGACGCCAAGCCGGACGTGAGTTGCGGCGGCGCGGGCGGACTGTCGGGCCTACGCACCTTCGGCGACGGCGTGAACGCCGGCTTCGCCGACGGCAGCGTCCGTTTCATCAATCAGTCGGTGAAGCCGTCGGTCTGGAAGCTGCTGACCGGTCGCAACGACGGCCAGGTGATTCCAGGCTTTTGAGATGCGATATTAGTGAGTCGTCCGGTTAGCCGCGACGCGCCAGCGGAGCGCTCGATCCCAAGCGCTCCGCTGGCGCGTCGCGGCTAACCGGCGGCGTCGTACGCCCCGATTATTTCTCCGCTTCCTTCACCAACGTCTCGATTTCGCCTTCCAGCGTTTTGGCGTCCGGCTCCCCTTCATGGGCGTAACGGACCATGCCCTTGGCGTCGATCAAGAAGATGGACGGCATCCCCACCACGCCCCATTCCTCGGTAATGGGGCCGCCCCCCGGCCCGTCGAACCAGGAGCGCCAGGTCAGCTGTTGCTCTTCCTGGACCCGATTCAGGGTCTCCACGTCCCGATCCGTGTTGACGCCCTGGAGGACGAAGGGCCGGCCCTGGTAACGCTGAACGAGCGACCGCTCGTGGCCGAACATGGCCCGGCAGTGCGGTCACCAGTTGCCCCAGAAGTCCAGCATCACCACCTTGCCATGATAATCGGCGAGCGAAGAGGTCGCGCCGTCGGCGTTGGTCCCCATTGTCGGCGGGGCCGGCGTGCCGACGGCCGCCGCCTGCTCGCCCGGCTTCGCCGTCCGCCAGAGGAGGACGGCGACGAGCGCTGCCGCCAGGATCAGCAGACCGATTCGCACGATGGTTCGCATGGACTGACCTCCGAGGCATTTCTATAGTGGGCCGCTCGCTCCGCGAGTGGCTTGCATAAGGGCCACTCGCGGAGCGAGTGGCCCACTATCCAAATCAAAACAGGCGGCGCGGCCGGCCGTCGTCCGCGAGGACTTTCGCCAGCCGCCTCTGCGGCGAACTGACGGGATGCGCGGCCAACTCGCCCGGCGTCAGCCAGACGCCCTGGCGATAAAACGGAGAGTGGTAATCTCCTGAAAGGTATTCCGCCTCGAAACAGACCAGCGTGATGCGGAAGCGCGTGACGCCGTGACGGAGGGTGACGAGTTCCGGCCCCAGCCGCGCCTCAAGACCGGTCAGTTCGGGCAGCAGCCGGGCGGCCGCCACGTCGGCGGACTCCTTTGCCGCCAACGGGGTGTGCGGAAATTCCCACATCGACGCCCAGCGCCCCTCGGCCGGGCGTTGCAGCAACAGCACCCGTTCGCCGCGTCGCACGACGACGGCGGCCTCGCGCACCTCCGTCGCCTCCGGGCGCGGCGGGCGCGCGGGGATCGCGTCTTGCAGGCCCAGGCGCCGGGCGACGCAGTCGTCCGCCAGCGGGCACTCGGAACAGCGCGGCGCGTCGGGCGTACACACCAGGGCGCCGAGTTCCATCAGCGCCTGGTTGAAGTCGCCGACGCGGCGGGAGGGCAACAGCGCTTCGGCCGCGTCCCACAACCAGCGCTGTTCGGGGGCCAAGCTCGGGTCTCCGGTTCGGCCGAAAAGCCGGCAGAGAACGCGCCGGCTGTTGGCTTCGAGGATCGGCAGTCGGCGGTCGAAGGCCTGCGACAAGACCGCGTTGCGCGTGTAGCGGCCCAGGCCGGGCAGACCCTCCAGGGCGACGGGGTCGTCGGGGAAACGGCCGCCGTGGGACGCGGCCAGCAGCCGGGCGGTGCGCAACAGGTCGCGGGCGCGGCGGTAATAACCTAGCCCTTCCCAGAGCCGTAATACCTGTTGTTCGTCGGCCGCGGCCAGGTCGGCCAGCGTCGGGAAGGCTTGCAGGAAGCGCTCGAAATAGGGGACGACGGTCGCCGCCTGCGTCTGCTGGAGCATGACTTCGCTGACCCAGATGCGGTAGGGGTCGCGGTCGCGCCGCCAGGGCAGGTCGCGCCGGCGGCGGGCGAACCAGTCGAGGAGGCGGCGCGACAGACGGCGGCGCGGGGCGGCGGCCGCGCCGTCCAGGTCGTCGGTCGGCGCAGGCGAGTCGGGAGGCGGAGGGGCCGGAGGGCGACGAGGCGCCACGGGTTGGTCTCGCTCACGGAACGGTGCGGGGCGTCAGCCGCGCGGCCGTCTCATGTACTGTTCGAGGATGGACTTGGCGGCGCTGGCGGTGTTGCCCGAGAGCTTGGGCTTCTCCTTGTCCTTGCCCATTTCGCCCGCCGCGGCCGGATCCTCGCCGGGCTGGGGCACCATCAATTCCATTACCGTGCTGCCTTCGGGCACTTCGTCTCCCGACCCGCCGGACGAACCCCCGTCGTCGTCGTGGAGCGACAGCAGCATGGCGGCGATGTCGTCGTCCTCGCTGGTGGAACCTTTGTCCGAGGCGGCCGGCATCTCGAACGCCGTTTTGGCGGCGTCGTCGTCGGCCGCCTTCGCGGGAGGAGGCGTCCTGGCGGCCGGCGTCTTGGCCGCCCCGGGCGCGGACCTCACCCCGGCGATCGGCTTGGTCGGCGGCTTGGGCGTGGCGCCCTTGGCCGGCGGCGCGTCCTGCGTAAGCCGAACCTCAAATTGCAGCGGGCCGACTTTCAGCTGGTCGCTGTTGTGGAGTTCGACCTCCCCCTGGACGGGCTGGTCGTTGACGAAGGTACCGTTGGTGCTGCCGAAATCGTGGACAAAGGCTTTACTGTCGCGCTGGATCAGGGCGCAGTGGCGCTTGCTGATCATGGCGCTGGCGGGGCGAAGGTGACACTGGGGATCGCGCCCGATGACGAACTGGGAGAGGGTGATGGCCAGGACCTTGCCTTCCTGCTTGCCCGCGGCCTTCACTACCAAGCTTAGCTTCATGAGTTGACCTCGTTCCTGGCGTCGTAAGAGGGCCGTCCGTCTGGCCCGACGCAAGCCGCCCGTCCAACCGCCTCGTCGGAGGGGGATGACAAAGCCGCGCCCGCCCGTACCGGGCGCCTGTGCCCTCTCCGCCACAATCTGTTGCGAGTCGTCGCGCGATCTGGGGATCGAGGAAGATGGCGTCCGGTGGGCGGAGAGATGATTTTATTCTATGACGGAAGGCGCGGCGGATGCAACGGAAAAGGTTGAGTCCGGCGCGTCTTTTTCCGGCCCGCGCTATCCGCGTCAACCGCCGTCCATCTCCAGGCCGAGTTGCGAGCCGATTTCGCGCAGCACGTCGCGGTCGCTTGCCGGCCGCGCCGGCGACCCCGGATGCACGGCGTCGGTCGGCGCCCAGCCGCGGAGGCGCAGAAACATCGCGGCCGAGTGCTTGTACGCCGGGACTGGCGCCCGGAAGGCGAAAAAGCCGAGGTATTGCAATACGTCGTTCAGTTCGTAAAACGCCGCGTCGCCGGCCTCCCAGAGGGCGTCGCGCCGCGCGAACAGGTCCGGCGCGAACGTACTCAGGCCGAGCAGGTAGTCGCTGCCATAGGTCACCATGTCGATGGCCAGGTCGTTGCCGGTGAAGACGCGGAAGTCGGGCCGCACCCGGTCGCGCAACATCAGTCGTCGCCATTCCGGCTCGCGGCGCAGGGACGAGTGCTTGGCGCCGACGCATTGCGGCACGCCGAGCAGTCCGCGGTAGACTTCCAGGGAGTAGATTTTGCCGAACGGCGCGAACATCGGCCCCAACTCGAAAGCGATGAAGCGGTCGCAGCGCTTTCCGAGATCGGCATAGGCGTCGATGAGCCGGTCGTCCGGCAGGGCGGTCAGTCCGAACGACTGGAAGACGACGGGAACGCCGCCGCGCCGGCAAACGGCGTCGATCTCGCGCAGGTAGATTTCGCGGTCGAAGGGGTCGCCCGGCCGGTCGCCGACGAAGGCGCCGGCGACGAACGGCCGGCCGCCCAGCGCGGCCCGCGTGCGTCCCAGCACGTCGAGTCGGCCGGCGCCGTCGAGGAGGTGGACGTATCCGGTGTCCATGTTGACCGCCGGCGTCAGCCCCGCGTCGGCGGTGCGGAGGACATGGGCCTCGAAGGAAGGCCAATCGACGGCGCCGTCCGCGGCGAAGGGCAGCAGGATGGCGGAGACGCCCGTGATCTTGCGCCGCGGGCGGAGCATCGCGATGGGGTTGATGGGTTGTTCCGTCATAATGGTTCCGTTCGGGCGCCGGTCAGGAGTTCGCCGGCGAGCCGCGCAATCTCATCCGGCAAGGGCATGTTACGGAACCGATGAATGCCGGCCGGCAGCCCTTCCAGTTCCGCCTCGCCGATGTGCAGCTGGTCCGACACCGCCAGCAGGAACGGCTCGCGGACGTGCCGCCGCAGCCGTTCGAGGTGCTTCTCGGCGCTCGACCGCCGCCAGAAGCCCAGCACCTCCAGCAATACGACCAATCCCGATCCTTTGTGGATCAATCGAAAGTCCGGCGCCCAGAAGCCGTCGCCCAGCGGCCGCAGTTCCGTTTCCTCCGTCAGCTCCCAGTCGGCCACGCGCTTGCGGAACAGTTCGACGAACATGGCCAACTCGGGCGGCGTGTACATGCCCTGGTCGGGGTAGTGCGACGTGAGGCCGTCGCCGGGCGCGACCAGCAACGTCTTGGGCCGGCGTTGCGGCCCCCAGCGCAGCTCCGCCGTCAGCTCGAAGTCGCGGCAGAGGAGCACGGCCGGCAGGAAAAGCGCCAATTGAAGTCCGTATTTCTGCGTGGCCGAGAAGAGGCTCATCGGCCCGTCGAGGTGCATTCGGAAGGCGTCCGGCCCGAGGCGTTCCAGTTCACAGACGAGCCGATGGAACTTGACGCGCCGCAACAGCTGCCGGTAGCGCTGAGGCGGTTCGCCGCGGATGACGACCCGCACTTGCGTCGAGCGCAACAGCACCGCCTGGGCCAGGGCGACGTTATAGCGCTGGAGCAGCCGTTCGGCGCTGAGGTCTTTGAACCGGGTCAGTCGTTGTTCACTTTTAAGATCGGCGAACAATCCGCTTTCGACGGCTTCCGGGGCCAGCGCGAGTTCGGCCGCGACTTCGCTCAGGACGGCGGCGCGGTCGAAGGCAGCGACTTCTTCGGGCGCCGCTTCCGTGCGGCGTCGGGCGGCGGCGCGGAACACCGCTTCCCGGACTTGCTCCGGCGGGTGGGCCGACGAGACCTCGAACTCGCAGCGGTCTTCCAGGAGCTTGGCGAGTCCCTGGTGGACGAGTTGGCCGGGGTCGTCGCCGAACGCCTCGCGCTGGCCGTCCTCCAACTCGCCTCGCGTCTTGCCCTCCTGGCCGCGGAACAGCTCCAGGAGCCGCTCGGCCGTCTCCAGCCAGGCGGGGTCGCCGGTCTTGATGTAATGGGGGACGATGCGGTCGCGGGCGTAGCGGACGCGGACCATTTTTCCGGTAAGCATGAAATAAGTACCAAGTACCAAGTACGAAGTACGAAAGAAGACAAGACAAGACAAAGATCAATCGGATCGGACCTTCTTGATGATTGCCGTGAGAATTCGGAGCAGCTCGCCGGTTTCACTCAACAACGCCTTCCCCTCAACCGCCTCGACCATACCGCTCGCCAGCAGCAGGCGAAGCCAGTAGCCCGTTTCCCGCGCCTCCTTCCGCGTGATCGAATACTTGGAGACGAAATCCGCACGGCTTTGCGACCCCTGCGCCTCTTCGACGTTGGCGCCGACGGAGGTCGCGGATCGCAGAAGCTGTTTTGACAGCGTCCAGGCCGCTTGCGAGTATTGGCGGTCAACGCCTTGGCAGAGTTTGACGACCCCCAAAGCGAACTGAAAGGTTCGCTCGCAGAGATCGAACGGCTTGCTCCCACTTGCCTCGCGGGGTTGCATCGAGTCCTCGCCTTTTGCCTTTTTTCGTACTTCGTACTTCGTACTTCGTACTTATTGGTACGCATGATGTTGTCGCCGCCGCTCGCTGGTGAACTCCTCCGCCGTGCCGCGCGTCACCACCTCGTACAATAACGCCTGCTTTTCTCCGTATTTGCGCAGCAGCCGGCCCAGCCGCTGTACGTGCTCGCGCACCGTGCCGCTGCCCGACAGCACCACGCCGACGTTGGCCGCCGGCACGTCCACGCCCTCGTTCAACACCCGGCTCGTCGCCACCACCGGGTAGTCGCCGGATTGAAAACACTCCAGGATGCGCCGCCGCTCCTTGGCCTTGGTCTGGTGCGTGATCGCCGGCACGAGGAAGCGGCGGGCGATTTGGTAGACCGTGGCGTTGTCGTGGGTGAAGATCAGGATGCGGTCGCGGCGGTGGCGGTCGAGCAGCCCTTGCAGCACGTCCAGCTTGGCCGGCGCCGCCAGCGACAGCCGACGCTGTTCGCGGTAGGCCTGGAACGCCGCCCGCCCCTCCTTCGACCGGCACGTTTCCTGAATGAAGCGCTGCCAGCCGTGCGGGCCGCCCATGCTGATGCCGTGTTCGTCCACGAAGCCGCGGTACTGCTCGCGGGCGGCCGTGTACAGCGCCTCCTCCTCCGGCGACAGTTCGACGTAGAGCCGCACCGCTTGGTATTCGGCCAGGAAGTCGCCGGCCAGTTCCTTGATCTCCCGGCGGTAGACGGTCGGGCCGATCAGGTTCGCCAGCAGCCCTTCCTGGCCGTCGGTTCGCTCCGGCGTGGCCGTCAGGCCGAGGCGGTAGGGGGCGATGCTGCCGGTCGCGGCCGTCAGGTACGACGGCCCCGGCAGGTGGTGGCACTCGTCGAAGACCAGCAGCCCGAAATGATTTCCCCACCTATCGAGATGCATATAAGCGGAATCGTAGGTGGTGACGGTGAGCGGCCGGAACTCGTGATTGCCGCCGCCGACCGCCCCGACGGGGACGCCGAAGGCCACGGACAATTCGCCGTACCATTGGTTGAGCAGGTCGATGGTCGGCGTCACGACGAGGGCCGGCCGGCCGGTCTGTTGAATGGCGAGGATGGCCAGAAACGTCTTGCCGGTGCCGGTGGGCAGCACGACGACGCCGCGGCCGCCGGCGTCCCACCACGTTTTCAGGGCTTCGGTCTGATGGGGAAAGGGGTCGCGGCTGGTGCGCAACGGCCACGGCGTCGGCTGGTAGGCGCGGGCCTCGTCCTTGTAGGGGACCTTTTCGCGGCGCAGGTGTTCGACCAGGGCGCGGTAGTGGATGGCTTCGGCCCGGTAGACGTTGGTGCGGGCGTCGAAGCGGCAGTAGGGCAGCGCGGCCAGGCGCTCCGGGTCCGGCCCGGTGACGACCAGGGTGCCGCCGTCGAAGGCGAGGTGGAGGGCTGGTTGGTCCATCCGATCATTCTACGAGGAACCCGATCGAGCCGGCGCGGACGAGAGGAAGACGGCCGGGCCGGCGCGGCGCGCCCGGATGACTGCGAGGCATTCATTCGCAGCCACGTTTATAAGCCGGAGTACCGCAACCTCGTGTAAGGGGGAATCGGGGAGCGGCCCCGTGGGCCTCGGGTTCGCGGCGCGGGTTGTGGCCCGCGCCGCGAACGAATCTCCGGACGTCGCCCGAGCGCCGGGGGGATTGTTCGGGTCGGTCCGTGGTCCGGCGTCGATGCTGATCTCTTCCCATGACGACGCTATCGGGCTTGTTTCCCTCCCAGCAACTCCTTCGCCGTCGCCGCCACCTGGCTCGGCTCGAACCCGAACTTCTTTTGCAGCTCCTTGAGCGGCGCCGACGCCCCGAACGTCTTCATGCCGATGACGCGGCCTGACGCGCCGACGTAGCGCTCCCATCCCATGGTCGAGGCTTGCTCCACGGCGACGCGAGCCTTCACGGCGGGCGGCAGCACACTGTCCCGGTACGCCTGGGGCTGACAATCGAAAATGTCCCAGGAAGGCATCGAGACCACGCGCGAGCGGACGCCCTCGGCGAGCAGCTGCTCGTGGGCGTCCACCACGAGACTGAGTTCACTGCCGGTGGCGATGAGGATCACCTCGGGCTTGCCGCCGGGGGGGTCGGCCAGCACGTAGGCGCCGCGGGCCGTGCCGGAGGCCGGCGCGTACTTGCTCCGATCCAGCGTCGGCAAGGGTTGGCGCGACAAGACCATGATGGCCGGCTCGTGGCGCAACGCCATGACGTGGCGGTAGGCCTCGACGACCTCGTTGGCGTCGCCGGGCCGCAGCACGACCAGCCCGGGGATGGCGCGCAACGACACCAGCTGCTCCACCGGCTGGTGCGTCGGGCCGTCCTCGCCGTCGCCCATGGCGTCGTGCGTGAAGATGAAGATGGAAGGGATCTCCATCAGGGCCGACAGCCGAATGGCGGGCCGCGCATAGTCGCTGAAGATGAAGAAGCTCGCTCCGAACGCCCGGAGTTTCGACAGCGCCAGCCCGTTCACGACCGCCGCCATGGCGTGCTCGCGGATGCCGAAGTGCAGGTTCTTGCCGCCGGGACTGTCGGCCTGGAAGTCCCCCGCGCCCTCGTATTTCAGGGTGGTCTTGTTCGACGGCCCCAAGTCCGCCGAGCCGCCCAGGAACCACGGAATGTTCTGCGCCAGCACGTTCAGCACCTTGCCCGAGGCGTCTCGTCCGGCAATGCCCTTGGCGTCGGCCGGGAAGACGGGCAGGTTGCGGTCCCAGCCGGCCGGCAGCTCGCGCCGCTGCATTTGGTCGATCTCGGTTGCGAGTTCGGGGAATTTGGCCCGGTAGCCGTCGATGAGGTCCGTCCACCGCCGCCGGGCCTCCGCGCCGCGCTTGCCCACGCCGGCTGTGAAGTGCTCGGGGACGCCCTCGGGGACGAGGAATTTCGCGTCCTCGGGCCAACCATAGGCGCGCTTGCAGAGGCGGATCTCGGCGTCGCCGAGCGGCTCTCCGTGGGCCTCGGGAGTGTCCTGCCGGTTGGGGGAACCGTAGCCGATGTGGCTGTCCAGGATGAGGAAGGTGGGGCGTCCCTTCGTCCGCCGGAAGACGCCCAGGGCGTGCTCGATGCGTTCGATGTCGTTGGCGTCGCCCACGCGCAGCACGTTCCACCCGTAACCGAGGAATCGGGCCGCGACGTCCTCCGTGAAGGTGATGCTCGTGTGCCCCTCGATGGTGATGTAGTTGTTGTCGTAGACCCAGCAAAGGTTGTCCAGGCCGAGATGGCCCGCCAGCGACGCCGCTTCCGACGCGACGCCCTCCATCATGCAGCCGTCGCCGCAGACGGCGTAGATGTTGTAGTCGAAAACGTCGAAGCCGGGCCGGTTGTATCGATGGGCGAGCCATTTTTGGGCGATGGCCATGCCCACACTGACGGCCACCCCCTGCCCGAGCGGGCCGGTGGTGGTCTCGACGCCCGACACCCAGTGGTACTCGGGGTGGCCCGGCGCCTTGCTGTCGAGCTGGCGGAAATGGCGGATGTCATCGAGGGTGACCGAGGGCTTCCCCAGCCTTTCGTACTCGGCGTTCACGGCCCGGGTGCCTGTCAAATGGAGCACGGACCAGAGCAGCATCGACGCATGGCCGTTGGAGAGCACGAACCGATCGCGGTTGGGCCAGATCGGGTCCTGGGGATCGAAGTGGAGGACGCGGTTCCAGAGGGTGTAGACCAGCGGCGCGAGCGCCATCGGCGTGCCGGGGTGTCCGGACTTCGCCTGCTGGACCGCATCGATTGAGAGAGTGCGGATGGTGTTGATCGCCAGCTGATCCAGTTCGTGGTCGGTCATGTTTTGTTCCTTTGATCCGGGGGCGCCGGCGGCTGCGACGCGTTTCGTTCCACTCCCAGGCGCGCCACCATGGCCAGGCGGCGCACGCGCCGCTCCTCCTGGTTGAATTCGGCTGCCAGGAACGCCTGCACTAGTACACCTCGGCTGAATCCGTTTACCACTGTGGCGGAGTTTTTCGCAACTCCGCCACAGCTTTCCCATTTTACACATTGAGCGGCCGTCCGGTGTACGTCCACTTGAACGGCTTCGCCAGCACCCGATTGAAATAGTCGATGAAGGCTAAAATCTTCTCCCGCAGATCGGTCACCGACGTGAAGTTCCCGCGCTTCAGCACGCGACGCACCAAGATGCTAAACCAGATCTCGATCTGATTCAGCCAGGACGTGTGCTTCGGCACATACACGAAGCGAATGCGGTGACTCGCGTCCATCAAGAACTTCTTCCGCGCGGCTACCGACTTGAGAATCCCGCGTTTCCCTTTCTTGCCGAGATCTTCCGCGATCCCGCACTCCTGGGCAACATACTGTACCAACGTCGCCGAGCAGTGGATCGTCAAGTTGTCCGCCACGAAGATCCAACCCGCCTCCGGGTCCGTCGCTACGGTCGCGGCCAGGTGCGTCGCGAAGTCTTCCTCCGTCCGAGTCGCCTGCACGGTCGGAGCGATCACCGCCCCGGTGACCACCTCGAAGTTGCCGATCAGACACTGCGTGCCGTGCCGCTCGTATTCAAATTCCCGGCGTTCCTCCCGCCCAGGCGTCATTGGCTTCGTCGGCGCGATCCGTTCCAAGGCCTGAATCCCAGTCATCTCATCGACGCTGACGGTGTGGATGCCTTCTTCCTTCCACAAACGCGGGGCTTCGTGGTAGCAAGCGCAGACGGTTTCCACTTGCCGCTGGAACTCCTCGGGATTATCCGGCTGGGCATTAAGCCAATAGCGGCTGCGATGCGGTTGCAGTTCCGCCGTATTTTAAAAAACGCCCCACGTGTCGGGGGCTAATCGAGGCGACGAGGCCTCGTTGCTTGACCTCGTGGGCCAGTTCGGTCGGCGTCCAGTGCGTCACGGGACGGCCGCTGTCCTCGGGTGGTTCGCAGGCCACGGCCAGAATCAGGGCGATCTGCTCGGCGGTGAACTTGCCCGGGCAACCGGGCCGTGGTAAGTCGCTCAGCAAGTCTTCGATCGCCCGCAGCAAGGCCGACGCCTTCTCGCAGCACTCGATCAAGACCAGGCGCTGGAAAGCCTTGGCCCAACGCCGCCGCCAGATGCCGACGGCATGCCGCTCGCAACCGAGGCGGTCGGCGATGTCCTCGTTGTTCCAGCCGTCGAAAGCCAGCAAGATCATGTGTGCCCTCTGGGCGAGGGCTTGGGCGCAGGTGCTGGAACGCGTCATGGTCTGCAAGACATCCTGTTGGCGTTCGGTAATAATGACCTTGGCGGCCCTCCCTGGCATGGCACGAACCTCCCCGAGTGTTGGTGAAATAGGCTGATTGGGGAAGTATCGCAAAACCCTCGCAATCGTGGAAGGCCGATTTAGCCAGGGTGTACTAGGCCGTGTCCGGCAATCGTAAATGCATACAATATCAGTGGTTCGGTCGCTCGTTCTCTTGCCATGGAGATGAACCATGAGACGCTACGAACTATCCGATCCACAATGGGCGATTCTGGAACCCTTTTTCCCGCCCACCCATTCGGGCCATGCCGGACATCCGTGGAGTGAGCATCGTCCCATCGTCAACGGCATCCTCTGGATCCTCCACACGGGCGCGGCCTGGCGTGATTTGCCCGAACGCTACGGCCCCTTTCAGACGGTCCATGACCGCCTGACCCGCTGGCGCGCCGATGGCGCCTGGAACCGCATCGTCGAAGCCTTGATCCGCCAACTGGAGGCGGAAGAAAAACTCGATCCCGATACGTGGTTCCTCGACGCCACCATCCTGCGCGCCACGCGCGACGCGGCGGGGGCGCTCAAGCGGACCCAGGCCCGACTGGTCGGCAGCGAGCGGACGCATCTCGTTGAGCCGCCGGATCATGCGTTGGGCCGCTCGCGCGGCGGTTTCGGCACGAAGATCGACCTGATCATCGAAAGTCACGGCATCCCGCTGGCCATCGGCATCCAACCGGGCCAGGAACATGAGAGCCGCGCGTTTGAAACCATGATGCATCGCAGCACACAACGGCAGCGGTTGGGCCATCGCAAGTGGCCCCGCGAATTCATCGCCGACAAAGGCTACAGTAGCAAGCGGATTCGCCAGTGGCTCAAGGGTCATCACATCCACGCGGTCATTCCCAAGAAGAAGAACGAAACCCCCGACCCCGCCTTTGACAAGGAAGCCTACCGGAAACGCAACCTCATGGAGAGGATGATCGGGTGGTTCAAATTGCATCGCCGGCTGGCCACCCGTTATGAGAAACTCGCCGTCAACTTTCTTACCTTTTGGACGGTCGCCTGGATTACACTACTGCTGAAATATCTATTGTCGGACACGGCCTAGATCCCAGGCCACGGCCGGCCCCTCGGTACGGCCGCCCAAGCAGATGATATTCATGGGATCGTCTTCGACACCCTACCGGACCGAGAAGCGGTCCAGGATCGGCGCGGCGCGGAGGCCCAGAATCTTGTTGGCGCAGATCGAGACGCCAACGCCGCTGCCGCGGATCGCCACGCACCGATCGATCAGCGCCGCGGCCGCGGCCCTGGCCGGCGGGACGACGAAATCCGGATAGTGGTCGTCCTGGCGCAGCGGATGGGCCGAAATCGACGACCTCATGCCCGGCCGTGCGGCGCCAGGGGCGGCCTCCCTGCCGGCGGGCTTCTCCGGATGTCCGCCGAACTCGTAACGCATGGCCGAGAGCAACTTGTCGGCGAAGTCCGCCTCGCCGCGCGAGCTGAGCTGTGTTCGTGAGGGTGACGAGCGTGCCCAGCGCGGCAGGCGCGCCCCCGGTGCGCACGACAACACCGTGAAGCGGGGCGCGATTTAACCAGGAACCCAACCACATGACATCGCATGGGAAAATCGCATGGACCCCGAATTGGAACCGAACTTTCCCGTCGACCTTTCTTTCACCAAAACTGGACTTTCCGCGATTTTCCAACATTCGGTCCTGACGGATCGCGACTGGGCGTTATTTTACTCGCGAGGCGCCTCCGCATGAAGTCACTGGGAAGGTGGACAGGGGCCGGTTCCCCGGACACGATGAGGGGTCTCTACCACCGCTCGTCCTGCCAAGGAACCGGCCACGCCATTGTCGCGCCTTCCCGCCCCCGTGTCCGCCTGGCTCTCCCAGCATCGTCGGCGCTCTCGACCGCCGTTCCACCCCACGCCTGTTGTTGCTGTTGCTCGGCGCCCTGTTCGCGCACGGCCGACGCACCGTCACCTCCTGGTTCCGCGCCGCGGGAATCGGCGACGCCTTCCGCCCTACCTACAACGCCCTCTGGGCCGCCGGCCGACGCTCCGACGCCCTGGCCCACCGCCTGCCGGGCCGCGTCCTGTAGCCGCCGATGCGCCTGGCCGCGGGCCGTCACTTGGTCTTCGCCATCGACGACACGCCGACCCCGCGCTATGGCCGTTGCGTCCAGGGTGCCGGGGTGCATCACCACCCCTCGCCCGCCCCGGCGGGGGAGAAGTTCGTTTACGGCCACGTCTGGGTGATCTTGGCATGGCTCGCCCGGCATCCCCCGCGGCGCACCTTGGCCTTGCCGCTCCGCGCCCTGCTCTACTTCCGCGCCCAAGCAGGGGGGTGGATTCTGGTGGAGCACCGTGCCCATCCCGCACGGAAAATGCCACAAAAACGGTAACACGAAATGCGTGAGGTGGTTTTCCTTGCTGGTGTGGCCCCTCCCCGTTGCAGCGGAGAGGGGCGTTTTCTTTTACACGCCGGGCATCATGGGGCGCCCAATCCGTAGCGAAGTGTGAATTGAAGTGAACACCCGTCGCCGTAACTCATCGGGCGGCACAGGATTCAAACCTGTGACTTCCACCGTGTGAAGAGGCCCATTCGTAAAGGCCAAAAAGCCCGCAAGTCCTTCTTGATAAAAAGGATACGCTGTTGAGCCCCGTATTTCAAGAGCAGCCGTTTCAGTTCGAGGTCGTTGCGATGTTCACGATAGCCCTGTTCTGCCGACCCAATTCAGGGTGGAAAAAGGCCCTTCCCCCACGGTCCTCGCAAAATACCCTCTGATTGCCGCTACTTCGCCCTTTTATTGCGATTTTTCGACCACTCCTGGAACAAGACGGGGATTTATTGCGTAGCAATAGCGCCGCCCCCTTCCTCCCTACCCACCCCGCAGGAGACCCCCATGAAAATCGCCGTCGCCAAACCGCTGTTCGCCTGGGACGCCCTCGAAGATTCCCCCTCCCTGCAAACCGTTCGCACCTTCCTCGAAGCCATTCCCGACGCCCCCTTGATCGACTCCCTGCAACGCGCTCGCGGCAAGGGCCGCGACGACTACCCCATCGTCGTCCTCTGGGGAACCCTGCTGCTGGCTATCGTGCTCCGCCATCACTCCCTCGACGCCTGCCTGCAAGAGTTGCAACGCAATCCCGCCTTGCGTTTGCTCATCGGCGTCGAGTCCGAGGCCCAGGTCCCCAAGCCCTGCAACCTGTCGCGCTTCCTCGTCACCCTGGGCGAAGAGCCCCACCTCAGCCGCTTGCGCGACGTTTTCGACGTGCTCGTCGGGAGGCTCGGCCGGGTGGTCGGCGACCTGGGCAAGGACACGGCCGGCGATTCGACCGGATTGTCGGGTCGAGCCGCCGACAGCGTCGCGCTGCGCGAGGCGGAACAACGGCAAGGGCTGCCGCAACCCACCGGCGGACGCAAGGAATACAAGGACGACGACGGCACGGTCGCCAAGGTCGTCGAGTGGTTCGGCTACAAATTGCATCTGTTGGTGGACGTCAAGCACGAGGTGGTGCTGTCCTACCGCATCACCGACACCAAGGCAGGCGACAACGAAATGATCGGCGACCTGCTGCGGCAGGCGAAAAAGAACCTGCCCGAGGATCGCATCGAGACCATGGCGTACGACAAAGCGGCCGACGACGGCGCCGTCCACGAACTGCCGCACGACGAACAGGTGCGGCCGCCGATTCAAAACCGGAGTTTTAAGCTCGAAGAACCCGAGAAGGTCCTGGGCGGCCGCACGCCGCTCAACGTGGTCTACGATCAGGCCGGTACGTTGTTCTGCTACGACCGGGTCAGCCCGACGCCGGTGCGTCACGCCATGGCCTACATCGGCCACGAAGCGGAGCGTGGTACGCTGAAATATCGCTGTCCGGCCCGGCACGGCGACTGGGAATGCCCCAGCGACGCCGTCTGCAACGGCGAGCGCAAGTACGGCCTGACCGTGCGCGTCAAGCAGGAGATCGACCTGCGTCGCTTCCCGTCGATCCCGCGCGCCACCAAGAAGTTTGAACGGTACTACAAGGGCCGCACGTCGGTGGAACGAGTCAACGGCCGGCTGAAGATTTTTTGGGGGATCGACGACGGCCAGGTGTACGGGTCGCGGCGTTTTCACTCCCAAGTGGGAGCGGTCTTGGTGGTGCATCTGGGCTTGGCGACGGTGCTGGTTCAGACGGAGCGTTTTGAAGGCAGCTACGGAACGATGCGGCTGTCGCCGATCGCGAAGGCCCTGCGCGAGCTGATGAAAGAACCGCCGACGCCGGCTGCGGCGCCGGCGGCCGCCAACGGATAATCAAATAACGATGGGACAATTTGAAACCGCCGACGCCCTCGCGGGAGACGGTGCGCGCCCATGCGCAGCCCCCGGCCCGCGGTTGTGAAGCAAATCTACAACGCAACAGCCTCGTCTTGAGGCGTTCGGCGGCGAGCGGCGCGGCGTCAGCCGGTCGGCGAGGTGCGGCGCCCTCGCCCCAATCCCACGGGGTGCTAAACGCCGGCGGCCGGCCGGTTCGGTCGGAGCGCTCCCCTTCGGGTCGCGGCTAACCGTCGCCGCGCCTTTCCGCGGCGGCGCGCCTCGGTTAGAATGAGCGCGGGTCGGGCCGCGCAGCTTCTAACCAGGACTGGCGAAAGCATTCCCACGACGGCCGCCCTTCCTTCGCCTTCGGCCGGGAAATCGGTGGATTTCGCCCGGCGCCCTGTTTGCAATGGCGCGGCCGTGATCCGAATTCCCTCCCTTCTCGTGGAGACGGCAGCAATGAGAATCCGAACTGGGACGGCCTTGGCCCTGACCTTGGCCGCCGTGGGTACGCTGACGATGGCGCCGGCCGCCGAGCCGGAGAAGAAGGCCGCGCCCGCCGCCGGCCAGTGGGACCAGACGGTGGACAAGGCCATCGAGTACCTCAAGGCGCACCAGTCCGAGGACGGCAGCTGGGGCGGCAAGCAGAACATCGGCATCACCGGCATCGTCCTGACCGGCATGTTGGAAACAGGCAAAGTGAGCGCCAAGGACCCGGCGGTCGAGAAGGGCTTGAAGTACATCGAAAGCCTCATCAACACCAAGGAAGGCCACATCGCCGGCGCGAACCCGCGCGTGCAGCTCAAGAATTACGTCACCTGCGTCAACGTGATGGCCCTGACCGCCGCCGACCGCGACAGCTACAAGGCGGTCATCGCCGACGCCGCCGCGTTCCTCAAGAAGTTGCAGTGGGACGAGGGCGAGGGCAAGTCGCCCAAGGACGCCTTCTACGGCGGGGCCGGCTACGACAGCCATTCGCGGCCCGATATGTCCAATACCCAGTTCTTCGTGGAGGCCCTGGTCGCGGCCGGCGTGCCCAAGGACGACCCCGCGTTCAAGAAGGCGATGGTCTTCGTGAGCCGCTGTCAGAACCTCAAGGGCGAGTACAATGACCAGCCGTGGGCCGGCAAAATCGACGACGGCAGTTTCATCTACACCCCCGCGGCCGACGGCCAGACCAAGGTCAAGGACAACGCCAACCCGGCCGACGGGCTGCCCGGCTACGGCAGCATGACCTACGCGGGGATCAAAAGTCTCATTTACTGCGGCGTCACCAAGGACGACCCGCGCGTCAAGAAGGCCTACGCGTGGATCCGGAAGAACTACACCGTCAACGACAACCCGGGAATGCCGGGGCCGCGGGCGGAGTGGGGACTGTATTACTACTACCACACGATGGCCAAGAGTTTGGACGTACTCGGCGTGGACGAGGTGACCGACGCCAAGGGCGTGAAGCACGACTGGCGCGCCGACATCACCGCCGCCCTGGCCAAGCGCCAGAAGGCCGACGGCAGCTGGGTCAACGAACAGGACCACTGGATGGAGGGCGACCCGCTGCTGGTCACCGGCTACGCCCTCATGGCCCTGAGCCACTGCAAGCCGAAGAAATAAGAAGATTCACCACAAAGACACAAAGAGCACAAAGAAGAAATACAGAATCATGAATCGGCCGCGCCGCGTCTGGATTGTGTTATTGTCTTTGTGCTCTTTGTGTCTTTGTGGTGAATATGCTTTCGCCCATCCCGTCCCCAAGACCAACCACGACCGCGTCATCGCCGTCCGCCTGACGCGCGACGGCGCGGCCGTCGATTACAGTCTGGAGGTCGGCCCAGAGACGGCGTCCAGGGAGCTTTTTCAGGAAGAGATCGCCAAGATCGACGACTGGAAGGAGTTCTATCCGACTTATCTCCGCCATCAGAAGACCGCCCTCGCCGAGAACCTCGACGCCAGGCTCGACGGCAAGCGGCTGGCCTTCACCTGCGTCCAGAGTCGTTTCGACATCCCCACCAACATTTATACGTTCCGCTTCACCGCCCCCTGGGAGCTGGAACCCGGCTCGGCGCATCATTTCACCTTCCGAGATGCGAATTATGAGTTGGACGACTTCAGCGGCCTACGGCTCACCCTCACGGCCGACGACGCGCTGGAGCTTACGAACGTCGTGGCGCCGGACGAGACCCTGATGGCGCGCCCCGGCGGCGACCGCAAACCCGGCGACGGCGAACGGCTGCGCAAGGCGTCGGCCGACGTCCGCGTGGCGGATCACGCGATAGCCGCGGCGTCGCCTTCCTCCGGCGCAGGCCGCCCCGGCGCCCGCCCTTCCCGCGCCGTCCGAACCGAGCATTTTGCTCCATCTGCTGCTGGACACGCGGCAGGGCTGGGGCCTGCTGCTCGTGCTGGCCGCCCTGTTCGGGGCCGCCCACGCCCTGACGCCGGGCCACGGCAAAACGCTCGTCGCCGCCTACCTGGTCGGCGAACGCGGCACGGTCGGCCACGCCGTTCTGCTCGGCGTGACGACCACGCTCACGCATACGGCGGCCGTGCTCCTCATCGCCGGTCTTCTGCCGCTGTTCTTCCCCGGCGCGCCTCCGGCCCACGTGCAACGCCTGCTGGAACTGGCCGGCGGTCTGCTCGTCGCCGGCCTCGGCGTCTTTCTGCTGCTCCGCCGTCTCGGCGGCGGTCACGACCACATCCACCTCGGCGGCGGCCATCACCACCATCACCATCACGGCCACGACCACGGCGATCACTCGCACCATCACCACGACCACGATCACGCCCACGAACCGCACACGCATGACGCGGCGACGGCCGTGGCGATTGCGCCGAAAACGGAGAAGGTCGGTTGGTGGCGGTTGATCGTGCTGGGAGTGAGTGGCGGCATCGTGCCGTGCTGGGACGCCATCGCCATGCTCGGGTTGGCAATCTCGTCCGGCCGGATGTGGCTGGGTCTGCCGCTGCTGCTGGCGTTCAGCGCGGGCCTGGCCGGAGTGCTGGTGGCCATCGGCGTCGGCGTCGTTTACGCCAGCAAATACGCCGGCGCGCGCTGGGGCGGCTCCGAGCGCTGGCGCCGTCTGTTCCAGCTGCTGCCGCTCGCCAGCGCGACGTTCATCACGCTGATGGGGCTATGGCTTTGCTACAGCAGTTTGCATGGGTAAAAGGTTAGCCGCGACGCGAAGGCGAGCGCTTCTCCCAAGCGCTCCCCTTCGCGTCGCGGCTAACCGGCCGGCTTGCCGATCTCCAGAGGTGGGGAGAGGGCCGCCGCGGATTAGAACTTCGTTATCCAAGAAACCCGCCCGCCGTAGCCGGGCTGGAATGATTCCTGTTTGGTGACGAAGGTATTAAACAACAGGATCGAGTGTTGGCCGAAGGCCTGTTGAAATTGGGCGCCCAAGCCGATCGCCCCCTGGCCTACGTTGTTGGTGTCCTTGCGCCCGCCGAACTCGAAGAGCAGTTGCTCCCGTGTGTTGTCCATGAAAATCTGGTAACCCACGGCCCCGCCCGCCACGTCATCCGCGAAATTGTTCAACGGGGAGCCGAAATCTCCGAAGGCGGGGGAGGAGAAGAGAATGCCGCCCGTCGGCGCCAGCGGGCCGCCCACCTCGGGGCTGCGGGCCGCCGAGGAGAAGTCGCCGAGGGCCCAGAAGGTGTTAACGTACAGGTTGTTTGGCGTGCCGTGCGGCGTCATCGACAGCTCGCTGAACAACAGGGTGCCGCTCGCCGTGGATGCGTCCCCCTGATCTTGCGGCACCGAGGTCAGCACGTGAAACGTCGAGTTCCAGGTGTTGTTCGGCGCATCGAAGCGGCGGATGGAACTGAGGGCCGCGAAGGCCGCGCTCCCCGTGTTGCCGCCCGCGTTCACATAGACCAGGTCCACGTTGATCGTCCGCTTCTCATAGTCGAGTTCGTTGTACAGTCCGAACAGCTTGGCGGACCCATCGTAAATGTCGTTGTTGCGATGGACGCGGTCCCAGGCGACCATGAAGGTGCTCCGAAGATTCAGGAGGTCGTTCCGATTCAGCGTGTTGCGCGTCACCGTGAACGCGTCCAGCTGGTCGGCGTTGATGAGGATGCCTTCCTGGATCAACACCGGTTGCCGGCCGATGGAGAAGCCGTAGTCGATCTGTTTGGTGTCGAACGGGTCCAGCCCCGGGAACATCTCGCCGAAATCGCCTTCAAAAAAGAATGTTTCCGGGTCGTAGTTCGTGCCGTTGACGACCTGGCCCGTTTGAAAATCGACTCGGGTATAGATACGCTTGCTGTCGCGCTCCTTATCGAGCGGTCGCATTTCAAGCACGAAGCGCTCGGTCCCCGTGAGGTTCAACTGGGCCCAGAGGTCGAGGCGATCGACCAGTTCGTTCGCTTTGGGGTTTGTCTTGTTATCGAAGTAGTTGTAGCCGAACTGGTTCTGGCCCCACACCCAGAACGACGGGCGAACGATTTCGCCCGTGGGCAGCTCGATCCCCTTGCTCAGGAAGCCGGGCGACAGAAAATGGTCGTTCAGCTCCACGATAAGCGGCGGCCTTTCCGGAATCGGCTGGATGCCGATCGGCACGTCGGAGAGGCGGCAACTCGCGTCGTCCTCCTCCTCGTGGAGATGGTGGTGGTGCGTCGCAAAGGACGGTTCGGCGTAGCCCGGCTCGTCGCCGCAGGCCGCCGGGACCCATGCCGGCAGAGGGACGGCGGCGTCCGTCGCCTCTCCGGCGGCGGGCCCGTCCGCGGGGGAGCCGGCGTTCGGCGGCGTCGTCGCCGGACCAGCGGCCGGCAGCGGGAGGGCCTCCGACGACTTCGGCGGCGTCGGCGCCGACGCGGGGGCGTCGGCCTGCGGCAGTGCCGCCGCCGCGCCCGGGGCCGGGGCCGGGAGTACGTCAGGCTTTCCTGCCTGAGCATCCGGCACGATAGCCGGAACTTCCGGGAGCGGGACGGCGGCGTCCGGCGTCACCAGGGGCGGGGCCGCTTCCGCGGGGCGCCGGCCTGCGGGGGGGGCGCGTCCGGGACGGTGGTAGCGGCCGTGAGGATAATTGTCGGCGCCGCGGGGGCGGCGGGCCGCTCCTGTCCCGAGACCGCCAGGGCGGGGCAGGGGGGCAAGAGTCTGCTGGGTTGCGCCCAGGCCGAAGCGCCTCCGAGGGAAAGGGCGGCGGTAATCGATGCGGCCCAAATCCGATTCCATTTTCCGCGATGCAGGCGCGGGGCGTCCCCGCCCTGGGACGGGGTTGCCCCGTCCCTACCGTGGTGCCTAATCATTGGCGTACTGCTCCTGTGCTCGCGGCGGGACGGGTAGGGCGGGATCCTCCCGCCCTACCCCGCCGCGGCGGGTTTGGGTCTTTCAGGGTAGGTTGACGACCTTGCGACGTTCGTGCAGAACCAGATGGCCGGCGACGACTCGGTTGGCGACTTCGCGGGGACTCAGTCCGTAATCGAAGCCGACCGTTTGGATTTCGTTGACCAGGTTGACCGGCACCATGCCGGCGATGAGCTTCACGTCCACGGAATACGGCCCCTTCCCGCAGAGTTCCTCGCGCTTGACCTTGTACTCGGCGTAGCGTTCGCCGCCGTTCGCAGCCAGGTTTTGCTTCTGCTTGCGGACCGCCACGGGATGACCCAGCGCGTTGAATGGGCGGGGTTCCGGCCGGATGTACGGCAGCGGGTCCAGCGTGAACGGGACGGGCAGGATCTGTTCCCGTTCACCGCCGCGGATGTTGAGCACGAGGAACTTGCTCTGCAAGCTGAACAGCTGCTCGTCGAGAGGCAACTTGTCGTGGTGGACGTAGACCGAAAAGTCGTTGCGCACGTCGCCGTTGGGATCCAGGTCGCCGGACTTGAACACGACCTTGCCCTCGCTGTCCGTTACGGTGACCTGCATGAAGACCTCGCGTTCGCCGTCGAACCCGGTCGGCACGCCGTGGCCGTCGGTGCCGTTGAAAACCTTGACCCGGAAACGCAGGCCGTTCTCATCGGCCTTCTCGATCTCGATGTCGCCGACCTGGTATCCGGTGCTCAAGATCTGGTAACGAGCCGCGTTGGCCTCGCCCAGGAGCTGATACTGCTCGTCGAGGATCTTGCGCGCCTCGCGGCGGCGCTTGGCGTCCTTCCAGGCCTCGGGGAACACGTAGTCCTTCGGCACCTTGGCCTCAAAGGCCTCGGTGCCCCACGGGGAGTGCGGGTCGAACTGCAGCCATTCGCGCATCGTGGCCAGCCCGGCGTCGGCCGGCCCGTGTTCCTCGCGGATGGCCCGCAGGTTGTGCGGGTAGAGGCCGGGGTGGACGATGGAGTAATCGGGGCCGATGATCATGTGGTTCGTGAGCTGGCGCGGCGGCGAGAAGGTGTTGCCGAGCCGGGCGGCCGGCCCGAAGGCGTATCCCTCGGGCTTGCCGGGGACGATCCCCATGTGACAGTCCTGGCAGGTCTCATGCTTGCAGCGGGCGGCCGGCGACGACTTGAACTCGCTGAACGCGTCTTCCAGCCGGAAGCCGTTGGGCCCGATCACGTCGTGGCAGCTGCCGCAGAAACCGGGAGTGACTAGCTGGAAGAACGGCACCGCCACGCTATGGATGTCGTGGCCGCGGTAACCGGGCGGTTCACCGCCGGTCTTCATGGCGCCGTACTTGTCGGGATTCGCCAGGACCAGCGCCAGGTTGGCGTTCCCCGTCGGGCCGTAGACCGGAGCGTGGATGTTGCCCGGCTCGATGTACTGGCGCGAACTGACCTTACCCCACGGCTGGTTGATGCGGTGACAGACGACGCAGGTGATCCCCTCGCGCGTGGTCGGCGGCCGGTCCAGGTTGCTCTCGCTGATCGGCTGGTGGAGGGCCATGCCGGTTTGGGTATGGCAGCGAATGCAGAAGTCGCCGTTGGTGCCGTCGGTCAGCTTGACGAACGTCTCCTGCATGGCGTTGAATACGGGGCTTAACTGCGCGTAGGCGTGCGGCGACACCGACCATTGGCGGAACTGAAGCTCATGACATTTCGCGCACTTCTTGGCCGACGGGAAGGGGTCGTCCGCGAAACAGTCCGAGTGGGCTTGGTTGATCGCTTGCTGGGCGACGTCGTTCCACACCACCGGCGCGGGCTGCGCTTCCGGCTTCGGGTCGCCGGCGGCGGGGGCGGGGGCGGGGGCGGGGGTTTGTGGTCCGGCCAAGACCTGGTTCGACAGCAATGGTCCCCTTGTGAGGCCGAGAACGACGGCCGCCGCGGCCGTCATGGTGAACAAGGCCATGGACAAAGGGGAGAGCCAGCGCCGACGCCGCAGCCATCGCAAGCAACTTGTCACAGCTATCTCCTCTTCCCTGAGGTTCCGACTCCGCAAGGCGTCGGCGTCCGTCGGTCGGTTAGGGCGGGGTTGCCCCGCCCCTACGCGCCCGAACCGATCGCGCCGGGTATGAAAGGCGGAACAGGGGCGGTGGTCCTTCGCCGCGGCTCGATCCGTCGCGGCGAGACACGGAAGGCGTATCTGATTGCTATGAGATATCGGTTCGGGCGGCGCCGTTCATGAACGGCAATGGGAGGCGGCGCGTGGACGGACGCGGCGGATCGCCTGCGCGCCCGGCAACTCCTGCCGAAGGTTCCCCAATTGCTCCATCTTTACGAACCGGCCGCGGGCGATGGTGGGGCGGCTGCTCCGCGGCCGCCTCCCGGCATGGGCGCTTTCGGTAGGGCGGGCGGGAGAAAACCGATGTGGTAATTGTGGCAGGTCAGGCAGCTGTCGCCCGCCGCTTTCTGGACGTGACATCTCGCACAAGTCGCCTTATTGATCGACGTGAAGCTGCTCTCAAATGTGCTGGCGTCGGTGTTGAGGGAGTGGTCCGGGTGGACGAAGCCGCGGCCGACGTCGGCGTTTTCGTTCAGGACGTGGCAGGTCTGGCAACCCTTCTCGCCGAGCAGACTGAAATGGGGGACGTGAGCGAACTTGGTGAAGGCGTGCTCGTTCGGAGTCTCGCGGCGGGCCAGCCAGTTGATCTTGTCCACCCCGCCCGCGCTCTCGACGCTGTGACACATCATGCATTGACCCGGACTTGTGGGGTCCGATAACGAGGCGAAGATCGCGTGCAGAGGGGCGGCGGCCGGAGCGTCGGGCGCCGACGCCCCCGAAAGCGATTGATCCAGCCAGGTGTGCAGGAAGTCCCCCGCATGGCCTTTGGGCCGAAAACGGACCGAGAAATCCGCGTCGTCGGTATACCAACGGCTCGCCAGGGGGCCGGGCGGAGCCTCGGTCGTCTTTGCGTGGGGCGGCTCCTTCGGCATGGTCTTTCCGGCCCGGTGGGCCGCCATTTCGGAATCCAGGTCCGGCAGCCACTTCTCCTGGGCGCGGCGCACCAGGCTTTGCGGAAGGTCCCCCGTCAGGGCCGAGCGCTCCACGCCCTCAATGTGCTCTCCGAGCGCTTTCTCCAGGCGCCGGGTCAAGGCGGTCGGCGCGTCATGGCTCAGGTCGTCCATGAGGCTCTTGATCGCCCACACGTACTCCTCCACGGCCCGCAGCTGATCGTCGCTTGCCTTGCTGAGGTCGCGCAGATCCACCTTCCCGTCGAGGACCGCCTCCGCCTTGACGAAGTGATCGTCCGTCGAGAGGAGGAGCCGCATGAAGGGACTCAGATCGCCGCCGCCGGACTCCGGCCATTCGCCGACTGTGACGGTCTTGGGATGGCCGCGGAGCGTCGCAACGTCCAGGCCTGGGAGATTCAGGAACACAATGCCGCCGAGAGACGTATCCTCGATCTGCGACAAATGACAGCTGGCGCAGGTTTTGTCGAAGCCGCGCACAAGCATCATCCGGCCCGTGGAGCTTTGCTCGTGGCAATCCAGGCACGACGAGGGCGCCTTCCCCTCCGGCATGGTGCGGCTAAACTCCTTGAAGTTCCGGCCGAGGTGGGAGACGTGGTCGAAGAACAGGGCGGTTCGCCGGTGGTACGGGTAGCCGTCGAACTCGGGGTGGCCGTTGCCGAAACTGGGGAACCGGATCGTGTGACACGCCTGACACTGCTGGTCGTCCATGCGCGCGAGCTTGGCGTCTTTGCCTTGATGTTCGTGGTGACAGAGGGCGCAGGCGAGTTCCTTGTCGGCGGCCAGCGGCGACCCCGGCCAGTGCCGGGCGATATCCAAAGTGAATGCGGTTCGTGTGGCCGGCGGCCCCGCCACGACCCGGCGGTGAACGTCGTCGAGGGCGGCGGCGGAGAGGCCGTGCGCGAGGAGAGGATGGTCGCCCATCTGATGACAGTTCAGGCAGAGGCGGCTCTCCGGAATGCCGCCATGTTCGCCCACGGCCGACGCGAACCAACTCAGCGGATGGCCGGCGGCGGCGGTGTGGCAGGCGTTGCAGCTTTGCGCGACGGTCCCGTGCTTGAAGGTCAGTTCTCCTGGGGAAATGGCGTTCTGGCGCCAGGGGCCGACGACCAGGAAAACCAGGGCGCCAACGCTCAGCACCGACGCGCCCCACACGGCGAGACCGCGCCGCGAACGGAGGCTGCGAACCGGCCGGCAGGGGGGGACTCGGTGGGAGCAGGCGCCTTCCGGCAGAGGCCCCTCGGAACAGGGGCCGCCCGCGCTGGCCGGCCGGGTACACGTCCAGCCCTGCCCCTGACGGATCGGCTGGCACTCGCCGGCGGCGCGGCAACGCCCTTTCGCGTCCGGCCCAAGGCGACAGGGGCCGGACGGGCCGCTCGAACCGCACACCCAATTTTGGGTCGGCCGCTCGTAGCTGGTCGGGTCGGTCTCGATCAAGGGCAGCGGTTCGCTCACCAGATCACTCCCGAAAACGAATAGACCACGAGAATGTGGAACGCCGCGAAGATGAGCAGACCGTAGGTCAACGGGACGTGGACGAACAACCAAAACTTGAGGGCGCCCTGGAGAGCGCGTTGGTAGTCCAGGTCGTCCTTGGCCTCAACGAGGCCTTTCAAGGCGCCCATGATCTCGCGCTCCTGGTCGTTCATGTAACGCAGCTGATCGTCCACCCGTGCCAGAAAGGTCCGTCGCCGGGCGAGGTTGGAGTGCCACAAATGGGCCCAGAAATTCCGGGGACCGGCGAAGAAATGCTTCAAGCGGCGCGTCGTAGAAATCCGCGATGCTCGAACTGCCGGTGACCTTGACCGAGGCGGAAACGAGGTCCTCGACCTTCCGTTGCACGGCCCTCCGCCGCGCGGGGATCCGTTCATAAAAGACCTCCTCCCCCCTGGCCCGCAGGCGCGGCGGGATCCAGCGCGAGAGAAACAGCCCGACGACGCCGCTGCCGGCGACGCCCACATAGAGCAGGGCGAGGACAACGCCCAGAGGTTTGGTGGGAAGGTGCGGCCCCAGATGGATGGCGAACAGCAGGATGGTGAGCCAGCCAAGGTAGATGTGGAACTGGAGCCACGCGGCCGACGCGCCGAGGGGGAGGAACGGGACCTTCTTGAAGAGGTTGTAGGCGGCCAGCACCACGATGCAGCCGAAAAGGACCCAGCCCGAGTAGAAGCCGGTCGGCCGCAGGGCGACGGTAAGCAGCAAGGCGACGTAGGCGACCAGCAGGCAGACGGCGAACAGGATGGCCACGTTGCGCCAGCGCCGCGCGCGGAAGGTTCTCATCGGTTGACCCAACCGGCCAGGGCTTTGGAATCACGCATGTCCACTCGAATCAGCGCGTCGTGAGGGCAAGCCCGCTGGCAGGCCGGGCCTCCCAGCTGTTCAACGCACAGGTCACACTTGGTGGCTCGGGTGAGCGGCTTGCTTGTGTTCTGGTCGAGAAGGAGGTTGCCGCGCTGGTCCCGGACCTCGACCATGCGGATGGCTTCGTAGGGGCAGTTCTTGGCGCAGGAGTTGCAGCCGATGCAGGTCGCGTCGTTGATGAGGACGAACCCGGCGCCTACGTCCCGATGGATCGCCCCGGTGGGACATTCGATCATGCACACGGGGTCCATGCAGTGCATGCAGGCCTGGGCCACCATGTGGCGCCCCTGCGACTGCCCGTGGCGGAGGAAGCGCGGGTTGTTGTCGTGGGCGCCGGCGCAGGCGCGGACACAGTCGTCGCAGCGGGTGCAACGGTCCAGGTCGATTATCATGGACGCGGTGCCGTTGATGAACCGCTTCTCCACCAGGAATTCGAGCAAATCCGTGGCGATTTCGCCCCGTCGCGGCGTCGCCCGCACGGCCTTGCCGGGAGGCGCGGCCGCGGCCAGCGGCAGGGCGGTCTTGCGCGGCGGCTGCTTTGCTGAAGACGTACTTCTCGATGAGCGGAGCGGGTACGAACACGACGTTGACGTAGCCCACGGCGCGCAGCGTGTTTTGCAGCGGAACGGATTCCGAACCTCCCTGATTGCGGGTCAACTCGTCCAGCCCGTAGTAGAGTCCGGGGACCAGATAGTTCAGGGTGCGGTGCCCATGGTTGACAAGGCGGCTGACGCGGACCAGGCCCGTTCGGACCATGAACAGGCCGGCGGGCGGAGGCGCCCTCTTCCGCGATGATCTCCTCCGGATCGAGGGCCGATTCCCCGTGTCCCGCCGCCAGTTCCCTGAGCGTGCCGGCCCGATCGTAACGCCCATAGGTGGTCAGCTGCGCGTGGGCGGCGACGTCGGCCAGGGCGTCAGCGTCCAGGCTCCGGAAGAGCGGGGTGGTGCGCAGGAAGGAAACCAGCGCTCGCTCGCGGAACAGCTGATCGACGTGCCGTCTCAGGCCGTCGTCGCGGCGCATGATGTCGCGCAGCCCTTGCCAGCGCATCTCCAGCAGCACCACGTCCCCTTCCGCGAAGACCGTGGCCGTGCGCGGCGTGCGCCCGAGGGCCGCCAGTTCGCCGAACATCTGCCCCGCTTCCATGCGCGCCGTGTGATACTTGTCGAGCACGCCGGGAACGTCCTGAAGAAAAATCCGCACCTCGTCGTCGTGGCCGCGCCGGGCCACGCCGGCTTCGGGGTGGTAGAGCGACGGGTCGCGGACTTCCGGTTGCCGATGGTTCGACCACATCTGGGCGACCGCCTGAAAAATGCTTTTCTTTTGGGTCTTGTTCCGACCCAGCAGGGTAGGCGGCAGCTGACCGAGTTCCAACCGGACGGCGCCGGACAGGATGAAGAACGCCGAACTGCCGTATTCCCCGTAGCGGACGATAATGTCGCCGCTCTGGAAGCGCGCGAGCCGCGCGTCGTTGCGCAGGATGCCGCGGAGCGGCAGGGCGGGCGGGAACTTCGTCGGATCGAGTTGGTTGAATGGGGGGACGGTGAGCAAGTAATCGATGTCGGCGTCGGCAGGGGCGTGACCGAACGGCATGTCCCAGCGCTGCGGATTCGTGACGCCGACGGGATCGGTGGCCATGGCCCAGCCCTTTGCATTCGGTCGGTATAGTCTTGGTGATAGGTGGATGGATAAGACGCCGACGCATTCCCGTCTTATCCATCCACCTATCACCATACTTAATTCATTTCGTGGGGTCAAACCGGGGGCCGTTGCCCTTCGGCGGGATGACGCTGTCCAGGTCGCCCAGCTTCGAGCCGTCCTGGTTTTTCGCCACCTCCGCGGCGGCGGCGTCCACCTTCTCTGCCACGGAGAGCAGGAGTTCCTTGTTGGCGGGTTTCAGCTTGAGCTTGATCGTATTGAATGCGGCCGCCACCGGTTTCAGTTCCGGCACGATGTCCTTGATGTCGTCCAGGTTGCCGCCGGCCTTCTTGGCGCGGTCGGCCATAGCGGACGAATAGGCGTTGGCGGCGGCGGCGCCCGCCAGGTTCCGCAGCGACACGTTCAGGTCCGCCATCTGGCCGAAGACGTACAGCAGGCGTTTGCGCTCCGCCACCGTGCGGCCGGTGTCGGCCATCCAGAGCGTGGGGGCCGCCGCGTTCTTTTTGGGATCGAGGAACAGGTTGTGGGCGACGTCGCCGGCCACCCAGGAGGACAGCTCAAATTCCGGACTGCCCTTGGGATGGTCCGTCTTGGTCTGCAACGCCTCATCGGGCGCGGTATGGCAGCCGAGGCAGTTTTTCGCCAGCTCGTACATGTGCACCGGGCGGACCATGCCTTCCTTGTCGTCGGTCTCGAAGCGCATCTTTTTGTGTGCGGGCGTTTCCATCTCGCGGGTCACCCCCTTGGCGCCGTAACTGCTGTGCGGATTCAGCCAGCCGTTCTCGCCGCCGGCCGGCCCGTGGCAGGATTCGCAGGACACCCCCGTGATCGAGACGTTCGCTGTGGCCGCCGCCTTTTGCCCGTGGCAATTCAAGCACTCGCCTTCCTTGGTGATGTTGGCCTCGGCGACGCCCATTATTTTGGCGTAGCCTTTGGCCTTGTCAGTGCTCAACGTTTTCTCGAAATTGACGGCGTGCCGGGACGCCTTCCAGGCGGCGATTTCCGGATCGTGGCACTTCATGCACGCGGCGTATCCCTCGACCTTGGTCGGGTCCATTTTGGTCGGGGCGAGTTCGGCGTCGGCGGCGCGCGCCGTAACGGTCCCCTTGAAGACGACCGCGGCCGCCAGCGCGACGAAACCGAGCACGCAGCACGACAAACCAGGTCGCACGAACTTTCCAGTTGACATGAGCCCATCCTTTTCCTGCTCGACTGAATATCCGAGGACGGAAAAGGCGTCAGGAACCTTTTCCGCCCCGCCTTTTCCGCCTCATTTCGTCGGGTCAAACCGCGGGCCGTTGGCCATCGGCGGGATCACGCTGTCCAGGTCGCCCAGCTTCGAGCCGTCCTGGTTTTTTGCCACCTCCTGGGCGGCGGCCTCCACCTTGTCGGCCACGGGGAGCAGAAGCTCCTTGTTGGCGGGTTTCAGCTTGAGCTTGATCTTTTTGAATTCGGCCAGGACCGGCTTCAGTTCCGGCACGAGATCCTTGATGTCGTCCAGGTTGCCGCCGGCCTTCTTCGCGCGGTTGGCCATTGCGACCGAATAGTCGTCGTCGGCGGCGGCGCCCGCCAGGTTCCGCAGCGACACGTCCAGGTCCGCCATCTGGCCAAAGACGTACAGCAGGCGTTTGTGCTCCGCCGGCGTGCGGCCGGTGTCGGCCATCCAGATCGTCGAGGCCGCCGCGTTCTTTTTCGGATCGAGGAACAGGTTGTGGGCGACGTCGCCGGCGACCCAGGTGGCCAACTCGAATTCCGCGCTTCCCTTGGGGTGGTCCGTCTTGGTCTGCAACGCTTCATTGGGCACTGCATGGCAGCCGAGGCAGTTTTTCGCCAATTCAAACATGTGCGCCGGACGGACCATGCCTTCCTTGTCGTCGGTCTCTTGGCGCAACTGTTTGTGTTCGGGCGGCTCCATCTCGCGGGTCACTCCCTGGGCGCCGTAGCTGCCGTGCGGATTCAGCCAGCCGTTCTCGCCGCCGGCAGGCCCGTGGCAGGATTCGCAGGACACCCCCGTGATCGAGACGTTCGCAGTGGCCGCCGCCTTTTGCCCGTGGCAATTCACGCACACGCCTTCCTGGGTGATGTTGGCCGCGGTGACGCCCATCTTGGCGGCGTAGTCTTTGGCCTTGTCCGTCGCCAGCGTTTTCTCGAAATTGACGGCGTGTCGGGACGCCTTCCAGGCGGCAATAGTCGGCTTGTGACAGTCGATGCAGGCGTTCGCCCCCATGACCTTGGACGGGTCCATTTTGGTCGGGGCGACGGCGGCGTCGGCGGCGCGCGCCGGAACGGTCCCCTCGAAGACTACCGCGGCCGCCAGCGCGACGAAACCGAGCACGCAACACATCAAAGCCGGTCGCACGATCCTTCCGACAGACATGGGCCCGTCCCTTTCCTACAGGAGTGAAGGTACGAAACGGCGCGGCGTGGATAGGGGTTAAAGAAGACGGGCATTGTTGTTTTCTTCCGTCCGCCAACCGTCGTCCACGCACGCTCCCCGCCTGTTTCGGTCGCAGCCCGCGGCACGGGCGAGTCGCCTATGCAACGGGGCTAGGGGGATGATATGCGATGGTGCAAGCGGTTTCAAGCAAATAAAACGGCGGCGACGCCGAGCGCCGTCCCACCGTTTTTTAGTCCGGCGACCGAACGTATTCATGGTCCGGTTCGCCGCGACGCGCCGGCGGAGCGCTCGGGAGAAGCGCTCCGCCGGCGCGACGCGGCGAACCGGACCATGAACGAGAAATGCCTTCACATGCCGAACAGGTACGCCTGCAAGTCGCGGCTGATTCGCGTGCAGCGCGACCTCCATTCCGGCGTGACGCGACCGTCGCCGTGCGCAGGACCAGCGTCACCGTCAACCGGCCCGGCCGGCTGGGGTCGGGCCGCTTCATGTGCAGCTCGATGTCGGTGGCGGTCGGAGGCGGCTTCACCGTCGTCCGCCGTTTGCGGTCCATCCAGTCGAACAGCGTCGGCTTCATGTCCGCGCCCGGATCCACCAGGCGCACGCGGATCAGCCCCGGTACGCTCTCGACGATTTCGCCGCCCAGGTCGTGGATGAAGCCCTTCAGCTTCAGCATCGCCATCGACTCCGGCATACTGGCCTCGATGCTGTGTCGAAAGGCTTCCGTGTCGTCCCTCGTCGGCAGCTGTCGCGTCGGCGCGGGCGTTTGACCCATGTCCGGATCGGCCCTGTCCCGAGCGGGGACGTGGACGGTCGGAACGCGAGTGCTGCGCCGCGGCAGCGGAAAGCGTTTGCCTACCGCCAACTCGTAGCGCTGCAAAAGGACCTGGGCGCTCGGCGGCCGTTGATCGGGGTGCTTGGCAAGGCAGTCGCGCACCACGCGCTCCACGGCCGGCGGGATCGGCTCGGCGAGGCCCAGTTCGGCGAAGGGCGGCGGCGGTTGCTCCGCGGCGGCGCGCATCAACGCCTGGACCGAATCGCCGACGAACGGCCGCCGGCCTGTCAACATTTCATATAGCAAAACTCCGACGCTGTAGAGGTCGCCTCGGCCGTCCATCTCGTTGCCGCGGACCTGTTCCGGCGCGATGTATTCCGGCGTCCCGGCCGCGGCAGGCAGCGTGGGATCAAACAAGTCGTCGGGCGAGATGTAGAGCAGCGACGACATCTTGGCCAGGCCGAAGTCCATCAACCGCAGCTGTTCCAGCGGCGTGCCGGGGTAGAGGATCATCAGGTTGCCCGGCTTGACGTCGCGGTGGACGACGCCGGCGTCGTGGGCCGCCTGCAAGACGTTGCACAGCTGGGCCAGCAATCGGCCGATTCGTTCCGGCGTGAAGCGCTTGTCGCGGTGCAGCAGCACGTTCAAATCGACGCCGCGCACGTATTCCAGGACCAGCACCGGACCCGGAGTGGCATCGGGGTCGGCGTCGATGAAGGCGACGGCGTAGGGGTGTTGGAAATGCGACGTGATGTGGATTTCGCGGCGGAAATGTTCGCGCGTCTTGGGTTGCGCGAGAAGCGTCTCCTTGAGCACCTTGACGACCACTTCGCGGTCGGGGTTCGTCTGGCGGGCCAGATAGACCTTGCTCATGCCGCCCTCGTCCAGCAGGCGGGTTACCTTGTACTTGCCCAGAAAGACGTGACCCACCATGCGGCGCCTCGCACCTTCGGACGGCCGGGAACGGGAAGAGGACGGCGCACAACTTTAGGGTGCGATTGGCCGAAACGCCAATGCGGCCTTCCCATTTGCCCGCGCACTCACGCCGAAGCCGACCCATCGCCGGGATCGAGCTTCGTCCGGAACTCCGCCGGCATCTCGCACGCCTCCGGGCGGCCCGCGTCGAACCGGCAAAACACGGCCGTGACCCGTCCGCGCGCGATCGGCTCGTCGCCGTGCGTGAAATCGAAGGCGTAGGTGACGGAGCTGCGACCGAGCTTAACGACCGTAACCTCGACCGTCAGTTCGTCGCCGAAGCGGGCCGGCCGCAGGTAGTCGCACGACGCCGACACGCGCGGCAGGCCGTACTTGCCGCCGTCGATCTCCATCACCACCGACAGGCCCAGCGAACGCAAGTAGGCGTGTTCGGCCGCCTCCATGAATCGAAAGAAGTTGGCGAAGTGAACGATTCCTGCCATATCCGTATCGCCAAACTCGACGAAGCGCGTGGTGCGGAAGGCGGCCGGCATGGCGTTGCTCCTCGAGGGGCAGGTTTGCAACCTGCCTTTACGAAGAGGCAGGTTGCAAACCTGCCCCACGAAGGTATTGGGCATAAACCGCCGCCGTTTCACGGGCCATGCGGTCGGCGTGAAAACGGGCGTGGACCGCCTCCTTGCCGGTGCGACCCAACTCCTCGCGGTGGGCCGCGTCGTCCATCAGGCGGCGCAGGCCGTCGGCCAGGTCGCGCGGGTCGTCGGGGTTGACCAGCAGGCCGCCGCCGGTCGCCTCCAGCAATTCGGGGAACGAACCGTGACGCGGCTGCACCACCGGCACGCCGTTGGCCAGCGCCTCCAAGACATACAACCCCTTCGGCTCGCGGTAGGTCGTCGGCACCGACAGCACGTCGAGGCCGTGCAGGAAGCGCACCTTGTCGTCGTGGCCCGGCGAATCGACGTGCAGGAAATCGTCGGCCAGCCCCGCCGCTTTCAAGCTCTTTTGTATCTCTTCAAAATACTTTTTGTGGTCGTCGCCGAGCCATCCGGAGACGTGCAGGCGGGCGCGTTCGGCCCCCGGCGCCTGGCGCAACAGCCGAAACGCCTCGGCCAGGACGTGCAGCCCCTTTTCCGGACAGATGCGGGCGAAATAGCCGATCGTGAACGGCCGGCCGTTGTGGGCCGGGCGCGGGCCGCCGTACCCGTGCAGGTTGATCCCCGGAAAGACGACGTGGATGCGCTCGCGCGGCACGGCGAAATAGTCCGCCATGAAGTCGGCGTAGGCGGCGCTGGTGGCGATGAAGCCGTCGATCTCGCGGCAGTGCTCGCGGATCAGGGTCAGCGATTGCGTGCGGAACGGTTCCGGCAGCGCCTCCAAATAGATGTCGTCTCCTTGCAGCGAGCAGAGCACCGGCGCACCGACGGTGCGCTTCAGCTCGTGGACCATGCCCGACAGGATGGCGTTGGTGAGGTTAATGACCTGCGGCTTGACTTCCGTTGCCAGCCATTCGGCGAGTTTGGCGACCTCTTTCCTTTGTTTTCCGTGTTCGCCCTTGAGCATGGAGACGGTCAGGTCGCCGAGGTCCTCGGCCCGCGTCTTGACGGCGAAGCGCGACACCCAGCGGAGCAGGGATGGGGCGTCGAGGAAACGGTCGAGGAACCAGGGCGTGTGCCGGAACAGGCCCCATTTTTGCTGTAAATAGACGTTGACGCCGCCGAAGAAGACGCGCTTCTGGCTGACATCCTTCTCGTCGGTGCGGATCGGCGTGTAGCAGGGAACCAGCAGGGCGTCGTGGCCCTCGCGCGCGAGGGCGGCGACGAGGGTGTTGTCGCGCATACAGGAGCCGCAGAACATGCCGGCGGCGCCCGCGGTGATGTAGGTGATGCGCATGGCCTCGGCTCCGCGCCGGGCGCGGCTATTACCAGCCGCGAGCGCGAGCGAGCGGGTTGAGCGAAATCCGCTCGCTCGCGCTCGCGGCTGGTGAAAACAATTCACTCCTGCGCGATCTCTTCCTTCGGCTGCGGCAGCCAGAACGTCACGATAACCCCAAGGACAAGCAGCAAGGCCGCCGTCGCCGCCGCCGCGTAGGCGGTGTTGGCGGTGCGATCCAGCCCCGGAATCAACGAGGCGATCACCAGCGGCGCCATGATATAGCTTGTGAGGGCCTGGGCCGACGTGCCGAACATGCGGGCGCCGACGTTGGCGGCGAAGCTCTCGCCGGTGCCGCGCAGGTGGACGGGATAGACGCGCGGCAGATAGTTGCCCCAGAAGCTGAACTGGGCGATGATGAGGAACCCGGCCGCGAAAATGCCCCACTGGAACACCGGGATATTGTAACTGGGATCCAGTTTCCCGGCCGCGGGGAAGAGGAACACCAGTGGAATAATGATGAGTGCGGGGATCTGGAACATCCACAACAACAGCCTGCGCGAGACGATCACCGTGGCCAGAAACGCCAGCGCAAGCCGCCCGAACAGGCCGCCGGTCTCCTGGTAGAACTGCATCGCATCGCGCTCGCTCTCCTGGCGCTTTAACATGGTCTCAATGTCTTTTTTCAGGGTCTCCCGCTTGTTCTCATCCTTGCTGGCGGCGAGGGCCATGCCGAGAACCTTCTGGGCCTTGTCCGCCTTGTCCTTGAGGATCGCGTCGTCGGGTTTCTTCTTGAGTGCGTCCGCCGCCTTGTCCGCGGCCGCTTTCAGTTTCGCCATCGCGGCCGGGGCTTGCGTCGCCCCGTAAGCCGCACGCTTCGGTCCCAACAGGTTGAGACCCTTAACGAGGCCGGGCACCAGCTGCGGCGTCATCTGGATGGCCCCGAACGCGACGCCGAAGCTGCACATGAACAGCAGAGCGGTGACGATCGAGGTCTTGCGGAACGCGGGCTGAAACAGCTCCAGAATGCTGGGCCGCCGCAGCGTCCCCGCCGCCCGCTTCTGTTTCCACACCGGCGATTCGGGCAGGAAGGGCCGAATAAACAGTAGCGGCAACGCCGGTATCACGGCGGAGATCAGGGCGTAGCGCCACTGGGCGTGGCCTCCGAAAATGGCGGGCAGCGACAGAAACGTCTGATTGACGACATAGTAGGCCACGGCGACCAACATGCCGCCCAGCGACGCGAACGCCTGCGTGTAGCCGAGCACGCGCTCGCGCTGTTTCGGGTTGGGGAAAAGCTCCGCCAGCCAGGCGACGGCGGCGACGAACTCGACGCAAACGCCGATGAACGCGGCACAGCGGCAGATCAGCAGCACCCAGCCGCCGGAAAGGTGCAGGGCGGGAATGTTCGTGGCGAAGCCCGATCCGACGGCCGCGGTCGAGGAGAGCAGGATGCTCCACAGTAGCACCGTCTGCCGGCCGAAGCGGTCGGTCAGGTAGCCGCCGAGCAGGCCGAAGACGCCGCCGCATCCGGCGCTGATGAAGATGATCAGGGCGGCCCAGTTGCGAATGGTGGCGAAGCCGCCGTCAGTGAAGGGGTCGAGATGTTCCAGGTCGGACAGCGCCGGCTGGGCGACGAGCGGCATCACCAGCAGGGTGAAGGTGTCGTAGGCGAAGCCGAAGCAGGCAATGACCACGATCAGCCAGGTGGTCGCCGTCCACGGCTGCGGCGGCGGGACCGTCGCGAGACCGATATCCGACTTACCGGAAGTGCTATCACCGTGAGAGGATTCTGACACCATATTCTCCCGCTGCTTGAGTCTCGACCCCGACCGTCGCTCACGCTTCCGGCTCGGACACTCTAGGAATCGCCCTCCGGGGCGACGATTTCCAGCACCTCGATGGCCTCGCGGCCGTCGCAGTAGATCACCGCCAATCGGCCGTAGGTCGGTCGCGGCTCCCGCAATCCGAACCATTGCGCCACGGCCGGCCCGGCGGCCACGCGCAGGAACCCGGTCGGCTCGACGACGCGGAGGACGTTGTGCTGGATGAGGATGCGGCCCAGCGGCGTGCGACCGGCGACGATGGCCTCGCGGACGGGGGCGCCGCAATAATTCAGGTGAACGCGGGCCACGCCGAACTGCACCACGCGGCCGCTCCCCTGCAACGCCAACACGATTTTGCGCGTATAGGTATCGCCTTCGAGCCGACGGTCGAGGATGCGCACGTCCACGAGGTCGCCGTGGTAGGCCTCGACGGTGACGGTCATGTGGTGGTGGTGGACGAGCAGGTCCCGGTAGGGAGGCGGCACGGCTTCGCCGGAAACGAAGGCGTATTCCGGCAGGTCGTCGGCGGGGCCGAACGGGGCGAACAGGTCTTCCACGCTCAGCCCGAGGGGACGCGACGGGACGTTCATACGAGTGCCAGCTGGATCAGGGAGACGGCCCCCGGCTCCGGCGGCGGCGGCGGTTGGCGGTCGAGGACGTTATCGACCAGGTAATAGAGCAATTCACGCAATTCGGCCGGCGACGTTTCGTCGGCGACGGCCTCGGCGCGGGCGCGGTACTTCTCGATCAGCTTCTCGGCCTTGTCGAAGACGCCGGCCTTGGTGAACAGCCGCCGGACCCGTTCCACGACGCGAACCGATTCCGCCGACGCTCGCTCGGCCAGCAGGGTCAACAGTTCGGCGCGGTCGGCAAGCGTGGACCCTTCCAGGGCGAGGGCCAGCAGCAGCGTCGGCCGGGCGGCCAGCACGTCCTGGCCGGCGGTCAGCTTGTTGTCGGCGTCGCCGTCCCAGTCTTTGAGGTCATTGAGGATCTGGAATGCGACGCCGAGGTTCTTGCTGAAGTCGGCGACGGCCTTTTCGTAGGCGTCGGCCGGCCCGGCGAGGCGGACTCCGGCGTACAGGGCGGCCTCGAACGCCGGGGCCGTCTTGAGGGCGTAGATCTTCAGGGCGTCCAGGGCGGTCAGCGTCTTGTCCGTGGCGTCGCGCCAGAGCAGCTCCGCTCCCTGCCCCTCGGACAGCTTCAGGTGGGCGTCGGCGAGCTTGTTGAGGATGTCGGCGGTGCAGTCGCCGCCGAGTTCCTTGCGCTCGCGGCCGACGAGGCGATAGCCGAGGCCGAGCAGGTAATCGCCGACGTTGATGGCGGTGCGGCACGCCGTACTGCCGGTGCAGCGTCTCGCGGCCGTAGCGGAAGGTGTCGTCGTCCTCGATGTCGTCGTGGACGAGCGACGCCTTGTGAAACGCCTCGATGGCCAGGGCGGTGCGGCGCACGGCGTCGGGCAGGTCGAGAGCCGTCGGCCGAGCGCGTGCCGGGGGCGCCCTTGAGGGCGTCGTAGGCGGCCAGGGTGATGAACGGCCGCGAACGCTTGCCGCCCTGGGCCATCCAGTCGTAGGCGATGGTTTCGTGGACCGTCAGGGGATCGGCGAGTCGCTCCCCTCTCCCCCGGAGGGGGGTGGCGGCTGCGCCTGGCCTCCCCCCTAACCCTCGCCCCGCGGGACGACCCGCGTCCGCGGCGCCAGCCGGCTCAACTCCGGCTCCTCGCAGACCTGGTTCGCCGCCCGCAACAGATGTACATACGTCCTGGTCTTCGCTTCCGGCGCCGGCGTCTTGAGGTCGATCAACTCCGAAACCCAGTCGTCATCGACCGACGTGCTGCGGCAGTTGCTCGACAGCAGCGGGGCGGCCACGCAGGGGATGCCGGCCAGCAGGATCTTGTCGAGCGCCTTTTCCAGCACGTTGAGGCAGGCGACGCCGACGATGGCGTCCACGTGGCCGCTGACGATGATCTTGAGGACGATCGGCGTCCCTTCGGAGACGAGCACCTTGTAGCCGAGGTCCTCCGCCTTGACCTTGAAGTCGGCCACGGAGCAGGCGCCGCACTTCTTGCAATCGAGGCCGAACTCGTCGTAGTCGGCGGGGCAGCCCTCGGCGTGCTTGAGGCAGTGCGGCAGCAGCAGCAGGCGGCGCTTGAAATCGACGGCCTGGATCTGCTCGCGCCAGAACTCGTTGGTGAGGCAGACCATCGTGAAGCCGAGATACTGTTCGCCGAGGCCCATGCGTTTCAGCAGGTCTTCCGCCATTTGCTGTAGGACCGGCTTGGTGAGCAGCCGGGCGCGGTCGAGCGTTTGGCCGACGCGGGCGGCCTCGGCGCGGACCCGGTCGCGCAGCTCGCGCGTCTCGGGCACGACCTTGAGATGGCTGGTGCTGGGCCGCTTTTCTTTTTTCTCGGCCTTGGGGTCGGCAACGCTCGTCACGGTCGATACCTCAAGGGGGCGTTCGGGGTGGGGCCGTCGGGTCGGGGGCGGGTCGGCTCATTCGGGCGCGGCCCAGAGCCGCGACGGAGAAGATTATCGGGTACAGCTTCTCAAAATACCACAATTTAGCGAAATAAAACCCGATCGGCGTGGGGTCGTGGAGGCCGCCGGACTCAACCCGTTGGACGAGCCAGGCGAGGCCGTTATTCACCGCCGTCGCGGCGTCGGGGCCGGCCGCGAGCAGCACCTCGACGGCGAGGGCGGTCTCCTCGATGGTGGACGGCGCCCGCGCGGCGCCGCCCCAGCCGCCGTCGGCGTTCTGCGCGGCCAGAAGCCATGTACGCCGCGGCGGGCCGGCTCAGCGTTCATCCTATCGAGGTCGCGGTACGCGGCCAGCACGCGGGCGGTGCCGTAGGTGGGATTCTCGTCGTCGGGGGCGTGCTGACAGCCGAACCAGAGGGGGAGCCAGGAGCCGTCGGGGCGTTGGCTACGGGCGAGGTAATTCAAACCTCTGTCGATGGATCGTTCAATCTCGCCCACAGCAATCTCGAGGCGCCGAAGCTTGGGGGGCTGGAATCGCAGTTCTGTCACCCATGCCGTCTTCTTCCTCGCAGCCCACCGGGCGATAGCCCGGAGTGCATGAGCAGTGAGATCACTGCCGCTTCGGTCGAAGGGCAAGCTCCCCCAGCCGCGACAGAAGGTTGGCCATCCACCGTCTCGGTTTTGCAGATCCAGCAGCCAGCGTAACCCGGCGGCCGCAAACTCCGGCGGTTCCGGACCCGTGTGCAAGCAACTCAGCACCAGCAATGCCCCAGGCGTGTCGTCTGCGTCAGGCACGCCGCCCGGCAAGTTCGTCCACGCCCAGCCGCCTGGGTCGGCGCCTGTGTAAGGGTGCCGCTCCTTGTATTGCTGCGTCAGCAAGCCAATCGCGCAATTCGCTTCAGTTTGTCCAGATGTGTCCAAGTCGCCCGCCGCTGCCAGGGCGTTGACGGCAAGCGTCGTCACCCAGGTGGACAGGTTCGTGTCGATGGGCCAGCTGCCGTCGGGCCGCACCGACTTCGCCAGGAAATCGACCGCCTTGGCGACCACCGGATGCTCCGCCCGGCCGATGCTCGCCAGGGCCAGCGTCACGAACGCGGTCAACGGCGTCGCTTCGAGGAAGCCGCCGTTGCTCGGCTGGATCGCCTCCAGCACGCGCAGGCTCTTTGCGACGGCGAGTCGGCGCACGATCCGCGCCACCGGGTTCCACGGCGGCCGGTGGTGATACACGGCCTGCCCGATGGCGATGAGGGCCGGCAGCGCATAGCTGACAACCGGGATCTGCAAAAAGCGATACCACGACTGCGGGAAGCAGGCCAGCTCGAACGGCAGCGACGGCACTTCCTTCCAGTCCACCAGCCCGGCCAGGGCGCTGGTCATCAGGATCGGCACGGAAAAGGTGCGGTCCTTGCCGTAGCGGGCGCGGACGGCCTCCGCCAATTCGGCAGGCGTCTTGCCGTAGCACGACAACCAGCCGTCGGCCTTCGCCAGGCAGTCGGCATAACGGCCGGCCGTTCTGGTGAGGTGGAACGCGGCGCGGCAAAGCATCGTGGTCGAGATGTTGCTGAAACTCTTGACCGTATCGCCCCAACCGCCGTCGGCGTTCTGATGGGCCGCCAGCCAGGCGAGGCCGCCGTCGATAAGCGACGCGAAGGAACCGTGTACTGCGGTAGCTTTTTGGACGAGCGACAGGGCGCTGACGGCGACGGCGGTGGAGAGGGCGGAGGTGGATAATTCGCCGACCCAGTGGCCGTCGGGATGTCGTTCCGCGAGGAGGGCGGCGAGGGCGGTTTGGTAGGCGCGTTCCAGACGCCCCGCGTCGAGGGAGGCAGACATGAAGGCCCCGTCTTCACGGCGCCGGCGGCGCGCCGCCCGGAAATTTCTGTCGTATCCACGATCGAAATTGACGAATAATGGCATTCTCGTCCGCCGTACCGCGCATTGCCAGGAACGGCAGCAGGTCGGCGGGCGCCAGCGGCGGCAGCGCGAGGCTCTGCGGGATTTCGGCGTAACGGCCATCGGGCTGTCGCGCCAGGAAGGCGACCGCCCCCCGGCGATAGCGCCAGACTTCCGGCACGCCCATCACCCCGTACATGGCCATGCGGTTGAGCGAACTACGCGTGATGTCGATTTCCACCACGAGATCGGGCGGCGGATCGACGCGGAAGTCGATTCGGTCCTTGTTCCGTATCTGGGCCTCGTGGGCGATCCAGTAGCACTGATCCGGTTCTAGGCCACGTAGGTTCTGCCGCCACTTGAACGTCATCGACCCGAGGCCGGCCAGCGGCAGCCCCATTTCTTCGGTCCAGGCGTCGATGAGGCGCCCGAGGAAATACTTGAAACGTTCATGGCGCGGCGAGGTCGTCATGATTTCCAGCGTCCCCTGGTCGTAGGTGAGGCGCAGGGCCGGCCGATCCGCCAGCGCACGCCCGATGGCCTGATAGTCGCGCCAGCTCACATTTTGAAGCACCACTCGCCGCAAGACCTTGGCCGTCTTTACCGTCGCCATGACTCCCTCCCTGCGGCACTCAAATGTCCAAATCATCCAGCGCGTCCATCAGCTTGTCCAGATCGTCCTTCGGCCCCGCCGGCTTGTCCGCCTGGCGCTTCGGAATGCCGACCGACAGGCCCACGGCCTCGCGGCCGTCGGCCACCAGTTCGCGGTCGCGCTCCCGGGCCGCGATCGCCAGGGCGTCGCCGCCGCCGAACAGCTTCGTCAGGTCGATCTTCAGCCCGGCGACGTTGCCCACCGGGGCGCCGGCGATGGCCGGCGTCTTGTAATCGGGGAACATGATCGCCTGTTCGGGGCAGACCCGGCTACATGCCGGACAGCCTTTCTTGCAATTATCCTGCTGCTCCACCAGAATGCGGTCCATCTTGTCCACGCCGTAGACGCCGAACAGGCAGAAATCGAGGCACTCCATGCAATTCGTGCAGCGGCTGTAGTCGATCACCGGATACCAGCGCCGCTGCGGCTGTTGCAACAGCTGCTCCGGAGCGAACTGAGGAGCCGGCGGGGCGGGGGCGGCTTTCGCTTTCTTGAGCAGGCCGAGTTGCACGATGGCCGTGTGGCCGTTGGTGGACGCCTTCTGCGCCTCGCGCCGCTCCCGGCATTCGGTCGCGATCCGCCGCACCTCACGGACATAAACCTGATGGTCAGCGTGGTCGCGCAGGTCGAGACAGTAGACCCATCGATCCGGCAGGTTGGCCGCGCCGACGCCCCTGGGCGGCTCCGGTTCGCCGTCCTCGTCGTCGTCGGTCTCGGCCGGTGGCGTGATCTCGTTTTCGCCGTAATGGCCCTTGATGTCGCAGCGGTCGAGCAGCCAGTAGGCGGCGCGCGGGTACATCCAGCTCAGCACCAGCAGGTCGCCCGCCACCGATTCCAGGAACAGCCGGCCGGTGTGGTCGGCGTCGAGGTCGTAGAGGTAGGGCACGATCGATACATCCAGGCCCGGCTCCATCAGCAGGGCCGCGGCGACGCTCTCCTCCAGCGAACGCTTGCGCGGGTCCTTGCCCTGGGCCTGCGACAGCACGACGGTCAGGCGTTGGCGGCTCATGGTCGTCCTTCAGTCTTCGGTGTTGATCTTGCCCTTAATCATCCGCTGCGTCTTTTCCCAGTTGTCGGCCAGGAATTGGTGATATTCTTGCGCGCTCACCAACCCCTCGCCCGGCGATTCGATCTCGAACAGCCAGCCGGCGCCGTGATTGTCCACGTTGATTCCCGACGGGTCGTCCAGCAGCGCCGGGTTGAAGGCGACGATGGCGCCGCCGACCGGGGCGAACAGGTCCGACACCGCCTTGGACGTTTCGATGTGGCCGATCTGTTGCAGCAATTCCACGCGGTCGCCGGCGCTCACCTGCCAGTCGAGAAAGTAGACGTCCTGCATCAGGCGGACGGCGTAGGACGTGAAGCCGAAGCGCCATCGGCCGCCCTCCGGCCGCGCCCACATGTGGTTGTGCGCGTACCGCAGTCCGCCCGGCAGAACGGCCGGGAACTTGCCCATGTGGAAGGTCAAATCTTCAGACATACAAAGCCGATCCGTTGAACCTCCAAGACGCCAAGAACGCCAAGAAGACAAATGCTGATTCTTCCTTGGCGTTCTTGGCGTCTTGGAGGTTCGTTCGATTTCATGTGTAGCGTGTGTTCCGGTACTGCGGCTCGAAGAACGCCGGCAGCCGCCGGTCGATCTGCAACAGCCCCTCGCGCGTCAGTTCCACGCCGTCCGGCGCCCGCGTCAGAAAGCCGTCGGCTTCGAGTTCGGCGAAGCCGTCCGCGAAGTCCTTCAGAATATCCGACCCGAACTTGCGGCGGAAGTACCCCGCCTCCAATCGGCCGGTTTTCAGTTGCAGGATCATTTCGCGGATAAGCAACTCATGTCGGTTCACCGGCAAGGCGCGGCCCAGCGGCAGTTCGTCCTTGTCGAGCAGTGCGACGTACTGCTCCCACGAATCGACGTTCTGGATGTGAACGCCGTGGGCGTGGCCGAAGGAGGCGACGCCCGTGCCGAACATGTCGGCTCCGTGCCACAGGCTGTCGCGGTAGACGAACTGGCACTTCGCCTTGTCCTTGACCAGCGTGTAGGCGCTGGAGGTTTGGTAGCCGGCCTTGCCCATCTCGTCGAAGGCGTAATCGACCCAGGCCCGCTTGGTCGGCCAGTCGGCCACGCCGCCGCCGGGGAACGGCTCGTCCTGGCCGATGACCTTCAGCTGCTGCGAAAAGACCGTGTTGAACGGCAGTTCCATCTGGTAGATGGTCACGCTGTCCGGCGCCAGCGGCGATCGTCTTGGCGACGCACTGCTTCCAGTTGTCCCACGTCTCGCCGACCATGCCGGCGATGAGGTCGATGTTGATCTGGTCGAAGCCGAGGTCGCGCGCCCAGCCGTAGGCGCGGTGAATCTCGTCTTCGAGGTGCGCCCGGCCGTTGTATTCGAGGATCTTCGGATCGAAATTCTCGACGCCAAGGCTGAGGCGCGTCACGCCCAACTCGCGCAGTGCGACGAGCTTGTGCTGCTGCAAGGTGCCCGGCTCGCATTCGAACGTCACTTCCTCGGCGCCGTCCCACGGCAACGCCGCCTTGAGGCGATCCATCAGGCCGCGCAGCTGGGTGGCACTGAGGTACGACGGCGTGCCGCCGCCGAAATAGACGTACTTGAGCCGCCGGCCGCCGACGACCGGCTTCTTGCTATAGAGTTCGACTTCCCGGACGAGGGCGTCGATGTACATCTCCACGTCACGGGCGTTCTTGTCGGTGTAGACGCGGAAGTAGCAGAATTTGCAGCGTTTCCGGCAAAATGGAATGTGCAGGTACAGACCGAGCGGCGCGTCCGGCGCGGGCGGTGCGTCGAGGACGGCCCTGGCTTCCGCCAGGTATGCGGGCTTCCAGGCGGAAAAGGGCGGATAGTTGGCGACGAAATAGTTGCCCAGGCCGGTTTTTTCCTGAACGGCTTCGGTGGTCATGACGGCGCCTCGAGTGGAGACGGGTGATCGGTTCGGGCGGTGGGAAGGCAGGGCCGGCCGCGACCGCGGCGTCGCAAGACCGTTCCTTATATCGTATATCGGGCGGCGGACGGAACAAGGCGGCCCGCCCGCCCGCCAAGGCGGGGAAGGCTCGCCGTCTTGACCTAATCATTATAATATTGCTAAAGATCGACCGGCCTCCGGTTAGATGATGGTGTAGGCGTAGTCCATTCGCCACTTTCCGCCGACGGCCGTACAAGGAATGTCTTCATGATCGCACCGCCGTTCCGTGAGGACCAGATCTCCGCCGCCAACCGCGAACTCGAGTCGGCCCCGCCGCAGACCGTCGTCCGCTGGGCGGTGGAAACCTTTGGCCGAAAGCTCACAATGGGCACGGCGTTCGGCCCGGAAGGCTGTTGCCTGATCCACATGCTGGCCGCCATCGATCCCGGCGTCCACGTCTTCAACCTTGAAACCGGCTATCAGTTCCCGGAGACCCTGGCCTTGCGCGAGCGCATCAAGGAGCGCTACGGCGTCGAGGTCGAGTACATCCGGCCGGAGTTGACCGTCGAAGAATACGAGGCGGAACACGGCGGCCCGCTCCACGGAATCCGCCCCGACCAGTGCTGCCACGACCGCAAGATCCTGCCGTTGCGCCGGGCGGCGGTCGGCTACGACGCCTGGATCAGCGCCATCCGCCGCGACCAGACGCCCGACCGGGCGGCGGCCGACCTCGTGCAGTGGGACGCCAAGTTCGGCCTGGTGAAAGTCAACCCGCTGCTGGCCTGGACGAAAAAGGACGTGTGGAAATTCATCACCGACCACGACGTTCCTTACAATCCGCTGCACGACCGGGGCTATCCGAGCATCGGCTGTTGGCCCTGTACGCAGCCGGTGGGCGACGGCGGCGACGACCGCGCCGGCCGCTGGGCCGGTCACGCCAAGAAGGAATGCGGGCTGCACGTCGTCGAGGTCCAGGGCGGCGACGGCATCTGAAAGGGACAGGATGAGGATCTCCGCGAAGGCCGAGTATGCGTGCGTCGCCATGCTGGAACTGGCCGCCACCTACGCCGACAACCAGCCGGTGCGCATCAAGGCCATCGCCGACGCCCAGGGGGTGCCGCAGCGCTTCCTGGTGCAAATCCTGTTGCAGCTCAAGACGGCCGGTCTGGTGGCCAGTGTGCGCGGCGCCTCCGGCGGCTACCAGCTGGCCAAGCCGCCGGAGAGCGTCTCGTTGGCGGCCGTCATCAACGCCATCGACGACCGCACCCTCGGCGTCCGCGGCGACCGCACCGACCCGAAACTCCACCGCACGGCCGCCGTCGAGGCGCTGATGTCGGTCTGGAAGGAGATCCAGGCCGAAGAACAGCGCCTCCTCGAAAACGTCAGCCTCGCCGAGCTGATCCGACGCACCCAACTGACCAACGCCCTTTCGTACCAGATCTGACCCTTGTTTAGCCGCCCCCTCACCCCTACCCCTCTCCCCTGGGGGAGAGGGGTAGGGGTGAGGGGAGCGCGGAGGAGACCGGAATGGCCGACCTGATCCCGCCGCACGGCGGACTGAGCGAACCCGTCAACCGCAACGTCCCGGCCGCCGAGGCCGACGCCTTCCGCGCCAGGGCCGCCGGCCTGCCGCGCGTGGCCGTCAGCGACGCCGACCTCTCCACCCTCTACCGCCTCGGCGACGGCGGCCTCAGCCCGCTCACCGGCCCGATGGACCAGGAGACGTTCAACCGCGTCCTCGACGAGGAAGTCGTCGTCCGCGACGGCAAGAAGTACGCCTGGACCATCCCGCTCGCCTTCCCCGTGTCGGCGGAACAGGCCGCCGCGATCAAGCCGAGCCAGACCGTCGCCCTGGTCAACGGCCGCGAGCGAGGTGGTCGGCTCGCTCGACGTGACCAGACGTCTACGCCTGGGACAAGACCGGCCTACGTCAAGGGCGTCTACGGCACGGATCGCTGGGACCATCCGGGCGGCCGCATGGTACAGAACGACCCGCGCACCCATCTGCTCGGCGGCGAGGTTCGCGTGTTGCCGCAGCCGAAGCACCCCGAATACGGCAAGTTCATCCTGTCGCCGCGCGAGACGCGGGCGCTGTTCCGCGAGAAGGGCTGGAAGCGCGTCGTCGCCTTCCAGACGCGCAACCCGCTGCACCGCGCCCACGAATACGCCCTGGTGGCCGGCCTGGAACGGCTGACCCAGGCCGGCCATTTCGCCGGCGCCGTGCTCAACCCGCTCGTCGGCGAAACCAAGGGCGACGACGTGGACGCCGTGACGCGCATGCGGACTTACCAGTCGCTGATCGAGAACAAGGCGCTGGGCGAGGGCGACAAGGACGAGGAGCTGTGGAAGAAGGCCGGATGCGACATAACGGATCGCATTATTCTCCTGGGCCTGGACATCAAGATGTTCTACGCCGGGCCGAAGGAGGCGATCATGCACGGCATCTACCGGCAAAACTTCGGCTTCACCGACATCGTCATCGGCCGCAAGCACGCCGACGCCCCGTATGAAGACGGCAAGGACATCTGGGACGGCCTGGCCGCCCAGCGCAAGTTCGACGAGCTGAAGGGCGACCTGCATGATTCAGCCGGTGAAGATCGGCTTCGCCGCTTATTACGAGGAACTGGGCCGCGTCGGCCTGGTGGAGGAGTGCGAGAAGAAGGGCTACACCAAGCAGGTGAACATCGCCGGCCGACTGATGCGCGAGAAGCTGCGGGCCGGCGAACTGCCCGACGCGCGCGTCATGCGGCCGGAGACGGCCCGCATCCTCATCGAGCGGATGAAGGCGAAATGACGGCGCTTTGTCCGGGCCGAAGCGCCGGCGACGGATTGACCTCAATCCGTCGCCGGCGCGTCGGGCCGGTGAAACCGGCGTCATTTGCTGCCGAGCGTGATCTTCGAGCGATAACCCTTGAGGTTCGCTTGCTCCTCAAGCGGTCGCACAATGCGGAAACCGACGAAGTCGGCGCTGGTCAGCCACCAGATGCTCTGCGGCCGCTGCGGGTCGAGCTTGATCCAGCTCTTGTCGGACGCCTGCCGCGCCGCGCTGCGGCAGACCGCGGCGGCGTCCACCCACGAGCCGCCGCGGACGACGTGACCGAACCGGCGGTCGCCCGGAATGTTCACCGGCTGCAGCGTCGCCATCGTCAGCGAGAATTTGGAGTAGTAATCTTTTTGATACTCGTCCAGGCAGTATTCGGACACGTTGCCGTAGATGTCGTACAGCCCCCAGGGGTTGGGCTTCTTCTTGCCGCACGCCTGCGGGTCGCTGTCGCAATTGTCGGCGAACCAGGCGTAGTCTTTCAGGTCGGCCGGGCTGTCGCCGAAAAAGTAGGCCGTCTTCGTGCCGGCGCGGGCGGCGTACTCCCACTCCGCCTCGGTCGGCAGCCGATAAACCTTGCCGGTCTTCATCGACAGCCAGCGGCAATACTGCATGGCCGCGTGGTAGGTGATGCCGAGGACCGGGTGCCCCTCACGGCCGTGCATCCACGTCTCGTCGGAGTAGGGTTTGGTGGGGTGCGTGACGGCGTCGGCGTTCTTGGGCGTCACCGGCTCGACGTCTTCCTTCTGGCCCGGCGGCCGGAGCCGCCAGAATTGATCGAACTCGTCCCAGCTCACTTCCTTGGCGCCCATCCAAAACGGCTTGAGCGCGACGGGGTGCTGCGGCCCTTCGTCGGCGTTACGGCCCTTCTCGCCGACCGGGCTGCCCATCAGGAACGTGCCGCCGGGGATGGCGACCATGTCGAAGGTCACGCTGCTTCCGGGGATGGTTTCCTTGTACGGTTTCACGTCCGCGGCCGGGTGGTCGTCCGCCCGCGCCGCCTCGGGCGCCGGCGCCGCCGCCAGCCATAGGGCCGCCCCGGCCGCCGCCAGTACGCCGACTCCGAACGCCTGCTGTATCCGCCGCCTCATCTGTGTTAAGCTCCAAACTGGTTTTGGCGAGTACGCCCCCCAACGAGAGACGCCTCCCCATGAGATCGCAATTCATCCTGACCGTGTGGACGGCGGTCCTTGCCGCCGGCGCCGTCCGCGCCGAACCGCCCCTGTCCCGGTTCACCTTTCACGAGGTGCATATGGGCACGGAGTTCCAAATCCTACTCTATGCGCCCGACCGGGAAACGGCCGGCAAGGCGGCGGCCGCGGCGTTCGCGAGGATCGCTTTCCTTGATGCTACCATGACCGACTACCGGCCGACCAGTGAATTGATGCGTCTGTGCGCGAAATCGGGCGGCGACCCGGTAAAGGTGAGCGACGAGTTGTTTTTCGTGCTATCCAGGGCCGAAGAAACCTCACGGATCTCCGACGGCGCTTTCGACGTGACCGTGGGGCCGGTGGTGGTGTTGTGGCGGAAGGCCAGGCGGACGCGAAAGATGCCCGACCCGGAAAAGCTGGCCGCCGCCCTGAAACTGGTTGGCTGGCGGAACGTGCCGCCTGGACGAGAAGGCGCATACGGTGCAGTTGCTCAAGGCCGGGATGCGTCTCGACCTGGGCGGCATCGCCAAGGGCTACGCCGCCGACGAGGGCTTGGCGGTGCTGAAGAAAAACGGAGTCATGCGCGCCCTGGTGGCCGCGGGCGGCGACATCGCCGTGAGCGGGCCGCCGCCGGACGCCGCCGGGTGGAGGATCGCCATCGCGCCGCTGAAGGAGGACGCCGATTCGGAAGGGCCGGTCATGGTGCTGCACGACGCGGCGGTTTCCACGTCCGGCGACGCCGAGCAGTACGTGGAGATCGACGGCAAACGCTATTCACACATCATCGATCCGAAAACGGGGATCGGCCTGGTGGGCCGGATGAGCGCCACCGTCGTGGCGCCGCACGGGATCGTCGCCGACAGTCATACGAAGATCGTGGCCGTGCTCGGCCCGGAGCGGGCGTTCAAGATTTTGGCGAAGGAAGACGGCGTCAGCGGCCGCTTCGTGCGCCTGAACGACGACGGCAAGGAGGTTGTCGAAACGATGAAGAACTTCCCGCCGCTGACGAACCCGCCGGAGAAGAAACCCTGATCCGACGCCGGTTAGCCGCGACGCGCAGCGGAGCGCTCTGGCCTAGCGCTCCGCTGCGCGTCGCGGCTAACCGGGCCACGAGGGTGGAACATGGATCCGACCGCAAGACGCATCAAGACCCTTGACCAGGTGGACCCACCAAGCCGAGAGCAAGGGAAATCAGAAATGGCCCGTGCAACCAACTCCTTCGCCCGACTCGCCAGGCGGCTATGGGAGGGGCGTAATCTGGATGCCCTTGTCGAACTCTGTTCGTCCGAGGAAGGCCTTCGCGATCCCAAAGCCAACTACTACGGCGGTTTGGCCTTTCACGCGATGAACAACAAGCGGAAAGCCATGGAAAGCTGGCTCGAGTCCATACGTCTCAACCCGTCCTACCCGGAACCGATCCGCGTCCTTGCCTTTGAGTTACTGGAACGGGAAGATTTCATCGAGGCCGCGGACCTGTTTCAACACCTCATCCGCCTTGGGAAAGCCACGCCGGACGATCTGACGGCCCGGGGTGAAATCGCCATCAAGCAAGACAGGTTGGCGGAGGCGAAGAAGGACCTGGATCAGGCGCTGGAGGCCGACCCCGGAAACGCCCTGGCGCTGGTGGCGATGGCGACGGTGAACGCCTACATGCGCAACCGCGACGCCGCCCTCGGGTATTTGCGGCGGGCGGCGGAGACGAACGAACTGGACTTGTCCGACCTGACTTCCGACCCGGCGTTTCAGTTTGTATGGGATGATCGGGAGTTTGAAACGATCATTTCCGGCGGTTGAATGGGGGTTCGGTCTCATGGCAATGCGAATCTGCCCCCGTTGCGCAACGCGCCTCAAGCCGACATCGATTTTCTGTCCGGCCTGCGGGGCCGGCCCCATAACGCCATCACACGAAACAGATGACAGAATCGGGGCGACACCGCTCGACTCAAATAATTCGGTGCCGACGAACGGCGAAAGCGATCTGAAAGTTCCATCGTCCCTGATCTCACGAATCCGTCACTTGGAGGCCCGCTCCCTACTTTCCCAGCACGCGGTCAGGGTAGGATGCGCCCTCGGGGCCCTTCTTCCAGCCGTTGTCGGAGCCTGGATTGTTTTTTCATCGACTCACGGCTTTTTTTCCGGCGGACCGCCGAGCGAGGAAGCCGTACGAGGATGCATGATGATCTTCGCCGCGCCAATCACAGGCCTCTTTTGCGCCGCCGGTTTCGGCGGGGCCGCCCTGGTATTGCAAGCACTCATCCGCGGCGTGTTGTATGCTATGAACCCGGAATACCGATCCGCCGTCCGCACCATCGAGGCCTTAAAGGATGGGGAAAACTTAAATTCAGGCGTTCCGAACGATGAAGCGCAGGCGGACGACGCGATCCTTGATCCGGATTTGGCTCCCTCTCCGCAGCCAGACACGAACGTCGCCAAAGCCAATGAGGACTTTCTGCCATGACCCCTCACCCGCTTTCCCGATCTGCCGTTGTGTGTTGTGTCCTCGCATGCGCAGCTTGGGCGGCCCACGCCGCCGACCCGCCGCCGACGCCCTGGCTGCTCGGCCGCGCTTACAAGATTCCCTCGGAATATACCAACCAAGAGAGCGGCTATTTCTCCATCATCGAGGGCCACAACGGCCGCCTCTACATCGGCGCCGCCAAGTACGGCATGGACGGCTACCTGCTGGAGTTCGACCCCAACGCCGAGGCCTTCCGGATGGTGATGGACGCGCTAAAGACCAAGAAAGGTACGATGTACGTCACCACGATCGCGCCGTTCACGCTGCTGAGCTTCAAAGCCGACGAGTTGAAATGACGACGTTAGCTGGGCAGTCGAGGGCACAGTGGGACGGATAGGCGGTCTGAATAGATTGGGCGAGCAACGCCCCGACGACGGCCGGCTTCCCAGGCCGCGCTTCGCCTTGTGTCAAAAGCAACCGCCGCCTACAATCCGCCCGGCCCGCGCCCCCACGGACGGGGGTAAGGGACCGGAACCCAAGAGGCGGCGGAACCGTATGAATCCGGCACAGGCGCCCCCGCATGAGGCGGGATTCGTTCGTCGTGTCCTGGTCGCCCTCGTCCGGACGGTCTGCCGTTTCCCCCGCGTCGTCCTGGCCGCGTCCGCCGCCCTGTGCGCCCTTTCCCTTTATGCGGCCTATTTCCATCTGCAATATCAGACGCAGCGCAGCGACCTCATCAGTCCACGCAAGGAATGTCAGCAGCGCTGGCGCAACTATATCAAGGAATTCGGCGACGACGACGACATCGTCGTCGTGGTCAAGGGGGCCGACCGCGCCTCCATGATCGCGGCCCTGGAACGGGTCGCCGGCCGCGTGCGCGAGAAACCGGCCCTGTTCGACCGCCTGTTTTACAAGGCCGACCTGCGCGCCCTGCACGACCGCGCCTTGCTCATGCTGCCGCTGGACCAAATCCAAACGATCCAACACAACCTCGGCGACATGAAAGAGCTGCTAACGACAACGTCGGTAGGGCCGGACAGCCTCTTCTACCCGTGGCGACGGCTCACGCTGTCGAGCCTTCTGATCCGCGCCGGCGACTCGCTCCCCGACGGACACGCACTCAGTCCCGAAGACGTTCAGTTCTTCACGCAACTGCTGGCCGTGACGCGCGCCGCCGGCTCGTACCTCGACGACCCCAAAAAGTACAGCAACCCCTGGGGCAGCCTGATGGCGTCGCAGCCGGCGGGCCAGCAAGACCTGCTGACGGAGCCCCAGTATTTCTTCAGCGGTTCCGGCGGCCTCGCCTTCCTGCTCGTCCGGCCGATCAAGGACAAAGGGTCGTTCACCGCCGCCCAGAAAAGCGTTGAAACCATGCGCGGCATCGTGGCGGACGCGCGAAGCGCCTATCCCGGATTGGAATTCGGTCTGACCGGAATGCCGGTGCTGGAGACCGACGAAATGTCGTCCGCCCAGCGCGACACGCAAACGGCGTCGTGGCTGGCCCTGGCCGGCGTGGCGATCCTGTTTCTGCTGGTCTACCGCGGCGTCGCCTACCCCGCGCTCACGCTGGCGACGCTGCTCACCGGCACCGCCTGGGCCTTGGGATGGCTTACCGTGACGGTCGGTCATTTGAACATTCTTTCCGCCACCTTCGCCGTCATGCTGATCGGCATGGGCGATTACGGCGTTTTGTGGGTGATGCGCTACGAACAGGCCCGGCGCTCAGGCGCCGACGTGCGCGCGGCCCTGTTGCACACGACCACCCATGTCGCCGTCGGCAATCTCACGGCGGCGATGACGTTGGCCCTCGCCTTCTACGCGGCCGTGCTGGCGGACTTCCAGGCCGTGGCCGAACTGGGCTGGATCGCCGGCTGCGGCGTCCTCCTGTGCGCCCTGGCCTGCTTCACCGTGCTGCCGGCGCTGCTCTCGCTTTTCGACCGCCGGGGCGCGCTTCAACCGTCGCTCACGCTTCCGGCTCGGACGGACGACGCCTGGCTGCCGTTCCTGGCGCGGCGGCCCTGGTGGGTCGTCGGCGGCGCCGCGGCGTTGGCGGGGGTGCTGGCCGTCTGCGCCGGCCGCGTCACCTACGACCACAATCTGTTGCACCTCCAGGCCCCGAACCTGGAGTCGGTGCGCTGGGAAATGACGCTCATTCAGGACACGGCCGGGGCGAGTTGGCACGCCGTCAGCATCGCCGACTCGCCGGAAAAAGCCCTGGAACTCAAGGCCAAGTTTGAAAAACTGCCGGAAGTCAGCCGCGTCGTCGAGGTGGCGACGCTCGCCGCGCCCGACCAGGGCGCCAAGCTGCCGCTGCTCGCCGACATCCAGGACCGCCTGAGTACGCTGCCGGAACGCCATCAGACCATCAAGCACGACGCGCCGTCCGGCAAGGAGCTGCGCGGCGAACTGGCGACGCTGGTGGGGCGGTTGCCGGCGTCGGTCGGCGAGGGCGGCCGCGACCAAACGCTGCTGGCCGATCTGCGACAGGCGCTGCAAGGCCTGCTCGACCGTCTTCCCCGGCGCGACGACGCGGCCACTTCGGGGAAACTAAAAGTTTTTGAAGAGAAATTAGCGGGCGATCTGTCCGAGGATTTGCACCGCCTGCGCGAGGTGGCGACGCCTCGGCCCATCGAGTTGGCCGACCTGCCCGCCGACCTCCGAGAGCGTTACGTCAGCCCCAACGGCAAATGGCTGCTGCGCATCTTCGCCAAGGATTGCCTGTGGGATTTCGGACCGCTGGAGCACTTCGTCGAGCAGGTGAAGACCGTGGACCCGGAGGCCACCGGCAAACCGTTCGGCACCGTGGAAGGGCTGAAGGCGATGAAAGACGGCCTGCAACGGGCCGGCCTTTATGCCTTTCTGGTGATCGCGGCCGTGCTGTTCTTCGACTTCCGCAACCTCCGGCACACGCTGATCGCGCTGACGCCGCTGGTAATGGGCGTGCTGTTGACGCTCGGCATTTTGGGCCTGTTCGGCGTGCCGCTCAACCCGGCCAACATGATCGCCTTCCCGCTCATCCTCGGCGTCGGAGTGGACAACGGCGTTCACGTCCTCCACGACTACCTGATCCGCCGGGCGGAGGGCCGGTCCTCGATCAGCTACGCGATCGGCCGCGGCGTGCTGGTCAAGGCGCTGACTTGCATGATCGGCTTCGGGACGTTGATGATCTCCAGCGAGCGCGGCCTCGCCGGGCTGGGCCTCATCCTGACGCTGGGCGTCGGCTGCTCGATGCTGTCGGCCCTGGTGTTCCTGCCGGCGGCGTTGCACCTGCTGGGCGGGGAGAGGGCCACGGCCTCCGCCCCCGTCCTACCGGCTTCGGAGCCGTCAGGGCAGGCGGCGTAGGCGCCAATGGACTCAATCTTTCGGGGCCAGGTCCGGGTGGGCCGCCGCCCATTTCAGGTACTCTTCGATGGTATAGAAGGTCCCGAAACGGTACAAACGACCCTTGTCCTCCACCTTCGCGTCGGAATCGAATTTCCACGAATCCCCGGTGTCCTTCATCCACTTCCCCAGGCGTTTTTCCAGGTCCGCCCGAACCGCCTCGGCGGACGGATCCTTCGCCAGGTTCTTCCGTTCGTAGGGGTCTTTCTCCAGGTCGTACAGCACCCACGGCGCCTTTTCGCCCCGCGCGTACATGTACGCGCGAGGTCCGCACGCCGCGCCAGCCGAACGGCGTACCGTCGCCGTCGAAGGGGACGAAGATCTGAAAAAAGGCCGATTCCGAACCCCGTTCGGTCTTCCCCAGCACCAGACGCGACAGGTCGGCGCCCTGCATGTCCGCCGGCGGCTTCACGCCGCACAGCGACAGCAGCGTCGGGGCGAAATCGACGTGCGACAGCAGGGCGTCCGTCGTCCGTCCGGCCTGGACGCGGGCGGGGTAGCGCAACACGCCGGGCACGCGGATCGATTCCTCCCACGGCTTGCGCTTGAGACGGGCGCCCTGCGAGCCGAGCATGTCGCCGTGGTCCGAGGTGAAGAGCACGACGGTGTTCTTTTCGAGGCCGAGGTCTTTCAATGCTCGCGTCAGCCGGCCGACCTGGTCGTCGATGGCGGTGATCGAGGCGTAATAGGCGGCGATTTCGTCGCGGCCCGCGTGCGGCGCGCCCTCCACCCAGTTGGGCCGCATCGTCAGCTTTTTGGGATCGTACATTTTCCGGTAGGCCTCCGGCGCCCCGTAGGGATCGTGCGGCGGCCCCATCGAGAGCATCAGGAAAAACGGCCGTTTCCTGGGGGCCTTCAGGAAATCGAGGGCCACGTCCGTCAGGGCTTCCGGCTCGAACTCCTTGCTCCGAATCGGATCCGGATCGTCGCGGAACCAGAGCGGGTGGAAGGCGTCGTGGCGGCACTCGTAGGCGGCCCAGAAGTCGAAACCCTGCCGGCGCGGGCCGGGCGGCACGAAGCCGGGGTCGCGCGGGCCGCCGTCGAGGTGCCATTTGCCGATCAAGCCGGTGTCGTAGCCCGCGGCCTTGAGCAGCTTGGGCAGGGTCACGGCCGATTCGCGCAGCCGCAGGTCGTTGACGACCGCGCCGTTTTTATGGGCGTACCTGCCCGTCAGCAGGACCGCGCGGGCCGGGCAGCAGACGGGCGAGTTGGCGAAGGTCTGCCGGAAGAGGATGCCTTCCGCGGCCAGGCGGTCGATGTGCGGCGTCTTCACGTCCGGGTTTCCCATGCAGCCGAGCGCTCGGGCGCGGAGCTGATCGCAGATGATGAGCAGGACGTTGGGGCGCGGCGGCGCCTCGTCGCCCTTGACGGCGAACGGCTGCGCCAACAACGCGGCGGCGATCACGGCGACTCGCCAGGAGGCATGGGCGGACATGACGCCTTTCCCTTCGTAGGCCACAGTGGCGCTCCTTATTACTTGCACTCGAACGACGCGACCTCGATGACCCGGTCCTGCGAGGCGCAGTAGGCGTCCAGGTCGATGTGGTCGAACTGGTCGGCGAACGGCAGGTCACGGCCGAGGTAGCGGCGCGCCGGGAATACTATGCAGTAAATGAACGTGACGATGAAGGCGTGGTCGCGGCAGCCGCGCCGGCCGCACTTCCACGGCGTGCGCGCGCCCGAGCCGACGATTGTGCAGTTGAAGTCGAGTTCGCCGGAGTGGCCGTGCTGCTCGGCGTCGAAGAACTCGCGCTGCTCGCCCGACGGCTCCCAGCGCACCGCGTAGGGACTGAAGAAGAGGTCATAGCCGCGCGTGTCCTCGTAACCCAGCAGCACCGCCTTCTGCCGCGGGTCGGGGTGCGTCAGCTCGAACGCGACGCCGGCGTAATCGGCGGGGTCGAGGCGGTCGCGCGAGAAGCGGCGGATCAACTCCGTGTCCGGCCGCGCCCCGAGGCCGCGCAGGCAGCGCGGCGGCTCGGCCTTGACGCGGCGGATGATCTCCGGGCCGTCGAGGCCGTCGTCGAAGTGCTCGTGATAGAGGCGGTCGCCGAGGCGCACCCGCAGGGCGTCAAACGCCTTGCGGCCGATCCGGTTCTCTTCCAGCCGGAGGCAGGTCAGCCTGTCGAGGTGCGGCGACGACAGCAGGGCCTTGGCCCCGTGCCACGTGACGCCGCAATGGCTGAGATCGAGTCGGCGGAGTTCGCCCAATCGGGGGGAGTTCGCCACGGCCTTGACGCCGCAGTCGCCGATCGAGCTGCGGGACAGGTCGAGCCGAATCAGCGCGTCGCAAAGCGGGGAATTCGCCAGCGCCAGCACGCCGTCCGAACCGGTCTTGCTCATCGACAGCGTCAGCCGACGTAGCGACGCGGCCTGCGCCTGGCGCCCCAGCTCGGCCACCCCTTCGTCGCGGATCGAAGTGTTGGACAACTCCAGCGAGGTCAGACGGCGCAGGAACGGCGCGGCGGCAAGGGCGGCCGCGCCGGCCGTGGTCACCACGTCGGTGTTGATGGACAACTCCTCCAGCCTCGTGAAGGCGGACGACTCGGCCAGCACGTGCAACCCCTCCCGGCCGAGCCGCGTCGCCCTCAGGTGGAGCGCCTTCAACCGGCCGGCCAGCGGCGAGGCCGACAGGTCGCGCATCCCATCGGGGCCCATCTCATCGTCCCAACTCAGGCGCTCCAACGGCAACCGGCACGCCGCCGCGAGCCGCGCCAGCGCGTCGCGGGGCAGGTCGTTTGCTGTCACGTTGAGCGATTGAAGCGACCTCAAATGAGGGGATCTTGCCAGGGCGAGCAGCCCATCCGTGCCGATCTTGGTGAACCGCAGCGACAGGCCGGTCAGCCGGGCCAGGTTGGGCGAGTCGGCCAACTGCGACGCGCCGGCGTCGCCGAGTTCGGCGTGATCCAGGTTGAGCCGGGTGATCCGCCGGATGTGTTTCGAGGCAAGCAGTGCCCGCATCTCCTCCGGCGTCGGGTGTCGGACCTCCAACTCCTGGATAGGCGCGAAGTCGAGCAGCCGCCACGGCTCTTTGAGGAACTGCCCCGCCTCCAGCTTCACTTGCTCGACAAAACCGCGGCGGAAGCGCCAGTGGCGTACGCGGCCGACGAGCGGCGCGGCCCAGTCGCCCCAGTGGTCGGCCAGCAACTCGTACTCGCGCCGCTGCAAGTCCCGGCGCTCGGGGGCGTCCTCGTCGGCCGTCGCCAGCCGGCACTGGACGCGGATGAACTCCGCCCGTGCCGGGTCGCCGTTCTCGTCCAGCCAGTCGGCGTAGATCAGCCGAGGCCCGTCGTCGCCAGGCGTTTCAATTATCGACCGCAGAAATGCTTCGTGCTGAATCATGATTTGCTCTCTGGGCGGTCGTTGAAGGGCTAATTTCCCGCCACGTATTGCCGCTGAATCCACTCCGCCTGCCGCTTCAGCACGTCGAGCAACTCCGGGTCCAACGGCACCGGGCACACCGCCTCCGCCGCCCCACGATCCGTCAGCAACACGCCGCTGTCCGGCGCGAAGCCTACCACCCACCGGCCGCCCTCTTCGCGCTCCACCTTCGCCAGCCGTCCGCCGAACAGCAGCCGCCGGGGCCGTTCCAGCGGCAGCCCCTGGAGCACGTCCAGGTCTTCCAGGGCCAGGCGAACCGGCTTTCCGTTCACCACGACGCGGTAGTTGACCAGCACCGGCCGGCGTCGGCCGCCCTCCGGGGCCGCGTCGTCGAACCGAACCGCGTCGTCGAACAGCACCGACTGGCCCTGGTAGTCGCGCGTGAACCGGGCCTGCCACTCCTCGTCGTCCAACACCGGGTCGGCTTCGTTGACGATTTCCTGGAGCGACCGACTCGACAACCGCGACAGCAGATCGCTTTGCCGTTCGAGCTGAAGCAACTCGCGGCGGTCGGCGGGCGAAAGCGCCTCGGGCCGGCGTTGGCCCTGGTCCAGGGCCGTTTGCAATTCCCGCGCGGCCAGGTGAAAATCGCCCTGCGCCATGGCCCGACGGCCGGCGGCCATGCGCCCCGCGAGGTCCGGATAGGGTTCGCCGGCCGCGTCCGGCGGGGCCGGCCGGCCGAGGAAAGGCGCCGCCGCGATGAATATCACAATCAAGACCGTTAATGTAACCACTCCGGCGATAAGCGGACCCCTCCAGGCGCCCAATCCTTTCGGACGGCGGGCCGGGGGCGCCGGATTCGCGGCGGCATTGGCGACCCGAGGTGGAATGGGGCTTTTCGCCAGGACGAAGACGTTCCGGCCGCAGCCGGGACAGCGCAAGATCTGGCGCCGCTGTTGTCGGACGCCGCGCAAGACGCGGCCGCACCCGCAAGGCACTTCATAGCGCGGGCCGGGGCCGGCGCCCATCGTCGCAGGTAGGAGAGCAAACCGAGCACGTCGCGGCCCTCGCGGCAAGGGCGGGCCTACACGGCGTCCATCCGACAGGCCGCCTCCCACGCCGCTTCCTTCCCCAAAAGCCCCCCCAAAACTTCCTCGAACCGTTCCCAATTGTGCTGCGTGAACGATTCGGCCGACCGCCGCAGGCCCTCCGCGTCCCCGCGCCGCCTGAGCGCGATCGCCTCGGAGGCGAATTCGCCGGCCACCTGATCGAAGCGGGCCTGCAAGTCGGCCAGCGCCGCCCGCGCCTCCGCCGTCGTCGGCCGGTCGCCGCGGTCGCGCGTCATCCTTCGCCATAGGTCGCAGCCGTCCGCTTCCGCCCCGCCGGCGCGAAACGCCGGCGGCGGCTCGGCGACGACCGGCAGAGGGAAATAAAGTCGCCACCCCGTCGGCCCGAACGCCCACCACGCCAGGGGAACCCCGTCCGCGGCCGGCCCCACCTGGGCGATGAGGCCGGTCGCCGTTACGGCGCCGCCGGCCTCGGCCGGGGTCGCCTCGCCCAAAAGGCGACGCATGAGGGCGTTGTCAACGGCCCCGCGTCGCTGTTCGAGTTGGAGCGTCGCCAGGCCCCACCAGCGGAAGGCTTGCCGATCCGCCTCCTCTTGTCGCGCCAGGGCGCCGGCGAAATCGAGCTTGCTGCCGTCTTCCGGCCACCAACCGTGATGGATGGCCAGGCTCGACAGTCCGGGCGAAATGCGGTCCCAGTCCTGTCGGAGATGACACGCCTCGTTCAAGGCGCGGACGGCGGCGACCTGCTGCTCCACCCAGTGCGAACCGCACGCCGCCAGCAGATAGGCCTCCCGCCCGTCCGCGATCAGGAAAGCGTTGTCGTGATCTTCCTGGGCCGGACAACCCGAATACGGTCCCTGGCCGTGGCGGCTGATGAGGTCGGTCGCGGTCTGCACCGCCTGCCCGGCCGTCGTCGCGCGTTCCAGGCTCAGCCGCACCAGAGCGGCGCCCGTCAGGCCCGGCGACTCGCCGCGGAGCCGGGTGTGCGTCGGCGTTGTCCCCATTGCGACGCCATGCTCGTTGACCCCATGTACGCAGCCCCAGCCGTCCGCCGCGCGAACGCCGAGGAGCGCGTTGGTCCGCCGGCCCTGCGGCAGATCGAGTCGGCCGACGCGCACGCTTTCGCCGACGGCGTAATTCCGGGCGGGCAGCCAGAGCAGCGATTGTCCCTCGTCCGCGGGCCGGCTGCTGTTATGGGCGAAGAGCGTGCATCCGTCCAGCGTGGCCCCCGGAAGGGCGGTCGCCATTTCGCATCCCATCGCGGTTCGCTCCTGTTCCAGGCGGAATCGACGGTTTCGATCGTCCCCTCCATTGGAACACAAGGCGGGGCGGTCGGCAACCGGCCGGCCGGTTTTGATTTCCCGACGACGCGGCGGCCGGGGCAAATGGTCCGGGTTAGGGCGACGGCGCCGGCCGTTTGGTAGATTGAATCCGCGAGACCCGCCGAAACCCTTGGCGAAGGAGAAACGCCCGCCATGCTCCCCTATCTGGTCGCCGCCGTCGTCGCCGTTCCGGCATTCGTCATTTTAGGCGATCTCCTTTATTCCCTAATCGTCAGGGCCGGTTACCGGCGTTGGGAGGCGGGAATCGGGCGCGACGCCGAAGGCGTGCGTGTGGGTTGCCGCGAGTTCACCCTCGGCGACGGCGAGGACGCGGTGCTGCTGGTCCATGGCTTCGGCGATTCGCCTTCGGTGTTTCAACGGATGGCGCCGGCCCTGGCGAAGCGCGGGTTCACCTGCCACGCCCTGCGCCTGCCCGAGCACGCCCTGACGATGGCCCGCTACCAAGCGACCAGCGCCGAGCGATGGTGCGAATCCGTCCGATCCGCGATGAAGGAGTTGCGCGGCCGTCATAAGCGCGTTTACCTGCTGGCGCACTCCATGGGCGCGGCCGTGTCGGTGGAGGCGGTCGCGGAGCCGGCCGCCGCACCGGAGGGCATAGTGCTGTTGGCCCCGCTGTTCGACGTGTGCAACCGGCGCAGCCCCCTGTTTCCGGCCAGAACGTGGTATCGGCTCCTCGACGGCGTGCTGATCTTCACCGACCGCATTCGCATGGCTTTCCCGCCGGATTTATGGGACAAAAGCGCCCTCAATTTGATGCGAGAGGACAAGTTCGTTCCGCGCGTCGTCATCCGCGAACTGTTCCGGCTGGTGGCGCGGAACCGGCGCGGGCGGCGACGTTTCGCATCCCCCTGCTGATGATCCTGGCACGCCACGATCTGGTCGTGGACAACGCGGCGGCCGAGCGATTCTTCCATGCTTGCGCCGCCCGGCCGAAGCGCCTCCGCTACGTGGAGGACGCCGGCCACATGCTGCCGATCGACCGGGGCTGGGAACGGATCGTGGACGAGGCGGCGCGCTTTTTCCGTGTGGAAGCCGTCCGGTAGGGCGGGCGCGCCTCTCGAATTAGGCAATCGTAGGCGAGCGGGCGGCGTAAGCCGACTGATGATGCGTTCATCAGCCGGCTTACGCCGGCCGCTCGCCTAATTCCCGAAACGCACGCGGCCAAAGTTGGTCTGTTTTTTTCCTAACGTCCACGGTATCTCGCCTCCCCATCAATTCCGAAGTCGATCGGGACCAAAAGTCCGAGCGATGTCCGTCTGGCGGTCGGCCGCACCGCGTCGAGGGGCGCGGCGCCTACCGGCGCCCATGCGCTTTCGGCCGGGGACGGACGTTTTCGCGCCTGAAGGCGGGGCACCGCGCGGTGCGGCCCGGAGACACTCAGGGGGTCGCGTCGGGAAGGGCCGAATGAGCCCTTTCCCGTCGTCCATGGCTGGAAAAGCCGCAAGGCAAGGAGTCGGGAGATGGCAAGAAGTAGCGGGTACAGGCTGTCCCCAGCTCTGTGGACGGCGTTGACGCTCTGCCTGGGGACGATGGGCTGTACGGCGACGTTCTCCTTCATGGAGCCGCCGCCAGCGCAAAATACGCCGGCGGCCGCCGACGCGGCGCCGGTCGGGTCGCTCTCGGCCGGGACCGCCCCGGACCCGGGCGTTCGGCAGGTCGCCCACTATTCGAGCGACGATCCGCACTCGTCGGGAGTGGTTCCGTCGGCCTATCAGGTTCAGGACTCGCCGGCTCCGGACAAGCCGTCCACGGCCGCGAAAGCAAAGCCGCCGGCGCCGCCGGCCACGCTTCCCGACGTCGCCGGGCCGGTCGCCGAGGCGGCGCCGCCGCTGCCGCTGCCCAACGAGAAGCAGAAGACGACGCTGCCGGCCTACGTCATCGAGCCGCCCGACGTGCTCATCATCGACGGCGTCCGCCTCATCCCCCGGCCGCCCTACCGCATCGAGCCGCTCGACGTGCTGCTCATCGCCGTGCCCAGCGCCCTGCCCGACCAGCCCATCGCCGGGCCATACACCGTCACGCCCGACGGAACCGTCAACCTCGGCTTCGGCTACGGAGCCTTCCGCGTCGCCGGCATGACACTCGACCAGGCCGCCTCCGCCATCAAGGCCGGACTGCGCCTCAATAACCCGCAGGTCAGCGTCGCGCTGGCCCAGTTCCGGGCCATCCAGCAGGTCCGCGGCGAACACATCGTGGGACAGGACGGCACCATCAGCTTGGGCAGCTACGGCTGCGTCAACGTCACCGGCCTGACGCTGTCGCAGGCCAAGTGCGAGATCGAACGCCACCTGGCCCGCTGGCTGCAGGATCCACTGATCTCCGTGAGCATCGGCGGCTACAACAGCAAGGTCTACTACGTCATCACCGACGGGGGCGGCTTCGGCCAGCAGGTCTTCCGCCTGCCCATCACCGGCAACGAGACGGTTCTGGACGCCATCAGCTTGATCAACGGCCTGCCTCCGGTGGCCTCCAAGCGGAACATCTGGCTGGCCCGGCCGACGCCGGCGGGCAACTGCTGCTATGAGATCCTGCCGGTCAACTGGGAGGCGATCACCGAGGCCGGCTCGACGGAGACCAACTGGCAAATCTTCCCCGGCGACCGCATCTATGTGAAGGCGGACTGCTGGATCACCCTGGACAACCAGCTCAGTAAGGTGCTGACGCCGGTCGAGCGGCTGCTGGGCGCCACCCTGCTCGGCACCGCCACCGTCCAGAGCTTCCGCAACAACAACAACAACGGCAACAACGGCATCGGCGGGTTCTAACCGCATCGTCTTCAACCCCCGATCCGGATCTTCCCGCCGCTTCGGAAGCGCGGGAAGATCCGGATCGGCGTGATTTATTGGTCCTTCCGGCGGCCGGCGGCCGATACTCTCAGTGATTCGAGATTCGGCGGCACGGCAAGACGGGTAAGACGACGCGACCTGTTTGACAGGCGGCCGGGAAGGAACTAGACCTGAAGGACGGCGGCGCACGCCATCACGGCGGCCGACCGTTTCGTTTCACCATTCCGGCAGGAGGACGGCCGGGCGCCTCGGGGGCGCCGGCCCTGGAATCAAGAGGAGGATCGCGTCATGAATCGAATCGTGCTCGCCCTGACGGCCCTCGCGACGGCCCTGACCCTGGGGGCGGTGAACGCCCAGCAGCCGGGGATGCCGTACACCCAGCCGTATTCGGCGCCCGTGCTCAACCCGTATCTGAATCTGTTGAACCGCGGCAACCCGGCGATCAACTACTACGGCATTGTCCGGCCGCAGATTCAGCAGGGGCAGCAGTTGCAGACGCTGCAATTCGGCCTCAATCGCACGGCGGCGGAGGTCAACGCGGCGGAGACTGCCGCCACGACCCCGGGCGTCCTGGCCGCCACCGGCCACACCGTGGGGTTCATGACCTACACGCGGTATTTCAACACGGTCAACGCCCGCGGGCGTTGACCGGAAGGCCGCGCCGTCCGGCCGGGGCGTGGGGCGCGGGCCAGTGAAAACGATCGACCAAGGAGGGAAACGATGTCGCGGAAATACGGATGGGGGGCGTCGGTATTCGCGCTGACGCTCTGGGCGGCCGCCTCCCATGCGGGGGCGGAGATATCTTTGGGAACCCCGACTCCGGCCTCCGGCTGCTGCGCGTCGGGCGGATGTACGAACGGCTGTTGCCATTCGGAGTGGTGCTGCCCCAAATACTGCTTCACCATCGAGAAGCCGCCGTGCATCAAATACGCACGGGTCTGCCCCAAGCCGGTGTGCAACCCCTGCGACATCCAGGGCTACGGCTACTACCCGACCTGCTGGCGTCCCTGGGCCTACCCGCCGGACTACCGCCATTGCCCGGTCCCGCCTCCCGGCGTGCTGGCCAGCCAGCCGCCGCCGTTGGTCGTCGAACCCGGCGTCTCCTCGGACGAGACGTTGCCGGCGCCGAATAAAGTCGCCAATCCCCATCCGGATCGCTGAAAATCTCGGCAACCGAAGCTCTCGACGCCCCCTTCTTTCCGCACTTCAAGGAGAGAGGGGGGCGTCGTTGCATTTACGTAAGGCGGCGCCGCTAGCGGGACCGAAGCGCGTTGCTATACTGGAATGGACCAGTGGGTGCGTCATGCTTTCCGGCCTGACGTACTTCCCGGCTTCGCCTGCCGCGTCGGCGACCTTTTTCCGACCTGTGACCGGCCGAGAACCCGCCATGAACCCGCTTTACGCGATAGACGACATTTCGACAATCTATAGTCCTGCTTTGCTCTTTTACAAAGACCTGATCCGGCAAAACATCGCCCGCACGGTCGAGATCGCCGGCGGCCCCGGCCGTCTACGGCCGCACGTCAAGACGCACAAGACGCGCGAAATCGTACGCATGGGCCTCGACGCGGGAATCCTCAAACACAAGTGCGCGACGCTGGCGGAGGCCGAAATGCTGGCCGGCTGCGGCGTTACCGACGTGCTGTTGGCCTACAACCCCGTCGGGCCGAACTGCGGCCGTGTGGCCCGGCTGGCCCGCGCCTACCCAGGCTGTCGATTCGCCGTCGCCGCCGACCACGCCCTGGCCGTCGAGGCGCTGTCGAAGGCAATGGACGCGGAAAAGCAAAGCGTGGATGTGCTTCTCGACCTCGACGTGGGTCAGCACCGCACCGGCGTTGCCCCCGGCCGGGAGGCCGCAGCGTTGTACGAAACCATCAACCGCCTGCCCGGCCTGCGTCCCGGCGGACTGCACGTCTATGACGGCCACAACCATCAGGAGAACTTCGTCGAACGCCGGACGGCCGCCCTGCGCGCCTTGCATTCGGTTCTGGCCCTGCGCGAAGAGTTGGAGAAAAAAGGCCTGGCGGTCCCGCGCGTCGTCCTCGGCGGCACCCCGACCTTCCCGGTCTACGCGAAACTCAACTTTCCGGGTCTCGAATTGTCGCCGGGCACCTGTTTCCTGCACGACCAGGGCTATTCCGACCGGTTCGCCGACCTGTCCGGTTTCACGCCGGCCGCCCTGCTGCTGACGCGCGTCGTCAGCCGTCCGACCGCCACCCGCGTTACCCTGGACCTCGGGACCAAGGCGGTTGCCAGCGACCCGCCGGCCGGCAAGCGCTGCGTCCTGCTCGACGCGCCGGATTACCTCCCGGTCCTGCAAAATGAGGAACACTTCGTGGTCGAAACGCCGGCCGCGGATCGGTTCAACCCCGGCGACGCCGTGTTCGCCGTGCCAACGCACATCTGTCCCACCTGCGCCGTGCATCAGCAGGCCTACGTCATCGAGGGCGGCCGCCTGACGGGGACCTGGCGCATCGCCGCCCGCGACCGGATATTGACGATCTGAAATTCCCTACCTCGCCCCTCCCCACAGCCCGCCGACGGACACAACCCTGTCAGTCCGCGCATTTCGCCCCACTTTTCGCCGATTTTTCCGTGCTCGGATTGCTCTTTTCAACCGTCGCGCCCCTGGAGTAAGATTCGCCCCGCTGACGAACGGAACCGTCGGCGAAGCCAGGGATGGCCGCCCCGCTCCCGCGGGGTCGAAGTCGATTTCTCCTGCGACCTCACCAAGACTCGTCAACTCCACGCCGTGTACCGGGCGTCGTCCCGGCGCCTCGGCCGACGCCCGAAGGGGCGACGAATAGGACCGGGCAAAGGGTTTCCCGCCCCGCGCCCGCGGCCCTCGTCGCTTTGTCTCCTTATCACCTTGTTCTACTCCGGAACATCCGACCCTTTCTCACGGAACAGAAAAGATGTCCCGCGCACCCGTCCTATTTCGCGTCGACGCCGGCCCCCGCCTCGGCTGGGAACACCTGTCGCGCTGCCTGGTCTTCGCGGCCGCGTTGCAACGGCGGCGGCGGCCGGCCTATTTCCTGTCGCAGCTCGACCCCGGCTCGCTGGGCCTGACGGTCAAGCGCGGCGGCAACGAGTGGATCGACGCCGACGCCCCGGCCGGCGCGGACGAGGACCTGGAGGAGATGGTCCGCGAAGTCCGCCGCATCCGGCCGGCCGCCGTCGTCGTCGATTCGCCGGACGTGAAGGAGGAGTACCTGGCCGAATTGCGACGCATGGGAGTGCTGGTGGTGTCGATCGACAGCGCGGCGGGCGTGCGTTTCCCGTCGCGGCTCGTCATCAACCCGCTCCTGGCGCCCAACCGCGAGTCGTACGAATTTACCCGCGGCACGCAGGTGCTTCTCGGCGCCCGCTACGCCATCGTGCGGCCGGAAATCCGGCGACAGCGACCGATCCGGGCGCAGGAGCCGGTCCAGCCGTTCCGCGCCCTGGTCGCCCTAGGCGACGACGACCCGAACGGCCAGGCCGGCGAGCTGGCCAAGCTGCTGCTCAACTGCCCGCGCGTCGGCCGCGTGGACGTCGCGGTTAGGCCGTGGCATCCTGCCCTGGAGGCGCTAAAGGCGTTGGCGGAGACTTGCCCCGAGCGGCTGGAAGTGGTGTCGGAGCCGGCGGAAGTGCCGTCGCGCATCTCCCGCTGTCACTTCGCCGTCACCGCCGGCAACGCCTGGTCTCTGGAACTGGCCTGCGTCGGCGTGCCGCAGTTGATGATCGTCCAGTCGGAGACGCATTGGCCGACTGCGCAGCGGCTGGAGGAGGAGGGGGCGGCGACGTGCCTGGGTTGGCACGCCAACGTCTCGGCGTCCACGTTGCGTCAGGCGGTACAGGAACTTCTCGGCGACGCGCTGGAACGGCAGTCGATGGCGCGCTGCGGGCGAAAGCTGATCGACGGCCGCGGGCCGGATCGGCTGGTCACGGCGCTGGAGGTGTTGCTGCACCCGTCGCGGCTGGTGCAGGCGGAAGCGGCGGCGGCGTAAGGGAGTCTTGTCAGCCCGAAGCGCTAGCAAGGGATGCGGCCCAAGCCCTTGCTAGCTCTTCGGGCTGACAAGATCGATGCCGTTTGCTTCACTTCCCGATGCAAAATCGGCTGAATATGCGATCCAGCAAGTCATCGGTGTAGACCGCCCCGACCATCTCGCCCAGCTGATCCAGCGCCCGCGCAACTCCAGCGCCAGCAACTCCGCCGGTTCCTCAAACAGGACGACCGCGTGCGCCCGACGCAGACAGGCCAGGCAGGCCTCGATGTGTCCGCGGCAGCGGCTCAAACTCGGCGCCAGGGCCGGCCGGCGTCGTGAGCGCGAGCGCTCCGCCAACGCCTCGCGCAGCGCGGCTAACCCTTCGCCGTTTACGGCGCTCACCGAGAGCAGCCCTTCGCTTGGCTTTGTAAGATCGCACTTGGTCGTCACGCCGACGATCGGCGGCTTTTCCTGCCGCAACCATTCCCCGTCCTCCGGCCGGACCGGCTCATCGGCCGGCAGGCACAGCAGGACAAGATCCGCCTGGGCCGCCTGTTCGCGGCCGAGGTTTTGCGCTTGCTCCTCAATCGCGTCCGCGCCCGAACGCCAACCGGGCGTGTCCACCACTTCGACAATCGCGCCGCCGAGGTCGAGCCGCAGGATGAGGTAGTCGCGCGTCGTCCCCGGTTCCGGGCTGACCAGGGCGGCGCCGCCGAGGGCGTTGAACAGGCTGCTCTTGCCTGCGTTTGGCCGACCGGCCAGCACCACGCGGTAGAGGTGGTCCGCGACGGAACGACGTTCCAGTTGGCGCGCCGCGGTGGTGAGCTGGGCCATGCCGCGCGTCAGGCGGAGGAGCGCGTCCTCGCGGCCGACGAATTGCAGGTCTTCCTCGGAGAAATCGAGGGCGGCCTCCACGTCGGCGAGCAGGCCGAGCAAATCTTCACGCAGTCCCTCCAGCGGCCGGGCCAGGCCGCCGGCCAACTGGGTCAACGCCTGTTTCAAGTCGTCCGCGTCGTCGGCCTCGACGACGGCCTGGACCGCCTCGGCCCGCGTCAGGTCGATCTTGCCGGCCAGGAACGCTCGCATGGTGAACTCGCCCGGCCGCGCGGCCCGCCCCCCGGCTTGAAAAAGTTGCGCAATCAGCAATTCCAGCAATGGTGGGCAAGAGAGAGTGTGAATCTCGACGACATCCTGGCCGGTGTAGGTGTGCGGGGCCGGCAGGACGTAGAGGGCGGCGGGCAGCGGCGACGCGACGCCGGTAAGACGTAGCTCGCCTTCGAGCAGCAGGCGGCCGGGATTCGAGGGGATTTCGGGATGGAAGGACGGCGCCACGACCTTTGCCGCGCCGGGGCCGCTCAGACGCACCACGGCGCGGCCGCCGGGGCCGGGGGCCGTGGATAGGGCGACGATCACGTCCTCCAGGTGCGGCGTCATGGGACTCCGACCGATGCCTGAATCAGTGGCCGCCGTTCGATCGGAACAGCCGGCGTAGGCCGGCCGGGGCCGCCAGCAGGGCCGCGAGCACGGCCAACAATATCAGATAAACGCGGTGGTCCATTTCCGGCACGATGACGCCGTGAACGGTGTAGCCGGCGTTGGCCACGTCGCTGACCGTCTTGCCGCCGCGCACCACGGCAATGTCGATCTTGCGCGCCGTGCCGTCGTCGGGGTGGCGGCTGGCGTAGGTGACGGTGTAGGTCGATTCCAGTTCCTGCGTCAGCTCCTCGTAAATCAAGGACAATTTCGACACGTCGCGTCCGGGATAGTATTTGCCGCCCGTTTCCCTGGCCAGGGTCTGCAGCGCCTGCTCGTCGATGCCGTCGTCGTGCAGGTCGATCGACAACTTCTCGAAGATGTCGTACAACTTCTGGCGATTCTCGGCGTGGAAGTATTCGCCGCCCGTCGCCTTGGCCATCTTCTTCATCACCGGCTCGTTGATCTCGCCGGCGCGGCCCAGGCCGAGCATGTACAGCGGCACGCCGGCCGCCTTCGCCGCCTCGATCACGTCCTCGTCGGTGCGGCGGCTGCCCGGCGACTCGTCCACGCCGTCGGTCAACACCACCACCGCCTTCTTGCCCGGACGCCGCGACGCCGCCAGCGTCTCCACGCCGTAAAACGTCGCGTCGTACAGCAGCGTGCCGCTGGCGGGCCGCAGTTGCATGATTCTGCTCTTTAACGCCTCCTTGTTCGAGCTAAATGGCTCCGGCGTATCCACGGTGCTGCTGAACGGCAGCAGCGTCGTCTCGGCCGTTGGCCGCATCAGTTCCACGAACCGCGACGCCGCCTCGCGCAGCGCCTGGATCTTCGGCTCGTCGTCGGCGTCCGACGCCTTGGCGGCCATGCTGCCGCTGTGGTCGAGCACCAGCACCGTCGTCACCGGCTCGTTCTTGCCGGGGTCGCCGATGCCGATGGTGTAGACCGGGACGTGCGACGCCTTCGCCTGCTCGATCACCTGCTTCTGCGTCTTCGTGCTGTTCATGTCCACGCCGTCCGTCATCAGGATGACCGCCCGCCGGCCCGGAATGTCCCGGAGCATCCGCAGCCCCTCGGAGGTGGCGTCGAGGTACGAGGTGCCGCCGCCGGGCCGGGCGGCATCGACCTTCTGATGCAACAGGACGCGGTGCGCGGCGAATTGAGACGGGTCGCGGCCGGGCGGTTCCTTCACGCGCAGCAGGTGGTCGAAAAGAATCAAACCGCAATCGGATCGCGGATCGAGCTTGTCGAGGAAGAGGTTGGCGGCCTTCCTGGCCTCGATGATTTTGTTGTGGCTCTCCATGCTGCCGCTGACGTCCATCGCCAGCACGGCCGTCAAGCCCTGCGCCCTGGGTTGCAGGATTTCCAGGTCGGTGACGGGCTTGCCGTCCTCCAGCACGACGATTTCGTCCTTGTTCACGTCCTCCGCCACGGGACCGCCCTTGCCGCGGCGCACCTTGAAATGGAGCGTGACGTAGGTCCCCTTTTTGCCGTCCTGGTCCGGGTGCGAGACGACGAGGTCGGGGTCGATGTCGATGTGGTACGCGGGGGGATCGGCGTTCTGGGCGGGGGCCGGCGGGACCGACGCCAGCAGGAGGACCGCGAGGCCGCCGAGGATAGCGGCGCGGAACAAGAAGGCGGCGCGCATGGATGCACCCACGAACGAAGCCCCTCCGGGGCTGAGAATAACGGCTATTTCTTCTTCGCCTGTTCCAGAATGTCGTCCCACCAGTCGCGCAGACGCTGAATCATGGAGCCGTCGCCGGGGGCGACGCCGTCGGACTTGCCGCGCGTCCGGTCCTGACCGCGCCTGCCCTTGCCGCGTTTGCCCTTGCCGCCGCGCGACTCGCCGGAAAACATTCGCGGAGATCCATTGTCCGATTTGGCCGATACGCCCGTCGCCGGCCCCGTCGTGACGGCCGTGGCGCCGCGCCCCCGAGATTCAGCAGCTTCGTCAGCAGGCCGCCCCGCGCCTTGTCGTCGGCCGTCGTCGGGACCGGCGCCCCCGGCTTCCTCTTGGGCAACAGCATCCGCTCACAGAAGCCCCACATGCTGCTGGCGATGAAGTAGATGCACAGGCCGGACGCCACCTTGTAGAACATCAGGCCCATAAAGATCATCATATACTTCATCATCTTCTGCTGCTGTTCCTGCTGCTCGTCCGTCGGCGGCGGCATTGTCCACTTTTGCTGCACCAGCATCAGCGACACCGCCACGATCGGCAGGATGTTCAGGTACGGCCCCAGGTAGATGAACCAGCCGTAGGAGTCCGGCGTGCTGATAAACGGGATGGAGTTCGTCCAATAAATCATCATGTCCGGGGCGGACAGGTTCGGCATCCACAACGACGAGACGCCGGCCAGCCGGAAATGGATGCTCTCCTGCAGGGCGTAATAAAGGCCCATGAAGATCGGCATTTGCAGCGCCAGCAGCCAGCAGGTGCCGAACGGGTTGACGCCGTGCTTGCGGTACAGCTCCATCTGGGCGCCCGCCATGCCCTGCTTGTCGTCCTTGAACTTCTCATGCAGCTTCTTCAATTCCGGCGCGAGTTGCTGCATCCGCAGGCTCGTTATCGCCTGTTTGCGGCTGACGGGGAACATCGCGCCGCGCACCGCCAACGTCAGGCAGATGATGCACACGATGTACGGGATGAACAGGTAGGCGTGGAGAAACCACAGCACCCAGTGCATCACGTTGGTGATTCGGATGAGAAGCGGCGTGATGTACAGAAAACTGGTGATGTTGCCGATGAAGCCGTTTGTCTGGTAATCGGTCAGCGTGTTCAGATTGAGGTCGTCCATGTAGTGGCTGACCACCGGCGGCGGCACGGCCTCGGCCGCCACGTCGGGCTGCGACAGCAACATCACCTTCACGGGGCCGTTATAGAGCAAATACTTGTGCGTCGCCTCCTCGCCCGGCTTCAACTCGATCGGCTCGGTGGTGACGCGAACGGTCACGTCGTCTTCCCACAGCGGCTGCGCCTCGGAGTCGGCTTGCAGTTTGTGCGCGTATTCGGGATAGCCGCCCTTGCCATTGTTCAGCGAATCGCGGTAGGCGCCGGTGGTGTGGACGACGGCGCATTTCAACCCCTCGTGCAGTCCCAAAAACTTCTCTTCTTCGCCCTTGCGGATGTAGAAGTCCTGATTCGTACCGTCGGCGCGGGTCAACACGAAGCTGTCAAGGGTGGGGCTGATGCTCTTGACGACGCCCTTGGTGACGGCCTTTTCCAGCGTCGGCCGGGCCGAGGCGAGAAAATCCTGCTTGTCCTGCCTGGTGTCCACCACCACGGCCGAGGCGAAATACTGCACCGCCACGCCGGCGTAACGAATGATGTAGTTTTCCTTCTTCAGGATCTGCGTGCCGCCCTCCCAGTTGGACACCTGACGCAGGTCCTGCATGTCGCGGACGACGCCGCGGTAGAGACTCTTGCTCTTCTCGGTCTGCCCGATCAACGAATTGCGGAAGATGTAGGTGTACCACTGGCCCTCGATCGGTAGGCCGTGGGCGGCGCAGAGCTGGTAGCGGAAGGCGACCGGCTTGTCGTCCAGCGTGGCCGTCTTCAGGCGCTTCACTTTCACTTCCAGGGCGACGTCGTAATCCCCTTGCGTCAGCGAATAGGTCTTGGTGATCTGAAAGCCCTGGTTCGGCGGCGACACGAAGGTCACCGACTGGCGGACGCGGCCGTCGTCCAGCGTCTCTTCGCGCACCGTCGGCTCCTGCTTCGGGTCGGCGCCGCCGGACCAATCGACCCTGCCGAGGGTGTCGAGCGGCTTGTCGTCGGTCTTATCGGCGACGTTGTAGGCCAGCAGCACGTTGGAAGGGTTTTCCGGGTCGGGCGGTATTAGTTCCATCGGCTTGGGCGAACCGTCGGGCATCTTGACCGGCCGGCCGAGGGCGTTGGCCTGCTGAAACTTGTTCAGCACCACGCGCTCCACCGACGCCCCGCGCGGGTCGAGTTCGACGTAGAGGTGGAACTTCGAGGTGCGCGACATGTCGCCGAGACGTAGGTACTTCGACGGCGGCGTCGGCGGCTTTTCCGCGATGGTGGGCAGAGGCGGCGGCGCCTCGACCGGCTTCGCCTCGGGCTTGCTTTCGGCCAGCGATAAAAACGCGCTCTGCCACAAGGCCTGATCCAGACCGCCCTGGCCCGCGCCGACGGCGGCGGCCGCCACTTCCGGAGTCGGCTTGATCTCGACGCGCGTCTCCGGACTCGGTTGCTCCGGCGGCGGCTCCGGCGGCGGCGGAAACACGTAGGTTTTGAGCGCGTACCAGACCCCGAGCGACAGCATCATGGCGACGACGAAGATGATGATGTTCTTGTTGTTCTGCTGCGGTTGCTGCATGAATGCTCATCCAGGCCTGAAAAAGAGCGGGGGCCGGCGACGAAGGACGAACGAACGGTCCCTCGTCGCCGGCCCCACGTCCGTGCCGTTCAACGGCCGTCGCGGAGACGGTCGCCCAGGAAATTGTCCAGCTCGGGGACGGCGTACACCTTCTTGATGGTGGTTTCGATGTCGTATTCGACGCGGCGGTAGCGGATGACGCCGGGCGGCGGCGTGTTGTCCAGCAGGATGTAGCAGGCGCGCCAGTCGCCGTCGCGCGGCTGGCCGACGGAGCCGACGTTGCAGAGTGTCTTGCGGCCGTCGAGGCGGTGCTGGTAGTCGATTTCTTCGGGGCTGTGGAACTGATAGACGTCCTCGGCGACCTGTTCGGTGAAGATGCCGGGGACGTGCGTGTGGCCCTGGAAGCAATACTTTTCGACCAGGGCGAAGATGCGTTCCATCTTGCGCTGGTTGTAGATGTCCTCGGGGAAGACGTATTCGTTGAGGGGGTTGCGGGCGGAGCCGTGGACGAAGAGCAGGCCGTTTTCGCGGACGGTGCGCGGTCGTTCGGCGAGGAACTCCCAGCGCTTTTCCTTGGCCTGTCGGCTGTCGGCGACGGCTTCGAGCTGTTCGCGCGTCCAGAAGATGGCCCGTTCGGCGGGGCCGTTGAAGCCGTCGGGGTCGAACATGGCCCCCTGGTCGTGGTTGCCGAGCAACACGACTTTGCACTGCATCACGAGGTCCAGGCACTCGCGCGGGTTCGGCCCGTAGCCCACGATGTCGCCGAGACAGTAGATCTCCGAAACGCCTTGCTGCTCGATGTCCTTGAGGACGGCTTGCAGCGCCTCGAAGTTGCTGTGAATGTCGCTGATGATCGCCTTCACGCCTGGCTCTCCGCGGGGATGCTCCGGACGCGCCGCCGACTCCCCTGGTCTTGTCGGCGCCGCTACGGCCGGCCAAACCCCGATGAACCTCAATCTAGGAAGTGTACCCGTCCGCTCCAAAAGGTGTCAAGGGCGTGGCGCGCGTCGTGGTTAGCCGCGACGCGCAGCGGAGCGCTCCGCTGCGCGTCGCGGCTAACCACGCCCCTCGCCACTCATTTTCGCGGCCAACCATCTGGCACCCGCACCACGCCGCCCGGATCGACGCCAAGGCTCTCCCGCCAGCCCGAAGGCTGCCGCGACGTCGGGCCGCGCGTTACGGACGCCGCGCCGGCCGCGAAGCCGGTCGCCAGGCCGGTCCCCTGTACCGGATCTTTCAAACCCGTCTCCACCTGATCGTAGGCCAGCAAGTCGGGCTTGAACAACAGCGTCACGTCATACGGCGGGCCGCCGGCGCTGTACGGCTCCGGCAGGCCGTGTAGGTCCGCTGCGCCGACCGTCAGCACGCCGCGCGAGTCCGCAGGCATTCCGATCGTGCCGACTTCCGTCACGAAGTCGTGCAACAACACCCGACCCGGCCCCTCGAGCGATTCCACGAACAGACGCGGATGCAACTCGAACATCGTCCGCGCCGCCGGGATCGTCGGATCGTCGGACGGCCGGGTGGACGTCGGCGCCGTCCCCTCGATCCGCACCGCGTAACGGCCCGTCTTGACCACGCGCAACTCCACCGTCTGCTCATAGACCGCCGACGAAGGCGTCGCCTCCAAGCGTTGCGGCAAGCCCACCGACTGCGCGACGACCTCGAAATCGTCGGCCGGCCGCTTGGCTCCGGTCGGGTCCGGCTGATACAAGACGACGATGCGCAGGTCGGCCAACGGCTTGAGGTAGGGGTCTTCGCCCGGCCGGCCGGCGTCCGGGTCGTGCGCCTCGCGCCATTGCAGCGACAGCCGCGCCCGCGCCCCGGCCGGCAGGTCGAGCGTCGCCTTGCCGCCGTCCGGCTTCCACGACAGGAAATCCAGCTGGCGCCGCCATTGCGCTTCCGGATGCGCCTCGTCCGGGGCGTCGAACTCCATCACGCCGTCGCCGTCGTCGCGGAACAGTCCCGACCAGGCCTGGCCGCGCGCGTCGCCCGCCGACTGAAACCACAACGCCGCACCGAAGGCGCGGTCGTCGAAATCGCGCGTCAGCGGGCTGCTGGCGTCGGCCGGATGGCCCTCGTTCCAAACCAGCCCGGACGCCACGACGCGGACGTTTTTCAGGTTTTGAAGGTCTTTGATGAGCGTGAAATAGCGCTCGGCCGCGTCGTGATACTCCTTGTCGCGTTGGTCCCACTCCGCCTGCTTCTTGTCATACGCCTCGCGCTTCAGGATCTCGTCGAGCTGCGCCTCCTCGTCGATGCTCAGAACGCCCTTTTCCTTCTTCTTCAACAGCAGCGGCTTCTGGCTCACGTCGGTGAATTTCTTGAAAAGCTGCCGGCGTTCTTCCAGCAAGGCCGTCAAATCCTGGTCGAGGCCGAAGCGCTCGGCGTCGAGCTTCGACAGGCGGTTGCGCAGGTTTTCGGAGGCCGCGTCTTCCCCGTTGATGGCGCGGGCGACTTGCTGGAGCATGTACGGCGCGGCCGGGTCGATGCGGATCAAGACCAGTTCCACTTCCGGGGCAGCGGACAGGGCCGCCAGGGCCATGTGAACGCCGTGTCCCAGAGTTTTTCCGTCGCCGGGATCGGGGTCCGGTTGCAGGTCGTCGTTGCGCGACCGCGTCAGGTCGATCAGGCGCGTGTCCTCCGGCAACTGTTTGCCGACCAGGCCGCGCCAACCGCTGAAGTCGCCGTCGATGACCGCCAACCGCGTCCCCTGTCCCTTGTGGTTGAGCGAATGGAGCCGAACCAGCCCGCTCGCACGCAGCGGTTCCCACCCCTTCACCGATTCCGCCGTTTCCAACCGCGGCCGGGCGGCCCGCGGCAGTCGCACCGTCGTCACGTCCGGCAGCGCCGCCAGCACGGCCGCCTGGCCGGGGGCGACCCGGACGGATACCAGCGGCCCGAGACGGCCTTCGATCACCAACCCCGGCGACGCCTGCAAGAGCGCATCGGCCCAGCCGCGTTCGCGGTCTTCCGGCGTGCGGGCGAGGATCACTTCCAGCCGGGCCGGCGCCGCGGCCTTGGCGGCGTCGCCGACCAGTTCACGGAGTTCAGGCGTCAGCTTTTCTCGGCCCTTGGGGATGGGCGGCGGCGCGGGGCGGGCGGCGGGCGCCGGCAGATCGAGACGCACCTCCACCACGCGAATCGGCCAGAACAGGTGCGGCGCCTGCAACGGCATCGCCTTGGGAGCGCCCGGGAGTTTGCGCACGTCGCCGAGAAGGGCGTCCAGTTGCCCGGCCGGGACCGTCCCCAGCAGGCGCGTGGCGCCGCGTCGGTCGTAGCCGACCGCCTCCTGAAATGGGAGGTCCGCAATCGCCGCCTTCACCTGTCCCGGCAACAGCCGCTGCCGTTCCGGCGGAAACCCCGAGGCCAGCTGCATGTCCACCCGAACGGGCGCGCTCGCGTCGGCCGGCGGCTTCGCGCCCTTGGGCAGGAGTTGGATGACCTCGACGTGTCGCTCGCCGATCAACAGACGCGCCTTGTCGGCCGGGATCGTGCCGATCATGCGGTCGTAGCGCGAGTCTTCCGGCTCGTCCTCCTGGGGCACGTCGTCGGGGTCGCGGACGAACCCGGCCTCCTTGAAATAGCGGAGCATCTCGAAATACTGGGCGACGTGTTCATTGCGATAGGCATTGATGTGATAACGGATCTGCACGTCGTAAGCGGCCGGCGGCGGCGGGGCGGCCGGCGCGTCGGTCGGCCCGGACAGGGCCGTCACGGCGCACAGCAACATTCGGCTCAGCATGGATGCGATTCCTGATGGGCGGGGAGGCGGGTTCGGCCCGCGTCTCCCGATTTCCTGATTTTGTCAGACGAGAGCGGCGAATGCCAGAGCGCGTTCCGTAAGATTATGCCACGTCCCCCCGTTGGCGGGGCCGTATCGGCCGGAGAAGCCGTCGCGGCGGCGGCGGCGGCGCGATGGGAATGGGGTTTGCACCGCGGGCGCCGGCCAGGTGGGTTGTCCTCAATAAATGAAGTGTACCACGGACGTGTACTTCTTTCGATCCGCCGCCGCGTCGAAGGAGAAAATGAGGTCGGAAACGCCTGTTGCCGTAATGGGCATCCTACGCAGGTGAGGAGGCGGGGCAACGAGCCGGCCGGGTGGCCCCCCGCCCGTTGACGGCTCGCGCGGGCCGAACGCGGCATCGAACTTCCACGGTCCTTCCCGCCCTCTAGCCTTCCCCCGTTCCGTCGGTTATCGTGTCTGTACCATCGCCATCCCTCCCGCCTGTTTTTGAAAGGTGTTTCCGTGACCTCCCGCCTTCTCGCGCTCCTCGCGCCCCTCTGCCTCCTGGCGGCGGCCGCGCCCCTGCCGGCCGACGAGCCGCTCCCCAAGGTGCCCGTCGGCTTCAAGTGCGAAGTCGTCCTCCAGGCCCCCGACATCGAGGCGCCGACCGCCCTCTGCGTTGCGCCCAACGGCGACGTCTATTTCGCCGAGGACCCGATGGACATGGGCGGCCCGCCGACGAAAAACCTCGACCGCATCTGGCTCCTCAAGGGCGGCGATCCGCACAAGAAAATCCTCTTCGCCGAGCACATGTGGGCCGTCATGGGCCTCGAACTCGTCGGGGACAAGCTCTATTGCGTCAACGCCCCGCACGTCACCGTCTTCACGCTCGACGCCGACGGCAAGGCCAAGGACAAAAAAGACCTGTTTACGGACCTTGGCCCTCCGATGGCTGGCGTGCCCAGCTTCAATGACCACATCCCCAGCGGCATCCGATACGGCGCCGACGGCTGGCTCTACGTCAGCGTCGGCGACAAGGGCATCCCCAAGATGACCCGCAAGGAGGCAAACGAGGGGTCCGTCTACGTCACCGAGGGCCGCGAACGCCGCACGAAAGACGGCCAGTACATCAGCCTCGAAGGCGGCGGCGTGATCCGCTTCCGCCCGGACGGATCGCATTTGGAGGTCTTTTGCAGCGGCACACGCAACCACCTCGACGTGCCACTCGACGACCATGACCGCATCTTTGTGCGCGACAACACCGACGACGGCCGCGGCTGGTGGGCGCGGCTGATGTACCTGCCGCCGGGCGGCTTCATGGGCTACCCGTGGGCCTACACGCGGCGGCCGGGCGAGACGCTGCCGATCATCCACGACTTCGGCGGCGGCGCCCCGTGCGGCGGTTACGTCTACCTCGACGACGGCCTGCCGGAGACCTACCGCGGCCGCGTCTTCCACTGCGAATGGGGTCAAGGGAAGGTCTGGGCGGTCAAGGTCGCGCCGGACGGCGCCGGCTTCAAATATGTCGATCAGATCGCCTTCATGGACCCGGTCGGCGTGAAGGACTTCCGGCCGTTCTGCATCCGGCCGACGGCCGACGGCCGCGGTTTCTATGTCACGGATTGGGGATTCAGCGGCTGGCTCCAGAAAAAGAAGGCCGGCCGCATCTACAAGGTCACCTACGTCAAGGACGACGTGAAGCCGGCGCCGCGCGGGTCCGACAAGGACTCCATCGCGGATCTCATTAAGGAGCTTGATCACCCGGCGTACACGGAACGGCTGCGGGCGCAGCGGGCGTTGCAGGCGAAGGGCAAGGAAGCGGCGGAGGCCGTTGCAATAAAGTTCACGAAAGGGGAACTGTCGAATCGGGCGCTGCAGCGGCGCGGTTTGGGTCGTGGACCGGGCCTGGCCGGACAGCTGGAACGCGGTGCTGCTCGGCGCCGCCAAGGACCCGGACGCCGAGGTGCGCATGGAAGCGGTGCGCGCCATGGGTTTGCATCCCCCCGTTATCACCTCCGATGGGCTTGGCAGTATTCTGAAAGACGCGCCGACCCAATCTCGCCTGTTCAAGCTGGCAGAGAACGACCCCGACCCGCGGGTGCGGCTACAGGCCGCCGCGGTCCTCTCCCGATCTGGAGATATTGCGGACCTTGTTATCCCCATGTTCGCCACGGAGAAAGACCACTACGTGCGGTTCGAGTTGATGCGAGCGGTCAAACGCGACGTCAACTGGAACAGGCTTGGGAAGTCGGATGCGGTGGAGGATATTGTCAAGCAGCGGAAGGACGGGCCGGCCCTCGACGGCCTGCTTTGGACGCTGGCCGATGAGTACGACCTCGGCGCCGTGGCCCTTCTGCGACAACTGGAACGACACGACGATCCCGCCGTGCGACAGAAGGCGGTCGCCGACCTGGCCCGCGTCTACCGCGACCGCAAGCCCTACGCCGGCGGCTGGTGGAGCACGCAGCCGGCCGCCCACGGGCCGCCGCCGCGCGACGTCGATTGGGAAGGCACGCCGGCCGTGCGCGAGGCGGTCCTCGCCGCGTTGGCAGACAAGGATCCGGCCGTGCGCAAGGAGGCAAGCCTTGGCCTGCTGGCGGTGAAGGACCCGGCCACGCTGGGGCCGCTGGAAAAACAATTCGCCTCCGAAAAGGACGTGGAAACGCGGGCGGACCTGCTCCGCGCCGTGGCCGGGCTGGAGTCGCCGAAGGCCGACGACTTCCTCATCGGCGTCGTGAAGGACGGCAAGGAGGCGGAAGCGCTCCGTCTGGAGGCGATGGCCGGCCTGGAGAAGATCAAGACGCCGGCCTCCGCCGAGACGCTGGCCGTCTTGGCCGTGCCGTCGGAACCCGTCGCCGTGCAGGTGCGGGCCGTGACGGCGCTGGGCGTGTTGAACCTGGCGGCCGGCAAGGCCGCGTGCGTCGCCGCCCTCAAGAGCAAGGAGCCGACCGTACGAGCCGCCGCGGCGACGGCGGTGGCCGAGGTGAACGGCGGCGCGGCCGTCGGGCTGCTCGCCCCGTTGCTGGACGACAAGGACCCGGCCGTGAGGATCGCCGTCGTTCAGGGTCTGGGTACTCTCAAAAACAAGTCGGCGGTGCCCGCCCTGCTCAAGGCGTCCGCCGACGAGGCGACGCAGTTCGACGCCATCCACGCCCTGACGCGGACGCCGGACGTTCGCGCCCTCTCGGCGTACCTGACCGGCCTCGGCTCGAAGAACGTCGAGCTGCGCACGGCCTGCAAGACCGCCATCGCGGCGATCCGCGACGAGGCGGCGCCGTCGCTGGAACAGCTGGTCAAGGGCAACGAGGTGCGGCCGGAGATATTGTTTGAATTGCGCTCCATTTACTCTTCGCATGTGCCGATCCTGCAATGGCGGCTGATCGGCCCGTTCCCGCGCGACGGCAAGGCCCATCCGCCGGAGAAGGAGCAGAACTTCGCCGCCGTGTACACCAGCTTCAACAAGCCGGTGAAGTGGACGAACCGCCGGGCCGACGCGAGGCAGCACGGCCGGATGAACCTGGAACGCCTCTACTCGCCGAACACCGACGTGGTCGCCTACGGCTACGCGGAAGTCGAGTCGTCCGAGGACCGCGCCGCCGAGCTTCTGGTGGGCAGCGACGACACCATCGCCATTTGGCTGAACGGCAAGAAGGTCCACGAAACGCGGGGCGACCGCGGTTGGAACTTCGACCAGGATCACGTGCCCGTGCATCTGGAAAAGGGCGTGAACAAGCTGCTGGTGCGCTGCGGCAACTCGGCCGGCCCGTGGGAGTTCAGCGTGGCGGTGTCCGGCGAGACGGACCAGTACGCCTTCCTCAAGGGCGGGACGAAGAAGTTCAATCTGGAGGACTTCCGCGCCTTCGCCCGCAAGACGCCCGGCGACGCGGAACGGGGGAGCAAGCTGTTCCACGACTTGAAGGGGCTGGCTTGTATCAAGTGCCACGCGGTCGGCGGCCAGGGCGGCCAGGTCGGCCCCGATTTGGCGGGCATCGCGCTCAAGTACAAGCCGGAGGACCTGATGACCTCGGTGCTGGAGCCGTCGAAAGTCATCGCCCAGGGTTACGAGACCATTGTTCTTACGACGGAACAGGGCATAACGCTAACCGGCGTGTTCAAGGGCGAAACGGCGGACGCCGTGAGCCTGGCGGACAAGGACGGCAAGCTGATCACGGTGCCGAAAAAGGAGATCGACGAGCGGAAATTCTCGCCGGTGTCCACGATGCCGAACGGACTCAACGAGGGCATGACGCTGCAGGACTTCGCGGACGTGATTGCCTTCCTGGAGGCGCGGAAGGAGCAGCCGCCGCCGAAGAAGTGATGGTAGAATGATTTCACCGCGGGGGACGCGGAGGACGCGGAGAGAAGAAGGGAATAGTTTTCGACTCGCTTTTTTTTCTTTCTCTGCGCCCTCCGCGTTCTCTGCGGTGAAATTCGACTTGCGGAAGGGGGTGGGATCGTGCCGTCGCCGTTTCCCGGAATGGACCCATACCTGGAAGACCTCGGACTGTGGCCGGACGTCCATGATCGTTTAATCACCTATCTAAGTGAGGCGCTGAAAGCGTTCCTGCCACCGCCTTACTACGCAGGCATCGCCTCGCGCGTCCGGGTCGAAACGTCGCATCGGCACGTCGAGCCGGATGTGAACGTGCCGCGGCCCGCCCCGCAGGCCAAGGGCGGTGTGCATCCGGGGGGCGGAGGCGGAATCGCCGTCGCCGTGGCCCAGGAGACCGTGACGGAGCCGGTGGAGATTGAGATCACGCGGGAGGAGGTGCGGCAAACGTTCCTTGAAATCCACGCGCAGCGGGGCGGCGACGACCTTGTAACCACCATCGAAGTCTTGAGTCCGTCCAACAAGACGCCGGGCGGACAGGGCCGCGCCCTCTACCTGCAGAAGCAGGATGAGGTGTTGCAAAGCCGGGTGCATCTGATCGAGATCGACCTGCTGCGGATTGGCCTGCCCACCACGCTTGCGCCGGTCGAGCGAACCGTCCGCACGGTGGGCCACTATGACTACCATGTCTGCGTCCACCGCTGGGACCGTCCGCTTTCCTGCTTCGTCTATCCCATCCAGATGACGGGGCCGCTGCCGGTCGTGGCCGTGCCGCTGCTCCCAGACGCGGCGCCCGTCGCGGTTAGCCTCAAGGCCGCTCTCGACCGAGCCTACGACGGCGGCCGCTACCGCCAGCGCGCGCGCTACCGCGACGCCGTCCCACCGCCGCCGCTCCATCCCAACCAGACGATTTGGGTCGAACAAACCCTGCGCGCCGCCGGCCTGCGGGAACCGCCGCCATCCGCGCCGCCGTCGTGACCCGCGCTCACGGCGCTGACTTGGTTCGCCGCATGGTCGTCGTCCATTTCGACCCGTTGACGTTCCACGAGTTCCCGTCGATGCGACTGCCGCGGACGGTCGCCCGACACTCCCGGAACTTCTTGGTCATCTCGAAATGGAGTGAATTGCCGGACTGCTCCCACGTCCCGTCGCGGAAGGAGACGCCGTTGTAGCTGTACGACAGCACGCCGCTCGCCTCGAAGTGGAAGACGACGACGGCCGCAACCGGCCCGTCGTTGCCGGTCCAGACCGTGCCCGCCAGGCCGTCCGATTCGGTGGTCGCATCGAAATCGGCGGGCGGCAGCGGCACGTCGGCCACGGCCGGACGGCCCGACGACAGCGCCAGCGCGGCGGCCGCGGTAATGCAAAAAGCACAAGCGGCGTTCACGGCATTCCCCTTCTGAAATTCGGTGGTGTATAGTTTACTTTCGCCCACCCGGAATCGCAAGCGCTTTTCAACCGGCTGTTGCCGCGGCGGTGCCGCGGCGCGGCGGAAGCGGTAACGTGACGGCGGCCCGACGACCTACGAGGCGACTCATGACGACGATTCGCGTCAACCTGGCCGAACGCGGTTACGACATCCGCATTGTCAGCAATGACCGCCGCGGCCTGGGGCCGTTCACGCGCGAGCGCTGCCGGGGTTCGCTCGCCTTCGTCGTCGGCGACGAGCACGTCCGTCCCCACGTCGCCGCCGCGGCCGACGCCCTCGCCGCCGCCGGCTTCCGAACCGCGTCGTTCATTTTGCCCTCCGGCGAGTCGCAAAAATCGCTGGCGTCGGCGTCCGTGCTGTACGACGCCCTGGCCGACGTGCAAGCCGACCGCGGCACACTGGTCGTGGCCGTCGGCGGCGGCGTCGTCGGCGATTTGGCCGGCTTCGTCGCGGCGACGTACAACCGCGGGCTGCCGCTGATGATGGTCCCGACGACGCTGTTGGCGATGGTGGACAGCAGCGTCGGCGGCAAGGTCGGCGTCAACCACCCGCGGGGCAAGAACCTCATCGGCGCCTTCCACCAGCCGGCCGGCGTCTGGATCGACGCGGCCGCCCTCGACACGCTGCCCGACCGCGAATACCGCAGCGGGTTGGCCGAGGTCGTCAAGTACGGCGTCATCCTCGACGCCGAGTTCTTCGCCTGGATCGAGGCGAACGCCGACGCCGTGCGGCGACGCGACCCGGAAGCGGTGCGGCACATGGTCGGTCGGAGTTGTCGCTTGAAGGCGGACGTGGTGGAGCGCGACGAGCGCGAGACGACGGGCCTGCGGGCGGTCTTGAACTACGGCCACACCTTCGCCCACGCCTTCGAGACGGTGGGCGGCTACGGCGCCTGGCTGCACGGCGAGGCGGTGTCGGCCGGCATGGTGTGCGCGAGCCGGCTGGCCGAGCGGTGCGGCCTGATCGACGGCACGGCGACCGAACGGCAGCGGCGGCTGCTGGAGGCGTTCGGCCTGCCGACGGCGCCGCGCGTCTGGCCGGTGGACGAACTGATCGCGGTGATGCGCAACGACAAGAAGGCGTCGGCCGGCCGGCTGCGGTTCGTCTTGCCGCGGCGGATCGGCGAGGCGGCGCTGTTCGATGACGTGCCGGAGGCGGATGTGCGGCGGGTGTTGGGGAGTGTAACTTCGTGAGGAGGCGTCATGACCGAGACCGAGTGGCAGACGAGCCTGAACTTCCTTGATATCGTGATGTCCCTCAATGACCGAAAGTACGATCGCAAGTGGGCGCTGTTTGGCTGTGCATGCATACGACGCGTCTGGCATCTCTTGGAGGATCGGCGCAGCCGAAATTATATCGAATTAGTCGAAACATACGTTGACGGTGGTGTTACCGATGAGGAGATGTCAGCCGCTTGGGACGCCCTTGATGCAGAATATGGGCAGGGAAACAAGCAGGAGCATCCTTGCTTTGTGTTCTACTTTGCCCTCCAAAGCGTCGTTATGGAGTCCGACCCGGCTAGGCCTTAACCAAGCGAAGTCGCCCGCCTTCGGCGGATGATAATTCGGAGAAACCCGAAATCCCCGGGCGTTTCCGGTGTTGAATGAAGTATCTGCTTTCTCCAACACCAGTCGCCCGGAGGGATTTCGAGTGAAACCAAGCATACGGCGAAAACTGGACAACGGCAAGCGCCGGATCCAGCGGCGTCTGGACAGGACGGACCTGCGTGGTTGCTCCGAGCCCATCATGACCGCCTGCAACATTCACTATGAGATCGCCGACCGAACCCGCGGCATCGCCAGCGGCGGCATCGGCCTCATGCATGCCCTCGCCCGCCGTCTCGGCCTCATCGACGCCCTGGACCGACGTCTGGAGCTGCTGAAGATCCACCTCCCTTATCATGAATCCGACCATGTGCTCGCCCTGGCCTATCTGCCCTTGTGCGGCGGCACGTGCCTGCAAGATCTGGAACTCCTTCGCCACGATGAAGTCTTGTTGGACGCCCTGGGCGCCCGACGCCTCCCCGACCCCACCACGGCGGGAGACTTCTGTCGCCGCTTTTCCCCGGACGGCATTCAGACCCTCCTCGACGTCATCAACGACACGCGTCTGAAAGTCTGGGCGGACCAGCCCCCGACCTTCTTCGAGCAAGCCCGTCTGGACATGGACGGCTTTCTGGTCGAGACCACGGGCCAGTGCAAGCGGGGCATGGACATCGGCTACGACGGCACGTGGGGGTATCACGCCTGTGTGCTGACCCTGGCCAACACCGGTGAAGTCCTGAGCATCGTCAACCGGCCCGGCAATCGGCCGTCGCACGAGGGGGCGGCGACGATGGTCGATCAGGCCACGGCCGTGTGTTTCCGAGGCGGCTTTCGCCGCGTGCTGCCGCGGGGGGACACCAAGTTCTCGCAGTCGGAGCACCTGGATCGTTGGGACGACGATCCGCGCGTTCGCTTTATCTTCGGCTTCGAGGCGCTGGCCAACCTGAAGGCCATCGCCGAGGCCTTGCCGGACCGCGCCTGGCGTCCGTTGCAACGGCTCCCCCGCTACGAGGTCAAGACCGCCCCTCGCCGGCGGCCGGACAACGTCAAGGAAGCCGTGGTCGTTGCCCGTCAATTCGAGAACCAGCGTCTGCGCTCGGAGGAGGTGGCCGAATTCAACTATCGGCCGACCGCCTGCCGGAAGACGCACCGCATGGTGGTGGTGAAGAAGAATATCTCGGTGGAGAAAGGCGAGAAACTGCTGTTCGATCGGGTGGTGTACTTCTTCTACATCACCAACGAGTGGGTGGACGAAGCGGAGGAGATCGTCTTCTCGGCCAATGATCGCTGCGATCAGGAAAACGTGCTGGCGCAACTGGGCGGCGGGGTCCGCGCCTTGCGTGCACCGGTGGACAATCTGGAGAGCAATTGGGCCTTCATGGTGATGACGGCCCTGGCCTGGAACCTGAAGGCCTGGTGGGCGCTGATGCTGCCGGAGCTGCCCGGACGTTATCAGGAAAAGCACCGGGCGGAGAAACGCTGGGTGCTGCGGCTGGAATTCAAGACATTCGTGAACGCGTTTGTGCGCTTGCCGTGCCAGATCGTCCGCGGCGGCCGAAAGTTGATCTATCGCTTGTTGGGCTGGAATCCGCAGCAGCCGATCTTCTTCCGTTTGGTGGACGTATTGCGGTGCTGAAGCTGGCATCCATGAAGTCGGAGTCCGGACGCTCCGATCCCCCACGGCGCCTCGCGCCTCCGAGCAGGAAAGACGGTGAACGATAAACACCGAATGTTGGGTCGAGGCCGCGCCGCCCCTCGCGGAGCGGAACGGAGACGGTGCGCGAACGCTGACCCCGCCTCCCAAGGCCGGCCAGCCTCGGAACCTTCGCTTATTTAAGGGCTAAGGTGGCAGATGACGTTGCTGAGGCGGTGGGGGCTTACGCAGCAGAATCGCTCCGCGCCACTCCGGATGGGTGGTCGGCTGCCATGACCGAGGCTTGGCGAGCATCAGAGCGAACGGAGAGAAAAAAGCAAGTTGACCTGCGACGGGAGATCTTCGGCAACCCATTTCGCCCTGTCTCCGTCGTCCCCATGTGGTTGGCCTGGAACGACGGTGCCATCCCCAAGATGGCCCAGGCAATCTACGACGACCGCGCCTTCGACCGGCTGCCGATCCTGGCCGACGCCCTCGAAGACGCCGGCTGCGACAACCAAGAAATCCTTGACCATTGCCGCTCCAACGGCGAGCATGTACGCGGCTGCTGGGTGGTCGATCTGATCCTTGGCAAGTCCTGATTCCCCCGCCGTGACCGTGTGAGCTTGTTCGGAACGCCGATTTCGCCGACAATGAAAGGCGTCGGAACGACCGCCGGGCCGCCGAGATGGAAGCCGCTTATGACCCCGACCATTCATCCCGACCCCGTTCCCCTCCGCGCCGACGAACGCGGCGCCCTCCGTGTCGGAGAATCCCGCGTCACGCTGGACACGCTCATCAGTGAATACGAGAATGGGGCCGACCCCGAGAGTATTGTTCACGCCTACCCGTCGCTCCGGTTGGCCGACGTTTACGCCGTGATCGCTTACTATCTCCGCCACCAGGATACGGTGAACGACTACCTCCGCGCGCGCCGGGCGGAAGCCGCCGCACTGCGGCAAGAGATCGAGAGCCGACAGCCGGACAACGCCGGGCTGTGCGCGAAATTGTTGGCCCGACGCCGCAACAGCCAGGAGGGCGGCCATGCTTCCGCTGGCGGCTGACGAGGACGTTGACGGCAAAATCATCCGCGGGCTACGGCGGCGCTTGCCCGATATCGACCTTGTTCTGGTGTTGGAAGCCGGGCTCGGCGGCAGTCCCGACCCGGTCGTGCTGGAATGGGCCGCCAGGGAGGAAGGGTTTTCATCACTCAAGACGAGAACACCCTGGTCGGCTACGCCTGGGACCGCGTGAAGGCCGGGCTGCCGATGCCGGGCGACATCGTGCGCGGCAACGGAGTGACTATCCGCCGGGCCATCGACGACCTTCTCATCATCGCGGGCTGCGGCGCGACCGAGGACTTCAAAGATCAAGTGCGGTTCCTACCGCTCTGACGAGACTCGCTCATGAGGGGTCGATCCCGCGTCCCGGCGGCGCCGTTCGACGACGTGCCGGAGGCGGATGTACGGCGAGTGCTGGAACGCTTGTCGGCGTGAGGGAGCGGTATGACCGAGGCGGAATGGGTGGCTTGTACTGACCCGGCCCCGATGCTGGAATATCTGTGGGGAAAGGTTAGCGAACGCAGATTGCGGATGTTTCGCTGCGCCTGCTGCCGCCGAATTTCAACTGAGAGCGTGTGAATCAAACCTGGGCATGCGTATAATTAAGGGAGAATGCAACATCCCCGTTCAGAACAGAGCATGAGCGAGCGACCTTCTTTGTCTACGGAATCCACGACCCGACCACCGCCTCGGCTTCGCACCGCCGATCGCCAGCAACTCATCCCGGCCATGCCCATGGAAAACCTCCTGGAGCGGGATCACCAGGCGCGGCTCGTCTGGGACTTCTGCCTGGGCCTGGACCTGTCCGCTCTTTACGAGCCCATCCGTTCCCGTGAAGGCGGACCGGGTCGCGCCGCCATCGACCCGCGCCTGTGCGTCGCCCTGTGGTTGTACGCCACTCTCGAAGGCGTCGGCTCCGCCCGCGCCCTGGCCTGGCTGTGCGATAACCACAACGCCTTTCGCTGGCTGGTCGGTGGCGTCTCCGTCAACCACCACACCCTGTCCGACTTCCGCGTCGCGCACGTCGATTGGCTCGATCAGGTGCTGACCCACTCGGTGGCCGTCCTGCGCGAGCAGGAACTGGTCGATCTCAACCGCGTCGCCCACGACGGAATGCGCGTCCGGGCCAGCGCCGGGGCCGCCTCCTTCCGGCGCAAGCCCACCCTTGAGGAACATCTCCAGGAGGCCGAGGCACAGGTCCGCCGACTCAAAGAAGAACTCGACGACGATCCCGGTGCTCCCAGCCGCCGCCAGGCCAAGGCCCGCGAACGAGCCGCCCGTGAGCGTAGCCGGCGTCTGCGCCAGGCGCTGGCGCGGATACCGGAGATGGAAGCGAAGAAGAGGCCCGACGAGAAGCACGAGGCGCGGGTCAGCGGCACCGATGCGGACGCCACCGTGATGAAGATGCCCGATGGCGGCTTCCGGCCCGCGTTCAACATCCAGTACACCGCCGACTGCCCCAGCCAGGTAATCGTGGCCGTGGAGGCGACCACCTCGGGCAGTGACATGGGACAACTCAAGCCGCGGATCCAGGAAGTCCACAAACGCTTCGGCGTTTACCCCAAGGAAGCGCTGGCCGATGGCGGCTTCGCCAAGCACGAGGACATCGAGCAGATCGAAAGGGAGTGCGGCGGCTGCAAGGTCTACGCGCCGGCGCCGGCGCCCAAAGACCCGAAGGCGGATCGTTATGCGCCTCATCCGAAGGACAGTGAGGAGGTGATCCGCTGGCGAGCGCGGATGGGCAGCGAAGAGGGCAAGGCGATCTACAAGGAACGCGCCAGCACGGCGGAGTGCGTCAACGCCCAGGCGCGGAACCGGGGCCTGGTGCGGTTGTGGGTGCGCGGGCGGCGGAAGGTGAAAGCGGTCGCCTTGTGGTTCGCGATCGCGCACAACATCGTTCGCGGGTTGCGGCTGCGCGTCGAGGCGGCCGTGCGGGGTGTCGCGGCGGCGAAGCGCGCGGAGGTGGCGCTGACGGGCTGACGGAGGGGAAGCGAGGCAGCGGTTGGAGCATTCGCAGAGGCGAAGGAGACCAAGACCCTTCGGCTCCGTCCGCCCCTGCCTGACCTGGCCCCAAGCCTTCCTCGTCCACTCCCTCATCGCTTCAACCCGCCAAAGTCTCTTGGATGGTTTGATTCACAGACTCTGAGCTGTCCAGTGATTCTGTGCTCCGGCAGGCAGTGGAACTGGCCGAAAGTTACGCCGACGGTTTGATCGACAACGAGCGGTTTGAGGCCGGCCGGAAAGTGTTTGCCCCCAAAAGTCCTCTGGAAAAAGCTGTATCCTTCGCCGTCTGGCCAATTGTCGCGAACGATCAGTCCCAAGCGAACCGCATGGCATGCGCACGCCTCGGGTGGACGCTCGTCGCCTCTTGGTTTCAGGGTCGGCAAGACGAGGCGGTCAAGGTTCTGAAAAAGGAGAGCGTCGCCCAGGTAGCCCTTTTGCATGATATAATGGGCAATCCCTTCCGCCCCGTAACCTGTTCCGCCCTTTGGCTCGCCTGGAACGACGGCGCCGTCCGCAAGATGGCCCAGGTTATCTACGACGACCGCGCCTTCGACCGCCTCCCGCTTTTGGCCGACGCCCTGGAAGACGCCGGCTGCGATTCCCAAGAAATCCTTGACCATTGCCGCTCCAACGGCGAGCATGTACGCGGCTGCTGGGTCGTGGACCTGCTGCTCGGAAAATCGTGACCGCCGGAGCGCCCGTCATGCCGCCGTCCGCCGAACTCCGCGACCTGCTCGCCCTCCACCTCACGCCCGGCGTCGGCCCACGCATCACGGCCGCCCTGCTGGAACGGTTCGGTTCGCCGGCCGCCGTCCTCCGCGCTTCCGAGTCGCAGCTGCGCGACGTGCAGTACGTCGGCCCGAAACTCGCCCAGGGTCTGACGCAAGCGGCCGGCAATCCCGACATCGACGCCGAGCTGGAGCGCGTCGCCAAGGAACGGGTCCGGCTTCTCGTCAAGGGCGCTCCCGATTATCCCGTATCCATCGCCTCCATCCCCGACCCGCCGCTGTTGCTCTACGTCCGGGGCGAACTGACGCCGGCCGACGCCTGCGCCGTGGCCGTCGTCGGTTCGCGCCAGTGTACCGACTACGGCCGTCGCATTGCCGCCAAGCTGGCGGCCGGCCTGGCCCGCGCCGGCGCCACCGTCGTGAGCGGACTGGCCCGAGGGATTGACGGCGTGGCCCACCGGGCGGCCCTGGAGGCGGGCGGCCGGACGGTCGCGGTGCTGGCCGGCGGCCTGTCGCGCATCTACCCGCCGGAGCACCGGGGGCTGGCCGATCAGGCGGCGGCGGCGGGAGCGCTGCTCACCGAGTCGAGCATGATGCAGGAGCCGTTGCCCGGACTGTTCCCGGCGCGGAACCGCCTCATCAGCGGATTGTCGCGCGTCGTCGTGATCGTGGAGGCGGGCGAGGGCAGCGGGGCGCTGCACACCGCGCATCACGCCGCCGAACAGGGGCGCACCGTGATGGCGGTGCCCGGCCCTGCCGACGCCGAGGCCAGCGCCGGATGCAACGCCCTGATCCGCGACGGCGTCGTACTGTGTCGCGGGGCCGACGACGTGCTGGAAGAACTGCACGGCGTTTCGACGGTCAGCCAAACCTCGAAGGCCGCCGTCGCGTCGAAGGAAAAGGCGCCGCCGCCGGGGCTGACGGACGAGCAGCGGCGCGTGTGGGATTTCCTGGCCGACGGCGTGCGAACGGTGGACGAGCTGGCCCAGAATTTGGGGCTGACGTCGCAACAGCTGGGGGCGGCGCTAATGATGATGGAGATGAAGCGGGTGGTGCGGCGGCTGCCGGGCAGCCGTTATGAGCGCAGCTGAGTCGCGTCAAAATGAATCGGGCCGGCCGGCGCCGCGGAGAAGCGACGTATGAGGATCGCACAAGTCGCACCGCTCTACGAAAGCGTGCCGCCCAAGGCCTACGGCGGCACGGAGCGCGTCGTTTCCTACCTCACCGAAGAGCTGGTGCGGCAGGGCCATTGGGTCACGCTGTTCGCCAGCGGCGATTCGGTCACGACCGCCGAACTGGTCGCGCCCTGCCCGCATTCGCTGCGGCTGGACAAGGACTGCGTCGATCAGATGGCCCACCATCTGGTCCTGCTGGAGCAGGTGTACCGTCAAGCCGACCGCTTCGATTTCATTCATTTCCACGTCGATTACCTGCATTTCCCCTGGTCGAGCCGCCACCCCCACCCGCACCTGACCACGTTGCACGGTCGGCTGGACATTCCCGACCTGCCGGCGCTGTACCGCGAGTTCCCGGACCAACCGGTGGTCTCCATTTCGGACGACCAACGCCGGCCGCTGCCGTGGCTGAACTGGCAGGGAACCGTCCACCACGGTTTGCCCGAAGACCTCATCCCCTCCCGCGAGGCGCCGGGCGACTACCTCGCCTTCCTCGGCCGCGTCAGCCCGGAGAAGCGCGTGGACCGGGCCGTGGAGATCGCCCGCCGCTCCGGGATGAAACTCAAGATCGCCGCCAAAATCGACAAGGTGGATGAAGAATATTTCCATCAGCAGATCGAGGCGCTGTTCCGCGATCCCACCGTCGAGTACCTCGGCGAACTGGGCGGCGCCGACAAGCACCGATTCCTCGGCGGCGCCAAGGCGCTGCTGTTCCCGATCGACTGGCCGGAGCCGTTCGGACTGGTGATGATCGAGGCCATGGCCGCCGGCACGCCGGTGATCGCCTGGCGGCGCGGCTCGGTGCCGGAGATCATGATAGACGGCGTCACCGGCTTCATCGTGGACGACCTCGACGCGGCGGTGGACGCGGTGGGCCGCGTCGATTTCCTGGACCGGCGAAAATGTCGGGCGGCCTTCGACGCCCGTTTCACCGCCGCCCGCATGGCGCGGGACTACGTCGCCCTTTATGAGAAGATCCGGCAATACGGCGTCGCGCGGTTGAGGATTTCGGTTCCCGCCTCGGGCAACCGCGACGCCCGCCCGTCGCCGACGTCACGGAAAAAGACGGCCAATCCATGAGCGATTCTCCGGCCCGCCGGGCCGAAAAGAAGTCGCACCGCAAGAGACTATTCCGCAATTACGACTGCGACGAGGCCGGCCGCCGCGTCTTCGGCGGCGTCGCGGAGGCGGCGGGACATTTCCTCGCCAACCAGCGGCCGGAGGTGTATTGCGGTTACCCCCGCGGCCATTTCTATGTGCCGATGCATCACCCCATGGCGAGCCACGTCAAGCAGGACGGGCGGCTCGACGTGGTCGTCGAACGGACCTCGGAGGGCGGGCGGAATCGACGGCCCGCGTCTCCGAGAAAGGTCAAGGCGAAGGGTCAGTGAAACGAAAGCCACCGCATCCGCAGGGCGCCCCAGAGCAGACAGCCGACCGCCAGGCTGCCGGCGACGGCGGCCAGCGGATGCTGGGCCGTGAAGTCGCTCACGCGGCCCAGCAGGTCGGGCGACTTGTCCTCGACGTGGTGCAGGAGCCAGTCCCACGCCTCGTCCCGCTCCGCCCGGTCGAAGTAGCGGACGTGGAAGAACGGCTTGCCCAGGTCTATCAGCCATTCTTCCCACTTCTTATCTCCGACGACGGCGCAGCCGCGGAACTGGCCGATGTGCTTGAGGCCGAAGGTGAAGTCGGCCCAGGCGGCGCCGAGGTCCCAGCCGTGGAAGTCTTCCAGCTCCAGGAACACGCGGACGCTGCCGTACTGGCGGATACGGCGTTCCAATTCCGACGTGAACACTTGATAATCTTCGGTGGTCAGCTTGCCGGTCGCCCGCGCGGCCAGCACGTTGCCGCTCCCCCCCGCTAGGATGGTGAACATAACGATCCTCCTTATCGGAAATGGGCGACGACGGAAGGCCGGATCGGATGACGGGATGGACGCCCCTCGACTCATGCCGGCCCATCCGAGAGTAAACATCTGCAAGTCATGTGCCGGCGCGGTATGCGCGAATGCCCCTGTTTGGACCTGCCGGATTGGCGGGCGACCGAATCCGCGTCCCTCCCATCCAAAAGTCGTTTATCCCCTAAGTAGAGCAATTTTAAGTGCTTGCGTCGTTGCCACCTCGGTGAGGCGCGTCCTGAGTTCTTGGCACGCCTCTTGCAGTTTAATCCATTGGCGGCCCCGGACACGACGGCCGCTCGCAACAACGAAATGAAACTCTTGACCCAAACCCTCCGACGGCGGTGCGCGAACGGCGCCGCCTCGGACCACTTACCCAATCGGAAAAGGAGTTGACATGGCACGGACAATGCGCGGGCAAACGGCGTTCGACCCCCTGTGGAACCAGCTTCAGGGCTTTCAGAACGAAATGAACCGGGTCTTCGACCGCTGGAGCAACGGCGGCGACGGCGACCGGTCGTTCTTCGGTTTTGGCGGCTTTCCGCCGATGAACGTGTGGGAGGAAAGCGATCAGGTCTTCGTCGAGGCCGAGTTGCCGGGCCAGGACCTCAAGGACCTCGAAATCTACGTCACCGGCGGCAACCAGCTGTCGGTGAAGGGCGAGCGCAAACAGGCGTCGTCCGAGAAGGGCGTGTGGCACCGCCAGGAACGCGGCTTCGGCCAGTTCACGCGGACGCTGACGCTGCCGTTCCCGGTGGACGCCAACAAGGTCGAGGCGCGGCTGGAGAATGGCGTCCTCAAGATCAAGCTGGGCAAACACGAGTCCGCCAAGGCGCGCAAGATCGAGGTCAAGGCGGAGTAACCGTAAAAGCGGCACACACGATCACAAAAGGAGAATAAATCATGGCCAATGTTGTCACCGCGCCCCCGAAGGACCGCGCCGACCTGGCGCGGCCGGAGGCGACCCGAAGCGGCGTCTACTTCACGCCGCGTGTGGACATCTTCGAGGACGACAAGGAACTGAAGCTGTTGGCGGAGGTGCCGGGCGTCCGGCCGGGAGACGTGAGCCTTCGCTACGAAAACGGCGAGTTGCTGTTGGAGGGGCGCGTCCAGCGCAGGGAAGACAAGTGGACGCCGCTGATGCAGGAGTACGACGAGGGCGACTTCTTCCGGGCGTTCACGATCCACGAATCGATCGACGCCGGCCGCATCTCCGCGGAGTGCAAGAACGGCGTGCTGACCGTCCATCTGCCCAAGGCGGAGTCGGTGAAGCCGCGGCAGATCAGCGTGAAGGGCGGCTGAGAAAGCGTTCGCGCGAAATACCAACCCGAAGCGCGAGCGAGGGTCAAGGTTCCTGACCCTCGCTCGCGCTTCGGGTTGGTATTGTCGTTTACACCCTCTCAGTTCGCGTTGACGCGGCCCGACGTGTCCGACAAATCCAGGCGCACCTGATCGTTGCCGTCCTTGCCCTTGATCGGCGTCGCACTTAGGACGCAGCGGCGCTGTCGCAACGTCAATTCGACGCGGCAAGGCACTTGCATGTCCTTGGCCACGACGGTCGGCCCATCCTGTACGGCCACTTGAAGGGTTCGCGGCTTGGCGTTGACCCAGTCGGCGGGCAACGCGGGCAATACCACGAGTTCCGTGGTGGTCTTCCCGGCCGACGGGAGTTGCAACATGGCCGTCATGGGCGTCGTCTGGCTTTCCGGCCGGCGCAACTCCTCGATCATTTCCCCTTGAACGACGAGGGCCGGCGGCGGCGTGGGCTTTCTGCCCGATCGGACGCGCACCAATTCCCCGACCAGACGCATCGAACGCCGGTCCTGTCCCACTTGCAGCCGCAGGTTGCGCGCGCTCTGGTAGCCCAGCGCCGCGGCGTCGAGCGGCATTTCCAATTTGTCGCCCAGGCTCACCTGTTTGCCGTTGGCGCCGGTCAGCAACACGTCGCGGATGATCCATTCCCTGTGTTTGTCGTCGGAAGTCGCCGCGAACAGTTCCTGGCCGCTCAGGGGCGAGACGTCGCCCTTGACGTCGGGCCGGAACGTGTCGCTGAGCATGAACGGCCTGGCGCGCGTGCGGACCTCGGTGCCGGCGTCGGCGGCGGTCAGGACGACGCTGACGGAGCCGGCGGGGGCGCTCTTGAGGTGGACGACCGCCGTTTGCGAAACGGCGACGGTTTCGTTGACGGCCGTGAGGGTGACGTGGTAATCGCGCGGCTTGTCGAACGTCACCAATCGCTCCAAATGCTTGGTCGCCTCGTTGACGACCACCAGCGGCCGGGCGTCGCCCCAGTCCCACAGACAGAGGGGGGCGTTTTCCGTGTCGGCGCTGATCTTGTAGGTGGCCGGGGCGTAGCCTTCGGGGGTGACCGCGTCCGCCGTCAGGCTCAGGATCTTCGGCTGCTTGGTCGCCGCCGGCGCCTCGACGTGCAGCGCGACCTGCCGCTCCGTCTCCTCATTCAAAAGATTTTTCAGACTCAATTTGACGTTATAATCGCCCGGCTGGTCGTACTTGTGGACGAGTGAATCGCTGTCGCCGGTCACGGGCACCAGCTCGGAACCGTCGCCGAAGTCCCACCAGCCGGTGTAACCGGGCGAAAGGTTCTGGAAGGTGACGGTGCAACCTTCGTGCTGGACGCGGAAGTTGGGCACCGGCTTGGCCGGCTTGACGGCGTTGTCCAGCCAGGCGGTGGCGTACATGACCACGGCGCCGGACAACATGCCGCCCACCATGCCCAGGACGGTCTTGATCCAGCCGCCGCCCTTTTTCTTGCCGCCCTCGTCCTCTTCTTTTGCCGCCATGAGTCGATGGCCCTCCCTGGCCGGATCGGGTTGCGAAACGACCGGCAAGGATACTGCCAACGGCGGATCGGCGTCGAGAGCGGTTTTCGTTCGGGGTGCGCCTTCCGATGGAGGCGCCTGTCGCCAGAGCGGCCCGTTGACGGCGGGACGGACCTTGATTTCACCCCGTCGCGGAAGAGGCGATCAGTTCCTGCACCCGGTCCAGTAACCGTTGCAAATCGTCGAGGTCGTCTTCGGGCAGCCGGCCGAGCAGCGTGGCCACGGCCCCAATGCGCGAGGTCTCGTGCTGCTGGAACGCCTTGGCGCCGGCCGCCGTCAGGGCCACGTCGATTTTGCGCTTGTCCTGGGGATTGATTCGGCAGGCGATCAGCGGCTGGTCGCGGTCCTCCAGCGAACGAATAATGCGCGACATCTGGGCCGGAAGCACGCCCAGCTGGCGCTGGATGTCGCCGACAATGAGCGTGTCGCGCTGGTGCAGGATGGACAGGGTGAGGAATTCGACCTCTTTGAGGCCGCCGTGCCGGCGCCGGCCGCGCGGCACGGCCAGGCCGAGCTGCGCGACGATTTCGATGAGCCGGTGGGCGAGGTCTTCGATGGCAATGCCCGTCCCGCTGGCGATCATAACGGCTCGTCCCTCAACGAATGCCCATGCGTTGGTGGGCGCCGGCCGGGCGTGGGGCCGGCGGCGCGGCGAGCGCCTCAATCAACGATAGCGGCGGTGACAGGAACCTGTCAACGTGGAAAGATGAACCGGCGGCAGAGGTTGCGCAATCGGGCCGGCCGTGCGGGGCGTGCGGATTGTAGGGCGGTCAGGCCGGGGAGTCGGTCAAAACGGAGCCGTCGGCGCGCGGCGGCAGGGAGGAGTCGCCGAAACCGAGGGCGCCGAAGCCGGCGGCCGTGAGCAGTTCGCGGCGCGTCCAGTCGTTGCATAACTTCTTCGGCGATCCGAGAATGCGGAGCATCGTTCTCCCCCCCGTAGGCGCCTTCCGGAACCGGATCATTTCGGGAAAACCCAACGGGTTGTGGCAATTCTTTCGGAAGCGCCTACGCTGAGTGGAAAGCGCAGCTGAGTGGTTTGCCGGTTCGCTTCGCCCTTGGGAGAAGGCCCGTGCCTTCTGAAGCTACCTTGTCGGCGGCCGCCGGTCAGGTGATCCATGTCAGTGAGGGGAAGGTCCGCGACCCCTCGCGGACTTCCGACAGGCCACCTATCAGGCCGCGATCCGGCCCCGCCTGGAAGCGCTGGAGCAAAGCGGAGCCTGGCAGGCGCACTGGGAGGCTCGGCTCCGCCTCGCCGCCTGACTCCCGAAAGATTTGCCGCACCCTTTTTGAAGTGGGTCCGCTAGGGAACTGGTTTGGGATTATGAAAAAGGGACCGCCACAACCTTCGGAGGTCCCTAAAATCCAAATAAATTCATTCCGCCGACTCATGCCCAGCGTTTGCGCACCTTTTCCGACAACTCGAAAACCGCCCGGTTGGCGAGTTCCAGCTCCTCCTGCACCCGTTCGATCTCTTTCACCACGTCCCAGCTGAATTCCTCCGCGAGCCGATGGTTGAGTCGGGTCAACTCGGCGTGCAGCAGCTGGCAGTAGTCGAAGCCCTGCGACAGCTTCCAGGCCTCGGGACTGTAGACCGCCTTGAGGTCCCAGGTGCCGCTCTCCGACAGCTTTTCGACCGTGACGTAATCGACGACGTAATTGATGGGGGCGCCGCTGGTCTTGCACGGGACGCCTTCCGTCGTGACCCAGTAGCGCGTGTCGGAGGTTTCCATCTTGAGCTCCAGCCGGCCCCAGGTCTCGGCCACTTGATGGATGGTGGGAAGGCGCCGAAGCGAATGCAGCGCCGGACGAATGACGGCGGTGGTCATGATTCGATCTCCCCCTTGGGCGGCCGGCCGCGGCATCGGGCCAGCAACGCGCTTTCCGGATCGTTGATGAAGACGAGCGGCGAACCGTCGCGGGGCGATCTTCGGTTCGTTCACCCTTGATGAGGCGATGGCAGAGCATTCGCCGTGCCGATCCGCGATGAAACATAAGGGACCAACTCCTGCCGGATTGGAGCGAGCTGTTTCATCAGAAGTCATTTTCTTTAAATTGGTTACGATAAACGACCGGACAAGTTCCTTTCATCCCGCGGCGCCGCCCGACGCGGACCCTTCGGCCGGCGCAAACGCGCGTTAACACCCGCAACAGGTCCCGCTAACCCGTCTTGGCAAGGTTCCGGAGATTTAAGTCACGAAGGCGGCGGGTTGCGACCGAAGTAGGGGAAGTGCAATGAGCGGCGTTCATCCTGCGTGGGGGCGTTCCATGGACGGGCTTCGGCAGATACGTGAAGCGACCGTTTCGCCGATCGAGCCGTGTGGCCGCTGCCAGGCGTCCGGCTGCCCTTGGGACCGGATCGCCGGCAAGCCGATTTGCCCGGACTGCCAAGAGGCGCTCGCCCAGGGAGAGGCCGCCCCGCTGCGCGAGCGCGGGGAAAGCAGGCCGTGCGCCGTTTGTCAGCAGACCGGGACGCTGCGCTACCTTACCTACCCCCTGCACAGCATCGCGCCGATCGAGATCGACCTGTGCGCGGCCCATTTTCAAGCGCTTTTGGCCCGTCGCCTCGAACGCGGTGCGTTCCGCCGCTTACAGCAGCAACTCCAGTCGGTCGGCGTCGGCGTGCGGCAGGTGTTTTTACTTCACGAATCGTTTTATGACGCGCAGGGTCGGCCGTTGCAGCCGATCCGGGAAGCGTGCTGAACCACGCACAAGGCGAGCGGCCGGCGTGAGCCGGCTGGTGCGTCACTCATTTCGATGCGCCCGGCTATACCAGCCGGCTCACGCCGGCCGCTCGCCTCTTGCGGACGACTTCACGACCGCGGCGTCACGGCGTTCGTCGGCAGCATGTAATGCCGGCAGAGCGGCGGACCAAAGATTTCCCGCAGGGCGAACACAGCCGCGATCGTCTGAGGCTGTTTCAACAATATCGGCAGGTTGGCGAGCACGGGCGAGAGGTTGTTGGCCGGTCGCGCCAGCACGCCCCCGAGCGGGGCGGCCGGCGGAGGTGGCGCCTGCGCGACCGACGGCAGGCCGAGAGCCGGCGTCGCTACCTCCTCAACCAACTCCAGAATCACCGGGGCGGCGGGCGGCGCCTCCGCGAACCGCTGGCCGCTCGGCGTCACGGTCGGCCGGGCGATGGGGACTTGCGGCCGCTGTTCCGAGGCCGAGCGGCGGACGGACGGCACGAACTCACCCGGCCGTTCCGGCGGCCGCGGCGCCGCCGGCCTCCCTTCGCGCGCCGGTCGCGGCTGCCTGCCGACCGGCTGCGCCCACGGGGCGTCCGCCGGCGCGCGCGCCTGGCCTTCCTTGCGGCGACGCGCCTCCTCCAGGAAGCGGTCCAGGTCGGTCACCGGCCGCCGGACGCCGCCGGGCGGACGCCGGAGGTTGCGCTGGCGCTCCTCCTCGGCCTTGCGGAACAGCGTCACCAGGATCCAGATGCCGAAACCGATGATCGTGAATACGAGCCAAACGCACTCCATGACGGCCCCTTAAGTCAGCGACTGGTTGGAACGGTCGCCGGCGCTGCCGACCCCCGCGATGGCGGAACGCATGGAAGTGTCGGACTGGATGTTGCGGAGGTTATAGTAGTCCATGACGCCGATGCGGCCGTCGCGGAACGCTTGGGCAATGGCCTTGGGCACCTCGGCCTCGGCCAGCACCACCTGGGCGCGGTTCTCCTCGACCTTGGCGCGCATTTCCTGTTCCAGGGCCACGGCCAGGGCGCGGCGCTTCTCGGCGTTGGCCTGGGCCACGCGGAGGTCGGCGGCGGCCTGGTCGGCCTGGAGGTTGGCGCCGATGTTGGCGCCGACGTCGATCTCGGCCACGTCGATCGACACGATCTCGAACGCGGTCTGCGAATCCAGGGCGTTGTGCAGCACCGCCTGCGAAATCAGGTTGGGGTTGGCCAGCACGTCGGTATGGTGCTCGGCGCTGCCGATGGCCTTGACGATGCCCTCGCCGACGCGGGCGATGATCGTCTCCTGAGTGGCGCCGCCCACCAGCCGGTCGAGCTTGGTCCGCACGGTCACGCGGGCGCGGGCCTTGAGCTGAATCCCGTTCTTGCACACTCCGTCCAGGGTGTTGTTCGGCTTGTTGGGGTTCGGCGACGGGCAGTCGATGACCTCCGGATTGACGCTCACCTGCACGGCTTTGTAGATGTCGCGGCCGGCCAGTTGAATGGCGGCCGCCGTTCCCCAGGGCAGGTCCATGCCGGCCTTGTGGGCGGCGATCACCGCCTTGACCACCTGTTCGAGCTTGGTGCCGTTGGCCAGCAAGTACGACTCCAGCTCCTGCGTGGACGACTTGACGCCCGCCTGGACCAGCGCGATCTTCTGCTTGACGACCAGGCCGTAGTCGAGTTTCAGCAGCCGCATGCGCACCATGTCGAACATGCCGACGCCGGCCCCGGCCAGCAGGCTCTGAATCCACAGCTGCACGAAGCTGAAGAAGATGAACAGGAACACCAGAAGGACGACGAGGGCGACGCAGACCACGATCAACCAGATGAGGTTCGGGTCGAAGCCGTTGTTATTCGGGAGTTGGGCTAAGAGTACATGAGACATGTCAATTCTCCGTTGAACATTCGGGGGACTCGGTTGAGCCCAACGCGCCAGCGGAGCGCTCGGGAGAAGCGCTCCGCCGCGCGTCGCGGCTAACCGCGTTGATACTCAGCTGAATATCGCCTCTTCGAGGTCGCCGAGGGTCGGCTTTTCCACGGGCCGCACCACCACCTTGCCGGCCCGCACGTCGATGCAGCGGACCCACTGGCCGCCTTCGACCATCATGCCCTCGGTGATGACGTCCACGCGCCGGCCGTCGAAGTCGGCCACGCCGGCCGGGCGCAGCGGCGCCAGGGTCCGGCCGACCCGGCCGCGTAATTTCTCCAACTCCATGCGCGCCGGCATGGCCGCCAATGTGGCATCCTCGCGCGGCTTCGTCAACAAGAATTGTCGGCCGATCGGCGTTCGCGGCAGGATTTTAAACAAGAAGAGGGACAGCATCGGCATGGCGATGAGCACGCCGATCAAGGCGAGCAGTCCCGTCGTTGGCCCCGCGGTAAACGTGAGGCCGACGCCGATCACGATGCACCCGGCCGAAATGATCACGAAAAAGCCGCTCGGAAGGAAGAGCTCGCCCGCTAAAAAGACGAAACCCACTCCGATAAGGATGAAACCCAGGGTGGCGTAACTTGGGTCCATGCGACTTCGTCCTACCTAGCAGCCGCGAGCGCCAGCGAGCGCTTTTCGCGCATCCCGCTCGCTGGCGCTCGCGGCGGGCAGCGCTCGGGGCCGGTAAATGCGACACTAAACCACCTTCACCACCACGCGGTTGCCTTCGATCTCGATGACCTGCACGCGCGTCCCCGGTTGGACATAGCCGCCTTCGGCCAGGACGTCCACGAACTGGTCGCCGAACTGCGTCTTGCCGGCCGGCCGCAACGGCGTCGCGGCCACGCCAATGGCGCCCAGCAATGCCGCCAACTCCGGCCGGATCGGCTCCGGCGCCCCGTCGCCGTCCTCGCCGTCTTCCGTCCGCGGCTTGAGCATCAGCCGATTCAAAAAGGGAATGTGCTTCAAATAACGCACCGCCGTGAACGCCAGCCCGAACGCCACCAAAATGCCGACGGCGAACGGCCCCAGTTTCTTGCCGAATCCCATCCAGTCTTCGGTGGTCTGCGGCAAGTGGCCGAAGGCCACCAACGCCAGACCGCCGACCGTCAGCAAGGCGCCGCTGATGCCGCAAACGCCGGTGCCCGGCAGGATGAACACCTCGACGCCGATCAGGATCAGTCCCAGCAGAAACAACAGCACCGCCAGCCAGGTGATTTGGCCGTGCAGCTGCGATTGCGACCAGAAGAATAGCACGAAGCAGACCGCCGCGATGACGCCCGGCAGGCTGGCGCCCGGCATCTTCAATTCGAGGATGAGGCAGGTGACGCCCAGCGTCACCAGGATGAACGTCGTCCACGGGTTGCACAGAAACTCGGCCAGGGCGTTGAGCCAGTCGGCGTCGATCAGGGTCACCTCGGTGGGGTTGACCCCTTCCATGGCGCACAGGTCCTCGTAACTGGCCGCCACGTCCTGGGCCAGGCCGTATTTGCGGGCGTCCTCGGCGCTCAGCGTGAGATACGTCCCGGCCGGCTTCACTTCCCCCATGCTCCGCCAGCCGTGCGGGTGTTCGCTCTTGGGGTCGTCGTTCATCTCCTGCTCCGTCAGGAAACGAACCTCGCTGGCCCCCGTGGTGCTCTCCGCTTCCAGGATGCGGTCGTCCCGATCCGCCATCGCCTCGGCCAAAAGCGGAGAGTAAAACTCCCTCTCGGCGGTTTCGCGCAATTCCCGTCGAAGGTCTTGCGCCCGGTCGGGATGGCCCTTGAGGTAGTTGTCGAAGTCGCCGAGTCGGGCGTCTTTTTGCATCACGATCTGGTCGCAGGCCAGGGCGAGAAACACGGCCACGTCCCGCGACGACGGCGTGACGTAGGCGATGGTTTTGAGCGGTTTGTCGGAGCGGTCCTTAAGGCCGGCGATGAACTGGGCCAGGTCGCAGGCGGTTCGGTCGTCGCCGCCTTCCCCGGCGGCGCACTCCAGCCGCAGAATGAGGACGTTGGCCTTGTCGCCGAGCGCCCGGTTGAGCCGGCGCTCCACGTCCTCCTTGAGCTGGCCGTTCACTTCGCCGTGGGCCACCACCAGAACGGCCGTGGTGTGGTCCAGGAGCGGGAAGATGCTGGACCGCGGCAGTTTGAAATCGTCCAGGGCGTCGGCCAGGGTGTTTTCCGCGTCGGGTAGGCAGAGGCCCAGTTCCTTTGCCTGGGCGAAGTCGTAGAACGCAAGCGCGCCCGGCCCGAGATCGGCCACCGGCTGGGCGTTCAGCCGGGCGGCGGCCGCCTCGCGGGCGCCGAGGTAGCGGTCGCCGTTCTTCGCGGCCGGGAACACCTGGACGACCGCCAGGTCCCGGTCGTACATTTTGCGGACCAGGGCCAGCGAAAAACGGCCCTTGGCCATCGCCTCGTAGGCCGGCCTCTCGAAGACGGCAAGGGTCCGATCCGGGTCCACGATCCGGCCGAACCGCGCCGGCGGGTCGGCCGACAGGACGATCTCGCCGCACGCCAGCACCGGCAGCACGGCCTGCCTGCTGACTTCGCCGTGGACATAGGCGCGCGTCCGGACGCCTTTCTCTTGCAGGTCGCGGATCACCTCCGCCAGATCGGAGCAGGCGCCGAAGTCGTCGGTGGCGTTGGGCCGGCCTTCCGGGTTGAAGTCGCACAGCAGTTTAAACGGGCCGCTTTTGTCGCCGTCGCGCTGGCGCTCGGCCTCATAGCGTTTTTGCGGCGCGTAGACGGCGGCGCGCAGCCGGGTCGCGGTGTCGGTCGTGATGACGGCGGGGACCTGCACCGTCAGGCCCGCCGGGGCGTCGGCCCGCGCCGAAGGGCCGGCGACCGACCCGCATAGCACGGCGAGGGCCGCGGCCAGCGCGGGAAGGCCGGCGGGGCGGACGGATGCGCGTCTCGGTGCGGCCTTCTGCATAGACACCTCGCCGCGGGACGGCGGCTCGCCGTCGCGCCCGGGGCCTCTTGGTTAATCTTCCGTCGGTCGAGCGACCCTAATGAATTATAGGGGCGGTTGCAAAACCCTGTCAAAGGAATGGTCGTCGGCTCCGCGACCCCGCCTGTAAAGTCATTCGTCCGCCGGCCGCCGCGATTGTGCTAACGGCAGCGGTCGGCTTAGGCGACTTTTCCCGGCGGGGGAGCGGGCGGGGTTCGGCGGACGGGGCAAACCGGAGGCTCCGCCGCGTCTTTTCCTCTTGTTCTTGCGGGCGTTGGCCGATATGGAGTGATGCATGCCACGCCCAAACGGCGAAACCAAACTGGACGCCTTGAAACCCCTCGCTTACCCAATGATGCAGCAAAAACGAACCATCACCCCACGGACGGGCTGGATCGTGCCAGGGCTGGCCGCCTTGCTTACCCTGTTCCCGGCCGCGCTCCGCGCCGAGGACGTCATCGACTGGGGCCGCGACCCGATCTTGCCGAGCAACCTGAGCTTCGATCCCGACGCCGACGCCGGCGCGAACGCCCGCCCCAACCGCATCCGCCTGTTTCGTATCACGCCCGGCTTCCTCAGCGACCCCGTCGGCCTCACGGACGGAGACGACCCACTGTCCTCGGCGGCGAGCGACCCCAATCCGACGACCTCCGACCCCTCAACGGATTGGCTGACGGTGACGATGGGCAACGACAACCCCTTCTTTGACCTGCGGCGGCCGGGCGACCCCGGCGGCGTCGGGTATTACAAGGTCCACAGCCAGGTGCAGCTCCTTGATTCGCCGAACACCGGCTGCACGGTCGCGCTCCAGGCCGTGACGCCGGCGGGGCGCGAGAACAACGGCGTGGACGACGGCCCGACCGTGATCAGTCCGCAATTCTCCCTGTTCCAGTCCCTCGACGACGGCACCGCCATTCAAGGGTTCGTCGGCAAACACGTGAACTGCAATCCGCGCTGGACAAGCCAGCTCGACCAGGCCGTGCAGTACGGCATGGCGTTGCAGCGGCCGGTCGTGACTTCGCGGCCGGATCACGGGGGGAGTGTTTACGTTTTCGTGGAGGCGCTGGGCCGATACCACTACGATACCACGACCTCCGCCACTCCGCTCAGCGCGTTGGACGTGCTGCCCGGCCTTCAATGGCAGTTGGCGCCGAACTGGTGGATGTCGGGCGGCCTGGTCGTGCCGATGACCGCCGCGGATCGCACCGAGTCGAATCAGTGGCAGATTACCTGTTCGTTCCAGTTCTGACGCCTGTCGTCCGGTTAGCCGCGACGCGCCAGCGGAGCGCTTGATGCCAGCGCCCCGCTGGCGCGTCGCGGCTAACCGTCCCAATTCCGCCAGATCCAGCGTCTTGCCGCGGCGCCCTTCTCGCTCAATCCCCCGTCCGCGGTACCCGCGCGGCGCCGCCGGAATGCCAGGAAGCCGTGAAAAAGCAGAGAACCTATGCGGCGCGACCACCAAGGGCGCGACTTCAAAAAAGCGCGAACAAGGGACTCAGTCGAGGAACCGTCCCCCTTGCTCGCGCTTCGGGCTGGTTGATGAATGTTATCGGAACGCCGGCCCGCCGTCCCCGCGCGGCGCCGGCTCGAAGTCGAGTCGCTTCACGAACCGGCACGCCTCCTCCGCCCCGTACTCGCGGTTCATGCCGGCGTCCTGGAACTCCACCGCCAACGCCCCGTCATAACCGATCTCATTTAGTACACGCACGAACGCCTCCCAGTCGATCCCGCCCCGGCCTGGCGACCGCGGGTGCCAGCCGCGGCGGGCGTCGCCGTAGGGCATGTAGGAACAGAGCAGGCCGGTGCGGCCGTTCAACGTCAATGCGGCGTCCTTGATGTGGACATGAAAGATCCGGTCGGGGAAGCGACGCACGAATTCGACGGGGTCCACGCCCTGCCAGTGCAGGTGGCTGGGGTCGAGGACGAAGCCGAAATCCGGCCGGCCGTCCAGGGCGTCCAGGGCGGCCTCGGCGCTATGGAGGTCGAAGGCGATCTGGCCGGGGTGGACCTCCAGGGCGTACTTCAAGCCGCACTCCTGGCACACGTCCAGCACCGGCCGCCACTTGCGGGCGAACTCGCGATAGGCGTCGGCCACGCGCTCCGGCTTCGGCCACGGGTAGCCCGACACCGCCGACCAGATCGGCGAGCCGGTGAAGCCAGCCAGCACCGACGAGCCGAGTCGCTGGGCGGCGCGGGCCGCGCTCATCACTTCCTGGGCCGCCCGCTGCTGCACGCCGACCGGGTCGCCGTCCCCCCAGACGTAATCGGGAAGGATGTCTTGATGGCGGCCGTCGATCACGTCGCAGACGGCATGGCTGACGCGGTGACAGCTGACGACCGGGGCCGCCAGTTCCAGGCGGTTGAGGAGGGCCAGCTTGTTGGCGGAGTAATCGTCGTCGCCGAGGGCGCGCTGGACCTCGAAGTGATCGCCCCAGCAGCAGAGATCGACGCCCTGGTAGCCCCACTCGGCGACTTGCGGCGCCAGCTCTTCCAGCGGGAGGTCGGCCCACTGGCCGCTGAACAGCAGTATCGGTCGCGCCATCGGTGCCTCAAAAGGTGGCGAGTGACGAGTGGCGAGTGGCGAGTGGCGAGAGAAGGCAAATACCGAATCCGTCTTCTCTCGCCACTCGCCACTCGCCACTCTTTATTCGTCGTTACGGTCGCGGTTCCGGCGGCGCCGTGCCGACGCCGGTTCGCTCGCCGTCGTCGTGCAACGGCGTCGGCGTCGGGGCCGGGGCCGTCGGCTCGGCGGCCGCTTCCGGCGACAACGGCGAGGAAAGCGGCGGCGACACGGGCGGCGGCGCGACCAGGTTCGGCGGCCGCAGCGATGGGGCGTCCACCATCGTCAGGCTCTGCGTCCCCGGCTTGACGGCCGGCGGCGGCACGGCGGGCGAGGTCAACGGGCCGCCGAAAGCGCCCTCGCCCTCCTCGTCCTCCAGGTACACCTCGTCCATCTCCGCGGCGTCCACGTTGTGCCGCAGCAGCATGTAGATGATGGTGCTGGCGCTCCAGAAATAGCTGTAGCTGAAGCCGAGGATCAGCAGAAACACGATCCCCAGCCAGATGGCTACGAGGACGGCGCCGATCATGTTCCACCACTGCAAACGGTCGGGGCCGGTGTAGTCCGGGTTGGCGCCGATCCAATCGGAGTAGGCCGCCTCGTTGATGCGGCCGTCGGCGTCCACGACCTGCTGGCCGTTGACCACGGCCCCCTTGAGCAACAGCGACCGCCAGCCGTAAGAGGTCGGGGCGTAGACGAACAGGAAGTTCGGCTCGCGGTGGACGGCGGCGATGCCCGGCGTCTGCGACACGCCCCACTTGGCCAAGTAGACCGTTAGCGATCCCATAAATCCGATGAAAAACACCACCACCGCCCCGTAGGCCAGCGCCACCAGCGTGTACCAGATGAAGTGCCACGGCTTCTGGTAGACATAGCTGTACGACCGGCTGACGGCCTCCCAGCTGTCGGTGCCCTCGGCGCTGACGGTGGCGGACATCAGCGGCCAGCCGACCAGACCGACCAGGGCCACGGCCATGAGTACGCCCAGCAGGATGATGACGGGCCACAGCAGGCCGGCCATGACGATGTCGCCGAAGATGGGGATCATGAACGGGTAGCCGAACAGGACCATCACCACCAGCAACACGAAAATGAACAGCAGCGGGAACAGCGGCGCCGTGACGTAGGAGAGGATGCGCTTCAGGGTGAAGCGCAGGGCGTCCACCAGGCCGATTTTCTCGCCGCGGGCCACCTGGACGGCGGCGATGCGGGTGACGGCCCCGCCGAACACCGACCAGGCGGCCACGGTCCAGATGAGCACGCACAGGAAATAGAATCGGCTCTTGACGTCGGCGCCGGGGCTGAAGAAGTAGATGATCGGCAGCAGCAGTTTTACGATCGGTTCCAGCAGCACCGGTATTTGCTGCGTCAATAACCACTCCCAAAAGTGGCCGACTTCCCACGGCTTGCCGAGTTGCCCCGTCACCATGAGGAACGGGTTCGGCCCGCGGTCCTCGAACCAGGGCCACGTCGAGAGCGTGCCGTAAGGCTCGTAGGCGCCCTTCTGATCGCTGAGGGACGCCAGGAGGGCCGCCTTCTGATCGGAAAAATGATTCGTTTTAAGGAAGTCCTCCAGCGGCGTCCGTTTCACGCGCGCCTGGTCGGCGGCCAGCGCCGCCTTGGCTTTCTTGACCTCGGCGTCGTCGTCGGGCTTGGCGGCGCGGTGGATGGCGTCGTCCAGTTCCAACTTGTCTTGGGCCACGGCCTTTTCGGCGGCGTCGGCGGCTTTTTGGGAGGCGTCGAATCCCTGGACGGCGGCGTCGTAGTTGAGCCATTCGTCATAGCCGTCGATGCGGTCGGTCGGCGCGAGGCGCTGCCTGGGGTCGCCGACTCCGGCCGCCTCGTGCATCAGGGTCCAGTGGTCGCGGTCCTGGCGGAACTGGTCCCAGGCACCACGCGGATTGTTGGCGAATTCCTTGCGGGCGAGGTAGGCGTCTGACCACTGCGGCGGCGACTTGGATTCGCCGGCCGAGAAGAGCAGCGCCAGCAGCCACCAGCCGAAGGCCATCACCAGGATGCCGGCGGCGGCCAGGGCCAATTTGTTGAGGTCCAGCGCCACCTGAAAGCCGCGGAAGAGTTCGGTCCACGGCAGCAGCCGACGCCAACTCGTTTCGCGCGTCTCGACGTTCTCCTCGGCCATCAGTCGCTCCTTGTGCCGGTCCGGGGCCGGCCGGCGGTCGGGGCGCGCTGCTGGGCCGGACAAGATGCCTTTCAGAGTGGGGATTATACGGGGTCGGGATGGCTTTGCAACCGGCGAAAGGAACGGCCCGCCGGCCATTCCGCGCCGACCCGCATGGAGGCGCTTCAACGGCTCGCGGACGCGCCGGCCGGCTTGGTCTCGTCCAGGGCGACGCCGACGGCGCCCAATCGCGCCAGGAAGAAGCGGCCGCACTCCGGACAGGGCGCCGCCCCCCACGCCCGAAGGATGGCGGCGCGCTCCGGCGACTGCCAGGTGTGGACGTTGACCGTGCGCGGCAGGAAATCGTGGAAGGCGAAGCGGAACCAGCGCCTCCATCCGACGCGCCAGGGCGTCCACCTCGCCGGGGCCGCGGAAGCGACGTCTGCCCAGCGCCAGCTCGAAGCCGAACGCCTTGCGCGCCTGCTCCACCACCGCCGGCGCCTCGGTGAAGCGCACGTCCTGCAACCAAACCCCGCCGACTCCGAACAGGATCTCGGCCCCGCGCAGCGGCCCCTCGCCGTCGTCGGCCGCCACGACCCACGACGGCTCGCGCTGCCAGAGCAACAGGTCGGGACGCCGGCCCAGCAGGCCGGCGCGGGCAGGGTCGGCGGCCAGCTCGAACACCGTTCGTGACGGGCCGCAGTGGTCCCAGGGCCGCGTCGGCCGATCCGACCAGAGCAGCCGCAACGCCGCCAGGCCCGCCGGGTCGCTGACGCCGAGCACGTCGCCCAGGGCCGGGGCCGTGCGGCCGGCGTCGAGCAGGTTGCGCACCTCGAAGCCCGCCTCGAACGCCCGGTCGCACAGCAGCACGCGGAGGCGGACGCGGTTGCCGGCGGTCCACCAGTCGGCGGTCCATTGGGCGAGCAGGTGCTGGGCGTAGGCCAGCGGAAGATGACCGTCAAAGCAGCGGGCGAGTTGGTCCACGACCAGCGGCACGGGGTCGGCGCCGGCGGCGGCGGCGTCCTCGACCATGAGACGGCGCAGCGCGGCGATGTGGCCCGGCGGCGCCAGCCCGGCGGCCAGGGCGTCTTCGGTGCGTTTGAGCAGGGTGGCGAGAAGCGGCGCGCGCCGCTGCCGGAAGGCGCCGGGCGGCGTGGCGTGGGCCAGCCCCGCCAGGAAGGCCGAATCCTCGGCGACGAAGCCGTTCTCGTGCAGCCGCGGCGCCAGCAGCGTCCAGGCGTGGCGCAGCAGCCGTTCCGGCGGTGCGCCGCCAACGCCCCACGTTCGGCGGACCAACCCCAGCGTCAGCAGCGACGCCGCGGTCAGCGCCGCCACGGGCGCGATCGGCCCCCAGGCCCCTCCGTCCCAGGCGACGGCCGTCGCCAGGGCCGCCGCCACGAACGGCCCGACCAGGAAGAGCGTCGCCCCGCGCCGGCTCCAGCCCCACCGGCCCTCCCGGGCGTGAAACGTCGGCCGTCCCGGTATACGGACTTCCAGGGTCGTCCATATCCCTTGAGAAGACGTTTCCACGACGTATCCGCCGGCCGAAAGGCGTCCCGGCCGCAGGTTGATTCGGGCCGGCGGCGCCTCGCGCGGCATCGGCGCCAGGGCGTAGCACCACGGGCAGACGGAGGCGCGCCGCTCACGGGCCGCGCCGATCAGGTCGCGCCGGGCCTCCGGGTCGGCGGCCCCCGCCCGCAGCAGCAGCCGGTGGACGCGGTGCAGGCCGTCGGCGGGGTCCAGCTGCTGGCCGCGCACGCGGCAGCGTTCCAGCAAATCCGCATCGTGTTTGTGGCAATATTCGCCGATCCACTCCTCGACGACCGACCACGGCTCGCGGACCCGGCGGCCGTCGAGGACCAGCCGATGTTCGTCCCAAAGGTGGCGGAGCATCGCGGGGCGGCGCAGCCGGGCGGGGCAGCGCGGGCAGTTCATCCGCACCCGCTGTTCGAGTTTCGCGGACAGGGCGTCGAGGGCCGGCGCCTTGCCGTGGCGCCGCCCGAACCGGCGCAGCCGTTCGACGGCGGCGGCCTTGCCGAGACCGCCGACGAGTCGGCGCAGGCTCTTGGCGACGGCGGGATCGTCCGGCCCCGCCGAGCGCATCATCGCGTCAAGGGCGGTGAACTGCGCCTCTTCCGGCAGGCGGCGGTCGAGCAGGAGACGGCGGAGCGTCCGCGCCAGACGGCGGTCGCCCGGCAGCCGCGACAGCAGCGCCAGGGCCAGCCGCCGCGCCGGGACCTCGACGTCCGCGGCGAGGGCGGCCGTCAGGCGGGCGTCCCCTTGCGCAGCCAGCAGGTCGGCCAGCGCCTCCACGGCGGCGTCGCGCCGGTCGCCCTCCACGCGGGCCAGCAGGCCTCCGAGCGCGGCGGCGAGAAAACGGGCGGCGCGGGGGCCGTGGTCTTCGCGGGCGACGACCGACAGGGCGCGCCAGGCCTCGGCGTCCGGCTTCGGCCCGGCCAGGAGGTTGAGCAGGAGGATAAAAACGTCGTTGTAGGAGTGGCGAACGCCGCGAAAGAAATAGAGGCGGTGGACCTGGCGCAGGTGGGCTTCATAGGCGCCGGCGGCCAGCGGGACGGCGCACTCGGGGCAGACGAGCAGGGCCTCGGGCGCGTCCGTGGTTATAAGGTGATGCGGGTCGTTTTTATCGCCTTCTGGCATGGGTGCGTCGGGAGTAAGGCGGCGGCCTTCCATGGAGAAGCATAGCGGCGGCCCGCGCCGTATGCAACCGGCGGCGTGTCGGGGTTGGGTCCTGGGCGCCGAGCTTGCGCGGCCCCTTTCCGAACGGACGAACCATCCCAACCAGCGCGAAAGCCTGTTAGGACTTCACCGGGACCGGGGGACGGCGAATCCCGCTTTCGTGGTGGTCCCGACGGCAAGGAGGGTTGGGACGCCGGCCGCGAAAGCTATGCGCCCAGAACCCAACCCCAGACCCCAGAATCCACGAACGCGTCCCGCCGGCTCGATTCCGGCATTTCCGCCCGCGCCGGCGCCATCCTTGCAATCAACGCCTCCCGCCCCGTTTCCGCCCGGATTCGCCCGGCCCGCCCTTGGCGGCGGCGGGAGCGGGGTAAGATATCTGTCGAGGATCGGTGCGGAGGCTTCTCCACCGCCGGAACGTCCGTACACGGAGGCCGAACCATGAAGCTCCTGGGGCGGATCGCGCTTGTCGTCCTGATCGTGCTTCTCGTCGTCGGCGTCGGCCTGTATGTTGCGACGCGCTACTTCCTCTCGTCAAGCAACGTAATCGGTCAGGTTTCCACGCGGTTACAGACCATACTGGGCGCCCCGGTGCAAGTCGGGAGCGCCGACGTGGGCCTGACCGGCGCCAGTTCGCTGCACGGCCTGCGCATCTTCGAGCCGGGCGACCAGACCGAGAAGGCGCCGATCATCACCGTGGACTCCGCCACCACCGACGCCTCTGCTCTCGACCTGGCGGAGGGGAAAAGTCCCAATGAAGTGACGCTGACCGGCGCTTCCATCGCCCTCCACTTCGGCGCCGAGGGCAAACTGCTCACCCGGATGCCTCGGCCCAAGACCGGCGGCGGCCCGATGCCGCACGTCCGCATCGACAACGGCAAGCTCACCCTCAACCAGGACGGCCGACCGCCGATGGTCATTCAGGGCGTCAAGGTGGACCTCACCAACGACGGCGGCGACCTCAAGGCGACCGGCGCCGTCGCCGACCCGTTTTGGGGTGACTGGTCGCTGGACGGTTCCTACAAGAACGAATCCGGCGCCGTGGGCCTCACCCTCTCCGCCAAGGACGTGCTGGTGGACGCGGCCCGCCTCAGGGGGCTGGCGTTCGTGCCGCCCGAGGTGTGGCGCGAGGTTCTGGTAACGGGCAAGACCTCCTGCACGTTCAACCTCGGCCTCGAACTCGCCGACGAGCCGGCCATCCATTACCGCGTGGCCTGTGCGCCGACGGACGCCAAGGTCCACGTCGAATCCATCAAACTGGATGCGACCGGCGCCTCCGGCAACGTCGTCGTGGACGACAACCTCGTGAAGCTCCGCGGCGTCCACGGCCGGTTCTCCGGCGGCGAGATCGCGACCGACGGCGACCTCGATTTCCGCAAGCCGGAGTGGTCGTTGCTCTTTTCGACGATTTCGGTGAATAAAGTCGTTTTACACGATTTGCCGGCCGAGTGGCGCAAGGCGCTGCTGCCCGAAACGCTCCGCAACCTGGACCTGGACGGCCAACTGACCGGGAAGGCGACGAACATCCGGGTGGCCCCTTCCGACGGGCAGGTGAAGGTGACGGGCGAAGGTCAGGGGCAAATCGATCAGGTGATCTTGGCCGGCCAAGCGCAGCAGCAGCCGATCAAGCTCAAGCTCGGCTCCAAAAACGGCCAACTCGGTTCCGTCGGCCGCAACTTCACGCCCGATTTGCCGGAGTTGGTCCTCGCGGCGCTGGTCGCCGTGCCGCCCGCCGCGCCGCCGACCGCCCCTCCGCCGCCGGCGCTCCCGGACCTGAAGCCGGAGGACCTCGCCGGCTGGGTTCCCAACGCTCTGCTCTGGGCGACCGGCCGCGGCGTCAACGGCCTCAACAAAGGCCTGACCTTCCTCGGCGGCCTGATTAAGCCCGCCCCGGAGGCCGCCGAGCCGGCCCCGGAGTACCTCGACATCGACCTGTCCCTGGAGGACGTGGACCTGGGCCAACTGCTCCGGCGGCTGCAATTCAAGCTGCCGTTCCCGATCGAAGGCAAACTTTCGTTCAAGGTCCATGCGTCGATTCCGATCAACACGCCGCGGGACATGAAGAACTACCGCCTCACCGGAACGGCGAACCTGCCGCGCGTCAACGTGGCCGGCGTCGAAATGGCCGATGTGGCCACCCGACTGACCCTGAACGACGGCTTACTGGAGTTACAGGAGCTGAAAGGAAGGGCGATCTTGCCGGCGGGCGGGGCCGGCAACTTCGCGGGGACCGCCCGGATGCGGATCGCCCCGCTCGGCGACCTGACCGCCGACCTGAGCGTGGACCGCTTCCCGCTGGCGGCGGCGCTGAACCTGCTGCCCGGGGCAGGCGGCAAGGCGGACGGTTCCCTCACCGGCCATGTCACCGTCCGCGCCCCCGCGCAGACGCTCACCGACCTGACCACCTGGCACGCCACGGGATCGCTTTCCTCCGACCGCATTGAGGCCTACGACCTGACGCTGACGGCCGTATCGGCCGACCTGTCCGTGGATGCGGGGACGGCCAAGGCGTCGGCGGTGAAAGCGACGTTGGAGAAGGCGACGCTGACGGGATCGGCCCGACTGGCCCTGGCGTCGCCGTGGCGCTACTCGGGGACGCTCACCCTGAGCGGAGCCGATCTGAAGGTGGTGCAGGGATTGAACCCGGACTTCCGGCCGCCGTTCCCGGTCGCGGGCGCGGCCGACGTGACGGCGGACCTTGCGGGGACGCTCCGGCCGCTCACGGCGGCCGCCTCGGGGTCGGCGAAGGCGTCCGACCTGACGCTGGACCGGTTCAAGGTCGATTCGCTGTCCTTCAAGTGGGATTTGGACGGCGACCGGCTCAAGCTGACCGATGCGAAGGCGTCGCTCTATCAGGGCGACGTGACGGGGTCGGCCGTTCTGCCGGTGCGGGCGGCGGCGGCCGGCGCCGTGGACCTGCGACTCGACGGCGTGGACGTGCAGGCTCTGGCCAAAGCGCTGCCGGTCGTGCCGGTGCAGGTTTCCGGCAAGGCGTCCGGCACGCTCACGGCGACGCTGCCGCCGGCCGGCCCCGACGGCGAACGGGCGGCCACGGCCAGGATCGATCTGACGGCCAAACAGTTGCGCGTGCAGAACATCCCGGCCGACAACCTGCACGCCGACGTCCGTTACAAGGACGGCGCGGCGACGTACCACCTGGAGGGCGAGAGCCTGGGCGGGCGCTTCAAGCTGGACGGCAAGTATCCGTCGCGCGAGGAGAACGCCCCGGTCCCCGGCCCGGCCAAGGGGACGCCGGAGGCGACGAGCGGCCGCTTCCAGTTCACTGGCATTCGACTGTCGCGGCTGGGGGAGACGCTGGGGCTGGGAACGGCCCTCGGACAGTTGCGCGGCCGGGCCGACATCGACCTGCCGTTCCGCGCGGAAGCGAACGGCGCGGCCTCGGCCGGGCCGGGACGGCTGATCGTGCGCGACCTGCGGCTGGGCGATACGCGGCTGACGGATCGTCTGACCGCCGACCTGTTTTTGCGGGACCAGAGAGTGCAGGTGCGCAACCTGAGCGCGTCCGTGAGCGAGGGCGCCTTCGCCGGCACGGTGGACTACAATTACGCCAATCCGGATCGAAGTTACTTCAATCTTCGGCTGGAGCAGGCGGACTCGGCGGCGCTGCTGGCGGGCTACCCCGATCTGGCGGCGCAGGTGCAAGGGCCGGTGGATCTGCGCTTACGCGGCAACCTCGGACGCGAGTGGCGCGGCGGCGGCGAGGCGGCGTTGACGCGCGGCCGGGTGTACGGCGTCGAGGTGGAGGAATGGCGGCTGCCGTTCACCTTCACGTTCCACCCCCGTCACGGCAACGGCCAGCTGACGTTTACCGACAGCAACGTCCAGCTCAGCCGCGGCCGCGTCGCCGTCCAGGCTGACCTTCATTGGTCCTATGACACCGCCCCGCGGCTGGAAGGCAACGCCCGGTTCTACAACGCCGATTTTCGGTCGCTGTTGCGGTCGAACGGCCAACTCGGCTCCTACGCCGTGGGCCAGGTAACCGGCCGCGTCGATTTCAGCGCCGACAGTCTGCGTTCGGCCGACGACCTGGACGCGACGGTGGCGGCCATGCTGACCCAGTCGCAGGCGCTGCAAATCCCGGTGCTGAGCGCCCTGGTTCCGTTCATCGCGCCGGGCCGGTCGGCGACGACGTTCGACCGCGGCGAGCTGCGCGGCCGGTTGTCGCGCGGCATCTTTCGCATCCAGAAGCTGAACCTGAGCAGCCGGGTCGTCGGCCTGAACGTGGTCGGCACGATCACCACGACGGGCCGGCTCGACCTGGAGGCCACGGCGGGGACCGGCCGGCTCGGCGTCAACGCGAACTTCCTACAGGCGCTCGGGGTGACCATTCCGGCGGTCGGCCCGATCCCGGTCGGCGTCCTGCTGGAGGTCAGCGCTTACCTTTCCAACCGCGTCATCCATCTGCGCGTGACGGGCACGACGCGCAACCCGCAGGTGCGCACGGAACCGATCCGGCTGTTGGCGGAGGAGGCGGTGCGTTTCTTCGTGTTGCAGAGCGGGGCGCCGGTGCCGTGAGAAGTCGATGGGGCGCCCCTGTCCTGATTGGTATACTGGAGAGTAGGTAATCGGTTGACGGAGGTGCGCCATGCCGGGCCAATTCATGGACCTCAACGCCCCCTCGCTGCAAGGGGGGCTGTTCCGCAAGCCGGAAGACTTGCCCCACGGAAAGATCGTCCCGCCCGATCTCGTCCGGGAGACCGTCGCCCAGCAAAAGGCCAAGTTCCCGCCGGAAATCTATACGCCGGAGGCCGAGGAGCGGGACCTGAATCAGTTCACACTCCAGTATTACTTCGATTATCTCGGCCACGAAGTGTTATTCCGCAGCACCCCGGAAGGGCCGGAAGTACTGGCCGTTGGCTTCGATGAGATACTGGTCCTTACCCGGAAGATAGGCCCGGATGAACGGCAAGCCCTCCAGACCTGGATGCCTTGATGTCCCGTCTATACGTTCCGCTCCTCGGCCGAATTGTGTGGGCAACCGGCGACTTGCTGCTGCGGGTCGAACTGGACCTTTTCCTGAAAGATCGCATGGGCGCTTGGCAACAGGAACCTTTTCTCGTGGACTCGGGCAGTGAAATGACCACCATGCCGGCGTTCCAGGCTAAGAAACTCGATCTGCCCATGCCACAAAGGGCCGCCCGCGGGGCAGTCCATACGCAGACGGGGCTGGAGATTCGTTCTGGCTATCTGCGTGTGCGGGTCATGGGGATGGACGCCACCGAATACGCCCTGCCCTGTTTGTTTCTCGGCGATCCAGACGCTCCGGTTCCGTTAGCACCCGGCCAACCAGTCCCCCGCAGGCTGCTGGGGCTTGGCGGCGTGGTGGACAAGCTCCGGTTCCTCTTTGACGGCAAGCCTGGTCCAGGAGCCCTTTATGGACTGCTGATTGTGGAAAAGATATAGCGACGCCCCGCCCGATCCCGTTTCTTGTCGCGGAACCACTCCCCCTGTCAGAACCCGCCCCCTGTCTCGTCGTCTCCTCGGTCGCCCCCCGCTGATCTTGTGCCTTTTTCCCCCGGCCGGCACAATGAAAGCATCGGTTCGACGACCCTTCTGGAGACCGCGCATGGTTCGACCGCACCGGCTGGTCCGTCCTCTCCTCGCCGTCCTCATCCTCGGCCTCGTCGCGACGGCCGCCCGCGCCGACGACAAGTGGCCCGTTCCCGTCGGCCCCTCCCACGAGCCGGCCCCCTTCCACTACGACGCCAAACTCTGGAAGAATGTGCCCAAGGATTATCTCGACGACGCCGCGGCCTGCATCCTCTACGCCGCCACGTCCTATCTCGTCGAGCCGGACGGGACCACCGATACCATCACCCATGACGTGACCCGTCTCAACGGCCGTAAGGGCGTCGAGAAACTCGGCGAATACCGCAACATCGCCTACGACCCCTCCTACGAAACGCTCACCCTCAACACCGCGGTCATCCACAAGGCCGACGGCCGCGACGCCCCCATCGAACCGCGCGACGTGCAGCTCCGCGACGTCAGCACCGATTATCAGGTCTACGACCACGAAAAGCAGTTCATCATCAGCTTCCCCAACCTCGAAGTCGGCGACACCTTCGAGGTCAAATGGACAGTGCGCGGCAAGAACCCCGAGCACGCCGGCCGCTTCTTCACCCGCTACACCTTCGGCGACGCGACCTATCCCTGCGTCACCGACGAGCTGCGCGTGCGCCTGCCCAAGGCCATGCCGTTCAAGTACGCTTCCTTCGTTCGCAAAATCGACCCGGTGCGCACCGAGGACAAAGGCCAGGTGTTTTATCTGTGGAAGTCGGAACACAACCGCCGGCTGCCGCAGGACGAGAACCTGCCCTCCAAGGAAGTCCTCCAGGCCGGCGTCGCCTGCTCGACGTTCGCGTCGTGGGAGGAGGTCGGCCGCTGGAAACAGAAGCTGCGCAAGGACTGCTGGGTCTGCTCCGCCGACGTGCGGCGGACGGCGCGAGACGCTTTCAAAGGCCTCGACGACCCCGTCGCCAAGGCCCGCGCCCTCGTCTACTGGATGCGGCGCAACATTCGCTACGTATCCACCGGCGTGTTGCACGACTACACGCCGCACCTGCCGTCGGAGATATTGACGAACCGCTATGGCGACTGTAAGGACACCAGCCAGCTGCTGGCCGTCATGCTCGCGCGAGTCCGGGATCAAGGTGGAACTGGCCACGCTCGGGGCGCTGGACGACGGCCAGGTTTTGGAGTCGGCGCCGTCGCCGTGGGGCACGCACGCCATCCTCGTGGCAACCATCGACGGCAAGGAACACTGGATCGACACCACGTCCGACCTCGCCGGCTGGGACTTCCTGCCGCACGACGACCGCGACCGTCTCTGCTACGTCGTCGATGACCGGGGCGCCATTCGCCTGACGCGGACGCCGCCGATGACGGCCGACGACAACCGCATCGTACAGACCACCAACGTCTGGGTCGGCCCCGACGGCGCCTCGCGCTGCGAGCGCGACGAGATTTCCTCGGGCACGGCGTCGATGGTGGAGCGCGACACGTTTCTCGACGTGCCGGTCGGCGAACGCCGGCGGCAGGTCACGTCCGAGCTGCAGGACGCCAACAGCCGGGCGCGGCTGCTCCGGTTGAAGATCGACGAGGAGACGCTGCGCAACTTCGACAAGCCGGTCTCGGAACACATCGTCTTCACGATCGGCGACCACTTCACGGGCGAGACCGACAAGGAGGGCAGCGTCGCCGACAGCAAGGTTTGGGGCAAGTTCCTCGCCTACAACCTCGATTACGACCGCAAAACGGCCCTGGAGTTCTATTCGCCGTTCGCGTCGCACCACCGCTACGTCGTCCACGTGCCGCCCTTTTTCACGCTCGACGACCCGCCGGACGACGCGATGGTCCAATCGCCGTGGGGCCGGTTCACCCGCAAGGTCAAGGTCGGCGACGACGGGCGGACGGTGTCGGTGGAGTTCGACACGCGGCTGGACAAGACGCGCGTCGAGCCGGCCGACTTCGAGAGGTTCCGCAAGTTCCATGACGATGTGAACCGGTATTACCGCGTCTGGCTGACGCTCAAGCCGACGCAGGACCTCGCCGACGCCCCGGCCCTCGAAGGGCTGCTGGGGTTCGCGCCGGACCAGGCCGACGCGGCGGCGGCGCTGGCCCGCATCTACACGCAAAACGGCAAGGACGGCGACGCCCATCGCGTGCTCCGCCGCGCCCTCTATTACCATCCCGACAACCAGGCGCTGCTGGAGTTGAACGTCAAGGCGGCGGACACGGTGAAGCGGCAGACCGACGCCCAGCGCGAGCTGGTTCACCGTTTCCCCGACGTGGAGCGCTACGGCCTGACGCTCGGGGCGCTTTTGGTGGATCGGAATCAGTATGAAAAGGCCCGCGAGGTGTTGGAGCCGCTGACGCGCAAGGGGTTGGCCCCGCATCGCGCCCTGGCGCACTACCAGCTGGCCCGCGGCCTTTACCGCCGGGACGACTCCGAGAAGGCGCTGAAAGAACTGGAAGCCGCGGAGAAGGCGGACCCCGAAACGGTCAATACGGCGAAGGCGAACGTTCTCAAGGCGCTGATCCTCGAAGACCTCAAGCGGCCGGCGGAGGCGAAGGCCGCGTACCTGGTGGCGCTGACGCTGGACGACAAGGCCGGGGAGGCGCTGGAAGGGTTGGTGCGGCTGTCGCTGAACGCCGGCAAGCCGGACGAGGCGGCGCCCTATCTGCGGCGCTACATCGTCGCGGTCGGCGACGACTTCGACGGCCTGTTGCAGGCGGCCGACTTCTCGCTGCGCATGAAGCGCTGGGACGACGCCTTCGATCTGGCGTCGCGGGCGCGGAACCAGAAGTTCCACGAGAAGGCGCAGCGCATCCTCGGCATGGTCTATCTGCACCGCGGCGACTACACCGCGGCCGTGGAACATCTGGACAAGGCCGACGACGACGACGAGGTGTTGCGCGGACTGATCCGCGCCAACCTGGCGCTGGGGGCGTTGCGGGAAGCGGCCTTCGACGCCGAAAAGGCGTCGCGGCTCGACAAGCCGGGGCCGGACCTGCTCGCCGACTGCGAACACGTAAACCGGTTGTTGCAACGCCGCATGGAGTTGGCCAAGGAGCAGTCGGCGCCGGCCGGCAAGGAAGCGGACTGGGCCGGGGCCCTCGATCGCGTCGTCTGCGCGGAAGACGCGCTGGAAACGGGGGCGGCTCCAGAAACGGTGACGGCGCTGGTCGAGCCGATCCTGGCCAAGGGACTGGAGGTTGGTCCGGCCTACGCCGTTCGAGGCCGTGCCAACATCGGCAGGGGCCGCCTCATCGCCGCGCTGGCCGACGGCGAGCGGGCCGTCAAGCTGTGTCCGCGCGACGCCGGCGGCTACTACGTCCGCGGCCTGGTGCGCATGGAACGCGCCGACCTGCCGGGGCGCTGGCCGACCTGGAGAAGGCGGGCAAGCTGACCGAGTCGCGCGACGCCGATGTGCTCCATGCCTGGGCGACGGCCCTGCATTCCTCCGGCCGGCTGACCGAAGCGCTGGACGTCCAGCGGAAGGCGGTCCAGCTGCGGCCGAAGGACAAGGAGATGACCGACCAGCTGAAAGCGCTGGAAAAGGAAGCGGGACGCGTGAACGGCGGAAAGTAGCAGGTCCACCCAAACGGCGTACGGGCCGGGTTCCGACGTCCATCGGAACCCGGCCCGTGTTATCGATCCCGTGGAAACAACCACCGCAAGAAACGGCCGATTCTCGGAAGGAATGCCGAACGATGATGAAAGCAGGCGGAAACAACCGACAGGTTCGCACGAATCCGGCGGCGCGTCGCCCCGCCGGGTTTGCTTTCATGGGTCCGCGCGAGCGGATCGGCCGTCGCTAGTGGGCGGCGGTCGAGGCGCCCGGCGTCCCGGACTCGGCGTTCTTCAGCGGCAGAAGCTCCTGCCGGTAGATCGGAACGTCCCGCGGGGCTTCGATGCCCAACCGGATCTTGCCCCGGTCGATGTCCACCACGGTGATGCAGATATTTTCGCCGATGTAAATCTTCTCACCCAGTTTGCGGCTCAGGACCAGCATGTCGCTACCCTCCTACGAGCGATGCAGTGCAGTGGTTGACTTGCTCTCCAATTCTACGCCATGAACGCCGCGGGCGGTGTCAACGCGGCGCCATTTTTCTTGCCGTACCGGCGGTCCACGCGCAGGCGCACCCGCTACCCCGCGCCGCTCCGCACAATGCGGAACGTCCGTACAATCCGTAAATTCCGTGCCATTCGTAAGTTGGGGAGCCGATTGCGGTTCGACGCGGCCAGGAAAGGGCGCACGACCCCGACGAGCGCTGTGACGGGATCAACGCGCAGCTGCGTGATTGGACACTTTGTTTCTCATGGACTGGCGTTCACACGGCGCGGTTGCACTCGTAGGTGCGATCCGATTTGATTTGGTTAGCCGCGACGCGCCAGCGGAGCGCTTCCTCCCAAGCGCTCCGCTGGCGCGTCGCGGCGAATCGATTGGATCGTGTATTGACGTGTTAAACCTTCTGCGCCGGTGTGGCGCCGACGCGCGACACCGTCGCCTGCTTTGCCGGCCGTTCCTTGGTCGCCGGCTGACGGCCGAACGCCTGCATCAGCAGCAAGCACGCCCCGCACACCAGGCAGCTGTCGGCGACGTTGAAGACCGGCCAGTCGAACAGGTAGTTCCAGTGAAGGAAATCGCGGACGCCGTCGAAGACGACGCGGTCGTACAGGTTGCCGAGCGTGCCCGCCAGGATCAGGCCGAGGGCCACGCAGACCCAGAGGTCGCGGGCGGCGCCGGGCTTGAGGCTCCAGTACAGAATCGCGGCCGCCGCCAACAGACTGATCGCCGCGAAGCCCCAGTTGGCGACCGTCTGGTGTTCGCGGCCGATGCCCCACAACGCGCCCTGGTTGACGTGCGGCGTATAGGAACCGTCGGCCCCCACCGCCGCGTAGCGCGTTTCCAACGCGAAGCCGTGCTCCGGCGTTGCCTGGAACAGCCAGCAGCGGTTGTCCTCGGCGTGCGCCAGCCACGAAAACACGCTGTATTTCGTGGCCTGGTCCGCGGCCAGCCCCGCCAGCGCCAGCGCCCACAACACGACTCGATACGATTTCATGGCACCAGCCGTCTTCAGGAACTTTGTTGGACCTTGCGGGCGCACGCGACGCAATGGCGGGTGTAGGGCAACGCCTGGAGCCTGGCCCTGGGGATCGGCTTCTCGCACTCCTCGCACCGGCCGAACGTGTTTTGCCGGATGCGCTCCAGGGCGTCGCCGATCTCCGCCAGGACGTGTTCCTGGTTCTGCATCAGGCTGAGCGTGAACTCCTGTTCAAAATTATCCGTGGCCACGTCCGCCATGTCCACCGGCGCGCGCGAGGCGGCCCCGGTCTTGGCGCCGTTGGCCCCGAGCGCCTCGTCGGTCAGGTGCGAAAGGTCGCCGCGCATCCGTGCGCAGCGCCAGGAGGGTTTCCCGAAAAGCCTCCACGTCAGGCTTGCTCATTGCCGTCCCCGAGGGTGATTTGCTTGCTTCCCCGCCCGTTATTGCCAGACCTTTCACCATATCCCACACCTAAAACCGCGTCAAGGACGGCAGGCGTCGCGCCGGCCGTCGGATCGACCGTGTATAGCGGCGGGAGGATTCGGCGGCAAGCCAAAATGCCGACTTGTCGCGGCGTTCGGCGCAGGATGGCCGGTCGGGGCAAACAGGGCGGACCTCCGCCTCAATCGGCCTTGACCCGCCGCGGGTTCGCGGTAAATATTGTCGGGTTACACAGCCGAATCACATTCAGGGAGGAAGGTCCGTGCGCCGGCGACCGCCGCCGTTCGCGGCGCGGCTTTCGGCCGTCGTCCGAAAGCCAAGGCTCGTCCGCTCCGGTCGGGGAGCAGACCGCGGTTCGGTGGTCTTATCCGTGGTTCGTCCCTGGCGAGGGCCATGTCGTGCGCATCCGTGTCCGCATCGGCTTACTGGCCGTCTGCCTGGGACTGGCGGGCTGTACCTCGGCCCCCAAGAGGGACGCTTCCGGCGGGACGGGACAACCGTTCACCGGCGCGCCCGTCACCCGGCCGCGCAACGCCGACCCGACCGCCCCGCAGGGAGTCGATAACCTTTTGGCCGGCGAAGTCCTCAACCTCGCCTTCAACAAACGGGTTTCCAACGCTTCCATCCAGGTCGTCGATCTCCAGGACCCGAATCCGGCGCCCGCCGCCCGGTTGGACGTGAAAGCCAACCCGGACGGCTATTTCTTCATCCCCGGCCTGCAACGCGGCCACCATTACCAGCTCCTCGCGCGCATCAAGGAAGGCGACCACGTCCTGAGCGGCACGACCCTGGCCATGCCGCCCAACCCGCGGCTGTCGATTTACCTGAGCGAGGATTACACCACGCCTTCGACGCCGGCCCCGCTCGGCCCGCCGACGATCCCCGGCAAGCCCCCCGCGGACGGCGACGGCGCCAAGACGCCCGCCGCCCCGTCCGCCTCCATCGACCCGCCCATTCCCGGCCGGCCGGACGGTGGTTTCGATCCGGCGCCGGCGCCTGGGACCGCGCCGCCGGTGGACCGCACGAAGATCGCCGACGGCAACGCGGGGACCGCCGAGCCGGGCGGCTTCCAGAGGTATCCGGCCCCCGTCCCGGCGGCGATCCCGAACGGCCCGCCGCCGTTGATTCCGCCGCCGCCGCCGCTGCCGTCCGCCGCCCCGACCGCGCCGCCCTCGGGGCAGGTCGGCAGGGAGGCGGCGCGAGTGCCGCCGCCCTACTGCGTGCTGGTGGGCGATCACCTCGACGACTTGGCGCTGACCAGCCTCGACGGGCCGACCTGGCGATTCCGCCGCGACCCGCCGCGCAAACTGGTCCTGCTCGACTTCTGGAAAACGACCTGTCCGCCCTGCCAGTCCGCCGTCAAGTACCTGCGCGCGTTCCAGGGTGCCTACGGCCCCGACGGTCTGGAAGTGGTCGGCATCGCCTACGAAGATCCGGGCCGTCCCGCCGAACAAATGGCCAGGCTGCGCAACGCCCGGCAGTATCTACGCATCAACTACACCATCCTTCTCGGCGCCGATTCGCCAGCCGGCCCCTGTCCGGTGCGCAGCCAGTTCCTGGTGGACAGCTTCCCGCGGCTGGTGCTCATCAACGGCAACGGCGATATCATTTGGCGCAGTCGCGCGGAGGGGATGAGCGGCCAGGCGTTCCGCGAGTTGGAGACGGTGATCGACCGGACGCTGCATCCCCTTCCGAAGTGAGAGGCTGCTCTAAATGGGAGCGGCCCACGCCGCCCCGCACATCTCGTCGTTACGACCGCGCCCCGAAATACAAACCGATCAGGCCGGACACCACCGCCTCCGTCGTGTCGAGCTGGATCTGATACTGCTCGGAAACGCTGTGGTTGATGAGCTGGATCAGCACGATGACGCCCAGGCCGAGCATCGCCAGGACGGCCACCCACGCCTCCAGGTCCAGGTACGGCCCCGGCGGCGGCTCGCCCCACGTCATGCGGACGAAGCCGGCGATCAGCAGACCCGCGAAGTAGCCCGAAAGCGTCGCCACGAGCGCCAGCAGCAGGGAATTGAACGACGTCGGGGACGGCAGCTCAAAATCCGCACGGTGATAAAAAAGGAACACGCACAGGCCGATGTAGCCGGCGCCGAGGATGAAGCGGATGGAGCCGGTCGGCAACCCGAGGGGCGGATGGCCGGTGAGGTGGCGGCCGATGGTCTTGCCGTGGGCCGTGAAGTAGTGGACGAGAATGAGCACCATCAGGATCTGCAATGAGATCATAATCATCGGCAGGTGCTTGTCGGCCTCAGTCACCGTCTCGCCGTGCGGGTGGAACAGGGCCACGATCCAGAGCAGGCCGAGCACCGCCAGGGCGAGCAGGGCGCGAACGCTGCCGGCCGGCAGGCCCCAGGCGTGCCGACGGCGCGGCGTCGGGGGGTTGACCGGTGCGGGTACGGTCGGGGGAACGTAGGACATCGGTTCGTCTCCGGGGCGTGGGTGGGTCGGCGTCGTGCTGACATTGTGCGGAAGCGGCGGTTCGGGTGCAAGCGCCGTCGCGCCCTTGACGGCGCCGCCCGAGGCCTTATGATAATTCTTTCGGCCTGAAGGTCCTAGCGAGTGGAAGGCGACATGTCCACGTTCATGGCGAAGGCGAATCAGGTGCCGCAGCGCTGGTTCGTCCTCGACGCGACCGACCAGGTGGTCGGCCGGCTGGCGGTGCAGATCGCCACCATCCTGCGCGGCAAGCACCGGCCCGAGTACACGCCGCACCTCGACACTGGCGAATTCGTGGTGGTCGTCAACGCCTCGAAGATGCGCTTCACCGGCAAGAAGCTGCAAACCAAGACGTACCAGTGGTACACGCGCTACCCCGGCGGCCAGAAGACGGCCACGGCCCGCGACTGGATGGACACCCATCCGGATCGCATTCTGGAGGCGGCCGTGCGTCGCATGGTGCCGCGCAACAAGCTCGGCCGGCAGCAGATGACCAAGCTCAAGATCTACGCCGGGCCGACCCATCCGCACCAGGCGCAACAGCCGCAAGAATTCAAACAAACGCCTTGACTCTGGGGAGACGACCGACCGTGGCCGAAACGAAAGCCAAGCCCGCGCAGCAGTATCTAGGCACCGGACGCCGCAAGACCTCCGTGGCCCGCGTCCGCCTGTCGGAAGGGACCGGCCAGGTCCGCATCAACGGCCGTCCGCTCGACGACTTCTTCACCGAGATCAAGGACCGCAACGCGGTGGTCGGCCCGCTCCAGGCCACCGAGATGCAGAATCGTCTCGATGTCACGGTCACCGTGCAGGGCGGCGGCATCACCGGCCAGGCCGGGGCCGTCTGTCAGGGCGTGGCTCGGGCGCTGAAGACGATGTTCGGCCCCGCCCCGGCCGGCCCCGAAGCCGACGGCGAAAGCACCGAGAGCGCCATGTCCAAGAAGCTGCGCGATTCCGGCTTCCTGACGCGCGACGGCCGGATGAAGGAACGCAAGAAGTACGGCCGCAAGGGCGCCCGCAAGAGCTTCCAGTTCTCGAAGCGCTAATCGGTCTGGCGAATGAGAATGACAGAGGCCCGCGGCCCGAACAATCTGTTCGGGCCGCGGGCCTGTTCATTTTCCTGCCCCGACGGCGCCGGGCGTCACACGTCCTCGTTGACGCGCTCCATGATCCAGCGGTCGATGTCGCGGAGCATGTCGGGATGGATGCGGTGGTTGGTCGGGTAGGTGTGCATTCGGACGGCGAGGCCGGCGGTGTAGAGCAGACGGAAGTTGGCCCTGGCCGTGCTCAGCGGGGCGACGGCGTTGGCGATGCCGTGGCCAATAAGCACTCGCAAATGTCGCACTTCCGGCAGCCGCAGCAGCGGGCCGCCGCGCGGCATGAGGCCGTTGAGCGAAACCACGCCGCCGAAGCGCTCCGGGTAGAGCAGGCCGAGCCGGTACGCCAGGGCGGCCCCTTCGCGGAAACCGGCCAGGTAGATGCGTTCCGAATGGACGTGGTAGCGGCGTCGGGTTTCCTCGACGGCCCGGAGGACGTAGTCCTCGACCTGCGAGTCGGCGCCGTCCTGCCCCCAGGTGAAGGCGGCCCGGCCGTCGGGACGCCGGCCGAGCGGGTGCGGCCCGCGGAGGCTGATGCAGATGTAGTTGCGGCGGCTCAGGCGCGGGGCCAGCCGCAGCACCTGTTCGTCGCTGCCGCCGTGGCCGTGCAGGAACACCACCAGCGGGTAGGGGTAATTGTGCTCGTATCCGGTGGGCAGGAACGTGCGCAGCGGCCAGCCGGGCGGCGCCTGCACCTCGGAGGTGTAAAAGCCCTCGCGGGGGCGGAACAGACAGGAGGGAAAGTCGGTACGCGCCATGGGGAATCCGATTATTCCGGGAATAGGAATTCGACCGAACGCACGGGCTTTGCGGCCCCCGAAGCGAAGCGTCGCGCCGCGGGAAACCGAATCGACTCAAGCAGACCGGCCAAGTCTACGATTGGCCCTCCGGGGTGTCAACGCGGGACTTCAGCCAATCCCCGCGAAAACAAGGTGTTTTCGCGTCCCGACGACGGAATGCAACGGTTGGGTGAAGTGGGCGGGAAGGCGGATTATAACGGGGTCCCGCGCGTCGGTGCGGTGGCAACGGTTGAGCGGGGCGAGCGGCCGGCGTGAGCCGGCTGGTAGGGCGTAATCAGCCGGCTCACGCCGGCCGCTCGCCGGCCCTAACCGGCGATCAGCCCCTGCTTTTCGAGGTAATTGATCAGCTGCATGGCCGCCTCTTGCGGCGACGTGGAGGTGGCGTCGAGGGTGAATTCCGGCTGCAACGGCGCCTCGTAGGGGTCGTCGATGCCGGTGAAGTTTTTGAGCTGGCCGGCGCGGGCCTTCTTGTACAGCCCCTTGGGGTCGCGCTGTTCGCAGGTTTCGATCGGCGTGGCGACGTGGATCTCGATGAACGGCAGTTTGCCGTCGGCGTGCAGGGCGCGGACGATGTCGCGGTCCTTGCGGTAGGGGCTGATGAAGCTGGTCATGGTGATGGCGCCGGCGTCGGCGAACAGCTTGGCGACCTCGCCGATGCGGCGGATGTTCTCTTCGCGGTCGGCGGCGGAGAAGCCGAGGTTCTTGTTGAGGCCGTGGCGAACGTTGTCGCCGTCGAGCACGTAGGCCAGGCGGCCGCGTTGCACCAGGGCGTGTTCCAGCGTGAAGGCGATGGTGCTCTTGCCGGAACCGCTCAGGCCGGTGAACCAGAGCGTGGCGCCCTTCTGCTTCAGCAACGCCGACGCGCTCGTCGCGCGTGACGTGCCCTTCGTGCCAGGTGATGTTGGTCGCTTTGTTCTCCGCCATCCGGTCGAACTCCTTACGTTGCGGCGCCTGCGGATCGCCAAACCGTTTAATGTATCCGGTCGTGAAGGATCGGCGAGTCATTCCGGGGGCCGCGTCCTACAAAGAGCGTGTGTCGCCTTGTCGTCGAATCGGTCCAACGTCGCCGCACGCACATGCCAACCCCCGAACACCAGCGCGTCCGCGAGACCACCGACGACCGCACCGGCTGGCGCCGCTGGGGGCCGTATGTCAGCGAACGCGCCTGGGCCACCGTCCGCGAGGACTACAGCGCCGACGGCGACGCCTGGGGCTACCTGCCGCACGACCTGGCCCGCAGCAAGGCCTACCGCTGGGGCGAGGACGGCATCGCCGGCGTCTGCGACCGCTACCAGCTCCTTTGCTTCGCCCCCGCCTTCTGGAACGGCCGCGACCCCATCCTCAAGGAACGCCTCTTCGGACTCACCGCCCACGAAGGCAACCACGGCGAGGACGTCAAGGAATACTACTTCCACCTCGACAACACGCCGACCCACTCGTACATGAAGTATCTCTACAAGTATCCGCAGGCGGAGTTCCCCTACGCCCATCTCGTCGGCGGAGAACGAGAGGCGGGCCGGCCGCGGCTTCGAGTTCGAGCTTCTCGACACCGGCGTCTTCGATGAAGACCGCTACTTCGACATTTTCATCGAATACGCCAAGGTCGACGCCGGAAGACCTGTGCGTCCGCATCGAGGCGTTCAACCGCGGGCCGGAGCCGGCGCCGCTGCACCTGCTGCCGCACCTCTGGTTCCGCAACACCTGGGCCTGGGGGCCGGACGGGTGGGAACCCGGCAAGGTCTACGAACCGTTCATCCGTCGCGGCCCCGTCGGTCAAGGCTTCGTGAGCTTCGTCACCGACAGTTGCGGGCTGGCCCTGACCAACATCCCGGCGTCGTACCGCCTCGGCCGCCGCTTCCTCTACGCCCCCGACGGCGGCGGCCTCCTGTTCACCTACAACGAGACCAACGGCCCGCGCGTCTTCGGTCCCGGCGCCAGAGTCGCGCCGCCCGTTCGTGAAGGACGCCTTCCATCGGCACGTCGTCAACGGCGAGGACTGCCTCAACCCCGAAAGCGTCGGCACCAAGGCCGCCCTGCACTACGTTTATGACGCCGTGCCGCCGGGCGGCTCCGTCGTGCTGCGCCTGCGCCTTTCGCCGCACCGCCACGACGACCCGCTCGGCGACGTGGACTCACTGGTCGCCGGCCGCAAGGCCGAGGCCGACGCCTTTTACGATGCCATTCATCCGAAGAACGCCTGCGAGGACGAACGCCGCATCCAGCGGCAGGCGTTCGCCGGCCTGCTCTGGACGAAGCAGGCCTATTTCTTCGACGTCAACGTCTGGCTGGACGGCGACGACCCGGCCGACCCGCCGCCAGCGTCGCGGCTGCACATCCGCAACGAGCACTGGCGCCATCTGCAACTCCCTGGCGCGTGCTGATTCCGTGCCGAGAAGTGGGAGTACCCGTGGTTCGCCGCCTGGGACCTGGCCTTCACCTGCGTGCCGCTGGCCCTGGTCGACGCGCCGTTCGCCAAGGACCAGCTCTGGAACTGCTGCTGTTCGAGCAGTTCCAGCACCCCAACGGCCAGATGCCCGCCTACGAATGGGAGTTTTCCGACCTCAATCCGCCGGTCCACGCCTGGGCGGTCTGGCGCGTCTACAACATGGACCGCCTCCGCAACGGCCAGGCCGACCGCGACTTTCTGGAGCGCTGTTTCCACAAGCTGCTGATCAACTTCGCCTGGTGGGTCAACAAGGTGGACAGCGAGGGCAACAACGTCTTCGAGGGCGGCTTTCTGGGCATGGACAACATCGCGCGTCGTGGACCGCAGCACGCGCGCCCGCGACGGCGCCGTGCTGGAGCAGTCCGACGGCAGCGGCTACATGGGCATGTTCTGCCTGCAACATGATGCGCATCGCCCTGGAGCTGGCCAAACAGAACCCCGTGTACGAGGGGCTGGCGACGAAGTTCTTCCAGCACTACGCCTACGTCGCCAGCGCCATGAAGCACATGGGCGGCCGCGAATATCAGCTATGGGACGAGCAGGACGGTTTCTTCTACGACGTGCTGCGCTACCCCGACGGCCGCTTCCAGAAGTTCCGCGTCCGTTCGCTGGTCGGCCTGATCCCGCTGTTCGCCGTGGAACGGCTGGAGACCGACTGGATCGAGCCGTTCCGCGACTTCACGTCGGCGTTCTACTGGTTCCTGCACGCCCGGCCGGACCTCGTCAAGGACGTGGTGCATGAGGTCGAGCACGACGGCAAAAAGACCTATGTCCTGACGATCCTGGACGCCGGCCAGCTGACGCGGATCATGCAGCGCATTTTCGACCCCGCCGAGTTCCTGTCGGACTACGGCATCCGCAGTCTGTCGAAGGCGCACCTGGAACATCCGTTCGTGTTCGACGGCCTCTCGGTAGGTTACGAGCCGGCGGAAAGCGTGGTGAAGATCAAGGGCGGCAACTCGAACTGGCGCGGCCCGATCTGGTTCCCGACGACGTTTCTGCTGATCGAGTCGATGCGCAAGCTGGGCAAGGCGTTCGGGGCGAAGTTTGAGGTGATGACGGCCTGTCACGGCGAGCAGCCGGGCACGTTTCCGATGATGGCTCAGGATATTGCGGAGCGGTTAATGCGGATTTTCGCGCGCGGCCGCGACGGGCGTCGGCCGGTGTACGGCGGCCAGGAGAAGTTCCAGGCCGACCCGTACTGGCGCGACCTGATATCGTTTTACGAATACTTTCACGGCGACAACGGGGCCGGCCTGGGGGCGTGTTGCCAGACGGGATGGACGGGGCTGATGGCGGCGCTGATCGACGAGTGGCGGGAGTAAATTGATCTGGGAACGGTCTTTACCCCCGATGGTGCCGGCGGTCAATAGCCAGGGGCGGGTGCCATGCTTTCGCGGATCCGGTCAGGAGATTTATCCCCAGGAGAATGACCGCGAAAGCATGGTTGACCGGGAAGGCTGTCATGCTTTCGCGGTGACACTGTGCGGTTTGAGTACACCGAAACGATCCGCGAAAGCATGGCACCCGGCGGCCTGGAAGATGCTATGCTGCTTCATCCGGCGTCGGTGGCCGCACATTTTCCGTGAACCGCTCTTCACAAGCGCCACACATGCGGAAGTTGGCCCGTGCCTGAGTCAAACTCAGCACACCATTCGGGCCGCCTCGGACGACATCCGCGTCCTCATCGTCTTGCCCATCATCCTCCCAATAGCAGACGGGACAGATCTCGAATCCACCGCGATCCCGTAATGTTTTGCACTTGCAGCATGGACAACGACACGGACCTTCAGGGTCGCCGTTGCTGCTGGTGGAATGATGTTCGAGACGATTCACATGCCACTCAATCCACCGGCGGCCTTGCTCTTCTTTTTCTGGAATGGAATCCATGATATCGGACCTGATCGCCGTGTTTCTCAATACTTCGGCATCGACGTGTCGATCCGATCCGCCCAGGCCAGAACGCCGCCCTTGAGGTTCTTCAGCTTCGTGAAGCCCTGTTCGCGGAGAAACTGGATCGCCTTCTGGCTGCGCATCCCGCTCTTGCAGTGGACCGCCATTTCCTTGTCGCGGTCCAGAACAGCGCCCGCCCCGGATCGTCAGGTTACTTCCACCACCGGAGGGCCGAGCACGTCGCGGCGCGGAACGACGCCCAGACCGGGGGCCGTGGACGCGGCCATGCGGCCCTCGACCCGCCGCGGCGCCCCCTCCGCGATGCTCACCGTCACATAGCTGTTGAAGTCGGTGGCGGTGAAAAGAAACTCGGGCGGCGTGCTATGTGCCAGGTGCGCGATGGCCGCGGTAATCACGTCGCCGCCCCAGCTGTCTTCCAGGGTCATGGCCACGCCGAGCGAGACGCACAGGTCCCGCGCCTGGCGCGTTTTGGTCAGACCGCCGAGCTTGCTGATCTTGAGGTTCACCACGTCCATCGCCCGATCCGCGTGGCCGCGAAGCAGCACGTCGAGAGAGTCGATCACCTCATCCAGCACGAACGGATGGTCGGTGTGCCGCCGGATCGTCAGGCATTCCTCGTAGCTCAGGCAGGGCTGTTCGATGTACACGTCCACGTCGCGCACCGCCCGCACCACGCGCAAGGCGTCGTGCATGAGCCAGCCGGTGTTGGCGTCGGCGATCAGCCGGTCGCCCGGTTGCAGCCGCTCGGCGACGGCGCGAATGCGGGCCACGTCCGCCGCCGGGTCGCCGCCGACCTTCAGCTGGAACCGGCGGTATCCCTCGGCGCGGTAGCCGGCGACGCGGCCGGCCATCGCGTCCGGAGATTCCTGCGATATCGCTCGGTAAAGGGGGAAATCCTCGCCGTAGCGGCCGCCCAGCAGCGTGCAGACCGGCAGGCCGGTCGCCTTGCCGAGGAGGTCCCAGCAGGCCATATCGACGCCGGACTTGACGTAGGGGTGGCCCTTGAGGGCGGCGTCCATGCGTCGGTTCAGCTTCTGCAATTCGCACGGGTCTTCGCCGATCAGGTGCGGTCCCAGTTCGACCAGGCCGGCGCGGACGCCGGCGGCGTAGGCCGGCAGGTAGAACGGCCCCAGCGGACAGACTTCGCCGTAGCCGACGAGGCCGGCGTCGGTTTCGACCTCGACGACGGTGCTGTCGAACACCGAAACCGACTTGCCGCCGGACCACTTGTAGCTGCCTTCGTGCAACGGCAAATCGACGCGGTAGGCCCGGATGCGCCGAATCTTCATGCCCCGCCCTCCCGCCGGGTGTGTTCCCCCTCACCCCTCTCCCCCGAGGGGAGAAGGGGAGAAATGGGATCCCCTCTCCCCTCGGGGGAGAGGGGTAGGGGTAATGGGATCCCCTCTCCCCTCGGGGGAGAGGGGTGAGGGGATGCGGACGGCCTCGCGGACCAGCGCCAGCACTTCCTCGCGCTCCCGGCCGGTCAGGGGCAGACGCGGGGCGCGAACCGTCTCGGCGCCGCGGCCGACTTCTGCCGCCGCCAGCTTGATGCACTGTACGAGCTTGACGCGCGTGTCGAGGTGCAGCAGCGGCGCGAACCAGCGATAGACCCGGAGGGCGTCGTCGTAGCGGCCGCGCGTCGCCAGGTCCCAGAGGAGCAAACTCTCCTCCGGGAAGGCGTTGACCAGGCCCGCGACCCAGCCCACGGCGCCGAGCAGCACGCTCTCCAGAACCAGGTCGTCCACGCCGCAGAACAGGGCGTAGCGGTCGCCGCAGCGATTTTTGAGATCGGTGATGCGCCGCACGTTCTCCGAGGATTCTTTTATGGCGACCAGGGTCGGCTCGTCGGCCAGGTCGGCGAACATCTCGGGCGTCAGGTCCACGCCGTAGGAGACGGGGTTGTTGTAGCAGAGGATGGGCAGGTCGGTCGCGCGGGCCACGGCCCGGAAATGCGCGATCGTCTCGCGCGGGTCGGACTTGTAGACCATCGCGGGCAGGACCATGAGGCCGTCGGCCCCGACCTTCCGGGCGTCGGCGGCGAAGCGGCAGGCCAGGGCCGTGGTGCATTCGGCCGCGCCCGCCAGCACGGGCGCGCGCCCGGCGACCTGCTCCACCACCCGCCGCAGCACCTGCAGCTTTTCGGAGTATTCCAGGGAGCAATTCTCCCCGACGGTGCCGAGCAGGACGATTCCGTGAACGCCGGCGCGCAGCAAGGCTTCGACGCGCCGCGCGGTCCCGTCGAGGTCGAGGGTTTGGTCGTCGTGGAACTGCGTCGTCGCCGCGGGAAAGACGCCGCGCCAGTTCGCCGTGGTTGGCGGAATCGTTCGTCCCTCCTCACATCCTGGGTCTCAGCGGAACGGCCCCGGGCCTCGGCCGCGACCCCCTCCGCTCAGGGTATGCGCTCGACGAACCGGTTGCAACGAATTTCCCCCGAAGCACCGCCGGCGCAGCGGCTTGGAGTCCGCTTGCCGCACGTTGCCCCGCCGGATACCGCCTGCGGCGCGTCCCAATCCTCCGACACGGCCCCGCCCCTGTTCAAGGACTTCGCGCATCGTTCCTGGAATTGACCCGTTGCAGCGGTCCTCGAATGGGGTAGAATCGGCTTGTGGTTTCCGAAGCCGATTTGCGGGAAAGGCCCACCAGAAGAACACCGGCCGCGACATGGGGGGCGGGGCATGTTGAACCTATACCGAGGCGGAGCCAGACTGTGCGACGGATTGACGCGGCGCGAAGCGCTGCGACTCGGCGGCTTGGGCGCGTTCGGGTTGTCGATGCCACAACTTCTGCGGCAACGGCAAGCGCGAGCCGCAAGCGCGCCTGCCGCCCAGGAAGCGACCCCGGCCCGTGCGAAGTCTTGCATTGTCCTGTTCCTCATGGGCGGCCCGCCCCAGCATTCGACGTGGGACCCCAAACCGAACGCCCCTCCGGAGATCCGCGGGGAATTCAAACCCATCGCCACCAGCGTGCCGGGCTTGCAAGTCTGCGAACTGATGCCGCGCACCGCCAAGGTGGCCGACAAGATCTGCGTCCTGCGGGCCATGTCCAGCGACGACAACGCCCACTCGTCCAGCGGCTACTACATGTTGACCGGCCATCCGCATCAGCCGAAGAACTTCGAGAACGCCAATCCCGGCCCGCCCAACGACCACCCCAGCCTGGGCGGCGTCGTCAACAAGCTCCGCGCGGGGGGCGGCGTGTTGCGGCCCTCCGTCACGTTGCCCAACCGCATTTTCAACACCGACGGCAGCGTCTGGCCGGGCCAAACCGCCGGCTTCCTGGGCCGCAACGCCGATCCCTGGCTGTTCACGTTCAACCCCGCCGCCCCGTCCCTTCGCATCGACGACTTCACGCTGCCGGTTGACGTGTCGCCCACTCGCCTGGAGGGCCGCTCTTCCCTGCTGCACCGACTCGACGGACGCCTCGACCCACTGGACGGAAGCGGACTGCTCGACCACTTCGACAAGCAGACCCAGGAAGCCTTCGACCTGCTGCGTGCGCCCGAGTCGCGCAAGGCGTTCCAAATCGATCAGGAGCCGGCCTCCGTGCGCGAACGCTATGGACACAGCCCGTTCGGGCGCAGCGTCCTGTTGGCCCGCCGACTCGTCCAGGCCGGCGTGACGCTGGTACAGGTCAACTGGTATCGCGGCCCCGACGAGCCGGCCGACAACCCCTGCTGGGACAGCCACGTCAAGGAGAGCGAACGTCTGAAAACGGTTTTGCTTCCCCCGTTCGACCTGGCCTATTCGGCCCTCCTGGAGGACCTGTCGGCCCGGGGAATGCTCGACGAAACGCTGGTCGTGTGCATGGCCGAATTCGGCCGCACCCCGAAGCTCGCCAACGGCGGTCGGGGCCACTGGGGGCATGTTTATTCGGTCGCGCTGGCCGGCGGGGGCGTTCGCGGGGGACAAGCCGTCGGCGCTTCGGACAAAATCGGGGGGTTGCCCAAGGAAGGCAGGGTTCAGCCGGAGGACCTGACGGCCACCATCTTCCACTGCCTGGGTTACGCTCCCAACGTCGAAGTCCCCGACACCCTGGGCCGCCCGAATCCGATCAGTCAGGGCGACGTGATCCGGCAGGCCCTCTAGACGACCCTTTCGTAAGTCCTTCGCCCCTGCCTCGTAGCCGCATTCGCCGGAATGCGGGTCGTCGCACCCGCATTCCGGCGAATGCGGCTACCTTTTACTGAGGCCGCAAGCGTCATGGACAACCTGCTGCTGGAAACCGTGACGTACAAGACGGAGGAAACGCGCTGGGGCGTCTGGCGGCGGTTCCTCTACCCGAACGGCGACCTTTTCGAGGAGTTCACGTCCAACCGAAGGGTGTTCGGCCTGCCCGTACTGCACTACACGCGCGGCAGGTGTCCCGAGACGGGCAAGCGGGTCGTGGCCAAGGGCATCGTCGCGGTCGGGCGCCTCGCGGTGGGGATTGTGGCCGTCGGGCAGGCGGCCGCCGGTTTCATCGCGGTCGGCCAGTTGGCCATAAGCCCCCTGCTGGGCGTCGGCCAGGCCGCCACGGGGGTCGTGGCCGTGGGACAGCTGGCCGTGGCCGCCGCCTTGGGCCTGGGCCAGGCGGCGACCGGCTTCGTGGCAGTCGCGCAGTTCGGCTTCGGCCATTACGTCCTGGCCCAGATGGGCCTCGGGGCCCACATCTGGGACACGTGGCGCGCCGATCCCGCCGCCGTGCGGTTCTTCAAGTCCCTGCTCTCTTGACAGGGCGATGGGCCGCAGGGGGCCGGCCACTCTTCCTGGGGGAATTAGGGGCCTGTCGGCCGGCCGAGACCCGCAAGCGGGGGCGCTCCGGTTCGCCCTGCCGGAGGGACCGGGGCGCCGGTGATTTCCGGACAATCGGACGCAAAGGCTTGACGGCCGCCGCCGATCAGGCGAACATAGATACCACCTGCCAAGCGCCCCGCCTGAGCATCGATAGCGAGAGTCACCATGAAGGCTTCCTTGAGGCCGTCCCTTTTCCTCGTCGGACTGGCGGCGGCCGGCGTCCTGTGCCCCGCGCTCCGGGCCGGCGGCGACCCCGCGCCGACCTACAACCGCGACATCCGCCCGATTCTCGCCGAAAACTGCTTCGCCTGCCACGGCCCCGACGCCGGGTCGCGCAAGGCCCGGTTGCGCCTGGACCAGCGCCGCCGCCGTCAAGAAGGGGGCCATCGTCCCCGGCGATCCCGATAAAAGCGAGCTGGTTAACCGCATTTTCTGGGACGAGCCGTCCAAGGTGATGCCGCCGCCCCGGACGAAGAAAAAGTTGACCGACCGGCAGAAAGACCTGCTGAAACGCTGGGTCGCCGCCGGGGCCGAGTACCAGCAGCACTGGGCCTACATCCCGCCGGTGCGGTATGACCCGCCCGCCGTCAAGGACGAACAGTGGGTCCGCAACCCCATCGACCGATTCATTCTGGCGCGGCTGGAAAGCGAGGGTCTGACGCATTCCCCCGAAGCGGATCGGGAAACGCTCATTCGCCGCGTTTCGATCGACCTCACCGGCCTGCCGCCGACGCCCGCCGAGGTCGATGCGTTCGTCGCCGACAAAAGCCCCGACGCCTACGAGAAGGTGGTGGACCGCCTGCTGGCGGAGAACGCCTTCGGCGAGCGCTGGGCGCGGATGTGGCTCGACCTGGCCCGCTACGGCGACTCGGCCGGCTACGCCAACGACCCGCCGCGGACCATCTGGCTCTTCCGCGATTACGTGATCCGGTCGTTCAACCAGGACAAGCCGTTCGACCAGTTCACCGTCGAACAGCTGGCGGGCGACCTGCTGCCCCACCCGACCGACGACCAGCTCATCGCCACCGCCTTCCACCGCAACACGATGACCAACACCGAGGGCGGCACTCGCCCCGAGGAGTTCCGCAACGCGGCGATCATCGACCGGGTCAACACGACGATGACGGTCTGGATGGGCACGTCCATGGCCTGCTGCCAGTGCCATGACCACAAGTACGACCCGCTGACCAACCGGGAGTATTTCCAGCTTTTCGCGATCTTCAATAACACGGCCGACGCCAACCGCGGCGACGAGTCGCCGCTGCTGAGCGTGTACACCGAGGCGGAGAAGGCGAAGCGGGCGAAGCTGGAGGCCGAGATCGCGGCGGTGGAGGCGAAGTTCGAGGAAAAGACGCCCGCGCTGGACGCCGGGCGGGCCGCGTGGGAGCGCGAGGCGGCCGCCGGGCCGGCGGTCTGGACCGTGCTGACGCCCGAGGCGATGAAATCGGCGGCCGGCGCGACGCTGACGAAACGGCCCGACGGCGCCGTCCTCGCCGGCGGCGCGAACCCGGCGAAGGACGTGTACACGATCACGGTCAAGAGCGATCTCAAACACATCACCGGCTTCCGCCTGGAGGCGCTGGCCGACCCGTCGCTGCCGTCGAAGGGGCCGGGCCGCGCCGGCAACTTCGTGCTGTCGGCGTTCAAGGTGAGAGTGGACGAAGCCGAGAAACGCTTCCGATCCGCCGGCGCCGACTTCGAGCAGAAAGGCTTTGCGGTCGCCGGGTCGATCGGCGGCAAGGGCGGCGACGCGGGCTGGGCCGTGGCGCCGCAGGTCGGCAAGGATCACACGGCCGTGTTCGCGCTGGAGACGCCCATTGACGGCGACGGCGCCGCGACGCTGACCTTCACGCTGGAGCACTCGTCGCGATTCGCCCAGCACGTCCTCGGCAAGTTCCGCCTGTCGGCCACGTCGGCGAAGGACCCGCTGGGCGGGCCGAAGCTTCCCGACGCCGTGCGCGCCGCGCTGGCCGCGGCCGGCGACAAGCGCACCGCCGCGCAGCGGGATTTGATCGCGGATTATTACACGCACGACGTCGCGCCGGAACTGGCGGCCGAGCGCACCGAGCAGGCTTCGCTGAAAAAGCAGCTCGCCGAGGTCGCGCCCGCCACCGTCCCGATCCTGCGCCAGCTGCCCGCCGCCCAGCACCGCCGGACGCACATCGAGATCCGCGGCAACTACCTGGCGCTCGGCGACGAGGTCGGCGAAGGCGCTCCCGCCGTCTTCTTTCCGAACAAGGCCGACATGCCGCGCGACCGCCTGGCGCTGGCGCGCTGGCTCGTCGATCCGAGCAACCCGCTGACGGCCCGCGTCCTGGCGAATCGCTTCTGGGAAGAGATTTTTGGGATCGGCATCGTGCGCACCAGCGAGGAGTTCGGCTCGCAGGGGGAACCCCCCGTCCATCCGGAATTGCTTGACTGGCTGGCCACGGAGATGGAGCGGCAGAAGTGGGACGTGAAGAAGTTCCTCAAGCTGCTCGTCATGTCGGCGACCTACCGGCAGTCGTCGCGCGTCACGCCGGAATTGCAGGAACGCGACCCGGACAACCGGTTGCTGGCGCGGGGACCGCGCTTTCGCCTCAGCGCCGAGGAGGTGCGCGACCAGGCGCTGGCCGTGAGCGGACTGCTCAGCCGCAAGATGTACGGCCCCTCGGTGAAGCCGCCGCGTCCGTCGTCGGGCCTGAGCGCGGCGTTCGGCGGCGGCCTCGACTGGCAGACGAGCGGCGGCGAGGACCGCTACCGCCGCGCCCTGTACACCGACTGGCGGCGCAGCAGCCCCTACCCGTCGATGGCGACCTTCGACGCGCCCAACCGCGAGGTCTGCACCATTCGCCGCGTCCGCACCAACACGCCGTTGCAGGCGCTGGTCACGCTCAACGACCCGGTTTACGTCGAGGCGGCCCAGGCGCTTGCCCGCCGGATGGCCCAGGCCGGGAAGACCACGGCCGACAAGGCCCGGTTCGGCTTCCGGCTCTGTCTGGCGCGTTCGCCGCGGGACGCGGAGCTGGTGCGGCTCGTCCAGATGTACGACGACGCTCACGCCGAGTACGCGAAAAACAAGGACATGGCCGTGCGAATGGCGACCAATCCGCTCGGCCCGGCGCCGGCGGGCGCCGACGTGACCGACCTCGCCGCGTGGACCACAGTGGCGAACGTGCTGCTCAACCTCGATGAAACGCTGATGAAACGCTGACCGTTCTTCCTCCCCTCTTCCCTCGGGGGAGAGGGGCAGTAGTGAGGGGTGGATTCTTCTGACGCCATGCCCCCTCACCCCCAACCCCTCTCCCCCGAGGGGAGAGGGGAGAAATCTGGAAAACGCCGCCCGGCTTGCAAGGGACGCCAACATGAACCCACCCCTCGAACGTCTGCAGAACATCACCCGCCGTCATTTCCTCCGGCGCGCCGGCCAATTCAGCCTCGGCTCGATCGCGCTCCGCTGCATGATCGAAGGCGACGCGCAGGCCGCGCAGGCCAACCCGCTGGCCCCGAAGCCGCCGCAATTCAGCCCGAAGGTCAAGCGCGTCATTTACCTGCACATGTCGGGCGCGCCGCCGCATCTGGACCTGCTCGACTACAAGCCGGAGCTGGTAAAGCGCACCGGACAACTCGCACCGGACGCATTCGTCAAGGGCAAGCGCTTCGCGTTCACCTCCGGCACCCCAAAACTCCTGGGAACGCCGCGCACCTTCGCGCAGTACGGCCCCGGCGGAACCTGGATGTCGGACGCCATCCCGCGGCTCCACGACGTTGCCGACGAACTGTGCGTCATCAAGTCCATGTACACCGACCAGTTCAACCACGCGCCGGCAGAACTGCTGCTGTTCACGGGTTCGCCGCGAGCGGGCCGCCCCTCGATGGGGTCGTGGGTGACGTACGGACTCGGCTCGGAGAACGAGGACCTGCCGGGCTTCGTCGTGCTGATTTCGAGCGGGGTCCAGCCGAGCGGCGGCCAGAACTGCTGGGGCAGCGGCTTCATCCCTTCGGTGTACCAGGGAGTGCAATGCCGCTCGAAGGGCGACCCGGTGCTGTACGTGTCCGACCCGCCCGGCATGGACCGGCAGATGCGCCGCCGCACCCTCGACGCGCTGCACGATTTAAACGAAATGGAGGAAGCGCGGGACCAGAACCCGGAGACGACCACCCGCATCGCCCAGTACGAGCTGGCGTATCGGATGCAGGCGTCCGTGCCGGAGGTGATGGACATCTCGCGCGAGTCCAAGGAGACGCTGGCGGCCTACGGCGCCGACCCGGCGGGGGCGAGTTTCGCCAACAACTGCCTGCTGGCCCGCCGGCTCGCCGAGAAGGGCGTGCGCTTCGTGCAGCTGTTCGATTGGGGCTGGGACTTTCACGGCACCGGCCCGCAGGAAGACATCCGCGACGGCCTCACGAAGAAGGGCGCGACCATGGACAAGCCCGTCGCCGCCCTCATCAAGGACCTGCGCCGGCGCGGGCTGCTGGACGACACGCTGATCGTCTGGAGCGGCGAGTTCGGCCGCACGCCGTTCCGCGAGGGCCGCACCGCCGCGAGCAACATCCTCGGCCGCGACCATTACCCCGACTGCTTCTGCGTCTTCCTCGCCGGCGGCGGCGTGAAGCACGGTTTCAGCTTCGGCGAGACCGACGAGCTGGGCTTCTCCGTGGCCGCGGACAAGGTCCACGTCCACGACCTGCAGGCGACGATCCTGTACCTGCTCGGCTTCGACCACACGAAGCTGACGTACCGCTTCCAGAGCCGCGACTACCGGCTGACGGACGTGTACGGGGAAGTGGTAAAGGGGGTGCTGGCGTAGGCCGGCGGTCTTCTGCCCCTTGCGGGAGGGCGTTTGGCGACGTGGGACGGCTCTCCGGAGCCTTCCCACGTCAGGAACCACGGCGGCGCAACGCGCCGGCCCCGAGGGAAGGCATGTCCATTCTGGAAACCCACGCCCTCACCCGCCGCTACGGCCCGCGCGTCGTCGTGGACGCCCTGACCCTCGCCGTGGAGGCCGGCGAAGTCTTCGGGCTTCTCGGCCCCAACGGCGCCGGCAAGACTACCACCATCAAGATGCTGACCACGCTGCTGCCGCCCTCCTCCGGCGGCGCCACGCTGGCGGGCTTCGACGTCGTCCGGCAAGCCGCCGAGGTGCGGCGCGTGATCGGCTACGTGCCGCAATTGCTGTCCGCGGACGGGGCGCTTACCGGGTACGAGAACCTGCTGATCTTCGCCAAGCTGTACGAGCTGCCCCGGGCCGGACGCAAGGAGCGCGTGCGGGACGCCCTGGCCTTCATGGGGCTGCAAGACGCCGCCGACCGCCTCGTCAACCAATACTCCGGCGGAATGATCCGCCGGCTGGAGATCGCCCAGGCCATGCTGCACCGGCCGCGCGTGCTCATCCTCGACGAGCCGACCACCGGCCTCGACCCGCTCGGCCGGGCGGCCGTCTGGGACCACCTGGACCGTCTGCGCACGGCTACGGCACGACCATTTTCTGCACCACTCACCTCCTCGAAGAGGCCGACGCCTGGTGCGGCCGCGTGGCCATTCTGCTCGAAGGCAAGACGGCCGTCGTCGGCACGCCGGCCGCCCTCAAGGCCTCGCTCGACAAGCCGGGGGCGACCCTGGACGACGTGTTCATCCGTTACGCCGGCGGCACGATGGACGCCGGGGGGGGTTACCGTGACGTCTCAAGAGGCCGCCGCACCGCCCAGCGGCTCGGCTGACCCGTCGCCGCCGCGCCGCGGAGGGCCGCTGCGGGGTCTGCTGCGGTTCACGGCCAAGACGCTGGTCTTCAGCGAATACGAGGCGCGCAAACTCCGTCACGACCCGACGGAACTGCTCACGCGGGCGCTGCAGCCGGCGCTGTGGCTGCTGGTGTTCGGCCAGGTCTTCGGCCGCACCCGCGTCATCCCGACCGGGAACCTGCCCTACCTGGACTACCTGGCGCCCGGCGTCCTGGCCCAGAGCGTGCTGTTCATCGCCATCTTCTACGGCATCGCGGTCATCTGGGAGCGCGACCTGGGCATCGTCCACAAGCTCCTTGCCAGCCCCACGCCGCGATCCGCCCTGGTGCTGGGCAAGGCCGTGTCGGCGGGGCTGCGCGCCCTGTCGCAGGCGATCATCATCTACGCCCTGGCGTGGCTGATGGGCGTGCGGGTCGAGTGGAACCCTCTTTGCCTGGTCGGCGTGCTGGCCGCCGTGGTGCTGGGGGCGGCGGCCTTCTCCACCTTCTCGCTCATCATCGCCTGTCTGGTCAAGACGCGCGAGCGCTTCATGGGCATCGGCCAGGTGCTGACCATGCCGCTGTTCTTCGCCAGCAACGCGATCTACCCCGTGGCGATGATGCCGCCCTGGCTGCAGGTCCTTTCACAGGTCAACCCGCTAACCTATCAGGTGGACGCCCTGCGCTCGCTGATGGTGGTCGGCGGCGCGTCCGCATACGGCCTGGGACTGGACTTCCTCGTGCTGCTGGCGACGACGACGGCGCTGGTCGTCGTGGGGGCGCGGCTCTACCCGCGGCTGGTGGTGTGACGGGACGCGGGAAGAGGCGCGAGGCCGTGGCGTTTTCGGTAGGGACAGCCGACGCGGAACGCCCCCGACGAAATCGTAAACGGATCGTGATAAGGGGATAACTTGAACACAAAAACCACGCCCCTGCTTGTTCTCCTGCTGCCGTCGGCCGTTTTCGTTCTCGGAGGCCGCGGCCGGGCCGCCGACGCGCCGGCCCCCGCGTTCCAAACGCCGGTCGCCGCGGACAATCTCGACCCGGAGACTTTCGCCCAGACGGCGGGCGACCGCGAAACGGCCGTCGCCCTCAAGGACGGCCCGAGACACGTTCTCTGGACGCGCGACACGGCGCCGGAGTGGGACGGCGTGCGTTTCGGCGAGTCGAAAGAGGCGGGGCCGCGTCATCTGCGCATCGGCTTCAAGGCGGCGGTCCCGGTCGGCGCCGTCCTGACGCGCGGCGGCGGGGCGCTGAGCGTGCTGAAGCCGGCGGCAGCCTACCCCGGCAAACTCAACGACGACGCCGACTGGATTCCGGCCGAGCGCTTGAAGGGCGGCCGGGTTTGCCGAGATGAAGTCGGCGAGGACGAGTACGCCGTCTGGGTGCTGCCGCCGGGGACCGCGACGCGCGCCCTGCGCTTCACGCACACCGCCGCCGCGTCGGACCCGAGTTTTGACGGCTGGCTCGGCGGCGCCTACGTGCTGGCCCGGCGCGTGGCGAACGTCGCGCCGCAGGCGGCCGCCGCGGCCGGCGCACGGGACGAGGACGCCGGCCGCCTCAACAACGGCCTTAACGACCGCACGTGGGGCGCGTGGGACAACGGACCCGACGGCGCTGCGGAAGCGGTGTCGCCGGCGCGACCCGCATGGGTGATGCTGACGTGGCCGCGCCCGGTGCGGCTGTGCGGCCTCAACGCGCTGTGGGCGGGCTTCGCCGCGGCCGAGGTCCAGCGCTACGACGGCCCCTCCGACCGCCACCCGCGCGACGCCGATGAAAGCGATTGGAAGACGATCAAGACCTTTAGCAAGCTGCAAAACCAGTACCCGCGCGCCCTGGGCGTCAACTGGATGGACTTCGGCGAGGAAGTGACCACGCGGGCGCTGCGCCTCCGCATCACCGCGGCGACGAACGAAAGCCACCCGCACCTACAAGGCAAAACGCACCAGGGCAAGCGCGTCTGGCTGGGCGAATTGGCGGCCCTGTCGCCGCTGGGCGACGCCGACCTGAAGACGGCCGTCCTGCCGGCCGAGACCCTGCCGCCGCCGCCGATTCCGGTGCGCTTCACGCTCAAGGAAGCGGGCTTCGTGACACTGGTCCTGGAGGACGGCGACGGCAAGCGCGTTCGCAACCTCGTTTCCGAAATCTGGTTCCCCGCGGGCGACAACGTGGCCTGGTGGGACGGCACGAACGACCTGCTGCGCGACGTGGAGGCGGCGCGGCACGGCGTCTACCATGTGCCGGCGCAGCTCGTCGCGCCGGGGACGTACCGCGTCCGCGGACTGGTCCGCAAGGGGATCGACCTCCGCTACGAGTTCACCGTCTACAACCCAGGCCGGCCGCCGTGGCCCACGGCCGACCACACCGGCGGCTGGCTGGCCAACCACACGCCGCCGAGCGCCGCCCTGTTCGCGCCAGGCGACCGAGCGCCCGGCGGCAAGCCGGTGGTCTACCTGGGCAGCTACGTCAGCGAGGGCGGCGACGGCCTCGCCTGGGTGGACCTCGACGGCCGCAAGCTGGGCGGCCAGGGCCACGTCGGCGGCGCCTGGACCGGCGCCCCGTACCTGGCGCGCGACGTGGGCGACAAGCCGGCGGCCGACGTGTACGCCTACGCCGGATCGGCCTGGGAGGGCGAATTGCGGCTCACCGCATTGACCAAAACGGGCGAAAAGCCGGTGGCGCCGTACAAGTTCGAGGGCGGCAAGGAGGCGTCGGCGCTGGGCGGATTGGCCGTGCGCAACGGCCTGCTGGCGTGCAGCCTTCCGAAGCAGAATCGGCTCCTGTTCGTGGACGCGCGGGCCGGGAAGGCGCTGGCCGCGGCGCCGCTCGACGACCCGCGCGGCCTGGCGTTCGACGCGCGGGGGCGATTGCTGGCCCTGTCCGGCAAGCGTCTTCTCCGCTATACGCTGCCCGAAATGGGGCCGAAAACCACCTTGCCCACGCCGGAAGCGGTCGTGTCGGAAGGGCTGGAAGACCCGCAACAGCTCGCCCTGGACGCCCAGGGGAATGTCTATATCAGCGACCGCGGCGACAGCCATCAGGTGAAAGTGTTCAATGCGGAGGGCAAATACCTGCACGCGATCGGCCGCCCCGGCGCCCCGAAGGCCGGCCCGTACAACCCCGACCACATGAACAACCCCAACGGCCTGACCATCGACTCCAACGACCATCTCTGGGTGGCCGAGACCGACTTCCAGCCCAAGCGCGTCAGCGTCTGGACGCTGGACGGCAAGTTGGTGAACGCCTTCTACGGGCCGGCCGAATACGGCGGCGGCGGCGCCCTCGACCCCCGCGACCGGACGCGCTTCTACTACCACGGCATGGAACTCAAGCTCGACTGGCAGAAGGGGACAAGTGAGGTCGTCCGCGTCCTGTTTCGGCCGGGGCCGAAGGATTTGCGGCTCCCCGGCGGTCACGACGCCGGCCAGCCCGAGGCGCCGCTTTACGTCCACGGCAAACGCTACTTCACCAACTGCTACAACAGCAACCCGACCAACGGCGCCGGCGTCGCTTTCCTCTGGCGGGACCGCGGCGACGTCGCGGTCCCCGTCGCCGCGCTCGGCCGGGCCAACGACTGGGACCTGCTCAAGACCGACGCCTTCAAACCGCTGTGGCCGAAGGGCGTGGACCTCAAAGGGAACTACTGGCAGAACCAGGCGATGTTCGTCTGGACGGACCTCAACGGCGACGGTCAGGCGCAGCCGGACGAGGTGACGCTGGTCAAGAAGTCGGCCCGCGGCGTCACGGTCATGCCCGATCTGTCATGCCTCGTTTCCTACGTGGACGGCGAGGCCATGCGCTACGCGCCGAAGCGGTTCACCGACGCCGGGGCGCCCGTGTACGACCTCGCCGCGGGAGAAACGCTCGTGCGGGGGCGCAGACCGCGACCTCCTCGGGCGGCGAGCAGGCGCTGCTGGCCGACGACGGCTGGACGGTGCTGACCGTGGCGCCGAAGCCGTTCGCGCCGCAGTCGGTCGGCGGCGCGTTCCGGGGCGAGGCGAAGTGGTCCTATCCCAGCCTGTGGCCGGGCTTGCACGCCTCGCACGAATCGCCGCCGCCGGACGCCCCCGGCGAATTGATCGGCACGACGCGACTGCTGGGCGGCTTCGTCACGCCGAAGGCCGGCGACGCCGGCCCGCTCTGGGCCGTCAACGGCAACATGGGCGACATGTACCTGTTCACGGCGGACGGCCTGTTCGTAGCCACGCTTTTCAAGGACGTGCGTCAGGGCAAATCGTGGGCGATGCCGGCGGCGGAGCGGGGCATGGTCCTCAACGACCTCACGCTGCACGACGAAAACTTCTGGCCGTCGATGACGCAAACGGAGGACGGTCGGGTCTACCTGGTGGACGGCGTCAACACCAGCCTGGTGCGCGTGGAAGGGCTGGAGAGCATCCGGCGACTGCCCGAACGGCCGCTGGTTGTCGCCGCCGCCGACCTGCGGAAGGCGCAGGATTACCTCTTGCGGCGGGAGGAATTGCGACAGAAGGACCGGGGAAAGGGCGTATTGACGGTCGCGTTACGAGAAAAAGCGCCGGTCGTGGACGGCAAGCTCGACGACTGGGCCGGGGCCGACTGGGTGGACGTCGATAAGAGCGGGGTGGCGGCCAACTTCGACAGCCACTCGAAACCGTTCAACGTGACGGCCGCCGTGTCCGTGTCGGGCGACCGCCTCTACGCCGCTTTCCGCACGGGCGACGCCGACCTGCTGCGCAACTCGGGCGAGACGGCGACGGCCCCGTTCCTCACGGGCGGCGCCCTCGACCTGATGATCGGGACCGACCCGGACGCGGATCCGGCGCGAGAAACCGGCGGCCGGCGACGTGCGGCTGGTGGTCACGCGCGTCAAGGGCAGGACCTGGGCCGTGCTATATCGGGCGGTCGCACCCGGGACGAAGGAGCCGGTCCCGTTCAGCTCGCCGTGGCGCACCATAACCATCGACAAAGTGGAAGACGTGAGCGACCGGGTGCGGCTGGCCGGTTCGGGCGGCGACTACGAACTGTCGGTCCCGCTGGAGACGCTGGGCCTGAAGCCGGCGGCCGGCCGGCCGATTCGCGGCGACGTGGGCGTCCTGCGCGGCGACGGCTTCCGGACGCTGCGGCGCTCCTACTGGAGCAACAAGGCCACCGGGCTGACCAGCGACGTGCCGTCCGAGGCGATGCTGACGCCGCATTTGTGGGGGAGGTGGGAGTTCAAGTAGGGATTCGGACTCCCCCGGCGCGAGTATCCCTCCAGCCGCCCCAGCACATATTAGTATTTCGCCGTGGTTTCGGGCTTGCCGCGCAGCCCCAGCTTTTGCACCACGTCGGCCGCCCCGTCGAGCATCATCTTCAGCTCGCTGACCACGGCCACGAATTGCCATCCTTCTTCGATCCGATGACGCGCTTCCTCCGCGTTCATGCAGTGCAGCCCCGGCGCGACGCCGTGCTTGCGGCAGGTCGCCAGGACGTGTTTCATCGCCTCGGCCGTGGCCTCGGCGCTCGGCGGCTTGTTGTCCTTGCTCCGCATGGAGGCGGCCAGGTCGTTGGGGCCGACGAAAATGGCGTCGATGCCGGGCACGGAGAAGATGGCGTCGGCGTCCTCGACGGCCTTGATGTGTTCGCACTGGAGCACGACCAGCACCTCGTCGTTGGCGTGGGCGAAGTAGTCGGCGGCGCTCGTGCGGAAGTTCAGCGCGTGGACGCTGCCGCCGACGCTGCGGTTGCCGGTCGGCGGATACTTGGCGGCGGCGACGGACGCCTCGGCCTCCTCCCGGCTGTTGACCATCGGCACGACGATGCCGTGGGCGCCGTTGTCCAGCACGCGCTTGATGTGGTCGTGTCGGCTCGACGGCACGCGGGCCAGGGCGGTGCAGCCGGCGTCGGCGATGGAGGCGAACATGTGCGTGGCCGTCTCCCAACCGACGAGGCTGTGTTCCACGTCCACGGTCAGCCAGGCGAAGCCGGCGCGGGCCAGGAAACGCGACGCCGTGAGGCTGCCCAGCGACAGCCAGGTGCCGACGGACGGGCGGCCGGCCTTCAACGCCTGCTTGACCGGATTGGGTTGCATGAGGGTTCCTCGGTTGGAAAACGGGGCAGCGAAATTATACGTCCGGCCGTCCGCCCGACAGCGCCCGCACCAGCGCCTCGGCCGCGGCCCGCGGGTCGGCCGCCTGACATACCGCTTGGCTCACCGCCGCCCGCCGCGCCCCCGCCGCCGCGGCCGCCGTCACGGTGTCGAGGTTGACGCCGCCGATGACGAAGGCCGGCAGCGTCGTCTCGGCGGCCGCGGCGCGGACGAAATCCAGACCGGGAAACTCCGTGAACTTCTTGGTCCGCGACGGGAAGGTCGGCCCGACGCCGAGATAACCGGCCCCGTCGCGCACCGCCTGCCGCACCTGTTCGATGGTGTGCGTGCTCACGCCGATCAGCGCGTCCGGGCCGAGAATGCGGCGGGCCTCCTTCACCGGCAAATCGTCCTGGCCCAGGTGAACGCCGTCCGCCTCGGCGAGCCGTGCGATATCCGGCCGGTCGTTGACGATAAACAGTACGCCGGCCTCGCGCGTCCAACGACGAACCTCCCGCGCCCGTTCCAGCAATTCGCGGTCGGACAAGTCCTTTTCGCGCAGCTGGACCATGCCGGCGCCGCCGGCCGCCGCCTCCTTGATCGTCCATTCCACTGGCCCGACGCACTGCAACCCCGTCAGCAGCACGCAGAGCCGCACGCCTTCCAGCCGTTCCCGCGCCGCCGCGCCGAGGGCCGCCGCGCGTTCCAGCGTGTAGCTGCGGTACCGCAGTTGCTCCAGCGCCCGGCCGAGATCGGGGCTGACCGTCTTGCCGAACTCTTCCAGGCTGCGCAACGCCTCCTGCAGCCGCTTCCAGTTCGCCAGGGCCACGGCGGCGAGTGACTCGCGTTCCCGCTCCGCCGGCGTGGACAGGCCGGCGCCGACATCGTGTTGCGTCTCGCGCGCTTCCAGCAGACGTTGCGTCGGCAGCCGGCGAGGGCGGCCGTCAGGTCGTGCCGCAGCCGCTTCAATTCGCCGCACAGGAAAGCGTCGTCGAGGACAAAGCGACAATAATCCTCCACGACGCGCAATCCCTCGCGGGCGCGGTTGCGCAGGCGTCGAGGATGCGGCCGGCGTCGAAACGTCCAGTGGGGTCGGGCGGCGTTTCCTCCTCCACCGGGATCGGCGGCCCCGGTTCCGGCAAAACGGCGGACTCCAGCCGGTCCATGCGCAGGCCCATCGCCTCCAGGCGATCGCGCAGCGCGTCGTCGGCGCGGAGCAGGGCGATCAGCAGCAGGTCGCCGGACACCGTCGCTTCGCCGGACAGCTGCATCCGCGCCCAGGCGGTCGCCTCCGACAGGGCGATTCGCGCGGCCCGTGTGAACGGAATCGAGGCGTCGGCGGCGTCGGCGGAGGGCGGCGCGGGGCGGTCGCGGGTGAATGCGTCCCAGTCGAGGCCGGCCTGCACGGCGAGCAAGGCGGGGCGGCCTTCTTCCTCGGCGAGGAGGCCGTGCAGCCAGTGGGAGGGCTGCACTTCGCCGGCGGCGCGGCCGAGGCGGCGGGCGTAATCCAGGGGCGCTCGGCGGCGGGGGTCAGGTCGGGTTTCATCGAAACAGGCTTCCCCGTCAGGCAGGAATGTAGGAGAATCTTCTGAAACACCTATAATACATCCGGCGGTTGTCCCCGTCGTGTCTCCTTCCCACACAAGTAGGCCAGGAACCGGCTGAATCCGATCTTCACACCTTTCCCGTTGCCCTCCCCTCCCCCTCTCGATAAATCAACCCTCGCACTCATTCCCGATTCGTCGGGCCGCTGACCCTTTTCTCTTTCGGCGGAGTGGTCCCATGACGATCTACGAACGCGCCCTGGACCTCATACCCGACGGCGCCGCCCTCGGCCTGGGGTCCGGCCGCGCCTCCGCCGCGTTCATCCAACTCCTCGGCGAGCGGGTGAAGGCCGGGCTGCGAGTCCGCGGCGTGCCGACCTCGCGGGCGTCGGCCGACCTGGCGACGCGGCACGGCGTTCCTCTCGTCTCTCTCGAAGAAGCCCTGCCGCTGGCCGTCACCGTGGACGGTGCCGATGAAGTCGATCCGAATTTGAACCTCATTAAAGGCTGGGGCCGCGCCCTGGTGCGCGAAAAAGTCGTGGCCGCGGCGTCGCAGATGCTGGTCATTCTCGTCGGCCCCGGCAAGGACGTCCCGGTGCTGGGCACGCGCGGCAGCTTGCCGGTGGAGGTCGTGCCGTTCGCCGTTCCCCTCTGCGTCGCCCGTCTGCGCGACCTCGACCTCCGTCCGGCCCCGTATCAGGTGGACGGCAAGCCCTTTCTCTCGGACAACGGCAATACCATCCTCGATTGCGGCGTCGGCCCGATCGCGGACCCGGCCGACCTGGAGATCCGCATCCGGGCGATCCCCGGCGTCGTCGGCACGGGGCTGTTTCTCGGCATGGCGGACGTGGTGCTGGTCGGCGACGACCAGTTCGTGTTGAAAGACGAAAGGCGGCGCGGCCGCGTTTGAACACCCTGGCAAAGGAGCAATGTCGTGCAACTGGGCATGATCGGTCTGGGCCGCATGGGCGGCAACATGGTGGTGCGGCTGTCCCTCGCCGGACATGAATGCGTCGTGCGCGACCGCGAGGACGCCGTCATGCAACAAATCGTCAAGGAGAGCGGCGGCAAGGCCGTCGCCTCGTCGTCCGCCAAGGACCTGATCGCCAAGCTGAGGCCGCCGTTCGCCCTCTGGCTGATGGTGCCCGCCGGCGTCACCGACCGCGTCATCGACGAGTACGCGCCGCTGCTGTCCAAGGACGACGTGCTGATCGACGGCGGCAATTCCGATTACATCGACGACATCCGGCGCAGCAAGGATTTGGCGGCAAAAGGGATCCACTATCTCGACGTGGGCACGTCCGGCGGCGTCTGGGGCCTGGACGCGGCTACTGCCAGATGATCGGCGGCGACGCCGGCGCCGTGAAAGGCCTCGACCCGATCTTCAAGGCGCGGCGCCGGGCCAGGGCCAGACCCCGCCCACCAAGGTCAAGGGGCTCAACGACAAGGGCGAGCCGACCGGCGAAACGGACCGTGATGGGCACGGCCGTGGACGGCGATCCGCGTTGCGGCCCGTCGGGCGCCGGTCACTTCGTCAAGATGGTCCACAACGGCATCGAGTACGGCCTGATGGCCGCCTACGCCGAGGGACTCAACATCCTCAAACACGCCAACGTCGGCAAGCAGGGCCGCGAGCACGCCAGCGCCGAGTCGCGCCGATGCGCGAGCCGCAACACTACCAGTACGATTTCAACATGCAAGAG
>CAWFBG010000027.1:0-145407 GCA_963813925.1 uncultured Planctomycetaceae bacterium
GATCGCCGTCGGCATGGAGCAGGCCGAACGCGGCGAATTCGGCGCCTTTGGACATGAAGGCGATTCAGGACGAAGCGGCTCGCCTTGTCCGTCAGGAGAAGGGCCAGGAAGCCGACGCATGCCCCAGGTAATTCGCACACCCCAGGCGGCGCGGGACCTCACGGACATCCTCGTTTATTTGGGGCGGTACAGCCCGTCGGCTGCCAACCGATTCGCCGACGAAGTGGATCAGAAATGCAACCTCCTCGCCCAGTCCCGCCCGGAATCGGCACGGCCCGCGACGACCTCGCGCCGGGCTTGCGGTCCTTTCTCGTGGGCAGTTACCTCTTGTTTTACCGTCCGATCAACGGCGGCATCGAGTTGATCCGTGTCCTTCACGGTGCTCGGAACATTCCCGCGATCTTCAACCCGTAGCCTTGGTTTAGCCGCCGAATGGGGGAGATAAGTCATGTCCGGCCTGCAAGTGACACAAATCGATCACGTCTCCGTCCTCATCACCGACGTGGAGTGCAGCCGCCGCTTTTACCGCGACCTCCTCGGCCTGAAGGAGATCCCCAAGCCGCGGACGTTCGATTTCGTGGTGCTCTGGTTCGACCTGGGCAATATGCACGTCCACCTGCTGCTCAAGGAGCGGCCCGACACGATCAGCGGCCGGCATTTCGCCCTTCGCGTCGCCGACGCGGCCGCCGCCCGGAGCTACTTCGCCGACCGCGGCGTGGACGTCCAGGAAACGACGCTCATCCCCGGCGCCGACCGCTTTTTCATCCGCGACCCCGACGGCAACCGCATCGAAATCATCCAGTGGCTCGAAACCTACGGCCGCGCGGCCCAGGCGGATTCCCTGGCCTGAGCGACGCGGCCGTGATATGCTGTTTGATGGCTACGTCGCCCGCCTGCCCCCACCCACTCGCCCTCCCACCCCACGGAGGCTCCCTCATGGAACCTCGTCCCCCGTCCGCCGTGACGCGCCGCCATTTCCTCCGCGCCACCACCTTGACGCTGGGCGGCCTCGGCCTCGCCGACCTGCTCCGCCTCCGCGCCCAGGCCCGCGCGGCCGGACGCACCGTCGAGGATACGTCCGTCATCCTTCTCTGGCTGCCCGGCGGGCCGCCGCACATGGAAACCTACGACATGAAGCCGGACGCCCCGGCCGAGTACCGCGGCGACTTCAAGCCGATCCCCACCAACGTGCCCGGCATGGAAGTCTGCGAGCACCTGCCGCGCCACGCCCGCATCGCCGATAAGTACACTCTTATTCGGTCGATTTCGCACAACTTCGCCGACCACGGCGGCGGCCACAAGCGCTTCCTCACCGGCCGCGACCCCAAGCAGCCGACCGGCTTCGTCAACGACTTCCCGATGGTCGGCTCGATGACGGCCAAGATGCGCCAGGGCCGCAACGTCGGCCTGCCCAACTACATTTCCGGCGTGGACCAGGGCCGCAGCGACGTGGACGTATTCAGTTTCGGCGCCGCCTACCTCGGGCCGTCCACCACGCCGTTCACCGTGGTCGGCGACCCCAACGCCCCGAAGTTCGAGGTCAAGAACCTGGCCATGAACGCGGCGCTGGCGAGCCAGTTCGACGACCGCGAACGGCTGCTGCACGGTTTCGACGCCCTGCGCCGCGAGGCCGACCGCGACGGCGTCATGGCGGCGATGGACGAGTACAGCCAGAAGGCGCTGCAGCTGATGACCAGCGAGAAGGCCCGCACCGCCTTCGACCTGTCGCGCGAGCCGGACGGCCTGCGCGACCGCTACGGCCGCCACCCGTGGGGCCAACGGGCGCTGCTGGCGCGGCGGCTGGTCGAGGCCGGCGGCAGCTGGGTGACGATGGTGCTGGAGAACCCGACGCCGCCCGGCGTCACGATGCCGATCTGGTCCTGCTACAACTGGGATTCGCACGCGGTCAATTGTCACCTTTTCGAGGACGCCAAGTACCGCCTGCCGATCTACGACCAGGCCGTGACGGCGCTGGTCGAGGACTTGTACGACCGCGGATTGGACAAAAAGGTGATGCTGATCGTGACGGGCGAGTTCGGCCGGACGCCGCGCATCAGCTATTCGGAGGGCACGCAAACGAAGGTGAGGCAGCCGGGCCGCGACCACTGGCCCAGCGCCATGTCGATGCTGGTTGCCGGCGGCGGGATGCGCACCGGCCAGGTGGTCGGCGCCACGGACTCCAAGGGCGAACACCCCAAGGAACGGCCGTTGACGCCGAACGACCTGTGGGCGACGGCGTTCCGTCATCTTGGCATCGACGTGGAGACGACGTTCCCCGACAACAGCGGGCGGCCGATGGCCATATTGCCGTATGGGGAGCCGATACGGGAGTTGATTTGAGCGCGCACTTGGCGAGCCGCCGGGTTTATCTCGGCGGTTCGACCAGCAACGTCTGAAGGCGCCTCACGACTTCGGCAACGACCTCCGGCGGGACGGCGCCGATGCGGGAGGCTTCGCGCGCCTTCCAGTCCAGACTCTTCACCTGATCGGCCCCCACTACCCCCGTCACGGGCGAATCGGCGGGGAGGGTCACTTCAAACGGATAGCCTTTCGCCCGGTTGGTGATGGGACACAACAGGGCCAACCCGACCCGGCCGTTGTAGGCCGACGGCGACAGGACCAGGGCGGGGCGGCGCCCCGCCTGCTCATGGCCGGCTTGCGGGTCGAGGGTGATCCATACGGCGTCCCCTCGTTCCGGGACGTAGGCGCCCTTCCGCTTCACCAGACCTCCTTGCCGACGGCCGGCCCTGTGTCCCACTCGCCGGGAAGGTTTTCGTCCGTGACGCCGCTGAGGAGCTGATCCAGCGTGAGCGGTTGCGGCTTGATCGGCCGCAGGACGAGCGCGCCCCCGACAAGGGAAAGTTCGACGGCCGCGTCGGCGTGAAGGCCCGCCTCCGCGGCGAAGGATTTCGGAATGCGTAGGGCGAGGCTGTTGCCCCACTTCTGAACGCGCGTCTTCATCGGAACCTCCGGTATCTACGATGAAGATACGACCACCTCTCCGCGGTGTCAAGCGGGATTGGCCCCCTACGCTCCCCCGCGTCGGTTGACGCCGAAGAACCTGTGGGCGACGGCGTTCCGCCACCTGGGCATCGACGTGGAGACGACCTTCCCCGACAACAGCGGGTGGCCGATGGCGATCTTGCCGTATGGAGAGCCGATACGGGAGTTGATTTAGCCGCGTTTTGGCGAGCGCCGGAATCCGTTTGACATCGATCCGGAAAAGACGACAATGGCCACTATCCGCACTGTCCTTCTGGGGGCATTCGGCGTCGGTCTGGCGATTGATCCTCGCCAGGTGCAAGGAGCCAAACAGTGGAACAAGTCCCCTTCGGCACTAACGATTTCGCGGAGAACCCTGAACCGAGGGTAGCCTGCGTTCTTCTCCTCGACGTGTCCGGCTCAATGGCCGGCGCGCCGATTGCGGAGTTGAACGCGGGCCTGACGACCTACAAAGATGAACTTGCCGCCGACGGCCTCGCTTCCAAGCGCGTTGAAGTGGCGGTCGTGACCTTCGGCGGCGTGGTTCAAACCGTTTGTGATTTCACAACGGCAGACGGTTTCCAACCGCCCACCCTTGCCGCCGGTGGGAATACCCCGATGGGCGGGGCCATCCGCGAGGCCCTGGAGATGCTTCGACAACGGAAAGACGCCTACCGCGCCAACGGTATCTTGTACTACCGCCCTTGGGTCTTCCTAATCACGGACGGCGGCCCGACCGACGAATGGAAATCAGCCGCCGATCTGGTCAAACAGGGGGAGACGAACAAGGCGTTCTCTTTCTTTGCGGTCGGCGTGGATGGCGCCAACGTGGACATCCTCAAGCAAATCTGTGTCCGGGCGCCCTTAAACCTAAAAGGGCTGCGCTTCCGCGACCTCTTCCTCTGGCTGTCGCAATCGCAGCGATCCGTATCCCGATCCACGCCGGGAGAGAATGTTCCACTTCCCAACCCGACCGGGCCGGAGGGCTGGGCCTCGGTCTGAGACCGGATGACGCCGCACATGTGGAAACTGCTCTGTGAGAGCGTGTCCGGAGTGTCCCACGAAAGTGCCGGGCTGCCGTGCCAGGACCATTCCTCGGGCGAATGGACGCAATCGAGTGGAGAAACCGTCCTTCTGCTGGCCTGCGCGGATGGGGCCGGCAGCGCCGAACACGCAGAAATCGGGTCGAAATTCGCCTGTGAGGCGATCACCCGCGAACTACGAGAAGCCCTCGGCGGCAGTCTCCGGGTTTCGGATATTGACGGTGACATGGTGAAAGGCTGGCATCGCCGAGTTCGGGAACTGCTGAGTGAGGAAGCTGATCGCCGTTCCGCCCCGCTCCGTGCGTTCGCCTGCACCTTGCTGACGGCGGTGGTAGGGGAACAAACGGCCGTGTTCAGCCAGCTTGGAGATGGGGCCATTATCCTCCAAGAAGGCGACGCCTACCAGGCCGTCTTTTGGCCTCAATCTGGTGAGTATCTTAATACGACGAATTTCCTGACCGACCTGGAATTTGAACGACGGATAGAGTTTCAGACTCACCCGAGACGGGTGGACGAACTGGCCCTGGTCACGGACGGTTTGCAGATGCTCGCGCTCCGTTATGTGGACAAAAGCGTCCATAGCCCGTTCTTCCTCCCGATGTTCCAGGCCCTTCGCGCCGCGAAGTCCGCATCGGAGTTGCAGACGCCGTGCCGCGACTTTTTGACTTCGCCGTCCGTGAACCGCCGAACGGATGACGATAAAACGCTCATCCTCGCCACAAGACGATTGCCCGATGACGCCGCGCAGCTTGTACGACAACCTGAATCGCCGGGTTGACTTGGGATCCCAGCTGGGGGTGGGTGGGGAAGGGGCGGTCTATGAAGTCGTGGGCCGGCCGTCTTCCGTGGCCAAGGTCTATCACAAGCCTCCCGATTCCCGCAAAGAGCAAAAGTTCCGGGCGATGGCGTCCCTGGCGCGTCCCGACTTGCTGGCGGTGGCGGCCTGGCCGACGGCCACTCTCCATCAGACCCCCCAAGGGCCGCTTGTTGGCGTCCTCATGCCGCGGGTCTCCGAGCATAAGGAGGTCCATACCCTTTACAGTCCGGCCCACCGCAAGAAAGACTTCCCCACCGCCGATTGGGCTTTTCTCATCCAGACGGCGATGAACTGTGCCGTCGCGTTCGAGATCATTCATCGCGGCGGCCATGTGATCGGGGATGTGAACCAGAGCAACGTCCTCATTTCGTCCAAGGCGATGGTTCAGCTGATCGACTGCGATTCCTATCAGGTCCAGGCCGGAACGCAGTCATTTCCGTGTGAAGTCGGCGTGCCCCTGTATACGCCGCCCGAACTGCAAGGTCAAAGCTTTCGCGGCGTTGTCCGAACCCACAATCACGACCGATTTGGCTTGGCTGTCCTCATTTTTCACCTCCTCTTCGTAGGGCGCCACCCTTTCTCGGGTCGGCCGCTAACTAGAGGCGAACTGCCGATAGAAAAGGCGATCAAGGAATTCCGCTTCGCCTACAGCCGCGCCGCTGCCCAACTTCAGATCGCCCCCCCGCCCCAGGCGCCACTGCTCGGCATCGTCCCCGCCGAGGTCGGCCGGCTCTTTGAACGCGCCTTCAGTACGCATTCGGCCCAACCGGGCCTCGGCCAACCGCCCACGAGTGGGTCGCCGCTCTAGGCGGGCTTCAAAAACAGCTAACGGATTGCACCAAAGACCTCGGGCACAAGTTTTCTGCGCACCTCCGCCGGTGCTGCTGGTGCGACCTGATACAATCTAGAGCGCCTAACTTCTTCATTTCGGTCGCTGTATACCGTTCCGTGGCGACAATCCCGTCGCTGTCCTTCGTCCTGGGCGCCGTATGGGCCGAAATCGACCCTGCGCCTCGGCCTAGCGCGGTCTACCGGCGTCCGCCCGCTTCCGGCCGGATCGCGCCGACGGTTCTGCCAGTTCACATACCGTCCAGAGTCCCGTCCCCGGTCGTGGTATCTCCGCCACCCGCGCCGCCCCCAGTTGTCTTGCCGCCGGTTCGCATTCCGCCCCCGGTTGTGATCGCGCGGTCGCGCGTGCCGCCGCCGGTCGTAATTCGACGTGAAATCCTGCACAAAACTCTAGGCTGGACGGCATTGGGTAGCGCGTGCTTTCTTCCGTTCGTGTTCTTTGTCGCCATCGTGGTCGCTTCCATTTCCCGCTCGTCCCAGGGAACCGTCGGTGGAATGGTCGCTCCCCTCGGCGCCTTCGTGATCATGTCCACTTTCGTCTTCGGTATGGGATGGCTGGTCTGTGAAATAAAGCACCAGGCGGCCGTCCGAACCGCAAACGCCGAGCGCGACGCCGTTTTGGCGGACCTGCGGCGGGAGAAGGCTCGCCGCGAAGAGGAATACCAAACCGCAGTCCGAACCGCAAACGCCGAGCGAGATGCTTTACTGGCCAAGCTGGAACTGGAGAAGGCACGCCGCGATAGGGCCTATAAAGCCGCAGTACGAGAGGCGAACGCCAAGCGAGACGCCATCCTTGCCGATATACGCCGAGAAAAGGAGATCCGCATACAAGCTTATCTCCAGGCGCACAGCCAATTGGAGGCGGCTGAGACTGACTGGCGCAGGACGGCATCATGGTATGAGCAATCGTTCGACGTGCTAAAGCACAACCTGGAAAGCCTCAAGAACGAGTATCTGAGCCTCAAGCCGCAATACGAACAGGAGCATCGGGAACTGGAAAGGAACAAAGAAGCGGCCCAACGCGTTCATTTCCTGCAAACGCAGTTCATCAGCGATCACGACATTACCGGCATAGGCCCAACTCGCGAGGCGGTGCTCCGGTCAAATGGCATCGAGACGGCCTATGATATCGAACAGGAGCGTATCTTGAAGATCGACGGCTTCGGACCTGTGCTCACAGGCAATCTCCTCGCATGGAAGCTGCAAGTGTCCGGCCAGTTTCGGTTTAACGCGGCGGCGGCGGTGTCGCGCACTGAACTGGCGGCGCTGGTGGTGAAATACAAGCAGTATCAGCAGCGGATCGAGGCCAAGTTGCAGACCGGCCTGACCGAACTCCGAGGCTGTTCAGAAAAAGCCGGCCGCCACCTGTCGCAGCTCTACGCCAGGATTCCTGGACTCGTGGCGCAGTTTGAGCAAGCCAAGGTCGATGCCCAGGTGCTGTCCATCGACATAGCGTGACGGCACGAATGCTTTTGGCCACGCGAGAATTCATCGCTGCCGGCTTCGGACACGAGAAGCGACGGGAGTGAAAGCCATGCGACGAGCGAACAGGCGCTTGCTGAACGCGGTCGTAACCGCGGTCGAAGTGGTGGAAGCGACGCGGACAAGGCGGTCGGCGGACATTTATACGATCTCACCCGCGGATTTACAAGCGGCGGATGAGGTGGTGCAACGTCGCGAACAGGAGTGGAGGCGTGTAGGCTCCCTGCGCCGCGTGACCGATGAGCAAGTGGATCAGGCGCTGCAAAATGCAAAGAAATTGGGGGCCGAGTTCGATCAGGCCAAGAGGCGGAGCCGGCCGGGCCTTACTTGGGCCTACCTAAATCTCGTTCGCCTGTTCGTCCTAACCGGCCTGCCGGGATTCGGAAAGGTCAAGGTCATCGGCGGCGCCGCATTCGTCCTTTGTTGCCTGTCTCTGCTCTCGACGCCGTTCCTGTTTCGGTCGTGTGGCGCCGCGTTCCAGGGCGCCGCGGTCCTGACCGCGTCTGGCTTCTGTCTCGCGACCCCGGCCATTCTCATCCTTTGGCCGACCGAACCCAAGCGGCTGGCCTATCAACGGATGATTCAGCAGCGGAAGGAATGGGCGGAGCGGGTGGAAACCCTGCGGCCGGCGGCGGAGCAGGCGTGGACGGATTACAACCGTTTGCAAGAGCAGTGGACGCTTTACGGCCGGTTAGAGAAGGCCCGGCTCAGGCGCGACGAACTGGCCGCTCTGCTCACCAGCGCGAAATACCAGTTGATCCACATGGACTGGCGTTCCCTGCGGGGAGTGGACTTCGAGCACTTCCTGTCGCGGGCGTTCGAGATGCTGGGTTATCGCGTTGAGTTGACAAAGGCATCGGGCGATCAGGGTGCGGACCTCATCGTGATCGGCAAAGGGGCGCGAGTGGCCGTTCAGGCCAAAGGATACGCGGATAGCGTCGGCAACCACGCCGTCATGGAAGTGGTCGCCGGGATGAACTACTACAAATGCACTTCCTGTGCGGTCATAACAAACAGCCGATTCACCTCGACCGCGGGGCAGCTGGCGCAGGCCAACGGTTGCCGTTTGATCGACGGCGCGCGGATTCCTGACCTGATCGAAGGTCGTATCTATTAGGCCGTGTCCGACAATAGATATTTCAGCAGTAGTGTAATCCAGGCGACCGTCCAAAAGGTAAGAAAGTTGACGGCGAGTTTCTCATAACGGGTGGCCAGCCGGCGATGCAATTTGAACCACCCGATCATCCTCTCCATGAGGTTGCGTTTCCGGTAGGCTTCCTTGTCAAAGGCGGGGTCGGGGGTTTCGTTCTTCTTCTTGGGAATGACCGCGTGGATGTGATGACCCTTGAGCCACTGGCGAATCCGCTTGCTACTGTAGCCTTTGTCGGCGATGAATTCGCGGGGCCACTTGCGATGGCCCAACCGCTGCCGTTGTGTGCTGCGATGCATCATGGTTTCAAACGCGCGGCTCTCATGTTCCTGGCCCGGTTGGATGCCGATGGCCAGCGGGATGCCGTGACTTTCGATGATCAGGTCGATCTTCGTGCCGAAACCGCCGCGCGAGCGGCCCAACGCATGATCCGGCGGCTCAACGAGATGCGTCCGCTCGCTGCCGACCAGTCGGGCCTGGGTCCGCTTGAGCGCCCCCGCCGCGTCGCGCATGGCGCGCAGGATGGTGGCGTCGAGGAACCACGTATCGGGATCGAGTTTTTCTTCCGCCTCCAGTTGGCGGATCAAGGCTTCGACGATGCGGTTCCAGGCGCCATCGGCGCGCCAGCGGGTCAGGCGGTCATGGACCGTCTGAAAGGGGCCGTAGCGTTCGGGCAAATCACGCCAGGCCGCGCCCGTGTGGAGGATCCAGAGGATGCCGTTGACGATGGGACGATGCTCACTCCACGGATGTCCGGCATGGCCCGAATGGGTGGGCGGGAAAAAGGGTTCCAGAATCGCCCATTGTGGATCAGATAGTTCGTAGCGTCTCATGGTTCATCTCCATGGCAAGAGAACGAGCGACCGAACCACTGATATTGTATGCATTTACGATTGCCGGACACGGCCTAGTCAGTTTTCAGCTTGCGCCGCTTCTCATCCATGCTGAGGCTCGCCTTCATGCTACTGATACGCCGGTGTGGCCTTGCCGTCGGCCGTCCGGCAGTGCGGCGCCCAGCCCAGGCCGAAATGCGTCACATGCACGTCCGCCTTGCGCGGCTTCACCTGAATCGCCGTCGCCTCCTCGCCGAGACGCTTCCACTTTTCTCCGATTTCCGCGACCTTTGATTGGTAGTCCGTCGTGAGTTTGCGACGCTTCTCTTCCAGTTTCGGGTCGTCGGATTCGGTCGCCCGCGGCACCGGGAAGATCCAGCCCAGCCAGGAACCGCCCCCCTTCGCGGCCGGCTTCTCGTCCGGCAATTTCATGTCCAGCGCCTCGAATTTCGGCTTGAACTTTACCTTCTCCATCGCCAACGCCTGTTCGGCGCCCTGACGCGCCGTCGTCTGACAGCGCTCGCGGAAGGCCGTTTCGCCCTCGCCCGGTTGACTCACCAGCCCGAGTGGTCGGTTCTCCCACAGCGACAGTTTCCTCGTCGTATACAGATACTCCGCGAAGGCCTTTTCCTGCGCCTTGAGTTTACGGCCGGTGTCCATCGTTTCTGGCACGCCGGCCCAGCGGGCGTTCGGCTCCGCCGCCGTCGTCTCGGGCAGCGTCCCCGCGTAAGGCTCGGCCGTTTCCCACGCCGTCGGGTGGCCGGCCGCCGCGGGCTGGGCCAGCAGCCGCACCGCCTCGGTGTGTTCCACGCCCTTCCGTTTATCCACGACGTATACGACGTTGGCGAAGCCCAGCACGCGCGGCCGGTATTCGATTTCCGCGCCGGCGTTGTGCGTCTTCACGGAGGGTAAATAAAACTGTTTCACGTCGCCCGGCAGGACCGGCGGCAGACGGTCGCCGACCGGTTCGGCGTCGGCCGCGGGGGCGGCTTCACGGATCGCCTTGTTCTCCAAATGCGCCTGCGGCACGGCCCACGGGTACTTGCCGCAGTGCGGGCAGTGGTCCGTCACCTCCGGCCCGAGGTCGGCCCCGCAGGCGACGCACAGGGGCCGCGGGGCCGCCGGCGTTTCCTTCAACGGCGCCATTAGCCGCGACACCTGTTCGCGCGTCATCGGCCCGCGCAGGAACGACAGCGCCCACCGGCTCTGGAACAGCAACGGCGCCGGCCGGTGAATGTCGTGCATCAGGAAGACGCGATTGCCCAGCGCCGAGATCAGCGGGTCCAGCTGCGCCCGGTCGGCCAGCGAACCCTGCTCCGCCGCCGCGTCTTCCATGCCCTCCAAAAGTCGCGCCTTGTCGCGGTCGGTTTGCAGCTTGCCGACGAACCACGTCCCGGCGTTGGAAAGCGCCTTGTAGTCGAGATCGACGGGGTTCTGCGTGGCCAGCAAGACGCCGACGCCGAAGGCCCGCGCCTGCTTGAGCAGCGTCAACAGCGGCCCCTTGCTCGGCGGGTTGGCCGGGTGCGGCGGCAAGTAGCCGAACACCTCGTCGAAATAGAGGATCGCCCGCAGGTTGGTCGTCCCCGCCTGCCGCCGCGTCCACGCCAACATCTCCTCCAGCAGCAGCGTCGTGAAGAACATGCGCTGCGTGTCGTCGAGATGAGCCACATAAAAGATCAACTGTTGCGGCCTGCCGTTGCGATAGAGCATGGCGGCGAGGTCGAGCGGCTCGCCCATCGTCCACGTCGAGAAGGTCGGCGACGCCAGCACGTTGTTGAGCATCGACGCGAACTTGAGCCGGTCCTTCGACGGGAAGAAGGTTTCCAGCGAGTAGGCGCCGACGGAGCTGATCGGCGGGCGTTCGATCTCGCGGATGAGCTTCGGCAGGTCGAGGTCGCGGCCGGCCGTCCAGGCGTTCAGCAACAACTGCGATACGAGAATGTGTTCGCGCGACTGCACGGGGTCGGCGGCGATGGCGGTGAGACCGAGCAGGGCCGTGGCGGTGGCCGCGACCTTTTGCGTCAACTCCTCGCGCGGCATCTTGACCTTCGGGGCGGCGAAGGCGCCGAGGATCGACAGCGGCAGCCCCGATTCGCTGCCGGGCGTGTAGATGCGCTGGTCCGACGCCGCCTTGAGCCGGGCGACGCGCTCCGGCGTCTGGCCCGAGTCGGCCAGTCCTTTGCGCCAGCGCGCCGACAGCTCCTCCGCGTATTGTTCCGGCGAAACGCCCTTGCGGCGGGCGTCGTCCTCGTCGAGCCATTCCCGGTAATGCTTCGGGTCGAGGTCGGGAAACTGGAGGAGAAGATTGGTGAGATCGCCTTTGGGGTCGATGATGACGCAGGGGATCCCGTCGATGGCGGCCTCTTCGAGGAGGCTGATGCACAGGCCGGTCTTGCCGGAGCCGGTCATGCCGACGACGACGCCGTGCGTGGTCAGGTCGCGGGCGTCGTACATGACGTATTGGTCCGGCCGCACGGCCCTGGCGGCCTGGTCGTATTCGCGGCCGAGGTAGAAGCAGTCGGGCCGTTCGATGTCGAAGGGGGCGTTCGGAGGCGCGTCGGCCACGGGAAATCCTCTCCTGGTCGATGGGGCGGTCGTCGGGATATTATGCGGAGGGGGGCGCCCGTTTGCCAAGCCGGACGGAAAATGCTTGACACCTACCCCCGTCGTCGTTCACATTAAATAAAACGTGTGCTGCGTGCGGGTACACTTTTCGTCCGCGTTCCGGCCGCCTGGGGAACCAAACGGGCGGGTTGCACGTCTCACTCGGAACGGCCAAGGGAACCGAACGATCTTTCCTTTTGCGTGTCAGGAATTTGCACCATGAAACTCTCCGCAGCGCCTTCGCCGTCGCGGTGGACCGGATTGCTCCTGGGCTGTCTGACGGCGGCGCTCGTTTCCTTCGCGCTGTTCGCCGCCACCGCCCACGCCCAGGAACCGGCCCCGGCCGGCGACCAACCGGCCGCCCCCGCCGCCCCGGCCCCCAAGGCCGCGCCGGCCGCCCCCAACATGTTCCTCCACATCGTCGTTTCCGTCGGCCCGGTGTTCGGCACCATCCTGCTGATCGTGTCGATCTGCCTCGTGGCCCTCTGCGTGCTGCTGGCGATGGACCTGCGCATGAGCGCCGCCATCCCGCCGGGATTCGTCGAGGACTTCACCGACACCGTCAACAAACGGCAGTTCAAGGCGGCCTATGAGATGGCCAAGGGCGACAATTCCTACCTCGGCCGCGTCATGACGACCGGCATGAGCCGGCTGCAGTACGGCATCGAGGACGCCCGCGAGGCCGCCTTCAACATGGTGGACAGCATCCGCGCCAGCAAGGACCAGCTCGTCGCCTACCTGGCCGTCATCGGCACGCTCGGGCCGCTGCTGGGGCTGGTCGGCACGGTCTGGGGCATGATCGGCGCCTTCATCTCGCTGGGCGGCTCGCAGCCGCAGTTCAACGTGCTGGCCGCCAACATCTCGCACGCCCTCGTGGTGACGCTGATCGGCATCGGCCTGTCGGTGCCGGCCATTTTCTGCCACACGTTCTTCAAGAACCGGCTGACGCGCATCTCGATGGACACGGCCAACATCGCCGACGACCTGCTGACGCAGATGTACCACAATTCGAAGAAGCCGGCCCCCGCCGCCCCGACCCTGCCGTCCGTGGAAGTGGCCGCCGACAATCGCGTCCCGTCCGCCGCGGTCAAGCAGAAGTAGCAACGGCGAGCGGCCGGCGTAAGCCGGCTGGTGTAGCCTAGCGCGTCGGGACGGGTAACTCACCAGCCGGCTTACGCCGGCCGCTCGCCAAAGATTTGAGGACACAACCCATGAGCCACGGGCCAGGCAGCGACTCCGCCGTCGAACCGAACCTCACGCCGCTGCTCGATCTCGTGTTGCAGCTGCTGATGTTCTTTATGATCTGCGGCAACTACGCCAGCGAACAGAGCAACGAGCCGGTCCACCTCGCCTATTCCGAGACGGCCAAGCAACTGAGCGACGACGCCAACCTCAAGCCCGGCGACAAGCAGGAACAGGACTTCCTCTTCCTCACCGTCAAGCCGTACCACGCCGACACGAACAACGGCGACCTCGCCAATCACATCGCCGAAGAGTCGCGCACCGCCGTGATGAACACCTTCAAGGACGGCGACGCCTACGTCCTCATCGTCGGCCAGGACGCCATGAAGCCGGACGACGCGCTGCTGGTCTGGCTCAAGACCCAGCACGACGACCTGTTGAAGGCGTCCAAGGACGGTCAGGTGCATACGGCGGTCGTGATCCGGCCCGACGGCGACATGGATTACGCCGTCGTCTATCGCATCCTGAAATACTGCAAGGACGCCGGTTTCACCAACCTCAAGGTGCGGGCGTTGATCGGCAAGGGGGTAAATGCGTGAGCGGCGCTCACCAGCCCCGAGCGCGAGCGAAGGGTGATGGTCATTTGTGGAAAAAATCGTCGAATGAAGTAACAATCCCGCGTGCGGATCGACTGGTTGGTAAGCGAAGAGACGAGCCGAGCGCGGATCGGAAAGGGAGGCGCGTGAATGTCGTATAGGAAGGTGAAAGAACCGGGCACGGACATTACGCTGCCGATCACGCCGATGCTGGACATGAGCTTCCAGTTGCTCTTCTTCTTTATTTCGACCTTCAAGCTGCCGACCGGCATGGAAGGGTCGATGGACCTCAGTCTGCCGTCGGAGGCCACGGCCGCGGCCGACAAGCTGGCGAACGTCGATCCCAAGTCCTCCTCCGCCGACGCCGCCGTCGATCTCCAGGCCGAGATCACCATCCTCGTCCAGACGCAGGCGGAGGGGACCGACGCCGACGGCATCAGCATGATTAACATTCAACAAACGTCTGGAAAGACGCCCATCAATCCGCCGTACAGCAAGCACCTGAAAGAGCTGAGCGAGAAGCTGACGGAGATCGCGTCCGCGGGCGGCGTCAAGCAGTCGGTCAAGATCCAGGGCGACAGCGGCCTGAAATGGCGCGGCGTGGTCAAGGTGATGGACGCCTGCCGCAACGCCGGCTTCGACAACATCAGCTTCGGGCAGCCGGGCGACTATAGCACCTATTCGCATTGAGTCGAGGACGATGCCGGACGTGACGCGGCCGCAGAAGACGACGCCGACCCGCCGGAACCGGCTTCCGGTCGGGGCCGTCCTCGCCGCGCTCGCCCTGCTGGCCTGGGCGGGTCGAATCGCGGCCGAGCCGCCCGACGACCAGCCGGAGCTTCAGGCGGCCGCCGCCAACAAGCCGGTCCTCACGATGGACCAGCGGACGGACGTGGGCGCGGCGTCGCTGTTCATGGGCGGGTTTCCGACCGGGACCGAAGGCCTCGACGAACTGGCCCTGCTCTCGGCCGGCGAATACCACCGCTTCTGGACGTTCTGGGATCCGAACGTCGTTCGGGCCGTCGCGCCGGAGGTTTTGGCTCACGTCAAGGACCGGACGGTGCTGACGCAGGAGATCGGCGACCAGGAACAGGACGCCTATTTCTGGATGCTGTTCTACGCCAACCGGACCTCGCCGCGGGCGCTGGACGAGGCCGCCAAGAAGAACAACGTGGATTGGGTCCACCTGTTTCAGGGGCCGCGGGACTACCGAGGCGACGTCGTCCACTTCGACGGCAAACTGGTGCGGCTGCGGCAGTTCGATCCGCAGCCGATGGCCGCCCAGGCGGGCGTGAAGAACTACTACGAAGGATGCATGTTCGTCGATCTCCAGGAGAACGACCCGCTGTTCTTCGTCATCACGGAGTTGCCCAAAGGCCTCGAACCGGGCGATCATCTGGACAAAAGGGTGGGGTTCAGCGGCTACTTCTTCAAGATTTTCCGATACACGGCCGGCGACACCAAGAAAACGAAAATGGACCGGCTCGCCCCGCTCTGCATCGGGCGGACGCTGACCCTGGCGCCCGCGGCCGTCGCCGAGGAAGCGCCGGCCGATCCGTCCTGGGCGACGTGGCTGGGGCCGGCCTTTTTCGGCGTCATCGGCGTCACCGTGGCCTTGCTGTTCGCCGTCGGCTACTGGTTCCGACGCAGCGACAGGCGCGTGCGCGGCCGCCTGACCGCCATTCGCCACCCCGAGTTTATCAACCCGCCGCCCGAAGAAGGGCCGGGCGCCGGCGGCAACCCGCCGAACACCGAAACCTGACCCGACCGGCGGCGAACGGCCGGCGTGAGCCGGCTGGTGTAGCAAAGCGCCGCGAAAATGCCTGAAGCAGCAGCCGGCCGCTCGCCCAACTGAAGGGATCTTTCATGTCAACCAACGCGCGACCGCCAGAACCGCCCAAACGCAAGATGATCGTGGCCCCCAAAGTCGGCGCCGGCGGATGGCTGGTCGCCTTCAAACTCATCACGGTGTGGATGGTCAGCGCCGTCCTGCACGGCGGGATGCTCCTGGCCTTTTACTACCTCATGATGTTCATCGGCCTGAACAAGGTACATGCCGACGACAACAACGTCGAGGTGGCCGTCGTCACCCAGGTCGAGGAGGACACCCACGACGCCGACCTGTCCAACATCGACATCGGCTCCGACCCGACGCTCCAACTCAACTATAACGTCGATCGCATCGAGGACGTGAGCGTGCCCGGCCCGGTGGACCCGACCGCCGCCGTCGGCATCCCCGGCGCCCCCGAGGCCATGCGGCAGAACGTCCCGGCGCCTCCCGGCACCGGCGGCGGCACCGGGGCCGGCGTCCCTTCGCTCGACGTGGGGACCGGCGCCATGTTCGGCGCGCCCGGCGGCTACGGCAACGGCATCATGGTGGCCGGCGGTTTCGGCGGCCGCAGCGGCGCCACGCGCGTCAAGATGCTCCAGGAAGGCGGCGGCAACGCCGAGTCGGAGGCGGCGGTGGCGCGGGGGCTGTTGTGGTTCGCCTGCCACCAGGCGCCCGACGGCCACTGGTCGCTCAACGACTTCCAGCGCTTCGCCCACGCCCCCGACCAACCCTACCCCTCCTCCAAGACCTTCACTTGCACCTGCACCGGACAGGTCGGTCGCCAGGACGACACCGCCGGCACCGGCTTCGGCCTGTTGCCCTTCCTGGCCGCCGGCTTCACCCAGCGGCCCAGTCACGACCCCAAGCAGCACGACTACTCCAAGACGGTCAAGGCCGGCCTGGAGTTCCTCATCGCCCACCAGGGCCGGGACGGCAACCTCGGCGGCACCATGTACTCGCACGGCCTGGCCTCCATCGCCCTGTGCGAGGCCTACGGCATGACCAGCGACCCCATGCTCAAGAACCCCGCTCAGCGCGCCATCAACTACATCGTGAGGGCGCAGGACCCCGCCGGCGGCGGCTGGCGCTACAGCCCGCGCGAGGCCGGCGATACCTCCGTGACCGGCTGGCAGCTGATGGCGCTCAAGAGCGGCCAGATGGCCGGCCTGGACGTGCCCAAGGAGACGCTCAAGAAGACCGACTCCTTCCTGGACGCGACGGCGGCCGGCGAGGGCGGCTACAGCTACCTGCCGGGCACCGGGGCGACCCCGGTGATGACGGCGGTGGGCATGTTGTGCCGGCAGTATTTGGGGGTCAACCCGCGCAACCCCGGCCTGCTCAAGGGCGTACAGATCCTGAAAAAGACGCCGCCGGGGACGACGGGCAACATCTACTACGAATATTACGCGACGCAGGTGATGCACCACATGGGCGGCGACGCCTGGGACTTCTGGAACAAGGGGCCGGCCGGCGACGGCAAGGGCGGCATCCGCGACGGCCTGATCTCCAGTCAGGACAAGGTGGGCGACCCGATCCGTCCGCTGCCCCAGAAGCTGCGTCACGAGGACGGCAGTTGGGCGCCGAACGGGCCGTGGGGCAAAGACGGCGGCGGCCGCATCATGTTCACGTCGCTCTCGCTGCTGACGCTGGAAGTCTACTACCGCCACCTGCCGCTGTACCGCAAGGACATGGGCGTCATGAAGGAAGCCGAGATGACCCCCGAGAAACCCAAGTAAGCGGGGGCGACCATACCAACCCGAAGCGCGAGCGAGGGATGAGGTCAGGAACCTCATCCCTCGCTCGCGCTTCGGGTTGGCGTGGTCGCTGTTTTGACCGATAGTGCTTCGTTTCGGCGTCCGCCGGAAATGGAACGACCGGACCCCACCGCTCGTCAGTGCTTCTGGCTCTGGTACTGGTCGATTTGACCGACCGCCGTGCGCATGGCGGCCAGGCCGCCGTTGCCGGCCTCGTTGGTCTCGATGGCATGGTCGCCCGTTTGGCCGTCCGTCCGGGGGACGGCGCAACGGAACCGCCATAGCCCATGCTCGTCCGGCCCCGTCAGCTGCTGATATAGCACTCCCCGTTTCGCCAATTGGTCTTGTAGCTGACCATAGGTGTCCGAAACGGCCGGCGGCGCCGGCGCGGGGAGAATCCCTGCACGACCGGGGGCGGCGGCGCGGGACCCGGCGGCGGCGGTGCGGGGCCGGCCAGCGGCGGCGCGATCACGGCGATCGGTTTGACCGTACCGTCGGAGATGGGTTCCGGTCCTTTGAGAATGGCCCCGGCGTTGGCGGCCGCGCCATGCCACGCCGGGCCGGCCGCCGACGGCGCGGACGCGAGCGTCCCCGGCGCCGTGCCGGGGTTGGTCGGCGGCGGGCCGAGGCGGAGCGAACTGGCGTCCGCGGCCGGGGAGCTTCCGGCGGCCAGCGCGGCCGGGCTGACGGAGCCGGAGGGCGGCGGCAGTTGCGGCGGCCCGGCCGCGGGGCCGGACGCCGCGACGGCGTTCGCCGACGCCGGCGACCCGTTGCGCGGCAGCGGCGGGCCGCCGCCGAGGAGCGGATCGTTGTCGAAGGCCCGTTCCGGCATGCAGCCCGCCGCCATCCACGCCAGCGCGAGAGCGACGACGAGGCGCAGCCGGCAACCGACGAGGCCGGCCGACGCGGCCGCCGGGGCTTTCCGACCTCGACGCATGGTTCGCCCTCGCATCCTTGATTCGACGGCCGTCAGTCCGTAGTCAGTAGTGAAGGTAATGCGCCCGCGGCTACTGACTACTCGCATCGTGGCACATAGCGAAACCGAAAGGGTCGTGCAATGGCAGTTCCCCGCATCGCCGTGATCGGCGGCGACGGCATCGGGCCGGAAGTGATCGACCAGGCCGTCCGCGCGGCCGACGCCGCGCCTGCGCCGCGAGGGCGCGGCGGCGGAATGGGACAAGCTGCCCTGGAGCGGCGCCTACTACCGGCAGACCGGCCGCATCATGCCGGCCGACGGCTGGGACGTGCTCCGCCGCCACGACGCGGTGCTGCTCGGCGCCATCGGCTGCCCGGACGTGCCCGACCACATCACCCTGCACGGCCTGCTCTTGCCGATGCGGCGGAACTTCGACCAGTACGTCAACCTGCGGCCGTCGTACCTGTTCGACGGCGTACCCTGCCCGCTGCGCGACAAGGCGCCCGGCTCCATCGACATCCTGGTTTATCGGGAGAATACGGAGGGCGAATACGCGCCGGTCGGCGGCCGGCTCTACCAGGGGACGCCGAACGAGGTGGCCGTCCAGACCAACGTCTTCACGCGCCGCGGCTGCGAGCGCATCATGCGGGCGGCCTTCGAGGGGGCGCGGAGGCGCCGCCGCAAGAAGCTCACGTCGATCACCAAGTCGAACGCCCAGCAGTTCGGCATGGTGCTGTGGGACGAGGTGTTCGAGGCGGTGAAGAAGGACTATCCCGACGTGGAAACGGGCAAATTGCTGGTGGACGCGGCGGCGATGGACTTCGTGCGTCGGCCGGAGGCGTTCGACGTGGTGGTGGCGAGCAACCTGTTCGGCGACATTCTGACCGACCTGGGCGCGATCGTCACCGGCAGCCTCGGCCTGGCGGCCAGCGCCAACATCAACCCGGAGCGAGCGTATCCCAGCATGTTCGAGCCGGTCCACGGCTCGGCGCCCGACATCGCCGGCAAGGGCGTCGCCAACCCGCTGGCGGCGATTCTGTCGTCGGGGATGTTACTGGACCATCTCGGATTCCAGAAGAGTGCGAAGGCGATCCGCGACGCGGTGGGGGCGGTGCTCAAGGCGGGCGGGCCGCGGACGCCGGACCTCGGCGGCAAGGACGGCACGAAGGACGTGGCCGACGCGGTGCTGGCAGCGCTGTGACGGAGTCACAAATCTTCGGTATGCCCGGCTTCGTTCTCGGCCAGCGCCTCGGCCGCCAGCAGAGCCAGCTTGTCGCCGGATTGGGCTAGGGCGCGGTCGAAGTCGTCTTCCGCGGCCAGTTCCGCGAGCAGCCAGGCGGCCAGCAAATCCTGCTCCGCGGCCGGGAGCTTAGCCGCCTCGGCGAACGCCTTTTCCAAAGATGTGGTCATAACGGCGCCTCCTTTCCCGCATTATACAGTCAGCGCCAACTCCGGGTAATTGACGAATCACGGCGCCCCGGACGGCTCGCCCAGCTGAAATCCAACGACCTCTTCACACCACGCCGCCGCCGCCAGCAGTTCCGCCTCGCCCCAAGCCCGTCCCACCAGCTGCAACCCGAGCGGCAACCCCTCCGGATCGCGGCCCACGGGAATCGTCACCGTCGGAAGTCCGGTGTAGCTCCACGGCGAATTGAACACCGGGTCGCCGGTCGTGGCCGCCGCCGGGGCCGCGGTCGCCGTGGCCGGCGTCAGCAGCGCGTCCACGCCGCTGAAGCACGACTCCATCTCCTTCTTCAGCTGTCGTTGATGTTTCTTGGTGCGGGCGTATTCCGGCGCGGGACACGCCAATCCCTCTTCGAGCAGGGCGCGGATGTTTGGGTCGTAGTCTTCGGGATGGCGGCGCAGCCGCGGCTCGTGGAACGCCGCCGATTCGACGGCCATCACCGTCCTGTGTCGTGCGATCACGTCCGCGAAGGTCCCCGGCGGGGCGATTTCCTGAATCGCCGCGCCCGCTGCCCGGACCCGATTGCAGACTTCATCCATCTTCTTCAGCACGACGGCGTCCGCCGCGCTCTCGAAGAGGCCGCGCAGCCGGCCCAGACGCGGCTTGCTCGCTCCCCGTAGCAGAGCGGTATAGTCCGGTACGGGAACGTCGGCCGTATTCGGGTCGAGCGGGTCGCGGCCGGCGATGACTTGCAGCACCGCAGCCAGGTCGCGTACGCACCGGGCCATCGGGCCGACATGGTCCATCGACGCCGCCAGCGGCACGACGCCGACGGTGCTGACGCGGCCGTAGGTCGGCTTGAGGCCGGCGACGCCGCAGTAGGAGGCCGGCCGCGTGATCGAGCCGCCGGTCTGCGAGCCGAGGGCGGCCAGGCACATGCCGCAGGCCACGGCCGCCGCCGAGCCACTGCTGCTGCCGCCCGGCGTCCGCGTCGGATCCCACGGGTTGCGCGTCGGCGGCGGGTCGAAGCTGGCGTACTGCGTCGTCACCGTCTTGCCGACGAACACCGCCCCCGCCTCGCGCAGACGGCGCACCACCGTCGCGTCCCGCCGGGCGATGCTGTTTTTCCACAGGCGCGAGCCGGCCGCCGTCGGCCAATCGAATACGTCGAAGATGTCTTTAATCCCGATAGGAACGCCGTGCAGCGGCCCGCGCCAGCCGCCGCGCTTCAGCTCCGCCGTCCTTCGTTCGGCCTCCGCTCGCGCACCGTCGCGGTCCACAAACACCCAGGCGCGAATGCGATCTTCCAGGGCGTCGATGCGTTTCAGGCAGGTTTCGAGGAGATCGACGGGCGTGAGTCGGCCGCCGCGGAGGTCGTCGGCCGCGGCGTGGAGCGTCGGTGTCATCGGCGAATCCTTTGCGGCGGCTTGGCGGGCCGGGGCGCTTCGGCTCGCGCGGCGGTTAGCGGGAAAAGCGCGAGCAGACAATAGACGGCGCGTTTCATGGAAGGGGCTTCCGGTGGGGATGCGGGAACGAGGCGCCGACCGCGCGGAAGCCTCGGAATGCCTTGGATTGTAACGGCCGGGAAGGGGGCGGCAAAGACGTACCAGTCGGACGAACCACAAACGACCCGGAACCCATCGAATGGTCCGGTCAAGAGAAAGTCGTGTATCAAAACCGCCATCTGCGGGTAGTAGTAAGGTAGAGGGCGACCGTCGCCCCCGCAAAGGAAAGGACATGGCGACTAGCCAAATGAGCGGGATCATCCAGCACCTTCGCAGGGTTCTGCGGGATGGTGCGGGGCTGACCGATGGGCAACTGCTGGAGGACTACCTTCGCCGCCGTGACGAGGCGGCTACTGCGGCCCTCGTACATCGGCATGGGCCGATGGTGTACGGGGCAGCAATTAAGCCGGTCAAGGGCAAACGGCAGAATTTCCAGGAGTTTTCTGGAAGACCCCCGAACGGGTGTGAGCAGCTGAAAAGTTGGTGGAATTTTTGTACAGTACAGCCAGAGAGACTTCAGGCTCTTTTCAAGGCATTTTTGCGGCCTGCCTGGTTTTGTTGCACACGCTGCCGGGCTGCCGGGCGGCTAACTACCGCTGACCATGCCATGTCACCGACCTTATTCCAGGGGAAAACCGTGATACTGTACATTTGCTCCACCAACTGAAGAGACGCTCACACCCCGAACGGCCCGGATTTCTGGAAGTCGTGGATCAAAACCGCCGCCTGCTGGTAGTAGTAGGGTAGAGGGCGACGGTCGCCCGACGAAGGAAGGGACATGGCAACCAGCCCAATGAGCGGGGTCATCCAGCACCTTCGCAGGGTTCTGCGGGATGGTGCGGGGCTTACCGATGGGCAACTGCTAGAGGACTACATTAGCCGCCGAGACGAGGCGGCTATTGCAGCCCTTGTGCGGCGGCATGAAAAGATGGTTTGGGGAGTGTGCTGCCGTGTCCTCCGCAACCATCATGACGCCGAGGATGCCTTTCAAGCTACTTTCCTCGTCCTCGTCCGTAGGGCGTCGTCGATTGCGTCACGGGAGTTGCTTGCCAACTGGCTCTACGGGGTGGCACACCAAACGGCCTTGAAAGCGAGAGCGACCGCCGCAAAGAGGAAGGGTCGAGAGAGGCAGGTGAAGGAGATGCCCGAACCAGCCCTGACTCAACAAGACCAGTGGTGTGACGTGTCACCCGTGCTGGACGAGGAGTTGAGTCGCCTGCCCGACCACTACCGGGGCGTCATCGTCATGTGCGACCTTGAGGGCATGACCCGCAAGGTAGCGGCCCGGCAACTCGGCATTCCCGAAGGGAGCGTGGCGAGTCGGCTGGCGAGGGCAAGGACCATGCTGGCGAAGCGGCTCACTCAACGGGGTGTCGTGTTCTCATGCGGGTCGTTGTCGGCGGGGTCGGCGTCGGCGTCGGCCCCGCCTGCTCTGGTGGCGTCCACGATCAAGGCCGCAAGCCTGCTGGCGGCAGGGCGAGCAGCGGGCGTCGTCTCGGCCAAGGTAGCCGCCCTAACCGAAGGAGTGTTGAAAACCATGTTGCTGACGAAACTCAAGATCGCCTTGGGGCTCGTCTTTGTCTTCGTTCTCACCTGCGGGACTGGCATCCTCGCCACTCACGCCCAAGCGGAAAAGGCTGGTCCTGCTCCGAAGCAGGTCAAGGAGAACGCCGACAAACCCAAGGACACCGCCCCATTTGAGACGACCTTTCGCAAGCTGGTGCTGGCGTACAACGACAACGACGCCAAGGGTGACAACGAGTTCCTCGGCAAGAAGCTGAGGGTGAGCGGAAGAGTGTTACGGGTGCAGCGAGCAGGAACAGGGAAAGCCCTGCATTACCTGCTGAGGCTTTACGCCGATTCCTCAGAAGACAGATTTCCGGGAGTCGTCATTCTCACAGACAAGATGGCCCCGGCGTTCGTATTCCCTGCTGATGCACGGGAGCGGTTAGCGAAACTCGAAGGCGGGCAGAAGGTGACGATTGAAGGGGTCTGCGAAGGCAGGACGACGGATGGGGGTGATGCCATTACCTTCACAGATTGTAAAATTGTCAAGGCGAAGGAATGAGCCGCCAACCCATCAAGCAGTTAGAAAAGGGGACATCGTAGATTAGAAGACGAACAGAACCGAGTAGGTCCGGCGATGGTCATAGCCAGCTTCTCACGAACGCGAATGTTACGGCCGGCCGCCGAGCGCCCGGAGACTGATTTTGCCCGGCGGTTCGCGGCCGCGCGAAGCGGCCGGCCCGAAGCGCGAGCGCGGGGTTGGATCGTGTCCCGCGCTTGCGCTTCGGGCTGGTTAAGGCGCGACGCCGACTACAACCGCCGGCTGTGATTCGCCAGAAGCAGCGCCTTGGTCCGCACGTGGTCGATCGGGATGGTGACGGCCAGCGCCGCGCCCGGTCGGTCTGGCCCCGCTGAACCAGATCCGCGACCTCCGAATAGGTTAGCAAAGCGATTCTGCTCATGGCACACGCCTCCGGGCGAATGAGTGAGAAACCCCGGAGGAATTGTTCGGCGCGGGCGGCGGTTAGCGGGAACAGCGCGAACAGCAAATAGGCGGCGCGTTTCATGGAAGGGGCTTCCGGTGGCGATGCGGGAACGAGGCGCCGACCCGCGGGGAAGCCTCGGAATGAATTGGATTGTAACGGTCGGAAGGGGGGCGGCAAAGACGTGGCGGCCTGACGTGCGAACCAGGAACCGAATCCCTCGCTCGCACTTCGGGTTGGTGTGGGCCTCATTCCCCCGCCGGCCGCGCGAACCGCAGCCGTCGCGGCCGTTCCAACCGCTCGAAGTCGGCGCAGCGGATGCGCACCGCCTCCATGTGGCTGTGCGTCTCGAGCACTAACATCATGTCCGGAGGGACGCCCTCGTCCAGCAGCGTTTCCAGCCCGTACAGCCGGCCGAACGGCGGCGTCACGCCCCATTCGCAGTCGCGGAACGTCTCCGTCAACTCGCGGCCGGACGCCAGACGCACCGGGCCGCCCAACGCCTGCCCCAGCAATTCCAGATCCACTTTATGTGTGGCCGGAAGCACCGCCAGCAGCAACCCCGACGGCCCGCGCAGCAACACGCATTTGCCGACCCGGCCGCCGGAGACGTGCAGATACTTGGCCCGCTTCTGGGCCGTGAACGCCGGCGGGTGCAGCAGGACCTCACAGCTCACGCGCTGGTCGGCCAGGAAATCCGCGATGCGCATGCGCCCCTCCACGAGCGTCGATCTCATTCGCTCCCCCCGAAACTATAGCGCCGGCGGGGCTGTTACTTCAGGCGCAGCTTCCCTATTCTCACAGGATTGGGGGCCGACGCCGGCCGAGGGTAGGAGTCCTGTCGGGTGTAGGGCCGCGCCGCGAGAGTGGGGTACAGGGCATGTTCCTGGACGACGAAATCGAGGTGGTGCGGCCGGACGTGCGCCGCGGCCGGTTCCGGTCGGTGCTGTTCGACTTCGACGGCACGCTGTCGCTCATCCGCGAGGGCTGGCCGCAGGTCATGGTCCCCATGATGACCGCCGTGCTGCGCGAAACCCGCACGACCGAAACCGACGCCCAGCTGACGGCCGTCGTGGAAGAATTCGTCATGCGTCTCACCGGCCGACAGACCATCTACCAGATGGTTCAGCTGGCCGACGAGGTGCGCCGACGCGGCGGCATCCCCCTGGAACCGCTGGCCTACAAGAACCGCTATAACGACCTGCTCATGGGGCGCATCCGCGGCCGACTCGACGCGCTGGCGTCGGGGGCGGCCAGGCCGGACGAGTGGACCGTTCCCGGCAGTCACGCGCTATTGGAGGCGCTGCGGCGGCGCGGCCTGATCCTTTACCTCGCCAGCGGCACCGACCTGAAGTATGTACTCCAGGAGGCCGAGCTGCTGGGCGTGGCGGAGTATTTCGGCGAACACGTCTACGGCGCCGTGGACGAATACAAGACCTTCTCGAAGCAGATGATCGTCGAGCGCATCCTGCGCGACCACGACCTGCACGGCGAGGAGTTGCTCGGCTTCGGCGACGGCTTCGTGGAGATTGAGGAGGTCAAAAAGTACGGCGGCTGCGCGGTGGCCGTGGCCAGCGACGAGGCCAACCGTCGCGGCGTGGACGCCTGGAAGCGCGGCCGGCTCATCGGGGCGGGGGCCGACCTCGTCATCCCCGATTACCGCAAGGCCGACCGTTTACTGGCCTACCTTTTCGCGGATGCCTGAACCGACGCCGTTCATACGCCAGTCGGTTATGCCCGTCTGGTAGAATCGTCATGGTGGAAGGCCGGGGTCGCCCTGATTATTTCCGAGAGGAGCGCCGATGAACCGTCCGCGCATGTTCTGGCCCGTGCTGTTGGCCGTCCTGGCGCCGGCCGTCGCCGTCGCGGCCGACGCCGCCCCGAAGCGTTCACCGCGGGAGGCGTTGCAGGCGTTCAACGACCTGATCGGATCGTGGCGCGGCGCCGGCGAGCCGAACGGCACGCGCGAGGAGAAGCAGAAGGGATTCTGGCAGGAAACCGTCGCCTGGCGGTGGCAGTTCAAGGGCGACGACGCCTGGCTGTCGTCCGCCGTCGCCAAGGGCAAGTATTTCACCGGCGCCGAACTGCGTTACCTGCCCGAAGGCGACCGCTATCAGCTCACGATGCGCACGCCCGCAAAGGATGAACTCGTGTTCAAGGGGACGTTCGCGGATCGGCGCCTGACTGTGGAGCGCACCGACGACAAGACCGGCGAGACGCAGCGGCTGGTGGTGAGCCTGCTGCACTCCAATCGCTACCTGTTTCGCTACGAGGTGAAGGCGGCCGGCCGTGCGAGTTTCACGCAGGTCTATCAGGTCGGCCTCACCAAGGAAGGCGTGTCGTTCGCCAGCGTCGATGAGGGGCCGGAGTGCGTGGTCAGCGGCGGCCACGGCACGATGAGAACGACGTACAAGGGCAAGACGTATTACTTCTGCTGCACCGGCTGCCGCGACGCCTTCGCCGAGAATCCTGAGAAGTACATCAAGGAGTACGAGGCGCGCAAGGCGAAGGAGAGGGAAGGCGACAAGTAACCGCGTTGCCGGCCGATTTGCCTTCGGCCGAAACATGCACTAGAGTTGGACAGCAAACGAGGCCGCCAGTCTTGGTGGCGGCTTTCGGGGGCGGACCAAGGCGTCGCGCCCGGATCACAACGCCTTTCATCCTCGAAAGGGCAAACCCGCCGCGAGGCGGCGACGCAAAGAGACAGGCGTGGGGGGAGAAAACCCCAGGCGGCTGCTCTGCCGAAGGGACAGATTGAGGCGAAGAGCCCGTCCGTCCCGCGACTTACGGCGACAGGAAGTTCGCACGAGGTCGTACCCACGATCCGGGGCCGGAGAATATCCGGTACGCCAAGGCCCGCCCCGCTTTTCCTTCGTATCCTGTAGGTGTTGCACGGAATTGTTCGCCCTGCCGTGAACGCCTCGGAGGAAACCCCTCACGTCACGCCCCAGCGAACTCTGGTTCCGCCAATCCAACGGCCAGTGGTACGGCGCCATCGACGGTCGCCAGGTCAAGCTCGAACAGGATGAGACCGACTAATGCAAGGGGAAAGGGCGTCTTGCCATTTCCGGGCGGCCCGTTATGATGACGAAATAACATGGTGGGTGTAGCTCAGTTGGTTAGAGCGTCAGACTGTGGCTCTGAATGTCGGGGGTTCGAGTCCCCTCACCCACCCTGGCGTAAAGCCTTGGCCGGATGCTGGTTAGCATCACCCGTCTCGCGCGAGGCGGTGCGGCTCACGGAAGTCGGAACCCGGTAGACTACCGGATTTGCCGAACCCGGAGCACGCACCGATGTTGCGTTCAGAAACCTCCCGCACTCCCTCCCTTCGCCGTCACAAGCCGTCCGGTCTGGCCGTCGTCACCCTTGACGGGAAAGACCACTACCTCGGCCCCTGGCCGGCGGAGCTGCGCAAGGCACCGCCGTCCGCCCGCGAGGCGTATGACCGCCTCATTGCGGAATGGCTGGCGAACGGCCGACGCCTGGCCGGCGCGGCGGAGGACGCCCCCCGTCTCACTGTCAACGAACTGATCCTGTCCTTCTGGCGCTTCGCCGAGCAGCACTACCGCCACGAGGACGGCACGCCGACGAACGAACTGACGGACTACCGCTACTCCCTTCGGCCCCTCCGCGAACTGTACGGGCCGACGCCGGCCGCCGACTTTTCCCCTCTGAAATTGAAGGCCGTACGCCAGCGGATGGTGTGCGCCGACCTGTGCCGTGGGGTCATCAACCAGCGCGTGGGCCGGATCGTCCGCATGTTCAAGTGGGCCGTCAGCGAGGAGATCGTGCCGGAGACGACGCACCGGGCGCTGATGAGCGTCCGGGGGCTGGAGAAGGGCCGCACCGAGGCCAGGGAGACGGAGCCAGTCCGGCCCATCGCCGACGCCGTTGTGGACGCGACCTTGCCCTACGTCCTGCCCCCGGTTCGCGCCATGATCCGGCTGCAGCGCCTGACCGGAATGCGGCCGGGCGAGGTCTGCCTGATGCGCGCCTGCGACATCGACATGTCCGGGGCGGTATGGCTGTTCCGGCCACACGCCCACAAGACGAAGCACAAGGGCAAGGCCCGCGTTGTCGCCCTCGGGCCACAGGCGCAGGCCGTCGTCAAGGCGTCCCTGAAGCTGGACACCCAGGCGTACCTGTTCTCCCCGCGCGAGGCGATGGAAGCCAAGCGGGCGGAGATGCGCGGCCGCCGCAAAACGAAGGTACAGCCGTCGCAGCAGGACCGGCGCCGCCGGAAGCCGAAGAAACAGCTGGGCGAGCGCTACAAGACGACGAGCTATTACTACGCGATCCGGCGCGGGGTGGACGCCGCCAACAAGGCGCGGGCCTGCGACCCGTGCAAGGCCTTGAAGCCGGAAGATCGCTGCGGCGCCTGCAAAGCCGCGGCGATCCCCCATTGGCACCCGCACCAGCTCCGCCACACGCACGCGACCGAGGTACGCCGGCGCTTCGGCCTGGAGGCGGCGCAGGTCGCCCTCGGCCACAGTCAGGCCAACGTCACCCAGGTGTACGCCGAGCGCGACCTGGCCCTGGCAACGAAGGTAGCGGCGGAGATCGGGTAGCGTACAATCCCAGCAGCAAGCGGCCGGGAGTAGCTACCCGGCCGCGGTTCGGCGGGCCGGCGGGGGGTTCTCACTCTCCCCCGCCGCCGGCCGGACCAAACCCAAGAGTGAGAAACCCCATGTCCGAAGATACGCCTCCGAAACGGCCGCCCACGATCGGCAACCCCGCGCCGCACCAATGGATTCCGTCTCCCGTAACCCTATTGGCGCTGCCAGACGCGGCCCTCCAACTGGTGCAGAAAGTGCGCGACTACCTTCCGGGCGACCTGCCGCCCGCCCCGGCACCTGCCGACGCCGAGGCCGCCCTCGCCGACCGCATAAGCGACCGCATCGGCCTGTCCGCGGCCGTCGGGGTGGCGAGCGTCGCCCTCCGCCTACTACGCTTGGTCCGCGCGGAGGTGGGATCGGGGATCGTCCCGACGCGGATGCGCGGGTGGGACAACCCGCTACTCGTGTGGGCCGGCCTGAATAAACTCGATCTCGCCCTCAAGGGTCTGGTCGGCCACCTGGGATGGGGCGAATTGGACGGGGCGGCCGGCGTCGAAATCGAAAACAAAGGGTGCGTATCATACGGCAAGAACGGCAAACCGCTGGAAACGCCCCCGGGCGTGGCGAAGATCGCCGCGTCCACGCCCCCGGTCCCGGCGTCGCTGCTCGACGCGCTGGAACGTGCGGCCGAACGGCTGTCACGTGAACTGCGGCCGACGCTGGAGCGGACGGCCGCCAAGTCGCGGCCGTCAGAGAATAAGGCCGCCGACCATCCATCTGGAATCACGTTGACGCCTGACGGCACTATCACCATCCCAAGCGGAGGGGCCGCGCGAGCCGCCCACCGCGAAGAGCGCAGAATACTCATTGGCCAGTACATCGACGCCGGGATGACCGCAGCGGCGGATATATACGAGGCGCTTAAACGTGACCGCTCCGACCTGATGCTGCGGAACCGAAAAGGGACGCCGAACGCCAAGGGAGATGTGTTTGTTTACGTCGAAAGCATGGTGAAAGACTACAACCTAAACCGGGGCGGTCGTGCAGAATTAAAGTTCTGACGCAGAATTAAAGTTCTGACGCGTTTTCGCCCCTTTTTTCGAGCTTTTACCCTCCTCTCTCTTCGCGCAATGCGGGATACTTACTCTCAGACCGACGCGGAGCTACATACTCCGCTACCGAATCTGAGAGGGCCTGCCTGTGGCGATTGACCCCCTGACTGAAACGACCATCCCCCTGGCCGAGGCCGCGCGCCGCCTGCCCAGGCTGCGCGCCGGCCGGCCCGTCAGCCCCGCGACGTTGTGGCGCTGGGCTTCCCACGGCCTGCGCGGCGTCCGTCTCCAGACGGTGCGCGTCGGCGGCACCACCTGCACTTCCACAGAGGCGTTAAATCGCTTTTTCGCCGCCCTGAATGGCGAGACGGCGGCTGCCCCGTGCGCCGCAGCCTCATCGGCCGACAAGGCCGCGGCCGAACTCGACCGCATCGGCCTATAGCGGGAGACGGCGCGTCATCGCCCGTGTCTTCGGCGGCCACCCACCAAGGATAAGCACAATTACGACCGCGCCCGCTGCGCCAGCCGAAGGAACACCATCAGAGCGACCGCATTCACGCGCAGGGGGCCGTCATGACGCCGCAGGTCGCGCCGCCACGTTTCTGCCAGCGACGGCGTCCGGTGGCGGTCGCGGGGAGGAAGAGGCTGATTCCATGTGGGCGTCCGCGGTGCTCTGCGGAGTGTCGAGCGAAGTGGGCGAGGAAGATGGCCGCCTGCGTGCGTCGGAGTGCGCAGGAGTTGCCGCCGACGCACGAGGGGCGGGTGACGGCGACGAGTTACGCGAGCGACCAGGAGTTGACGGCGGCGCACGGGCGGCTGTTCCGGCGGTTGCGGCAGTGCGGGTGCGAGTACCTGGGGGTGAACGAATGGAGCGAAACCGGGCAACGGCACCTGCACATACTCATCCGCGCCCCTGGGGGCCTTACCGAGGAGCAGGTGCAGCAGCGGTGGGAAGCGAGCTTGCCGGCGGGGGCGAAGGGGACGAGTCACTGCGCCCCGATCCGCAGCGTGGCGGCGTTCGTGCGGTACGCCTTCAAGGCCGTGAAGGGGGGCGGCGTGCTGCCCCCGCCGGACTTCAAGGGGAAGGTCTACACCGCCTCACGAGGCTTCCTGGTCCGAAAGTTGGCCGTGCTGTGGAAGGAAGAGCGCGATGAGTGGGACATCTCGAGAGCGGCCAAAAGGCCGTTGCAGCGCACCGCCGATGTCCGTCGAGAGGTCCATCCTTCCTCTGGCGTCCTTGTTCGGCGAGTTGCCGCGCCTCGCCGGCACCCACCCGTTTTTTCTTGATCGTCGCAGCGCCGGTCGGCTGGTCGGCATTCACCACACCACCGCCTGGCGGCTGCTGACCGTGGTTCTGCCCGCCGACGGCATCCTGGCGATCGGCGCGAAGGGCAGCAATGCAACGCACAAGGCCAACGAGTACCGCTACGTCGCGGACTGACAAGATCCTAATTATACCATTGGAGACGAAAATGACGGCACGAACGAAGCGAGGCCGGGCCGCGACCAACGGAGAGGCTGCCCGGATCGTCATGGTGGATGCAAGGGAACTGAAGCCGTCGCCGGAGAACGAGCATCTGTACCGCGAGCGCACGACCAAGGATTCGGACTACGCGCGGTTAGTCGAAAGCGTGCGCAGTAAGGGCGTGGAGGCGCCGCTGCTTGTAAGTCTGGACGGTTTCATCATCTCCGGACACCAGCGGCGGCGGGCGGCCATCGCTACACAGTGGTACATGGTTCCCGTGATCTACCGCAACCTGCGGCGGTCGGACCACACGAGCGACCAGTGGCTTGCGACCCTGAGAGAGCATAACTGCGGACGGGAGAAGTCATTTGACGAACTGGTCCGGGAGCGGCTCGTAGACATCGACCCCGACGAGGCGGTTTCCCAGATCGTGGACGACAAGGTCCGCCGGACCAGTGCCAGGGTGCGGACCATCGACATTGGGACCGGGCGAAAAACGCGGTCGGAAATCTCCGCGGGAAAACGCGGCATGGCCGACGCCGTGATTCAGGTGCTTGAGGACCTCAAGGACTACCTACCCGTGTCGCTGCGGGCGATCCACTATCGACTCGTTGATAAATCCATCTTCCGCCATAGCGGCAAGAAGACCCCCTACCGGAACGACCTCGCGTCCTACCACGACCTGAGCGATCTCGTGACCCGCATGAGGCTCGAATACGAGATCGGCTTCGACGACCTGGAGGACGAGACGCGGCCGGTCACCGTCTGGGACTGCTGGCGGAACGCCGCCGACTTCATCTCCCAAAAGAGCGACCGCTTTTTGACGGGGTACGCCCGCGACCTCATGCAATCGCAACAGGTTCATTTCGAGATCGTCGTGGAAAAGCTGACGGTGCAAAACTTCGTCCACCCGGTTGCGGCCCGGTACTGTATGCCGCTGGTGGTGATGCGCGGCAACTCCGGCATCGACGCGCGGTACAAGATGGTCGAGCGCTTCAAGAAGTCGGGCAAAGGCAAGCTGTTCCTGTTCTGCCTGGGCGACTGCGACCCGGACGGAGATTCGATCGTCGAGTCCACGCTGCGCTCGTTACGCGACGACTTCGACGTGAAGAATGTCGAAGGGACCCGCGTGGCCATGCGGCACGACCAGGCCGACGCCCTGGGCCTGCCCCACATGCTGATGGCGAAAACCACCTCGCCCAACTACCGGAAGTTTGTCGAAAGGCACGGCCGCGAGGACTGCTACGAACTGGAGGCCGGGGCACCCGATGTCTTGCAGCAGTGGCTCGACACGGCCATCCGAGGGGTCATCGACGTGGAAGCCTACAACCACGAGATAGAGCAGCAGAAGGCCGAAGCCGCGGGCATCCTGGCCCGCCGGAAAGCCGTCCTAGAGATGATGAAAAACGTCCCCGCGGACGAAAACCCGGACTAGTCCGGGTTCGGGCCGGTGGACTCGACAACGGACGCTGTTGGATACGATGGCTGCTGGCAGCCTTGGCCTTGGCATCGCGCAGGGCGGCCCGGACGCCGCCAGGCGAACGCGGAAGGAGTAAGATGGGGGAAAGGCCGTCGCGGCGTCCGTGGACTCCGCGACGCCGCATGTAACCGCAATGAAGAGTACCCCCCATGCTCCCGACCCGAACCGCCCGCGCTCGGCGCCGCCGGAACGGCGACCAGCACGCTCCGAACGGACGTGCGGCCGTTCGGCCGCGCCCCACCGACCCGCCAGCCGCTCCCGAACCCGCAACGCCTCAGCAGCCCGCCGATGCAACGGACGGGCATGGAACAAACGTACCGCCCGGACACGACCGGACACACTTAGGAACCGCGAAAGGATAACTTGAGCGACTTGCTCTTGTGGTTATCCTGATTACCGACGATGGTTGTCGTATGGAAGACACAACCATCATCGAAGCGATTCGGCAGAAGTACCTGGCACTTGCACCCCTGATGGACGAGCGGATGCGCCGGCAGTGGGCCGCCACCGAAGCATCGGCCCTCGGCTGGGGTGGCGTGACGCTCGTGGCGACAGCCACCGGTTTGGCCCGCAATACCATTACGGTTGGAGGACGTGAGTTGGTGTATCGCCAGGCGCACCCCGAGGAAGCTGTCAGCAGCCGGATTCGTCGCCCGGGGGGTGGTGGAAAACCGCTGACCGAGACGGACCCTGGTCTCCAACAAGCCTTGGAGGCCCTGGTCGATCCCGTCACACGCGGCCACCCGGAGTCGCCTCTGCGCTGGACGTGTAAGAGCACCAGCAAGTTGGCCGAGGAACTTCGACGGCAAAGCCATCCCGTGAGCGACCGCACGGTGGCCACGCTGTTGAAGGGGGCGGGCTACAGTTTGCAGGCCAACCGCAAGACCCGGGAAGGCTCGTCGCACCCGGATCGCAACGCCCAGTTTGAGTACATCAGCAAGCAGGTGCTGGCCTTCCAGCGCCGGCGGCAACCCGTTGTGTCCGTCGATACGAAGAAGAAGGAATTGGTCGGGGAATTCAAGAACGCGGGCCAGGAATGGCAGCCCCAGGGTCAGCCGGAGGAGGTCAAGGTGCATGACTTCCCGGACAAGAAGCTGGGCAAGGCGATCCCCTACGGGGTGTATGACCTCGCCAGCAATGAGGGCTGGGTCAGCGTAGGCATCGATCACGACACGGCCCAGTTCGCCACGGCCAGCATCCGGCGCTGGTGGCAGGAGATGGGCTCGGTGCGCTTTCCGCAGGCGACCAGGCTGATGATCACGGCCGATGGGGGTGGGAGCAATAGCAGTCGGAACCGCCTGTGGAAGGTGGCGCTGCAGGGCATCGCCGACGACTTGGGCTTGGTGCTGCACGTGTGTCACTTCCCACCAGGAACCAGCAAGTGGAACAAGATCGAGCATCGGCTGTTCTGCTTCATCACCAAGAACTGGCGCGGCCGTCCGCTGACCAGTTACGAGGTCATCGTGAGCCTCATCGGGACCACGACCACCCAGAGTGGTCTGACGGTGCGTGCGGCCTTGGATACGAATGAATATGAAACCGGCATCGAGGTCAGTGATGAAGAACTCTCACACGTGAGGCTGACCCCAGCCAAGTTTCATGGGAACTGGAACTACGTCATCTGTCCCCGAGGATAATTGCTCAAGTTATCCTTTCGTGGTTCCTTAGCAGGCCCAACGGCGGCCGATACCGTCGCAGCACTGAGCGCCTCCCCCCCGACCTCCAACGCGAACCCCGAAAGGAAAACGCCTGTTCCGGCCGACGCCCCGGTGTGGGAGGCACCGTTCCTGGAGGCGTATGCACGGCATGGCACGGTCGAGGGCGCTTGCCGGTCGATCGGACTCCACCGCCAGCGCGTCTATCAGCGCCGGCGCGTCAGCCCGGAGTTCGCCGCCGCCTGGGTGGACGCCAAGGAGCGCCACGGCGACCTGTTGGAGGCGGAGCTATTCCGCCGCGGCAAGGACGGGTGGGACGAGGCGGTTTTTTTCGGAGGGGAATGCGTCGGAACGAAGCGGCGCTATTCGGACAACTGTTTGATCGTCGCAGTCAAGGCCGCCCGCCCCGGGAAGTACCGCGACGGCAATGATGGGCGACACGCCAGCCCGCCGGACGCCCCGATCCGCACCGCCGCCGAAGTGACGGCCCAGCTCGCCCCCTACGAGGGCGCCATCGCCATGATGGTAGCGGGCGTGGTCTCGCGCGAACTGGTTCAGCGTCCCGCCCTGCCCGCGCCGACCGGCCCCGAGGTCATCGACGTGAAGCCCGTCGGCGCTTGCCCTCGGTGCGATGGGCCGGGCGTGAACCCGTACTGCCCGGTCTGCCACGGCGCCGGCCGCATCGGCTGACCCCTCCGGTAAGGCGGCGTCGGGGGGCAGTTCTGCCCTCTCCCTCCCGTAAGGTCCGCGTAAAGCGGCGCCGGGGGTGGCCGCTAAGCGCCCCGAGGCAATTTTTACTTTTTCGACCTGCAAAGACATTTGTTCGGAGCGGTCGGCGTCGCACCGCTCCGCCGGCTAGGTCTTCCGGAATGTCTGCCGCCACGATTTCCGCACGTCGCGGACGATGGCCTCGGCTCGCTGGCGTGGAATGCGGTACTGGCGGCATATCTCGCTGGCGGCCGCGTTGTCGTCGGCCGTGGGCTTTCCGGCGGTGCGGTCCAGGGACCGTCGCACCAAATCGGCCAGCATCGCCTCGCCTTCCTGCTGTAAGCGGGATTCGGGTTCCGGTTCCTCCGAATCAGTACGCTGACGCCGCCGCCGACGATCCAGTGGTTGCCGCAAGAGGGTTTCGGGCTCCAGTTCCTCCGAATCCTCCCGCCGCCATTCGCTCTGGTTGCCTAGTTCGTCGCCTTGGAGATCCTGCTGCGACGCATCGCTGTCATCTTGCTGGGCCTGGCCGCGTTCATGCTGTATGCGGTTAAGTTGTGCCTCGGCGTAGGCGTCCCCCTGCACGGCCGCTTTGCGATACCACCGCACCGCTGCCGCTTCATCCTGCGGCACCCCGCGGCCGGTTTCAAACATAAACCCGAGTGCGCCTTGGCCGGCGGCGTAGCCCTGTTCGGCGGCCTTGCGGCACCACTGCGCCGCCTTGGCGTCGTCCTGCGCCACCCCTCGACCATGCACATACATCAGGCCGAGTGCAGCCTGGGCCTCGGCGTTACCCTGTTCGGCACCCTTGCGATACCACTGAACGGCCTTGGCGTCGTCCTTCGCCACGCCTTGACCGTTCGCATACATCCAGCCGAGGCGGCTCTGGGCGTCGGCGTCTCCCTGCACCGCCGCCTTGCGATACCAGCTCGCCGACTCTGCGTCGTTCTTCGAGACAACTCGGCCATTCTCGTACATCCAGCCGAGAGTGAATTGGGCGGCCGCATGACCCTGTTCGGCGGCCTTTTGGAACCACCTTGCCGCCTCCGCGTCGTCCTGCGCCACGCCTCGACCGTGCGCGTACATCCGGCCAAGGCTGAACTGAGCGGCGGCGTTGCCCTGCTCGGCGGCCTTGCGGTACCACCGCACAGCTTCGGCTTCGTCCTTGGTTACCCCGCGGCCGTGCGCGTACATCCGGCCGAGGTTTTTCTGGGCGTCGGCGTCCCCCTGCTCGGCGGCCTTGCGATACCACTGAACGGCTGCCGCTTCATCCTTTACCACTCCTTGACCTAGCTCATACTTCAGGCCAAGGGATAACTGCGCGAGGGTGTCCCCCTGTTCGGCCGCCTTGCGATACCACTGCGCCGCGATAGTCTCGTCTTTCGGCACACCCCGGCCGCCGTCGTACATACTTCCAAGGCTGAACTGAGCGGCGGCGTTGCCCTGCTCGGCGGCCTTGCGGTACCACCGCACAGCTTCGGCTTCGTCCTTGGTTACCCCGCGGCCGTGCGCGTACATCACGCCGAGGTTTCGCTGGGCGTAGGCGTCCCCCTGCTCGGCGGCCTGCCGATACCACTGCGCCGCCTTGGCGTCGTCCTTCGCCACGCCACGGCCCTCCCCATACAACCCACCGAGGTTGTTCTGGGCGTCGGCGTCTCCCTGCTCGGCGGCCTTGCGATACCACGCCGCCGCCGCCGCTTCATCCTTCGCCACCCCTCGACCGGTTCGGTACATCACGCCGAGGCAGAACTGCGCGTCGGCGTCCCCCTGCTCGGCGGCCTTGCGATACCACGACGACGCCTCCGCGTCGTCCTTCGCCACCCCTTGACCTTGCTGGTACATGCAACCGAGTTGGTATTCGGCGCGGGCAAACCCCTGCTCGGCCGCCTTCCGATACCACTGGGCCGCCTCCGCGTCGTCCTTCGTCACCCCTCGACCGTTCGCATACATCACGCCTAGGTTTTTCTGGGCGACGGCGTTGCCCTGCTCCGCGGCCTTCCGATACCACCGCGCCGCTGCCGCTTCATCCTTCGCCACGCCGCGGCCGGACTCGTACATCACGCCGAGGTTGCTCTGGGCGACGGCAACTCCCTGCTCGGCGGCCTTCCGATACCACAGCGCCGCGACCGTCTCGTCCTTCGCCACCCCGCGGCCGGACTGGTACATCCAACCGAGGTTGCCTTGGGCGTAGGCGTCCCCCTGCTCGGCGGCCTTCCGATACCACTGCACTGCTGCCGCGTCGTCCTTTGCCACCCCTTCACCGTTCGCATACATCACGCCGAGGTTGCTCTGGGCGACGGCAACTCCCTGCTCGGCGGCCTTCCGATACCACAGCGCCGCGACCGTCTCGTCCTTCGCCACCCCGCGGCCGGTTTGGTACATCCGGCCTAGTGTTTTCTGGGCGCGGGCAAACCCTTGGTCGGCGGCCTTGCGATACCACTGCGCCGCCTCGACAGGCTCCGCCGCCGCGATCCTTCCCTCTCCTGCACCAGTTTCCAGGCACAGCCCGAGCAGGTATTGACCAACAGCTGATCCGGCGGCGGCGGCGCTTCGCCAAGCGCCGATCCGCTCGCGCGCTATTGGTGTTAGGTACGCCGCTACCTCCTTTGTGAAAGCGCGCAACCGATCCGTCTCATTCAGACCCTCCTTTCCTTTGAGAGCGCGCAACTGATCCGTCTCATTCAGAACGGCTTCCTCGTCCAGGTCTGGAAGCCCCTCGGTGACAGCCGCCGCTTTTGGTGCTGACGATTCCGATGAAGCGCTGTTGAGTTGTCGCAACACGGCGCCGAAGTCCTGCGGGCGTTTCGCCGGCTGCTCCTCGATGCACGCCTCCAGCAGGTCACTCAGCGCTTCGTCCCGCAGGCCGCGCCAGTGACGGCGGTTGGGGTGCGGCGTGGCGAACACGGCGTAGCACAGCGTCCGGCCGAAGCCGTATACGTCGGAGTATGGCCCGACCGGGGCGTTTAGCTGGCCCATCTGCTCGGGCGCGGCATATTCCCGCGTCCCGGCAATGCTGCGGCCGCGCACCGTCTTCGCCAGGGCGTCGGCGTTGCTGACCGTGTTCCGCACGGTCTGCTGCCGCACGGCCAGGCCGAAGTCAATCAGCTTCACCTGCCAACCGTCCGACCCCGGCTGGACCAGCACGTTGCCAGGCTTCACGTCGCGGTGCAGCAGATTGCGCCCGTGCGCCGCCTGTAGGCCCTCCGCCATCCTCCGGGCCACGGCGCGGGCGTCGTCCGGCGTTAGGGGGCCGCGTTCCTTGACGTGCGCCTCCAGCGTCGGGCCGTCGAAAAAGTCCATGACGAGGTACGGGCGCGTTTCCCCGGCGTCCGCGTATCCGCAGTCGCGCAGACGGATCACGGCCGGGTGTTTCAGTTCCTCCAGAACGGCGGCTTCCTCGAAGACCGCATCAAGGGTGCGGCCCAGCGCCTCGGCGTGGATCGCCTTGACGACCAGCCGCGCCCGTGAGTGCCGGTGGCGACAGAGGAAGACGACGCCGAAGCCTCCCGCGCCGAGGATGCGCTCCGCCTCATAGCGATCTGGGAAGGGGGAGAAACAAGTCGGGTCGAGCCGCATCGCCTCATTCAAGCGCAGCAGCGCAGCGTCCCAGTCGCGGCTTTCCAGCGCCGCCAGGTAAGCCCCGTAATGCGCCCCGGCCTTGGCGCGCTGGTCGCTCACCAGATGAGTCAGTTGCCGGAAGTCGGCGCGGGCGGCGGGGAAGTCGCCGGCGGCCATCTCCAGCCGGCCGACGGACTCCAGCAGCGCCGGCAACCGGCGCCGCTGTTCCTCCGGCATGGCCCGATAGCGCTCCACTACCTGCTTGACCAGTTGCCGCTCGGCATCGCCGCGGATGGACAGGCTGTCGGAGGGCCGCAGCGCCCGCTCGTGCAAGCCCTCCAGCTTCTCGCCGAGGCGCTGGACTTCGCGGTAAATGTCCCGCTGGCCTACGCCCTGCCTCTCCATTTCCCCTTTGAGATCCAGTACACCGCCTTTGACATCCTGTACGTCGCCGCGCAGCGCCGACAGCTGGTCAAGGATTTGCTCCAGGCTCTCCCCTTGCTGTTCCAGCGCGGGGCCGATCACGGCGAACGCCTCTTCCAGCCGCTCGAACCCTGCCCGCACCGACTCGCCCAGCTGATCCACCTGCGCGTACAGGAAGCCCTGGAACAGTGTGGGGTCCGTTTCGATTTCGCACCGGAAGAAGAACCGCACGGCCACCGCCAGCAGAGGCGCGCCCTGGCCGGAAGGCCTTAGCTCCAGCAAGTCGGCCAAGTCGGGATGGCCTGCCCCCCGAAGTCGCTTCGCCATCCGCGCGGCCACGCGCCACTCGGCTTCCCGCGCCTGCGTCGGGTCGCCGAACCGCGTGAAGTCGGCCGTCAGCTCCGGCCCGGCCTGCGGGCCGAGGTCGCCGGGAATCAGGCCGACCTTGCGAGCCGACCGCAGCTGGTCGAGGCAGCGCTGGCGGAACGCCTCGTCCCGTCCGCACAGGTCGAGGGCGCGGGCGTCGAGAAACAGCCGGACCTGCTGACGGAACGCCTTGTCCTCGCCGCGGTCGCGCAGCCGCGTCCACCACGATTCGCCGGCCAGCGCCACTTCCAGGCTGCGCCAGGCGCGGTCGGCGGAACGGCGCAGGGCCTCCGGCAGCTTCTTTGACGCGTCATTGAGGCGCGCGACGAGGAAGGCGGCCGCTGACTGGACAATCGAGGACGGGTTCTGCTGAAGGATCGCATCGGTGACCTCGCCTGCTTTTTCGAGCAGGCTGGACATAAGCGGCCGCAAGGCCATGAAGGAGAGGTCGGGCAGGAGCGACAAGGCGCGCCTCCGCTGCGGAGCGTACCTCTTGGCCGCCGCCGGTGCGGCCCCAAACGGGAACGCGGCGGCGGAACCTCGTGGGGCTTGCGTCGGCTTAGAGGCGCACCACGAACGCGCATCGCCCGTGGCACTGGAGATAGAAGGGAGGCTTGTTGTCCGAAGTGAAGGCGGGTGCTGTGAGACATCCCGCTCGCATCAGGCCAAGCCGCCACGAGGATTAGTCTATCGTACCGTCGAAGGGACGGATAGGAAAAAGTGAGGGCCGCGACCTATCGCTAAGTCGCGGCCCTGCGGGATGTCTCACGCAGCTATTCTATGGCCGTGGGCGTCGGTGCAGGAAGGCCAACATGCCTTTCCGGGCAGCCGGCCCGGCGCGGCCGTCTGGCGTGCAGGATGGCCAGCGCCGCCAACAGCAGCGCCGGCGCCACGGCGATCAGGTCGCGGATTGCGGTTTTGTTCATCGGTCAAGCTCCCTGCGGTTCACGCGCGGGCCGCCGCGCGGCGCGGCGGCCCGCCCCCGGTCGTGGTCCGTCAGGCCGCCTTGTCCTTACGGCCCCTGCCCTTCGGGGCGTCCGCCTCGGCAGCGTCCTTGTGTTCCAGGGCGGGGGGCGCCGCGGCGGTGTGGCCGAGGCCGGCCCGCAGCTGGGCGCGGAACTGGTCCACGTCGTCGGCCGCGCCGTTGGCCGAAGCCGTCAGACGGCGGAGGGCGGCGAAGAAGTCGGTCAGCACGGAAAACATGGTCCATCTCCAGTAGGGGCGACAGGGGGGATTCGTTCACGCTCGCACGGGCTGCGGTTCGTAGGCCGCCACGCGACGCAGGCGGCCCGCCAGGACTTCGTACACCTGATAGCCGACCCGGTAGGCGTCCGCGGCCGCGCGGGCGTACAGGCACGCTTCCAGGGCCGACGGGAACGACTTCGCGGGGGCATAGCAGAGCATCGACGGGGCGGCGCGGTAGGTCGGCATAGTCGCATCCTCCGACGGGAGGCGGGCGGGCGCTTCCCGCCTCCGGTTGCTTTCAGCCGGCTTGTCGCCCGGCCCGGTAGTAACTGCGGACTTTCCGCCAGACCCACGCCAGAACCCGCGCGTCGTCGCACGGGCCTCCGGCGCGGGGCGACTTGACGGCGTTGCGGTAGCCCCGGCGGCGTTCCGCCCGCGTCAGCTGGTGCCGGTCGGGGTCGGGGCCGCGCAGAAAGCGCCCTCTCGAATCTCGCATGGGGTGTGCCCTCCGATGCGGACGGGTGGGCGGCCCGCCCGCTGCCGTGGTTACAGCCGGCCCGCAGCAATCAGGGCCGCGATGCCGTCAGAGTGCTTGCACTTTTGCCAGCGGTTATATCCCTCACACTCGCATGTCCGCTTGTCGGCGGCGACGTTGACGTGGTAGGCGGCCGGCGCGTCGAAGCTGACCTTCTCGACCAGGAAGCCGCGGCCGAAGTCGGCCGGAATCTCGGTCAGGATGTAGTCCTGCGCCGCCTTGCCGACGCTGATGCTGACGACGCCGGCCGTTTCGGCGGTCGGCTTGACGCACAGGCGGATGCGGCGTTCGGGCTTCGGGCGGGGCTTGCGTTGACGGGGGGCGGGGGTTGCGGTAATGGTAGCCATTGCGACCTCTCCTTCTTAGGGGTTGCCAGGGCCGGGGTGTTACTAGCACCGCCGGCCCATTGTCTTTGCCAGGCGTCCATCGGCCTGACAAGGGCATAGTATCACGTTTGACTCACTGTGTCAACCGTAATACTCGGATTGTGTCGCTTGTCGTCACGGTTGACATACTGCCTCAATTGTGGTAGGGTCCAGGCTGGAGTAACCGTCCGGCCGATGAGGTGCGTCGTATGGCAGAGAGAGGCGATTTCGCGGAACGACTGAAGGCGCTGCGCGCCGCGGCGGGACTTTCACAGCCGGCCCTGGCGGAACGGGCGGGCCTGTCGGTGTCCGCCGTCCGTCAGTTTGAGTACGGCCGACGGGAGCCGGCTTTCGGAACGCTGGTCAAATTGGCTAAGGGGCTTGGGGTGTCGTTGGCCGCTTTCGAGGACGGCCCCGAAGCGGCGAAGTCTGGCGCCCCCGCCGAACCCGAACGCCCCCACCACAAGGCAAAGCGCCCCTACGCCGCGCCCAAGACCGTGCAGAAGCCGCGGCGGAAGGCGGGGGAGTAGGCGGGCCCGGCCGTCCCGCACACCATCGTCGTCGAGACGGAGGCGACGGAAGCCGCTCCGCCCGCGGCCCGCGCCCCTGACGAACTGGAGGAAGTAAAGGACGACCGGCCGCGCCGACGCCGACGCACGCGGGAAGATGACGAAGAGGACGACGATTACCGCGCCCCTCGTCGGCGCAGGGCGGCTTACCGGCCCTGCCCGCGGTGCGGCTGCACGGACTACCCGCGCCAGCAGACCCGATTCGGCGGGGCGTCCATCGCGTTACTCATCATCGGAATCGTTTTCTGGCCGCTCATCCTCGTGGCGTTCTTCGTGCAGGAGAAATGGGACGTTTGCCCGGACTGCGGCGAGCGACTGCGGCAGACCGGGACAGGATTCTGAACGCCGGAAAGGATCGAGAGCGATGGAAGCCGTGATGGACTTCCTGACGCGCTAGACCTTCCCGCCTCCCTTTTCGTCAGCCGCCCGACTACACCCGACTACACCTGCGGACATGGATTTCTGGGGCGGTTGGAGAGGGGGCGGACTACCGGCTTTCCCACCGCCCCGCCGCCGGATTCCCCAGCAAAACAAGGGGTAAACCTCTACCGGCTTCTACCGGATTTTTCACCTACCCGGCCGGTCGAATACCGCAATTCCAGGCAGTTTTTCGCAGTGCTTCGCACGACCTTGCAAACGGAGGGGGATTGGCGTAAAGTGTTTGCTGGCAATACTTCCGCGAGCTTTCGGCGTGGGCGGATAAGCGCCTGTGGCTCTGAATGTCGGGGGTTCGAGTCCCCTCACCCACCCATTAAAGTCTTATGCAGCACTGACTTAGGACGAGGGGCATTCGGGATAATCGCCCTCCCTTTGTACCCGAAAAAAAGGGACGGCGGGCGCTACGGCGGCGGCGGATTTACCCGATAATTACCCGAAGAAAAAACCGCCACAGGACGGCCCGAAAAAAGACCAGAGGCCGCAGGCGACGCTTACCGTCTCCTGCGGCCTCTGGTGCTGTCTGATTCATGGTCCGGCGGCTATTGTCCGGTTAGCCGCAACGCGCCAGCGGAGCGCTTCATCCCAAGCGCTCCGCTGGCGCGTCGCGGCTAACCCACGCCGATTCCGGACAACCACAACCGGACCATGACTGAGGCGTATTTCTGCTTACCGATAGTGCCTTTCCTGCCAGTTCTGTTCGGCTTCCCACATGTCGTCATATGGCCTCTGGCGTGAGTGCTTGTTCGTTGCGTTCCACAGGACAAGCATGCCGAGGCCGACTAGGATTAGCCAAAAAAGAGCTTCTTTGTATTCTTCTTCGGATCGGGAGTGTTCGCCAGGTTCGTCTTGCAACCTCCACCCATAATCTTAAATCGCCGATCCGCAACAATAGGTCGGTAAGCGGCGATTGTCAAAAGACCATAGGACCCACCAGGGCCGCCGGGCCGACATTCCGACCACCCGCGGCCCTGGTGGGTCCTATGGTCATTTTTGGAGCTTGGCGAGAGCTTCGAGGCACTGGTGTAGCACCTTCAACCCGCCCACTTCATTCGAGATTCTGACCAGTTCGGCGACTTGCTTGGTAAACCCCTCGGCGTCGTCGCCTACCAGTTCCTTCACCCTCAACAGGTCGGTTAGCGTCGGTTCGGTTTTCGTCGCCGTGTCCCTCTTGCGGCGTGGTTCGCTGCTATCGTCGGCCCTCCACTTCGCCGCTTGTTCCGCCGTGGGCATAAGCGGACCACCACTGACAGATCGTCTCGCGGCGGACGCCCAAGAGGTCAGCGACGTCGGCCTCGGTGAAGCCGAGTTCACAACCATGCAGGCGGGAGGTTTGCGACGGGGACGACTCCACCCCGCGGCGGGAAGGACCGCGGATCGGAGGCGTTGGCAGGCTCGTAGGGCGTTGCCCGTCGGCCCGCGGGCGCACCACGCACGCGGGGACGTGGTCCGGACGCGCCTTGTCAGCGCCCGACGGTCAACCCGTGCCGGCGACGGCTACTTGTCCTTCTTCTTCGCCGGCTTCGCCACCAGCTCCTTGATCTCACGGATCCAGATGTTGCGGAAGCGCACCGGGTCGCCGTGGTACATCAGCACCAGCGGCAGCCTCTCGGCGTGCTTCGTGTACACGTTCGGACTGTCGTAGTAGGTCTGGCCCTTCACCGCGGTGTGGTTCTGCACCAGCACGCCGTTCTGCAGGACGGTGACGTAGGCCGGCGTCACGACCTTGCCGTCGGCGTCGAAGTGCGGGACGTTGAATACGATGTCGTAGGTCTGCCACTCGCCCGGCTTGCGGCAGGCGTTGACCATCGGCGGCGTCTGGTTGTAGACCGCGGCGCACTGGCCCTCGAAGTAGGTTTTGTTGTCGTAGGAGTCGAGCACCTGGATCTCGTAGCGGGCGCCCATGAAGCCGATGCCGTTGTTGCCGCGGCCCTGGCTCGTGCCGTGGGGGGGGGTCGGCTCGGCGAACTCGACGTGGAGCTGGCAGTCGCCGAAGTCCTGTTTGGTCTGGAGGTTCCCCTTGACCGTGAAGCCGCCGTCGGCGTCGGGCTTCCAGCCGTCGGCGCCCTTCCAGGCGTCGAAGTTCTTGCCGTCGTAGAGCACGACCGCGTCCGACGGCGCGGAGTTGTTCTCGCCGGGCGTCACGACGGGCGGCTCGGGCCAGACGATGGGGTAGACGTAGCGGTCGGCGTATGCCGCCGTGATCAGCAGCAGGCCGGCGCCGAGGACGAGGATGCCGAAGGCCATTGCACGACGTTTCATGGTTGCGCGTCTCCGCGGCGGGAAGGTCAGGGGCAAGGCTATCCTATGAACCGGGAGTGAAAGGGGTGAGCGGCCGGGGCGAAGCCGGCCTGGCGAATCGGGAGCCCGTACACACGTCGGTCCACATCGACCGTCTTGTGTCGAACCGACGCGCAACATCCTGCCTGGCGGCCTCACGAAAAGTTCAGGGAAGACGGAAGGGAATGAACCGCCATGAAAAAGGAGTCCGGCCCTCGCTCATCCGCCGGCGTCGAGCGCGTCGCTCAGTGACCCGGCGAGCCGTCCGATCTCCGCGACCACCTCCGCAAACGGCCGCTTGCCGGCCTCCTCCAGTTTCCGCACCAGGGCGCTGCCGACGATGACGCCGTCGGCGGCGTCGCGCAGCATCCGCACGTGCTCCGGCCGGCTCACGCCGAAGCCGACGCACAGCGGCAAGTCGGTCTGAGTGCGCAGCCACGCCAGTTGGTCGAGCAGTTCCGGCGGCAGCCGGTCGCGTTCGCCGGTGATGCCGGCCACGCTGACGCAGTAGAGGAAGCCGGTGGAACGGCGGGCGATCACGGCGGCGCGGTCGCGCGGCGTCGTCGGCGTCACGAGTTGGATGAGCTTGAAGTCGCGCGCGGCGGCCAACTCCGCCAGCGCCCGGACTCTTCCAGCGGCAGGTCCGGGACGATGGCGCCGCTCAGCCCGGCCTCGGCCGCCTGGCGCAGGAACGTCTCGGCGCCGCGGCGGTAAACGAGGCTGAACGAAGTCATGGCGGCCAGCGGGATTTGCCGCTCTTTGACCTCCGGCAAGGCGGCGATACGGCGGACGCAGCCGAACACGTCGTCGAGCTTGAGGCCGCGGGCCAGCGCACGGGTGTACGACGCCTGGATGACGGGGCCGTCGGCGATGGGGTCGCTGTAGGGGAAGCCGATTTCGATGAGTCCGGCGCCGTGGACGGCCAGCGTCCGCGCCGCCTCGACGGCGCCGTCGGCGTCGGGGTCGCCGGCCGTGACGAAGGGGATGAAGGCCTTGCGGCCGTCGCGGCGCAGCCTCTGAAAAAGAGCGTCAATAGCGTTCATCAGAAGCGCGTCGCCTCCTCAAAAAGAAAATTGAACCACAGAGGCACAGAGGACACAGAGAAAGACGATGAATTGCTTTTCTCTGTGTCCTCTGTGCCTCTGTGGTTCAATTCCTTATTCGATGTCTTCGCCCTGCAGCCGGGCCACTTCAAAACAGTCCTTGTCGCCGCGACCGGAAAAGCAGACCACCACCACTTCGTCTTTGGGCCGCTTGGCCGCCTCGCGCATGGCCTCGACTACGGCATGAGCCGTCTCCAGGGCCGGCAAGACGCCCTCCAACCGCGAGCAGCGGCCGAACGCCTCCAGCGCCGCGGCGTCGCCGACGCTGGTGTAGCGCACGCGCCGGCTGTCCTTCCAGTAACTGTGTTCGGGGCCGACGCCGGGGTAGTCGAGGCCGGCCGACACCGAATGCACGTCGGCCGTCTGGCCGTCGGGATCCTGGAGGACGTAGCTGAAGGCGCCGTGCAGCACGCCGGGCCGGCCGTTGCCGAGCGTGGCCGCGTGTTCGCCCGCGCCGCGCCCCGGCCGCCCGCCTCGACGCCGATCAGCTCGACCGAGGCGTCGTCGAGGAACGGCGCGAACATGCCGGCCGCGTTGCTGCCGCCGCCGACGCAGGCCACCACCGCATCGGGGAGTTTACCGATCTGTTCCAGACATTGCGCCCGCGTCTCGCGGCCGATCACCGACTGGAACTCGCGCACCATCATCGGAAACGGGTGCGGCCCGACGACGCTGCCGATGATGTAATGCGTCGTGGCCACGGTGGACATCCAGTCGCGCATGGCCTCGTTGATGGCGTCGCGCAAGGTGCGGCTGCCGGTGCGGACGCTCACCACCTCGGAGCCGAGCGCTCGCATCTTAAAGACGTTGAGCTTCTGGCGGCGCACGTCCTCCTCGCCCATGTACACCTGACATTCCAGACCGAACAAGGCGGCGGCCGTGGCCGTGGCGACGCCGTGCTGACCGGCCCCCGTCTCGGCGATGACGCGCGGCTTGCCCATGCGTTTGGTCAGGAGCGCCTGGCCGATGCAGTTGTTGATCTTGTGAGCGCCGGTGTGGTTAAGGTCTTCGCGCTTGAGGAAGATCCGCGCCCCGCTGGCCTCGCGCGTCAGCCGCTCGGCGAAGTAGAGCAGCGACGGCCGGCCGACGTAGGTGCGCAGGTGGTGGTCGAAATCGCGTCGGAAATCGGGGCTGTCGCGGGCCGACTCGTATTCGGCGGTGAGCTGGCGGAGGGCGTCCATCAGCGTTTCGGGGACGTAACGGCCGCCGTAGGGGCCGAACCGGCCCTGGGCGTCCGGCTGGGCGGCGAGGGAAACCGACATGGCGTTCTCGGTGCGCGGGGAGGGAGGACACGGGCGCACTCTCAAACTAGGGGGGCGGCGCGGGCGGGTCAAGGCGCGAGGACGGTAGGGCAGCCGCTGCGCGGGCGCCCCTTACTTTTTCTCTCGTTCTCTCGTTCCCGAACTGCTGTTCGGGAACGCCGTCCGCGAAACTCCTGTTTCGCGCCTCACCCCCAATCCGTAACCACATCGATCAGGCCCCGCAGCCCCGCATAGTTGCGAGCGCTGGAATAGCGCCAGTGGACCGCCTCATCGACATAGCCGCGCTTCACGGGGTTGTTGTGCATATACTCCAGCTTCTGCCGCATCACCTCCTCATTCGCGATCTGCTTTGGGTGGCTCCCCTCCTGCCACACCTGATATTCACTCCGCGTCTTGTGCCGCAGCTTGAGCGCTCGGAGCCGGCGGAGCAGCATCTCCGCCGAGAGGCGCTCCAGCAGCTCGATGATCGCCTTCGCCGTGAACATCTTGAAGCTCTTCATGGCGTTGGTCAGGTCGGGCGCGGAGGCGATCCAATGCACGCGGCTTTCCAGCACCAGGTAGCCGTACAGCACGAACGCGCGGTTTTGCCGGAGAAAGTCCCAGCAGTCATAGACGATCTGGACCGCCTCAGGGCGGATGAAGACGGGGAGCCAACCCACGACCGTGCAGGTCAGGAAGTAGGGATAGTCGGTCTCGCCGATGCAGCAGCGGCTGCGGGGCATGGAGGGCGTTATTGCACGAAGAGGAGCTTCGAGGGAGGGGGGTTCTGGACATGCGGCGGAAACGCGGAGGATGGTGGGCGGACGCGAAACGGGAGTTTCGCGGCCGGCGTTCCCGAACGGGAGTTCGGGAACGAGTAAACACCCTATTCCTCGGCGTCTGGGATGCTCGCCACGGCCTCTTCCAGCAGCTGCGCCGCCATCTGCATCGTGCTTATCTTGCGCCCCGCCCGGCTGGCAAGCTCCGCCAGCCGGGCGATTTTCCGAGCGGTCGCCTCACTCATGAGGATCTTGGCCTGATGCACCCCGGTTGCATTGGTCGGCCGCCCCGGTTCCAACCGGCCCTGCAGCGCCTGCACGATCTCCGCCAGCCGGGCGGCGCCCCAGACCCCGCCGCCGACGTCCGGCACTTCCGCCACGACATCGGCGCCCAACAACGTCGCGATCCGCCGAATGTTCTTGGCCATGACGATCACCTCCGCTCCTCGGTCAGTGGGAAGGAGATCTCCAGGTAGTCCCGATCGATGACGAAGCCGACGGCGCCCTGGCGCCCCTCCGTTCCGAGGCGATGGAAAAACGCACGCAGGGGGGCGGCGTTTTCCTCCAGAGCCTGCTCGCTCGTGTAACAGTGAATGACGACAGGTTCGTCATAAAGCAGCTTGCCGCCCTGCGCGTCGTCGCGCCAAACGCCGCGTCCCTGGGGAAACGCCGTGGCCCCGTTGAAATGCGTTCCCAGCAATTCGAGCGCCTGACGCACCCAGTAATCCTGGTCGATGGGCTGGTCGAAGCGGTCTCGGCTTGGGATGAAGAGGACCAAGAGCGTGGATTGTGCTTTGCTGGCGCCCAAGAGGGCGGCATGATCCGCCATGATCGAACCCTCCCTGCTACAGGATTGGCCTTTCGAAGCAGAAAGTCAAGTGGGGAGGACTTCGAGCCGCCGCCCGACAGCCGGCCGAAGCGCGTAGGATGGTGGGCGGGCGCGAAACGGGAGTTTCGCGGGCGGCGTTCCCGAACAGGAGTTCGGGAACGAGGAGAACGAGTAGAATCTTGAATGTCCCTTTTGCCCTACTTTCGCCCTTTTGCCTTCCGACGAAAGATCAGTCCAGGTACACCCGCCTGGCCGCCTCGTGGTACGTCGTCTCGAGGTCGATGACGACGGCCTGATCCTGGTCCAGCGCCAGGGGCAATTCCGGCAACGGCTGACCGGCCCGGAGGAGGCGACGCCAGAGTTCGATTCGAGTGCCCATCTCCTCATCGCGGGGCACGGGGCCGCCGATGCGATAACTGATCGCGTGGGGAGGAGGAGTGGCCGCTTCGCCCAGGCCGAGGTCATCGGAGATGGCGTCGGCAAAGGAGAAGCCCGCCGGCTGCGAAAACACGTCGATCAGCATCAGGTGGACGCCCTGCCGCAAATAGCCGACGCAGCGGCGGGTGTAGCGTGCTTTGGAGTCCAGGCGGTCCTTGTTGCGCGGCGAGACGACCTCAACGGCCGCTATTAATTGCCCGTGCCAATCGACGTGGATTGCTCGATGGGGATCGAGGGTGAACGTGGCCACGGTTTCGCGATCCGGGGCGAGCGCAGCCGAGTCCTTCGGGGCGTCGTTCGGCGGAACTCGCCAGCCTCGCAGGGTGACGTCGGGCTTGCCGTTGCCGGCCTCCAGGGTGAGAGCCGGCACGGATCCGACATAGGCCCGAAAGCCGGGCGGCAGGCGCGGCTGAATCCAGTCGAGCAGCTGCGCCAGCCAGAGCAGGTGAACGCCGTCCCAGCCCCGTTCGTCCTTCCAATCGTGCAGCGGCATAGCCCGGTTTCCTCTTCGCCGCCTTCGCGAACCGCGGCGGACGCGATGGCGGCGCGGCCCGTCCGCATGGACGTTACCACGCACCGTCCTACTCCGCAAGGGTTTGGAGAACGACGATCGGAACCGCCTCCGGGCGGGTGAAGACGGGGAGCCAGCCCACGACCGTGCAGGTCAGGAAGTAGGGATATTCCGTCTCGCCGATGCGGCAGCGGCTGCGGGGCATGGAGGGTGTTATAGCACGAAGAGGAGCTTCGAGGGAGGGGGTTGCTGGACGGGCGGCGGAAACGCGGAGGATGGTGGGCGGGCGCGAAACGGGAGTTTCGCGGACGGCGTTCCCGAACGGGAGTTCGGGAACGAGTAGAAATCAAGTCGTGGCCCAGTTTTCGACCTTTGGCCCCGGCACGGCGGTCAGGTCGCGATCCGCACTCACTACGGTCGTCACCCCGAGGCTCAGGGCGATGGCGGCGATGAGCATGTCCATCTTCCCAATCGGCCGGCCAGCCCGCCTCAACTCCGCGGCGATCCGCCCGTACACCTCGGCCGCTTGTTCGGTGAGCGGCCAGACGATCAGGTCAGGAAGCACCCGCCGCGGCCGCTCGGCATTCCGATCCCTCCTGCTGCTGTTCTCGACCCCATACCACAACTCGGCGAGAACCGGGAGGCCGATGCCGACCCGGTGACCCTGAGCGACCGCCGACCGGGCCTGCGCATAGACGTCGCGGCGGCGGTTGATGAAATCCCCAGCGGCGCCGGTGTCGAGGAGGAACCGAGTCATTCCCACATCTCCCCCAATGCATCGGCGTCCTCAAAGAAGCGGGCCTTCTCGAAGTCCTTCTGCGCGCGTAAGGCCGCCCGCCACGCGTCGTCTTCCGGCGAGAGCCAACCCGGTTCGACCTGATCCATCCGCGCCAACAACGCGGCGATGCCTTCCGGCGTCGTCGGCCAATCTTCCTCGCGCATGCCGAGCGTGGGCCGGGCCGCCTCGACCGGGTATACCTCGACTCGTGAGCCTTCGGGCAAGTCGGCCGGCTCGTCGAGAACAATTTGGCCATTCTTAAAGGCGCCGTGGAGTGCGTTCATGTCTTGTTTCTCCTTCGCCACGGTCGCAACACGAAGAGGAGCTTCGAGGGAGGGGGTCCCTGGACAGGCGGCGTAAACGCGGAGGATGGGGGGTGGGCGCGAAACAGGAGTTTCGCGGACGACGTTCCCGAACGGGAGTTCGGGAACGAGCAGAACCCCGCCACTCTGGCAGGGGCTCAGGTTTCCAGGCCGAACTCCCCTGGATTGCCGAAGTTCCCGTAAATGAACTGGTTCAGGAAGCGGAACGCAGCGATGCCAGCGAAGCCCGTCGGAGGAGTGGGCACACCGACGACGCGAAGGAAGCCATCGAAACCCAACTCAGGGATCTGGACGCGCAGCAGGTATATGGAAAAGGATCCCGCATAGGCGCCGCCCAGGACAACGGACGACCAGACGCAGCCGCCACAGAGCAAGCAATCACTCTCTTGGAGGACGAGATCGAAGCGGGAGGCGAGCGTCCCCGCGCCGCTGTCCGCGATCAGGAAGCAGGGAAGCAACTGGTTTCCCGCCGCGAGTGTCAAGACGACGCGAATAGTCGGGCGGCCCAGGCGAAGAGGCCAGGTGGCGCGCGGCATCAACACCCCCAGATATACTCGACCTTTGTGGGATCGTGATCTGGCTCCACGAAGAACACCCGGCGGGGGTCGGTTTCGATTTCCCGCAGGCGGCGCAAGAGGAGATCGACGTCCTCCGTCACGACGACGACCTGGCCGTTGACAATACCGACGAACTTACCGGCGTAGAGCGAGTGGGGATCGTTCCTGGCCTCTTCGTTGATGCGGTTGGCCAGTTCACGGTTCCGGTCCTGCACTTCCTCCAGACTGGACATAACGAGCGCCTCCGCACGAATGAGGGGGACAAGCCACATGGATTCTACGCCCCGCCGCATGGGGAGAACAAGAGACGTCGCGCCTGGCGAGCCAAGTAGGGATATTCGGTCTCTCCGATGCGGCAGCGGCTGCGGGGCGTGGAGGGCGTTATCGCACGAAGAGGAGCTTCGAGGGAGGTGGTTCCTGTACAGGCGGCGGAAACGCGGAGGATCGTGGGCGGGCGCAAAACGGGAGTTTCGCGGACGGCGTTCCCGAACGGGAGTTCGGGAACGAGTAGAAATGGATGAAAAACGCTATTTTCCCCTATGTGTCCCCTTCATATCTCCGGATGGAAGGCTAACCGTTCAAGAACCACCTTGGCTATCGGCCACTCCTTATCCCAATGCCTCACAGGCGAGTCGAACAGCACATGGTAAACAGCATCCCCCGCATCATTCGCGACGAGAAGAACGCACTCACGCAAGGGCTCGGGGCCGTCGTTGCGTCGGAACTGCAAGCCAAGGCTCGCGAAGGGCGCCAGCTGGGGACTCCAAGTGCCTTCGACCACCAATTCTGGCGATTGGCGGCGTTGCTCTATATAGGCCCGGACATACTCCGAGGGGCGCATGTCTTTGACGCGTGATACATGCCGCCACACGCCGATGGAGATGCCAGTCTCGAAGAGGCCAGGGAGGTTGTAGCCTCCGTACCGAATCAGGTAGTGGCCTTGCTCTATCGCTTTGTTGGCGAGGTCGCTTAAGGCCTTGCCGGCCTCTTTCTCGTCTGGGGGCAGCGGCTGCTTGGTAATAAGGTAATCCAACACAGGCCCCTCCTCGACGCTCTTGAAGTGCCACCTTTCGGGGCGAAGGAAAAAGGCTCTAGCGCGTGGGGCGCTCTCCCACGAGTAACCGGCGGGTGGCTTAGGGATCGCGGTGAGTCTGCTGGCGGTCTCGAAGTCGGACCGTGCCGCCTTCACGTCTCCGCCGGCGTGTCGAGCAACGGCTCGCTTGTAGTAGGCATTGGCGTCACCCGGGTCGATCTGCAGCGTCTTGCTGAAGTCGGCCATGCTTCCAGGAAGATCGCCGGTATTAAGGCGAGCAAGCCCACGAATGTACCACGCGCGGCCGTTTTGCGGGTTGATTTCCAACGCGCTGGTGAAATCCGCTAGCGCGCCGGTGACTTCGCGTTTTCGCAATCGGGCCAGGCCACGCCTAACGTAAGCGCCATCATCGTCGGGATTCAACTCAAGGGCTTTGTCATAATCAGAGATGGCCTTGTCGAACTCCCCTTTTTCTCGCAGCGCGTTGGCTCGTGAGTAGTAGGCGTTGGCATGTTTGGGATTGATCTGGAGGTGGACGTCGAAATCCGCGATGGCCCCTTCGTAGTCGCCTCTGTTCAGTTTGGCATTGCCACGGTTGTAGTAGGCCTGAGCTTGCTTCGGATCGAGCCGGATGGCCTCGTTCAGGTCGGCGATCGCCCTGTCGTATTCGCCTTTGCCAGCGTAGCAAGTGCCCCGGTCGCCATAGGCTTTGGCTAGTTCTGGGTGAAACCGGATAGCCTCTGTGAAGTTGACGATAGCTTCGTCGTACTCGCCATTTTGGGCGTGGGACAAACCTCGGTTATAGGAAGTAATTGCTTTGGGCAGGTCTTGCGCCTTGCGTTCATCGTTTGCAGCGTTCACCGCGTCACCCAAGGCTCGATACGCGCCGGCACGGATTTTGTATACCCGGACGTCTTTCGCGTTGAGTCGCATCACTTCTGTGCAGTCAGCGATGGCCTTGCCGTGTTCCCCGATGGAGGCATAAAGCGACCCCCGGCAGAAGTATGCGTCTGCCATATTCGAGTCCAGGCGGATGGCCTCGGTGTAATCAGCGATGGCCTTATCGTGGTCGCCCCGCCCTTCGTAGGAAATGGCCCGGTTGTAGTAGCCGTCGGCGTATTTGGGATCGAGGCGGATAGTCTGGGTGAATTCGGCGATGGCCTTATCGTGGTCGCCCTTTGCGGCGTAGCAATTGGCCCGGTTGTTGTAGGCCAAAAGGTAATTCGGATCGAGCCGGATGGCCTCGGTGTAGTCGGCAATAGCCTTGTCGAATTCGCCCTGCTGGGCGTAGGCATTGCCCCGGTCGTAGTAGCCGTCTGCCTTTTTCGAGCCGCTCATGTTATCCTCCGCCATCTTCCTTGCCGTGTCGCCGTCGGGGCGCCTCAGCGTTGGACTTGGCATCAGTGGCTTCCGTCAGCACATCGCTCCCACAGTCACCTTGCCGGGACTCGAACCCGGACCATCGACCGATGGCTTGCCCCCGTTCGGGCAAGGTGGACCGCCGTTTGGTGCAGGCACGGCACAGCCTGTTTTGACCTGACGTTGACGATACCGCCAGCCCCGACTGTCGATTCGAGGCTGGGAGACGTGCAGACAATCTTCCCGTCTGCAAGGGGTCGGTAGACCTCTGCCCGCCCGGACGTGCCCTTGTCCGGAACTCGCGGCAGGCATGGATTCGCGCGTCCTCCCCACGTCTACCAGGGGAGGCGCCTGTCCCAGAGAGGCAGCACGCAGCGCGCGTGCATTCCCCGCCATAGGGACTCCGGCGTTGCAGCCGGATGCGAGATTATCGGCCAACGCGGACTACGCCACGCCGCGTTGATGGGTCAAAGGGTGTCGCCTTCTCCTTTCGTGGTCCGAATGCAACTCGCCGCCGTCCAGGCCGGCTGGTTCAACGGCGCGTCGCTCGGTTTTCTCCCCCTTATGGTACACCCTGCCGACGAGAAAGAAAGCAAGAACACGCCTGGCCCCGAAAAAGAGGCGGTCGGGCGATTGAGGGGCCAAGCCGGCAACCGATGTGGTGCGCCGCCGGCGCGTCGCTTATAATCGCGCTGGAGGTCATGCCGTGCCCGAGTTGCCGGAGGTGGAAACTGTCGTCCGCGACCTGCAACCGCGGCTGGTCGGTCGCCGCGTCACGGGCGTGTGGGCCGGTCGGCTGGCCCTGCGCAAGCCGTGGGACGGCCGGTGGAAAAAGCGCCTGATCGGGCGCCGGGTCGAGGCGGTTCGGCGGCGCGGCAAGTGGATCGTGGCGGAGATGGAGGACGGCGACCGACTGGTCATCCACCTCGGCATGACCGGGCAACTGACCGTGACGCCGGCTGATGCGCCGAAAGTGCCGCACACGCATCTCGTCTTCGATCTGGACGAGGGCGCCGGCCAGTTGCGCTTCCGCGACGTGCGCCGCTTCGGCAGCGTTACCTTGTTCCGGGCCGAAAAAGACGTGGATACGTTTTTCCGCGCGGCCGGACTCGGCCCCGAACCGTTCGGACTCGACGCGGCCTACTGGCGTGAACGCCTCGCCTCGACCGCGCGTACCCTCAAGGTCGTGCTGCTCGATCAGCGCGTCGTGGCCGGCGTCGGCAACATCTACGCCGACGAGGCGCTGTTCGAGGCCCGCCTGCACCCCGCCCGAACCGCGTCCGGACTGAACGCGCGCGAGGCCGACCGACTGCGACGGGCCGTGGAAACCGTCCTGAACCGGGCCGTCGAACGCGGCGGTTCGAGCATCCGCGATTACGTCGGCGGCGCCGGCCAGAAAGGCGCGATGCAAACGGAGTTCCGCGTCTACGGCCGCACCGGAGAACCGTGCCGGCGCTGCGGCGGCCCGATCGAGCGCATACGTCTCGCCGGGCGCTCGACGCACTTTTGTCCCGTGTGCCAGCAAGGCGCTTCGGTTAGCCGCGACGCGCAGCGGAGCGCTCGGTCCAAGCGCTCCGCTGCGCGTCGCGGCTAACCGGGCGCCGCCCGAGACATGAGATTTACTCGATGTCCTATCGCGCCTTCAAACGCCTGCTGGGCGAGACGAGCTTGGAGCGGAAGTGCCGCTTCCTCTTCGGCGCGTTCATCCTGCTGCTCATCACCAGCAGCTTCTGGCTCTACGCCCGTCAGACAGAGAGCCTGGCCTACGAGCAACTCACCACCACCTGCCGCCTGCTGGTCATCCAGATCGTCGATAAGCAGCTCGCCACCGGCTGCCGGCCGTTGACCGCCGCGGGCAAACCCGCGGACGTGGACGCCAAGATCACCGAACAGTCCCTCAAAGAGTTCAACGAGGGCTGGGGGCGCGGGATGCCGGGCGACCTGCAAGACTACCGCTTTTCCAAGATCACCCGCAACACCAAGCCGGAGCAAATGCCCTCCGACAACTACAGTTTACAGCGCCTCAAGGACTTCCTGGCCGACGACGACAAACTGGAGGACAAGCAACAACTCCTGTCCGACGGCCCCTATTTGTATTACGGCGCCGTCCGGGCCAGCGAATCCTGCCTCGAATGCCACCGCGAATTGCAACGCCGCACCAACCCCGACCTGCCCGAGATGAAGGCCAAGGACCTCATCGCCCTGGTCAAGATCGAGGTGCCGCAGAAGGCCATCGACGCCATCATGGACGGCATCCACGTCAACCGCGCCGTGCTCATCTCCACCGCGCTGGTGACGGCCCTGCTCATCATGGCCGGCAGTTACCTCATCGTGCGATACGTGATCGTCAAGCCGGTCAAGCACCTCAAGGAGGTCAGCGACGCCATCGCCGCCGGCGAACTGAACGTCCGCAGCGAGATCCAGACCGGCGACGAGTTCGAGGACCTCAGCCACGCCTTCAACCGCATGTTGCGCAACCTCGTCAACATGCAGGACCGCCTGCGCAAGGTCAACGCCGACCTCGACCGCAAGGTCGATGAGCTGGCCCAGGCCAACCTGGCGCTGTACGAGTCCAACCGCCTCAAGAGCGATTTCCTGGCCACCATGAGCCACGAGCTGCGCACGCCGCTGAACTCGATCCTCGGCTTCGGCGAAGTGCTGGCCGCCACCGACGGCCTGAACGACAAGCAGACGCGCTGGGTCAACAACATCCGCTCCAGCGGCGAACAGCTGCTGGCCCTCATCAACGACATTCTCGATCTGGCAAAGATCGAAGCGGGCAAGATGCAGGTGCGCGTCGCGGAGTTCAGCATCTACGACGTGTGCGAGGGCTTATTGACCATGTTCCGGCCGATGGCCGAGAAGAAGAACATCGACCTGCGCGGCGCCTTCGCGCCGGACGTGCCGCTGCTGCGTCAGGACGTGGTGAAGTTGCAGCAGATCTTGTCGAACCTGCTGTCCAACGCGATGAAGTTCACGCCGGAGGGCGGCCGCGTGTTGCTCAAGGTCGAGGCCGACAAGTCGCACGTCGTCCTGACGGTCACCGACACCGGCGTCGGCATCGCGGCGGAGGAACAGGAGCTGGTCTTCGAGAAGTTCCGCCAGGCGGGCAGCGCCCTGACGCGGGAGCACGCCGGCACCGGGCTGGGCCTGTCGATCGTGCGCGAGCTGACGAAGCTGCTGGGCGGCGAGGTGACGCTGCAAAGCGAGCTGGGCCGCGGCAGCACGTTCACGGTGCGGCTGCCGGTCCAGCTGAGCGAGGAGCCGCGCCTGGAGTTCGACCTGACCCACGAGGGCGTCGATCTGTCCAAGGCCCAGCGCGTGGACGTTCGGCTGTACGCGGGGGCGGCCGCCGCGACCCATCTGGACGCCGCGGAAGTGAGGCAAGACGGCGAGCACGGACGGAAACCGGAAAGCATATCGTAGTATTTATGCCCTCATTAGTTCTTATTAACGCGGTCGGCCTGACGCGGCGGTTGCTGCCCCACGCCCCCCGGCTGCGGGCGCTGGCCGACGCCGGCTGGGTGCGGCCGTTGCGCGAGGTCACGCCGGCCGTGACCTGTAGCGCCCAGGCCACCCTCCTCACCGGCCGGACGCCCGAGGAGCACGGCATCGTCGCCAACGGCTGGCTCTGGCGCGACACGGGCGAAATCCGTTTCTGGCAGCAATCGAACCGGCTGATCCAGGCGGAACCGTTGTACGTGACGGCCCGGCGGCGGGCGGCGGAGCGCGGCCGGCCGTTCCACTGCGCCAAGCTGTTTTGGTGGTTCAACCAGGGGGCGGCGGTCGATTGGAGCGTGACGCCGAAGCCGTGGTACGGGGCGGACGGCGACAAGGTCTTCGGCGTCCACGGCCGGCCGGAAGGGCTGACGGAACGGCTGGAACGGCGACTGGGACGCTTCCCGTTCCAGACGTTCTGGGGTCCGATGAGCGGTCTGCCATGTACGCAATGGATTGCGCGCTGCGCCGCGGAGGTGGTGCGCGACGAACGGCCGGAGCTGACGCTGGTCTACCTGCCGCACCTCGATTACGACCCGCAGCGGTTCGGTCCCGGCGGCTGCGACATGCCGCGATTGGTCCGCGAACTGGACGACGCCTGCGCCCGCTGCTGGACGCCGTTCAGTCGGTGGGGGCGCGGGCGTGGGTGGTGAGCGAGTACGGTCACGTCGATGTAAGCCGTCCGGTTTATCTCAATCGGGCGTTGCGGGAGGCCGGATTGCTCACGGTGCGCGACGGCCCGTTCGGCGAGACGCTGGAGACGTTCCACAGCCGGGCGTTCGCCGTGTGCGACCACCAACTCGCCCACGTGTACGTCGCCGACCCGGCCGACCGGCCGCGCGTGCGGGACGTGCTGGCCGGGTTGAAGGGCGTGGGCCGCGTGCTCGAAGGCGAGGAGCGCGGCGAGGTAGGATTGCGACATGAGCGATCCGGTGAACTGGTGGTGTTGGCCGAGCCGGACGCCTGGTTCGCCTACCCGTTCTGGCGGGACGACCGCCGGGCGCCGGACTATGCGCGGACCATCGATATCCACCGCAAACCGGGATACGACCCGTGCGAGTTGTTCTTCGACCCGAAGTTATGGGCGCCGAAGGCGCGGGCGGCGTGGCGGCTGGTGCAGAAGAAACTTGGCTTTCGCACGCTGTTTGATGTGGTTCCGCTGGACGCGACGCTGGTGCGCGGCAGTCACGGCTTGCCGGCCGCGGACGCCGCGGATCGGCCGTTGTTGATCGGCGACGGGCCGGCGCCTGCAGAGGCGGAATGGCCGATGACGGCGGTGCGCGATTGGGTGCTGGCGGCGCTGGAGAGAATGGAATAAGCTGTGGGAGAAACGGGACGACGCTCATCCCGTGTGTTCGTCCGGAGGCATCCGCCATGCCCATCCACGACTGGACCCGTGTCCGCGCCAATCGCTTCCACGACTTCCACCAAAGCTGGACGGTCGCGATCTGCGATGCGCTCAACGCCGGCCGACTGCCCTCCGGCTACTTCGCCATGATCGAGCGAAAGGCGGTCACCCCTGAGCCGGATGTCATTGTGGTCGAACGGAACCCGCCGACCTCTGCCACATGGGGTGGATTGTCTGTCGAACGCCAGCCGCCGAAAACGCGCTTCGTGATGCGCGCCGACGCCGGGAGCTACGCCCGGAAGGCCAACCGCCTCACCGTCCGCCATCCCGACGGCGACGTGGTGGCGATCCTTGAAATCGTGTCGCCGGGCAACAAGGACAGCCGTCACGCCCTCCGCGCCTTCACCCGCAAGGCGGTCGAGTTCCTTCAAGCCGGGGTGCATCTGCTGATCGTGGACCTGTTCCCCCCCGGCCCGCGCGACCCGCAGGGCATTCACAAGGCGATCTGGGACCGCATCCGCGACGAGCCCGCTGGAGGCGACCTACCAGACGGCCTTGGACCAGTTCCCGGCGCCGCTGCGGGGGCCGCTGGAGGCGCCGCCGACGCTCCCCGATCCGACTACGCCGGGCGGGGCGTGACCAGGATGCGCCGGATTTCCTCCCACAGCCCCGGCGACACGTCGCTCGGCTGGTGTTCGGCCACCGACTTCAGCCAGTCGTCCGGCGAACCGCCGAACGCCAGCGTCAGCGCCGCCGCGGCCACCGCCGGCGAACGGCTCATGCCGGCGCCGCAGCAGAGCAGCGTCGGCGTCCGGTCGCGGACCAGCGCGGCCGTCGTCTCGATCGCCAGCGACAATGTGGAGGGCCGATTGCCGACGCCGTCGAACAGTGGGAAATGACAGACGATCAAATCGCGCGGCAGGGCCAGCGGCGGTTCCTCGGCGGCCAGCTGCACGACCGCCTCAATGCCCAGGTCGAACAGCCGGCGGAACGCCTCGCCCTCCCCGGCGTGCCCCAGCCACAAGCGATGCGGCGCGATTTGGATCATGTGAGTCGTCCTATTTCGACGCGCCTGTCCCTTCCCTCCATTATATGACGTCAGCCGCCGCCGGGGGCCGGGCCGACGACGTAACCGAGCGCCTGTAGCGGCACCACGAGACGGTCCCCCGCCGCCTTGGCGGAGGGGGAGCCGACGCCCGCCTGGGCAATGGCCGCGTACCAGTAGCGCTCGCGGTCGCGCGGCGGCAGGTCGGCAGGGTCTAAATTCAGTTCGCGCACGGCGTCGCGGTCCCAACGCAGCTGCTTGAGCAGCACCGCCAACTCGCGCCAGGTCATGCCGCCGGTAATGGGCGCGCCGTCGGCGCGGGTGATGCGACGGCCGATCAGGATGTGCAGCAGCCCTAACAGGTTGCCGCGCCGTCCCGTGGTGCCGGACGGCGTTCAGAAATTCGCGCAGCGGTTCCATGCCCACGCTCCGCACGTCCGAAGAGAAATCGTCGCCGTGATCCGTCGCCGTTCGGACCCGTGTCCCTTCCCTCCGCACCCTCTTATCATCGCAAAAGGGATTCCGAATTGCCACGGCAACCTCGCAATTTGGGGGGAATGGGCAAAAAAGGAGGGCGGGGCAATGTCCGAACGCCTGGCGATCCTCGTCCCATGTCTTATCGGCAGTCCACTCGGCAAGAGTACACACCCTATGCGCGGGTCTACGGATGACGTGCGGCCTTCCCCTTCCGGCGCTCCCACGCGGAATCGTGATTATGACGCGGGATGCGGGAACCGGCGCGCCATTTTTGCTTGCCAAACCCGCCGGGAGGCGGCACAATGCTCTTCGACCCGAGGCCGGTGGTTGTGGACAATACCAATCTTAAACTCGAACCGTCCCTGCGCGTCCTGATCGTCGAAGACTATCCGGACGAGCGGGAAACCCTGCGCATTGTGCTCGCCATGTCCGGCTACGTCGTGGAAACGGCGGAAGGCGGCGCCGCGGCCGTCGCCGCGGCCCTGGCGTTCCGGCCGGACGTGGTGCTGATGGACCTCGCCATGCCGGGGATGGACGGCTATGAGACCGCCCGCCGAATGCGGCGCCATCCCGAGTTGTCACGAATCGCATTTGTGGCGTTTACGGGGCACGGCCGTCCGTCGGACCATCGGCGTTCGCGCGAAGAGGGGTTCGCCGTTCACTTGGTCAAGCCGGCCGATTTCCGAGAGATTCGCGCCGCGTTGAACACGGCCGCGGCGAGTCTGGTGTGAGGGGCGCCCGTCCTACGGCGAGGGGGCGTCAGCCTCCCCCCTCGCCTCCGAGCGTTAGGTAATCGACGGCGCGAAGCGGCCTCTTAACGACTGCTCACCTTCACGTTGGCCGTGCGACTGACCGCGCTGCTGCTGTTGACGTTGCTGATCAACCCGTCCAGCCCCTTGAGGGAGCCGCCGTTGCGGACCTGGAGGATCAGCAGGTCGGCGCCGGCCCCGCCCACCTCGTGGGCCGCCAGCCAGCCGTTGCTGCCCGCCGCCAGGTTGAGGTCCGTCTCCAGCCAGTCCCAGCCCGCGCCGGCGTTCTCCTGGATCGACAGGTGGCCCGACAGCTTGCCCGAGTAGTTCACACTCGAGGTGTCGTCGTTGGAGCCGTCGGCGACCTTGACGCTGAGGCTGGAGTACGCCGCGATGGCGCCGCTGGCCGCGATGTTGACGCCGCTCACGCCGCCGCCGCCGTTGACGTTCACGTTGACGTTGGACCTCCCCGACAGGTTGCCAAGGAACTGGGCCTGGAAATGGTCCCAACCGCTGCCCAGCTGGGCCGTCAGGTTGAGGTCGGCGTTGTCGATGGCGCCGAACACGGCCGCCACGTCGTTGTTGCCGCCGCCGCTTATCACCTTGACGTTCACCACGGGCGTGACGCCGGCCTTCGGCGACTCGATCCCCTTGGAGAAGTCGAGCCGGGCCTGGTCGTCGCCATTGCCGAGGTGCAATGTCAACTGTTCGGATTGTTTGAGGGGGTCGATGAGAGTGTACTTGATCTGGTCGTTTCCGGTCATGGCCTCGATGTCGATGCCCTTGACGCCGAGGTAGGTTTGGGTGTGGCCGTCGACCGTCGTCGTGACCTTGCCCTGGCCGTAGTCGCTCACGATCACCGTATTCGTCGGATTGGTGGGCTTGACCGTCAGGATTCCTTGCTGAAATGACGTCATGGCGGTGGGGCAGCACCGGTCTTCCAGGCACTCCAGGCGCGGCTTGACGCTGCCCGCTCGGCCCAGACCGGGATTCATTTCGCGCGATCGCATCATGTGCTCTCCTTGCACGGACTTCTGTTTCCTGTTCCGCCTTCTCCTTTCGAGGCGCCGCCGTTGCCGGTGAGGCCTCCTCCGATTACTTTGATTCGTCCCCGGCCTCGCATGGCCACGCGGCGGACGAACCTCGGCCCCCTAGTATCGTCCGGCGGCGGCGGCCGACTTGAGCCGTCCGGCGATTTTTTTTTCACCGACCTTTCCTTGACCCGGAAAGGCCCCGCTCCGATCCATAAGACATGGGCAGCGTCCCGCTCCTCACCCGCCGGCCCCTTGCGCGAGGCGTCCGTGGATCAACCGTTCTTCCAAAGGGCCTGGGGCGAGGCCACCAGCTGGCTTCACCATCCCCGCAAGCTCGGCTGGACCGATCTGATTTTCGTCCTCGCCGTCGTCGCCCTGGTCGTCGGCATCTTCAATCTCGCCCGCGAATGGGGGACGACGCGCAACCCGAACATCGAGCCGACCATCGACCTGTCGTTCTGGATGCTGCCCGTCTACACGTTTTATTCGCTGATGCGCGGCCTGCTGGCCTACGTCCTCTCTTTGCTATTCACGCTGGTGTACGGCTACTGGGCGGCCAAGGACAAGGTGGCGCAGCGCGTGCTCATCCCACTGCTGGACATCCTACAAAGCATCCCCGTTTTGGGGTTCATGCCCGGCCTTATCCTGGTGTTCGTGGCCCTGTTCCCGAACAGCAACGTCGGCCTGGAGATCGCCGCCATCATCTCCATCTTCACCGGCCAGGCCTGGAACATGGCCTTCAGCTTCTACCAGTCGGTGCGGTCCGTGCCCAGCGACATGCACGAGGCGGCCACGGTTTACCGCTTCGACTGGTGGCAGCGCTTCCGCTGGGTGGAGCTGCCGTTCTCGACCATCGGCCTGATCTGGAACAGCATGATGAGCATGGCCGGCGGCTGGTTCTTCCTGGCCACCATCGAAGGGCTGGAGATCGGCGGCAAGAAGTTCTGGCTGCCCGGCATCGGCTCCTACATCCACAAGGCCTCCTCCGGCGCCGACTGGAACTGGTGGGCCATCCTCGGCGGCGTGCTGGCGATGACGGTGATGATCGTGGCCCTGGACCAATTGCTGTGGCGGCCGGTCGTCGCCTGGTCGCAGAAGTTCCGCGTCGAGGAGGGGGGCGCCCAGGAAGCGACGACTTCCTGGTTCCTCGACTGGCTGCGGCGTTCGCGGCTCATCAACGGTCTGGGAGAATGGCTGGGCCGCCTGTTCCAACGGCGGACTTCCACGGAAGCGCCGGAAACGCCCCCCACGCCGGTGGACCCGACGCAGTCGTCGCCGGTGATGGTCTGGGTGTCGCGGGCGCTTTTCGTCGTGCTGGTGGGCGTGCTGGTCTACGGGGCCTGGTGCATGGTCCAGTTGATCCTGGAAGTCACGCCGGGCGAATGGGGGCTGCGGGGGTTCCACGGCCTTCTGACCCTGAGCAGGGTGCTGATCGCGGTGGCCCTCGGCACCCTTTGGGCCGTGCCGGCGGGACTGGCCATCGGCCTGTCGCCGCGGCTGTCGCGCCTTTTGCAGCCGGTCGTGCAGGTGTTGGCGTCGTTCCCCGCGCCGCTGATTTTTCCGCTGGTGATCGTCGGGCTGGAACAGCTGGGGACGCTGCTCGGCGCCGATAACGAGCGGATGCTCGACTGGGGAAGCGTGCTGCTGATGCTGCTTGGGACGCAGTGGTACATTCTGTTCAACGTGATCGCCGGGGCGATGGCGGTGCCGGCCGACCTGAAGGAGGCGGCCCGGGGCTACAACATCACCGGCTGGCAGCGCTTCCGCGTCCTCTATTTTCCGGCCCTGTTCCCCTTCCTGGTGACTGGCTGGGTGACGGCGGCGGGCGGCGCCTGGAACGCCAGCATCGTGGCCGAGTATGGCATCGACAGCGCCGGCCGGCCGCTGTACGCCAGCGGGCTGGGGGCGGATATTATGAAGGCGGCCGGCGGCATCGCCCTGGCCGTCGAGAACCCGGACGAAGGGGGCGAGGACGCGGCGTCGGCCAAGGGCGCCCGCGGCCGGCCGTCGTTCTTGGCGAAAGAGGGACGAGGAGGCGAAGCGGCGGGGGCCGCGAAGCCGGCGGCGGAAATGACCGAGGCCGGGGACGGCAAAGACCTCGACGAAAGCCCGGACTACCCGTTGCTGGCGGCCAGCGTGCTGGTGATGTCGGTCGTGGTGGTGCTGTTCAACCGCTCCGTCTGGCGACAGATGTATTCGCTGGCGGAGAAGCGCTTTTCGATCACGCGCTGAAGAAGTTTCTCCCCTCTCCCCTCGGGGGAGAGGGGAGGAAGAACCGAGGGCCGAACCGATGGCGACGACAACGCAACCACGGGCGGAGCGCCCCCGGACGACCGACCTGTGCGAGGTGCGGGGCGTTTCGCACCAGTTCCCCCAGCCCAACGGCACGCCGTTGCGCGTGCTGGAGGACGTCAGCCTGGCCGTGCGGCCCAACGAGGTGATCGCCCTGCTCGGCCCGTCCGGCTGCGGCAAATCGACCATCCTGCGCATCATCGCCGGCCTCATCAAGCCGACGCACGGCGAGGTTTTCTACCACGGCGATCCGCTGCCCGGCCTCAACCCCGGCGTGGCCATCGTCTTCCAGAGCTTCGCGCTCTACCCGTGGATGACGGTGCAGGAGAACATCCGGACGGTGTTGCGGGCGGAGGGCGTGGCCGGGCCGGCGGTCGGCGAGCGGGCCGAGCGGGCCATCCGCATGGTCGGCCTGAGCGGCTTCGAGGACGCCTACCCGCGCGAGCTGTCCGGCGGCATGAAGCAGCGCGTCGGCATGGCCCGCGGCCTGTCGGTGGACCCGGAAATCCTGCTCATGGACGAGCCGTTCAGCCACGTGGACGCGCTGACCGCCGAGAGCCTCCGCGCCGAAATCCTCGACATCTGGGGCGCCCGCAAACAACGCCTATCGTCGATCCTTCTTGTCAGCCACGACATCAAGGAGGTGGCCTACATGGCCGACCGGATCGTGATCCTGGCGGCCAACCCCGGCCGCGTGCGCACCATCGTGGAGAACAAACAGCCGCGGCCGCGCGACTACCGCTCCCCGCAGCTTCTGAGCCTCGTCGATTACCTGCACGAAATCATCACGCACAGCGAAATGCCGGACCCGCCGGCGCCGGGCGGCCCGCAGCCGCCGCCGCGGGTCTACGAGCCGCTGCCGGCGGCGCTGCCGAGCGAGGTGGCCGGCCTGCTGGAGTACCTGGACGCCCGCGGCGGCAAGGAGGACGTCTACCGCATTGCCGGCGACACCAACCGCGAATTCGGCCACGTCATCAACGTGGTGAAGGCGGCGGAGATGATGGACCTGGTGGACACGCCCAAGCGGATGGTGGTGCTGGAGCCGGACGGCAAGGCGTTCGTGACGGCCAGTCCGCAGGACCGCCAGGCGGTGTGGCGGCAACACCTGCTGGAACTGCGGCTGTTCAAAGACGTCTACGAGGCGATCAAGCGGGCGCCGCACGACGAGATCGACAAGGATTTCGTGCTGGAGCTGATCGTCATGAACATGCCGCAGGAGAACTCCGAGCGGATGTTCCAGACCTTCCTGCACTGGTCGCGTTTCGGCGACCTGTTCGAGTACGACGACGCCACGGAGAAGCTGTCGCTGGCGGACGGGGTCGGGGAGAATGGGAAGGCGTGAATGCGGAGAGAAAAAGGAGATTTAGTGTCGCCCGATCACTTCCTGAATCACCCGCGCGTCTCCACCCGCCTCCGAGCCTCGCGGCTTTGAGGACCTCCCTTGACAAGTCGAAAACGCGGTGTTGCACTATGCGGATGGGGCCTGGTGAATAAATGACGGGCGGCCGCGCCTGGAGGAAAAAGATGCGACACACCTTCGTACCAGTCCTGGTTCTCGCCTTCGCGATTGCCGGCCGCGCGGCCGCGGAGGACAAGGCGCCCGCGCCGAAAGACGAACCCGTGTACCAGGGCCGGAAGATCGGCGAGTGGATGCGGCTGTTCAAGGACGGCGATGTCGTTGACCGTCAAGGGGCGGTGTATGCCTTCACCCAGATCGGCGGCGCGGCCGCGGTCCCGCCGCTCACCGAAGCGCTCGGCGACAAGAAGATCACGAATGACCGTTTATGGGCCGCCTATGGCCTGCGTCGGATCGGGCCGGCCGCGAAGGCCGCCGTGCCCCAACTGGAATTGGCGTTGAAGGACGACTACGGCCTGGTCCGCGTCGAGGCCGCCAAAGCGCTTTGGGCTATCTCGGAGCACAAGTCGGCCATTCCGGCCCTGATCGGGCTACTCAAGGCTAAAGAAGTGGAAACCCGTGTTGGGGCCGCGGAAGCCCTGGAGCGGATCGGCCCCAAGGCCAAGGCGGCCGTGCCGGCTCTTCTCGAAGCGCTGACCGATTCTGGGGTGGCCGAGTATCGGGGGCCGGCGTCTGTCGAGCGGAAGTCAGTCAATGGCGCGGCTTGTAAGGCCTTGAGGAAGATCGACCCCGAAGCGGCCAAGAAAGCGGGCATCGATTAAGGGGGCCGAAATTCAAAGGAGATCTTCGCGCGAAAAGAGAAGCAAGACACGGTCTCAAAACCCGGAGCACCCCATGCGGCAAGTCGTGATCGGCATCGGTCTGACATTGGCGGCAGTCCTGGCGGCCGCGGCGGACGAGGCGGCCGACGAGCAAAAAGCGACGGAAGCGATCCAAAAAGCCGGCGGCGTGGTCCGGGTGGACGCGGACGAGCCGGGAAAGCCGGCGTTCCGCGTCGATTTCAACGGCGACAAGGCGACCGACGCGGAACTGGCGCCGTTGGAGGCGATGACGCGCCTGCGCGAATTGAACCTCGACGGCGCCCACATTACCGACGCAGGGCTGGCCCACGTCCAGAAACTGAGCAAACTGCGGAAGCTCTACCTCACCGATACGCCGATCACGGACGCGGGACTCACGCATCTGGCCGACCTCGATCGGCTGGAGGTATTGGACCTCGCCGGTACGAAAGTCGCCGACGCCGGACTGGCCCACCTGGCGGACTTGCCGAAACTGCAAGTGCTCGACCTGAGCCGTACGGCCGTCACCGGGGCGGGACTGGCTCACCTCAAAAAGCTCGACAAACTCAAGGAACTCTACCTGCTCGGCGACAAGCCGAAGGGTGAAAAGGGATCGGAATTTGAGGAAAAGATCCTCGGCTTTCTCAAGTCCCAGCCGCAAGTGCAGGTGGTCCGCTGAACCGGGCCGCCGGGGGAGTGCATTTTGTCCCCGGCCGACGCCGGCGGTCGCGCGATGAGCGCCGCCGTATCACGCGTGCAACTTCGCCAGGACGGCCGCGAGGTCGGCGCCCAGCTTCTCCACCTGGGCATGGACCTGGGCGTCCTTCAGCGACCCGTCCGGGTTGAAGGCCTCATACGCTTTGGGCACGGCCACCTGGGTCGGCATCACGATCACGCCGATGCTGCTGAGGATCGACCGCACCGTGACCAGGCCGCGCAGACCGCCCAGCGCGCCGGGCGACGCGGCGGTCAGCGTCGCCACTTTGCCCGTGAAACAGGCCAGCGGCGCCTCGCCGGGGACGGGCCGCGAGGCCCAGTCGATGGCGTTTTTCAACGCGGCGGTGATCGAGCTGTTGTATTCGGGCGCGGAGATGAGCAATCCTTGATGGGCGAGGAAGAGGTCTTTGAGCCGGCGGCCGTTGGCCGGCAGCCCTTCGGCCGTTTCCAGGTCCTGGTCGAAGACCGGCAACGGCAGGTCGCGCAGGTCCAGCTCCGTCACCTCGGCGCCGGCGGCCCGCGCCCGGCGACGGCCACGCGCACCAGCTTCTTGTTGTACGACTCGCGCCGGAGGCTGCCGGCGAAGGCCAGGATTTTCACGGGTGAAGCCATGTTGATTCCTCGAAGGTGCGCCACGGGTTTAGATTTCCGTTCGCGGAAGCAAGGCGCCTACGCTCATTTCGGCGGCGCCATTTGCTTCTCAAACGTCATATGATCTTCCGCGGCCTTCAGCAACGGGGCGACGGCGTCCAGGTCGGCGGGGGCGCCGCCGGCCTTGGCGAAAATGGCCCGCGCCAGCGCGTCCGGGTCGGGCGGGGTCGCCGCGGCCAGGGCGGCTGCCCGCCGCTTGTGTTCGTAAACGGCCAGTTCCATGGCGCGGGTGCCGTCCGGCGGCCCGAAGGCGCCGCCGCGGTCGGCGCCGACCGGCGCGTCCACCGGCGGCCCGTGGTCGGGCGGCGGCGCGGCCATTTCCCGATGTTCCGCCTCCATCTTGCCCAGCTCGTGACACAGCACCGCCGCCAACTGGCCGTCCGTGCGGCACTCGCGCACCAGCCCCTCGGTGATGAACACGATCTTGTCGCCGCGGTGGAAAATCTCTTCCCAGGGGGCGCCGATCGTCGTGAACGTCGGCCGAACGCCGAGTTGAGGGTTGGAGATAAGAATCTGGCCTCCGACCTGGAGCACGCGCTTGCCCGCCTCTTCCGACGCCACGGCATGAAAGACCTGTTGCGTCTCGATCACGGCCGGCGGCGCCGAATCCTGGAGGCCGGCCGACACGGTCTTGAGGGCGCCGTCCTCCGGCAGACATCCGCCGACCGCCAGCAACAGCGACAGCCCAAGCGGCCAGACGCGACGAGCCATAGGCGCACCCCACGCGGGACGAGGGACGGCGATCGGAACCTGAGGAAAAGCGGGGAAACCATACCGACGCGCCTCGCGGCTGTCGAGACGACTTTGGCGGCGCGACTGGACAAGCCGCGAGCCGACCCGTACAGTCGGGGGAGGAAGAAGGGACGCCCGCCTTATGAGCTTTGACGACCAAGATCGGTAAGCCGTAGCCGCGTTCGCCGGAACGCGGGTCGGAGTTCACCCGCGTTCTGGCGAACGCGGCTACCGAACTTGCCCGTCAAATTACCTTAAGGAGCCATTCGGGAGCCGGTATGACCGCGATGGATCGCCTCGCCGCCGAGCAAGCCTTCCACGACCGCCAGGCCGACGAACGCTCCCCCTCCTTCCCGGACGCCGCCGCCCTCCGCTTCGCCGACGACGCCTACCTCGACCATGAGACGTGGATTCGGCCGGCCATCGACCGCCTCGGCCGGCTCGACGGCCGGCGCGTTCTGGATTACGGCTGCGGCCACGGCATGGCGGCGGTGGTGCTGGCGCGGCGCGGCGGCCGGGTGACGGCGTTCGACCTGTCCGCCGGCTATCTCGCCGAGGCGCGGAGGCGGGCGCGGGCCAACGGCGCCGAGGTCCATTTCCTTCAGGCGGACGGCGAACGGCTGCCGTTCGCGGACGGCGGGTTCGACCGCGTTTGGGGCAACGCCGTGCTGCACCATCTCGATCTGGGCCAGGCCGTCCGCGAGCTGCGCCGCGTCCTGGCGCCGGGCGGCCTCGCCGTCTTCTGCGAACCGTGGGGCGAAAACCCGCTGTTGTCGTGGGCGCGCCAACGGATGCCCTACCCCGGCAAGGGACGCACCCAGGACGAAAACCCACTTCGCCGACGCCACTTGCCGATCCTGCGCGAGACCTTCCCACGCATGGAAGTCGAAGGTTATCAGCTCCTGTCGATGGCCCGCCGTGTACTGCGGCCGGGCCGATTCATCGCCGGCCTCGAATGGTGCGACGCCCGTCTGTTGCGCCGCGTCCCCTCCCTCCGCCGATTCTGCCGCTATGTCGTTCTCACTTTGCCGCTGATGGAATTGGACGGGCAAGCTCGGTAGCCGCGTTCGCCAGAACGCGGGTGAACTCCAAGTTCGTAGCCGCGTTCGCCGGAACGCGGGTGAACTCCGACCCGCGTTCTGGCGAACGCGGCTACGGCTTACCGATCTTGGTCGTCAAAACGCATTAGGCCTATAATGCCAGCCGCACCTTGATTTGCCCTTTCGGGGATGCCTCCTCATGGATGCGCCCTCGCCGACCGCCGGCGTTTCCTCCACCCCGCCCGCGCCGCAGGCGCGGCCGGAAGCGACGCCGTTGACCGCGCCCACGGTCGCGTCGGTGGTCCAGGCGCCGGCGTGGCCGCGATCCGCGCAGTGGGCGACGGCGGGGCTGTTGGTGCTGGCGCTGGGCCTGCTCGGCTGGCAGGCCTGGAACGCCCAGCGCTGGGGCAGCCGGCCCACGGACCTCGGAACCGATGCGGACCCGGCCGGCCGTATCGACCTCAACCACGCCGACCAAGCCCAACTGCGCCAGTTGCCTGGCGTCGGAGAGAAAACCGCCGAACGCATCGAGGCCTACCGCCTCGCGCACAACGGCTTTCAGAACGTCGAGGAACTGCGGCAGGTACACGGCGTCGGCCCCGCCCTCCTGGGGCGTCTGCGTCCGCTGCTCGAAGTGACCCCATATGAGGTCGTGGAAGACGGCGCGGAGGTTTCGTCTCCGACGCCGGCGTCCCTCCAATTCGCCGCGCCGAAGGGCGTCGCGCCGCCGGTCCCGAGGATCGCGGCCGTCTCAAGAAAAAAGGTCGAAAACCTGACCGAACCGATCGACGTGAACCATGCGACGGTCGAGGAATTGCAGCGCCTGCCCGGCATCGGCCCCACCCTTTCGGGCGCATCGTCCAGGTGCGCGAGCGGGAACCGTTCCGTTCGGTGGACGAGCTGCGCCGGGTGCCCGGCATTGGGCCAAAGACGTTGGAGCGGCTGCGGCCGTTCGTGACGGTGGGCGGCTGATTCCCTGAAAGGACAGTGGGAAATCGCGTCTGCATCGCCGATCAGGAGATTGACTTGTGAAACAACTGGACCTTACCGACGACGCCGTTTCCCTCCGCGACGCCGTCCGCTCCCTGGGCCGTGAGCCGGCCGCCGTCCTGGAAAACGGCCGGCCCGTCGCCGTCCTGCTGCCGGTAGAGGGCGCCGATTTGGAAACGGTGGCCCTGAGTCTGAATCCGCAGTTTCTGGCGATCCTGGCCCGATCCGCGGCCCGACAGGCCGCCGAAGGCGGCGTCTCCGGCGAGGAAATGCGGCGCCGCCTCGCGGCCGACGCTTCGCCCCCGGAAAGGGTCAAACGCAACGGCCGTCCGCGAGATCCCAAGCGAACCCCCTCTCCGAAAAAATCGAAGGACTTCCCGCGGCAAACGCCCCTACAATGAGGAATAGCCCTTCCTGCACAAGTGTTCCCCTATCCGCAACTCAGGACGGACATGGTTGCCAAGTTCCAGCTGACCAGCAAATTCCAGCCCGCCGGCGATCAGCCCAAGGCCATCGCCCAGCTCGTCGAGGGCTTCCGCGACGGCCGGCCGTGCCAGACCCTGCTCGGAGCCACGGGCACGGGTAAAACATTTTCAGCGAGTAACGTGATCGCCCAACTCGGCAAACCGACGCTGGTGCTGGCCCACAACAAGACGCTGGCCGCCCAGCTCTACAAGGAGTTCCGCGCCTTCTTCCCGCGCAACGCCGTCCACTACTTCGTCAGCTACTACGACTACTACCAGCCCGAGGCCTACATCCCGCAGCGCGACATCTACATCGAAAAAGACGCGCAAATCAACGAAAGCATCGACCGCCTCCGCCTGGCCGCCACCGCCGCCCTGGTCAGCCGCGAGGACGTCATCATCGTCGCCAGCGTCTCCTGCATCTACGGCCTCGGCTCGCCCAGCGACTATAAACGCATGATGATCTTCCTACCCAAGGGCCAGATCGTCAACCGCGACGAACTGCTCCTGCGCCTGGTGGACATTCAATATCAGAGAAACGACATCGCCTTTACCCGCGGCACGTTCCGGGTGCGCGGCGACGTGATCGAAGTCTGGCCGGCGTCGGAGGAATTCGCCCTGCGCATCGAGCTGTTCGGGGACGAGGTGGACGCGCTGGCGATCATCAACCCGACCACCGGCGAAACGCTGCGGCAACTCGACGAACTGTACGTCTACCCGGCCAAGCACTTCGTCACGCCGGAGGAGCGCATCAAACAGGCGGTGGAGGGCATCGGCAAGGAGTTGGAGGAACAGTTAGAACGATTCCGCAACGAGGGCAAGCTGCTGGAGGCGCAGCGGCTGGCGGCGCGGACGCGCTTCGACATGGAAATGCTGTTGGAGGTCGGCCACTGCCCCGGCATCGAGAACTACGCCCGCTGGTTCAGCGGCCGCAAAACCGGCGAACCGCCCTACACGCTCATCGACTTCTTCCCCGAAGACTTCCTGATGATCGTGGACGAGTCGCACGCCACGCTGCCGCAGGTGCGCGGCATGTTCGCCGGCGACCACAGCCGCAAGCTCACGCTGGTCGAACACGGCTTCCGCCTGCCCAGCGCCCTCGACAACCGACCTTTCCGATTCGATGAGTGGGAAAAGCGCGTGAAGACGGCGCTGTTCATGTCGGCCACGCCCGGACCTTATGAGCTGGAGCGCTGCGGCGGCGAGGTGGTGGAGCAGGTCATCCGGCCGACGGGGCTGGTCGATCCGATGGTCGTCATCAAGCCGGCGCGCGGCCAGGTGACCGATCTCGTGGAGGAGATCAAGAAACGGGCGGCCGTGAAAGAGCGCGTGCTGGCGACGACGCTGACGAAACGCCAGGCCGAGGACCTGAGCAACTACTTCCGCGAGGCGGGGCTGCGCGGCAAGTGGCTGCACTCGGAGCTGGACGCCATCGAGCGCGTGCAGGTGTTGCGCGAGCTGCGCGAGGGGGCGTTCGACGTGCTGGTCGGCGTCAACCTGTTGCGCGAGGGACTCGACCTGCCGGAGGTGTCGCTGGTGGCCATCCTCGACGCCGACAAGGAAGGGTTTTTGCGATCCGGAACATCGCTCATCCAGACCATCGGCCGGGCGGCGCACAACGTCAACGCCTCGGTGATCCTGTACGCCGACCGGGTGACGGAGTCGATGCAGCGGGCGGTGGATGAAACGTCCCGTCGGCGGGAGTTGCAGTTGCGCTACAACGCCGAGCACGGCATCACGCCGGAGACGGTGAAGTCGGCCATCAGCATGGGCATCGAGGACGAGATCGCGGCCCACAAGTTCGTGCAGGAGGCGGCGGGGCTGAAGGCGGACAACTATGTGACGGAAGAGTATCTGGAGGAGTTGCACGGCGAGATGTTGGCGGCGGCGGCGAACCTGCAATTCGAGCGGGCGGCGGAGCTGCGCGACCGCATCGCCCAGCTCAAGGGCAACCCCTTGGCGACGCCGCAGCAGAAGCCGAAACCGCGACGAAGGAAGCGATAAAGAGGGTCTCACGCGATTCAGGGTGGGGAGCGTGTTGTCGCCTCCTATTTCTTGCCAAGCAGCAAATCGACCACCCAGCATCCCCGGACGTGCGGCCCCGGCCCTCGGCTGTGCGCCAGGATTTCGGCCTCGGTGCAGCCTGCGTCTTCCAGGGCATCGGCAAGCAGCGGTAGTCGGGCGAAAGCCCGCTCGTCGTAGATCGCCTGCGCCATCTTGGGGATGGCCTCGTCGTTCCAGGCCAACCAAGCAGGATTGGCGGCGACGGGGCGGAAGGGGTTGCCGATGATGTCACGGAGCCAGAAAGCCTGCTGCCTCAAGACCCGTTTGCAGAAATCGTCCTGGAAGGCACGCCACGCTTCCCATTTCGGGTTGGCGCTCTGATCGCTTTCCTTACTCTGGTCCTTCATCCACGTTGTCATCCAAGTATCCGCTTGTGGGGTATCCTCAGCAGCAAAGGCAGCGGATTGGGAGGCGTGGTTACTGACATCCAACAGAGTGGGGGGGTCGGAAAGGTCAGTAGAAGTGGCGTAGTAGGTTGTGTAGGTGGCTTCTGAAACGGCATCGTAGTTTTACTGTGCGAGATTATTCTGGGGCCGCCCGCGGTGGCGGGCCGGGGTGCAACCGCGGCGGCGGGAACTTTCCCGTCTGGCGGTGCCAGTGGTAGATCCGTGACTCCTCGTTACGCCGCAGCACCGCGCTCACCCGCGCGGCGATCTCCGCTGCACTCGGCCGTGGCCGCCGTAACAACTCCGTGAAGATCTGCCGTACCTGCGACCCCGTCACCGGCGGATTTTTTTTCCCCCAACCACAGCCGTTCGACCTGCAAGAACCACAGGGCCAACAGGGTCAGCGTCATGTGATGCTGCCAGCCCGTCCAACTGCGCACCTCGTAGTGGTTCAGTCCCACCTCCTGGTTCCCTTCCTCGAATAACTGCTCCACGGCGGGCCGCTCCCCGTGCGCCGCACCACCTCGGCCAGCGGCACTTCTTTGCCGGCGTTGCTCAGCGTGTACCACGTTTGCGGCTTCTTCTCGCAACTGCGGATCACCACCAGCCGCTCGCGGGCCCACGCAGCCGTCCTCGTCCTTGGTCTGTAGCCGCTGCTGCAACGCCCGCACCACCCGCGGCCCCTTCTCCCCGGCACCCAGGCGAAACGTGCGCCACCGCCCCTTCGGCTGACGCGCCGCCCAGACCTCGGCCCGCTCGAACTGCGGCAGCCGTTCCCGCCCGTCCGCCCGCGCCGGCGGTCGCCGACTGCTGAGGTCGCGTACTAACGTGTTGCTGGGCACGTCCAGCACGTAGCGTTCCCCATCCAAGCGTAACTGGGCACGCAACGCGCTGGCCCGACCGAACTCGTCGTCGCCGGTCACCCAGCCGTGGGGCAACTCCCGGCCACTGGTACGCAGCAACTCCAGGCCAATCCGCCAGCCCTCTTGGAAGACCACATCCTTGGGGACATAGGTCTTGCGGCGGTGGCCGCCGTCGTCGGCTCGCTCCCGGGGCAGGTACAGGCGGGCATCGAGCAACGTCCGGCCGCGCGCCGCCGCGTAGGCCAGGAAATAGCCAACCTGACAGTTCTCGACCTTGCCCAAGCGGCCACACCACTGACGATAGACGCCGCAGGAGTCCTGCCCCTGCTTGGGCACGCCGTGGTTATCCAGGACCAGGACGGCATCGGGGTCGCCCAGTTCCTCACGGACGTGGCGGCGCAGTTCCATGCGGACGGTGGGGTCGTCCCACTGGCCGGCGCCGACGAAATGCTGCAGGGGTCGGCGTTTCTGCCCGGCCTGACTGGCGATCGGCTCGGTGGTCTTGCGCTGCAAGCCGGTGAGTTTGCCGCGGAGGATGGTGTCGGCATGGCCACGCTGCTCCTCGCGGTAGAAGAAGGGGAGGTAGCGTTGAATGAAGGCGGTCAAGTGTCGGGCGCAGGCACGAACGTCGTCGGGGGCGACGTCGGTCTGATCGAGAAGGGCCTGGGCCTGCGGGTGTTCCAGAAGGGTGGACATGAAGATACTCCTTCGGCGCCCCTGGAGGGATACGTTAACCCAAGTCGCAGCTGCTGGCCAGGCTAAACTCGCACAGTAAAAGTAGGACAGCACATACTCACGATAGTCGCTGGGTAGATTGGTTCCTAATTTCTCTTCAATCGCACACCACTCGGTCTGACCTCCAATTTCCAGTGGCTTTGGTGGGGGCTTCACGACCGCAGCCAGTTCTTGGATTGCCATCGTTAACGACTCCTTGGGGCGAAGACCATTGGCAGGCCAGCCATTCTTGTTCGGTCACGGCATCCCCCGGCGGGCAGCGGCGCTTGGTCTCGGAAAGCAGAAGCCCCCGCCAGCATAGCCGACGGCGGCCTGCCCTGCCATCCCCGACCGAAGCGCCCGGCCCAAGAACCGGCCCTTCCCTCTTGCGGTGTCCTATCCAGCGCCCTACACCATCGGGCCGTGCCGCACCATCAGGGCGGCGAACGCCGGCTCGTCGCGCCGCGCGCGAAGCGGTCCAATCGTTCCGCGTCCGTTCGGGCCAAATCGGCCTGTAAACCGCCCAACCGACCCAGGCGACGGATCACGTCACCGAGGATGTCTCCCGCCATGCGTCACCGACCTCTCGACCGCGGCCCCACAAAGATACGGCACCGGAATAGGCTCACGGGTCCCTGAGTTGTACCAGAAATGGGGTCGCGCCGGGGCGATCGCCTCCCGACCATCGGCAGCCGGGGACGTGACACCGGCCGCATCGGGTAAATGGCCCGAAGGAATGGAGCGGCGTCAATCGAAGAGTTCGCCGAGAAGGCCGCGGCGCCGGCCCGCCAACAGCACGCCCAGCACGCCGCCCGGCGGCCTTTCCGCGCCCGGCAGGGTGTGTACGGGTTCGATGTGATGGACGTGGGGGACGTCGCGCTCGATGATCGCCAGTTCGCCGGCGTCCAGCCAGATCGGATTGCAGCTCTCACAGGCGTCCACGAGGGCGTTGCCGCCGCCGGAAAACGGATGCGCGTCCATCCGCTCGCCGCAATCGGGGCGCGCCAGGACGCGCTCCAGTTCCGTGTGGTCGAAGGGTTCGGCGCACTGCTCGTTCGGCCCGTGCCGCGCCCGGCGGCGGCGAACCTGCAATTCGAGCGGGCGGCGGAGCTGCGCGACCGCATCGCCCAGCTCAAGGGCAACCCCTTGGCGACGCCGCAGCAGAAGCCGAAACCGCGACGGCGAAAGCGCAAAGAAGGGTCTCACGCAAAGGCGCAAAGACGGCAAAGAAGCAGGTCTTCTTTGCCGTCTTTGCGCCTTTGCGTGAGACCCTCTTTATTTCACGCGCTTCAGGGTGAGAAGCACCGTCTTCGCGCCTTCATGGGCCGCGAATTCAGTCGGCCGCGGCCCGCCCTCCGGCCCGGGCATGCAGAGCTTCAGTACGTCGCCGTCCATGCTGTAAATTCCCCCTTCGGTCTTGCCTTTCGACGGCCCGTCGAGCGGCGTGACGTCGATTTCCTTGGGCGTTTTCGACGGGTCCAGCTTGTAGGAGGCCGGGCTGTCTTTGCTCTCTTTGCCGACGGGCGTGCGGACGACGACCTTGTCTGCCGTGAAGACCCACTTGGCCGCCTTGATCGTCTTGAGTTGATCTTCGTTGGGCGCCTCGGCCCCCTTGCCTTTAAACTCGAAGTCGGTGATTTGCCACGTCCCCTGGATGGCCTCCTTGTCCGCGGCGGGCTTGTCTTCCTTCAGCTTCTCCTTGCCCGGCGCCTGCCGCTTCAGGGTGAGGAGTATGTTTTTGCCGCCTTTATCGGCCGCGAATTCGGTCGGCCGCGGCCCGCCCTCCGGCCCGGGCATGCAGAGCTTCAGTACGTCGCCGTCCAGGCTGTAAATCCCCCCCTCGGTCTTGCCTTTCGATGGGCCGTCGAGCGGCGTGACGTCGATTTCCTTGGGCGTTTTCGACGGGTCCAGCTTGAAGGAGGCCGGGCTGTCTTGGCTGCCTTTCCCGACGGGCGTGCGGACGACGACCTTGTCGTCCGTGAAGACCCACTTGGCCGCCTTGACTATCTTGAGCTGTTCTTCGTTGGGCGCTTCGGACCCCTTGCCGTTAAACTCGAAGTCGGTGATTTGCCATACGCCCTGAATGGCCTTCTTGTCATCCATTCCTTTGTCGGAGGGCGCGGCGTTGTCGGTCGCACGCACGCCGGGCTTCGGCGCATCCTCTGCCCCGACGACCCAGCCCCAGCCGACGTAACTCCCGACCCCCGCGAGCATCGCCAGGGCCAGGACCGTGCCTGTCAGGATTTTCACCTTGGTCAGAATCATGGTTCGCAACACCCCCTGAGAAAGCGCGAGCGCTCGCGCCGAAACCAGTCCGCCCGCGCCGCTGTCCCCGGCCGCGAACCGCGTCGCGGCCCGAATCGTCGCGTCCAACAAGGCCGGCGCCGCCGTCGCCGGAGGACCGACCAGCGCCGTCGCCACGCTTTCCTCGGACATGCCGACGCCTCGCCGGGTCAATCGTGACCGCAACATCTCCCGCGCCGCGCCAGCCGGCCCTTGACCGTCCCGATCGGCCAGCGCAGGAGGAGCGCGGCCTCTTCGTGCGTCTTGCCTTCCAGATAACAAAGGACGACGGGATTCCGGTACTTGTCCGGCAGACGTTGGACCTCTTCGTGCAGTTCGGGCATTGGGTCCGGCGGTTCGCGGGCGGCTACGGAAGCGAAGTCGGCGCCCGGCTTTTCATCGGCGCATCGCCTCCAGGCACGGCCCCGGACCCGCGCCGCGACCTTATAGGCGACGCCGTAAAGCCACGCGGCCAGCAACGGCCGCCTCTGGATCGCCCCGGCCTTGCGCCAGCACCAGGAACGCGGCCTGAAAGGCGTCCTCGGCTTGGCCGGCGTCGTGCAGCAGGCGGCGACAGACGCCCAGCACCATCGGGCCGTGCCGCACCATCAGGGCGGTAAACGCCGGCTCATCCCTCCCGTCGGCGAAGCGCTCCAGCAGCTGGGCGTCCGTCAACGTCAGGATGCTCTGCAAACCGGCCTGTCGGCCGATTTGCCGTAGCACGTCGCCCAGAGTTTGCCCGGTCACGCGATCCCTCCTTCCGCTCTCAACGGGATACTGCACCCGGCCCCGCTTTTGGATACGGTTTTTTCGGAAATGAAGGCGAGCGGCCGGCGTGAGCCGGCCGGTGCAGCATAGCGTCTCGGAAGAAATGCTACACCGGCCGGCTCACGCCGGCCGCTCGCCGGTCAAACAAAAACGGGCGGCAGGCCCGTTTGGCCGCCGCCCGTGTGCTTTCTCGCTTCTAACCCGCCCCGTCCGTCAGGCGGGTTCCTTCGGCGGCACCACCGACAGCGACCCGGTCTCGGAAATGTAAACCGTATTGCCCGTATTGGGATCGAGGAAGACCTCGACGCCGTAGCGCTTGGTGGCCTTGGTAAAATCCTTCTCGCCGGGGGCGCGGCAATCCAGCGTCATGGCGCGCTGCCATTCCGGCCCCTTCACCTTGGTCCCGCTCTCGGGCAGGCCGCTCAGGCCGGCCGACACGCAGGCGATGGCGCCCGTCTCGCTGACGTAGAGCACCGAGCCGGCGAAGGCGTCGTGAAACACCTCCACGCCGTAACGCTTGGTGTCCTTGCTGAACTCCTTTTCGTCCGCCTTGCGCCGGCCAGCTCCATGCCGTGCGTCCAGTCGGGAACCCTTTTCGTCTCGTCCATCTTCACCAGCTTCGCGGGCAACACGGCGATCGAACCCGTCTCGGAAATGTAGACGATGTTGCCGTTGTTGGCGTCCTGGAAGACCTCCACGCCGATCTTCTTCGTCTTGTCGTTGAAGTCGGGTTCGCCGGCCTTGCGGACGCGCAACTCCATCGCGTTCTTCCATTCCGGCGCCTTGATCTCCTTGCCGGCCCTCGGCGCCCCGACCTTGCCCGAGTAGGCGTCCATCGCCCCCGTCTCACACAGATAGATATAGTCGCCGTTGTTCTCGTCCACGAACACTTCGATGCCGTACTTCCGGGTGTCCTTGGTGAACTCCTTCTCGCCGGCCTTGCGGGCGCGCAGTTCCATGCCGTGCGACCATTCCGGCGCCTTGACCTTGGCGCCCTCCGGGGCCACCAGCTTGGCGGCCACCGTGGCCAGGTCGCCGGCGTCGCCGATATAGACGCCGTTGCCGCCGGCGCCGTCGAGGAAAAATTCGACGCCGACCTTCTTGGTCTTGTCGTTGAAATCGGGTTCGCCGGCCCGGCGCACGCGCAACTCCAGGCCGTGCTTGAAGACCGGCCCCTGGCCCGCCGGCTCGTCGGCGGCCGCCCCAAGCGGGGAAACGACCGCTACGGCCAGGAACAGCAGCACGCCGGTCGCCAGGAGATGCACACGTTTCGCCATCGCCGTCCTCGCACATGAAGGGGGCTTGTGACAACACACGGCCCTTGAGACAGTTAGGACGATTCACTCGCCGGAGGCTAACCGTCCGCGCCCGCGCCCCCTGAAACACTAGGGATCGCGCCGCGGTTGTCCAGCCGCGTCGGACCTGCTCTTGACCTCGTCGGGGGTCGTGGCTATGGTCCCGCCGCTTTCCATCCCAGGACTTGAGTGAATGTTTAAGACTAAAGGTCTTCCGGCCGCCCGCCCGGAGGACCAAATCGGTACGGGTCCGGCGATGATTCGGTCCGAGGACGGGGCCGTCGGGGGACGCGGGCGGCGTCCGGGCGACGCGACCGGGGTAGGAGTTGCCGCCGCTCGGGGGTCGCCTCTGGCGGGACGGGGCGCAATTCAAAGGAGGCCATGGTGGCTAGGGCAAAAGTAGGAACCGGATTCATCCTCGTCGTCGGCCTCGTCGCCGGCGCGGCGCCGGCCGCGGCCCTGGTGGCGTCGGACGACGCGCCGCGCGTCGCCCAACTCTTCGGCTCCAAGCCCTCCCGGGCCCTGGGAGACGCCATCGAGGCCCAGCGTCACGGCGAGTACGACCGCGCCGCGGCCCTCTTGCAGGAGGCGGCCGCCGGCCAAGCCTCCCTCACCCAAACCGAACAACAGGAACTCGCCCGCCTGATGAAAGACAACGCCCTGGCGCTCGAAGCCCGACGCGCCGCCGTGGAGCAGCTGCGGCTCGCCGCAACGCCCTGAACGATAGACGCCAGAGCGACGCCATCGACCTGCTCAAGCGCGTCGCGGCCAACGAACAGTACCTTACCGCCGCCGACCGTCAGGCCTTCCACGTGTGCAGCGCGGGGCTGAACCTGCCCGGCGCCGGCGGTCCCCCGGCGTCCGCGCCATCGGCGCCCCACGCGGCCGCCCCGACCAACGGCCCCCAGGCGCGGTTCCTGGTCCGGCAGGCGCGCGCCCATCTCGTCCAGGGAGACTTCGACGCGGCCGAGAGGGAGGCCAAGGACGCCGCCGCGCTCCGGGTCGTGTTCGCCCGGAACGAGGATTCGCCGGCCAGGGTTTTGGAAGACCTGTCGCGGTCGCGCGGCGACGCCTCGGCCCTGCTCAAAGCGTCCCGCGCCGCGCTGCGGCGGAACGACTTCGACATGGCCGAACTGTACGCCCATCAGGCCGAGAAGGCGAGTTCCACCTGGTCGCTGACCCTCTGGGGCGACACCCCGGACAAGGCGCTCAAGGACATCCAGGCCGCGCGCGTCGCCGCCACGGGGCGGCGGACGAACGCGCCGAAATCGCCGGTCGCCCAAACGTCGCCGAAGCCGGATCTGAATAAGCCGAACGCCCGCGTCGCGTCGTCGCCGTTGCCGAAGCCGGGGATGGAAAAGCCGGCGGCCGGCCCCACGACGGTGCAGGCGTCCAAGCCGGCCGAGGTCAAGACGGCGACGGCCGAACCGTCGGCGACGAAGAACACGGACAAGGCCCGCGAACTGATGGCCCAGGCGCGCCAGGCCATTCGGGCCGGCGACCTCGCCAGGGCGCGGAAGCGGATCGACGAGGCCCGCGCCCTCAAGCCGGACCTGGAATGGTACGAGGACAATCCGGACAAGCTCCAGGCCGAGGTCGCCCGCGCGGAGATGAAGGCCAAGCCGCCGGCCGTGGTCGTCGCCGCCAGGGACAACGGCAAGCCCTCCCCGGCCGACGCCGCGGCCGCGGCCTACGCCAAGCCCCCGGCCGACGCCAAGGCCAGGGCGACGACCCTGCTCCTGAAAGGCCGTCGGCAACTCAATGAGAACCGACTGGACGACGCCGAACAGACGGTGGCCCAGGCGCGGTTGATCGGCGGCGTGACCTGGGGCCTGTTCGAGGACTCGCCCGAGAAGCTGCGTCAGGACGTGGAGGCCGCGCGCCTCAAACACGACAAGGAAGAGTCGATTAAGGTGTTGGCGGAGGCGCGGAAGCTCATGCGGAAGGGCGACTACGCCGACGCCGAGCGCGCCGCCTACCGCGCCCGGACCCTTCACGGCCCCTACAGCATTTGGGACTTCGGCGACCGGCCCGACAAGGTGCTGGCCGACCTCGCCACGGCCCGCGCCACGCACAAGGACCCGCTGGACAGGCCGGCCCCCGACCTCGCCAAAAAGGACGGCGACAAGCCGGCCGTCGCCGTCCACAAGGTGGACGACAAGCGCCCGGCGGCCGACGCGGACGACCAGGCCCGGCGGATGCTGGCGGACGCCCGCAAGGCGCTCAACGCCGGCGACGCAGCCCGGGCGGCGCGGCTGGCCCAACAGGTCAAGACCATGCACGTCGCCCTGGACCGGCCCGGCGACGAAAACCCCGACGCCCTGCTGGCCGACGCCCGCGCGATGGGCAAGCGACGGCCGCTCGTCCCGCCGGCGCCGCCGGCGTCGGCCGTCGCGGTCAACTCGACCGCCCCGGCGGCTTACCCCGATCCGGCGCCGGCCGGGCCGCCGGCCCCGCCGGTGCCCGTCGCCGACGCCAACAAGACGAAGGCCGTGCAGTTGTTGCAACTGGTCCATGCGTTGGAGCGGCAGAACAAGCTGATGGAGGCGCGCGAAAAGGCCGTCGAGGCCGCCCAACTGCACGCCTCGTTCGGGCCGACGGAGGAATCGCCGGAACTGGCGTTGCAGGAATTGAACGGCATGGCCAGCCGCGAAGTGTCGCGGCTGATGACCCACGCCTCCGACGCGATGAACTACGGCGAGGGTGAACCGCTGTCGCGTTGCAACACGGCCCAACGGGACCTGCTCCAAGCCCGCGAACTGGTCGCCGCCTTCGGCCAGGACGGAAGGGCCGTCGAGGACGCGATGGCCCGCGTGAGCCAGGTTCGCAACATCGTCCTTGGGCAGCCGGCCGCTCACGGGACCGACGTGGCCAGGGTCACGCCGCCGACCCCGCCGGTCCCGTCGCCCGTCGGCCCGCCGCCCGCCGCCCCGGTCCCGGCGGCCCCGCCGGCCCCGGCCGTCGCGCCCGCGGCCCCGGCCGTCGCGTCGAACACGCCGGCGACCCTGACGGCCGAGCGGCAGCTGGACATGGCCCGCGGAGAGCTGAGGCGCGGTTCGACCGGCACGGCCCGCAAGATCGCCGAGGAAGTCTACAGCAACCACGCCGAGGTGCGCGGCGAGGCCGAGGCCTTGCTCCGCAGCATCGACGCCGAGGAGACCGCCCAGCAGGCCCGGCGCGACCGCCGGACCTTCGACGCCGCCGTGTCGTCCTACAATCGCCGCGACTACGCCTACGCCCAGCGTCTGATCGCCGCGATCGACGTGCGCCGCCTCGACCCGGTACGCCTCGGCCATCTCCGCGAAATGGAGGAGACGCCGGAAATGCAGCCCAACCGCGGCCCCGTGCAGGTGGCGGCCGTGGGCGGCGAGGGCGTCGGCGCCAAGGAAGCCACGCCGCAGCCGGCCCAGGACCACGGGCCGGACGCCCCCGGCCGGGCGCGGGCCACCGACGACCCCGGCGTCAACCTGCTCAAATCGACCGAGGCCATGCGGCAGGTCAAGTTCCAGCAGCTCCGCGCCGACGGCCTGGACGTGCAGCGCCGGGCGCAGGAGAAGGCCAGCGCCAACCAGACCGAGGCCGCCATCGAGATGCTGCAACAGTATCTCAACGGGCTGGACAACGAGCAGCTGGAGCCGGCGCAAATGACGCTGCTCCGCAGGCCGGTCGAGTCGCGCTTGCAGAAATTCAAGATCATGCAGATCGAGGACGGCCTCGCCAAGGCCGACGCCGGCGACAAGGAGATGCACCAGAAGCACCTCCGGGACAAGTTCACGGCCGAGCGCACCAAGGAACAGAACGTGGCGGAGGCGATGAAGCAGTTCAACGACGCCTTGAAGGCGGGGAAATATCCGGAGGCGGAACGCGCCGCCAAAATGGCCCACGAACTGGACCCGGACAACCCGACCACCACGGCCGCGATGATGATCGCCAAGATCTCGAAGAACAAGTCCGCCTACGATCAGATCAAAGACGACAAGGAGAAGTTTTTCCTTGACGGACTGAACGACGCCACCAGGGTAGGCCCCGCCCTCACGTCGAAAAACCCGATCTATGTCGATCCCGAAACGGAGCGGCTCACTCGCGGCAGAAAACTCGGCATGTACACCGCGCCGATCAAGAGCGAGAAGGAGCGCGACATCGAGCGCAAGCTGTCCACGCCGGTGACGCTGAATTTCAGCGACGCGCCGCTGCATCAGGTGGTGGACGACCTCCGCGCCACGCAGGGGATGAACATCTACGTCGATCAGCAGGCGCTCGACGCGGAGAATATCAGCCTGGAGCACCCGGTCTCGATCAAGCTCGATCAGGTGTCGCTCAAGTCGGCGTTAAACCTCATCCTCAAGTCGGTGCATCTCACCTACGTCATCAAGGACGAGGTGTTGCAGATCACCACGGAATCGCAGGCCAAGGGCAAGTTGCAGCGCATCACCTATCAGGTGGCCGACCTGGTCATCCCGGTGCCGAACTCGGCCGGCGTCATCCCGCCGATCGCCACCACCGGCCAGCTCGGCAACCCGCCGCCGCCCTACCAGCCGACGCCGGTCCCGGGGCCGTACGCCTACACCGGCGGCGCGCCGACCGGCTCGCCGACCGGCGCCCCGTTCGCCACGGACGCCAACGGCACGACCATCACCAAGACCGACCCGCAGACGCGCGAGCAGCAGCTCATCAAGCTCATCACCAACGCCATCGAGCCGCGCAGCTGGAGCGACCTCGGCGGCTCCGGCACCATCGACTACCACCCGTTGACAATGGGCCTCGTCATCAACCAGACCCCCGACATCCAGGAGCAGATCCAGGACCTGCTCAACTCGCTGCGGCGCCTCCAAGACCAGGAAGTGGCCCTCGAAGTGCGGTTCATCAGCATCTCCGACGACTTCTTCGAGCGCATCGGCGTCGATTTCGCGATCAACATCACGAACCAAAAGGCGAACGGGCAGGTCGGGCCGCAGCTGACCTCCGGCATCTTCCAGCCCGCGGGCCTCATCAACACCTTCACGCCGAACAACGTGATCTCCGGCGTGGCCGGCCCCGGCGGCACGCTGACCAACGGCCTCAACATCCCCATCACGAACGGAAGCACCATCGCCAACACGATCCCGCAGTTCGGCGGCTACGTGCCGGGCTTCCAGGTCGGCCTGGCATTCCTGAGCGAGATTCAGGTGTTCCTGTTCATGGAGGCGGTGCAGGGCGACAACCGCGTCAACGTCATGCAGGCCCCGCGCCTCACCGCCTTCAACGGCCAGACCGCCACGCTCAACGTCTCCGACGAGCAGCCCTTCGTCACCAACGTGTCCGTGACCATCGGGCCGACCGGCACGCCGATCTTCCAGCCGACGGTCCAGACCGGCGGCAGCGTGGTGCAGTTGACCATCCAGCCGGTCATCTCGGCCGACCGCCGGTTCGTGCGGCTGAACTTCGGCGCACCGCAACAGTCCCAGAACCAGTTCGGCGGCCAGCTTGGCACCGGAGCGGGCGGCGGCGTGACGCTGATCAACGTCGTTCCGGGTCCGGTGCAAACCTTCCCGATCGTGGTGCCGGTCTTCGCGGCCACGCCGCTGAACGGCAACACCGACCCCAACCAGACGATCGTATTCACGCAGTTGATCCAGCAGCCGGTCCAGCAGATCATCAACATCACGACCACGGTTTCGGTGCCGGACGGCGGCACGGTGGTGATGGGCGGTCTGAAACGGCTGGAGGAGTCGCGGAGCGAGTACGGGCCGCCGATCCTGAGCAAGATCCCGTACATCAACCGGCTCTTCAAGAACACCGGCTACGGCCGCAGCGCCGAGAGCCTCCTCATCATGGTGACGCCGCGCATCATCATCCAGGAGGAGGAAGAGGAACGGCAGACCGGCTTCAACATCAACGCCGCCACCGGCACCGCCGGCGGGCCGTGACCTCCGCGGAAGGGATGACAGCGGCAAGTCCGAGCCGGAAGCGTGAGCGACGGATGCAAAGACCGTCGCTCACGCTTCCGGCTCGGACGCCATTTCCTGGTTGCCAGGTTGCGGCGTATCCTTTTGGACCAGCGCCAGCCCCAGAAGGAGCAGGGCGCCGACGCCATACGCCGCCGCCCAGTGGTACGGCGTCTGACACCGCACCGCGTCCTTGAACGGCGTTCGCGCCACCATTTCCAACACCACGTCCGGCCGGCCGATCCGCTCGAACGGCAACGGCGAATGGATGACGCCGAAGAAGGCGCAGACCGCCGCCACGCCGAGGAAGCCGGCCGAGGCCTTGAGCCGGCCGTCCAGCAGCATCGCCAGGGCCGCGGCCCACAACATACCGGATATCAAAAAGCCGTTGGCCAGGCAGCGCAGCGTCTGCACCATCGTCAGGCTGAACGGGTCCGGGTCGCGGCCGCCCAGCGCCATGTTCAACGGCACCGACGCCAGATAGGCCAGCGCCGGCAGGGCCGCCAGCGCCAGGGCCGGGTAATGTCGCCTTGGCGTCGCCTGGAACGACTGGGCCGTGATTTCCAGGCCGATGAACACGAGAATCGGGAACATCGCCGCCTTGGGAAGCCACTGGAACACCAGGGCGAAACCGCCGAAATAGCCGGCCGCGCCGATAAACAGCGCCGTCGCCAGCGTGTACGCCGCCCGTCCCCCCATCATCTTGTAAGCAGGGTGGCCGATGTACGGCGTCGTCTGAATGACGCCGCCGAGCAGCCCGGCCGCCAGCGACGCCAACGCCTCCGTCAGCAGAATGGTCCGCGTGTCGTAGTCGTCGCCGGCCGCCGCCGCGCTCTCGGTGCAGTCGATGCCGCCGACGATGGTGGCCAGGGCGAACGGCAGCACCACCGGCAGCTTGGCCAGCGCCGCCGCCAACACCGGCCCCCACCACGCCCACGATTCGCCGTAAAAGGAGACGAGGGCGGTCGGCGCCCAGACCGGCGGTGCGGCGGCCTCCGGCCGCGGGACCAGCTGAACGTGGAACCGCGGCCCGACCCATGCCAGCAGCCAGTACAGCGCCACGCCGAGAAGCACCGCCGCCAGCGCCCCGGAATTTTGCCCGGAAGCGGACGGCGCCACCAGCGTCAACAGGATCACTCCCAGCGCCAGCACGCCGATCAGCGGCACGGCGGCGATGTCGTTCAGCAGCGGCAGGAAGGCGATCAGCGTCAGGGCGATGGCGGCCAGGGAACCGAGCAGCCCCGCCCGCGGCACCAGCCGACGCACGGCGTTGCCCAGCGGCGCGCAGATCACCTTGAACACCCCGGCAAACACCAGCACCGTCAGGCCGACCTGCCAGGCGAAGGCCATCGCCCGTTCATGGTCGCCGAACCGCTGATGGCCTTCCTGCAACGCCGGCAGCAGCACCAGCAGCGCCACGCCGAACGTGCTCGGCGTGTCCAGCCCCAGCGGCATGGCCGTCACTTCGGGCCGGCCCGTCCGCCGCGCCAGCCGGAAGGCCATCCAGCTGTACACGAGGTCGCCCAGCAGCACGCCGATGGCCGTGCCGGGAATCATGTGCGTGAGGATGAAGGCATGGGTGAATTTGTTATCGCCGTCGCCGCCGATGAGCGCGACGAGCAGCACCATCACGGCCACGTTGTCGAGCATCAGGCCGAAGAAGGCGTTGACGTCGCCTCGGCCGGCCCAACGGTAGGGCATTACGGCGTCCTCGCGTCAGTGCGGTGGATGGGCGGGCCGGGCTTAACGTATGGACGTCCGCAAGGGGCGGCGAGTGGGGCGTTTCGACTCTCCTATCTATGGCGACTTTGCCGACGGCGACGGCGGAAGAGAACGAAGGGAGGGTACACTTGCCGATTCGGCCATTGAAATTGCTTTCACACGTTAGGTAATATATGCAAGATAAGTTGATTAGGAAGAAGAGGTAGCGGGAGCGGTTCATTCGGTCGAGTGCAGGAGCCTTTCCGACCGCAGTTTTGGCGCCCGCGCCGGGTGAGGCGACGGGCGCACCTCCGCGGAGTGAGGCCATGCGCAGGGTGGTGGTCACGGGCGTCGGCGTGGTGGCGCCGAACGGCATCGGCAAAGACGCCTTTTGGTCGGCGTGTGTCGAGGGCCGGAGCGGCATCGGCCCCATCCGCTGTTTCGACGCCTCCGAGCATCCCGTCCGGGTGGCGGGCGAGGTCCCCGAGTTCGACGCGGCCGCTTATGTGCCGCAAGCCCATCGCAAAAGTCTAAAAATCATGGGCCGCGCCGCCCGCTTCGGCGTGGCGGCGGCCGGGCTGGCGGTGCGCGATTCCGGCCTCGACCTGTCGCGCGAGAACCCCGAGCGCCTCGGCGTGGTCATGGGGTCGGGCCTGATCCCCATCGACCTGCCGGACGTCGCCTCTCTGGTGGCCAAGGCCTGCGACGAGTCGGGCAAGCTGCACGCCGACCGCCTCGGCCGGCAGGGGTCGAACTCCTTGTTCCCGCTGTGGCTGCTCAAATATCTGCCGAACATGACGGCGGCCCACATCTCCCTGATCCACCACGCCCAAGGTCCGAACAACACGGTGGTGACGGCGTGCGCGGCCGGCACGCAGGCGGTCGGCGAGGCGTTCCGGCTGATCGCCCGCGGCGACGCCGACCTGATGCTGGCCGGCGGCGCCGACAGCCGGCTCGACCCGCTGCTGATGCTGGCCTACTCGGCGCTGGGGGCGATCAGCCCGGCCCAGAAGCCGCCGACGGAGGTGTCGCGGCCGTTCGACGGCAAGCGCGACGGTTTCGTGCTCGGCGAGGGGGCGGGCGTGCTGTTGCTGGAGGAGCTGGAGCGGGCCAAGCGGCGCGGGGCGGTGATCTACGCCGAGGTGCTGGGTCTGGGCAGCAGTTTCGACGCCTACGCCGTGACCAAGCCGGACCCGGAGGCGGGCGGCGCCGCCCGCGCCATCCGCTGGGCCTTGAAGGAGGCCCACGTCGGTCCCGGCGACGTGGACTACATCAACGCCCACGGCACCAGCACGCGCCTGAACGACCTGATGGAAACGACGGCGGTGAAGCGCGTGTTCGGCGAGGGGGCGCGGGCGTTGCCTTTGTCGTCGATCAAGTCGATGGTCGGCCACCTGATCGGGGCGGCCGGGGCGGTGGAGGCGGCGGCCCTGGCGCTGACGTTGCACGACGGCGTGGCGCCGCCGACCATCAACCAGACGACGCCCGACCCGGAATGCGACCTGGACTATGTGCCCAACTGCGCCCGCGAGATGCGGGTGCGCACGGCCCTTTCCACGAGCTTCGGCTTCGGCGGACAGAACGCGGCGCTGGTGATGCGGAGCATGAGGGATTGAAAAAGGGTCAACTACCGGGGTAGAGGGTGTTCGTTTCCAGTTCCACTTCTTCCCGATCGCCGCGGAAGTGCGCCCCGAAGAATTGCAGGCAGCCGGCGAAGCCGAGCAGCGGCTGCTTGAGACGGGCGGCGGTGAAGCCGACCAGGGCGGGCCAGCGGCGGAATTCCCGGCCGTCCGTGAGACGCAATTCCACGGCGGCGTAGCGAACCGGGAGCGGTGCGCCGCCGACGCCGGACGCCTCGCCTATCGGGGCGTTGGTGAGATCAACTCCAAGTTTCCGTGCGAGCGCTTCGGGAAAGACCGTATCGTCGGCCCCCGTGTCGAGCAGGGCGTCTTGAACGACCGTGGCGGCGGGGCCGACGACGCTGACAAGAACGACCGGGCGCGGCCGCACCCAACGTCCGCCAAGTGAAACAACGGGTCGCCGGGACTTGGCCAACTGATAAAGAAACCGAAGGCTCATCCGTCGGCCCCATGTCAACACTCATCCACATAGCTGAATACGACGCGGCTGGCGTCCACGCCGGCGGCCTCCAGTTGGCGAAAGACCTCTTCGAGGTCGTCCCCGGCCGCGACGATTCGCGTCCCGTCCCAACTCCAGGCGATCTGCTTTCCGCGGTATTTCTCCAGTTCCTCCGGTGGAACTTGCCGCCGGTTCTCCAGGTGATTCGGGTCGGGCCATCCAAGGCCGGCGTCTATCGGTTTCATGGCTCTTCTCCGGCACAGGCGGTGCCTCCGGGCGATCCGCGTTATTGATTATACTTCGCTTCGCCGCGTCGGCGAAGAGGCGGCGCCTCCAATCCGACCTGTGCAGACCTGCCGCCTCTTTGCTACGCTCCACCAACGTAGCCCCGCTTCTTTCCCCGACCCGGTGCGGCCGTCATGCACAAAGAAGAAGTCGCCGCCGTCCTCGACGAGATCGCCGTCCTGCTCGAACTCCAGGGCGAAAACGCCTTCCGCTGCAACGCCTACCGCAACGGCGCCCGCGCCGTCGAACAACTCGAAGGCGACATCGACGGGGCGGTGTCGTCCGGACGGCTGGCCGGCGTCCGCGGCATCGGCGACACCCTCCGGGAAAAGATCACCACCCTCGTCACCACCGGCTCGCTGCCGTTCTACGACCAGCTCCGGGCCAAGACGCCGCCCGGCCTGTTCCAGATGCTGCGCGTCGGCGGCCTGGGGCCGAAGAAGGTCAAGGCGCTCTACGACCTGCTCGGCGTGGACGACCTCGACAAGCTCAAGGCCGCCTGCGAGGCCGGCCGCGTCGCCGGGCTGAAAGGCTTCGGCGAAAAGACGCAACAAAAGATCCTCGAAGGCGTCGGATTCCTCAAACAGACGGCCGACCGCGTGCGCATCGACCAGGCCGAGGCGGTCGCCCTCGGCCTTCTCAACGCGATGCGCAACGCGCCCGGCGTCCGCCGCATCGAGGCGTGCGGCAGTCTGCGGCGCCGCAAGGAGACCATCAAGGACATCGATCTCCTCGTCTGCGCCGACGACGCCGGGCCGATCATGGACCGCTTCGTCGGGTTGCCCGGCGTCGCCCAGGTGCTCGGCCGCGGCGACACCAAGTCCAGCGTCACCATCGCCGCCGGCGAGGACGGCCATCGCTTCGTCATCCAGGCCGACCTGCGCGTGGTGAATGAGGAGCAGTTCCCGTTCGCGCTGCACTATTTCACCGGGAGCAAGGAGCATAACATCGAGATGCGCCGGCGGGCGCAGGCGCGCGGCCTCAAGCTCAACGAGTACGAACTCGCCGGGCCGCATCGCCCGGCGAAGTGCCGCGACGAGGCCGACCTGTTCCGGGCGCTCGGCCTGGAGTACGTCCCGCCGGAACTCCGCGAAGGCGCCGGCGAGATCGAGGCCGCGGAGAAGGGCGAACTGCCCGACCTTGTTGAGATTTCAGACATCGTTGGCGTCTTCCATAACCACACGACCGAGAGCGACGGCGCCGCCACGCTGGAAGAGATGGCCCAGGCGGCCAAGGCGTTGGGCCTGAAATACCTCGGCATCGCCGACCATTCGCAGTCACTGACGGTGGCCAACGGCCTCAACGCCGAGCGCGTCCGCCGTCAACAGGACGCCATCGACGCGCTGAATAAGCGGCTCAAGGGATTTCGCGTCTTCAAGGGGACGGAGTGCGACATCCTGGCCGACGGCCGGCTCGACTTCGACGACGAGCTGCTGGCGACGTTCGATTACGTCGTGGCCAGCGTCCACAGTCATTTCAAACAAAGTCGAGAGGAAATGACGGATCGGATCGTCAAGGCGATCCGCCACCCGGCCGTGACGATGCTCGGCCACGCCACCGGCCGGCTGCTGCTGCAGCGCGAGGGCTACGCCGTCGATCTGGAGGCGGTGTTGCAGGCGGCCGCGGAGGCCGGCGTCATGGTCGAGATCAACGCCCACCCCGCCCGGCTGGACCTCGACTGGGTCCACTGCCGCCGGGCCAAGGCGCTCGGCGTGCAGATCGTCGTCAACCCCGACGCCCACAGCACCGCGGGCCTGGCGCTGTACCGTTTCGGCGTGGACGTGGCCCGTCGCGGCTGGCTGACGAAGAAGGACGTCTTCAACACCCGGTCGACGGCCGCGGTCGCCGACGCCCTGGCGGAACGACGGGAAGGATGAAGGATGAAGGATGAAGGATGAACAAGGCGATCCTTGTTCATCCTTCATCCTTGCGGCGCGATTCCTTGCAATCCCCCGCCCCCGGCCGTAAAATGCAGCAGGCTTGTCGGCCGCGTCCAACCCTCTCGGAAGGCGTGCATGAACCAGCGACTCGGGCGGCTGTTGCTTGGCGGCCTCTGCTGTTTGGTCGCCGCGTCGGCGGCGCAGGCGCAGCACGACCGCTTCGGCCGTAGTCCGGATTGGCGGCCCGTGCGGGGGCAACCCCATCCCTGGGCCGACAACCGCGCCCTACCGTCGCATCGGCCGATCGACAGCGGCGTCGGCGACCTGTCGCAGGCCGAAGTCCTTCTGGCTCAACGGCTGCACCACACGCATAACCTTCAGGACCTCCAGGACCTCTTGAAGCCGTTCCAAGACAACCCCGAACTTCTGAAGCAGTTCAAGAACGTCAAGCCGGAGGACCTCCGGAACCTGGAGGACGCGGTCAAGAACAACCCGTCGCTCCTGGACGACCCCAAACTCGGCGACCTGCTTACCCAGGTGGGTAAGCTGAAGCGCGGCGAAAAGCTCGACGACGACAAGCGGAAGGAGTTGGAAAGCCTGGCGAAGGGCCTCTTCGACGAGCACAATCAGGAGTTGCCTTCGCTCTTCCACCCCGGCGCCTCCGGGCCGATCACATCGCCCAACTCGGCGCATCCGCCGGAACCTTCGAACCCGCCGCCCTTGTTGTCCGGGTCGGTCCCGCCGCCCGCGCCGACCTCCTCCGGGCCGAGTTGGGTCAACCACGACCTTCTGGCCGGCGTGGCGAACGTCCTCAAGGACATCGACCACTCCCCCGAGGGCGAGGCGCTGCGCGACGCCGCCATGCGCGACCTCGCCAAATCGAACGCCGGGCCGCCCTCCGGCCTCGTGGACTTTTTCAAGGGCGTCGCCAACTCGGACGAGGCCGCCTGGCTGGCCCACGACTTCAAACCGCCGTCCATGCCCAACGTTGGCGGCTGGTCCACCAATTCAGTCGCCACCGCCGCGCCGTCGCTCGGAGATTCCGACGGAATGCTGGACAGCATGATTTGGATCGCCGTCCTCGTGCTGATCGGCGCCGGCGCCTGGACGGCTTACGCCGCGGCCCGACGACAGACGGCCGCCGCGCGGTCCAAGGATTGGGCGCCGGGGCCGTGGCCCGTTCTACCGTCCCAGGTGTCCACGCGCCAGGACCTGATCCGGGCGTTCGAGCATCTGGCGTATCTTTGTCTCGGCCGCGCGGCCCGCACCCTGAACCATCTCGACGTGGCCTCTCGTCTGGGCCGGAGCGGCGAAGACCGCGCCGCGGCGGCCGGGCGCCTGGCCCACCTGTACGAACAGGCCCGCTACGCGCCGCCGAACGAGCCGTTGCCGGCCGACGAACTGACGGCCGCGCGCGGCGACCTCACGGCCCTGGCGGGGGCGGCCGCATGAGACGCCCCGGATGGCGACCGTCCCTTTTCCTGACGGCCGCATCGCTGTTCCTGACCGCCGTCCCCGCCGCCCCGGCCCAGCAGAAGCCGCCCTCCCCGGCTTTCCTGAACGGCACGGAGGTCTTTCGCCGCATCCTCTTCGACGCCGGCAAGGACGTCTTCCCGAACGGCTTCCAGCCCCTCGACGCCTTCGGCAAACTCGACGACCCGCCGCACAGCATCCTCATCGTCCTCGGCGACTCCAACCGACTGACGGAGGTCCCCGGCGGACTGGAACACTACGTCGAAGGGGGCGGCGTCCTGTTCCTGGCCACCGACCGCCCGCTCAACGGGGAAGCGGCCGCCGCCCTGCGGCGGACGGCCGGGGTCCAGGTCTCGGGGACGTTCGTCCTCTGCGACAATCCGGAGGCGTGTTACCATCAACTGGCCGATTGCCCGTTCCTGCGTCCCGACGACGCGGACGCGGACCTGTTCCGCAATTTGATGCAGGAAAACTCGTCGCTCTCCACCGTGGCCACCAACGCGCCGTCCTACCTGGAGCCCGCGGCCGGGCCGGACGGCGCCCCCTTCTTGCCGGAACTGGCGACGTTGCCGCCCAAATGTTATCCGGAAGGGGCGCCGGCGTTCATGGCCTTCCGGCGGCCGCCGCTGTTCGCCGTCAAGGGCGGCGTGGGCGACGGCCGCGTCCTGGTGATGGCCGACCACAGCGTCTTCATCAACGAAATGATGCTGCAGAAGGACAACGGCAACATCGAATTTGCCTATAACGCTCTCCAATGGATGATTGGCGACGAGGCGGACCAACGCACCAAGGTACTGTTCGTCGAGGACGGACAGATCAACACCCGTTTCGAGGTGCCGCTCAAGGAGGTTCCCGACGAATTGGCGGATCGCCTGCTGGACTTCCTCTTGCATCACATCCCGGAGGCGGCCCAGAAGGCGGCCCCGGCCCTGGAGCGCGGCCTCAAGGAGTTCGACCAGCGCGGCGGCGCCGACGAGGTGTTGTGGCGCTTCCTGAGACGGGGGGGCGTTCGCCCGGACGGATGGCTTCGCTTCCTGGCCGTCACGCTGGCCGTCCTGGCGGTGCTGTACGGTTGCTGGAAGGTCGGCTGGAAGGCGCGCCACGGCGCCGATTTGCAGGGTCCGCTGCTGGCGTCGGCCCTCTACCGCCTGGCCCCGAGCGGCACGGTGGCGGAGCAGCGGCGGAAAGCCCTGATCCACGCCGACAACCTGTGGGAGCCGGCCCGCGACCTGGCGCGGCAGTTCCTGACGGGGGCCGGCGTCCAGGCCGGCGCGGCCGCCCCGCGCGTGGAAGTGCGCGGCGGCTGGCTGCGGCGCTGGACGACGGCCGGCCGGGTCAAGCGCCTGTGGCGGCTGGCCCACGGGGCGCCGGCGCGGCTTTCGCTGTCCGATTGGCACCGGCTGCTCCGCGACGTGAAGTCGCTGCAAGCCGGTCTCGGCGACGGTACAGTGCGGTTTACTTGAACGAGGGATTATGCCGCAGACTCCGCCCTTGAACCTGAACCACACCCCCGACGCCGCGACCGACGTGCCGCTGCGCGAGTTGCGCGGCAGATCCGCGGGCTGCGCGACCGCGTCGTCGCCGAGGTCGGCGAGGTCGTCGTGGGCATGGAGGCCGTGACGCACCAGTTCCTCATCGCCCTCCTGGCCGGCGGCCACGTCCTCCTCGAAGGCGTGCCCGGCGTCGCCAAGACCACCCTTTCCAAGACCTTCGCCCGCGTCCTCGGCACGCAATACCAGCGCCTCCAGTTCACGCCCGACCTGCTGCCGTCGGACGTGACCGGGACCTACATTTTCGACCGCAAAACGAATGAATTCGTGCTGAGGCGCGGGCCGCTGTTCTGCCAGGTGCTGCTGGCCGACGAGGTCAACCGCGCCCCCGCCAAGACGCAATCGGCCTTGCTGGAGGCGATGCAGGAGAATCAAGTCACCATCGAAGGGACGACGCTGCCGTTGCCGCGGCCGTTCATGGTGCTGGCCACGCAAAACCCCGTCGAGCAGGAAGGCGTCTACCGCCTGCCGGAGGCGCAGCTCGACCGCTTCCTGCTGCGCGTCGAGATGGGCTACCCCGGCCGCAAGGGCGAGGTCGCCATGCTGCGGCTGCACAGCCACGCCGTCCGCGAGGTCGGCCAGCTGTTCACCGCCGACCAGATTCTGGACATTCAGGACCGCGTTTCGCATGTCCACGGCGAAGACGGTTTGCTCGATTACATCGTGGAGTTGGCCGAAGCCAGCCGGACGCATCCCGACGTGGCCCTGGGCGCCAGTCCGCGGGCGTCGCTGTGTTTGTTGAAGTGCGCCGCGCCCGCGCCCTGCTCGACGGCCGGCACTATTTCACGCATGAAGACGTACAGGCGGTGGCCGGCGGCGTGCTCGGCCACCGGCTCATCATCCGGCCCGAGGCCGAGGTCGAGGGCAAACGGACGCTGGACGTGGTGCGCGATCTGGTCGAATCGGTCCCGGTGCTGACGAATAGGTGATGGGCGTCTTTGGCGAGCGGGGGGCGTCAGCCCCCTGATTCTTCCTGCGTCCCGCGGCGCTATGCTAAATCAGGGGGCTGACGCCCCCCGCTCGCCGGGAACCCTTGCGATGCTAACCTCCCGCGCCTGGTGGTTCCTATCGATCAGCCTCCTGGTGCTGTTCTTCGGCCTGAGCATCCTCTCGCCGGCGCTGACGCTGGTCCCGCTCACGCTGTTGCTCTGGTTCGGCGTCGAATGGCTGCTGTTCGCCCTGCGCATTCCCCTCGCCGTCCGCCGGCTGCGGCTGCTCCGCGAGGTCTACGACGAACGCGGCCCCGTCGCCACCCTCTGGGCCGGCCGGCCGTTTGAAGTCGGCCTGCGGTTGGAGGCGGGCGGACGGTTGCCGCTGCCCTACGTCGCCCTCGACGACCGGCCGCCGTTCGACCTCGAATACCTCGGCGGGCCGCTCGCCGCCGACGGCCGCGTGGGCGGCGCAGACGGCCTGGAAATCCGCTACAACGTCCGCTGCCGCGGCCCCGGCCTCGCCCGCTTCGACGGCGTCCGCGTCCACGTCGCCGACTTGCAGGGCTTTTTCACGCACACCACTTTCGTATCCGCAATCTCCGTTTATCGCGTGCTGCCGGTGCTGGCCGAGGGACGCGACCCGACGCCCACCCTCAAGCGCGACAACCAGCTGCCGCCGCCCGGCGTCCACCGGCTGCGCCGCCCCGGCTCCGCCAGCGAGCTTCTCGACCTCCGCGACTACATGCCCGGCGACCCGCCCAAGACCATCGCCTGGAAGGTGACGGCCCGCCGCGACCGCCTCGTCACCAAGGTGTTTGAGAGCGAGGCGCCCGTCCGCTGCACGCTGTTCGTGGACGCCTCCAACTCGGTGCGCGTGCCGACCGTCCACGGCAAGGCGCTGGGCCGGCTCGTCGAGATCGCCGCCGCCGTCCTCCAGGCCAACGCCGACGTGCGCGACCTGACCGGGCTGTGTCTTTTCGACGAACACGATTCCAAAACGATCCGACCCGACCGCAGTCCGGTCCACGTCACGCAGCTGTTGCAGACCCTGGCCGACGCCGCCGCCCTCGCCCCGGCCACGGCCCGCATCGACCCCGAACACCTCATCCCCGTCGCCTTCGCCTTCGCGCGCGAGGTCTACCCGCATCTGATGCGGCCGGCCGTCAACGCCGTGCCGTTCTGGCAGGAGTGGTTCGACTCGTTCCCCGGCTACTCGCGGCGCAAATTCGCCCTTGTCAACTACCTTTTCCGCCGCAAACGCGCCCTTTGGTACGCGGGAATGTGGCTGATACCGCCGCTCCTGCTGGCGGGGGACGCCCTGTTGACGTGGTTCGCCCTGCGCGTCGTCGCGCTGAACCTGTGGCAGTTGATCGCGGCCGTCGCCCTTTTCGATCTCACCGCGACGGCGGCGATTTTCGGCTCGGCGGTGCTGTTCCTGATGTTCACCGACCGCCACCGCCGCCTCGGCCGCTATCGCAAGCAGGTCGCCGCCCTGCTCTCGGCGCGCTACGGACTGGCGCCGGGCGGCCTGGCGCTGCTGCTGGAAGACGACGACGCCTTCGCCCTGCTGGCCCAGCGCTTCCTCGGCGAACACCGCGTTCCCTACACCCTGCCGCTCTACGACCGCGACGGCCGTTACCTCTTCGCCGCGCCGGGCAAGGTCGCGGTCCTGGCGTCGGCCCTGCTGCGGGCCATCGGAAAGGGCCGCGACAATGAGCTGTTCGTGCTGCTGGCCGACCTGCTGGAACTGGACGACGCCCTCGACCCGCTGCTCAGGGCGGTGCGCGTGGCCGTGAGCCGGCATCATCAGGTGGTCGTGGTTGTCCCCTGGCCGACCGGGATGCGGCCGCCGTCGGACGAGCCGGAGGAAGACGACGACCTGACCGGCACGGTCCACGCCCTGCTGGGTCGGGCGACGACGCGGCGCTTCCATCGGGCCTATCACCGCATCCGCCGGACCTTTACCCGCCTCGGCGTACAGGTGGTCTGCGCCGTCGGCGAGGAGCCGGTCCCGCTGATACTCGAACGCATCCAGCGGCTCCGCGCCGCGGGGAGGAGACGATGACGCCGTTCAAGACGCCCCTGCGCTCCCAGCCGGCCGTGCGCGGCTATACGATCCTCTGCCTGACGGCCCTGACGGCCCTGATCCTGGCCCTGATGGAGAACGACCGCGAACTGATTAACATCCTTTTAGTGGCGGGAATGGGCGCTTTGGCCGTGATTACCTTCTGGCGAATCGGGACGCCGCTCCTGTTGCTGGGGCTGGTGCTGCTGGAGGTGTTCCACCGGCTCAACCGGCCGTGGTACGCGGCTTCACGCGGGGCGGACGATTCGCCGTTCATGGACGTCGTGCTGTGCGCGGCCGTGCTGGCCTACGCGGCGGGCCATTCCCGCTTGCTGTCGCTGGGGCATACGGCCTTCCCCATCGACCAACGGCGGCCGCCGGCCGGATCGCGGGCCGACGGTCGTTCGCGGCAGGACGGCCGGCGCCGGCGGTCGGCGCAGCTGCCGGGGCCGTGGGAAATCCCGTTGTTGGCCCTGACCGCGGCGGGATGGGCCGTGGCCGTTTCGCTGGGATGGCTGGTGCTGTCGTCGCTGAGTCCGCCGCTGCGCCTGACGGCCGGGACGTGGCACGGGGTGCTGCTGATCTTCGTGGTCGGCCTGACGATGGCCGTGCTGTGGGCCGCCTTCGCCTACCTGGACTGGTCCACCGCGACGCCCGAGGAACATCTACTTTTCCTGCAAGACCAGGCGTGGCGCGAGACGCGCCTCGAACAGAATTCGATCAACCGATTTGTCATGTGGGCGCGGCTGCGCGGCCAGCGGCGCAAGGAGAAATCATGATATTCTGGACGCGCGAAATCGCCGGATGGCTGCTGGTCGCCCTGGGACTGGTCGCGTTTTGGACGGTCTACGAGATGTCGCTTCAGTATCACATCTTTGAGCTGATTCCGATGACGGTCATCGGCATTTTTCTGTTCCGCGGCGGCATTCACCTGCTCAAGGTGGCGGTCGCGGCGCGGGCGTGTCGGGAGGCGCAGCGGCGCCTCTATCCCGAATCCGCGCTGGGGTCGGCCCCGCTGCCAACGGCGCGAACGTCGTCGCGGGCGAACTGGCGGCCGTGACCAGGCGCCGGTCTCTCCTACCTCTCCCCGGTACGGCTGTTTTCCCAAGGCTCTGACTGGCGATTGGTGAAGGAAAGGCAAACGGCATGAGACCCTTCCACGACAACAACGCGCCCACCGTCCCACTGAGTACGAACGCCCATCTCCTCAAGTGGGTCGAAAAGATGGCCCGGCTCACGCAGCCCGCCGCCGTCCACTGGGTGGACGGCTCCCAGGAGGAGTACGACGCGCTCTGCGCCAAATGGTCGAGGGCGGCAGCTTCATCAAGCTCAACGAGGAACTGTGGCCGGGCTGTTACTACGCCCGATCCGACCCCAGCGACGTGGCGCGGGTGGAAGACCGCACCTTCATCTGCTCTTACTCGAAGGAGGCGGCCGGCCCCACCAACAACTGGGAAGACCCCTTCCTGATGCGACGCAAGCTCAAGGAGTTGTTCGACGGCGCCATGCGCGGGCGGACCATGTACGTGCTGCCGTTCAGCATGGGACCAATCGGCTCTCCCATGTCGCAGATCGGCGTGCAGCTCACCGACTCGCCTTACGTCGTCGTCAACATGCGCATCATGGCCCGCATCGGTCTGCCCGTCTTCGCGGAGATCGACAACGACGGAAAGCGCGTCGTGCCGTGCATGCACACCGTCGGCGCCCCGCTCGCGCCGGGACAGCAGGACGTACCCTGGCCCTGCAACCGGGAGAAGTACATCGTCCACTTCCCGGAGACGCGGCAGATCTGGTCCTACGGCTCCGGCTACGGGGGCAACGCCGCTGCTGGGCAAGAAGTGTTTCGCCCTCCGCATCGCCTCGAACATCGCGCGCGACGAGGGCTGGATGGCCGAGCACATGCTCATCGTCGGCGTCGAGGACCCACGCGGCGAAAAGACCTACGTCACCGCCGCGTTCCCTTCCGCCTGCGGCAAGACCAACTTCGCCATGCTGATCCCGCCGGCGGGCTTCGAGGGCTGGAAGGTGTGGACCGTCGGCGACGACATCGCCTGGCTCAAAGCGGACGCCGAGGACCGTCTGCGGGCCATCAACCCCGAGGCCGGCTTCTTCGGCGTCGCGCCGGGCACGTCTTGGAAAACCAACCCCAACGCGATGGCCGCGCTGTCGCGCAACACCATTTTCACCAACGTCGCGCTGACGCCCGAAGGCGGAGTATGGTGGGAGGGCATGACCGACGAACCGCCCGCGGAGTGTCTCGACTGGCGGGGCGAACGCTGGACGCCGGAGATCGCCAAAAAGACGGGGGCGAAGGCCGCCCACCCCAACGCCCGTTTCACCGCCCCCGCCTCGCAATGCCCGACCATCGACCCGGCCTGGGAAGACCCGGCGGGCGTGCCGATCAGCGCGATCATCTTCGGCGGCCGCCGGCCCACGACGGCGCCGCTCGTTTACCAGGCGTTCAACTGGAGCGCCGGCGTCTACATGGGGGCCACCATGGGCTCGGAGATGACGGCGGCCGCGGTGGGCGTCGTCGGCAAGGTGCGGCGCGACCCGATGGCGATGCTCCCCTTTTGCGGCTATCACATGGGCGATTACTTCCGCCACTGGATTCGGATGCAGCGGGCGCTGTCGGAGACGCCGCGCATTTTCCAGGTGAACTGGTTTCGGAAGAACGAGGCCGGCGGATTCATGTGGCCGGGGTTCCGCGAGAACATGCGGGTGCTGAAGTGGATCGTGGACCGCACCCGCGGCCGCGCCTGGAGCAAGGAGACGCCGATCGGCTGGATGCCGCGCTATGAAGACATCGAATGGCGCGGCCTCGACTTCTCCAAGGAGAAATTCGAGGAATTGCAGGCCGTGGACCGCGGCGCCTGGCGGTCGGAGGTGCTCGGACATGAGGAACTGTTCATCGAATTGCACGACCGTCTGCCGCCGGAAATGGTGTACGAACGCGAACTGCTGATTTGCCGGCTCTAGCGCGCGCACGACGTTCCCGTGGCGAGCGGGGGGCGTAAGCCCCCTGATTTAGCATCCGGTCGGCGATAGGATGAAGAATCAGGGGGCTTACGCCCCCCGCTCGCCTCCGCGACGCCGGGTTTTCGACAAGGCAAAAAGGCTTCTATACCCGCTTTCCCAGGAGTTTGACCATGCGCCAGCCGACCTTCCGCGTCCTGGTCCTCATCTTGCTCGGCCTACTGTTGCCGCCGTTGGCGGGGCGGGCCGAGACGCCGCCCCAACTCAGCGATTACTTCCCGCCGCCGGAAAGCCAGGGCGGCTGGCGCAGCCTGCTGCCGGACCAGGGCGAGCCGAACGCCGAGCAGAAGGCCGCCCTCGCCAAGACCGGAGGCGTGGACTGGGACAAGCTCAAGGAGGCGTGGGACTACAACGCCCAGGTGGACGGCGGCTCGGGGTTGCTCGTCATCCGCCACGGCTACGTCGTCGGCGAATGGTACAAGGACGGCGACCGCGAGCGGACATTTAACATCTATTCCAGCTCCAAATCGTATACAAGCCTCGCCTACGGCCTGATCCTGGCCGACTGGCAGGGCAAGGCCGCGCCGCCGTTGCCCGGCGGCAAGGCCCTGACGCTGGATACCAAGGTGTGCAACGAGCAGTGGCTGCCGGAGTCGCTGCCGCTGCCCGACCCGCGCAAGGCCGACGTCACCGTGCGCGAGCTGTTGCACATGGCGTCGGGCCTCGGCGAGGAGGGGATGCCGGAAGGCGCCAACGCCTTCGAGTGGGCGCTGGGCCACGACGCCAAGTCGCCGTTCGCCAGGCTCAAGGCCGACCCCGGAAAAGAGTTCCACTACTCCAACGCCGGCGTGGCCCATCTGGTGCTGTTGTTCCATCGGGCGACCGGCGCCGACCTCATGCCGTTCTTGAAGGACCGCATCTTCGACCCGATCGGCATGAATCAGGTGACGTGGAAGGAAATCGGCGGCGGCAAGATCGGCCCGTTCAGCCAGGGCTTCAGCGGCCTGATGACCACGCCGCGCGAACACGCCCGCTTCCTTTGGCTGGCCCTGCACAAGGGCGAGTGGGCCGGCAAACGGCTGGCGCCGGAGGCCTATTACGACTTCGCCTGGAAAGGTCAGAAGATCAAACCCGACTACGCCGGCCTCTGGTGGGTTTACCCGCGCCACAAGAACGCGCCCAGGGACATGGTGCAGACGGCCGGCGCCTTCAACAACCACGGCTACGTCGTGCCCAGCCTCGACCTGGTGTTCGTGCGTCTGGGCAACGGCAAGAAGTTCCCCAAGGACTTCGAGGACCGGCTGGTGACGAAGGTGCTGGCGGCCGTCCACGCGCCGAGCGGGAAGTGGGAGAAGGAAATCCGGGCCTTCGAGGAGGCCGACAAGAAGTCGCCCCCGCCTCAAGACGCGGTCCTGTTCATCGGCTCGTCGAGTACCCGGCTCTGGACGACGCTGACGCGAGATTTCCCCGACTATCAGGTGATCAACCGCGGATTCGGCGGCTCCGAGATCGCGGATTCCGTTGCCTTCGCCGACCGCATCGTCATTCCCTACCGGCCGAAGCTGATCGTGCTCCAGGCCGGCTGCAACGACATCGACGCCGGCGTGACGCCGGAACGGGTGTTGGCCGACTTCAAGGCCTTTGTCGAGAAGGTCCGGGCGAAGCTGCCGGACACGCGCATCGCCTTCCTGTCGATCCACCCGTGCCCGGCCCGCTGGTCGGAGGCCGAGAAGGAGCAGGAGGCCAACCGGCTCATCAAGGAGTACGTCCAATCGGGCAACAACCTGGATTACATCGACCTGTGGGACCAGTTCCTCGGCCCCGACGGCAAGCCGCGGGCGGACCTGTTCCGGAGCGACAGACTGCACAACAACGCGGCGGGCTACAAGATCCGGGCCGACGTGATCCGGCCGCACCTGAAGGGGGCCGAGAAGCGTTGAGGCGGCCTGCGTGCGACCGTCCTCACCAGGCGAACCTCGACAGCAGCCCCAGGACCATGAGCACGACGCCGGCCCAGTTGGTGATCGCGTCCAACGTGCCGAGGACGACGGCGGCGACGGCGGGACCGTGGGCCGTGAAGGCGGGGTCGCGCCGCCCCTTGCGTCCGGCCGCGACGCCGAGCACCAGGGCGGCCGGCCCCAGCACCAAACCGGCGAAAGGAATGAGGCCAAAGAGGCCGATCCGGTAGGCCCGCAAGGCGGCGCGGTTGCTCTCCTCGGCGCGGGCGGCGGCGTCCGCATCCGATTCCTCGGACTCGGCCCGCTTCCGCGCCGGCTTGCGGGCAAACGCCTTGCCACAGTTGGCGCAGCGTTCGGCGTCGCGGGGGTTAACGGCGTGGCAGGCCGGACAGCGCATACTAAAGGGGTCAGGGGTCAAGGGTCAGGGGTCAAGGGCCAAAGGAATGATCTATCGAGCCGACGCGCCGTTGGCCGCAGGTCCGCGCCGAACACGGAACCCGTATACTGACCTCTGACCCATGACCCCTGGAGCGATGGCTGGAATGCGTTACCGTCCGACGTTCGAGGAATTTGTCGAGCTGTCCCGCCAGTCGAGCGTGGCGCCGGTCTACCGCCAGCTCATCGGCGACACGCTCACGCCCGTCAGCGCCTTTTGCAAGATCCAGGAAGGCGACTGGGCGTTCCTCTTCGAGAGCGTCGTCGGCGGCGAACGCGTCGGCCGCTACAGCTTCCTCGGGTCCGGGCCGTTCCTGCGCTTCCAGGCGTTCGGCAATCGCGTCGTCCTCCAGCCCGCGACCGGCCCGGCCGTGGAGCTGGATCACCCCGACCCGTTGCGGCTGCTCCAGGAAAAGTTGGCCGCCTACCGCGCCCCGCACCTGCCCGGCCTGCCGCGCTTCTCCGGCGGCGCCGTCGGCTACGCCGGGTATGACGCCGTGCGTTACGTCGAACGCCTGCCGAACCCGCCGCCCGACGACCGCGGCCTGCCCGACCTCTGCTTCGCCTTCTACGACCGCATGGTCATCTTCGACCACATCAACAAGACCATCGCGGCCGTGGCCCACGCCCATGTCTCGGGGGCCGGCGTGGACGACCTCCGGCGAGCCTACCAGACGGCCTGCGACCGCGTGGACCGGCTGGTGGAACGGCTGCAACAGGGCGTCGCCGACCTGCAACTGACCGACGTGGCCCCGGTCGGCGAAGCGAGCCGGCCCTACCGCTCCAACTTCGAGCCAGCCGCGTTCGAGGCGGCCGCGGCCAAGTGCATCGAGTACATCAAGGCCGGCGACGCCTTTCAGATCGTCCTCAGCCAGCGCTTGCAGACGGAAACAAGGGCCAGGCCGTTCGACATTTACCGGACGCTGCGCGTCGTCAACCCGAGTCCGTTCCTCTTTTACGTCAAGGCGGGTCCGCTTTGTCTGGTGGGCAGCTCGCCGGAGATCATGGTGCGGGTGGAGGGCGACAAGGTGACGATCCGCCCGTTGGCGGGGACTCGGCCGCGCGGCCGCACCGAGGAGGAGGACGCGCGGCTGGGCGCGGAGCTGATCGCCGACCCCAAGGAGCGGGCGGAACACATCATGCTGGTGGACCTGGGCCGCAACGACGTGGGCCGGGTCGCCCAGTACGGCAGCGTAGAGCTGAGCGACGTGATGACGGTGGAGCGCTACAGCCACGTCATGCACCTGTGCAGCACGGTGACGGGGCGCTTGCGGCCGGGCATGACGGCGTTCGACGCGCTACGGGCGTGTCTGCCGGCGGGGACGCTGAGCGGCGCCCCGAAGGTGCGGGCGATGGAGATCATCGACGAACTGGAACCGCAGCGGCGCGGCCCCTACGGCGGCGCGGTCGGTTACGTCGATTTCAGCGGCAACATGGACACCTGCATCGCCCTGCGGACGATGGTGCTCAAGGGCCAGACGGCGTACCTCCAGGCGGGGGCCGGCATCGTGGCGGACAGCATCCCGGCCAACGAGCGCGAGGAGACGCTGAACAAGGCGCGCGGCCTGTTGCGCGCGCTGGAGATGGCCGAGTCACAGCTTTGATACTGGAACTCTGATGGCTTCCGAACCGGGCCGATTTCATACCGCGGCCCTCCATTATCTCCAGGGGCGTCCGGCCTACGCGCCCGCCCTGATCCGGAGGGTGGCGCAAGTCTGCGGCCTCGGCGCCGGCCATCGCGTCCTCGACCTAGGCTGCGGCCCCGGTCAACTCGCCCTGGCCTTCGCCCCGCTGGCCGGGCAGGTCGTCGCCGTCGATCCGGAGCCGGAAATGCTTCGCATCGCCAGGGAGGAGGCCGCCCGGGCCGGACTGCCGATCGAGTTCCGCGAGGGGTCGTCGCGCGACCTGGGGCCTGAGTTCGGCTTGTTCCGCCTGGCGGTCATCGGCCGGGCCTTCCACTGGATGGACCGCGCAGAGACGCTCCGCCGTCTCGACGCCGTCATCGAGCCGGCCGGCGCCGCGGTCCTGTTCGGCGACGACCATCCCCCACTCCCCGACAACCGCTGGCATGAGGCCTTCGACAAGCTGATCGACCGGTACGCGGAAGGCGACCCCGAACGAGCCTCCCGGGGGCGCCCGACTGGCCGCGGCATGAGGCCGTCCTGCTCGATTCGCCGTTCCCCGACCTCGAACGTATTTCGATCATCGAGCGCCGCCGCACGCCGCTCGGACGCTTCGTGGACCGCGCCCTCTCGCTGTCCAGCGTGTCGCACGGCCTGATCGGGCGCGGGCCGACGACCTGGCCCGCGAGGTGGGCGAGCTGATGGCCCCGTTCGCGCGGGACGGCTCGGTCGCCGAGGTCGTCGAGTCCAAGGCGCTGATCGCCCGCCGGGGTGGGGAGTGACGGACGGACGCCCCCTCAGTAATCGTTTCCGAGGACCTCGCCGCCGGCCCGCGTGCCTAGGGCGTGCCAGGTTTGCGCGGAAACGCCGGAATTGATGGAATGAACCGACCCGTCCATGAACAGGGCGTTGACCAGCCCGGTGTGGTAGCTCCGCGAGGTGATTGCGGCAAAGGTGCAGCCGGTCGTCAACGACTTCGACTCGGCAAGGGAGACGTAATCGACGTCATAAGTGCCCGTGACGCCGGGGACCTGGTTGCCGCCCTGGGACACCGGCGTGCCCGTCCCGCAGTTCTGGTTGACGACGTATATTTTCATCGGCGTGTTCGGCGGGAAGGCGGTCGTGAAACCCGTCTGCGTCACCGTGGGGTTGTTGTAATCGAGGTGGAGGTTGCTGTTGAGCGTGCTGCCGCTGGCGTCGAAGGTGCTCTGCTGCGGCGCCGGGCTGGCGCCGATCATGGCCAGCAGCGCCGCCGGGCTGGACGGCAGCGTGGCGTTGCCGGCGTCCGGGGCGTTCGGGATTTGCAGGGAGCGAATATAGCCGATTCCCGTCTTGATGCCTCCCCCCTGCGTCTGCGCCTTCACCTCGGAGGCCGCCAGCGTGCTGCTCATGCCGTCCGTGAAGGCGGCGGCCGTCAGCGGGTTGTTGATGACGAACGCGCCGTCTCCGCCCGTATGGCCGGCCCAGTCGTAGAGAAACCATGTGCCGAAGTTAAAGCCGTAGGTGACCGGATAGCGGTAGGTGAACGAGGCGGGGGCCGGCCCGCCGCCGTCCACAACCGCACCGACGTTGGGGTCGCTCGGGCAGTCGAAGATCGAAATTTTCTGCTGGATCGCCAAGGCCTGGTTCGCCGCGCCGCTCTGATACTCGTTGAGGAGATTGCCCTGCTCGACGTATGGCAGCAGGGCCGTGTGGATGGAAACGGTCCCCGACGCGGGCGGCGGATACTGTTCCGCGGCGGGGAATACGTTGTTCGTCGATTCGTAGTTGTGCAGGGCCAGGCCGATCTGCTTGAGGTTGTTCTGGCACTGGAGCCGGGCGGCGGCCTCGCGCACCTTCTGCACGGCCGGCAGCAGCAGGCCGATCAGGATGGCGATGATCGCAATGACCACCAGCAGTTCGATCAAGGTGAATCCACGACGATTTTGGCGCATCGAGGTTTCCTCGCGTATTCCCGACCCGCAGGTCGGCCAGGGTTTAGCAAAGAGCGTACCGAAGGGGAGCGCCGATGAAATCGCCGGGAAGCGTGGCACATTTGGCCAAGCCTTGATGGCATGAGGGCTGGCGCCGCACATTTTTTCGTCACGGGCGGCGAGGCCGTGGCCGAAGCACGGCCGTCGCGGCGTCCGCTTCCCTTCGGGCGCGTCGCCCCGCGAAGGCCTTGGAGCAACGGCTGGACGGTCGGCCCGAATCCCCATAAGGTTCCTGGAATACCTCCATCGTTCCGCCCCGCATCGTCCTTAAAACCCCACCCTTCTCCCCTCGTTTCGGCGAAAGGCGCCTTTTCATGAACCGGAATGTCCACGACCTCGCTTCGCTCCCCATGACCCGCCGCCGTCTCCTCGGCGCCGCCGCGGGAATGGCCGCCGCCGCCGCCACGACCCTGATGCCGCCGAACCTGCGCCGCGCCCTGGCGCATGCCTCGCCGCGGCAGGGGTCGCTGCGCGACGTCAAGCACGTGGTCCTTCTGATGCAGGAGAACCGCTCGTTCGACCACTACTTCGGCACTCTGGCCGGCGTCCGCGGTTTCGGCGACGACAAGGCGTTGACGATGCCCAACGGCAAATCGGTCTTCTACCAACCCGACCCGGAGAACCCCAGCGGCTACCTGCTGCCGTTTCACCTGGACACCCGCACCACCGGCGCAGAAAATCCCCTCCACCAGCCACGCCTGGGCCGTGCAGCACTCCGCCTGGAACGGCGGCAAGATGGACAACTGGCTGCCGGCCCACCGCAAGGCCGACGGGGTCAAGGCGCCCTACGTCATGGGCTATCACACCCGGGCGGACATTCCGTTCCAGTTCGCGCTCGCCGAGGCGTTCACCATTTGCGACGCCTACCACTGCGCCCTGATGGGCCCGACCTGGCCCAACCGCCTGTACTGGATGACCGGAACCATCGACCCGGACGGCGAGGCGGGCGGCCCGGTGACGGGCAACCGGGCCGTCGCGGGCGGGTTCCGCTGGACCACCTACGCGGAGCGACTGCAGAAGGCGGGGGTGAGCTGGAAGGTCTACCAGCAGCAGGACAACTACGGCTGCAACCTGCTGGAGTATTTCAAGGTCTTCAAGGAGGCCGACCGGGATTCGGATCTGTACAACCGGGGCATGGTGCGCGAGCCGGAGGGGAAGTTCGAGTACGACGCGATGCACGACAACCTCCCGGCGGTGTCGTGGATCATCCCGACCAGCACGCAGTCCGAACACCCGGACTTCATGCCGGCGGCCGGAGCCGCGTTCGTGGCCAGCAAACTCGACGCCATCGCGGCCAACCCGGAGGTCTGGGCCAAGACCGCGTTCATTCTCAACTACGACGAGAACGACGGCATTTTCGACCACGTGCCGCCGCCCACGCCGCCGCCCGGCACGCCGAAGGAGTTCGTGAAGGGTTTGCCGATCGGCGGCGGGTTCCGCGTGCCGTGCATCATCGCGTCGCCGTGGACCGCCGGGGGCTGGGTGTGCAGTCAGCCCTTCGATCACACGTCCGTGCTCCAGTTCCTGGAGAAATGGACGGGCGTGGCCGAGCCGAACATCAGCGACTGGCGGCGCAAGACGTTCGGCGATCTGACGGCCGCGTTTCGCTTCGACGACGGCAAGGCGGAGCCGCCGGCCCTGCCCGACACCGTCCACGCCCTCAGCCGCGCCCGCTTCGAGGCGGCCTACCTGCCCAAGCCGACCCTGCCCGCAGGCGACCAAAAGCCGCCGACGCAGGAGAAGGGCGAGCGCAGACGCGTCCCGCCCAGGTAGCGGCCTCATTCTTGGTCCGGTTGCCGGTATCCGGAATCGGCGAGGGTTAGCCGCAACGCGCCAGCGGAGCGCTAGGGATGGAGGCGCTCCGCTGGCGCGTCGCGGCTAACCGGGCAATAATATCCGGACCATGAATCAGTTGATCCCTTCGGCGCGAAAAGGAAGCTCGGCTACACCACGACGACCAGATTGTCGCGGTGGACCACCTCCTCATACGGCAATTCACCCAGCGTCGCGCGGATCTGCTCGGAGCGCAGCCCGCGCAGCCGGTCGGCGGCGGCGGACGAGTAATTGGTCAGGCCGCGGGCGAACTCCTGTCCTTCGGCGTCGCACAGCGCCACCACCTCACCCTTGCCGAACGTGCCGACCACCCGCACCACGCCGATGGGCAGCAGGCTTCCGCCGCGCGCCTGCACCGCCTGCCGGGCGCCGGCGTCCACCAGGAACCGGCCGCGCGGCCGGGCGGCGTAACCCAGCCAGCGCTTCCAGGCCGGCATTGTCGTGTTGTGCGGTAAAAACAACGTGCCGACCGGCTCCGCCCGGAAAATGGCGTCGAGCACGTCGGTTCGTTCGCCGCTGGCCATGACGACCGACTCGCCGGCCGCCGTCGCCAGCCGGGCGGCGCGGAGCTTGCTCCGCATTCCACCCGATCCCAGGGCGCTGCGGCTGGCGCCCGCCCGGTCGAGGACTTCGGCGTCGATGGACGGCACCGTGGGGACCAGTTCGGCGGAGGGGTCCGTCCGCGGGTCGGCGGAATAGAGGCCGTCCACCACGGACAACAGCACCAGGAGCGGCGCCTGGAGGAGGTTCGTGACCAGGGCCGCGAGATGGTCGTTGTCGCCGAACCGGATCTCGGCCACGCTTACCGTGTCGTTCTCGTTGATGATCGGCAGACAGCCCCACTCGAACAGGGTGACGATGGTGTTGCGGGCGTTGAGGTAGCGCGCCCGGCTGTCGAAGTCGCCGGCTGTCAACAGCAGCTGAGCCGTGGGGATTCGGTGTTTGGCCAGGCAATCTTCGTAGGCGCGCATTAAAAACGTCTGTCCGACGGCGGCGCAGGCCTGGAGTTGGCGCAGGTCGGTGGGGCGTTTGGCGAGGCCGAGTCGGCCCATGCCGGCCCCGATGGCCCCGGAGCTGACGAGGGCCACCTTGCGGCCGGAGGCGCGGAGGCGATGAATCTGGTCCGCGAGGGCCTGGACGCGCGCCGGTTCGAGGGCGCCGTCGGCGCGGGTTAGCACATTGGTGCCGACTTTGACGACGACGGTATGCGCCAACGCGACGACTTCTTGCCGAACCGGGTCGAGCATCGGAATCCTCGCTCCTAGGGGTCAGGGGTCAGGGTCAGCCAGAAAGCATGAACGGCGCCTTCCGCTTACTGACCCTGACCCCTGACCCGTCTTTCTTTGTAACATTTACGCAAGGATCGTTTGACCCGGCGCGACGAGTTCTTTATACTTCATTCCCAGTTCGGGTACTCCGCCGCAACGAAGAAGCCCCCACGAGTCGGTCGAACCCCGGTGGGTTCCTGGGAGGTGCCCCTTGTCCTCGACCCCGCGCTTCTGGCGCCGGTTGGCGGTCGTGCTCGGCGCGGCCTGTCTCCTGGGCGTTCTCCCGACCTTTGCCTTTTCCGCCGACGATTTCAATTTCAAGGACAAAGCCGTTGCCGCCGAAAAGGGTCACGACTGGCTCGAGGCCTGCCGCTGCTACGACAAGGCGCTCCGCAATGACCGCAACCAGCCCGAATTGCGCGCGTCCTACCGGCGCTGCCTTCGCCGCCTCTACCTCGTCCGCCGCTGTCAGGACCGCGTCTATCGCGACGTGATCGCCAAGCTGACGCCGTCGCAAGCCCTGGAAGTCTACGACCAGGTGCTAGGCGTCGTCGGCGCGGCCTACGTGGATCCCTCGAAAACGGACGTCAATTCGCTGTTCCGCCAGGGCGTTCAGGAACTGCGCTACGACTTCGACGAGGAAGCGTTCCTCCAGCAATACCTCCCCGGCGCGCGTCCCGCGGCCGTCTCCCGGTTCAAAAAAGTGCTGGAGGACTGGCAGACCCACACGGTCAAGAACCGAACCGAGGCGCATGAGCAAGCGCTGGCGCTGATCCAGGCCGCCCGACGGTCGGACCTCGAGGTGAAGCCGGCCCTGGCCGTGGCCATCGGCCTGGAGTTCGCCTCGGGCGCCTGCAACGCCCTGGACGAATACACCCTGTTCCTGACGCCCGGCTACTACAACGACATCCAAACGATCCTTCAAGGCAAATACGTCAGCATCGGCGTCGATCTCGGCGTGTCGCCGGAGGACCGGCGGCTCGAAATCGTCCGGGTCTACCCGAAAAGCCCGGCGATGGAGGCGGGGTTGCAGGAACACGACCGCGTCGTCCGCATCGACCGCGACGCGAACCTAACCCCGGAACGGGCCGCCGAGAAATTGCGCGGCGAGGCCGGCTCGGTGGTCGAGATCGAGGTGCAATCCCCGAGCGCGATGTCGGCGGTGGCGCCCGGCCTGACGGCGTCGCGCACGCTGAAAATCCAGCGCCGGGCGGTGTACCTGCCGAGCGTGATGGAGCCGCGTCTGCTGGCCGTGCAAACGGAGACGGAAACCCTGCCGGTCGGCCTGATCCAGATCAACCACTTCCAGGATTCGACGGTCCAGGACGTGAAGGAGGCGCTGGCCCAGTTGCAGACGGCCGGCGTCAAGGCGCTGATCCTGGACCTGCGCGGCAACCCCGGCGGCTCATTCAAGTCGGGCGTGCAGGTGGCCGAGCTGTTCCTCAACGAAGGCGTCGTGGTTTACTCGGAAAGTCCGCTGGACGAGTACAATCGGCCGTTCAAGGTCGAGGGGCGGAACCCGGTGCAGCTGCCGGTGGTGGTGCTGGTGGACCGGGACACGGCCAGCGCGGCCGAGGTCGTGGCCGGCGCCCTCAAGGAGCACCGCCAGGGCAACACCCTAATTGTCGGACAAACGACCTTCGGCAAGGGGTCGATTCAGGGCGTCATCCCGCTGGACAAGGCGCCGCTGGACAAGACGCCGGGCGGCATCCGCATCACCGTCGCCAAGCTGTTCTCGCCCGGCAAACACCAGCCTTACACTGGTCGCGGCGTCACGCCGGACATTGTCGTCGATCAGGAAGGCGACGCCGTGATGACCGCCGGCGTCCAGGCGGCCGTGCAGTTGCTCAAGTCCGGCGGCATGATGATGCATTAAGAAGCGCAAATCAACGGCGAGCGGCCGGCGTAAGCCGGCTGGTATAGCACCGCGCCTCGGAATAGATGACGCACCAGCCGGCTTACGCCGGCCGCTCGCCCAGAGACCCCTCCCGTGCAACCGCTCTGGTCCCGGAACGTCGCCGCGCCGCCGCGCGGCCTGTCGCTGGCCCGCGAGCGCGGCTGCCTGCTCGTCTGGGACGCCGACCACGGCCTTCATCTCTTCAACCGCGCCGGCGAACCGCAGGCGCACGTTCGGACGGCCGACGCCGTGAGCAACGCCTGCTGCGCCGACGACGGCGAAACCTTCGCCGCCGTTGGGGCCGGCGGACAGGTGCGGCTGCTGGCCCCGGACCTGACTCCGCGCTGGGAACGCGCCGCCCCGCCGCGCGGCACGGCCGTGGCCCTCGATCCGTTCGGCCAATACCTCGCCGCCGCCGACGGCGACGGCGGGTTGAGCCTCTTCGATCGCAACGGCTCCAGGCTCTGGCGCGTCGCCAACGCACGTCCGCTGCGTCACCTGGCCTTCATTCCCGAACGGCCGGCGCTGGCGGCCGCCGCCGATTTCGGACTGACGGCCTGTTTCGACCTGTCCGGCAATGTGCTGTGGCGCGACGGCCCGATGGCGCACGTCGGGTCGTTGGCGGTCAGCGGCGACGGCGCGACGGTCGCGCTGGCCTGTTTCAGCGACGGCCTGTGTTGCTATTCCCTGGAAGGGCCGATACGCCGTTGCCTCGACGGGGCGGGGCCGTGCCGCCTGGCCGCCGCGTCCTACGACGGCGACGCCTTCCTGACCGCCGACCTCGGTCAACGGCTGCACCTGTGGGACGCGGCCGGCCGCGAGCGCGGCGACTGGGCCTTGGAGGCGGTCCCGACCGGCCTGGCCCTCGGCGCGACGGGGGACGACGCCGTCGCGGCCTTGGCCGACGGACGCATCCTGGCGTGGCGGACGGCGTGAGGGGGAAACGTGCAAATCGTCGGCGCGCCCTTGGCCGGGGCGGCAATTCCTGTAGGATAGAGATAGCAGCTCTACATCCCTGGCGTCTTCCCCACCCCGCCCCCAAGCGGACGGCGGTCCTCAGGCCTGCGGAGCGGGACGCTTTTGTCCCCGCAAGCACGGAAGCCTGTCCGGCCGCGCCATTCCCGCCTCGGCCGGCGGTATCCTCCCCGTCGCCGCCCGACAGAAAGCAGACGGATCATGGCGAAACGCACGTTGAATCGCCGCCAGCTGCGGCAGGATGCGGAAGCGGCCGAGAAATTGCAGCCCGACCCGGGGGCCGAGCCGGCCGTGGAAGGGGAGGCGCCCAAGAAGAAGGCCGCCCCCCGCAAGGCGAAGGCTCCGGCGGGGCCGCGTCCGAAGCGGCCGCCCAAGAAAAAGGCGCCGATCCGCATGAGGGCGCGCTGGGGGGTCTTCGACGGCGGCATGAAACAGGTGGCCCTCTTCGACTACAACCAGCGCGGCGCTGCCGACCAGAAGCTCGCCGACCTCAACGCCAAGAAGGGCGGCGTCTCCTATTTCTTGCAGGTGGTGAAGGAGCCGATGCCCGCGCCACCGCCCGCGGCGGAGCCGACGGTCTGAGCAACAAAGCGTTACGAGAGTTGGAAACGCCCGTTTTGTCGGCCTCACCGGACGGGGACCGGCCACATTCACCAGGAGTGTCTTCATGGCTAAGAAACTTTACGTCGGCAACCTGACCTACGGGGTGACCGACGGCGAGTTGCAGCAGATGTTCGCGGCGCACGGGACCGTCCAGTCGGCGCAGGTCATCATGGACCGCGACACGGGTCGCTCCAAGGGCTTCGGCTTCGTGGAAATGGGCAGCGACCAGGAGGCCCAGGCCGCGATCGCCGCCCTGAACGGCAAGGACTCCAACGGCCGGGCGCTGACCGTCAACGAGGCCAAGCCCCGCGAAGGCGGTGGCGGTGGCGGCGGCCGCGGCTACGGCGGGGGCGGCGGCGGACGGCGTTATTAACGATCTGTTTTGGAAGGGGCGGGGTTTCCCCGCCCCTGCGGAGGGCGGCCCTTTTCTTCTTCAGGGGACATTCATGCCGTTGCGGATGCGCGTCCACGAACGGGAGCCGATCGGCCTGGCCCTGCGCCGCTTCAAGAAACTGCTGGAGCGGAGCGGCGTCCAGAAGGAACTGCGGAAACGGAAATACTACGAAAAGCCTTGTGAGGCGCGGCGGCGCGCCAAGGCCCGCAAGATCAGCGCCATCCGCAAGGCGAAAATCCGACCCATGAAAGGTTGAATTGTGATGAGACGAACGTCGGCCGTGCGCAACGGGGGCGGGGTGGCTGTGACCTCTCGATCGAAAGGGAAGGTCGCGGCCCCGATCCCGTTGGAACAGCCCTCCGACCTGTCCCAGCTGCCGTGCGTGACGACGGCGGATCGGATCGTCCGGATTCAGGCGGTGGGCCGCAAAATCGAGGAGCACATCCGGGCGGTGACGGCCAGCGGCGCCCTGCCGGGCACCTCGGCCGAATCGAGGGACAAGGCGGTCGCGCTGTTCATGGAACGGCTCGTCTACCTGGAACGCGCCCTCGGGCAAACCCTGGAAGACCTCCGGCTCGGGTGACAGGGACCGTCGCCGCCCCGCCCCGTCCTCATTTCCAGACCGCGAGGAAGACTTCCCGGCAGTCGTAGGGCCGGAAGCCGAGGTCCATGTAAAGGTCCCAGGCGGGTCGGTTGCGGCCGTCCACGGACAGGCCGAGCGACGGGGCACCGGACGTGTGGGCATTCACAATTGCGCGTCGCACGAGTTCCCTGCCGAACCCTCGCCGCCGCGCCTCCGGGACGACGCCGACGTAAGAGACTTCCCAGTCGCGCGCGTCCTCCACTTCGGATAGCATCAGAACACCGACCGGAACGCCGTCCGCCAGGGCCAGCGACCAGAGGGCGGGGTCGAACTTGCCAACAGGCCGGTGGCCGGCCACGACATCTTCCACGGCGCGCGCGCCGTTCAATTCCGGACAATCGAGCGTTCCTTCGTAGGTGCGCCGGAGGGTCTGGTGGAACGGGGTGGAATTGGAAGGGTCGTAGGGCCGGTAATCGAGGCGAACGGCCGCGCCGGAGGGGACGGGGCGGAGAGGTCGTGCCGCAGGAACCAGAGGGCGGCGACGTGGGCGAAGCCGTTGCGCGGCAGGGCGTCGGCGAAGCGGGCCTCGTCCGCGGTGAGGAGGGCCTGCGCCACCTTGACCCCGCGGCCGCGCAGCCAATCGGCGGCGCGGCGGAGAAGGTCGTCTTCCATCGCGTCGCGCAGCGGGCTGAGGACGCACTGCGGCGGCCAGACCAGGGCGCTGGCGCCGGGCATGGGCAGACAGAAGACGGCGCCGAGCAGTCCGCTACGGCCGCGCAACACGAACAATCCGTGCGGATCCAGTTCGCCGCTCCGGACGAGGCGAAGGGCGTTGACGGCGCGGGCTTCACGTTCGGCGGGGTCGGCGTGCTGGAAGAGAAGGCGGAAGGCGGAGGAAAGCTCCTCGCGGCGGACGGGTTCCGGCGTCGGCGCGGGCGTCATCGGTGGTCCCTTTCCGTCGGGGCGGCTCGACACGGCTCCTTGCATTATAAGGACGGGCGCGGCAGGCCGCGCTCCGTGAAGTAGCGGCCCAATCGCCCCGGATCGCCGGCGGGATCGGCCAGAGCGACGTAGCCGTCCGGCCGAATCAGATAGAGCGCCCGCGCATCAGGCCGGAGCGTCGCATGTCCGGCCGCCATGTGAACGGATGAAGCGGAAGCCCCAGTCCGGCGCAGGCCTCGGCCGCGCCGGGACGCGGTTCGCCGTAGACGTGGACTTGCCATTTCATCGAATCGAGAGGGGTAAAGTTATCTTCCCCCGGCCCGGTTTCGACCCAGGGCAGGCGGTCGCCGCCCCGGACGGCCCCGGCCGCGCCCTGGCTCAGCGGGCTGTGGCGGTAGTTGACGCCGATCTGCGACACGGTGCGGAACAGGTAGCGGCGCACCCTGGCCAGCCGGAACGCCAGAGAGGCGGTCAGGGGGAAGAGCCGGGTGCGCACCACCCGCGCGATCACGCCCCGCTTTGTTACCACCGTGAATATGCGATCGGTGGTGGCGACCAGCCGCGCGCGAAGCCGATCCGCTCCCGCTCATAGCTGTCGAGCAGGCCGTCGCGGGCGCCGCCGTTGAGCACGGCGGCGAGTTTCCAGGCCAGGTTCACGGCGTCGCCGATGCCGGTGTTCATCCCCTGGCCGCCGACCGGACTGTGAACGTGGGCGGCGTCGCCGAGCAGGAACGCGCGACCCTCGCGGAATGTGGCCGCCACCCGGTGATGCACGTGATAGGTTGAAAACCAGTTCACCTTGGCGACGGTGAGCTTCAGGTTCTGGATCGCCCGTCCGCCGACGTCGTCGAAGGTCGGCTCGCGGCTCGGGTCCGGTTGGATGGGCCCGACCAAGCGAAGTCGGCCGGTCCCCTTGAGTGGGAAGGCGGCCAGAAAGTCGGCCTCCTCGAAATCGACGTGGATTTCGCCGTCGGCGGCCGGGCCGGCCGCGTCCACGTCGGCGACGTAAAAGACTCCGGAATAGGTGCCCCCGGGGAAGCCCGTCCTCAGCGTCTCCCTGACGGTCGAACGCGCGCCGTCGCAGCCGGCGAGATAGGCCGCCTCGCACACCTCCTCCGAGCCGTCCGGCCGCTTGAGCACGGCCCGCACGCTTTCGGGACGTTGCTCGAAGCGGACCAATTCCGTCCGGCGTTCGACCTTCACACCCAGGGCGTCCAGCCGTTCGATCAGCAATCGCTCGTGGGCGTCCTGCGGGTAGGTCAACGCATAGGGGAAGGGACTCAATCCCTCTCCTATATTTCGGAGGGACACGCCGCGGCTCGGCCCCCTCGGACCCAGAGGTTGACGCCCGGGACCTTGACGCCGGCCTCGACCACGGCATCGGCAAGGCCCACCTGGCGGTAGAGTTCCAGGGTGCGCGCCTGGACGGCCACGGCGCGGGAGGTGGTCCCCGCCTCGGCAGTCTTGTCGATGAGGCGCACGGCGACGCCGAGTTTGGTGAGCCAGAGCGCCAGCACCAGGCCGGTGGGTCCGGCGCCGGCGATCAGGACCGGGACGTCGGTTCGCGACCCCTCCACATGATCTGTATCGACGGTCATGGAGTCGGGTCTCCGCGGGTGTTTGTGAGGATCGCGCGGTTGTGGGCGCCCATGACTTGCCTATGCGAGCAACCGCCGCGGCGCCCCCATGTCGATGATATGGACCTGCCCCAACCACGCCGCCGCTTCCGGGCGGGCGTAACCCGCCTTCATGGCCGCGATGGTCGCGGTGTGGTGCGCCCGGATGGTGGGGCCGAGCGGTGCGCCCGTGTCGGCGTCGAGTCCCGACGGAATGTCCACCGCCAGGACGCGGGCGCGGCCGGCGTTGATCGCCGTGATGATCGCGTCGAACGGCGGCCGCACCGGCCCTTTCAGCCCCGTCCCGAACAGGGCGTCCACCACCCATTCCGCCGCGTCCAGTTCCGGCCGCAGGGCCGCCTCGTCCACATTCGATTCGGCGTACACGTGAATAGGCGGTCCACTATGGGCGATAATCCGGTGCATGACGGCCGCGTCGCCGGTGAGTTCTTCCGGCCGGGCGAACAGCAGCACGCGCACCGCCGCCCCGGCGTTGTCGAGCCAGCGGGCGATCACGAAGCCGTCGCCGCCGTTGTTGCCCTTGCCGCAGCAGACGACGACCGTACCCTTCACGCCCAGCCGCAACAGCAGTTCCGCGCAGCCGCGGCCGGCGTTCTCCATCAGCACCACGCCGGGGACGCCGGCCTCCTCGATCACCCGGCGGTCCAGGGCGCGCGATTGTTCACGGGTCAGATTCATATGGCGACCTGCTCCGTAGAAAACTCACGGCCGACGGCGTGAATCCGCTCTGCCAACAAAGGAGGTACGCCGTCGCTGTTTCCTTCCCGCGACGACCGGCGCCCTCTGGCGCCGACCGGCGGCGGTGATGCGCCAAATAGGCGCGTTATTTGGCGCATCGTAAGTCGTTGCCTGGACAGCATTTACCCTTGATGCGCCAATGCGCCAAGGGCGCCCTGTGTACCGCGACGCGATTCCGGGGTCGCATGGGCCGGGCGAACGGCCCATGCGAGCCGTCGTCGGCCGTTTTTCGGTTTTTCGGGGCGGACGCTCCGGCATGACGCACCTCGACCTTTCGTGAAGCGTCGAGTGTACCACGCGCGGGGGGCGTCTGGGCAGAGGAAATGGGGATGCAGGGTGTACGATGGGCGCAGTTGAAATCTTTATCCGACCCGCCGGCGCCGTTCGGGGGCGAGGCCGGTCAGGGCTAAATCACGCCGTCCCCTTTTCTTTCCTGCGGAGCCTGTTGTGACCAAACTTGCGGCGCTGTAAAATGTGTTCTGGGACCGTCGTCTGAGAAGGCGTGTTTTAGGGAGCGACCATGGCCAGCGTGAACTACTTGCGGGAGAAGTTCTCCAAGCTGCAAACCGAAGAAGAGCGAACTGGATTCTGTTACAAGATCCTCGATGCCGAATACTTTTGTCACAGCCAGGAAGAACAAGACCGCCTGCCCGAGGGGTCCTTGCAAAAGCTGTGGGACCACCTGCGTGCCGCCCTCGAAGCCGAAGGTCGCGGTGATCTCTTTGAACCATTGGAGAAAGCTCGCCAGCTTGCGTCCGAGGGGATGCAGGCTAGGAAGTAAAGCACCAAGACCCGCTTGGCGCAGCTCGCCGTCGAGGTGAGCGAACTGCAGCAGACCGATTAGTCCGGGGCGACTGACCGCCCTAACGGGGCCGCCGTCAAGGACTTCGCCGCTGCCAATCTACCTTTCCTGCCGGCCACCCGGCTACACTCTCCCCACGTCCCGGCCGGGAAGGGAGCAGGATCCAGCTGCATGACATCAAGGCCCGCGTCGCCCGCCTCAATGAACTCACGCGGGCGCTTCGGAAAGAAAACGTCACGATCAAGGGTGCCGACCACCCGCTGTTATTCCTGGAGAGGCGTCGCTACCTAGACGCGCCGCACGTGGCCGTCACGGAGCTGGAGACGGCCCGCGTCGTGGTGATGGGCGTTGTGGGGGAGGCTGGAGGACGGTCGGGCATGACGGCTAGGGCCGACGGCGACCGTCACACGCCATAAAAAAAGCCGCGTCCGCGCGTCCGGTGAGGCGCCCACGCCGCGATTAGCTATGGGGTGCTACGCGCCCCGGCCCTCGAAGCGACGCGGGGGGCCGAGGCCGCCGTAACCGTTCGCGCGACATTGTGGAATGGACCGCCGATGGTGGAAATCGAATTGTGCTGCCCCCGCTGCATGACCCGTTTCGCCGCCCCGCCGCTCGCCCCGCCCGAGGAGGTGCATGGCCGGATGATCGAGCAAGGCGGCTGGTTCGGCCTTGCGGGAGAGGAAAAGGGGACAGCGGAGAGGAAAAGGGGACAGCGTAGTTTATGACTGAATGAATCTACGCTGTCCCCTTTTCCTCTCTCTTGCCCTCCACGAACTCTGCCCACATCCGCCCCAGATACCAATCGCATTCGCGGAGAGCTTCTGCCTGGTACGGGACGATCTTACAACTGAAGTTCCTTGACTGAAACTCCTCTATCGTAGCCGAAGACGGCCCTGGCAATATGACGCCGAGCACGCGCGGCCTGCCCTCGCGGGGCTGGAGCTTGAGGACGGCCAGAATCGCTTTAGACGCTGGGATGAACAGCAACGCGTGGTTACCACCATCAAGAAGCTTCTTGGATGACTCGTCGGACATGACCTGGATGTTGTGTGGCCAGCCTCCTTCAGTCGGATTCATGATCCATTGTCGCAGGGCATCATAGTGATGCCGCAGCAGCAGCTCATAGCCGAAATGCCTGAACAAGAGCAGGTAAGCTGATTGGTATAGCGCAGCACGAACCCGCAGAGGGCTGCTTAAGCCCCGCCATTTCAGACTGAACTGGAAGGCGACTTGTTGTTCTTTTTGGCTTTTGAGCAGTTCCTCCACGGCGCGGATTTTGGCTGGGTCGGATCGGTCCTGAATCAATCTCAGATCCCATCCGTGGCCTGGTTGGGAATGACGCATCTCCACGGTAATCTGCCCGGCCGACGTGACCATCTTTCCGTCCACGGCGCCGACCCCAGCAAACCAATCTTCCTGCCGGAACTGTCTGAGGAGAACCGAATCTAGGCGGTGGCCAATCGAGTTATTACAGGGGGCGCACGCCAGTGTGCAGGTCTTGCCGCCCTGCTTTTCGGGGACGATGTGCGCGAGGGTCAGTAGAGGTGGGTTAGTGGCTAGAGTCGGCGCGGGGGTACTTGCCGCGGCAGAGCGGGCACACAAAGACGTCGCCAGCTTCTTGGTCGTAGAGCGCCAGGTTCTGCTGGAAGAGGTCGAAAAGACGTTCGCGCCTCTGCCGCCTGTTGTCAGCCATCGCCCGCCCTCCCTCGGTCGGTGTACATCAGTGGAGTATAGCCACCCTGGGAAGACGCGCCGAGGCCGGAAGGGGTTCGCGCGCTTCCTCTTGCGCTCCGCCCCGATGCCGGCTACTCCTGTGCAGGGACAACTGCCCATGACCGATGCCGCGCCCACTCTTCCCGCTCTTTCCAGACGCGCCGGAGGACCAGGCGAAAGGAGAACCCGATATGGCAGGCTTTTCTTTCCCCCTTTTCTTTCTCCTTTCCTTGTCTCACATTTGAGACGCTGGCTGTTTGGTGAGCAGGGTCACGCCACGCTCACTAAGGCTTGCCTGCGCGTCTTGTTTCGCTTCATCCAACCTGCCCAGCGCACGATCCGATTTCTGTTGTGGGCGGTCGTCAAACCCTGTTCGCTTCCACGTCAGCTTCCACTCGTATCTGCCTTCGCTGTTTTGTGGAAACGTCAGAATCGCGTCCGGGTCTGCATCCGTCCCGCCTGCGCTGAGAGGCTCGCCGTCACACAACGGTATCAACTGGAGCAACTTGTCCAGCACGTTCATCTCGATCCGGTCTCGTTCTTCTGGCGTTTCGGCCATTGCCTTCCTCCCAACTGCGATCCGAACTGTCTTGCCGCCTTGGCATTCTGACGCCTCGCGGGCCGGGCCGCAAGTGCGGTGGTTTTATACTTGCTTCGCCCACCGCCATTCAGGATAATAGGTGTACAGCTGCCCTCCCTCAAAGCCGAGGTCGCTATGCCCGTTTCCGTCGTCTGCCCGACCTGCGCCGCCAAGATCAAGGCCCCCGACAAGGCCGCCGGCAAGCGCGTGAAGTGCCCGAAGTGCGGCGAGCCGCTGGTGGTTCTTATGGGCGTAGGTCCGACACCCGATTGGATGGACGATGAACGGCCGTCCCCATCGCCTCGTGGTCGCTGGCGGCGAAGATCCTGTAGCCGAGGCACCCTCGGTCGCCGGAGTCTGCCGCGCATCTTCAACCGTACCAGTTCAAGCAGGAGTAACGTTCTCGCCCTGGAGGTCAGTCCTATGTACGCGTTTCTGTTGTTGTGTTCAGCGATGCCGGCCGCCGGGCCGTCGTACCTCCTCGTCTCAAAGTACGAGGTCGGTGCGTCGGGCGACATGAGCTACACGGACGCGGAGATCGTCCAGGTGCTGGACGACAGCTCGATGCTCGTGTCGGTATCCGAGTCGTTCAGCAAGGTCGGAAACAGCATCAGGGAGGTGGTGATCCGCTGCCCGACGAAAGGCCTCGTCGACGGTCAGAGCTGGAAGCAGTCTGAGTGGAAGGCCAAGGTCGGGTTCGATGCCGTCAAGGTGACGGGGACAACGCGCCTCACCACCGCGGGCGGCGGGACGAAGACGGTGTTCGTGCTGACACCGAAGAAATAGGTGGCCGGTGGCCACCGGAGAAGGGATCGAGTATCGGCGTTCACCGTCGGCCCCGAATCGCCTGGACTTCAGTAAGCTTCCGGACGACGGCTAGAAACGAGAAGACCCCGGCGGGCGTGGCCGGGGTCGGTAACGGTCAGGGCCGGTCGGCTTCAAGGTCCGCCTCGGCTTCACGGGAGGACGGCGATCCGCCACCGGATGTCCTCCAGCTGGCCGTCGGGCGTGGCGGCGAAGGCCTCGTACTCGGCCCGGTCGGCGTCGGGCAGGGTGAACGAGGTGCAGTCGGGGCAGTAAGGAACGCCCTCGTAAACTTCGAGCGGCGAGCCGCAGAATCGGCACCGTGGTACACTGAGAAAGAAAAGGGAGAAAGAAAAGGACAGCGTGAATTAGTCAACCACCCAGCGCGTGCGCCATTCCCCACTCAAACACAATCCACACCGCCTTTCACCGGATTATCCGCAGGCCGCCGCCCTTTAGCAATGCCTCCACCTCGGCCCGCGTTATCCAGGCGAAGTCGCCGGGAATGGTGTGCTTGATCGCGCTGGCCGCCGTGCCCCGTCGAGTCCCTTATGCAAATCGCCGTCGAGCAGGCCGTGGATCTGGCCCGCAAGGGAGAAGGGCACATCGTAGATTTTCACAGGATCTGTCTACAATGTTCCCCTTTTGCTTTCCCCGCCCTAAGACACATCGGCCCGATGGAAGCTAAATCTGTGCCGTCGCGGCCGCCCGCGGCGACGGGTCGGGCGACGCATTGCCCGGCAGTCACGGCGCACCGACGCAAATGGCGATGGCATTGGCGATGTCGTCCATTTGGCCGGCCGTCAGCTCGCCCAGCCTGTCGAGAAAGCGAGTTTCCGAGACGGACTTGACCTGAAAGGCGTCGGCGCCGGAATCCTTCGTTAGACCGTTGGTCAGCGTCGGAATGAGGCGTACAAACCAGGGAAAACTGGCATACCTCGGTTTCCATTCCGTTATCGGGACGACGATCTTCAGCCTCAGCCGGCCGACGGCGTTTTCGCTGACGACGACGGCCGTCCGGACCTTCTTGATCTCGTCGCCTTCGGCCGGATCGAACCGGACCCGCCACACCTCACCCCTATTTGGCGTCGGATTCGTCGTCACTCCGTTCCTCCTCGCTGAACGCCTCGAAGCCGGTGAGTTCCCTATCGGTGCGGTAGTCCTCTTCGGCCATTTCCGCGGCCGCGGCCAGGACGGCCTGCCGTTGCTCGCGCGGCATTCTCCGCAACTCGGCCGGCGTCAGATGCGCCGCCGGAGCCGAGGCCGCCGCTTCGCTCACGCGGATTTCGACCTGCGCTCCCTCGGGCAACGGCGCCTTGGGAATGACGACGCCGTTTCGGACGACGCCGGTGATCGTGATCGACATAAGCTGCACCTCCGTAGTGGGGCAGTCCCTATTGTAACAGGCCGAAAAGAGCGCCATGCTCCAATGAGACGAACCGTCCGTAGAGTCCGGCTCGTATCATTGGAGCATGGCGCCCTTTTCTTTCCCGGCGCTACGGCCTTGTCAGCCCGAGCTGCTTACGAATCATCTCACACATCGTGTCCGCAATTTCCCGGTGGCGCGGCACGGGAGCTTGCAGACCGGTGGCCCGGTTGCGGTACACATCGTGCCGTTTGCCGTGACGCACGAACTCGCATCCCGCCTGCTCCAACTCGCGGATGAAGGCTTGCCGCTTCATACCTCCAACTCGACCGGCTGTTGCTGGGCTCCGACCGGCGCGGGGGACCGCTCTTGCGTCACCATCAAGTCGTAGGCGTCTTGGATGTTCTCCCGGAGTTCTTCCAGCGTTTCCCCCTGGCTGAAGACGCCAGGGACTTCAAGCAGACGCCCGACGTAGAAGGCGCCGTCCCGCCAGAACTCCAGCGTAAACCGGCTTCGCATCGCTTCATCCCCGGCAGACAAGGTGTTGACGCCGTCATCCCCGCGCTCAGGATACCGGGGTCGTGAATCCTTCGCAAGCGGCCGTGAACAGATGAAAAGGCGTTCGCCGACGCCGAGCGACCCAGTTCGCCTGCCGGGCCGGCCGGGGAGACCGTACACCCCGAAACACCGAAATGCCGGCCCGGTCAGGTCAGGTACGGCTCCTGGTTCGGCCCTTTGGTCAAGCGCTCCCGCTTGCCGCCTCCGGAACGTGGCGGAAGGTGAGCGAAAACCGCTCCGTCTTGACCGGCGCCACCTGGTGCTGATAGTCCCACCGCACTCGTCCGCGCATGAGATACATCGATCCAGGCGCCGTCCGGACCTCGTAGCTGGCCTCCTCGGCCCCGTTCGGGCGGAACTGCAACCGTGCCTCGGCGCCCAGGCTCACCCCGACAACGCATTCGCCAAACCGGGGTGCGTCGGTGTGCCAGCCGATACCCGACCCCGCCGGGTAATGCGTGACAATGCACTGGTTGAACTCGGCGCCGTCCGGGCAATGCGGCCTGGCCTTGTCGATTACCGCGCGCAAGAACTCCGGCATGTCCGCCGTGGTCTCCACCTTACGTCCGGTTGAGACATAGGCGTAGCCAAACTGGGCGTAGCCGCGCCTGAGCCTTTGCCCGCGGAAGGTATCGTGCTGGTACTGCAGCGCCCGCAACTCGCGGAGCAACGCGGCTTGCTCCTCTGCAGAGAGGAAATCAGCAACGTACACGAACCCTTCCGGCGCCGCCCCCATCAGTCTCCCTCCCCCGCCGCCGGGCTTGCAATAAGAGCGGTTCGCTTTCGGATTGCGCACCGCCGAAGCGGGACTCACAGGCGAATCCCAGCGGTTTTTGCAGCATGTATGCCATCCGATCGCGAACCGCTCTAGGCCCTGCGGTTGATCGGCGCGTGGGCGCGCCATTGCTCCTCGAACTCTTCCCTGGTGATCTCGTAGGATGCCCACCACTCCTCGTCGCCGTCGATCACCATGATGCCGAGCGCGCCGTACTCGTCTTCCGGATGCGCCCGGTCGTAACGGAGTACCTTCCCATTCGGGTACACTTCCAGCTGCCGCTCGGCATCGCCACCCTCATTCACTTCGAGCCAATAAGTCGGATCACCGCCCCAGCCCGCGCCCTGTGCGTGATAGCCCTCGTCTGTTCTCCTGAAGTACCTCATGCTGTAATCCTGGTCAAAGGGGGCCGAGTGAATTAGTCAACCATCCGGCGCATGCGCCTTTCCCCAATCAAGTGCAATTCGCACCGCCTTTCACCGGCTAATCCGCAGACCGCCTCCCTTGAGCAGCGCCTCCACCTCCGACCGCGTGACCCAGGCGAAGTCGCCGGGGATGGTGTGCTTGATCGCGCTGGCGGCCACGCCCCAATCGAGGCCCTTCTGCAAATCGCCGTCGAGCAGGCCGTGGATCAGGCCCGCCGCGAAGGAGTCGCCGGCGCCGAGACGGTCCACAATCTCGACCTCGTAACTCCGCGTCTTGAGAATGCGGCCCTCCTGGCAGGCGATGGCCGTCCAGCCGTTCCGCCACACCAGTGGGTTGTCGCGGATGGTCACGGCCGCGGCCCGCAACGGGAACCGCCTCGTCAACTGCGCCGCCGCGTCCTCGTGGTCCTTGCCGGCGACGCCCAGCACCTTTTCGGCGTCCTCCTCCGTCGTCACCAGCACGTCGCAATACCGCATCAGGTCGGTCATGCAGCGGTTCGCCTCGGCCTGCGTCCACAGCTTTACGCGATAATTGAGGTCGATGCTGGTCCCGATGTTCGCCGCTCGCGCCGCCTTGAGCGCTTCGCGCGTCGCCTCGGCGGCCGTGGGGCTGAGGGCCGGCGTGATGCCCGTGACGTGGAACCATTTTGAGCCGCGGAACACGTCGGCCCAGGGGACCATGCCCGGACGGACGTTGGCGATGGCCGCCCCCTTGCGGTCGTAGAGGACGCTGCTGGCGCGGGGCGGCGCCGAACTCCAGGTAGTAGACGCCGACGCGGTCCTCCGGCGTCCAGACGACGTGCTCCGTCGAGACGCCGGCCTCGCGGGCGTGGTTGGCGATCAGGCGGCCGAGAGGGTTGTCGGTCAGCCGCGACGCCCACGCCGCCGACCGGCCCAGCCGCGCCACGCCGACGGCCGTGTTCAACTCGGCGCCGCCGACCTGCACGTCGAGGCTGCGGGCCTGTTCCAGCCGGCGAAACTGCGGCGGGCTGAGGCGGACCATCGCCTCGCCGAAGGTGACGACTTCGTGCGGCATCGGAGTTACTCGGTCCTTTTCTTGCCAAAATCGGCGACGACGGAGGCGTATTGCCGGGCGAGGTCGCGGATGCGGTCGAAGTCGCCGGCCGCCACGGCCTTCGGCTCGACCAGCTGGCTCCCGACGCCGAGACAGCAGGCGCCGGCCCGCAGGAAGTCGGCCGCGGTATCCAGGTCCACGCCGCCGGTCGGCATCAGGCGCACCTGCGGCAGCGGGGCGCGCACCGCCTTGAAAAAGGCCGGCCCCAGCACGTCGGCCGGGAACACCTTTACGATGTCGGCCCCGGCCTCCCAGGCGGTCAGGATTTCGGTCGGCGTGAAGGCGCCGGGCATGACCAACTTGTCGTATCGGTTACAGAGACGAATCACGTCGAGGTCGAGCGTCGGCGCCACGAGGTATTCGGCCCCGGCCAGCAGGGCGGCGCGGCCGGTTTCGGCGTCGAGGATGGTGCCGGCCCCGAGCAGCAGGCGGTCGCCGAGGGCGCGGCGAACCTGATGCAGCACGTCCAGGGCGTCGGGTACGGTCATGGTGATTTCGACGACGGCGACGCCTCCGTCGGCCAGCGCCCGCGCCACCTCGACGAGTTGCCGGCCGTCCGGCGAACGGACGACGGCGACGACGCCGCAATCGAGCACGCGGCGCAGATCGGAATCCTTGCTCATGGCGGCCCCCGGTGGTCTGTGCGGCTATTGTGCGGCGGGAGGGGGCCGGTGGACAGAGCGGACGAAACGCACACCAACCCGAAGCGCAAGCGAGGGATTCGGTCGGAAAACCTCATCCCTCGCTTGCGCTTCGGGTTGGTCTTTCGCGGTCTTACTTGTCCGTCTTCTCGGCCGACAATCCGGTGTGGGCCGCGTTGCCGCCCCAGCAGGGCCAGCCGGTGAACTTCTTGTCGCCGGCGTCGATGCACTCCACCTTGCCGCTCTCCGTGCCGACGTAGACCTTGCCGCCCTCGACCGCCGGTTGATAACGCACCGGGCAGTTCACTTTGTAGCGGGCCGTCACCTTGCCGTCGGCGGGGTCCAGCCGCAGCACCTCGCCCTTGAGCGTGGTCAGGAACAGCTGTCCGCCCGCGGCGGCCGGCGGCGACGCCAGGAATCCGCCCTCCTTTTTCAGGTCGCCTTCCAATTTCACCGACCAGCGTTTCTTCCCGGTCGCCGGGTCGGTGCTGACGATCTCGTCGCCCATGCTGTTGAAGTTGTTGCCACGGTAATTCAAGATCCGCGATCCCTGAAACCCCTGCAACGACGACACGTTCGACTGGCCGATGTTGGCGTAGGCGGCCGGGGCGTTGGCGGAGGCCGGGGCGCCGGCCCCGAAGCCGTTGCCGGCGTCCAGCTTCACCGAGCCGTCCTTCAGCGCCGAGTGAGACTGCACGTCCTTGTCCAGGTACTCCGCCTTTTTCGCCGCCCCGACGACCTGCTCTTTCAGCGAGTCGCGGCTGTCGGAGGCCACCGCCTCCCCGGCCGGCTCATTGCCGTTGTCGGCCCGGCGCGTCAGGAACACCTTGTCGCCGACCACCACCGGGGCGGACGTGGCCCGGCTCCTCATCGCCGACAGCACCGTGCCGTCGTCCTGGTTCAGCTTGTAAACGACGCCGCCGAACGACGCGACATACAGCTCCTTGTCCACTGCCACGGGGGCCGACATCACGTCGCTGTCGATCCAGCGCTGCCAGAGGATATTGCCCGTCTTGAGGTCGAACGCCGCCAGGACGTGCGAACAGGGCGGCGCCTTGGCCCCGCCGCGGCCGGCGGCCGGGTAGGCCGTGAACACCCGGCCGTTGGCGATGGTCGGCGTGTTGGTCAGCGGGTCGCCGAGGAACCGCGACCAGAGTTGTTTGCCGGTCGCCGCGTCCAGGGCGAAGATCGTGCAGGATTCGGTGTTGAACAGGATGACGCCGTCCTGGCAGGCCGCCGAGGTCGGGCCGTCGTCGTCGAGGTCCACACCCCAGGCCGGTTTGCCGCTGGCGGCGTCGAAACAGTAATACTCCCGGCTGTGAAAGCCGCCGCTGACGTAGAGCTTGTTCTGGTAGACGCTCGGCGTCGGGATCGGGGCGCCGCTGGGCAGCTGGATGACGAAGCCGTCCTTGGTTGCGGTGGTCGCCTTGCCATCGACCTTCCGCGCCGTCACTTTCCCCTGGCGGAACTCGGTCGGCGGCGACGCGAACTTGTCGGAGTTCCATTCCTTGACCGTGGCGAGAATGTCGGTCGGCGCTTCGGCCTTGGCGACCTTGACGTCGGGTTTGGCTGGCTTGTCGGCCGGTTTCGGCTCCTGGCCGCGCAGGGCGAACAGCCCCGCGGCGAGGACGGCCAGGGCGAGGCCGGCGGCGTAACTTCGGCGTGCCATGATGGGTGCTCCTGGACCAACGTGGACGTGCGGAGACGGCGGCCGGCCGTCGGGCCGGCTCGCGGCGTCTCCCATCCTATACGACGAATGAGGGGGCCATATGGACGGAGTTACGCGGACGTTACACGGTTCGGACAATATTGTCCGGTTAGCCGCGACGCGCAGCGGAGCGCTCGGTCCCCGAGCGCTCCGCTGCGCGTCGCGGCTAACCGACGGCGCCTACGGCTTCACCTGCACCCGCAATTCCGCGAACAAAAACGTATACACATCCACATACTCCTCGACACGCTCCGACAGCGCCGTATCCAGCCCGTGGCCGCTGCCGGCGCTGGTCCGCAGCAGCACCGGCAGCCCCGACGCCGTGGCAGCCTGCAAACGGGCCGTCATCTTGCGCGACTGCATCGGATCGACGCGCGGGTCGTTGGCCCCCGTCAGGAACAGCACCGCCGGGTACTTCACGCCGTTCTCGACGCGCTGATATGGCGAATAGGCCAGCATCGCCCGGAACTGCTTCTCGTCCTTGACCGTGCCGAACTCCGGCACGTTGAACGCCCCGTTTGGCGACAGTTCCACCCGCAACATGTCGTAGATGCCGACGAACGAAACCACCGCCTTCACCAGCCCCGGATGTTGCGTCAACGTCGCCCCCATCAGCAGGCCGCCGTTGCTGCCGCCGATGATCGCCAGATGTTGCGGCGACGTATATTTCTCCGCGATCATGAGTTGAAGCACCGCCGCGAAGTCGTCGAAGACGTTCTGCTTGTTCGTCAGGTTGCCGGCCTTGTGCCACGCCTCGCCGTACTCGCCGCCGCCGCGCAGGTTGGCCTCGGCCACGATGAAGCCGTGGTCGAACAGGATGCGCCGCTCCGGCACGAAGGACGGCACGCGGTTGATGCCGTAGCCGCCGTAGCCCGTCACCAGGCACGGATTCGTCCCGTCCAGCTTCACCCCCTTGGGGATCATGATGTTGACCGGCACCATCGTGCCGTCCTTGCTCCGCACGAACAGACGCTCCACGCTGCACGTCGTTCAGCTCGACCGGCGGCGGACTGTTAAGCGGCAGCTTCAGCGTCTCGTCCGCCTTCGCCCGATACTCGTAAATGTTGCGAGGTTCGACGTAGGAGCCGTCGGAGAAGAGGATGTCGTCGCCGGTCAGCCGCGCCAGGCCGCCGACGGTGGAGATTGGCAGCTGCTTCGGGGCGTCGAGCGGTTTGCCGTCGAAGTCGAAGCAGCGCAGCGCCGTCGGGCCGCCGAGCTGGTACGAGACGTACAGCCGATTGGCGGTCGGCAACACCGTCTGCCGGCTCGAATAGCCGGGGAAGTCGGCGACGATGGTGTCCTTGCCCTCCGGCACGACAACCGTCGCCCTGGCCGCGTCGAGGTCCTTTACCGACATTCGCAGCAGCTTGCCGCGCGGCGCGTCTTGACGCGAGATCACGAACAGGTCGTCGTGACGGCCGAAGGCGGCCTGCACCAGCTTGTCCTTGAACGTGCTGAATTGTCGCCATTTACCATCCGGCTCGCGCAGATAGAAGGCGAACTCGCCGCCGTCGCCGTTCTGCACGGCGGCCAGGATCCGGCCGGCGGCGTCGTCGGCCTCCAGCTTGATCTCGGCGATGCGCGGCAGGTCTTTGCCCATCTCATAACGATCTTTTTCCGTCGGCGTCCCCAGCGCGTGGAAGTAGACCTGCTGGTAGAAGTCGAGGTCGGCCGGCGGGCGTTCGCCGCCGCGCGGGTAGCGCGTGTAGCAGAAGCCCTTGCCGTCGGCCGCCCAGGCCAGGTCGCCGCCCGCCGTGCCGCCGTTGACGCGCGGCACGACCTCGTAGACCTGCTTCGCCGTTTTCACATCGTAAATGTGGACGTCGCCGGTCTCCGTGCCGCCCCTGGACAGCGACACGGCCACGAGTTTGCCGTCGGGCGAGGGGACGTACCAGTCGATGGCGGTGGTCCCCTTGGCGTCGATCTGGTTCGGGTCCACGAGGACGCGGGGCGCCTCGGCCTGAAAGGGGTTCGGGTTCACGACGAGGAACGGCTGCTGTTTGGGCGGCTGGCGGCGCATGGCGAAAATCTGGCCGCCGCGGTAATAGAAGTTGCCGTAGCTGGTCGTCTTGGCCGTCATGATTTTCGTGAGCTGTTTGCGCAGCGTCTCGGCGCCGGGCAGGTGATCGAGGACGCTCCGGGCGTAGGCGTTCTGCGCCTCGCTCCAGGCTTTCACGTCCTGGTTGTTCCAGTCCTCCAGCCAGCGGTAATCGTCGGTGACGGCGACGCCGTGATAGGTGTCCGTGACTGGCTCCTTTTTCGTTGGGGGCGGGCCGGCGAGGGCGGTCCCGGCCAGACAAGCCGACAGCAGCAACAGGGCGAGACGGTGAGGTTTCATCGGCGGCGCATTCCCAGGGGGTTTGGGCGATGGTTTCATTAGCGATCTTGGCCGGCGCTTCAACGGAAGGTGCAATTATGTTTCTTTGGCGTTTTCCAGCCCCGTAAGGGGCTGTAATGACCGCGCCTGATCGCACCAAGCTTTTTGGACCGCGCCCTGGCCGGCGAGGCAAATACAATCAATTCCGGCCGCGCCCCCGTCCGATAATGAATGGGCGTTTTCGCCCGCTCGTGGACTTCACGGAGCGAGGTCTCATGCTCCCGATGCTCTGTTCGGTCCTGTTGGCGGCCCCCGCGACGGAGCCGCCGGCCGCCCCGGATTGCGCCTCCTACCTATACCAGCCCGCCTTTTGCATCGACGACACCCTGCGCGGCCCGGCGGAGCCGTACACGCCCCAGCCCGGCGACATCATGCTGCGCATGGATAATTCGATTTTCTGGAGGGTCACGCACTACATGGCGCTGGCCTTCGACCCCAACGGTTCGGGCATCGTCTACGCCCGCCCCGATGAAACTCTTGCCATTCTAGAAGCCGGACCCAACGACACCCTCTGGGTGGGGACGCCCGACTGTCTGCCCCACCTCAAGGAATACTCCGAGGCGCGGGTCTGGATTCGTCGGCGGCGCTGCCCGCTGACGCCCGAACAGTCGGCCAAGCTGACGGCCTTCGCCCTGGCCCAGGACCACAAGCGCTTCGCCCTGATCCGTCTGGGCGGCCAGCTGATGCCGTTTCGCAGCCGAGGCCCGATCCGCACCTGGGTTATCGGCAAACCGTGCGGCGACCGCCGGGCCTGGTTCTGCTCCGAGTTGGTCTGCGAAAGTTGCGTCGCGGCGGGGCTGATGGACCCGGAGACGACCCGGCCGTCCGCCACCTACCCGCGCGACCTCTTTTACGGCCGCTCCTTCAACCCGTACCTCGACAGCCACCTCCGGGTGAACGACGGCTGGTATCCGCCGGCCCGCTGGACCGACCACCCTTGACGGGCGGCGCCGCGCCGCCCGCACCCACACCTGTGAATCCCACTATCCCGATGCTTCAAGGTTGAAAACGATGTCCGTCGGCCCCCGCCGCCCCCGGCGCACCCTGATCGTTCTTTGCCTGGCCAGCGCCGCCTGGGCGTTCGGCTTCGGCCTCGGCGCCCCGTTGGCCGCCCTCTGGATGCACGACGCCGGATGGGGCGGCCGCGTCGTCGGCCTGAACACCTGCGTCTATTACCTGGGCGCGGCCCTCGGCGCCCTGGCGGCGCCGCGGCTGATGCGCCGGGCCGGCAGCTGGTGCGTCACCGGCGGCATCCTCGTGGACGCCCTGTCCACGGCCCTTTTCCCGTGGGCGCCCGGATTGGCCGGCTGGTTCCTGCTGCGCCTGCTCAGCGGCGTCGGCGGCGGCCTCTGCCTCATCCCGATGGAAACCCTGGTCAACCGCAACGCCCCGCCCGACCGCCGGGCGCGCGACTTCGGCGCCTACGCCGTCAGCGTGGCCCTCGGCGTCGGCCTGGGTACGTTGGCCGGGCTGCCGCTCTACCCCTGGTCGCCGCGCCTGGCTTTCGCGCTGGGCGGACTGGCCGCGCTGCCGGCCGCCCTGCTCACCCATTACGGCCTGCCGCGCCGCATCGAGGAGACGGACCAGGCGACCGGCGGCGGCCGGCCGGGCTTCCTGCGCAACCGGCTGAGTTTTGGCGCCGCCTGGGCGCAGGGCTTCCTCGAAGGCGGCATGGTCACGTTCCTGCCGCTTCACCTGCTCGCCGTCGGCTACACGGAGACGCAGGTCAGCGGACTGTTGGCCGTGCTGTTTTTGGGCGTCGTCCTGTTCCAGACGCCCTCGGCCCACCTGGCGGATCGGTTCGGCCGACTACGGATATTGTTGATCTTTCACGGCGTCCTGTTGCTCGGCCTCGGCTGTTTGCCGTTCTGCACGGGGCCGCTGACCGTCGGGCCGTGGCTGTTCGTGGTGGGCGGCTGCTGCGCGGCCGTCTATCCGATGGGATTGGCGCTGCTGGGCGAGCGGACGCCGCCGACGGCGCTGGCCCCGGCCAACGCCTGGTATCTGGCCTGCAACTGCGTTGGCAGCCTCACCGGGCCGGTGCTGATGGGCGCGGCCATCGACCTGACCGGCGCCCACGGCGCCCTGTTCGGCGCCGGCGCGGCCGCCGTGGCGTTGGTCCTGGCGATTTGGGTCGTCGGAGCGCGGCGTTTCAAAGGGGCGGAGGCGCCCGCGGAAGTGGGGCGGAAGGCCGCATGAGTACGGTCCTTCCGGCCCGGAAGGCGCCCTTACCGGTGATAGTCCGGCCTTCGGTAGTCGTAGTCCTCGTCGCGGTCGCGTCCGGGGACCGCCGCACCTTGCGGATAACGCTTGAGCATTTCGTAAGCCAGATCCGTCCGGTCCTGGGCGTCGGGCGATTCGCCCCCCAAGCGGAACAAACGGTCCAGCCAGAAGCCGTATTCTTGCCGCGAGGGGTCGCGACCCGTCATGCGGTGGAACGTCCATTCCAGCCAGCGCCGGGGCGTCGATCCGGTTCGGGAATAGTAGTTGGGGTCGCCGAGTATGGCGGACAGCGTCTGGTTGGGGTCGGCCGCCCGGTCCAGCCGGTTGCCCCAAACGACGAGCGAACCGGGGTCCGGCGGCGTGCCGTAATAGCGCTCACACCACGCCGTTATCGTCTCGCGGGACTCCCGCGAGGGGCCTCGGTCGCGGTCGCGATCATGGTCGCGGTCGTGGTCGCGGTCGTGGTCGCGGTCGCCCCGGAAGGGTTGCGCGGACGCCGGGACGGCCGCGACCAGGGCCCCGACGAGGACGGTCAATACAAGGCGTCGCATGGGTGTTCTCCTTCGGTCTTCGGGTCCCCTCCCCAGGAGAAGGGGGCGTCCGCACGAACTTGCGCGAACGGCTTAGCGATCGGTCGGGTTCTTGGGGGCCGGCGCGTTCCCCTTTTCCCTCTCGGCCGGCCGGGTCGCGGCCCGTTCGCGGGCGGCCTTCAACAACTCCTCCCGGTCAATGAATCCGTCCTTATTCAGGTCGATTTTGTCGAAGTCGCGCCGGAGGCGGCCGCGCGCCTCGTCCCGACTGATTTTGCCGTCGTGGTTCGCGTCGAGGTCCTCGAATATCCCGTCCACGCGCTCCCGAATCAATCGCTCGCCCATCTCCTTGATTTCGGCGGCGTCGATCTTGCCGTCGTGGTTCTTGTCCAGCTGGCGCAACTGGTCGTACATGGTTTGCAGTTCCTGCCGGGCCTCCGCGTCGGCGTCGCCGGCCTCGATAAGAACGTCAACCACGTCCGAGGGCCGCCGCCGCGGTTGCAGATAGCCGGCGCCCGCCTCCAACTCCTCACGGCTGAGTTTGCCGTCCTTGTTCACGTCCACCTGATCGAAGGCGTAGCGCAGGCGACGCGGCAGTTCGTCGCGCTCGATGAAACCGTCCTTGTTGCGGTCATAGTCCGCCAGGAAGCGATCCACGTCGAACGTCCGACCGCCTTCCTTCCGGGCGCGGCGCAGCTCGATCAGGCGTCCCGCCCGTTCCACGAGGTTGACGGCCGCGCCCGCCTCCAGGGCGTCGAGGCCGACCGCCTTGCCCGACTCGTCAGTCACGTGGGCGTCGCCGGACAGGTGGTACGTCTTCTCGACATCTTTGCCCTCCGCGTCCTGGAGACGCACCGTGACGGCGTGGTGGGCGGCGTCCACCTTGACGACGACGCCGTTGACTCCGGCGTGGTCGGGTTTTTCGTCCGCCGCCGGCGAACCGCCTGCGAGGAACGCCAGGACCGGGACCGCACAAAGCAATGCCCGCAGCATGAGAGGTGCTCCTTTTCCTGTAGGGACTGGACTGCCGCGACCGTCGAAGGGACGGGAAAGGAAATATATGCAGGAAATGCGCCGAAGACGCGCCCCCGTTTGGAAACGTACTGGGCGAGCGGCCGGCGTAAGCCGGCTGGTGTAAGGTAGCGCCTCGGAACGGATGACGCTCGAGGCGCTGAATCTAGACCAGCCGGCTTACGCCGGCCGCTCGCCGTTGCGGCCGCACCCTATCGCACGGCCGCGCGGGCGACGGGGCCGACGCCCTTGAGCGGGTCTTGCAGGAAGCGGGCGAAGCCGTCCACGTTGTTGATCTTGCCTTCCTGATACGGCTTGCCCACCACTTCGAAACCGCCGTCCACCTTCGGCTTCACGATCGCGTAGAGCGGCAGCTTGTCGTCTTGAAATTCCGTCTGCTGGAAGTCGTGGTTCTCGGCGCCGGTCGTGGTCGAGTGGTATTCCGGCGGCACGTTGTCGGTGTACAGATGCACCAGCACATACTGACGCAACAGGTCTTTGACCTCCGGCTTGCTGAACACCGCGCGTTCGTTGTACTTGCAGTTGGTGCAGGTCGTGGCCGTGAAATCGAGGAAGACCAGCTTGTTGTCCGCCTCGGCCTGCTTCAAACCCTCTTGCAAGTCGCCGACCCACGCCAGGCGTCCGGTAGCCGATTCGCCGCCTTTCGTCGGGCCGGCCACCGGCCCGGCGTCCTCCGGCAGCAGGAACGAGTCCAGCCAGGCGAACACCGTCCCCTGCGGCCGCTGCTGTTCGCCGTCGGCCGTCGTGAACAGACCGGGCAGCAGGTAGAGCGCCAGGCCGAGGAAGGCGATGCTGAACAGCAGCCGCGGCACGCTCAGCGTCTCGGAGACGCCGTGGTCGTGCGGCAGGCGGTAGACGCCGAGCAGGTAGAAGCCGCAGGCCAGCGACAGGGCGATATAGACGCCCAATACGAGATCATACGTCAGAAACTCCGTATGGACGAAGTAATTCAGCTCGGCGGCGCGGAGGAATTTGAAGGCGGCGGCCAGCTCCAGGAAGCCCATCACCACCTTGACCGTGTTCAGCCACGAGCCGCTCTTGGGCAGCCGCTTGAGCAGGAACGGGAACAGGGCCAGGATGAAGAACGGCAGGGCGAAGGTCACGGAGAAGGCCAGGGCGCCGAGCACCAGCTTGAGCCAGTCGGCCGCGGACGCCGCCGCCGCCGACAGGGCGATGAAGCCGCCGTAGAACGGGGCCACGCAGGCGAAGCTGATGACGGTGAAGGTCAGGGCCATGAACACGACGCCGACCAGTCCGCCGCGCCCTTCGCCGGCCGCGGTCAGCCGGCCCAGCGACGACGGCAACACGATGTCGTACATGCCGAACAGGCTCAGGGCGAAAAAGATGAACAGGCCGCCCAGGACCAGGTTCGTGGCCCAGTGCTGGCTGAAGCGCTGGACGATTGGCAACAGCAGGACGCCGGCGATGGTTAGCACGAGGGCGATGGTGGTGCTGTAGATCGCCGCCAGCAGGATCGGCGAATGGCCCGCGCCGCTCGGCGGCGGCGCCGGCCGAGCCGGGGAAGTGCGACTTTTCCGATTGCTTGAGGAAGTAACTCACCGTGATCGGGATCATCGGGAAGACGCACGGCGTAACCAGCGACAGGGCGCCCCAGAGCACGCCTTGCCACATGAAGCCGAGCAGGTCCCAGAGGCCGTCGCGCCGCGGGCCGACGGCGGATTGCGCCTTGACCGCTGGAGGCTTCACGCCGCCGTCGGCCGCGACCGGCGGCGCGACGCCCCGCGGAGGGGCGACGGTTTCGACCGGCGGCGCTTTCGTGACCTTGAGTCGCTCTTGCAGCGCCGGCGTCGCCGCGACCACCGGCGAATCGACGATTGTGAACGGCACGTCGAATTCGTGCCTGCCCGGCTCGCAGCTGCTTTCGTCGCAAACGGTCAGGTCGATGGTGAAACGCAGATGCTCCGGGCCGGGCTTGGCGTCCGGCTTGATGTACAGCTCCTGCGTCCAGGTGAACGGCTTTCGGTATTCCAGGTAGTCGCCGAGGCCTTCCTCCATCACCGTTTCCGGCGGCGATTCGGCGACCGGCCACAGCGGCTGGAGATCGTCGTTCTTGCCGAACTCGATCCGGCTGACGCTCGACTGGCTTTCCCCCTGGTACTGTTTTGTGATTGGGTAGGTGTGGTAGCCCTTCTTCGGCGTCCCCTGAATGACCAGGCGCACCACCTCGCCGCGATTGAAGTCGCGCGGCGCCCCGAGCTTGTTGGCGTCGGAGAACGGGTCGGCCGGCTGGAGGTCCACCTGGAATTCGATGCGGTCGGCGGTTTTCGGCGTGTTGACGGCGAACGACTCGCCGCGCCGGCAGGGCGGCCGTGAGAAACAGCAGGGCGCAAAGCCCCGTCCAGACGTATTGAGAGAGAGTTTTCATACGCATCCCTTCGCGTTGTATCGGCAATCGCCGGTGAGGTTCAGTACATTTGGTTAGCCGCGACGCGCAGCGGAGCGCTTGGGGAAGCGCTCCGCTGGCGCGTCGCGGCTAACCGGCGTTCACGGCGCCAGTTTCGGCGCCTCGACGCCTTGCAACTTCAGCGTGGACGCCGCCTTCGTCTTGAGGTCCACCACGCGAATCCGGTGGGCGTCGGTGTCGGCCACGTACAGCTTGCCGTCGGCGTAGCTGACGCCGCCCGGCTCGCGGAACACCGGCGTCGCCAGCCAGCCCTCCGCCTCGCCGCCTAAAAAGGTCGTACTCATCCGCTTCTCCGGGTCCAGCACCTTGATCTTGCTGTTATAGGTGTCGGCCACGTAAAGTTTGCCGTCGTGGTAAACCACGCCGAGGGCGTGCTGCAAACGTACGTCGTCGCCCACGCCGTCCACGTCGCCGAACTCGAACAGTCCCTGGCCGACGATCGTTTTCACCTTGCCCGAGCCGTCCAGCGGCACGGCCCGTATGGCGCTGACCTCGCTGTCGGCGACGAACAGCGTCTTGCCGTCGGTGGCCAGGCCGCTCGGCTGGGCGAAGCAGGCCGACGCCAGGCTGCCGTCGCGGATGTTCTCGATGCCCGTACCGGCGTAAACGGCAATGGTCCCCTTGGCGAGGTCCATCTTCCACAACTGATGGAAGCCGGCCATGGCGACGTAGAGCTGGCCGTCGTGCAGCAGCAGACCCCACGGACTGTCCAGGCCCGCCTTCAGCGCCGGCCCGTCGTACGCGCGGTCGTCGCCCTGTTCGCCGGTCCCGGCCACGGTCTTGACGGTCCTCGCCTTGAGGTCGAGGGCGCGGATCAAGTTGTTTTTGCGATCCGCCACGTAGAGCGTATCGCCGTCGAGGGCCATGCCCTGCGGGTCGTTGAACCTGGCCTTGTCGAAGCCGCCGTCGTCCGCGCCGGCCCGGCCAATGCCCGCAACGGCGATCTTCTTGCCGCCGAGGTCCGTAATGACAATGCGGTGGTGCGTGCTGTCGGCGATGAACAGGCGTTTCCCGGCCTCGTCGGCCAGCACCTTGCCGGGGAAGAACAGCGGACTGTCGGCCGTCTCCGAAAAGCGGGCCAGCTCGAAATGGATCGGCTTCTCGTTGAGCGTCTTTTTCTCACGGAACTCCTTGATGAGCCGCTGGATGTTCACGTCGAGGGCGTCGTACAGGCCTTCGCCGGAGCCGCGGGCGACGAGGTTGCCGTCGGGGTCGATCAGCACCACCGTCGGCCACGAACTGACCTCGTAATTGTTCCAAATGGTCATGTGGGCGTCGTTGACGACGGGGTGCGTGATCTCATAGCGCAGCACGGCCTTGCGGATGTTTTCGCTGTCCTTTTCGTTGTCGAACTTGGCCGAGTGGACGCCGATGACGACGACCTGATTGGCGTATTTCTTTTCCAGCTTGGCCAGGTCCGGGAGCATGTGCATGCAGTTGATGCAGCAGTAGGTCCAGAAGTCGAGGACGACGATCTTGCCGCGGAGGTCCTTGAGCTTGATGGGAGAGGCCGTGTTGAGCCAGGCGACGCCGCCGTCCAGTTCGGGCGCCGGCTGGCGGTGTTTTGGTTTCGGCGCCGGCGCGTCGTCGGGGGGCGGCGGCGCGTCCGGGGCGGCGGCGGGCGGCGCGGCCGCCACTTGGGGCAAGGTGGTTCGGCCGACGGCATAATAGATGAGCAGGCCGGCCAGGAGGGCGCCGAGGAAGAGGGCGGGAAGGAGCCAGCGGAGGCGCGGATGCCGCGCCGAGCGGACGGGGGCGGGGGTCGGGGCCTCGGACATCAAGCAGCCTCCTTCAAAGGGACCGGATGGCGGACGCGGCGCGGGGACGTGGGTGGCGTCCGTCCAGGGCGTATTGTAATTCGCCGACGGCGATCACAACAACGGCGATTCGGACGGCCGGCCCTTCTGTAGACGATACGGCGGCGACGGCGATTCAGGAGGGCGGTCCTTGACCCCCCCACGGCAAACCCTTACCGTTGACTCTGTTTCCTCTTGAGGACATCGCATGAGGCGCTCCGCCGCAGGTTCCGCCAATCCGACCGCCGTGAAACCGGCGGCCGACGCCCCCGTCCAAAGGCCGCCGTCGCCGGAAACGACCGCGCGCCGCCTTCGCCGGCTCGATTGGCTGCTGGTCGGCGTCGTGCTGCTCTTCGCCTTTCTGACGGCCCTGTTCCCCGTTTATCACAGCGATTTCTTCCTCCACGCCGCGACCGGCCGGCTCCTCGCCCACGGCCAATATTCCTTCGGCGCCGATCCCTTCGCCTTCACCACCGCCGGCGTCACCTGGATCAATCACAGCTGGCTCTACGACCTCCTGATTTACCTCATCTACCAAGGTTCCGCGGCCGGCGGCACGATCCTCATCATCCTCAAGGCGTTGATGATCGCCGCCCTGGCCGAAGTGATGTTGCGCACGGCCCGGCCGCCGGGCCGCGGCCTGTGGGTTCCCGCCGCTTGCGTCGGCCTGGCGGTGCTGGCGATCAGTCCGCGTCTCCTGTTGGAGCCGGTCTGCGTATCCTACTTCTTCCTCGGCCTGACCTGCTGGCTGCTCGGTCTGCCGCGACAGCTGCGCGCCGCGCGGCGGAGACCAACGCACCGCGCCTGCGCCGGCCCTTCCTGGCGTACTGGCTGATCCCGCCGCTCTGTCTGCTCTGGGTCAACCTGGACGCCTGGTTTTTGCTCGGGCCGGCGACGGTCGCCATCTACCTGCTGGGCGACGTGCTGCAAGGCTGGCTGGCCCCGGCCCGCGAAGGGCCGGACGCCCCGGCCCCCGGCGAACGCCGCACCCTGCTGCTGGTGCTGGTCGCAGGCGCGGCGGCGTGCCTGGTCAATCCCTACTTTTACCGGGCGTTTTCTCTGCCCTCCGAACTGGGACTTTCCGGGGCGGCCGACTCCCTGGGCCGGGACGGCCAATACATGTCGCTTTTCTTTTCGCCGCTCGAGCGCCTGTACTTCTTGCCCAACATCGGCCTGAACGCCGCCGGGCTGGCCTACTTTCCGCTGGCCCTGCTGGGCGCGGCGTCGTTCGCGGCCGCGCTTTGGGTCGGCCGCCTGAACTGGCGCCGCCTGATCGTTTGGGCGGCCTTCCTGGCGCTGAGCGCCTGGCACGCCCGCGCCATCCCCTTCTTCGCGGTCGTGACCGGCCCCGTCGCCGCGCTCAACTTCCTCGACTTCGCCGCCCGCCGCGCCGGGGCGGCCGCCGGGCGGGGGGAATGTGGGCGTTCGGCGGTCGCATTCTGACCCTATTGGCCGGGGTCGCCCTGGTCGTGTTGACGTGGCCGGGTTGGCTGGAGGCGCAGCCGGAATATCGTCGCGTCGGCTGGACCGTGGAGCCGAATCGCGGCCTGAAGGAGATGGCGGAGCAGATCGCCGCCTGGCGGAAGGACGGCCTGGTCGAGCCGGACGGCCGCTGGTTCAACACGTCGGCGGAGGTGTTCCACTACCTCGCGTGGTACTGTCCCGGCGAACGCGGTTTCATCGACCAACGGCTGTCGCTTTACGACAAGGCCGCCCCGGATTACGCGGCGGTGCGCAACTCCCTGTCCGCGCCCCGCGACGCCGGCCCGTCGGACCCCGCCTGGCGCAAGGTCTTTCGCGTCCGCGGCGCCCATTACCTGATCTGGTCCGGGAGCGTCAGCCTGCCCATTTTGAACGATTCGCCCCTGTGGAGGCTGTTCGGGGCGCCGAAGGAATGGCCGCTGCTCTACCTGAACGGCCGCACCGCCGTCTTCGGTTGGCGAGACCCGGACCCGGCGCGAGACGAAGGCCGACCCCCTGGCCCCGCTCGAATATAACTCGAACCGGATCGCGTTCGGTCCCGACGCCGCGCCTGTCCCGCCAGGCCCGACGCCGGAACCGCCGGCGCGGGTGGTGGCAGGCGTGGTGGACGCCCGAGCCACCGCGTCCGCCGGAGGCCGACGAGGCGGCGGCGCAGTTGATGCGTTTCGAGAGTCTGCGTCCGGTCTGGCGGACGCGGAACGAGCAGGCGTGGAACGCCCACTGGGACGAAACGAAACGTCGATTCCAGATCGACGGGGCGGCGTCCTGTTTCGGCGCGGCCGGCGTCTGCGCCCCGTTCCAGGTCGAGGCGTCGGCCCTCGCGCTGACGCTGATCCGCGACCGGCCGCCGTCCATGCCGTCCTTCCCGCCCAGGCAGGGCGAGGAACAGCAATACCTCATCGCCCACAACCTTTTCGACTTCGGCCCGCCCTCCGCGCTTTACCTGGGCGTCCGCGCCGCCCGGCGGGCGCTGGCGCTGCGGCCCGACGACCCGGCGACCTACGAAGCCCTCGCCCAGTCCTACCTGGAGCTGGGCCGGCAGACGCGCGACGGCGCCGGCGGTCAGCCGTTGGGCTACCCGTCGCTGCTGCGCCAGGCCCAGATCGCCGCCGCCCTCCACCGCGCCCTCGTCCTCGACCCCGACCGGGAGGTCGCACTGGGCCTGTCGGTTTTGCTGGACGAGCAAACGGGCTTCATCGACCAGGCCGCCGACTGCGCCAAGGCGCGCCTGCGCGTCCGGCGGGAGGCGGGGCAGTCGGAGGCGGCGCTCCGGCCGATGGCCGACGAGCTGGACAAGCTAGAAAAGGAGGTCGAAAAGCGGCAAACGACCTTCGAGCTGCGCGCGGCCGGCAAGACCGACGTGGGGCGGGCGGAAATCGCCCAGGGGCTGGGCCTGGGCGGCAAGGCGCTGGAAGTGCTGGAGAAGACGGACTGGACGAAAATCGATAATAAGGACCCGAATAAATTGTTAGGCGTGCGGCTGGAATTGAATCTGATGCTCCGGACGGGTCGCGCGGACGAGGTCAGCAAGACGCTGGCCGAGCAGGCGGCGCTCCGGGATGAACTGGGCGACGATCCCGACACCGGCCTGCCCGCCTACGAATGGTTGCGCGTCGAAACCGCCGCCGCTGCCGGCGACTACGCGGAGGCGGATCGGTGGCTGGAGGCGATCCGGGAAAAGATGGGCGGTTCGGCCGATCTGGCCCAAATGCTCCGTCAGTTAGGGTGGGCCTGGGACGACCCGGCCGTCGCCGCCGGCGCCAAGGCGCCGTCCCTGGCCGCGCTCTTGGTGGGCCACCTCATTTTGCGGGAAGCCTTGCGGGAGGGGCCGTCGGCCGTGGGCGCGGTCTGGATGCTGCCCAATACGCGGGCCGCGCTGCTCAACGCGGCGGGCGGTGAGATCGCGGGGATGACGGCTCTGCAATGCGATCTGGAGGCGGTGCGCGGCTGGCTGGCCCTGGAGGCCGGTCACACCGTCGAGGCGCGCCGCCTCTTCACCGAGGCCGAGGCCCACGCCTCGCCCGAATCGGTCCCCTTCCGCGGCCGGCTGCTGACGCGGACCTGTCTGGAATGGCTGGACTCCTCTCCGTAAACGCCGTGGGTTAGCCGCGACGCGCCGGCGGAGCGCTTCATCCCCAGCGCTCCGCTGGCGCGTCGCGGCTAACCGGACAATTCCTCTTCACGCCCGCCAGAACGCCGTTAATCCGCGCGTCAGGAACGCGCCGACCCCGCGCAGCGCCACCCGGCTTCGCCCCGCCGCGGCGGCTTGACCGCGCATCCGCCGCCACAGATACTGACACCCCAGACGGAGCCACTGGACCGGCGCGTCCAGCGTGACGACGAGCTTGTAGAGCGTCAAAGCCGCCGAGGAGCCTCCGGCCTTGCGCATCGCGCGCGTGACGCCGGTAAGAGTGTGAGAGTAAACATAGTCGATGTGTCGCCGACTGCCGGCCCGGCCGTGATGCACAATCTCCACGCCGGGATGATGGACCACGGGCCGGCGCCGGCCGACGCGCGTGCAGAGGTCGATGTCCTCGCCGCCGAAGGTGTACTCCTCGTCCCAGCCGCCGACCTCCCGGAACAGGTCGCGCCGCACCAGCAGGGCCGCGCCCATCAGCACGTCCACCGGGCGCACGCCGTCGTCCGCGCCGTCGCGCGAACGGTACCGGCGGTAGGCGCGGCGGAACAGGCCGGTCCAGCGCAACAGGCAGGTGCGGTGCAGCAGGGCGGCCACGGTCGGCCTGCGGCGGCAGGACACCTGCACGCGCCGCGCGGGTCGCGCAGCCGCGGGCCGAGCAGGCCGATCTCCGGATGCGCACGGGCGTATTCCACCAGCCGGCGCAGCGCGCCGGCGGCGCGACCGTGTCGTTGTTGAGGAAGAAAAGGTAACGGCCGCGGGCGAGGGCTGCGGCCTGGTTGTTGGCGCGGGCGAAGCCGGCGTTGTCGGCGTTGCGGACCAGGACGACGCGCGGGAAGCGGCGGCGCACCATGTCGGCGGCGCCGTCCGTCGAGCCGTTGTCCACGACGATCACTTCCAGCCGCAGCCGCTGTAATTTGGACGTGAGCGACCGCAGACAGGCGTGAAGCAGCGGGCGGCAGTTCCAGTTGACGACGCAAACCGAAACGACCGGACGGCGAAGCGTGGCGCGAGACGCCGGACTGGCAAGCCGGTCTTCGCGCGCCACGCCTCACCCCTTCCGGGCCATGATCCTGCGCGGGAGCTTGTTTTCTCGCGCCCGCGCCCCGCCCCCCGCGTCACGACCAGTTCGCCCTGACACCTTTCGCGGTCCAGCCACGGGGCGAAAGGGCGCCGGCCGAAGAATAGCCGGCCGACGTGGTAGCGCAGCCGGCGCGTCCACGGCAGAGGCATCCGGGCGTACCGTTTGAGCAGCGTCTGGTAGCGGTCGAATTGCGCCGGCGTGATCGGCGGCCGTTCCTCGCGGAAGGCCAGGCACCAGACGTTGGCCGGGCGCGTGGTCGGCCCGTTCCAGCCGACGATCTTGCTCGAGTAGGCTTCGAGCAGCAGTTTCAGGGCGTCGGGCGTGAATCGCCAGTAGTCGCGCGGGTAGTCGTGGATGTGGAAGTGGAACGGCGAGGCGATGAGCAGGGCGCCGTCGGGCCGGAGCACGCGGCGGATTTCGTCGAAGCCGCGCCAGAAGCGACGGACGTGCTCGAAGGTCTCCAGCGCCAGGACCGTGCCGACGGAGCCGTCGGCCTGCGGCAGCGCCTCCACGTCGCCGACGAGGTCCACGCCGGGGCCGGGCCGCATGTCGAGGCCGACGTAGGGCCGGCCGGGAAAGAGCGGTCGCAGGTCCGCGATGTCTTCTTGTCGTTCGACCTGATACGACCCGACTTCCAGGACCGGCGCGGGCAGGTCGAAGGTCTCGGCCACGGCCCGCACCATGCCGCGCAGCAACGTGTTCATCGGGTCGCCTTTCGTCTTCCGGCCGGCCGGGTGATGGCGGCCCGAAAATAGCACGCGGCGGCGCGGCGCGTCAACGGCAGGTCGGCCGGCCTATTCGAGATGGAAGTCGATGACGTTGCCCTGTCCGGCCTTGACCTCGCCGGACTGGCCGGACGTTTCTGGGTCGCTGAACCGGGCCGGCAGACGGTTTTCCGGAGAAGAGGCGTCGGAATTGGTGGACAGGGTCTTGAAGGTGACGCGGTGCCAGCCGGGCACGGCGCCGAAGTCGGGTCCGGTGGCCAGGACGAAACCGCCGTCCGCGCCGATGCGGGCGCAAGCCAGGGGGCCGCGGCCGCCGCGTTCGGGGTCGGGCGTGAAGACGATGGCACCGCCGTTGAGGGGTTGGCCGCGGAAGTAGACGTGGCCGCGCACCGGGGCCAGGGCCGGCTTCGACCCGCCGCACCCGCCGGCGAGCAGCCCCAGCAGGACCACGCTTCCCATCCACGTCGGGCGCATCGGCGGCCTCCGTTCCCGCCGCGGGGGCGGTCGCGGCGGGCGGAGTATACCAGCGGAGGCCGCGCCGCCGCAACGTCCCCTCGCGCCGTTCGGCGAGCGGGGGGCGTCAGCCCCCTGATTCTTCATGCGGTCGCCGACCGAATGCCAAATCAGGGGGCTGACGCCCCCCTCGCGCCGTTAGGAGGCGTCTCCCCCGTGATGAGCCGGGCCGACCGATCGCGCGTGAAATAGTTGTACCCCCACTGAACCAGCACCAGCAACCGGTTCTCGAACTCGACCAGGAAAATCAGGTGGATGAAAAGCCACGCCAGCCACGCCAACCGGCCGTTGAACCGCGTCCATCCCAGGTCGGCCACCGCCGACGACGCGCCGATGGTCGCCATCGAACCGCGATCCTTATAGTGGAATTTTAGGGGCGGTTCGCCGCGCAGCCGCCGGGCGATCGAATCGGCGACGTACCGCCCCTGCTGCATGGCCACCTGGGCCACGCCCGGCAGCGGCTTGCCGGTCTGGTACGGGTAGTTGGCCAGGTCGCCGATCACGAACACCTCCGGCCGGCCCGGCAAACTCATGTCCGGCAGCACCGTCACCCGGCCGGCCCGATCCGTCTCCGCCCCGGTCGCGGCCGCCAGTTGCTTGCCCAGCGGCGACGCATCCACGCCCGCCGCCCACAGCACCGTCCGCGCGGCGACGGTCTCGGTCTTGTCGCCGCGACGAAACGTCACCTGATCCGCCTTCACGTCCGTCACGACGGCCCCGGTTTGCACCGTGACGCCGAGTCGGCCCAGCGCCGCGGCCGCCTTGCGCGACAGGCTCGGGACGTAGGCGCCGAGAACGCGGTCGGCCCCTTCGAGCAGCAGGATGCGGGCGCGGGCCGGCTGGATGGAGCGGAAGTCGTTGCGCAGGGTGCGGTGGGCCACCTCGCCGACGGCCCCGGCCAGCTCCACGCCCGTCGGCCCGGCGCCGACGACGACGAACGTCAGCCACGCCTCCCGCGCCTTGGGGTCCGCGGTCAGCTCGGCCGCCTCGAAGGCGTAGAGGATGCGGCGGCGCATGTCGGTGGCGTCCTCGATGGTCTTGAGGCCGGGGGCGTCTTTCTCCCATTCGGGATGGTTGAAGTAGTGATGCCGGGCGCCGGTGGCCACGATCAGGGAGTCGTAGGGGACGGCCGCCTCGCCGTCGGCGCCCCTGAGACGGACTTGCCGGCGGTCGAGGTCGAAGCCGACGACTTCGCCCAGGAGGACGCGGGCGTTGCGCTGCCGGCTGAGCAGGCCGCGCAACGGCGCCGCGATATTGGCCGGCGACAGGGCGCCGGTCGCCACCTGGTAGAGGAGCGGTTGAAACAGGTGAAAATTGCGGCGGTCGATCAGCGTGACCTCGACGGGCGCCTTGCGCAGGGCCTGGGCCGTGTAGAGGCCGCCGAAGCCGCCGCCGACGATCACGACGCGATGTTTGGCGTCCATGAGGGGGTATCCGGGTCGGTGAAGGGTTCGCCCGCCTCGTCCCCGGTAGATTATGAATCGGGACGGCCGGCGACGCCGCCCGCGTCACGACGCCGACTCGCCCCGCCGCCGACGAAGCTCCTCCAGCCGTCGGCGAATTTCCGCCTCGAAGCCGCGATCCGTCGGCTCGTAATAAGATCGCTCTTCCGGCAAATACGCCTGATCCGACCAGGCGCCGGGGTGGTCGTGGCTGTACTCGTAGCCCTCGCCGTGGCCGAACTGCTCCGCCCCCTGGTAGTGGGAATCGCGCAGGTGCTTCGGCACGGCCAGCGTCCGGCCCGAACGCACGTCGTCGCGGGCCTTGCCGATGGCCAGCGTGGCGGCGTTCGATTTCGGGGCGCAGGCCAGGTACGTCACGGCCTGGGCCAGCGGCAGTTGACACTCCGGCAGGCCGACGAACTCGACCGCCTGGAGCGCCGCGGCCGCCAGGATCAGCGCCTGCGGGTCGGCGTTGCCCACGTCCTCCGACGCCAGGATCACCATGCGTCGGGCGATGAAACGCGGGTCTTCGCCCGATTCCAGCATCCGCGCCAGCCAGTAGACCGCCGCGTCGGGATCGCTGCCGCGCATGCTCTTGATGAAGGCGCTGGCCACGTCGTAATGGGCGTCGCCGGTGGCGTCGTAGTCGAGCGCCTTGCGCTGGATCGACTCCTCGGCCACGGCGCAGCGTGAACTCCACGGGCGTCGTCTCCGCCGACAGGACGCCGATTTCGAGGGCGTTGAGCGCCTTGCGGGCGTCGCCGTCGCTGACCTCGGCCAAAAAGTCGAGGGCGTCCTCGGCGGCGTGGACGGCGACGCCTCCCAGGCCGCGTTCGGGGTCCGC
>CAWFBG010000028.1:0-155148 GCA_963813925.1 uncultured Planctomycetaceae bacterium
GGGCCTTCGGCGACCAGGGCGACCTGGAGTGGGTCTACGTCCTCGACGCCGACGCGCGGACGGTCCACGTCCACGGCGGCTACGGCACGCCCGGAAGTCATGCAAGACGGGCCGGCCGACCCGATGACGTACCTGGAAGGGATCGACGACGAATACAGGGCCGGGGTGGCGGAGAGCATCCGGGCCGGCCTCGCCGCCGTCCGTGCGGCCGGCTGGAAGTCGACCCCGACCCGAGACGTACGCGAAAACAACTTGCATGAGGGCGAAATTGAACCGCAGAAGAGACGTCGAAGAGACTCTCGAACCCAGGAGGTCCCATGAGTACGTTGACCATCCCCGACGTCCCGGTCGGGACCGAGAACCCGGCCCAGCGGCTGCGTCGCATCGCCGCCGCCGTGCGCGTGCGGCTGCGCTGGTGGCGTGCATTGCGCCTGATGCGCGGCAGAAGGGAGGAAATGGGGGCCGTCACTTCGGCAGATGCCCGTTTGCTGACCGCCTGGAAGAAGTTGATCAACTCCGCCATGAAGCCGTCCGCGGCCTTACGTCGGTCAAGACGCGGCTGACCCAGTTCTGGAGGGGACTGACCCTGCCCTACGCCGAGGTCGGCATCCGCCTCATCCGCCAGTCGGACGTCGAGTCGTTCACGCATACGATGGAGGGCTTCCGCGAGGAGCTGGCCGGGGCCGAGGATGGCTCGTGGCCGCCTATGACGAGATCAAGGAGGACGCCCGCAGCCGTTTAGGCCGCCTGTTCGACCCCGGCGATTATCCCCACGAAGTCAGGGGCTTGTTCGGCGTGGACTGGGATTTCCCCTCGGTCGAGCCGCCGTCGCACCTGCTCCGCATCGCCCCGGAGGTGTACGAGCAGGAGCGTCGGCGCGTGGCCGCCCGCTTCGACGAGGCGGTGCGCCTGGCCGAGCAGGCGTTCGCGGCCGAGTTCACGCGCTTGCTGTCTCACCTGACGGAGCGGCTCGGCGAGTGCGACAACGGCCGGCGGAAGGTCTTCCGCGACTCCGCGGTCGCCAACCTTTCCGAGTTTTTCCAGCGGCTCTCGACTCAACGTGCGTTCCAACCCCGACCTGGACCGGCTGGTGGCGCAGGGCGCAGGAGCTGGTGCGCGGCGTCACGCCTCAGGAGCTTCGCGACAACGACGGCCTGCGGCGGCTGGTCGCCACGGAGATGGCCGGCGTGCAGGCGACGGTGGAGCGGATGATCGTGGACGCGCCGCGTCGCCGCCTTATCCGCCCACAGGCCAACGGCGAGGGAGGCGGCCATGCACCTGGTGGTTGACCCCGGCGGCGGCGTGCGCTGCCTGTATTCGGAGTGCATCGATCTCGCATCTCTCGGCCCCGTGTCCATCCGTCGTGCCAGCCGCGTCGAGCCGGACGACGACGGCCAATGGCGCGCCGACCTGTCGCCGTGCAGCGGCCCGGTGCTGGGTCCGTTTCCATTCCGCTCGCAGGCGCTGGAGGCCGAACGCGACTGGCTGGAAGTCCACATCCTGGCCGCCACGGTCACGCCCACGCCCTATCCGTCATGACAGGGCAGTTCTTCCCTGTCACCCCGACGACGCAGGCCCTGGCGGCGGTAATTCCCGTCCCTGGGGTCGTGCCGTCGTGGGGCCGCAGAAAGGAGCCTTGATGGCCCGACGCTTCCTCCTGGACGTGTTCCACGTGACGTTCTTCGTCCCGCGCCGCCTGACGGCCGGGGAAGTCGACGCGATCCGCCGCACGCTGGACAACGCCGGCTTCCGCGCCGCCCTCCGCCGGGCCGTCCGACAAGCCGTCCGCCAGTTCCCCTCGCTGAACCGGGTCCGCATGCGCCTGTCGCGTTAGCCGGCCGGCGGGCGCGGCCCTCTTTTCATCCACCAACCAAGGAGACGAATCCCATGCCGCCAACGGCCACTTCGGATCGCGAGCGTTGCCGCAACCTCCTGTTCATGACGCGGCCGGCCCTTTGGCCGGCGTGGCCCTTCCTTCCCCTCATGCGAAGACGGCCCGGCCGGGAGGAAGAATGCGGCCTGCTCTACGACGCCTTCAGCATGTCCTGCAAGACCGGCCTCAGCGCCACGGTCTACCTGGTGAACCTCTTCTGCGTGCCCTCCGACGAGAACGCGTTGCTGGCCCTGCCGAGGGAGACCTACGACCTGCCCGAAGAGGTGTATGACGCCCACTGGCGAGTCGACTGAGCCGGTTCGTCGCGATGCGATCCGGCTTGAACGCCCTTTCCCCTCCTCAATAGCTCTCACCGAAAGCGAGGCGACACCGTGATCGAGCTGACCCGCGCGCTGGCCCGGTCCTTCCGCACCGTGCTGCGCCATTCCCTTGTGGAGCAGACGCCGCGCCCTCATTGGCCCCCGGTGCTGTGCCGGGCCGGCGACGGCGGCCTGACGCTCCAGGCCGTGCAGACCGAGACGGCCCTGCGCCGTCACCAGAACGGCCCGCGACCGACGGACCGGATCGCCTTCGGGGCCGACATCCTTGCCCGATTCGAGGGCCGCACCGAAGCGCCGGTTTCGTTGGAGAACATCGCCGTCGGCAAGGGCCGCGCCCGCTGGGAAGACGGCGGCGTGCCCTGCGCCCTGGACTTCGACACGGTCCCGCCCGACGGCCTGCCGCCGTTGCCCGACCCGCCGGCAAAGTGGACGCCCATGCCGCCGGAGTTCCTGCACGCCCTGGACGAGGCGTCGCACTCGGCCGCCCGGGAATCCGCCCGCTTCGCCCTGACCCGCATTCAGTTGCGCGGCCAGCGGGGCGAGGTCGTGGGCACCGACGGCGGCCAGCTCTTGGTGCAGGCCGGCTTCCCTTTCCCCTGGGCCGAGGACCTGCTGGTCCCGCGCCTCTCGGCCTTCGGCTGCCGCGAGCTGGCCGACCACGCCGAGGTCCGGGTGGGCAGGGCGCGGAACCACGTCGCCGTGGCCGCCGGCCCGTGGACGCTACTGCTGGCCGTGGATGCGACCGGCCGCTACCCCGACGCCCAGACCGTGATCCCGCGCCTGCCGCCCGACCCCTCCCGGCTGGTGTTCGACGAGGAGGACGCCGTTTTCCTCGCGTCGGCCCTGCCGAAGCTGCCCGGCGGCGGCGACTTCAACGCCCCGATCACGCTCGACCTGGACCGGCCGCCGGCGGTGCGCGCCCGCGCCGAAGGCTCCGACCGGGTCGTGGAAACGCCGCTCGCCCGCTCCAGCGTTTCCGGCCCGGCGGTGCGACTCTGCACGTCTCGCCGCCTGCTGCACCGGATGTTGACCCTCGGCTTCCGCGAGCTGTGGGTGGCGTCGCCGGACGCCCCCTTGCTTTGCCGCGACGCCCGCCGCACCTTCCTGTGGATGCCCCTGGACAAGAAGGCGGCCATCCCGCCCGGCGCGGACGTGTTCCGCATCGGACCCGGCGCGTCGCCGGCTTCCACACCCTCCGCCCGACCCCGTGACAAGGAGATTATTCCCATGCCCCCGCCGCCTACCAACGGCCGTCCGCCGCAGGACGACCGCGTCCGCGACCCGCAGGTGGAGAAGTGGGACCTCGAGGACGCCATCGCGGAAACCGAAGCGTTGCGCGGCCTGCTGCAGGACGCCTCGGCCCGCACCGCCCGGCTGCTGGCCGCCCTCAAGCATCAGCGTCGCCAGAGCCGGGCCGTCAAGGCGGCCATGCAGTCGCTCCAGCAACTCCGCCTCGGCCCCTGAAGTTCCGTTTTTCGTCGAAAGGCTTGAACCCGCCGATTTCCCACTCCCCCTGTCCCTTGCCGCCTGGGAACCCATCGCCATGAACCGTTCTCTGCGCTGGGCGGCACGAACCGCCCGCATCCTCGCCGGCCACGTCGGCCGGCTGCACGACACTCTCGAAATACTGCGCGAGGCGGTCGCCCGCGCCGTCGGCCAGAGCGCTGCCGGCGCCGCCCAGGACGCCGTGCAGTCCCTCCTGACCGAATCGCCCACGGAATCCATCCCGCCCGCCGATCCGTACTACCCCCGCCCCTCGTCCGCCGGCTGGTACGACCCCGACCGCCGGTCGCCGTCGTGGGACGACGATTCCGACGACCCGTATCGTCGTCGTCAAGACGACGCCTACGAGGAGCGGCCGGACGGCGGCGACTCGCCGTCGCCCTCACCGTCCGGCGGCCGGCGCTGGGGCCTGGCCCTGGCGGTGGGCTGCCAGGCGACGGCCTGGTGGCTTCGTCGCGAGGCCGACCGCTTCACGACCCTCAAGGCCCTGGGCATCGGCGTGGCGTCCACACTGGCGGCCTACGTCGCCGGGCCGGTCCTGTGGGCCGGGGCCGGCCTGGCGGGCTCGGCCCTGGCCCTGGCGGCGCTGTCCGACGCCGCCCGTTCCGGCGCCGCCGCCCTGTTCGGATTCGGCAGACGCTGACCGTCGCATCGCCCGAAGGGCCGCCGAACCGAACGACCCCCGCTTGCCCGTGAACCGTCAGCCCCGGCCGCGGCGCGGCGCGGGTCGGCGAGAGCCGGTGAAGAGAGAGCGCGATCGGAACGATGGCCACAGCAGCGACGGTGCAATGCCGGAAGAACTTCGTTTCAGGATGATTGACCTCCATTCAGGGTCATTGACCTCCACACTTCCTCTGAAAAGGAACTTTTCCATGACCACCAAGACAAGCACGAACGGCCAGGTGCGCAAGAGCCTGGCCGACCAGATCGACCGCCTGGACGGCATGCTGGACGGGCTGAGCGAAGGATTGAACGACGCGGTCGCGTCGGCCGTGAAAGACGCGGTGGGCGCGGCGGTGCACCAGGCGGTGCAGGCCGTGCTGAACGAGGTGCTGAGCCGCCCCGAGATGCTGGCCCGCTTCCAGGCAGCCGCCCCGGTGACGGCTTCTCCGTCGCCCGCCCCGGCGACGCCGACCCAGACGCCGAAGGGCGGCTGGAAGCGGCGCTGGGCGTCGGTGCGCCGGAAGCTGGCGGCCTGGGCCGCGGCGGCCCGGAGGGAGTGCGGCCGGCGGGCGGGGCAGGCGAAGCGCCTGACGGCCGGCGCGTGGGCCCGCGTCCGCTTCCTGGGCCGTTTCCCCTACGCGCTGCTGACAGCCGTGGTCGTCGGCGTGACGGCGGGCGTGGCGGCCTGTTTCGCCCGGCCGTGGCTGGCCCTGGCGGCCGCCGGCGTCGCCGCGCTGTATGCGACGGCGGCATTGCGGGTCCGGACGGCCTGGAGGCGGCTGACGACGACGTACGCGGCTTCGATGGCGTGACATTCCCGCCGACGCCTATGCGGCGATGGTGGCTGTCGTACGGACCCCGCACGCCCCGGCCGCGGCCGAGGCGTGCGGGGTCCCTGACCTTTCCGTGAAAAAGGAGCTGTCCGATGCTGTACTGGTTCGCTGGGTATCTGGCCGTGGCCGGCGGCGCGGGAGCGGGGCGCAGGTGGCGCAAGGCGTGGTGCGTGGGGCGGCCCGGCTGTCTCGCGGCGACGCCCGCGGCGCCGTGGTCGAGGCGGCCGCCGGCCTGGCCGCGCCGGCGGTGACCGCCGTCCGGCGCTTCATGGAGCTGGGGGCCGACGTCTGCAAGGCCGCGGCCGCCCTGAGCGCCGCGGGGCCGGCGTAAGCCGGCGTCGTCGTCCGACCAGGACCGGCGGCGATGGACGCCTCCGCCGGTCCTTTTTTAGCTATGGGGGCCGAGAGACTCAAGCACCTCGCCGGCGCGTTCGCGCACTGTCGCAGGAATGCCGTCGCCGGTCAACCCTCCGAGTGCATGCCGCGGTTGGTTCTTCGCCCCTTCTTGAGCACCGTGCAAACCGAAAGGCGATTACGCCTTTATCTTTAGCCGTTCGGGGCCAACTCGGCTCCCAGCCGGAGTCGGCTGCGTGGTTCCCTTGCCGTCGACCGACGCCTGTGAGTCTTCCAAACCCCGGCTTGCCCTGCCTAACCAAAGCCGCACCCCTTCTCGACTGGCTATTGTGGCCCTCGCCGTGCGACGTCACGCGCTGGGCGGGGTCGCCCGGACCCGGTTACCTTTTCTCGGCCCCCGGTGGATTCTTGATTTCGTCCGCCGACGACGGGTCCCCGGCGGGTTCTGAGCCCCTCTTTCCCAGCAGCAACCAACCCCCAAGCAGCAACGCGGCCAGCAATCTCAGAACGAGCACGGCCTGCGGCATCCATTTGAGGCCGCGTCGGCCGCCAGGTTCCTCGTCGCCGGGTGTGGGTGCGAGCGACGCCTCCCCCTCCTCGGGGAGGCTGGAGGAGCGGGTCAACGCGAAAGGGAAAACTAAATGTCGCTTGACACCGCCTGCCGTTGCAGCTTCGCCCGGCCGATGAAGCCCGTCGATAGCACCACAAAAGGGTGGTGCGGCGCTTGCGGGACAACTCGCTTCTCTGCAAAGTTGGTTGATTTCCCTTTGGGCCTCGTCGGGTTCGTAAGTCTGGACCCAAATACCCGAGAAGGCCGCACGGATGTAGTCTTTCAGGGAGTCCTTAAAGTTCACTGTCGCACCTGCTGCTTGAGGTTGGTTTCTTCAAACATTTCCGGCTTGATGGTCTGGCGCTTGCCTTTTCCCAAGGCCGCGATGAAAGGGGCGGTGTGGAGCGCGCACGACGTTCCCTGCACGTTGCTGGCTTCCACCGTGGTTGTGCCGTCGGGCTTGATCTTGACGATTACTTCGGGGTTCATGGTCACTCCTGGATTTGAACGTGCAGTTCAACGCTGCCGTCCTGGCATTGAACTTCCTTGAACATCTGGCCCTGTCGTTGGGCGGTGAGTTTGGCAAGCTCGACGGCGTAGGCCTGCAAGAAGCCGTTCATGCCGTTGTCGGCCTTCACGTCGTTCAGGCCCTGGGTGTAGTAGTCCCAGATCGGGACGAATTGATCGCCCCGCTGGATGAGGCCGATCTCGCCGCGGGCGTTGGGCAGGCCGATGGCGTGGGTGCATTTGCCGAGGCGGTGTTGCATGACGTGGGTGCGCTGGTGCGGGTCCATCCTGACCACGTTGTCGTACTCGGCCTGGCCGTGTTCGGTCTCATCGAAGAGTTGCCTGGGCACGGGCGTGTCGTCGTACCAGCGGCCGACCCACTGATAGGTCTTCTGGTCGAGGCGGAGCTGCCAGCCGAGCCTGTGACAGGCGTTGGCGACGGCTTGCAGGTCTTTCAGTTCGGTCTCCACGCTTACGACGTGGCATTCTTTGCACATTTCATTCCTCCACTCGGGCGGTGACATGGGCGCGGGCGAACACCGGACGGGTTTCCAGCTCGTAGCGGACCAGGGCGGTCAAGCGGCGGCGGAGGTCGAGGTTGTTCAGGGCGGCGACGATCTCGGTCACGCGGTCGTCGTCGGCGAGGAGGGGGCCGGGCAGGAAGAGGCGCACGGTGAAGTCGGCGAGGCGGACGGGTTCGGGGGGCATGTGAGGCTCCGGGAGAAAAGGGGCCGGTGAATCGTAAGGGGGATAAAGCGGAGATTCAAGGGTGGTAGTAGTGCCATAGGATGACAGGAAGTGCCAGATTATTGGGGTGGTTTGCCGGTCAATGTCAGCGAGGGGCTGACGCTTTTTTTCTTGACGGCGGGGCGCGGTCGTGGTGTGATAGAAGCGTCGTCGCCGGGAGCCGGAAACGGAAGGCACCGCGGGCGGTGAAGGCGTCATATGCTTTCGCGGCCCGGCGGGCTGGGAGGACGCGAGACGACGGGGAAGGGCAGCGACAGGGGGCACCCGGCGAGGGGCGGCCGTCATGCGGCGGCCGGTTATCAGCGCGCCGCGCAAAAAATTACCCCGGCATGTAAGTTACGCACTCAAGCCGCTAAAAAAACGGCCCAAAACAAGCACAGTTCCCTCAGAATGTGTGCGTAGCTTACATGCCGGGGTAATAACGTCTTCCGCCGGGCGGTTCCGGCGGCTGATGCCGGTCGTTCGGCTACAGGAGGGCAAGTTCATGAAATCTGTCAACCGTTGTGTTGTGATCCTGTGGTTCGCACTCATCTTCGGCTGCGGACAGGATGCCAAACCAGCCCTTTCAAGGTGCCCGTCTTTTCTTATCCCGAGTCGCTAACAGCCGGGCGGTGGACACATGTGGCTTGTCCTTGTGATGAATGCGCTCGGGTCGCGGTTTTTTCGGCCCGCGCGGATGACGTTGGTAAGCCAACAAGCGAGCATTGCTCGCCAGTTCCTTCAATTGCACGGCCAACTGGGCGACGGTCAGGTCGCGGAATTGCTCCCACTCGGCGCCAGGGATCGCGATCATCATTCCCCGATACACGCCCTTGACCTCGTCCGTCAGGTAATAGGTCGATACCGTCTCCTCAACGACCTCGCGACCATGCACCGCACGCAACGCCGCGCGCACCACCGCCAACACGTTATACGCCACCAACGACACGCAAAAAGCGAACAACGCCGCTTTCGGGTATCCCAGCCTGGTCTGCTCGCTCTCCAGCGTCGATTCCAACACCTGGAACAGCGATTCAATCTTCCAACGCTTCCGATACAAATCCGCCACCAGACTGGCGCCGGCCACCCGCGCCGGCAGATTGGTCAAGACATGGATCACCCGGTCGCCATCGCGCGTCGGCGTGGGCAGACGCAACTCCAGCCGCCGCACGATCAGGGTTTCGCCGGTCTCCGGGTTGTTCAGCCGAACCTTTTGCTCCCAGACCTCCACGTCCTCGCTTTCGCCCGCGTACTCCAGTTCGGTGACCGCTTCCCAGGGCAAGTTCTGGTGCTGCCGGACCACGAAGCAGGCGTCCCGCGCGGCGACGCCGAACAAAAAGCCCAGCGTGCAAAAATTGCGATCTTCAATCCACACGTCGTTGGCCTCGACCGTGGCCAAAACCTGGTCGAGCAAGGCACGCTCTTGCGTATGCCCGTCCTCGCACGGGAACACGTCGATGGCCAGCATCAACGCCGGGTCCAGCACCACCAGCGATTTGCCGGGCAACGGACCCGCCGCGATCGTCCGCAGTTCCTGCACGCGGTGTTCGGTTTTCGCCAGGCAATTGCCGTCGAGGATCTTGACACGGTAACCGGGCAGTAGGTCCGGCAACGCGCCCCCGAGCTCACGGATCACTGCCGTCAGGCTCGCGGCCGTCTGGCGGGTCAAGGCCGCGGACACCTGGGGTTCGACGCCGTTGAGTTTGTCGTAAACGGCCGTGCGCGACACGGTAAAGCGTTCACGCTGCTTCTGGTACGCGGCATTGGCGGAGGGATAGATTCCACACACGACCTGACCCATCAGCTCAACGGTCTGCGAAAACAACAGCGCGCGAGTATATTGGCTATCGGCGTGTTCCTCGAACAGTGCGTCCACCGACTCCGGGGTCAGCACGTGTTCGAGCAGGCCCCGGACCATGACGGCCGCCGGACTCTCTTGAACGAAGCGATTGAAAACCGAGTTGAGCAGCATGGCGGCTTCCCTGCCAGGTTTTGGTGTATCCTTACGCTGGAAGCCAGCTTACTGAAACCACAGGCACCTTGACAGGGCTGGATGCCAAACCTAAGCAAACCCCCGAGCAATTGAAAGGCCGTCTGGATGCCGCCATCGGAGAAACCGACCCTGATAAGCGGAACGACGCGCTCAAGGCAGTTGCGGAGGACGCCGCCGAGGCTGGCGACGGAGAGGTCGCCCAAGCCGCGACAGAGAAAATCACCGACCCTGACCGCAAGAATGAGGTGGCCGCGACCTGCGCCCTGAAGCTCGCCAAGCGCGGGAACACGAAGGCCGCGAACTCCGTAGCCGGGTTGATTACCGACCCAGATAAAAAGAATCAGGTGCTGGGCAAGATCAGTAAGGGCCAGTAAGAGAGCCTGTGTGGCGCGAAGTCGGGCTACTCGCCCAATTTCCGGCCCTCAGGTCGCCGAGCAGGGGTCGGTCCGAACAAGTAGCTGCAGCGAACCGGCCACGCGACAGGCTGTTCAGCGCGGCGCGCTGTTTTCTTCCGCGTGAGCCGGCCGCTGAGCGGGGTGTTCGGCCCCTAACATTCGGAATCCGGGGGTGCTCTATGGGTGGGGATTCGGTTGTTGTTGGGATGGTCGTGTTGGTGGTCGTGGGCGTCGTCCTTATCTTTTGGGCAACGCAGTTTCTCGACCTGATGGGCCGCGACGACAACGATTTCCCCGGGCGGTATGACAAGCCAATCTGGGCCGCCATTCTGGTACTTACTGGGGTACTCGGCGCTGTCCTCTACGTAATCGCTAATCCGCAGCGGAAACGTGGGATGGGGTACCGCGGTCAGGAGGACAACGCGCGGAATTCAGGGGCGTATCAGGTGAGGATGGATCTGCACAAGGCGGTGGCGCTGGAAAAGCGGGGCGAGTTTGCCGAAGCCATCAAGCAGTTCGAGAAGGTCGCTGAGAAGGCAGGGGAAGGGCATCCGAACGCAGCGATGGCTCGGGAGCGCATTCGGCTGCTCCAGGCCAGGCTACAAGACGCTGGCACCGAACCAGGCGCTGCAGCAGAGCGGCCGCGCGATTGACGGTTCTTCGTGGTTCAGCGCCTCCTCCCGCGTGAGCCGACTGCTGAGCTTTGCGTTAGTCGCCCCAATCAATTCAGCACCACGAAGGGGCTGACGGTCGTGGTCCCGTCTTGCAAGGTGATCGGCTTTTCGATCCAGGGTTGGCCGTCGCAGCGGCGCGTCAGGCGGAACGTCACCTGGTTCTTCAGGAAGTTCACGTGGTCGCTCACCGCCAGCGTGGCCTGCATCCGGTCGCCGATCAGGTAGTAACGCGGGTCGATCAGGATCAGGTCGCCCTTCGTCCCCAGCGGCGGCAGCTTCTCCGAACAGAACATCGGGAAACCCAGCAGAGACCAGTTGCGCCGACGCGGCCATACCCCCGTTGCCAGGCCGGCGCCCAGCAGCACCGCCCGCGCCGTGCCGTCCTTGAGCTGCAACAACTGCGGCACGGCGCTCGGGGAATGCACCCAAAAGGCGCGGTCGTAACTCGACGGCGCCAGCTTCGCCACCATGCCGGAGACGTCGGCGTACTGGATCAGGTTGCCCGTCGCCCGCGTCACGGTCGCCGAGGCCGGGCTGTTGACGATCCCCTGCGGCTTGGCCACGCCGTCGCCCTGCAAGAAGGCGTAATCCTCCGCCCAGGCCGCGGCCAGGCCGAACACGGTCGCCAGGTAGACGTCCAGGGCGGATTCCTCCGGTCGCTTACGCTCCCGGCTCGCCTGGAGGGCGGCGTCGCCGTCGCCCAGCAGCGGCCGGCTCACCACGGCCGAGCCGGACAGCTCCCACGCCTTCAACTCCGCCTGCTTGAACGCCGGCTCCGTCTCCGTTCGCGGCTGGGACTCGCCGGTCCACTTCATCTGGACGCCGCCGAAATAGGGGCTGACGCCGGCGGCCTGGGGCGTCGTCATGTCGATATAGGGGACCTGCAACGCGGCGGAGGCCATCGCGGCCACGGTGGCGTTGGGGCGGATCACGGCGTTTTCGGCGGCCACGGTCATCATGCCGGCGGCGTACTCGGCGGGGACGGTGTAGCCGCCGGTGGGTCCGCCGGACTCGGCCAGGGCGGCCTTCTGCCGCGGGGAGAGGTTCTCGGTGTCCGGGGGCAGGAAGTGGGAGTCGTAGTGGCGGGCCAGGTAGGCGCTGTCGCGGCGGTTGACGGCGCGGCAGAAGTCGGCGAAGGATTTGCCGGCGCCGGGGGACTCCGGTCGCTCACGCTCCCGGCTCGCCAGGGCGGCGGCCTCGGCGTCGGCGGGGGCGAGGAAGCCGAGCTGGAGGCCGAGGCGGACGTCGTCCGCGGCGGCGTCCACGACGTCGCCGTGGCGGATGGAACCGAAACCGGACTTGAGCAGCATTTTCACTTTCATTGCGGGAGGCTCCGGGGGGGTGAGGTTCGGAGCGATGATACGGGGAGGGGGTGCGGGGAGGGGAGAGGGAAACCGTGCGGGTCGGGACTCAGAGCGTCCGGGCGCAAAATGCGGTATTAAGGATATGTTATATACCTAAGTTTCGTCGCAGCGCCGCGGCGTGGCATGGAATGAATAGATTAAAGATGTAAAATAGTAAAACCGTTACGGAGTCCTGGCGGGGAGACGCAAGACGACCCGAAAACCGACGCCGTAATTGCGTTCCGAGGGATCTCTGACGGTGCGGCAGGCCGACCGGCAATTGCTGGGATCGTTGCCCCACGAACCGCCGCGCAAGACCCCGCGCACGCACCACTGCCAGACGTTGCCGCCCATGTCGTACAACCCCCAGGGGTTCGCCTTGAAACTCCCCGCCGGCGACGTGAACGCGTAGCCGTCGTCCCACGAGACGGCCCACGTCGTATCCGGAAACTTCTCCTTGAACGAAGCGTCGCTGATGTTGGCATTCCCCTTGAGGCTGGCGTCCGTGTCGCCGCACCAGAAGCGCGTCTTCGTCCCCGCCCGGCAGGCGTACTCCCACTCCGCCTCCGTCGGCAACTCGTAGGTCTTGCTCTCCTTCTTGCTCAGCCAAGCACAGAATGCCGTCGCGTCGTTCAAGGTTACCTCCACCACCGGATGGTCGTCCGTCTGCGCGAAGCCCAGGTCACGCCAGGAATACTTCCCGCTCTCGAACGTCTTGGTGGACGCGTTGTAACCGACGCCCTTACCGTTCTTCTCCGCCTCGGTCTGGTAGCCGTCGTCCCTGACGAAGGCGGCGAACTGGCCCTTCGTCACCGGGTAGACGCCCATGTAAAACGCCTTGGTGATCTCCACCTCTTGCCGCAGCCACTCGTAGTCACCGCGGCCCTCCTCGTCCTTGGGCGACCCCATCAGGAACTTGCCCGGCTTGATGAGCTTCAGCTTCATGCCGATACTGTTGGTGATCTCGTCCTTACGGTCGGCCGGCGCTTTGGCGGCGCAGCCCAACAGCGGCAGGGCTGCTGCCAGGACGAGACAGAAGCCGGCGAAGACCCGCCCACGGCGAATGAGGCGCGACATGAGGCGTACTCTAAGCGGGAAAGGGATCGGATCACCGTATTGTATTGTAAGGGGAGGACGGCGGCGAATCTTCTGAAAAAATGTTGGATGGCAGGTTACAAACCTAGAAGCGGAAAAGGGGGCAGCGTAGAGAAGCGGAAAAGGGGACAGCGTAGATTGATTGAGTCGTAATCTACGCTGTCCCCTTTTCCATTCTCATAGCGGCGGCGCATGTACTCATCGCCGCCGTTTAGCAAGGGAGTCAAAAGGGAGGTCACTTAGACGAAATGATTCTCGGCGGCGGCTTGTTGTTGGCAAGCGCTTCACTCACGGCCTGACGCGCCTCTGGAAAGGGCGAAAGCACCTGCAAGATGGCGGCGAAAAGCCCTTGCATCTCGGGGTTGAGCAAGAGGTTGATGGTTTGATTGGTCTGCGAAACTTGCGGCTTCACCGGCACCGTCCAGCCGGGGTTGTCCTTGGTCTCCTTCCCCGGACCCTGTTGCAACCACTTCAACGGCTCTTCGTCGTGGGCCTTGATCTCGGCCGTCAAGCGGGACTGTGCTACGGCCTGCAAGACCGTCTCCACGAAGAGCCGGTATTTTTTGTACGGACCCTTGCCGGACTTCTTGCCCCATTCCAGCCAGTTTTTGAACACCTTGCGCGGGACGCCGGCGGCCTCGGCGGCGATCTGCGGAAAGCCGCCGGCCGTGATGAAGGCGCAGATTTCGTGCTGAATCTGCGGCGTCAGTGTGTGGCGAGTTTTAGGCATGGAGAAGCTGAGCCTGTCTCCCGTCCATCGCGGGGCCGGTGTACTCGAAGGAGGCGGTGAGGCGCGTCGTGGCGTGCTTCATGCGGGGGTTGCCGTCCACGCCCGCCAGCGCGGGGGCGCGGGTCATTCTCCAGAGGGGGGAGCGCCTGCGGGCGTTGGTGAAGCCGGGATGCGTGGTTGTGCTGATCGCCCTGTATCCGAGGCCTTTCCAGAGGGAGGCGATGAGCGAGGAAAGGTGCATGCCGATGCCGACGCCCTGGAAGTCGGGAAGTACCACGGTGCGATGCTCTCTTCGGGTAAGGGGGCCTTGGCCGACGAAGGGCAGCCATGATGAAAAAGCCACGGGCGCGTTGTTCAGAGAGGCCAGAAAGCACACGGATGAGCGGTTGATCTGGCCCGTCAGATAGTGGTGCGGAGCGAAAAGGCGCCACGCTTGTGTCTGGCAACGAACGACGTGAAGGCGGAGCTTGGGCCTCGGTCGAAGTAACCTCCGGGTAAAACGACATTCGGCGGGTTCATACGTCCAGTCGGGTTGCAGCCAGTCGATGACGTCCTGGTGGCAAGTCACGGCGATGAAGCGCAGCTTGTGGCGGCGCACGGCCTTTTGAAGGGCGTGAGAACAGGTCTGGGCCACAACCCGGTCCACCACGCTGGTGTACTCGTCAAGGACCACCAGACGGCCAGGGGTGGGTTGTGCGACCTGCTCGGCCAGCAGCCTCGCACAAGTGGCCCGGAACTGCTGGCCGGTGGAAAGAACGTGAAACGGCTTGAGCCAGCTGGGCGGGCTTGAGAAACCGACGCTGGAGAGCAAGGCCGTCACGTCCTTGATCGAAAGAGACTCCGGGAAGTCGTCCACCACGGAGTGATTGGCGTGCCACTGCACGGCCTGGTGGTAGGCCTCCGGGAAGAGGGTGCGTGCGATGGTGCTCTTGCCGCAACCGCTGGGGCCGTGGATCAGGCCGATTGACCAGTCTGCCCCGTCGATGGGAAGATCGACTTCCCAGACGTGGGAAGTTTCTTTCTCTTCCGGGAGGTCGAAGAGGCCGCGGAGTTGCTGAACGCGGGCGGTGTCGCTGACGCTTGAGGCGACGCGGATTCTGGTTCGCATGGCGGGCGGACCCCCAACTTGAGCAGTTCTTCGGCCACCTGGCGGTAGCTGGGCTTGGTTCAAACTCCTGGGCGTGGGAACTAGGCCGTGTCCGACAATAGATATTTCAGCAGTAGTGTAATCCAGGCGACCGTCCAAAAGGTAAGAAAGTTGACGGCGAGTTTCTCATAACGGGTGGCCAGCCGGCGATGCAATTTGAACCACCCGATCATCCTCTCCATGAGGTTGCGTTTCCGGTAGGCTTCCTTGTCAAAGGCGGGGTCGGGGGTTTCGTTCTTCTTCTTGGGAATGACCGCGTGGATGTGATGACCCTTGAGCCACTGGCGAATCCGCTTGCTACTGTAGCCTTTGTCGGCGATGAATTCGCGGGGCCACTTGCGATGGCCCAACCGCTGCCGTTGTGTGCTGCGATGCATCATGGTTTCAAACGCGCGGCTCTCATGTTCCTGGCCCGGTTGGATGCCGATGGCCAGCGGGATGCCGTGACTTTCGATGATCAGGTCGATCTTCGTGCCGAAACCGCCGCGCGAGCGGCCCAACGCATGATCCGGCGGCTCAACGAGATGCGTCCGCTCGCTGCCGACCAGTCGGGCCTGGGTCCGCTTGAGCGCCCCCGCCGCGTCGCGCGTGGCGCGCAGGATGGTGGCGTCGAGGAACCACGTATCGGGATCGAGTTTTTCTTCCGCCTCCAGTTGGCGGATCAAGGCTTCGACGATGCGGTTCCAGGCGCCATCGGCGCGCCAGCGGGTCAGGCGGTCATGGACCGTCTGAAAGGGGCCGTAGCGTTCGGGCAAATCACGCCAGGCCGCGCCCGTGTGGAGGATCCAGAGGATGCCGTTGACGATGGGACGATGCTCACTCCACGGATGTCCGGCATGGCCCGAATGGGTGGGCGGGAAAAAGGGTTCCAGAATCGCCCATTGTGGATCAGATAGTTCGTAGCGTCTCATGGTTCATCTCCATGGCAAGAGAACGAGCGACCGAACCACTGATATTGTATGCATTTACGATTGCCGGACACGGCCTAGCACCAAACGGTTTTTCGGGCCGTAACGCTTAACTTCCAGTCCTTAGGGCGTGCAGCCGGGCCGTGAGGTGGTCGGCGAGGGCCAGCCGCGTCTCTTCCTTGCGGTGGAAGTAGGACGGAAGATCGGAAACGAACCGATCCACAAAGGCGAGGGCGACCGTCAGCGTCAGGTCGAGGTCCCGCCGCACGCCCATCACCTTGACGTCTCCCCCGCTTCCGGGAAGCGCCGCTGGAAGTCCGGCGAGTTTAGCCAGTGCTCGGCCTCCAGGACCAGGCGCTCGGTTTCCGTCAGCGGCGCGTAACCGACCGCCTCGGACGTGTCGTTGGCCCCGACGACCTCGCGCTCGAAGAGGTCCCTGAGTTCCGGGGAACCCTCCTTCAGCTCATTCTGGAACACCAGGTGTCGATCCGCGTCCATGTACTGCAGGTTGTCCCTCACCCACGTCCTGGCGCCAGCCTCAACGACGGCGGCGACCTCGACGCGCTTCCCGCGGTACTCCCGCACCGCCCGGTCGCCCAGGACAAGACGTATCGGCTCCACGACCCGACCGCCGCCCGGCCGGGGTTGCGTCCGCCCGACCACGAGCAGCGCCTTGTCGGTGTTGTGGTGCAGGACGTGCCCGAAGGCGGCCTGGTACTCTCGGCACAGGGCGAGGGGACGCCACTTCGGCCCCGGCGTCGCAAATCGAGTCGGGGCGGCCCTTGCCCTTGCGCTCCATCAGCTCGATACGCTGTCGCGCCACGGGCGTCCGTTTCAGCTCTTCCAGTAGGAAGCGGTCGTCGGTCATTCGGCACACCCCCGAGCCTCATATCACGAGTCACAGTTTGTAGCCGATCTTGCGCAGGAAGTCCTTGCGCCATTGGATCTCGCCCTCGTCCTCGACGCCCTTCGGGGAGAACCCGTCCACCACGCCGAGGATGCCCCGGCCTTGCTCCGTCTCGGCCAGGACTACCTCCGCGGGATTGGCGCTGGCGCAGAAGATGCGGCAGACCTCCGGGACCATCTTTAGCGTGTTTAGGACGTTCAGCGGGTAGAAGCCCTCGCCCAGGAAGATGATGAAGAAGTGACCGGCCGCGATGGCGGCGGCATTCTTCCTGGCCAGTTCGGTCATGGCCGGGTCGGCGCCGGACCAGCGCACAAGGCGCTTGCCGGACGCCTCGCAGAAGGCCAGGCCGAACTTGATCCCCGGCACGGCAGCAATCAGCGACTCATGGATGTCCTCGATGGACTTGATGAAGTGCGTCTGGCCCAGGATGGTTGACATCGTCGGGCTTCTCGATCTTCACGGTGATGAGGTTCATGCTGCTCCCCTTCAAGTCGACTTTCCTGGGGTGGGCGATGAGGCTGGGTCGCGGGTGTCGCCATGAAGCAACCGCGCCCGCCACGGTCAGGCCAGCAGGACCGCCGGCACCCCGGACAGCATGATGGCGTCGAAGGTTCCCGCCCCGCCGACGGACGCGACGCCCGCCGACACCTTCGTGACGTCCTTGAGGCGCAGCAGGTCGGCCCCCAGCAAGGGACGAGTACGCCGGCCGTGAAGGCCGCCGGCGCCCGGATCGCGTGATGCTCCGCCGGCCTTTCGACGGCGTAAATCTGAGTTGCCGGGTCTGCCAACCGTGTGCGATCTCGCCCAGGCCCGTGTCAGGAACGCTCGTGTGTGAACGAGACGCTCGCGCCCGGTAGGCCTCCAGCAGCTTTTTTCCGACCCGCGCCGGGCCGCAATCAGTGCCTGGTTCGGCCTCCCCGTTTGGGCTTCCTTTCCCTCTTCAGCGCGGCTTCCTGGGCCGCGCGGGCCACGGCGGCCAGCACGTCGGTGCTGGTGACGATCCCCTGGGGCCGGCTCTCATCAACCACCACCAGGACCCGGTGGATGTGGGCGTCCACCATCTTCTGGGCCAATTCTCCGATGAGGGCCGTGGGTCCCACCGTAACCGGCTGCGCGGTCATGTAGCGGCGGATTTCGTCGCCGGGGAAATCTTCGACGTTGATCGTCTCCCCCCACGGGGCCACGAAGTGGATCTCGACGCCGGTGCCGTTCTTTCCCGTCCGCGTGACGAAATCGCTCGACGACAGGACGCCGACACACCGTCCGTCGGCGTCCACGACGGGGACCCCGCTGATCCGTTCGCGGGTGAGCAGTTGGGCCGCCTCGCGCAGCGACGTGTCCTGGGGGATCGTCTTCACGGGAGTGGTCATCAGGTCGGCGGCAGTCAAGCCGAGAAGCGACTTGCCGCCATATCGCGCGATTGCTTTTTGCATGACAGACCTCCGTCAGAGCGAAAAATGGTGATGCGGTGGGAATACGGTCATCCCCTGGCAAACCCTGTGCCGGGCAACGCCCCCGCGACGTGAGGCGGATGGAAACGTCATTCGCCCCGGCCAGGACCAGACCGCGATGCGAATCGCGCCAAACCCGGTCCGAGTCAAACTCCGGCCGCCGACCGGCACGCCCGGCCGTCCCGAAGATTTGTTGGCACGAGGCTTGCCGTGGGGAGCAGCCGAAACCACGAGAGGGGTCCCAAGGCACTTTGCGGAGATCGTCCATGAATCCTTCTGTGCCATCCTACGCCCCGCCTCCCGCTGAACCGGACGCGGCCGACCCGGACTTCGTCACGCTCCGGGATGGTTCGACCGCTCTGGTTCATATCGCCGGGCCGGGGGACCGCGGAGCCCTCACGGACTTCTTCGGTCGTCTTTCGCCCGAGTCCAGGCGCCGGCGCTTCCTGTCCCGGGCGCTCCCGCCGCCAGAGCTGATCGCCTCCCTGTGCGACGGTTCCAACCCGCGCTCGGAGTTGGCCCTCGTGGCGACCCGTGTGCAGGACGGGGAGTCTCGCATCATCGCGGCCGGCTCCTACCATGCGAAGGATGGGAGGACGGCGGAGGTGGCCGTGGCCGTGGCCGACGGCCTTCAGGGAATGGGTCTGGGCACGCTGCTGCTGGAACGGCTGGCCCTGCTGGCCGTGCGGCAAGGCTTCACGCACTTCTGGGCGGTCACCCTGGCCGAGAATCAGCCGATGCTCGAGATGCTCCGGGAGTCGGGCTTCGCGCTCGCCGAACGGCCGGAGTGCGGCGAGGTCGAGGTGGACCTGGCGCTGGCGCCGACCGAGGCCGGCCTGGCCCGCCTGGAGATGCGCCACCGCGTCGCGACCGTGGCCTCCCTCTGCCGCTTCCTGCGGCCCCGCTCGGTAGCCTTGGTCGGCGCGTCACGCCGGCCCGACGCCGTCGGCCGCAAGCTCCTCGAGTCCATCCTCCGCGGCGAGTTTCGGGGGGCGGTCTACCCCATCAACCCAAAGGCCGAGGAGGTCGGCGGGCTGCGCCTACCCGTCGGTGCGGGACCTGCCGGAGGCCGTGGACCTGGCCGTGATCGCCGTTCCGCGCGACGCCGTCTTGGGCGTGGTGGACGATTGTGCCGCGCGGGGCGTCCCCGCCCTGGTCGTCGTCACCGCCGGCTTCGCCGAGGTGGGCCGCGAGGGGGCGGAACTGCAGCAACGCCTGGTGGAGAAGGTGCGGGGGTACGGCATGCGCCTGATCGGGCCCAACTGCCTGGGGCTGGTCTCGACCGACCCGGACGTGTGGCTCTACGCCGTCTTCGTCCCGTCGTTCCCGCCGCGCGGGGGCGTGGCCATGTCCTCGGACAGCGGGGCGCTGGGGCTGGCCGCCCTGGCGGTCGCCGGCCGCGTCGGCCTGGGCGTCTCCGGCTGCCTCAGCGTCGGCAACCGGGCGGACGTCTCCAGCAACGACCTGCTCGAGTACTGGGAGGGGGACGACGGCGCCCGCGTCATCCTGCTCTACCTGGAGTCGTTCGGCAACCCGCGCCGCTTCGCCCGGATCGCGCGCCGCGTCAGCCGTCGCAAGCCGATCGTGGCGGTCAAGGCGGCCCGGACGCGGGCCGGCCGCCGCGCTGCCGGGTCGCACACCGCCGCCCTGGACGCCGCCGACGTGGCCGTGGACGCCCTCTTCCGCCAGACTGGCGTCCTCCGCGCGGAGACCCTGGAGGAGATGTTCGACCTGGCCGCCGCCCTGGACAGTCAGCCGCTCCCGCAGGGTCGCCGCGTCGCCGTCGTGACCAACGCCGGCGGGCCGGGCATCCTGTGCGCCGACGCCTGCGAGGCGGCCGGTCTTACGCTCCCCGAATTGTCGCAAAAGACGCGGGCGCGCCTGGCGGACTTCCTGCCCTGCACGGCCGGCCTGGGCAACCCCGTGGACATGATCGCCTCCGCCGCGCCCGCGGACTTCGGCCGCGCCGTCCGGACGGTCCTGGATTCGGGCGAGGTCGATGCCCTGATCGCGATCGCGGTCTCGACCGGCGCCTGCGCGGCGCCCGCGGCCGCAGCCGCGCAGGCCGTCGCGGAGAGCGCGGAGTCCGCCCACGCGGGCGGCGCCCCCGGGAAGCCCGTCCTGGCCTGCCTGATGCCGGACCAGCCGGGCCTGAGTCTGGTCAGCTCCCGTAGCCGGAAGGAGAAGCTGCCCTGCTACGCCTTCCCGGAGGCGGCAGCCCGGGCTCTCGGCAAGGCCGCCGCCTACGCCGAATGGCGGGCCCGCCCCTTGGGCAAGATACCGGATTTTTCGGACCTGGATACCGTGTCCGCTCGCACGTTCTGCAAGGAATGGCTGGCGAAGCGGGGCGGCGGCTGGCTCCCGACGGAAGAAACGCGCCTCGTTCTGGATGCCGTCCGCCTGCCCCTCGCGCCGGGCGCGGCGGCCCGAACCGCGGACGAGGCGGCGGCCGTGGCGCGGCGGCTCGGCTTCCCGGTCGCCGTGAAGCTGGCCTCGCAACGCCTGACTCACAAGACGGAGATCGGCGGCGTCCGGCTCGGCCTGACCGGCGAGGCGGCCGTTCGCGGGGCGTTCAACGACATCCGGAGTCGTCTGGAGAAGGACGGCAACCTGGACGCAATGGAAGGTGTGCTGGTGCAGGCGATGGTCTCCGGCGGCACGGAGGTGCTGGTCGGCGTGACGCACGACCCGCTGTTCGGCCCGCTGGTCGCCTTCGGCCTGGGCGGCATCCACGTCGAGATCCTGGGCGATGTCTGCTTCCGCGTGACACCGCTGACCAACCAGGACGCCGCCGAGATGGTTCGCGGGATTCGGGGCTACCGGCTGTTCCAGGGCTACCGTGGTCATCCGGCGGCGGACACAGCCGCCCTGGAAAACATGCTGCTTCGCGTCTCCCGGCTGGTCGAGGAGGTCCCGGAGATCAGCGAACTCGACCTGAATCCGGTCTTCGCCCTGCCGCCGGGGCAGGGCTGCCGAATCGTGGACGCGCGCATCCGCGTTACAGCCTGATCGCCCCGCCGCTCGCAGCCTCCGACCAGAGGACACGGCGCCAGACGGCGGTGGTGCGGTTCCGCACAGTTCGCACGGCGCACCGGGCGTTCTCGGCGCCATCCGCCGCAGCCGGGGCTGAATCCGAAGCCTTTCCGAGCACGATTCCCCGCGGAGCGACTGGGGCGCGCTCGTTGCTCATACGGCTTACGCGCTTAACGGATCGTGGTTGCGTGTGATCGCCAGTATCCTCAAGGAGATAGTGTCATGCTCTCCGTCCGAACCGTCCTGCACCCGACCGACTTCTCGGAGCGATCCGAGTACGCCTTCCAGGCGGCCTGCTCGCTGGCGCGGGACCATGGGGACCGCCTCGTCGTCCTCTACGTTCAGCACCCCGACGTGGTCGGCTTCGCCGAATACACGGCCTACGTGCCGGACCCGATCCAGACGCCGGCCGACGTGAAAGCGGCGTTGTCCGCGCGGCACGCCATCGACCCCGGACTGGACGTCGAGTACCGAGTGGCCGAAGGGGACGCGGCAGCCCAAATCCTCCGTGCGGCCAGGGAGCTGAATGCGAATTTCATCGTGATGGGCACCCACGGCCGCACCGGCCTGGGCCGTCTCCTGATGGGGAGCGTCGCTGAGGCGGTCTCGCAGGGCCCCCTGCCCGGTGCTGACACTTAAGGCGCCGTTCCCCGTGGGAGCCGCGGAGTCGGCGGCGGCGGCCAGGGAGCCGGCCGCGGTGTGACGGCCTCGTGCCGCCGCTCTTCGCCCGGCTGGAGGGAAGATCATGCGACGCTTCTTGCTTTGTGCCGGCCTGGACGGGAACGCCGAAGCGCTGGTGTGGCTGCGCCGGTTGGTGGACGCGCGCCGCCCGGACGGCGTCCTGTTCGCCGGCGGCATCGTCAACCCGGGCCGGGCCTGCGCCGTCAAGCTGACGCCCTGGAGCCTCTCCGCCGCAGACACCGCCTTCGTCCAGCAGTTCTTCGCCGCACTCGGCGGCTTGGGCGTCTTCTGCGCCGTCATCCCCGGTCCGGCCGGCGAGCCTCTGGACGAGTTCTACCGCCTGGCGGTGGAGGCCGAGCTGGCCTTCCCCAACGTCCATTTCGCTCACGCCACGCTCGTCGCGGAGGACGGCCTGGCCGTGTGCGGCCTCGGCGGGGACATTTCGGAGGAGCCACTGCTGGGCTTCGAGGGCTACACGCGCGGCCGCGGAGTATTTCCTGCGTCCCCTGTGGCGGGCCGAGCAGTCCCGGAAGGTTCGCCTGCTGGCGGCGCCGCCGCCCGGGCCGCTCGGCGGCCCGGCGGGCAACGCGCTGGTTGGGGACCTGATCGACAGCTTCCACCCCGACCTGTGCGTGGCGGCCGGCGAGAGCGAACGTCCGGGCAGCCAGCAGGTGGCGAACACGCTGGTGGTCAACCCCGGCCGCCTCGCGGACGGGTGGGCGGCGTGGCTGGATTGGGGGCTCCCCGAGAGCAGCAGGCTGGAATTCGTGAACCTGGCACGCCAAGGCGGCGCCGTCGCCCGCGTACGTGCGGCGACCTCGTGAGGCGCTTTGGGGCGTCAATGGGCAGGCGCCTGGAATTCGCCGCTTTCCGCAAGGGCTACGCGACGCCCCGGCGTTCGGCGCGAAGTCCCTGATGCTTCGCGGCGCGCGATCAGAGGTCAGCATCGCCGCTCCAGACGTGCCGACGGCAGCAAGCCGCCTATTGTGCTAAATGAAGGTCCTTTATGACCTGGCCCGATGTCGTGGGTAAGAAAGTAGGCAATCTCATGGTAGGGACCATTCTTGTCCCCCTGGACGGTTCCCCTTTCGCCGAGCAGGCATTGCCCTGGGCGCTGAGCGTCGCCCGCCGGGCCGGCGCCCACCTCGAGTTGGTGCGCGTCCACGTCCTGTACGCGCTGAAGGACCCCCACGCCGGCTGGTGCCCCTTCGACCCGGCCGAGGAGGCCGAGTGCAAACGGCAGGAGCAGCTTTACCTCGATGCGACCGCCAAGCGTCTGTCCGCCGTCACGCCCGTGGCAATCACTTCCGCCCTGGTCGAGGGTGCGGAGGCGGACGGCATCCTGGGCGCATCCGAGCCGGCAAGGCGGATTTGGTCGTGATGACCACACACGGCCGCGGCCCGCTCCGTCGCTTGTTGCTCGGCAGCGTCGCTGACCAGGTTGTCCGGCGGTCTGCGGCCCCCGTGCTGCTGGTCCGGCCGCGCGAAATCCCGACCGGACCCACCCCGGAGCCGTTCGTGGAAGGCGTATTGGTTCCCCGGGACGGCTCGGCCCTCGCCGAGCAGGCGCTCGGGCCGGCCCTGGACCTGGCGCGAGTGATGGAGGCGCGTTGCACCCTGCTGCGCGTCGTCGAATCCGGCGACGCCCCGTCCCCTCCGGCCCCGGGCGGCATCGGCATATTCGAGATCCCGGCGGCGTGGGAGGCTCGGGCGTATCTCCGGCAGGTCGCCGGCCGGTTGCGTGAAGAGGGCGTCCCGGTGCAAACCCGGGTCGTGGTCGCCCGACGCGCCGCAGAGGCCATCCGGGAGCAGGCGCGGGACGGCGACCTGATCGCGCTGGCGACGCACGGCCGCGGAGGCGTCCGGCGCATGCTTCTGGGCAGCGTGGCCGACGAGGTCGTCCGGGGCGGCTCGGCCCCAGTGCTCGTGTGCCGGCCGTCCGCGGAGCGGCGGCAGGAGGTCAGCCAGTCCGGTGACGCACGGCCTTCTTTGGAGGGCTACGCGGAGACGACACACTCCTTCAATAAGGGGTCGTTCAAGCCTGCAACTACGACAGACTGAGGGATCGAGGCGTCGAGGGGCCGGACGCCCTGTGCGGCCTGCTCGTTCATTCACTGAAGGGGAGGGCGTTGCCATGAAAGCGGACAAGGAACTGCAGAGCGCCGTCGTGGAAGCGTTGAAACACGCGCTGGAAGTCACGGCGAGCGAGGTCGGAGTCTCCGTCAGCGGCGGGGCGGTGAGGCTCAGCGGTGTGGTCCCCACGTACTCCGAAAAGTACGCCGCCGAGAGGGCGGCCCTGAGCGTATCCGACGTCCGGGCCGTGTCTGAGGAGATCCAGGTCCAATTGGCCAGGCCGGACGACGGCGGCGATGGGTCGATTGCGGAGGCGGTAGCACAGGCGCTTCAGGAGGCCGACGTCCCCACCACGGTCCAGGCCGCCGTGGAGGGCGGCTGGACGACGCTCCGGGGCGAGGTCGTCTCCGAGGCGCAGAGGGACGCGGCCGTGGAGGCCGTTCGACGTCGGGCCGGCGTGCAACGGATTTACAACCTCGTCACAATCAAGCCGACCGTGCTGCCGGTCGGGGTCAAGAAGGCGGTTGAAGAAGCCCCGCACCCCAACGGGGACATCCAGGCCGAGTGCGTCGCGGTGTGAATCGGCCGGCATGACGAGCCTGCGGCTGCCTGGGACGCCTGGTCAAACCGCGGCTCCCTCTATGGAAGAGCGACCTATGAAGCGCGCACCGGCGGAGAAGTGGGTTGAAGGTATCACCCCGGAGGATCGGACGCGGGACATCGCGGTCGGCGCGTTGCGGAGCCGGCTGGGGGCGGTCCTCCACTGGCTGCGCCAGGCGGCCTGCAACGCGGACAAGGACGTCGAGCACGTCCACCAGTTGCGTGTTTGGAGCCGCAGGGCCACGGCGGCGCTTCGCCTGTACGGGGAACTGCTGCCGCGCCGGCGTGCGTCCTGGGTAGGGAAACAGCTCAAGCGGGTCCGCCGCGCCGCCAATGACGCCCGCGATTGCGACATCCTGGCCGGTCGGCTGGTCAAGCGCTCCGACCCCGGCGCCCGGCGCTGGCTCGAAGCCGTCCGGGAGGAGCGGGCCAAGGCGCAGAACGCGGTCGTCGCCGTGTACGAGCGCCTGGCGCACGACGACCGTTTCGCCCGGCGGATCGACAAGCTCCTTGAGCGCACTCGGCTGAAAGGCGCGGACGACGACGCCCCGGCCCGCTTCGGGGACTGGGCCCTTGACCGCCTGCGGCCCCTGCTGGAGCGGTTCTTCGCCTCGGCGCCGGTCGGCGACGCGGGCGAAGAGGCGCTGCACCGGTTCCGCATCCGGGGCAAGGAGCTGCGCTACGCCCTGGAGCTGCTGCGCGGCGCATTCCCGTCGGAAGAGCATGCCCGGCTGTACGAGACGGTCGAATCCATCCAGGACCGCCTGGGCGAGGTAAACGACCTGGCGACCGCCAAGGGCCGCCTGCGGGAAAAGATCGAGGCCGCCCACGACGCCCGGACGGCCGCACCCTGGCGGCGCCTGATGGTCGAGGAGCAGGACCAGCTCGACCACGCCCGGCAGGCGTTCGGGCAGTGGTGTAATTCGGACATGTTGCGGCGACTTCGTGAGGGATTCGACGCCCTGTTGAACGGTCGCCCTGCCGGCGCCGACGACCCTGCGCCGGACGCGACGGAGCGGGACCCGCCCGAATCGAACGGCGCGACGGCCGGTGCGCCCAAGGCCCGCATGGTCGCCGAACTCGGCGAACAGGGGCTGCTGCTGCCCGCGCTGGTGAACGAGGCGCTGGCGGCCAACGACCGGGCCAAGTACCTTCTGACTCTCTTGCAGGCCGCCCGCTGCCACGCCAACCAGCCGGACCAGGCTGCCGCCGACCTGCAGCCGGAGCGGCTGGCGGCCGGCGTGGAAGACGCCGATCTGGACGCCGTGGTCGCCGCCGGCCGCAAGGAAGGGCCGGACGACTACGTCATGCCCGGCGTGCGCCGCATCCACGACCGCCTCTTGAACGAGGTCGGCCGGATGCTGGCGCCGCTGCAGCAGGCCGAAAGGCCGGTGGGGTGCAATGGCCACGCGCCCGCCGACTACGCCGGCCGCCTGAAAAACCTGACCGCCCAAGCGCCTCCCCTGGAGGCGGATCACGTCCCCGGCGCCTACATCGACCGGATCGCCGCCGGCCGCGGGGACGGCCGCGACAGTCTGCACGTACTCATCATGGACCTGCACAAGGAGCTGAACCGGCTGCAACAGCGGCTCGCCACGGAGACGATCGACGGGGCCTGCGTCTACGGCGTGGACGACGCCGACCGGCCGCTGATTCGGGCCTTCATGGCGGGCGTGAACCGGACACGGGCGCTGAAGTTCGCCCACCCCGGCCTGGGCACGACGGCCACGCGAAGCGGCGGCCAACTGGTGATCCAGAACGACATCGGCATGACCGAGGCCCACATCCTGGTGATTCACGTCGAAGGCGGCCGGGCGACGCTGACGTACACCGACGTCCACCTGGAACGGCTCCTCTTCTTCCAGGGCCTGTTCGACCGATTCGCCGTGCGCTGGCAGGACACGGTGTCGAAGCGGGCCGAAGGGCTGAGCGAGGAGCTGTACCATCTCTGCCTGGGGACTTATGAGGCAAAAAATGGGGATGATCTCCTCGCCTACTTGACCCACCTGGGGTCGCGCCTGGTCTTCCTGATCGACTGGAACCGGGCGCGGAAGCGGCTGCGGAAGTTCGCGCCCCGCCGAGTCTGCCTGGACGTGCTGCGCTGGGCGGCCGACCAGAATCTGGGACACATGGGGTTCCTGACGCTGGGCGGCGAGCAGCTCCTCTTCGACGCCCTGCAGGCCGCGGGCAAGGTGCCGCTGCCGCCCGGCGGCCAGCTCTGCGACCTGCTGGGCCGGGAGCGCACCGGCGAGTTCTTGAAGTTCACCCTGCAGACTGCCAGCGAGGGGCTGCGGGCGGGCCGGTCCGAATTCCTCATCCGCGACGAGATCAGCGCCGAGCTGCGCCACTACATCGAAACCATCCACCAGGGTCTGCTGGCGGCCGCCGCCGAGCACGCCGCGCTGGTCGTCGAGTTGGCCGCCGCCGCGCGGGACGCACTGCTGGCGCTCGGCCCCGGCGGCGACCGCGACCTGATCCGCCGGCTGGTGCGGCAGGCGCGGAAGTGGGAGCACCAAGCCGACGAATTGGTCAGCCGCGCCCGGGCGACACGGCAGAGCGACGGCGATTCCAGCCCCATTTTCGATCTGCTGACGGCGGCGGACGACGTCGCCGACGGGCTGGAGGAGGCGGTGTTCCAGATGAGCCTGCTGGCGGACGCTGGGCTGGTTGACGGCTCGGCCGCGTTGCAGGACCTGGCGGACCTGGCGGTGCGGGGGGCCCAGGAGTACCTCAAGGCGGTCGAGAATGCCCGCCGGCTGCACCGCGCCTGCTCGCGCGAGGAGGTGGCGGACTTCCTGGAGGCGGTGGACCGCACCATCACGGTGGAGCACCAGAGCGACGACGCCCATCGTCTGGCCCAGTCCACGGTCTTGACGTTTCCGGGCGACTTCCGGCAGTGGCAGCTGTTCAGCGGCGCCGCCGACCGGCTGGAGGAGGCGTCCGACGCCCTGATGCGTTCGGTCCTCATGCTGCGGGACTACATCCTCGCCCAGGTGTTGCGGCGATAGGGGGCGACACATGGCGCCGGCCACGCCGTCCGATGAGCTGTACCTGTTCGCTTGCCCCATTTCCGGCCCCCGCAACCCGCCGACCGAGATGGTCGGCGCCAAGGCGCGGGGCCTGATCCTCATGGCGGAGGCGGGGCTGCCCGTGCCGCCGGGCTTCGTCCTGCCGACGGCCGTTTGCCGCGCCTACCTCCGCAACCGCCGGCTGCCGCCCGGCACGGCCGACCTGCTCCGCCGGGGAATCCGCGAAGTGGAGAAGGCCACGGGGCTGAGCTTCGGCGCCGACCGCCGGCCGCTGCTCGTGTCCGTGCGCTCCGGGGCCGCTGCATCCATGCCCGGCATGATGGACACCGTCCTCAACATCGGCCTTTGCGACCGCACGCTGCCGGCCCTGCTGCGCCTGACGGGCAAGCCGCGCCATGCCTGGGATTCCTATCGACGCCTCGTCCGAACCTACGCCGAGGTCGTCCACGGCCTGCCGCCCGGCCCCTTCCAGCGGGCGCTGGAGGATCGGCTGCGAACCGAAGCGGTCCCGGAGGCGGAGCTGGACGCCGCGGCTTTACGGAGTATTACCCGCGATTTTCTCGACCATTTCCGGGAGGCACGGGGCGAGCCGTTCCCGCAGGACCCGTACGCCCAGCTGACCGGCGCGGTGGAGGCCGTGTTCCATTCCTGGGAGGGCTCGCGGGCGGCGGAGTACCGACGGCTGCGCGGCCTGGACGACCAGGCCGGCACGGCCGTCACCGTCCAGACGATGGTGTTCGGCAACATGGGGGTAACGTCCGGCTCCGGCGTCGCCTTCACGCGCGACCCGGCGACCGGGGAGAACACCCTCTACCTTGACTTTCTGAGCAACGCCCAGGGTGAGGACGTCGTTTCGGGCCGCCGGCTGGTGCAGGGCGCCGCGGGGCTGCAACGGGCGACGCCGGAACTGCACCGGCGCCTGCGGGAGGTGGGCCGGCGGCTGGAGCAACTCTTCCGCGACGCCCAGGACTTCGAGTTCACCGTCCAGGAGGGCCGCCTCTATCTGCTCCAGGCGCGGTCCGCCAAGCGCACCGCCTGGGCGGCGCTCCGCATCGCCTGCGAGCTGGTCGCCGAGGGGCTGATCGACGAGGCCGAGGCCCTGAGGCGGCTCGCCGAGTACGACCTGGCCTCGATCCACACGATCCATCTGGTCGCGCCGGAGGGCTGCCCACCGCTCGGTGCCGGCGTCCCCGCCGGGCCGGGCGTGGCGGTGGGCGAGGCCGTGTTCGAGCCGGCGCGAGCGGTGGAGCTGGCCGCCGCCAGCCGGTCCCCGATTCTGGTTCGCGCCGACGTGGCGACCGACGACGTCGCCGGGCTGGCGGCCGCGGCCGGCTTGCTGACGGCCCGCGGCGGCCGCACGTCCCACGCGGCGGTGGTCGCACGCCAGCTGAACAAGGTCTGCATTGTCGGCTGTCAAAACCTTGTCATTCCGGCCGACGGCGGCGAACGTCGCCTTGGCAGTCAGCCGCTCCGCGAAGGGACGCTGCTCTCGCTCGACGGCCACACCGGCCGCGTCTACGCCGGGAGTCTGGAGGCGAAGACGGAGCGGCCGACGGCCTATCTGGAGGAAGTCCAACGGTGGAAGGAGCGCCTGGGGACGCCGCCGGTTCCCGCGCGTTGACGCGCCGGCTTCGCTCCGCGAATGTGTTCGGGGAGACAATCCGATGCTGAAAGTCCAGGACGGCCTGTTGCCTCGGCGGTTGCCGCACGCCGCACGCCTGAAAGGGGCAGGCGCGGCCGTTCCGGCCACGCTGGTCGAGGCGGCCTCGTGGAGCAGCGACGAGGTGTACGGCCACCTGGGCACGTCGCCCGACGGCCTGGCGGAGGAGGAGGCGGCGCACCGCCTCCGGATCGAGGGGCCCAACGTCGTGGCGTCGGAGCGGCGCTTCACGCTCCTGCGCCTGCTGCTCCGAGCCCTCGTCAACCCCCTGGTCCTGTTGCTGCTCGTGCTGGCGCTCGTGTCGTTCCTGACAGGGGACGCCGCGGCCGGAACGATCATGCTGGTCATGGTGGGGCTCGGCGTTCTGCTGCGCTTCTTCCAGGAGGCCCGCGCCGACGCGGCCGCCGCCCGGCTCCGGGCGATGATCCGCGTCACGGCGACGGTGGTGCGAGACGGCAAGCCCCTGGAGCTGCCCCTGGAAGACCTCGTTCGCGGCGACGTGGTGCAGCTGTCCGCCGGCGACATGATACCCGCCGACCTGCGGCTGGTCGCCGTCAAGGACCTGCACGTCGTCCAGGCCAGCCTGACCGGCGAGTCCTTCCCGGCTGAAAAGACCGACGCCCCCTCGCCCGTCCCGTCCGGAGCGCGGGAGACGGGCGCGCACTCTCCCCTGGAGCTGCACAACATCTGTTTCCTGGGCACGAGCGTGGAGACCGGGTCGGCCCACGGCGTGGTCGTCGCCGCCGGCCGCTGGACCTTCCTCGGCGGCGTGGCCGCGGCCCTCGCGGAGCCTCCGCCGGAGTCCAGCTTCGACCGGGGCGTGCGCCGCTTCACCTGGCTCATGATCTGGTTCATCGTCGTGATGGCGCCCCTCGTCTTCCTCATCAACGGCCTGAGCAAGCACGACTGGAAGGAGGCGTTCTTTTTCGCCGTGGCCGTGGCGGTCGGGCTGACGCCGGAGATGCTGCCGATGATCGTCACGGTGTGCCTCTCCAAGGGCGCGATGCTGATGTCGCGCCGGCGGGTGATCGTCAAGCGGCTCAACGCCATCCAGAACCTCGGGGCGATGGACGTCCTCTGCACCGATAAGACTGGCACGCTCACGATGGACCGCATCCTCCTGGAGAAGCACTGCGACGTGGTGCTGCGCGAGGATGAGGACGTGCTGGCTCTGGCCTACCTCAACAGCCACTTCCAGACGGGCCTGAAGAACGTTATGGACCGGGCCATCCTGGAATACCGGCACCTGCACGAGCAGCTGAACATCCCGGAACACGAGAAGGTCGATGAGATCCCGTTCGACTTCACGCGCAAGGTCATGTCGGTGGTCGTGCGCCTGCCGAACGGCGGCCACCGCCTCATCTGCAAGGGCGCGCCGAGGAGGTGTTCCGGCGCTGCGCCGGCTTCGAGCTGGACGGGGAACTCCATCCCATGGAACACGTCATCATCGCGGACCTGCGCGAGGAGCACGACGACCTGAGCGCCGACGGGTTCCGGGTGTTGGCCCTGGCGTACAAGGACGTTCCGCCGAAGGCGGCCTATTCGCGCGACGACGAGAGCGGTTTGGTCCTCAAGGGCTACGTCGCCTTCCTCGACCCGCCCAAGGACTCGGCCCTGCCGGCCCTGGAGGCGCTCCGACGGCACGGCGTCGCGCTCAAGGTACTCACGGGCGACAACGACCTGGTGACCCGTAAGGTGTGCCAGTCGGTGGGCATCGCGGCCGACCGCGTGGTGCTCGGCGGCGAGGTCGAAGGGATGTCGGACGACCAGCTCGCCGAGGTTGCGGACAGGACGGCGCTGTTCGCCCGGCTCTCTCCGGTTCACAAGCAGCGCATCATCCGGGCGCTGCAGTGCAAGGGACACTGCGTCGGCTTCCTCGGCGACGGCATCAACGACGCCCCCGCCCTGCGGGCGGCCGACGTGGGCGTGTCGGTGGACACGGCTGTAGACGTCGCCAAGGAGTCGGCGGACGCCATCCTGCTGGAGAAGAGCCTGACAGTGCTGGTCGCCGGCGTCGTGGAAGGGCGCAAGGTGTTCGCCAACATCCTGAAGTACATCCGCATGGGGGCGAGTTCCAATTTCGGCAACATGTTCAGCGTCCTCGGCGCCAGCATCTTCCTGCCGTTTTTGCCCATGACCGCCATCCAGGTCCTTACGAACAACCTCCTGTATGACTTCTCCCAGACGCCGATCCCGGCCGACGACGTCGATCCCGAGCAGGTCGCCCGGCCCAGCCCCTGGTCGATGAACCGGATCGCCAAGTTTATTCTGCTGATCGGCCCGTGCAGCTCGGTGTTCGACTACACGACCTATTTCCTGATGCTGTACATCTTCGGCTGCTGGGACCCGGCCCGCGCGGGCCTCTTCCAGACCGGCTGGTTCGTGGAGTCGCTGCTGACGCAGACGCTCATCATCCACGTCATCCGGACGAATCGGATCCCCTTCTTGCAGAGTCGGGCGAGCCCGCCGCTTCTGGCCGCGACGTGCCTCATCATGGCGGTGGGCGTCTACCTACCGTCCTCCCCGCTCGGTCCGTCGCTGGGCTTCACGCCGCTGCCGCCGCTCTACTGGCCGCTGCTGCTGGCGACCCTGTTGGCGTACGTGCTTCTGACCCAGGCGGTGAAGTCGTGGCTGCTGCGACGGGAATGGCTGTAACTCGAAGGGCAGCGCCGCTCGCCGTCCTTGAAGGACAACGGCGCGACCCGACGCCGACCGCCGCACGCGGCAGCCGCTGCCGTCGCATCATTCGCTTTTTCGCTGCAAGGCGCCGCAAGACGGCCGCGGCCCCGGCTCACCGTGCGGCCTGGCCCTGGAGGGTTCGCGCGCAGGCCACGCAGAAGCGCGTGTACGGCAGAGCCGTGAGACGCGCCCGGCCGATCTTCCGCCGGCACCCCTCGCAACGGCCGTACGTCCCCTCGCCCATGCGCGCGAGGGCGTCGTCGATCTCTGCGAGAAGCTGCTCTTCCCTTCCCACCAGGGCCAGAGAGAATTCCTCCTCAAAGACGTGGCTGCCAAGGTCGGCCAGGTGGAGCGGCAAGTCGGACAGGCTCCCGCTCGCTTCGCCCCCCGCCGGGTTGAGGGCCTCGTCCTTGAGACCGGACCGGTCGCGGTCGAGGCGGTCTCGAATGGCCAGGAGACGCTTTTTCCAGGTCTGCAATACGGCTTGAGTCATCGCTGCATCCTCCGCAGGGGCCGGACGGCGGCCGAAGGCGCAGCAATTCTCAGGCCGACGTCCGCAAGACGACGCTTCAGCGCGTCCGGCCGCAGGAAAGCTGACAAATGACGGCAAGTGAAAGGCGGCTCGCGTCGATCCAGAATCTCGGCCTCCGCCGCCTGCCGACGCCCGTGGTCCATTCCCGCACACGAGCAGCCCCGTTCCGCACAGAGGGCCGGGAGCCGCCGACCCGCGAACCCGCCGCGAAGCGGAGTCGCCGCATGGCCGCGGGGCTCCGGCGTGATTCCGGAAGCGCGGCGCCGATTTTGTAGGAGAAGCCCACATCCCTATACGCGCGGCCGGCGCAACCGCCGCCCCAGCCGAGGATGTCATGGAGAGCCCCGAGGCCGCCCAGGTATTCGAGGAGGTGGCCGACCTGCTGGAATTGCAGCCGGCCAACCTTTTCCGGGTGCGCGCCTACCGCAACGCGGCCCGCACCATCCGCGACCTGTCTGAACCGCTGGCGGTCGTCGCGGCCGACCCGCGGCACCGGCTGGAAAACCTCCCCGGCATCGGCGCCGAACTGGCCGGCAAGATCCGGTCCCTCCTCGAAACCGGCGACCTGGCGCTGCGCCGCGAACTCCGCGAGCAGACGCCGGCCGGGCTGCGCGACATGCTCGGAATACCCGGCCTCGGCCCGAAGCGGGCGCAAATCCTGTACCGGCAGCTAGGGGTTCACTCGCTGGACGATCTCGCCCGGGCCGCACAGGGGCGCCGCATCCGGGAGCTGAAGGGCTTCGGAGCGAAGACGGAAGAGAAGATCGCCCGCGGGCTGGAGCACCTCGCCCAGGTCGGCCGGCGCGTCGGCGTGGATGAGGCGAAGGTCTACGCCGAGGCCCTGACCCGCCGTCTTTCGGACACGCCCGGACTGAGTCGCGTCGAGGTCGCCGGCAGCTACCGAGGCCGTAAGTAGACGGTCGGCGACCTGGATGTGCTGGCCTCCTGCGACGACCCGGCGAAGGCGACGGAGCGCCTGGCGGTCTACCCGGCCCGGCTCCGCCAGTTCCTCGCCGGGCGGAAGGCAAGCGTGCGTTGAGGGGTCTGTCATGGGAACAATCGAAGTCGTGTCGTCGGAGTCCGCCGTGCTGGTTCTATCCGGCGGGGCGCATCCGGCCCTGGCCCAGGACCTGGCCTGCGAGCTGAAGGCGCCGCTGGCGCGGGCCGAGGTCGGGGCCTTCGCCGACGGCGAGACGCGCGTCCACGTCGCGGAGGACGTGTGGGACGCGGTCGTGTTCCTCGTCCAGCCGACCGGCCCGCCGGTGAACGACAACCTGATGGTGCTGGCGCTTTTGGCCGACGCCGTCCGGGCCGCCGGGGCGGCGCGCGTCGTCGGGATCGTGCCGTACTTCGGCTACGCCCGGCAGGAGCGGCGCGGCCGGCCCGGCGACCCGCGCTCGGCAAAGGTCGCCGGCAAGCTTCTGGGTTGCGTCGGGTTGGATCACCTGGTCGTGCTCGACCTGCACGCGCCGGCGCTGGAGAGCGCGCTGCCCATGCCCGCTGTGCTCCTCGAGGCGGACGATCTTTTCCTGGCGCGGGTCCGGAGCTGGGGCGTCCGGGACCTGGTCGTGGCGTCCCCCGACGCGGGGGGCCTGAAGCGGGCGCAGCGCTTCGCCCGGGCGCTGGAGGCGCCGCTGGCAGTCGTCGCCAAGGAGCGGCCGCGGCCGGACGCCGCGGAGACGGTGCAGGCCCTCGGCGATGTCAGGGACCGGGCGTGTCTGGTGGTGGACGACATGGCCAGCACCGGCCGCACGTTGGCCGGGGCCGCCGAGGCCCTGCGGCGGGCGGGGGCGCGGGAGGTCCACGCCGCCTTCACCCACGAGGTCATGGCGCCGGGGGCGGTGGACCGCATCCGCGCCGCCCGGTTCGGCCGCGTGCTGACCTCGGACAGCATCCCATTTGGCGGCGACCCGTCGTGGGAAGTCGCGTCCGTTGCGCCGCTGCTGGCCGGGGCGGTGCGGCGCCTCTGCGGAAGAGGCGCGGAAGGAGGACGGCCGTGAGCGCTCCCTGTCAGCGATGCGCAAGTTCGCGCCTGGCCCGCATTCTCGCCCACTGTTCCGATATGTGCAGCGTGGACCTGGCGGGTCGCCATCTGCATGATTACGTGCCCCGGGATCTGGGGATCGGCGGCGGGGACGACGTGCAGTTCGCCTACTGCCTCGACTGTGGCCAGATCCAGGGCAAGTTCCCCCTGCCGCCGACGCAGATGGAGGCGCCGGCGAAGCCGTGATGACGTGAAGCATGATCGCATAAGCCGGCGATGGCGCCGCACAGCCCCGCGCCCCTTGTCGTCGCGACTCCGCCGGCCGCTCTATCTCACCGGTGCGCTTCGCGGATCGGTTCCTGCGACGAGACGCCGCCATGCTCGAATTTATCCGCTTCGCCCTGTGGATGCTGGCCCGCCTGATCCTGCCTTTCCGCTACCGCGTCACCGCGGACGGCATGGAGCAGCTGCGCGGCCTGACGGGCCCCGTTCTTCTCCTGCCCAACCACCCCGCCTACGTCGATCCGATCCTGGTGCTGACGACCTTCTGGCCGCGCCTGCGCCCCGGCCCATGCTCTACGAATCCAACTTCCGCAACCCCCTCCTCCGCCCCCTCATGAAGCTGCTCGACGCCGTGGAAGTGCCGGTCCTCAAGGAGGCGAGCGTGCAAGCCCGCACCCAGGCGGAGCAGGCCGTCGCCCAGGTGGCCGCGGGGCTGAAGGCGGGCCGCAACCACGTCCTCTGGCCGGCCGGCCGGCTGCAACGCGGCGGGTTGGAACGGCTCGGCGCCGTGCGATCCGTCGCCGACGTCCTGCGGGCCGTGCCGGAGGCCGCGGTCGTCCTGGTGCGGACGCGCGGCCTGCGGGGGAGCCGGTTCAGCTACGCTTTCACCGGCCGCGAGCCGCCCCTGATGCGCGGCCTACTGCTCGGCGCCGGCCTGCTGCTCGCCAACCTGCTCGTTCTGACGCCGCGCCGCTCGGTCCGCATGACCGTCCGGGTCGTCCGCCGCGAGGAGTTGCCGGAGCTTCGGCGCGAGACGCTGAACCCGTGGTTGGAAGCTTGGTACAACGCCGAGGGGCCGGAACCCCCGGTGTACGTGCCGTACCACTTCCTGTTCGGCCCGCGCACCCGCGAGTTCCCGCCGCTTGCGACGCCGGCCGAGGCGGACGCGGGCCGCGTCCGGGCCGCCACGAAGGCGGCGGTCGCCGAGATCCTCACTGAGGTGCTTCGCCGGCCGCTGACCGACGCCGAGCAGACCGCCGAAACGACTCTGGACGCGCTCGGGCTGGACAGCCTCGATCGCATGGACCTGACCCTGCGGGTCGAGCGGCGGTTCGGCTTCTCCAGTGAACAGGCGCCGGTGGACCTGGGGCAAGTCTGGGCGCTGGCCGAGGGGCTGAGCGAGAAGGGGCCGCCCAGGCCGGCGCCGACGGGCTGGTTCCGGCCGCCGTCCGACGGCGGTCCGCTGGAGATCAAGGGCCGCACGGTCGCGGAATCCTTCGTGACGCGCGCCCTCGAAAACCCGTGCGACGTGGCGGCGGCCGACGACGCTTCCGGCGTCCTCACCTACGAACGGCTGCTGACCGGCGTCTTGACCATGACGCGGCGGCTGGGTCGCCTGCCGGAGAAGAACATCGGCCTGATGCTGCCGGCGTCGGTCGCCTGCGACGTCGCCTTTCTGGCGCTGCAGATGGCGGGCAAGCTGCCGGTGATGCTCAACTGGACCACCGGGCCCGCCCACCTGAGACACGCCGTCTCGTCCATGAATCTGGCCCACATCGTCACGTCGCGCCGGTTCCTCGACCGCCTGGGGTTGGCGATCGAGGGAGTGGAGTGCCTGTTCGTGGAGGATCTGCGACAAAACGTCGGCCGGTGGGAGCTGCTCCGGACGCTGTTGCAAGTGCGGCTGTTCCCCGGTCGCGTCCGCGCCTTCGTCCCGCAGGTCGCTCCCGATTCGGCCGCGGAGGTGCTTTTCACCAGCGGATCCGAGAAGGCGCCCAAGACCGTGCCGCTCACCCATGAAAATCTGCTCAGCTGCGGGCGGGCCGGCGCCGCGGTGATGGGGCTGACGCGGGCGGATTTCACGCTCGGCTTCTTGCCGCCGTTCCACAGTTTCGGCCTCGCCGCGGCCATGCTCTGGCCGCTCCTGGGGGGCCTGCGCGTGGTTCATCACGCCGACCCCACCGACGCGGCCGGTCTCGCCCGCAAGATCGCCTCGTTCCGGCCGACATTCGTCGTGGGCACGCCGACGCTGATGGGCTACGTCCTCAACCACGCCTCGGCGGAAGAGCTGCGTTCCCTGCGGCTGATCGTGGTGGGCGCGGAGAAGTGTCCGGAGTCTCTTTTTCAGCGGTGTGCGAAGATGGCGCCGGACGCGGTCCTGCTCGAAGGGTACGGCGTGACCGAGTGCTCGCCCGTTGTCAGCTTCAACCCGCCGTCGGCGATCCGACCCGGCACGATCGGCAAGCCGCTCCCGGGGGTAGAGGTCTGCGTCGTCGATCTCGAAACGAACGAGGCGCTGCCGCCGGGCCGCATGGGGATGTTGCTGGTGAGCGGGCCGTCCGTCTTCCCCGGTTACCTCGGCCACGAGGGGCCGCAGCCGTTCCAGGACCGCGACGGCAAACGCTGGTACGTCACCGGTGACCTCGCCGAGATCGACGCCGACGGCTACCTGACGTTTCGCGGCCGGCTGAAGCGCTTCCTCAAGGCCGGCGGCGAGATGATCTCGCTGCCGGCGCTGGAGGAGCCGTTCGAGCGTCTCTACCCGCCCACGCCGGAGGGCCTCCGCGTGGCGGTGGAGGGGGTCGAGTACGACTCCGGCCGGCGCATCGTGCTGTTCACGACCGAGCCGATCACGCTGCGGGAGGCCAACGCCCGGCTGCTGGCCGAGGGCTTTCAGGGCGTGATGCGGCTGGACGAGGTGCGTCGCCTCCCGGCGATCCCGGTCCTCGGCACGGGCAAGACGGACTACAAGGCGCTCCGGGCCGAACTCGCGGCCGAATGCCGAAACGTCGGCGCACTGGCCGATGGCGGCTAACCGCAGGGCCGGGCCGAAAGCGGACAGGAGGCGTGCGGAACCGCACGGCCGCTCACGGCCCGCCGCGTACTGGGCGAGCGCGGCGGGCGGCGAGCCGGGGCGAAATGCCCGAAATCGCCGCTGTTTTCCGCACGGCCGCGCCCACCTCCCCAACCGGTTCCGGGACGGCGCGCGAGTTGCCCAGGAAGCCAGCGAGACGTTGCAGAGCCGCGGCCCGAGCGGGCCCTCGAAGCGAAAAATGCTCCCCCACGGGCGCGGCCCGCAAATCCATTCGGAAGGGGATCTACCATGAGCCAAACCGGCTTACAGGCGTTCGACAGCACGACCCACACGACCAACGTCTGGCTCCATGAGGTGGGGGAGGAGACGGGGTGGGCCGATCGTCGCCACGCCTACGACGCCCTGCGGGCCGTCCTGCACGCGCTGCGGGACCGCCTGGGCGTCGAGCAGGCCGCGGCCCTGGGGGCGCAGCTCCCCATGCTGGTCCGTGGCTTCTACTACGACGGCTGGCATCCCACCGGCAAGCCGCTGAAGGAGCGCCACAAGGCGGCGTTCCTGGCCCACGTCGCCGAGGGCCTGCCCCGGGACCTCGCCGCCGACGCCGAAGAGGCGGCCCGCGCCGTGTTTACCGTCCTCGCCCGGCACGTCAGCGGCGGGGAGATCGAGCACGTGAAGAACAACCTGCCCGGGGAGATCCGCTCCCTGTGGCCCGAGTAGAGGCGCCGGGCGTCGCGCCCGCCGCCAAGGAGGAACTCCATGACGCTGACAGCGGAAAAGGAACTGGAACACATCGGGGAGAGCCGCGGCTGCGCGGACCACGACCACGACCTGGTTCATGAGCTGGCCCGTCGCCTCGACGCCCTGTGGCGGCTCGACCAGTACATGGCCAACGCCGAGGGGCATCCCTTCGTGCAGGAGTTCTGGCGGTCGCTCAAGTACCAGGAACAGGACAACGTCAAGGAACTCAAGGAACTGATCGCCCAGGAGATCGCGAAAGGCTGCTTCTGAGCCCCGCGGCGCGGGCGGCGCGGGGAGCGACTACGGGGCGGGCGGCGGCCGCAAAGGAGGGTAGGACGATGTACCACCTCATTGAATTCGTGGCGGACTGGTGGGCGGACCTGGAGCGCGGCCCGCGGCAGCCGTTGGAGCAGGTGTTGATCCGGAGGGGCGCGCGGCGGCGCGCCCAGGTCCGGCCCCACGTGGTGGAGCGGGAGGGGGAGCCGCCGGTGGAGACCGCCGACCTCTTCTTCGAGGACGGAACGGCGACGCGCGGCGTGCCTTTCGCCGCCATTACCTTCCCGGACTGAAGCGGCCGCGTTGTTGGCCTGCTCATCGCGGTTCTCCTTTTCGCACAGTTCGCTCACCGCCGCCCAGTCAATCGAACATTGCCGCCGCGAGCCTCGGCCGCTAGAGTTGCGGCGGGCCGCCGTACCCCGTCCTGGCTGCGCTGGGCGGCTCGCCGACGCCGATGGCCGTTCATGGTGCCCGCCCAGCGCTGCCAGGTCACGTCTTCTGGGCGAGCGTCTTGAGCAGCAAGGACCAGTAAGCCATCACCGCGTGATGGCGCTCCTTGAGGCGCTCGTGGGCCCGCCGCTGCTCCGCGTGCTTGCCGGCGTTCACCCCGTGGGGCTTGGCCATCCCAAGAAGATCGTCCCCCGGGCCTCCGCGCTCGTACTCGGCCAGCGCGTGCTCGTGACCTTTCACGGCCTGCTCCTCCGCCAGAATCGTGTTCAATTGGTCCTGCAATCCCTTGTCATGCATGCGGAGCGCGTGTTCCAGCTTCTGCAACCCGTCGAATGCCTCGTCGATCTCCTTCCGCCAGAGCGCGAGGTCGTCCCGCCACATCGCATAATTACCGAGCCACTGCACGTGCTCGCTGTGCATCTCCACGTGAGCCGTCGCCATGGTCCACCTCCCGTCGTTCTTGCCGTTTGCCCCATTGTCACTCCTCCATCGGCTCGCCCGCCCGCCCTCGCTCGCCCCTGGGCTCGGGAACGTCGGTCAGCGTGACCTCCGTCAGCAGCAGGAGGCTCGCCACCGACACGGCGTTCTCCAGCGCCGTCCGCACGACCTTGGTCGGGTCGATGATGCCGGCCTCGACCAGGTCCACGTACTGGCCGCACGCCGCGTCGAAGCCGTACGCGCCCTTGCCGGCTCGCATCTGAGTCACCACCACGCCGCCGTCCGCCCCGGAGTTCTCGGCGATCTGCCGGGTCGGCGCCTCCAGCGCCCGCTTGAGGATGCGAAGCCCCGTGCGCTCGTCCCCGTCGCACTTCGCCTCCTCGCGCTCCACGGCGTCGATGGCCCGCAGCAGCGTGAGCCCGCCGCCGGGGACGATGCCCTCGGCCATGGCCGCCTTGGTCGAGCTGATGGCGTCCTCCAGCGCCTCCTTGCGGCTCTTCATCTCCGCCTCTGACGGGGCACCCACCTTGATGACCGCCACGCCGCCGGCAAGCTTGGCCAGCCGCTCCTGCAGCCTCTCGCGGTCGTAATCGGACGTCGCCTTCTCGATCTGCCTGCGGATCTCGTCGCAGCGGCCCGCGATGGCCTCCTTCTTGCCGCCGCCGCCGATGACCGTCGTGTTGTCGCGGTCGCTGACCACCCGCTGCGCCCGGCCCAGGTCGTCGAGCTTGACGTTCTCCAGGCGCAGGCCCAGTTCCTCGGCGATGAACCGGCCGCCCGTGAGGACGGCGAGGTCCTCCATCATCGCCTTGCGTCGGTCGCCGTAGCCCGGCGCCTTCACGGCCATGCAGGCCAGGATGCCGCGAACTTTGTTAACGACCAGCGCGGCCAGGGCCTCCCCGTCCACCTCCTCGGCCACGATGCACAGGGCCTTCCGCGCCTGGGCGAGTTGCTCCAGAAACGGGAGGAGGTCCTTGAGGATGCTGATCTTCTTCTCGTAGAGCAGGATCACCGGCTCGTCGAGCGCGGCCTGCATCTTCTCGGCGTCGGTAATGAAGTACGGGGACAGGTAGCCGTGGTCGAACTGCATCCCTTCGACGACCTCCAGCGTCGTCTCGATTCCCTTGGCCTCCTCGACGGACACGACGCCCTCCCCACCGACCTTCTCCATGGCGTCGGCCACCAGTTCGCCCAGGGCCGGATCGTTGTGGGCGGAGATGGCGGCGACCTGCGCCTTCTCCTTGCGGCTCTCCACCGGACACGACAGGGCCTTGACGGCGGCGACGGCGGCCTTCATGCCGCGGTCGAGCCCGCGCTTCAGGTCGATGGCGCTGGCGCCGGCGGCGACGTTGCGCACCCCTTCCACGAAGATCGCCTGGGCCAGGACCGTGGCCGTGCTGGTCCCGTCGCCGACGGCGTCGCCCGTCTTCTCGGCCGCCTCGCGGATCATCTGGGCGCCGAGGTTCTCGTCCGGGTCCTTCAGTTCGATCTCCTTGGCGATGGTGACGCCGTCGTTGCAGACGATCGGCCGGCCCCATTTTTTGCCGATCAGGACGCACTTCGACCGGGGGCCGAGCGTCACCCGCACCGCGTCCGCCAGTGCGGCCGCCCCGTGCAGGACTTTCTCCCGCGCGGCTTCCTTGAAGAGCAAATGCTTGTTCGCCATGAATGTCTCCTCGCCTGAAGCGGTCGCGACGCCTGACCTCGCTACGGGGGCTCAATCTGTCCCTCCGTGAGGTCGGTATCGATGCGAATCCCCACCGGGCCGATACCGTGATGTCGATGCGCCCTGGTTCAATCCCAGCCGGCGCGGCAATGCTTGCGGGGCGGTCGGCGCGCATGATTGCGCCTCTTCATCGGTCGGTCTGGGCCGGCCAGGAGCGGTTACTCGATGCCTTGCCAGTTCTCCTCGTCCTGGTAGTAGCCGAGGAGGTATTGCAGCTCCCGAATCAGCGTGCTCCGCTTGTACGTCCTGCTCAGGTCTTCCAGGATGAAGTCCTCACAGACCTCGGTAAGCCGGTCGTGCAGCTTCCTGCGGTGGCCGTGCAATTCCATCCTCTTCTGGCGCAACTCCTGGTGCTTGGGAGAAATCTCCCGTCTTCGCTGCTCCATCGGTCAATCCTCCTCCGCGCTTGTGTGGGGGTGAGCGCGGCGACATCCTTCGCTTGCCGGGGAACGACCCCGGCAAGCGAAGGTCCCCTGTCCTGCTTCTCCGCCCGAAAGGCGAGCGGCACGGGCTACAGCGTAACCTCGATCTCGTTTTCGACCGCCGTAACCCCCGGCGCCGCCCAGGCCGCCTCCTGCGCCTCTTCCCGCTCCGCCCACGATCGCACATGCCCGTGCAAGGTCACCTTGCCCTCGCGCGCCTCGACGCTGACACGCCGGGCGTCGATCTCGGCGCTGCGCTTGAACGCCGCCTCGATCTTGTTCTTGACGTCGCTCGGCGAGACGTGCGTCTTGACCGTGATGTTGTTGGACACGCCGGTGAAGCCGGTCAGGAAGCGGACGGCGTTCATGGCCGCGTTCTTCTGGTACTGCCACTCGACCTGGCCGTCGAGCGTGACCCAGCCGCTGTTGACCACGACCTTAATCTTCTCGTGCGGCACCGAGTAGTTGTCCTTGAGGGCGCTGACGCACGCCTGGGCGATGTCCTCGTCAGTGCGCTTGAAGCTGCCGGGCAGCTTGATGTCCAGCTCGTCGGCCACCGCCTTGACGCCATAGACGCGCTTGGCGGCCTTCTCGGCCCCGTACTTCTCCGCGTAGGAGGGGACGTGGCCGGTGAGGGTCACTACGCCGCCCGTGACGGCGACGCCGATGTGGGCCGCGTTTACGCTCGGCTCCCACTTCAGCTCCTCCTGGACGTCGTGCTGCAGATCCTTGTCGCTCTTCATCGCTCTTCCTCCTTTGTTGTTGAACCTTTCGGAGATCCATTCTGCATCCCTACGGCCGACGTGGACGCGAAACTCGTCCCGGCGGCGCTCCTTCACGGGCTTAACGTGTTTTTGCTAGGCCTCGATTTCCGCCGGCTCGACAACGAACGCCACCTTGACGTTCACGTGGTATTCGATGATCTTGCCCTCGCGGACGACGGCCGAGCTGCGCACCACGTCCAGTCCCGTGATGTGGCGCGTCGTTCCCGAGGCACGGGCGACCACCTGCTGGGCGGCGTCGCTCCAGCTCTTGTCAGAGACGCCGACCAACTCGATCACGCGCACGACGGCGGGGCTCTTGGCGTGTTCGGCATGTACGCTCATGACGTTTTCCTTTCGTAGACCCTGGGGCGGAGCGAGCGGCAAACGACCGGGCGAAGCCGACGGCCGCACTGAAGAGGCGCCGTCTTGGCTGTCCGGGACTCGGCGACAAGTTGTATCGAGTTCTTGCCGGAGCAAGGCCTGGGTTCGCCAGGAACACATCGCCGCCGTTTGTTTCTTCTCGGAAGGAAGCGATCCGTCATCTCGCCCAATACAACTCGCAGATTCTTCTGCGAACTCGTCCCTGTCCGAAATTGTGGTTTGCGCGGCAACAGGGACGGCAAAGGCCGTGCCGCGATCAGCCGGAGGCGTTCGCGTCCGGAGAATCTTTCAAAGTCGCCGTCATTGCCCTCCAGGTCCGGTGCAAAAGCTGCAACCAGCGGCTCGCCCGCAGGTGGGATTTGTGCGAATCCGCACGGCCCTGGTGCACTTCTCACGCTCTCCCATCTCGGCTGGCGCCCGGCGACTTGCCAGCTTTCTCGATCCGCACGGGTCGCGGGGCTGGTTCTGATCCATTGTCGCCGCTGCTGGAAAGAACACGCATGTCGGCTCGGTTCGATTCGGGCTCATCATCCGCCCTCGTCTCTGCAAGGTCCGTTGCGGCAAGCGCACTCATCGTCGCTATGGACCATGAACCGCACTCAGAGGCCGCCATGCCTCCCGACCGGCTTCACCGTGCTGGCCTGGGGTCCCTTCATCCCTTCCTCCTCCACGAAGGCGACCTCGGCCCCGACCTTCAAGCGGTCGAAGCCGTCGTGCAGGACACTGTGGCGGTGGAAGTAGACCTCGCGGCCGTCCGCCGTCTCCAGGAAGCCGTAGCCCTCCGTCGGGAAGAGCAGGCTCACCCGGGCGTGGGGCAGTTTCTCGATGGTCTTGACCGCGCCCCGTTGGCGGCGCACGTAGTCTTCCAGCTCGCGCCGGACCGAGTCGAAGGCGTCGCGCAGGGCGACGGCGATGTCCTTGTCTTCGACGTGCGGGGCCGGCTCGCGAACCGCGACGACTTCGCCGCCCGGCAGCGTGACGTCGATGTGGACCGTGTACTGGTTGCCGTGCAGGTGGTGTTTGGCCGCCGGCTCCACCACGACGCGGCAACTCATGATGTGGTTGGCGAAGGAGTCGAGCTTGGCCGCCTTGGTGCGGACGACCGACTCGATCGCGTCCGACTGCTCCATGTTGCGGAAGGAGACTTGCAGCGGTAGTTGCATGGCCGAAACCTCCATCGCTTGAAACCCAGCGCTTCATATGATCCCGGAGCGGTCCTAAATCGGTCATTGCCGGCGCGGCGGCGCCAGCCAGCGCACGAACCACTCCCTTGCCAGGCGGGCGACCTCCTCCAGGGCCCCCGGCTCCTCAAACAGGTGCGTCGCGCCGGGGACGATGACCATCTCCTTCGGGCAGTGAAGCCGGCGCAGAGCCCGCTCGTTCAGCTCGACCACCACGTCGTCGTCGCCGCCGACGATGAGCAGGGTCGGCGCCTGGACGGCGGCCAGGTGCGCCCCGGCCAGGTCGGGGCGGCCGCCGCGAGAAACGATCGCTCCGACCGCCGCCGGGTCGCGCGCCGCGGCCACGAGGGCGGCGCCGGCCCCCGTGCTGGCCCCGAAGTAGCCGAGGCGGAGCGCGCCGGTCTCGCGGTCCTGGGCCAGCCAGTCCGCGGCGCTCTGCAGGCGCCCGGCCAGCAGCTCGATGTCGAAGACCTTCTCCCGATCCTCGGCCTCTTCCTCCTCCAGCAGGTCGAGCAGCAGCGTCGCCAGGCCGCCCTCTTGCAGGGCGCGGGCGACGAACTGGTTGCGGGGGCTGAAGCGGCCGCTGCCGCTGCCGTGGGCGAACGCGACCACGCCCCCCGCCGCCGGCGGCACGTGCAGAATGCCGCTGAGCCTCCGCCGCTCGGAGGGGATTTCGACGAGTCGCGCCGTCTGCTTCGCGCCGGTAACCATAAAGCACGCTCCCTTTTCTCCGTAGGCCGCCCTTCGGCCGGCTAGGGTTCGATCTCCGCCGGCTCGATGACGAACGCCACCTTGACGTCCACGTGGTATTCGACGATCTTGCCGTCGCGGACGACGGCCGAGCTGCGCGCCACGTCCAGCCCCGTGATGTGGCGCGTCGTTTTCGCGGCCCGGGCGACGACCTGCTGGGCGGCGTCGCTCCAGCTCTTCTCCGAGACGCCGACCAACTCGACCACGCGCACGACGGCGGGGCTCTTGGCATGTTCAGCATGTACGCTCATCTTTTTCTCCCTTCGTGGACCCTGTGCCGGGCGGATAGCAAGCCGGTGGGCGAAGCCGACAGCGCCGCCCAAGAACAGACGCCCCGGCCCGTGTAGAAATCGGCGTCATTGCGTCGAGCACCTTCCAGGGCAGGGCCTTGGTCGGCCTTGGACGCATCGCCGCCGTAACGCTTCGTCGGGAAGAACGCGGCCAGCCTCCCGCCCGGTGCGGCTGGCGGATTCTTCCACGGGCCTCAGTCCGTCCGGAATTTCGCTTTGAGGGCGGCGGGGGATTAGGCAAAGGTTGTGCCACGACCGGCCGCGTGGATGCGCATGCGGGGATGCCCTCAAAACCGGCCAGCTTATTCGCCGAAGCCGGCGCCAAGCCCGTCTCCCATGGCCCATCGGGAGATCCGACCCGTGCGAATCCGCACGGCCACGATCCGGTTCGTCACACGTTCCTGGCTCGCGTCACGAACCGGTGAACTGCGGACTTTCTCGATCCACAGCGGATGTCTGGCTGGCCACGGTTGTTTGAGGGCGCTGGAAGAAGGCGCCGCTGCGCAACCCTTCAGCGCACACCGTCTGCTCGTCGCCGCCGTTACCCGGCGGCAAGAACGGAGGAACTGCCCGTCTGGGCCGGGCGTGATCCATTGCTGCGGTTGGGCAAGGCAGAGACGCCCGAGGAGCACGAACACTTCGCCCGCTGCGACCCCCACGCCTGCAAGCTCTATTTGTCGCCGCGGTCAAGGTTCGCAGTCGCCGTGGGCCAGGGCGGCCAGGAGGTCGGTGCTGGACACGACGCCGACCGGCCTTCGCGCTTCGTCCACCACGATGACGCGGCGGATGTGGGCGTCGATCATCATCCGCGCCAGGACGCGGATGGGCGTGGCGGGCCCGGCCGTCACCGGGTCCGGCGTCATGAATCGCCGCAACTCGTCCGCGGGCAGTTTTTCCACCTCCACCACCTGCCAGTCCACCAGGACGCAATGCGGTTGACTGCACACGATCAACGACGCCCCGTCCGGTCCCTCGTGCTTGACCTGGATGGGGCACACGCCGGGCGGCAGGGTGCAGACGGTCGTCTCCTTGCCGTCCGAGGTCCGGCGAGTCGCTTGGAAGGAGCACGTGATCGGCAACGGCGGGGAGGTGGGCTGCGCGGCGTCGGCCCGTATCTCGGACAGACGGAGTACGTCAAATGCCGAAAACACCCCCACGCACTTGCCCTTGCCGTCCACGACCGGCGCGCCGCCGATATGGTTCCGCAGCAGCATGCGGGCCGCGTCGCGCAGCGCCATCTTCTCCGGCAGCCGGACCACGTCGGAAGTCATCAGGTCGCCTGCCGTCAGGTCCTGCAGACGCTTGGTCATCGTGCGCATGGCACACCTCCTGGACCGTGGAATCCCACCGCCGTCGCGCGGCCCCCGAGCCCATTAGGTGCGGGAAGCGCCCCCCCGCAGCCGCTTCCCCTTCGCGCTCGTCCGCCACAGCCGGGCGCCGGAGGGCGCAGTTGCGGCGCACCGCCCTCACTCGCTCGCAGGCCTCGCCGAGGATGACGCCTCATCGCTACCGGCGGTAGACGCGGTAGCGGAAGTAGTAAGCGTTCGTCCACGGGTAGTACGACCGGTAATAGACGCCGCCGACGTAAGGCGTGTAGTAGTAGCCCCCGGACCAGTAGTAAGGCGGGGCGTAGTACGCCGGGGGCGCGTAAGTCACCGTCGGGGCGTACACCACGGGCGGGGCGTAGTAGTACGAGTAAGCAGGCGCATAGGGCGTCCCATAAGGGTAGCCGTAGCGCGGGACGTAATACTGGCCCCTGGCCTCACCCAGCACGCCGAGACAGATCGTCAACGCGGCAAGGACGCACAGCAGCTTTCTCATGACCCACCTCTCTTTCCACCTCTGCGCAGCTATCGCCGTGCCATTTCTTGCGGCCACGTATTCGGCCTGTTTCCGCCTGTATTGCCGGCTTTATCCCCTATCCCGACGTGCGGAAAAGCACATGCGGCTGAAGAAGCCGCACACCCCATCCTGTTCCACCGACCTCCTCCGCCGGCCCGCGGAGCCGGGCTCCCCCTGTCCATTATGAGCCGATCCCAGACATTTTGCGTCGTCCGGATCGCGCAGATGAGGACAGCCGACGCGTCGGCATGATTGTTGCCCGGATGGCGAGCCGTCTACTGGAACGGGGTTCGGCCCAGGCCAGAGGTCCCGACGGGCTCGCCAACAGCCAGGTGAAGCGCTTCCGACTGGGGCGGCCTGGGATTCGCCGTGGTGTTGCCCCAATATCCATCGCCAAAGGAGTAAAGTCATGGACTTCCGACCGCTGAACGACACGGAGCGGACGCAGCTGCTCACGGCCCTACGAGGGAACGCGGCTTCGGGCCGCGCCATCCTCGTGGACCGTAAGGACACGTCCTTCGCCGGCGCCGCCGCGGACGTCCCCGAGGAGGAAGTAATCTCGGCCATCAGAAGCGTGCCGTGCCACTACTGATCGCTGAGCCGTTCGTCGTCCGCTGATGAGGTCGGGCCATCGCCGTTTGCACGCGGGCGCCGACGCAGGATGGAGGAAGATGCCATGTCCAGCCCCCACGGTTCGATCGACTGCGACTGCGATGCACCGCCCTACGGCATCGTCCAGGCCTGCGAGACGCTTGGCTTCCAGTCTCCCCTGGACGTGCGCTGGCTGCGGATGAGCCACTTCCTCGAGAGGCCTCGTGGGCCGCACGCCGCGCTCGAATTGAACTTTTGGGCGCGGCTCTTTGCAGGCGGCCGGGCCCCGGAAACGACGTGCCCGTGCGGCCAACCGCTGCCCCCGCTGGAGCCCTACGCCTTCATGTTCGCTTCGGGGAAGCAACTCGATTACTTGCTGGGTCAGTGCCGCCGGTGCCACACGATGTTCTGGGAGGAACCGACGTCCGCGCCCGGCGGCACGGAAACTCATCCGTACGAGAAATAGGAGTTATGGGAGCGGCAGCGGAAGCCCGCGCCCGGTGGTGATTACTTGATCGGGAGCGGGAAGCCAAGGACTACGAGGACCGTTTCTTCATCCGATTCAATAAGGTCGGCAGCACGGTGGATGTGGGCGTCCACTATCTTCCGAGCCAGTTCTCCGACGCGGGCGGTGGGGGCCGGAGCCCAGGCGATAAAGCCACGGTCGGCCGAACTTGCCCGCCCGGCCGACCGGGGCTCGGATCGCGCCCGATGCGATCCGGTCGCGGCCCGCGGATGGTCACCGACTGGCCGTCGCCTTCGGGGCCGCCGGCTCCTTGCCGATCGCGTAGGTCACGGTGACCGTGGCCGCGAACTCCTCTTCGCCGACGGCGATCGGGACGGCTTCCGCCGCCCCCTTCGCCAGGTTCGCGAAGAGTGGCCGCGGCCGTTGCGGCGTCTCCTCCTGGATCAGCAGAACCCGCCCCAGCTCCACGCCCGCCGCCTCGGCGTACAGTTCCGCCTTGCGGCGGGCGTCCGCCATCGCCTGGCGGCGGGCCTGGTCCGGCAGCGGGTTCGGCTCAGCCACGGAGAACGTCACGCCCTGCACCTGGTTGGCGCCCTGGCTGACGACGTCGTCGAGGATCTTGCCGAGCGAGTCCAGCTTCCGCACCTTGGCCCGGACCTGGTTGCCGACCTGGTAGCCGACGATCTCCGACGGCTGCGTCTGCCCCGGCTGGTACGGCTTGTATTGCGGCTGCACGCTGAAACTGGACGTCTGCACGTCCTTTTTGGCCACGCCCTGGGCCTCCAGAACCTGCAGCAGCTTCTCCATCGCGGCGTTGTTCTGCTGGAGCGCCTTGGCGGCCGACGCCGCCTGCGTGACGACGCCCACCTGGATTACCGCCATGTCCGGCGCGGCCGAGGCCTTGCCCGAGCCGACGACCGTGATCGACGGGACCAGTGGGTGCTTCTCGTCCGCCCGCGCGGGCGGCCACGCGGCGAACGCGCTCAGCAGGGCGACGATTGCGAGTTTCTTCATGACAATCTCCTTCTTTCGCGGGGCGGTGCGCTCGATTACCGATGCAACGCGCGCGCCGCCGGGACGGGTGCCTCACGGACAGGCGGCCAGGCCTTGCTCGCGGCTGTCGGCGCCGGCCAGCGTCTCGACGGCGACGGCATGCAGATGCCCGTCCTCCATCCGGTGGGCCGCGTCCGCGTAGGGCAGTATGCGGGCGTCGTGGGTCACGACCAATACGGCGGCGCCGTGCTTGTGGGCGGCGTCGCACAGCAGCTCGACGATGCGCCGGCCGTTGCCCCAGTCCAGGGCGCTGGTCGGCTCGTCGGCGAAGAAGAGGTCGGGCGACTTGACGAGGGCCCGGCCGATGGCCACGCGCTGCTTCTCGCCCCCCGAAAGCTGCAACGGCCTCAGCCCGGCCTTGCGGGCCAGCCCCAGGAGGGCGAGCATCTCGTCGGCCCGGCGGCGCGCGTCGCGGGCGGACGCGCCCTCGCCCCAGCGCAAGGCAATCTCCAGCTGCTGCCGGGCCGTCAAGGCGCCGCACAGGTTGCTGTCCTCGAAGATGAAGCCGCAATGCTTCAGCCGGAAGCGTTCTCGCTCGGACTCGGACATCTTCCAGAGGTCCCGGCCCAGCGCCAGCACCTGCCCGACGTCCGGCCGGAGCAGGCCCGACAGCATCCCCAGAAGCGTCGTCTTGCCGCCGCCGGCCGGCCCCACGAGCAGGGTCACGCGGCCGCGCTCCAGCGCGACGGAGACGTCTTCCACCGCCGTCGTCCGCGTCGCTCCGTGGCCGTAACCGCGCGTCAACCGCTTGCCGACGAGCACGGGCGCCGATGTTGGATTCGTTGTCATCGCCGCGGCTCCTTCACGGGCGATCATTCACCGCCGGGGAGGCCGAAGCTGCGGTCGGTGCGAACTCGCGGAGCAATTCCACCACCTCTTCGTCCTCGACCTGCGTGAAGTCCTCGTAGAACTGGCCGATGGCCCAGAACTGCTCCGGCTGGAGCAAGCAGACCGTCTCGTCGCACCAGCGGCCGACCTCGGCCAGCCGGTCCGGCGACGCGACCGGCACGGCGACGATCAGCTCCCGCGCCTTCTGCGGCCGGACCGTCTGGAGCGCCGCGATCATGGTCGAGCCGGTGGCGATGCCGTCGTCGGTGACGATCACCGAGCGGCCCGCGACCGGCGCCTGCGGCCGGACGCCGCGGAATAAGGCCTTCCGCCGCGCGATCTCGCCGAACTGGCGCCGCCGCTCGCCGGCCAGGTAGTCCTCCGACAGGCCGAACACCTCCTGAGCGTGGCGGTTGAGGTGAACGCGTCCGTCCTCGGAGACGGCCCCGACGGCAAGCTCCGGCTGCATCGGCGCGTGGAGCTTGCGGGACAGCACGACGTCCAGTTCGGCGCCCAGCTCCCGCGCCAGCACGGCGCCCGTAACCACTCCGCCGCGGGGGATCGCCAGCACTAACGGGTCGTGCAGTTCCCGGCCCTTGAGTAGCGGCGCCAGCTGAAGGGCCGCGTCTTCTCTGTCGTGAAACATGGCATTCTCCCTCCATTTGCCGCCGGTTCACGCGTGGACGACGTCGCCGGGTTCGGCGAACGTGGCGACCTGCGGGTGGACCATCTCGTACCAGTCGCGGAAGGCGACGCGGATCGCGTCGGCGTGGGTGGCGGCCTGGAACAGGACGTCGCCCTCGACTTGCAGTGACCGGTCCATGAGGACGTCCACGCCCTCCCAGCAGCGCAGCGGCGGCACGGCGCCGACCTCGCAGCCGGTGAAGAAGTCCTCCATCTCATTCTCGGAGGCCAGGCGGACCTCGTTCGCGTACAGCACCGTCCGCACTCGGTCCAGATCGGCGTGCCGGGTGGCGGGCAGGACCAGCTCGACGGGCCGGCCGTCGGCCATGACCACCACGACCTTGGCCACGCGTCGGCCCGGGATGTGCTCGCGCTGCGCCAGCTGCTGGGCCGTGTAGGCGTTGGCATGGTGCAGCTCCTCGAACGGGACGCCGCGAAGCGTCAGCATCTTCCGAATCCAGTTGGGGCTAGTGCCTCAACCGGGCTGAGTTGACAGATTATGGCCGATCGGTTCTTCTCTTGGCAACGTCAAGGAGAAGAACCATGGCAAGGAACGTCAAGTTCGTGGTCCGGTTGGAGACGGAGGAACGGCAGCAGTTGCTCGATCTGGTCGGTAAAGGCAAGCGCGCCGCGTCCGTTCTGAGCCGGGCACGGATTCTTCTGAAGGCCGATGCGGGTTCGGCCGGCCCCGCCTGGGACGACGCAGCCGTCGCAGAGGCGGTCGAGACCAGCGAATCGACCGTGCATCGGGTGCGGCAGGCCTTCGTCGAGGAGGGCCTGGAAGAGGCGTTGTACCGCAAGAAGCCGACGGGCCGCCAATACCGCAAGCTGGACGGGGACCAGGAAGCGCGGTTGATCGCCTTGGCCTGCAGCGCCGCCCCGGAAGGACGGACGTGCTGGACCCTGCGGCTGCTGGCCGACAAGCTGGTCGAACTCCAGGTCGTGGAGGGGATCAGTCCGGAGTGCGTGCGAACCACGCTAAAAAAAACGAACTGCAGCCGTGGCGGCACAAGCGGTGGGTGATTCCGCCCCAGGCCAACGCCGATTTCGTGTGCGCCATGGAGGACGTGCTGGAGGTCTACAAGCGGCCATACGATCCGGCGCGTCCCGTCGTGTGCCTGGACGAGACGAGCAAGCAGTTGATCGGGGAAACCCGGACGCCGATCCCGGCCGAACCGGGCCGGCTGCAACGCATCGATTACGAATACGAGCGCCAGGGCACGGCGAACCTGTTCATGATCTTCGAGCCGTTGGCGGGCCGGCGTTGGATTGAGGTGACCGAGCGGCGGACGGCCGTGGACTTCGCCGAGGTCATCCGGCGCCTGGCGGACGAGTACTACCCGCGGGCCAAGAAGATCGTGCTGGTGATGGACAACCTGAACACGCACAAGCTCGCCTCTCTGTACGAGGCCTTCGCGCCGGAGGAGGCCCGACGGCTGGCGGAGCGGTTGGAAATCCATTACACGCCCAAGCACGGGAGTTGGCTGGACATGGCGGAAACCGAACTGAGCGTGCTGGCCCGCCAGTGCCTCGACCGCCGGATCGAGACCCTCGAAGCCCTGATCCGAGAGATCCGGGCCTGGGAGAAGCAGAGGAACGAGGCGGCGTGCAAGATCAACTGGCGCTTCACCACCAAGGACGCTCGCATTAAGCTGAAACGCCTCTACCCGTCATTTCAGCCCGGTTGAGGCACTAGTTCGCATCACCGTCGGGAGTTCCTGACGGGGAATCTCCTGATGGATCGTCCGCCATCTCGATCTGGTATTTCTCGAGGAGGCGGTACAGGGCGCGGCGGCTGACGCCGAGGGCGCGGGCGGCGTGCGCCTTGTTGCCCTTCTCCTCGCTCAGCACCGCCAGCACGTGCCGCCGTTGGGCGTCGTGCAGGTTATGGGCGTCGGCCTCGTCGCCGGCCGTGGGGGGAACCGCCGTGACCAGGGCGTCGGGCAGGTCGTCCACGGTGATGAGGGCGTCTTCCGCCAGGATCTGCGCCCGCTCCAGCACGTTGGCCAGCTCGCGCACGTTGCCCGGCCAGTCGTAACGCACCAGCGCCCCCAACGCCTCCGGCTCGACCCGGCAGCGCCGGCCCCACCTGCCGCGTCTCCAGGAAATACTCCACCAGCTCCGGGATGTCCGAGCGCCGCTCCTTCAGCGGCGGCAGCCGCATCGTGATGACGTTCAGCCGGTAGTACAGGTCCTCGCGGAAGCGGTTCGACTTGATCTCGTCCTCCAGGGAGCGGTTCGTGGCGGCCACCACGCGCACGTCGGCCCGCTGCTCCGTCGTGCCGCCGACGCGGCGGAAGTGGCCGTCCTCCAGCACGCGCAGCAGCTTGGCCTGCAACCCCACCGCCATTTCGCCGATCTCGTCGATGAACAGCGTGCCGCCCTCGGCCACCTCCACCAGCCCCGGCTTGGCCGTCACCGCGCCCGTGAAGGCGCCCTTCTCATGGCCGAACAGCTCGCTCTCCAGCAGGCTCTCCTGCAAGGCCGCGCAGTTGATCGTCACCATCGGGTTGTCGCGCCGCGGGCTGTGGGCGTGGATCGCCCGCGCCACGACCTCCTTGCCCGTGCCGCTCGGCCCGCGCACCAGCACGGTGGCGTCGGTCGGCGCCACCTTCTCGATCAGGGCCGCGATCTTACGGATCGCCAAACCGGAGCCGACCAGCTTATGTTTCGGCTCCTGCCGGTGGAGTTGCTGCACCAGCCGCTGCTCGCGCCGGCTCAATTGCACCTTTTCATAGGCCTTTTGGATGTGGACTTCCAGCTCGGGCAGGTGGAAGGGTTTGGTCAGGTAGTCGTAGGCGCCCTTCTTCATGGCGGCCACGGCCGTCTCGACGCTGCTGTGAGCGGTCAGGAGCAGCGCCTCCAGGTCGGGCTGCCGCTCCTTGAGCCTCTCCAGCAGCTCCAGGCCATTCATGCCTGGCATGTGCAGGTCGAGTACGGCCACGTCGAAGCGGGCGTCGGCCGCGATCCGCAGGGCCTGCTCGCCGCCGCCGGCTGCGTACACGCTCATCCCCTGGCGCTCGAAGCGGCCGACCAGGGTGCGACGCATCTGCTCGTCGTCGTCCACGACCAGGAGGCGGATCGGCGTCCGTGAGGTTTTGTTGGACATGGGTTTGGCGGGTCGTTCTCCATGGGGGCGGCGGGCCGGCGGTCAGTCGAACGGGGCGGCCGTTAGGAATGTCGTGCGTTGCTCATGACCCTTTCCCTCGGCGACGTTCGGCGGCCTCCGCGGCACGGTGAAGCAGAACCGGCTGCCCTCGCCCGGCGCGGTCTCGAGCCAGACGCGGCCGCCGCCCTGCTCGACTACGGCGCGGACGAAGTACAAACCCAGGCCGGTGCCGGGCGGCCGCGTCGGGGCCGCGGACGAACGGCTGGAACAGCCGCTCGCGGACGGCCTCGGGGACGCCCGGCCCGTTGTCGGCCACGCGGAATTCGCAGGAATCGCCGTCCTCGGCCCAAGTCACATCGACGCGGCCCGGATCCTTGTCCAGGTACTGGACGGCGTTGGCGATCAGGTTGGCGAAGGCCTCGCGCAGCTGCACGCCGTCGGCCCACACGCGCGGGGCCGTCTCCGGCAGCGCCAGGCGCACGTCGCGGCCCTCGGCATACAGGCCGAACCGGGCCCGGAGCGCCTCGAAGATCGGGCCGACCTCCACCAACATCGCTCCCTGCCCGGCCGGCGAGGCGGTCAGCATCTCGCCCAGCAGCTCCGACAGCTTCCAGCAGCGCCGCGTCAGCGCGGCCAGCTGCTCGGCGTCGGCCGTGTCCATGCCGGGGCCGGCGGCGTCCTGCATGTCCTCCAGGCCGGTGATGACGGCCGCAAGGCCGCCGCGGACCTCGTGGTTGGCCATCTTGTGCAGCAGCTCCTCGCGCCGCTGCGCCTGCCAGTACAGGCCGAGGGCCTGCTGCAGCTCCTCGTTCCTCTGCCGCAGCTGGGCCGTGGCCGCCTGGAAGTAGGTGTCCAGGGCCAGGCCCACGTCGAGGAAGATCACCTTCACCAGCGACAGCAGCAGCGGCAGCACCTTCTCCAGGTCGTCGCCGAAGGCCCGTACAAAAATCGGGAAGGTCAGCTGGATGTACTGGTTGTAGGCGCCCAGGTACCAGACCGGGGACAGGCCGATGCGCTGGTGGGCGACGCCGACGCGGAGCCGCCCCTCGTAGTAGGGAACGTCGAAGACGCCTTCCAGGAGCTGGGAGAAGTAATCCGCCTGCAGCCCCTTGAGCCGCTTCAGCTGGTCCGGGTCGCGGAGAAAGGCGCGGGTGTGCGGGTCGGCCAGCAGGTGGTCGTAGAACCGCTCGGCGAACTCTGCGGCGTGTCGGGCGAACGTCTCCCGGAGTCGGCGGACGTTGTCGGCGTCGGCCTCGGTGATTCCCAGAAACGCCATGCGTCGGCGGCGCTCCGCCTCGTCCATCCCGTAGTGCGTGAGGAAGGGCATCGTGGACCCCGGCGTGAAGTCCCAACCCGCCGGCCCGACGCGTCGTTGGCCTATGGTCTTGGCGTGGTTGTGAACCTTCATTATCTCGCCGTAAGGCCTTTTTGCAAGGGATCAGACGACCTCGATCGCGTTGGTCCGGATTGGGAGGCCGGCGGCCTCCGCGGCCGCGTGCTGGGCAAGCTGCTTGGTGTAATAGGAGGCCGCCTGGCCGTACAGGTCCAGGCCGCCGGCTTGCGCCTCCACGCGCAGGTCGCGGACCCGCCTTCCCCAGCGCTGGAGCAGGATGGCCGCCGCCCGGTGCGCCAGCATCTCCGCGGCGCTGTCAACACGGAGGTCGTTCATGTGGATTCCTCGAAAGGAAGTCGGCTGGCCTCATTGTTCAGTTGGCTATTCCCTAAAGGCCATGCGACGGACCGTCCGCGACCAACCCTGCGGTCGCGCCGCCCCATTCCTGGGGCCCGGGTCGTTGGGCGACCAGTTCCCTCCGCAGTATCAGCACGTCGGGCGGCGCCTGCACCGAGAGGCGGATGCGGCCTCCGAGCGCCCTGCACGGTCACGACCTCGCCGTCGCCGATGTGGATGCATTCGCCGACTTTTCGAGGGAGAACCAGCATGATGCGCCCTCCTTGGGTTACGCTTTCCTTCACCGTTCGGTGAGGCGGTCCCGCACCGACGGCCCGTGCTCCGCAAAGCCGATGCCGGAAAGACGCGGCAAGGCCTGTCGGCCGGTGCGGCCCAGAAATTCAGGTGATTTCCGCAAGGAAACAATGAGGAAACGACGTACCTCGCCCCCTCACGGGCGTCGGCGCCGTGCGGATACGCACATCCGCTGTGCCGCCGGCGTACACCCCCCGTCCGGCGATCCTCGGCCCGCCTGACGGTGCGAGCCGGACGGATAATCAGTCAGCTGGGGTTCACTTGCCGCGGCCGCGGTCGTCGGCCCGTCCGACTCAGGGTTGGACGCGCTTCCACACGACGAGCATCAGCCCGGAGTCGGGCCGCGTGGCGAACTGCGTCGGCCGGTCCTTCCCCGGCTCCACGTTCCGGCAGATCGTGTACGTGTCGCCTTCCAGCTTGTAGATGCCGTGCAGCGTCTGGCCCTTCTGCGGGCCCTCTGCTACAGTCAGGTCGATGGTCCGGGGGCTTTTCGACTGGTCCATCGCGAAGGTCAGAGCCAGTCGGACGTCGCCGAGGCGGAAGGTGTAGGAGTCGCCCGCGACCGTCAGCGTGCCGACCAGGACCTTGCCGCCGGACTTGAGATTCTCCAGAGCGATCGCCTGCCCGTTGACCTCGACGGCGGTCAGGCGCCAGGCGCCTTGCAGCCGGTCGTGGTCGTTCGGGGCCGCGGCCGGGGCGGACGCCAACGCCAGCCCGGCGGCCAGGCCCAGCAGCAGATGCCGTGTCATGATGCACCTCCACGATACCTGTTTGGAAACGCGGCCCCGCGATGTGCGGGGCCGGCCGGCCGCGCCGGGCCGGTTCTTCATTACGGCGAAGGCGCCCGCGTGTCGATGAAGACATCCAGCAGCTGGCCCACCAGCACCTTGTGCTGCTTGACCAGCGGGTTCTCCGGGTCGAGGGCGTAGACGACCTGTACCACGCGCGTGTCCACCCGCTCGACGTTGATGCCGGTCATCGACACCTTCGGCACCACGTACGGCTCCAGCCGCACGAAGGTCAGCGGCAGCTCGTTCTGTTCGGGGTCGCCGCGGACGTGCGCCCGGGCCGGCGCGTTCAGGACCAGGCGTGGCACGTCCTCCTCGTCCACGTTCACCCGGACGTGGTAGGGGTGCAGGTCGCCCATCAGGATCAGCGCCTGGCCGCCCATCACGGAGACGTATTCTCCGGGCCGCACGTTGATTTGCAGGACCGTGCCTTCCGACGGCGCCCGGATCTCCAGCAGGTCCACGGCGGTTTGCGCCTGCTGGACCGCCGCCTCGGCGACCAACCGCTGCGCCTGGGCCAGCCGCCAGGCTTCCTCGTCAAGGATTCGTTGCTGGTCCGAAATCGCCTCGCGGCCGAGCGCCTGGTCCCGCTTGAACGTGTCTTCCGTTTGCCGTTCGGTCGCGCGGGCGACGGCCACCTGGGCATCGCTGACCTTCAACTGGGCCTCCGCCTGCCGCTTGTCCAGCTCGATCAGCAGGGCGCCGGCTTTCACTTCCTGGCCGATGCACACGGGGACCCGGACGACGAGGCCCGCGACCTGCGAGCCGATGGAGACGGCGGACGTGCCGCTGGCCTCGTTGGCCGGCTCCACCATGCCGGCGCCGGCCACGGTCTGGCCGAAGGGCGTGGTCGGCGGCGGCACGGGCGGCGGCAGCTCCTTCTCCGGCCACTGAATGTAGAGGGCGTGGCCGACCGCGAACAGCAGGATCAGCCCTGCCGCCGCGGGCAACATCAGGTGACGCGTCATGGCAACACCTCCGCTGAAGCGGGCCTACTGGCGGCGACCGCTTCTGCCGCCGTCTGTTGCGCGGGCTTCCCGCCAGGAACCGTCCGTTCCACTCGCCGGTCCCCCGCCACCCGGCCGTCCTCCAGCGTGACGATGCGGTCGCCGTAGCCGAAGACGCGGGAGTCGTGGGTGACGACCACCGCGACGCGGTCGGGCTGCACGGCGACCTGGCGGATCAGCCCCATGATGGTCTGGCCGGTGGCCGCGTCCACGGCCGAGGTCGGCTCGTCGCAGACCAGCAGCCGCGGCCGGTGGACCAGGGCGCGGGCGATGGCCACGCGCTGCTGCTGGCCTCCCGACAGCTGCGACGGCAGCGACCGCAGACGGTCGCCCAGCCCCATCGCCGCCAGCACCTCGCGGGCGCGGGCCAGCGCCTCACCCCGCGGCCGGCCGTTGATGAGCAGCGGCACGGCCGTGTTCTCCTCCGCCGTCAACGACGGCAGCAAGTTGAACTGCTGGAACACGAAGCCGACGTTTTTGGCCCGGAAAGCCGCTTTTCGCCGGTTCGACAGCCTCGGCAGGTTCGCGCCCAGCACCGACAGCTCGCCGGACGTTGGGTCGAGGGTGCCGGCCAGGATGGAGATGAGCGTGGTCTTGCCGCAGCCGCTCGGCCCGACCAGCAGCGTCAGCTCGCCCGGGGCGACGTCCAGATCGACGCCGCGCAGGGCCCGCACGCGGGTCTCGCCGCTGGCGTAGTCCTTCACCAGGTTGCGGCAGCGGACGCCGGCCGGGGGTTTCACTCCGTCGCCGCCGGTTGCCAGGGTAATGGGCCCCGGCGTCCTCGGGAGCGGCGACGGCGGCGCGCTCGTCAGACGGTTCATGGCTTACCCCTGGAACACGGCGGCCGGCTCCAGCACCAGCACGCGGCGGATGCTCACCAGGCTGCTCATCAGCGCGATCACAAGCATGGCCGCCGCAGTCAGCGCCAGCACCTGCCACGGCAGGAAGAAGGCCAGCAGCGACATGCCCTTCTGGGCGAACATGCCGTACACCGTCGCCAGCCCGACGCCCAGCGCCGTAGCCGATCGCGCCGACCACCAGAGCCTGGAACAGGATCATGCCGACGACGCGCCGGTTGGTCAGCGCCCATCGCCTTGAGCGTGCCGAACTGCTTGAGGTTCTCGACCGTGAACAGGTAGAACGTCTGGCCGGCCACGGCGACGCCGACCAGGAACGCCAGGATCACCGTCGTGCCGAAGTTGATCGGGATGCCCGTGTGCTGCAGGTAATACCACGTAGTCAGGTCGCAGAAGCCCTGTTTGGTGAGCGCCTTCAGGCCGGTGGCCTCCTGGATGTGGCGGGCCTCTTCCTCGGGGACGACGCCCGGCTGGCACTTGGCCAGCACGAAGGGCGTCATGCGCCGCGTCGGCGCCACGAACAGCGTGGCCTGGCTGAAGCGGGTGTAAATGAGCGGCATGGTCATGAAGGTCTGCGAGGCGCGGTAGACGCCCACGACCACGGCCCGGCGGTCGTTCATCTCGATGACCTTGCCCGGCCGCAGCGGCTCCCCCGGCCACATCTGGTGGAAGCCGGCCTCGTCCACCAGCACGGCGTCCGGGTCTTGCAGGTCGCCGAGGCGGCCGGACAGCACGTGCGCCGGGGCGCCGACAAGCGTGGCGTCGTCGATCCCCATGAGGATGACGCCCTGGTAGCGGCCGTCCTCCAGCTGGGCCTGGCCCTGGCCGCGGTAGAGGTTGACGGCCCAGGCCACGCCGGGCACGCCGCGGACGCGGAAGACGTCGTCGTCGGAGATCGCCTTGAGGTCGTCCACGTAGCGAGCGCCGGGGTTCATGACCCAGACGTCGGCCCCCTGGATGTCGCGGATCTGGCTCGTCGTCCGGAGCATGACGCCGCAGAAGATGGCGCTCTGCTCGGCGATGAGGAAGCAGGCGAAGGCGACGCCGAAGAGGATGGCGAAGTACTTGCTGCGGTCGCCGGTCAGCATTTTCCAGGCAATCCACGTCATGGCATGTCCCTCCCTGCTCGCCGCCGAGGCCGGAACGGGCGCTCACGCTTGCGGCGCTGCCGCCAATTCCTCCACGGCATCGCCGTCTTCCGGCTTTTCCTGGACCTGCGGCGGCTTGGCCGTCAGCACGGGGCAGGGCGCCTTGCGCGACACCGCCTCAGCGACGCTGCCCATCAGCACCCGCTCCAGGCCGGTCCGGCCGTGCGTGCCCATGACGATGAGGTCGCACTCGTTCTCGGCGGCCACGCGCAGGATCTCGCGGGCGGGATCCCCGTCCACACACACTGTCGATGTGGACCTCGCGGACGCGGGGATCGACGGCCTCCAAGCGGTGGAAGACTTCCCACAGTCTTTCGTTGCACGGCCTGTTTTTCTCCTGCGGATCGACCACGCCGAAGTCTTCCTCTCCTGCGGGCCGCACATGCAGCACGACCAGCCGCGCGCCGTGGTCCCGGGCGAGGGAGACGGCGAGCCGGAACGCGTAGTCGGCCCCGCGCGAGAAATCGGTCGGGTGCAGAATGGTTCGAAATTTCAACATGGCGTGTCTCCCTTGGGCGACGCCCCGGGCTCCGCCAGGCGCGGGGAGCAACCTCCATGCCGCATCGGCGACCGTGGTGGGGCTCCCGCAGGAACGAGGTCTTTTCAAGCGGACTTCGCACCGATCGCAAGCCGGATCGTGGCGTCCAGCTCATCCGGGCCGCGGGCTAAGCTGTGCGGAATCGGGGCGCTGGCGTGGCGCAGTGTGCCGTATGGGCACGCAGGAGTGCGCAATCGACCCGGTCGCGCGGTTGTTGACGGGCTGGCTGCCGTCGCCGTGGGGACGCGGGCCATGGTCGTCGTAATGCGGGGACGCAGGCCGGTTCACGGAAGCGGAAGAAAGTAGCGAGTGGACCTCGACGCGGCAAGCTAAATGAAACCAACTAAGGGGTAGAGTCAACCAAGCCGCACTCGTCACCCGCGACCCGTGAGCGCTTAGGAACCGCGAAAGGATAACTTGAGCGACTTGCTCTTGTGGTTATCCTGATTACCGACGATGGTTGTCGTATGGAAGACACAACCATCATCGAAGCGATTCGGCAGAAGTACCTGGCACTTGCACCCCTGATGGACGAGCGGATGCGCCGGCAGTGGGCCGCCACCGAAGCATCGGCCCTCGGCTGGGGTGGCGTGACGCTCGTGGCGACAGCCACCGGTTTGGCCCGCAATACCATTACGGTTGGAGGACGTGAGTTGGTGTATCGCCAGGCGCACCCCGAGGAAGCTGTCAGCAGCCGGATTCGTCGCCCGGGGGGTGGTGGAAAACCGCTGACCGAGACGGACCCTGGTCTCCAACAAGCCTTGGAGGCCCTGGTTGATCCCGTCACACGCGGCCACCCGGAGTCGCCTCTGCGCTGGACGTGTAAGAGCACCAGCAAGTTGGCCGAGGAACTTCGACGGCAAAGCCATCCCGTGAGCGACCGCACGGTGGCCACGCTGTTGAAGGGGGCGGGCTACAGTTTGCAGGCCAACCGCAAGACCCGGGAAGGCTCGTCGCACCCGGATCGCAACGCCCAGTTTGAGTACATCAGCAAGCAGGTGCTGGCCTTCCAGCGCCGGCGGCAACCCGTTGTGTCCGTCGATACGAAGAAGAAGGAATTGGTCGGGGAATTCAAGAACGCGGGCCAGGAATGGCAGCCCCAGGGTCAGCCGGAGGAGGTCAAGGTGCATGACTTCCCGGACAAGAAGCTGGGCAAGGCGATCCCCTACGGGGTGTATGACCTCGCCAGCAATGAGGGCTGGGTCAGCGTAGGCATCGATCACGACACGGCCCAGTTCGCCACGGCCAGCATCCGGCGCTGGTGGCAGGAGATGGGCTCGGTGCGCTTTCCGCAGGCGACCAGGCTGATGATCACGGCCGATGGGGGTGGGAGCAATAGCAGTCGGAACCGCCTGTGGAAGGTGGCGCTGCAGGGCATCGCCGACGACTTGGGCTTGGTGCTGCACGTGTGTCACTTCCCACCAGGAACCAGCAAGTGGAACAAGATCGAGCATCGGCTGTTCTGCTTCATCACCAAGAACTGGCGCGGCCGTCCGCTGACCAGTTACGAGGTCATCGTGAGCCTCATCGGGACCACGACCACCCAGAGTGGTCTGACGGTGCGTGCGGCCTTGGATACGAATGAATATGAAACCGGCATCGAGGTCAGTGATGAAGAACTCTCACACGTGAGGCTGACCCCAGCCAAGTTTCATGGGAACTGGAACTACGTCATCTGTCCCCGAGGATAATTGCTCAAGTTATCCTTTCGTGGTTCCTTACCATCGTGAACGTCAGTTCCGGCACGTTTGCGGACGCAAATGTGCCGGAACCGCAGTCTTGCATGAAAGGCCTGGGCTGAGGGGTTGGGAAGCAGACGCCGACGCGTGCAAGTAACGGTCTCGCATAGTTCGCCCCTAAATTTAGGGTGAACGCGTCAAAACCTACCGTTATTATCGGCTCTCCCTTGATTGGGACAAGTGTACAGGCATACGATTCCTGCGGATGTCGCCCGCTTCCCGGAGAATCGCATGGCCGCTCTCTCTCACGTGGGATCGATCAAGAAATACTTTAGGCCGCTGAGGGACCCTCGCGTTCGCCGACGCACCGACCATCGGTTGATCGACATCATCGCCATCGCCCTTTGCGGGGTCATCGCCAACTGCGATGGTTGGACGGACATCATTGACTTCGCCAACAATCGCCTCGCCTGGTTCAAACGCTTCTTGACGTTGCCCAACGGCATCCCCTCCCACGATACTTTTGAACGTGTGTTCGCCAAGATCGATCCCGCCGTCTTCAACCGTTGTTGCATGGCTTGGCTACGCGACGTCTCCGATTTGGTCGGCCTGGGCCACCTCGCCATCGACGGCAAGACGCTGCGCGGCTCGGCGTCCGCCCAACGTGGACCGCTGCACCTGGTCAGCGCCTGGGCCGCCGAAGCCAACCTGACCTTGGGCGAAGTCGCCGTGGAAGGTAAATCCAATGAAATCAAGGCCATTCCTGAACTCTTGAAGCTCCTGGACCTCAAAGGGGCCCTCGTGACCATCGACGCCATCGGTTGCCAAAAGGCGATCGCCAAGCAGATCGTCGATAAGCGCGGCGACTACCTGTTGGCGGTGAAGGCCAACCAGGGGCATCTGCTGGAAGATATTCAAACGACGGTCGCCAAGGCGCTGGACGGCGACCTTCCCAGACATCGGGTGGCGACGGTCACGGAAACGGCCGAGGGCCACGGTCGAATGGAAACACGCACTTACACGGTGATCACGAACTTGGAGGACATTCGGGACCGCAAACTTTGGGCGGGGCTGACCACTGTGGGAATGTGTTTGCGGGAACGCACCGTCAACGGTCGGACCACGATGGAACCCCATTACTTCATCGGCAGCGGGCGTCTGGGCGCACGCAAAGCCGCAAAAGCCATGCGTGGTCATTGGGGCATTGAAAACAATCTGCACTGGCAATTGGATGTGCATTTCGGCGAAGACAAAAGCCGCATCCAAGAGCGCAATGCGGCCAGGAACTTCGCCACCATGCGCAAGTTGGCGTTATGCGTGCTCAAACGCCATCCCGCCCAAAAGAGCATTCCGCGCAAACGCAAGATGGCCGCTCAAGACCCCGACTTTCTCGCGGAAATCCTCACCGGCGCCGCGAAAGTAGAGAAGGTTTGATGCGTTCACCCTGCCCCTAAATTCAACGGCTTTTCGCGTCATCATTAGGTGAATAGTAGCAGCAGAAAGTGTCCGGACTGTACCCGCCGAAGCGCGCGCCCGCGCTTACGTCCCCGGGGACGGAACCGGAACCTCCAGTCCGGCGTTGGCAAGCGTCCCTTTCTTCCATTGACGGGGGTGTACCGCCCCCGGGCCTTCCCCGCAGACGTCCTTTCAGCCTCCTGGCTAAATTTAGGGGTTTTACGCGCCATTATTCAGGTGATGGGAGGGCAGATAACCTTGCCCCTTCACCCCGGCGTCGCCGTCGGAAGGGGTTCGGGGCGCGGCCTGCCCGGGTCGGCCCCACCGCCGAGCTGCCCCGAGGCGGCGGCGATTGAGCCGCCGCCTTGCGCCCGCCGCCCGCCCAAGGCGCGGCCCCCTCGGCCGGGGGTAAAGGTTCGGCCAACGCAAATCGGGCGGGCTGCCCCGCCTCCCTACCGCTTCCGCCTCCCCTTGTCCGTTTTTCCCCATCCGGCAATTTGACCCGCCGTCGGTCGTTGGGTATGATGACTAACTGCGATGAGGGATTGGGATTGGTCACATACACAGGACGTGGATGAGGGAGGCGCCAGGATGGCCGACAAATTCCTCTGCACCAAACTGCCGAATCATCCCCCGGACCTGGTACGGGCGGTGGCGGACGAGGCGGAGCGCGACGCCGACCGCGTCGGCCTCCTTCTCACCACGCTGGGACTGCAGCCGTCCATCCGCCTTTCATTTGAATTCCTGCTGGCACTGGGGGCCGCCCTGCGATTGTGCCATTGGGAACAAAACGGCATCGACCTCCACCTCCGCGCCGGCCTGCCTCCCGCAAGGCAAGTCCTTGACGAGGTGTTCCGGACGGCCATCGGCAATGCGGCGCCCGAAGCCGCCGAGCGAACCCGGAACGTTGCCAGCCGGGTGGCCGCGTTCTTCGTCGAGCGGTTCGCCTGGAACGGGCGCGCCGAACTGGGAGCCGACCTGACCCTCGGCCCGGCGGACGAGGACGCCCTTCTTGACGGCCTGGCCGACTTCCTCTGGGCCAACCGGCCCGCGTAAGAACGTCCCTGAGGGGCCACCCCATGACTCGGCGTAAGAATCGCGCGCTGGTTTACGTCCGGCGCAGCACGGACAAGCAAGCTATCAGCCTGCCGGCCCAGGTCGAGTGGGCGGTCGCCGCCGCACTGAAGCACGAGGTGGCGCTGGACGCCTCCGTCGCCGACCTCGAACTCATGCAGGCCAACGCGCTCCACAGCTACAAGGCCATACGCCTGGACGACGGCGTCACCGGCGCCGACTTGACCCGTCCCGGATTTCTGGCCGTCAACCGCGACGTCCTGGCCGACCGGGCCGTCTCGCACCTGTTCATCTACAAGCGCGATCGTTTCGCCCGTCCGGAGGACGCCCTGGACATGGTCCAGGTCGAGAAGAAGCTGCTGGCGGCGGGCGTAACGCTGGTCCTCTCGGACGGCGTGTCGTTGCCGTACCAGGCCGGCCGGCAGGACATGGGCCGCGACATCAGCCTGCTGATCGGCTACTACCAGGGCGGGGAGGAAATCCGCAAACACGCCGAGCGCATGCTGGTCTGCCAGAAGATGCTGGCCGAGGGCGGCTATCGCACGGGGGGCAACGCCCCCTACGGCTTCGCCCGCGTGCTGGTGGACGGCGCCGGAAACGTCCTGGAGAAGCTGCCGCCCGGCAAGACCGTGACCCAGGCCGGCTGCCACGTGCGCGTCGTACCCGACGACCCGGAGAAGATCGCAGTCTGGCTGCAAATCCTGGAGTTGAAGGCGCAAGGCTGGGGCGTCAAGCGGATCGCCAAATACCTGAACGCCCTCGGCGTGCCCAGCCCGGATGCCGGACGCGTGCGCACGGACCAGGGGCGCTGCATCGGGTCAGCGGCAAGTGGAGCGCCAACACCGTGGGCGAGCTGTGCCGCAACAAAATCATCCTCGGGGTGCAGGAGTACGGCAGGAGGTCGGAGGGGTCGCTCCGCCGCCTGGGGCCGGACGGCCCGCGTCTGCTGGAGGAGAGGGATCGTACCGCCTCCGGAGAAGCGCGGGTTGTTTTCAACGAGCCGTCGTTGCGCATCGCGCGGCCGGTGGGCGAGGCCCGGTGGGATGCGGCGAAATGGGACGCCGTCCAGGAGCAGATGCGGGAGCGCGGCGTTAACCAGCGAGGCGTCGCGCGCGTGAAGGATCCGGCCCGCTACCCGCTGGCGTGCCGGGTGTTGGACATGTCGGACGGCTGCGGCTCCATCCTGTACGCGCGCACGTCGCAGGGGCGGCCGCTCTACACCTGCGGCCGATACATGCGAACCGCGTCGGCGGAGTGCCACAACAACGGCATCGACGCCGAGGCGCTGTTGCGCTTCACGCTCAAGACGCTCAAGCAGCTGGTCGCGCGGCACGGCAATCGGCAGCGGCTGCGGGAGCTGCTGCTGGAGCGGGCGCGGCGGGCGGCCGGTCAACCGGACGACAGCCCTCCGGTGGCGGAGTTGAGGCGGCTCCAAGGGCGGGAGTCTCTTTTGCGGGAGGAGCAGGAGACGATCGAGTACCGCATGGCGCGAGAAAAAGACGACGCGCTCTATGACGCGCTGCGTCGCCAGCATGAATCCGGTCGCTCGCAGATCGAGGACGTGCGCCAACGCCTGGTGAAACTGGAGTCAGAACAGGCGGCTTCCGCGTCACGGACGCCGGAAGAAGAGGCGGAGGCGGCCCTGAGTCTGTTGGATGACGTGACGCGGATCACCGACGACCCGAAGGCGCGGGCCGAGGTGAACCCGCTACTGGGCCGGCTGGGGGTGTGGATCGGGCTGCGATTCGCCGACGCGATCAAGGGGAAAAAGCGGGTGGTGCGCCGCCTGCAGAGCGGCGTCATCACATTCGGCGGCACACCGCCCATCGCCATACACGGCGCGGACAATACGGGGGACGCGCCGGGCGGGTGCCGCCAACCGCCTTCGCCGGCGCTGGGCCGGGACGAGCAGGGCGCCGACAAGCAGAACAATCTACCGGCCGGCGGCTTGAGTGAACCGGCGGCCGCGAGCGACGTGTTCGATGGAAGTGGCCGGGTGGAAAGGCAGCAAGCCGGAGCAGGGCAAACTTGCCCTGCTCCGGCCGCTGACAGTCCTTGCGGACATGCCCGGCCGAGTGGTAGCCGACCGGAGGGCATTTCGTCCACAAAGGTAAGTCGGGGCGAGAGGATTCGAACCTCCGACCTCCTGAACCCCATTCAGGCGCGCTAGCCAAACTGCGCCACGCCCCGATCGTTTCCTCCACCGGCGACGGGTGGGAATGGCCGTGTCGGCCCCGCGACGCCATCCCCATCTTACGGACTCTCCTGGCCGTTGCAACCGCAGCTCCGGCCCGCCGGCGCCGTACCGGCCCCCGTCTCATTTCTTGGGCTTGATCTGCTCCGCCATCGCCTTCTCGGCCGCCTTCACCGCCTTGCTCGTCACTTTGCTCAGCTTGGTCAGCGCCGCCTGCTCCTTCTTCAACTTCTTCTTCAACGCCTTCACCTCCTTGGCGCTGCCCGCGCTTTGCAGCTTCGCCTCCAAGGCCGCCACCTTGGCTTCCTGGTCCACCTTCTGCTTGAGCTGTACGGCGTAGTCACGCGCCCAACTCAAGAACTCGGTACGGCTGATCTGGCCGTCGCCGTCCTGATCGAGCTGGACGAGAAACTCGTAATCCGCGTACCGCGAATAATCGGGCTTCTTGGCGGTCGTCGAGTCGTTCGAGGCGTCTTTTGTCGGGGTAGGCTTGGTCGGGTCTTGCGTCGCGTCCGCTGTGGAACTCTTGTCGCCGTCCGTGGTCTTCTTGTAGTCGTAGGGCTTGGCGTCGGCGCCGCGGAAGGCCTTTGCCAGCTCCGATTTGTCGAGATAGTCGTCGCCGTTGAGGTCCCAGGCGGCGAAGACGGCGCGGAGTTGGTTCATGTACGGCGTCGTGCCGGGCGGGTCCGGCGGCTCCTGCGTCGGCGCCGGCGTCGTCGAGGTCGTCGGGGTGTCGGCAGGGACGGCGGCGGCCAGGACCAGCGTCAGGCCCACGACCGCGGCGGCGCCTGCAAACCAGATCGTGCTTCTCATCGATTGATCTCCTCGCCAAAAGATCAAGGCGCTTCGACCTGTGGAACGAGACGCCCCGGTTGTAACACGGGGGCGTCCGGCACGCCACGAAAAACACCGGATGGATCAAAAATATCGGGTCGAAACCGTCGGACGGCGAGTTGGTCGCCGAGGACGGGGGAAAGGTTCCCGATTCGCGGCGCCGGCGGGCCGCGGCCGCCTACACGCCCGGCCCCGGTTGGGTGAATCGCCCCCCGGATTCGGCCCGTTTCCTCAATTCCGCACACGGCTCGAAGCGCCGGCCGTGCCGCGCCGCCAGTTCATCGAGCGCCGCCACGACGGCGGCCAAACCGCGTTCGTCGGCGTAGCGCAGCGGGCCGCCGCGGTGCGGCGCCCAGCCCGTGCCGAGAACCATCGCCAAGTCGATGACCTCGGCCGTTTCCGCCAGCCCTTCGCCGGACGCCAGCGCCGCCTCGTTGACCATGAGCAGCACCAGTCGCTCGCGGGCCTCGGACTCCCGCGCCTCCGGCGGCAGCGCCCGACTCACCGCGCCGCCGTCGCCCAGCCCCGCCGCCAGAAGGTTCTCGGCCAAGTGGTTCGGCGTCCGCCTCCGGCCGCGGTGCGTGTAAAAGCCCCTGCCGCTCTTCTGGCCCAGCCAGCCGTGCTCGCACATCTTCTCGAAGACCGGGTTCGCCTCGATTCGCCCCTCCAGTATCGGGCCGAGCGACCGGGCCACGTGCGCCGCCACGTCCAGGCCGATCTGATCGAGCAACTCCAGCGGCCCCATCGGCATCCCGAACCGCCGCATGACTTTATCGATCTCCTGAATCCCCATTTCCTCGGCCACGAGCAACGTCGCCTCGTTGAGGTACGGCGTAAGGACGCGGTTGACGACGAACCCCGGACTGTCGCGCACCACCACCGGCGTCTTGCCCAGCGCGATCGCCCAGCGCACCAGCACGGCCACGCTCCGCTCGTTCGTGGCGGCCGTGCGCACCACCTCCACGAGGTCCATTTTGTGGACGGGGTTGAAGAAGTGCATCCCGCCGACGCGCTCCGGGTAGGTCAGCCCCTCTTCCAACCGCGCCACCAGGAGCGACGACGTGTTGGTGGCCAGCACGGCCGTCGGCCCGGTGCGGCCGTCCAGTTCATGGAAGACGGCCCGCTTGGCGTCGAGGTCTTCGACCGCCGCCTCCACCACCACGTCCGCGTCGTGGAAGCCGTCCCAACCCGTGGTCCCGCGCACGGCGGCGAAGCGCTTCCTGGCCTCCTCTTCCGACAACACACGCCTGGCCACGGCCTTATCGAAGAGTTCTCGGATGCGCTTCATCCCCGCATCGAGGGCGGCCCGGTTGACCTCGCGGACGACCACGGCGGCGCCGCGGACTGCGGCGAGTTGGGCGACGCCGGCCCCCATGACTCCGGCGCCGACGACCACGACGTTGCGCACCTCCGGAGGCTCGGCGGCCCGCAGCGACTCCGGCAGCTTGCGGGCCTGTTCGCCGCGCAGCCAGAGCGTGATGAGGCTGCGGCACGCCGGGCTGACGGCCAGTCGGCCGGCGGCGGCCCGCTCGTGGGCCAGACCCGCCTCCATGCCCTCTTTCAACCCGACGCGGATCGCCTGCAGAGCCTCGGCCGGCGCCGGCATCTCGTCCCAGACGCGTTTGCGAAGGACGCGCTCGGTCGCCCCGAAGATCAAGGCGCGGCCGGCGGCGGTCGATTCCAGGAGCCGCTGTTTCCACGTCCGCAACGGCAGCCCCTTCAGTGGACGTTTGCCCTGCTGAATCGCCTTGATACCCAGGTACGCCAGCTGCGTCCGCAATTCCGACTCGTTGGTCGGGGCCACGTCGGCCAGCCCCCAGCGCAGCGCCTCGCGGGCCTTGAGCCGTTTGCCCTCCAGGATCATTACCAGGGCCCGCTGCAGGCCGACGACGCGCGGCAACCGCTGCGTGCCGCCCCAGCCGGGCAGCAAACCCAGCGTAACCTCGGGAAGGCCGAGCTGCGTCCTGGGGCTGTCGAGGACGAGCCGGTAATCACAGGCGAGGGCCAGCTCCAGGCCGCCGCCGAGACAGGGCCCGTGGATCGCGGCCAGCGTCGGCATGGGCAGCGACGCCAGCTTGTCGAACAGCCGTTGGCCGCGCTCCGACAGGGCCGCCGCGGCGGTTTCGTCGGCGATTTCGAGGAATCCGTGGAGGTCGGCGCCAGCGAGGAAGCCGGTCGGCTTGCCGCTGCGAACGACGAGCAGCGGCAGGCGCGGTTCGGCGGAGACGCGGTCGAGGGCGGCGTCGAGGTCGGCCAGCACCTGACGCGAAATCATGTTGTGCGTCTGGCCGGGCGCGTCGATCTTGAGGAAGGCGCTACCGTCGGCGTCCTTCTCGACGGCGACGGTTTCGGACTGGAAGAGCATGAGTCGGTTCCCCGGACGCCGTGATTCATGGGCCTTCCTTCATCATAGCGTCGAGGCGTTTCGTGCTGAGAAAGAGCCGGTAAGGGCGGCCGGGAACCTCCTCGAAATCCCACCGCCGGTAAAACGCCTTGGCCGCGTCGTTGAGACAATCGAGGACGACGGCGACGAAGGCGAACGTGCGGCCTTCCTCCGGGCCGCGAAGCAGGCTCGTGGCGCGGCGGCTACGCGTCGGGCGGCGCCAGTCCAGGCGCCGAGCTGATACAAGGCGCCGAGAATCTGGGTGCCTCGTCGGGCGCATGATCCGTTGACCATCGACGTCGAATCAGTCCACCTTCGGCGCACCGATGCTAATTACAAGCCACTGGCCAACCGAATCGACGGACCGATTTTCCGTCAAGGAGGCCAGCTCGGGAAGGATCGTTTCGAGGTATTTGCCGACGAGCTTCTTGGCAAGAGGCTGCTTGCTCAACTTTGCCAAGGCCTGGGCCTCCGTGGTCGTGGACCGCAACCACAACTCCAGGCGGACGTCCTTGCGGCGCCCGGGGTTTTCGGGCAGGACCGGCGCCGCGGCGCCCTCCGGCCCGTAGGCCGCCTGGAGGAACTCGGCATCCTCGGACATCTGAAAACCCCAGTCCGTGGTCTCGGGAAAGAGCCGATGCAGCGATTGTTCCACGGGGGTGGTGCGATTTAGCTTCGTGACAATATCTTGGGCCAGATTGTCCACGAAGGTCTTGAGGTAATACTCGCCAATGGGGGTGGCTTCCTCTTCCGCGCGCGGAACCAGCAGCCGGCCGACGGGAAGGAGCAAACGGCCGACGGCGCGCCCGACCCGAGTCCCATGTCGCCCTTCCACGCAATTCAGCTCGCCTTGGACCTGCGCCCAGGGCGTGGTCTCCGCCGCGGTGAACTTCCTGCCGTCGAAGCGAACCACCGTCCGGGAGGCAAAAGGACCCCACGCCGGGCCCATTGCAACGATCGGCCCGCGAACGCCCCGGGCGTAGGTCTGGGCCGTGCCCTGACTGTACACGACGAAGGTCGCGTCGCCCTGAGCGGTCGTCATGTCCACCGAAAGGTCGGCGCGTCCATCGATCACTCCTTGACAACTAAACCCCAGCACAATTGCGTCGTACGGAATGGTCGCGACGACGTCCTTGCGGGCCGCCACGTCATCGATCAGCTGCTTCGAGATCCGAACGACCGCCTTGATTTCGCCTTGTTGCGGGGGCGGGGCCTGTCCGCGCACCGGCAGCGCCGCCAGAAGCGAAGCGCAGATCGCGAAAGGAACCAGCCCTGCCCACGGCGCGGCGTTGTGCAATTTCATGACCTCTCCTTGGATTTAGTTGTTTTTGCCGTCCTTGATCTCTGTCACGACTGGCTTGTCGATCGTTCCCGTGACGTGCAGGCGCACGTGAGCCGTCTTCTTGCCACCGGGATTTGCCTTGTCCACGAGGATGGAGGGAACATCCAGCACGAGGTCGAGCGTCCTGTCGTAGCCCACGGAGCCGCTCGAGCGAATGAGCAGGTCAGGGGAAATGTCCGGAAAGCCGAAGCGCATATCCTCATGGTTAATCCGGCCGTCCCGCACCTGAAAGCTGACCTCCGCATTCTCAACAACGCGTACCACGTCGGACGGTTTCTTGCCGTACATATCTGCCAGCACCTTGACCAGGGTCTGGATCAGCGGGGTCTCCGCGGCGACGGTGATCTCATGCAGATGGAGCTTACCCGAGAGCTCGACTTTCTTGACGAACTCGTCCTTCGGGACGCCCAGGGGAACGCGGAAGGTGTCGAAGGACAGGGAGATGGCGCCTTGCACGCCGGTAAGATCCGTCAGGGTCGGGTCGATCAGGGACAGCAACTTGTCGCCCATTTCGGGCGTCAGTTTTTGTTTGTCGAAGACCTTGACCGGCGCCAGCGTCAGCATCCGCACGTCCCCGGATGTTTCGACGCTAAAAAGCAGATTGACCTTGTCAACCGTGAGAGCCGCCTTATCGTCATCCGTCAGATGGACGACCAGGGAAGCGTCTGGGATGGCAATGATCGGCTGACTCAAGGTCCCGGTGACGTGGCACTGGAGCGGACCCTGGTCCCGCTTGTCCTTGCGCAACCGGGGCAGATCCAGGTGGAGATCGAGCGTTCCATCCAGGCCAATCGAGCCGCTCGAACGAATCACCAGGTCCGGGTCGATGTCGGGAAACCCGATGCGCAGCCCTTCGTGATGTAGTCGGCCGTCGCGCACCTGAAAGCCAATCTCCGACTCATCGACGGCAAGACGGATCGGGTTGGGAGATTTCATGTGATTCAGGTCCGCAAGCAACCGGATCAAGCCCTGCCACATGGGGCTTTTGACTTCGGAGGACACGTGATGCAAGGTGAGTTTGCCTTCCGCCTCCAGTTGCTTGACCGCCTGGTCTTGGGGAAGGCCGAGCGGAATGCGGAGCGTGCTGAACGACAGGGAGATTTCGCCGTCCACCTGCCGCTCGCTCTCGACGTCCGGCGCAAGCAACTTCAACAGACCGGGCGCCACCCCAAGGCTTAACTTCTTTTTCTTGAAGATCTCGACCGGCTCAACGGCGAGCACGCGGCCCGAGGCGGCGTTCTCGACCCGCATGCTCAAATTGATGCCGTCGGCGGCGAGGATCGGTTCCTTGCGATCGGGCTGGCGAAGGACGAGAGAAGCATCCTCGACGGCGATTTGGGGGCTGTCCATAGTCCCAGTGATGCGGCACTTGGCCGGGCCTTTTTCTTTGCGCTGAACCGGATCCAGGCGAGGCAGGTCTACGAACAGGTCCAGCGTTTTGTCCAGGCCGACGGAGCCGCGCGAGGTCAGTTGCAGATCGGGGTCGATGTCCGGAAAGCCGATGCGCAGTCCCTCGTGATGCAGTCGGCCGTCGCGCACCTGAAAGCCAATCTCCGACTCATCGACGGCAAGACGGATCGGGTTGGGAGATTTCATGTGATTCAGGTCCGCAAGCAACCGGATCAAGCCCTGCCACATGGGGCTTTTGACTTCGGAGGATACGTGATGCAAGGTGAGTTTGCCTTCCGCCTCCAGTTGCTTGACCGCCTGGTCTTGGGGAAGGCCGAGCGGAATGCGGAGCGTGCTGAACGACAGGGAGATTTCGCCGTCCACCTGCCGCTCGCTCTCGACGTCCGGCGCAAGCAACTTCAACAGACCGGGCGCCACCCCAAGGCTTAACTTCTTTTTCTTGAAGATCTCGACCGGCTCAACGGCGAGCACGCGGCCCGAGGCGGCGTTCTCGACCCGCATGTTCAAATTGATGCCGTCCGCGGCGAGGATCGGTTCCTTGCGATCGGGCTGGCGCAGGACGAGAGAAACATCCTCGACGGCGATTTGGGGGCTGTCCATAGTCCCAGTGATGCGGCACTTGGCCGGGCCTTTTTCTTTGCGCTGAACCGGATCCAGGCGGGGCAGGTCCACGAACAGGTCCAGCGTTTTGTCCAGGCCGACGGAGCCGTGCGAAGTCAGTTGCAGTTCGGGGTCGATGTCCGGAAAGCCGATGCGCAGTCCCTCGTGATACAGTCGGCCGTCGCGAACCTGAAAACGGATCTCGGCCTCCTCAGCGAGACGCACCACCGGGGGCGCATCCTTGCCGTTCAGGTCAGCGACCAGTCGGACCAGCGACTGCCCCATCGGGTTTCGTACTTCCCCGGACACGTCATGGAGCACGAGCTTGCCTTCCAGTTCCATGCCCTGGACTGCCTTGTCCCTGGGGACGTCAATCGGAATGCGCAGTTTATCCAGGGACAGAGAAATCTCCCCGCTGATTTGCGGGGCGTCGGTCATCGATGGATCGAAGAGTTCGAGCAGCCGGCTGGTCAGCTTCGGCGACAGTTTCCGCCTGTCGAAAATGACGACCGGGTCAAGAGTGAGTACGCGGCCCTCCTCCGCCTTCTCCACCCGAAGCTTCAGGTTGAAGCCATCGACGTCGATGACTGGCTCGTCCTCCCCGGTCAGGCGCACCGTGAGGGCCGCGTCGTTTACAGTCGCCGTGAAGGTCGGCTCGAGCCGCTTGCCGTGTTCCTGGAGTTGGACGTCGAGCGGCAATTCCAGCTGCACATGGACCTTCTCGACCTTGATCGCGCCAAGGTCCGGCGCTGAAGACCAAAGCCGCAGAATCGACTGGTCCGCGGCGACCTCTTCCGCGCGGACGTCGAGGCGGTCGTTGGCGCTCTTCAAACTGAGGCCGCGAATGGATGGAGACGAAAACCAGCCGAAGGACGCACTGTCGCTGGAAGCCGTTACGCTTGGGCTCGCCAGAGTCCAGTTGATCGCCGTGTCGCGAAGTCCGGTATTGGCCACCAGCCACGGCGCCGTCACGATCAGCACAACCAGCAGAATCGCAACAATTCCCAGGATGCGGATAATCCTCCTCCCTCGCTTCTTCGGGGTCGGGGTCGGGGGCGTGGGAGGGGTCTGTTCGCTCATGGCTGCGCCTGTTTCTTGGGGGATTTGAGTTAATCGCCATTCTATTGACCCACTGCCCTAAGAGCAAATCGGTTTTCTCCCTCCCCAACCAGTGGACCTCATGCGTCGTACTCAGAGGACCAGTGCGTAGCTTGCTCATACTTTTCCTACAATCGGCAAAGGAAACCAAAGAAAACAAAGGGGACTCATGTCGCGAGCCGACAATTTGACATGACGGATGGTGAAACGGTTTGATTCGCCGCCGGCCTTAGGAACAAGGAATCGGGCCGGAAAGCGCGGAAAGTTGAGGACGCGCTCGCTCAGGCCGTCCGGGTCTGGCGGCTTGAACGCGGTCGGCTCCGCGCGGTTGATAGACGCTAGCACCGAACGGTTTTTGTGGCCGTAACGCTTAACAATGACACACTACGGCCCGTCGCGGGATGGGCCGGTTGGCGTCAGAGAAAGGACCAAGCGACGGTTGTCTAACCAGGGCAAGCGATGTTGCCGCGCATTGATCCTATCCATCGCGGGGGCCAACGCCTCCTGGCCCGCGAACGGGTCCAGGTACACGATCAATGCTTCCGGCGTCTCGTACAACTGGCCGGGCCGGTTGAAGAACTGTCGCCGCAGGGTCCGGACGTGCTCCCCCGCGTAGCCCTCGCCCAACTGTCGGCCCAGGTCGGCGACCGCGTTGTACACCAACGCCACCAGCCAGCCGAACATCTGCAACGGCCCCCGGTGAAAGCGCGGCCGCCGCCGGTCGGGACTCTCCTTGTCGTAGCCGCACGGTACGGCATCCACCAACAGGTCGTGAACCTCGACCCGATGGGCCTGCTCGTGCCCTTGTCGAGCCCGGAAGATGGTCAGCACGTCTTCCGGGTCGCCGGCGCAGGTCGTGTACAGCGGATGCCAGCGGTCCTTTTTGGGACCGGGTCGGACCTCCCGGCAGATGATGGTGCGCACCGCCTGCTCCGCGGTCTCGCCCTTGAGTACCGTTTGCGTCTCGGCCAGGCGGACTTCCTTGGGCGGGGCGCCGACGCACACGCCCGGTTCCTCGACGGATACGAACAAGCCGCCGGGCAATTGCTTCCAGGCCCGCATTCGGTGCGGGTAGCGGCAGGCGCGCAGCGTGACGTCCAGGCGCCGCTGGCTCTCGACCAGATCCCACAAGGTCCGCACGCCCGCGTCCGACTTGGCCGCCCCGGCGTCGAACAGCGCGTGGAGCGTGCGCGGCCGGCCGTGCTTCAAGACCTGTCGGACCAGCGGCGCCGCCAGCTCTTGCAAACCCACATCGCCCGGCGTGCCGCGCACCGCCAGGAAGCGGCCGCTCGTCAGGTCGAAGCCGGTGAACAGCTTCTCGCAGCGCATGTACTTGTTGCGGGTGGTGACGTAGCCCTTGCCGATGCGAAACTTCTTGGTCCAGCGTGGGATGGTGTGCTCGTCGAAGCTGACCATGGCGTCGGCGTTGCGGAGCAAGTGCCACGGGCAGGTCCGGCGGCAGAAGGCATCGACCTCATACCAGGCCAGGTGACGCCGCCAACCGCCGACGGTGTGGCGCGACGGGCAGCGGCGGCCGCCGCACAACCGGGCGAAGCCGGCGTCGGCCATCTCGTCCAGGTGAAAAACTCGCTCCAGGCCGGTCACCAAGGAGAAGACGCTGGTCAACAGGCCCGGACGCAAGGAACCGTAATCGTCGGTGAAGCAGTCCTGGGCCGTGGCCAACCAGTCCAGGGCTTCGGGCATCAACAGGAACGCGCCGGCGTGCTGGGTCTTGGTGACGAAAAAGGGGGCGGCGGCAGGGGCACGGGTTGGCGCGGTGGCACGCCGCCGGGCGCGGCCGGCGCGACCGCAGGCTGCACGGCCGGCTCGGGGGCCGCGGCCGCGGCCCGCGTCGCCCGATCGAGGCCGAACTTCTTGCAGAAGTGGTGCAAGGCCACCGTGGACACGTGGACGCCCCAGGTGCGTTGGATGAAGGCCAACACGTCGTAGCGCGTGGCGTCGGCGTGAGTCAGCATGAACTCGGCGATGGGGCCGGCGTAACGCGGCAGCAGTTTGCCATGCGGCCGGCCGGCCAGGCGGTGGTGGGCGGCCTGGATCGCCTCCTTGGAAGACACCCCTTGTTGGTGCGAGGCCGTGGGCCGGCTGACGCCGACCAATCGAGCGATCTGAGCGACTTTGAGTCCGGAATCGCAGTGCAGGAGGAAATGGCTGAGCAACCGGCTGGAGTAGTAATCGTCGCCGCAGCGTCGCCGGAAGGCAAAGGCCGCCTGGAGCAAGCCGCGTTGCCCGGCCGTGAGTCGCTGTTCGGCGATCTGCGCTTGGGCGAGCCAAGAGGCGCAAGTGCCGTCCATGGTGAGCATGAGGAATCCTCCCTGCAACCCAGGCAGGGAGAATTGTAGTCCGTAAGGACTGGAAGTTAAGCGTTACGGCCCGAAAAACCGTTTGGTGCTAGGCCGTGTCCGGCAATCGTAAATGCATACAATATCAGTGGTTCGGTCGCTCGTTCTCTTGCCATGGAGATGAACCATGAGACGCTACGAACTATCCGATCCACAATGGGCGATTCTGGAACCCTTTTTCCCGCCCACCCATTCGGGCCATGCCGGACATCCGTGGAGTGAGCATCGTCCCATCGTCAACGGCATCCTCTGGATCCTCCACACGGGCGCGGCCCGGCGTGATTTGCCCGAACGCTACGGCCCCTTTCAGACGGTCCATGACCGCCTGACCCGCTGGCGCGCCGATGGCGCCTGGAACCGCATCGTCGAAGCCTTGATCCGCCAACTGGAGGCGGAAGAAAAACTCGATCCCGATACGTGGTTCCTCGACGCCACCATCCTGCGCGCCACGCGCGACGCGGCGGGGGCGCTCAAGCGGACCCAGGCCCGACTGGTCGGCAGCGAGCGGACGCATCTCGTTGAGCCGCCGGATCATGCGTTGGGCCGCTCGCGCGGCGGTTTCGGCACGAAGATCGACCTGATCATCGAAAGTCACGGCATCCCGCTGGCCATCGGCATCCAACCGGGCCAGGAACATGAGAGCCGCGGCGTTTGAAACCATGATGCATCGCAGCACACAACGGCAGCGGTTGGGCCATCGCAAGTGGCCCCGCGAATTCATCGCCGACAAAGGCTACAGTAGCAAGCGGATTCGCCAGTGGCTCAAGGGTCATCACATCCACGCGGTCATTCCCAAGAAGAAGAACGAAACCCCCGACCCCGCCTTTGACAAGGAAGCCTACCGGAAACGCAACCTCATGGAGAGGATGATCGGGTGGTTCAAATTGCATCGCCGGCTGGCCACCCGTTATGAGAAACTCGCCGTCAACTTTCTTACCTTTTGGACGGTCGCCTGGATTACACTACTGCTGAAATATCTATTGTCGGACACGGCCTAGCACCAAACGGTTTTTCGGGCCGTAACGCTTAACTTCCAGTCCTTACGGACTACAGTTCTCCCTGCCTGGGTTGCAGGGAGGATTCCTCATGCTCACCATGGACGGCACTTGCGCCTCTTGGCTCGCCCAAGCGCAGATCGCCGAACAGCGACTCACGGCCGGGCAACGCGGCTTGCTCCAGGCGGCCTTTGCCTTCCGGCGACGCTGCGGCGACGATTACTACTCCAGCCGGTTGCTCAGCCATTTCCTCCTGCACTGCGATTCCGGACTCAAAGTCGCTCAGATCGCTCGATTGGTCGGCGTCAGCCGGCCCACGGCCTCGCACCAACAAGGGGTGTCTTCCAAGGAGGCGATCCAGGCCGCCCACCACCGCCTGGCCGGCCGGCCGCATGGCAAACTGCTGCCGCGTTACGCCGGCCCCATCGCCGAGTTCATGCTGACTCACGCCGACGCCACGCGCTACGACGTGTTGGCCTTCATCCAACGCACCTGGGGCGTCCACGTGTCCACGGTGGCCTTGCACCACTTCTGCAAGAAGTTCGGCCTCGATCGGGCGACGCGGGCCGCGGCCGCGGCCCCCGAGCCGGCCGTGCAGCCTGCGGTCGCGCCGGCCGCGCCCGGCGGCGTGCCACCGCGCCAACCCGTGCCCCTGCCGCCGCCCCCTTTTTCGTCACCAAGACCCAGCACGCCGGCGCGTTCCTGTTGATGCCCGAAGCCCTGGACTGGTTGGCCACGGCCCAGGACTGCTTCACCGACGATTACGGTTCCTTGCGTCCGGGCCTGTTGACCAGCGTCTTCTCCTTGGTGACCGGCCTGGAGCGAGTTTTTCACCTGGACGAGATGGCCGACGCCGGCTTCGCCCGGTTGTGCGGCGGCCGCCGCTGCCCGTCGCGCCACACCGTCGGCGGTTGGCGGCGTCACCTGGCCTGGTATGAGGTCGATGCCTTCTGCCGCCGGACCTGCCCGTGGCACTTGCTCCGCAACGCCGACGCCATGGTCAGCTTCGACGAGCACACCATCCCACGCTGGACCAAGAAGTTTCGCATCGGCAAGGGCTACGTCACCACCCGCAACAAGTACATGCGCTGCGAGAAGCTGTTCACCGGCTTCGACCTGACGAGCGGCCGCTTCCTGGCGGTGCGCGGCACGCCGGGCGATGTGGGTTTGCAAGAGCTGGCGGCGCCGCTGGTCCGACAGGTCTTGAAGCACGGCCGGCCGCGCACGCTCCACGCGCTGTTCGACGCCGGGGCGGCCAAGTCGGACGCGGGCGTGCGGACCTTGTGGGATCTGGTCGAGAGCCAGCGGCGCCTGGACGTCACGCTGCGCGCCTGCCGCTACCCGCACCGAATGCGGGCCTGGAAGCAATTGCCCGGCGGCTTGTTCGTATCCGTCGAGGAACCGGGCGTGTGCGTCGGCGCCCCGCCCAAGGAAGTCCGCCTGGCCGAGACGCAAACGGTACTCAAGGGCGAGACCGCGGAGCAGGCGGTGCGCACCATCATCTGCCGGGAGGTCCGACCCGGTCCCAAAAAGGACCGCTGGCATCCGCTGTACACGACCTGCGCCGGCGACCCGGAAGACGTGCTGACCATCTTCCGGGCTCGACAAGGGCACGAGCAGGCCCATCGGGTCGAGGTTCACGACCTGTTGGTGGATGCCGTACCGTGCGGCTACGACAAGGAGAGTCCCGACCGGCGGCGGCCGCGCTTTCACCGGGGGCCGTTGCAGATGTTCGGCTGGCTGGTGGCGTTGGTGTACAACGCGGTCGCCGACCTGGGCCGACAGTTGGGCGAGGGCTACGCGGGGGAGCACGTCCGGACCCTGCGGCGACAGTTCTTCAACCGGCCCGGCCAGTTGTACGAGACGCCGGAAGCATTGATCGTGTACCTGGACCCGTTCGCGGGCCAGGAGGCGTTGGCCCCCGCGATGGATAGGATCAATGCGCGGCAACATCGCTTGCCCTGGTTAGACAACCGTCGCTTGGTCCTTTCTCTGACGCCAACCGGCCCATCCCGCGACGGGCCGTAGTGTGTCATTGTTAAGCGTTACGGCCACAAAAACCGTTCGGTGCTAGTGGACCCGGACAAAATCATGCAGCAAAATCAACGCCAACGAGAATGCTGGAAGTAGTGCCTCCGACCGACAATTATGTCGGCCAACTCGCGCACCTCCGCCGGAAGTTGAGGGTGGCAAAACCAGTAATTTGGCGTGGCGAAGTGGTTCACAGCGGCGTACACCGGCCCGCCTCGAAATCGGCGACCGCCTGACGGCCGGCCTCGTCCAGCCGCCCGGCCGAACGTCCGCCTCGATGCGGCGATCCCAGCCGTCGGCCAGGAATTCCTCGAACCACAGCGCGAACGCGGTCAGGTCGGCGTCCGGAAGGCGCGTCACGGCGGATTCCAACTCCTGCAGACTCATGGCCGGCTATCCGGCGGGGGGGGCGACGCTCGTAGTATGGCACACCGGCCCGCGGCCGGCAAGAAAAGGACAAACGAGGCAAGCGGCCGGCAGACACGCACACCCGTTAGCCCTCCAGGGACGCGAGCGGCCCCGTGCCGTCCCCCAGCGATTCGGTCGGCGCCCCGATGCGTTCCAGCATCGCCAGCCAGAGATTCATCAACGGCGTCCCGTCGCGGTAGCGGACGTGGCGGCCCGGCTTGACGCCGCCGCCGCGGCCGGCCAGTAAAATCGGCAGGTCGTCGTGGTTGTGGCGGTTGCCGTCGGAGTTGCCGCAGCCGTAGGCGATCAGGCAATGGTCCAGCAGCGTCCCGTCCCCTTCCGGCGCGGCCTTGAGCCTCCCCAGCAGATAGGCGAAATGGCCGATATGAAAACGGTTAATCTCGCGGATCTTGGCCAGCTTGTCCGGGTTGTTGTCGTGGTGCGACAGGTCGTGATGGCCGTCGCGGATGCCGATGCATGGGTACGGCCGGTTGCTGAACTCGTTGGCGAACAGGAACGTCGCCACCCGCGTCACGTCCGCCCGGAAGGCCAGCACCAAGAGGTCGCACATCAGCCGCAGGCGCTCCGGGTAGTCGGCGGGTTCGGCGGGCGGCCGCGGGTACGGCGGCAATGCACGGTCCATGTCGCCGGCCCGGCCGATGCGGATTTCCACCTCGCGCACGGAGTTCAGGTACTCATCGACCTTGCGTCGGTCGACAACGCCCAGCGTCGCCCGCAGCGCCGTCGCGTCCTCGCTCACGAAGTCCAGGACGCTCTTGCGCGAGGCGGCGCGGCGGGCGCGGTTGCCTTCGGTATCGCTGCGGTGTTCGCCCGCGAACAGGCGGTCGAAAACGTCGCGCGGGTTGACGGCCGGCGGCATCGGGGTCGTTTCCGACTTCCAGGAAAGGTTGGAAGTGTAGGCGCAGCTGTAGGGGTCGTCGCAGTGGCCGACCGGCGTGGCCGGCTCACAGCCGAGTTCCAGGGAGGGCAGCCGCGTGTAGCGGCCGGCCGCGCGGGCGGCGATCTGGTCGGCGGAGACGCCGAGACGAACGCCGCCGTCGTCAGGCGGCCGCCGGCCGGTGAGGAAGACGGCCGACGCCCGCGCGTGGTTGCCGCTGGGGCCGTCGGCCCGGTGGGCCGCCAATCCGCTCAGTACGAGGAGGTCTTGTTTGACCGGCGCCAGCGGTTCGAGGATGCGGGAAAGGGAGTATTCGGCGCCCACGGCCTTGGGCGTCCAATCCGCCACGTTGACGCCGTTAGGGACGTAGACCACGGCCACGCGCGTCGGGATCGCCGCACCCTCGCCCGCCCGCGCCGTCGCCCACGCCTCCAGCCAGGGCAGGGCCACCATCGTTCCCAGCCCCTTGAGGGCCGTCCGCCGTGTCATGCGTGGGGTGGTCATTATCTTCCTCGGTTCGGCCGTCTCGACAACAGGAATGCTCATTCTATGGGCCGCGTTCCCAATCGCCCGGCCCGACGTTCCGCTGGAATAAAGCCGGAGAGCGTGGGCGGATAGTTCAAAGAGCGACGGCGCCAGTCGCTGACGCCGGAAGAGTGGAGGCTGTTGCGTTGTAGATTTGCTTCACAACCGCGGGCCGGGGGCTGCGCATGGCGCGCACCGTCTCCCGCGAGGGCGTCGGCGGTTTCAAATTGTCCCATCGTTATTTGATTATCCGTTGGCGGCCGCCGGCGCCGCAGCCGGCGCCGGCGGTTCTTTCATCAGCTCGCGCAGGGCCTTCGCGATCGGCGACAGCCGCATCGTTCCGTAGCTGCCTTCAAAACGCTCCGTCTGAGCCAGCACCGTCGCCAAGCCCAGATGCACCACCAAGACCGCTCCCACTTGGGAGTGAAAACGCCGCGACCCGTACACCTGGCCGTCGTCGATCCCCCAAAAAATCTTCAGCCGGCCGTTGACTCGTTCCACCGACGTGCGGCCCTTGTAGTACCGTTCAAACTTCTTGGTGGCGCGCGGGATCGACGGGAAGCGACGCAGGTCGATCTCCTGCTTGACGCGCACGGTCAGGCCGTACTTGCGCTCGCCGTTGCAGACGGCGTCGCTGGGGCATTCCCAGTCGCCGTGCCGGGCCGGACAGCGATATTTCAGCGTACCACGCTCCGCTTCGTGGCCGATGTAGGCCATGGCGTGACGCACCGGCGTCGGGCTGACCCGGTCGTAGCAGAACAACGTACCGGCCTGATCGTAGACCACGTTGAGCGGCGTGCGGCCGCCCAGGACCTTCTCGGGTTCTTCGAGCTTAAAACTCCGGTTTTGAATCGGCGGCCGCACCTGTTCGTCGTGCGGCAGTTCGTGGACGGCGCCGTCGTCGGCCGCTTTGTCGTACGCCATGGTCTCGATGCGATCCTCGGGCAGGTTCTTTTTCGCCTGCCGCAGCAGGTCGCCGATCATTTCGTTGTCGCCTGCCTTGGTGTCGGTGATGCGGTAGGACAGCACCACCTCGTGCTTGACGTCCACCAACAGATGCAATTTGTAGCCGAACCACTCGACGACCTTGGCGACCGTGCCGTCGTCGTCCTTGTATTCCTTGCGTCCGCCGGTGGGTTGCGGCAGCCCTTGCCGTTGTTCCGCCTCGCGCAGCGCGACGCTGTCGGCGGCTCGACCCGACAATCCGGTCGAATCGCCGGCCGTGTCCTTGCCCAGGTCGCCGACCACCCGGCCGAGCCTCCCGACGAGCACGTCGAAAACGTCGCGCAAGCGGCTGAGGTGGGGCTCTTCGCCCAGGGTGACGAGGAAGCGCGACAGGTTGCAGGGCTTGGGGACCTGGGCCTCGGACTCGACGCCGATGAGCAAACGCAAGGCGGGATTGCGTTGCAACTCTTGCAGGCAGGCGTCGAGGGAGTGATGGCGGAGCACGATAGCCAGCAGCAGGGTTCCCCAGAGGACGACGATGGGGTAGTCGTCGCGGCCCTTGCCGCGAGCGCGTTGCAGGGAGTCGATCAAGGGGGCGTCGGGAATGGCTTCGAGGAAGGTGCGAACGGTTTGCAGGGAGGGGGAATCTTCGAGGGCGTCCCAGGCGAACAGCGGTTTGGCGACGGCGATTTTCATGGGGGTCTCCTGCGGGGTGGGTAGGGAGGAAGGGGGCGGCGCTATTGCTACGCAATAAATCCCCGTCTTGTTCCAGGAGTGGTCGAAAAATCGCAATAAAAGGGCGAAGTAGCGGCAATCAGAGGGTATTTTGCGAGGACCGTGGGGGAAGGGCCTTTTTCCACCCTGAATTGGGTCGGCAGAACAGGGCTATCGTGAACATCGCAACGACCTCAACTCGCCCACTTCTTGCTTGACACGTCGTCGATTCCGATTTAGCGTATGCTATTGTCAGGTGAAGTGCGCAGCCCCCCGCGCAATTTCGCGGACCCTCGCCCGCCCGGCCGGACCCGCCTTGACGCCGGCCTCCCTCCTTCCCTGAAAGGACTGGTCCCATCATGTTGACCCTGTTCGGTCGAACGGCGCGGCTGTGCGACGGCGTCTCGCGCCGTGATTTCCTGCGCATCGGCGCGCTCGGCGTGGGGGCGAACTGCCTGACCCTTACCGACCTCTTCCGCGCCGAGGCCCGCGCCGGCGTAGCCGGCACGCGCCCGAAATCCGTCATCAACGTCTTCCTCGGCGGCGGCCCGGCGCATCAGGACTTGTGGGACCTCAAAATGGAGGCGCCCGCCGAGATCCGCGGCGAATTCAAGCCCATCGCCACCAGCGTGCCTGGCCTCCAGATCTGTGAAGTCTTCCCCAAGCTCGCCGCCCGCATGGACAAATGCGTCGTCATCCGTACCGTCGTTGGCAGCACCGGCGGCCATGACGCCGTGCAGTGCATGTCCGGCTGGGACCACAAATCGCTTGCGGCGATGGGCGGCCGGCCGAGCATCGGCACCGTGGTCGCGCGCCTCCAGGGGCCGGTCGATCCGTCGGTGCCGCCGTTTGTCGGCCTCGCCGCCCCCACCGGGCACCTGCCCTGGTCCGATTCCGGCACGCCCGGCTTTCTCGGCTCCTCCTACGGCCCCTTCAAACCGGACGGCGCCGGTATGGCCGACCTCACCCTCAAAAACGTCACGCTCGACGGCCTGCACGACCGCACGCGCCTCATGGAGGGCTTCGACGGCCTGCGTCGCCGGCTCGACGCAGACGGCCAATTCCGCGCCAGCGACTCCCTCACCGACCGCGCCCTCGGCGTCCTCACGTCCAGCCGACTGCTCGAAGCCCTTGATGTGACGAAAGAGAGCGAAAAAGTGCGTGAACGGTACGGCGACGGCCGGCCGTACCATTATCAGTACGACGGCGCCCCGACGGTCAACGACCAACTGCTGCTGGCCCGGCGACTGGTGGAGGCCGGCGTCCGCGTGGTGACGCTGTCCTACGGCCGCTGGGACAGCCACGGCAAGAACTTCGATCTGGTGCGCGACCACGGCGGCAAACTCGATCAGGGGCTGAGCGCCCTGATCGACGACCTGGAGGCGCGCGGGATGCTCGACGACGTGACGGTGATCGCCTGGGGCGAGTTCGGCCGCACGCCGCGCATCAACAAGAACGCCGGCCGCGACCACTGGCCGCAAGTCAGCTGCGCGCTGCTGGCGGGCGGCGGCATGAAGACCGGCCAGGCGGTCGGCGCCACGAATCGCCTCGGCGAGTACGCCAGGGAAAGGCCGGTCGCGTTCGGCGAGGTCTTCGCCACGCTCTACCACAACCTCGGCATCGACCCGGAGACCGCCACCATCAACGACCCGTCGGGGCGGCCGCAACATCTGGCGGACCACCCGGCCATCCGGGAATTGGTGTAACGCGATCCCAAGCCGTTAAACCGCCAAGAGCGCCAAGGAACAATTCTTGGCGCTCTTGGCGTCTTGGCGGTCCGATTGCCTTTTCGATGCAAACCTCAGCCCGCCGACATCCGTCGCGGGTCTTCGCGTTGCAACCACTTTTGCATCCGGGCCAGTTCCTTCGGCCAGGCGTCGCCCGCCCGCCGCTGGCCGAATACATCGTATAACAGATCCAGCGTCTCCAACAAATGACGCAGTTGCGTGACGCGCTCCTCCAGCCGTGCGCGTTCGTCGCCGGCCTCCGGCGGCGGCAGGCGGGCGCCGTTGACCGCCAGCGTTTCCGCCTGAAGCGTCAACTCGTACTGCTGGTCGTGCCGCGCCACGATCAGGCCGACCTTGCGCGGCAGCTTGCCCGACTGGACCGCCCGCCGCGCCTCCGGCAATCGCGTCGGGCCGTCGCTGGTGATGCTCTCGCGGCCGGTCTGGCCGCGCGGGCACTCCAGCACCAGCGTCCGCGTCAGCAACACCGACGCCTCCGAACCGTCGCCCAGCGCCAGGGAATCGGACTCCGCGTCGAGCATGTACCACAACCAAAGCAGATACTCATTGCCAAGAAAATCGCGGCTGGCCTCGTCGGGCGCCCACGCCAGCGCGGCCGGCGCCTCCCCCGGCGTGAAGGCCGCCGGTCCCGCGTCGTCCACGCCGCGCGTCTGGCTGCGGGCTTCCGCCAGCCGGAACATCTGTCGGCCGGCGCCGAGCGGCTCGAAGCCGCAGCCGAACGTCTGCTCGAACATCAGGTGCAGCCGGTCCATCGCCGTCGCCGAGGTTGTGCCGACAAGCAGTTCATTGGAAGGGGCGTCCCAAAGGACGGGGTAGGCCTTGCGGCGCAGGAAGCGGCCGTCGGCGGCCTCCTCCTCCAACCGTTCCTTGGCGCGCTGCCGGGCCTCGCGCTTCTGGCCGGAGCTGGGGATGCCGCTGGGGTTCGATTCGGCCAGCGCCTTCAACTCGACGGCGGCGTAGGCCCGAAGCAGGTCGGCCGGGATCTTTTGAGAGTCGATACGGAGACAGAAATGCAGGGCGTCGTTGACGACGTTCTTTTCCAGTTCAAAGGACGCGTCGAGAATGTGATCGCCTGCCGTCCAGCCGACTTCGACGCCGTCGGACGCGGCCAGGCGCTGCGTGCCGATGGCCAGGCCTTGCAGCCGTTCCAGGTGTTCCGGCCCGAACATTCCGGCGCGGGGCCGCTGACGCGGCAGCGCGTGAAGGTGACGCGGCCGGAAAAGAAACCCATGGTGCGACCTCGGCAAGTACGGGATGCGGTGGGGCGCGAACCGTCAATGTATATCGGCAGGAAGGGCGGTCGCAATGTAGGTAGGGCGACTGTAGCGTCTCCGTTTGGGTGGGGCAAGCCCGCAGCGCCAAACAAGGGCGACCAGTCCCTTGCTCGCCCTTAGCTGGCGCTTCGAGCGGTCGGCTCCGATGGTTCAGGACAGCCGCGCCTCCGGCCCCGTCTGGAAGTCGGTCACCTCAAGATCGACCGTGCGTCTCCCCTGCCATTCGTTGAGCTTCGGTGTGAAAGCCAGGCAACAGGCGCCGCCGGCCGACATCAATTCTTCCGCCCGATCCGCCATGCCGAACGCGATGGCCTTCAAGTCCACGCCCCCCTGCCGGACGCGAAACATCAAGTGACGCTCGCCGCCGCCGACCTTGCGCGGCTCGCCCTTGACCTCCACGCCGCCGGCCAGGAATAGCGGCCGGCGGTTGCCCGCGCCGTAGGGTTCGAGCCGGTCCAGGTCGTACAGCAGGCCCAACGTCAGGGCGCTCAGCGGCGTTTCGGCGTCGAGCACCAGGGGCGCCGGCCGCGGTCCGTCCGGGAAGCGGGCGGCTGTATATCCACAAAAACGCTCGCGGAAAGCGTCGAGATGTTCCGGACGGAGGCGGAAGCCCGCCGCCGCCGGATGGCCGCCGTGGCTTACCAGCAAGTCGCCGCAATCCCGCAGCGCCTCGTGCAGCGCGAAGCCAGCCACCGACCGCCCCGACCCGGCCGCCATGCCGCCGTCCTCGTCGGGCGACGGCAGCTTGATCATCAGGGCCGGCCGGGCGTACAGTTCGGCCAGCCGGCCGGCGATGATGCCGAGGACGCCGCCGTGCCATTCCGCGCTCGCCAATACCAACGCCGCGTCGTCCCGCCGGCCGCCCTCCTCCACCATCTTGCGGGCCTCCGACAGCATCCTCCGCTCCAGCGCCTGCCGCTTGCCGTTCTGGTCCTCCAGGTAGCGGGCCAGATCGACGGCCTGGTCCGGCCGCGTTGTCGTCAACAGGTCCACCACCAGGCGGGCGCAGCCGAGGCGGCCGGCCGCGTTCAGCCGCGGGGCGATGCGGAAGCCCACGTCGGAGGCGCGCAGCTCGGCGCCCTCGGGCAACCCCGCCGCCTCGCACAACGCCTTCATACCGAGGGACGGCGCCTGGCGCAGGCGGCTAAGGCCGTAGCGCACCAGGATGCGGTTCTCGTCCAAGAGCGGCACGACGTCGGCCACCACGCCGAGCGAGGCCAGGGCCACGGCGTCGAGCAGGAATTCGCGGAAGCGCGGCGTGACCTTCGGGCCGCCGCTGGCCTTTTGCGCCAGCGCCCACGCCAATTTCAGCGCCACCGCCGATCCCGAAAGTCCTCCAAACGGGTACGACCCGCCCGGCAGGCGCGGATGCACCAGCACGGCGGCGTCCGGCAGCGTCTCCTTCCATTCGTGGTGGTCCGTGACGATCAGTTCCAGGCCCAGGCGCCTGGCCTCCTCCGCCTCCCGGACGCTGGCGATGCCGCAATCGACGGTGACGACCAGAGAAGCCCCGGCCTCCGCGATCCGCCGCAGCGCCTCGCCGTTCAGGCCGTAGCCCTCTTCGAGCCGATTGGGGACGTAGAGGTCGGGCCGCGCCCCCAGGAGGCGCAGGCATTGCAGCAGGATGGCGGCGCCGCTGACTCCGTCCACGTCGTAATCGCCGTAGACGCAAACGCGCCGGCCCTGCCGAACCGCCGCGTCAATGCGGGCGGCGGCCTCGGTCACGCCCGGCAGAAGCTCCGGCGCGTGCAGGCCGGACAGCGGCGCGTCCAGGAAACGCCGGGCGTCGTCGGCCGACGTGAGGCCTCGGTTGAGGAGCAGCTGGGCGGTGATCGGGGCCAGGCCCAGCGCGGTTGCCAGCCGGCCGATGGCGGAGGGGTCGTGCGGCAGCAGGCGCCAGGGTTTGGCGGCGTTGGCGGTCAGGGTACGGTCCTTCTCATTCAGGGTCCGGTTGTGGGCGTCCGGAATCGGCGCCGGTTAGCCGCGTCGCGCCAGCGGAGCGCTTGGGAGAAGGGCTCCGCTGGCGCGACGCGGCGAACCGGACCATAGCGGCCAGACAGGAGGTCCGGCGCCGGGGCGAACGGGTCTGAACGGATTATACCCCGTGGGCCGATTCGGCGAGAGGTCGGGTCGTTTGGATAAATCCGGTCGGAACGAGGAAATGAGGTAAGACGGCGGAGGCGATGTTTTTGGGAAAGCTGCTAAAGGCAGGCAGTGCGGGCGTCCGATGGTTACGGATAGATGTCGGCGGGCCGCGCCGTTCGGGAAGGACGGCCGAACCGCCGGATGCGGAAAGAAGAGGTACAGGGATGGCGCGGGTCGTCGGTCGGGCCGGGGCGGGACGCCCCAACGCCCCGGAACGTCGGCCTTCCGCCGAATCAATTTCAACGGAGGTTTACACTCGTGAATGCTGCGTTTCTGCTAGTCACGTCGGCGTGGCTCGCGGGCGGCGACGCCCCCGCGGCCCCGCCGCCGCCCGCGCCGGCGGTGACGACCGCCGCCCCGGTCGTCTCCAGCGCGCCGGCCGCCGGCTGCGGCTGTAGCAGCTGTAGCAGCTGCTACAGCTGCGGCTGCGAGGAGAGCGAAGGCCTCTTCGCCAAGCTCAAGGCCAAGTTCGCCCACAGCGGTTGCGGCTGCGAAGCCGCCCCGTCGTGCGGATGCGAGGCCGCCGCATCCTGCGGCTGCGAAGCCGCCCCGTCGTGCGGATGTGAAAAGGAAGGCTTCTTGAGCCGACTCATGAGCAAGTGCAAGGGCTGTGGTTCCTCGAGCTGCGGCTGCGAGGCCGCCCCGTCCTGCGGTTGCGCCGCCGCCCCGTCCTGCGGCTGCGACAGCGGCCCGTCGTTCTTCGAGCGCCTCAAGGCCAAGTTCAGCCATTCCTCGGACTGCGGTTGCGACAGTGGCTGCTCGTCCTGCGGCTGCTCCTCCTGTGGCGGCAGCGCCTCCTACGGCGCCCCGGTCGGCGCCCCGGTCACGTCCCCGGCGATGCCTCCGGCCGGCGAGCCGGTCAAGCCGCCGAAGGACCTGAATCCTGGCAAGAAGCTGCCCACTGGCGGTAAGGAAGCCAAAGCCCCCGCGGCCTTCGAGGTGGCCCCGGCCTCCGCGACGACGACCGAACAGGAGACCCACAACCCTTTTGAATTGGACCGTCGGTATCAAGCGCGGGTCGATCGCGCCGCGGACTATAGCTGGCTAACGGGGCAGTTGTTCTTCGTGCATGCCGACGGTGGTCTCTGGGTGCTCCGTTACGCCTCTCTTTCCACGGACGACACCAATGGCGGCGGCGTAGTGTTGGCCCGGGACCTGCCGATGGACGGCTACCACGAGGGCGACCTCGTGAAAGTCCACGGCGAAGTCCTTAACCTGAAGGGATCCGCCTACCTGGGCGCTCCCCTCTACCGTGCGACGTCCATCGATCTCGTGGAAAGGGCGCGGCCGTAAGGCGGCCATCCACTTCGACCCGATCGTGCCTACCCCTCGGCCCCGCGGCGCTGGCCCAGCGCCGTGGGGTTTGTTCGTTAGAAATGAGACCGAGCCGGTCGCGTGAGCGAGGGTTTTTCATCCGTCGCTCAGACTCGTAGCCGCATTCGCCAGAATGCGGGTCGTCGCCTGCCTCATAGCGACGACCCGCATTCTGGCGAATGCGGCTACCATTTACGGGCAGGAGGTTACGAAACGGTCATCTACTTCCCGTCCGGCGAGTCGGAATAGATGCGCGTCGATTCCGTCTTCTCGACCGGCTGCACCAGGTTCGTGCTGGTGACGTCGATCTTGAAGTAGACGATGCCCTGTTCCTTGGCATTCACGTTGACGCGGAAGAGGGCGTCGGCGTGCGGGGCCAGCTGTTCAATCGGGTCGAAGACGATGGTTTTGCCCTCGGTGTGGTACTTCACCGGGCCTTGCACGTCTTTGAACTCTTCCTTGTCCGGTACCACCGCTGTCAGCTTGATGTTGGTTTCGGCCTTGGAGCCGGTGTTGGTGATGCGGACCTCATAGGCCGTGTCGCCGTTCACCTCGACGGGGTCCTCGGTATCGACCATCTCGACCATGATGGCGGAGACGCCCTCGACCTTCGTGGTCTTGACGGCCTCGGCCCGGAGGCCGCGGGCGCCGACGGCCGAGGCGTGGTGCTTGAACTCGCCGGCGTTGACGGCCTGCACCTCCAGTTTGACCTCGCGGGTCTGGCCGGGGCCGACCTCGCCCAGGAACCACGACACCGTTCGCGTGGAGAAGTCGTGGCGGCCGCCGTCGCTGGCCGCCAGCACCTTGAAGCCGGCCGGCACCACGTCGCTGACCGTGACGTTCGAGGCCGCCGCGTCGCCGGGGTTGGTCACCTTGAGCGTGTAAATGGCCTTGCGCTCCAGGTAGCGCAGTCCGGGGCCTTCCAGGGCCAGGTCGAGCCGCGGCATGATGACGTCCACGTTGGCGGTGTCCCGCGACTTGAGGCCGCCGGCGGCGTCGGCCGACGCCTCGCAGTGCTGCATTCCGCCGGTCTTGGTGCCGCAGATGAGGGTGACGCTGCGGGTGTCGCCGGCCGCCAGGTCGCCGATGTCGAAATCGACCCTGGGGGCGCGGGCGTGTTCCAGACCGTCGGACAGGTTGGCGTGGATCTTGACCTTCTCGGCCGAGCCGTCGCCGGGGTTGGAGACCGTGATGGTAAAGGCGGCCACGTCGCCGATCATCACTTTTTCGGGGGCCGACGTTTTGATCATCAGCTTCGGCTCGCGCACCGTGAAACTCGTAACCGATGAGCCGGTGAACGTCACCCACGCCTGCGGAGACACTTCGCCCTTGGCTTGGGCCAGCAGCTTCATTTGCAGGTTCTTTTCCTGGCCGGCCTTCAGCGTATTCAACTCCCATGCGAGGATGTTATTCTCGACCGCGGCCTTCGGCTCCGAGCCGGCGAGCGTGACGCCGGCGGGGATGCGGACGCGCACCAGAACCTGCTGCACCGGGATTTTGCAGGTGTTGCGGACGACCAGGGTGAAGTCGGCGGCCTGGCCGATCTTGACGACCGGCGGCCCGACCCATTCCACGCTGACGGCCGGCTCCTGCCGCCCGGTGGGGTTGCCGGGCGTGGCGGAGGACACCGGCTGTTCCTCGACCAATTCACCGGGGCCGGCGACCGGCGCGTCTGGGCCGGAGGCCGTGGCGGGGGTGACGGGGCCGCCCTGAGTGGACGCGGTCGGAGGCGCGAGGGGCCCGATCGGCGCGGCCGACGGCGCCGGCTCCGCGGCAATCGGCGGATACGTCGGCGCCTGGGGGCCGGGCGACGCGGGGGGCGCCAGCGGGCCGGCGGCGGGTTCCGGATTGGCAACCGGTTGGGTGGCAGCGGGGCCAGGGAGAGGGGCGGCCGGTTCGGTCACCACCGGCAGCGCCGGCAGTGGCTGCGGGGCGGACGCTTCCGCTACTCTCCCCACAGTCGGCTGCGCCCAGGCCAGGGCCGCCCAGCTCGCCAGGGTGGCGCAAAGTACGCCCATGCCGGCGATGAAAAGAACTCGCCTCATCCTTGGACCTCCCGATCTCGAATGGAACGTGTATGGGTTCCGGTTCATCGCCCGGCTTCTTCTTCCTCGGCGCCCTCGGGCGCGATAGTCCGAGGGCCGGGCACTATAACGACGTGCGAAGCCCGGTCAAGACAAGCCGGAGGAACGGCGGATGAAAACATGATGTAGATAAGGGACGGATTGCCGAGGTCGGTCAGCGCTTGACGTTCCAGGCCGTCCGCGCATACTTTTCGGCCGCCAGCGCCTCGATGCGTTGGAGTTCGTCGGCGGTCCAGTCGGCGGCTTGCAGTCGCAAGCCGGTGCGGCGGACGAAGCTCGCGCGCACGGCCGTCGCCACTTCGACCGGCGACAGGTCGCGCCCGGTTAACTCGGCCACGCCGGGTAAGGCGGGCGTGTGCGGGCTGGCGGCGAGAAGGACGGCCCCGTGTTGAAGCAGCGCCCGCGCCGGCGCCGCTGGGCGCTGCCGACGACCTTGGACACGCCGATGCGCAGGTCGCCGGGCGTGTGGTGGAGGAAGCAGAGCACATCGCCGAAGCGGGCCTTCGGCCCCACGTCCTCCAAGACGGCCCCGAGTGCGGCCAGCGCTTCGGCCAGCACCGCGTGCATCCGACCCAGCCAAAGGTCGCCGTGAACCTGCCACGGCGGGCCGGACGGCAGGGCGAGGGCGTAGGTCAATTCGTGGTGGTGAACCAGCGCGTCGCCCCCGGTCGGTCGGCGGACCCAGGGAAGGCGGGCCAGCCGCGGGTCGGATTCGCGGACGGCGTGAGGCTGAAAATAGCCGAGGCTGAGCGTGGCGCGCATCCAGACGTAGAAGCGCAGCGAAGCGGTCCCGGAGACGGCGGTATCCAGCAGAACCTCGTCGGCCGCCATGTTGTGGGGACCGTCGGCCTCCGCGAATGGCAATAGACGGACCACGTTCATTCCGGCTTCCATCGCAGGATCGGCTGCCTGCGCCGCGCGCACCTCGTCGGGCCGGCTCAGGCCGAGCGTGTGCGGCGCCTGCTGGAGGAATTCGGGCTTCTTCGCCGTGAATGCGAATCAGCGCGTCGGCGAAGGCGTCGAGCGTCTCCTTGCTCTCCGTCTCCGTCGGCTCGATCATCAGCGCCTCGGGCACGACCAGCGGGAAATAGACCGTCGGGGCGTGGTAGCCGAAATCGAGCAGCCGCTTGCAGACGTCCATCGCGCTGATGCCACGCTCCTTGCGGAGTCGGCGGGCGCTGGCCACGAACTCGTGCATGCAGCGGTCGCCGTGCGGCACCTCGTAAATCGTCTTCGACACGGCTCAAGCAGGTAGTTGGCGTTGAGCACCGCGTTCTCGCTGACCTCGCGCAGGCCGTCCGGCCCCAGCGTGCGGATGTAGCAGTAGCCGCGCAGCAGGATGCCGACGTTGCCGAAGAAGCTGCGCACCCGGCCGATCGACTTGGGCCGGTCGTAATCGAGGCGGAAACCGTCGCTCGTCCTTGACCACGACGCGGGGCCGGCAGGAACGGCGCCAGCGGCCGGCGGACGGCGATGGGGCCGGCGCCGGGGCCGCCGGCGCCGTGCGGGCCGGTGAAGGTCTTGTGGACGTTGTAGTGCATCATGTCCACGCCGAAATCGCCCGGCCGGGTGATGCCGAGGATGGCGTTCATGTTGGCGCCGTCGAGGTAGACCAGCGCCCCGTGCATGTGCACCAGGTCGGTGATGGCGGCGATCTGGTCGTCGAACAGGCCGAGCGTGTTCGGGTTGGTAATCATGAACACGGCGGTGCGGTCGTCGAGCTTGGCCTTGAGGTCGTCGAGATCGACGAGCCCGCGGCCGTTGCTCTTGATGCTGACGGCGTCGAAGCCGGCGATGGCGGCGCTGGCCGGGTTGGTGCCGTGGGCGCTGTCGGGGATGAGGACGCGGCGTGCGCTTCTCGCCGCGGTCGCGGAAGTAGGCGGCGGCGACCAGCAGCGCGGTCAACTCGCCCTGGGCGCCGGCGGCCGGCTGCAGCGACACGGCGTCCAGGCCGGCGATCTCCGCGAGGATGTTCTGCATCTCCCAGAGCAGTTCCAGCATGCCCTGGCAGGAGGCGTCGTCTCTGGAGCGGATGCAGGTCGGCCAGTGCCCGGCAGCGCCGCCAGCCGCTCGTGCCGCTTGGGGTTGTACTTCATCGTACACGACCCCAGCGGATAGAAATTGGTGTCGATGGACATGTTCTTCGTTGAGAGGTTGACGAAATGGCGCACCAGGTCGATCTCGCCGACCTCGGGCAGCGGCGGCGGGGCGTCGGCCAGGGCGTCGGCCGGCAGCAGGTCCACGGCCCCCGGCGACGGCACATCGCACTCCGGCAGGCGGTGCGTCCGCCGGCCGGGCTGGCTCATCTCGAAGAGCAATTCCGTCGATTGGTTCTTGTCCATGCGAATCCCGTATCGGGGCCGTCCTTGCCTCTTAAAAAGAGTTAGCGACTCTCCAAAACAACAGTGCGGTCGTGCCCCGCGTCGTGGCGGGTTCGGCGGGACATGGGGGCCAGCGCCTTGGCCAGCGCGGCCGTCAACCCGTCGATCTCCTCCCGCGTGCGCTTCTCGGTGACGGCCACGGTCAGGCAGTCATCCAGGCTCGGCAACCAGCGGCCGAGATGGAGGCCGGCGTGGTAGCCGTCCGCCAGCAGCGTTTCGAGCAGGCCGGTCACGGCGACGGGCACCTGGAGCGTAAATTCCTTGAAGAACGGCCGGGCGAACCGTAGACGGACGCCGGGGATTTTCGTCAGCCATTTCGGCGGCGTAATGGGCCTTGCGCACGCACAGTTCGGCCGTCTCCGCAAGCCCCTGCGGCCCCAGCGCGGCGAGGTAGACCGCCGCCTTGCAGGGCCAACAGGCCCTGGTTGGTGCAGATGTTGCTGGTCGCCTTTTCGCGGCGGATGTGCTGCTCGCGCGTCTGCAGCGTCAGCACCCAGCAGCGCTTGCCGTTGCGGTCCACCGTCTGGCCGACCAGCCGGCCCGGCATCTTCCGCACGAACTGCTCGCGGCAGGCGAGCAGGCCCAGGTACGGCCCGCCGTAGGCCAGCGGGTTGCCGAGGCACTGCCCCTCGGCCACGGCGATGTCGGCGCCGTACTGGCCCGGCCGCTTGAGCAGGCCCAGGCTGATCGGGTCGAAGCTGACGACGAACAGGGCGCCGCGGGCGTGGGCGGCGGCGGCCAGCGCTTCGACTTCTTCCAGGCAGCCGAAGAAGTTGGGGTGCTGCACCACCACGCACGCCGTCTGGTCGTCGATCGTCCGTTTCAGATCGTCGGGATCGAGGAAGCCGTCCGGCGTCGGCAGCGTCTCGACGCGCGGCTCCAGGTTGGCGAGATAGGTGGCCAGCGTGCGGCGGTATTCCGGATGGACGCTCTCGGCGACGAGCACCTTGCCGCGGCGTCCGGTGGCGGTCGTCGCCATGAACACGGCTTCGGCGACGGCGCTGCCGCCCTCGTAGAGGCTGGCGTTGGCCACGTCCATGCCGGTCAGCTGGCAGATCAGCGTCTGAAACTCGAAGAAGGCCTGAAGGCTGCCCTGGCTGGCCTCGGCCTGGTAGGGCGTGTAGGCGGTGTAGAACTCGCTGCGGCCGGCGATCGGCATCCACGACGGCGGGGATGAAATGGTCGTAGGCGCCGCCGCCGAGGAAGCAGACCGCGTCGGCGGCGGAGCGGTTGCGGCCGGCCAGTTCCCGCGCCCGCCGCGTCAGTTCGATTTCGCTCAGCCCCTCGGGCACGGACAAGGGACGGTCGAGGCGCAAGCCCGCCGGGATGTTCTGGAACAGTTCCGCCGTCGATTCGGCCCCGATCGCCGCCAGCATGGCGCGCCGATCGTCGGCCGTGTTTACTATGTAGGACAAACCGACCTCCGCAAGGTTGTTTCGGGATTCGCGTCCTTATCCCATTTTACCCTTCCGACCGCCGCCGGCGCGGCTTGGCGGCCCACGACTGATGGAGCGGGGCGACGCGCGTCCGCACCCATTCGCGGAGGCCGCGCAGCACGCGCCCGGTCCTCCTGAATTTCCATGCTCCGCTGAAATAACGGCGGTATCTCGTCCAGCGGCACGAAAGGCAGTTCGACGCTTCGCGGCGCCACCCGATAGCCGCCGTCGCGCCGCAGGCGATGCACGATTAGGTGTTCGCCGTTAAAGCGCCACACCTCGGGGATCCGCAGACCGGCGTAGATGTGCATTCGATCCGTAGCGCTGTTGGTGATCTCGATCTCGATGGCAAGGTCCGGCGGCGGGTCGATGGCGAGGTCCAGCGTCCACCAACTTCGGACCCGGGCGGCGCTGGCGAAGTAGTAGCACTGGTCCGGCTCCAGTCCCCCTTCGACATCCTCCCGCCGAAAGGTGGTAGACCCGAGAGCCTTCATGGGAATGTCCAATTCCGTCATGAGGGCGTCGAAAAGGCGGCCGAATAGGGTCTTGTACACTTCATGGATCGGAAGAGGGGACATAAGCTCGAGCTTCCCTCGGTCGTAGCTAACCCGGATTCGGTGGCTGCCGACAATCTCGAGGATCTTGTCGTAGGCGGCCCACTTCGCGCCATAGAACACGAACTGCTGGGCTGACGCCGGATGGACGGCTTGCGGCCTGTGTAGGATGTTCATGTCACCTCTCCCAACGCCGCCGCTCAGTGTCCCTCGGCCGCGATCTGCTTTTCGTACTGTTCCGCCGTCATCAAGTGGTCGAGCGTGGCGCCCTCCTCCAGTCTTGATCTTGACAAGCCAGCCCGCCCCGTAGGGGTCCTTTGAAACCAGCGACGGGTCGGTCTCCAGCTTGTCGTTGACGGCGATCACCTCGCCCGTCACCGGGGCGTACAGGTCGTTCACCGACTTGACGGACTCGATTTCACCGAAACCGTCGCCGGCGCTGGCCGGCTCGCCCACGTCGGGCAGTTCGATGTAGATCACGTCGGTGAGCTGTTCGACGGCGAACTTCGTGAGGCCGACGGTGCAGACGTCGCCCTCCAGGCCGGCCCACTCGTGGGTCTTGGCATAACGGAGTTTTTGGGGGTCCATTCGCGTCTTCTCCGGAATAGGGGCGGGGTTGCTCACGTTCGGGGCCGGCGGTAGAACGGCAGGCCGACGACGCGCGCCGCCTCCGCCTTGCCGCGCACGTCCGCGGCCAGGGTCGTCCCGACGGCCGAACTCGTAGGTTCGACGTAGGCCATCGCCAGCGCCTTGTGCAATGTCGGGGCAAACGTCCCGCTGGTCACGCGGCCGACCGGCCGGCCGGCTCGAAGGACCTCCGACCCCTCCCGCGCGATGCGTTTGCCTTCCAGTTCCAGGCCGACGCGCACCGGCCGCGACCCGTCCTCTTTGCGGCGTAGCAGGGCGTCGCGGCCGATAAAGTCGCCCTTGTTGAGCTTCACCGCCCAGCCGAGCCCGGCCTGGAGCGGGTCGATCTCCTCCGTCAGTTCGTGGCCGTAAAGAGGCATGGCCGCTTCCAGTCGCAGCGTGTCGCGGGCGCCGAGGCCGCACGGCGTCGCCCCGCGCAAACCCAGTTCGTTGAACAGGCGCACGCCCTGCTCCGCCGGGACGATGATCTCCACGCCGTCCTCGCCGGTGTAGCCGGTGCGGCTGACGAAGCACGGCGCGCCCTCGATATATCGTAGGCGCGCCGTGGTAGTAGCCGAGGGTGGACGGGTCAACGCGGGTCAGGTCGCGGCACAACTCCAACGCTTTCGGCCCCTGCACCGCCGCCATGACGGTTTGCGTCGTGTTGTCGCGGACCTCGACGATTCGCGTCCCCTTGTGGGCGGCCAGCCAGGCGACGATCTTTTCCCGGTTGCCGGCGTTGACCACCATCGCATAGCCGCTGGGCCAGCGGTAGACGAGCACGTCGTCGCGGACGCCGCCCCGTTCGTTGCAGACGAGACCGTACCGGATCTGTCCTTCCGTCGATCGTGGCGGCGTCGTTGGTGTAGACGTGCTGGATGAGGGCCAGCGCGTCGGGGCCGCTGAAGGAGAGGCGGCCCATGTGGCTGACGTCAAAAAGGCCGGCGGCGCGTGCGGACGGCCGTGTGTTCGTCGGTGATGGTCGTGTACTGGACGGGCATGTCCCAGCCGCCGAAATCGACCATGCGGGCGCCGTGGGCTGAGGTGCCAGTCGTACAAGGGCGTGCGCAACCCCATTGGTCGTCCTCCGGGCGGCGCGGCAACGGAAATCGTTTCACTTCTTATGATACGATTCCCGCGCGACGCATCCAGGCGTTCCTTTTACCCGAAAAGGCGGGGCGGCGGGAAGTCCACCCGGAGGCCGGCCGAACCGTGGAATTAATTGCGGCGTTGACTATTACTAAGCGTACAGGGCCGAGAAACCACACAGACTCAGGGAGAAAAACGATGGGTAAAGTAGCCCGAGAGATGGTGCAGAAGGCGGGAATCAACCTCGACGAACTGCTCAAGAAGCTGGTGGCGGCGGCCGGCGCCGAGTTCACCACGTTCTACTACTACACGATCCTTCGCGTGGCCGCCATCGGCATGGAGGGCGAAGGCCTCAAGGAGATCATCGAGGACGCGCGCATCGAGGACCGCAACCACTTCGAGGCGCTGGTGCCGCGCATCTACGAGTTAGGCGGCGAACTGCCGCGCGACATCTGCGACTTCGCCAAACAGGCCGGCTGCCCCGACGCCTACCTGCCCGACAGCCTCAAGGGCGGCAAGTCGCCGACGGGATCGTCCCTCAAGGATCTGCTGCACGTGCTGGTCGAGGCGGAGCGCTGCGCCATCCGCACCTACACCGACATTTGCCTGTTTACTCAGATGAAGGACCCGCGCACCTACGCCATCAGCGCGGCCATCCTGAACGAGGAGATCGAACACGAGGCGTGGTTCTCCGAGTTCCTGGGCGAAGGCCCGTCGGGCCACTTCCGCCGCGGCAAGCCGGGGGCGTCGCCGTACGTGGCGCCGTTTATGACGGCCGACCACGGCTGAGCGGTCGCAGCACACCAACCCGAAGCGCGAGCGAGGGTGAAGGTTCCTGACGGTCAATGCAAACCAGGAACCTTCGCCCTTGCTCGCGCTTAGGGTTAGTAAACATATTATAGAGAGGAAGAGGGCGGTGTCGTCGGCAAGCGAATTCGTTCCGCCTGGATGCTGGCGCCGCGTCATGGCCGGAGCCGACCTCAAGTCAGGGTCGCTGACCAAGGTGGCCGTCGAGGGCACGGAACTTTTGCTGGCGCGGCTGGAAGACGGGACCGTGGCTGCGGCGTGTCCCGTCTGCCCCCACCGCGGCGAAGACCTGTCCGGCGGCCTCGTCTACCTGGGCGCCATCGACTGCCCCTGGCACCACTACCTTTACGACCTCCGCACCGGCGATAATCGCTATCCGCGAAACGTCTTTCCCGCCGACCTGGCCGCCGACCTGGCGCCGCTGCCGCTTTACAGGGCCAAGGAGGAGGACGGCTGGATTTGGGTCGCCCTGCCGGAGGCGCCGAAGTGACGCGGACCCAGCGGCGCATCGAGGAACACCGCAAGGGCGACGCCGTGATCGACGTCGGCCGGCGTTGTGCGGGGCTGCCGGTGTGGGTCGAACAGGAATCCCATGCGTTCCCCTTCGGCTGCGTCGCGCCCGACCTGATCGGGCTGCCCGAAGCCGACCGATCCCGCCGCCTCGCCCGACTCGGCGAGGTATTCAACCGGCTCGAACCGCCCGATCCCACGTCCGCACACTTCGACGTTCCGGATCGGCTTCATCTTGGACTGCTGCGCCTGCAACTGGACCGCCTCGCGGCCGAGGGCTCGCCCTTGGACCTCCACATCCGCGGGCAAACCGTCGGCATGAAGGATCGCGACGAGCGCGAAGCCGCCAGGCGCTTGACAGAGTTGTATACGCTTTGTTTCGCTCATCCGGCCGTGCGGGGCGTCTTCTGGCATGGCTTCTGGGACGGCGAAAAGGGCGTCGAGGGCGGTCTGCTCCGCCGCGACTTTTCTCCCACGGCCGCATTTCGCCTGTTGCAAAAGCTGATTGACGTGGTCTGGCACACGCGGGCCTCCGGCCTGACGGACGCGGACGGCTGCTTTCGCTTCCGCGGCTTTTACGGCGACTACCGCGTCGGCGTCCGGGTCGGAGAAGAAACGAAGGTTTCGGCGCTCTCCTTGCGGCCCGGAGTCACTCCGACCCTCGCGCCCATTCCGGAGGGGTTTTGAGCCGATAGAGCATTTCGCCGGCTTTCGGCACATACAGCACGCCCTCATCCTCGCGGTCCTGATAATCGGCGACGCGGATGGACGCGGGATCGAGATAACCGAGGTTGACGGCCCGGCAAACTGTTTCAGGGATCCGCGTGGCCAGCGTCACCCGGACGCGCGGCTTCTCGACGCCGTTCTCATAGGTTCCGACGCCGCGGACGTGCGTGGAATGGGCGAGAATGCCCCACGGCTCGTCCTTGAATCGTTCCCACTGTCCCAGGAAATAGTCGCGAACGTGGTAGCCGATGCGGCGAATGATCGCCCCGTGGGTCTCCGAAATCTCGCGGATGTGCGGGGCGTAGATGATGAGTTCGCCGCCGTCGGCCACGACCGGCTCCAGCTTGTACATGCACTTGCCGCCCACCCAGATCTCGTCGTACATCGGCGGGGCGCACGACAGCACCGTATGAAACGGGTGGTCTTTGTAGACGATGTGCAGCTTGTCGCTGAGGTCGGCGGCCCTCGACCAGGCCGCTTCCGGCGTCCCGGCGAAGAGGCCGGCCAATCCGCCCTCATGCACCACCATGCAGAAGGCGAACCGGGGCGTAGGGACCATCGCCGCGGCGCGGTCCACGACGCGGCGCACCGGGGTCGCCTTGTTGCCGATGATCCTGGGGTTGCTGATGACGGCGCCGAGCCAGTGGAAGAAGTTGAGGATGTCCGGGCCGCCGACGCCGGGAAAAAGATACTTGTTCCCGCCGGAAAATCCGACGACTTCGTGCGGAAAGACGGGGCCGACGATGATGAGTTGATCGTAGTCGAGGACGGCGCGGTTGATCGAAACGGCTACGTCCATCTCGAACAGGCCGCCGGAGAGTTCGCCGATCTCGCTTGCGGGAATCGTGCCGAGGGGGGCGAGGGCGGCCGGGTCGTTCCAGGCGTGGTTGAGGACGCGGACGCGGCGGTACTTGTCGGCCCGCTCCTCGGCGGTGATTTCCAGGCGGCGGTTGATCGCGTCGTCGCTCATCGGCGGGTGGGTGCCCAGGGCGATCATCACGTCGAGGGCTTTGGTTTCGCCCCCAATGAGATCGTGAATGATGCGGAAGAGCAGGCCGACCGGGGCGGTTCGCGTGGCGTCGGGGACGATTAGCAGCACCTTCTTGCCGGCCAACCGTAGCGGGGAAAGGGCTTGCGCGGCGATTTCGCGCACCTGCAACTCGGTCAGGTTTTGGCCCAGGCGTTGCCGAGACTGCAATGGTGTAATCATGGAGTCTTCTTCGTTATTCGTGCTTCAGATCGTCACCGCTGAAAACCCGCCGTCCACGACGATGTTCTGCCCCGTGACGAACCCCGACGCCCGCGGCGACGCCAGCCACACCACGGCCCCCGCCAACTCGTGCGCCTCGCCGAAGCGGCCCATCGGCGTGTGGCCGATGATCTGGCCGCCGCGCTCGGTATATGTGCCATCCGGTTTGAGCAACATCGCCCGATTCTGCTCGGCGGGGAAGAAGCCAGGGCTGATGGCGTTGACCCGCACGCCTTTCGTCGCCCATTCGCGCGCCAGCCAGAGCGTCAGGTTCAGCACCGCCGCCTTGGCCGCCGAGTAGGCCACCACGCGCGACAGCGGCAAGATGGCCGACATCGACGCGATGTTGATGACGCTGCCCCGGCCGGCCGCGACCATCGTTTCGCCGAAGACCTGGCACGGCAACAGGGCGCCGCCCACAAGGTTCAGGTCGAAGACGCCCTGCCAGCCGGACAGCGGCAGCTTGCAGAAATCGCCGCCCGGCGCGACCGTCGCCTCCGGCTTGTTGCCGCCGGCCCCGTTGACCAGCACGCTGACCGCGCCCCATTGCTTCTCGACGGCGTCCCGCGCCCGCGCCAGCGAATCGCGGTCCATAGCGTCGGCGGCCTGGAACATCGCCTTGCCGCCGGCCGATTCGATGGCCCGGACGCGCTCCCGGCCGCGCTCCTCGCTGCGGCCGACCACCGCCACGCGCGCCCCGGCCCCGGCCAGCGCCTCGGCCATCGCTCCGCCAAGGACGCCCGTGCCGCCGAGCACCACGGCGACTTCCTTTTCCAGATTAAACAGGTCGTTTTTCATCATTGTCCCTGCACGAACAGCGGCTTGAGGTGGCGGTCGTAGAGATTGCCCGTCACGTTCTTGGCGATCGTCGGCTCGCACGCCTCCAGCATCCGCAGGTAGCGGTCGCCCATCTTGGCGGCGATCTTGTAGCCGACGTGGATCAGCTGCCGCAGCGACGGGTTGAACGCCTTGCAGCCTGGTTCGTGGCGCAGGGCGGAAACGAACTGCTCCGAGGACCAGCCGCGCACCGTTTCCTTCGGACGGCAGCTTGCCCGCGTCGATGTCGATCACCGCCGCATAAGGTGCGCACAGCGCATCCTTTTTGTCCAACGCCTTGGCGTAGATTTCCTTGGCCAGGTCCAGTCCCTCGCCGCCGGCCTCGGCCAGGCCGATCACCTCTTCCAGCCAGGTCGTGCCGGCCGTCTTGAGGTGCAGCGCCGGCGCCGAAGCGGCCGACGGCCCGGCGGATCGGCGCGTAGATGGAAAACTTGTCGCTGCCGGAATGGACGCTGAGTTTCAGGTTCGCGGGCAGGCCGAATTGCTTGACCGCGAAGGCGATCACGGCGAGGTCGTCGTTGAATTCCTTCTCGAACTGCGCCAGGTCGCCGACGTAATCGACGCCCTTGTTGAAACGGCCGGTGAACTTCGGCGCGATCGTCTGAATGGGGATCTTCTCGTCGGCGACGGCGGCCAGGATGACCAGCAGCTCGGGCGGCGTCTGCGGGCTGTCGGTCTCGTCCATCGACACTTCGGTGATGAACGTCCCTTCGCCCTTGGCCGCGGCGATATGTCGGTAGATCCGCCCCGCCTCCTGCACGGCAAGCAGGTACTTGCCGGCGATCCGCTCCACGTCGGCCCGCGTCGTCTGGAACGGCGCCTCGATGCCAGGGATTCGCAAACGACCGACGAGATCGGGATGGCGGTCGGCGAAGGCCGTCACGGCGTCCGCCGGCGGCGGGCCGGCCGATGGCGTCGGCCACGTCGATGGTGTAGAAGTCGCTGGAGGCGAGGAAGCCGTCCACGGTTTCCAGGCGGATGTGGTCGGCGTCCACGTGGTACGGCTTTTTCCAGCCGAGTTCGCGCACCGCCGCATCGGCGGCCGTGCGGACGCTGTCGGGTTCGGAGCCGATGGTGGTGTGTTCGCGGTGCGACTTGTTCCAGACGGGGACGACCTCGGCGCCTCGTTCGGCGGCCAGCATGCAGGCGCGCAGCTGGGCCTTGGCCTGGTGGGCGAAACGGTCGCCGACGCCGAGGGAATATTTGGCTAACGTCAACATGGGTTCATGGCGCCTCAATGGGGTTTTTCACTTGATCGAAGCCGTTATTGCTCCCGCCACTGCACCAGCCCTTCCAGCGCGTAAAACTCCGGCAGACCCAGCTTGTTGTAGAGCTGGGCCGTGCGCCAGTTGCGGTCGCCGGCATGGCCGGGCGTGAAGCAAGGCGTTTCGCTTCTCTATCGGTTCGCAAACCACGCCTGCACGACGCGCCGCGCCCGCCCTTGCTCCCCCTCCAAGACGCGTTCGTCGTCGGGTTCAAATTGTACGACCAGTTTCTCGTCCGGTTGAATCGCGTCGTATAGCTGCAGCGCCAGAAAGTTCTCCGGGTCCGCGAGGGCCTCGACCACCAGCGGCAGGATCGCCGGGCCGAGGGCGACGAGGGCGTCGAACTCCTGCCCGACCGCGCGGGTATGCGGGTCTGAACTGACGGCAAGGCCGCCCCGGAACCAGGCGGCCTTCCACGCGCGGAACGCCGCGTCGAACGCCGCCCGCAACTCGGCCGGCACGCGTGCTTGCTGGTCGTGGAGGGTCTTTTTCTGAGGCGTTGATAGGTAGGATTTGGCGTGCTTTTCGTTCATCAGGTCCTCCGCGATCGCCTCGAACGCGGCCGGCAGCGCTCGGCTCTTCCGGTAGAAGGTGAGAACTCGCCCGTAAAGGCCTCCCGCGAGTTCGGACAGGCCGTGTTGGATGCGCAGGTCGTAGCCGCATTTCGACTCCCAGCGGGGGCCGTGTGCGGGGCCGGAAACCGAACCATGCGACATGGCGGCGGAAGACCGGCCCCAGGCCCCTATCGGGCCGGCCGCCCCCGAACGGACAAACCCGAATCCCCGGTAAAAGGCGTCGAAATGCGCCAACGCACTTCCAGGCCACAACCAGCGGTTCGTGACGCCGACCGTCCAGGAAATGCAATTATACGCCGATGTCGCCTTGTCCGTCACGACGGCATTGTTCACGTTGAGGTTGGGGAAGTATCCCTGAAAGCGCGCCTTTTCCGCCGCGGTCATCGCACGCGCCATGGGCGTCTCCAGAAAATGGCGAAGCGACGCCGGCCGCGTAAGCCCCTCCGGTCGCTCAAGCTCCCGGCTCGCCTGCTCTTACTCCCGCCACTGCACCAGCCCCTCCAGCGCGTAAAACTCCGGCAACCCCAGCTTGTCGAACAGACGCGCGGTGTGACGGTTGCGGTCCTCGGCCCGCTGCCAGAACTCGCGGCGATCCGTGCCGCCGGGGAACATCGCCCGGTCCTTCTGCGACTGGTGGCGAAAGATCGCCTGCTTCTTTCGCTCCAGGTCGTCCGGGCTGAGCGGGACCACGCGCTCCACCTGATGCGGCTCCCATTCCTCCCACGCCCCGCGGTAAAGCCACACCTCGAAGTCCTGCCCCTCCTTGCGCACCGCCCGCACGGCGTCGAACACCGCCTCGGTGCAGACGCGGTGCGTGCCGTGCGGGTCGGACAGCTCGCCGGCGGCGTAAATCTGCGCCGGCTTCAAGCGCTTTAACAGGGCGATAATGTCGGCGATGTCCTGCGGGTGGATCGGCTCCTTGGCGATGGTGCCGGTGCGGTAGAAGCGCAGATCCATGAACTCCAGCTGTTCGGGCGGCACGCCGCAGGCCAGCGCCGCCGCCCGCGCCTCCGTCTGGCGGATCAGCCCCTTGATCTTGAGGAGGTCTTCCGAGTCCGGCTGGCCGGGGTTCTTCGACCGGAAGAACGCCTGCACGCGCTCCTTGACGCAATCGGTGTGCTTCTCGTCGATGCCGAACAGGCGGTTGAACTCGACCACGAAGTCGGTGAACCGCCAGGCGTCGTGGTCGAACACGGCGATGTTGCCGCTGGTCATGTAGGCGATGTGGACGCGGCAGCCCTGCTCCACCAGCCGGATCAGCGTGCCGCCCATGCTGATCACGTCGTCGTCGGGGTGCGGGCTGAAGATCAGAATGAGTGGCGAGTGGCGAGTGGCGAGTGGCGAGTGCGAGGCGTCGGACGAGGCCTCTTCGCCGGCCGCCTCCCTGTTCTTGTCTTCACTCGCCACTCGCCACTCGCCACTCGCCACTCTGCCGGGCTGCTGGCAGATCGTCGCCGTCAGCTCGTCGAAGACGCGCCGGCCCAGCGCCCCGGCCGGGCCGTGCTCGCGCAGCAGCTCATACAGCTCGTGTTCGCGGAAGTCGTCATCGGAGAGTTTGAGGAGCGCTTTCTTCACCTTCAAACTCAGCCAGATGACCGCCTTGCGGATCAGGGCCGGCGTCCATTCCACGGGGCCGACGGTCCAGGGCGTGCGCAGGGCCGTCAGGTCGCCGGCCGCCGCCTGGTCGAGCAGGAACGTGGCGTCGGGGTGCTGCTGCAGATAGCTGGCCGTGACCGCGTCGCTGATCGGCCCCTCGACGGCCCGGCGGACGATCGGCGCCTTGTGTTCGCCGAAGGCCAGGAGCACCACCTTGCGGGCGTCGAGGATGGTGCCGACGCCCATCGTCAGCGCCTGGTGCGGAACGTTCTCCTCGCCGAAGAAACTGCCGGCCGCGTCGCGGCGCGTCACCGGGTCGAGCGTGACCATGCGCGTGCGGCTGTGGCGGGCCGAACCCGGCTCGTTGAAGCCGATGTGGCCGGTGCGGCCGATGCCGAGCACCTGCAAGTCGATGCCGCCGGCCCGGCGGATCTTCTGCTCGTAGCGCTGACAATATTCCTCCGCGTCCTCCGGCTTGATCGTGCCGTCGGGGACGTGGATGTTCTGCGGCGGGATGTTGACGTGGTTAAAAAAGGTCTCTTGCATCCAGCGCCGGTAGCTCTGCGGGTCGTCCGGCTGCATGGGGAAGTATTCGTCGAGGTTGAAGGTGACGACGCGCGAGAAGTCGAGGCCGGCGTCGTGGTGCAGGCGGATCAGCTCGCGGTAGAGGCCGACGGGCGTGGAGCCGGTCGGCAGGCCGAGCACGGTGGCCCGGCCGGCCGAGTTGTTCTGGCGGATGAGGCTTTCGATCATCAACGCCAGGTGGCGGGCCGCGTGGCCGCTGCTCGGGAAGACGAGCGTCGGGACCTTGGTGTGCGGGACGTAATGGGAAGACATGGCGGATTCTCGGTCAGAATGCCTTTGTCGGCCGCGCCGGGGGCTGTCGGCGCGACGGCTGCTCTCGACCCGGTGGGGGAGGCGCATACGTTAATCAGGGTACGCAGTTCAACCTATGAAGTGCAGAGGAAAATCGCCAACCCGCACGCCGGGAAGGAACAAAACTATGCCCATCCTGACGATCAACGGCGAGAGCCGCACCCTGCCCGATCCGCTGACGACCGCGCAGCTGCTGGAACGTCTCGGCCACGACCGCCGGCGCGTCGCCGTCGAGGTCAACGGCGCCGTCGTGCCGCTGGCCCGCCACGACGAAACGCCGCTGGCAGACGGCGACCGCGTCGAGGTCGTCACCCTCGTCGGCGGCGGCGGGCCGGACGCGGCCCCGGAAGACAAACCGCTCGTCGTCGGCAAGTTCCGCTTCCAAAGCCGGCTCATCACCGGCACCGGCAAGTACGCCGACTACGAGATCATGAGCGACTGCCTCTCGGCCAGCGGCTGCGAAGTGACGACGGTGGCCGTGCGCCGCGAACGGCTCATCGACAAGCAGGGCCGCAACATCCTCGATTATCTCGACCTGAAACGCTACACCATCCTGCCCAACACGGCCGGCTGCTTCAACGCCGAGGACGCCTTGCGCTGCGCCCGGCTGGGCCGCGAGCTGCTGGGCAACCTCGGCAACCCCGGGGCCGACTGGGTGAAGCTGGAATGCCTCGGCGACCCGAAAACGCTGCTGCCCGACCCGGTGGACACGCTGCGGGCCACGGAGCAGCTGGTCAAGGAAGGGTTTCAGGTGCTGGTCTACACCAGCGACGACCCGATCATGGCGCGTCGGCTGAAGGCGGCGGGGGCCGCCAGCGTGATGCCGGCCGGCAGCCCCATCGGCAGCGGCCAGGGCGTCCTCAACCCCAACAACATCCGCATCATTCTGGAGTATTTGAAGGATGGCGATCCGGATTACCCGGTGATCGTGGACGCCGGCGTCGGCGCCGCCAGCGACGTGGCCGCGGCGATGGAACTGGGCTGCGACGGCGTGCTGCTGAACACGGCCATCGCCCACGCCAAAGACCCGCTGCGCATGGCCTGGGCGATGCGCCACGCCTGCGAGGCGGGGCGATTGTCGTTCCTCGCGGGGCGGATTCCTCGTAAACTGTATGCCCAGGCGTCCAGCCCGATGGAGGGGCGCATCGGCCCGTCGGCTTCGTGAGGGAACCTGCCATGAGTTCGACCGCCATTCTCGACCCGGTGCTTGCAACCCCGGCCGTCGTGCCCGATGATGAGGCTCCTTACGAGATCATTGACGGGAAGCGAGTGGAATTGCCGCCGATGAGCATTTACGCGGTCGTGATTGCGTTTGAGTTGGCGCGGAAGCTCGGAAATCACGGCGAAATAACCAACTTGGGCAGGGCGGTCGCGGAGGGGTTGTTTCGCCTTCCCCTGTCGCGCGACGGGAACCGCAATCGACAGCCGGACGCGGCGTTCATCTCCTTTTTGCGCTGGCCGCGTGAGCGGCCCATGCCTCGAACGGACAACGCCTGGGATGTCGTGCCGGATTTGGCGGTGGAAGTCGTCAGCCCCAGGGATCGCGTCGAGGAACTGTTTGAAAAGATCGCGGAATACTTCGAGGCCGGCGTCTCGCTGGTCTGGGTTCTCTTCCCGAATTTGCAGATCGTTCAGGTGTATGAATCACTCACGCGCGTCCACGGCCCGACGGCGGCCGACGAACTCGACGGCGGCGCCGTGCTGCCCGGCTTTCGCACGCCCGTCGCCGCCCTGTTCCCGGAAGCCGCGCCCTCGCCCTGACCCCGTTGTCCTTACCGCCCGAGTGCGCCCATTCCCATCTCTTCCACACCGCTCCTTGACAGCGCGGGGTGGTGTTGTCGGAGGACGGCCACTACCGCTGCGAGAATCAGAAAGTCGAGGACGATTCGGTATACTCCGTGCAGACCGAACAGGGCCAGGGAACACTGACGCCGGTGGAGTTCGCCAAAAAGTACGGCTGGAGGAACGATCCGGAGAAGGCGCGTCTGGATACGCGCTGACGGCCCTTGCAGCGGCGGCCCGGCCGTGTACTATATCCTCTTTGCCGGTCGCCGGCTCGTGAAGGGTTGAAACCGAGGAAATCATGGTCGAACGCAAAAGCGAACTGAAGCGCCGCTACCACCGCAAGGAAAAGATGGCCAAGCTCAAGGCCAAGCTGGCCGCCGCCAAGAGCGGCGGCGAGAAGGACGCCGTCCTCAAGAAGATCCACGTCCTCAGCCCGTGGTGGACGGAGCCGGCGGCGGCGAAGTGAACGCCGTGCCAGCGGCGCGGCGGTCGTAATGGATCGCGAACGCTCCCTGGCCTCCTGGCTCCCCCCGCGGAGCGTGGGAGCCAGGCGCGGGTCGCTCACCGGGCCAGCTCCGACGGCGGGACGTGGGCGTGGTCGGACAGCCCCTGATGGATCTTGCTGCCGTTCACGTCGAGGGTGAAGTAATCCGCGCCGGCCGGCATCTCAAATTCGAGGAAGGCGGGCACGCCGACGTCGGAATAGTCCTTGACGACCTGGCCGTGCGGGTCGAGGACGCGGCCGTGGTCGGAGACGCGGGCGTTCTTCTCCACGACCTCGGCGAATATCTCCTGCAAGACGCGCATCTCCGACGCGATCTTGTGGTCCCACAGATCGACCTCGGTCCCCGTATCGAGATCGTCCAACTCCTCCATCTGGCCTTCGTTGACGTCGGCGCCGACGCCGATCAGCACGAACTTGAGCGGGTTGCGCTTCTTCGCCGCCACGGCGTGGGCGAGCTGATTGCTGTACGCCTTCACGGCGTCGAGGTCGTGCAACTCGCCGTCGGTGATGAAGACGTAAAAGCCCCACGGCGCGTCCTTGAAACGGTCCACGAAATACTTGACGGCCGGCAACAGCTGCGTCCCGGAGCCGAAGTCGCGCGGCGGGCCGAAGACGTGCTTCTCGGCCTGGTCGGCGGTCAGGTCGCCGACGACTTCGACGTGGCCGCCGTGAGGGCCGACCGCCCAGTAGATGCAGGTGGTGCCGCCGTCGGCGTCGATCTTGCGCGCCAGGTAGGCGCAGACTTCTGCGCCACCGGCGTGACGTCGTTGTGGCCCTCGTTCTTCTTGCCAAAGAGCGAGGCCAGGAAGCCAGGCTCCTCGACGACGCCGTAGAGTTTGGCCATGGAGCCGGAGCCGTCGAGCGCGATGCCGGTCTGGGCGCCCTCCTTGTGCGGCTCCATGAGAATGGTCGCCGTCACGCGCGTCTTGCCGCCCGCCGCCGGGTGGACGTTGACCTCGCCGAACGGCTCCACGACCCTCTTGAGTTGCGTCATGGCTGGGACTCCGAATGCGGGAGGGGAACGGCCCTTTATTGGTCGCCGACAATGAGAATCATCGTGGCGACGGGCTTTTCCTCGGCGAGGCCCTTTTCGCCGGCCGCCGGCCGCCTTCGCGCCGCCGTGACGACCACCGTCTGGCCGCCTTGCAGCGCATCGCGCTCGGCCGGGTATCCGGGCAGGTTCTCCGGCCCTTTCAACTCCTTCAACTCCGCCTTGGTGTAGATCTTCGGGTTGCCCTTGTCGTCGAAAGCCACAGGAGCCTCGGCGGTGCGATACTTGGTGTCGTCGCCCGTCTCGAACTCCAAGTCCCTCTTGATTTCCTTGAGGTCGAAGAGCCGCGTCTGGCCCATGCCCAGGGCGGACTGGTAGATTCCGATCAATTGCTGTTGGCGTCGGATGGGGTCGCGAATCGTCATGGCGGCCTGCTGGCGGGCGATTAGCTGCTGTTCCTGCTGGAGGAGGTTGGTCTGGGCCTGGACGTTGGGTTGCAGATAACGGACGGTCACCTTGATTTTCAGCAGACCGTCCTCCCCGGGCGTTCCCTGGACCACGCCCGCCACGGAACCGAGACGGATGAGATTGTCTTTATCCTTGGCGGCCGGCTTGGCGTCCGCGCCGAAGGATCGGGGCGCCGTCAACAGCACGCACAGGCCGCACCAGAGACAGACGGAGCGCACGAGTAATCTACCTTTCATCGTCGCCGGAGAAAGGGTGGACTCCTTCCGGGAAACGGCCTCGAACCGGGCAAGGCCCCGGTCGCGTTATTTCGTCGCCGGCGCGTCGGGGAGGATTTCGATCATGGACGCCTGCGGCATGTTTTCCTGCTTCGCATCGGGGTCGGCGTCTTTGGGCTTGGGTTCGGCGTGGTGGGCTTCCCTCTTCTTGACGAGGGTGACGATCACCTGGGAACCCTGGTGGAGGTCGGTGAACGCGCCGGGGTAGCCGGGCAGATGGTAATCCGGACTCTTCGGGTCGCCCTTGAGTTCGCGTTTTTCCTTCGCCGTCAGCTTCTTGGGATTGCCGTTGGAGTCGAAGGACGGCGCCGGCTCCATTAGACGAACCTTGAGGTCGTCCGTGGTCGCATAATCGACGGTTTTTGTCTTCTTTTCGACCGTGGTGAGGTGGAGTTTGTGCTGGATCATTTGCTGCTCCAGGTTGGCCACCGAGTTATAGTCGCGCCGCGCGGCCGCCTGGGCCAACTGGATCTGGCAGCTCTGTAACGCCTGGATTTCGCCGTAGTTTGGCTTGGAAACCTGAGTGGTGATTTCGAGTTTGATCGATTTGGCGCTCTCGTTGACCTCGGTGAGCTTGCCGCTCACCGTGCCGACCTTGATCGGCTTCTCCGCGACCGGTTCGTCCTTCTTGTCCTTGTCTGCGTCCTTCTTGACGTCCGGAGCGGGGTCTTTCTTGTCCTTGTCATTGTCCGCGGCGGCGAGTGCGGGCAGCACCATCACGGCCAGCAGCAGGGCGGCGAACCCGGTAAGTAAACGTCGCATGTCCCATCCCTCCCTTGCGGTCTTTCCCCTGTCGGATTTAAGTTTACCGCGTCCGGCCGGGGAGGACAAATAGAAAATGCCGTATGCGAAGCCCCAAGAGGCGCGGAGCGTCTATATAGGTGAACGCAAATTCAGAACGACGCCCTCCTCTTCGCACTGCGGCTTACTTCGGGACCCACGCGGGGGGCGGTTGGATGTCCGGCGTGGGCCGCGGCCCGACGTCCTTGCGGCCGCTGCCGGCCAGCCGGCTGATGGCGCGGACGGTCATGTCGTGGTCGCAAACGATCTGACAGCTCAGGCGAATGCCCGTCAGCCCGCGGGCTGCCAGCACCGCCTTCTCGGCCTCGGTCATCTTGTCCGGTTCGCCGGCCACGAATTCGACGCGGCAAGTGGTGCAGCGGGCGTTGCCGCCGCAGGCGTGCAGCTGATCGATCTTGGCCTCGTCTTCCAGCGCCAACACCAGGCGCTTGCCCGGCGGGGCATCGAACGTCCCGACGTTTTCCAAGGTCAGTTTCGGCATGGCGGACCCTCCTTTGTCCGCTTATTCTAGGGCGCGGCGCGCCGCCGGCGAAAATCGGCGACGGCCCGGAGGGAAAAGACGCTTCTCCCCCACGGGCCGCCATGATGGTTCCGTCAATTCGCCTGCCGGCTACTTCCGCGAATCGATCTTGCCGCGACCGCGCCGCTCCCGTTCCTTTTCCTTGGCCGGGCGCATCCACGCCGCCGGCACCGGCCGCCGCAAAAGGTCGTCGGCATAGTTCCAGTAAGCCAGCTTCTCTTCGCCCGGCCGCCAGGAGAAGTAGGCCGGACGGTCGTTCACCACCGTCGGAAAGCCCACCAGCCCGGTGGGGCCGTGCAACAGGGCCACTCCCAGCCCTTCCAACTCGGCCGTCGTATCCCGCAATTCCTTATCGGCCGACGCCGTCTCTTCCTGAAGCGCGTATCGGCGGGCGCGATCCGGCCAGGCGAGGGTGCGTCTCAGGCCGTCGAGGCGGTCGCGCTCCGGCTGGAGGCGGGCCAGCCGGTCGTGGCAGCGCACCACGTCGGCGGCGATGCGGCCGACCAGGGGCAGCATGGCGCCGGCCGCCCCCCACGTCAGCACCACCGGTTCGCCGCCGGGACGCTCCGAGGCGTCCGAAGCCCTGTTTTCCGTGAAACCGCTCATCAGCAATTCCCCCAGGCCATCGAGCCAGCCTTGCCTTGTCCCGACTACATTCTACGTTCGGAGATCAAGGGCGCGTCGCTGTATCGAATCGGTTGCCGTCCTTCCCCAAATCGCCGCGGTTCGGGGTGAACATCGCGCACTTCTCACCAAGTTTCGCGCCGGCGGCCGTCAGCGCTTGTTCAAGCGGCCGCGCACGGCGTCGATCATTGCCTTTTCGTCGGGAAATGTGCCGGCCTGGAGTTTCGAGTAAATCAGGTTGCCGTCGGCGCTCAACTCGAAACAGCCGCCCTTGGACGGGACCAGCTTCAGGTCGCGGATTTGTTGTTTGAAGGTCGTGAGCAACTTGCCCGTCAGACTGACGGCTTGCGGCTCGTAGCCTCACATCGCGCAGTATTTGAGTTCCAGTTCCATGACGCTCCTTCCCTTCCGGTTTCGCGGGGTCGGGCGAATCGCCTGTCCATTCTTATACTAGACCCAGTATCCGCCGCGATCAAGCGCCCGGCCCGCAAGGCCCCACGCCATGGACGTCGTTTACCCTCCCACGATTATCGTCCGCCATCCGCGCGAAAACCCACGCAAGTGTTCGGTCTTCCCGCTGCGCGGCCGGGCGGACCTGACCTTTCTGCCCTACCCCGTGCGCGAGCGGCCGCCGTTGGAGGGATACGTCCGCCTGGCCGCCGAGGGGCCGCCGTTGACGGCCGCGGACTCCGGCGCCGGCCTGCTGTTGCTGGACGGCAGCTGGCGCTGGGCGGCGGCGATGACGCGCGCCTTCGCGGACGTGCCGCCGCGCTCCCTGCACGGCTGGCGCACGGCCTACCCGCGCACGTCGAAACTCGGCGCCGACCCCGACAACGGCCTGGCGTCCGTGGAGGCGTTGTTCATCGCCTACCATCTGACGGGCCGACCGACCGACGGCCTGCTCGACCATTACCGCTGGACGGCGGAGTTCTTGCGGGCGAATGGATTGGGATAATGCGGAAAGGCTTACGTGACGCCAGAAACGCTGTGAACGCCACAGAGGGGACGGACTCAAATTGGGTGGACGTAGCCGCATTCGCCAGAATGCGGGGTGCGCTTCGCCGCATTCGCCAGAATGCGGGGTGCGCTTCGCCGCATTCGCCAGAATGCGGGGTGCGCTTCGCCGCATTCGCCAGAATGCGGGGTGCGCTTCGCCGCATTCGCCAGAATGCGGGGTGCGCTCACCCGCATTCTGGCGAATGCGGCTACGAAAAAGTGGACTGAGATTTGCACTGGAGGGCGATGCTTCTCATTCCTTCGCGGGGTAAGTTTCGGCCATGGGCTTTCCCTGCACGATGCGATAGTAGCGATCGCCGGCCAGCCCGTCAAAGGTTTGCTTGGCGCCATTTGGCCAGGTGACCGTCAGCCGGCCCGGAGACGTCTCCCGGCCGAGGCCAAAGATGAGCCGCCGATCGCCCGACGATAAATAGGAGCCGCCGCCCTTGGCGAAGCGCGTCAGGGTCCGCGTACCTGTCTGCAATTCCGCCTTGGCCCCTACCACATCGGCGAAGTCTTCGCCGACGAGTTGCACGCCAAGCCAGTGGCAGTCCTGGCCGCCAATGCCGCGCAGGACCGCAACCGGCTCGTTGATGTGGCTGATGACCAGGTCCGTGCGGCCGTCGTTGTCCAGGTCGCCGAAGCCCACGCCGCGCGCCAGGTGGTTCGTGTCGTGGTAGCTGCCGATCTGCCGGCTGACGTCCTTGAACTTGCCGCCGAGGTTACGATACATCACGGGCGGCTGCTTGCGACGGGCGCCGGTCTCCGAATAGTGACGAGTGGCGTGGCCGTTGGCGATGAACAGGTCCTCCCAGCCGTCCAGGTCCACATCGAGGAACGCCGTGCCCCAGCTGACGTACCGCTGGCCCATGGCGGCGATGCCGCTCTCCGACGTCTGCCAATGAAAGAACGGCACTCCGGGCCTCATGTCATTGTGGTACAGGCCCTGCGGTTCATTCTCATAGTTGGTGACCCAAAGCGACGGCCGGCCGCAGCCGTCGTAGTCGCCCGCGTCCGCGCCCATGCTGCCGTTGACCGCGCCCCGACCGTCCCGCGCCGCGCCGCTGCGCAGGCCGACCTCGTCGAATCGGAAATGCCCTGGCGTGCAGCGGTTGATGTAAAGGTAATTGTCCGTCGTGTCGTTGCAGACGTAGATGTCCGGCTTCCCGTCGCCGTTGAGGTCCACGGCGAGCACGCCCAGCCCCTTGCTGGCGTCGGGGCCGCCCGGCTTGAGGCCAGCCTCGGCGCTCACGTCCTTGAACTTCTTGCCGCCCAGGTTGGCGAACAGCTTGTCCGGCAGGCCGTTGAATTTCTTGGGCGGGCACACGTCCAGCGTCGTCTCGTTGTAGTAGTGGCAATGCGGGTTGTTGTCCAACGACCAATCCACATATTGACAGATGTAGATATCAGGGTAGCCGTCGCCGTCGAAGTCGGCCCAGGCGGCGCTCGTGGCCCAAGTGATCCCCGTCAGGCCGGCCTTTTCCGTCACGTCCACGAATTTGCGGCCCTTGGCCCGGTCCTTGGGATCGACCGGTTCGTTGTGGAAGAGGGCGACGCGTCCCCAGCCGGTGACGAGCAGGTCGGGCCACCCGTCGCGGTCGTAGTCGGCGACGGCGACGCCGTGCGTGTAAAACCAGGGGAAATCCTCCAGGCCGACTTCCTTCGTCACGTCCTGGAATTTGAAATTGCCGAGGTTGCGGTAGAGCTTGCACGGCCGGCCCACGATGATCTTGCCGTCCGGGCCGGTGTAGCCGCCGCCCCCGGTGACGAAAACGTCGAGCAGGCCGTCGCCGTCATAGTCGAGAAGGCCGACGCCGCCCCCCAGCGACTCAAGAATCGCCGCGTGATCGGCCGTTTCCTCGCCGTTGCGGTAGGTGAAGGATAAACCCGAGGCCGCGGTGACGTCCTCGAACAGCGGCGGCCCGGCCGGCTCTTCCTTTGGGGGAGCCGTGACGGCGGTCGGCGCAACCGGCTTTGAGTTGCACGCCGTAAGTAGAAGGCAGAACGCCAAGGTCAGAATGTAGAAAGCGGAATGCGGAAGGAAGACACGGTGGTCTCGATTCCGCACCCCGCTGTCAGTCGTCTGCATGGACTTGCTCACCAGTCGGCGCCGAGCGGGGCGCCGTCGTTGGGGATGCAGGCGTCGGCCCAGGTGGTAGCGCTGATGCCGGAAGAAACCATCCGCACCGACCCGTCGCCTAAACCGACCATGATGCCGTTGGTGTAAAAGCCCTGGAGCTGGCACGGATTGCAATTGGTCGAGTAGTTAGGCTTAAACTGCGGCACGGCCAGGGTGTTGAAAGAGGGAACCGAGCCTCCTCCGCCCTGCCCACCTCCTCGATTGCACCCGCCGCCGGTTTCGCCCCAGCAGAAGTTGGAGACGTTGCCAGTACCGCCTGTGCCGCAGGTCGCGTACTTCTCGGCGAAGGTAATGGTATTCGAGGTGCCGTCCGGGAACGCGGCCGGGATGTGCGCGAACGGAACCGTATTACCAAACCAGTTGTCTTGGTTTTGGGCCAGTACGGAGGACGGGGTATTGTTAAAGATCATTTCGTTCGGCGCGTAGCTGGCGGTGTATCGTGGGGAACCGGTGTCGAACAGTCCGGTGGGGGTGGACGACGGATCGGCCGGGCTGACGTAGGTCTTGATGCCGTATGACGCCCACCAGGAGCTGTAGTTGTTGCCGTTGAGCGAGTTGGGGATGGCTATCTCGTTATAGACGTTTTGCTGCTCGATGAACGGCAGCAAGAAATAGAAGAACGTGCCTTGCACGTTCCCAGGGGAATTGGCCACGCCGTTGCCCGCGTTGGTGGACTGGGGAAAATACCCGACCATCGGCGCCAGCGCGCCGTCGGTGTCGTTCATGTTGTGCATGGCCAGGCCCATCTGTTTGAGGTTGTTGGCGCTTTGCATGCGCGCGGCGGCCTCGCGGACCTTCTGGACCGCGGGCAGCAACAGGCCGATGAGGATGGCGATGATGGCGATGACGACGAGCAGTTCGATCAGCGTGAACGCTCGGGCTGTTTTGAGCAGCCGTAATTGTGGCACGACGCACCTCCCTCGATGAAAAAGGTATGGACGCCCTGACAACAGGGCGAGTGGCTCAGAAATCGGGTGCAGACGCAACAAGGGCCGACCGGCCTCCGCGGGACTATCTCAGCGATGAGGGGCGGGGCAAAAAGTTCGGTGCTCCGAGTACGACGTCACCCTAAACCTTGAGTGATGATCACTTTCCCAGGCCTGCTGCCTCTTTGCGCCCAGATCTGGTAGCCATTGCCCACTATAAGCCATCGTACCTCCGAGTCAAGGAAAAAATGAAAAAATGGTGAGACGCGAGATGGTGGGACGGTGAGAGGCGACGTGAGACGGTGGGACGGCGAGACGGCGCTGTGGGACGGTGGGACATCTGAGATATAGAGATATAAGAGAGCAAATTCCGGTTTTCCGGTTCGCCAGGGCGGCCTCCCGTCGAGGCGGGGCGGCGTTCCGCGCTTCCCGGTCGCACGGAACGCGAGCTTGTGCCGCGTCCGGGAGGCGCCTACAATCCCTGGAAGCGGCGAATCGGATCTCCGCCGTTTATTCTCGCCACGACGACCCTTGGTGCAACTTCCATGACCCTGGAATCCGTCCCTTCCTCCCCTCCAGCCTCTCCTGGGGCCGGTGATGGAGTGGACGCCGCTGGCTCGCCGCCGGTCGCTTCCGAGCGAAATCCTGATCCCGAGGCTTCCGCTCTCCAAACCGCTCCGGGACCGGGATTGCTCGATTGGCTCTTCGCCGGGATCGTCTGCACTTTGGCTTTCCTTCTGGCTTCCACGCCCTCACACAATAGCGATCTGTGGCTGCATCTGGCGTCCGGTCGGGCGCTGGTCCACGGACAGGCCCCACTCGGAACGGACCCTTTTGCTTCCACCACCGAGGGCGTCTACTGGGTCAACCACTCGTGGCTGAGCGACGCCGGCCTATATGCGCTTTACGAGATCGGCGACGGTAAGGCGTTGGCGATTGCCAAGGCCGCCCTCGTCACGGCGCTGGCGGGGTTGTTCTTTTGCTTCCGGCGGCGGGGGACGCGGGCGGGGATGGTCGCCTTCGCCGCCGCCGCCGCCGTCCTGGCGCTCGGCCCCTGGCTGCCGCTCCAGCCCGTTCTGGCGTCGCTGTTCGGGACGGCGCTGACCCTCTATTTGCTCGAACGTCCGGCCCTGGTCGAGGGTTTCCGGGCCGAGAGGGCGCGATCGCGGCGATGGCTGCTCGTACCCCTGTTCGCGCTGTGGGCCAATCTTGACGCCTGGTTCCTCCTCGGGCCCGTCCTGGTCGGCCTGTATGCGCTGGACGCGGCGGTGCGCCGCCTTCGCGGAATGGCGGCCCACCCCGGCGACCTGCTCTCGCTGACTCTGTTGGCGCTGACCGGCCTGGCGGCCTGTTTCCTCACGCCCTTCCACTACCACACCTTCGCCTGGCCCACTCCTCTGGGCTTGACGCACGCCGAACAGGCCTGGATGCGCGATCCGCTCGGCCAGGGATTGGTCGTATCCCCGTTCGTGGGACGCTTTGCGGCCGCATCGACCTTCGCCAGTGTGGGAGGTTTGGCCTACTGTCTGCTCCTGGCGGCCGGCGCGGCGTCCTTCGCGCTGCGCGGCAAGGCCCTGCATTTTGGCCGGTTGCTGGTCTGGCTGGCCCTGGCCGTCCTGAGCGCCTACCAGGCTCGGGCCATTCCCTTCTTCGCCGTGGCGGCCGGGCCGATCCTGGCGCTGAACCTCCAGGAATGGTCTGGCGCCACCGTACTCACGGACCGCCGGCGCAGGCTTGCGGCCGCCGTTCGAGGCGCCGGGGTTCTTGCCGGGCTGGCCTTGCTGGTCGCGGCCTGGCCCGGCTGGCTGCAACCCACGCCCTACCAGCCTCGCGGTTGGGCGGTTGAGCCGGATGAAACCCTGGTCCGGATGGCCCGGCGAATCGATCAGCGGCATTCCGAGCATGCCTTCCGATCTGATCGCTTTGCGTTGACCTTCAGCCCCGAGGTCGCCCACTACCTGGCCTGGTACTGTCCCGCCGAGAAGGGCTTTCTTGATTCCCGCTGGTCCCTCTTCGACCGCACGGCCGATGATTACGTGCGGATGAGGCGCTGCCTTCTCCAGCCCGACGGCTCCGGTCCCGACCGCGCATTGGGGCCGTTGCTGGACGCCCACCGGATCGATCGGGTCCTGGTGTACGATCCGGACCCGGCGCGATCCCTCCAGGCCTTTCGCTGTCTGTTGCTGGACGGACAAGAATGGGAACTGCTCGACGTGGAGGGAGGCGCCGCCCTGTTCGGACGCCGTTCCGGCACGGAGTCAGCCTCGCCCTGGAAGGCCCTGGATCTTGGCCAGGCGGCCTACCATCCCGAGGCGGATCGTCAGGCGCCGCGGACCGCCCCGCCGTTGCCCCAACCGCCGGGGCCTTTCGACGCCTTTTGGCGCGCCCGCAACGATCATTCCGCCGATCGCGGCGAGGCGGCCCTCTACCTGAATGCCTTCGACCTGACGGCCGAACAGCGACGGCAGGAGTTGGCGACGCAATGGCTGCTGGCCCAGGCCACTGGCCTGGTCGGATCGGGAGTGGGAAGCGAACCGGCGGGGACTTCAGGGGCGCTGGCCGTGCGCCTCCACCTAGTCCCCCTGATTGCCGGCAGTCAGGAAACAAAGGTGGGCGCCCAACCGGCGGCGGAGGCGTTCGCCACCGGTTTTGCGGCGGCGAACGACCGGGCCTCGCCTGCGGCGCCGCTGCTGGCCGTGCGGGCCGCTCGGCGGGCGTTGGCCGCCAACCCCGACGACGCCGGCGCCTTCTTGCTGCTGGGGGAAGCTTATATTCGCCTGGCGAACCAGACGCGCGAGCAAGACTGGCAGGGGATGCTGCCCGCCTTCGCCGCCACCCGTCTCGCACAGGCGCTGGCCGCACTGGAACAGGCGGTCGCCCTTCGGCCGGACCTCGACCGGGCGCACGCCTTGCTGGCCCAGCTCTATTTCCAGGACAATCAACTGGATCGCGCGCTCGACCATCTCCGCGCCCGGCTGCGGATCGCTGAACAGGAGATCGCGGCGCGCGGCCCCGAAGCGGCGTCGGCCGCCGATCGACGCCTCCCGCTGCGCGCCGACGTGGATGAGATGGATTCGCTAGTCGAGAAAGCCGAGAAAATCTACGAAGCCAACACGTCGGACAAGACCGATCCCTCCCAGGTCCGCGACCGGGCCAGCCTGGCGGCTCGTCACGGCCTGACGCGCAAGGCGCTGGACATGCTGCTGGAATCGCATCCCGCGATCTTCGGCAAGTCGGGCGTTCAGCTGCAACTGGAACTCATGATGCGGGGCGGGAGGGCTCGCGAGGTCCACTCCTGGCTGGAACCGCAGTACACGGACGTGCTCGGCTTCCCACGTTATCATTTGCTCCAGGCCGAGGCGGCCGCGGCCTGCGGCGATTATGCGGCCGCCGACGCCGAACTGGACACGCTAAGTCAGCAACTGCGTCTGATCGGGATTTCTCGGGACAAGCTCGTGCCGGTGCGTTCGGCCATTGCCTTTCACGTCGGGGACGCGGCGGAACGTCCGGCCCTCTGCGGTGGTCCCGCGGCTCTGGCCGGTGCGGCCTTTTTCCGGTGCGAGGCGGTGAGGCCTCTGGGAGAACCGGCCGACTTGCTGCGTAGAGAGTCCGACATCCGGGTGCTGCGTGGTCTGCTGGCCCTGGAGTCTGGCGCGGTAGAGAACGCCGGCGAGCACTTCCGGGCCGCCCTGGAGGTGTGGGGCGGCGACCGTGAGGCCGCGGCCGGGGCCGGCTTGGATTTCGCCGCGCGGCCGATCGCCCAGCAGATGACCCGCTTGCTCGAAGGGTCCGCAGTCCCTGGCCCGTAGTCCGCGGACTACGGGCCAGGGACTATGGACTATGGACCCCTTTAATGTCCTCTAAACACCCATCCGGACGCCTCCTTGTGCTGGCGGCGGGATTCGTTCTGCTGCTCACCCTAAGCGTCGTGGGCGGCTGGCTGGCCCACCGGGGCGAGCCAGCCCCGTCGGCGCGGCCGGCCGCGTCCCCGGCGGCGACCGACCCCCGCCGGACCTATGCCGGCCCCTATCGGAACATCGATCCCGATATCCGCTATGTCGGCGACGCGAAGTGCATCGGCTGCCACGAAGAGATCGCCAAGAGCTTCGCTCTGCATCCCATGGGCCGTTCCCTGGCCCCAGTCGCGGACCTGATCGATCGGCAGCGCTACCTTCCGAACGTCAACAATCCCTTCACCGCCCTGGGCCGGCGCTTCCGGGTGGACCGACAGGGGAAGCAGGTATGGCATCGGCAGGCGGTGCTCGACGATTCGGGCAAGCCCATCGTCGAGTTGGCCCAGGAAGTCCACTGGGCGATCGGCTCCGGGGCGAAGGGCTATTCCTACCTGACCGAACGCGACGGCTTCCTGTTGCAGACGCCGATCAGCTGGTTCACGCAGAAACAGTGCTGGGACCTGTCGCCGGGGTTCGGGCCGCCGCTCCTGGCGGGACGCGTCGTGCCCGCGTCCTGTCTTTTTTGCCACACCAACCGAGTCCACGAAGATCCCGACCACCCCGATCGATTCGAGCAGCCCGTGTTCGAGGGAAGCGGCATCGGCTGCGAGCGCTGTCATGGACCGGGCGAGTTGCACGTGCGGGCGCCCGCGGAGAATAACATCGTCAACCCCGCCAACCTGCCCCCTCTTTTGCGAGACGCGGTGTGCGAGCAGTGCCATCTGGAAGGCAAGGCGCGAATCCTTCGTTCGGGCCGGGGCCTGTTTGATTATCGGCCCGGCTTGCCCATGTCCGACTTCTGGGCGGTGCTGGTGGCGGCGCGGCGGAACGACGACGACGCGCGGGCGGTGACGCATGTCGAGCAGATGGTTCAGAGTAAGTGCTATGAGCGGTCGTCGGGCGCGATGCGGCTGGGTTGCATCACCTGTCACGACCCGCATGTTTGGGTCGGGCCGGCGGAGCGCGAAGCCCATTATCGCGGCGCGTGCAAGAAATGCCACGACGAGGCGAAGGCCCAGCACGGCTGTTCGGAGGCTCTGGCAAGGCGCGACAAGACCAGCCCCCACGACAGCTGCATCGCCTGCCACATGCCGCGCTACGGCAATTCGGACGTGGTTCACGCGGCGGCTACCGACCACCGCATCCTGCGCCGGCCCGCGGACCATCCGCCCGGCCCGACGCCCGACCGCGACGACGTCCGTTTCGTCGATTTCTACCAGGATCGCTTTCCAGCGGGCGACCCGCAAGCAGAGCGCACACGGGGTATCGGACTGGTGAAGATGCTAAGCGTGGGGATGCTGGCGCCGGAACGGCGCGGCCAGCAAGCCCTGGCGTCCCTGGAGTCGGCTCTGGGCGCCGATCCGCGGGACGTCGAAGTCCACGAGAGCAAGGCCCAGCTCCTGTTGCTGCTGGGCCAGCCTGCCCAGGCCTTGGCGGAAGCCCGTGCGGCCCTGGCGGCGCGGCCGGGCGACTGGCGGCTGCTGGCCTGCGCCGCCGGCGCGGCCGAGGCGGTGGGGCAAACGGACCTCGCCATCGACTACGGGCGGCGGGCGGTGGAGATCAACCCCTTCGTGGCGGACGATCAGGTCAGCCTGGTGCGTCTGCTGATTCGCACGGGACGATGGGACGAGGCGCGAACGCGCTGCGAGAAGCTGTTGCAATTCGACCCGTTCAACGTGCCGGGACGGCAGGCGCTGATCGACGTCTTGTTGCGGCAGGGTAAGATAGCGGAGGCGCGAAGCGAATTCGACGTCATCCGCCGCCTCCGACCGCCGGACCTCCCGCAACGGGAGGCGTGGTTCCTGAAGAAGGTGAAGGAAGAACGATGAAGTAGGGCATTCTCCGCATGCCGCGAGTCCCCTGAGCGCGGCCGGCGGAGCATGCCCTACAGGTGTTCTTTCATCGTTTGGGATAGCTGCTGTCGCTGTTCCTCCGCCTTCGCCGGGTTGTTGGTTCGTTCGTAGTAAGCGATGAGTTCTCGACGGCCGGCCACATTCCGTGGATCGATCGACAAGGCCCGGTTCAACCAGAAGAGGCCCAGCGGGTCCTCCCCCTGTTGCAGTAATAGCTTTCCCGCTTCCGCCGCGAGGTTCGGGTCGTTCGGTTTGGCGGGCAACTCCGTGCGCAACAGGTGGGCCAGCCGATCCCGCGTCCGGAGGTCCTGCTTCCACTGAGCGAGTTCCTTGTCGGCTTCGGCTTGCCGGTCGGGCTGCGCTTGCAGGCTGAGGTAAAGCGCGTAGAGGGCTTCCGGATCCGCCGGCGATCGCACCAGCGCCTTCCTGAGCCAGCGTTCCGCCTCGGCGAAATCACCATTCTCCCTTTCCAGGTTGCCCCGCCAGAGCAAGGCGTCGAAATCGTCCGGACGGCTGGCCAGCACGTCGTCAAGCAGGTTCCGAGCGTCGTCCGTCCGGGACTGCGCCATCCAGCAGCGCGCCAGGGCAATCATCACCTCCGGGTTGGTCGGTTGCTCCTTGCGCAGACGTTCCAGATGAGGCACGGCCTCTCCGGGCCGGGAACTTTCGACCAGGATCTGGGCCAGACGCAGCCGAACCGCCGATCGACCCGGTTGCAGTTCCAGGGCCCGTTCGCAATCGCTAATGGCTTGGCCGCGGTGATCGAGCTGATTGGACACCCAGCCGCGCCAATCGAGGGCGCGCACGGAATTGGGCGCCCGCTCGACCCAGCGATCCAGACAGCGCAACGCCTCAACATAGCGGAGTTGTCTCATGTAGACGGCGGCCAGGGCTTCGAGGATGGAGACCGAGTCGGGATGGTTGCGGTCCACCGCGGCCAGCAGGCCTGGCGCCAGTTCATCCACTTCGCCCTCCTGACAGCGGAGCAGAAGCCATTCCAGTTGGAGCGAGTCGCTCATGCCGCCGAGCTGTTCGCACCGGCTCAGGTGACGCTCAGCCTCGGGATACGCTCCTCGCAGCCGGGCGATGCGGGCGGCCAGCAGATGCGTCGAGGCCCACGACTCGCGCACCAGCAGGGCCTGGTCGATGAGTCGCTGGGCCTCGTCGAAGTGCTCGTCGGCCATCGCCTGACGGGCCGAGCGCTCTTGCCAAAACGCCCAGCCCTCGACGGCGAGGAACCCGCCGGCCAATAGCACGCCAGCCCCCGCCAGGACCACCCAGAGCCGGCGCCGACGAACACGACGCGGCGCCGTGGGAGGCGAAATGTCGGTCGATGCCATATTGAGGCGCCGTTCGGAAGGGGTCAGTCGTCTTTCAACTCCAAGTTGCAGGGCGACGCGTTCCCCTGTTTGATGCTACAGGTCAAGTCGGTCGTTTGAACGCTCTTGTATTTGTCCGGAAACGGGATGGTGGGCGTCGGGCCGCCCGGAGACGAGTTGACGCCAGGAGCCATGTTTTTGGGCATCTTCGCGGCCTGGACGACGATCCGGTAGTCGCCCAGCGGCAATTCGTCGGCGCTGAAGGCGCCGTTCTGGTTGACAGGAACGGGGAGGGAGATACCCGTCTTGTCACCTACGGGAAACAGGAGGATCCCGGAGGCGTTGACCGGTTGGCCTTTGTAGGTGATGGTTCCCTTGAGCTCACCCTTGCCAGCGTGGCTTGGGCCGCAACCAACCACCAGGAAACACACGATCGGGACAAAGACGATTCGAAGCATGGAATACCCCACGGATGGAGAGGGACCTCGTAGAGAGGGCGACGCAGGGAGACGAAGAAACGCGATACGAGATTTTGCGATGAACGCCGACCACCACTCCTCCCTAAGCTACTGGGGTAGTAAACTCCTGTCAAGCTACTCTCTGATTAGGGAGGTGGTTGCCATGGCGCGAACCGTCCCGCCGACCCCATTTCCTCCTCGATCCGCAGCAGCTGGTTGTACTTCGCCAGCCGTTCGCTCCGGGCCACGGAGCCGATTTTGATCTGCCCCGCCCCGGTGGCCACCGCCAGGTCGGCCAGGAAGGCGTCTTCCGTCTCGCCGCTGCGGGCGGAAACCACCGCGCGATAGCCCGACGCCCGCGCCAGCCGCACCACTTCCAGGGATTCCGTCAGCGTGCCGATCTGGTTCACCTTCACCAGCACGGCGTTGGCGACGCCTTCCGCGACGCCGCGCCGCAACCGATGGGGGTTCGTGGCGAACAGGTCGTCGCCGATCAACTGGACTCGGTCGCCGAGCGCCGTCGTCAGCGTTCGCCACCCCTCCCAGTCGTCCTCGGCCAACCCATCTTCGATGCTGAAGATCGGATAAGTCTTCGTCCAGCGGTCCAACCGTTCGATCATTTCGTCGGCGGTCAGGGCCGCCCCGCCTTCGGCGTTCAGGTGATATCGGCCGTCGCGGTGGAAATGCGTGCTTGCCACGTCGATGGCCAGCGCCGCGTCCTTGCCCGGCGTCAAACCGGCGTCTGTGATTGCTTCCAGGATCATTTCCACGGCCTGCTCGTTGCCGTGCAGGCGGGGGCCGAAACCGCCCTCGTCTCCGACCAGCACTCCCTCGAAGCCGCGGCGCGTCAGAACCGCCGAAAGGGCGCGGTAGACGGCGACGCTCATCTCCAGCGCTTCGGAGTAGGCGCGGGCGCCGACGGGCAGCAGCAGGAAGTCCTGGAAGTCGAGGTTGCCGCCGGCGTGGAGGCCGCCGCTGATAAGGTTGACCATCGGCAGCGGCAAACAAGCTTGACCGTCGCCGTCCAGCCAGCGCCACAACGGCATCCCCATCGAAGCAGCCGCGGCGCGGGCCACGGCCATCGACACGCCTAGTACGGCGTTGGCGCCGGCCCGCGCCTTGTTCGGCGTGCCGTCGATCTCGCACAAGACGCGATCGACGCGGGCCTGGTCCGTCGCCGCCATTCCGATTAATCGCGGAGTCAGCAGATCGCGGACGTTGGCGACCGCCTTGCGGACGCCATTGCCGCCGTATCGGGATGGGTCGCCGTCGCGCAGCTCGACGGCCTCGTGCCGGCCGGTGCTAGCCCCGGAAGGCACGATGGCCCGACCGCGCGCGCCGTCGCGGCACGTCACCTCGACCTCGACGGTCGGCCGGCCGCGGCTGTCGAGCACTTCGCGAGCGTGGACGCGCACGATGGCGGGGTCGGCCTGGCTCATGCGGACTCCTCCAAAGGACGCAACGCCGCCTCGGCGAGACCCAACGCCTCTTCCCACGAAGCGGGGCGTTCCAACAGCAGGCCGCAGCCCAGCCGGCGCACCGCCTCGCGCCGCATTTCCCCCGGCAGATACTCGACCGGACTGGTGCCGTCGATGCGAGCCAGCAGGCAAAGGCCGCAGTGGGCGACGCCGCGCCGCTCCAACTCTGCCCGCGGCGCGAACGTCGTTTCGGCGCCGTAGCCGCGCCAGAAGGCCCGCGTCAGGCCGAAAAAGACGCGGCGGTCGGCCGGACGCCGCGCCGCCTTGAGCAGAAGATGGCTCAGGAAGAAACCGAGGTCCATCGTCGGATCGCCCTGGTGGGCCGTCTCGTAATCCACCAACGTAAAACCGTGTTCATACACAAGGATGTTCTTGGGACTGTAATCGCCGTGACAGAGCGCCTCGCGCGCCGACAGCATGTGGTCGATGAGCGGTTCGACGGCGTGGGCCACTTCCGGCCGGCGTTCCTGGATGCGGCGGTAGAAAGGATCGACGCGCAGCTGCACGAACACGGCCCGGTCGCTGAAGGCGTCGATGGGGCCTGGGTTGCGGGCGGTGGCGTCGTGCATCCGGCCCAGCACGGAGCCAGTCCGCTCGCCGATGTTGATATCAACCGCACCGGCCAGCAGCATTTCCTTCCACGGCCGGGCGTCGTCGGGGGCGCTGGACATGGCGAAGACGTATTCGGCCCGGTCGCTGAACAGCACTTGCGGCACGACCCCGGCCGGCAGCAGCGGTCGCAAGACCTGCATCACTTCCTGTTCGCGGTAGACGCGGTCGAGGTCGCTGAACCAGGCGTCGCGCGTGCGCAGCTGCGGCCGGGACTGCTTCAACACGAAAGTGCATTCCGGCGTGCGGACGCGCAGGACGGCGTTGGAGACGCCGCCGCCGAGCGGTTCCACGGCGACGGGATTTGGGCCGACCCAACCTTTACGGCGCAGGTAGTCGGCGACGTTGGTGGGGGTCAGTTCCAGCATGGTGTTCTTGGGTTGAAGGTGATGCGGGCCGCTCGCCGTTGTTTTCGCGGCCCTAATCCTCATACCCCTTCGGATGCGTCCGGTGCCAATTCCACGCCGTTTCGACGACCGACCGCAGCTCCGTATAGCGCGGCTTCCAGCCGAGTTCGCGCCGCACCTTGTCCGCGCACGCCACCAACGCCGGAGGGTCGCCGGCCCGCCGAGGCCCCTCCTTCACCGGCACTTTCTTACCCGTCACCTCCTCCGCCGCCCGGATCACCTCGCGGACGCTGTAGCCGCGGCCTGTGCCGAGGTTGTAGCGGAGGGCTTTTCCCGGCCCCAGCGCCTCCAGGGCCAGCAAATGAGCGTCGGCCAGGTCGTCCACGTGGATGTAATCGCGGATGCAGGTGCCGTCCGGCGTCGGATAATCCGTGCCGAACACCTCGACGGCCGGCCGCTGGCCCAGGACCGCTTGCAGGACGATGGGGATTAGATGCGTTTCGGGATCGTGATCCTCGCCGATACTGCCGTCCGGGGCGGCGCCGGCCGCGTTGAAGTAGCGGAGGGCGGCGAAACCCCAGCCGTAGGCCGCCGCGTAGTCCGCCAGGGCGTGCTCCACCGCCAGCTTGGTGTTGCCGTAGGGGTTGATCGGCCGCTGCTTCTCCTCCTCCGTGATCGGCACGTTCTCCGGCACGCCGTAGGTGGCGCAAGTGCTGGAGAAGACGATCCGGCCGATCTTGTGGCGGCGCATGGCCTCCAGCAGGTTCAGCGTGTTGACGAGGTTGTTCTGATAATACTTCGCGGGGTTGGTCACCGACTCGCCGACAAAGGCGAAAGCCGCGAAGTGGACCACCGCCTCGATCCGGTGCATCACCAGGACGTGATCCAGCCGCTGCTGTTCCGACAGGTCGCCCTCGATGAGTCGGCCGGCCGGCACGGAGGCGCGGTGGCCCATCGACAAATTGTCATATACCCAAACGTCGTGGCCGCGGGCCAGGAAGAGCTTGACCGCGTGACTGCCGATGTAGCCCGCGCCGCCGGTCACGAGAATACGCATGTGGATTGCTCCGCCGCGGATGTTGACTCTGACGTTATAGACGCCGGGAAGGCGTTCGGGGACGGGCTTCCGTCGCGGCCCGGCCCGCCCCATCCCTCCCCGCCCGCGCAACCGGAACGATCGGAAGCGGTACGCCGTGTGCATGAGGGACAACCGGGCGGGTTTTGGCTTGCGTACCGGGTATTCCTCCTTTAAGCTCAATACCACCAGTGCGGAGGCGGCCGGTTGTTCCAATCAGCCCCGCCTCGTCAGTCGAAAGGAGAAACCGAACCCGGACCCGTTCCGTCGCCCGACCGGCTTCCCCCGTACCGAATAACCGCCACGCCTTTGCGGAGAACACTGATGATGCGCACCTGGACCCTTCGCGGTTTGACCGCCCTGCTCACCCTGACCGTCGCCGTGCCGATGCTGCGAGCCGCCCCGCCTTCGGAGAGCCAATCCACGGAGGACCGGCTGACGCAGGTTCTCGATCAACTCCGGGAAGTTCGGGCGAAGCTCACCGACATCCAGGACAACCAACTCCTTCAGATCAAGTCGATGCAGGGCGACATCGCCCGGCTCAACGAGGATGTGCGCCGGCTCTCGGACGAAGTGCATCGCCTATCCACCACGCAGACGAGCATCGCCGCGTCGATCAATCCGAATCCGCCGGCGACGCCGCTCGTCACCGGCGCCATCCAGCTGGAAAACCGCTACAGCTACCCGGCCACCGTCGTCATCAACGGCCTGTCGTACCGGCTCAACCCGTTCGAGCGCCGCAGCGTCACCGAACCCGCCGGCCGGTTCAGCTATTCCGTCTACACCGACAACTACGGACTGGTCCAGGGCGTGACCGACCGCTACCTCAGCCCCGGCCGCGATTTTCCCATCACGATCAACCCGTGAAAAAGGGGTCAGGGGTCAGGGGTCAGCAAGAATAAGCCGGTCTTCTCCGACCCCTGACCCCTTTTTTTGACGCCATGATTATCACCATCGACGGGCCGGGCGGGGCGGGGAAAAGCAGCGCCGCCCGGGCGCTGGCCCAGCGGCTCGGATTCGAGTTCCTCGACACCGGCGCCATGTATCGCGCCGTGACGCTGGCAGCCCTCCGCGCCGGCCTCGACCCCCGCGATCAGGACGCGCTCGCCCGTCTCATGCGGACGATTCACCTGGAAATGCCGCCCGGTCGGCTCTTCCTCGACGGCGAGGACGTGTCGGGCCTGATCCGCACGCATGAAGTGGATGCGGCGACGAGCACGATCGCCGACAGCCCGGTGGTGCGTCGGCGGCTCGGCGAGATGCAGCGGGCGGTCGCGGCGGGACGGCGCATGGTGTGCGAGGGCCGCGACCAGGGTACGGTTGTCTTTCCGGATGCGTTCTGTAAGTTTTTTCTGTCCGCCGCCCCGGAAGAGCGGGCGCGGCGCCGACAGGCCGAGATGGCGGCCCGCGGTGATACGGTGGACTTGGACGCCCTTCTTAGGGCGCTGGCGGAGCGCGACCGCCGCGACGCCGACCGCAACCTGGCGCCGATGAGGCCGGCGACCGACGCCGTGGAACTCGACAGCACCGGCCGGAGCCTGCATGAAGTGGTGGACCGCATGGAGGCGGAAGTCCGTCGCCGTTGGCCCGGAGGACAGGACCCCTGATGGCCGCCCCCGGACTGCCCGACTGGCTCTTGCGCCCTGGTATCGTTTCAACCACGCCTTCATTTTTGCCAGCGGGACGCTAGGTTTCAGCTTTCGCTTCGAGGGCGTCCGCCACATGCCGCGCCGCGGCCCGGTTCTCGTCGTGGCCAACCACCAGTGCTTTCTCGACCCCGTGCTCGTCGGGTTGGCCGTCACCCGCACGCTGCACTACATGGCGCGCAAGTCCCTGTTCGACAACCCCGTGCTGGGCGCTTTCCTCCCCACCGTCAACGTCCATCCGGTCGATAACGCGGGGGCGGCCACCGGAGGCGTCAGGGCGGTCCTGGAGGTGTTGAAGGCCGGCCATCCGGTCTTGCTGTTCCCCGAGGGGGAACGGACGCGCACTGGAAAGATGCAGCCGCTCAAGGCGGGCGTGCATCTGCTGGCCAAGCGCGCCGCGGCGCCGATCCTGCCCGTCGGCATCGCCGGCGGCTTCGAGTCGTTCCCGCGCACGGCCAAACTACCGACGCTGTCGCCGTTGTTCATGCCGGCGACGCGCGGCGCCCTGGCGGCGTCCGTCGGCGAGCCGCTGGACACGGAACGCCTCCTGAAGCTGCCGCGCGCGGAGTTCCTTCAGACGGTGTTCGAAGCCATCCAGGCGGCGCAGCACCGGGCAGAACGGTTGAAGCGGAAATGGGGATGAGCGGTGGGCCGATTCTTTATCCGTTGCATCCCGCCCCGCCCCGGCTACGATGTGAGAATGCGGCCCAGGCCCGTCGGACGCCGGCGCCGCCAGGGGGGACATTCGCGATGTTGAGCATAGAAGGCGAAAAGGGCGTGCGGTTCCGCGACGGCCTGACGCGCCGCGACTTCCTCCGGGTCGGCGCCGGGGCAGTCAGCCTGTCGCTGGGCGACCTCGCGGCGGCGCGAGCGGCCGACAAAAAAGACATCAATTGTATTCTGCTCTTTCTGGTCGGCGGCCCCAGCCAGCTCGACACCTGGGACCCCAAGCCCGACGCCCCCGCCGAAATCCGCGGCCCGTTCCGGCCCATCAAGACCAACGTCCCCGGCGTCGAAATCTGCGAACACTTCCCGCTCATGGCCAGGCAGGCCGACCGCTACGCCGTCCTCCGCTCCGTCCACCAGACGGAGGCGCCGATCCACGAGGCCAGCTGCCAGATGATGCAGACCGGCCGCCTCTTCCGGGACGGCGTGGAACACCCGCATTACGGGTCGGTTTTGTCTTATCTGCGCGGGACGCGTCAGGACGGAACGCCGCCGTTCGTGGTGCTGCCGACGCCGATCGGCTACACCGGCGTCAGCGTCGGCCACGGCCAGACGGCCGGCTATCTCGGAAGCCGTCATGAGCCGACGGTGATGCGCGGCGACCCGGACGCCCAGGACGACGGCCAATGCTCGCTCTACGGCCGTGACGCCTTCGGCCGGTCGTGCCTGCTGGCCCGGCGACTGGTCGAACAGGGCGTCCGCTTCGTCACGGTCAACATGTTCGACACGGTGTTCAACGAAGCGACCTGGGACTGTCACGCCGACGGCGGCTCCCTGGCGGCGAACCTCAACGACTACAAAGAGACGTTGTGTCCGATGTTCGACCGGGCGTATTCGGCGCTGCTGGAAGACCTCACGCAGCGCGGCCTGCTGGAGACGACGTTGGTGGCGGCGATGGGCGAATTCGGACGGACGCCGCGGCTGAACCCGCGCGGCGGCCGCGACCACTGGCCGGGAGTCTGGTCGGTGCTGTTCGCCGGGGCCGGCGTGCGCGGCGGCCAGGTGGTCGGCGCTTCGGACAGGATCGGCGCCGAGCCGAAGGACCGGCCGGTGACGCCCGCCGAGGTGGCCGCGACCGTGTACCGCGGTCTGGGCGTGGACCTCGCCACGCGCCTGCCGGGGCCGGACGGACGGCCGACGCCGCTCACCGAGGCGGCGCCGGTGGAAGAGTTGTTTCGGGGGTAACGGGAGCGAAAGAAGTCCCTGTCGGCGCCGGAGCCGGCGCGCCAAGGGACGGGACCGGCGCCGCGACGGACGCGGGGGCGCGTGGGACCGGCGGGTTCTGTTCCAGTAGATGTTTCCCGCGGTCGCGCAGCTGCTGGCCGCGGTTGAGCACCTCATCCTTGCCCGGCAACTGCAGTTCGCGCATCTGGTACGAGAACCGATGCACGTCGCGGAGGTTGAATGGGTAGAGGACCTCGCTCACGAAATCCAGACCCGGAAACTCGTAAATAGGGTAGTCCATGTTCTGATCGACCTGCAACGTCTCGTAGCCGTCCTTGACCAGCGTGAAATGATACTTCCCGTAATAAACGAAGGTGTCGTCCACGGGCGTGTAGCCGATCAGGTTGCCGTCGCGGTAGACGGCCGCGCCGGGCGGGTCGGACGAGATGACGTAGCGCTGTTCCACGCATCCGGTACAGAGCGCGGCCGCGGTCAACGACGCCCACAGGCCCATGTTCGGCTTCATGTTACGCCACCTGCCGGGGCAGGCCCTGTCCGTGTGCTAAACTAGGGAAGGTCGGCGCCGTGGGGAGCGGTTCGTCGCCGGCCGATACGCTCCGGGAAGGGCGGGCGTTTACCACACTCCCTGGCCGGCGTCAAGACCACGCGCGGCTTGTCTGTTCATTCCATGTGCGGCGGTGTAGCATAGAGCCAAGGAACGCAAGCCAGGCGTCCGGGGTTTTTTCCCGTGAACCGCTTCGACCAGATCGAATACGCCAGCCTGACGGACGTGGGGGTCCGCCGCAGCCACAATCAGGACAACCTGGCCGTGCAACTCGCCGCCGACGAAGAACAGTGGCGGCAGGGCGGCCATTTGTTCCTGGTCGCCGACGGCATGGGCGCCCACGCGGTCGGCGAGAAGGCCAGCGAACAGGCGGCCGGAGTGATCCCGCACACCTTTCGCAAGCACGTCCAGCACGGGCCGCCCGGTTCGGCCCTCCGCAAGGCGTTCATCGAGGCCAACGCCCACATCCACGCCTGCGGCCAGGCCAACCGCGAATTCGAGGGCATGGGCACCACCACCACCGCCCTGCTGCTGCGGCCCGACGGCGCCTGGGTCGGCCACGTCGGCGACAGCCGCGTCTACCGTATCCGCGACGGCTGGATCGAACAGCTCAGCTACGACCACAGCCTGTTGTGGGAATACGCCCGCATCAAGAACATCGACCCCGACGACGTTCAGGACATCCCCAGCAACGTCATTCACCGCTGCCTCGGCCCCGAGCCGCTGGTGCAGATCGACGTGGAAGGGCCGCACGCGATCCGCGCCGGCGACGTCTATCTGCTGTGCAGCGACGGCCTGAGCGGTCAGGTGACGGACCCGGAAATGGGGGCGGTGGCGTCGGCCTTGCCGGCCGCCGAGGCCTGCCGGTTCCTGGTCGATCTGGCCAACCTCCGCGGCGGGCCGGACAACATCACGGTACTCATCGTCCGCGTGACCGCCGGCCCGGAAGGCAACGGCGCCGTCGCGCCCCCGGCGGTGAAAAGGCGGCTGCTGCCGGTTCCGCCTTGGTGGGTCCGCACGTTGGCCGTCGGCGTGCTGCTGGTCGTCATCGCCTTCCTGCTGGCCTTCGACGGCTTCCCGGGCAGCGTGTTCGTCTTCCTACTGGCCGCGGGCACGGTCGCTGCCGGCCTTGTCGGCCTGGGGATGCACTACCGGCGCGAACGGCAGGAGCATCAGGAGGAGCAGGAAACTGCGTCGCCGCCCCGCGTCCATCGGCGAACCGCCTGCCGCATCGAACAACCGCTATTGGATCGCCTCGCACGGGCGGTGATGGTCTTGAAACAACGTGCGGCCGACAACCACTGGGAACCGGACTGGTCGCTGTTCGAGAAGCACCACGCCCTGGCGGCGGGACGGGCCAGGGCCGGCGACCTCACCGGTGCGTTCCGCGAATACTGCCGGGCGATGCTGCCGCTCAGCCAGGCGCTCGGCCGTCATCGCAAAAAGGAAGAAGTGTTTCAGCCGATCTGGGACAAGCACATCGAGGGCGGTCGCCGGAAGGTCGATCCCGGCGTGACGCCGCGGTGAGTCGCACCGCTCACTTCGACTGCGGTGTGAACCCCCGACTACGCCATAAATACCACGTCGCCACGCTGCGATACGGCCGCCACGGCTCGGCGCGCTCCATCAGCGCGGCCCGGTTCGGCAGTTCCGGCAAGCCGTACGTGTCGCGCACCCCCGCCCTCAGGCCCAGGTCGTCCACCGGTAACACGTCCAGGCGACCCAGGGAAAAGATCAGGAACATCTGGGCCGTCCAGACGCCGATGCCGCGCACCGGCACCAGAAGGGCGACGACTTCCTCGTCGGACAGCCGGGGCAGGTCGGGCAACGGCAGGGCGCCGTTCTCGACGCGGGCGGCCAGGTCGCGCAGCGACAGGACCTTGGAACGCGACAGGCCGGCGCCGCGCAACTGTTCGTCCGAGGCGGACAGCACGGCGGCAGCGGTAAGGCCGTCGGGCGAAAGCGCTTGCAAGCGGCCGAAGATGGTCGCCGCGGCCCGCGTCGAGAGCTGTTGCGAGTTGATGGCGCGGGCCAGCACGATGAAGTAGTCGGGGACCGGTTGCAGCGTGCAGGGGCCGACCATTTTGATGACCGTGCGAAGGACCGGGTCGCGCCGGGACAGATGGCGCCGGGCTTTGGCGAAAGGGTCGGTGGGAGAATTCATGTCGATCCCGTGTATTTGCGGCACGGCCCGCGCGACCGGCGCTTCCGTTACAGTTCCGCGCGTCCTGCCGCCGATGAACAGGACGGGCGCTCCACGCTGACGCCCCCGCGCCCAGGGGACGATTTGCTATCCGTGGTCGGACGACCGCGATCCGATTCGCACAAGGACCGTGCCATGCACAGCCATTCGCTGTCTTTCCGCGGGCGCCGACCCCTTCGGAAGGTGGGTGGTGTGGCTCGGGCGCTGGCTCTGTTGGCGGGTCTGCTGGCCGGCTGCTCGGCGGGGCCGGGAAGCCCATTTTCCCTGTTCGCTCCCCCCACGCACAAACTGCTCGACGCCGCCGACGCCTTCCGCAAGGAGGCTCCGGTCCCCGCCGCCGTGCCGCGCGAACTGGACAAACGGCCGCAGCCGCCCTACGTCGTGGAGCCGGGCGACGTGCTGCTCGTGCAACCGGCCGACGTGGATTCGCCGCTCCGTCTGCCGGGCGATCAGCCGGTCATGCCCGACGGGACAATCCATCTGGGCAAATACGGCAAGCTGGAGGTGGCGGGCAAGACGGTCGATGAGGTCGAATCGGCCGCCAAGACATTGGTCGAGGCCCAGAGCAAGGACGCGGGGGTCATCACTGTGCGTGTGGTGACGCGCACGAGCAAGGTCTACTATGTCCTGGGCGAGGTCAACTCCCCCGGCGCGTTCCAACTCAGCGGCCGGGAGACCGTCCTCGACGCCATCCTGGCGGCGGGCGGCCTGACCGACCGCGCGGCCCGCGAGAAGATCATCCTCGACCGTCCGACGGCGCCCGACGCCTGCCGGGTCGTGCTGCCGGTCTGTTACTCGGAAATTGTACAGCTGGGCGACACCGCGACCAATTACCAGATCACGGCCGGCGACCGCGTGTACGTGCCGTCGCGCGATTTCTGGGATGATTGCCATCTCAAAAAGACGAAGGAGTGCGGCCCGTGCGGCCGGACTCAGTCGGCCTGCCCGATCCCGGCGGCGCTCGGCGGGTGCGCGACCCCAGTGGAGGAGCCGACTCCCGAAGTCGCGCCGGCTTCGGCCGGGCCCTGGCTGCCGCCGCCGACGCCGGTCGAACCGGCGAAGCCGTGAGGATAGAATCCCGGCGGCTACGGTTTGGCGCCTTCCTTCGTGCGCTTCTCGAGGCGGCGCCAGCGCTGGAGTTCCTGCGGGTTGCGCCTGAAATATTCCTCTTTGATGATCTCTAATTTCTCTGCCTCGTCCGCGGTCTCGAGATGGAGGCCGGCGCGTTCCTCACGGGTCAGTTCCTTCCGTGCGAACGTCAACAGCACGTGATCGGGCACGAAGGGCAGCCCGGCGGCGCGGGCCGGCCGGTTCGGCCGCGGGCCGGCGTCGGATCGGGCCTTCACGACGGCGGCCCAATCGCGCCACCCCTTGCGGTTTTGGCGCTCTTCCCGACGCAGCGCGGCGATCCGCTTGGCGCGCATGGCGGGCGTCATCGCCGCCAGGTCGTCGCGTTCCGCCTGGGGCAGTCGATCGACCCAGTCCTTCTCGCGCAACTCCTGGACGACCTTCAGGCGTTCCGTCCGGTCGGCGGCCTCGTCGATCCGCCGCCGGTCGGCGTCCGGTAGACGGTCCACCCAATCGCAATAGCGTTCCAGCACTTCCCACAGGCGTTGTTGCGTGGCGGGGTCTTCGTCGTGCAACTCACGGTCGAACCGCCGCATCCGTTCCTGCCGTTCGGGCGGCAGCGCCTCGAAGGCGCGCAGGTCGCGGAGCAGACGCGCATAGTGATCGGGGTCGGCGCGGTAGCGTTCGAGCAGCCGGCGGTTGTGGTCGAGGTCGTCGGTCGGCGGCGCGGAATCGCTAACGGCCAGCACGGGAAGGGCCGCGCCGAGGAGGACCGTCGCCAGGAGCGGGAGACCGAATCGTCGCATGACCGGCGCACCTCCCATTCACGAACCGGAAGCGTCGTCGCCGAAGAGGTCCGGCTGATCCAGGGCCTTCAAATAATCGAGGTCGTCCACGCGGTCGTACAGCCGTTTGTTCTCGATGACGCGCAGATCGCGCGTCAGCTCGCGGTCGGGGTCGTCGCGCGGGCCGGGCCGGCCGACGGCGAGAAATCCGACCGACGCCGCGACCGCCAGTGCGGCCGCCCAGCCGACGTACCCCAGCCAGGGCCGGCGACGTGGCGCCACTTTCCGCAGCGCGGCCGTGGGGACCGGGGCCATCCTTTCCAGCGTGCGGTTGGTGAAGTTGGGCGACGGCTCCGGCTTCGGCAGGAAATCGAGGAGTTCCCAGGTCCGTTTCAGCGCCTCGGCCTCGGCGCGGGCCGCCGGGTTGAGAGTCAGCTTCGTCTCCAGGGAGCGGGCCGCCTCGCCGGTCAGTTCGCCGTCGAGCAACGCGACCAGATCGACCTTTTCCTGTTCGGTCAGCGGGATCGTCATGGTTCGTCGTCCTCGTCGCTCTCCGCGGGCGCCGGTTCGCCGTCCATGTAGACGTAGCCGGCGAGGGCGGCGCGGAGGTTCATGCGCGCCCGGCTCAGCAGCGACTTGACCGCCTTGGTTGTCAGCCCCATGACCTCGGCAATCTCCGCGTAGTTCATGTCCTCGAACTTGTTGAGGACCACGGCCGCGCGTTGCCGTTCGTTCAGCCCCGCCAACGCCTCCTGAATGACCCCGGCCAATTCCTTCCGCTGCACTTTCTGCATCGGCCCGCTCCGTTGGTCGCGGACCAATTGCTCCTGCGGCCGCGGCCCGATCGGCCCCGAATCGGCGGCCGCCAGCGGGACCACCGGCCGGCGCTGGCGGAGCGCAGGCTGTTCAGCGCCAGGTTGTTGGCGATGGTGAACAGCCAGGTGGAAAACTTGGAACGCGGCCGATATTTCTTGCGCGCCCTGTAGACACGGAGGAAGGCTTCTTGCGCGAGGTCTTCGGCTTCGGTCGCGTCGCCGACCACGTGATGCATCACCGCCACGAGTCGATGCTGAAACTGGTTCACCAGTTCCTCGAAGGCCCCCGGTTCGTCGGCGCGCACGCGCAGCATCAGGCGGATGTCCGGGTCGCGGAGGGCCATCTGCGCGCTGGTCTCGCCGGTCGCTTCCACGGGAGCCTCACGTCTGCCGGACGGGGCCGGTCGCGCCGTCGCCGGGGATTAAACCCCGCCGGCGGCAATGGGTTCCGATAGGTTCCCTTCACCCCTACCGCTCTCCCCCAAGGGGAGAGGGGAGAAATGGCCCCCCTCTCCCCGCGGGGAAGAGGGGTTGGGGGTGAGGGCTTGGCCCGACGCCTCCAGGGCGTCGCGCCGCAGTTGGCCGCAGGCGGCGTCGATGTCCGCGCCCTTCCGCTTGCGCACCTTGATGCTGACGCCGTACTGTTTGAGGATCGCCACGAAGTCCGTCAACGCCTCCTGCGTCGGCCGGCGGTAAGGCAGACCCGCCACGTCGTTGAACGGGATCAGGTTGACGTGCGCGGGCCGGCCGCGCAACAGCCGGCCCAGCTCCGCCGCGTGTTCCGGGCCGTCGTTCACGTCACGAAGGAACACATACTCATACGTCACCTGTCGGCCGGTCTTCTCGAAGAAATAATCGCCCGCCTCGAGGATGGCGGCCAGTCCGACCTTTTCGTTGGTCGGCACGATGCGGTTGCGAAGGGCGTCGTTGGGGGCGTGGAGCGAAACCGCGAGGTGATACTGCTTGCCGCGGTCGGCCAGCTGACGGATCTTGACCGGCAGGCCGACTGTGGAAATGGTGACGTGGCGGGCGCCGACGCCGAGTCCTAGGCTGTCGGCGGCGGCGGCCACGGCCAGCGCTTCCAGGAGGGCGTCGAGGTTGGCCATCGGCTCGCCCATGCCCATGACGACGACGTTGGTGAGCCGTTCGCGGGCCGGCAGCAGGTTTCGGGCGTGGAGCATCTGCTCCAGGATTTCGGCCGAGGAGAGGTTGCGCACGAGTCCGCCGATGCCGCTGGCGCAGAAGACGCAACCCATGCCGCATCCGACCTGCGTGCTGATGCAGACAGTGCGCCGGTCGCGCTCCGGCAGCAGCACGCATTCGACGAGATGGCCGTCGTGGAGGCGTACCAGGAGCTTTTGCGTACAGTCGCTGGAACAGAGGCGGCGGTCCACCGTGGTCCCCAGCGGGGCGAACTCGGCGGCGAGCTGTTGGCGGAGGGCCAACGGCAGATCGGTCATCTGGTCGAACGAGGTCGCCCGGCCGACGACGACCCAGCGGCGCAGCTGCCTCGCGCGCATGGCCGGCTGGCCGTGGACCTTGAGCCAGGCGAGGAGTTCGTCGTGCGCCAGTTCCAGCAGAGCGCGGCGCGACGGATTCAGGGTCGGGAGTTCCATACGGCTATTGTACCTGTTTTCGGGAGGCACGGTAGGCCGGGACCGTTCGCCCGTCGCAAGGGATCCGGCGCTCAAGGTCCGCTTGAGGGCGTCGGGTCGCGGGTAAGAAGCGGGTTCAAAACCAGCCCCGAGCGCGAGCGAGGGGGTTTCGCTGAATCCCTCGCTCGCGCTCGGGGCTGGTTCTTGGGCCGTTACAGGTACTTCTGCTCCTCCGTCGCCGGAATGTCGTCCAGACCGGGCGGGGCAGGCGGCTTGAGACGGCCGTCGGGCTTCTCGCCGGCGACCTCCTCCTGCATGGCGGGCATCGGCCGGAAACCGATCAGGAACAGGACGGTGCAGATGACGAGGATGGTCACGGGGGCGAGGAAGATGTAATGCCAGTTGTTCTCGAAGTAGTCGGCAATCGGGCCGGCCACCAACGAACTGACAAGCATCCCAAACCCGAAGCTCACCAGGATGATGATTCCCTGGGCGCTGGCGCGGATGTCCTTGGGGGCGATGCGGTCGCTGTAGATCATGCAGCCGACGAAGAAGAAGCCGAAGCCGAAGCCGTGCAAGCCCTGAGACGCCAGCACCAGCCAGACCGGCGTCCCCAGCGCGAAGACGGCGTAGCGCAAGGCCCAGGCGGCGATGCCGATGGCGATGGTCAGAGTGAAGCCGAGACGCGCCAGGGCCAGCGGCAAAAGGGCGAGAATGAGGATCTCGAAAAACTGACCGATGGTCATCACCGGACCTACCGACGCCTCGCTCAGGCCAAGGCCTCCCTTCTCGGTGGCGTTGGCGGCGAAACCCTCCCGCGCCCGGACGATGTTCGGGGCCAGGGGGCCGACCGCGCCCAGGAACTTTTCCAGCTGCGCCGCGGTGATCGTCTTGGCGCCGGTGTCGTCCACCGCCGTGACGGCGTAACCGGCCACCGCCTCCGCCGGGCGATCCAGCTTGGCGTGGTGTCTTTCCAACGCCTTCTGAACCGCTTCCGCGTCCATCGGTTCATCTTCGTCCCCGAGCGCCGTCAGCGTGGCGTTCAACTCGCTCATCCGCTGGGCGGATTCGTCGATTTCCGCCTGACTGATTTTCTTGTTGTTGTTCTTGTCGAGCAGTCGGATGAGCAGCGTCGCCTGCGACGCATCGACGCCGCCGGCGGCTTGCAGCTGCCGTTGCGACAGGGACAAGCCCGGCTCGTCGTGGAAGAAATTGGGAGTCAGGACGTAGTAGAACTGGAGTTCCGTGGAGACGAGGAAGGCGACCACCAGCATGACGGCGAACGACGGATAGCGGGCGAGTTTGATGGCGGTGAGGAAGGCGAGGGGGTTCTCGACCTTGGGCGACGGCGGCGTGTGCGGCAGGGTCATGCAGTAGACGGCCATGACCAGACTGAGGACGCCGGCGACGATCAGGCAGTCGCCGACGTTGGGCGGGTGCGGCAGACTGGCGGCGAGCGACGGCGCCCAGGACGGCAGGGCCAGCCAGCCGTAGCCGAAGAGCACGCCGACGACGATCCAGCCGATGGTGCCCCAGAGGCGGACGGAACCGAAATCTTTTTCCCCGTTGGGCAGGTGATGGAAGGCGATGGAATTGGTCAGGGCCACGGTCGGGGCGTAGAGCAGGCAGTGGCCCAGCATCACCCAGAAAAGGAAATCGTAGCTTTGCAGCAGCGGCGGCAGGCCGAAGTAGAAGCGGAGCGGAGAGGCCCACAGCAGAAACAGGCCGCCGACGAGATGGCTGAAGGCGAGGAAGCGCTGCGTCGAGAAGTAGCGATCCGCCAGCTGGCTGGCCACGAACGGGGCGAGGATGTTGGCGATGGCCATGGTTAAAAAGATCATGTTGATCTTGAAACCGAGGTTCTCGCGGAAGCTCTCCAGGCCTCCCAGGTAGACCGAGAGGTTGACGGCCCAGACGCCCCAGACGGCGTACTCCAGGAACATCATGATCGACAACCGCACGCGCACCGAACCCATCGCAGCGTCTCCCGTGGCAGGACAAGGATAGGTGGCACTGTAGGGCAAGCGGGCGTCGGAGGCAACGAATAATCACCCTCGGCCTTGGCGAATCGCCTCCTTCATGTCGCGCACGGCCCGTTCCATGCCGACGAGCAGCGACCGCGACACGATGCTATGACCGATGTTCAGTTCTTCCACTTCCGCGATGGCCGACACCGGCTGCACGTTGGTGTAGTTCAGCCCGTGACCCATGTGGACGTGCAGCCCCTGGTCGCGCGCCAGGATCGCCGCCTCTTGCAGGGCCGCCAACTCCTCTTCGCGCGCCGCCTGGGTTTTGGCCTCCGAGTAGCGGGCCGTCTGGATCTCCACGGCGTTGGCGCCGAGCATCCGGGCCGCGTGGATCTGCACCGCGTTGGGATCGATGAACAGCGAAACGTGGATATCGCATTCCTTCAACCGCCGCACGACCCGCGCCACCGCCGCCTCGTGGGCCACCACGTCCAGGCCGCCTTCGGTGGTCAACTCCTCCCGACGTTCGGGGACCAGCGTACACTCGTCCGGCTTGACCTCGCAGGCGAGGTCGGCAATGGCGTCCAGCGACGCCATTTCCAGGTTGAGGCGGTTCGTGACCAGCGGCCGCAGCAGGCGCAGGTCGCGCTCCTGGATGTGCCGGCGGTCCTCGCGCAGGTGGACGGTGATGCCGTCGGCGCCGCCGAGCAGCGCCAGCACCGCCGCCGCCACGGGGTCGGGTTCGTCCGCCCGCCGCGCCTGCCGCAACGTGGCGACGTGGTCGATGTTCACTCCGAGCCGGATCATGTCGAGGTCTCCTGGATTATTCAGAGCCGCAGGCTGGGCGGCAGGTCCGGCGCCGTCTCACGGTAACGCCGCGCCTCGTTGGACAACAGCTTGAACAGGATATACGCCAGAACCAGATCGACGATCTTGTCGATCACCATGCCGACGTACGGCAGCACGGTGGCCGGCATCCAGTAGAGGGAGGTAACGATCAGCGCCAGGATGATCGGCGGCGCCAGCCGGGCCGTCCACGACAAGCGGTAACGAGGATCGCAAAACATCCAATACATCGCGCAGCTCGGTGATCGCGTCCCAGAGCGTCCAGCCGCGCCGGACGGCCGGCGGGACCAGGGACGACAGGCCGGCGCCACGGGGGGCGCCGCGGCGGGCGCGGACGGGGCCGTCAGCCGCCGGCCGAAGTCGGTCCAGAAACGGGTCGGCCGGCGGACCACCGCCGCGGCGGGGTCGGGCGCGGCGACGGGAGGCGTCGCGTCCGCGGTCTGGGCGACGGCAAAGCGCGAATCGCGGGCTTGCGCGGTGCGCAGCTGAGCCAGTTCCGCTTCCATCCGCTCGAGGCGGGATTCGAGAGGCGCGGCGACGGCCGCGGTTTGCAGCAACGGCGCCACCGGCGGAAGGACCGAGGCCACGGGCAAATCGGACGGCGCCACGGCCGGTTCGACGGGATCGACGCGCTCCGGCGGCGCGGGCACGGAAACCGCGGCCGTTTCGATTGGTGGATCGGAAGCGGGGGCCGCGGTTTCCGTGCCGTTGGGGAAAGGCGCGACGTCGCCGCCGATTCGGGCGGATACGTCCGTGCCCGTCGCGTCCGGCGGAAATTGGGTGTTGCGCTTTGTCAAGGCCGGCTCGCCCCTTCGCCGTCGTCGGAAACCACGGGTCCAGCATACCCGTCGCCGGCGGGGCCGACCAGACCGGCGGGCGGGCGATTATTCCGGACGGGTGGGGGCGGCGCGGGGGGCCTCGTTTAGCCGCGACCCGAAGGGAAGCGCGGGGTGCAGCACTCCCCTTCGGGTCGCGGCTAAACGGGAAACTCGATTTTCGTCGGCCGTTTACTTCACCAGGTCCTTGAGGCTCTTCAGCGCCCGCGGCTTGACCACGTTGCGGGCCGGCTTGGCCTTGAAGATCGTTTCTTGCTTGGTGAACGGGCTGATGCCCTTGCGGGCCTTGGTGGCCGGCATCCGGCGGACCTTGAGCTGCAAGTAGCCGGGGACGACGTTGACGACGCCGGGGCCTTTTTTGCCCAGCTCGTGCTTCATCAGTCCTGCAAGCGCCTCGAAGAAGGAGGACACTTGCTTCTTCGTCAGGCCGGTTTCTTTGGCGAGCGTCTCATAGACGGCGGACTTGGACATCGCCTTGCCGGCGCCTTCGGCCTTGGGGGCCTTGTTTTCGGCCATCGCATTCCTCTCAAATAGTCGCGGGGAGTGGAAAAGCCACGCATTAAATGGGAGGGTAGATGCCCCGCGCCCGAATGTCAATCGAATTCTCCCTGAAAATCAGGCTTTTTTTGCGAATCGACCGAAAATCGGCCGATTTTCTGACGAAAAGCCGTCTTCGGCCCTCCCGGCGGTGTTTTTCATCCTTTCCCGGCGTTATCCTGGGGAGAGGACGCTCGACGGCGGACGACCGTTCGGCGCCGGCCAAGGGGACGACAAATGCCGGATTTCGTGGTGATCGCGACCTGGCCGTTCGGCCGGACCGCGGTGAAGGCGGCGGCGGCTTTGCTGGCGGACGGCAAGCCGGCCCTCGACGCGGCCGTGGCGGAGCGCAGGCCGTCGAGGATGACCCCACGGTCCATTCCGTCGGTTACGGCGGACTGGGCAACGCCGTCGGCGTGGTGCAGTTGGACGCCTGCGTGATGAACGGCAAGGACTTGGCGTGCGGCGGCGTGGCCGCCATGGAAAGCGTGCGCCACGCGGCCGCGGTTGCCCGGCGGGTAATGGAGAAAACGCCGCATTTGTTGCTGGTCGGCGAGGGCGCCAAGCTGTTCGCCGTGCGCGAGGGCTTTCCGCTGGAAACCCTGCTGACGCCGGAGAGCGTGGCGGCGTGGGAGAAGAAGCGGCCCAAGCAGCGTCCGCCGGGGACGCCGCCGGCCGGGCCGCCGGACAGTCACGACACCGTGACGGTGCTGGCCCTGGACAAAACCGGGTCGCTGGCTGGCGCCTGCTCGACCTCTGGGCTGGCGCACGAAGCGCCGGGCCGCGTGGGCGATTCGCCGTTGATCGGGGCGGGCCTGTACGTGGACGAGGCGGCCGGCGCGGCGGGCGGGACGGGCGTCGGCGAGGAGATCGTTCGGATCGTCGGCAGTCATCTGATCGTGGAGGCGTTGCGGGCGGGCCAATCGCCGCAGGAGGCGTGCGAGTTGGCGGTGCGGAGGGTAAACGCCGCGGCGGCGCGGCGCGGCGTCCAAGCGGCCCAGGTTGCCTTCATCGCGTTGGACCCGACGGGGCGCGTCGGCGCGGCCTGCACGGCGACGACCGGTTTTCAGTACGCCGTCGCCCGGCCGGACGGGGCGGAGTTGCTTGAGGCCGTGGAGATCGGCTCGGAGTGCGAATGACGACAGGACGGGTTAGCCGCGACGCGCAGCGGAGCGCTGCATCAAGCGCTCCGCTGCGCGTCGCGGCTAACCCGTCCCATCATTCTATCGTCCATTTTTCGCGGGATGACTCCGCGCGGCCGGCGTCTTTACCATGATGACCCCCGAACTGCTCGGCCGGTTGCTGGACGATCACGCGGCGGCCTTGACGCTGTTCGCCCGTCAGTGGTGCGCCGCCGCCGAGGACGTGGTGCAGGAGGCGTTCGTCAAGCTCGCGGCCCAACGGCCGTCGCCGAACGACCCGACCGCGTGGCTTTTTCGGGTGGTGCGCAACGGGGCGCGAAGCGCGGCCCGCTCCGAACGCCGACGGCGGCGCCATGAGGCCGACGCCGCCGCCCGCCGGCCCGCGTGGTTCGCCCCGACGGAAAACGCCGCGCTCGACGGCGAAACCGCGGCCGCCGCCCTGGAAACCTTGCCGATCGAGGAACGCGAAGTCGTCGTCGCCCATCTCTGGGGCGGCCTCCCGTTCGAGCAGATCGGCCGGCTGGCCGGCGTCTCGCCCAGCACCGCCCATCGGCGATACCTTAAAGCGTTGTCCGCGTTGCGGGAAAGGTTGCGCGTCCCATGCCCGAACCCCTCGAACCCCGACTGAACGAAGTCGCCGCCGCCCTGGCCGCCCTTCGCCCGAGTCCCCCGGCCCTCGACCGCGACCGGCTCCTCTTCAACGCCGGCCAGGCGTCGGTCTCGCGGCCGTGGCTCTGGCGAATCGCCGCCGCCTCGACTGCCGCAGCCGTCGTCCTGGCCGCGATCCTGATTCTGCGGCCCGCGCCGCCGCCGGTCGAGCGCGTCGTTTACGTCCGGGTCGAGCCGGCCCCGCAACCGCCGCCGCCAAAGACCGAGGCGCAATCCTTGCCCCCGTCGGCGCCGGCGGAGTCCGAACCGCCGGCGGCCCCGCCGCTCTACTCCTCGCCCTCCACGCCGTACACGCGGCTGGAGGACCGGGTGCTGCGCTGGGGCCTCGACGGCCTGGCGGAGCCGGCGCCGCCCCCGGCCGCGCCGCCGGAGACGTTGGACTCGCTGCTGAAGTCCTTGTGAGGCCGGCCGCCGATAGCGCATCTATTCCATCCTTCAAGGAGATATCTCGTGAGACGCCGCCTCCTTTCTCTAAGCGGGGCTTTGCTCCTCGGCCTGGCCGCCCCCGCGGCCGCGCAGGTCAAAATCCTCCAACCCCCGCCGGGCGCCAACTCTCCCGCCCCGGAACCGACGCCGGTGATTCGGCTCGCAGTCACGCAGGGCGCGCCCGAGGGGAGCGCCTTGAAATACACCCTGCTCCCCGACCCGCTCGACTGCACGCCGGGCAACTCCGCCCCGCTCTGGATTCGCGCGGGGGCGGCCGCTTCCGACGAGGGCCGCAGGCTCCGCGACAGCGGCGTCAAGGGCGGGCCGCCGGGGACGCCGTTCAATCTCGATAACAAACCGGTGCTTCTGAAGGATCTGCCCAAGGAAGAGGTCCGGGCGTACCTGGCCCACTTCGCGCCCTCGTTGCGGTTGGCCGACGAAGCGGCGCGGCGCGACCACTGCGACTGGGAAATGCCGCCGTTGACGATTCAGGATATGGACCTCCCGCTGGACGAAATACAGCACCTGCGCATGATTGCCGGCCTGCTGACCAGCCGTTGCCGGTTGGAACTGAGCGAGCGCCGCTTCGACGACGCCCTTCGCTCCTTGCAGACTGGCTTTGCGCTGGCGCGTGACCTCGGCAAAGCCGATACGCTGATTCAGGACCTCGTTGGCATCGCCGTCGGGTCAATTATGTTCGGACAGGTCGAGGAGTGGATGCAGGTTCCCGGTTCGCCCAATCTCTACTGGGCACTGACCGACCTGCCGGCCCCGTTGGTCAACCCCGCCCCGGCGATGCGCTCCGAGCTGACGACGCTCTACCGTTCGTTCCCGCCGCTGCGGGAGGTGCTGCGCCGTTCCGACAAGGGGGCGTTGAGCGAGGAGGAGACCAACCGGATCGTCGCCGAGCTGACCAAGGACTGGGGGGCGTACGTCGGCCAGGAAATGCCCGACTGGCAGAGGAAACTCGCCGCCGCCGCCCTCGTTTTGAAAACCTATCCCGACGCGAAAAAGTACCTCAAGGAACACGGCCGCACGGACGAGCGGGTGGACGCCATGCCGCCGGCGCAGGTGGTGTTGCTCTACTTCGTCGAGCAATACGACCAGATCAAGGACGATTTTCTGAAGTGGATGAACGTGCCGCCGTGGCAGGCGCGGGCCGGATTGATGGAGGCGGAGAAGGAGGTCCGCGCCCTGGGGCCAAACGGCAACCCGATCATCGCCCTGATGATGCCGGCCGTGGAGAAAGTGTACGAGGCCCGCACTCGCATCGAGCGCACGGCCGACTACCTGCGCTGCGCCGAGGCGCTGCGCTTCTACGCGGCGACCCACGACGGCAAACCGCCGGAGAAGCTGGAGGACGTGAAGCCGCCGCTGCCCCTCGATCCTAACAACGGCGAAAGCTTCGGCAAGTTGTACAAGGTGGACAAGGACGGCGTGGGCGTGTTCGAGATTCCGCCGCCCCCGAACATGCCGCCGTCGCTGGGACGCCGTTTCCTGCTCGCGTCGCCCAAGTGATTTACTTCTTTAGGAGACCCGTCATGATGAAATATGCTCTCGCCGTTCTGGCGGCGTCGGCCGTCGCCCTGCCGGCGACTGCCGCCGACCGCAAGTTGGACGCGGAGGCGTGCGCCAAGGCCGTCGCCCCGTTTCTCGACGACTCGACCTTCGCCGTCCTGCACGTCGATTTGAAGGCCGTCGATGTCAACGCCCTTGCGGCCAGGTACTCCGACTTGGCCAAGTCGGGCGCCGGCGAACTGCCGGGCCTCAAAGAGGAAGCCGCCGCCCTGAAGAAGGCGACGGACGCCGGCGCCTGTGACCTGTTCATCGTCTTCAGCCTGGCCGACGTGCCGGAACGGCCGCCTTTCGCCGTCTTGCCCCTGGAGAAGGACGGCGACGCCAAAACCGTGATTTCGGTGCTCCAGGAATACCGCCCCCTTTATTTCGACCGTTTCGCTGAGATCGGCGGCGTCGTCGTGGGTGGGGAGGACGCCACGATCAAGCGCCTGCGGTCTTTGGAACCGGACGCGCGGCCGGAGTTGGCCAAGGCCTTCGCCGCGGCCGACGGCGGACTGGCGCAGCTGGCCGTCATTCCCCCCAAGGACGCGGCCAAGATCATCGACAGCGTCATGCCGACGCTGCCGGCCGAGGTCGGCGGCGGGTCGAGCAAGGTGCTGACGAACGGCTTCCGTTGGGCCGCGGTCGGACTGGACGCGCCGAAGCTCAAACTGAACGCGGTCGTGCAGGCGTCCGACGCCGAGGCCGCCAGGGCGCTGCTCGATCTCCTCGATAAAACCATCGCCGCCATCGGCAAAAGCGAGCAGGTGCGCGAACTGCTGCCCGATTTCGACAAGCTGACGCGGCAGCTGACTCCGAAGCTCGTCGGCGACCGGCTGACGCTGACGCTGGACGACGCTGCACTTACGGCCGTCCTCCGGCAGTTCATCCCGAAGGCGGCGCAGGCGTCGGATCGGGTGCGCTCTGAGAACCATCTGAAGCAGCTCGCGCTGGCCGCCCTGAATTACGAAGACGCCCACCGCCGCTTCCCCGCCAACGCCACTTACGACAAAAAGGGCAAAGCGCTCCTGAGCTGGCGGGTCCATTTATTGCCCTATTTGGGAGAGGATAAACTCTACAAGGAATTCCACCTGGATGAGCCGTGGGACGGCGAGCACAACAAGAAGCTCATCGCCCGGATGCCTGCCGTCTTTGGCTCCCCGACCAACCCGAAACTGGCGGCGGACGGCAAAACGACCTACCTGGCGCCCGTCGGCGACGCCACGATGTTTCCCGCCGGCCGCGGCGTAAGCATCGCCGAGGTCACGGACGGCACGTCCAACACCATCCTGTTCGTGGACGCCTCCGACGATTCCGCGGTGGTTTGGACGAAGCCGGAAGACCTGACCTACGACCCGAAGGCGCCGGCAAAAGGCCTCGGCTTCCGCTATCCGGGCGCGCTGGTGGTCTTCGTGGACGGCTCAACCCACCTCATCCCGAAGACGGTCGAGAAGGCGACGCTTCAAGGGCTGTTCACGCGCAACGGCGGCGAGGTCGTAACGCCGCCGTGACAACGATCGGGATCTCAAGGGAGGCGTTGCGAGCGGCGGGGTTTATCCCCGTCGCTTTTCTATTGGCCTTGGCACGGATTTTGAACTAAAAACGCCCCGTCTTCAAATAGGCAACGCAGAACAACGCGTCTCAGGAGAACGGAATGGCGGACTCAAGGTCGGATCGACGACTTCCAGTCGGCGCGGAGGCGCGTCCGGACGGCGTGCATTTCCGCGTCTGGGCGCCGCGCCGACGGCGCGTCGAGGTGGTGTTCGAGAACGGGCCTGCTTCCGTCCCGCTGACGCCCGAGGGCCAGGGCTATTATTCCGGCGCGGCCCCCGCAGCCCGCGTCGGGAGCCTCTACCGTTTCCGGCTGGACGACGATAAAAACCCTTATCCCGACCCCGTTTCACGCTTTCAGCCCCAGGGGCCGCACGGCCCGTCAGAGGTCATCGACCCGTCGGCCTTCGCCTGGACCGACCGGGGTTGGCGTGGGTCGGCGCTAAAGGGACAGGTCGTCTACGAAATGCACGTTGGCGCGTTCACCAGGGAGGGGACGTGGGACGCGGCCGCCCGCGAGCTGCCGGAGCTGGCGGCCCTCGGCGTGACGGTGCTGGAGGTGATGCCGGTCGCCGACTTCACCGGCCGCTTCGGCTGGGGCTATGACGGCGTGAACCTGTTCGCGCCGACGCGGCTCTACGGCCGGCCCGACGATGTCGCGGCGCTTCGTCGATCGCGCCCACGCCGCCGGCCTCGGCGTCATCCTCGACGTGGTGTACAACCACTTCGGCCCCGACGGCAACTACCTCGGGCAGTTCTCCAAAGGCTACTTCACCGACAGGTACAAGAACGAATGGGGCGAGGCCGTCAACTTCGACGGCCCCGACGCCGGCCCCGTCCGCGAATACTTCGTCGCCAACGCCGGCTACTGGATCGACGAATATCACCTGGACGGCCTGCGCCTCGACGCGACGCAACAGATCTTCGACGCCTCGCCCGACCACATCCTGGCGGCGGTCGGCCGGCGCGTCCGCGAGGCGGCGCGCGGGCGGGCCACGCTCGTCGTCGCCGAGAACGAGACGCAGGAGGTGCGCATCGTCCGGCCGCTCGACCGAGGGGGATACGGCCTCGACGCCCTCTGGAACGACGACTTCCACCACAGCGCCCTCGTCGCCGTGACCGGCCGCAACGAGGCATACTATTCCGACTATAAGGGAGGGGCGCAGGAGCTGGTTTCCGCGGTGAAATACGGCTACCTCTACCAGGGCCAGCGCTACCGCTGGCAGCAGAATCGGCGCGGCACGGCGGCGCTGGACCTGCCCCCGGCGCATTTCGTGACCTTCCTCGAAAACCACGATCAGGTGGCCAACTCCGTCCGCGGACTGCGACCGCACGGGCTGACCAGCCCCGGCCGCTGGCGCGCCCTGACCGCGCTGACGCTCCTGGCGCCGGGGACGCCGATGCTGTTTCAGGGCCAGGAGTTCGCCGCCTCCGGGCCGTTCCTCTACTTCGCCGACCACCCGGAAGAGCTGGCCACGCAGGTGCGCAAGGGCCGGGCCGAGTTCCTCAAGCAGTTCCCCAGCGCCGCGGCGTTCGAGGAACACGCCGCCCTCGCCGACCCCGCCGACCCCAGGACGTTCGAGCGCTGTAAACTCGACTTTTCGGAGCGCCAAAGCCACGCCGCCGCCTACGCTCTGCACCGCGACCTCCTGCGGCTGCGCCGCGAGGACCCCGTCTTCCGCGCCGAGCGGCCGCGCGGCGTGGACGGTGCCGTCCTCGCCCCCGAGGCGTTCGTCCTCCGCTTCTTCGGCGACGACGGCGACGACCGCCTGCTGGTGGTGAACCTCGGCCGCGACCTCCACCTCGACCCGGCCCCGGAGCCGCTGCTGGCACCGCCTGAAAACAAACTCTGGAATGTCCTCTGGTCGAGCGAGGACCCCGTTTACGGCGGCATGGGCACACGGCCGCCGGACACGGAAGAGAACTGGCGCATCCCCGGACACGCGGCGCTGGCGCTGGCGCCGCGCACCAATCCAGGCGAGCGGGGGGCGTAAGCCCCCTGGTATAGAATGCGCTCCGGAAAGGATGACGAAATAGGGGGCGCTATGCCACACCGGCCGGCTTACGCCGGCCGCTCGCCAATGTCAGGAAAGATCGCATGGACAACCTCACCCGTCACATGCCCTGGCCCGAAGCCGACCCGAGCACCGAGCCGCTCCTGTCCCGCGAATGGCTGCTGACCAACGGCCTGGGCGGTTACGCCTCCGGCACCGTCGCCGGCGCCGCCACGCGCCGCTACCACGGCCTGCTCATCGCCGCCCTGCCGGCGCCGCAAGGCCGCACCATGATGCTCAATCACCTCCTGGAATTGCTGCGCCTGCCTGACGGCTCCATCGTCCGCTTCGGCGGCTCCGAATGGGCCAATCGCGCGCTGGAGCTACACGGGACCGGCAATCTCCGCGAATTTCGCCTGGACATGGGTCTGCCGGTCTGGCGCTACGAATTCAACGGCTTCGTCCTGGAAAAGCGCGTCCTCCTGGTCTTTCGGCAAAACACTGTCCACGTCAGCTACCGCCTGACCGACGGCGACGGGCCGGTGCGGCTGATGGTGCAGCCGTCGCTGCACTTCCGGCCGCACGACGCTCCCGTCAGCACGAGGTTTCCCGGCCCGCACGTCCTCACCGCCGTGGAGGGCCGATATGAAATCTCCGACGGCGGGCCGCTGCCGCCGCTGCGGCTGTTGCTCCACGGCCAACGGGCCGCGTTCACGCTGGAGGCGAAAACGAGTCCAGAGATCCTTTATCGGGTCGAGGAGAGCCGCGGCTACGATTCCAGGGGCGAGTTATGGAGTCCAGGCTACTTCCGAATCGAGCTGGCGAAAGGGCAGGACGCCACGCTTGTCGCCTCGACGGAATCGTGGGAGACGATCCAGGCGCTCAAGCCAGTCGAGGCCGAGCAGGCGGAGCGCGCTGCGCGTGCAACGGCTCCTCGACCAGGCGCCGCCGGAGGCGCGGGCGGGCCTGGCCGGCGAGCTGGTGCTGGCCGCCGACCAGTTCATCATCACGCCGGCCGGCCGCGTCGAGGAGGCGGCGCGGGCGCGGGCGGCCGGCGACGAGGTGCGCACCGTCATCGCAGGCTACCACTGGTTCACCGATTGGGGCCGCGACACCATGATCAGCCTGGAGGGGCTAACGCTCTGCACCGGCCGCCGCCGCGAGGCCGGCTACATCCTCCGCACCTTCGCCCATTACGTCCGCGACGGCCTGATTCCGAACCTCTTTCCGGAGGGCGAAAAGGAGGGGCTGTACCACACCGCCGACGCCACGCTCTGGTTCTTCCACGCCGTTCACCGCTACCTCCAGGCCACCGGCGACCGGACGACGCTGAAGCTGATCCTGCCGAAATTCCGCGACATCGTCGCCTGCCACCTGCGCGGCACGCGCTTCAACATCCGCGTCGATCCGGCCGACGGCCTGCTCAGCCAGGGTCAGGAAGGCTTTCAGTTGACGTGGATGGACGCCAAGGTCGGCGACTGGGTGGTGACGCCGCGGCGCGGCAAGGCGGTGGAGATCAACGCGCTGTGGTACAACGCCCTGCGTCTGATGGAGGGCTGGCTGCGCGAGGAGGGCGACGAGGCGGCGGCGGCGGAAATGGCCGGCCACGCGGGGCAGGCGCGGGCGTCGTTCAACCGCCGTTTCTGGAATGCGGACAAAGGCTGTCTCTTTGACGTGGTGGACGGCGAGAAGGGCGACGACCCGTCCTGCCGGCCCAATCAAATCTTCGCGATCTCGCTCGACCATCCCGTCCTCGACCGCGAACGCTGGGCGCCGGTCTTGAGGGTGGTGAAGGAGCGGCTGTGGACGCCGGTGGGTCTGCGTTCGCTGGCGCCGGGCAGCCCCGACTACAAGCCGCAGTATTACGGCGACCTGCGCGCCCGCGACGCCGCATATCACCAGGGGACGGTCTGGGCGTGGCTGACCGGCCCGTTCGTGGACGCCTGGCTCAAGACGCACCCGGACGACCGGGCCGGGGCGCGCGAATTCCTGTCCGGCTTCGGCAAGCACCTGGGCGAGGCCGCGATCGGCTCGATCAGTGAAATCTTCGACGCCGAGGCGCCGTTCACGCCGCGCGGCTGCATCGCCCAGGCGTGGAGCGTCGCCGAGGTGCTGCGCGCCTGGCTGAAAACGGAGGCGTGATTCTTCACTCTATCGACGACCGAATGAAGAATCAGGGGGCCTACCACGCCCCGCTCGCCAAGGTTTTCGACAGAGCAACTCCCGACCCTTTTTGCCCCCCGGAAGACGATGCGCCTCTTTTTTTCGCTTTTTAGTTGTGCCAGGGTTCGCGGGGCGCGACAATTGTGGTGGCCATGTTGGATGGTCGGATGTCGCCGCTTCGGTTGACACCCTACTTACCTACCATCGTGTGCGCATGTTCAGTATGTTTGGGAAAGGGCGGCTCGGGTTGACGTTGCCGAGAGAAGCTGGCACACTCCGACGCCCCCAGGACTATGGAAGGTAAAAGGGGTATTAAGATGGCGGAAGTGACTTATATGCCGGAAGTGGAGTGCGTGGTGATCGTCCCGAATGGCATCATGGACTCCCAGGTGGTGAAGGTAACGGACACCGACTGCCTCGGTCACATGTTGCGAGTCGCAAGGGGAAGCTTGGTCGAAAAGGGCGGCCGAAACTACCTGCCCGTAGGCTTAGTGGCGCTCGACCGCGAGCGAAGACGCGCGCTGGTTGAACTCCCGCAGGAGGCGGATTCGGGGACGCGCCGCGTCTGGATGGCTCTCTCGCGCTTCCGCCGGCAGGAGAGCGGCGAATGATCCTATGCGAACGTGAAATTCAGGCGCTGGTCAAGCGGAAGCTGGTCGTCATCGAAGGATGTCCGGAGCCGGATTCCAAGCGCTGGAGTTCTACGGCATTGGATCTCACTCTGCATGACGTGATTCTGGAGTGGGACGTTACCAGCGCCCCTCCCACCGGAGGCGCGGCGGGCGAGGTTCGGCCGTTCTCCGACACGTTCAACGTGCAGCAGATGATGGACGACGAGCGGTACGCCAAGAAGGTAACGATCCCAAGCGGCGACGGCTACCCGCTGGCGCCAGGCGGCTTCATCCTCGGGTTCACGGTCGAGAAGGTAAGCATCCCGCACGATTGCCGCATCGCCGCCCGCGTTGAGGGCAAGAGCAGTCTGGCGCATCGGCCTGGGCGTTCACATCACGGCCCCCACCATCCATGCCGGGTTTGGCGCCGAAGAGGGGAAGCCCATCCTTCCCATTCAACTCGAAATTTTCAACCTGGGGCCGTGGAAAATCTATCTCCGGAGCGGGATGCGCATCTGCCAGTTGATCTTCGAGGAAGTACGAGAAGTACCTTCTCAGGGATACATCGGCCAGTTCGGCGGACAGCAGGCATTCACGGCCCCGGGGTAAGGCAGCGGCGTGAAAATGGTATACCCTTTTTCCGCCGCGTAGGGTATCAGTCATGTCGTCTCAAGGAGGAGACGGCATGGCAGCGCTTACCGAAGATACTCTCCAGACCATTCAATCGGCCGCCAAGCTTCTTTGCGGCTACCGTCGCCGCCAGTTCCAAGCCGAGATGGCCCTCAAGTACTGCAACGGGTCTGCGCGCTGCGCCGAGACCGCCTTCGGCTGGGGACGCGCCGCAGTCGAGACGGGGCTCAACGAAAGCCGGACCGGCATCCGCTGCCTGGACGCCGCCAACCGCCGCGGGCGGAAGAAGACCGAAGAACTCTGTCCGAAGCTCGAAGACCACATCCACCGCCTGGTCGACCCGCAGGCCCAAGCCGATCCCAAGTTCCAGACCACCCTGGCGTTCACCCGGGTCACGGCCAAGGCCGTTCGGGAAGCCCTGCAAGCCGAGCCCGAGTTGCGGGGCTCCGTCCCCTGCCGCCAGACCGTCGGCCGGATCCTCAACCGCTTTGGCTACCGGCTCCGACGGGTCCTCAAAGCCCGGCCCGAAAAAAAATTCCCGAGACCGACGCGATCTTCGCCAACGTCCACGCCGCCCGGGCCCGGGCCGCGGGCGACCCGGAAACGCTGAGGATCTCCCTCGATACCAAGGCGAAAGTCAAAGTCGGCGAATTCTGCCGCGGCGGCCGGGGCGCGGGGCCAAGCCGGTGAAGGCGCTCGACCACGACATGTCTCCCGAGGCCACGCTGGTCCCGTTGGGAGTGCTGGAGGCAAGTCGCGGCAAGGGGGCGGTCAACCAGCCGTGGTTCCTCTTCGGACATTCGCGCGAGACCAGCGACTTCATCGCCGACGGCCTCGAACAATGGTGGACCGAGCGTCAAGCGGCCCACCCCGGCGTCCGGCGACTGCACATCGAACTCGACAACGGTCCGGAGGTCGCCAGTTGTCGGACGCAGTTCATGAAGCGGATGGTGGAGTTCGTCGACCGCCACTCGGTGGCGGTCGAACTGGTGTACCTGCCGCCCTACCATAGTAAGTACAACCCGATTGAGCGGTGCTGGGGCGTCCTGGAGCGGCACTGGAGCGGTGCGCTGCTCTCGTCGGTCGCGCTGGTCCTGCTGTGGGCCGCGACCATGACGTGGCGAAAGGTTCACCCGATAGTCCGCCGGGTCACCAGGACGTACGAGCGTGGCGTCACCTTGACGAAGGCCCAGTTCCGCCCCATTGCGAAACGGTTGACCCGATCCCCAACCCTGCCCAAGTGGAGCCTCACCATCCAGCCGGAGGACTGGTAGTTCATTTCCGCGCCGCTGCCTAAGGAAAAACAGCGAAGCCGGACGCCGGGCAAAACCGGCACCCATTTTCCTCACGCCTACGCGGAATTTGCGCCCCCAACCGCTCATACGCCGCCTGAATGAGTTGCCGCCGCGACACCATGCCCACGGGCTGTTCTCCTACTTTCATGCCGCTGAACGTGCCGAGCATGTAGTCCATCTCCTCCCGGTCGATGCCGTACAGGAGGAAGAAAGCCGCGTCCAGTTCCGCCAGCAGTTCGGTGTGCTCGGCGTCGCTCCACTTGTGGACGGGAGGATCGAAGGCCGCCGCCTCCGCCAGAGGCTTCATGTCGTTGGCCGTACAGCCGAGTTGCAGCACCCGCTCCGAAATCCACGTCTCCAGCGTCCGCCGCCGGTCCCACGGACACCGCTGGGCGTAATGCTCCGGCGGAAAGATCGGCAGCTGGTTCACGATGAAGTAGTTCAGATGGTTGCCGCCCACTTTCTGGCGGGCCGCGAAATCCAGCACGAAGCTGTTGAGGTTGCCGAGCAAACAACACGTCTGTCGCGGCGAGATTCCGTCCCCGGTCAACATCAGCGGCGCCGAGTTGACCACCGCCACGTGCGGAATCAGAGCGGCTATCATGGTGCGTTCGTTGGTCGCGCTGGTCACGTCCTTGTAGCTCAAGTACGCCGGCCGAATGCGGGCGCCGCACACCTTCTCAACCTCAGTCTGCTCCACCCACCAGCGCGGCTGGGCCACGAATTCCGGGTTCTGATGCTGGACCGGCGTTGTGGCCTCCGTCTGCCCCTGGCGGACCCAGTTGCCCGCGGCGATGACCACGCTGGCGGCGCGGTGGTCGTAGGCCTGGATCATCTTCGCTTCATAGAGCGGCAGGAACGTGCGATCCTTGCCGACCCACCGGTTGCCTTCCAGCCGGCATCCCATCTTCTGGAGCTGTGCCGGCGACTGGAATAGTTCCGCGTCGTTCGTCTGGTGGAACATGGTGAGGTACTTGATCCCCCACGGGTTGCCGCCTTCCACGCGGGATTCATCGAGAAGAACAGGCACACGGCGGTAGATGGCTTTCGTCAGTTCGGCGTCCTGGCGAGAGCGGAAGATGGGACATGTGCGCGTGTTCGGGTTCAACAAGGCGAGGTCCTTGCCAGAAAGCGCGACGTGCCGGTTCTTGTCTTTCAGGTCCGCCACCTTGTGAGCGAAGAAGACGAAATCGGCCTGGGCCGTGTTGGATTCGGCGCCGCCGAAAAGCAGGACGCAGAACTTGAAGCGGCCGTCCACGTCCGGAAAGATGTGCAGCCGGTTCTCGAAGTCATACAGGGCGATAAGCGTTTTTGACTCCATTAAAGCGCTGAAGAACTCCTTGGTCGTATCGTCGGTGGCGACCCCGGAGGGCGTCAGCAGACCGACGCGACCGTGGGGGGCGACGATCTTGCGGGCCAACTCCGCGAAGACCATGTAGGTGTTGATGTCGCCCCGGCCCGTCAGCGGGTACTGGCCGGAGTTGCGGGCGTAGGCCAGCGCACGATCGGCGTCCTCCTTGGCTTGCTGGTAGCGGGCGAATAGCGTCGGATTGCCGTGCCCCAAGGCGGCGATGAGTTCGCGGCGTT
>CAWFBG010000029.1:0-136920 GCA_963813925.1 uncultured Planctomycetaceae bacterium
AAGTCACAATGTGCGACATGCGATATCGTTCTCCTGTGGTTCGGGTGATGGAAAGGGTCGGTCGCGGGCGACGACGCGGGGTCGTCAGCACCTGGGGATGTAGGCGTTGAGGCCCACCACGACGTTGCGGCCGTTGACCTGCGCCTGCGTGACCTTGTTGCCGTGCGTGGAGGCGATGACCATAGTTTTTCCCGAGCCGCTGGGAACGGGAGAAGAGTTGAGCGGGATCTCGATGACGAGCTTGTTGCCGACGATCTTCGCGGTCATGCGGACCTCCTCGGTTGGGGGTGATGGGTCGAGGGCGACTCGATGTTTGTGGCCGGAATGCGGACGGAGAAGAGGGACGCCGGCGTGAGGCTCGCTTTTCCCGTTGTCAGCGCCGTGCGCGGCGGATCAGACGGCCGAGGAAACTGGCTCGCCGTGGAACTTTAGCCAGCCGTCGTGGAACAGCCGGCGCTTCTGGGAGACGCGACCCGGGGACAGGCCGAATCGTCGGGCGACGTCGAGCGTCCGCTCGCCGGCCATCAGGTCGAGCGCCATCCTGCGGTCGCGTTCCGCCTGCATGCCCAGCCAGACCGGGAAATCGCAGCGAAACGCGGCGGCGTCGGGCGGCGGCGACTGGGTGTTGTCGGCCAGGGCGTCGTGCAGCGGGCTGGCGGACAGCGTCTCGTGGTCGGGCAGCTTGCCCACGGTGAAGCGGTGACGCCTCTGGGCCAGCGGCGACAACACGTCTTTTCCATTCTCCTGGCCGCAAATGCCGCGTCCGCTCCGGACGGCCCGGGCGGCGTAGGAGGCGATGGCGCTCGGGAACAGAGAGGGGTCCTTTCCGCGCTCGGCCAGGCGGAGGAACCACTTCCACGACAGGGCGACCATCTCGGCGATCAGGTCTTCCAACTTGTCGGCGTCGTTCAAGAGGCGGAAGTAGACGCGGCCGTGCCGCTCGATCCGGGGGACGATGGCCAGGAAGGCGGCGTGGTGGGCCTTCACGGATGGGGCACAGAGGGTGGGTGCGGTCATGCAGACGATCTCCCGGAAGGGGGACCGCCCACTTGGGCGGTCCGGTAAGTACCGAACCGCCCGGCTTGACAGCGACCGGACGGAAGCGAATCGGCCCCAATGATAGGGCCGGCTCAGGTAATAATGACGCGGATTGTCCGTTAATTTGCGCTGACGACCCGCCGGTATCGCGCGGCAGGTTGTCGGGACCGCGAAGCACCGTCCGCCGCAGTCGATCGCATTCCCCGGCAGGCGACCCAAGACGCCGCTGGACCTACCAACCTTGCACTTTCGTTGGTGCATTGGGGATATTTATCTATCCGGGTGGACGTGCTTTCCAACGAACCCCAATGACGTCCGCCCCCAGAGGCGGTCATGCAACTCGTCATCAACAGCCTCGGCGCCGCCCTGCGTAAGCAAGGCGACCGCATCCTGGTGCGGGCGGGCGACCGGGAACTGGCCGTCTCGGCCCACAAGGTGGAGAGCATTCTCGTCGCCACGGGCGTGTCGCTGACCAGCGACGTGCTGCAACTGGCGTCCGATCACAACATCGACGTCGTCTTCCTCGACCGCTTCGGCGACCCTTACGGTCGCTTCTGGCAGAACCGCATGGGCAGCACGGCCGCGATCCGCCGGCGGCAGATCGAGGTGAGCGACGGCCCGGAGGGATTGGAGTTGGTGCGCGGCTGGGTGGAGGGCAAGCTGCGGAACCAGCTGGAATTCCTGGAGGAGCTGGCCGGCCGGCGGCCGGGCGCGGAGGCCGACTTCCAATCGAGCATCGCCGGCGTCCGGGAATGCCTGGAACGTCTTCGGGGCCTGGTCGGCGGCGTGGACGAGCGGCGGGCGACGGTGATGGGGCTGGAGGGGGCGGCCGGGCGGGCGTACTTCGTCTGCCTGGGCCGGCTGGTCCCGGAGGCGTACCGTTTCGAGGGCCGCAGCCGCCAGCCGGCCAAGGACGGATTCAATGCGATGCTAAATTATACCTACGGCGTCCTCTATTCGCTGGTCGAGAAGGCGTGCATCTGCGCCGGCCTCGATCCCTACGTCGGCCTGCTTCATACGGACAATTACGGCAAGAAATCTCTCGTATACGATCTGATCGAGCCGTTCCGCATCCTGGGCGACCGGACGGCGTTGCTGCTGTTCACGGGCCGTCGGGTGAAGGCGGAGTATTTCGAGCCGGTCCCGGGAGGGATGGCGTTGAGTGCGGCCGGCCGGGCGGCGCTTTTGGAGTCGTTCAACGAGCGGCTGGACCGTGCGGTGCGTTACCCGGTGCAGTCGCGGCCGGGGCGGACGCGGAACCTGAAACGGCGCGACGTGATCCGCTGCGAGGCGCACGCGCTGGCGAACCGCCTGCTGGGCAAGACGGACCTGCCGCGGATGGTGGAGACGCGGCGGTTGTGGGACGAGGCCAACGAGGCGGCGGCCGCGGCCCCGGTCGAACTGGACGAGGCCGAGGGGGACGAAGAAGGGGAAGAGGACGCGCCTCCTCTGGCCGGCGAGGACGGCGGCGTGGACCAACCCGAGGCCGGCGACGCGGAGGGCGACTGATGCTGACGTGGGTGGTGTACGACATCACGAAGGACCGGACGCGGACGCGCGTGGCCAAGCGGTGTCTTGACTTTGGGCTTTACCGAGTCCAAAAGAGCGTGTTTCTCGGCGATCTGCCGCCGAACCGGATCGAGGAAATCCTGCTGTTCAGCCGGGAATTGCTGGAGATGAAGACGGATTCGGTGTACATTTTTCCCATGTGCCGGGAGGACTTCGACAAGGTGCGGATCGTCGGCCAGGGCTTCGACCGGAAGCTGGTGGCGGATGAGGTGCTGACGAAGGTGATCTAAAATGGAGGTCGGCGATGCTCCAAACAAGCGCGAAACTGGTCGAGTACACGGCGATCCGCTACAAGTTTGGGCATGAACTCAACCAGGACCATGCACGGTGGTTCCGCGGCGCGATAGGCAAGTTGATGGGCCGGCCGGAGTTCCACCATCATGCGGGAGCGGGCTTGGTCTACCAGCACCCGCTTATCCGCTATCACGTCCAGGGGAGCGAAGCGACGATCGCCGGGCTGGCGGAGGGGGCGTTCTTGCTACGCAGCATTCCAGAGCGCGAATCCTTCTGGCTGGGGACCGACGAACGCCGTGTACTCGACCGAACCGTTGAAGTCGGCCGGCAAGCGGTGGGCCCTTGTCCTGAGCCGATTATCTACTCCTTTCAGGCGCCGTACTTGGCGCTTAATCAAGCGAACTATGAGGCTTGGCAGCGAAGCGACTCCTTCTCGGCGCGGCACCTCCTGCAACGGGTAGTGGTCGGCAATCTGCTGTCGCTGGCGAAGGCCATCCGGTTGGATGTCAGCGAACGCCTGCACGCCGAAGTCGATCTTCGGCCCGATCAGTGGGAGGAAATGAAGCCCGGCGTTCGCCTGCTTGGGTTCCGTGGCGCCATCCAAGTGAACTTCACGCTTCCGGATCGGTGGGGCATCGGCAAGAGCAGCGCCCGCGGGTTCGGGACCTTGATTCGAGAGGAGATCGGTCATGGCTAAGGCCAAGGCGAAGCCCAAGACGAACGTCACTCTGGAGTTTCCGCGCACCGGAAACCCGTGGATGGATGCGGGGACGGTCGGTCTCTACCGTATCTTGATGGGCCGTCCCAGCTACCTCAAGGACGCGCCCGGATGGGACGGCGTCCTGCCCGGTGCCGCGCCGTTTCCGGACGTGACCGCGACCTTGGAGCCTGAGCGGTTGGTCGTCATCGGGCCAGCGGGCCAGGTGCAAGCCTGTCTGGAAAAGGCGTATGACCGGCTGATCGCCTGCTACTACGACCTGTCTAGCCAAAAACAGATCGAAGAAAGGCGCAAGTACAACTTCTACTACAAGTCGAGCGACGACTGCTTTTTCGACTTCTACTCCAAAGCGAGCGAGGACTGCTTTGTCGCCTTTCCCAAGAAGAGGGCGGCCGGAGCCGGACTGCTGCTCTACGACAAGCAAGCGCGGCCCAGCGGGAGCAAGATCGAATGGGAGAAAGAGGAACGAACAAAGAAGAAGAAACCTGGACAGCTACCTCGCTCCCATGCCCATCTGCAAGACCGACTTGACGCCTTCCTTGCTGAGAACAAGTTAAAAGCAGGGCCAGGCTCCGGCCTCTTGGTCGATGGGGAGAACGAGGTCCGCCCCAAGGTTGCGATCAAGGCCAAAGCCAAGCAAGGAAAGGATTTGTGCTTCCTGACGGGGAAGGCCGTCCCAGGACTCGGAGAAGCGAAGAACACGGCCTTCCCTTTGTTCGGCGGCAGCCGCTCATTCGCCAACCAAGGAAGGGAAAAACTGCGCATCGGTTGGCAGTTCGACTTCGTGGGCAAATTCGTCCCTGCCCTCGCCTTCTTCAGCCAGGAAAGAGATGACTTACATCTCTTCTTCCCCGAGGCACTCAGCTTGCGCCGGTTGAATGAAATGGCCGACAAGCTACAACACATGGTCGCCCGCAACCCGAACCTGTTCCGAAACTTCGATCAGCACCTGGGTGGCCATTTCCGGCGACGCTCCGAAGTGACGCTGGCGTTCCTTCACCGGGTTTTTGAAGAATTGAGCAAGGAATCGAAAGCGAGGTTAGCCGAAGCAGCGACAGCGGAGGAGGAGGACGAAGGCGAATCTCTACTGGCCGGACCCCCTGCGTCAGAAGCGGCTGTCGAACCGGCTCAAGAACCGGAGGCGGTCGTCTCGACCGAGGCTGTCTACGACGCGGCGCTCCGCGGTGGAGAAGTCGCTTTCACGATCGTTTCGGCGGCGAAGCAAGGACCTATCTGGAAAGCCCGGGATTTCTGGTCTTTCCACGACTTGATTTACCTCGCACGGCTGTTCGAGAGGATGGAGGGCCGGGAGCAGTCGCGCAGCGGGCGCGTCCGGATGAAGTGCCGACCCAAGGCTCTCATGCGGGCCCTGATCGATTTCGAGAAGAAAGACAAGACCGTGTTGCGGGATCGGGTATGCGAGGCCGTCCTGCACAAGCGCAGCGTATTGGCGCTGCTGGAACGCCAGGCCTTCCGCGCCTTCACGCAATCCGACCCGAGCCGACCACCGAGGCTTTCTCCTCTACTGGACTTTGCCGTACTCTACGAGATCGAACGCTACGAGGGACCCATGATGACGAAAGAGGACTACAAGAAGATGGCCGAGAATGCGAAGTGGCTCGGCAACAACATCGCCGACGGGGTCGTCCAGGCCGTGCAAGACCCCGAGCGGCGCGAGTCTCCGGGTCGGGCGAAAGGAGCGTTTTTCCGGCTGCGGAAGTGCCGGACGAACTCGGACTTCCTCGATGAACTGGCGCGGCTCCAGAATCGTTATCAGAAGATCGCCGTCCCGCCGGAAGCGCTCGACGCTGACATTTTCAATCACGCCACGTTCGAGGAGTACCGCGGCTTCTGCGTCGTGGCCGCATTGAGTCGGTACCAGTGGAAATCGCGCGCTCCCCAGAACCAGTAAACCACCACCCGCCGCGAGGAGAACAGCACATGGCAACCCTGAAAGAAGCGAAAGCTCTGACCATCACGTTCCTGACCCCCGTGTCGATCGGTTCGCTGAACGGCAGCGACAAGGAGGCGGACAACGTCAGCAGCATCAAGAAGCTGACCCGTGGAACCAAGACCTACCCCTACGTTTCGAGCCAGGCCCTCCGCCGGGCGCTGCGGGACCAACTCGGCCTCGACTTCAAGCTGTCCGAGGGCCAAGTCGGAACGGAGAAGAAGGGGGCAGCAAAAACCCAGTGCTTGCCCAAAGAGTACATCGACGACGACCTTTTCGGTTTCATGGACGCCGCCAAAAAGGGTACTCACAAGAGGACCAGCCCGGTTCGGGTGGCGCCTCTTCTGGCGCTGGACCCCTATGAGGGGGACCTGGACTTCGGCACGAACTACATGGGTGTGGAGGCCGGAGGCACGCCCAACATCTTCGAGACGGAGATCCACGGTGGCACCTACCGCGGCACGCTCCTGATCGAACTAGCACCAAACGGTTTTTCGGGCCGTAACGCTTAACTTCCAGTCCTTACGGACTACAATTCTCCCTGCCTGGGTTGCAGGGAGGATTCCTCATGCTCACCATGGACGGCACTTGCGCCTCTTGGCTCGCCCAAGCGCAGATCGCCGAACAGCGACTCACGGCCGGGCAACGCGGCTTGCTCCAGGCGGCCTTTGCCTTCCGGCGACGCTGCGGCGACGATTACTACTCCAGCCGGTTGCTCAGCCATTTCCTCCTGCACTGCGATTCCGGACTCAAAGTCGCTCAGATCGCTCGATTGGTCGGCGTCAGCCGGCCCACGGCCTCGCACCAACAAGGGGTGTCTTCCAAGGAGGCGATCCAGGCCGCCCACCACCGCCTGGCCGGCCGGCCGCATGGCAAACTGCTGCCGCGTTACGCCGGCCCCATCGCCGAGTTCATGCTGACTCACGCCGACGCCACGCGCTACGACGTGTTGGCCTTCATCCAACGCACCTGGGGCGTCCACGTGTCCACGGTGGCCTTGCACCACTTCTGCAAGAAGTTCGGCCTCGATCGGGCGACGCGGGCCGCGGCCGCGGCCCCCGAGCCGGCCGTGCAGCCTGCGGTCGCGCCGGCCGCGCCCGGCGGCGTGCCACCGCGCCAACCCGTGCCCCTGCCGCCGCCCCCTTTTTCGTCACCAAGACCCAGCACGCCGGCGCGTTCCTGTTGATGCCCGAAGCCCTGGACTGGTTGGCCACGGCCCAGGACTGCTTCACCGACGATTACGGTTCCTTGCGTCCGGGCCTGTTGACCAGCGTCTTCTCCTTGGTGACCGGCCTGGAGCGAGTTTTTCACCTGGACGAGATGGCCGACGCCGGCTTCGCCCGGTTGTGCGGCGGCCGCCGCTGCCCGTCGCGCCACACCGTCGGCGGTTGGCGGCGTCACCTGGCCTGGTATGAGGTCGATGCCTTCTGCCGCCGGACCTGCCCGTGGCACTTGCTCCGCAACGCCGACGCCATGGTCAGCTTCGACGAGCACACCATCCCACGCTGGACCAAGAAGTTTCGCATCGGCAAGGGCTACGTCACCACCCGCAACAAGTACATGCGCTGCGAGAAGCTGTTCACCGGCTTCGACCTGACGAGCGGCCGCTTCCTGGCGGTGCGCGGCACGCCGGGCGATGTGGGTTTGCAAGAGCTGGCGGCGCCGCTGGTCCGACAGGTCTTGAAGCACGGCCGGCCGCGCACGCTCCACGCGCTGTTCGACGCCGGGGCGGCCAAGTCGGACGCGGGCGTGCGGACCTTGTGGGATCTGGTCGAGAGCCAGCGGCGCCTGGACGTCACGCTGCGCGCCTGCCGCTACCCGCACCGAATGCGGGCCTGGAAGCAATTGCCCGGCGGCTTGTTCGTATCCGTCGAGGAACCGGGCGTGTGCGTCGGCGCCCCGCCCAAGGAAGTCCGCCTGGCCGAGACGCAAACGGTACTCAAGGGCGAGACCGCGGAGCAGGCGGTGCGCACCATCATCTGCCGGGAGGTCCGACCCGGTCCCAAAAAGGACCGCTGGCATCCGCTGTACACGACCTGCGCCGGCGACCCGGAAGACGTGCTGACCATCTTCCGGGCTCGACAAGGGCACGAGCAGGCCCATCGGGTCGAGGTTCACGACCTGTTGGTGGATGCCGTACCGTGCGGCTACGACAAGGAGAGTCCCGACCGGCGGCGGCCGCGCTTTCACCGGGGGCCGTTGCAGATGTTCGGCTGGCTGGTGGCGTTGGTGTACAACGCGGTCGCCGACCTGGGCCGACAGTTGGGCGAGGGCTACGCGGGGGAGCACGTCCGGACCCTGCGGCGACAGTTCTTCAACCGGCCCGGCCAGTTGTACGAGACGCCGGAAGCATTGATCGTGTACCTGGACCCGTTCGCGGGCCAGGAGGCGTTGGCCCCCGCGATGGATAGGATCAATGCGCGGCAACATCGCTTGCCCTGGTTAGACAACCGTCGCTTGGTCCTTTCTCTGACGCCAACCGGCCCATCCCGCGACGGGCCGTAGTGTGTCATTGTTAAGCGTTACGGCCACAAAAACCGTTCGGTGCTGGGACCCGAAAGTCAAAATCCCCGGCTACGAAGCCTCGCCCACGCGCGGCAACGGCAATGACAAGTATTATGACGACAACGCCTGGCTGGTGATCGCTTTCCTGGAAGCCTATGAGACGAACCGCGACCCACGCTACCTCAAGCGGGCGGACGAGACGCTCCAATTCGTGCTGAGCGGTTGGGACGAGCAGGGCGGCGGGGGAATCTGGTGGCATCAACGACACAAGGACGGCACCAAGAACGCCTGCGCTAATGGGCCGGCGGCGGTGGGTTGCCTGCGGCTTGCGAAGTTCCGCCAGGGAGACGCCGCGGCGCTCGTTGATCGGGCCCGCAAGATCGTCGCGTGGACGGAAAGCGCGCTCCAGGCGAAGGACGGCCTATTTTATGACCGCATGGTCGTCGCCAGCGGCGAGGTCAAGCGCGGCAAACTGACGTACAACTCCGCGCTGATGCTCCGCGCACTGCTGGGCCTGTACCGGACCACGGGCGAGAAAAAATATCTGGAGCAAGCCCGGCGGATCGCGAAAGCCGCGGACTGGTTTCTGGACCGGAAAACGGGCGTCTATCACGACGCGGTGCGGTACAGCCATTTCATGGTCGAGGCCGATCTGGAATTGTACCGCACCACGAAGGAGGAATACCTGCTGAAGCGGGCTCAGGAGAACGCGGATGCTTTCTACGAGAACTGGAAGGCAAAACCGCCCGCCGACATGATCTCGAACGCGGCCGTCGTGCGCGTGCTCTGGTTGATGGCCGAAACGGAGACGGACGCTGGGCGAGCGTTTTGGCAGGGTGCGGATAGCGTGGGGAAGTCCACTCATTGACGTGACGACGATGAAGATGAGCTTCCCGGTCCCGGCGGACGGAGTGAATTTTGACTCGCACTCCTACAAGTTCAGTTCAGACTTTCGCCGGGTGCTGTACCAGGGAGAAGGGGTCGATGGCGAGGGCTTGTTCCTGGCCCCCGTCGAAATGCCCAAGGAGTAGGCGGCGATCCATGCGCATCGAGTACACTTGTAAAGACGGCAGCCAGACTCTCGCCCTGTGGCCGTCGATGGCCCTGCTGCACTGGCTTGGCCGGTCGCACCCACCCCGCCCGATTGACAACCCGGAGCCGTTCCAGTTCTACGTCGTCGGCCCGCCGGTTCCGAGCGACGACCACCCGATATTTCTGACGCTCGTTTACGGCGAGGTCGAACGGCGCTGGAACAAGTCGCCGCCATTCGAGATCGAGCCGCCCAGCCCCAGGAAGAAGCACGGCGGCAAGAAGTACCAGGCCCGGTGCCTGGAAGTCCTCCGGTGGCTTCACGCCGAGGGCGACATCACGAGGTTGGAAGTATCGTCGGAGTCGTAGTCGGTGGGAGAGCAGGCCATGCACAAGAAGAGAAAACCGCACGAAGAGCGAGAGTCCGAAGATTACATGGAGGCGGCTGACAACGCCCTCGAACTGGCGAAAGTCCTGGCCGGTCAAGGCGGGATCGGCGACCAGGACTTTCTGAAACGCATGGCCCGCAGCGACGATCTCGTGGACCACGACGGCGAGACGTGCGGCATGTGCCACAGCATGATCCTCGGCGCCCAGGTCGCCCGTGAGATTAGGCCGTGTCCGACAATAGATATTTCAGCAGTAGTGTAATCCAGGCGACCGTCCAAAAGGTAAGAAAGTTGACGGCGAGTTTCTCATAACGGGTGGCCAGCCGGCGATGCAATTTGAACCACCCGATCATCCTCTCCATGAGGTTGCGTTTCCGGTAGGCTTCCTTGTCAAAGGCGGGGTCGGGGGTTTCGTTCTTCTTCTTGGGAATGACCGCGTGGATGTGATGACCCTTGAGCCACTGGCGAATCCGCTTGCTACTGTAGCCCTTGTCGGCGATGAATTCGCGGGGCCACTTGCGATGGCCCAACCGCTGCCGTTGTGTGCTGCGATGCATCATGGTTTCAAACGCGCGGCTCTCATGTTCCTGGCCCGGTTGGATGCCGATGGCCAGCGGGATGCCGTGACTTTCGATGATCAGGTCGATCTTCGTGCCGAAACCGCCGCGCGAGCGGCCCAACGCATGATCCGGCGGCTCAACGAGATGCGTCCGCTCGCTGCCGACCAGTCGGGCCTGGGTCCGCTTGAGCGCCCCCGCCGCGTCGCGCGTGCGCGCAGGATGGTGGCGTCGAGGAACCACGTATCGGGATCGAGTTTTTCTTCCGCCTCCAGTTGGCGGATCAAGGCTTCGACGATGCGGTTCCAGGCGCCATCGGCGCGCCAGCGGGTCAGGCGGTCATGGACCGTCTGAAAGGGGCCGTAGCGTTCGGGCAAATCACGCCAGGCCGCGCCCGTGTGGAGGATCCAGAGGATGCCGTTGACGATGGGACGATGCTCACTCCACGGATGTCCGGCATGGCCCGAATGGGTGGGCGGGAAAAAGGGTTCCAGAATCGCCCATTGTGGATCGGATAGTTCGTAGCGTCTCATGGTTCATCTCCATGGCAAGAGAACGAGCGACCGAACCACTGATATTGTATGCATTTACGATTGCCGGACACGGCCTAGGGTGAACGCGTCAAAACCTACCGTTATTATCGGCTCTCCCTTGATTGGGACAAGTGTACAGGCATACGATTCCTGCGGATGTCGCCCGCTTCCCGGAGAATCGCATGGCCGCTCTCTCTCACGTGGGATCGATCAAGAAATACTTTAGGCCGCTGAGGGACCCTCGCGTTCGCCGACGCACCGACCATCGGTTGATCGACATCATCGCCATCGCCCTTTGCGGGGTCATCGCCAACTGCGATGGTTGGACGGACATCATTGACTTCGCCAACAATCGCCTCGCCTGGTTCAAACGCTTCTTGACGTTGCCCAACGGCATCCCCTCCCACGATACTTTTGAACGTGTGTTCGCCAAGATCGATCCCGCCGTCTTCAACCGTTGTTGCATGGCTTGGCTACGCGACGTCTCCGATTTGGTCGGCCTGGGCCACCTCGCCATCGACGGCAAGACGCTGCGCGGCTCGGCGTCCGCCCAACGTGGACCGCTGCACCTGGTCAGCGCCTGGGCCGCCGAAGCCAACCTGACCTTGGGCGAAGTCGCCGTGGAAGGCAAATCCAATGAAATCAAGGCCATTCCTGAACTCTTGAAGCTCCTGGACCTCAAAGGGGCCCTCGTGACCATCGACGCCATCGGTTGCCAAAAGGCGATCGCCAAGCAGATCGTCGATAAGCGCGGCGACTACCTGTTGGCGGTGAAGGCCAACCAGGGGCATCTGCTGGAAGATATTCAAACGACGGTCGCCAAGGCGCTGGACGGCGACCTTCCCAGACATCGGGTGGCGACGGTCACGGAAACGGCCGAGGGCCACGGTCGAATGGAAACACGCACTTACACGGTGATCACGAACTTGGAGGACATTCGGGACCGCAAACTTTGGGCGGGGCTGACCACTGTGGGAATGTGTTTGCGGGAACGCACCGTCAACGGTCGGACCACGATGGAACCCCATTACTTCATCGGCAGCGGGCGTCTGGGCGCACGCAAAGCCGCAAAAGCCATGCGTGGTCATTGGGGCATTGAAAACAATCTGCACTGGCAATTGGATGTGCATTTCGGCGAAGACAAAAGCCGCATCCAAGAGCGCAATGCGGCCAGGAACTTCGCCACCATGCGCAAGTTGGCGTTATGCGTGCTCAAACGCCATCCCGCCCAAAAGAGCATTCCGCGCAAACGCAAGATGGCCGCTCAAGACCCCGACTTTCTCGCGGAAATCCTCACCGGCGCCGCGAAAGTAGAGAAGGTTTGATGCGTTCACCCTGGAGAGTCGAGAAAGCGGTCGCGCGTTGCTCGCCTTCGAGAGCGTGGTGTATAATGAGATCTTCAATGGGTATTCCGCTGCCACACATCCCGACGGAGAGCTGCTCGCCCGCTACCTCCACCTCTTCGTTCACAGTGACGTGTGGATCTACTACCTGCTGGTGACGAGCCCGGAATTCGGGGCCGAGCGTCGCCGCTCCCGTAAGGCGGACTTGGAAAATTGCCCCATCCTGCCGCTGGAGAAGCTATCTGCCAACCAGCGCGAGAGGGTGTGGTATCTGTCGAGACGCCTGGAAGCAGGCGCCGCGGTCCCGTGGGCCGACATAGATGCGTTCTTCGCCCGGCTGTATGGGTTGAACGAGTACGACCTACAGGTGATCCAGGACACGCTATCCGTGGCGCTGCCTTACGAGACCGCGCGCCTGCGGGCCTGCGCGTCTCCGACCGAAGCCGAGAAAGGAGCGTTCATAGCCTCCCTAAGAAAATCCCTCGCGCCATTTGTCGCGACCGATCACGGCAAATCACTACTGGGGCCGTTGAAAGTGCCTACGACGGAGAACCAGAGCGTCTCACCGTTCGAGGTGCTGCTGCTTACTTCCAGCGAGCGGCCTCCGGCAGAAATCGGGGCGCTCGCGGACGGAGTTCTTGAAACGATTCTCAGCGTCGCCGACGAAACCGGGGCGACGCAAATCGTGCTGTCGGATCCCGCCGGCTTGGTGGTCGGCATCTACAACCAGTACCGCTACTGGACGCTCTCTCGCGCCAGGCTGCTTTCTGGCGACATCATCCGCCAATACCTCGATGTGATAACGGGTTGACTCATGGGGATCGGCTTTTACGCCCGGGGTCCGGTCTCGTTACCACACATCCCTCACCCGGAAGGCACGCTCCGCCTGATCGAAAAGGCGATCGCCGAGGCGTGGCAGATCATCCGAGACCATCCGGAAGGCGAATTCAAGATCGACACCGCGGACGAGGATCAGATCACCCGCGAGCTTCGGACCTGCCTCGTGAACAAGGTCCTTGACGGGGGTATCGTAGACGGGTTCACGTCCAAAGAGTTCCGGGTCATACGGGAAGCCAAATTCGAGTCGTTCGACGGAACCCACCTAGACAAGATGCCTGACTTGCACATCGAGATCGTCCGCGATAACCCCGCGAGCCTCCCCTCGAACGATGGCCTCTTCGTCGAGTGCAAGCCCGTCGATCGGGATCATCCGGCCGGCGGGGACTACTGCGACAAGGGTATCATCCGGTTCGTAATTGGCGACTACGCTTGGGCGATGCCCCAGGGTATGATGATCGGGTACGCCCGAACCGGCTATACCCTGCCGAAGAAACTCAAAGAGGCGCTCGACGCGCGGAAGACGACGCTGAAGCCCAAGGGGACCGCGAAAGCCTGCCCGGAGTGTTCCGCTGCGGGCTACCTCCAGCAGCCGCACATCACGGTTCACCGGCGGGGGTTTACCTATCCCAGCACAGGAACGAAAGCCCCCGAGATTACCCTTCGCCACCTCTGGTTCAACAGGGAGTGACGGCCTTGTAGGCTCTGCAAAACATCGGCAAGCTCCAGGCTGGTCAACCGGCATCCCCGGCTTCCCCCTAGCTGAGTTCGCACTCTGAATCTCATTGGGTACAATACTACGGCGGCTTCATCGCCGAGGAACACGAGCTATGGGACACACATCCGACCCCATCCCCGGCGTCACCGACGAACCGGTCATCCGGCTGCTCCTCAGCGGCGCGGCGCGCACCCTCCACGAAGCCGAGGAGAAATACCTGGATTCGGCGATCCCCGAAATCCTGGAACTGCTCGCCAGTCCGCTGCCTGGTGAAGAACTGGCCAGGCATCCCCTTCTGCAACTGCTCCTCTCACACGGCAGCCGTGCGCGGGAGGACTCGATCCTGTGAACCCGGAAGCGCGCCTGGCCGAAATCGTCGCCGCGCTCGAGGCCGTCGGGCTGAATTGTCTTGTCATGGGCGGGCATGCCGTCCGCTTCTACGGCGTGGAACGCAACACCGTCGATTTCGACCTGCACCTCGCCCCCGAGTGCTGGAGCGACTTGCCGATCGCGCTGAGCCGCACGTCTCTTTTCGTGGGAAAGCCCCTGATTGAGGGGCCGAGCTGGCGGCCGAACGCCTTCCGCCGATTTCAGACCGGTACGCTGCCGGACGGCCGCGAGGAATGGCTCGAATTCTGGCGGGAGAACCATTTGCTCGCGCCCTTTTCGGAACTATTCTCCCGGCGTGAACAGGACGCCTACGGCGGGCGAACGCTGTCGTTCCTCTCGCTCCCGGACCTGATCCGGAGCAAGGAAACGCAAAGGGAGACGGACTGGCAAGATGTCGCCTTGCTCGAAGAGATCCTCGACGCCCGTTTGCTCGCCCAGGCTGCGACCGGCCAAGAAGCGCCTGTCGCCGCCCTGTCGCGCGTCCGGAGCCGGGGCGGCTTTGAAACCCTTCTCCGGTGCGGACTGCTGAGCGACCGGGCGCTTGTCAGACAAGCCCTGGCGGCTGCGACGCTGTCGATCTCGCAGGCCTATTTGCTGCCGTGCGTTCCGGAGGTGCAGGACCTACCCCCTGTGACCGTTCCCATGGAACCGGTCGTGCTGAATCGGCTGCGCAAGGAAACGCCCGGTTCGGGCCTTCACCTGGTGCTGGTCGAGGTTGTCCGCAGGCAGTACAAACTCGCGGCCCAGGCCGCGGACAAGGCCAACAAGGAGGCCATCCGGGCGGCCCAGGCGGTCCGCGGCGAGACAAATCCCAAAGCGGAATGATGGGCCGCCGCGTCCAATGCCCGCCGACTTCGCCCCGCAAACCGCAACGCGCCCGACTGCTCTTGCCTTCGATCCGTGCAGCCGACGACCGATTCTTTCCCCGCTGAAGCGGCAGAGCGATCGTTTCAACCGTGATGTCAAGCCTTCGCGGCTGATGCGACGCCCGATTCCATTTGCTCCGGCCTTACCGTGACGTAAGGTCCGTTCTGGAACGTCGCCCGCGGCAGCAGAACGAGAACCAAATCCCCCTGGCGCTTCACGACCGTCGCCTTCACCCAGCCCTGTGCCGTACTCCCCTCGGTTGGCGCCTGGTCGCCTTTTGTATACTCCCTGGGGAGAAAAAGGGAAAAGGGCGTCCCGTCGTACTGTTTGCCGTCCACCCCGTATTCCCCCGGAAATTGTCCGAGGGAAAGGGTGCAGCGCAGCCAGGTTTCCATCCGAGGTTCCTTTCGTCGCCGAGGCGTCCTTCCGTCAGCGAATGGCCGGCCTGCGGTTGGGCCATCGTGAGAAGGATCGACCAAACACAGAACTCAGGATTAACAAACATCCGTGCAAGTGTACAGGTGAACAGAAAGGAAAAGGCCGCCGTTCAGCGATAGAATCAACCCCGTCGCCGCCAGTTGCCATCGGAAGGATCCGCCGTGAAAGGGCTGTTCACCCGCCAGGCGTTCACCGGCTTCGGCCCTTCCCTCTTTTCGCCGACCGGCGCGGCCGCGACCCTCCACGCCGTGCGAGGCCATCGGCCGTCCCGGTTGCGGGCCGGGGTGCGGCTCGAATGTCCCAAGCTGCCGGGCGTCTACGGCATGTTGAACGAGGCCGGCGAACTCATCTACGTCGGCAAGGCCAAATGTCTGCGAACGCGGCTGCTGAGTTACTTCCGCACCAAGAGCCGCGACCCCAAGGCCGGCCGCATCCTCAAGGACGCCTGCGTCGTGGCCTGGGAGCCGGCCCACGGCGAGTTCGCCGCCCTGCTGCGCGAGCTGGAACTGATCCGACGCTGGCGGCCGCGCTTCAACGTCCACGGCCAGCCGAACCGCCGGCGACGCACCTACGTCTGCGTCGGCCGCGAGCCGGCGGCGTATCTGTTCCTGGCGCACCGTCCGCCGTGTACGGCCTTCGCCGCTTACGGCCCCGTGCCGGGCGGCGACACGGCGCGCGAGGCCGTCCGCCGTCTCAACGACTGGTATCGGCTGCGCGACTGCCCGCAGTCCCAGAAGATGACCTTCGCCGACCAGGGCGAGCTTTTTCCCCTCGTCCGCAGTTTCGGCTGCCTGCGTCACGACCTCGGCGCCTGTCTCGGCCCCTGCGCCGCCGCCTGCACGCGCGGCGACTACGCCGCCGCCGTGCGCTCCGCGATTCGTTTCCTCGACGGCGACGACATTTCGCCTCTGCAAACGCTGGAACGCGACATGCGGGCGGCGTCGGCGGCCGAGGCGTTCGAGCGGGCGGCGGCGCTGCGGGACAGGTGGAAGGCGCTGCACTGGATGAGCGGCCATCTGCAACGACTGCGTGAGGCGAGCCGGCGCACCTGCGTCTACCCGGCCCCAGGCCGCGACGGGTCGCGCGACCACTGGCACCTGATCCGCAACGGCCGGGTGCGTGCGGTCACGCCGGCGCCGCGCGACGACGCCGGCCGAACGGCGGCCGCGGCGGCGCTCACGGCGGTTTATGGCGACGCGGTTTCGGGGCCGCCTGGGCCGGACGAGATCGACGGCGTGCTGCTGGTGGCGGCGTGGTTCCGGCGGCGCCCGGCGGAAGAGGAAAAGACGTTGGATCCGACGGCGGCGCGGGCGGCATGTACGTCGGCCGCCTCCGCCCCACGGACCCTTCTCGGGAGAGACGGCGCGAGAGGTCGCCCGGTTACGCGCGCCGCTCTCCCGCCCGAACAGGCGCGACTGGAGGGCAAGGCATGAAAATCGCCGTCGTAAGCGACACCCACAGCCGTTACGCCACGGTGGGCCGGGCGCTTGCCGAACTGCGCGGCCGCGGCGCGACGACCGTGCTCCATTGCGGCGACATTGAAGACCCGGAAACCGTCCTTCTCTTCCGCGGCCTGACGGCCCATTTCGTCTTCGGAAACTGCGACGGCGACCGCGACGGCCTGCGCACCGCCATGACGCAAATCGGCGCGACCCTCCATGACAACTTCGGCCACGTCGAACTGGCCGGCCGCAAGATCGCCTTTCTCCACGGCGACGACCGGCGACTGATGCACGACGTGGAGCGGAGCGGCGCCTACGACTTCTTGTTCTACGGCCACACGCACCAGCCGGAGGAGCATGTCACCGGGCCGACGCGCGTGATCAACCCGGGGGCGCTGCACCGCGCCCGGCCGAAGCGGTTCATCCTGCTCGACCTGCCCGGCGGCGCCATCGAACCGGTGGAATTGGCGGAAGCTTAAACCCGGTGCAGGCCTCCATACAATCTCTACATGAGCAAAACCTACCTGGTCACCGGCGGCGCGGGTTTCATCGGCTCCCATCTCGTCGAGGCGCTGACGGCCGGCGGCGGCCGGGTGCGCGTGCTGGACGATTTCAGCACCGGGTTGCGCGACAACCTGGCCCATCTCCATCCGGCCCCGGAGATCATCGACGGCGACGTGGCCGACCCCGCGGCCGTGGAAGACGCGACGGCCGGGGTGGACGTGGCGTTTCATCTCGCCGCGCTGGCGTCGGTGCAGCGCAGCATCGAGGCGCCGGCCGACACCCACCGCATTTGCGCCACCGGGACGCTGCACGTCCTCGACGCGGCCCGGCGGCACGGCGTCCGTCGCGTGGTCTACGCCGCCAGCAGCAGCGCCTACGGCGTGCCGCGCGGCGACGTGCAGACCGAGGACGACCCGATCCGGCCGCTGTCGCCCTACGCCGCCGCCAAGGCGGCCGGCGAACTCTACTGCCAGGCTTTCGCCGTGTCCTACGGCCTGGAAACGGTACGGCTGCGCTTCTTCAACATCTTCGGCCCACGCCAGCGCGCCGACAGTCCCTATTCCGGCGTGATCGCCCTGTTTGCCGCCGCCCTGGGCGAAGGCCGCGTTCCGACGGTGTTCGGCGACGGCTTGCAGACGCGCGACTTCACCTACGTCGCCGACGTAGTGCAGGCGCTGAACCGCGCGGCCGAGGCGCCGAACGTCTCCGGCCAGGTCTACAACATCGGCACGGGCCGCGGCGTGACGCTGCTCGAACTCGCCGCCGCCCTCAACCAACTCCTCGGAACGAACGTCACGCCGCGGCACGGCCCGCCGCGCGTCGGCGACGTGCGCCACTCCCGCGCCGACATTTCCCGCGCTTGCCGCGACCTTGGCTACGCCCCACGCTTTTCCTTCGAGGAAGGACTGGCGGAGACGCTGCGCTGGTTCCAGCGGAAGTCGTAACGCGCCCGCGCGACGCGGCCTTGACGGGCCGGCCGGCCGCCGGTATACCCCCGCCTCTCTTCCAGGCGTCCCGAAACGAAGTCCGCGCCCGTCGGCAGGATGTTGTCATGCGCCGAAGCCTGGCCGTGGTGCTCGCCCTGGCGGCCGCCTCGCTCAACGGATGCGTCGCGCCGCCGTCGGACGGCTCCGTCGGTCACTACGAGGCCCGGGTGCCGTTCCACGGCCTGACCGGCGACGACGTGGTGCAACTGGACGTGTTCATGGTGGAACGTCCGGCCGCCGACCGCTGCATCAACCGCGAGGTCTGGGAACTGGCGGACGAAGAAATCTTGAAGGATAAAAAGAGTCTCCTGGAAGAGAACGGCCTTCGCGCCTGCGTGCTCGGCGACAGTCCGCCGGACGGCCTGCGGACGCTGTTGCGCTCGGAACGGAGCTGCGCAACCCGCGCCGGCTGCGGATGCGCGCCGGCCGGCCGACGCAGATCCTCCTCGGCCCGGCCGCGGCAGACCTCGCCTTCCAACTCCACCAGGACGGCCGCACGGCCGACGTGGACCTGGACCAGGCCCAATGCCTGCTGCAAGTCACCACGCGCCTGACCGGCGACGGCCGGATGAACCTGCAATTCGCGCCGCAGGTGCGGCACGGCGAACCGCTGTCGCTGCCGCACCCGGTGCGCGAGGGCGGCTCGCTGCATTGGGGCGTGCAAACGGAACAGCCGACCGAGACCTATTCCGGACTCGGCTGGGAGATGACCGTGCCGCCGAACACGTACATCGCCGTCGGGACGCTGCTCGACCGGCCCGACACGCTCGGCCAACGGGCGTTTCTGAACACGGAGGCGCCGTGGACGCAGCGGCTGCTGGTGTTGCGCGCGGCCGCGCCCTCGCGGAAGGCGCCGCGGCGGACGAGGACAACGGCCGGCAACCGCCGCTGGCGCTCCAGGCCGGCTGGCCGACGGCGCGCGGGGCGGGGCCGTGACGCCGGTTCGCGCGTGAACTTCGGCCCGCGATCTGCTCTCCTACAAGGCATGAGTACAACGGTCCTGGAACTGGACGGTTCGTTCGGCGAGGGCGGCGGCCAGATCCTGCGCACGAGCCTGGCCCTGTCGCTGCTGACCGGCAAGCCGTTTCATCTCCGCAACGTCCGGGCGGGTCGGCAAAAGCCCGGCCTGCAACCGCAGCACCTGATGAGCGTGCGCTCGGCCGCCGCCATCGGCGGGGCGACCCTGCGCGGCGCCGCGCCGGGGAGCACGGACCTCGTGTTCGAGCCGGGTCCGGTGAAACCGGGCAACTACCGCTTCGACGTGTGTACGGCCGGGGCGACGGGTCTGGTGCTGCACACCCTTTATTTGCCGCTGGCCCTGCGCGGCGGCGACGTTCCCAGCGAACTGACCCTGATCGGCGGCACGCACGTCAACGCCAGTCCTTGTTTCCACTTTTTGGATGTCACTTGGAGACGTTACCTGGAGGCGTTCGGCCTGCGCCTGAGCATGACGATGTTCCGTCCCGGCTTCTACCCGCGCGGCGGCGGCGTGGTCGAGGTCCACATCCAGCCGTGCGGCCGGCTTCACGGCGTTTCGCTGCCGGAACGCCGCCCGGTGAAGGCGACGGGTATCAGCGCCGTCGCGGGGCTGCCCGAATCCATCGCCCACCGGCAGGCGCGGCGGGCGGCCTATCGCCTGCAAGGGGTCGGCCTGGAAGTCGAATTCCGCGAGGAGAAATGGGAGGGCGGCCCCGGCAGTGTGTTGGCGGTGGAGCTGGACACGGCGCCGGCGCCGACGTTGTTCTTCGGCCTGGGGGCGCGCGGCAAACCGGCGGAGCGCGTGGCCGACGAGGCCGTCGATCAGGCGGCCGCCTACCTGGCCGCGGATAACGCTTTGGTCGATCCGCATAGTGCGGATAAAATCGTGCTGCCGCTGGCCCTGGCGCAGGGACCGTCGGAGTACCGCACGGCCGAGGTCACGCCGCACCTGACGACGAACATCGCCGTCATCGGCCGTTTCCTGGAACGCGACGTCCGCTGCGAGGGCGACGTGGGCGGGCCGGGCCGGGTTCGCATCGCCTGAACGGATAGAATGAGGCGCACCGATTTTCGGAGGACGCCGGCCATGAAATCGACATTCCCGACGCCCGATAGCGCTTTTGTGCGGGTCGCGCAGATCGTGCCATGTACGGAGGCCGAGGGGCCGGGGCGGCGCTTCGCCCTGTGGTTCCAGGGCTGTCCGCTGCGCTGCCCCGGCTGCTGCAACCCCGAGATGCTGCCGTTCGACGGCGGCGCACGCGTGGCCGTCGCCGACGTGGCGCGACAAATCGCGGAGGCCGCCCGGCTGCATCGCCTGGAAGGGATCACGCTGCTCGGCGGCGAGCCGCTGGCCCACGCGGCCGGGGCCGTCGCGCTGGCGCGAACGGCCCACGCCCTCGGCCTGAGCGTCATGGTGTTCACGGGCTATCTGGTGGAAGAGGCGCGGCGAATGCCGGACGCCGCCGCGGCCGAGTTGCTGGCGGAAACGGACATCCTGGTGGACGGCCCGTACCTCCGCGAACGGCCGGAGACGCGCCGCCGTTGGATCGGTTCGGCCAACCAGCGCGTCCACTTCCTGAGCGGCCGCTGCGCGGCCGACGACCCGCGCTGGCGGCTGTCGAACACATTGGAGATCCGTTTGCGCGGGACGGAATTGACGGTCAACGGCTTCCCGGCGCGGTCGGCGGTGGGGCTGTGGAAGCGGCCGCGCGTGCTCGGCGCGGGGACCGCGCGGCCCCGACGGCTGAACTTGGCCAAGCGCTCCGTTCGGTGGATGCCTTCGGGGCTGCGCTGGACGTGCTGATCGGCGTCAGCCGTAACCGAACATCTCCTGATAGTAGCCCCCTCAAAGGGCCGTCCGAAACCAGTCCAATAGGCGTAGCGACGGCGAACGACAAGAAATCACGTCTTGTTAAGACTTCTCGGCACTATTATAATCGTTCTAGGCATCCACATAAGCGTCGGATCGTCGATCTTGGGGCGTTCGAGGGGTGAAAGATGGATCGAAGCCAAATGCTACGGCTCCGGCAGGTTTGCGGGCGCGTGTTCAGTCCGGCCGCCCCAATTGATACCATCGATCTCTTCACGGGGCGGGCCGTCCAGTTGAAGAAAGTGGTTGACGCCGTAAGCACGCGCGGGCAACACGCCATCATCTACGGGGAGCGAGGCGTGGGAAAGACTTCGCTCGCCAACGTTCTCAAGGACATGCTGTCCGGCGGGGAAGACGCCACCGTAATCAAAGTGAACTGCGTCCAAGAGGACACCTACGAAGGAGCCTGGCGTAACGCCCTTGCGGACATGGCCTGGAACGTCGAGGTCGGAGACGGGCGGGTCGATGAGTACCGGCTCAGCCAATACTTGCCGGAGCACTTCGGCCCCGGCGACGTTCGCCGCGTCCTGCAACCCCTGGTCGCGCCGCCCGGTAACGCGGTCGTCATATTCGACGAATTCGACCGGCTTCGGGACCGACTGCAACAGGGCCTTTTCGCCGACACGATAAAGGACCTGTCCGACAACTCGGTGCGAGTCACGCTCGTCCTTGTCGGGGTGGCGGACGACGTGGACCAACTCATCGCCGAACACGCCTCCATCGACCGGGCGCTGCTGCAAATCCCCATGCCGCGAATGAGCCAGGAGGAATTGCAGGAGATCATCCATCGGGCAATGACTACCTTGGAGATGACCATCGACGCCGATGGCCTGGAGTTGATCGTGCTCCTTTCTCAAGGTCTGCCTCACTATACCCACCTGATCGGCAAGCAATCGACCTTGGCGGCCATCGACGGCGATCGCGGGCATATCACGGCGGAGGACGTTCAGGCCGGCATCCGCCGGGCGGTCGAGGACAGCCAGCAGAGCATCCAGTCCGCCTACAAGAACGCCACCTCTTCACCCCGGAAGGACACGCTATTCAGTCAGGTCCTTCTCGCGTGCGCCCTGGCCAAAGGGGATGAGAACGGCTACTTCGCCTCCGCGGACGTGCGGGCGCCGCTCAATGCCATCACGGACAAGGACTACGACATCCCAAACTTCTCGCCCCACCTGGACAAGTTCTGCAACGAGGAAGTCCGCGGCCAACCGCTTGAGAAGGCCGGCACGGCCCGGCGATTTCGCTTCCGGTTCCGCAACCCCCTGCTCCAGCCTTATGTGATTATGAAAGGCTTGGCCAGCGGCACGATGACTGGGCGACTCCTGGAGTTGCTTCGCCAGAGCCGCGGCTAACGCGGCAGAGGCGGCGACGACAAGCGTTGACGATCATGCCAAAAATGGCCGTCTGAGCGTCATGGTGTTCACGGGCTATCTGGTGGAAGAGGCGCGGCGAATGCCGGACGCCGCCGTGGCCGAGTTGCTGGCGGAAACGGACATCCTGGTGGACGGGCCGTACCTCCGCGAACGGCCGGAGACTCGGCGTCGTTGGATCGGTTCGGCCAACCAGCGCGTCCACTTCCTGAGCGGCCGCTGCGCGGCCGACGACCCGCGCTGGCTGCTGTCGAACACATTGGAGATCCGTTTGCGCGGCATGGAGTTGACCGTCAACGGCTTCCCGGCGCGGTCGGCGGTGGGGCTGTGGAAGCGGCCGCGCGTGGTCGGCGGCCCTGCGAGCGACCGTGACCTGTCCTCCACAGGTGCGGATAGTGGATAAATGAGCAGTATTTTCAGTCGCCAGAATAGTCGGATTCTGTTTGACATGCAGTTCGGCAATGGCCCTAATGGTGGCGCGGTCTAAAGTGCGGCTCCAGCTGCGCCGGCGCGGAACGAGTTAAAATGAACACTCGGGACTCCGACGGAGGCGTGACGATGGCCCTGGAACGCGAGAAATCGACCTTTGATCGCGAGTTGCCGACGCTGCTCCAAAACCCGGACAATGTAGGCAAGTTCGCCCTACTGCACGGGGATCGGGTAGACAGCGTGTGGCCCACCCTGGAGAAAGCCTTGGAAGCGGGCTACGAGCGTTTCGGCCTGGACACGTTCCTGGTCCGGCGGGTCGTCCTGAAAGAAAAACCCCTCTACTTCTCCCACAACGTCACCCCATGTCCATCATAACCGGCCGAATCGACGGCGACGGGGCGATCGTCGGGGCGCTGGTGGGCGTCAGCGCCAACCGCGAGGCGGTCATGCGCCGCCTGGGGATGCCGGTCCCGCCGACCGTACCGCTCCGCCTGCTGATCGACACCGGCAGCTTTCTGACGGGCCTGCCGGCCGAAGTCTTTTCCCGGCTCGGCCTCACCGCCGTCTATCAGGCGGCCGTGCGAACCCCCTCCACCCGCCCCGGCCAACCGTTCTTGCCCGACATCTACGACGTGGCCGTCGGCCTCGCTTCCGGCATATCGGTCTCCGTCCTCCCCAGCGTGCAAGTCCTGTGTTCCCCCGATTATCGCATGGACGAGCCGATCAACGGCATCCTGGGCCGCGACGTACTCGACCTCTGTCACTTCGAGTACCGAGGGCCGAGCAAGTATTTTGAACTGGCCTTCTGACCGTCTACTCCCGGCACCGGTCCAAGTCGGATACCGCGATGGTCAACGAGACGCTCGCCAAGCTGCTATGCCACAACATATGTTGTCTTATTTCCGCGTGGTACGAGTTGGGCATTGCGCCCGAGTTACGAGTGGACGACGGGCCGCGCGACGTGATCCCGTTCGGCCAGCCGGGGTAGGCGCTTTTTTCGCAAAAAAAGGAAAAATCGGCTTGACGCGCTGCATATCCGTTGTATATTATACAACAGTGGAGGGACGAATCATGGGAGAACGACCTCATGGCAAGACAACCAGAACGGAAATCCGTCAAGGTAGGTGTCAAGGAGGGGGACGGAGATCCCCCCGGCTACCGCTGGAATGTGGTCATCCTGGATCAGGCGTTCGAGGAGGCTATGGCTTTTTTGGACGAGGGCCAATACACGCACTTGGCGAACCAGGTCCGCGAGCTTGCTCGCCAGAATGACCCAACCCACAGCGACGCAATCGATGTCAAGCCCGTTGAAGGCTTCTATGAGATATCCGACAAGGGCGGTGTCTTACAGAAGATAAATGTGCGAGTGTTCTACTTTATTCGCAAAGAGTCACGGTCAATCGTGGTGCTCGGTACGATCAAGAAGGAAAACAACGGCAAGACCCCGACAGGCGACCGAATCCAGATTCGGCGACGACGGCGTCTATACATAGAGACCCACCCAATCGAATCCAAAAACACTCAAAAGATATCTCCGAATTCCCAAACATGAAAGAGACCTAAACATTAAAGAGATGAGGGGACTATGGTCACGAACGAGCTGAAAGCGTACAGCAGTCTGCCAGACGAGGTTAAGCCGGCCGTCTTGGCGCTCTCGGTTCTAATCAACCGCATCGGCTCGCTCCCCAAAGCCGACCGAGACGACCTGTTTGAGTTACTGCAAGAGTGGCGGAAGGCTGATGACCCGGAGGAGCAGGCTAGCATCCAAAGGGCAATGGAGGAAATACTTGCCCAGATACCCATGACGGCCAAGCCGCTTTCTTCGGCCGACGAGCTACACCACCGATTGCGGCCGTGGGCCAAGCACGTCGGCGTGCAAATCCGTGAACTCCGCACCAAGGCGGACCTGACGCAAGCACAGCTGGCGGAACGGGCCGGTCTGCCGCAGAGTCACGTCAGTCGAATTGAGAACGCTCAGCACACCGCTACGAACATGACGCTAGAGAAGATTGCGAAGGCTCTTGGCGTCGAAATCGGGGCGATTGATCCCTGCGCCGAATAGTCGCAGCTGTAAACTCAAAGAAGGGCCGACCTTTCGGTCGGCCCTTCTTCTTTCTGTCCTCTGCACATTTATTCACTATCCTGCACACTTGGAGGGCGGGTCGCGGCTAAAAAAGTGCAAAGCCGACGGCTTTGCCAAAATTGGCCGGTGGTTTTCGTTCCTATCTGCCACATTGGCAGCGCCCCGCCCCGCTCATCGCCGCCGCTTCACCACAAATCACACGAATTAGGCCGCTTACGTCATCCCTTCTTCCTGGCACACGCCTTGCTAACCTGTCTTTACATACTCTGGCAAGAGACTCCCTCTCAAGGGCTGCGCGCGTCGTTCCGGCCCAACGGCCGGGACGGCTAACGCAAAAACGAACGAATCACCATCGAAAGGAGATGCGTCGCATGGGGGCCAAGCAACTGACCTATAGCGATGAGGCACGGCAAAAACTGCTGGCCGGCGTGTCCAAGCTGGCTCGCGCCGTCCGCAGCACCCTGGGGCCGCGCGGCCGTAACGCCGTGCTCGACAAGGGCTGGGGCAGCCCCACCGTCACCAAGGACGGCGTCAGCGTCGCCGAGGAGATCGAGCTGACCGACCCCTACGAGAACATGGGCGCCCAGCTCGTCAAGGAAGCCGCCAGCAAGACCAGCGACGTGGCCGGCGACGGCACCACCACCGCCACGGTTCTCGCCGAAGCCATCTACCGCGAAGGCCTCAAGATGATCGCGGCCGGCCACGACCCGATGGCCCTGACCCGCGGCATTCAAAAGGCCGTCGATCGCGTCGTTGAGGAACTCGGCAAACTGGCCGAGAAGATCGACCCCAAGGACGAGAAAGAAATCACCGAGGTCGCCACCATCGCCTCCAACAACAACGCCGAGATCGGCAAGAAGCTGGCCGAGGCCATGAAGCTCGTCGGCGCCGCCAACGGCGTCATCACCATTGAAGAGGGCAAGACGCCGGACACCGAAGTCGTCGTCGTCCAGGGCATGCAGTTCGACCGCGGCTTCCTGTCGCCGCACTTCGTCACCAACCAGGACAACGTCACCGTCGAGCTGGAAAACCCCTACATCCTCATCTACGAAGACAAGATCAGCTCGGCCAAGAACATCATCCCGCTCCTCGAAACCATCTCCAAGAAGAACGAGCCGCTGCTTATCATCGCCGAGGACGTGGAAGGCGAGGCGCTGGCGACGCTGGTGCTGAACAAGCTCAAGGGCATTCTGCGCGTCTGCGCCGTCAAGGCGCCGGGCTACGGCGACCGTCGCAAGGCCATGCTCGAAGACATCGCCACGCTGACCGGCGGCAAGGCCATCTTCAAGGACCTCGGCATCCAGCTCGACGGCGTGCAGCTGAGCGACCTGGGCCGGGCCAAGAAGCTCAAGATCGACGCCGAGAACACGACCATCACCGAAGGCGCGGGCAAGAAGCCGGCCATCGAGGGCCGCTGTCGAGATGATCCGCCGCGAGATCGGCAAGACCGACAGCGAATACGACCGCGAGAAACTGCAAGAGCGGCTGGCCAAGTTGGCCGGCGGCGTGGCCCAGGTCAAGGTCGGGGCCGCCACCGAGACGGAGATGAAGGAACGCAAGGCCCTCTACGAAGACGCCCTGCACGCCACCCGCGCGGCGTTGGCCGAGGGCATCGTTCCGGGCGGCGGCGTGGCGCTGTTGCAGGCCCGCAAGGCGCTGGACAAGCTCCAGGCCGAGGGGGACGAAGGCGTCGGCGTCAAGGTGCTGCAGCACGTGCTGGAGATGCCGGCCAAGTTCATCGCCGAGAACGCCGGAGTGGACGGCGCCGTGGTGGTCAACAACATCCGCCGCAGCAAGGAAAAGAACTACGGCTACAACGCCGAGTCGGGCGAGTACACCGACCTCCGCAAGGCCGGCATCGTCGATCCGGTGAAGGTGACGCGCACCGCCCTCCAGAACGGCGCCAGCGTGGCCTGCCTGCTGCTGACCACCGAGTCGATGGTGGCCGACATCCCCGAGAAGGGCAAGAAGGACGACCACCATGACGACCATCACGGCGGCATGGGAGGAATGGGCGGCATGGGAGGTATGGGAGGAATGGGTGGCATGGGTGGCATGGGCGGCATGATGTAATTAAGGGTCGAGAACTCAAGGGAAGCGTAATCATGGCGAAGGAAAAAGAAGGCAACTCGAAGATCCGCCCGCTGGACGACCGCGTGGTGGTGGAACCGCTGGAGGCCGAGGAAAAGACGGCCGGCGGCATCCTGCTGCCGGACGCCGCCAAGCAGAAGCCGCAGCGCGGCCGTGTTCTGGCGGTCGGGCCGGGCAAGCTCAACGACAAGGGCGAACGGGCCGCCGTGGCGGTGGCCAAGGGCGACGAAGTCATCTACGGCCGCTACAGCGGCAACGACGTCCAGGTGGACGGCCGCGACGTGAAAATCATGCGCGAGAGCGACATTCTCGCCAAAGTGGTCAAATGACCTCCCGGCGAGCGGCCGGCGTCAGCCGGCTGGTGTACCGTAGCGCCTCGGAAGAGGTGACGCACCAGCCGCCTGACGCCGGCCGCTCGCCGGTCTCAATACATTCAATCGGAGACATTTAAACATGGCGAAACAACTTCTCTACACCGACGAGGCCCGCAAGAAGCTGCTGGCCGGCGCCGACAAGCTGGCCCACGCGGTCGGCATCACCCTCGGGCCGACCGGCCGCAACGTGATCCTCGATAAGAGCTTCGGCGGGCCGACCGTGACCAAGGACGGCGTGACCGTCAGCAAGGAAATCGACCTGGCCGACCCGTTCGAGAACATGGGCGCCAAGCTCGTCAACGCCGTGGCCCAGAAGACCAGCGACGTGGCCGGCGACGGCACCACCACCGCCACCATTCTGGCCCTGTCGATCTACCAGGAAGGCCTGCGCAACATCACCGCCGGCGCCAACCCGATGGCCGTCAAGCGCGGCATCGAGAAGGCCGTCAACGCCGTCGTCGCCAAGCTCGACGAGATGTCCAAGCGCATCCCCGCCTACGAGAAGGGCGGCAAGGAACAGCTTCAATACGTCGCCGGCATCAGCGCCAATAACGATCCGAAAATCGGGGCGTTGATGGCCGAGGCCATGTCCAAGGTCGGCAAGGACGGCGTCATCACCGTCGAGGAGGGCAAGACCTCCGAGACGACGCTGGAATTCGTCGAGGGCATGTCGTTCGACAAGGGCTACATCTCGCCCTACTTCGTCACGTCGCAGGACATGACCTGCGAGCTGGAAAGCCCGTACATCCTCATCTACGAGAAGAAGCTGTCGAGCGTCCGCGACATGCTGCCGCTTCTGGAGAAGGTGGCGCAGGCGGCCAAGCCGCTGCTCATCATCGCCGAGGACGTGGAGAGCGAGGCGCTGGCGGCCCTGGTGGTCAACAAGCTGCGCGGCATCTTGCAGGTGTGCGCGGTCAAGGCGCCGGGCTTCGGCGACCGCCGCAAGGCCATGCTCGGCGACATCGCCGTGCTGACCGGCGGCCAGTTCATCAGCGAGGACCTCGGCCTGAAGCTGGAGAACATCGAGCTGTCGCAGCTGGGCCAGGCCAAGTCGGTCAAGGTCGAGAAGGAGCTGACGACCATCATCAGCGAGCCGGACAAGGAGCGGACCAAGGCCATCCAGGCCCGCGTCGGCCAGATCCGCGCCCAGATGGAGCAGACCGAGAGCGAGTACGACAAGGAGAAGTTCAGCGAGCGGCTGGCCAAGCTGGTCGGCGGCGTGGCGATCATCCGCGTCGGCGGCACGACCGAGGCCGAGATGAAGCAGACCAAGGGGCGCGTCGAGGACGCCCTGCACGCCACGCGCGCGGCCGTGGCCGAGGGCATCGTTCCCGGAGGCGGTTCGGCCCTGCTCCGCTGCATCCCGACGGTCAAGGACACGGCCAAGGCGCTGGAGGGCGACGAGAAGATCGGCGCCGAGATCGTGGCCCGCTCGCTGGAGAAGCCGGTGCGGACCATCGCCGAGAACTCCGGCGAGGACGGCGCCGTGGTGGCCGACGAGGTGCGAACTCGCGGCGAAAAGAACCCGAACATCGGGTATAATGCCAACACGGGCGAATACGTGGACATGTTCAAGGCCGGCATCCTCGACCCGACGCGGGTGACGAAGTCGGCCCTGAACAACGCCGCCAGCATCGCCGGCCTGATGCTCACGACCGAGGTGATGGTCACCAAGATCGACGAGGAGGAGCCGGCCAACAAGGTGCATGGGGCGATCCGGTAACGAACGGCGAGCCGGGAGCGTAAGCGACCGGAGATGCGGTGCAATCGCTGAACCCATCTCCGGTCGCTTACGCTCCCGGCTCGCCGGGCGCCGCTTGAGGATCAGCGATGGCCGGCAAACGCGACTATTACGAGATCCTGGAGGTCGAGCGCGAGGCCGACGACGACACCATCAAGAAGTCGTACCGGCGGCTGGCCATGCAGTACCACCCCGACCGCAACGAGGGGGACGCGGAGGCGGCGGAGAAGTTCCGCGAGTGCGCCGAGGCGTTCGAGGTGCTGCGCGACCCGGAGAAGCGGGCGCGCTACGACCGTTACGGCCATGCGGGGCTGCAAGGATTCGACATGCCGCATTTCACCGACGCCGACTCGGTGATGGACATTTTCGGCGACCTGCTCGGCGGCCTGTTCGGCGGCGGCGGACCCGGCCGACGCAACGGCCCGGCCGGCGGACGCGACCTTCAGGTGGCCGTCGAATTGGACCTCACCGAAGCGGCCAAGGGCGTTACCAAGACGGTCCACCTGCGGCGTGAAGAACTCTGCGCCGACTGCTCCGGCAGCGGCGCCAGGCCTGGCACCAAGCCATCGACATGCCGCCGTTGCGGCGGCCGCGGCGCGGTCCTCATGGGCCAGGGGTTTTTCCGCATTCAGCAAACCTGCCCTGGCTGCGCCGGCCGCGGTTCCGTCATCACCGATCCCTGTCTCAAATGTCACGGGGCCGGCCTCGTCGAGGTGGGGCAGGACGTGCCGGTCACCATCCCGCCGGGGGTGGACAACGGCATGAGCATCCGCCACGACGGCTACGGCGACCGCGGCCGGCGCGGCGGGCCGCCGGGCGACCTTTATGTTGTCATCAAGGTTCGCAAACATCCGCTGTTCGTGCGCGAGGGGCTGGATTTGCATTGCGAAGTCCCGATCACGTTCAGCCAGGCGGCGCTGGGCGGCGTCATCGAGACGCCGACCCTGGAAGGCAAGGTCATCCCCCACACGCTCAAGCGCGGCGTGCAGACCGGCGACGAGGCCCGGATCCACGGGTTGGGGATGCCGAACCTGACGCGCGACGGCCGCAACGACGGCCGTAAGGGCGATCTGGTGCTGCATCTGAACGTCGTCACGCCGCGGAAGCTCACCAAGCGGCAGGAAGAGTTGCTGCGCGAGCTGGGTGAGATCGACGGCGCGAACGTCTCGCCGGAGCACATGAGCTTTTTGGAGCGGATCAAGGCGTTTTTCAGCCCCACCGAAGCGCCGGCGGAAGGGCGGCCCGGCAAAAGCTGACCCGCCCGCGGCACGGCAGATGCACCTTCCATCCGTCCGAGCCGGAAGCATGAGCGGCGGTATTATCGGAGCGGAGTTACGACATGGCGGAGACGAACAAGCAAACGCCCGCGCCGGACGGGACCGTGACCGCCCCCGATTTGGAACAACTGCGGGTGAAATTGGCGGAGGCCGAGCAGGCCCGCGACCAGAACCTCGACCTCGCCAAGCGGACCCGGGCCGAGTTCGAGAATTACCAGAAGCGCAGCCAGCGCGAGACCGCCGCCGCCCTTCGCTACGCGGAAGGTCCGCTGGCCTTCGATCTCCTGGCGATCCTCGACAATCTCGACCGCGCCGTGGCCGCCGCCAAACAGGCCGGCGAAACCGGCCCGCTGGTGCAGGGCGTGGCGATGGTGCAGTCCCAGGTGCTCGACGTGTTCCGCCGTCACCACATCACGCGCATCGAAGCGCAGGGCGAGCCGTTCGACCCAAACCGGCATCAGGCCGTCATGCAGCAGCCGTCGAAGGAATTTCCGCCGGGGACGGTCGCCCAGGTGTTGGAACACGGCTACATGATCCACGACCGCGTCTTGCGGCCGGCCCGCGTCGTCGTCTCAACGGCGCCGGCAGTCTGACCGAGAGGATACCCACTGTTATGCCGACTTATGAATACGAATGCGAAGCCTGCGGCCATCATTTCGATGAATTTCAGTCGATGTCGGAGGAGTCGTTGACCAAGTGCCCCGAGTGCGGCAAGAAGAAGCTGCGCCGCCTGTTCGGCATAGGTTCCGCGGTGCTGTTCAAGGGATCGGGCTTCTACGAAACGGACTACCGCAGCGATTCGTACAAGAGCGCCGCCAAGGCCGACAAGGAGGCGACGACTCCGAAGCCCGCCGACGCGAACGGCAAAACCGGCGCGGCCGACGCCCCGGCGGCCCCTTCCGCGGCGAAGAGTAAAAAAGGCGGGGCAAAAAGCCCCAAGTCGAAGGACTGAGCGGCCGATGATAAAAGCGTCCTGCCCAATCTGCGGCAAGAAACTGGACGGCCGGACCTTGGCCGAGTCGCCTTATCTGCCGTTTTGCGGCAAGCGCTGCAAGACGATCGACCTCGGCCGGTGGCTGGGCGAAGCTTACCGAGTTCCCACGGAGGACCAGGACGGCCCTTCGGAGGAGGAGGATACGGAAGTCCCCTAAGCCGGCCGAACGCTCGGCCGTATCCATAGAGAAGAGGCGCGGCGACGAGCCGCGCCTCTCTTTATTTCATGGCCGTTCACTTTGCCGTCGCGGCCCACTTCTCCTTGATGAACTTGATTCCCTGCGTATACACCTCTTCCGCCGACGGGAACAGGTCGCGCCACACCTTCGTCGCCGCCGCCAGGTCCGGCAGCGCCCGGCCGAACGACTCGATCACCATCCAGCCGTCGTAGCCGCACTTCCGCAGCGCCTTGAACGTCTCGTCCCAGGCGACGTGGCCGGTCCCCGGCGTGCCGCGGTCGTTCTCGCTGATGTGGACGTGGCGGACGCAGTCGATGACCAACTCGATCACCGAGGCGGCGTGTTTCTCCTCGATGTTGGCGTGGAAGGTGTCGTACATCATGCGGAACGACGGGTGGTCCACCTGCTTGACCAGCGCCCTGGCGTCGGCCGCCGTCGTCAGGAAGTAGCACTCGAAGCGGTTGAGGTATTCGATACAGAGTTGGACCTTCGCCTTGCTCGCCCACTCGGCGCCCTGGCGCAGCACTTCGGCGGCGCGCTTCTTCTCGTCGGCGGTCGGCCCGGTCCCGGAGAAGACGCCGAGCGGCGAATGGTACGGCCCGCACAGGTTTTCGCCGCCGAGGATGGCGGTCATGTCGATGGCCCACTTCAGGCGCTCGACGGCCGCCTGACGGACGGCCGCGTCGGGGCTGATCGGGTTGGCCTCCGGCGTCATGGTGGTGACGGCGGTGGCGCCGAGGCCGTGGCCGTCGAGTTGCTTGCGCAGCGCCTTATAGTGGGCGGCGTCGCCGGCGAAAAGCGGTATTTCAACTCCGTCAAAGCCGACCTTCTTGAGCTTCCCGAGCAGCGGATAATGTTCCTCGGTGACGTGGCCGGTCCAGAGCAGCAGATTCATTCCGGTCTTCATGCGCGCCTCTCCCGTCGGGGTGTACCATGAATCGTGGGGAACGGCGGCTATTGTCCGTCAGTCGGACGGCGTTGGCAAGTGGGGGGCGCGGCATGGAAACCATCACGGCGCGATCATTATTCAGCCCGGCGACCGGCTTCATCGCCCGCGGCGGCTTCGACTGGACGTGCAACCCCTATGTCGGATGCACTTTTGGTTGTATCTATTGCTATGCGATGTTCCTGCCGCAGAACCGCCGGCCTCGCGAGGATTGGGGCCGCTGGTTCCAGGCCAAGACCAACGCCCTGGAACTGGCGCGGAAACAGGCGCCGAAAGTGGCCGGTCAGGCGGTCTACCTCTCCAGCGTCACCGATCCGTACCTGCCGGCGGAGCGCGGCCTGCGTTTGACGCGCGGCATCCTGGAAGCGCTGTTGCCGCACCAGCCGCGCTTGCTGGTGCAGACGCGCGGCCCGCTGGTGGTGCGCGACCTGGACCTGTTGCGGCAGTTCCGGTCGGTGCGCGTCAACCTGTCGATCCCGACGGACAGCGAGGAAGTGTGGCGGGCGTTCGAGCCGAAGGCGCCGCCGTTGGAGAAGCGCTGGGAGACGGCGGAGGCGGTGCGGGCGGCCGGCGTTGCAGTCGGGATCTGCGTAACGCCGATGCTGCCGCTGAAGGACGCGGAGGCCTTCGTGGAGCGGCTGACGGCGTTTGGGCCAGACGTGCTGGTTACCCAGGATTTCCACGACAGCGGCGGCGGCTTCGGCGCCGACACCGGGGCGGCGGCGCGACGGCTGCTGGCGGATCGGCGGTGGACCGCGGAGGACTACCGGCGCGTCGTGGAAATGTTGCGGGCGCGACGGACGGTTTACGAGAGCGAGGAGGGTTTTTTCCCACCGGCGGTTCGCCAGCCAAAGTTCCAGACCCCGTAAACACACCCGAGAACCGCTCCGACGCCAACGACGGCCCAGTAGAGAACGCCGCCGCGTTCGACCAGGAACGTCGCCAAGGCCGCCGCCGTCGAAGCACCGGCCACGGCTCCAACCACGGCAGCCAGCGCCAGCCAACCACGATGCGGAAGCTCGGGGGCCAGTTTGGCGGCCTCGCTCGGGAGAGGTTTGCGAAAAATCGCGTAAGCCATCGCCGCGCCGGTGGCGCGCGCGACCGCCCTTTGGCCGGGCGATAACACCTCTTCAGGTCGTTCCTCCCAAAACGCGACCATGGCGCCGTGCCGCATGTAATACATCACGGCGTAGCCAAGGAGCACGAGTGAGCCGGACACCAGACAGACCATCCCCCCGAGAACACATCCCAGCGGGTCGTGGGAGAACAGGGCCGCCGCAAAGAACAGCAGGGCGACGACGACAACGGCCAGGAGAATGGCGGCGAAACCACTCAGTTTCATCCGCTTTTGCTTTGGGGCCGTCATCGCAAGGCTTCCTCCCAGATTCTCATATGCGGCGAACCGAAGCCGGCGACGAAATCCGCCACCTCGAGGATGCGGTCGTCGGCCGCGTCGTCCGGTGCTTGGTTCCGCAATGACTCCAAGAAGGAGTATATCTCGCCCTGCGAGATTCCCTGCGCCTTGTACGCTCGCAATAGGGAAGTGATGTCCTCCAGCGGCGCTCCCGAGAGGATCGTTGATTCCAACCTTCGTTGGAGTTCGGCGGTCATGGCAGTTTCCTCTTGAAGGACGAGGCCGTCAGCCGAACAGGTCCGCCACTTTGCAGCTGAAGCCGGGAAGCACGTCACCGCCCGTCAACAATTCATTCTCACTCAGGACCACCATGCGCTCGCCCAGGCGGTACGCCGTCACACTGCGGTCCTCCATGTCCGCCACCCATATGAGTCGGACCTCTTTCTCTTGGTAATGGGCGACTTTCGTCTGAATGCGGGAGTAGTGATCTCCGGGCGAAAGCACTTCAACGACCAGGTCCGGGGCGATTTCGATGTACCCGTCCGGGACTTCGGGCAACCGCTCCTTTGTCCAGAAGGAGATGTCCGGGCCCCGCACCGTATCCGGGTCGCGCTCGGTGACGAAGCCGGTGTCGTTGCTGACTGCCGTACCCAGGTCTTTCTCTTCGACAAAGTTACCGATGCGACGGCCGATCTTCAAACAGCAAACCCCGTGGCGTCCTCCTGGCGGCGGCATGGTGACGATCACTCCTTTCACCAGTTCTTGCCTGGACCCGTCTCGCGGGTCCGGCATCCGGAAAAACTCCTCCGCCGTGACCAGCTTCTGTGTTACTGTCGCCATTCCGCGTCTCCTTACGCCTCTTTTACCTTCGTCCAGTTCCCGCCCCTGGCCGAGTCCAGGATCGCGTCGAGCACAAGCTGCGTCCGGTAGGCGTCGCGGAAATCCGGCATGGCCGGCTTGCCCTTCGCCAACCCGTCCAGGAAGTCCGCCACCTGATGCGTGAAACTGTGTTCATAGCCGATTTGCAGACCCGGCACCCACCAGTCGCCCATGTACGGGTGGTCGCTGTCGCTGACGTGGATCGAGCGCCAGCCGCGCACCTCGCCCTTGTCGCGGTGGTCGAAGTATTGCAGCCGATGCAGGTCGTGCAAGTCCCAGGCGATCGAGGCGTGTTCGCCGTTGATCTCGAAGGTGTACAGCGCCTTGTGGCCGCGGGCGTAGCGCGTCGATTCAAACAGCGCCAGCGAGCCGTTCCGGAAACGGCCCATGAAGGCGCAGGCGTCGTCGATGCCGACCTTCTCCACCTTGCCCGTCAGCTGGTGCTTGCGCTCCTTGACGAACGTCTCGGTCATGGCGCTGATCGTGTCGAGGCCGCCGTTCATCCAGAGGGCCGTGTCGATGCAGTGGGCCAGCAGGTCGCCGGTGACGCCGCTGCCGGCCGCCGCCACGTCCAGCCGCCACAGCGCCGCCCCGCCCTGCGGCAGTTCCGGGTTGATCGTCCAGTCCTGGAGGAACTTGGCCCGGTAGTGGAAGATGCGACCGAGCTTGCCCTCGTCGATGAGCTTCTTGGCCAGCGTCACGGCCGGCACGCGGCGGTAGTTGTACCACACCATGTTGGCGACGCCGGCCTTCTCGACCGCCTCGACCATCTTCAACCCTTCCGGGCCGTTCATGGCCAGCGGCTTTTCGCACAGGATCATCTTGCCGGCCGCCGCCGCCGCCAGCGCGATCTCGGCGTGGGTGTTGTTCGGCGTGCAAATGTCGATGACGTCGATGTCCTTGCGTTCGATCAGCTTGCGCCAGTCGGTCTCGACCGACTCGTAGCCCCAGTTGGCGGCGAAGGCCTTGGCCTTGTCGGCGCTGCGGGCGCAGAGCGCCTTGAGGACCGGACGGTATTGGAGGTCGAAAAAGTGGTTGACCTGGCAGTAGGCGTTGGAGTGGGCCTTGCCCATGAAGCCGTAGCCGATCATGCCGAGATTGAGAGGTTTCGTCATGTGGTTGTCCTTTCAAAGATTTCACCACAAAGACGCAAAGGGCACAAAAAAGACCGAAAAACGCGCTCCAAGGCGAATTCGTCTCGGACTTTTGTTTTTGTCTTCCTTTGTGCCCTTCGTCTCTTTGTGGTGAATCCTCTTTTCAGCCCGCGTATTGTTTTCGCATCTTGTCCAGGAAGCGCTTGGAGTCGGCCGTCACGCTCCAGGCGTCCGGCCAGAAGCAGAGGTCCACCACCCACCAGTCGTTGGGCACGCCCGCCTTGTTCAGCGCCGGCAACAGCTTGTCGAAGTCGAGTTTGCCGGTCCCGAATGGGTTGTGTGTGCTGGTGTTGTGCTCGTTGAGGCTGCCGTCGGAGTCGATCAGGTGGACCTGCGTTATCTTGCCCTTGAGCTTGTCCAAAAGCTCCAGGGCGCCGCCGGGCAGCGTCTCCTTGGCGCCGGCCTGGTTGGCGCCGACGGCCGCGCACATGTGGGCGTGGCAGGTGTCGTACATGACGCCGAAGTTGGGGTTGCCCTTGCCCTTCACCGCGTCCACGATCTTCAGCACTTCCGACGGCTTGTTGAACAAAAAGCCCGGCTCGAACTCCCACGTCAGGTTCATGCCGTAGTCGGCGGCGATCTTGCTGCACTTGTCCCAGACCGTGACGACCCGCTCCATGCCGACCTTGGGGTCCATGCCGGAGGTCTGGAAAAAGTCGGGCGGCTCCACGGAATCGACGCGGATGGTCTTGATGCCGAGGTCGGCGGCGAAGGCCGTGAAACCGAGGAAGGCGGCCATGTAGGGCGCCGGGTTCTCGTCGAGGATCGACGGGCCGGGTTTCTTGAAGCCCCACAGGTCCACGGCGATGCCGGAAAACTCCAGTCCGTGGTCGGCCACTTCCTTTTTGAGACGCTGCCGATCCGCTTTGGTGGGATGCGAGAACGGCGTCGGGTGGGCGCCGAAGCTGCCCAGCTCGACGCCGTCGTAGCCGAGGTCCTGCAGCTTGTGCAGGATGACGTGGAAGTCGGTGGTCGGCTTGTCCTGGTTGAAGAGGTAGGCCCAGCTGCCGATGGAGAGCTTTTTCATGGGTGTGTTCCTTGTTCGGTGGAGGGCGAGCGGGGGCGTCAGCCCCCTGATTCTTCACCGGTTCCGACGCGCTATCCTAAATCAGGGGGCTGACGCCCCCCCGCTCGCCGAAGCAATTACTTCTTCTTATAGTCCCCGACGTTCGGCGCGTCCGGGTTGGCGTCCGGCCCGAAATAGCGCAGCGTCACCAGCGGTTCGATTCCCGTGTTCTCGAACACCACGCCCCGCACCGCCGCCTCGTGCGCCACGAACACCTCGTCCTCCGTCAGCTCGCCGAAGCGGATCATCGCCGGCGTCTGCAGCGCAAGTTTGCCGATCCGGCCCGTTCCCTGAACGGCGATGAGGCCGTAGGCGCCGTGGTCCTTGATCGTGACCTTCGCGCCGGGGTTGATGGTCAGCTCCTTGGCGCTGAAGCAGCTGCTTGCCGGCCATCTTGCCGTAGACGACCCAGCGATCGACGTAGCCCTCCGAGGCGCCGTCGGCGACGGGGATCGGTTCGAGATAATGGCTGTCCTTGAAGTTCGGATTGACGTTGCCCTCCCAGTCGAGCTGTTCGACCAGATAATCGAGGTCCTTGTGCTTGTCCGGCGGCACGTCCTTGACGAGCAGACTCCACGGCACCGGCCGGCCCTCGACCAGCGACTGGTACATGCCGAAGACGTCGGAACCCCACTGCGGCTCGTAGGTGACGAGCGAGCCGGGGGCGTGCAGCACGCACGGCGGCACCAGCCAGCCCGTGCCCGGTTGCAGGCGATACGCCTTGCTGTGGTTGAGGATGAGGTTGTCGCCCTCGTTCCAGCGTTCCAGGCAGCGACGAATGTCCTCCTTGGTCGTGCCCGGCTCCAGGCCGAAGAAGGTGTAGGGGAAGTTGTTGCCGACCGCGTTCAACTGAGGTGGAAAATAGTACGACTCCGGCTTACCCTGTTGGCCGACGAGCGCGGCCTGTTCGTCGCTCTGGTGCATGTGGTGCGGGATTGGGCCGAGGTTGTCGAAGAACTTGCTGTAGACCGGCCAGCGCTGGTAGCGCTCCCAGATGGCGGCGCCGACCAGGCGCGGCCCCTCGGCGGCCACGGCGTCGCGCAGGGTGAAGCCGCGTTTGCCGTCCACGACGACGTAGCTGAGGCCTTCATCCTCCAGGGCGTTTTCGTTGGCGGCGTGCGTCGTGGAGCCGAACCAGCGCTCGTCGATGCCTCCGCGGTGGGCGCCGTAGGCGTAAACGTCCTGCGGGGCCAGTTTGATGCGCCGGCCCGGCATCAGGAACGAGCGCGGCACCCAGGTGGGCGCCAGGCGCAACAGGCCCTCGCCGGCCTCCAGCGCCTGACGCACCGCCGCGGCCGCCGGGGCGTGAGAAGCGGCCGGCTGTTTCGTCTTCATGGGTGAAGAAGTTTTCTTGGTCATCGGGGTGTCGCACTCCGTCGTTGGTATGTCAGACGGCCGTCGCTTCCCGCCTTGTCCGGCCGTCAGGGTTGTCCCGCTTCCGTGGCCTGTTTGTAGCCTGCCGCGCGCGCTCCGGCAAGGAGAATCCGTGCCGTGCGCGCCGAAAAAACCGGTTGCAATAGGAACGGACGCCGCCGGTTGAAAGATTCTCGACGGGTGAGCGAACTATGAGGTAGGCAGGGCCGTCCTTTTAGAAGGAACTCTCAGCCGGCCGGACGCCGCCGGACGCCCTCTGAGCCGAACAAGGAGAGGCCATGAAAGCCGTCGCCGAAGATTATTCTGGGTTTCGTCCCTGCCTGATCCTGGCGCACGCCGACCCCGCCTACGCCGCCCTGGTGGTCCGCGCCTTCCGCCGCCACGGCTGGGACGTCTACCCGGCCGAGAACGGGCCAGAAGTGCGCCGACTGGCGCGGATGCTGGAACCGCAGCTGGTCGTGCTCCAGACCGACCTCCCGGAAGAAAGCGGCTGGCTCACCTGCGATAAGCTGACCGACGAACGGCCGGATTGCCAGGTCGTTCTTGTCTCCGCCGAACCGACGCCGTCCCGCTCCGCATTCGCCTCCTTCGTAGGCGCCGCCGCCCTCGTGGATCGCAGGGACGGCATGGCCGCCTTGCTCGTCCGCGTCCGTGAGCCGGCGGCCTTGCCGGCGGTCGGTTGAGCCGTCTTCCGTAGAATGAACTACAGAGACACAGAGAAAATCAAACGCTTTTGTCTTCTCTGTGTATCTGCGCCTCTGTGGTTCAATTCATTTTGGAGGCCGTCTCATGGCCCTTCCCACTCCGCTCCACGACACCGCCGCGCGGGCCGGCGCCGTCTTTGTCGAAAAGTTCGGTTGGTCCCTCCCCGCCCACTTCGGCGATCCGCTTCGGGAGTATGAACAGGCCCACGCCGGCTGCGTCGTCTTCGACCGGTCGCACCGCGGCAAGCTCCAGCTGACCGGCGCCGAGGCCGCGCGCTTCCTCCACAACCTGACCACGCAGGACGTGCTGAACCTGCCGCCGGGCGAGGGCCGCGAGGCCTTCGCCGTCACCGCCAAGTCGCGCGTCGTGGCTTATTTCCTCGTCTTCCATGAGAGGACGCCGCAAGGCGAATCGGCGTACTGGCTCAACCTGCCGGCCGGCGCGGCCGAGAAGACGCTCCACCACCTCGACCACTTCCGCATCAGCGAACAGGTCGAGTTCGCGGATCGCACCCACGACTTCGCGCAGTTGCACGTCGCGGGGCCGCAGGCGCCGGCACTGTTGGAGAAGGCCTTCGGCGCGGCCCCGCCGCAATTGAAGGATTTGAAAGAGCTGAATTATTTCCTGCTCCCCTTGACTCCGTTCGCCGTCTGCCGGCACGACCTGCTCGGCCTGCCCGGCTTCGACCTGTTTTGTCCGACGGCCGTGCTGTCGGAGGCGGTGTGGGAACGGCTGACGCCGTCGGGGGCGACCTGGGCCGAGGCGCTGTGGAACCGGCTGACGGAGGCCGGGGCGGCGCCGGCCGGCCGCGAGACGTTCGAGACGCTGCGCGTCGAGGCGGGGACGCCGGCGTTCGGGCCGGAGATCGACGAAAACACCTTCGTGCCGGAAGTGGGCCGCACGCGGCAGGCGATCTCCTACACCAAGGGCTGCTACCTCGGCCAGGAGCCGATTGTGATGGCCCGCGACCGCGGCCAGGTCAACCGCACACTGTTGGGGCTGAAGCTGACCGGCGGCCCGGCGCCGCATGGCAGTCTCGTCTACCGCGACGACAAGGAAGTGGGCCGCGTCACGTCATGCGTCCGGTCGCCGCGATTTGGGACAATCGCCCTCGCTTACATCCGTCGTGGCAGCCAGGAGCCGGGCATGGTCGTCGAGGTGGAGGCGGACGGGACGCGGCGGCCGGCGGTGGTGTCGGCGCTGCCGTTCACGGCTTGATTGCGGAGAATGAAACCGGCCGGCCCCGGTCAGGCGACGTCGGCCGCGGTCCCGGCGTGCTGCTCGATCAGCGATCGCGCCGCCGCCAACGCCTCCTCGTTCTCCAAGTCCCACACCCCGCCGGCGTCGAGCCGGCCCGCCGTCATCGCCAGGTTGGCCAGCGTCTGCCCCATCCGCCACTCCGGCCGGATGCGGCCGAGTTGCGACAGGGCGGCCAGAAGTTCCACGCGCGTTTGCTCTGCGGATGTCATATCTTTTCTCCCACCATGGGCAGGCCGCCGACCGGCAGACGCGCATAGCATTCCCAGAAGTCCGCGGTCGTGTGGTGGTTCACAGGGGCCGCGTCCGTCCCGCCCGATGTTCCGCCAGCGCCCGTTCGGCCAGGGCGTCCAATCGACCGGCTCGCTCGTCCCGCGCGATCTGCTCGTCCCACTGGCGCTCGTCGTATTCAGCCAGCCAGGCGCGAATCTGGGCCACCTGTTCGGGCGGAAGTTGGGTGATGGCGGTGGTGATTTTCTCGATGGTGCTCATGGCCCTCCTCCATGTCGTGGATCTACCGTCAGAGTACCATCCCAGGCGCCCTCCAACAACCCGTAGCCCTCTCCCCGCTTGCCGACCAGAACATCCGACCTGCGCGGACAATGTTTAAAGGATTATAGTAGTATTTATTTCCAGAAAAGCTCTATACAGCTCACCGCGTTAAACAGGCCGTGCAACACAATCGGCCCGACGAGGCTGCGCGTGCGAAGCGCCAGCCAGCCGAGACCCAGCGCCAGCACGAACAGCGCCACCGGCGACGGCCACGCGAACGAATGCACAGCCGCGAACAGCGCCGACGCGGCGAATAGCGCCGGCGCCACCGGGCCGCGCGTCAGCCGGCAGACCGCCAGATAGACCACGATCAACGCCCCCACGAACAGCACCGGCGCGAGGTGCAACGCCAACGGCAATCCTCCCTGCCGCCAGACCGCCGCCTCGTTCCCCTTCATCGGCAGCGACAGAACAAACGCCAGCATCATGGCGAAGTGCGAAGCCCAGGTCCGCCGCTCCAGCCACGACAGCAGGGCGCCGCGGAACAACAGTTCCTCCATCGCCGGCCCCGCGATCGTCGCCGTGAACACCAACAGGAACCACTCCAGCGGCGTTAGCCCCTGCTGCGCCATCTGCACGAAGGGATGCTCCTGCACGTTGGTCGCGCCTACCCAGCCGCACAGGGCGACGACGGCGTAGTTCACCGCGAGGCAGGCCGGCATCAACACCACCCATCCGGCCGCGCCCCAAAGGCAGTTCCAGCCGAAGCGCCGGAACGTCAGCCCGACCTGCCACGGACGGACGCCGAGCAGTCGCGGCAGCAGGAACAGCACCGACGCGATCTGGAAGGGAAATGCAAGGGCGTCCGCCAGCAGCTTTAGGCGCATGAAGGCCGCCGTTTGCTCCGGAGTCAGTGGCGCGGCAAGGCGGCTCCGCCCCAGGCCGGCCGTTAGCAGCAGGAGCGCCAGCGCAAGGATCGGCCAGAAGAAGTAGACGAGCACGACAAAAGCGACCACACGGATCGTGACCGAATGCAGTGACAGGTCGATGTCGGCGAGCGGGGCGGCCGGCGGGTCTGCGGGCGTTTCGGAGAGCCGGTCGTCGTCTCGCATGTCCGCTCCGCCTGTGGGGCCGGGTGGGAGAATCCTTCTGATATCCTACCGCCGGCCGCCGCCGCCGGATAGAACAACCCGACGGCCAACGCCGGGCCGTCGAACCGTGGGCCGGAGCGTAGATTTGTGAGCACGATCCTCGACCGCATCATTGCCGCCAAACGGCTGGAAATCCGCGAGGTCCGTACGCCCCCGGCGGACCTGGAACGCCGGGCCGCCGCCGCCCCGCCGCCGCGCGACTTCCGCGCCGCCCTGGAACGGGGGCCAGGCGTGCAGGTCATCGCCGAGGTCAAGAAGGCGTCGCCGTCGGCCGGCGTGATGAAGGCCGACTTCGACCCCGCCGCCGTCGCCCGCCTCTACGAAGCCCACGGCTCCGCCTGCGTCAGCGTCCTCACCGACGGGCCGTTCTTCCAGGGCAGCCTCGCCGACCTGGAAGCCGTGCGCGCGGCCGTCGCTTTGCCGATATTGCGGAAAGATTTTATCCTGGATCGCATTCAACTCCTGGAAGCGCGGGCCGCGGGGGCCGACGCCGTGTTGCTCATCGCCGAAGTCCTGGACGGCGCGACGCTGTCCCGGCTGATGCGCGAGGCCCAGGAGTTGGGGTTGCAGACGCTGGTGGAGCTGTACGACCGCGACAATCTGCCGCGCGTGCTCGACGCCGGCGCCCGGCTGGTCGGCGTCAACAACCGCGACCTGCGCACCTTCACGACGCGGCTGGAACATACGCTGGAACTGGCGGAACAGATGCCGGCCGACGTTTGTCTGGTCAGCGAGAGCGGCGTCCGCACCCGCGCCGACGTGGAACGGTTGCGGGCGGCCGGCGTTCGGGCCGTGTTGGTGGGCGAAACGCTGATGCGGGCGGCGGACCCGGCGGCCAAGCTGCGCGAGCTGCGCGGCGGTTAACGGTCCGCGCGTTCCTTGCGGATCTGCGCCCGCGCCTCTCTGGCCGCCTCACGCACGGCCGGCTCGAGGTCGGTTCGCTGGAGCGTGGACAGCAGGGCGTTCACCCTGGACGAGTACGCCGCGTGTCCGATCAGGCCCAGCGCCTTCACCGCCGCCAGGCGGGCCTGGGCGTTGATCTGCCCCTTGACCGTTTGCGGGCTTCCCGCGGCGAAGTCGCCCTCCAGTGCGGACGCCAACGGCTTCACTGCCGCCGTCCCGATGCGGCCCAACGCCTCGACCGCCCGGTCCCGCTCGGCCGCCTCCGCCGCATCGTCGAGTTTTTCGACCCGCAATGCCTCCATCAGCGCCGGCACGGCCTCCGCCGCGTCGGCGCCCTCAATGGCGGCCAACGCGACCGCGGCGTCCATGCGGACCACGAATTTGTCGTCGTCCAATAGATCGTCCAGCGCCCCGCCGGCCTTGCGCGCCGCCGGACCCATCGCGGTCAGCACGGCGAAGACCTGCTGACGCGGTTCGCCCGGCCCGTCCTTCAACACCGCACACATCCCCGGCACGGCCGGCGCCGCGTCGGCCCCGAGCGGCTTGAGCAGCCCCAAAACCCGCAACCGCAGGGCGGCGTTTTTCGTCCGCAGCGCGTCGCCCATCGCCTCGACCTGGGAGTCGCTCAGCTTCGCCGCCTTCAGCGCGTCCTCCGCCGCCCGTCCCGTCGCCTCATCGTCCGAACCGAGCGCCACAAGAAGGCCGTGCAGCGCCCCGTGATCGACGCCCATCTTCGCCAAAGCCGCCGCCGCCGCGCGTCGGACTTCCGCATCGCCGTCGGCCAGGGCGCGGGTGAAGGCGTCGGCCGTGCGCGGCGCCGCCGGCGCCATCCGGCAGAGGGCGGAGATGGCGAGGCGGCGCAGCGCCGGCGAGGCGTCGCCGGCGACCGAATCCTCCAGATAGGGGACGAAATCGGCCGCGTTGGGACCGAGGTCGCGGAAGCCGTTCAGGGCAAAGCGCCTTGCCGGCTCCGCCTTGTCCTGGAGCAGTACTTGCAGGGTCGGCGCCTCGGCGACGGACGGCGGCCCCGTCTTCGCCAGGGCGGCGGTCGCGGCCGCGGCCACGTCCGGGTCGGCGTCGCGCAGCGCGTCGATGAGGTCGCGGCGGGCCATGTCGCGGGCGCCGGGGCCGATGTTGCCGATGGCCTCGGCCGCCTTGCGCCGCGCCGCCGGGTTGCGATCCCGCAACGCCGCGCACAGCGACAGCAGCGCCGGCCTGGCGTCGGCCCCCAGCGCGACCAGCGCGTCCAGGGCGTACAGCCGGCCCTCGGGGAAGGTCGTTTCGTTGGCCAGGTCCCCCAGCACGTCGGCGTCGGTTCGCGTCGGCGCGCCGATCTTCGGCAACACCAGCAGCGCCTCGCGGCGGAAGTCGGCGTTGTGGTGTTCCATCGCCCGGAGCAAGTCGTGGAGCGCGGGCGCCGCCGCCGGCCCCATCGCCCCCAGCCGTCGGGCGGCGTCGATGCGGTCCTGCGGGTCGTCGCTTTCGAGGAGTTTAGCGAGTTCCGTTACATCCGGCGGCTTCGGCGCGGCCGGTTGCGGCGGGTCGTCTGGCGGCTTCTCCTTTTCATTAGGGGAGGAAAGAGGGGACTGCGGCGTGGGCATCTGAGCGACCGGGGTGGGGACGGCCGTGTCGCCGTTGGGCGTCAGCCACACGACGACCAGCACGACCGCGACGGCCGCCGTCGCCAGTACGAAAAAGGCCGCGGCGAAGGCCCAGGCCAGCAGGCCGGGCCGCCCCCCACGCCGCCCTCCCCCAGAGTCCGGGGAGGGCGGCGTGGGGGCGGCGCGTTCGCGCCTCGGCGGTGGCGCGGGCCGCCTCTTGATCGGCGGCGCCGCTTCGGCCGTCACCGTCAGCGTCACCGGGACGTTGAAGCGCTGATGGCCGTTGGCCGTCACTCGCACCTGGCTGACCAGTTGTTCGCCGGGCCGCACCGGCACAAGAGGGACCCGCACCGGAATCCGCGCCGTGCGGCCGCTGAGGACGGCGCGGCCGACGGTGATCCACGGGTCGGCGGCGACGGCGTGGGCGAAGACGGGCCGGTGTTCGCTCGTCTGAACGACCAAGGCGGTTTCCAGCGCGGCGCCGGGCGGCCCTTCCAGATAGACGTGTTGCCGGTCCAGTTCCACGCGCGGCGGGGCGGCCAGGCCGAGCGCCTCGAAGAATTGCTGAACGCCGGCGACGCCCGTGGCCTTCGGCCCCCGCACGGGGTAGGTCCAGCCGTTGGCCTCGTACCACGCGGCGACGGCCCCGTTCTCGAAGAGCGGGGCGGCCTCGCGCGGGGCGGCCCGCGTCTTTTCGGCGAGTTGGCGCGGCGACTCGGCCCCCGCCAGCACCCCGTCCGGAAACGGCGCGACGGCCGGCGCCTCGACGCGCACCACAACCACGGCCGTCCCGCCGTTGGTTTCGATTTGCAGTAAGGCTTCCTGCGGGTGAGAGCCGGCCCGAAGGCGCTTGCCGATCACCCGCATCGTCAGGGCCAGGTCGTGGCGGCACTGAAAGACCTTGTGCGGCGCCCCGGCCTCATCGCCGAATACCAGCCAGTTGACGTGGCCGCACGACGCCGAGCCGCGCAGCAGCCCCATGCCCTCGTTCTGAATGCGGACGACGAGTTGGTGGTCTTCGCCTCTTCCGACCCGGCCAAGGTTGATTTCCGCCGGCCGCACCCCCAACCGGGCGGGCAGGCGCACGCCGCCGGGCAGCTCCGCCAGCAATCGGTCGAGGCCGACGTCTACGTCCGGCTCGGCGGCGGCGCGTCGCGCCGCGAACGCCAGGTCCGTCCGGCCCAGGCCGCTGAAAAAGCCGGCCAGCAACTCCTCGCGGAGCAGGTCTCGCGCTTCCTCCCAGCGTTCCTCGCAGGCAAGCACCAACTCGTCGAAGTTGCGGCAAATGCCGCCGGACGGCAAAAAGAACGGACTGCGAAACGGCTGCGACCCGACGGCGACCGGCCCCTCACGCGGCGCGGCGCCCGGCAGGTTCGCGCCGTCGTGGTAGCAGTACAACGCCTCGTCCGGATTGGACCGGGAACAGACAGGGCAAATCAGCGGCATGATTCCTCCGGACGCCGCCCCAGGTCCGTCTCACGTCGCGTCCTCCACCGTAAAATCATTGTAACGGAAGGACTGCGCCCCGAACCCATAATATTCTACCGTTTGCAGACGCCAGGCGGCAACGACGCCTCGCCGGCCGCTCGCCTTTGCGCCTTCGGGCCAATTTGCTACAACATGCCCAACAGCCGCCGCGGAGACCGGCGGCCGACCCTACATGAAGGAGTGAATATGACGACCGTGGCCGCCACCAAGAAGCGTTCCGAAGTCAAGGACCCACAACTTGCAACGCAGGGCAAGAAGCGCATCCTCTGGGCCGACGGCGACATGCCGGTTTTGGCCCGCATCCGCGACCGCTTCGCCAAGGAGAAGCCGCTGGCCGGCCTGCGCATGGCCGCCTGCCTCCACGTCACCGCCGAGACCGCCAACCTCGCCCGCACCCTCCAGGCCGGCGGCGCCGACCTCGTCCTCATCGCCTCCAACCCGCTCAGCACCCAGGACGACGTGGCCGCCAGTCTCGTCAAAGACTTCGGCATTTCCACCTTCGCTGTCCGCGGCGAAGACACCGACACCTATTACAAGCACGTCGTCGCCGCCCTCGAACACGAGCCGCACGTCACCATGGACGACGGCGCCGATCTGGTGTCGGCGATGGTGTTCGTGTCGCTCGGCCGGCTCGACGACGTGCATCCGCAGGTGCGGGCGTGGGCTCAGAAGATGTCGCCGGCCGAGCGCGAGCGCGTCATCGGCCAGGTGGTCGGCAGCATGGAAGAGACGACGACCGGCGTCAACCGCCTGCGGGCGATGGAGCGCGACGGCGTACTCAAGTTCCCGGTGATCGCCGTCAACGACGCCACGACCAAGCACTTCTTCGACAACCGTTACGGCACCGGCCAGAGCACGCTCGACGGCGTCATCCGGGCGACCAACATGCTGATCGCCGGCCGCAGGGTGGTGGTGTGCGGCTACGGCTGGTGCGGCAAGGGCGTGGCCCTGCGGGCGCGCGGCCTCGGCGCCAACGTGATCGTGACCGAGGTGGACGCCATCCGCGCCCTGGAGGCGGCGATGGACGGCTTCTCGGTGATGCCGATGGCCGAGGCGGCCCCGGTCGGCGACCTGTTCATCACGGTGACGGGCAACGCCGGCATCGTTCGCGGCGAACACTTCGCGGCCATGAAGGACGGCGCGATGGTCTGCAACAGCGGACATTTCGACGTGGAACTGGACTTGCCCGCCCTGCAAAAGCTGTCGTCGAAGGTGGTCAGCGACGTGCGTCAGCACGTGGACGAGTACCAACGCAAGAGCGGCGGCCGCGTCTACGTCCTGGGTCAGGGCCGGCTGGTGAACCTGGCGGCGGCGGAAGGCCATCCGCCAAGCGTCATGGACATGAGCTTCGCCACGCAGGCGTTGGCGACGGAGTATTGCCTGAAGCAGAAGGGCAAGTTGACGGCGGCGGTGCATACGCTGCCGGTCGAACTGGAGCAGTACGTCGCCCAACACAAGCTGACGTCGATGGGTGTGAGCATCGACGAACTGACGGCCTCCCAGAAGTCGTACATGACCGGCTGGGAACAGGGGACGTGAGTTCGGTTCCATAAGACCCCCCCTCTCCCCTCGGGGGAGAGGGGTCGGGGGTGAGGGGGAACGAACGGGGGAGATCGAACCCCTCACTACTGCCCCTCTCCCCCGAGGGGAGAGGGTTTCCGGAACAGATCCTGATTCATGGTCCGGTTGCGGGCGTCTGAAATCGGCGCGGGTTAGCCGCGACGCGCCAGCAAAACGCTCGATGCCAGCGCTCCGCTGGCGCGTCGCGGCTAACCGGACCATAGCAGCCGGGCCATGAATGAGTTCGGTTTGCTCACGCCAAGCCGAAGCGCCGGCGAGGGACCTCATCATTTGCTGCCGAGCCGTTGCAGCGCGCTCCTGGCGTCGTAGACCAGCGGATTGCCGTCGTAGGCCGTCACCATCTGATACGACTTCACCGCATGGGCGCGGTCGCCGAGCGCTTCGTAGGCCTGTCCCAGCTTAAACAGCGTTTTCGCCCCGCTCCGGGCGCTCTTGCGGAACTCGGTCAGGCACGGCACCGCCAAATCCGGCTGCCCGGCTTCCAAATACAGGTCGCCGAGCAGCTGGCAGGCGATGTACCACGCCTCCTCGTCGTCGCCCTCGAACCGCTCCGGCTTCGGCGCCCGCACCTGCTCCAGCAACGCGACCGCCTCGTCCCGTTCTCCGAAGCGGAGCCGGACGCGGGCATAAAGCACTTTCGCCGTCAAACTCTCCGGTTTGACGATTAACGCCAGCTGGATCAGGTGGGCCGCCACGTCCAGCCATTCCGGGTCGGTCAGCCGGCCTTCCAGCACAGTCCGCGTCCGCCGCAGGCAGTAGTCGAAGTCGAAGCCGCCGCGCACCGTCTCCAGCCGCGCCCGGAGGTCGTCGGGCATCACCGAGTAGTAATACTTGTCCTTGCGGGCCAGCAGGTCCTTGTCGTTGCCGTTGTACAAAAGCGCCTGGTCCGTTACCCGCAGCGCGGCCAGCGGGTCGCCCCTGCGTTCGTAGAGGTCGGCCAGGGTGCGCAGCGTCTCCAGGCCGCTGCGCTCCGACTCGGCGTACAGGTGGAAATTTTCGACCGCCCCGTCGAGGTCGCCGGCCGCCATCGCCATTTCGCCGAGATATTTGACCGTGGAGAAATAGGCCTGGCGTTCGGCGTCGCCGAGGTTCTTGGCCCCGATCGAGCGGCCGGCCCGCTTGGCCAGCTCCAGGTTGTGCCGCGCCTCCTCCGGCTTGCCGGCCTTCTGCTGAGCCTGGGCGATCTGCAAGAACAGCGTCGGCCCCTGCGTCGGCATTCCGTGGGCCGCCATCCGCAAATACTCGCCGCCGCGGCGCCACTGCTTGTCGTCGTCGATCAGCGCCAGGCCCAGCTGCTGAACGTAAGCGTAGTCGAACACCGGCGGCCCCTCGCCCGGCGCCGGAGACTGCTCGCCCATCGCCTGGAAATAATCCGCCTCCGTTAACTCGCTATAAAGAAGCCGCTTCAGCCCGTAGGCCGTCTCGTCGGCGCCGTTCTCGGCCAGCCGGCGTTCCACCACGGCGATGGCGTCCATGCGCCGGCCGGGTTGCGTCAGCTGGGGGACGCCGACGCGGCGGCGCAGCTCGTCCGACAGCGTCAGGGCCATTTGCCACGCCTGCAACAACACCGATTGACGCTGCGCGTTGTCGCGGCCGTAGTGGGCCGGGTCGAGCAGCCGGGCCAGTTCGGCGGCGGCCTCGTCGTACAGGCGGGAGTGGGTGTGGGCCACAGCGCGCCAGTAATCGACCGCCGGTTGCATGCCCGGCCGCAGTCTCAGCACGAGGTCGAGCAGCCGATGCGCCTCTTCCAGCTGGGCCGGCGTCGGCTTGCCCTGCACCAGCAGCGAGCCGGCCCGGTCGAGGCAGAGGTCGAGATCGACCAGGGCCAATGTCTGCGGATCGTTGGCGACGGCGTTGAGGTCGAGCGAACGATGCACGTCCCAGAGACCCTGGCGAACGAGCTTGTTTTGCGGATCGAGCTGAAGGGCGCGGCGGAACGACTGAAGGGCGCGGCGGTAGCGGCCGACGCGCGCGAAGGAGAGGCCGCGGAACGAGTGTTTGACGACGCGCAGCCAGGGCAGGACGCGCATGGAGTAAGAGAAAAACAGGACGAGGGGAATCAGATAGACGACGTAGCCGACGTGCTCCAGGGTTTCCGGTGACAAAAAGGAGCGGCTATAGACGCCGAGGCTGACGGCGAGGCCGGCGCAGGCGGCGGCGCTTTCCACCTCGGTTTCGTCCTCGCGGCCGGCGAAGGTCAGGACGTAGAACAGCGCCACGCCCGCCAGGATTTGCGTGGCGAAGATCGTTTCGTTGAGCAAGTGGTGCGACTGGCCGTAATCGCCGAACTGGCCGAGCCAGAACAGCAGGCCGCCGGCGACGGCGGCGCCCATCCCGAGGCAGTAAGTCAGACGTTCCAGCTTGCGGCGGACCTGGCGGAGGAGGCAGAAAACGACGCCGAGCGCGGCCCCGCCGCCGAGGACGGGAAGGAGCAGCGGGTCGTCCCAGCCCTTGGCCGGGTCGTGAATCCAGCAGAGGCCGAAGATCGTGCCGGCCAGGACGCCCAGGTAAACCAGCCAGGAACTTTCGAGCAGCAGGAATAGAAGGAACAGATGGAATTTGCCGCGCACGCGGAAGCCTTCGCGCAGCTTCATCGCGGCCGCGATCAGCAGGGCGATCAGCAGCCCGGCCACGGCGGACAGATTGACCCAGGCGAACCGCTGCCAGGCGGCCTGGTCGGGCGGGAAGTCGGCCTGGTAGAGGGCGGCGTAGAGGGTCAGACCGAGAAAGACGCCTTTGAGAATGGATTCGGTTTGCAGCCAGCGCATGATGATCGCCGTGACTCCGGAGGATGGCGGGGATGAAGGAGGAAGGATGAAGGAGGAAGGATGAACAAGAGAGTGCTTGCTTCCTCCTTCCTCCTTCATCCTTCCTCCTTCCGACAAGGGTCATTCTACGGATAGGCCTCCCCGGGTTCACGGGTAGGTTCAATCTGGGGGAAAGGGATGAGTCGCCGGGGGAAAATCCGGGCGGGAAATCGAAAAAGTTCCTTGCCCTCGCGCCGCCGGTCGATATACTTCTCACATAATTCCCAAAAGTGGGAAGCCCCTTCGGCCAGTGAGGACTTGGTTTATGCGAAGCAGTGTATCGGCGGAAGTAGATTTTATCGAGGAACTGCGCCTGCGTCGCTGGGCGCGCGAGAACTACGTTCCTCTCGGCGGCCGGGAACGGTCCTGGCACCCCGTGATCCTCGACGAGATGACCCGCAAGGACGTTGAGTTGACCGAGGCCGAAGCCATCTGCATCTGCGCCTGAAATCAACCTCTCTCTCCCACGGCGCATCCGACCAAACCCCGGGGCCGCGACGCACGACGCATCGCCGCCCCGGGGTTGTGTGTTGTACGGCCGCATTCTGCTTTCCACGCCCCGACGCCGTCGTTACAATCCCGTCTGGAGTGGCGACCGGTACTGCCTGGTAGCCGCATTCGCCAGAATGCGGGTGCGACGACTGCCTGGTAGCCGCATTCGCCAGAATGCGGGTGCGACGACTGCCTGGTGCGACGACCCGTTGATTCGTAGCCGCATTCGCCAGAATGCGGGTGCGACGACCCGCATTCTGGCGAATGCGGCTACCATTTATTGAAACGTTCATCTACAAAGTCTGACGTACTCCCGCAGGATCGAGGACATTGTTCATGGAGAAAGACCCCAAAGGCGACGACGCCATGACCACCCGGCCCGCGCCGGGGTCGCTCACCGGACCCGACGGCGCCATCAAGGACGGGCGGCAGGCCGCCTTCGCCCGGCCGGCGAACCCCATCGCCCGCTTCTTCGCCGGCCCCCCCCTCGGTTTCTGGTTCTTCTTCTGGGGCGAGTTCGCCGAGCGCTGCTCCTACTACGGCATGAGGGCCATCCTCGCCCTCTACATGATCGACAAACTCGGCATCAGCGAGGCCAACGCCGCCACCTATAACTCTTTCTTCATCGCCGCCACCTACTTCCTCCCGCTCGTCGGCGGTTACGTCGCCGACCGCTGGTTCGGCAAGTACTGGACCATTCTCGGCTTCTCCATCCCGTACATCCTCGGCCACGTCATTCTCGGCGTCGAGAATTTCTGGTTCATGTGCTTCGCCCTGCTGCTCCTGGCCATGGGCAGCGGCGTCATCAAGCCGAACATCTCGACGCTGATGGGCCTGACCTACGACCAGAAGCGGCCGGGCCAGGACAAGCTGCGAAGCGACGGCTTCGCCATGTTCTACTTCTCCATCAACATCGGCGCCGCCATCTCCCTGTTCGCCATGCCGGTCATCCGCGACCACCTCGGCTACGCCATGGCGTTCCTCTTCCCCGCCGGACTGATGGCGATCTCCTTTGTCATCTTCGCGCTCGGCAAGCCCTACTACGCGACGGAAACGGTCGGCTACAAACCGAAGTCTCCGGAGGAGCGGGCCGCGCAGTGGACGGTGCTGAAACGGATCCTCGGCTTGTTCGTGCTGGTCATGTTCTTCTGGGCCATCTTCGACCAGGCGTCGAGCACCTGGATCTTCTTCGCCAACTCCTGCATGAACCTCCGCATGTTCGGCGTCGAGGTGGACCCCGACCAGATCCAGGCCTTCAACCCGGTCTTCATCCTGATCCTGCTGCCGGCCATCACGGTGCTGCTGCGGGTCCTGGACGCCAAGGGCATTCTCAAACTACGGGCGACCGACAAGATGGTCGTAGGTTTTCTCCTTACCGCCGCCTGCATGGGCGTGATGTCCTTTTCCGCCGTGCTGGCCGGCCCCGCGGAGCTGCGCACCACCGCCGCCAAGGGCGACCTCGTCGTCTACGGCCCGAGTTACACGCCGGTCCTGGCCGGGGACATGAAGATCGCGGTTGCGGACGGCAAGGTCACGGCGACGGCGGGCGACAAGGGCGAGAACAGACTCGTATTCGCGGGCGGCCGCCTGCGCAGGGATGACTTCGGGGCAGCTCCTCATCGACGGAGGCAAAACGACCCTGGTGGAGGGCGATAAGGAAACGGCGCTCCCCGAGGCGGAGACGTTTCTCGTCGAGGGCAAGGAGAAGCAGGGGTGGTTCGGCCCCTACCGGGACATCTCCATCACGCAGCGCTGGTTCATCGAGCCAGATCGCCGCGTGACGGTCTGGTGGCAGGTGCTCGCTTACCTGGTCATCACTATGGCCGAGGTGCTGATTTCCGTGACGGGGCTGGAGCTGGCGTACGCGGCGGCGCCGAAGTCGATGACGGGGTTCGTGACGGCCTGCTGGCTGGTGACCGTCGGCATGGGCGACCTGGTCATCAACGCGCCCATCACCCGCCTTTACCCTGTCATGCAGCCGACGGCCTACTTCGGGATGCTGGGCGGCGCCCTCCTCGTGGTGACCGTGGCTTTCTTCTTCGTCGCGGTCCAGTTCAACCGGGCCGTCGCCGCCGCCGAGGCCATCCCCCTGCCCGAGCTGAAAGACGACGCCCGCTTCGCCGGCGCCGACGGCCATACCGACGTCATCGAGGGCGAGCCGAGCTAAGGGCCGTGACATGACGCGCATCAAGACCTGGACGCTGACCGACGTTCGCGGCGACGTGTGGCTGGACAATTTCGCCGTCGGCAACGACGCGCTGCGGCTGCCGACGCCGCACGACTGGTCGATCCGCAAGAGGACGCTGCGCGGAGGCCCGCGCGACGGCGTCGATCTGGTCGAGGTCCACAACGGCGCCCTGTCGTTCTCGGTGCTGCCGACGCGCGGCATGGGGCTGTGGCGCGGCGACTTCCACGGGCTGCCGCTCGGCTGGCGGTCGCCGGCCTCTGGGCCGGTCCACCCCCGGCACGTCGAGCTGGCCGACCGCGGCGGCCTCGGCTGGCTGGCCGGCTTCGATGAACTCCTTTGCCGCTGCGGATTGGCGTCGAACGGCCCGCCCGGCGAGGACGGCGGCGGCGGCCTGGCCCAATTGACGCTGCACGGCCGCATCGCCAACCGGCCGGCCGACGCGGTGGAGGTGTCCGTCTCGCCGGACCCGCCGTATGAGTTGACCGTGCGCGGTGAGGTGGAGGAGGGGGCGCTGTTCTGCCCGCACCTGCGGCTGAGCGCGGCCTACGTCACCGCGCCCGGATCGAACCGTTTGGTGATCCACGACATCGTTGAAAACCTGTCGGCCCAGGCCGCCGAGATGCAGATGCTCTATCACTGCAACTTCGGCCCGCCGTTTTTGGAGGCGGGGAGCCGCGTGCTGGCGCCGGTGCGCGAGCTGGCGCCGCAGACGCCGCGCACCGCCGAGGGCGTTGATTCCTACGAGACCTACGCCGGCCCCGCCGCGGGTTTCGCCGAACAGGTATATCTATACGATCTTTTGGCGGACGGCCGCGGCCATACGCTGGCCGTGCTGGTGAACGCGACGCAGGAGCGGGCCGTGGCCGTGCGCTTCAACCGCGACGAATTGCCCTGTTTCACGGTCTGGAAGAACACCGGGGCCGTCGAGGACGGCTACGTCACAGGCCTGGAGCCGGCGACGAATTACCCGAATTTCAAGGGTTTTGAGCGCAAGCAGGGCCGCGTCCGCGTGCTCCCTCCCGGCGGCCGCTGGGAAGCGCGCTGGAGCCTCGAAGTCTGCGACACGGCCGCGGGCGTGTCCGCCCTGTTGACTGAAGTGGCGACGCTTCAGGCGCGGGGCCGCGCCGTCATCCATCGAGGGCCGCAAGGGCGGTTTTCGCCGCCTTGACTTCGTGGCAGATCAAATGGTCTAACTCAAGGAGAAGCTCTGTGTTCATTCCGATCCTGGGTCTCAGCCTCGCCCTCGCCGCCCCCGCCCCCGAACCGCCGGACCTTCCCAAAGGCCCGGCGCCGAAGGTAATGGTGCTGAACGTCGATAAGGACGGTCGCCCCTACCTACAGGCGTCCGTATCGACGACAAAGATGGTCCCTGAAACGTACACGAGGGTAATCAACGGCGTCGCGGTGGCGCAAGTCCGGCAGGTTCCGTTCACCGTGACGGAGCAGCGGCAGATCTTTCTCGACGACGATGGCGTGACGGTTTACGGCCCCGACGGCAAGAAGCTCGCTCCGAAAAAACTTTCCAAGCAGGCCGGCCCCGCCCCGGTGCTGGTGTCCGCGGACGGCAAAGAGGTGGATCCGTTTTACCGGCTGCTGGCGAGGCCGGGGACGCTCATTATCGTCTCCACGGCCCTGGCGGGGGCGCAACCCGCGGAAATCTTCCCGGCGCCAAAGCCGCCCGATCCCACGGCGCCGAAGCCATAGTCGCGCCTTCGGGCAACTGGCGCCGGCGGACGTGGCGGCCGTCCTCGCCCTTCGGGGACAAATGGACGTCAACGGGATGGTCCGGCACTTCCGCGCCTGGCTCCGCCAACGCCTTGCCGGCGGTCCTCCGTCGCTGAATCCCTGAGTCCCACTGCCTGGGCACCGAGGCCTAAACCGTGACACGTCCGGCGGCCGGGCCGATCCCTGGAACCTTACAACTTGAAGACCGACGAGCGTATCCCATGCCCCGACCATCCACTCTGCTCGCAGCCTGGGCCTGCACCGCTCTCGCCGGTGCCGCTGTGCTAGCCGTTCCGCCGAGCGTCCCTGCGGCCGCGGCCGAACGCCCCGCACAGGGGGGACGGATCGCTACGGCGATCCTCTGCCCGTTGGGGCCGTCTCCCGCCTGGGGACGGTGCGCTTTCGGCATGGCGAAGCCATCTTCACACTGGCGTTCACCCCGGACGGCGGGACGCTGGCTTCCGGGGGGGCCGATGACGTTGTCCGCCTGTGGGACGTGCGTTCGGGAAAGCAAATACTGCGGGTGCCTGGCTTCGATGCCAACCGTTACGGCTTGGCGATCAGCCCGGATGGCAAGACGGCGGCCTCGCCAGGAGGCGACGGGGTGATTCATATTTGGGACACAACGACGGGAAAGGACGTCCGTTTGCTGCATCCACCCCGGCACGCGACGGCCGACGGATCCTCTGACTCGCGGCCCGAGTCCCTGGCCTTCGCGCCGGACGGGAAATCGCTTGCCGCCGCCGTCGACAACTATGCAATTTGTGCGTGGGATACGGCCACGGGAAAGCTGCTCTGGCCGCCGCCCGGGACCAAAGGAGAAGACGAGTGGTTCAACTGCGTGCGCTTCTCCCCTGATGGGAAGTACGTCGCCGCGGGCGGACGGGGCCTAGCTTACTTGTGGGAGGCGTCTTCCGGGAAGTCAATCCGCCGGATCGGCGAGGGCGATGAGCGAGTATTCACCGTCGTCTTCTCGCCGGACGGTTCCCGCCTGGTCACGGCCGGTGAGAAAACGATTCGGCTATGGGATCTCGCATCAGGCAAGGTGGTGCGCCGATTCGCAGGTTGGAATAAGGGCGTTGGCTCCGTGCTATTCACCGGCGACGGCAAGACTCTTATTGCCGGCGACGAATCCGATACGATCCGCTTCTGGGACGCGGCCACGGGTCAGGAGACGCGCAGGATCGAGGCCGTTTACGGCGGCGCCGAGGAACTCGCCCTGTCACCCGATGGTCGGACGCTGGCAGCGGGAGGGCTTTCGCAGACGATACGCCTGTGGGACACGCAGACAGGCGCGGAGAAGGCCCGCCTCCCGGGGCATGTGGGTTACGTTATGCGGGTGGCGTTCGCGCCCGACGGCCGAAGGGTCGCTTCTGGAGGCCGCGACGCCGCGATCCACATTTGGGATGCGGCGAGCGGCAAGGAGATGCGACGCCTGGAAGGCCACACGGGGTGCGTCACTGCCATCGCTTGGTCGCCGGAGGGCAAGTCGCTGGCTTCCGGCGCGGACGACGGCACCGTTCGACTCTGGGATCCCGCGGCCGGCAAGAAACTCCACAGGCTGACGAGGTATGACGCCTGGGTGTGGTCGCTGGCATTTTCCCCCGACGGTGGATCGCTGGTGTTCGGAGGGCTCGGAGGAAAAAACGAGTCGGCGCAAGTCTGGACCGTCGCATCAGGAAAGCAGCCGCGGCCCCTCACCGGCGCTGGCACCGGCCTTGAGGCCGTAGCCGTTTCGCCCGACGGCAACCTCGTGGCGGTGGCCGAGCCGGCGACTTTCGTGGCGGGCGACCCGCCGACTTCCACGCTCCGCCTGTGCGATGCTGCCACGGGTAAGGAACGTTGCCGTTTCAATCCGAAGGAAAAAGTCCAAATCGCCTGGCTTCGCTTGCTGCCGGACGGCAAGACTCTGCTCGGTACGGACGACGAGGGGTCCGCGGCTTTGGGAAATCCCATCGGGGCACGAGCTACGATCCTTCCCTTCCTGCCTGCCCCCCGGAAGAAGCGTGGGGGATAGCGCCGACTTATCGGCCGACGGTCGGGTTCTCGCGGTCGGTGATTTGGACGGACGGGTGGGGCTGTGGGAAGTGGGCTCGGGCCAACTCATCCGAACCTTCGCCGGACATGCTCAGGCCGTGCGATCCGTCTCCTTCGCCCCCGGCGGAGACCTGCTGGCTTCCGGCAGCGACGACACGACCATCCTCATTTGGGACGTGACGGGCCGACGAAAAGGCAGGCGGCCACAGGCATTGGACATAGGCCCTGCCGACTTGGATCGACTGTGGAAGGCGTTGGCGGGCGATGGGGCGGGGGCTGCGTGGGACGCCATCTGGGCGTTGGCCGCGTCGCCTAAGCAGAGTCTGCCATTCTTGAAGGAGCGGCTGGTCCCTTCGTCGAAGGCCGACCCGGAACAGGTAGCAGCGCTGATGCGCGACCTCGACTCCGACGACTTCGACACGCGAGAAAAGGCAACGCTAGCGCTGCGGAAACTGGGCGAAGCAGCCGAGCCGCACCTACAGGCGCGCTTGAAAGACAGTGCGTTGACGGCAGAAGCCGGAAAGCGCGTGCGAGAGTTGCTGCGCGAGGTGGAGGGATCGCCGGAACGGCGTCGCTTGGATCGCGTTTTGGCGACTCTGGAGAGAACCATCAATGCGGGGGCTGAGGATCTGTTGGCGGACCTGGCGAATGGACCGGAGGGAGCCTGGGTGACACGAGAAGCGAAGCAATCTCTGCATCGTCTGAGGAAGCGCATCGACGACCGTTGAGCAATCATTTATGAAGGTTTTTCCGACGCGGCGCCTCACGGCTTGATCGGGATGGTCCTCTGGCCCTTCCGCCCGCTCCGGATGAGCTTCGACCCCTCGCCGGTCAGCCGCAGATACCAGTCCGTGGGGAGGCCTTCGTAGTCAGCGAACCGACCCGGCGTCGGCGGCGCGTTGCTGACCTTGAACACGGCGGTGCCCTCGTCCACCTCGTCGAACATGGCGACGTAAGCCATGTCCATCCCGTCGTCCGCCGCCACGGCGAACTGCCGCCAGTAGAAGTCGCCGCCCAGCCGGGGAATCGTCGCCCCCACCGCCCTCTTGCCCTTCAGGTTCGTCCAGCCGAAACCCGGATAAATCACCGGAAAATATCGCTCGCCCGCCCTCGCCGCCGCCTCACGGTCCCGTTTCCAGTAGTCGGTCGCGGCCTGCCTTTTCCCGTCAACCTGCATCGTGTTCCCGACGTTCCAAGGGCTGATTACGTCGAAGCGGCGGAACACCTTGGCCCACTCGGCGTCTTTTTCGCCCCGCCATTGCCACTGACAGCCGCCGATCAGCGTGACCGAATACTTCGCGTCGTTCTTGAAAAAGTCGATGATGCGGTTGGCGAGGGCCGGGCCGAAACGGTCGCTGAAAAAGCCCCAGATGAACAGCACCGGCTTTCCGCCGTCGTGCAGGTAGCGCCCGTCCTCGGTGAGCTTCCTGTCATCGACCAGGCGCTTCCAGTCGGCGACGAGCCGGTCGTACACCTTGTCTTTCGGGGCGCCGCTCAGGTCGTAGCAGAGGGCGAACACCCGGCCCGTATGGTTGGCCGAGTCCCGCACGTGCGCCAAAACCGAGTCGCCCGAGCGGTCGCGCAGCCCGACCACGAACCGCTGGACGAACACGCCGTCGATGCCGTACTGCTTCATCCACTGGAAATGACGCTCGACGGTCCTGGCGTTGGCCGAGCTGAACAGGCAGGCCGGCTTGCCGTCCGGGTCGGTGAAGCCGGGGGCCGGGTAGCGCTCACCGTCGGTGAGTTCGGTCATGTCGGGCCACATCTCGAAGGTCAGCGAATCGGGGCCGATCTTCGTCCGGTTCCGACTCCAGTGAACCCAACCCTCGTCGGCGGGGTCGCCCGGACAGCGGAACCAGCCCTGATAGCCGCACATCACCTTATGGCGGAGCGTCGTGGCGTCGATGACCATGTCCGCCGGCGGCTTGTCCTCGCCGGTCGCCGTCGGTGGGCCGAACGGGACCATGAACCACAGAGCCGCGGACAGCGCCGCCAAGACATACACGATCTTGTCTGTCGCTTTGCACACGGAAGGTTCCCCCGTCCTTGCCGACCCAGGGCTTTCGACAGAGCCAGAGTATCCACGTTTCGGGCGGCGGCAATCGGAAAGAGCGAACCGCCAAGACGCCAGGAGCGCCAAGAATTGCTTCCTGGCGCTCCTGGCGTCTTGGCGGTTCGATGGCCGCGGCGGTTTCACGGGTCGAGCGGCGTCCAGTCCTGGATGTCGAAGCGGGCGTGCGGCGAGGATTGCGGCGTGCCGGCCGCGTCCTCGTAGGCGGAGCGGCAGGGCCGCAGGATGCGGTCGAGGTCTTCGACCGTCAATTCATTCTGCTCGCGGCAGAACATCAAATCGGCCTGGCCCGGCACGTTCACCAGTTGGACGCCGGGCAGCACGCGCAGCGCCTCCTCGCCGTACTGTTTTCCGGCCTCGCTGGCGGGGATGAGCAGGAAGGTCTCGTCCGTGGACGGGGGCGGCGGCGGGGCGACGGCGGCGAACGGCGAGGCGTCGCGCCCCGCGGCCGCCGTAAGAACCTTCGCCGATCCGATAAGGGGGGCGGCCTGGCTCTGGTAGGCGCCCATCCGCTCGATCAGTTCGCTCTCCGCCGAAACGTCCGCGACGGCGGCGCTCTGGCCCGCGGACGACAGTTCCACCTGAGCCACGTCCGTGATCGGCAGATAGTCGCCGAGTGTGGACACCGCCTGGTTCACCAGGGGCACGGCCAAATGACGGATCAGGTCGTTGGTGTTCATGCACGCCTGGTACAGGCCGTTGCGGTTGGCCAGGACCAGGTCCTGCAACGATTGGTCCAGGTGCAGCCAGTGGTCGCCGTTGAGGCTGGCCAGGAAGCGGTTGGCGGCCGCCTCCAGCTGCTCGACGCCTTCGGGCAGGACGACGCGGTGCGTGGCCGACTCGCGCACCGACTCCCAGAACGCCTCCGTGGACAGCACCGGCGTCGGGCTTAATTCCGCCGACGGCGGCCCGCCCAGGGCGGCCCGCAGCGCGTCGGCCGGCTCGCCGTCGCACGGCTCCTCGCCGTTCTCGGCCGCGGTCAACATGTCGTGCATGTGACGCAGGCGCTGCCGGCAGAAGGTCAGGTCGCGCAGGCGGTCGTTGAGCCGGCCGCGCAGGCACGCGAAGAACTGGGCCGTCACGGCGGCAATGTCGTCGGCCATGCACTGGCGGGCGTAGGCGGCGAGATGGTCCACGAACAGACGCAGCAGTCGTCGCGAGCGGTTGCCGAACCAGCTGAAGCCGCCGCCGGTCGCGCAATTCTCCAGCGCGGCTTGCAGCTGTTGCTCCGCCTGTCGGGAACGCGGCGCCTGCTGCTGGAGACGTTCGGCGTGGGCGGCGGCGGCGTCGTCGCAATAGCCGACGAAGCGGGCCAGGGCGGCCTCGGCCAGGGCCAGCCGGCGGCCGGGGTGGTCGAGCAGGCCGTAGGCCACTTCGGTGAAACGCCGGTCCCACCTCTCGGCCAGCTGCGCCGCCCCGGTTTCCAGCGCCTTGGTGATGCGACTTTTGCGCTGCTGGATGGTCGGGGCGCCGGGCGCCGGGATGCCGCTGCCCAGCCACTCGCGGACGCGGGACAACGCCTGCGTGGCCCAGGCCCCCGGGTCTTCCAGCGCGATCATCTGCCGCGACTGTTCCTCGATGTTGGCCACCAGCCGGGTCAGCATTTCCGCCGGCTCCCCCTCGCCGGGGACGGCGGCGGCCTCGGCGATCCGCCGCGGCAGGCTCTCCGGCTGGAGTTCGGGGTCGGCCAGGACGCGGGCCTGGGCCGCCTCCAGCAAGGCGCCCTCTTCGCCCAATAACAGATCTTCTTTGACGGGCGCCTGCCACTGTTCCAGCAGGCGCTGGCAGACGCGGCGGGCCGCCAGCCGCAACAGCAGGCCGCGCGGGAACCAGATGCCGTAGGTGCCGAGGCTGCGGAAACAAACGGCGTCGGCCGCGGCCCGCTTCAGCCGGCAGGCGTCGAGGCGGAGACCCAGCGGCGTCGTCAGCTCGTGGAAAAGGTAGCTTCCGAGGTGGGCCAGGGCGTCGCGGCGGCTCTCCGGCGTGCGGTTGGCGTGCGGCAGGATATATACGCTGTCGAAGGCGGAGCCTTCATCCACCAGGCGCGGGCCGTCCACGCCGTACTGGGCGGCGAAGGGGACGCACGGGTCGGCGAAGTGATTCAGCTCGGTGAGCGTGGCGTAGATGTTGGCCTGCTCGCCGGGCGGCGTGGCCGGGTCGTCCGGGGCGCCGCAGAACACCAGCGCGGTGACGGGCGCCTCGGGGTGGTGCATCTGCTTGAGCAGGCGGCGCAGGGCGAAACCGAGGTCGGTCAGGAGGCCGCTGACGCCGCCGCCGGCCGCGGCGATGACGTAGACGCGCGGCGTGGCGTCGCGCAGGGCCAGGCCGGTGTTGCTGACCGACTGATAGAGGGCGTCGGGGTGGGTGGCATGCTGCACCTCGCGGCGGAAACGGCCGACAATGCGGAGGTAGTTGTCGGCGAAGGCCAGTCGGCCGAGGGCGCGCGACCCCTGCGGCTTGAGCGAGCGCGGCATCGTGTACAGCTTCTCGCGCGGCAGCCAGTCGTTGAGGTGGTCCAGCTGGCGGCGGCGGTAGTGCGAGACCGGCTGGAGCGGCAGGTGATACACTTCGCCGGCCTTGAGGGCCACTTCCGGCGAGCCGCGCGTCGAGGACTTCACGGCGTCGCCGTCTACGTCGATGTAAAGGAAGCGGACCAGCGGCGTCTTGTCCAGATCGCCGAAGCGATCGAGGAAGCGGCAGCGCAGTTCCAGCAGGGCGCGGCGGCCGAGCGAGCCGAGGCCGATGACGATGGTCGGCCGCAAGGCGCCGGTGGCCGGCTGCGCCACGGTCATGCCAAGGCGCGAAGCCTCGTCCGGGGGCGCGCCGAGGTCGGGGTTCGAGTCGGGCTTCAGCGCCCCACCGGGCCAGTCGCCGATGGCCGCGTCCTCGGAAGACATCTGCTCCAACAGAATGTCTTCCATGGTGTCGGCCATGGTCTTGGGCCGCTTGCCGCCGGCCTTGCTCTCGCCGCGATGGACGTCGGAGGCGCCGGCCGAGCGGGCGGTGTAGAGGGCGCGGACAAAGGCGAGGCAGTTGGGGAAGCGCTTGGCGGGGTCCTTGGCCAGGGCGCGGGCGACGACCGGCCGTTCGGCCTCCGGCAGCGCCCGCAGCTCCGGCTCGTCGTTCATGTGCTGCTGGGCCAGCTGGCGGGCGTTTTTGCCGTCAAAGGGCCGCTGGCCGGTGAGCAACTCCTGGTAGACGATGGCCAGGCTGTACTGGTCGCTGTGGTTGCTGATGCCGCCGGCGAAGGGTTTCCGGCGGGGCGTACAGCGGCGTGACGCCGGCCAGGACGCCCGACGCGGCCGAGCGCTCCAGGTGCTTGACCAGGCCGAAATCGCCGACCTTGACGCGGTCGCTGACGAGGAACAGGTTGCGCGGCTTGATGTCGAGATGTTGGAGGCCGTGCTTGTCGTTCATGTGGTCGAGGCCTTCGGCCGCATCCCGGATGTAGCGCAACAGCGTGTCGCGCGGGATGCCGACCAGGCCGGCCGCCAGGCAGTCCTCGTAGGAGTCGTGCAGACTGCGATCCGCCCACTCCATGACGATGACGAGTTCGCCGGCGATTTCCTCGATGCGGTCCATCGACAGAATGAACGGGTGGCGCACTTCCTTGACGCGGTGCAGGGCCTTCTTTTCCTGTTCGGCGCGGGCGCTGTCCACGTCGAGGGAGTTGAGGTTGCCGAAGACGAACTTGATGGCTTTGAAGAGGCCGCCGGGGGCCTCGCACTTCCAGACTTCGCCGAAGCCGCCGCTGCCGAGCGGCTCGATCAGGCGGTAGCCCGGGATCGGTTCCGCATTTGGCTCCCGCAGAAAACTCATGGCACAGCCCTACGCACGTCGGGAGGGGCGACCCGCCGGTGAAACCCGTCTCGGTCCGTGCGGCGCGCGAACCGGAAGCGAGTCGAAAAGCAAGCTTTCTTCCTGTCCGGACGGAATGCTAAACAAGCGTAGGTCGCGGTCGGGGAGTTGTCCAATCGGAAGGATGAAGGATGAAGGATGAAGGATGAAGCAAACGCCCTATTGTTCATCCTTCATCCTTCCGATTGGCCGCTGGCCCCACGGCATCGGCATCGTCGGCGGCCTGGCGTGGCGGTCGCGGCGCACGTCCTTGGGCCGGTCCTTGAACCAGGTCACGAACCGCGTCAGCTGCTTGACCGCCTCCTCGTAGGCTTGCCGGCCCTTCTCGGCCGTGGCCAGCTCCGCCTCGCCGAGCACGCCCGTCTCCGAGTAGCTGCTCGTCCACGAAATGACCGTGGCCGGCCCGGCCGCGAACAGGTCCACCCAGCTGAACGGGCTTTCGTCCTGATTGAACGAAATGACGCCGTTCTTGATCTTGTCGTGACGCACGTTGTCGCCGTCGAGGTAGAGGTAGAGCGACGTTTCCAGCTCGCAGGCGTGGGCGCAGCCGCCGGGGAACTTGCTCTGTCGCCAGCGCGGCAAAAACTCCTTATCGACGGTCAATAGGTTCCACCACGCGGCCAGGACGCATTCCGCGTCGGTTTCGAGGTTCGTCCGGCGGGCCACGAGATCGAGATTGGGCATGTTGGAGCCGTGGCCGTTGAGCAGCACGATCTTCTTGAAGCCGTGGTAGGCCAGCGATTTGGTGATGTCGAGCACATGATGCATGAAATGCTCGAAGTCGTTGTTGATGGTGCCGGGAAAGTCCATGACGTGGCCGGTGTAGCCGTAGCAGACGGTCGGCAGGACGAGCATCTTGTCGGGGACCTGCCGGCCGGCGCCGCGGGCGATCTCGGTGGGACAAATGAGGTCCACGTCGAGCGGCAGGTGGGGGCCGTGTTGTTCGACGGCCCCGCAGGGCAGGACGCAGACTTTGCCGAGTTCGACGGCGTCGTTGATTTCCGGCCAGGTCAGTTTCTCGTAGCGGTATTCCGTGGCGGCGCGGCTGGTCATGGGGTTCAGTCTCCTTGGGGACCGGCGTCGCGGAGTTTTTTCAGGGCTTCGAGTTCGAGCAAGTGCGATTTGTCCTTGTTCCGGGCGGCGGCTTTTTTCGCTGCGATCAAGCCGTCCAGGGACAAGATGCGGACCTTGCTCCCGTACAGCTCTCGCTCTTCGGACTGGGCGAGCGCCTGAGCGTAATAGCCCACGCCGCTCACTTCCCCGAGGATGTCGAGATCGCCGGCGTCCGTTTCCAGCGTGAAGTTCAGCCCCGACTGGAGCGTAGGTACGTCGGTCCTGAACGGCAGTCCCTTGGGAACGCCGCGCAGATAGGCATGGAGGGAGGTCATCGCGGCCGCGACCGCGGCGAGGTTGCCCGGGGTCCGGTTATAGCATATGTCCATGTCGGCGGTGACGTGATGGGAGCCGTGCGCGATCATGGCCACTCCGCCGATGACAATGAATTCGACCTTGTGCTCCAGCAACACGCGGAGCAGCGTAGCGATGTCTAGTGTAAACGGTTTCGGCGCGGGTGGGGGCATAGGTTGGTCCCCTCCAAGTCTGGACGCGCGAAGGGCCGCGAAGAATGCCGCGGTACGAGCGTTGTTTTCCAGGCGGTTCTCAAGCGACAGCGTCAAATTACGGCGCAACGTCGTCAAATCGATCCCGTTCTCGTCGTACACCTGGTAGCCGCCGTAGAACTCGAATGTCCCGGCGGGCTTGTTTTCATCGTGGGATGACATGGGCGCCTTTCAGGAAAGCCTTTGGAGCAGCAGTTTCAACAGTTCGACCTTTTTCGGCCGCGGGTCTTGCCAGAGCCATTCGGGCCGGAACCAGAAGCCTGGCAAGACCTCGCTGGTCAGCACGCCTTTTCGCGGCCGGAGTTCGCGGTACGCCCGTTTGGCCGTCAACCGAAGCATCGTGACCCGCTCTTCGATTTCATCCACCAGCCAGTATTCCCGGACCCCGGCCCGCCGATACTGATCGCGCTTGGTCTCGTAATCGCGTTCGACGCTTTCGGGCGACACGATCTCCAAGGCGAGATCGGGCGGCCCCAGGACAAAGCCTCGTCGAACGAGCTGCAAACGGTCCCGGCGGACGAAAGCAATGTCCGGCTCCGGCCCGTTGCCGTCGCCGATGCGGAAAGCGACGCGAGACGCGAACACCTGGCCCAACTCGCGGGTTTCCACGAAAAGGTCGATCAGACCGCCCAACCATACGGCCAGTTTATTCGCATCCGTATTATCGGGCGAAGCCATGTGGATCACCCCGTCGATGAGGTCGGCCTTCTGGCCGTCCTTGACCAGAATACAAAAGTCCTCGAAAGTGTAGCCTTTGGCTCGCGTCTGGGTTGCCATGTCCTTACCCTCACCGCAAGTCGCAAAATCGTTGTCGGCCGCCAAGACGCGACACGACATCGGGCTTGCGACTCGCCTTTTTTAGCTCTTCTTTCACCGCTTACAGGCGCGGGCCTTCTCCCCGGCGCCGCGGCGTGCGAGCAACTCTTCCCGCGAGACTTGCGGGCGCTCGGCCTCAATCTTCGCCCGCAGCGATTCGGCTTCCTCCTGCCGCCGCTTCAGATAGGCCTGCACTTCGTCCCGATGTCGGAGGTAGTAGGCGATGACGGCGTGGACGTCGGCCAGCGCCAGGCGCAGTCGTAGGCGCGGACCATGTCCTCCGGCGTCATGCCGTTCTCGTACTGCTCGACGATCAGGTCGAGGCTAACGCGACTCCGGCCGACGCGCACCACCCCCCTTCGTCCACACGGAGCGGCGGACGGTCGGCGTGGAGGGGAAGCGCGTCGGCCGGCCCTTCCGCGTCCAGGGTGACGGTCACACGCTGATGCTCGGTCAGAGGGACCGGCTGCATGGGTCGGAAAACCCCGTTCTCGTATACGGCTTCCATCTGAATACGCATTTTCGTCGCCTCCCAACTGAACCTTAGCGTAAGTAAGCGCGAGGCTCTCACGTGTCGTAATCGCCGGTCGTCCACGGCGGACAGAAGCACATATAGTTGCCCGGCTCGACGATCACGCTCCAGTCCTCGCCCGGCTCCTCGGGTGGTTGTGGGATGAAGCCGAACTCCACCCCGAACCGCTCCACCTTGAATGGAGCGACCTTGATCCGCTGGTACTCGACCTCGCCCAGCGAGGCCAGCAACTCGCGCCTCCTGGCGCGGGCAGCCTCCTTGTCGAGTTGGTCGCGCGTCCCCAAGTCTTCGATGCGAGCCTCCAAAAGCGCCCCGGCCGTGTCGAAAAGGTACAGTGCCAGGAATTCTCTGCCGGGGCCGCCAAGGGCGGGAATGAACGGCTCGGTCAGGAAGAATTGTCGCCCGTCCGCCGTCCGGCCGACATGCCGCGCGGCGTAGTCGTCCGGATCGAGGGCAACCACTTTCGGAGGACGTTTGGCCATTCGTCACTCCCACTTCGACTGCTATGTTAAAAGGCCATGCTGCTGCCCGGCCCACCCTACTTCACCACCACAACATAATCCGTCGTCGGTTCCTCCGCCATCTTTTCCACGTCGCCGCCGACCTCAATCCGCACCGTCGCAACCTTGCCGCCGGTGCGCTTCGCCGCCCGCGCCGGGATGCCGAAACCGCGCTCGACGTGGCCGCTCCCGGCCAGCACCACCATCCGCCGCACGTTGCGGTCGCGCTGGAACCGCGCGGCGCTGGCGGCCATGTAACCGTCCCAGACCGTCATCACCTCGTAGCCGCGTTCCTTCTGTTCCGGCGTGGCGTCCTTCTGGCCGTGCATCTTCGGCAGCCGTTCGTACCAGTAGTCGCGGTGGTCCTTCACCTGAAAGTCGATGTCGCCCAGCTGCTTCTTCTCGTCGTCGGTCAGGGCGGCGTAACCGACTTTAGAGATCCGGTGCGTCAATTCCTTCGGTGCGTTGAGGGCGGCCAGCGGCACGCCGTTTCTGCGGCAGAACTCCACGATCGGCCGGTAGAGCGACCAGTCGAAGCCCCAGCGCTGGCGATATTCCGTCGCCTTCAGGAACTCCTCCTCGCCGATTTCGCCGCGGAAATACCGGTCGATGTCCTTCTGGTAGGGCCGCTGGAACATTTCCATGCCGACGCCGAGCCGCCCGTCCCGCGCGAACAACGCCTCAATGATCTCCCGCTGGACGCGATGACACGGTACGCTGTCGTGCGTCTCGCCCAGGCAGATCAGGTCGGCGTCGAGCAGCCGATCCACCATTTCTCCGAAAGAGATGGTTTTTTTCTCCTTCGCGGAGTAGACGGCCAGCGCCGGCGGCCCGTCGAGGTAGTCGAGCATCGTCTGGTATCCCACCCGACTCGGCGCGTCGATCAGCAGGACGCGCGGCCCGCGGATAAGGACGGCCTCGATCTCGCCGTACTCCCCTCTCCAGACGCCGGCGCCTGCTTCCGCGGTCGGAAGGGGACTGAGTTTCGGTTCGTGGAGCGGCAGGTATTTCGCCAGCTCCTCCCGGAAGCGCCGCGCCTGCTCCTGGTCGGCGAAGGCGATTTCCCAGGCGCGGCCGCCGCCGTATTCGACGGCGCGGTCGCCGATCCAGCCGGACGCCGCCCGCACGGACAGCGGCGCCGTTTCCGGGACTTCCATTAGCTTCTTGATCCAACCCAGTTCGCCGACCACCTGGCCGGGGCCGAGGTCGATGGTCGAAACGCCTTCCGGGTGCAGCACGTCGGCCGTCGATTCCGGCGGAAAGCGATACGCATTGTTCACGGCCTGCCAGCCGCCGTGGTCCTTGAGCGCCTTGACGTAGCGGGCGCCCTGGGCGTACAGGAACGCGTTGTGCAGGTTCCTGGCCTTTTCCAGCGGCGCGTCGAGCATGGCCGCGACCTTGGGCTGGTCCTTCTTCAACACCTCGATCATGGTGTAAGTCGCGTCGCCCTCGATCAGCGCGGCCTTCGCCATCGCCGCGTCGTCGTCGTCGTCGGTTTGGTGCAGCTTGTCCAGGCCGAAATGCTGGTCCTGCAACGCATGAACCATTTCATGGATGAGCACGCCCCGCTGATACGAGCCGGAAACGTCGGCGTAGACGAACAGGGTCTTGTCCTTGAGGCTGTAATAACCCTGCAAGTGCTTGTCCGCGTCCCTGGGACGGGGGATGATCTTGGCGACGACCGGCGTCTTGTACGCCAGACCGCGCACGGCGGTGATGTCTTTCTCCAGCCTGCGCACCGTCGTTTCGAGGTCGGCGTCGGCCGGCTTGTCGGCGGCGAGCAAGAGCGGACAGAGCAACAGCACGAATCGAACCGGTATGGGAGCCGCCTTCATGGGGTACACCTTCCAGGAGGGTCGAACCAGGGTGTGAAGAGGGGCGTCTTTCAGAGTACCGTATGACGGCCGCGGACGCCATCGGCGTCCCGACTCCGGGAGGTCGTTGTGATGTTCAGGGGCGCCTTGTTTTTCCGGTCCAAATGAGGGCGGGAATGGACCTTCTCCCGGATTCGCAACCCTTTCCCTTTTTTCGCGCTTTTTCGACCCCTCCTGAAACCAAGCCGGGATGAATCGCGCAGCAACGGGCGTCGTCCCCTTCCTCCCCACCCACGCCGCAGGAGACCCCCCCATGAAAACCGCCGTCGCCAAACCCTGTTCGCCTGGGACGCCGTCGAAGACTCCCCCTCCCCGCGAACCGTTCGCACCTTCCTCGAAGCCGTTCCCGACGCCCCCTTGATCGACACCCCGCAACCCGCCCGCGGCAAGGGCCTCCGGATTTTCCCTACGCCGATGCGCCGAGCCGCCTGTGGCGGCCGACTCGACCGGGGACGCGTCCCCCCGGCCAAGTATGCACAATCGGAACGGCCGTTAAGCTCCCTGTCCACTTTTGCGGGGAAGCCATTGATGGTTCGTTGATGCACGCGGGAAATCGAGGCCGAATGCGCTTGACTTCCCTGGGCGGGAGTCTACCATCATAAGAATTGTTCCCCGTTTGCCCGCTTTCGCACGCCGCCCGCCGAAAGCCGGGGTGGAGGCGTCCCTTCCAGCGCAGCCAAGGAGTCCGCCATGTCGTCCCAACCGCGCCGCCGTCGCCTGGAGGTGGAGCAAATCGGCGACGTCACCGTCGTCAATTTCATCGACCGCAAGATCCTCGACGAGCAGAACATCCAGATCATCGGCGAGCAGCTGTTCGGCCTCGTGGATGAGGAGAATTGTCGCAAACTGCTGCTCAACTTCGGCAACGTCGAATTCCTCTCGAGCGCGGCGCTGGGAAAGCTCATCACCCTGAACAAAAAGCTGCAGGCGGCCAAGGGGCGCCTCATCCTGTGCAACATCGACCCGCAGATCCACGAGGTTTTTGAGATCACGAAGCTGGATAAATTCTTCAACATTCAGAAGGAAGAGCAGACGGCCCTGCAAGCGTTCTAAGGCGGGGCGTCGCCCTGGGGGGATGCACCTTCCGGGCGTCAGCGCGACGCCCCGGAAGGAAGGAATCGCACACGGGACGGCGGACCGGGACGCCTTCGGCCGCCGAAACCGGGGGACGATCGAGGACGGCAGGCGAAGTCCGGCGGAAAAAGAGACGCAACGGAGGCGAGACTCTGCCCGGCGCGGCATGGCCGGGCTTGCTTGCAGGGCCGCGGTGGGGCGGCCGTTCGTCAGGGAGGCCCCTTATAGTGCCCTTACCTATCCCGGTTCCGATGGAAATACAGCGCGACTCAGGCTCCAGCCCCTACGCCGAGGCCGTTCTGGCCAGCGACCCGGCCGAGGCGCGCCGTTTCCAGGACCAGATCGAGCGACTCCTGTTGGAGTCGTCGCACGCCAGCCCCCACGAAGTCTTCAGCATCAAGCTCGCCCTCGAAGAAGCCCTTATCAACGCCATCAAACACGGCAACCAGATGGACCGGGCCAAGAAGGTCCGCGTCCTCTACCGCGTGACGCCGTATCGCTTCGAGGTGGAAGTCCTGGACGAAGGCCCCGGCTTCGACCCCGGCGACGTGCCCGACCCCACCGCGGTCGAGAACCTCGAACGGCCCTGCGGCCGCGGTCTCATGCTCATGCGCCACTACATGACCGAGGTGGTCTACAAGGGCGGCGGCAACGCCGTCGCCATGAGCAAAGTCCTCCGCAACGGCAGGAAATAGTGGCCAGTGGCCAGTTGTCAGTGGTCAGTAAAACAAACCTATGACCGCACGCCCGTTCTTCACACGGGCGTTTTTCCGGCTGACCACTGACCACGGATGCAATGTCGCACAACATGATGGACCAGTACCAGGAGGCGCGGCGCGTCATCCGGGGATGCTGCTCCTTTTCCAGAACGGCAGCTTTTACGAGCTGTTCTACGACGACGCCGTGGTGGGATCGCGCGTGCTCGGCCTAACGCTGACCAGCCGCGACAAGACCATCCCCATGGCCGGCTTCCGCACGCAGGACCTCGAAACCTACCTGGCCAAACTGCTCCACGCCGGCCATCGCGTCGCCGTCTGCGATCAGCTGGAAGACCCCGCCCAGGCCAAGGGGCTGGTCAAACGCGACGTCACCCGCGTCGTCACGCCCGGCACCCTCACCGAAGAAGACCTCCTCGACCCACGCCGCTCCAACTTCCTCGTCGCCCTGGCGCCGGCCGGCAAGGGCGTGGTCGGCGCCGCCTGGGTGGACCTGTCCACCGCCCAGTTCCAGGCCGCCGACGTCCCGACGGAAAAACTCGCAGACGAGCTGGGCCGACTGGCCCCCGCGGAGGTGCTCTGTCCCGAAGCGCCGGGGCCGACCGCCGAGGTGAATCGAGCGCTGGAGGGGCTGCGCGAATATCTGCCCACTTTGTCGGTAACGCCGCGGCCGGACTGGACCTTCGACAACGATTCCGCCCGCGCCGCCCTGATGCACCATTTCGGCGTGACCACCCTGGCCGGCTTCGGCTTCGACGACCACCAGCCCTGCGTCTCCGCCGCCGGGGCGCTGTTGCTGTACCTGCGCGAAACGCTCAAGGCCGGTCTCGGCCACCTGACCAAACTGCGGCCGCACGCCGGCGACCGATTCCTCTTTCTGGACGAGGTGACGCGCCGCAGCCTGGAACTGACTCGCACCCTGCGCGAGGGCGGTCGGGCCGGTTCGCTGCTGGCGAGGCTCGACCGCACGGCCACGCCGATGGGCGCGCGGCTGCTCCAAGAATGGATCGTCGCCCCGCTGGCCGACCGCGCCGCCATCGAATCCCGTCTCGACGCCGTGGCCGAACTCAAGGACGAACACGCCCTGCGCCAGGAGCTGCGCGGCCGTCTGAGCGAGACGCACGACCTGCAACGGCTGACGGCCCGCGCCAGCACCGGCCGGGCGTCGCCGCGCGACCTGGCCGCCGTCGGCCGCACCCTGGCCCTTTTGCCGCGCATCAAGGCCAAGGTCACGGCCCGCCGCGCCGGTCTGCTGCGCGACCTGGAAGCCCGCCTGGAACTTTGCCCAGAGCTGCGCGAGGCCATCGAAACGGCCCTGGTGGAAACGCCGCCGTTGACCGCGAAAGAGGGCGGCGTCATCCGCCGCGGCTACGACGCCGCCCTGGACGAGTTGCACGCCATCACCACCGACGGCAGGGATTGGATCGCCCGCTTCCAGGCGGCGGAGATCACGCGCACCGGCATCAACAGCCTCAAGGTCGGCTACAACCAGGTCCACGGCTACTACATCGAGATCACCCACACCCACGGCAGCCGGGTTCCGCCCAATTACGAGCGCCGACAGACCTTGAAGAACGCCGAGCGCTACGTCACGCCGGAGTTGAAGGAGTACGAGGAGAAGGTGCTGACGGCGCAGGAGAAGATCGGCCAGCGCGAGTACGAATTGTTCGTCGCCCTGCGCGAACGGACGGCGGCGGAGACGGGTCGTCTGTTGCAGGCGGGCGAGGTGCTGGCGGGGCTGGACGTGTTGGCGGCGCTGGCGGAGTTGGCGGCGGAACGCGGCTACTGCCGGCCGGAACTGACCGACGAGCCGGTGCTGCGCATGCGCGACGGCCGGCACCCCGTCCTCGACCAGACGATGCCGCCGGGAACGTTCGTGCCCAACGACCTGGCGATGGGACCGGACGAGGGGACGTTTCTGCTCATTACGGGACCGAACATGGGCGGAAAGAGCTGTTACATCCGCCAGGCGGCGCTTTTGACGCTGATGGCGCAGATGGGCGGTTTCGTCCCGGCGAAACAGGCGCTGGTCGGCCTGGCGGATCGCATCTTCACCCGCGTCGGCGCCAGCGACGAGCTGAGCCGGGCGCAGAGCACGTTCATGGTGGAAATGACCGAGGCCGCCAATATTCTCAACAACGCCACTCCTCGAAGTCTGGTTATTCTGGATGAGATCGGCCGCGGGACCAGCACCTACGACGGCGTATCGCTGGCCTGGAGCATCACCGAGTATTTGCACGACCAGGTCGGCTGCCGTACGCTGTTCGCCACGCACTACCATGAATTGTCGCAGCTGGCGGAACGGCTGCCGCGTCTGCGGAACTACAACGCCCTGGTGCATGAGGGTCCGGACGGCATCGTGTTCCTGCACAAGATCGCGGCCGGCGGCACGGACAAGAGCTACGGCATCCACGTCGCCCAGCGGGCCGGCGTGCCGGCGGAGGTGCTGAGCCGGGCGCGGGAGGTGCTGACGGAACTGGAGACGCACCACGTCAACGCGCCGCCGCGTCCGGGCGGCCGCATCCGTCGGCCGAAATTGGCCGCGAAAAGCCTGTTCGCCAACGTGGAAGATCCGGTATTGCAGGCGCTGCGCGAGACGGACCTTGAAGGTCTCGGCCCGGAGGAAATCGCGGAGCTGGCGCGGCGCTGGCAACGGGAGTTGCGGGTGTGAGGAGTTCGTGGAGTCGCCTGCTCACTTCTTCGGCGTCAGCGTTTCGGTCAGGACCGTCCTCGCGAAACCGAAGAACGACCAACGCCCCGCGAGCTTGCCGTCCTTCTGGATCCGGTAGACAACGAGGCCGGTTTATTTGTCATTGTCTTCCTCGCGGATGGCGGCAGACAGCGTGTCGCCTTCCCGGATGGCGAGGCCGACGTCATGCAGGTCGTTTTGCGTCCATTCTATCCGATAGCGATCCCCTTCCTTGCCGATTACTACGTCTCCGTGGTATTGCCCGCCGCCCCCAGCGTCCGCGACGCACTCGTAGGCGCCGACGATATCAGACCCATCCCGCCCCACGGCCGTCGGCCGCACGACCGCGTTTGCTTTGCTCAGCGTCTCCGTGGCGGTCGCGCCCACGGACCCGAAATCCGACCAGCGCCCCACCAGCCTGCCGCCGCCCTCGACCTCGTATACGGCAATGCCTGTGTACTTATCGTCGTCATCGTCGCGGATGGCGGCCGACAACGTGTCGCCGTCGCGCAGGGCGAGGCCGGTGTGGTGCTGGGAGGCGAACGTCCACTTCATCCAATAGCAGTCCCCTTCCTTGCTGATTTCGACGCGGCCGTGATACTGCCTCCCGTCCCCGACGTCCCCCACGCACAAATAGGCTCCGACGAGGTCGGCCGCCGGGCCGACCGCCGCCAAAAGGACGATGAGGCCGACGAGCCACTCGATCCGGCGTGCGGCCCGGCCGCCGCCGGCCCCGTTGGCGGCGCCTTCGTGGGCGCCGCCCGAAGGGGGGCGGCCCGCACGGCGGGTTTGGCGCGCCTCGCCGTGGCGGCGGGCAACTCGTGCTCGAAATACCACTCCAGGATGAGGGTCAGCTGTGTTAGCGATTGCGCCACGTCCGGCTTCGTGACCGCCTCGCCGAAGGCGTGGGTGCCGAAGTTGCCCAGTTCGCGCACCGCGTTGGCGTAGGCGGCCAGGCGCTTGGGAAGGTAGCCGTCTTTGAGCAGGCGCGGGAGCAGGTTTTCCAGCGGCCGGAATGCTTTTTCCAAGACGGGGCCATCCCTCCAGGCGTCTCGCGGCGATCAGGAAGTTGCAACGATGAGGTTGCCCATGCCCAGACTCCGACAGTACGTGAGCGGAAGCGGATTCTACCTGAACGGCTTCCTCCCAGGGACCGGCCACTGCACCTGGCAAATCGGCGACGAGGGGCTTGCGTACCTTCGCGGGCAGGCCGTGAAGACTCACGGCGTCGAGTTGCACGAGGAGCCTTTGCTGGAAGACGGGCACCTATGTTGTCGCCTTGTCGGCGGCGACATGGTCGCGGCGGGAAGATCGATTTATGCCGCCGATGCGGTGCATTTTTTTGGTTCATCCGACTAAAGCGTACTTGGTTTCGTGGATCGCATAAATCTTGAGTTTGAAGAACTCCTTGTCGCGGAAGCCGTAGGCCTGTCGCTGCATCGTCTTGATCTTGTTGTTCGTCCCTTCCAGAGGTCCCGTGGAGATCCGGCAGTCGTAGTAGGCCAGGATGCCCGTGCGGTGCATCGCCAGCGTCGCCGCGAATCTCTGCAACACCTTGATGCACGACGCCTCCGCTCGGCGGATCCAGTCCTCCAACACCCGCGCCGCCGTCGCCTTGTCCGGCTGCCCCCAGATCTGCCGCAGGTCCTCTTTCAGGTAGTACACCGTGGCCAAGGGCTGGTTCATGCGCAACGCCTCCTCCAGTCGCTCCCGCTCCTTTTTCTTGGGATCCAGGTTCTCCGGGTTCTTGAGCAAAAGCCAGCGCGTCCCCTTGAGCACTTCCTTGTGCATTTGGTCCGTGGCCTCCCGGTGCAGCTCCCGCCGGAAGTCGCTCAACTTCTCGTTGAACGGCTTGATGACGTGGAAGTGGTCGAACACGTGGACCGCGTCGCTCAGGTTGTCCCGTACGGCCTGGATGTAGGCCGGCGACATGTCCGTGGCCACCGCTTCGACCCGGGCCCGCGCCGCCTTCAGCCGCTTCCAGAACGGCTCCAGAGCGTCGGCCCCCTTACCCTCGCCCACGAAAACTACCGCCCCCGTCTCCAGGTTGAGGACCACCGTCAGGTAGCGGTGACCGTGGCCGACCGCTATTTCGTCGATGGCGATCTGCTTGAGCTTGTTCAGCTTGGGCTTCCGGTAACGTCGTTGCAGGTCGCGCTTCTGGATGTCCTTGATGACATCCCAACTGACCTGTAGATGCCGGGCCACGTCCTGGATGGTCATCATCCGGCTCAACTCCAGGGCATAACGCTCAAAGGCCCGGGTGTAGCTGCGTCGGGGGTCGGCGAAGTCCAGCGGCGCCTGGCGGATCACCTGGCAGGTCGGGCACTCCACCCGCGGAATGGCCAGCATCACATAGACCGGCTTGCCGCCAATGGGCACAGCCCGAAAGGTCCGCTCCTGGCATCCCCGGGGCGCGACCCGCCGCGAACCGCAGAGGGGACAGCGGTAGGTGTGGGGCCGTCGATGGATGGTGAAGACCACACGTCCCTCTCGGTAATCGGTTTTGACGTAGTCGTAGCCTCGGATGCCGAAGGCGTGGTAGAGTAGGCTGGTGGACATGCTGACGGCTCCCTTCTGAAGATGGTTTCCCAAACCTCAGATGGGAACAGCATGTCCACGCCTTTTCAACCACGAAGTACGCTTCCCCCGGATGAACCATTTTTTTTGAGATCGATTTGCACCGTTGGCGCGACAGCTTTGATCTGCGGGCCGCGGGAATCGTCCAGGTGCGTGGGCGGGAGCACTGGCTCGATCTGGCCCGGCCAAGAGGGCGCACGGAGCAGGAAAGGCCGCCCGCGGTCGTGGACGAGCGAGGTCGCCTTTTGGGCGCGCTCGAGGAGGCGCTGGAGGGCGACGACCACAATGAGGCGATGCGGCTTGCGGAATCCTGCCGGGATCGCGCGACGGGGCCGAACGCAACGCCTGTTGATCGGGAAATGACGGTGTTGGCCGCGGCACGCTCCTTTCTTGTCCTGGCCGCCGACGCCGAAGATTTGCTTCGGGCCGATGCGTGCCTGGCCGGCCTGCACGACCGGCCTGACCTGCCCGAAGTTTACGTCCTGCGGGAAACCATCGCGATGCGCCTCGGGGCGTACTCGGGGCAAATCCGGCCATTGTCCAGCGAGGACATCGACCGATCCCGTCGATTGCTACCCGGCGGAAGAATTCCGCCGGGCACGAGACAGGCCCGTCAACGCCGGACCTGTTTTTTACCTATCAGCGATCGCTTTGCGGCGGCGCGGCGCCGGGGATCGACCTGGCGGCGCGGTTGGCGGCGGCGCTTTGCGTTCCGGTTGCGGAGTTGCTGCCTACGACGCCGGAGCCGGACGATTTGGCCGTCACGCGGCAGTAGGCGAAGAAGCTGTTCGACGAGCTGCTTCGCATGGATGACTGGGCGGTGCTGCTCCTGCTGACGCAGCTGTTGGCCCGGTTGTCGGAGGCGACGAACCGCTGACGGAAGACGGCCTTGGCCACGCAACGGGTGAGCAGCCTACCCACGCCGGCCGAGTAGACTGGGCGACGGCGCTTGAGGTCGGCGTCAGGGCCGGCCAGTACGGTACTGCGGGACTCCGGCAGCGGCGGCTGCCGGATTTATTCGACCCGCCGGCCGCCCCGTCCTTCCGCCGGTCGGGACTCGTGAAGGGGCAGGGTCTTTCGCGAGTTGGCCTCGCCCGGCCACGCCTGTGCGGCTATCGTTGCAATCGTTCTTTCGCGGGGCTTTGCAACGGATAACCTCAAAATGACCGAATTACGTTGCAGACGGCGGAATATCGTTGCAGGCAAGGTTGACATCACCGGGCGTTGATGCGTCCGGTTTTTCGTGACTTTCTCGAACCGCCGTGGTCGAATGGCCGGCATGAAATACCGCCGCGAATTCGGCCGGGCGATCTACAACGACTGGATCGCACTCGTGAACGGACCTGCTTCCCTTGTACTCATGGCGATAGGCGTCGTCTTTGCGGCGATGGGCTGGAACCTCTCAGTCTGGTGCGTCTTGGCGGCGGCGATTGCGTGCCTGGTAATCACCAGCTACAGCATATGGGCGAAAGAGCATGAGGCGAGAGAGTCTGCCGAACAAAAGCTGAAGCCGCTGCTGGAGATCGCCGGCGTGGGACCGACGGACGGCCAGATTTACAGAATCAGGATCCGCAACCTGTCGTCGGGAAGCATCCGCTTTGTCGTCAAGCTAGTCGATATCCGGCCGAACGATGGCTTTGTCCTGCCGGAGAACTTTCAGCCGATCATCGGCGAAGAACAGAAAGAAGTGGAGGTCCACGGCGACGGCGAACGGCCCGTGGACATATTCGCAAGCATGGGGTACTGCCTGAAACTCATAAACGCCGAACCGTGGGACGGGCGCCTTCGCAGAGGTGAGAGGTACGAACTCCGCATTTGCGTTCACCCGGTCGGCGACGGGGCGATACCGGCGCTCCGCTGGTTCTACATTGTGCCGCAAGCAGACGGAAGCGTAGTGTTCACGGCCGACGGATCGGGCGAACTGGTTTAACCCGCCGGGAATCGCAGAACGTCCGGCCCCTCGTCCGCCCGCGCGGCCACCTGTTCCGGCCAGAATTCCGCGTCGATCCCCAGGACGCACTGTTCCATGATGACACAGCAGATATTATGACATAGAAACTTGCATAAGACTTCATTCTTCATGGCGGTCTCATGCTTGCTCCGCACGGCGTCCCCGAACTTCCTTTTGACAGCGCTAAAGGTGCTTTCTGCGTTCGACCGCTGGTGGTAGTGCGGCAAAAACTCCTCCCGGTTGTACTGGAAAAAGTGGTACAGCTTGTGCCACAGGCTCCCCGGTTCGCCCGGCTGACTGTTGCTCTTGAAGGGGATGTAGGCAGCGCCGCCCAGCTTCTCGACCAGGGCGAGGTTGTCGTGATCCAGGTACGCCTTGTCGGCCGGGACTTCCTTGACCGTGAAGTTTTCGGCCGTTGTCTCCACCATCGGCTTGAACTGTGGACAGTCGCCCGCACGCTTGTCGGCGATTTCCACTCCGGTTACGATGTTGGTCTTGACGCCACAGATGGCGTGCGCTTTCACCCAATCCTTTCCGCTCCTTTCCCGACCGTATTTCTCGTCGTACCAGCGAACAAATTTAGATACGCTAAATCCGGTACTGTCCGGCGCGAACACGGTTTCGACCGTCTTGAGGGGCAGGCTGGCCGCGATGATGAGTCGCTTGAGGATCGGCGTCAGAGCGTCGTTCTGTAGGAACTCGCAGATTTTCATGCTCGGCACGTCCGCTGTCAAGTAGCCGGCCTCATGGGCGTCGCTCAGGTCGCACTGGAACCGGCGCGTCGAGAACGTGCTGTAGACCTTGAGCGCGGCCGAGAACACGCAGTCACGGAGCAGATGCGGCTTGCGACCCCGCTTGTGCGGAACCGGCGGCGGCTCTTCGATGCCACGGCACAGGTCGGCAAGCAACTCCTGAAAGCGATGTTTCTCTGTGTTCTGCGCCAGATTGTACGCGGGCCAGCACTGCGGGTAGGTCTTCCGCTTCGGCATGGCGTCGAAGTCGAGCGCGGGGGCTTTCCCACCGTGGTCCCGCTCCCGGACGATGCGGGCGGCGTGGATGTGCTTGCACGGTTATTGGGTTAGTTGGTGGTCCTCGCACTCACATGAGTCCCCTTGCGGAGTCAGGACGACGCGGCACGTTCCCTTGCCGGACTGGCTGGGGATGACCCACGCGCCGTCCTTGTAGCCGATGCGACAGCGGGCCGCGATGTCCAGACCCTTTAACTCTCGCATGTCCATCGGCCGCTCTCCCGCACTTAAACGCCCGTTCAGTACAGGATTAAGTTTAGCTAAACCTTCTACACGATTACAGGTTGGTAGTTGACACGGCCGGGTTTATTTCGCTAAGATTTCCACATGGGAAGGCCAGCGAAAAACCCGGAAGACCGCAAGCGGTATCAGCTTCACGTTCCGCTCACCGACGCGCAGCACGCGATCATCAAGCAAGCCGTGGACCTGGACGGCGCGGACAAGGCCGAGTGGGCGCGCGCGGTCCTTTTGGACGCGGCGAAGCGACGGATCGCCAAGGGTGCGCGCGGGGCGGAGGCTGTTGCGTTGTAGATTTGCTTCACAACCGCGGGCCGGGGGCTGCGCATGGGCGCGCACCGTCTCCCGCGAGGGCGTCGGCGGTTTCAAATTGTCCCATCGTTATTTGATTATCCGTTGGCGGCCGCCGGCGCCGCAGCCGGCGTCGGCGGTTCTTTCATCAGCTCGCGCAGGGCCTTCGCGATCGGCGACAGCCGCATCGTTCCGTAGCTGCCTTCAAAACGCTCCGTCTGAGCCAGCACCGTCGCCAAGCCCAGATGCACCACCAAGACCGCTCCCACTTGGGAGTGAAAACGCCGCGACCCGTACACCTGGCCGTCGTCGATCCCCCAAAAAATCTTCAGCCGGCCGTTGACTCGTTCCACCGACGTGCGGCCCTTGTAGTACCGTTCAAACTTCTTGGTGGCGCGGGATCGACGGGAAGCGACGCAGGTCGATCTCCTGCTTGACGCGCACGGTCAGGCCGTACTTGCGCTCGCCGTTGCAGACGGCGTCGCTGGGGCATTCCCAGTCGCCGTGCCGGGCCGGACAGCGATATTTCAGCGTACCACGCTCCGCTTCGTGGCCGATGTAGGCCATGGCGTGACGCACCGGCGTCGGGCTGACCCGGTCGTAGCAGAACAACGTACCGGCCTGATCGTAGACCACGTTGAGCGGCGTGCGGCCGCCCAGGACCTTCTCGGGTTCTTCGAGCTTAAAACTCCGGTTTTGAATCGGCGGCCGCACCTGTTCGTCGTGCGGCAGTTCGTGGACGGCGCCGTCGTCGGCCGCTTTGTCGTACGCCATGGTCTCGATGCGATCCTCGGGCAGGTTCTTTTTCGCCTGCCGCAGCAGGTCGCCGATCATTTCGTTGTCGCCTGCCTTGGTGTCGGTGATGCGGTAGGACAGCACCACCTCGTGCTTGACGTCCACCAACAGATGCAATTTGTAGCCGAACCACTCGACGACCTTGGCGACCGTGCCGTCGTCGTCCTTGTATTCCTTGCGTCCGCCGGTGGGTTGCGGCAGCCCTTGCCGTTGTTCCGCCTCGCGCAGCGCGACGCTGTCGGCGGCTCGACCCGACAATCCGGTCGAATCGCCGGCCGTGTCCTTGCCCAGGTCGCCGACCACCCGGCCGAGCCTCCCGACGAGCACGTCGAAAACATCGCGCAAGCGGCTGAGGTGGGGCTCTTCGCCCAGGGTGACGAGGAAGCGCGACAGGTTGCAGGGCTTGGGGACCTGGGCCTCGGACTCGACGCCGATGAGCAAACGCAAGGCGGGATTGCGTTGCAACTCTTGCAGGCAGGCGTCGAGGGAGTGATGGCGGAGCACGATAGCCAGCAGCAGGGTTCCCCAGAGGACGACGATGGGGTAGTCGTCGCGGCCCTTGCCGCGAGCGCGTTGCAGGGAGTCGATCAAGGGGGCGTCGGGAATGGCTTCGAGGAAGGTGCGAACGGTTTGCAGGGAGGGGGAATCTTCGAGGGCGTCCCAGGCGAACAGCGGTTTGGCGACGGCGATTTTCATGGGGGTCTCCTGCGGGGTGGGTAGGGAGGAAGGGGGCGGCGCTATTGCTACGCAATAAATCCCCGTCTTGTTCCAGGAGTGGTCGAAAAATCGCAATAAAAGGGCGAAGTAGCGGCAATCAGAGGGTATTTTGCGAGGACCGTGGGGGAAGGGCCTTTTTCCACCCTGAATTGGGTCGGCAGAACAGGGCTATCGTGAACATCGCAACGACCTCCCCGTCGTGCGAATCTTATGGCAAGTCGCGGCCCGCCGATGTAGCATGACGGGGTCTTCTCAGGAGGCTTGCCATGATCCGGTTCCGCTGCCCCGCCTGCGGCGCGGTCCTCACAGTGGATGACCGTCGGGCTGGTCGCAAGGCCCCTTGCCCCAAGTGCGGCCAGCGGCTTGAGGTTCCGCGGTCGTCGGCGAGCGACGCCGAAAGCGGCGTCTCCCTTCCGTTGCTGACACAGATCGTTCCCGCCCCGGCTCCTGCGAACCGCCCGAACGGAACCAGGCGAGCGCTTTGGCAACTGCCAGCGCTTGCTGGCGGATTGGCCTTCGTCCTCCTGGCCGTGTTGTTCGGCGTTATCGGCATCTCCACGCAGCAGCCAACGGCCAGCGCGATCGGCTGGGCGGTCTGCGCTATAGCGGCGATTGCCGTCATCGTCGGCTCGGCCCTACTCGGCGCGGGCACGCATAGGCGATGCCCGCACTGCAAGCGGTGGTGGGCGAGAGTCCGGGTAGGAAGCGGAATCTTGGAGCAAAAGAGATGTTACGGGTTAGTCACCCGCACCGCCCGTTCCAGTTCGAGCGGGTCATATTATGGGAACAGAAGATCCTCGGACGGCGGCACCGTCTTCAGTTCAGGCGCGACAAACTGGCAAGAGAGAGTCCCGGTGATTCGGACGACTTATGAACTACAATACGAATGCCGATACTGTCAGGCGCTGGACGAGAAACGTGGTGAAGGAGGTAGAGGACTTCGACAGGCCGTGACCCACGTTTTCGGGGACCATGCACACTCATCCTCACAGAGAGGCCACATGGAACCTGTCAAGTGCGCCGATTGCGGATTTTTGGGCGTGAGACATCGGGAAACCCGCACGCTGATGGAGGCGGAAATCGGCTTGCGCCAGTGTGGCGTATACGCCGAAAACCAGGACCGTCTACCGCTCTGTACTGCCCTGGAACTCGACTTGCCTAGCCAGACGAATGGCGGCCAAGAACCGGGACTCGTCGCGGCCATCCTTGGGGCGAACCGAATTTGCCCTAAGTTCACGCCCTGGCGTCAGGGCTTCACACCGCGAGAACACAAAGAGATGCTGAACGAGCAAATAGAAAAAGACCGTCTCAGGACAGCCGACCTGGAACTCAGAGCGTGGCAACAGGCGGAAAGCCGCAAGAATGAGGAGTTCCGAGATCGGCAATTCAAGGCGGACGCCGATTGGCGCATGCAGGAGTCCCGTCGCGCCCGCTGGAACCTGATCGTCGAAGTTGGCGTCGGCGTCGTTCTAACCGCCCTCATCCTCGGCGGCGCGACTATCCTTGCCGCCTGGATGCAGATAAATTCGGCCTGGGAAATCCACAAGGATTCTCAAGCCAAACCCGGACTGGTCGCACCAGCGATGCCGGCCACCAAGGAGTGACGCGGCTGCGCCGAAGTGTGAGCGTCTCTTCAGTTGGTGGAGCAAATGTACAGTATCACTGGTTTCCCCTGGAATAAGGTCGGTGACATGGCATCGTCAGCGGTAGTTAGCCGCCCGGCAGCCCGGCAGCGTACGCAACAAAACCAGGCAGGCCGCAAAAATGCCTTAAAAGAGCCTGAAGTCTCTCTGGCTGTACTGTACAAAGATTCCACCAACTTTTCAGCTGCTCACACTGCGCCGAAGCATCGCCGGGAAATTCCTTGCCCGTCCCACCTTCGCGCACGACAATTTGGCGTCTTCCGCCTCTGGAGTGTTGCAGTTTCTCGGAAGCAGTGCATGATTCGCTACGAATGCCCCCGCTGTAAGACGAGAATGGAGTCGCCTCTTGGCCAAGGCGGCTCCAAGCGAAATTGCCCAGCCTGCGGCCAACGCCTGCAAATCCCCTCCGCGCCCAACGATAAGGGATCTATCCCGCATGCTCCGCCTGCGTGGACGTACTCCAACCGCCGCGGCCTGCCGGCGGAGCATGCGGGATAGATCCCCGTTGAACTGAACCGCGTCCCCCGCGGCTATGGGCTTTCGATTCGGCCCCACCCCTTGTCCGCGCCATTGTGGAGCGGCGTCGGCCCGGACGCAAGCCTTTTTTCCAGCGCGTCCCCCTTCCCCGGAGCGCGACCGCCGCTCCCCGGCCGGCGGCCCGGCGTGGTTTTCCTCCCCAAGCGCCGCCCGGCGCGCACCTTCGGCGGCGCGACGCCGCGGCCGGCGCCGCCGAACCGGATCGGCGAACGCTCCCAACGCCTCCCGTTACGAGGTGTCGCCCGCCGCCGCGGCGGCGGGCGACGGGGCCGGGACGGCCGTTTCCAACGCCCGGCGCACGATCCGCTCCCCGCCGCACCACGGACAACACGGACGCGGCGCCGGCGCCACGACCCCGGCCTCGCCGACGGACCCCGGCGTCGCCACCGTCGCCGAAAGCAGCAAACGACGGCATCGATGCAGCCGTTCCTCCCGGCAGCGGTTGGCCAGCAGGCCGTAGTGTCGCACCTTCACGAACCCCTTGGGCAACACGTGCTGTACGAAGCGACGCAGGAACTCCTCCGCCGCCAGCGTCATCGTCTTGTGCTTGCGGCCGTCGGCGTAGTCCTGGTAACGGAACGTCACCCGGCCCCCTTCCAGGGCGACCAGCCGGGAGTTGCTCAGGGCCACGCGGTGCGTGTACCGCGCCAGGTACTTCAACACCTGGGCGGGACCGCCGAAGGGCGGCTTGGAGTACACCACCCAGTCCTTGCCGCCCAGGGACGACAGCCACGACGCGAAGGCGCTCGGCGTATGCAACGCCGCCAGACGGCCGGGAAAGACCAGCATCCCCCGGGCGAACGCCGTCCGCAGCCCGTCCAGGAACTGGCCCCGGAACACCCGGCTCAGCACGCGCACCGGCAGCAGGAAGCCGGGGCGGCAGGACACCCAGCGTGGCGCCGCGTCGAGGGCGCCGTCGGCGGCGCATGACAGGCCGCCGCCCGTGACCACGCCGTGTACGTGCGGATGATGCCGCAGCGTCTGGCCCCAGGTGTGCAGCACCAAAAGCACGCCCAGCATCGCGCCCAGCCGCTTGGGATTGGCCGCCACGACGCGCAGCGTGGCGGCCGCCGCCTGGAACAGCAGGTCGTACAGCACCCTCCGGTTGGCCAACGCCAGGTCGGAAAGCTCGGCGGGCAGGGTGAAGACGACGTGGTGGTATTCGACCGGCAACAGGTTGTCGGCCTCCCGCGCCAGCCAGCGGGCGCGGGCCAGGGCCTGGCACCAGCCCTTTCAAGGTGCCCGTCTTTTCTTATCCCGAGTCGCTAACAGCCGGGCGGTGGACACATGTGGCTTGTCCTTGTGATGAATGCGCTCGGGTCGCGGTTTTTTCGGCCCGCGCGGATGACGTTGGTAAGCCAACAAGCGAGCATTGCTCGCCAGTTCCTTCAATTGCACGGCCAACTGGGCGACGGTCAGGTCGCGGAATTGCTCCCACTCGGCGCCAGGGATCGCGATCATCATTCCCCGATACACGCCCTTGACCTCGTCCGTCAGGTAATAGGTCGATACCGTCTCCTCAACGACCTCGCGACCATGCACCGCACGCAACGCCGCGCACACCACCGCCAACACGTTATACGCCACCAACGACACGCAAAAAGCGAACAACGCCGCTTTCGGGTATCCCAGCCTGGTCTGCTCGCTCTCCAGCGTCGATTCCAACACCTGGAACAGCGATTCAATCTTCCAACGCTTCCGATACAAATCCGCCACCAGACTGGCGCCGGCCACCCGCGCCGGCAGATTGGTCAAGACATGGATCACCCGGTCGCCATCGCGCGTCGGCGTGGGCAGACGCAACTCCAGCCGCCGCACGATCAGGGTTTCGCCGGTCTCCGGGTTGTTCAGCCGAACCTTTTGCTCCCAGACCTCCACGTCCTCGCTTTCGCCCGCGTACTCCAGTTCGGTGACCGCTTCCCAGGGCAAGTTCTGGTGCTGCCGGACCACGAAGCAGGCGTCCCGCGCGGCGACGCCGAACAAAAAGCCCAGCGTGCAAAAATTGCGATCTTCAATCCACACGTCGTTGGCCTCGACCGTGGCCAAAACCTGGTCGAGCAAGGCACGCTCTTGCGTATGCCCGTCCTCGCACGGGAACACGTCGATGGCCAGCATCAACGCCGGGTCCAGCACCACCAGCGATTTGCCGGGCAACGGACCCGCCGCGATCGTCCGCAGTTCCTGCACGCGGTGTTCGGTTTTCGCCAGGCAATTGCCGTCGAGGATCTTGACACGGTAACCGGGCAGTAGGTCCGGCAACGCGCCCCCGAGCTCACGGATCACTGCCGTCAGGCTCGCGGCCGTCTGGCGGGTCAAGGCCGCGGACACCTGGGGTTCGACGCCGTTGAGTTTGTCGTAAACGGCCGTGCGCGACACGGTAAAGCGTTCACGCTGCTTCTGGTACGCGGCATTGGCGGAGGGATAGATTCCACACACGACCTGACCCATCAGCTCAACGGTCTGCGAAAACAACAGCGCACGAGTATATTGGCTATCGGCGTGTTCCTCGAACAGTGCGTCCACCGACTCCGGGGTCAGCACGTGTTCGAGCAGGCCCCGGACCATGACGGCCGCCGGACTCTCTTGAACGAAGCGATTGAAAACCGAGTTGAGCAGCATGGCGGCTTCCCTACCAGGTTTTGGTGTATCCTTACGCTGGAAGCCAGCTTACTGAAACCACAGGCACCTTGACAGGGCTGGGCCTGGCACTTGGGGCAGTGACGATTGCGACAGGAGTTGTAGGCGATGCGGTCGCGGCCGCAGTCCAGGCAATGGGCGACGTGGCCGCCCAGGGCCGCGGTGCGGCAGGCCCCCAGGTCGCGCAAGGCCTGGCGCTGGGCGGCGGACAGCAGGCCGCCGTACTTGGCCCGGAAGGCGGCGCCGTGGGCCCGGATCACGTCGCCCACTTCCACAGTCGGCCGGTCGGCGACGGGGACGGTCATGGCCGGCCCTCCGTCGCGGCCGCGGCCGCGGGCACGACCAGCAGATCGAGCAGGCTGGGCGTCTGATGCAGACGCCGGGTGCTGACGTGCAGGTAATGGGCGGTGGTGTGCAAGTCGCGGTGGCCGAGGATGGCCTGCAGCGTGACCACGTCGACGCCGGCCTCCAGCAGGTGGGTGGCGTAGCTGTGCCGCAGCGTGTGCGGCGTGCAGGGCTTGGTCAGCCCGGCGCGTCGCACCAGCCGTTGGCATAGGCGCTGCACGTTGCTGGCGGCCAACGGCCGTTGCGGGTCGGCGCCGGGGAACAGCCAGCCGTCCGGGCGGTAGCGCCGCCAGTAGGCGCGCAGTTCGGCGAGCAGGCGTGGCGACAGGGGCACGAGGCGGTCCTTTTGCCCTTTGCCCTGGCGCACGACCACGACCATGCGGGCGCTGTCGATGTCGCCGACGCGCAGGCGGACCAGTTCGCTGATGCGCAGGCCGCAGGCGTAGGCGACCTGGAGCAGCAGGCGGTCGCGTCCGGGTCGGGCGGCGTCGATCAGGCGCAGGACTTCTTCGGGGCCGAGCACGCCGGGCAGGGTGCGGGGCCTTTTGCCGTAGGGGATGAGGGGGAGTTGTTCGGGCCGTCCCAGCGTGACGCCGTAGAGGAAGCGCAGGGCGCAGACGGTCTGGTTGAACTGGCTCCAGGAGACGCGGCGGCGCAGCAGTTCGAGTTGGAAGGCGCGGACGTCGTCGGGTCCGAGTTGGTCGGGGGAGCGTCCGAAGTGCCGGGCGAATCGGGCGACGCCGGCGACGTAGGCCTGGACGGTTCTTGGGGAGTAGTTGCGCAGGCGCAGGTCGTCGATGTAGCGTTGGCGCAGCGGGGTCATGGCGGATCTCCAGGGGGGAAATGAAAAACGCCGAGGGCGAACCCTCAGCGTACCTGGAGATCCGACGCGAATGCCCCGTCAGCAACGAGAAAACGGAAATCCCTCCACCGCGGAGCGGTTTAGTTCAACAGAACGATCCTAGCACCGAACGGTTTTTGTGGCCGTAACGCTTAACAATGACACACTACGGCCCGTCGCGGGATGGGCCGGTTGGCGTCAGAGAAAGGACCAAGCGACGGTTGTCTAACCAGGGCAAGCGATGTTGCCGCGCATTGATCCTATCCATCGCGGGGGCCAACGCCTCCTGGCCCGCGAACGGGTCCAGGTACACGATCAATGCTTCCGGCGTCTCGTACAACTGGCCGGGCCGGTTGAAGAACTGTCGCCGCAGGGTCCGGACGTGCTCCCCCGCGTAGCCCTCGCCCAACTGTCGGCCCAGGTCGGCGACCGCGTTGTACACCAACGCCACCAGCCAGCCGAACATCTGCAACGGCCCCCGGTGAAAGCGCGGCCGCCGCCGGTCGGGACTCTCCTTGTCGTAGCCGCACGGTACGGCATCCACCAACAGGTCGTGAACCTCGACCCGATGGGCCTGCTCGTGCCCTTGTCGAGCCCGGAAGATGGTCAGCACGTCTTCCGGGTCGCCGGCGCAGGTCGTGTACAGCGGATGCCAGCGGTCCTTTTTGGGACCGGGTCGGACCTCCCGGCAGATGATGGTGCGCACCGCCTGCTCCGCGGTCTCGCCCTTGAGTACCGTTTGCGTCTCGGCCAGGCGGACTTCCTTGGGCGGGGCGCCGACGCACACGCCCGGTTCCTCGACGGATACGAACAAGCCGCCGGGCAATTGCTTCCAGGCCCGCATTCGGTGCGGGTAGCGGCAGGCGCGCAGCGTGACGTCCAGGCGCCGCTGGCTCTCGACCAGATCCCACAAGGTCCGCACGCCCGCGTCCGACTTGGCCGCCCCGGCGTCGAACAGCGCGTGGAGCGTGCGCGGCCGGCCGTGCTTCAAGACCTGTCGGACCAGCGGCGCCGCCAGCTCTTGCAAACCCACATCGCCCGGCGTGCCGCGCACCGCCAGGAAGCGGCCGCTCGTCAGGTCGAAGCCGGTGAACAGCTTCTCGCAGCGCATGTACTTGTTGCGGGTGGTGACGTAGCCCTTGCCGATGCGAAACTTCTTGGTCCAGCGTGGGATGGTGTGCTCGTCGAAGCTGACCATGGCGTCGGCGTTGCGGAGCAAGTGCCACGGGCAGGTCCGGCGGCAGAAGGCATCGACCTCATACCAGGCCAGGTGACGCCGCCAACCGCCGACGGTGTGGCGCGACGGGCAGCGGCGGCCGCCGCACAACCGGGCGAAGCCGGCGTCGGCCATCTCGTCCAGGTGAAAAACTCGCTCCAGGCCGGTCACCAAGGAGAAGACGCTGGTCAACAGGCCCGGACCAGCCCTTTCAAGGTGCCCGTCTTTTCTTATCCCGAGTCGCTAACAGCCGGGCGGTGGACACATGTGGCTTGTCCTTGTGATGAATGCGCTCGGGTCGCGGTTTTTTCGGCCCGCGCGGATGACGTTGGTAAGCCAACAAGCGAGCATTGCTCGCCAGTTCCTTCAATTGCACGGCCAACTGGGCGACGGTCAGGTCGCGGAATTGCTCCCACTCGGCGCCAGGGATCGCGATCATCATTCCCCGATACACGCCCTTGACCTCGTCCGTCAGGTAATAGGTCGATACCGTCTCCTCAACGACCTCGCGACCATGCACCGCACGCAACGCCGCGCGCACCACCGCCAACACGTTATACGCCACCAACGACACGCAAAAAGCGAACAACGCCGCTTTCGGGTATCCCAGCCTGGTCTGCTCGCTCTCCAGCGTCGATTCCAACACCTGGAACAGCGATTCAATCTTCCAACGCTTCCGATACAAATCCGCCACCAGACTGGCGCCGGCCACCCGCGCCGGCAGATTGGTCAAGACATGGATCACCCGGTCGCCATCGCGCGTCGGCGTGGGCAGACGCAACTCCAGCCGCCGCACGATCAGGGTTTCGCCGGTCTCCGGGTTGTTCAGCCGAACCTTTTGCTCCCAGACCTCCACGTCCTCGCTTTCGCCCGCGTACTCCAGTTCGGTGACCGCTTCCCAGGGCAAGTTCTGGTGCTGCCGGACCACGAAGCAGGCGTCCCGCGCGGCGACGCCGAACAAAAAGCCCAGCGTGCAAAAATTGCGATCTTCAATCCACACGTCGTTGGCCTCGACCGTGGCCAAAACCTGGTCGAGCAAGGCACGCTCTTGCGTATGCCCGTCCTCGCACGGGAACACGTCGATGGCCAGCATCAACGCCGGGTCCAGCACCACCAGCGATTTGCCGGGCAACGGACCCGCCGCGATCGTCCGCAGTTCCTGCACGCGGTGTTCGGTTTTCGCCAGGCAATTGCCGTCGAGGATCTTGACACGGTAACCGGGCAGTAGGTCCGGCAACGCGCCCCCGAGCTCACGGATCACTGCCGTCAGGCTCGCGGCCGTCTGGCGGGTCAAGGCCGCGGACACCTGGGGTTCGACGCCGTTGAGTTTGTCGTAAACGGCCGTGCGCGACACGGTAAAGCGTTCACGCTGCTTCTGGTACGCGGCATTGGCGGAGGGATAGATTCCACACACGACCTGACCCATCAGCTCAACGGTCTGCGAAAACAACAGCGCGCGAGTATATTGGCTATCGGCGTGTTCCTCGAACAGTGCGTCCACCGACTCCGGGGTCAGCACGTGTTCGAGCAGGCCCCGGACCATGACGGCCGCCGGACTCTCTTGAACGAAGCGATTGAAAACCGAGTTGAGCAGCATGGCGGCTTCCCTGCCAGGTTTTGGTGTATCCTTACGCTGGAAGCCAGCTTACTGAAACCACAGGCACCTTGACAGGGCTGCAGGCCCGGACGCAAGGAACCGTAATCGTCGGTGAAGCAGTCCTGGGCCGTGGCCAACCAGTCCAGGGCTTCGGGCATCAACAGGAACGCGCCGGCGTGCTGGGTCTTGGTGACGAAAAAGGGGGCGGCGGCAGGGGCACGGGTTGGCGCGGTGGCACGCCGCCGGGCGCGGCCGGCGCGACCGCAGGCTGCACGGCCGGCTCGGGGGCCGCGGCCGCGGCCCGCGTCGCCCGATCGAGGCCGAACTTCTTGCAGAAGTGGTGCAAGGCCACCGTGGACACGTGGACGCCCCAGGTGCGTTGGATGAAGGCCAACACGTCGTAGCGCGTGGCGTCGGCGTGAGTCAGCATGAACTCGGCGATGGGGCCGGCGTAACGCGGCAGCAGTTTGCCATGCGGCCGGCCGGCCAGGCGGTGGTGGGCGGCCTGGATCGCCTCCTTGGAAGACACCCCTTGTTGGTGCGAGGCCGTGGGCCGGCTGACGCCGACCAATCGAGCGATCTGAGCGACTTTGAGTCCGGAATCGCAGTGCAGGAGGAAATGGCTGAGCAACCGGCTGGAGTAGTAATCGTCGCCGCAGCGTCGCCGGAAGGCAAAGGCCGCCTGGAGCAAGCCGCGTTGCCCGGCCGTGAGTCGCTGTTCGGCGATCTGCGCTTGGGCGAGCCAAGAGGCGCAAGTGCCGTCCATGGTGAGCATGAGGAATCCTCCCTGCAACCCAGGCAGGGAGAATTGTAGTCCGTAAGGACTGGAAGTTAAGCGTTACGGCCCGAAAAACCGTTTGGTGCTAGCGACCCCTGTGGGCGACGGCCTGACCACCCCGCCTCGTCCTGAACCCGCAAAATGGATGGTCGCCGGCGGCGGCACGGTTTCCTGGGATGAGCTGCGCCGGATGGCAGAGGATGGGCGACTGCAACCCGCCGATCTGGTCAAGGAAGAGGGAGAGTCCGGCTGGACACGCGCAGACGCGGTTCCAGGGTTGGGGCCAGTGGACATACTGGAAGAGGTCGCCGATGAACCGGCAACCCCGCCAACTCAAAACCCGCATTTGATCCCCTGTCAGTCATGCGGACAGGACATAGCCAAAGAGGCGCGGAAGTGCCCGAACTGTGGAGCGGCGAACTGCTGGACGCATCCTGAAATCGCACGGTTTCTCTCCAAGAGAAAGCGGTTCTGCAACATCCCCGACCTGGAAATCGACGCGCACAGTTTCGTCCTGACGGGGCGGTCCACGCCCGCAGAAACTTTCGCCGGCAATTTGGCGGACATGCTTGGCAGGATGTGGTTCTTTGGAAGTCCTATGAGCGTCATCTTCGTCATGCTTGAGACGAAATGGATCGCCCAGGAACTTCGGGAAATCGCCGGTCCCGCACAGCAGACATTCGTTGTAGACTTCCACACGGACCCTCCAGCCTGGAAGTCCACCGATGACTATTACGGGATAAAGGTGATGGAGTTCTTCGGTCTTCCAACGGACTCGCTGCGCAGGCCCAAGAAGACCTCCAGTTGGCCGAAGCTGCTTTTCAAGTTGGGCCTGAACTACGTCGTATACCCGTTTCTGGCCGTTGTCGCTGCTATCGGTCTTGTCTACCTCGCCTTCATGGCGCTGAAATGGTGGATGAGCAGTCAGTGACCGTCTATCGTTCTTCCCTTGGCGTCCTCTCCCTCTGGCCGCTATCATGTCCCTTAACCGGGACAGCGGGAGTAATTAACCCGCCCGCTCCCGGCCTCCGGCGCGTGGCGTTGGTTCCCCACGGCCGGGGGCGGGCGCACCCCGGCGAGGAACCGCGAACCATGAGCGAAAAGATGCTGCGTATCGACCTGACTGAATTGAAGACTGTGCGAGTCCGCTGCAAGCAGTGTAACCACGGCGTAATCGAAGTGCCTATAGACCGTCTGGACAAGGTTCTGAATTACGGCGAGTGCAAGTTTTGTAACACACGGCTTCTACCCAAACGGCCCGGCGGTTCCCAAGGTGACGCGCTCAACGACCTGCGCCTTGCCGTAGCCGAGTTGGAACGGGTCAAAAGCGACATCAGCATCGAATTCGAGATTCCGGCTCCGTGAACCGCCGTCCCGAATATCGTTGCAACCCGCCGATTTCCGTTGCAACAGGGAAATACGTTGCAAAGGCCTTTCGCGGGGGTACGATCATCCGCTGGAGTCGCGGCCGAGGCCCCGAGGGGCGTTCATCCGGCAAAGTCGAATGCAAGCAAGAAAATGAGCGACGACAAGGACAAGCCGCGATCCCAGGCGGATGAGGAACTCGAACGGGAAATCCGCAAGGGGCGAAAATTCACCGTGGCCGAAGCCGTCGCGCGGATGGCCGGCCCCGGCGCGATGAAAGGCGCGTCGCCGGTCATGCGCGAGCAACAGGCCGAGGTTGAGATCGAGGAATGGTTAAGACGCCACATGACGGCCGGCGATGGGGAGTTGCAAGTCGTCTTGCTCCGCCCCATCAAGGGAAGCGATCTCCTGCTCCACAACTTCGAGCGACCCCTCTTTGTATTGGCCGCCTACTGCCGGCAAGTCCTCGATTCGGACTACCGTTTGCACGAACTCGTCCGCGAAGCCGACGTCGAATGGGGACGGGTGAATGGCGAGAGGCCGCACTTCGAGGTGGAAGGATCGCCTCCCGACCCCGACGATCCCTACACGTTCGAGTCGGTGCGCAAGACGCTGGCAGGGCTCATCGAGCAACTGGGCGCCGGGGACGGATAGTGGCGCCTGGTTGATACGCGATGCGGGGCGCCCGGAATCCGGCGACCGATGTCCGCGTGGCCACTTCGGCCATCAATCCGATGATTTCGGCCACTCGCCCACCCATGCCAGCCGAGTAAACGGCGCAACCGGGGAAGTCCCATGAAGCTCTTCCGACGCATCGTGGCGGGACTCGCCTTCCTGGCGGCCGCGGTGGTCCTCCTCGTCAGTCTGGCGGGCGCCGTCGGCGTGTGGATTGTGACTGGCCCGGCCGTCGATCGCGCGACGCGGGTCTTCGGGCGCCTCGACGCCGCGCTCGACCTCACGGACCGGGGCCTCGATCACATCGAGACGAGCCTCGACGGCGCGGCGGAACGGCTGCAAAACGCGCGGGAGGAGCAAAGGAGGATCGCCCAGGACCCTCAGCGAAACAGCGGCCGGGGGCGGCTGCTGGCGCGGACGGTTCAGCAGACGATCGCGCCGCAGTTCGGCGACGCACACGAGACCCTACAAAGGGTCGCGGAAGCGGCCGTCGTGGTCAACAGCATACTGGAAGACGTGGGCGACCTCCCACTCCCCTCCGCCTCCGGCCTGAACACGGATCGGCTGGCGGTGATCAAGGGCCGTCTGGCCGACGTAGGGCCGGCGGCGTGGGAATTGAGCCGGCTCCTCGGCGCCGGAGTCGGAGCAGAACCCCGACGCCGAAGACGCCCAGTTGTCCCGGATTGAACAGGCCCTCCAGGCGGCGCGGGAATGGCTTGCCGGCTACAAAGCCCAGGTGGTGCGGGTTCGCCAGCGGACCGCCGAGTTGAAGTCCCAGACGCTGTCCTGGATGCTATGCGCCGCGCTTGGCTTGTCCCTGGTCTGCTTCTGGGTCGCCCTGTCCCAGGTTAGCGTCCTCGCCCACGCCCGGTCCTGGTGGAGGCGTTCGGGCCAAAAGAATCCCCGGCCGGGCTGACGTGGCCCTTACGGCAAGTCCGGGCGTTCCTCTCCCCTGCCCGGCAAGTCGCTGGTGGCGCCTGGCCCGGCGTTGATGCTGGCGATCGACGTGTTCCCGTGCGAGGACGGGCACACGAAGGAACGCGCCTTGCTCGACCAGCTTCTGGCTACGGTTGAGCCGAAGGACTTGTGGATCGAAGACCGTAACTTCTGCACGCTCGACTTCCGGTCGCTCTGGTTTCAATTCACAGCCGGCCCGAAGACCGGCTGCACCTACGGCATTTGAGACTTGCCGCACCGTAGAACGGGTTTCAATCCACAGCCGGCCCGAAGACCGGCTGCACCGTCCGTATCTGATTCCGTCGGGAGGCGACTCACGGGTTTCAATCCACAGCCGGCCCGAAGACCGGCTGCACCGACCCATTCCAGGGGTGAGTATTCCCCACATCGAGAGTACATGGCGGATCATGTTTAGGTGTTTATGAGAGGCCAAGGCCCTCGCCAAAGCGACGACGCCGGGAGGAAGCCCTTGCGCTTCCTCCCGGCGTCGTCGCTTGGTCGCCGCCAATACACGCGATCGGCCGCCGGTCCCCGTGCCGGTCGCCCGGACCGGCCGGCGGTTCTCAGCCGAGCCGCACGCGGCCCGCCCGGTACCCCGCCGTCAAGATGGCCAGGTCGCGCCAGCCACGCCACAGCGTCCGCACCCCCGGCATGCCGTCCCGCTTGCGGCCCAGGTGGCCGCCCAATCGGCCGATCCACTTCGCCGCCTGCTCCATGGTCGGCGCCGGCGTCGTCGGCGTCGCCGCCTCGCCCGTGGCGTGCGCGTACAACGCCCGCCACTCGTCCTCGCTCAGCACCTCCGTGCAGGGCGCCGTCGGCTCCCAACGCGCCAGGTCGCGTAAACGCAGCAAACGCACGGCCACCCCCGCATATAGGACCAGGGCCTTCTCCAAACGCCCCCGCGTCTCCAACGCCAGTCGCTCCACCTGGCAGCCCTGCTTCCAAGCCAGGTGAAAATCCTCGATCCGCCAACGCAACGCGTAGGCCCGAACCACCGCCATAATCTCCGCCCCCGTTCGCGCCGGCTCCGTCGTCCACAGCAGCCAATGCACCGGCTCCTCCGTCCCGGCCGGCGCCGCGGCCTCGCGCACCTCCACCATGGTCAGACGCAGCGGCCGTCGATCCCGCGCGTGGTGCGAATGCGGCGTCAGCGTCAGGGGACGCGAGCGCAGCTCGACCACGGCCGTGCGCGCCTTGTGGCCATGGCCCGCCGGCAGACGCAGACGCATCCGCGCCACGCAGGGCGCCCGACCGATCGCTTCGTCGGCGTCGCCGGGATCCTCGGCCACGTTGCGGTTGCGGTAGCGGCGGATGATCGCCCCCTGGCCCAACTGCAGCACGCGAACGAACACCTCATGGATGTCGGCTTCCCGGTCCATGAGATGCACCACGCGCGGACGCTCGCCGGCCGGCAGCGTCGCCAACGCCGAAGCCGTCGCGTCCAGGCCGTGCAGCCATTTCATGCTTTCCTTGTCTTCCATGGCCCGGCCCTGCGGCCGCGACCGCTTGTACTCCGTGCGCACCCAGTACTCCTGATGCAGCAGGCCCAACGGCACGCCGTCGCCTCGCAACGCCAGGGAGCTGTGGCAATGGAAGCCGCGCGCCGCCTCCACGTCGCTGATGTAGCCCAGGCCGCTGGTCTGTTTGAGCGAGGTGTAGCTGAAGGTCGTGGTGTCGTGGGCGACGTAGATCACGTCGCGGCCGCGAACCGCCTGGGCGGTCGTGGCCCGCCAGCCCTCCAGCAGGTCGTCGCGTTCGACGCGGTCATTGGCGAAGAAGCGATAGGCGGCCTTGGCCTGATGGCAATCCGGCAGGGCCTGGGGCAAGGAGTCGAGGGGCTGGAGCGCCAAGTGGGTCAGCAGGCGCTCCAAGCGGGCATGGAGTCGGGCGTCGGGCAAAGGCGTGGCGGCGGCGACTTGCGCGGCCCAAAGCGCGGTGGGGAGAGAGCACGTCATCCTGCCGGAGCCTCCAAGGAATCCGTTCCGGGCATCCCATCGTATGGCTCCGGCTTGTCGAAAGGAAAGAGGGCGCGCAGAATTGTGGGGAATACTCACATTCCAGGGGCGTTCGGCCGCAGACGGTAGGCTTCGGGCCAAAACAAGCTGGTCATTTTTTCTTTGGGGAGGGCGCAATGGTGTAATTCCATTCGCCGTGAAACGCTGCGGGTTTCAGGTTAACCCTCTCCAGTTCTTCGTCCGTGACTCTCAGGCCGATCGGATACGCTCCCACGTCCAACTCGGCTTGGATGGTGAGGCCCTGGCGGGTGGCGGTGTTGGCGATCAGGTTGACGATCACTTCGTGACTGACGAGCGGCCGGCCGCGCCAGTTCTGGGTGATGTGGCAGAACATCCGATGCTCGATCTTGTTCCACTTGCTGGTCCCGGGTGGGAAATGACACACGCGGATGGGGATTCCCAAGCCCTCGGCCAGGTCCTGCAAGGCCACCTTCCACAAGCGGCAGCGACTGCCGTTGCTGCCGCCGCCGTCGGCCGTGATCAGCAGTTCCCTGGCCCGGGGGTAGCGTTTGGCCCCCATCTTCTTCCACCAGCGCCGCAACGCCTGGACGGCGAACCGCGCGGTGTCGTGGTCGATGCCGACGCTGACCCACCCCTGGTTCCCGCTGATGTCGTAGACGCCGTAGGGAATCGCCTTGCCAAATTCCTTGTCCAGGAAGTCATGCACGCGAACCTCGTCGGGTTCGCCTTGCGGCAGCCACTCTCGGCCGCCATTGCGGAAGTCGCCGACCAACTCCTTCTTCTTGGTATCGACCGAAACCACGGGTTGGCCTCGCTGCTGAAACGCCGTGACCATGGCGTTGATGTACTCGAACTGGGCGTTCCGATCCGGATGGGCGTCTCCTTCCTTGGTCTTGCGGTTGCCTTGCAAGCTGTAGCCGGCGGCGTGCAACAAACGGCCGACCGTGCGATAGCCCACCGGATGCCCCTGACGGGACAGTTCGTCCGCCAACACCCGCGTGCTCTTGCACGTCCACCGCAGCGGGGATTCCGGGTCGCCTCGCGTCGTCGGATCGACAAGCGTCTCCAGGGCCTGCAACAGTTCGGGGTCGGACTCGGCCTTGCGCTTACGACCGCCGCCCTCCCGCCGAATCCGCTTGGCGACCGGGGCATTCGGATGTGCGGCTCGGGACTGCAATTCCGAGAGGCCCTTGCGAATCGTCGTGGGGGACAATCCCGTGGCTTGCGACACGGCCCGAACCCCGCCCCACCCGTAGCCGGTCGCTTCCGACGCCGCCCACTGCCGTCGCATCCGTTCGTCCATCAAAGAAAGGAGCGCCGCGAACTTGGTTCCAATCCGTTGGATGGCGGTCGCCTCTTGCATAATCGAGTTAGAGCACAAACGAAAAAAATCGTCAACTTGTTTTGGCCCAATTCCTAAGACACCTGCATTCCGATTCGTAGTCACTGGCGGGCCGGCGCCGGCGGAAGAAGGCGTGAGCCGGGGGACGTTGCCCGGCCCGTTGCGGGCGGTAAGATGGCGGCGAGGCAAGAGAGGCGGAGCGAGGCGCGTGCGCCCGATCGGTTGGACAAAACTCATGAACAAGCCGCTGCTTGGCGTGTTGGCCGTCGTGATGGCCGCCGGCGTTTGCGGCGCCGCGACCGATCCCGCCAACGAGCATCCCGAATTGCATCTGATTCCCTGGCCCAAGACGTTGCAGGCAGGTGCGGGAACCATGCCGCTTACCGCCGACAGCCGCATCGTGGCCGGCGAGGAGCAGCTTCGGCCGCTGGCCGAGGTGTTGTCCGGGGAGATCGCCCTGTTGACGGGTCTGAAGCTCAAGACGGCGACCGGAGCGGGCCGGGACGGTGATATTGTGCTCCGGATCGACAAGGAAATACGAGCGGATGAGCAGATCCTGGTCCTTCGCAAGGGCGAGCCGGAGCGAACGACCGACGGCGCGCATGCCATCGCCGTCGATCGGCAAGCCGTCGTCACGGGTTTCGACTACCGGGCGACGGCGGAAGGAAGCTCGACGATCTTGCAGCTGCTCGGCCGGGCAGACGGCGGCTTTCGCATTCCGAAGGTGACGATCAAGGACTGGCCCCACGCCGATTATTGCGGCGTCCTGCTGGACGTGGCGCGGCAGGACCACCCCATTGAGGCGATCAAGAAGGTGGTGCAGCTGTGCCGGCTCTACAAGGCCCGCTACCTACAACTGCACCTGACCGACGATCAGGGCTGGACCTTCCCCTCCACCAAATACCCGCAATTGGGATCGAAGAACTACGGCACCCATGGTGGGGTCGCGCCCGGGTCTACAAGCTGGAGGAGTTGAAGGAACTGGTGGCCTACGCCGACGCCCGCGGCGTCACGATCGTGCCGGAACTGGAAATGCCCGGCCATTCGCGGGCGGCCGCTCGCTCGGCGCCGGAGGTCTTCGACGCGATCAACCCGGAGTCCAAGCAGCCGGTGGGCCTCGGTTGCATGAACATGTCGAGCGAGGCTCTCTACCCGGCGCTCGACGCGATCATTGGCGAAATGTGCGATGTCTTTAAGTCGTCGCCCTATTTTCACATTGGAAGCGACGAGGTGACCTCCGGCCGACTGTCGCTGAACGACGGCTACAAGGCGTTCATGCACAAGCACGGCCTGAAGAACGACGGCGAGTTGGGCGACTACTTCGTTCGTGAAGTGTGCGCGATGGTGAAAAAACACGGCAAGAAGGCGATCAAGTGGGAGGGCATGTCGAACTTCGCGACCAGGGATGTGATCCTCATGTGCTGGGACAAGAACAGCACGACGGCGGGCGAGGCGATCGCGCGCGGCTACACGACGATCACCTGCCCGTGGGACCTCGGTGTGCCGTGGGAACAGTGGAGCATGTACCGCTGCAACGGCAGTCAGCTGAAGCGAGGCGACTCCGTGCTGGGAGCGACGCTGGTGGCCTGGGAGCAGTCGCCGGAATTTCACATAAAGAGCCTCCGCAACCTGGCGAGCCGCCAGGAACGCACCTGGGGCCCCGACAACCACGTAACCGTCGCGGGATTCGCCGCCCGGTTTCAGCCGCTCGACGCCGTGGCCGGCAAGTTGCTGGGGATTCCGGTGAAAACCCAAATCGAGGCCGACCTCTCGACCTCGGTGGGCGTCTGCGATTTCCTCGACCCCGCTTTCGCCCTCGACGGCGATGACGCGACGTTTTTCAAATCCGCCGCCGTCCCCAGGAAGGGTGACCACTTCACCGTGTCGTTCAAGGAGCCCAAGCTGGTCAACGCGATCGAGGTGCTCACGGGGGTCAACGGCCGGGGTCTGCTCGACGGCGGCGAGGTGCAGGTTGCGACCGATGGCGCCGATTTCACGACCGTGGGCAAGCTCGATCGGGGGGCGGCCAAAATACTGCTTAAGGACAACCGGGTTCGGGCCGTCCGTCTGCTCGCCGCGTCCGACCAAAGCGAGCCGCTGGTGGTTCGGTCGATCAACTTGCAAAGGATGGTCAAGGTGTCGGGCGCCGTCCACAACCCCAACGCGGCCGTCGGTGCGGGGAACGTCGCCGTGACCAAAGGCGATACGGAGTTCGCTTACCCGATCGGCGCCTGCGTGGTCCCCGTCATCAATCGCGACTTCACCCTCAAGCTCGACAATGGCGGGAACCCCTGCAGTTACAGCGGGCTAATTTCCGGCTCCGGCAAGGTGGAGATCTACGCGAAGGGCCAGGACGCGCCGCTGACGCTCGCCGGCGAGGCCTCGAACACCATGCAGGGGACATGGCTCGTCAAAGCCGGCCGCCTCGTTCTCGCCAAGCGGCCCGGCCTCGACGCCCTCGGCGGAACGATCCTTGTCACCGCGGATGGGGACTTGTTCTGGAAGGCCGGCAACCAGATCAACGACGCCGCCCAGGTCCAGCTCCTGGGTTCGGACAAAGGGGGCGCAAGCCTGAACCTGAACGGCTTCAGCGACAGGATCGACCGCCTGACGCTGGCCGCCGGAACGAAGGTGTTCTCCGGCGGCCCCCTCGGCGGCGTGTTGTCGGTGCGTGAGCTGTGGGTCGATGGCGAGCGAATGCCCAGGGGCGTCTACACGTCTTCCGTGGGCTGGCTGCACGGCAACGGATACGTCGTGGTCGGCGACGTGAAGGATGTGGACGTTTCCGGCGCGGTGGACGATCCGAACAAGACGATCGGCGCCGACAACATCGCCCGGCTCAAGGGCGCCGCCGCGTTCAAGCTGCCCGAAGGCGTCTGCACGGTCAACGCGGCGACCGACGACTTCACCCTGACGCTCTCTGCAGACGGCGCCGGACGGCGCTACGACGGCCTGATTACAGGAAAAGGTTCGGTGCGAATCGAGGGCGCCTCCGGTCATCAGGCCGTCGAACTCTCCGGAACTCATACCAACTCCTACCAGGGCGTCACCACGCTCGCGCGCGGCGTGCTGAAGTTGAACAAGCCCGCCAACGTCACGGCCATTCCGGGAAATCTCACGCTGGGCGGGTCGGCGGCGGAGAACGAAGGCGACGGCGTGGTATGGGGGGCCGACGGCCAGCTTCTCCCCTCGGCCGTCGTGACGCTGCAAGGCGATCGGCCCTCGTTCCTGGAATTTAACGGCCACAAGGCGGCGCTGGGGAAGGTCGAGTTGTCGAAGGCGGCCTTGATCCGCACCGGCAAAGGCGGCGTGGTGCGAGTCAGACAGCTGATCGTCGATGGCAAGCGGCTCAAGGACGGCGACTACGCCGCCCCGCAGTCCTGGCTTGAAGGGACGGGCACGGTGACCGTGGACGCGCGGGTGGACGTGCGAGGAGTCGTGGGCTCCCCCGACGGCCAGATCGGCCAGGGCAACATCGCCAACCTGATCGGCGACACGAAGATTGCTTATCCCGCCAGCGGTTGTAACCTGGACGTGATCACGAACGGGTTCACGCTGACCCTCGACAGCGGGGACGGCAACGCCTTCTCCTGCACCGGCGTCATTTCCGGGAGCGGGGACGTGAAATTCTTCATGGGCCCGTCGTACACCGGGTTCAAGGACGCCCCGCTGGTGCTGGGGGGCGAAAAGCCCAACACCACGACCGGCACGTTTTTCGTCAAGAAGGGACGCGTACAGCTCGAAAAGCCGAAGGGTGTCGATGCGATCTCCGGGGACGTGATTGTGGGGGGGCAAGGCTTCAACGACTGCCTGTTCTGGAAGCAAGACGATCAGCTCAAGGACAGCGTCAACATCACGCTTCTCGACGCAGGCAACAACGGCGCCGCCTACCTGGACCTCAACGGCTGCCGCGAGACCGCCGCCAGCCTGACGATGACGGTTCACAACAAGATCAAGACCGATGCGCCCGACGGACGCGGCGGTACGCTGACCGTGAAGGCGTTTCGCATCGGCGGGATCAACAAGCCGGCCGGCGAATATAGCGCGAAGACCGCGAGATGGATCGAAGGTAAAGGGAAAGTGGTCGTTCGGCCGTAACTCAGACGCCGTCGTCGTCCCGTGCATGCCTGCAAGGAGTTCATCAGATGTCCTGCTCGTACCGCTTGCTTCTGGCCGTCATCGCGTTGGGCGCCCCCGCAATCGGCCGGGCCGGGGAGCCGACCCCGCCGAGCAAACCGGAAGCCTGGCCCAAGCTTGAGTGGAAGAAGGCCGCACCCTCTCCCTTCGCCCGGGTCGAATCGCCGACGGCCGTCGTGGACGGCAAGCTGTACCTGTTCGGCGGATTCACTGACGATCTGGGGGCGTCGAATGAGGTGGACGTCTATGATCCGGCCAACGACTCCTGGACGCGCAAGAAGGACATGCCGATGCGGCTCACACATCTCAACCCGGCCATCGACGGAAAGACCCTCTGGTTCGCCGGCGGCTTTCGGGGCAAGCACCCGGGACCTGCGAGCGCGGAAGTCTGGAAATACGACGTCGCCGCGGACAGCTGGACCGCCGGCCCGGACCTGCCGGAACGCCGCGCGAGCGGCGGCCTGGCGGTGGTCGCAGGGAAGCTGCACTACTTCGGCGGCTACAAGGCCGACCGCGACACCAACGCGGCGGATCACTGGAGCTTGTCGCTGGATGGGGGAAAAGAGTGGCGGCGTGAGGCGGATTTGCCCGACCCGCGTGGCCATGTGAGTGCGGCGGTGCTGGACGGCCAGATCTACGCGCTGGGCGGCGACCACGGCCACGACGTCACCCAGGTGGACGTTCCGTCCTGCCACCGGTACGATCCGGCCACGAAAAAATGGACCGAGATCGCCAGCCTGCCGGACGGCCGCAGCCACTTTGAAGGGAGTACGATCATATACAAGGGGCGGATACTGGTCGTGGGCGGCCGGTGCAACAGTTCGAAGCCGCCGCGAGGCGTGGTGGGCGACCTGCTCGAATACGATCCGCAGTCGGACGCGTGGACGGTCGTCGGCGACATGCCCGAGAAGGTGCTCGCGCCGTCCGCGGCCATCATCGCCGGGCGCCTGGTCGTGACGGGCGGCGGCCTGAACAACCCGCGGCCGCTTGCCTCCGCCACGTGGACGGCGGACCTTCCGGTCGGGAAGTAACCTTTGCCTCCTGCCGAGGTGCATACGGCTGCCACTCCACGGCGCCAGAAGACCATGCCGTGATGCGCCTGCGGCGGCGGTCGCATCGCCAGCGGAGTGTCGAGACCGAAGCGCGCAGGATTCGGTTTCCATGCACGACCGTTCACACGGTCGCCTTTACTCCTACCGCCGGTCACGCCCAGATCAGCGGCCTAAATCGTTGCCGCGAACGCTCCCGCCGTCTAGGGATAACTGGGCAGCGGACCCCCGCCACGACTGGTCAAAGGATCGTCCATGATCGAACCTGCTCACCGCCGCCCGCGGTCGCCGGAGGACCTGACGCTTCTCGCGGCGTACTCGCCGCGCAGGGTGCGCTCATTCGCTTACCTGCGCGTACTTGCACACATTGTACTTGCATTGGCGGTCTGCGCCTCGGTCGGGGGGGCGCGGGCGGGGGACTTCGTGCCGGCGGACAGCGAGGTGGCCGCGCTGCGTCCCGGCCAAAGCCTGTGCCTGGTCTCCGCCCTGGAGGTCGGGTCGTTCGTCCGGCCGGGCGGCTGGCGCATGGAACAATGCGCCGTCGAGAGGGCCGACGTGCCGGCCAAAATCGGACGCGACGCCTTGACGTTTCGCGGCACGTCGGCGGAGGCGGCCAAGGGCGACTTCGACGTCGGCGGTCCCCTGCCCGGCGAGGCGCTGGCGGTGGGCTGCTGGATCCATCTGGCCGAAGGGGCCAACGTCCGCGAAGTCGGCTTCCAGTTCTACGACAACGAGGGGGAGGCGCTGCTGTACCTCGTCCCCGCGAACTGGACCGGCTGGAAATGGGTCGAAACGCCGATCACGGCCGCGGCGCTGAAGCAGGCCTATCCCCAGCGCGACAAGAACGGCGCGCCCGACATGCCCATCAAGGGCGTCCACATCATCTGGTGGTCCAAGGGGCCGGGCGCGAGCGCATTGACGGTCGATGGGGTCGTGGCCCGCGTCCGCCTGCCGGAGGGGAAGCGCGCCGAGGCCCCGGCGTGGAGCTGCTCGGCTCAACCGACGTCGTCCGCGATCAGCGGGTCGGCGGAGCGCTCCTGCTCACGAACCCAGGCGACAAGGCCGCGGCGGTGAAGATCGAGCTGTCGCTGCAACGGGACGGGACCCTGTTCGACCGGCCGCTGCCCGACCCCATTCGAGGCTCCGACCTGGCGCGGGGCAAGGAGCTGGACGATGGCCGGCGGCGAGCGGATCGCCGAGAACACCCTGACCGACGGCCTTGACTACACCGCCGCGGAGACCGTCTACCGCACCAACTACTGGGAATCCGCCGACGAATTCGTGGAGCTGGACAGGCCGACCGAGATCACATCAATGGGCTGGTTGGCGGGCGACGCGAACTGGCTATGGAAGGCCGACGTCTCGTCCTCGGCCGACGGCAAGACCTTCGTCCCCGTGCCGGAATTGCAGGGCGTGGACCTGCACGGCAAATGGGGCGAGCAGCTGTTTCCCCCGTTCAAGCCGCTGCGGGCCAAGGCGATCCGACTGCACTACCACCGCGACGGCAAGAAGATGGACGTGGTGCGCATGCCGGCCGCCCTGCATCTCTGGCACGGCGCCGACGGCGAGCCGTTCGCGCTGCCCCGCGCCGGCGAGCAACTGGACGCCGTGGACCTGACGAGCAGCGTGCCCGCCCGGTCGTTCGACGTGGTCCCCTTCGAGTTCAAACCCAAACTGGGTTCGGGCGAGTACCTGCTCGCCGGCAAGGTCCGGGCGGATGGGACTACGACCCTGCTCGCCCGCCCCGTGTTCGTCGAGCCGCCGCCGCTGATGAACGTCGGCGCCGATTCGCGCTTCGGCCTCAACGCGTCGCGGCCGTCGCTGGCCCGCGAGCATCGCAAACTCGGCGTCGGCTGGGTGCGATTCGAGAACTTCAAGTGGCCGATGGTCTCGCCTGCCCCGCACCAGTACGCCTTCGACGGCACGGTGCAACCCTGGGACGTGAACCTGGACGACATCACCCGCGGCTACCGCGACGCCGGGCTGAACATCCTGCCAATGATGTTCTTGACGCCCCGCTGGGCTTCCGGCGCGGGCGACTCCGTGCCGGAAGGCGTCCGGCTGTCCCAGCCGCCGAAGAACCCCGCCGACTTCGGCGAGTTCGTGTTCCAATCGGTCGCCCGTTACGGAGGCCGCAAGATCGACGCCGACCAGTTGAAAACCAGGGACAAGGCGAGCGGCCTGAATCGCATCCGCTACTTCGAGCTGGGCAACGAGCCGGACCTCAACCCGTTGCGCGACAAGGCCAAGCCGCCGACGTGGGGCGCCTGGGCGGGCACCATGGATCAGTGGTGGCAGATGTGGCGGTTCGGCGCCGAGGCCGTCGGCCGGGCCGACCCGGACGCGGTCCTGGTCAGTCCGGGCTTCGCCGGGGCCACGGCCGAAACGGTGGACCAGATGCGCGTCCACAAGTACGCCGACGGCAAATGCCCGCTGGACTATGTCGGAGTTGTCAGCGTGCATTTCTACTCGGGCCGCACTCCGCCGGAGGTCGCCCGCGGGGACGTGAACGCCGCCCAGGGCTACGACGTGAGCTTCGTCGAGCAGCTGAAGCGTTTGGCCGAGTGGCGGGACCGCTACAAGCCGGGCGCGCCCATCTGGATGACGGAAACCGGCTACGACACGGGCGGCCCCATCGGGACGAACGAGAGGACCCAGGCGGCGCGGCTTCCCCGCGTCGTCGCCCTGTGCCTGGCCAACGGCGTCGATAAGGTCATGGTCTACCGAGAGTCCGGCTCCACGCCGAGTCAGCACGCCGCCTCCGGCGTGCTGCGCGACGACCTCAGCCGGCGGCCGTCGTGGTACACCTACGCCACACTCATCCGCCAGCTGCAAGGGGCGAAACCCGAATACCACCTGCCGAGCAAGGACGACAACGTCTGGTTGCAGACCTGGCGCCGCGACGGCAAGACGATGCTCATGGCCTACTGCGTCGGCGGCAAAGGTAAGCTCGGCGTCGAGCTGGGCAAGGCGACCGTCACGGACGCATTCGGCGGGGTCGCGCACGTCTATTCGACGCGCGAACTCGCCCTCAGCGAGTTTCCCGTGTACATCAGCGACATGGCGGACGAGTCCGCGCTCGAACCGCTGTCCCAGGAGGCGAAGCGCCGCGAAGAGGAGCGGAAACGTCGGCGCGACGCCGACGCTCAGCGCACGGCATACCTCTACTGCTTAGGCGAAGTGACGGAGCCTCTGGCGGTCGATATCGGCAAGCCGCGCTATTATGAGCCGGTATCCGCTTCGGTTCTGTACGACGCGGCCCGGGGCTTCGGCTTCGTCGGCAAGCCGGCCTCCGGAAACGACTACCGGCCGTGGCTCGCGGCGCGCGCCGAACGGCATGCGGTCCGGCTGGACAAGGACCAGGTGTTCCGATGGGACGTCCGGCCGGGCGTGTACGAGCTGAGCGTCAACGCCGCGCCGTGGGGCGACGCGGCCGAGCTGGTCCTGGAAGGCGCGGCGGACGGTCCTCTTCGTCTGAAATTCGCGCCCGGCAAGGGCCAGACCGCGACGCGGCAAGTCAAGGTCGAAGGAGGATCGCTCCGGCTCCGGGCCGCGGACCGGTGTTTGCTGCGCTGGCTGGTGCTGGCGGAAAAGTAGAAAAGGCGTCGTCCGCTCCCGCCCTGCGACGACGGAGTCGGTCCCGCGTGGGCCGGCGGGATCGGCGATTAACCTCTTTGTTACTCGGTATAATCCGATGATGAAAAACCTGTCGCTTGCCTTGTTCGCGTCATGCGCCGCCCTCGCGTTGCTCCTGCGGCCGCACCCCCCCGCGTTCGGCGCCGAAGGCTCGATCCGGGAAGGGGAGATGGCGGGCTACCTGCTGGTCCCTCACGAGAAGGCGCCGGAGACCTACAACGCAGGGTTCTCGATGTACGTGGCGGCCTGGCCCCTGCTGAAGGAGTACCCAGGCCATCGCTTTCAAACGGGCCTGTTCGGCACGTGGATGGACGCCCAGCACGACGGCCCCGACCCCGCCGATTTTTATTCCGACGTCGAGGGCGGCCTGGGCTGGTGGCGCGACACGCGGTTCGCCACCGAGACGCCGAAATTCATCATGGGCGGCGTGGCCCTCAATTTCAGCGAGTGGGCCAACGGGCCCGGGGCCGGCAAGGGCAGGGACTGGGACAAGCCGAAGGGCCAGTACGGCGTGGCGCAGCTCAGCCCCTGGCTCCTCTGGCCCCCCGACGGCCTGAACCTGAAGCAAGGCACGTGCGGAGAGCTTGTCGGCTACGGATACCTGACGCTGCCGCTCACCGCGCCAAATCAACCACGGCCGGGAAGAACGTGCCGAGCGGGGACAACTGCTGGACCCTGTTCCTGAACACGGGGAACTTCAAAGGCCCGGTCGCCTTCTTCACCCCTTATTTCTGGTCCCGCGCGTCCGTGGACGAACCTCGTCTGCGTGGGTTGTTCCTGGACAGCCGTCCCGCCAAGCCGAACAAGGCGCTGCAGATGGAAACCCAGTACGTCCCCTGTTTCCGGGCCGTTGACGCGAAGGGGGAGACTTACGCCCGGATCGCCCCGACGTCGTTCCCCCGCAACAAGGACGGGGATTCGGCGGTGGTGCATCGCCTAACCGCGTACAACAAGAGCGCCCTTTCGGACTCCGTCAAGGCCTGGTTCGACGGCGGGGACCCGGCCGGCGGCGCAATCGACCCAAAGGGGGCCGCCGTGCAGACATTCAAGGCAGAGGGCGGATCGACCTGGAAAATCTATGCGCCGAACGTCCCCAAAGAAAACAAGGCTCCCCTTGCCTGGAAATCGTTTGCCAAGCCCATCGCGCTCGATCCGACCACCTACGGCTACCGGTGGGACTACCAGAAGGTGACGAAAACCGATTCCAAGGACGGCCCACTGGTCACGATCCCGGAATACTTCCATCTGGTGAAGGGCAAGGACGGGAAGGCGGAGTGGGTCGTGGTGCAGCCGGGCGACGTCCCGGCCGAAACCGGGTTGGCCAAGGTCAAGTTTCATCGGCCCCGCGAGGACCGCCCCGAGCCGTACATTACCCCCGACGACCCGAAGAGTTGCTGGAAGACGCCCGGACCAGCCGCCGGACCGTTCCAGGCGCATCTGGGGGACGGCAGCGTGGTGACGTACTACTGGTACCGATTCGCCAACCAGCCCGCACTGCTCAACGCCGACTTGACGGACAGGGAGCGGGAGGGCTTGCAAGCGCGCGTGGAAAAGATCCACCGGAAGTGGAAGAAGGACCAGGACTACCTTCCGCCGCCCACGGTCGGGAAACTGGCCGACATTGACCCGGCCTTGTTGGTAACGCCGCCTCGGGGCCTGGAGATCGGCTACGTACCGATCGCAACGCGGCAAGCCGCGAAGGAATAAGCGACGACGGCTGGGAGCCGATGGCATTACCTCCAGTGAAAAGCGAAAGTGCTTCTATGCGTGGCAACTGGCCGACAACTTGAAGAAGCCCGCGCAGTCCATCGTCCGCCCGAATGTTGAATGAAAACAGCTCTCGACGTCGGCGGACTGGTCCGGCGGCGGACCAGTCCGCCGAACAGCCGATATTTTCTTTCTCGCCTGATCGCTATGGTAACTGAGGCTAGTCTGCGTCGGTCTGCATCGCCCAATGCCTTCGCTGGATTTACCTTTCGCCCGCCGCCCGCCTCCTCCGCCCGCTGAGCAGGTAGATGTCCGAGCGCACCTCGGTGAGCGGGTCGCCGGACGAGTCGATGCCATCGACCCGCGGGAGGGGGTCGAAGATGATCTTTCGCCTCTGGGGTTCCTGGTCATCGACGCGCGCGCTCAGGGTGAGCGCGCCGAAGGGAATCTCCACGCGGGCGTCCGGCCACGAAACGCTGGCGTCGGCCATGTCGTCGCCTCGCTCCGCCATCTGCACGAAGACCCCGAGCCGAACCGGCCCCTCTGCCAGCCGCGGGCCGATCTCGTCGAACAGGAAATTCGCAGCTTTCTGCGCGGCTTGATCGTCCGTGAGATACTCGGTCCCCGCCTCGGGCCGGATGCGGAATCGGCCGTGTCGGCTCACTCCCTCGGCGTTCGTGAACTTGAAGGCCGTGACCGCGAAGAAAGCCTCTCGGGCGAAGCTGGTCGGGATCGGCTTGGCCGCCTCGATAAACCGCTTGGCGTTGGGGTGCGTGGCGAGGAAGGCCCCCAGAGCCTCGGGCTTGCCTGCCCCGGCCGCGTCCGCGGCGCGCAAAAACTCCAGAAACTCCTCCCCGGTGTGGACGGGGAAGCCGTTGGTGGAATGGGCGACGATGTCCGTGTGGGCGTGGTCGGCCAGGTGGAAGCGAACGGCGATCCCTCGCGGCCCGGACCGTTGCGGATCGTTGTCGGGGATCGTCGGCACGCCCGTGGAATCCGAATAGCGGACGGTGACGGGGGTAGACGGCTTGCCCGCATGGGGGGCGCGGGTCAGCTTCACGGCCTCCGACGACGGCGTGAACGTGCCGGAGCACATCAGCCCCTTGGCGTGGGCGGGTCGGAAGCCGGGGTGCAGGCCGGACAGCGCGTCGAGGGCGGCGAGCAACTGCTCGGCGAGGGCAAGGTTTGTATACGTGCCGGCTGGCATGCGCACCTCCCTGGAAGGCGAACCGTCTTGGCGGGACGGGCGCCGCCTTCCTGCGCCTCGTCACGTTCGGTTTCGGGGCCCGCGGCGGGGAGGCCGGTTAGGCCGAAGAGATCTGGACGGCGTCATGATATGGAGGGCAGGGCCACGCGGCCTGAATGAGACGGGGGAAGCGATGCGGAAGAAACCGGCATGGCGACGTCGTTGCCGTCCTCGGGCCTGGAGGCCTCCGCCGCCTCGGCGTCCAGTACGCCGCAAAGAAGGATCTACTCGCCCACCAGTTGGGCGCGTCAGTCGCATCGGCCTCATCAGCACGCGTCGGCAAACCGCCTCCGGCAACACGGGCATTCGCCATCGCATCCCTTGAGGAGTGCCGAGAACGCGGTCGGCTGCGGGAGCGTCATCATCGCCTTGAAGGCCAGTGGGGCGCGATGCGTGCAGTGGCGGTAGGTGACGCCGCCGACCGAATGGCCGAGCATCCGGCGCGGGGCGAGCACGGGGGGGCGGCGATGAATGCGAGGAACATTGCGACGATGACGAGGCAATTCGGATTGCGCGGCGTACGGCAAGTCACTTCGGGGGGAAGGGCGACATAATGACATCGCTCGTCTTCCGAGCAGGCGACGGCCTCGCAGTCGTCCTGCGAGGTGGGCCGGCGCGGGCCAGGCCGTGTCCGGCCGTCGGCAGCTCATGGCCTTCTGGGAAAGTGCGGGCTGGGGGAACACGACGATGAAATCCGCGGCACAGAATCTTTCGGTCGTCCTCCTGACGGCGGCGCTTTGGATGTCGCCCCGGCCGCCGGCCGCCGGCGCGACTCCGGCGTGCGGCGACGAGAAGACCCCGCCGGTCCGCGACTACCAGTTCGACGGGACGATTTCCCGCCGGGTGCTGGAGAACTACCTGTCCAGGTCCATCTCGATGGAGGGGCTGCTCAACGGCCGCGGCGACCTCGACGACAACATCCGCATGTTGAAGACCACCGGCGCCAAGTTCATCGGCCGCAGCTTCTGCCAGTGGGGCCGCGAGGGAGACCTGCCGCGCAACCTCGAACGGGCCAAGCGGCAAATCCCCAAGCTCCGCGCCGCCGACCCGGACATGATCCTGCAAGCATGCATCTTCGAGGTCGTGACGAAACGGGTCGAACAGGTCCCGGTCCCGGACTGGGCGTTCACCGCCCTGGGTCGGCCGGTGGAAAAGAGGAACTTCCGCTACGCCGACATGCTCTACCCCGACGGCCGGCGGCAGAACCAGTGGGGCCGGGACGCCTCGGTCCCCGACGTGAGCCGGACGGAGACGAGGCTGTGGTTCTACTTCCTGGCGGCCTCGTACATCGACCTGGGCTTCGAGGCGATCCACTTCGGCCAGGCCGAGATCATGAACGGCAACGACCGCGACCTGGCGCACTGGTCGCGGCTGCTCGACCTGGTCCGGGCCTACGCGGCCAAGCACGCCCGCCGGCATCTGGTGCTGTGCGACGCGCACGTTCCCAGCGGCGGCCTGGTGCGGGACGGCAAGCTGCTCCTCGACTTCCACTCCTTCCCATTGCGGATCAAGGAAGTCCCCGACAAGCCGCAGGAGGCGGTCCTGGAGGTGGGGTTCTCCGACTCCATCTACGGCCGGAGCAAGGGCGGCGTGACGCCCAGCGGCTGGAAGTGCGACCACCTGCCCTACCTGGTGGAACTCGACAACTGGGGCGCGAGCCGGCGGCCCGGCGAGGCGAAGGCGGGCGGCATCTGGGTCTGGGGCTACGACGAGATCACCTGGTTCGCACACCAAGGCAAGGAGTATCGCGCCCGCTGGCTGCGCTACGCCCATGACTGGGTCCGCAAGACCGACCCCAACGGCTTCCTGGAAATGCCCGGCAGCCGGACGATGCGCTCGCCGCTGGACGGCAAACGGTGGTATTACGCCAACGCGCCCAGCGAGGCCGTCCCCAACGGACTCGGCGACGAGGAGGCGATCCGCGCCATCTGGGCGGACGAAGCCGGAGGGAAGTAGGCGGAACCCAGGTCCCGGGCGGCGCGTCGCCGTGGCCGTGTCTGAACCCAGGTCGGGGCGCGAGGCCGCAGACTGGCGTGCCACGACGACGACTTTCATCGGTCAGGCCCGACCGACCCGCTGTAGACGCGCAACGGCAATTTCAAGGTTGGCAGGGACAACCAGTCGTTCTGCTTTTCGTGCCCCGACTGGCGGCGCCGCGGATTGTGGGGTGGTACAGGAGGGCCTGAACGCTGCGCGCTTCGGTCTGGTGATCGGGATCGAATTCAGGACCACCCTCGGCATCGAATCCAGCACCACCGCGCCGGGTGGAGGAGGTGTCACTTGCCCTTCTTGGGGTCCTTGTCCTTCTTCCCTTTCATCGACTCGCGGAAGCGGTAACTTTCGCCGTTCATCTCGAAGATGTGGCAGCGGTGCGTCAGCCGGTCCAGCAGCGCCGCCGTCATCCGCTCGCCCTGGAACACCTGGCCCCATTCCCCGAAGGCCAGGTTGCTGGTCACCAGCAGGCTCTTCCTCTCATAGCGATCCGCAAACACCTGGAAGAGCAATTCCGCCGCGGCGCGGCTGAACGACAGGTAGCCCAGCTCGTCGCAGATCAACAGGTCGGTGCGGTCCAGCTGGGTGAGCAGTCGATCCAGCCGGTGCTGCTGCTGGGCCTCCTCCAACTGGTTGACCAGGCCGGCGGCGGTGAAGAACCGCACGCGCTTGCCTTGCCGGCACGCGGCCAGCCCAAGGGCGGTGGCGACGTGCGTCTTCCCGGTCCCGGCGTTGCCGACCAGGCGGCAGTTGTAGCGCTGCTCGATCCAGTCGCCGCGGGCCAACTCCAGCACCTTCTGCTTGGGCAGACTCGGCAGGGCGGTGAAGTCGTAGGTGTCGAAGTCCTTGGCCGTCGGGAAGGCGGCGGCCCGGATGCGCGCGGCCAGGGCGTTGGCCGAGCGGGTTGCAACCTCCAATTCGGTTAGCCGTAGGAGGTAGCTCTCGTAAGGCTCATTCTGGGCGGCCGCCTCGCGGGCCAGCTTGTCGCACTCGGCCAGCATGGTCGGCAGCCGAAGCTGCTTGAGGTTGGCCCGCAGCAGCAGGGCCGTGGGTTGCGTCATCGGCTTCTTCTCCTTTTTGGGTCTGAGATAGTAAACAGTTGAATCGGGTCAGGTCCGGGGCCGGCACGCGAAGACCGTAGAGCGCGGCGGCGTCCGGTGACATGCCAGTGTCACCAAGCGCCGATCCCACGCCGCCGGTCCCGGAGTCGGGCTGGGCCAGCCGTTCCACCCGGCCGGCGATCGCGGCGGCGTCCGCCTCGCCGCGGCCGCCGCAGAACACGATCGCCTGCTCGACCCGGGCCAGCGGGTGATGGGCCAACAGTTGCAGAACGCGGATGAAGTGCCGGCCGCCGACGCGCGGGCCGAGCCGGGTCTCCAGGTCGCGGCGCAGGTCGGCGAACGCCGGCGGCAACCGCCAGTCGCGGTAGACCGGGGCGTGGTCCAACGCCGCCGGCTTGCGTCCCAGCACCACGAGGAAGTGCAGCGGGTCGAGGACGCGTTCGCCCCGGCCGTAGCTGCGCACATGACTGGCCACGACCTGGCCGTCGGCGACCACCTCAACGTGGTCCACGTACCCCTTGACGGTGACGGCTCGGAACGCCCAGCGGCGCGGCACGCTGTAGACGTTGTGGTCGAACCGCACCGTCTGGTACTTGTCCACCTGAGCGATCTGCAGTATGCAGGCGTCGAAGCGCCGGCCCGGCGTCGGCAACGAGGCCGCCCAGTCGCGATCGAAGCGCACGCCGACCGTCTCGGTGTGGTCGCCGCTGACCGCCGCACGCTCGCCCAGGCAGCAGCCCAGGAGATGGGAGTTCAGCTCGTCCAGGCCGGCCACGCGCGGCACGGGCGTAGCCCAGCGCCTTTGCAGATCGAAGACGCGATGTTCGACGCGAGGCTTCTCGTTGCCGCGGGCCGGCAGGCAGAACTTGGGGGCGAAGGTGTAGTGGCTGGCCAGGGCCGCGTAACGCGGGTGCAAGGTGCGGTCCCGGCCGCGGAACAGGTGGACCGCCACGGTGCGGGGGTTGTCCCACCACAGCTCACGGGGCACGCAGCCGAAGAAGGCGAACGCCTCGACCAGGCCGTGCAAGACGGCCTCCGTCCGCTCCGTCGGCAGGGCGACGGCGAACGGGCAGTTCGAGTACGACCAGGTGACCAGCAGGACGGGAACCAGGCGGCGGCCGTCGGGGAAATCGGCGTGGATGTGGCCGAAGTCGGCCTCGGCCCGACAGCCCGGCGGATGGTCCAGCGGGATGAACGTCTCGCGCCGATCAAGGCGCCGGGTCTTCAGGTGGCGGCGAACCTGGTCATAGCCGCCTTGGTAGCCATACTCGTCGCGCAGGCGGCGAAAGAGCCGGGAGGCGGTGTGCCGCTGCTTGGGCGGGGCCTGCTCGTCGGCGTCGAGGATGGCATCGACGACCTCACGGAACGGCCCGAAGGCGGGGGCCGGCCGCGGCCGGTCCAGAGTGTAGGGCGGCGGTTCGGGGTGGTGGAGGGCTTTGCGGACGGTGTCCCGTCCGACGCCGAGCTTCCTGGCGATCTCCCGAATGCTGAGGCCGTCGCGGTGCGCCCGCCGGATGGCCGCGAAATCGTCCACCGTATGCATCCTTCCTCCCTGCGGCCGGCGGAGCTGAATTTGCCGCCAACTGCAAGGGTTGTGCTACGGTGGTCCAGAATTGGGCGCCGAGGGTGGTCCTGAATTCGATGCCGATCACCACTTCCTCCCCTTCTCGGAAATCCGGCTGTCATTGCGGCCAGACGGGTTTGCCCTCGACCTTTTGGCCGTCAGCGCCGCCGCCTTCGATCATGCTGTTCGCCCGGTACTGAACGCACAGGAAATACAGCGGGGCATCGCTGTCGTTCCGCCAGGCCCGTGCCGCTGCGGGGCTGATGCGCAAGACCGAGCCTTCCGCCACGTCGATGCACTCGCCGTCCACGAGGAACTGGCCCCGGCCACCGACAACGACGTAAACCTCCTCGTTCTGCCGGTGCTTGTGCAGAAACGGCATCCCGTGGCCGGGCGGGACCACGTTCAGCGACATTTCCAGGCCCGCCGACTTCAGCAAGTTGCGCAGGAACAACTTTCCCCGCATCTGCACCGGGGCATTGGGCGGCTCCAGGCGGTACCGCGCCCATCCCTCCATTGGCCCGGCGTGAAAACAGGTGAAGTTGGTGGCCTGCACCGTCTTGTCGTTCAGCATCGTCTAACTCCTTTCAGAATCGAGCCAATTCATGACGGGAAACACTTCCCGAAGGCTACCAGCAAATTCGGCGACCCCTTGATGCGGATGCGCCGGCGCAGCAAGGCCCACAGCAGGCTCCGCTCTTTCGCCAGGAAGCCGAGCCACGTCTCGCTGTCGGCGGTCACACTCAGGTCGGCCTCGCCCTGATGACCCTCCTGCACCTGCAAGGCGCCGTCCCGGATCGAGACGGTCGCCTGTTTCTCTTCCTTGCCGGTGAAGGTGAAGTGGTAGACGGCGTTCAGGTTCGCCGCCTTCCCCGGCTGAAACGTGAGCCCCAGTCCCGACAAGAAGCGCTGGATCGACCGGGGCCGCAGGCCGTTGCCCACCCGCTTGATCGTCTTGAGGGGGAAGCGGCGGGCCACATGCTCTTCGGCGTCCGAGCCGGGGACGACGTAGACCGTCTCTTCCTTCTCTTGCAACGGACGAACGACCTCCCGCAGATGCCCGGCCTTGTCGGTGAGGTAGGGGCCGATGACTTCTTCCCCGGCCGGGCAGACGCTCAGGCAGTACGCAGCCTTGTAGTTGGCCCCGAAGGAGAGGCTTTGCCACATCGACGCCGATTCGGGGTCGGACACCTTCTTGCGGTAGTCCAGGGCGTTTTTGCTGTCGGCGACCTGCTCGACCCAATCGGTGAAGCCGCCCATGAACTCCCGGTAGTTGTGCGTGTAGCAGGCCGAGAAGTTGAAATGGCCGTCCGGGGAGATGGCGCCCACGGGACACGCCGCCACGCACAGCTTGCACTCCAGGCACGGGTTGTACGCAAGCGGCTGGCCGTAGGCGGTCGCCTCGGCGGCGATCAGCACCGTGCCCAGCAGGATGAAGTTGCCGAACTTGGGGTGGATGACGTTGCGGTGGATGCCCATGTGTCCCAGCCCCGCAGCGACGGCCACCGGCTTGTGGGACACGACCCAAATCTTCCCACCCGGAAAGCGGTCCATCTCCATCGGGAAGCCCATCGCCGGGTTCAGCGCCCGAACCCCCTGGCGCTCCAAGGTCGCCACGATCTTGCGGGCGACCTCATTGACGTGATCGCCGGTGTGGTGGAATTCGAGGTTGGCGACCGACCGAGCCGGGCTGCGGATCGGCTCTCGATTCATCCGGCAGACGAAGCTGAGGAGCGTCTTGGCGGGCGGGAAGGAACGGAGAATATCGGCCCGCTGATTGTCGAGGGCCGGGCGGCTGATCTCGACCAGGCCGGCGTCGTCGGCCCCGCAGTCGAGGCACAGTTGACGGAGCCACGTTGCATCGAGGGGCTTCGGCGGGTCGGTGGGGTCAGGCCGTTCCCCCTGGCTTTCGTGGAAGCGCCGCACAGTCGGGTGTTCGGCGAGGTTCATGACCGCCCTTTCATTGTATATGCAAGTGTCGCCCGAAAAAAACACGGGTCGATCACCCTTGGGCCTTTGCCCGTCGCAACTTCTTCGCCGCCTTGTCGAGCAGGGCGATCCCCTCGTCTCCCAGCAGTTCGGTGGCCTGGCGCTGGGCTTCTTCCCAGGCCGGGACCGCCTTCTCGATCAGCCGTTTCCCCTGGGGCGTCAGCCGGAATGGCTGGGTGCGGGCATCTTCATCCGGCACGACCTCCAGCCAGCCATGCGCCTGCAACGGTTTGACGTTGCGGCTGAGGGTGGACGTGTCGAGTTGCAGAATCTCGCAGACCTGGGCGGGCCGGGCGAGGCCGAGCCGGGCGGTCACGATCAAGATGTTCAACTGGCTGACCTTCAGGCCCAGCGGGCGCAGGGCGTCGTCGTAGAAGTTCGTCACGACCCGGTTAAGCAGGCGCAGGCGCACGGCGATGCACGTCCTGGAGATGGTGTCGATGCTGCTGGTCGTCGGCTTGTCCATGATCGTGTGACTCCCTTGCTGCCGTGATTATTGTATATGCAAGTATCGGCTGAAGTCAAGGGATTCTTTGGCAATTCCGCTCCATCGAGTGACTGGCCCGGAGGCGACGGCAAGAGGATCACCCGCCTCTTTTCGCCGCCTCCAGCGAGTAGGTGGGGTCGGCCTCGTCCCACTTCACGTCGCCGGAAGAGCCGTAGATCGCCGGGACCGGCTCCTGCCCGGCCAGCCGCAGCCACGTCTGCACTTGCGTCCGATGATGGCAGGTGTGCAAGACCCGCCGCCAGAACACCCAAATCCGCTCCCGCTGCAAGCCGCCGAAGAAGGGCCGGCTCTCCAGCCACCAGGCGGCAGAGCCTTGGGCCAACTGCGGCAGCCGTCGTTTCACCAACAAGATGTATTTTTCGATGTACGCCTGGACGATGGGCTTCTCGCCGGCAGGGAGGAGTTCTTCCACGGGCGGCTCCACGGTCCCGATGAACTGAGCGAAAAAACGGCGCTCGGAGAGAAGCTGGTGGACCAAGATCGTGCGGATCGGGTTGGTCTTTTCGTGCGGCTTGAAGTCGAGCAGGGCGTCCGGCACGGCCCGCCACACCCCGACCGTCTTGTTCGCCTCGCTGGCGTAGGTGGTGAGGACGTGCTGGAAGACCGGCTCGACGGCCAGCGGCACTTCGGCGTCAGGGATGGCGATGAAGTCGTAGTGCATGGACAGGTTCCTCCACGAATCCTCAGCGAGAAGCGAACGGCGCTATTTCGAGGCGGCGTGCTTCCGCACGAATTGCCGCATGAGGTCGGCGATCCGGTCGCCGTCTTCCTCCAGGGCGAAGTGGCCGGTGTCGAGCAGATGGTACTCGATGGTCTTCAAGTCTCGCTTGTACGGTTCGGCCCCTGTGGGCGGGAAGATCGTGTCGTTCTTGCCCCACACGATGAGGGTCGGCGGCTGCTGCTGGCGGAAGTAGTCGTGCCATCGGGAATACTGCGCCGGGTTGCTGCCGTAGCTGTAGAACAGCGCCAACTGAACTTCCTGGTTGCCGGGCCGGTCGAGCAGCGCCTGGTCGATGGTCCAGGTGTCCGGGCTGATCGCCTCCATGTTGCGGACACCGTGCGTGTACTGCCACCGGGTCGCTTCCAGGGTCAGGAACTTCCGCAGTGGCTCGGCGTTGATCTCGGAGCGGTCCTGCCAGTACGCCTTGAGCGGCTTCCAAAAGTCGTTGTTCAGCCCCTCCTCGTAGGCGTTGCCGTTCTGCACCACCAGGGCGGTCACACGCTCCGGGTGTCTGACCGCCAGGCGGTAGCCGACCGGAGCGCCGTAGTCCTGCACATAGAGCGTGTAATTCTTCAGCCCACTCGTTTCGGCGAGCTTCTCCACCACAGCGGCGAGCTTGTCGAAAGTGTAGTCGAAATGGTCCGCAGTCGGGGCCGAACTGTGGCCGAAGCCGGGGTAGTCGGGGGCGACCAGGAGGAATTCGTCGGCCAGGGCCGGAATCAGGTTGCGGAACATATGAGAGGAAGTCGGGAAGCCGTGCAGCAGCAAGATGGTCGGTATGGTGGACCCCATTGTCTAGACCAAAAAATTGCATCCCTTCGGTACAGTATCGGGTATGGATCCAGTTCCACATACCCACGCCCAGCGGTCCTCCCTGCCCCAGGCGTTCTTGTTCGCACCGCAGACCCTTCACCGGGGCTGAGGGTTTGCGGTGCGAACAAGAACGCCTTTTCCGGATCGCCCATGCGGCGTCAGCCCCGGTACACTTCCCAGGGCGTCCGCCCCTCCAACGACTGGTGCGGGCGTTCCTCGTTGTAGAACGTGAAGTACCGAGCCAGGCCCCGCTGCAACTCCGGCACGACCTCGTAGCCGCGCAGGTACACGTCCTCGTACTTCACCGACCGCCACAGACGTTCCACAAACACGTTGTCCAGACACCGACCCCGACCGTCCATGCTCACCGCCGCACCCGCCGACTCCACCCGGCCCGTCCACGCCTGGCACGTGAACTGAACCCCCTGGTCCGTGTTGAACACCTCGGGGTGCCCCCGACCCAACGCCTCCTCCAGCATCTCCAGGCAGAACGAACCGTCCAGCGTGTTGGACAGCCGCCAGCAGAGCACGTAGCGGCTGAACCAGTCGAGGATCGCCGCCAGGTACATGAAGCCCGACGCCAGCGGCACGTAGGTGATGTCCGTGCTCCACACCTGATCAGGCCGCTCCACCGCCACACCCCGCAGCAAATACGGGTAGATCCGATGCCCGCGACCGGCCACGCTCAGCCGCGGCTTGGGGTAAATGGCCTCCAGACCCATGACGCGCATCAATCGTTGCACCCGCTTGCGGTTGACCCGCTCCCCCCGCCGGATCAGCCACGAGGTCAACTGCCGGCTGCCGTAAAACGGGTGGGCCGTGTACTCCCGGTCGATCAGCCGCATCAGCCGCAGGTTCCCGGCCGTCTCACCCGCCGACTCGTAGTACAGGCTCGACCGATTCAATCCGAGCAGCTCGCACTGCCGACGGACGCTCAGCTTGGCGTGGCCGGCCTCGATCAAAGGACGCAGCCGCTCAGCCGAGTGCGGCAGCTTTTTTTTTGAGCCATTCCAGGTCCATTTTGAGCCGGCCGATCTGCTCGTACAGCTCGGCCTGGCGGGCCTCGGCGTCGGCAGCGCCCACCCTGGCGCCGTTGGCGAACACCGTCTCGGCGCCGGCCAGCAGCTGCTTCTTCCAGCCGTGGATCAGGGTCGGATGGACCCCGAAATGGCTGGCCAACTCGTTGACCGTCCGGTCGCCCTTGACCGCCGCCAGGGCGACCTGGGCCTTGAACGCCGCCGTGTGTTGCTTCCGTTTCACCGTCATCGTCACCCCTTTCCTGGGCCACCAGAGTAGCTTAGCTGGTGGTCCAGTTTTCGGGGTCCACTATACGGGGCGTTCTTCGGACCCGCCTCCCGGTAGAAGATGTCCAGCCCGTCGATGCTCACGATGCGGTGCGCCACTTTCGGGATCGTCATGCTCGGCTCCTTGCGAGGGAAAGACGGTTGCGGGCAGCCGTCCCTCGGCGACCGCCCTGAACCTGGAAAAAAAGCGTCCTGGGCGTTGGCCGTCTCAAGCGGGCAAGGGGAGGGAGTCGTTGGCCTGCCGCTGCGCCAACTGTGCCTCCAACTCGCTGATGCGGCGCTGTAACTGGTCGATTACTGGCTGGACCTGGGCCTGCGAAAACCTCTTGTGGATGTGCTGGGGGCAGTTGATGTCCCAGGCTTCGATGGTGAAGACGATGGCCCGCTCGACCTTGCCCGGATACTCCGCGTCACGCAACCGCTCCAGCAAGTCGGCATCACCCTCGACGACCCTGGCGCTGCCCCACAGCTTGACCCGCTGCTGGTTGGCGTAGTCCATCAGGAAGATGAACGCTTTGGGGTTCTCCGACAGGTTGCCGAGCGTGACGTACTGGCGGTTGCCGCCGAAGTCGGCGAAGCCCAGCGTCCGGTCGTCCAGTACTTTCAGGAAGCCGGGTGAGCCGCCCCGGTGCTGAACGTAGGGCTGCCCCTCGGCGCTGGCTGTGCCAAGGTAGAACATATCCAACCCGGCCAGGAACTCCGCCAGGTCCAGGGTTACACGGGTCCGCCAGCCCCGGCGTTCCACCTTGGCGTAGCCGGCCCGTGAACCTTTCGCCTTCTGGATGGCCTTCACGGCGGGGGTGAAAGCGATGTCGCTTGGATACTGTTGCATGGCTGCTCCCTCGCTACAGATCAATACAGACAGGTCTGTATATCAGATACGAAAAAGAGAGACTGGTTACACCGCTTTCTCCTCGGCCACCAGTTTGAGGGCGGCGTCACGGGCCACGTCGGCGGCGTCCGGCGAACCCTGGATCACAGCGGTCACGACGGCCCCCTCCACGAGCAGGGCCACGGCCGGGGCGACCTTCGCCGCCGCCTTTCCTATGGCTTCCTCGACCAGACCACGCAGGAACTCGCTGAACCGCTCCTTGTGTCCCCGCACGAACTCAGTGCCGGGGTGGGCGGGATCGGCCAGTTCGACGGCGGCGTTCTGAAAGGCGCAGCCCCGGAAGCCCGGCGTCTCGAACCACTCCTTGAGGGCGGCGAAGAAGGCACGCAACGAGTTCTTCGCCTTCTTGCCGCGCCGCTCCATCGCCGAGCGGAAGAACTCCAGCACGCCTTGCTCTCGGTACTTCAGAACAGCCAGGATCAGGTCGTCCTTGGACGGGAAGTGCTTGTAGAGGCTCATCTTGGCGACTTCGGCCTCGGCGATGATCCGGTCGATGCCGACTGCCCGGAGGCCGTCCTGGTAGAACAGCCGGTCGGCTGTCTCCAGGATGCGTTGCCGGGCTTCAGAAGTCTCCCGTGTGCGTCCCATGTCTGAAGTATACAGACCTGTCTGTTTATAGTCAAGCCGCCCATCCCCATTCTTGCCCTTTCGGTCCACGACCTGGCAAGGCGATCGCTGGTGCAGCCTCACCCCTTCACAGGGTCGAAGGCGGCAACCGCTCCCTTGTCGCTCTATTGCTTCTGTTGACCACTGAACCAATCTGCGAGAAACGGTTGGCTTTGATCCGGCTCGAATTCCGTGATCCGGCTGAAACGCATTTTCCCAGCCTTCACGAACGGTTCTTCGGCGAGAAGTGCGTGCAGCGCCTCCAGCGACTCCGCACGAGCGACAAGGAATCCGCCATGTGCCGGGATTTGGGGACCAGAGAACAGGAAATGCCCCTCATCGTATCCTTTCTGAAGGAATTCGTGATGCTTGGGTACGAGGTCTGCGAGTTGGTCGAAGGGAACCAAATGTTGCCCTTCCAAGATAAAATGCTTCATGATTACGCCTTGAAGGTCTTGCTGATAGCCTCTCAATCGTGGGCCGGTGTAGTGTACTGACGACCAGTGCCAGCGGCAACATGGTCGCCAACATCGACGTGCCCAGGTGCGCTGGCCTCTGGCCCTTACCGGCATCCTTCGGCGAGATTCCACCACTCACCGGACCCCGTTCGATGTCGGGTGTAGCAGCCGGTAGGTTTTGTATCCGCCGCCGACATTCACCGTGTCGAACCCGGCCTGCTGCAAGATTCGGGTCGCCAGGTAGCCTCGCTGCCCGACCTGACAGTACACGGCGATCTGACGGTCACGGGGTAGTTCACCCAGGCGGGTCCGCAGGTCGTCCACCGAGACGTTGACGGCTTCGGGGATGTGCCCGTCCGCATACTCCTGCGGCGTCCGCACGTCCACGAGGTAGGGGGCTTCGCCGGCAGGAGCGGCCAGGACCGCCTCGACATCCACTTGAGGATGGTCGCCTCGGAGCCGCCCGCCCGCCACGAACCCTGCCATGTTGATCGGGTCTTTGGCCGAGCCGTACTGCGGCGAGTAGGCCAACTCCATCTCCTCCAGGTCGAAGGCGGCAATTCCCGCCTGGATCGCCACGGCCAGCACGTCGATCCTCTTGTCCACGCCGTCACCGCCCACGGCCTGCGCCCCCAGCACCTTCCCGTCGCCGGGGTCGAAGAGCAGCTTCAGGGTCATAGCCTGGGCGCCGGGGTAGTAGTCGGCGTGGTTCGTGGGGTGAACGTAGACCTTTCGGTAGGTGCGGTTCGCCCGCTTCAGCACCTTCTCCGAAGCGCCGGTCATCGCCTCCGTCTTGTCGTTGACCCGGACAATGGCCGTCCCCTGCGTTCCCCGGTAGCGGGTTGCCCGTCCGAAAATGTTGTCGGCGGCGATGCGGCCCTGGCGGTTGGCCGGACCCGCCAGCGGCACTTGGGCTGGGTCGCCCGTCACGAAGTCCTTGATCTCGATGGCGTCTCCCACGGCGTAGATGTCCGGGTCATTGGTCTGAAGCTGTTCGTTGACCCGGATGCCGCCACGGGGGCCGACCTCCAGGCCCGCCTCGACCGCCAGCTTGTTCTCCGGGCGCACGCCCACACCGAGGACGATCAGTTGGGCCGGAAGCCGTTGCCCCGACTTCAAGCGGACGACCAGGCCATCGGGAGCCGACTCAAACGCCTCGGCGGATTGGCCGAGCAGCAGCGACACGCCCTTGCTCGCCAACTCCTGTGCGATGGGTGTCGTCATCTCCTTGTCGAACGGCGGCAATACTTGGTCCTGCAACTCGACCACAGTGGTTGCAATGCCCCGGCGCACGAAGTTTTCGACCAGTTCAAGGCCGATGAAGCCGGCCCGATCACGACCGCCTGCTTCACGCCCTGGTCCAAACGGGCCTTGATGCGGTCCACGTCTTGTAGGTTCCGCAGGCTGAAGATGCCAGGCAAGTCGATGCCGGGCAGCGGCGGGCGCAGCGGTGCCGCTCCTGGGGCGAGGATCAGCTTGTCGTAGGTTTCCTCGTACTCGCTTGCCGTGGCGAGGTCACGGACACGGACCTTCTTCGCCGCCCGGTCGATCCGTTCCACCGAGCTTCGCACCCGAACGTCGAGGTTGAGGCGTGTTCGTAGGCGCTCCGGGGTGACGACGAGCAGCTTTTCACGCTCGGCGATCTCGCCGCCCAGTTAGTACGGCAGGCCGCAGTTGGCGAACGACACGTCCGACCCCCGCTCGAACAGGATGATGTGGGCGTCTTCCGACAGACGGCGGGCACGGGCGGCAGCCGAAGCGCCCCCGGCCACGCCACCGACGATGAGCAACTTCATGAACAAACCTCCTTCGTCGCACAGCACGTCGCCGGGGAGTCCTTGACCTGATTCCACGGCATTCGGGCCAGCATCATCCCCATGCCGCAAGTGTCGGTGATGCCGGCAAAAACCAATCCGGCCCCGATGAGGGCGGACAGGTCAAAGAAGATGGGATGAACGAGCCAGCCGAGAAGCACGCCAAGCAAGACGAGTGACCCCGCCGCAATGCGGACCTGGCGCTCCAGCGAAATGGCCTTCTTGCCACGGACGATCGGCAGGCCGGCTTCGACGCACGCCTGGGTGCCGCCTTCGACGTTGATGATGTTCGTGAAACCCGCCGCTAGAAACTTCTCACACGCCTGCCGGCCCCGGCTCCCGGAGCCGCAGATAAGGTACAGTGGCTCGTCCTTGTGTCCGTTGCGGGCCTGGACGACTGCCGTTGGTTCGAGTCGGTCCAGGGGAACATTGCGGGCTAATTCGACATGCACTTCCCGGAACTCCGCCGGCGTTCGCACGTCAATGAGTTCGATCTTCCCGTTCTTGCACAATTCAGCAAGTTGCTGAGGGCTGATGGTCGTGACGGTCACGGCGATCTCCTTTCGTCCTCGGAAACGGTTGGTGGTTTTTGGTTCTCGACACGGTGAGGTGCCGAACTCGGCTCGCAGGTGCCGCTCATTCAGGTCTTCACGCCGAGGCGGGGCAGCACCCAGGCTTGCAGGATGATCCAGATCAAGAGGATTCCCAGCGGTATCAGGATTTCCATCGTTCTGCCTCCACTCTTTCCAGGTGCGGGGTTGTTGCTCATATGCGTTTATGTCTCGACATTACGATACGTCGGGCGAAAAAAATCAACTCGTGCCGCCGAACCGGGCCTCGATGCAGGCCATGATGTTCGCCAGGTGGGGTTCGGCGATCTGGTAGTACACGTTGCGCCCGTCCTTCTCGCTGGTCATGAAGCCGCAGCGCTGCATGAGCCGCAGGTGTTCGGAGGCCATGTGGCTGGGGATGCCGCACGCCTCGGCCAGTTCACCGACCGTGTAGCGTCCCCGCAGGAGCATCTGGTCCATGCGCAGACGGTGCGGGTGGGCCAGGGTCTTGAGACATTCCGCTGCCTGTTCCAGAGCCTTCAGGTCGGTGAGAGCGGGCAGTGCCGGCGCTATTGTCTTGGCGGTCATCGTGTGCCTCCGATACTCCAATATATCGTAATCTCACGACTTGTCAATGAGTTTTTCTACTCGCACGTTTCGATCAGAAAACGTCGAGAATCCAGAGCCGCCCTTGACATGCAACCTTTTGGTTGCATAATGAGGGCGAGGACGACTGACATGGATAACGTGTTCAAGGCGCTTGCCGACCCGACCCGACGAAAGCTACTCGACCGGCTTCATGCCGACAACGGGCAGACTTTGGGGGCGTTGTGCGAACACCTGAACATGACAAGGCAGGCAGTCACCAAGCACCTTGTCCTGCTCGAAGAGGCTAATCTCGTTGTCACGGTACGAAAGGGCCGTGAAAAACTGCATTACCTCAATCCCGTGCCGATTCACGAAATCCATGAGCGGTGGATCGCCAAGTTCGAGCGTCACCGGCTGGAGGCGCTCCATCAACTCAAACAAATCCTGGAGGACAAAACCAATGGAAACGACGAGTAAGCCCAAGTTCGTGTACGTCACCTACATCACCACGACCCCAGAAAAGCTGTGGGAAGCGCTCACCAGCGGCGAGTTCACGAAGAAGTATTGGTTCGGCAGTCGTATCGAGTCCGATTGGAAAGTCGGCTCGCCCTTCACAATCCACACCGGAGTCCCCGACAAGGACTGGAAGGGTAAAGTGCTACAATGTGACCCGCCCCGGCTGCTATCCTACACCTTCCGGGTGTCGGGAGGAGCGGAGCATTTCACCCGTGTCACATTTCTGCTTGAACAACACGGGCCGGTGGTGAAGCTGACTCTCACGCACGACGAACTGGACGAGAATGATGTCAAGTTCTTCGCAGGCATCAGCGGGGGCTGGCCTGCGGTACTGTCCAACCTCAAGAGCCTACTCGAAGGCGGGCAACCTTTGGTTCCAAAGCCGTGTTGAGCAGCATTGCTGAACCACGGCGTTGGCGGCGTGGACACTGCACCACGTCGCTGGCGTCGTGGGCGGGATCAACGTCTCCGTCCGGTGTGCTGATCGGAGAACTCCGAGAACCGGCTCACAAGGTCAATTACCGTTCCATCTGCTCCCGATGCGGGACATGCCCACGTCCCTCCAAAATGTACAATTCGGCGTGTCCACTGGAGTTTTGGCAGATGAACTCTGAAAACCGGACGGAGATGTATCCGCCCATGTCCCCGTGAATGACGAGGATCGGACACCTGACGAGCGGAGGGTCGAATGCCAGACTCCAGGAGGCGAACGCAGGTGAGCGCAAAACCTGGGTCAAAGGCCCGATCACGCCGATTTCGCCTGGAGGCCGATCAGGATTGTCGTCTCCAGCTTGGCGGGATCGTCGCAATGGTGCCCGTATATCTCCAGTGACGGCGAGCCGATGACCTCGCCACGAGCAGCAAGCTCGTCTTTTAACGCCTTCCACTTTTGGGGCAGCGCTTTATATGGCCCGACGTGGACGTGCTTCAAGCATCTCGGCAACTCGAACTCAAGCGGCTCAAGCTGATCGGGCATCGGACCCTGCTGTGGGCTACGGAGTTCAGCGCCGACGAACATTCTTCCATCGGGTAGATACACCCAATGGTTGATGCCTGTCGTCGGAATTTTGGCCCCTTTGACCGCCTGCCACATTTCATTCATCAGGCGCAGGCCGACTTCGCCATATCGCTCGTTCTCGACAACTCCACTGATACCATGCAGGTGGAACCGAATCGGCTCCTCAATGATCTCGATATTCATTTTGAAGCCCTCGGCTTGCGTGCGGTCTGAGATTTCATCTTCCTCTTCGCTGCTGCTTTTTCCACGTTCTGTTTCACCCGCAGCATGACGATTCGCCCGATCAGGTCGAGGGGCATCGGCTCGTCCAGCGCGAATTGAAGATTGCCCTTCGGCCCAGCGTACCGGGCGATTGCTTTCTCCAGGGTCTTGTTACCCGAGATCGGCGGGTACATCCCGATGTGATTCTTCCACGCAGCGAAATAGACCAGGATTCCGTGCTGCGTGAAGGCGGGCATCATGTAGCTGATGGTTTCCTTCGCTTCGGGCGCAGCTTGGCGGATCGTTGCCCGCACTTTCTCCAGGATCGCCTGCACGGCGGCAGGGAACTGCGAGATGTAGCCGTCGATGTCCTTCGGATTTTGTGCTTTTGCCGTAACCGTTCACCCGATCTGACGGCGAGGCGCAGCTGACGGGCCGTCTCTTTTGTATCCTAAAGGCATGGGAGAGCCGGGATGCCAGGGCTGTCGGGAGTTGCAACGGCGCGTCGCCGAGTTGGAGGCGACGGTGCGCGACCTGCAAGCCCGCCTGGGCCTCAACAGCTCCAATTCCTCCGTGCCCCCCTCGGCCAACCCGCCCTCGGCCCCGCCGCCGGTGGTCAAGAAGCCGACCGGCCGACGGCCCGGCGGCCAGCCCGGTCATCCCCCCGCCCTGCGGCAACGCCTGCCGGCCGACCGCGTCCACACGACCCACGTCCTGGCGCCGACGCACTGCCGCCGCTGTCAAGCCCCGCTGCCCGCCCTGGCCGGCCCCGACGACCCCGAACCGACCTGGCATCAGGTCGCCGAGTTGCCGCCCCGGCCCGTGCGGATCACCGAGTACCAGGGCCAGGCCCGCACCTGCCCCTGCTGCGGCGAGGTCACCCACGCCGCCATCCCCGCCGAAGTCCGGGCCTCGAGCATCGGCCCACGCCTGGCGGCCACCCTGGCCTTTCTGACCGGCCGCTGCCACCTGAGCAAGCGGGCCGTCGAGGAGGTCGCCGACGTGGTCTTCGGCGCCCCCGTGGCCCTGGGCACGGTCAGCCATCTGGAGCGTCAGGTCGCCGCCTCCCTGGCGGCGGCCCACGCCGAGGTCGCCGAGGCGGTGCGCCGGGCCGAGGTCAAGCACGTCGATGAGACGGGCTGGAAAAAGGCCGGCCGCCCCTGCTGGCTGTGGGCGGCGGTGACCCGGACGGCGGCCCTGTTCGTGATTCACGCCGGTCGCGGCGCCGCCGGGCTGAGGGCCCTTCTGGGCGAGGCGTTCGCGGGCATCCTCTGTACGGATCGCTGGGTCGTGTAGGAGCGCGTGCCGCTGGGCCGGCGGCAGTTGTGCTGGGCCCACCTCAAACGCGACTTCCAGGCGATGGTGGACCGGGCCGGGGCCGGGGCGGCCGTCGGGGTCGAGTTGTTGGGGCTGACGCGGATGCTGTTCGAGCGCTGGTACAAGGTGCGCGACGGCACGCGGCGGCGGCGCGGCTTGCAAAAGCGGATCGAGGAGGCGATCCGACCCGACGTGGCCGTGATGCTGCGTTGCGGGGCCGCCTGCGCCTGCGCAAGACGGCGGCGACCTGTCGGGAGTTGCTGGCGCTGGAGGCGGCCATGTGGACGTTCGCCTACCACGAGGGGCTGGAGCCGACCAACAACAGGGCGGAACGGGCGCTGCGTCCGGCGGTGTTGTGGCGGAAGCGGTCGTTCGGCTGTCACGGCGAGGAGGGCTGCCGTTACGTGGAGCGGCTGTTGACGGTGGTGCAGACGCCGCGATTGCAGGGCCGCGACGTGCTGGACTACCTCCAAGCCGCACTGACCGCCCATCGCCACGGCCTCCCGACCCCCAAATTACTCCCCGCCGGCTGAACGGTTACCATGCCCTCATTGTCTCGCCGAAGCCTGGTTTGTCAATGCACCTTCGGGGGTCGGCAATAGCCAGGGAGAAAGAACGGATCGGGTGCAAGACCGTTCGGATCATCTCTCGCCTATCGCGCGTGTGGGCCGGTTTCCCCTCCTCTTCGCCTGCCCAGACGCCCCCTCCGCGTGGTAAACTCGGCGTTGGCCTGCGTCTCTGGAACGTCGAGGTCCACATGGCGAACCATCCGTGAGCGCGACGAACGGGATGCGAGATGAATCCATCGCATGAGCGATTGCAGAAAGGGAGGGCGACTATGGCGAATAACGCCGACAAGGGCCGTGACGCAGGCAAAAGTGATAAACCCGAAACCCCCTCGCTGAATTTCATCCAGGAGATCGTCGAGGAACACAACCGAACCGGCCGCTTCGGCGGCCGCGTCCACACGCGCTTCCCGCCGGAGCCGAACGGCTACCTGCACATCGGCCACGCCAAGTCGATCTGCCTCAACTACGGCCTCGCCCAGCAGTACGGCGGCAAGTTCAACCTCCGTTACGACGACACCAACCCCACCAAGGAGGAGCAGGAGTACGTCGATTCCATCCGCGCCGACGTGTGCTGGCTCGGCGCCGACTGGGAGGACCGCGAGCTGTACGCCTCCGACTATTTCGATCAGCTTTATGAGTGGGCCGAGAAGCTCGTCGAGGCGGGCAAGGCCTACGTCTGTGACCTGACGGCCGAGGAGACCGCGAAGTACCGCGGCGACGTGAAGGGCGGCAAGGAAAGCCCTTACCGCAACCGTTCGGTGGAGGAGAACCTTGACCTGTTTCGTCGCATGAAGGCCGGCGAGTTCCCCAACGGCTCGCGCACCCTCAAGGCCAAGATCGACGTGAACTCGCCCAATTTCAACCTGCGCGACCCCGTAATGTACCGCATCCTCCACGCCCCGCACCAGCACACCGGCGACAAGTGGTGCATCTACCCGATGTACGACTGGGCGCACGGCCAGTCCGATTCCATCGAACGCATCACCCATTCCATCTGCACGCTGGAGTTCGAGAACCACCGGCCGCTCTACGACTGGTACGTCCAGGCGCTCGGCATCTACGCCCCGCAGCAGATCGAGTTTGCCCGTCTCAATCTCTCGTATACGGTGCTGAGCAAGCGCCGGCTCATCCAGCTGGTGCAGGAAAAGCACGTCCAGGGCTGGGACGACCCGCGGATGCCGACCATCTCCGGGCTGCGGCGGCGCGGCTACACGCCGGAGGCGATCCGCAAGTTTTGCGAACGCATCGGCGTGTCGAAGTACGACGGCGTCATCGACGTGAGCTGGCTGGAGGACGCCCTGCGCGAAGACCTCAACCGGCGGGCGGCGAGGGTGATGGGCGTCTTGCGGCCGCTGCGAGTGGTGATCGAGAACTATCCGGAGGGACAAACGGAAGAATTGGAGGCGGTCAACAACCCCGAAGACCCGGCCGCCGGCAAACGGAAGGTCCCCTTCTCGCGCGTTCTCTACGTCGAGCGGGACGACTTCCGCGAGGACCCGCCCAAGGACTTCTTCCGCCTGGCGCCCGGCCGTGAGGTCCGGCTGCGCTACGCCTACTTCGTCAGGTGCGTCGGCGTCAAGAAAGATCCGCAAACGGGTGAAGTGGTCGAATTGACCTGCACCTACGACCCGGCGACGCGCGGCGGCGACGCCCCCGACGGCCGCAAGGTCAAGGCGACGATCCACTGGGTTTCGGCCGCGCACGCCGTCGAGGCGGAGGTGCGGCTGTACACGCACCTGTTCACCAAGCCCGACCCCGACGACGCGCCGGAGGGGTCGGACTACCGGGCGAACCTGAACCCGGAATCGCTGGTGGTGTTGAAAGGATGCCGGCTGGAGCCGGGCCTGGCGTCGGCGTCGCCGGACGAGCGCTACCAGTTCGAGCGGCTGGGCTACTTCCGGGCCGACCCGGTGGATTCGCGGCCGGGGCGCTCGTCTTCAACCGGGCGGTGACGCTGCGCGACACCTGGGCGAAGATCGAAAAGGGCCAGCAGCAAAGGAAGCGGTAGGACGCCCCCACACCAACCCGAAGCGCAAGCGAGGGATGAGGTTCCTGGCCTCATCCCTCGCTTGCGCTTCGGGTTGGTGTACAATTGGAGCGGATCAGTCAAAGGAGGGCCTGGCGATGCTGTTCTTTTGCCTTGGCATTTCTGCAATCTTTTTGCTGATCGTCAATGCCGTCGCCCTCGCCCGCAAGGGAACCGGGGCGGGCCTGGCCAGCCTGTGCAGCCTCGTCGGCCTTGTCGGCCTCTCGTGCATGGGGATGCCCGTCGTAGCGCTGAACGCACTCCTGATCGCGGTCGCCGGCGCGGTCTGCTGGTGGGTTCGGGCGCGGCCGCGCTGGTTCCTGGCGTCCTCTCTTGGGGCGACGGCCATCGCGTATTTCCTCATCGCCCTGCCTGACCTGTATGCCTGGAACCGGCTGAAGAAGGACTATCCGCTGGAGTCGCTCGCGGGCCGGCTGGCTTACGAGAACCGCCAACGACCGTCGTTAACTCCTCCTTCTACTGCATTACCCCCGGGTACACTAGGCCGTGTCCGACAATAGATATTTCAGCAGTAGTGTAATCCAGGCGACCGTCCAAAAGGTAAGAAAGTTGACGGCGAGTTTCTCATAACGGGTGGCCAGCCGGCGATGCAATTTGAACCACCCGATCATCCTCTCCATGAGGTTGCGTTTCCGGTAGGCTTCCTTGTCAAAGGCGGGGTCGGGGGTTTCGTTCTTCTTCTTGGGAATGACCGCGTGGATGTGATGACCCTTGAGCCACTGGCGAATCCGCTTGCTACTGTAGCCCTTGTCGGCGATGAATTCGCGGGGCCACTTGCGATGGCCCAACCGCTGCCGTTGTGTGCTGCGATGCATCATGGTTTCAAACGCGCGGCTCTCATGTTCCTGGCCCGGTTGGATGCCGATGGCCAGCGGGATGCCGTGACTTTCGATGATCAGGTCGATCTTCGTGCCGAAACCGCCGCGCGAGCGGCCCAACGCATGATCCGGCGGCTCAACGAGATGCGTCCGCTCGCTGCCGACCAGTCGGGCCTGGGTCCGCTTCAGCGCCCCCGCCGCGTCGCGCATGGCGCGCAGGATGGTGGCGTCGAGGAACCACGTATCGGGATCGAGTTTTTCTTCCGCCTCCAGTTGGCGGATCAAGGCTTCGACGATGCGGTTCCAGGCGCCATCGGCGCGCCAGCGGGTCAGGCGGTCATGGACCGTCTGAAAGGGGCCGTAGCGTTCGGGCAAATCACGCCAGGCCGCGCCCGTGTGGAGGATCCAGAGGATGCCGTTGACGATGGGACGATGCTCACTCCACGGATGTCCGGCATGGCCCGAATGGGTGGGCGGGAAAAAGGGTTCCAGAATCGCCCATTGTGGATCGGATAGTTCGTAGCGTCTCATGGTTCATCTCCATGGCAAGAGAACGAGCGACCGAACCACTGATATTGTATGCATTTACGATTGCCGGACACGGCCTAGCAGCGGATCATCAGGCTTCGCTTGAAGAGCGGTTCAGGAAAGAGGAGGCGAAGTTTCCTTCATTCATTCGCACACGGTCCCTTGAATGCCTCCACGCCGGGGTGGTCCAGCAGTTCATCGAGAGTCCCGGCTTCGGTGTGGGACGCATGATGATCCATCGACCTGCTCCCTTCCGCCTGGAGCGCGAGCGACAGGAGGCGCCGCCGGCGATCCCGCAACCTTCCCCGCCTTATTCGCCCGCCGACCTGGCGCCCGCGCCGTTGCAGGTCGCCTCCGAGCCTGACCTCCTGGCTGCCCACGACGACAACACCCTCGATTTCCTCAACCCGGTCGATTTCGGGTATATCCGGGATCGCGACCATGTCGCCGGCTTCCGGCCGCACCAGTTCCACGATAATCCGAAAGCTCCTGAGTGCTGGCGAGTCAACCGGCTGGAACTGGTCGGCATATTGAAGCACGACGAGCCGGTGGTCTACCTTTCGGCGAACTTCCCGCGCATGGACGAACTGCGCGAGGCGCCGGCGCGGCCGCTGGACGGCTTCGAGCGGGAGTCGCTGGCAAAGCTGCGACGTGGGGAAGACCTGATCGTGCAAGAGACGCCCCAACAGATGCGCATGCTCGGCTCCATCCGGGCCTTACACCAGTGCCTGGACTGCCACGGCGTCCAGCGTGGCGAACTACTCGGCGCGTTCTCTTACCAGTTATCGCCCGAAGCGTTGCCCTCCAAGTGAAGATACCGTGAGGGAGACAACCCGAGGAGGGAGCCGCGCTTCGGCCGGCGTCGGATTGCCCCGCGAAATTCCTTGACAGCGGGGCGCACAAATGTTCGACTACACGGTGTAAGGTCAAGGGGAAGATCCCCTCCCGCCTGATCGACCGACGATTCGTCCCGCCTGCCGACCGCGAACGCGGTTTGATCCGCCTCGCTTCAAGAAAGTTCGCCCTTCGCAACGAAGAACCTTCCCTCGCGCGAGGAAACGCCAAGTGAGGACATGGGGAACGCCGCCGGCTCGCCGACCGCCGTGGATCGGGGCCGCACTGGCAATACTGGCCTGGGCGGGGGTCGCGGCCGCCGCGGCGGACCCGTCGCCGGCCGGGGATGCGGCGCGCGACTACGCCGCCCACGTCCGGCCGATGATGACGCAGTATTGTCTCTCCTGTCACTCCCATAAGGCGAAGAAGGGCGACCTGGACCTGGAACGGTTCGCCTCCGTGGACGAGGTGCGCAAGGACCTGCGCCCTGGCAGGACGTGTTGGAGAAGCTGGAGAGCGGCGAAATGCCGCCCAGGAAAGCCGCCGCGCAACCCTCGCCCGACGAGCGCCAGCGGCTGGCGGCCTGGGTGCGCGATTTCCTGGCGGCGGAAACCGGCGCCCGCGCGGGCGATCCCGGCCGCGTCGTCGTCCGCCGGCTGAGCAACGCGGAGCACGACAACACCGTGCGCGACCTGACCGGCGTGGACCTGCGGCCGACGCGCGACTTTCCGGCCGACGGCGCCGCGGGCGAAGGCTTCACCAACGCCGGCGACGCGCTGGTGATGTCGCCCACCCTGCTGACCAAGTATCTGAACGCCGCCAAGGGGATCGCCGCCCACGCCGTCCTGCTGCCCGACGGTTTTCAGTTTTCGCCGGCCGCCACGGGACGCGACCGGACTGACGAGGTGCGGACGGAACTGGCCAGGACCTACCGAGAATACAACCGGGGCCGGGACGACGGCCGTCTCGATTTCACTCCGTTCCTGGCGGCGGCCGTCGCCAATCGCGACGATTTGACCTCCGGAAAGACAACGATTGAAGCCGTGGCGGCGAAGGAAAACCTCAACCCCAAATACCTCCGCGTCCTCTGGCAAACCCTCACCGACCCGACGCCAACGTTCCCGCTGGACGAAATCCGCGAACGCTGGCGGCGGGCGGCGCCGAAGGACGTTGAGGCCGTTGCGACCCTGGTGCGCGCCTGGCAAACGCTGCTCTGGAAGTTCAACAAGATCGGCAGCTACATGAACCCCGTCTGGCAGGACGCCAGCAATCCGCCCTTTGTCGAGGCGCAAACATTCCGATTCAAGCCGCCGCTGCCGCCGGGGCGGAAGGAGGTCGTCGTCTACCTCGCGGCCCGCGACCTGACGGGCCGTGCCGACACCCACGTCGTATGGCGCCGGCCGCGCTTGGAGGGCGGCAAGCAGCCGCCGGTCATGCTGCGCGACGTTGCGGGGACCGGCCTGGACAAGGCGCGCTTCGGCAAGGATTCGCAAGGCAAAGCGGGCGAGGAGGCCAGTCTGGCGGTCGTCGCGCCGTCGGCGATTGAAGTGCGACTGCCGGCCGATCTGCTCAAGGACCGCGAATTGGTGGTCGAGGGGGCGCTCGAACCGGACAGCGTCAACCGCGTGGTGCAGTTTGAAGTTCGGGCGGACGCGCCCGACCTGGCCAAACCGCTGGCCGGCGTCCCGTGCGTCGGCGGCGCCGACCTCCGCGGCGACCCGAAACGGCTGGAGGCGGGCTTCGACGCCTTTCGCCGGTGTTTTCCCCTCTACCTGTGTTACGGCAAGATCGTGCCCGACGACGAAATCATCAACCTGCGGCTCTTCTTCCGAGAGGACGAACCGCTGACCCGCCTGTTCCTCGACGACGCCCGAAAGCAAGCGCTGGACCGCCTCTGGCGCAAGCTCGTTTACGTCAGCCGGGAGCCGCTGGTCGAGGAGGGCAATTACAAGACGTTTTTGGGCTTCGTCTCCCAGGACGGCAAGGATGCCCTAAAAACCTTCAAGGAGCGGACGGAGACCGGCGTCCACGCGCGGGCCGACGCCTTCCGTAAGGAGTTCTCGTCCTCGGAGCCGAAGCAGCTCGACGCGCTGCTGGATTTCGCGTCGCGGGCCTACCGGCGCCCGCTGCGAGAGAAGGAGAAAACCGATCTCCTGGACCTTTATCACAAGCTGCGGAACCAGGAAATGACCCATGAGGAGGCGTTCCGCACCGTGCTGACGCGCGTGCTGATTTCGCCGTCGTTCCTCTACCGCATCGAGCTGCCGGCCGTTGGGAAAGGGCCACATCCGGTCTCCGCCTGGGAGCAGGCGACGCGCCTGAGTTACTTCCTCTGGGCCACGACGCCGGACGCGGGGCTGCGCGAGGCGGCCGCCGCCGGCAAGCTGACCGACCCCAACGACCTGTCGGCGCAGACAATGCGGATGCTGAAAGACCCGCGCACCCGCGGGCTTGCCGTGGAGTTCGCCACGCAATGGCTGCAAGTCCGCGACTTCCTCAACAACCACGAGAAAAACACAAAACTCTTCCCCACCTTCGACGACCGGCTTCGGGCGGCGATGTTCGAGGAGACGGTCCTCTACTTTCAGGACCTCTTTCAGAACGACCGTTCGGTGCTGGAAATCCTCGACTCCGACCACACGTTCCTCGACGAGGCGCTGGCCAAGCATTATGGCGTCCCCAATGTCTCCGGGACCGCGTGGCGGCGCGTGGACGGCGTAAAAAAGTACGGCCGCGGCGGCGTCCTCGGCATGGGCAGCGTGCTGACCACGCAATCGGGGGCGTCGCGCACCAGCCCGGTGCTGCGCGGCAACTGGGTGGTCGAAGTGTTGCTGGGCGAAAAAATCCCCAAGCCGCCGCCCGACGTGCCCAAGCTGCCGGACGACGAAACATCGACCGAGAACCTGACGGTTCGCGAGCTGACGGAACGGCACACCCGCGTCGCCGCCTGCGCCGTCTGCCACGAGCGCTTCGACCCTTACGGCTTCTCCCTGGAGAATTACGACCCGATCGGCCGCTTCCGCGACAAGGACGCCGGCGGCCGGCCCATCCACTGCAAGGCCGTGCTGCGGGACGGCATGCGGTTCGACGGCGTGGACGGCCTGCGCCACTATCTGCTGACGCGGCGCAAGGAGGACTTTTTGCGTCACTTTTGTACCAAACTGCTCGGCTACGCCCTGGGGCGCAGCGTGACCTTGAGCGACCGGCCGCTCGTCGAGGAGATGGTCGCCGGCCTCAAGGCGAACGACTACCGCATCTCGGCCGCCGTGCTGGCGATCGTGCGGAGCGAGCAATTCCGCTGTCACCGGGAACGCGACGCCGTCGCGGAGGAGAACAATCCATGAACTCCCTGAACCGACTGACCTCCCGCCCGCTGACCCGGCGGGCGATGCTGCGCGGCCTCGGCGTCAGCATGGCGCTGCCGTGGTTGGAATCGCTGTCCGTTTGGGCCGACGAGCCGGTTTCGGGCAAGTCCTCCGAACCGCCCGTCCGCCTGGCCGTGCTCTTTTCCGGCAACGGCTTCCACAAGCAGGAGTGGTGGGCCAAGGGCGAGGGGCGGGGCATGGAGATGGGCAAGGTGCTCCTGCCGCTGGAGAAGTTCAAGGAAAAGATGCTGGTGGTCAACGGACTGTACAACGCCGAGGCCGGCAAGGGAGGCATCCACCCCGCCCAGACCGGCAACCTGCTCACCGGGGCGGCGCTGGAGGGCGGCGGCGGCATCCACTCCGGCGTCAGCATGGACCAGCTGCTCGCCCAGAAGATCGGCCAGCAGACCAAGGTCCCGAGTCTCGTGCTAGGCTGCGAGCCGTCGATGTCGTCCCTGCACAAGGGCTATTCGATGCTCTACAGCTCGCACATCTCCTGGAACTCGCCGACGACGCCGACGCCCCTCGAACTCTACCCGGCCCTGGCGTTCGACGGCCTCTTCCGCGACGAGGCGGCCCGCGGCGACGCCAGCGTCCTCGACGGCGTCCTCGACGACGCCCGAGGCCTGAGCAACCGCGTCAGCGACGCCGACCGCCGCAAGCTGGACGAATACCTTTCCTCGGTGCGCGAGGTCGAGCAGCGCATCGACCGGGCGGGCAAGCAGGGCCGACTCCAGGGCTGGCGGCCCACGCTAGAAAAGCCGAACATGCCGCGCCCCGCCGACGGCGTGCCGCAGGACGTGGACCAGCACATGCGGCTCATGTGCGACATCCTCGTATTGGCCTTCCAGACCGACACGACGCGCATCGCCACGCTCAAGCTGAACAACGACCATTCGGCGATGCTCTTCCCCAAGCTCGGCGTGGACTACATGATCCACCACCTGCTCTCGCACACCGACAACGCCGACTGGCTCAAGGTCAACCAGTTCTTCGCTCAACAGGTCGCGTATGTCGCCGAAAAGCTCGACAGGATCCAGGAGGGCGAACGGACCTGCCTCGACAACAGCATGATCCTGTATCTGTCGAGCATGATGGAGGGCAGCACGCACGACTGCTCGAAATTGCCGGCGCTGCTGCTCGGCCGGGCCGGCGGCCGGCTCAAGACGGGGCGCGTACACGATTACCTCAACAAGCCGAACCGCAAGATGTGCAACCTCTACCTGTCCATGATGGACAAAATGGGCCTCAAAATGGACCATTTCGGCGATTCCACGGGGCCGCTCACCGACGTGTGACGCCGAAAGGCGGCGACTTCTTGGTACGTCAGGCTTTCCAGCCTGACTCCGGACAAGTGGCGTTCCGTTTCGCGGCGGCCCTTTGGTACGATAGCTATGGGTCGCCCGTCGTCCGCCGCCCCGTTACCCAAGGTGCGCGTTCTCCATGCAACAGGTGCTTCTTCGTATTCCGCTCAAGGCCGATTGGATGCCGGCCGGCCTCCCCCTTTGGCTCGTCCTCCTGGCCGTTTTTCTCCTCCTGGCCGCCGCCCTCTACTGGGGCGGCGCCCGGCTGGCGCCGCGCTGGTCCATCGACCCCAAAAGCGTCCAGGGCGCGGCCGCCTGGGTGGCCGTCGCCGGCGGGATCGTCGCCGCCCTGGCCTACTTCTTCGCCGACACCGGCCTGCCCATCTACGGCTTCGGCATGATGCTTTTTTTGGCGTTCGTCGTCTGCAACTACGTCGCGGGCCGGTGGGCCGACAGCGAAGGCGTCGCCAAGGAAGTCGTTCAGGACCTTGCCATCTGGCTGATCGTCGGCGGCCTCATCGGCGCCCGACTGACCTCGGTCCTCACCGCCCCGGACCCGAACCCGCCGCAGACCATTGGGGAGTTCCTCTACCGGTTCATTCGCATCTGGGACGGCGGCATCGTCCTGTACGGCGCCGTCATCGGCGGCTTGGTCACGTACGTCGCCGCCTATTTCCTCGTCTTCCGCAAAAAGGGCATCTCCACTCTTAAATTAGTAGACATCCTGGCGCCGACGCTGGCCGTCGGCCTGGCCATCGGCCGCATCGGCTGCTTCCTCAACGGCTGCTGCTACGGCCAGGTCGCCTGCGCGGACTGCGCCGCGGTCGGCGTCTCGTTCCCGTTGTCGGCCCCGTCGCGCTACGAACTGGTCGAGAACGGCTACCAGACTCCGGCCGGCTTCACGCTCAAGCCCCGGCCGGCCCCGGAAGGCGGCGCCGTGGTGGACCGGGTGCAGCCCGGCTCGGACGCCGCCGCCAAGGGACTGAAGCCGGACGACGTGATCGAGCAGGCCGACGGCAAGCGGATCGACGGCCCTGGCGACCTCGATCAGTACATGGGCCGATCAGGTGCCTGGCCGCGCGGCAAAAACGACCTGACGCTGGAGGTGCGCACCGCCGCCGAGCCGCCGCGAACGCTAACCATCGTGCCGTGGACTCTCCGCCTCCACCCGACGCAGCTCTACGAGACGGTCAGCATGTTGTTGCTGTTTCTGCTGCTGTCGGCGTACTACCCGTTCCGCCGCCATGACGGACAGGTCATGGCGCTGATGATGGTCGGCTACTCGATGCACCGCTACGTCAACGAGTTGCTGCGGGCCGACCAACGGCCGGTCGGCTTCGAGGCGTGGACCAGCGTCGTCCTGTTCGCGGCGGGCGTTGTGCTGTGGCTGTGGCTGGCGCGTCGGCCCGCGCAGTACCGCCTCCAAACGAAGGGAGAAGCCGCCCCGCGAATGAAGTCGGCCGTCGTGGGAGCGGTGCGTCCGGCCGCCCGGTGACTGTCAGGCCGGCGGCCGGCGCCACCACGGCCACGTCAACGCCAGGCCGAGGGCGACGCCGCCATGGTCGATGAGAATGTCCGAAATCTCCCCCGACCGTGGGGGGACGAAGCGTTGCACGAATTCCGTGGCGACGCCGTGCTCCAGGAGGAAAATCAGCAGGAGCCAGCGCCAGACGCCGGGCGGCCGCAGACAGGCGGCGGAGCCGGCCAGGAAGGCGTAGGCCGCGACGTGCAGCACCTTGCTCACGGGGACGCCGCCGGGATCGTGCGGCAGCAACGCCTCCTTGACGTGGGCGGGAAACGTCGTCGTCAGCGCCAGCGTCCAGACCGCCGCCGCGACCCCCCAGCCGACCCAGAGCCATCGTTTCATGTTCATC
>CAWFBG010000030.1:0-33435 GCA_963813925.1 uncultured Planctomycetaceae bacterium
CCTTCGGCAGTTCATCCCGAAGGCGGCGCAGGCGTCGGATCGGGTGCGCTCTGAGAACCATCTGAAGCAGCTCGCGCTGGCCGCCCTGAATTACGAAGACGCCCACCGCCGCTTCCCCGCCAACGCCACTTACGACAAAAAGGGCAGGCGATCCTGAGCTGGCGGGTCCATCTATTGCCCTATCTGGGAGAGGATAAACTCTACAAGGAATTCCACCTGGATGACCGTGGGACGGCGAGCACAACAAGAAGCTCATCGCCCGGATGCCTGCCGTCTTTGGCTCCCCGACCAACCCGAAACTGGCGGCGGACGGCAAAACGACCTACCTGGCGCCCGTCGGCGACGCCACGATGTTTCCCGCCGGCCGCGGCGTAAGCATCGCCGAGGTCACGGACGGCACGTCCAACACCATCCTGTTCGTGGACGCCTCCGACGATTCCGCGGTGGTTTGGACGAAGCCGGAAGACCTGACCTACGACCCGAAGGCGCCGGCAAAAGGCCTCGGCTTCCGCTATCCGGGCCCGCACTGGTGGTCTTCGTGGACGGCTCAACCCACCTCATCCCGAAGACGGTCGAGAAGGCGACGCTTCAAGGGCTGTTCACGCGCAACGGCGGCGAGGTCGTAACGCCGCCGTGACAACGATCGGGATCTCAAGGGAGGCGTTGCGAGCGGCGGGGTTTATCCCCGTCGCTTTTCTATTGGCCTTGGCACGGATTTTGAACTAAAAACGCCCCGTCTTCAAATAGGCAACGCAGAACAACGCGTCTCAGGAGAACGGAATGGCGGACTCAAGGTCGGATCGACGACTTCCAGTCGCGCGGAGGCGCGTCCGGACGGCGTGCATTTCCGCGTCTGGGCGCCGCGCCGGCGGCGCGTCGAGGTGGTGTTCGAGAACGGGCCTGCTTCCGTCCCGCTGACGCCCGAGGGCCAGGGCTATTATTCCGGCGCGGCCCCCGCAGCCCGCGTCGGGAGCCTCTACCGTTTCCGGCTGGACGACGATAAAAACCCTTATCCCGACCCCGTTTCACGCTTTCAGCCCCAGGGGCCGCACGGCCCGTCAGAGGTCATCGACCCGTCGGCCTTCGCCTGGACCGACCGGGGTTGGCGTGGGTCGGCGCTAAAGGGACAGGTCGTCTACGAAATGCACGTTGGCGCGTTCACCAGGGAGGGGACGTGGGACGCGGCCGCCCGCGAGCTGCCGGAGCTGGCGGCCCTCGGCGTGACGGTGCTGGAGGTGATGCCGGTCGCCGACTTCACCGGCCGCTTCGGCTGGGGCTATGACGGCGTGAACCTGTTCGCGCCGACGCGGCTCTACGGCCGGCCCGACGATGCGCGGCGCTTCGTCGATCGCGCCCACGCCGCCGGCCTCGGCGTCATCCTCGACGTGGTGTACAACCACTTCGGCCCCGACGGCAACTACCTCGGGCAGTTCTCCAAAGGCTACTTCACCGACAGGTACAAGAACGAATGGGGCGAGGCCGTCAACTTCGACGGCCCCGACGCCGGCCCCGTCCGCGAATACTTCGTCGCCAACGCCGGCTACTGGATCGACGAATATCACCTGGACGGCCTGCGCCTCGACGCGACGCAACAGATCTTCGACGCCTCGCCCGACCACATCCTGGCGGCGGTCGGCCGGCGCGTCCGCGAGGCGGTGCGCGGGCGGGCCACGCTCGTCGTCGCCGAGAACGAGACGCAGGAGGCGCGCATCGTCCGGCCGCTCGACCGAGGGGGATACGGCCTCGACGCCCTCTGGAACGACGACTTCCACCACAGCGCCCTCGTCGCCGTGACCGGCCGCAACGAGGCATACTATTCCGACTATAAGGGAGGGGCGCAGGAGCTGGTTTCCGCGGTGAAATACGGCTACCTCTACCAGGGCCAGCGCTACCGCTGGCAGCAGAATCGGCGCGGCACGGCGGCGCTGGACCTGCCCCCGGCGCATTTCGTGACCTTCCTCGAAAACCACGATCAGGTGGCCAACTCCGTCCGCGGACTGCGACCGCACGGGCTGACCAGCCCCGGCCGCTGGCGCGCCCTGACCGCGCTGACGCTCCTGGCGCCGGGGACGCCGATGCTGTTTCAGGGCCAGGAGTTCGCCGCCTCCGGGCCGTTCCTCTACTTCGCCGACCACCCGGAAGAGCTGGCCACGCAGGTGCGCAAGGGCCGGGCCGAGTTCCTCAAGCAGTTCCCCAGCGCCGCGGCGTTCGAGGAACACGCCGCCCTCGCCGACCCCGCCGACCCCAGGACGTTCGAGCGCTGTAAACTCGACTTTTCGGAGCGCCAAAGCCACGCCGCCGCCTACGCTCTGCACCGCGACCTCCTGCGGCTGCGCCGCGAGGACCCCGTCTTCCGCGCCCAGCGGCCGCGCGGCGTGGACGGTGCCGTCCTCGCCCCCGAGGCGTTCGTCCTCCGCTTCTTCGGCGACGACGGCGACGACCGCCTGCTGGTGGTGAACCTCGGCCGCGACCTCCACCTCGACCCGGCCCCGGAGCCGCTGCTGGCACCGCCTGAAAACAAACTCTGGAATGTCCTCTGGTCGAGCGAGGACCCCGTTTACGGCGGCATGGGCACACGGCCGCCGGACACGGAAGAGAACTGGCGCATCCCCGGACACGCGGCGCTGGCGCTGGCGCCGCGCACCAATCCAGGCGAGCGGGGGCGTAAGCCCCCTGGTATAGAATATGCTCCGGAAAGGATGACGAAATAGGGGGCGCTATGCCACACCGGCCGGCTTACGCCGGCCGCTCGCCAATGTCAGGAAAGATCGCATGGACAACCTCACCCGTCACATGCCCTGGCCCGAAGCCGACCCGAGCACCGAGCCGCTCCTGTCCCGCGAATGGCTGCTGACCAACGGCCTGGGCGGTTACGCCTCCGGCACCGTCGCCGGCGCCGCCACGCGCCGCTACCACGGCCTGCTCATCGCCGCCCTGCCGGCGCCGCAAGGCCGCACCATGATGCTCAATCACCTCCTGGAATTGCTGCGCCTGCCTGACGGCTCCATCGTCCGCTTCGGCGGCTCCGAATGGGCCAATCGCGCGCTGGAGCTACACGGGACCGGCAATCTCCGCGAATTTCGCCTGGACATGGGTCTGCCGGTCTGGCGCTACGAATTCAACGGCTTCGTCCTGGAAAAGCGCGTCCTCCTGGTCTTTCGGCAAAACACTGTCCACGTCAGCTACCGCCTGACCGACGGCGACGGGCCGGTGCGGCTGATGGTGCAGCCGTCGCTGCACTTCCGGCCGCACGACGCTCCCGTCAGCACGAGGTTTCCCGGCCCGCACGTCCTCACCGCCGTGGAGGGCCGATATGAAATCTCCGACGGCGGGCCGCTGCCGCCGCTGCGGCTGTTGCTCCACGGCCAACGGGCCGCGTTCACGCTGGAGGCGAAAACGAGTCCAGAGATCCTTTATCGGGTCGAGGAGAGCCGCGGCTACGATTCCAGGGGCGAGTTATGGAGTCCAGGCTACTTCCGAATCGAGCTGGCGAAAGGGCAGGACGCCACGCTTGTCGCCTCGACGGAATCGTGGGAGACGATCCAGGCGCTCAAGCCAGTCGAGGCCGAGCAGGCGGAGCGCGCTGCGCGTGCAACGGCTCCTCGACCAGGCGCCGCCGGAGGCGCGGGCGGGCCTGGCCGGCGAGCTGGTGCTGGCCGCCGACCAGTTCATCATCACGCCGGCCGGCCGCGTCGAGGAGGCGGCGCGGGCGCGGGCGGCCGGCGACGAGGTGCGCACCGTCATCGCAGGCTACCACTGGTTCACCGATTGGGGCCGCGACACCATGATCAGCCTGGAGGGGCTAACGCTCTGCACCGGCCGCCGCCGCGAGGCCGGCTACATCCTCCGCACCTTCGCCCATTACGTCCGCGACGGCCTGATTCCGAACCTCTTTCCGGAGGGCGAAAAGGAGGGGCTGTACCACACCGCCGACGCCACGCTCTGGTTCTTCCACGCCGTTCACCGCTACCTCCAGGCCACCGGCGACCGGACGACGCTGAAGCTGATCCTGCCGAAATTCCGCGACATCGTCGCCTGCCACCTGCGCGGCACGCGCTTCAACATCCGCGTCGATCCGGCCGACGGCCTGCTCAGCCAGGGTCAGGAAGGCTTTCAGTTGACGTGGATGGACGCCAAGGTCGGCGACTGGGTGGTGACGCCGCGGCGCGGCAAGGCGGTGGAGATCAACGCGCTGTGGTACAACGCCCTGCGTCTGATGGAGGGCTGGCTGCGCGAGGAGGGCGACGAGGCGGCGGCGGCGGAAATGGCCGGCCACGCGGGGCAGGCGCGGGCGTCGTTCAACCGCCGTTTCTGGAATGCGGACAAAGGCTGTCTCTTTGACGTGGTGGACGGCGAGAAGGGCGACGACCCGTCCTGCCGGCCCAATCAAATCTTCGCGATCTCGCTCGACCATCCCGTCCTCGACCGCGAACGCTGGGCGCCGGTCTTGAGGGTGGTGAAGGAGCGGCTGTGGACGCCGGTGGGTCTGCGTTCGCTGGCGCCGGGCAGCCCCGACTACAAGCCGCAGTATTACGGCGACCTGCGCGCCCGCGACGCCGCATATCACCAGGGGACGGTCTGGGCGTGGCTGACCGGCCCGTTCGTGGACGCCTGGCTCAAGACGCACCCGGACGACCGGGCCGGGGCGCGCGAATTCCTGTCCGGCTTCGGCAAGCACCTGGGCGAGGCCGCGATCGGCTCGATCAGTGAAATCTTCGACGCCGAGGCGCCGTTCACGCCGCGCGGCTGCATCGCCCAGGCGTGGAGCGTCGCCGAGGTGCTGCGCGCCTGGCTGAAAACGGAGGCGTGATTCTTCACTCTATCGACGACCGAATGAAGAATCAGGGGGCCTACCACGCCCCGCTCGCCAAGGTTTTCGACAGAGCAACTCCCGACCCTTTTTGCCCCCCGGAAGACGATGCGCCTCTTTTTTTCGCTTTTTAGTTGTGCCAGGGTTCGCGGGGCGCGACAATTGTGGTGGCCATGTTGGATGGTCGGATGTCGCCGCTTCGGTTGACACCCTACTTACCTACCATCGTGTGCGCATGTTCAGTATGTTTGGGAAAGGGCGGCTCGGGTTGACGTTGCCGAGAGAAGCTGGCACACTCCGACGCCCCCAGGACTATGGAAGGTAAAAGGGGTATTAAGATGGCGGAAGTGACTTATATGCCGGAAGTGGAGTGCGTGGTGATCGTCCCGAATGGCATCATGGACTCCCAGGTGGTGAAGGTAACGGACACCGACTGCCTCGGTCACATGTTGCGAGTCGCAAGGGGAAGCTTGGTCGAAAAGGGCGGCCGAAACTACCTGCCCGTAGGCTTAGTGGCGCTCGACCGCGAGCGAAGACGCGCGCTGGTTGAACTCCCGCAGGAGGCGGATTCGGGGACGCGCCGCGTCTGGATGGCTCTCTCGCGCTTCCGCCGGCAGGAGAGCGGCGAATGATCCTATGCGAACGTGAAATTCAGGCGCTGGTCAAGCGGAAGCTGGTCGTCATCGAAGGATGTCCGGAGCCGGATTCCAAGCGCTGGAGTTCTACGGCATTGGATCTCACTCTGCATGACGTGATTCTGGAGTGGGACGTTACCAGCGCCCCTCCCACCGGAGGCGCGGCGGGCGAGGTTCGGCCGTTCTCCGACACGTTCAACGTGCAGCAGATGATGGACGACGAGCGGTACGCCAAGAAGGTAACGATCCCAAGCGGCGACGGCTACCCGCTGGCGCCAGGCGGCTTCATCCTCGGGTTCACGGTCGAGAAGGTAAGCATCCCGCACGATTGCCGCATCGCCGCCCGCGTTGAGGGCAAGAGCAGTCTGGCGCGCATCGGCCTGGGCGTTCACATCACGGCCCCCACCATCCATGCCGGGTTTGGCGCCGAAGAGGGGAAGCCCATCCTTCCCATTCAACTCGAAATTTTCAACCTGGGGCCGTGGAAAATCTATCTCCGGAGCGGGATGCGCATCTGCCAGTTGATCTTCGAGGAAGTACGAGAAGTACCTTCTCAGGGATACATCGGCCAGTTCGGCGGACAGCAGGCATTCACGGCCCCGGGGTAAGGCAGCGGCGTGAAAATGGTATACCCTTTTTCCGCCGCGTAGGGTATCAGTCATGTCGTCTCAAGGAGGAGACGGCATGGCAGCGCTTACCGAAGATACTCTCCAGACCATTCAATCGGCCGCCAAGCTTCTTTGCGGCTACCGTCGCCGCCAGTTCCAAGCCGAGATGGCCCTCAAGTACTGCAACGGGTCTGCGCCGCGCCGAGACCGCCTTCGGCTGGGGACGCGCCGCAGTCGAGACGGGGCTCAACGAAAGCCGGACCGGCATCCGCTGCCTGGACGCCGCCAACCGCCGCGGGCGGAAGAAGACCGAAGAACTCTGTCCGAAGCTCGAAGACCACATCCACCGCCTGGTCGACCCGCAGGCCCAAGCCGATCCCAAGTTCCAGACCACCCTGGCGTTCACCCGGGTCACGGCCAAGGCCGTTCGGGAAGCCCTGCAAGCCGAGCCCGAGTTGCGGGGCTCCGTCCCCTGCCGCCAGACCGTCGGCCGGATCCTCAACCGCTTTGGCTACCGGCTCCGACGGGTCCTCAAAGCCCGGCCCGAAAAAAAATTCCCGAGACCGACGCGATCTTCGCCAACGTCCACGCCGCCCGGGCCCGGGCCGCGGGCGACCCGGAAACGCTGAGGATCTCCCTCGATACCAAGGCGAAAGTCAAAGTCGGCGAATTCTGCCGCGGCGGCCGGGCGCGCGGGGCCAAGCCGGTGAAGGCGCTCGACCACGACATGTCTCCCGAGGCCACGCTGGTCCCGTTGGGAGTGCTGGAGGCAAGTCGCGGCAAGGGGGCGGTCAACCAGCCGTGGTTCCTCTTCGGACATTCGCGCGAGACCAGCGACTTCATCGCCGACGGCCTCGAACAATGGTGGACCGAGCGTCAAGCGGCCCACCCCGGCGTCCGGCGACTGCACATCGAACTCGACAACGGTCCGGAGGTCGCCAGTTGTCGGACGCAGTTCATGAAGCGGATGGTGGAGTTCGTCGACCGCCACTCGGTGGCGGTCGAACTGGTGTACCTGCCGCCCTACCATAGTAAGTACAACCCGATTGAGCGGTGCTGGGGCGTCCTGGAGCGGCACTGGAGCGGTGCGCTGCTCTCGTCGGTCGCGCTGGTCCTGCTGTGGGCCGCGACCATGACGTGGCGAAAGGTTCACCCGATAGTCCGCCGGGTCACCAGGACGTACGAGCGTGGCGTCACCTTGACGAAGGCCCAGTTCCGCCCCATTGCGAAACGGTTGACCCGATCCCCAACCCTGCCCAAGTGGAGCCTCACCATCCAGCCGGAGGACTGGTAGTTCATTTCCGCGCCGCTGCCTAAGGAAAACAGCGAAGCCGGACGCCGGGCAAAACCGGCACCCATTTTCCTCACGCCTACGCGGAGATTTGCGCCCCCAACCGCTCATACGCCGCCTGAATGAGTTGCCGCCGCGACACCATGCCCACGGGCTGTTCTCCTACTTTCATGCCGCTGAACGTGCCGAGCATGTAGTCCATCTCCTCCCGGTCGATGCCGTACAGGAGGAAGAAAGCCGCGTCCAGTTCCGCCAGCAGTTCGGCGCGCTCGGCGTCGCTCCACTTGTGGACGGGAGGATCGAAGGCCGCCGCCTCCGCCAGAGGCTTCATGTCGTTGGCCGTACAGCTGAGTTGCAGCACCCGCTCCGAAATCCACGTCTCCAGCGTCCGCCGCCGGTCCCACGGACACCGCTGGGCGTAATGCTCCGGCGGAAAGATCGGCAGCTGGTTCACGATGAAGTAGTTCAGATGGTTGCCGCCCACTTTCTGGCGGGCCGCGAAATCCAGCACGAAGCTGTTGAGGTTGCCGAGCAAACAACACGTCTGTCGCGGCGAGATTCCGTCCCCGGTCAACATCAGCGGCGCCGAGTTGACCACCGCCACGTGCGGAATCAGAGCGGCTATCATGGTGCGTTCGTTGGTCGCGCTGGTCACGTCCTTGTAGCTCAAGTACGCCGGCCGAATGCGGGCGCCGCACACCTTCTCAACCTCAGTCTGCTCCACCCACCAGCGCGGCTGGGCCACGAATTCCGGGTTCTGATGCTGGACCGGCGTTGTGGCCTCCGTCTGCCCCTGGCGGACCCAGTTGCCCGCGGCGATGACCACGCTGGCGGCGCGGTGGTCGTAGGCCTGGATCATCTTCGCTTCATAGAGCGGCAGGAACGTGCGATCCTTGCCGACCCACCGGTTGCCTTCCAGCCGGCATCCCATCTTCTGGAGCTGTGCCGGCGACTGGAATAGTTCCGCGTCGTTCGTCTGGTGGAACATGGTGAGGTACTTGATCCCCCACGGGTTGCCGCCTTCCACGCGGGATTCATCGAGAAGAACAGGCACACGGCGGTAGATGGCTTTCGTCAGTTCGGCGTCCTGGCGAGAGCGGAAGATGGGACATGTGCGCGTGTTCGGGTTCAACAAGGCGAGGTCCTTGCCAGAAAGCGCGACGTGCCGGTTCTTGTCTTTCAGGTCCGCCACCTTGTGAGCGAAGAAGACGAAATCGGCCTGGGCCGTGTTGGATTCGGCGCCGCCGAAAAGCAGGACGCAGAACTTGAAGCGGCCGTCCACGTCCGGAAAGATGCGCAGCCGGTTCTCGAAGTCATACAGGGCGATAAGCGTTTTTGACTCCATTAAAGCGCTGAAGAACTCCTTGGTCGTATCGTCGGTGGCGACCCCGGAGGGCGTCAGCAGACCGACGCGACCGTGGGGGGCGACGATCTTGCGGGCCAACTCCGCGAAGACCATGTAGGTGTTGATGTCGCCCCGGCCCGTCAGCGGGTACTGGCCGGAGTTGCGGGCGTAGGCCAGCGCACGATCGGCGTCCTCCTTGGCTTGCTGGTAGCGGGCGAATAGCGTCGGATTGCCGCGCCCCAAGGCGGCGATGAGTTCGCGGCGTTTCGCGGCGCTTACGGCGTTGGCGATATCGGGAGCGGAAAAGGAGAAAAACTCCCGTTCCTGGAGCTTCATGCGTTCCCACGGCGGATTGCCGATGACGCAATCGAAGCCGCTCTCGGCGCGGCCGAACACGGCCGGGAACACGGCTTGCCAGCTCATCGCCCTGTCGCTCACCTGCGGATCATCGACCAGGCTGTTGTGCCAGACGATGTTCTAGGACAGATCGGCCAGCGTCTTGCCCTGGCGGGCGGAACGGAGCCAGAGGGCGAGGCGCGTGATCTCGACGGCCTGCTCCGAAAGGTCGGCGCCGTAGAGGTTGTCGGCGAGGATGACGTCGGGGATCGCTTCTTGCAGGCGGGCGGCGTCAGGGTTCTGCTGGGCGCGAAGGCGATCCGCGATGTCGCCGTACCGCTCTTCAAGGACCTCATAGGCCTGAATAAGGAAGGCGCCGCTGCCGCATGCGGGATCGCACACCTTGAGGTCACGAACCGATTGCCAGCAGTCTTGCCAGTAGGCGGCCAGGGCGGGCGACGGCGCGTCGGCCTCCACCGCTTGCTTACTCAGGCCGTGGGCGACGCGCCGGGCCTCCAGGCGTTGGTCGATGACGGCCGCCACGGTGTTCTTCACGATGAAGCGCGTGAAGTCCGGTGGCGTGTAGTAAATGCCGGAACGCTTCCGCTCCGCTGACTTCCGCATCAAGGAGGGGCCGCCCTGCCCGCGGCCGTCGCCAGCCGCGCCGAAAAGTGCCGTTCGCAGGTGCTCCAATTCTCCGATCGACTTCTCGAAGATGTGGCCGAGAACGTCCACGTTCACCTCGTCGCGGAAGTCGTACTTGGCGACGGTGTTGAAGAAGTTCGTCCAATCGTCGTCCAGTTGGAGGTTATCGACCTCTCCATCCTCCTCAAAAAGGCCGCCGTCGTACTCCTTGTCGGTGGCCTTGAAAAGGCCGAGAAAGTTCTGCCACCGGGGGTTTGTCACTTTGCTGAAAGGCGGCACCGCCTGGTACGAATCCTCGATGCTCCTCTCGCGCAGCAGGCCCCTCTGTTCGCAGAAAGCGACGAAGATGATTCGGTCCAGCAGCTTCTGCGCGATGTGGATGGCGGTCTCCGGCGTCTTGCCGTGCTTGAGCCTAAGGTGGTCGACGAGGAGGGCGCGGTTGTCGCTGTAGGCCTGATAGAGTTCATCGCCCACTTCACGCCGACGGCTTTCCGTTTGCTCCAGGAGTACGAGGCGCGGGGCTGCTGGTTGGCGCCGGAGCGCAACAAGCCGCCGATCTGGAACAGGCAATAGAACTGACGGAAGGTTTCTGGTTTGCGGAGGTCTTGAAGATGAAATTCCTCGCAGGCGAGCGGGGTCTTGTCCCGGTGGTAGAGGCGGAATGTCACGAAGTTGCTGACGATGCCCCAGGGACAACCGGGCAGGGCGTTCAGGTAGTCCCAGCACTGTTGAACGGGGGTCCGGCCGTTGAAACGGTCGTGGTCCAGGTCGGCGTCCGCGCCTTTGAGTTCGATCACGGCCGCGGGTTCCGTCGTCGAGGCCGGAGAGAAGTCGCCGAGCGCCCCGTCGGCGGTCCCGACGCCGGGGACCGTGAAATTGCGCTGCTGTTGGTAGGCTTCCGGGCTTTGGGTGGCGGTCTTGTAGCCGAGCGCTTCTCCGAACACTTCGTGCAGAAAGTTGGCGTCGAGGGCGGTCTCCTTTTTCCGGAGATGTCCCTGCTGCTGCATGTCCACCCAGCGCATCAGGATTTCTTTGGCGCGGTCAAGGGGCTTGCCCAGGAGCATTTTGTCCTCCGCGCGTTGGGCCAGGTTACGAGGCAGAATGAGGGTGCGCCGCCGACGGCCGCTTGGCTTGCCGAAGAGGTCGGGTTGAGAAGGCGCCGGGTTTGGGCGAGATCGCCTTTTCGCCATGTCGTGTCGCTCTGTGAGCCTCTGAGGGAATCGGGAAGGACATAGTAATCCGTCCAATCGCTGGAAGTCAACGAAAGCCGATGGATGCCGGCCCCCAGCAGGGAGAACTGGTACACGGCCGCCCGGATCGGGACGACCCCCTAACGGCCGCGTATGATGAATGGTACGGCGATTCGCCGGATTCCCAAGGGAGGTCATGCGGCGATGGACTATTTGCACCGCGACTTAGGCGTCATTGGCCCGGAAACGACCGTGGAGGTCACGCTCGACCACCCGGCGAACGTGCAGCTGTTAGACCCGAATAACTTCCTGGCCTACGAGAACCGGCGCGCCTACCGCTATCAGGGCGGACACGTCACCGTCAGTCCCTTCCGCATCCGCCCACCCCATCAGGGCCGCTGGCATCTCGTCATCGACCTCGGCGGCGGCCCCGGGGCGGTTCGAGCATCGGTACGCACCTTGTCCGACTCGCCGGTCCCGTCTTAAGGAGCACGCTTGTGGCCGCGAGAAGTAGAGAAGAAAATCCGCCCGTCGCTCCGGTGGTGCGGGTCGCCCCTCTCGGCGAATTAAAGGTCTACATGGTGACCGAAGAGGAAATCGACAAGCTGGGGGGCGGCTCTCCCGGCTCGATCTTCCTCAACTTCGCCATCGCCCTGTTGTCCCTGTCCGCCAGTTTTCTGCTCACCCTGCTTACCACGACGATTGGCGCCATCGCCGTGCTGGTCTTCTTCATCTGCTCCTGTCTCATTTGCTTCATCGCCGGTTTGATCTGCTCCGTTCTGTCCTGGCAGACCCATGTCAGTACAAGGGCGGTGGTCGGGGCCATCAAGGACCGGATGCCGCCGCCCCCGCCGATCTCCCAGGAAGTCCCGGATTCGACGACGGCGGCCGATGCGGCGGTCGCACGCCAACCGCCGCCGCCCTCGGCTTAGCGCGGCAACCACTCCGCCGCGTCGTGCGCCGCTCCGCGGCTGCGTCGCCCAGGCGTGGAGCGGCGCCGAGGTGCTGTGCGCCTGGCTCAAGACGGAAGGTGACATCGGCACGTCATTTGCTCGCAAAAGGGCGTTCGTCAAATCGGCCGGCCGTCCGCTCGAGCCGCCGACCTATACACTGAAGGGGAAGCCGATCGCGGCCGCGGCGCCGCCGTCCGTCCTCCCGCGGATTTCATCGGAAAGGGATCGCTCATGCGCGTATGGCCGGGCCGTTCGTACCCCCTCGGGGCGACGTGGGACGGGGCGGGCGTCAACTTCGCCCTCTTTTCCGAGCACGCGACGAAAGTGGAGCTGTGTCTCTTCGATTCCGTGGAGGCCGCCAAGGAAGCCGAACGCATCCCCATCACAGAATACACCGACATGGTCTGGCACTCCTACCTGCCGGACGTGCAGCCCGATCAGCTCTACGGCTACCGCGTCTACGGGCCTTACGACCCGGCCAACGGCCACCGCTTCAACCCGAGCAAAATCCTCCTCGACCCCTACGCCAAGGCCATCGGCCGCGACCTGCGCTGGGACGATTCGCTCTTCGGCTACAAGGTAGGCGACCCCAAAGACGACCTGACCCCCGACGACCGCGACAACGCCGCCTTCGCCCCGCTCGGCGCCGTGGTGGACGCCGCCTTCACCTGGGGCGACGACCGACCACCGCGCACGCCCTGGCACCAGACGCTCATTTACGAGCTGCACGTCAAGGGCTTCACCAAGCGAATGCCCGGTGTGCCGGGGAAGTTCCAGGGCGCCTACGCCGGCATCGCCTCCGAGTCCGCCATCCAGCACCTCACCAGCCTCGGCGTCACGGCCGTCGAGTTGATGCCGGTCCATCATCACGTGGACGAACGGCACCTCGTCGAGAAGGGGCTGTGCAACTACTGGGGATATAACACGCTGGCGTTTTTCGCCCCCGACCTGCGCTACGTCGCCGGTCAGAGCGCCCGCGAGTCGGTGCATCAGTTCAAGATGATGGTCCGCGCCCTGCACGCCGCCGGCCTCGAAGTCATCCTCGACGTGGTTTACAACCACACCGCCGAGGGCAACCACATGGGGCCGACGCTGTCGATGCGCGGCATCGACAACGCCTCCTACTACCGGCTGGCGCCGAAGGACAAGCGCCACTACATGGACTTTACCGGATGCGGCAACACGCTGAACATGGTCCATCCGCGCGTGTTGCAACTCATCATGGACAGCCTGCGCTATTGGGTCCAGGAAATGCACGTGGACGGCTTCCGCTTCGACCTGGCCAGCACACTGGCCCGCGAGCTGCTTCGCCGTCAACAAGCTGGGCGCCTTCTTCGACATCATCCAGCAGGACCCCATTTTGTCGCAGTCCAAGCTGATCGCCGAGCCGTGGGACGTGGGCGAGGGCGGCTACCAGGTCGGCAACTTCCCGGTGCTCTGGACGGAGTGGAACGGCAAGTACCGCGACACCGTCCGCCGCTTCTGGAAGGGCGACGGCGGCGCGGCGTCGGAGTTCGCCACGCGGCTCACCGGCAGCAGCGACCTCTACGAGCAGAGCGGCCGGCTGCCCCACGCCAGCATCAATTTCGTCGCGTGCCACGACGGCTTCACGCTGCAAGACCTCGTCAGCTACAACGACAAACACAATGAGGCCAACGGCGAGGACAACAAGGACGGCGCCAACGACAACAACTCCTGGAACTGCGGCGCCGAGGGGCCGACCGACGACCCGAAAATCAACGATTTGCGGGAGCGTCAAAAGCGCAACCTGCTCGCCACCTTGTTGCTCTCGCAGGGCGTGCCCATGATCCGCGGCGGCGACGAGCTGAGCCACACCCAGAAGGGCAACAACAACGCCTACTGCCAGGACAACGAACTGACCTGGCTCGACTGGGACCACGACCCGCGGCGGCGGGAGTTTATGGATTTCGTCCGCAAGGTGGTGCGCGTTTGGCGGGACCAGCCGGTCTTCCAGCGGAGGAAATTCTTCCTGGGGCGCAAGATCCGCGGCTCCGACGTGAAAGACATTTCCTGGTTCGAGCCGAGCGGCAAGGAAATGTCCGACGACGCCTGGAACGTCGGCTTCGTCAAGTGCCTGGGCGTCCGCCTGGCCGGCGACGTGATCGACGACGTGGACGTGCGCGGCGAGCCGATCGTCGGCGACACGCTGCTGTTGCTGCTCAACGGGCATCACGAACCGTTGCCGTTTACGCTGCCGGGAACCAAGCCGGAACACCACTGGGAGCGGTTGCTGGACACGGCCGACCAATCCGAGGATAATAAGGCGTTAAATGGCGGTGAAGCGTACCCGTTGCGGGAGCGTTCGCTGGCGGTGCTGCTCACGCGGCGGCCGGAGGAGGCGGGACAGGCCGTCTCGGCGACGCAAGTGGAGACGCTGCTGCGGGCGAAGGATCGGCTGCCGCAGCCGGCGGGGACGTGAAGCAAAGCATGAACGATGAACGATGAATGATGAATCAAGAGAGGGCGTGAGGGTCTTTTATTGATTCATCCTTCATCGTTCATCATTCATCGTTCCGGTCAGGAGCCGCCATGACGACCGACCCTCTCCAAGAATCGGCCGAGCGTTTGCTGGCCGAGGTCGCGCGGCGGGCCGCCGGCCGCCGTCTCCCGGAAGCCACCTACCGCCTTCAGTTCCACAAGGATTTCACCTTCCGCGACGCCCTGGCGATCGTGCCCTACCTCCGCGACCTGGGCGTCAGCCACCTCTACGCCTCGCCCTATTTGCAGGCCCGTCCCGGCAGCCAACACGGCTACGACATCACCAACCACAACAAACTCAACCCCGAGATCGGGACCGACGAAGACTACGAGGCGCTGGTCGCCGCCCTGCACGAGCACGGAATGGGCCAAATCCTAGACACCGTGCCCAACCACATGGGGATCGGCGACGACAACCCCTGGTGGTACGACGTGCTGGAGAACGGCCCCGCGTCGCCCTACGCGGCCTACTTCGACATCGCCTGGGCGTCGTCGCCGCGGCCGGAGTTGCGCGACCGCCTCCTTCTGCCCGTCCTCGGCGACTCCTACGGCAAGGTGCTCGAATCGCGACAACTCCTCCTGGGCTTCGAGAATGGCGCTTTTACGATCCATTATTTCGACCACCGCTTTCCCGTCGCGCCCCGATCGTATGACATGGTCCTCGGCCAACGCCTCGACGAGTTGAAGGCCGCCCTCGGCGCGGACGCCCCGCCGGTCCTGGAGTACCTCAGCATCCTCAACGCCGTCGGCCATCTGCCGGGGCAAACGGAGACCGACGCGGCCAAGGTCGTCGAGCGGCAGCGCGAGAAAGAGGTCGTCAAACGCCGCCTCGCCGCCCTGGCCGCGGAGAGTGGGCCGATCCGTGAGTTTATCGAGCGGAACGTGGCCCTGTTCAACGGCAAACAGGGCGACCCGTCGAGCCTCGATCTGCTGGACAAACTGCTCGACGCCCAGGCCTACCGGCTGTCGTTCTGGCGCGTGGCGTCCGACGAGATCAATTACCGCCGCTTCTTCGACATCAACGAGTTGGCCGCGCTGAGCATGGAGCGGCAGGAAGTGTTCGACGCCGCGCACGACCTGATCTTCCGGCTGCTCCGCGAGGGCAAGATCGACGGCCTGCGCATCGACCACCCCGACGGGCTTTACGACCCGCGGCAGTACCTCGAACGGTTGCAGCGCCGCTTTGTCATGGAACTGGCAAAGAAGGCGTTCGACGCCGGGGCCGTCGTCGGGGCGCCGCCCTGGGAGGAGGTGCGCGAACGGCTCCGCGAGGAACTGGAGAAAGTCGGCCCGCAAAATCCGTTGTGGCGGCCGCTGTACGTCGTGGTGGAAAAGATCCTCGGGACCGGCGAGCCGCTGCCGGAGGACTGGCCGGTGTACGGCACGAGCGGCTACGAGTTCGTTAACGCCGTCAACGACCTGTTCGTGGACCCCGAAAACGCCGCGCCGTTCACGCGCCTCTACTACGACTGGGGCGAGATCGACCCGCTCTTCCAGGTGACGGTCTACCAGAAGAAGACGCTGACGCTCCAGGTCTCGCTGTCGAGCGAGTTGCAGATGCTGGCCTTCCAGCTCGACCGCCTGGCGCAGAAAAACCGCTGGTCGCGCGACTTCACCTTCCACAGCCTCCACCACGCCCTGCGCGAGATCGTCGCTTATTTCCCCGTTTACCGATCGTATATATCCGAACGTGGCGCGTCCGACCGCGACCGCCGGTACGTCATCTCCGCCGTCAACAAGGCGAAGCGCGGCAACCGGGCCACCACGGCGGAGCTGTTCCATTTCGTGCGCGACATGCTGCTGTTGCGCTACCCGGAGACGGCGACGGAAGCGGACCAGGAGGAGCAGCGGCGCTTCGTCGGCAAGTTCCAGCAGGTGACGGCCCCGGTGACGGCCAAGGGCATCGAGGACACGGCGTTCTACGTCTACAACCGGCTGGCGTCGCTGAACGAGGTCGGCGGCGACCCGAGCCGGTTCGGCGCCCCGCCGGCCGAGTTGCACCGCTTCTTGCAGGACCGCCAGGCCGCGTGGCCGTGGGCGCTGTCGCCGCTGGCCACGCACGACACCAAGCGCGGCGAGGACGTGCGGGCGCGGCTGAACGTGCTGTCGGAAATCCCCGACGAGTGGAAGGAGCGGCTGGAGCGCTGGCGCCGGCTCAACGAACCGCAGCGCGTCCAGGCCGAGGACGAGTTGGCGCCCGACTACGACGAGCAATACCTGCTTTATCAGACCTTGCTTGGCGCATGGCCGACGGGGCCGACCGCGGCGGACGAGTTGACGGCGTTCACGGGCCGCGTCCAGGCGTACATGCGCAAGGCCGTCCACGAGGCCAAGGTCCACACCAGCTGGATCAACCCTAACAAGGCCTACGACGACGGCGTCGAGGAGTTCACGGCCCGCATCCTGGACGAAAAGCGGAGCGGGCCGTTTCTCGAAGACTTTCGAGAGTTCCAGAAGCGTGTAAACCACTACGGCCTGTTTAACGGCCTGGCGCAGACGTTGCTTCGCGTGGCCGCGCCGGGCGTTCCCGACACTTATCAGGGGACGGAATTGTGGGACTTCAATTTGGTGGACCCGGACAACCGCCGGCCGGTGGATTACGGCCGCCGTCGAGAGATGCTGGCGGCGCTGAGGACGAACATGAAGTCGGTCGGCGGCGACCTTCGGGGACTGGCGCGCGAACTGGTGGGGACGAAAGAAGACGGTCGCGTCAAGTTGTACGTGACGCACCTGTCCTTGCAGTGCCGCCGCGAATTTCCCGGACTATTCGCGGACGGCGTCTACGTTCCGCTGGAGGCGGAGGGGCCGCGGAAGGAACACGTCTTCGGCTTCGCCCGCGGCAAGGAGGGGCGGTGGGCGGCGGCGATCGTGCCGCGCTTCCTCACGCGCCTGGCGCCGACGACGGAACATCTACCGACCGGTCGCGTCTGGGAAGAGACGGGGATAACCCTGCCGGGGACGGAATCGGTGCGCCGCTGGCGCAACGTCTTTACCGGAGAGATTTACACGCCTTCGGAGGGGCCTTCCCTGCGGCTGACGGAAGTGCTGGGGCATTTCCCCGTGGCGCTGCTCCTCGGAGAGGACTGAAAACGAATAGAACGTGCCGTGACGATTACCCCCGGTTAGCCGCGACGCGCAGCGGAGCGCTTGGGAGCAAGCGCTCCGCTGCGCGTCGCGGCTAACCGGGCACGGAACGAGGGACGTGCTTACACAGCGGCCCGAGCCTTCGCCGCCGCGCCCCGTTCCACTCCGCCGTGGCGGGTCAGGATGGCCCGGGCGTCGCCCTGCCGATCCGGCGTCTGGACGAGCACCAACGTCCGCCCTTCTTCGACGACGGCCCGATGGTAGTGGCGGGCTTCCTCCTCGGACATTTCCAGGGCGACGAACGGGCCGATCAGCGAACCCCCGACGGCGCCCACGGCCGCGCCGCCGAGGATGCCGGCCAGCAGTCCGGCGCCCATGACAAGCCCCACACCGGGGATCAACACCGTGGCCGCAACGGCCGCGGCCCCGGCCAGCGCGCCCACGCCCGCCCCCGCCGCGGCGCCGCCCACGGCCCCCTCGGCGGCGCTCTTCTGTAAGGCGAAGTCCGGAGTCCCCGAGGTTTCGCCCTGGCTCCGCGTCACCATGTCGATCTTGTCCAGGGCGAACCCCGCCCGGTGCAGGTCGGCGATGGCCCCCTCCGCCGCCGCGACGTCGTCGAACACGGCGACCACGAGGTCGTCTCTCGTCACCATGATCCACCTCCTTTGGGGATCGCCCGTTGCGGGGCGCGTCGGCACGCCGGCGGACGACCGATCCATAGGAGAGGGTGAGCAAAAACCGCGCCGCCATTCCCGGCGGGACTGGACAGGAAGGGTCGGGTGGTACACAATTTGCAAATATCACCGCGAACGCCGATTCCAAGGAGCAGCATCATGGTCACGGCCGTTCAGACGCACAAACGGATCCTGTTAATCGACGACCACCCGCTCACGCGCGAATCGCTCAGCATGATGCTGGCCGCGGCCGGCTACTGCGTGGCCCTGGCCAGCAACGGCGCCGACGCCCTGCAGCGGCTCCGCGAACACCGCCGGCCCGACCTCATCCTGCTCGACCTGTCGACGCCGGTGTTGGACGGCCACGACTTCTGCCTCAAGCAACGCCAGGATAACACGTTGGCGTCGATCCCCATCCTCATCTTCTCCGACGCGGACGGGGCCGAGGAAGAGGCCGCCGCGCTCGGCGCGGCCGGCTTCCTGCAAAAGCCCGTCGATGCGGGCCGACTGTTGGACGCCGTTCGCCGCTGCTGCGAGCCGAAACCGGCCGTGGTGTAGCCGGTCGGCGCCCCGTCACTTGCCCTGGTCCGCCTTCGCCTTCCCTTCGACCTGGGCCTTGAGCACTTCCAGCGCCTTGAGAAGCTGAACGTCCTCGGTGTGCTTCAACGCCGCCGCGTCGAGGTCGCCTTCCATTTCGGGCAGGAGAATGGAGGCGCCCTCCGGCAAGGCGACCTCCACGTCCGGCGAAATCCCCTTGTGCCAAATTTGCCGCCCCTTGGGCGTCAGCCATTCCGACGTGGCCAGAAGGATCGCCGAACCGTCGCTCAGACCGAACGGCTCCAGGACGGTGCCCGTGCCGAAGGTGCGTTCGCCGACCAGCTTGCCGCGCTCGTAGTCCTGCAACGCGCCGGCGGTGATCTCCGCCGCGCTCGCGGTGCCGCCGTCGATCAGCAAGCAAATGGGAACGTCCAGGGCCGTGCCGCCGGCCTTGACCGGGACCGGCGTCCGATTGCCCTTGGCGTCCTGGTCGATGAAGACGTCGTCCCCCGTCGGCAGGAACTCGCTGGTGACGGCGACGGCCTCGTCCTTCAGGCCGCCGGGGTTGCCGCGCAGGTCCAGCAGCACGCCCTTGGCCCCCTTGTCCTTCGCCCCCTGGAGCGCCGCCCGCAGTTGGTCGTCCGTCTTCTTGCCGAAGTCCTGAACGGCGATGTGCGCGTAGGCCTCGCCCGGCAGCATGTGCCAGGCCACGTCCGGCACTTCCACCTTGCCGCGCGTGATGGGAATGTCGATCGGACCCGCCGCCCCTTCCCGCGCGATTTTGAGATTGACCACCGTCCCCGCCTTGCCGCGCACCTCCTCGACGATCTGTTGCAGCGACAACCGGGCGACCGCCTTGCCGTTGACTTCGAGGAGCATGTCGCCCGGCTTGAGGCCCGCCTTGCGCGCCGGCGAATCTGGCATGGTCTGCAGGATGGTGGGAATCTGCTTGCGCATCGAGATGCGGGCGCCGATGCCCTCCATCTGGCCTTCCAGGCCGCTCTTCATGCGCTGCACGTCCTCGGGCGCCAGGAAGGTGGTGTGGCCCTCGTCGCCGAGCGATTCCAACATCCCGGCGATGGCGAAGTGCGTCATCTTGACGGGCTGCACACTTTTCTGATCGACATAGTGTTCTTTGACGAGGTCCCACGCCTCCCAGAAGGGCACGAAATCCTTGCGCACGCCGACCGGTTCGCCGCCCGGCGCGGATCCGAGCCAGCCGGCCCGGTCGAGCATGACGCCGAACAGAAAGGCCAGGACCAGAAACAGACCGAGGGGAAGGAAACGGCGGCCCGGTAGGGGGAGTTCCGGCCCGCGGGCCGGATAGCGTGCGTCCCGGTAGGGGGGACGGGGCGCGTCTTGGGGATCGGGAGAGGACGCGGGATCGGAAGGATTCATGGTGCGTTTCCGCGGGGCGAAGGGAGGCCGGTGGTGGATTCGCAATTCGCGTGCCCGGACGGGCCGAAGTGCGACGCCCCCATCTCCAATTCCCCAGTCTACCACCGCGGCGGCCGCACCGCCACGACGCCGGCCGTGCCTGCGCCCAAAAAGAAAACGGACGCGGGCGCGGCGCCGGCATCTTCGTCAGGGTGGGCCGCAGTCGAAGCCCTCCGTTACGGCGCCGCCGCCGTCACCTTGAGCTTCTTGGGAATCAGACAGCTGTTCTCGTTGCACGCCTGGACGGCGACGGTCAGCTCCAAGGGACTGTCGTCCCCCTTGGCGCGGGTGACGGTAATCGGGATCGTCGCCTTGTCCTCGTAAATAAAGTAGTGGACGCGGACATTCTTGCCGTTGGCGTCGATGTCTTCGGTGGTTGCTTCCTTGCCGCGGGGGTAATCGACCTTCACGTCCGCGAGTTCGCCCTTGGCTTTCACGGTGACGACGGTCTGGCCTGCGGCGGCGCCGTCCCAGCCGACCGGGTTGGCGTAGATGTGCCAGCCCTTGTCCACCGCCAGCGTCAGCGTCACGACCTGCTTGCCGTCCGGTCCCGGCCGCCCGGCGACGGCGGTGGCCTTGACGACCGACGCGGAAGTCGGCGGGGCGGCCGGGGCCGAGCCGGCTGACAACAGCAACCCGGCGGACAGCGCGGCCACGGCGATCTGGAGCGGAAGGCGAATCGTCCCGTTCATATTGAGCATCTCCTTTGGGAAGGCGCCTCGCGCGCCGTACACCGCCATACTATCCTCGGATCGGACGGCGCCGCCAAGAGGAATATTCGGCGCGGCGCGACCGTGGCGCGTGGAAAAGTCGTGGGGGCGTGGGCGACGGCGGAGCGGTGATCAGGCGAGAATTTCCTCAATCGCTGTGGCAAGGGCGTCCAGGTCCTCGGCGGTGTTGAACGCCCCGGCGCTGGCCCGAACCGTGCCGTCGGGGAAGCTGCCCAACGAACGGTGAATGTAGGGCGAGCAGTGCAGCCCCGGCCGGACGGCGATGTCAAAGGCCTGATCGAGGACGCCGCCGAGTTCCGCCGCCGCCAGCGCCTCCGACCGAAAGCTCAACGTGCTCACCCGCCGCGACGGATCGCGGCCGCCGTACACCGTGACGCCGTCGATCTCCTCCAGCCGCCGACGCAGGCGTTCGATCAACTCATTTTCATGGGCGCGAATATTCTCCACGCCCTTCTCCTGCACGTAGCGGACGCCGGCGGCGAGGCCGGCCACGCCGAGCACGTTGGGCGTGCCGCCTTCGAGGAAGTAGGGCAACTCCTTCGGCTGCGTTTCGCTGGACGAGTCGCCGCCCGTGCCGCCCTCGCGCCAGGCCCGCAGCACGGCGCGGGGACCGACGTAGAGCGCCCCGGTCCCCGTCGGGCCGAACAGCGACTTGTGGCCGGGGAACGCCAGCAGATCGATGTACATGGCCTGCACGTCGATGGGGACCACGCCGGCCGTCTGGGCCGCGTCCACCAGGAAGAGCAGGTCGTGTTCGCGGGCGATGCGGCCGACTTCGCCGATGGGCTGGACCGTGCCGAGAACATTGCTGGCGTGCGTCAGCGCGAGGAGGCGCGTCTTGGGAGTGATCGCCCGGCGGAAGTCGTCGGGATGAACGTAGCCTTCGGCGTCGGACTTGAGACGGGTCAGAGCGATGCGGCCGTCTTTCTCCAGGCCGCGCAGCGGCCGGCTGACGCTGTTGTGTTCCAGGTCGGTGGTAACGACGTGATCGCCGTCGGCGAGGACGCCCTTGAAGGCCATGTTGAGAGCGTCGGTGCCGTTGAGGGTGAAGGCGAAGCGTTCCGGCCCCTGGCCGTGGAAGAACTGGTTGAGCAGATGGCGGCCGTCGTCGAGGGCGCGTTCGGCGGCGAGGGCCATTTTGTGGCCGGCCCGGCCGGGGTTGGCCAGGTTTTGCCGCGCGAAGGCGTCGAGCGCCTGGTAGACGGCTTCGGGTTTGGGATAACTGGTGGCGGCGTTGTCCAGATAGATCATGTCGGTGCGGCGGGCCGATGACCCGCTCCGGAGCGATCAGTGGGTGGTAGCGGGGTGTTGTCAGGGATTCCAACGGACGGAAACGACCGTCGCGTGCCGTTCGTCTTCGGATATTTCGTACTGTGCCCGCAGCGGCGGTTCGTCGAGCGTGTACAGCCCCTCGACCTGAGACTGAGCGTGGCGCAGCGGGTCAGCCGCCAGGAGTCTGTCGATCCGATCTTGCGCCTCCGTGATCGCCTGCCGGGCTGCCGGGTGATTAAGCCACACTTCGGCGAGCCGGGCGTCGGCCTCCGGCGTCCAGTCCACGGAATAATTCATCCCGTCGGCCTCTGGTTCCGCATGTGTCCGGGGTCCGCCGCATCCAGGCGCTCCAGGAACGCCTTCATATAGGTCTCGTCAAAGCCGCCCGTCCGGTCCCACTCCTCCTGAAGCGCCTTGAGGCGCGCCTGCACCTGTCGGCCCGTAAAAAACGGGCCCGGCGAGGCCGCCCGGCGTTTGAGTTCCGCGATCTCCTCCGGCGTCAGCTTCGGCTCGATCCGCGCCAACTCGCGGCCGTTGGAATCGCGCACGATCACCGGCCCGACGGCTTGAAGGACGATCCGGGACTGTTCCTCGGTCAAGATTAGTTCCGGCATGGTATTGCCTCCTCGGTTGGGTCCACTATACCACGCCGCCGGCCGCACGCTCAACGGCTCAATGCCCCACATACTTCGCATACAGCGTCCGCGCCCGGTCCACGTCGTCGGTGCCCTTGATGATGGCCCGGCCGTCGGGGAAGACGGTGAATTCGCAGTTCTCCGCCCGGAATTTTAGCAGAAAGCGGTTGTACGTCACCTCGCCCAGCCGCTCCAGGTGGCGGGCCATGTCCTCGAAGTTGAGGCGCGCCGGCGACCGGTGCGACACCTGCACGGCGTTGCGGCCGCACAGGCTCGTCGTCTGCGAACCCTGTTCGCCCTCCAGCCACTCGAACCGCCGTCGCTGGCAGCACGGACAATCCACCTTGCCCAGCAACGGCGCCACCTTGATGCGCCGCTGTTCGTTCTCCCACACGTCGAAATAGAGCAGTTCGCGGTTGATGCGGTCGCGCTTGCCGACGAGTATTTTGATCGCTTCCGTCGCCTGATAGCTGGCGATGACGTTGACGATCGGCCCCAGGACGCCGGCCGTCTCGCAGGTGCCGGCCTCGCCGGGGGCCGGCGCCGCCTCGAAGACGCAGCGCAGACAGGGAGTCTCGCCCGGCAGGATCGTCATCGTCTGGCCGTGGCCGCCGATGCAGCCGCCGTACACCCACGGCTTGTTTAGCTTCACCGCGGCGTCGTTAATGAGATAACGCACCTCAAAATTGTCGCTTCCATCCAGGATCAGGTCGGCGTCGCCCACCAGTTCCAGGATGTTGGTGCGATCGATGTCCACGACGACCGGCTCGACGTGAACGCTCGAATTGATCGCGGCCAGTTTGCGGGCGGCGGCTTCCGCTTTGGGCAGCCCCTCGGCCACGTCATGTTCGTCGAACAGCACCTGGCGTTGCAGGTTGCTGGTCTCGATGAAATCGCGGTCGATGAGGCGAAGACGGCCGACGCCGGCCCGCACCAGGGCGTTGGCCAGCACCGTGCCCAGGGCGCCGCAGCCGCACAGCGTCACCCGCGCGTCGAGAAGCCGCCGCTGCCCGGCCTCGCCGACGCCGTAGAAGCGCATCTGCCGGCTGTACCGTTCCAGGGAACCGTCCATTGTCACGCCTCGCCTCCGTCGCCGACTCCGAAGTCGGCGAGAAACGTCTTGAGGAACAGGGTCAGTTGCCTGGGCCACTCCTCGCGCCGGCCGTAGGCGCCGAGGCAGGCCAAGTCCTCGCGCACCTTCCGTAGCCGCTCGCCGTCGAGCCGTTGCAGATAGGTGGCCAGGTACTCCATCGCCTCGTCGGCCGCGTCGGGGTGGACCACGGCGTCGTCCGAACCGGACAGGAAAACCGCGGCGTGCAGCACGGCCAGCAGCAGCGGATCGACGCCCAGTTCCGCGGGGATGAGCGGGAAGACGGCGGCGCCGTCGGGGGCCTCGTCGTCGGGTTCGTCAGCCACCGGCCACCGCGGGGATGATCGCCAACTCGTCGCCGTCCTTGACCGGCGTGGCGAGGTTGTCGAGATAACGGATGTCTTCGTTGTTGACGTAGAGGTTGATGAACGGGCGCACCTTGCCGTTCTGGAAGACGCGCTCTGCGATGGCCGGGTGCTTGGCGCCGAGGTCGGCCAACACCGCCTGCACGGTGCCGCCGGACGCTTCCACCGTGGTCTTGCCTTCGGTGTGCTGCCGCATCGGGGTGGGAATCTGAACCTTGATCGCCATGAAAACTCCTCAAAAGAAGATTCACCACAAAGACACAAAGAGCACAAAGAAGACAAGTGAAGAGTCTAAGGCGTTTGACTTTCTTCCTTTGTGCTCTTTGTGTCTTTGTGGTGAATATTTTTATGCCAACACCGGTTCGCGGGCCGCTTCAAACAGCGAATCGAACTCCTCCAGCTTCGGCGCGATCACCGCCGGCCGTTCCAGCAGGTCGGCCACGGCGTCTTGCGTCTTCAGGCCGTTGCCGGTGATGCACACCACGATCTCCTCGTCGCGGCCGATGCGGCCCTGCTCGATCAGCTTGCGCGTCACCGCCACCGTCACGCCGCCGGCCGTCTCGGCGAAGACGCCTTCCGTCCGGCCCAGCAGCGCCATGCCCTCGGCGATCTCCGCGTCGCTCACGTCCTCGGCCCAGCCGCCCGAGTCGCGGATCACCTTGGCCGCGAAGAAGCCGTCGGCCGGGTCGCCGATGGCCAGCGACTTGGCGATGGTGTTCGGCTTCCGCACCGGCCGATGCGTCTCCCAGCCGTTCTTGACCATCGTGCTGATCGGGCTGCACCCACTCGGCTGCGCCCCGTGGAAGCTGCACGCCGGGGCGTCGATCAGGCCGACCCTGTGCAGTTCCTTGAACGCCTTGTCGATCTTGCCGATCAGGCTGCCGCCGGCCATCGGGCAGACGACGTGCCGCGGCGTCCGCCAGCCCAGCTGCTCCGCCGATCTCGAAGCCGAACGTCTTGGACCCCTCGGCGTAGTACGGCCGAAGGTTGACGTTGACGAAACCCCAGCCGTACTTGAACGCCACCTGCGTACAGAGACGATTCACCTCGTCATAGGTGCCTTTGACGCCGATGACGTTGGCGCCGTAGACGCTGGTGCCGAGAATCTTGGCCCGCTCCAGGTCGGCGGGCACGAAGATGTAGGCGTCGAGGCCGGCGGCGGCGGCATTGGCGGCGACGCTGTTGGCCAGGTTGCCGGTGGAGGCGCAGCCGACCGTGGTGAGGCCGAACTCGCGGGCCTTGCTCAGGGCCACGGCCACGACGCGGTCCTTGAACGACAGCGTCGGGAAGTTCACGGCGTCGTTCTTGAGCCAGAGGTCCCTGACGCCCAGCTCGGCGGCGAGGCGGTCGGCCCGGATCAGCGGCGTGCCGCCGACCTGCCGGCCGACGGTCGGCTCGCCGTCCAGCGGCAGGAACTCCTGGAAGCGCCACATGTTATTGTAGCGGGATTCGATCTTCTCCCGGCTGACGGCCTCGGCGATGGCTTCGTAGTCGTAATCGACTTCGAGGGGGCCGAAATCCTCGGTGCAAAAGTTGATGGGCGAGGCCGGGTAGGCCTGGCCGCACAGGCGGCACTTGAGGCCGCGAACGAAGGGAGAAGACACGGAGCATACCCTCCAAACGCCGTGAAAGGCATCCAGTTCGGAGGTGTGTATCGTCCAGAAGGGGATTTCGGGAGCAACCGGAGTTGTCCGCGAAAGAAGAGAAAAAGAGGCGTGCCAGGCACACGATCTTATCTCTCCCGGCCGAGGCCGGGTAGGAGGTAGCACCAGCGTTTCCCTTGCGGGAAACCGGTTGCTGTGGCTTCGCAGGGCCTAATCCCTCAGCCACTCTGGATAAGATACCCACCAAGTTGTCAGTGAAATAGTAGGGAAGGCCTCCGCGAAGGGCAATGGCGTTTCCACGAATTTCGCCAAATACCTGCCGGGGCGGCCGGTACATGCGCCCCGGAGCGGGCCGCTCGGGAGGCGGGGCCTTCGCGAATTACCTTGGTTTTCGTTGACGGACGCGGTTGTTCTGGTAGCATTAGGGCGCACCCTCTCCGGGGGGCGCGCCCATCCGCCCGGCTTTCGATTGTTCTTCTTTTTCTCGCCCGACGGTCCTCGAGCGCGACACCCTTATGCCGACAGTCGTTGTCAAAACGGGCGGGACGCACCAGTTCGGTAGTCCCGGCGAAGCATCCGAGTTTCTCGACCTTTTTCTGGAAAAGGCCGGTTTCGTCAAAGAGTTCCGTTGGGAGGCGCGTCTGGAAAAGACGGCCCATTGTAGCTGGGACTCGCCGCCGGTTCGCGTGGTCGGCTACAAACACTGGGTCATTTATTTACGCGTTAAACCGTCGATCAATGCCACGGTCGATCATTTCGTCAGTCTGCTCATTCCCGACGGTTCCGGCTACGGCGCCGAGACCGTGTACAATCAGATGAAGGGCCTCGTCAAATCGTTTAATCGCTTCGTCCGCACCGCCGGTCACCGGAAGAAGATTATGGAGCCAGCCATGGACCGCGAAGCGATCCCGACGATTCCCTCCCCCGCGCCGTTGCCGCCGGAGATCGACGGATTCTCGGCCGACGGCCTTCCCGCCGAAGGGGAAGACCACGCCCTCGACGCGGCGCCGCTCAACGGGGCGGCGCTGAACGGGGAGGCGCCGCCCGCGGAGGCGGCCGAGGCCGAGCCAACGCCGGTGTTCGACAGCCTGGCCGGCGTCACACGCCACCCGGAAAAACTCCGCTACGTTTTGACGCACATCGACCGCGTTTCGACGCTCGGCCTGCGCGACGCCCTGACGTTCAAGAAGACGTTGCGCCGCGAATGCGGCTGGACCAACCACCCGCTGCGGGCCACGTCGCTCATCCTGGCGTGGCTGGTCAAACACGGTTACGTCGAAAAGATATTGGACGAGAACGAGGTGGTGACGAATTACGCCCTGACCATGCGCGGGCAGGCGTGCATCGCCGTCGGGCCGCAGGCCGAGTCGGCGGCGAAGACCGCCCAACGGCCCGCGCCGCGGCCGGAGCCGGTCATCGACGCCGGGGCGCTGCTGATTCAGTTCCGGGAGAAGGCCAGGAACTCGCCGACGCGGGCGGACGGCTGGAGGCCAACCGCAATAAATACCGCGAATTGCAATTACAGATCAAGCAACTCGACGACGAGTATCAGGAGATCGCCAAACTGTTACTGGCGAACCGGGAGGCCTCCGTCCTTCTGGCCCGGCTGCTGGAGATCCAGGGGTCGGTGCCGATCAAGACGTGATGGGGCGGCTTCGGCCGCCCCGTCGGAAGGACGACTTGAACCCCCAAAGGCTCTGGCGTTGGTCGCCGTTACTTGGGCGTCGAGGCGTTCGGATCGGGCTTGGTGAAATCGACCGCGGTGCGCGGGTCGGCGCTGGCGGGCACGGTGCGAGTCTGGTCCACGACGCGGCCGCCTTCCTTCCAGCGCGCGGATGTCGTAATGGTACAAGCGGCCGACGGGCAGGGGCGGCGACGTGAAGTCGCCCTCGCTGCCGCGCTTCTTGGTCAAATCGCCGTCGAACCAGACCTGGGCGCCGGCGGGAACGTGGACCGAGACGACGGCGCCGCCGCCGGTTTGCGACGGGTCGAGCGACTCCAGACCGGCGACTTCCGGCAGAACGGTACGACCGCCGGACGACTCGACCGTCGGCGGCCAGTAAGAAGGAGCCGGCGTCACGGTCGGGCTAGGGTAGGTCGATTCGGCATGGAGACGCTGAAGTAGCCGGGGTAGTAGAGGCCTGGTATCCGCCGTAGCCGCTCGGGGAGCCGGTGAAGTAGCCGGGATAGTAACCGCCGAAACTGGGCCGGCCGCCGTAGTATCCGGGGAAATAGCCGCCGTGCTGGGAGCTGAAGTAGCCGGGCTGGTAGCCGCCGGTGTATCCGCCGAGCGGCGGGAGCCGGCAACGCGCCGAAGAAAAGCAGGGCCGCCGTCAAGGCCGCACCCTTCGACAGGATGGAAGGTTGACCGAACATGATGTCGCCTCCTCTGGTTTCGGTGGGAGCGGCCCCGTTTTGGTCCATCGCTCCGCCTACCTTCATTTTAGTCGGCGGCTTCGCCTGGCGCGATATTTTGGCGCCCTTTTCCTTGTGAAGGCCGCGCCCCGCCGTTAGAATTATCTCCTATCCATCGAACCCCCGCGCCGCTCGCCCGCCCCGCCATGCCGCCTCGGGAGGATGCCCGTTGTGCGTCCCGGATTTATTCTTCGCGCCGGTCTCCATCCTGGCCGTTGCCTGCCCTCGGCGTCGTTTGCCGCCGACAAGCCCCGCGTCGATTTCGCGCGCGACGTGCTGCCGATCCTCAAGACCGCTGTTTCCGTGCCACGACGGCCGCAAGCACCGGCCGGCCTGCGGCTCGACGTGAGGGCCGGCGCCCTCGCGGCGGCGAATCGGGCAAGCCGGCCATCGTTCCCGGCGACAGCGGCAAGAGCGAATTGCTCCGCCGCGTCACCAGCGCCAACGACGACGAGGTCATGCCGCGCAGGGCGAACGGCTGTCCGCCGCCCAGGTGAAGATGCTGCGCGACTGGATCGATGCCGGGGCGGTCTGGCCCGACGCGCTGGCCGGCGAGATGCGGCTCGGACCCACTGGGCCTTCCGTCCGCCCGTGCGGCCGCCGTGCCCGCCGTCAAGGATGCGAAATGGGCGCGCAACCCCATCGACCGCTTCGTCCTCGCCCGGCTCGAAAGGAAGGCCTCACGCCGTCGCCCGAGGCCGACCGCGTCACGCTGATCCGCCGCCTCAGCCTCGACCTGATCGGCCTGCCGCCGACGCTCGAAGAGGTCGACGCCTTCCTCGCCGACCGATCGCCGGACGCCTACGAGAAGGTCGTGGACCGGCTGCTGGCCTCGCCGCATTACGGCGAGCGCTGGGGCCGCATCTGGCTCGACGCCGCCCGCTACGCCGACTCCGACGGCTACGAGAAGGACAAGCCGCGCCACGTCTGGTTCTACCGCGACTGGGTCATCAACGCCCTCAACCGCGACCTGCCTTACGACCAGTTCATCATCGAGCAGATCGCCGGCGACCTGCTGCCGGACGCCACGCAGGACCAGATCGTCGCCACCGGCTTCCTGCGCAACTCGATGATCAACGAGGAAGGCGGCGTCGATCCCGAGCAGTTCCGCATGGAGGCGATGTTCGACCGCATGGACGCCATCGGCAAGGGCATCCTCGGCCTGACCATCCAGTGCGCCCAGTGCCACAACCACAAATACGATCCGCTGACGCAGGAGGAGTATTACCGGATGTTCGCCTTCCTCAACAACGACCACGAGGCCAACATCGCCGTCTACACGCCCGACGAGCAGAGGAAGCGCGCCGACGTCTTCCGCCAGATCCGCGAGATCGAAGACGGCCTGCGGCAGCGCGCAGCCCGACTGGCAGCGAGCGCATGGCTGCGTGGGAGGAGAAGGTGAAGGCGGGGCAGCCCGAGTGGATGGTCCTGCGGCCGGAGGTCGAGGACGAGTCGACCGGCGGGCAGAAGTATCTGCCGCTGGCGGACGGCTCGTTCCTGGCCCAGGGCTACGCCCCGACCAAGCACACCGTCAAGATGACGGTGAAGACCGATGTGAAAAACATCACGGCGTTCCGCCTGGAACTGCTCAACGACCCGAACCTGCCGCTGGGCGGCCCGGGCCGGTCGATCAAGGGCACGGCGGCGCTGACCGAGTTCGCGGTGGACGCGGAGGCCGGCGGCAAGGTCCGACGGCTCAAGTTCGTCAGGGCCACGGCCGACGTCAATCCGCCGGAGACGCCGCTCGACCCGATCTTCGACGACAAGAGCGGCAAGAAGCGCGTCACCGGGCCCGCGTCGTTCGCCATCGACGGCAAGGACGAAACGGCCTGGGGCATCGACGGCGGCCCGGCCGCCGCAACCAGCCGCGCAAGGCGGTGTTCACTCTCGACAAGCCGATCCCTACCCCGACGGCGCGATGCTGACGTTCCACCTGACGCAGAACCACGGCGGCTGGAACAGCGACGACAACCAGAACCACAACCTCGGCCGCTTCCGCCTGTCGATCACGACCGCGCCCGGCGCCGAGGCCGACCCGTGCCGGCCGCGTGCGCGATCCTGGATCCCCCGCGACAAGCGGACGCCGGCGCAGGAGGCGCCGTCTTCGGCTACTGGCGCACCACGGTCCCGGAATGGAAGGACGCCAACGAGCGCATCGAGGCCCTGTGGAAGGCGCATCCCGAAGGCCGTCGCAACTGGTGCTCAAGCCGCGAGCGGCCGCGCGACACGCACATCCTCAAGCGCGGCGACTTCCTCAAACCCGGCAGAAGGTCGAGCCCGGCGTGCCGGCGTTCCTGAACCCGCTGCCGCCGGGGCTCCGCCGACCCGGCTGACTTCGCCCGATGGCTGGTCGACCGCAAGTCGCCGACCACGGCCCGCTCGATCGTCAACCGCGTCTGGCAGGCCTATTTCGGCACCGGCATCGTGGCCACGCGAGGACTTCGGCATCCAGAGCGAGCCGCCGTCGCACCCCGAGCTGCTCGACTGGCTGGCCGTCGAGTTCATGGACCAGGGGAGAGGGGAGCGGCTGGAGCCTGAAGAAGCTGCACCGGCTGATCGTCACCTCGGCGACCTATCGCCAGTCGTCCGTGACGACGCCGGAGCTGCGCGCGCGACCCGTACAACCGGCTGCTGGCGCGCGGGCCGCGGTTCCGCGTCGACGCCGAGATGGTGCGCGACATCGCCCTGGCCGCCAGCGGGCTGCTCAATCCCAAGGTCGGCGGCCCGAGCGTCTTTCCGCCGCTGCCGGCGTTCCTGTTCCAGCCGCCGGCCAGCTATGGGCCGAAGATCTGGCCCGAGGAAACGGGGCCGGACCGCTACCGCCGGGCGCTCTACACGTTCCGCTTTCGCTCGGTGCCCTATCCGATGCTGCAAACCTTCGACGCCCCCAACGGCGACTTCGCCTGCGTCCGGCGCAGCCGCTCCAACACGCCGCTGCAAGCGCTGATGACGCTCAACGAGCCGGTCTTCCTGGAGTGCGCCCGGGCGCTGGCCCTGCGGACGCTGGCCGACGGCGGCAGACCGACGACGACCGCCTCGTCTACGCCTTCCGCCGCTGCCTGGCCCGCAGCCGACGGCCGAGGAGTCGGCACATTGCGAGCTGTTGAAGAAGGAAGAAGGACGTTTCGCCGCCCCGGACGCGAAACCGTGGGAGCTGGCGGCGAACGACCCGGCCCATCCGCCGCGCTGCCGGCCGGCGCCACGCCGCCAGGCGGCGGCGTGGACCGTCGTCTCGCGCGTGTTGCTGAATCTGGATGAAACGATCACCAAAGAGTAACGGCCAATGACCATCCGCGTCCGTTGCCCCGAGCGCACGCCGAATACGCGCTGGCCGACAGCGCGGCCGGCAAAAAGGTCCGCTGCAAAAAGTGCGAGGCCGTCATCGCCGTCAAGGCGGCGCCGGAAGCTGATGCGCCCCCGGGGACGCGGCCCGCATCCGCCGTCCGCGCCGTACCCCGCGCCGCGATGCGGAACGGCGCTCACCGCCGGCAACCGGATCGGACCCGTCCGCTCGCGATGACGACGACGATGACGCTCCGCCGATCAAGAAGAAGAAGGGCGGCGGCCTGGCGTTGGGGTTGATTCTCGGCGGCGTCGGCGTGGTACTCCTGTTGGTGCTTGCATGCGGCGGCCTCGGGGCCATTTTGATGTTCGGCCTATGGTCCGCCAGTCCATCGCCCGTCGCCGTCTCCTCGCCCACGCCCACCGTCGTCATTGACCAACCCATTCTCCCGGCCGACAACGGCCAGCCCAAGCGGTTCCCGCGGCGCAGCCGTTGGCCGACCCCACGCCGTTTCATCTGGCCGACGTCCGCAAGAGCGTGGTGTTCATACGGCGTTCCACGCCGGGCAAGCCCACGTCCACCGGCACCGGTTTCTTCGTGAGCAAAGACGGGTTGATCGCCACCAACCGGCACGTCGTCCAGTCCGAGGCCGGCCCCGACCCCTCCACTGTCCTCTACGTGGGCGTCCCGTCGGCCGCCCCCCCCGACGTGCTGGACTATTTCAAGGGCGAGGTCGCCTTCGTCGCTCCCACCCAGGACACGCTGGACTTCGCCATCGTCAAGATCGCGGCCCGGCCCGGCTATCAGCCCTTCCGGTCGCTGCCGTTGGCCACGACCAAGCTGAAGCTAGGCGGCCCGGCGGCCGCCATCGGCTTCCCCTTCGCCCAGGTCAACAACCCCGTCCTGTCCTTCAACAAGGGCAAGCATCTCGGCCTCCCGCGTCGCCATCGAGGACCGCCCGTACTACCAGACCGACGCGGCGGTCAACCCCGGCAATTCGGGCGGTCCGCTGGTCAACACGGACTGCCAGGTGGTCGGCATCGTCTCCCGGAAAATGGAAGACGCCAACAACATGGGCTTCGCCCTCTACCTGAGCGAAACCGGCCTGCCCGCGGTCCTCAACCAGGAGCAGGTGGTGCGGGCCAAGCCGGAGGTCGGCCCGCTCGACCCCAAACAACTCCCCGCCTCCAGTGCCCTCAAGCCGACGAACATGGCCAGTGGGACGTCACGCGCGGCGAGGCCGTCGAGGAGAAAGGCGTGGTGATCGCCGAGAACCGGGGCAGTTCGTACTGGTTGACGAACAAGACCCCGCTGCCGGAGAACTTCCAGCTCAAGATCGAGTGTTACGTCCTGCCCGTCCTGCCCCGGCGCGATGGCCACCGCTTCGGGCCGCCCGGCCTCCGGCTGCCGCAGCCCGTTCTCCCCCAGCAGCCGGCGAACTTGAATATGCTGCGCGTTCGCTGTACGTCCGCTTCGGCACAGACGTCGTCGGCGACGACATCCTTTCGATGAGCGGCACGACCGTACACCTGTCGGCGGCGCCGACGCAGGTGGCGGAAGGCGGCGTCATCGTCGCCTCGCAACGCCAGGGGGTCCCGTCCGATCCGTTCGTTCTGACGTAACGCGGCGCGGCGACGAGTTGACGCTGGCGGTCAACGACGACGTCCGGCTGACGCGGAAGCTGAAAAACTCCCTACAGGGATCGCATAAGTTTTCTATCGGCGGCTTCCAGTTGGCCCTGCTGCTCCACGCGGCGGTGGTTACGCCGGTGAACGGGCCGCCCGCGCCGCCGCCGGTGGCCGTCGCGCCGCCTAAGCCCGCGCCCGCGGGACCGCCGGCCGTGCTGTCGTTTGCGACCGGCTGGGACAAGCCGGTGGACCCGGACGGCGACTGCAAAATCGCCCCCGACAAGGAGGGCCGACCATCGAGAACCCCGGCAAACGACACGACTTGACGGGGAAGGGGCCATGAAAGCGCCGCGGCTGCTCCGCGACGT
>CAWFBG010000031.1:0-164496 GCA_963813925.1 uncultured Planctomycetaceae bacterium
CGACGACACCCCCGCCGCCGCCAGGACGCGCCGCCCTGCTCAAACAAAAGGTGACCTGCGACTATACGGACACCCCCACCCAGGACGTGCTCGACGACCTTTCGGATCAGGTTAAGGGCGTGAAGTTCATCACCGCCAAGGACGGGACCATCAAGCTCAACCACAGCTTCACCTTCTCGGCCAAGAACATTACCCTGGCCGACGCCCTGGACAAGCTGCTGGGGCCGCTCGACTGGGGGTACATCGTCGTGTCCCAGAAAGGCTCCGCCTACAACGGCGTCATCAAGATCGAAGGCGGCAAGGAACGCGGCTACCCGGCCGACAAGGACAAGTAAAAGGGGCCGGCGAGCGGCCGGCGTAAGCCGGCTGGTGCGTCACCCACACCGACGCGCTAGGCTACGCCAGCCGGCTTACGCCGGCCGCTCGCCAAGAAACCCATCATGCCGAAGCGCCTCTTCCTGGACCCGGAACTCGCCGACGCCGACGGACTGGTCGGCGTGGGCGGCGATCTCCGTCCGGGCCGCCTCTTGGAAGCTTACGGCCGCGGCATCTTCCCGTGGTTCGATGAAACGACGCCGATCCTTTGGTGGTCGCCCGACCCGCGGGCCGTCTTCGAGTTGGACGGCCTGCACGTCTCCCGCAGCCTCGCCCGCACCGTCCGCTCCGGCCGGTTCACCGTCACCGTCAACCGAGTCTTCGAGGAGGTCATGCGCGGCTGCGCCAACCGGCCCGGCCAGGGCGTCTGGATCACGCCTGAGATGATCGACGCCTACACGGAATTGCACCGCCTTGGCCACGCGCACAGCGTCGAGGTCTGGCGCGGCGACGAGCTGGGCGGAGGCGTCTACGGCGTGGCGGTCGGCGGCCTGTTCGCCGGCGAGTCGATGTTCACGCGCATCCGCGACGGGTCGAAGGTGGCGCTGGTGCATCTGGTGCAACGGCTGCGGGAGCGCGGGTTCCAGCTGTTCGACGTGCAGTTTCTCAACTCGCACACGGCCTGCCTCGGGGCCGTGGAAATCCCTCGGAGCGAATACCTGGCGCGACTGCGTGCGGCGCTGACTTGCGACGTCGCTTTCGTCTGAAATCGGCCGTTCCTTGACCGCGGCCGCTTGAAGTGTGACAATGAAGAAACCCCGCCGGCCCGCATCGCCTCTCTCTCTGGATAAAGTGAAACGCACTGATGAGTAACCGTCGCGTCGGATTGTGGTTGATCGGCTCGTTCGGCGGCGTCGCCTCCACGGCCGCCCTGGGACTGTCGGCGTTGGCCCGCGGCCTGACCGACGACACCTCGATGGTCACGGCCCTGCCGCTGTTCGACGGCCTCGACCTCGACGCCCCCTCGGCGTTCGTCGTCGGCGGCCACGAGATCCGTCGCGGCGGCTTCCGCCAGACCGTGAAGGATTTCCAGGACCGCGCCAACATTTTCGACCGCGACATGACGGCCGGCTGTCAGGACGATTTGGCCCGGTGGGAGGCCAACGTCCGTCCCGGCGTCGCCCTCAACGCCGGCCCGTCCATCCTCCGCCTCGCCGACTGGCCCGAGGCGCTCAGGGCCGAGACGCCGCGGGCCGCCGTCGATCAGATCCAGGCCGATTTGCGGTCGTTCAAGGAGACGAACAAGCTCGATCAAGTGGTGGTCGTCAACGTCACCTCGACGGAGGCGCCGTTCGAGACGGGCGACGCGCATTCGACGCCGGAGAAGCTGACGGCCGCGCTGAGCCGCAAACCGCCGGTCCTGCCGCCCAGCGCCATGTATTCCTGGGCGACGCTCGACCTCGGCTGGCCGTTCATCAACTTCACGCCGTCGCTGGGGGCGTCGTTCCCGGCCGCGGAAGCGTTGGCCCAAAAGCGCGGCGCGGTGTACGGCGGCAAGGACGGCAAGACCGGCGAGACGCTGCTCAAGACGGTGCTGGCCCCGATGTTCGCCATGCGCAACTGGCGCATCCTGAGCTGGGTTGGCCACAACATCTTCGGCAACCGCGACGGCCAGGTGCTCGACGACCCCGCCAACAAGGCGTCGAAGATCAAGACGAAGGATCAGGTGATCTCCAGCATCGTCGGCTACAAGCCGCAGACGCACGTCTCCATCGAGTACCTGGAATCGCTGGACGACTGGAAGACGGCGTGGAACCACATTCACTTCCGCGGCTTCCTCGGCGTGAAAATGATTATGCAGTTCATCTGGCAGGGCTGCGATTCGGTGCTGGCGGGGCCGCTGGTGCTGGATCTGGCGCGGCTGGCGCTGTTGGCGCAGCGGCGCGGGGAACGCGGCGTGATGCCGCAGCTGGCCTGCTTTTTCAAGAACCCGATGGGCGTCCAGGAACACGACTTTTTCAAGCAGTTCGCGCTGCTCGAAGCCTACGTCCGGCAGGCGGCGGCCGGTTAGCCGCGACGCGCCAGCGGACGCTTGCCCCGAGCGCTCCGCTGGCGCGTCGCGGCGAACCGGAGCGGGCGCATCCGCCCCATAAACTGCTCTGGCGTCCGCATGGCCGAACGCTTATAGACATCGTGTTGGCCCACGGAACGCGGGGCCGGCTCGGAGGGGCGTCTCTTCCCAACCTGTGTCGCCATGCTCGCTTGCCGCGCCTTTCCGGCTTCGTCCTTCCACTTATTTTGACACGGACGTCGTCATGGCGATCGCACAGTCCGCCCATATTCATCCCACCGCCCTCATCGACCCCGAGGCCGAGATCGGTGAAGATGTGGTGGTCGGCCCCCATGTCGTCATTGAGGGCGAAGTGCGGGTGGGCCCCTGTTGCGTACTGCGGCCCGGCGTCCACCTCATCGGCCCGCTGACGATGGGCCGCAACAACATGGTCTACAGCCATGCCGTGCTCGGCGAACGGCCGCAGCACCTCAAATACGCCGGCGAATTGACGCGCGTCGAGATTGGCGACTACAACATCTTCCGCGAACACGTCACCGTCCACCGCGGCACGACGCAGTCCTGGCTGACGCGGATCGGCGGTCATAACTTCTTGATGGCCGGCTGCCACGTCGCCCACGACTGCGTCATCGGCAACAACTGCATTCTCGTCAACGGCGCCCTGCTCGGCGGCCATTGCCTCATCGAAGACAACGTCTTCATGTCGGGAAACTCCGCTATCCACCAGTACGTCCACGTCGGCCGGCTGGCCCTGCTCAGCGGCTTGTCGTCCAGCACGATGGACGTGCCGCCGTTTATCATCCAGCAGAACAGGAACTGCGTCGTCGGCGTCAACGTGGTCGGCATGCGCCGGGCCGGCATCCCCACGGAGCACATCGACGCCGTGCGCCGCGCCTTCCACATCCTCTACCGCGAAGAAATGACGCTGCCGGCCGCCCTGTACAAGATCGAGCACGAACTGGGCGCGGTGCCGGAAGTGGCGGAAATGGCGGCGTTCATCCGCGCGTCCAAGCGGGGCGTCAACCTCATGGACCACCGCGCCGCCTGAGCGGCCCTTTTCCCATCAACCAGGCCGAAGCGCGAGCGCGGGTGAAGGTCACTGACCTTCACCCGCGCTCGCGCTCCGGCCTGGCGGGGGCGACGCCGCGGCCCGGACGACATGGCCTGCGGGCGGCGAATCGGTATAGAATAAACGCCGCTGAATATCCGTCGCCCGCCGACGCCGGGGATGCGCAATGAATCGCTCGCTTGTTCTGTTGTCCGTTCTCTCCGTTCTGACCGCGGCGCCCTTCGCCCGCCCCGCCGACGACAAAAAAGACCCGCCGCCGCTCAAATTGTCCGACGACGAAAAGACGCTGCTCGACCTGACCAACGCCGAGCGCGTCAAGGAGAAGTTGCCGCCGTTGAAGGCGAATCCCCTGCTGTTCCAGGCCGCCCGCGCCCATTCGGCCAACATGGCCAAGAAGGGCGAAATGAAGCACGTCCTCGACGGCAAAAACCCGCAAGACCGCCTCGACGCGGTCCACTACGACTGGCGCAAGTGCGGCGAGAACATCGCCTACAGCGACGGCGCCTCCCTCCAGGACATCATGAAGGGCTGGATGAACTCCAAGGTCCACCGCGAAAACATCCTCGACCCGGCCTTCACCGAGATCGGCGTCGGCGTCGCCCGCAACGACAAGGGCGACGTCTACTACACCCAGGACTTCGGGGCGGCGTTCGACAAGCCGTGAGGCGCCGTCACGGCGGCGGGATGTCGTCGCCGGCCAGGTCGGACTCGGCCGCCCGGCGGGTCGGATGGCTCGTCAGCCGCCCCAGGCCGTCGAGGATCAGGTCGGCGCACTCCATCACCGACCACCGGGAAGCGTTTAATAGCAGATCGTAATTGTGCGGATCGGTCGGGTCTTTGAGGAAGTGGTCCTTGATGAAGGCGATCCGCTCGCGGCCGGCGTTTTCCACCCACCGCTTGGCGTCGTGTTTCGACAGGCCGCGCTGGCGCATGATCGCCGCCACCCGGTCTTCCAACGTCTGAACCAGGCGGACGCGCAGCGTGGTTTCCGGCGGCAGCAGGTGGGCGGCCCCGCGGCCGACGATCACGCAGCAGCCGTGCGCCCCCAGCGAGAGGATCGTCTGCGTCAGGTGGCGGACGTAGGCGGATTCGCCGACGTGCGCCTTTTGGGCGAACCCCTCCAGGCACTCCACCATCCAGCTCTGCCGCCTCTCGTCGAGGCTCTCCAACAGGCTGACGCGCAGGCCGTGTTCCGCGGCGATCCGTTCGAGCAGTTCGTGGTCGTAGACCTGCCAGCCGAGCCGGCGGCCCACCTCCTGGGCGACGCCGGTGGCGGGCGCCCCGGTGTCGCGGGCGACGGCGACGGTGAACGCCGGGGCGGACGAGCCGGCGGCTTCCCGTCGCCGCGTTTGCCAGTGTTGCTGGGCGCCCGCCACGCCGCCGACGACGCGCTCCAGTGAAGGGTTGAGTTGCATCGTCTCACATTCCTATCGGGCGAACTCCTGTTCCAAGATTACCCCTATGCAGATGTCGTGCCGGCCGTCCGTTCCACCAGCGCGCGGGCCAGGGAGGCCGCCTGCCGCCCCTCCTCCGGCGAGGCGCCGACGGGGGCGAACTTGGCCAGGTCGCAGCGTTCGAGGAAGTCGCGCAGCAACGCCCGTTGCTCCGCCGACAGCCGGCCAGTTCGGGCGACGGTTTCCAGGAATTCGGCCGTGGTCCGCCGCGTGGCCGGCAGGTCGAACCGCTCGACGAGGTAACGGCGGACCACGTCGGACAATGCCGTGTGGTATTCCGACGAAGAGCGATCCGTCAAGTCGATGGATTCCAGACGGCGGAGTTCGCCCAGCGCCCACTGGCCCGGCGGCAACGCTTTTTGGGCGGAGAGCCGACGGCGGCTCAGCCCCCAAACCACCGCCGTTAGCGCCAGCACCGCGGCGGCCAGCGCCGCCCACGGCAGCCAGGACGTACTCGCGGCAGCGACCGGCGACAGTTCCGGCGGCGGGGCGTCGCGCGGCGTTTTGAGCAGATCGACCCATTCGGCCTCTTGCCACGCCGCGGAGGGGCCGTCGCGGAAGCGCACCTTCACGTCCGGCAGCGCCGCCGGCCCCGGCTTGAGTTGCGTCAGCCGGATGGACTGAGTCCACGTCACCCGGCCGTCGGTCAGGGTACACCATTCATTGCGGTCGGCCCCCCAGGCGTTCACAGGGTCGGCCAGCGTCGCCGGCCCCACCTGAAGGAGCGGCCCGCCCGTGACCTGGAGCGTGAGGCGAACCAGGGCGGCGCCCGGTTGCGGGCCGGCGTCGGCGACGTGGACCGTCAGCCGGGCCGTCACGCCGCCTCGCGTCTGCTCAGGCAGCGTGGCGCCGGCCGACGCCGCGGCAAGGACCGCCAGGAACGGTAAATGGCGCCAGCACACGGTCAGCGTCTCCTCTGGCGGCGCTCGCGCAGCCGGAAAAAGCGGATCAGGGCGTCCAAGTGGTCGCCCTCGGTGGACACCTCGATGAGATCGACGCCGGCCGACCGCGCCAGCTGGCGCACCGCCTCGCGCCGCCCCACGGCGGCGGCGTGGTACGCCTCGCGCACGCGCCGGCTCCCCGTGTCCACCGTCAGGCGCTCGCCGGTCTCCGCGTCCTCGACGCGCAACAGGCCGACGGCCGGCAATTCCTCCTCGCGCGGGTCGGTGACGCGGACGGCGATCAGGTCGTGGCGCCGGCCGGCGCGCTTGAAGGACAATTCATAGCCTTCATCGAGGAAATCGCTGAACAGGAAGACGATGGCCCGGCGGCGCTGGACGCGGTTGAGGAACTCCAGCCCCTCGCGGAGCGAGGTGCCGGGGCGTCGCGGCCGGTGAAACAGCACGTCGCGGATGAGGCGCAGGACGTGGCGGGCGCCCTTGCGCGGCGGCACGAAGCGCTCCACGCGATCGGTGAACTGCACGAGGCCGACGCGGTCGTTGTTGCTGACGGCGGAGAAGGCGACCACGGCGGCCAGCTCGGCGGCGACCTCGCGCTTCTGCTGCGCTTGCGTGCCGAACAGGTGGCTGGCGCTGCAATCGACGGCCAGGAACACCGTCAGTTCGCGTTCCTCGATGAAGCGCTTGATGAAGGGATGGCCCATGCGGGCGGTGACGTTCCAGTCGATGGCGCGCACGTCGTCGCCGGGCTGGTATTCGCGCACCTCCTCGAAGGCGACGCCGGCGCCCTTGAAGACGCTGTGGTACTCGCCGCCGAGCAGGTCCTCGACGGCGCGGCGCGCCTTGAGTTGCAAACGGCGGATCTGACGCAGCACCTCGCGGGGCAGCATGGCCGAGGACTCAAGGGCCGAGGGCGGTCTACCCCCTCAGCCTACCGCAAACGGGGCCGGAAGGACAGCGGCCGACGTCTGCCGGCTGATATATCATAGCGCCTTCGACCGGATGCTCCATTAGCCGGCTTACGCCGGCCGCTCGCCCCTGAAGTTCGCGGCTCCCATGAATCGTCTTCCCCACATCCACCACTGCACCTCCGAGCCGTATCGCTTCTTCGGCCGCGCCGCCGAGCTGGCCCTGCTTGACGCGGCGCTGGCCGGCGCCTGGCCGAGCGTGGCGGCGTTGGCCGGACCCGGCGGCCAGGGCAAGACCGCCATCGTCCAGCACTGGCTCGAACGCATCCTGTCCCGCCAGCCGCGCCCCGACGGCGTGTTTTTATGGAGTTTTTACCGTGGCAAAGACGCCGACCTCTGCCTCCGCGAGCTGTACGCCTACGCCGTCGGTCTCGCCCACGTCGCCGACGTGAGCGCCAGCTACTGCGTCGATCATCTGTTGCCGATCCTGCGCCTCGAACGCTGGGCGTTGGTCTTCGACGGCGCCGAGGTGGCCCAGTACGACGACGGCCCCTGGCGGGGCCGATTCCTCCACCCGGAGTTCGGCCGACTGCTGGAGGAACTGGCGTCCGAACCGCTGCCCGGCGTCGTGGTCCTGACCACGCGCTTCGACCTGCCGACGCTGGCCCACCGCCGTCACGCCCGGCTGATCTCGCTGACCGCCCTCGACGCCGCCAGCGCCCGCGCCCTGCTGACCAGCCTCGGCGTCCGCGGCGACAACGCGGCCCTGGACGCGGTCGCGGCGGCCGGCGGCCGGCACGCCAAGGCGGTCGAGCTGCTGGGGGCCTACCTCGCCCGCTACCACGACGGCGACGCCGGCGCCCTCGCGGAACTGCCCGAATCGCCGGCCGTCGAGGGCGCCAGCCCGGAGGAGGTCCGAGTGGCGCGGGTGCTGGCGGCGTGGCGGCGGACGCTGCCGGCGGAGGCGCAGGACGTGATCGGCCTGGCCACGGCCTTCCGCGACCCGCCGGCCGAGGACCGCTTGCTGGAATACCTCGTCAGTTCGCCGGTGCAAACATTGCTGCACGAGACGTGGGGCCGCCCGTATGAGCCGTTCGGGCGACGGCCGGCCGGCTGGCTGCAAGCGCAACTGGACGATCTGATACATCTGCGATTGCTGGAGCGCGTCGGCCGGCACGGCCCGGCGTCGGCCGGCGAATCGGCGGTGATCGACGCCCACCCGCTGGTGCGGCGTTCCTTCGAGCACGTCCTGGGAACGACCGGCCGGCGCGAGGGGCGCGGGTGCGGGCCGGGTTCCTGCGTGGCCGGCCCGAGCGCAAACGGCCGGAAACGCTGGAACAGGCCCGCGAGGGCGTGGAGATGTTCCACGCCTACGCCGACGCCGGCCTGTGGGCCGAGGCCGACGCCGCCTACGTCGCCCTCGACAACCCCAAACACCGCCTCCTCGCCCCCGCCCTGGAACGCGACCTGCTGTTGCGCTTCTTCCCCGGCGGCGATTGGCGGCGGCCGCCGACGTGGCGGGGCTTCGGCCGATACCGAAGTTTGGCGATCTGCCTGGAACTGCTCGGCCAATACGACGACGCCCTGGCCGTCTACCGCGAGCCGGACGCCGCCCTGCGCGGCGACGCCCTGATCGCGCTGGGCCGCCTGGGGCCGCTGCTGGACCGGCCGCAAATGCCGCACCCCTGGCAAAACCTATGGCGGGCGTACCGCTGTCACGCCCTCTGCCTGGCCGGCCGCGTGGAGGAGGCGGTCGCCCTGGCGCGGTCGCTGGTCCCGGTGGACGTATACGAATGGGTCCACGTTTTCGAGTGTCTGCTGCGGGCGGGCCGGCTGTCGGCCCTCGACATCAAGAGCGTGCTATTCCGCCCACCCTACGCCGCGGAACAGCGCTGGGCGGAATTGGCCCGCCGAAGGATGCGGGCCGACTACCGGCGCGTGACGGCGGGGCCGACGCCGGAGCTTGAAGCGGAGTATCGGGATCTTCTGGAGGCGTATGACCGGGCGGGGCTGCCGTTCGAGCGCTGCCTGACGCGGCTGAGCGAGGCGCGGCGTCTGCTGGCGTGCGGCGACGCGGCGGCGGCGCGGGCGACGGCGGCGGCGGCGCGGGACCTGGCTCGGCAGTACGCGATGCCGATGCTGGAGGTAAACGCATGGGAGTTGCTAAAGGGCGCGGGGGTCGGCGAAGCCGCCGAAGCGGCGGCGCGATTGCGCAAGGCTACAGGATTTGGGGGGCCGGAGCGCTCGTGAAAATAAGCCGCCGGGTTCGCCGGCCGCTTTCGCGCCGCGCCCGTTTATGGTAGACTTCCGGGCGGCGCCATTCCGTCGGAGGAAAGGAATGTCGCCTTCGTTGCCCAGATCGCCCGCGACCGTCCCGCCGTTCTGAAACGGATGAAGGCTGGGGAGTTTCCCAGCGTCCTCCAGACCTGGATCGCCGGGATCGTTCGAGTGCCGACGCTGGCCGATCAGTAGCTGACGGCGATCTGGCAAGCGGCCATCGCGGCCCCGAGCGCCGCCAGAACGACGGCCACGGCGACGCCAAACGCCCAGAAAGGGGGCCGGTTCGGCTCGCCCCGGCTGAGGCGGAGCAGGAAGCGGATGTGCTGCGCCGCCGCGATCAGGACGGCCGCGACCCCCACCAGGACCAGAGTCGTACCCAGCCACGGAGACCGGCCGGTGTTGTGGGCCGGGAGTTCGCGGCCCGTCCCAGCCAACTCGCTTCGAGCGACCGGAAGAAATGTGGGGCACGTTTCCAACGTGCCAGGAAAAAATGGCACTTTGGAAACGTGCCCCACATTCTTTCCGAACGCTCTTAGAACCTAGGAACAGGCCGAACCGGGCAACGACGAAGCCGAAGCCCATCATTGCCAGGCCCGTCTGAATCCAGGCCAGCAGCGTCCGCTCGGCCGCCAGCCGCGCCCACGTTGCCGTCGAAAGAGCTGACTTTCGCAGCCGCGGAGTAGCAAAGAGGTTGTCATGAACCGACGAGGCGGTTGCATCGCCATCGGGCTGGGATGGCTGGCGGTCAGCGTCCTCGGCTGCGGTCGAACGAACGACGCCGGATCGACAAACGCCGGCAACGCCAGGTCCGGCCCTCTTTTGGCCCTGGTCGCCGCCAGTACGAAGGATGCGGTGCGGGAAGTCGCCGACCGGTTCACCAGAGAAAGCGGCGTCGAGGTGAAGCTCAGCGCCGACGCCTCCTCCAAGCTGGCTCAGCAGATCGTCAATGCGGCGCCGGCGGACGTGTTCCTGAGCGCCAACGAGCAGTGGGCCGACTTCGTCAAGGACAAAGGATTCGCCCAGGAGGTCCGGCCGCTTTTCGGGAACACCCTCGTACTGGTCGTGCCCGCGGGAAATCCGTCTCACGTGGCCGGCCCCGAAGATCTGAGGGGCGCCGCGGTCAAGAAGATCGCGGTCGCCGGCCCGGCCGTCCCCGCCGGCATTTACGCGCGCCAGGCGCTGCGCGGCCTGAATATGTGGGACGAATTGGAGAAGCAGAGGAAGATTGTCGCCGGCGAGAACGTTCGCACGACCCTGACCTACGTGGAACAGGCCGAGGTTGACGCCGGCGTCGTCTACGGCACCGACGCGAAGATCTCGTCCAAGGTCCAGACCGTCTACACCTTCGCCCCCTCGACGCACGACAAAATCGTTTACCCTCTCGTGCTGCTCCATTCCGGCGCGAAGAACGAAGCGGCCCGGAAATACTTCGACTTCCTCTGCTCGGACCAGGCCGCCAAAGTCTTCTACAAATACGGCTTCGTCCCGCTGTCCGGGAAATGAGGGCGAGGCGTCGAGCCATGAACGCCATGTTGACCGCCGACGAATGGTCTGCCGTGCGCTTGAGCCTGTTGGTGGCGACGACGGCGACAATCCTGAGCCTGCCGTTCGCCGTCGCCCTGGGCCACTTGCTCGCCAGGCGCCAGTTCCCGGGCAAGAGCCTGGTCGAGACGCTAATCAACCTGCCGCTGGTGCTTCCTCCGGTGGTGACGGGCTATCTGCTCCTGCTGACGTTCGGTCGTCGGGGCTGGGTCGGCGGTTCCCTCGACGAGTGGTTCGGCATCCAGGTCGTCTTCACCTGGAAGGGCGCGGCCCTGGCGTCGGCCGTGATGGCCTTCCCGCTCATGGTGCGAGCGATCTGCCTGGCGTTTGCCGAGGTGGACGTCCGGCTCGAGCAGGTCGCCCGCACCCTGGGGGCCGGGCGCGTAGACACGTTCTTTGCCGTCAGCCTGCCCCTGGCCCGGCGGGGCGTCATCGCGGGAGCGGTGCTGGCCTTTGCGCGAAGCATCGGCGAGTTCGGCGCGACCATCATGATCGCCGGCAACATCCCCGGCGAGACCCAGACCATCCCCCTCTACGTCTACACGCTCATCAACTCTCCGGGAGGCATCGAACGGAGCGGCCGGATCGTGGTCGTCTCCATCGTGATCGCGGCGGCCGCCCTGGTCGCGGCGGAGTACCTGGACCGCCGGGGCCTGGCGCCGCGCCGCCAGTAGAAGGTGAGGGATCGCCGTGAGCCGCCTGACCTTCGCGTGTCGGCATCAGTACCCCGCCGGTTTTCTTCTGGACGCCGGCTTCGAGGCTGGCGACGGCGTGACGGCTCTGTTCGGGCCGTCCGGGAGCGGCAAGAGCACCGCGTTCGCCCTGATCGCGGGTATCATGCGGCCGCAGCGGGGACGCATCGTCCTCTCCAACCGCGTCCTGGTAGACACCACGACTGGCGTCTTCTTGCCGCCCGAGCGTCGCCAGATGGGCGTCGTCTTTCAAGAACATCTGCTCTTCCCGCATCTGACCGTGCGGCAGAACCTGACGTTTGGCCAGGAGCGACGGCCCGCCCGTCCCATCGACTTTCGTCGCGTCGTGGAGGTCCTGGAAATCGACGGGCTGCTCGACCGCCGGCCGAACACCCTCAGCGGCGGCCAGCAGCAGCGCGTGTCGCTCGGACGCGCCCTGCTGCGCGGCCCAGAGTTGCTGGTGATGGACGAACCTCTGACGGCGCTGGACGCCGGCCTCAAGGATCGCATCCTGACCTACCTGGAACGGGCGGTGACGAAGTGGCGCGTGCCGACCCTGTTCGTCAGCCACGACCAGGGCGACGTACGCCGATTGGCGGATCGGGTCGTCGTTCTGGAAGCGGGGCGGGTCGTCGATGCCGGCGCCACCGTCCCCACGCTCGACCGCGCCGTGTTGACGCGCCTTCGTGAGGCCGTCAGCCCGGTCAACCTGCTGGAAGTCAGCGAGGTGCGGCTCGTCGATGGTCAATGGCAGGGCCGCATCGCCGACCAGACGCTGCATTTGCCCCCCGCGGCCGCGGCGAGCGGCGGCCACAGCGTTCGCGTCCAGTTCGCTTCCCAGGACGTAATCCTGTCGCAGGCTGCCGTCGCAGGCGTCAGCGCCCGCAACCAGCTTCGCGGCCGGGTGCGTGAGCTGGCGCCCCTCCGGGACCGCGTGTTTGTCGCCCTCGACGTCGGTCAGGTTCTCTGGGCGGAAGTCACGCCGGATGCGGTTCGGGAACTCGGACTGGTGGTGGGACAAAGCCTTACTTGCTTGATCAAAGTTTCTGCGATGCGCCTCGTTCGCTGACGTTCCCCGCGCGGGCGTCCGGAATCGGCGTGGGTTAGCCGCAACGCGCCAGCGGAGCGCTTCTTGCAAGCGCTCCGCTGGCGCGTCGCGGCTAACCGGACAGTACCATCCGGACCATGAATCAGAAGTTCTTGGTGTTGGTGAATCGGTAGACGGCGTCGTAAGGGATGGGACCTGCCACGGGGACGTCCAATCCGAACAGAGCCAGTTATCCAGGACCAGCTTCACCCCCTGGACCTTTCCCAAGTTGAACCGGACTCGCGGTGTGAGCGCGACCACCGTGTGGCCGCACGTGCTCCCGTCGTGGTCGGTTTGGTAGAAGTGCTCAAGGAACAAGGTAAAGTTGCCGACGAGGGGCGTGTCCGGCCGGGTCAAGGTCTTGGCGATGATCACGTCGTACTGCACGTCGTCGTCATCGGTGCTCCCGGCGGCGATCGTTGTCGCGGCCCGGAGGTACGCCCGTCGGACCAGTGCGGCCGGCCGGTCGGCGTCAAAGCTCTCCGGGTCGGCGCCGGAGAGGGTCATCCGGAACACCTTGCCCCGGCCGCTCGTTTATCCCCGGCGCGGCGCCGATGCCTGCCTCCGTGATCCTGCTGGGGTTGATTGTGAAGGCGGCCGTGACGCGGAAGCCGTCTTGGCGTCGCCGCCCTTTCGCGGCTACGATAGTGGACGCCCCCTGTTTTCGGAGGAACGGATCGATGCGTCACTTTCTCGTGGTCTCGGCGGGGCTTCTGGCCCTGGCGGCCTGCGCCGCCGAACCCCCCGCCCCATCCGACAACGCGCCGTCGCTGAAAGTCGTCAAGTACCCGGAACTGATGCGCACGGTGCGCAACCTCCAGGGCAAGGTGGTCGTCGTCGATTTCTGGGGCGAGTTCTGACTGCCGTGCAAAAAGGAGTTTCCGCATCTGGTCGAGATGCAACGCAAGTACGCCAAGGACGGTCTCGCCGCCGTGTCGGTCAGCCTCGACGACCCCGACGACAAGGAGGCGCGGGGCCGCGTCCTGAAGTTCCTGCGCGCCAAGGGCGCCGACTTCACGAACCTGTTCCTCGACGAGCCGTCGGAACTGTGGTCGGATAAGTTGAAGGTCGATCTGCCGCCGGCCGTGTTCATCTTCGACCGCGACGGCCGTCTCGCGGGCAAATTCGAGGGCAAGAAGGTCGATTACGAGACGCAGATCGAGCCGCTGGTGATTGAACTCTTGAAGAAGTGAGCATGAGATGAGCGACGACCGGCTGAAGCCGTTGGCGGCCGCCCTGGGGCGCGTGCCGAGCGGCCTGTTCATCGTCACGGCGAGGCGCGGCGAGGCCGAGACCGGGTTGCTGGCCAGCTGGGTGCAGCAATGCTCCTTCGATCCGCCGCAGGTGTCGATGTGTCTGCGCCGCGGCCGCGAACTGAACGACTGGCTGGAAGTCGGGGCGTCGTTCACCGTCAACATTTTGGAGGACGACGGCGGCACCGACCTGATCGTCCGCTTCGGCCGCGGCTTCGCCCTGGACGAGCCGGCCTTCGAGGGGTTGGAGGTGGAGCGGCCGGATGGGGCGGCGCCGGTGCTGCGCGACGCCCTGGCGTACCTGGCTTGTCGGGTCGTCGCCCGCCATCCGGCCGGCGACCACGAGCTGTACATCGGCCACGTGACGGCCGGGGCCATGCTAGGCGACGGCAAGCCGATGGTCCACGTCCGCAAGAGTGGATTGCACTATTGAGCGGCTATCCGGAAAGGTGTGGCGGCACGTTTCCTACGTGCCGTTTTTCGAGCTTTTCTCACAATAGGTACGTTGGAAACGTGCCGCCACAGGGCTTCCCGGATAGCCTCTGAGCGCCCGTGCGGCGGCCCCCGGAGCAGCGCCGACGCCATGACACACACCCACGACCACGGCGCCACGGCGGGACGCCGTCTGGGCCTGTCCGTCGGCCTCACGCTCGCTTTCGTGGCTGGCGAGGCGACGGCCGGCTACTTCGCCAACAGCCTCGCCCTCCTTTCCGACGCCGGCCACAACTTCGCCGACGCCCTGGCCCTGATCGTCTCCTGGTACGCCGTGTGGATCGCGCGGCGCCCCGCCGACCCGATGCGGACCTACGGCTATCATCGCGTCGGCATCCTCGCCGCCCTGGTCAACGCCGTCTCGCTGGTGGTGATCGCCTTGGTCATCTTCTGGGAGGCGGCATGGCGTCTGTGGGCGCCCGGGACGGTGCGCGGCGGCTTGATGATCGGAGTCGCGCTGGCGGCGGTGCTGCTGAACGCCGTCATCAGCCTCTGGCTGCGGGCCGGAGCCAAACACGACCTCAACCTTCGCGGCGCCTACCTACACATGCTGGGCGACGCCGTATCCGCCTTGGGGGTGGTCGCCGCCGGCGTCGTGGTGCTGCTGACGGGCTGGGCGGCGGCGGACCCCGTCGTATCCTTCCTAATCGGCGGCCTGATCCTGTGGAGTTCGTGGGGCGTCCTCAAGGAATCCGTCAACGTCTTGCTGGAGGGCGCCCCGCCTGGCCTGGACATGGCGGCCCTGGAGCGCGCGGTCCGCGAGACGCCGGGCGTCCTGGGCGTCCACGACTTGCACGTCTGGACGGTCGCGTCGGGGATCGTCGCCTGCAGCTGCCATGTCGTGATCGCTGAGCAAAGCGTGCGCGAGGGCCAGAAGGTGCTTCGGGACGCGGCCGGCGCGCTGCGCGAACGGTTCGGCGTCGGCCACACGACCATGCAGGTCGAGGTCGAGGGCTGCGAGCCGGACGCGATGTACTGCACGCTGAGGCGGGAGGACCACGGCCACGACGGTCACCACCATGCGACGTCGGAATAAACGGATGAGGCGCGACCCATTCTCACCCTTTCACCCCTTCTTTCTCCACTTCTGGCGCCTCCCGCGGCCCGAAGACCCGGTAGAGCGTCGGCAACACGAGCAGCGTCAGCATCGTGCTGGTGACCACGCCGCCGATCATCACCGTCGCCAACGGCCGCTGCACCTCCGCCCCCACGCCCGTGCTCAACGCCATCGGCAAAAAGCCCAGGCCCGCCACAAGCGCCGTCATCAGCACCGGACGCAGCCGCGTCAGCGCCGCCTCCTCCACCGCCTTCGCCATTGTCGAACCGTCCGCCCGCAGCTCGCGGATGAACGACACCAGCACCATGCTGTTCAGCACCGACACGCCGCTCAGGGCGATGAACCCCACCGCCGCCGAGATCGAGAACGGCAGGCCGCGACCCCACAACGCCAGCACGCCCCCCACCAGCCCGAACGGCACCGCCGCGAACACCAGCAGCACGTCGCCCAACCGCCGGTACGTCACGTACAACAACACGAAGATCAGCGCCAGCGCCGCCGGCGCCACGACCGCCAGTCTCGCCTGCGCCTGTTCGAGGTTCTCGAACTGGCCGCCCCATTCCAGGCGGTAACGGCCGTCCGACGGCAGCGCGAACCGCTCGGCCACCTGCCGCCGGGCGTCCGCCACGAACCCGCCCATGTCCCGGCCGCGCACGTTGCATTGCACGATGACGCGCCGCCGGCCCTTCTCGTGCAATATCTTCGCCGGGCCTTCGACCAGTGAAACGTCGGCCAGGCGCGACAGCGGGATGTGCTCGCCCGACGGAGACGGCGCCAGAATGGCGCCGACCGCCTCCGGGTCGCGCCGGTACTCCTCCGGCAAGCGAACCGCCAGCGGGAACCGCAATTGACCCTCCGTTACCTCTCCGATCGGCTTGCCGCCCAGCGCCTCCACCAGCTCCAGCACCGATTGGGCCGGCACGCCATAGCGCGCCAGCGCCTCGCGCCGCACCTTCACCTGCAATTCCGGCTGGCCGCTGATCTGGTCCATGCTCACGTCGGCGGAGCCGGGGACCTGTTTCAACAGCTCCACCAGCTCCTGCCCCTTGGACGCCAGCGTTTGGAGGTCGTCGCCGTACAGCTTGACGGCCACGTCGCCGCGCACGCCGGAAACCATCTCGTTGATCCGCTGTTCGATCGGCTGCGTGATCGACACGCGCTGGCCGGGAAAGTCTTCCAGTTCGTCCCTCATGCGGTTGACTAAATCCGTCTGATCGTGGATCTCCTTGCGCCAACTTTCGCGCGGCTTGAGCGTCACGAAAATGTCGGTCTCCTCCGGCCCCATCGGGTCGGTGGCGACCTCGGCCGTGCCGCAGCGGCCCCAGACGGTTTCCACCTCGTCGGGGAAGGCTTCGAGCAAAATCCGCTCCATGCGCGTGTCGAGACGCAGCGACTCGGCCAGGTCGGTCCCCGGCAGGCGCTGGACGCCGACGACGAGGGCGCCCTCCGAAAGCCGCGGCACGAACTCCGAACCGAGGTCGCGGGCCGCCAGAACGCCGACCGCCAGGGCGCCCACCGCCAGGCCGATCACGGCGAAACGCTGGCGCAGGGCGAGCCGCAACACCGGGGCGTAGAGCCAACGCCCCGCCCGCACCACCCACGGCTCCCGCTCGCGGACGCGCCGCGGCAGCAGCAGGCTCGACAGGGCCGGCACGAACGTCAGCGACAATAGCAGCGAGCCGAGCAGGGCGAACAGCACCGTCAGCGCCATCGGCCGGAACATCTTGCCCTCGACGCCGCCCAGCGTCAGGATCGGCAGGTAGACGATCATGATGATCAGCTCGCCGAACAGAGTCGGGCGCGCACCTCCACGGCCGCGTCGCGCAGGATTTCCTCCTTGGAGCGGCCCGAATCTCGTTCATGCGCCAGCCGGCGGACGGCGTTTTCGACCATGACCACCGAGCTGTCCACCACCAGGCCGAAGTCGATGGCGCCCAGGCTGAGGAGGCTGCCGGCGACGCCGAAGCGCCACATGCCGCAGAAGGCGAAGGCCAGCGACAGTGGGATGGCCAGGGCCACCAGCAGGCCGGCCCGCAGATTGCCGAGGAAGACGAACAGGACGGCGACCACCAGCAGGCCGCCCTCGAAGAGGTTGCGGTAGACGGTGTGCAACACCTGATCGATCAGTACGGTGCGGTCGTAGACCGTCCGGGCCTCGACGCCGGGCGGCAACGACTTTCGCGCCTCCTCGAACTCCTTTTTAAGGCGGCGGGTGACGGCGTGGCTGTTCTCGCCCATGAGCATGAAACCCAGCCCCAGCACCACCTCGCCGCGGCCCTGCGCCGTCACGCCGCCCACGCGCTGTTCCGCGCCGACCTCCACCGCGGCCACGTCTCTGAGGCGGATCGGCGCCCCGGTGCGGCGCGTCAGGACCACGATGTTGCCGATCTCGTCCGTCGTCATGGCCCGGCCGACGCCGTGGACCAGATAGCCTTCGCCGGCCCGAGGCAGCGTGCCGCCGCCCACGCTGAGGTCGTTGTCGCGGACGGCCCGGACCACTTGATCGAAGTCGAGGTCGAAGACGTGCAGCCGATCCGGGTCGATGCGGATGAGGTACTGTTTCTCGAAGCCGCCCCAGCCGTTGATCTCGGCGACGCCGGGCGTCGAGCGCAGGGCCGGCTTGAGGACCCAGTCCTGGAGGGTGCGCACCTCCGTCAGGCTGGTCCGTTTGCTATAGACGAGGTAGTGGAAGACTTCGCCCAGGCCGGTGGCCACGGGGCCGAGCGTCGGCCGTCCCATGCCGTCCGGCAGCGCGACCGAGCCGAGGCGTTCCGTCGTCAGCTGGCGGGCCAGGTAAATGTCCGTGCCGTCGTCGAAGACGACGGTGACCTGGGAGAGGCCGAATTTGGAGAGTGAAAACATCCGTTGAAGGTGCGGCGTCCCACCGAGGGCCTGTTCGATGGGCGTGGTGATCTGGCGTTCGACTTCCGCCGGGGCGAGTCCGGCGGCGGGCGTGTTGATCTGCACCTGGACGGGCGTGGTGTCGGGGAAGGCGTCGATGTCGAGGTTCGTCCAGGCCAGGGCGCCGAAGGCGGCCAGCAGCAGGGTCGCGGCCACGACGACGATTCGGTTGCGCAACGACCAGGCGATGACGTTGTTGAGCAGGTCCATGATTGCGTCCTCCCGCTCGGTTGGCCGCGACCCGAAGGGAAGCGCTTCTCCCAAGCGCTCCCCTTCGGGTCGCGGCTAACCGGGCAATAGCCCTCTGTTTAGTCGTCCCCGACAATGCGGTCCTTGAGCCACTCCGCCTTGAGGACGTGGCTGCCCTGCGTGACGACGACCTCGCCGGCGGTCACGCCCGACGTGATTTCCGTGTATCCCTCCTCGCTGACGCCGACCTGGACGGATCGCGGCTCGTATTGCTCGTCGGAGATGCGCACGAACACGAGCGGCGAACGGCCGTCCCACTGCACCGCTCCGGCGGGGACGGCGACGGCGCGCGGGTCGCGACGGACGACGATATGGCCCTCGAACGGCGTGTTGGGCCGCAGCGTCCCGGCCGGGTTGGGAACCTCCGCGACGGCCTGGACCGTGTGCGTCTTGTCGTCCGCCTCCAGGCCGACGCGGGTGAGTTTGCCGGGCGGGGCGTCCTCGGCGGCGCCGTCGGGGCGGACGACGACTTCCTGGCCCACTTTCAGCAGATCAATGTCCTCCAAACGGACCTCACAAATCATCCAAACCTTGCGGAGGTCGGCGACGACGAACAGCGGGCGATCCGGGGAGGCGGCCTCGCCGAGGGCGGCGGCGCGGCTCACGACGACGCCGTCGAAGGGGGCCGTCACGGGCAGCAGGTTGGCCGTGGCCGTGTCGGCGTCGAGCGAACGGGCGACCGACTCCGGCAGGCCGAACAGCCGCAGCCGGCGCGTCGCCTTGTCCTCCGGCAGGGCCGCGACCTCCCCCAGCGCGATCGGCAGGCCGAGGTTGAAAAGGGCTTGCTGGTCGGAGAAGAGGCGGGCGCGGGCCTCGCGCATCTGGGCCTCGGCCTCGCGCAACGACAGCTCCGGATAGGCGCCGGGGACCACCCTGGCCTGGGCCTGCACGGCCTGGAAGTTATTTTCCTTGGCCTGTGCCTGCGCCAGACTTTGCAGGAACGCGGCCTTGGCCCGGCCGACCTCGGCCGCCTCCACCACGGCCAGAAGGTCGCCCCGGCGCACCGCCTCGCCGGCCCGGCGGTAGACCTGCCAGACGACGCCGGCGGCGCGCGGCCCCAGGCGGGCGTAGCGCGTCGGGTCGTAATCGAAGTTGCCGTGGGCGTGGACGTACCGGGCCATCGGCCGAACGGCCGCGGCCGCGGTTTCGACGCCGGCCTTGCGGGCGGCCTCGGCCGACAGGCGGATTGGCCGCTTCGCGGACGTGGAATCGCCGGAATCGGCGGTTTCGGCCGGGGCGTCCGGCCCCGCCTCGTCTTGCGGCCCGGCGGAGGCGCCGCCGAAGACGCGCGGCAGCTTCCAGTCGTTGAGGTAGCCCACCGCCCCCACGCCCGCCAGCGCGACCAGCACCAGGACGGACGGGAGGCGGTCGGCTACACGCCAAAAAAGGTCCCGAATGCGGGAAAACATGGCACTCACCTTCCGGGCGAGACGCGGGGAACGGGGCGCGACGCCGGACGGCGCCCCGGAATATAAAGGATTATGGAGGGGTGATAAGACGGTTAAATAAGGAGGGGGCGGTTTGAGGGGAGGGTGCGCGGATTCGGCGGGGGGGAGGACAGGGCGCCGCCGGCGAAAGGCGCTGCGGCGGACGCCGGCGCGGCGGCAAAAGAGGTCGGCGCTTCGGGGGAGGGGGAGGGTCGGCACGGCCGGGCGGTCGGCTCGGGCCGCACGCCGGCCGGCAGCCGGCAGATACAGTAGCCGGTGTGGTCGCCTTCCTCGTCGCATTGAATCGGCGCCCGGTTCGAGTGGAGCACTTCCGCCAGGAACCGGACCAGCGGCGCGCTCAACTCGCCCAGACAGACCCCCGGCGGCGCCAGCACGCGCAGCGCCATGAAGACGACCAGGAATCGAGCCAGGCTGCGCACGAAGACATCCTCGGCCATCGCTTTTCACGCCGGCCGTGACGGCCGGGATGGGTAGAATAGCAGCGCGCCGGTTATTTCGCCATCCCATCCCGGCGCGCCCCCCGCTGTGCGGAACGGGAGTGCGGGTATGCAGCTGGCGGTCGGGCGAGGCCGGCCCGGCTTGTTGCGGCGTCGATGCGTCCTTATCATCCCTCTACCCTCCCTTCCGCGGCGGCGGCCATGAAAACCAGTCTGATCGTCTTCCCGTTCGACCTGTTCGGCAGCGGCGGCGCCGGCGCCGGCGCCGCCCTGATCGCCGACGAGTTCCGCGAAATCCTGGCCGACAACCGCCGTGAGACCGCGCCGACGCGAGCGCGGGCCTACACCGATCAGGTCCGGCTTCGGGAGTACGCCTTTGAGGACGTGGAGGATTACGCCCGCTGGCGGCGGCAGGGGCGGCAGGCCGTGCGCAAGGCGTTGCGGGCCGGCGATTTCATAGTCTGGGTGTCCGGCAACCATCTCGGCGCCCTGCCGGTCTACGACGAACTGGCGACCCGGCCCAACGGCGTGCTGGTGGTCCAGTTCGACGCCCACCTCGACGTGCATCATTTCCGCGATTGCGCGACGGAGCCGTCGCACGGCAATTTCCTGCTCCACTGCGCCGGCCCGCTGCCCAAGCTGGTGAACGTGGGCCACCGTGAGCTGCTGCTGACGGCCGAGTACGTCGGCCGCTACTACCACGAGACGTTTTCGGCGGCCAACCTGGCGATCGATCCGGCCCCGGCCGTGGCTGAACTTCGCCGCGCCTGCGCGGCGGCGGAGCGCGTGTTTCTCGACGTGGACCTCGACGTGTTCGACCCGGCGTTTTTTCCGGCCGTGTCGCAGCCGGTCCCGTTCGGCCTCGGCCCGCCGCTGTTTCTGCGACTTTTAGAAGCCGCATGGTCGCCGAAAGTTGCCGGCGTGCTGATCTCCGAGTTCGACCCCGCACGCGACCGGGACGACCGCGGTTTGGCCCTTGTGATGTGGCTTTTGGAGTATTTGCTGTTGCGTCGGTACGAGAAGAGTGGCGAGTGGCGAGTGGCGAGTGGCGAGTGAGGAAACGACCCGTTGTCGTCTTTTCTCGCCACTCGCCACTCTCCACTCTTCCGATCACCGCAGACGCTGGAAGCCGAACTGGGCGAGGTACTGGTCGGTCTGGCTGGGGAACATGCTGTAGCCGACGTAATGCGTGTTCGAGAAGCTTCCCAGGCCGGTGGGCAGCAGGTTGAACAGCTTGGCCGGCCCCGCCAACATCCGCCCCGGGCTGGCGAACGTCGCCTGCGACGAGCCTTGCGGCGGCGACACGCTCGCGTTGGAGTTGGTCAACGGGCTGAAATTGACCCCGTTGCTGGGTGGGCTTAGGGGGTTGACGGTGGTCCCATTGCTCGGCGCGAATGGGTTGAGACCGAAGATCCCGCCCGCCCGGGCGGCCGACCCCGCGCCGAGGCAAAGCGCCACGGCCGCCATCCACAAAGACATGCGCATTCTGGCCCCTCCTTCCCGCTGGGGGAAAACGGCAGTGAAATGAGAGTATCTGACTCGAGGGGGGGAGAATAGCGGGCCGCGAGATCCTGTCAAGGGCAACCGCGCCTCACAGCAGCGCCGTTTGCTCCTCGAAGCCGTACATCAGGTTGAAGTTCTGAACGGCGACGCCGCTGGCGCCGCGGACCAGGTTGTCCAGGCAGCCCAGCACCACAATCCGCTCGCGGACCACGCGCACCGTCACGTCGAAAAAGTTGGTCCCCGCGCAATCCTTGGTGGCCGGAAGGCGGTCCACGACGCGCACGAACGGGGCGCGGGCGTAGTAGTCGCGGTAGAGGGCGAGCAGCTCGGCCTCCGACAGAAGCCGGCGCGGCGTCGCGTAGATGGTGGAGAAGATGCCGCGGTCCATCGGGATCAGGTGCGGCGTGAACAGCACCTCGATCGGTTCGCCGGCCGCGTCGGTCAACGCCTGCTCGATCTCCGGCGTGTGGCGGTGGCTGCCGACGGCGTAGGCGGCGACGCTCTCGTTGCACTCGGGGAAATGGAACGTCAGTTTCGGCGTCCGGCCGGCCCCGGAAACGCCGCTCTTGCTGTCGATGATGACGCCGCGCGGCTCCAGGTAGCCGCCGGCCGCCAGTGGGGCCAGGCCGAGGATGCCGGTCTGCGGGTAACAGCCGGGGTTGGCGAGGAGCTGCGCGGACGCTATTTCCTCTCCGTAAAGTTCTGGAAGGCCGTACACCGCCTGGGTGAGGTGGGCCACGTCCTCGTGGCTGGCGCCGTACCACTGGGCGTAGACGTTGGGATCGCGCAGCCGGTAGTCGGCGCTGAGATCGATGACGCGGAGTCCGTGCCGCAGCAGCGACGGCAACACGGCCATGCTGGCCCCGTGCGGCAGGCAGCTAAAGACGCATTGCACGCCCCGCGCCAGCAGACGGTCGGCGTGGAACGGCTCGCAGCGCAGGTCGAGGCGGTGGGCCAGACACGGATGGAGGTCGGCGACGAGCGGGGAGTCGTCCTGGCGCGAGGTCACGGCCGTGATCTCGACCTGGGGGTGGCGCAACAGGATCTTGATGAGTTCGAGGGCCGTGTAACCGGAGCCGCCGAGGATGGCCGCCTTGATCATTCGCGTGGGTCCGTTGCCTGGGTCTGCGTTCGCGTCCCATCGGTAGTATACGCGCCGCCGGCCGGACGCGCCGCTTGCCCAGCCGCGCAAGTCCGGCTTTTTTGAAATGGGGGGGGACGTATAATGTGGATAGACGCGGAGAGGACGAAGGGCTCGGGGGAGGCGGTGCATGCCAACCAACGGCGAAGCGCTCGGGGGCGACGCGATCGCACTTCTGGCCCCCAAGGTGTTCAGCGGCAACGAATCGCTGCCCACCGGGCGCTGCCTCGAAATCCACCGCCTGATGGCGCGGACCCGCGCCCTCGAAGAGCGCATGGTCAAGATGAGCAAGTCGGGCCAGGGCTATTTCTGGATCGGCGGCCCCGGCGAGGAAGCCTTCAACGTCTGTCTCGGCCTCCAGGTCAAGAAGGGCCGCGGCCCCGCTTACGACTACCTCCACCTGCACTACCGCAACAGCGCGACGCTCGTGGCCATGGGAATGCCGCTCCTGGAAGGCATTCGCCAGATGGCCATGACGGCGACCGACGCGCACTCGATGGGCCGCAACTTCGTCGGCCACTTCTCCCGCCGCGATTGGAACGTGCTGCCGGTCACGTCGGTGATCGAGGTGCAGTACGTCATGGCGCCGGGCACGGCCCTGGTGCAGAAGCGCCACGGAGGCGACGGGATCAGTATCGTCACCGGCGGCGAGGCGGGCACGGCCGAGGGCGATTTCGCCTCGTGCATGGTCTGGTCCACGCGGCCGGGCAATGAGCTGCCGGTGCTCATCATTGTAACGAATAACGGGTGGGGAATATCCACTTCGGCGGCCAGCCAGCACAGCGAGACGCACGTCATTGACCGCGGCAAGGCGTTCGGCATTCCGGGCGAGGTGGTGGACGGCAACGACCCGATCGCCTGCTGGCACGCGATCCGCCGGGCGATGGCCTACTGCCGCCGGGAGCGCCGCCCCTTCATGCTGGAGGCGACGGTGTCGCGTCTGCACGGCCACTCGTCCTCGAGCGGCGCCCTGCGCGTCAAGGACGAGCCGGACGCCCTGGCGCTGTTCGAGCAGAAGCTCCTCGACGCCGGCGCCCTCGAAGCGTCCGCCGTCGATCAGATCCATGAAGACGCCTACGCCGAGGCGGAGGCGGCGCTGGAGCAGGCGCTCGGCGAACCGAAGCCGACGGCGGCGGACGTGGTGAAACACACTTACGCGCCCAGCACCGTCGATGCGGTTTACCCGGAGGATTACACGGGGCTGCCGTGAGAGGAGAAGTTTTTTCACCACAAAGACACGAAGGACACAAAGAGCAATGCGAAGAAAACTTAAGTCTTTGATTTGGTGAGTTTGCGGTTTTCATCCTCTTTGTGTCCTTTGTGTCTTTGTGGTGAATCTTTTTATGGCCACGCTCGTACAAGCCGTCCGCCTCGCCCTCCACTACGGCGAGGAACACCTCGGCGTCACCGACGTCTTCGGCGAGGACGTCGGCCCGCCGTTGGGCGGCGTCTTCACCGCCACACAGGGTCTCAAGACCGCCTGGAATTCGCCGCTCGACGAACGCGGCATCATCGGCGCGGCCATGGGCATCGCCTACGCCGGCGGCCGGCCGGTGGCCGAGATCCAGTTTTGCGACTACGGCTTCAACACGATTGACCTCCTTAAAGTGGCCGGCAACCAGCGCTGGGCCGGGGCCGGTCAGTACGAGTTGCCGATTGTGGTGATGACGCCGAGCGGTTCCGGCATCCGCGGCAGCCTCTACCATTCGCACTCCTTCGAGAGCTGGGCCAGCCGGCTGGCGGGCTGGAAGGTCGTCATGCCCAGCAACGCCCTCGACGCCTACGGCCTGATGCTGTCGGCCATCGCCGACCCCAATCCGGTGCTGGTGCTGCTGCCCAAGGCGCTGTTGCGGGTGCGCGGCGAGCAGAAGGTCCCCGGCGAACCCGACAACGAGGAGGAGTTGAAATCCCGCATCGACGCCCCCGTCGGCGACCGCAGCGAGTGGCGGCCGCGCTGGCCGGACGTGCGGCCGCATTTCGTGCCGCTGGGCGTCGCCGCCCTGGCCCGCGAGGGCGACGACGCCACCGTCGTCAGTTACGGCCGGACGTTGCCGCTGTGCGTGCGGGCGGCGGACGAGTTGGCCGTCGAGACCGGCAAGCGTTACGACGTGCTGGACCTGCGGAGCATCTTCCCCTACGACTGGAAGGCCATCGGCGCCAGCGTGCGGAAGACGGGCCGGCTGCTGGTGGTCAACGAGGACACCGAGGTGACGAACTTCGGCGAGCACCTGTTGCGTCGAGTGATCGACGAATACTTTTACGACCTTTTAACGCGGCCGCGTCTCCTGGCGGGCAAGCACGTCCCCGGCATCGGTCTGAATCAGGTGTACGAGCAAAACACCGTGCCGCAGGCGGCGGACGTGAAGGAAGCGATGCGGGCCGTCGCCGACGAAGTGGCATAAAATGTTCACCACAAAGACACAAAAGACACAAAGAAAGACAATTCTTGAATTCTTTGTGCTCTTTGTGACTTTGTGGTGAATCTTCCGAGGGGCTGGTCATGGACTTCGCTTTGCCCGAGATCGGCGAGGGCGTTTATGAGGCCGAGCTGACCGCCTGGCTGGTCAAGCCCGGCGACGTGGTGACTCGCGGCCAGAACCTCATGGAGATCATGACCGACAAGGCCGCGATGGAAGTGCCCGCCCCCTTCGCAGCCTCGATTAGCTCTCTCCGGGCCGAACCCGGTCAGAAGATCAAGGTCGGCGAAGTGGTCCTGACCTACGCCGGCGCCGAACCGCCCGCCGCCCGGCCCGCCGAGGTTCCGACGGCGGCCGCGCCCGTCCACGCGAACGGCCCGGCGGCGCCGGTCGCGAGTCGCGGCCCCGTTCGGGCGGCGCCGTCGGTGCGGCAGATGGCCCGACAACTCGGCGTCGATCTGGCCGACGTCCACGGCAGCGGCCCCGGCGGCCGCGTCCTCTTCGAGGACCTGGCCCCCCGCGTCCAGGCGCCGGCGCCTGAGACGACGGCGCCGACCGCACCGCCCCCGCCGGCGGCGGACCACGGCAGGCCCGGCACGCGCATCAAGTTCCAGGGGCTGCGGCGCAAGATCGCCGAGCACATGGTTCACGCCAAGCGCGTCGTCCCCCATTACAGCTACGTCGATGAATGCGACGTGACGGAGCTGGTAAAGCTCCGGGAAAACCTCAAGGCCGCCTATGCCCGCGCCGGAATCAAGCTGACGTATCTGGCCTTTATCGTGCGGGCCGTGGTCCACGCCCTGAAGGAAGTGCCAATCGTCAATTCCAGCCTGGACGAGGCCAATAACGAGATCGTGCTGCACGACCGTTACCACATCGGCGTGGCCGTGGCGACGCCGGGCGGCCTGATCGTGCCGGTGATCCACGACGCCGACAAGCGGGACCTCGGAGGAGTGGCCCGCGAGATCGAACGGCTCGGCCACGACGCCCGCGCCGGCAAGTCGCGGCTCGAAGACCTTCGCGGCGGCACCTTCAGCGTCACGTCGCTGGGCAACATCGGCGGCCTGTTCTCGGCCCCGATCGTCAACCATCCCGAAGTGGCCATCCTCGGCGTCGGCCGCGTCTACCAGCGGCCGGTCTTCGACGCCCACGGGGCGGTGCGGCCGGCGGATCGGGTTTACCTGTCGCTGTCGTTCGACCATCGCGTCGTGGACGGGGCCGTCGGCGCCGCCTTCGCCAACGCCATCATCGAAAGGCTCCAGAACCCGGCATTGCTGCTTCTGCCGGATAAGCTATGAGCTTTGACGACCAAGGGCGGTAAGCCGTAGCCGCGTTCGCCAGAACGCGGGTGAACTTCGACCCGCGTTCTGGCGAACGCGGCTACCGAACTTGCCCGTCAAATTCCATTAGGGCTGAACAGCAGCGGGAAGAAATGTCCTTCCATCTTGTGGCCGCGCGGGACCGGCGGCGTTCCCTTCAACAACGGCTCGTCCGAATCCGAAGTTACGCCATCGCGGAAGACGTTAATCACCGTCGCCCGCCTTTGCCGATCCGTGGAGTTGGCGAAGGAGCCGTGGATCATCAGCGGGTGGTGGAACGCCGCCTCGCCCTTCTTCAATTCGACGGCGACCGGGTGGTTGAATTGCTCCGCTTGCTCCGGCGTCAGCACTTCGCGGATGGCGTCCATGTCGCCGGCCAGCCCCGTGATCGGCAGCAAACTCCAGCGGTGGCTGCCGGGAAGATATTGCAGACAGCCATTGTCTTGCGTGGCGTCGTCCAGGCCGATCCAGCAGGTCAGGTGCGCCATCGGCCGGGTGCGCGTCCAGTAGGAGTAATCCTGGTGCCAGGCCACGACGCCGCCGTGATGGGCCGGCTTGCAGAACAGCTGGTCATGCCAGAAGCGCACGGGGCCGCCGAGGAGTTGACTGGCGGGCACGGTGAAGGCGGGGTGCCAGAGCAGGTCGTGGAAACCGGGGGCGATCCGCCAGGCCCCGAGCGCGTGGAACAGCACGCGCGACGGGTCGGCCGATTCGTTGGTGTGGTACTCGTGGAACAGGCCGTTGGCCGGGTGCTTCGGGTCGAACAGCCCTTGCAACTCCGTACGCAGCGTCTCGACCTGTTCGTCCGCCAGGATGCGGACGCCTTTCAGGTATCCGTTTTGGTGGAAAAATTCCACCTGTTTCTCGGATAGGCGGTAGCGCTCCCACTCCTCGCGCGGCGGGACGTGAGCGAGAAACGAGCCGACGGGGCCGTGGCGTTCGGAGAGGTCGTGAGTCATGCGGCGCCCCCAAACAGGGTGAAATCGTGTAGCAGTTCAGGACCCGGTCGTCTCCCCCCTATGCCGCGCCGCCGCCTTGGCGATCTTCTCCACCAGCTTACCGTGGGGCAGCCTCCAGTAATCGAGCACCTCCAGGCGCTTCCTCTGCGCCTTCCCAAAGAGACGCCTGGGCCAGAAGGTGTCCGGGTCGTCGGCGTCCGCCAGCCGGATGACGAAGCCGATGGGCTCGTCGGGGTCGAAGCGGCTCTTGGCGATCAGGCCGGCGATCAGGCCGCCCGTGAACATGGCTTGCCCGAACGCCCCCTCTGCCGTCTGGCCGGCCATGGCGCGCGTCTTGACGAACACGTCCTTGACGTTGACGAGGGGAATTCTTCCCAGCCGCTTCTTGAACCACCGCAGCTCGACTGCGTCGCCAGTGACCTCCAAGGTCTTGGGCAGGAGGGTGGCGTGCATGCAGAGCACCGCCAGCGCGATCAGGCCGACCGCCAGGACGAACATGACCACGGCTGCGACCATGATCTCCAGCACCTCGCGGCCGCCCTTCGGAGCGGTTACCGACCCGAAAGCCATGCCGACGACGCCGAAGCAGGGCGCCCCGACCAGGAGCAGGGCGGAGCCAAGAAACAGGACGCCCAGGATCACATTGCCGGCCTGGGACCTCGTGTTGCAGGTGAACGGTTTTGCCATAGCACTAACATTCGGACAGATCGCGGATCATGAAAGAAGCCCTTACGCCAGAATCGCCTTGACCGGCTCATGCTCCTCGACGCCGGTCAGCCGCATGTCCAGCCCCTGGAACTTGAACGTCAGCCGCCGGTGGTCGATGCCGAGGCAGTGCAGGATCGTCGCGTTCATGTCGTGGATGTGGACCGGGTTTTCGGCCACGTTGTAGCTGAAATCGTCGGTCGTGCCGTAAACCATGCCCGGCTTGATCCCGCCGCCGGCCATCCAGACGGTGAAACATTTCGGGTGGTGGTCGCGGCCGTAGTTGTCGTGCGTCAGGCCGCCCTGGCAGTAGATCGTCCGGCCGAACTCGCCGCCCCAGACGACGAGCGTGTCGTCGAGCAATCCCCGCTGTTTGAGGTCCGTGATGAGGGCGTAACAGGGCCGGTCCACGTCGCGGCACTGGTTGGGCAGGTCGCCGCCGATGTTGAAGTGCTGGTCCCAGCCGCGGTGAAAGATCTGCACGAAGCGCACGTCGCGCTCGGCCAGCCGTCGGGCCAACAGGCAGCTCGCCGCGAACGTGCCCGGCGTGTGGACGTCCGGCCCGTACATCTCCAGCACGCGATCCGACTCGGACGACAGCTTCACCAACTCCGGCACCGACGACTGCATCCGGAACGCCATCTCATACTGGGCGATACGGGCCTGCGTTTCCGGATCGGCAACGTCGTCGAATTCCTTCTGGTTGAGCCGGCCCAGCGAGTCGAGCATCCGCCGCCGGGCCGCCGCGTCCACGCCCGGCGGGTTGTTGAGAAACAGCACCGGGTCGCCGTTGGCGCGCAGGGCGACGCCCTGGTGCTTGCTCGGAAGAAATCCCGACCCCCAAAGGCGGTTGTAAAGCGCCTGCGCCTCCTTGCGGCCGGTCCACGACGCCGTCATCACCACGAAGGCCGGCAGGTTGCGGTTCTCGGTGCCGAGGCCGTAGCTGAGCCACGCCCCGAGGCTGGCGCGACCGGGAAGCTGGTGGCCGGTGCAGATGTAGGTGATGGCCGGGTCGTGGTTGATCGCCTCGGTGTTCACGGTGCGGATGAAAGTGACGTCATCGACGATCTTGGATGTCCACGGCATCAACTCGCTGACCCAGGCGCCCGACTTGCCGTGTTGTTGGAACTTGTACTTCGACGGCGCGATCGGGAAGCGCGTCTGGCCGCTGGTCATGGTGGTGAGGCGCTGCCCCTGACGGATCGAGTCGGGCAGGTCCTTGTCGAACATCGCGTCCATCTTCGGCTTGTAGTCGAACATGTCCATCTGCGACGGGGCGCCGGCCATGAAGAGGTAGATGGCGCGCTTGGCTTTGGGGGCGAAGTGCGGCAGTCCCGGCAGGCCGCCGTACGCCGAGGCGTCGGCCCGCGCCCGCTCCGGCAGCAGCGACGCCAGCGCCGCCGTGCCGAGGCCGAGGGCGGTGCGGCCGAAGAAATGGCGGCGGGTCATCGACTGGATGCGTTCGTGGATCGGGTGCATCGCCTATCCTCCGGCCACACCAACCCGAAGCGCGAGCGAGGGATGAGGGTCAAAACCTCGCTCGCGCTTCGGGTTAGTGTGGCTCGTCGCTACCCCTTGGTAATCACTTCATCGAGATTCAAGACCAGATTAGCAATCATCGTCCACGCCGCCAACTCGCTCACGTTGAGCTTGGCGTCCGGCTTCGATTCGCCGACCGCGATCAGCTTCTTCGCCGCTTCCGCGTCGCGCGTATACTCGGCCAGCTGCTCCTTGTAATTGGCAAGCAACTCAGCCGTCTCTTTCGCGTCCGGCTTGCGAGCCGTCGCCAGCCGGAACAGGTAGGTGATGCGCTCCTCCGGCGCGGCGCCGCCCTCGCGCATGGCCCGCTCCGCCAGCGCCCGGGCGCACTCGAAATACTGCGGGTCGTTCAGCAGCATCAGCGCCTGCAACGGCGTGTCCGTCCGCTCGCGCCGCACCACGCACGACTCGCGCGACGGGGCGTCGAAAATGCTCATCTCCGGCGGCGGAGACGTGCGCTTCCAGAAGGTATACATGCTGCGGCGGTGTACTTTTTCGTTGCCCTTATCGGCGACGAAATGGACCGTGTTACTCCCGGAATAGCCGACCGCCTCCCACAGCCCGCCCGGCTGCGGCGGCTTGACGCTCGGCCCGCCGACCTTCTCCACCAGCAGGCCGCTCACCGCCAACGCCTGGTCGCGCAGCTCCTCCGCGTCCAGCCGGAAGCGCGGGCCGCGCGACAGCAGCCGGTTGGCCGGGTCCTTGGCCTGCTGCTCCCCCACGGCCTTCGACGCCTGCCGGTAGGTCGCGGACATTACGAGTCGCTTCATCGTTTTCTTCACGTCCCAGCCGTCTTCCCGGAACGTCACCGCCAGCCAGTCGAGGAGTTCTGGGTGGCTCGGCGGTTCGCCCTGCGAGCCGAAATCCTCGGCGGTCTTGACAAGGCCGACGCCGAAACACTGCTGCCAGAAGCGGTTGACCGCCACGCGGGCCGTCAGCGGGTGCCCCGGCGAAATCAGCCATTGGGCCAGACCCAGCCGGTCGCGCGGCGCAGTCCTTCGGCAAGGGCGGTAGGAAGCCCGGCGTGTCCCGGCCCACTTGCGCGCCCTTCTTGTCGTACTCGCCGCGTTTCAGGATATAAGCCGGTTTGAGGTCCGCCCGCTCCTTGAATATCAGGGTCGCCGGAACCTGCTTATCCAACTCGGCCAGTTCCTTTTCGGCCGCGGCGACCTGCGCGAGCAGCGGCGCGAACGTGTCCCGCGACTTGGAGTAGGCATGGGCCACGAAATAATCGCGCAGCCGCTTCTTTTGCACGTCCGTCCGCTTCGCCGGGTCGCTCTTGACGATATCCTGGATCTCCTTGGGCAGCGAGGCGGCGCCGAGCGCCTTCTGCGCCCCCGCCCATTCCGTCAGGGAGTCGAAGTACTGCCCGGCGCCCTGCGGCGTCCGCGTCCGGACGCCGGCCTTGTCCCAGTAGGCCGTGCCGCCGTACTGCGTGAAGGCCCAGCCGTTGACGACCAGGTTCGGCTTGATCCCCACCCTGGCGGCTTCCACCTCCAGTCGCACCCAGCCGCCCGGCTTGGGCAGCGGCCCCAGGTGGACGCGCTCCGTCGTCTTGTCCTTGCCGAACTCGATGAGGTTTTCGCCCCAGTAGGCGCGGTGTTTCCATTCGCCGGTGTTCCACTGGAGCATGATTTCGCGCGGCGGGTCGGTCGGGTCGAGGTAGACGTTGGCGAACAGCCTGTCGCCGGCGCCGCAACGCAGGCCGGGGTTGGCGCCGGTGAAGAAGTGCTGGCCAAGCCCCTGGACCTTTTGCATACTGGACTTCTTGCCGCTTAATACGGGATGGCCCGGCCCGGCGACGAATTGCCAGGCGTGGTTGAACCCGCCCTCGGGCGAAGGCCGGGCGCCCGGAGGCAGATCGTCGTCGATCCAGACGAAGTCGGCCGGGGCCGGCGGCGCCTCGGTCGTCTTGCCGTCGGCCGCCGCGTCGTAAACGGCCTTGGACGCCTCGTCGGCGATGGTCTTTCGCAGCGAAGCGACCCTTTCGTTCAGCTTCGCCAGCGCGACGGCCTGTTCCGGCGTCGGTGCTTTGATCACGGGGGGCGGCAGCGCGGCGTTGCCGTCGAGGGCGGGGCCGTCGAGGTTGTTGAAGTAGGCAAAGAGCTGATAATAGTCCTTCTGCTTGATCGGGTCGAACTTGTGATCGTGACAGCGGGCGCAGCCGGTCGTCAGGCCCAGGAACACCGTTCCAAAGCCGTCCACGCGCTCCACGCAGTTACGGGTATAAACTTCCTCCTCAATGGAGCCGCCTTCGCTGGTGGTGACGTGACAGCGGATGAAGCCGGTGGCGATTTTCTGGTCGAGCGTGGAGTTGGGCAGGAGGTCGCCGGCCAGCTGCTCGACGATGAATCGGTCGAACGGCTTGTTCTCGTTAAACGCCTTGATGACCCAATCGCGGTAGGGCCAGATTTCGCGGTAGTTGTCGAGGTGGAGGCCGTGGGTGTCGCCGTAGCGGGCGGCGTCGAGCCAGAAGCGGGCCATGTGTTCGCCGTAACGCGGCGACGCCAGCAGCCGGTCCACCACCTTTTCGTAGGCGTCGGGTCCGTTGTCCGCCAGGAAGGCGTCCACCTCGGCCGGCGTCGGCGGCAGGCCGGTGAGGTCGAGGGTGACGCGGCGGATGAGCGTGGTCTTGTCGGCCTCGGGGGACGGGTGCAGGCCGGCGGCCTCGACGCGGGCCAGGATGAAGCGGTCGATGGGGCGCGCGGCCAGGCGGCGTCCGCGACCGCCGGCGGCTCTACCTTTACGGGCGGGATGAAGGACCAGTGAAGGGCGTAGGGGGCGCCCTCGTCGATCCACTGACGGAGTATGGCGATCTGTGGAGGCGTCAGACGTTTGCCGGTCTTGGGCGGCGGCATTCGGCGCCTGTCGTCGCCGGAAACGCGGCGGACCATCTCGCTGTCGGAGGCCTTGCCGGGGACGACGGCGTGTTCGCCGTCGTCGAGTTCCGCGACGGCGGACTCGCGCCGGTCGAACCGCAAGGACGCCTTGCGCGAGGGGGCGTCCGGGCCGTGGCAGGCGTAGCAGTTGTCGGAGAGGATGGGGCGGACGTCGCGGTCGTAATCGACCTTCGCCAGCGGCCTGGGAGGCTCGGCCGGGCCGGCGACGGCGGCGGCCGTCAAAACGGCAATTACGACGGACGCCAGAAACGAGGCCGGCAGGCCGGGAGAGCGCGACGCGGCGGTCATCGGGTCCACTCCGGGAGGCGGGTTGGAGGCGTTGGCGAGGCGGTGCGAGTTCATCGCCGGTTATTGGATAGTGTAGCAAAGGCGGGACGCTCGCGGCAGGCCGCAGCGCTTTAGAGTCGGTCCCATAACTCCTAATGGAATTTGACGGGCAAGTTCGGTAGCCGCGTTCGCCAGAACGCGGGTGAACTCCGACCCGAGTTCTGGCGAACGCGGCTAGGGTGAACTCCGACCCGAGTTCTGGCGATCGCGGCTACGGCTTACCGATCTTGGTCGTCAAAGCTCATTAGAGCTTATAGGACCGAATTGAAAGCGGCGAGCGGGGGCGTCGGCCCCCGCTCGCCGTTCATTATCAGCGTGTTCCTCGGCGCGGGCGGAAGGCCGCCGGCTGACCGCGTTCGGCTCCGACGACGCCCGAACTCGGCGAAACGGCCTTGTTCTTCAACGACGGCGTCGTCGAGGCCCGCGCCCCCCACTACGCCGTGTTCGGAGGAGGCCGTCGCCCCGCCAGCCCCTTGAAGCAGCATTTCACCACGGAGACACAGAGACCACAGAGAAGACAAAAACCATTGCTTTTCTCTGTGTCTCTGTGTCTCCGTGGTGCAATTCTTTCCGCTCCGGCAGGTCGAATGCATGGTCCGGCGGCTATTGTCCGGTTAGCCGCAACGCGCCAGCGGAGCGCTTGTATGAAGCGCTCCGCTGGCGCGTCGCGGCTAACCCACGCCGATTCCGGACAACCACAACCGGACCATGAATAAGGGGATTGCCAACGAATCACGCCCTCCTACAATACTCCAACGATCTTTTGACCGTCTTTGCCTCGCGTCGATGGCCGCCCCCGGCCGAGTACCTGGTCCGGCGGTTGAAGGTCCCCGTCGAGTTGACGGTGGTTGACGACTGGGTCGGCGTCTCCGAGGCGTTGCGCGCCTGAACGCTCGACGCGGCCTGGCTGGGGCCGTGGGGGTGCGTCCTGGCCCATCACGGCGACACGTCGATGCGGGCGGTCGCCACGGTCGAGTACAAGGGCAAGCCCATTTACTATTCGGCGCTGATGGCCCGCGCCGACGCCCCGTTCAATCTACGACCGCATCCTGGAGGTGCTGGCCGAAACGGGACGCATCGATAGAAACAAGATCAAGATCATCTGGAAATCGCAACCCCTCCCCAACGACCCGATCATGGTCCGCGGCGGCTTCCCGGAGGAGATGAAGACCCGACTGCAAAAGGCGCTCGTGGACCTCCCCGCGGACGAGGTGGAAAAACTCTTGCCGAAGAACTACACCGGTTTCATCGCCTCCGACGGGTCCAATTACGCGCCCATCGAGGAAGCCGGCAAGCTGGTCGGCAAACTGAAATGACCCATCCCGCTCCGCCGCCGGGCGCCGACGAACCCGCCAAGCCGCCGGACCTGCCCGCGCTGCTGTCGGCCTGGCGGCGCGGCGCCCGGCGGCGCCGGGAGCGGCGTTGCGCCTGGGGACTGGCCCTGCTGGCCCTGGGCATGTCCGAGGCCAGGGTTTCGCCCGTCGAATTCGTCCGCCGCCTCCCTCAACTCGGCCAGTGGCTGGTCCGCCTGTGGCCGCCCGACTTCACGGAACTCCCTCTTTTTTGTCCGCGTTGTGGGAAACGCTGGCAATCGCCGTCGTCGGCACGGCGTTCGCGGCGGCCGCGGCGCTGCCGCTGGCCGTCTGCGTCGCCCGCACGACCGCGCCCTGGCCCTGGCTGTCGCCCCCCCTGCGCGGCCTGCTCAACGGGATGCGCGCCATCGACACGGCGATTTTCGCCCTCCTATTTGTCGCCGTCGTCGGCCTGGGGCCGTTCGCCGGGGCGCTGGGGGTGGCGTTCCATACCTCGGGGTCGATGGCCAAGCTGTTTGCCGAGGTCCTGAAGGGGATTCCCCAGGAGACCATCGAGGCGGCGGAGGCGACCGGGGCGGGCCGAGCGTTCGGATCACGGACCTCGTCGCGGCGACGCAGTACGTGGCCGGCCCGGCCGCGTTTCGGTTCACCTACTCGGCGGGCTTCGACGAAGGCCCCCCGGGCTGGCAACAACTGTTCGTGCCGGGCGTCACCCTGGCCGTCACGAAGAACGTCGATTTTACGCCGAGTACGTCCGCTGGGACGTCTACCAGGCGGACAATCACGCGCGCTCCGTCTTCGAGAACGGGGTGCAGCTCGTCGTCAACTGGCGATTCTGAACGGCGCGCCGCTCCTTGACACGCGCCGCCGCCCTGCCATAATTCAGCCTTCCCCGCCGCGGTCCGCGAACGCATCGGCCGCCGCCGATGGGTCCGACCGGGAGGCCACATGGTAATTCCCACGCCGCCCGATTCCGTCGTCCTGGGCTTGGGCCCGACGGCGCCGGCCGCGCCCGAAAGGCCATCCCCTCCACCCCGCGCCTCCTGGCGGGTCTGGCTGCGGCGGGACGCGGTTTCGACCGTACTGCTCTTCTTCATCTACTTCTACGTATTTACTCTTCTTTCCCGCGATCTGGTCCCGCGCGACCGGCTCTGGGCCGGCGCCTGGGCCGTGGTCGGCGCCTGCCAGCTCTTCATCGTGCTCTGCGTGGTCCTGGAACGAGGGCTGCCGCGGCTGTGGCCGTTCGCCGAGCGGGCCGCCGTCGTTTTATTCGTCGGCTGGCACCTGTTCTTCCTGGTGTTCCGCAACCCGCTCGACCTCTGGAACAAGCCCGTCGAGGACTGGTGCGCCAAGCAGGGTTGGTGGAAGGGCGTCGAACCCTATTACGATAAAACGGATCGCGTGACAAGGAAGTACGGCAACTTCTTCGGCATCGAGCAGGGCTGGAAGATGTTCCCGCCGCCGCTGGCGCGGTCGGGCTGGTTCCTCGAATCGGAGATTACCTTCGACGACAACAGCGTCGAGACCCTCCCCTCCGACAACGAGCCGGATCTGACCGATTACGTCCGCGTCGGCGGCTGGCGCGGCCGCAAGCTGGAAACCTATCTTGAGTGGGCCGCGCCGGAGGAACTGCACGGCGAGCGTTCCGACGACCTGCCGATCTTCGCGGCCTTCGTCCGCTGGCGCGTCCGCCGCTGGCGAGAATCGCATCCCGACGACCCGCGCACGCCGGTGAAGGTGAAACTCGTCCGCCACAAGATCGACCTGCCGCAACCCGGCGACGACCCGACGAAGCACCCGGACAAGGGCGTCACCGAAATCGGCGCGTTCGACGCCGACGGGAGGTTGCAATGAACCCCCCGCTCTGGCGGCGGTGGCTGCTGGCGCCCGTCCACTTCTGGACGCGGCCGGTCCGCGCCGAACCGCTGGCCCTGTTCCGCATCGTCTTCGGCGCCACGCTCCTGCTTTCGGTCCTCGTCAGCTACGCGCCCTACCTCGGCCTTTACCTCGGACGCGACCCGCTGCTGCCGTCCGGGCAAGTGGACGACTGGATGAGCGTTAATGCGGGCCGCTTTTGTCTGCTGCGCGGGCCGAAGAACTTGCCGCCGTTCGACCAGCTGCCGGCCGAATACGCCGACGCCTGGACGCACTGGTGCGAGCGGCCCGCCAACGAGTATTTGCTGTTCGGCTTCTGGGCGGCTTCGTTGGCGTGCGTCACCCTGGGGTTGTGGACCCGACCCTCGACCATCGTGGCCTTACTGCTGACCGTTTCCTTTCACCTGCGGATCGTCCAGACCACCAACGGCGGCGATTCCGTCGCCCGCTGCGGCCTCTTCTACCTGATGCTGGCGCCGGCCGGCGCGGTCTGGTCGCTGGACGCCTGGATGAAGCGTCGCTGGCGCAGCCGGCGAGGGTTGCCGCCGGACCCGTCGCCCGTGCTCATCCCGGCGTGGTCTGTGCGGCTCATTCAAATTCAGCTTTGCCTGATGTATTTCTTCACCGGCCTGGTCAAGGTCGTGGACGACCTGCCGACCCTCATTCAGACCGGCCGTCCCGCCGCCGACGCCGACTGGCTCACCGGCCATGCGGTCTACTGGGTGCTCAACGACATTGAGCTGAACCGCGTCCCTTTCGCCTGGCTGGCGCCGCCGATGTGGCTTTGTCAGGCCCTGTCGTGGGGCACGTTGGTTTTTGAAATCGGCTTTTCGTTTCTTGTGCCGTCGCGCCGACTGCGGCCGTGGGTGCTGCTGGGCGGCGTCTCGTTCCACCTCGGCATCTGGGCGACAACGGAGGTCGGCTGGTTCAGCCAGATGACGATCTGCTGGTACGCCGTGTTCCTGACGGGAAGCCAGCTGGACGCGGTCGCCGTCTTCTTTCGGAAGCGACGGCGACCAGTCGCCTCAGTCGCGTCATAAATTGATCTCAACACCGGCTTCTGCTTCTCTCACGGCCCCGAAAGTCCGGAATCGCGGCTGACCAAGGCCCCCGTCGGGCAGGAAGTCATGCACTCCAGGCAGGTCACACAGGTCGAGGCGCCCATGGGCGCGTCCAGGTCGAAGGCGATGCGGGCATGGTAGCCCTTGCCCATGCGGCCAATGACCTGGTTGTCCTTGACGTCGTTGCAGCCGCGGACGCAGCGGTCGCACAAGATGCAGGCGTTGTGATCGACGGCGATCGCCGCGGACGAAACGTCCCGCGGCCGACTCTCGGGGCGCGGGGAAGCCGCACCCGTTGCACTCCCAGCTGCCCGGCCAGCACTTCCAGCTCGCAGTTGCCCTGCGTCTTGTGTTTGACGCAAGGCGTGGGATGGTCGGCCAGCAGCAATTCCGTCAGCATTTTGACGGACGACAAAACTCGGGAATTGGTCCGGTGCGTGGCGACGACCATGCCCGCCTCGGCCGGTCGGTAGCAGGCGGGGGCGAGCCGCCCTTCGGGGGGCCGGTTCTCATACCCGACCTGGACGGAACAGACCCGGCAGACGGCGACCGGCGTCATGTATTCGCGGTGGCACAGGGTGGGGACCCGGACGCCGGCCTTGAGGGCCGCGTCGTAGAGGGTGGTCAAACGGGCGGCGGTCCCGCCCCCCGGATCGTGCGTGACCTTCACGCGCGGGACTTCGACTTTCGTCCCGTCCACGGTCAAGGCGATGGGCGGCTGACCCAAAAGCTCGGACATCGAGCGCGGCATGGCGACGATCTCGCCTTCGATGTTCGCATGGACGAGATCGTCGGGGTTGTTCATCACTAGGTTCCTTCTTGGGGCGGTTAGCCGCGACGCGAAGCGGAGCGCTTGCGGCAAGCGCTCCGCTTCGCGTCGCGGCTAACCCTCAGGAGCGCCCGAGGTATTTCTCCACCTCTTCCGGGAAGTATTTCAAAACCGAGGTGATGGGGTTGGACGCCACCTGACCCAGGCCGCAGATCGAAGTAGCCCCCATCGCGTCCGACAACTCGCCGATGACGCCCAGCTCTTGCCTCCGGAACCTGCCGGCCCTCATCTCGGTCAGCATCTCGACCAGTTTCTCCGACCCCATGCGGCACGGGACGCACTTGCCGCACGACTCGTTGCGGTAAAACTCCACGCAGTTCAGGGCGTTTTCCACCATGTCGGCGCGGTCGCCGTAGACCACGAACGCCGCCCCCAACATGCCGCCCATCGAGCCGACCGTGTTGAGGTCCAGCGGCAGGTCGAGTATGTCGTAGTCGGCCGCGCCGGGCGCCAATCGTCCATTGACGAACTTTTCCGGCAGTAATTCTCGTTTGATGCGCCGGGGATGAAGCCGCCGGACGGCCCCGACGGCGCGATCGCCTTGAGCCGCTGCCCGTCGCGCATGCCGCCGGCCGTGTTGAACACGAGGTCGCGCACGGTCTGCCCGAAAGGGACCTCGTAGACGCCCGGCGCCTTCACGTCCCCGCTGATCGAGACGAAACGCATCCCGGACGCGCCGTTTATTCCCTGGTCGCGATACCATGCGCCGCCGTTGAGCACGATGCCGGGAGTCCAGGCGAGGGTCTCGACGTTGTTGATGACGGTCGGCTTGCCGAACAGGCCGTTGGTCGTGGGGAACGGCGGCTTGTTGCGCGGCTCGCCGCGGCGGTCCTCCATTGCCTCCAATAACGCGGTCTCTTCTCCCTGAATATAGCCGCCCGGACTTACGAAGACCTCCAGGGAGAACGAAAGGCCGGAGCCGAGGATGTTGTTGCCGCAGACGCCTTCCGCGGTCGCGTGGGCGATGGCCTCCGTGACGACTTCGATTTCATCTTCGTACTCGTGCCGGCAGTAGACGTACCCTTTCACGGCCCCGGTGACAAGCCCCGCCAGGATCATCCCTTCGAGGACGAGGTAGGGAGTGCGGCGGAGCAATTCACGGTCCTTGAAGGTGCCCGGTTCGCTCTCGTCGGCGTTGCAGACGACGTACTTGGGGGCGCCGGGGCGTCGCGCACCGCGGACCACTTCAAATGGGTCCGAAAGCCGGCGCCGCCCATGCCGCGCAGGTCGGCGATCTTCGAGCGCCTCGATGACGCCGTCGGCGTCCCGCTTTTCCACGAACCGGCGCACCGCGTCGTAACGCGGCTGACCCTTATACGGGTCGATCTTCCAGCCGAGGGGTGAGCGGTCGGCGTACTGGCGCAGCAGCGTTTCGTGGGTCGCGGCCCACTTGACCAGATCGCGCAGCTGCGCTTCCGTCTGACCGCGATAGACATAGTCGTTGATCGTAACGGCGGGGGCGTGATCGCACTGGCCGAGACAGGAAACGCCGCCGACGACCACGCGGGCCGGTTCGCCGCCGAGTTCGTTTCCCTGGGCGGTCAACGCTCCGCGCAGCTGCTCCGCCCCTCGAAGATGGCACGCCATGTCGCGGCACACTTTCACGTCCACTTGCGGCGGTGGTTGCAGACGATAGAGCGGGTAAAAACTAGCCACTTCATGGATACGGTGAAGCGGCACGCGCAGCCGTTTCGATAGGGCGTGCAATTCCTCCACCGGCAGATAGCGAAAGCGGTGCTGGATCTTGTGGAGTGCTTGGACGATCATCGCGGCGTCCTATCCAGTGGGGAGTGAGCAATAAAGTTCAGTCTAAATAAGTCTGAGACTTTCCGAGAAGAGGACAGGTGTACAGATTGACCCCTCTGACGGCCGGTGTTCCGGTCGTAATGGACGCAGCGGTTGCCCGATTCGGTAAAATGTGACGGAAAGTGCTTGACAACCGTTGACGGTGCGGTCATAAATGATAGAAATCAATCATGGAGTGAGAGATTTCCCTCAAGTTTTGGCAGGTGGATGCCGTGCTGGTCGAAGAACGTCGTCAACGTGTGCTGGACCTGGTGAGCAAGCGCGGCTTCATCGCGCTGAACGACCTGGCCCAGGCCGTCCAGGTGTCGGAATCGACGCTGCGCCGCGACCTCGACTACTGGCACCAGCAGGGAGCGGTGCGGCGGACGCACGGCGGGGCCATTTACGTCGGCGACGGCCAGGCGCTGCCGGCCCTGGAGGAACGGTCGGCGACGAAGCCGGAAGAGAAGCGGGAGATCGCCAAGGCGGCGGTCGCGCGGATGCGCGACGGCGACGCGGTATTGCTCGACGGCGGCACGACGACGCTGGAGGTGGCCCGGCTGCTGGTCGGCCGGCCGATGCAGATCGTCACCAACAGTCTGCCGATCGCGGTGCTGTTCGCCAACAGCCACGAAACGGACCTCGTGATGCTCGGCGGTTACGTCTACCCCAAGACGGGCGTGGCCCTCGGCCCGCTGACGGTGCGGATGCTGGACGAAATCCACGTCCACCAGGCGGTCTTGAGCGTCGGCGGCGTGACGGCCAAGGGGCTGTTCAACAGCAACCTGCTGTTGGTCGAGACGGAGCGGCAGATGATGCGGGCCGCCGACGAGGTGGTGGTCGTTGCGGACCATACGAAAATCGGCCGGCAGGCGCTGGCTTTCCTGTGCGATTTCGCCGCCGTGGACACGCTTCATCATCGACGGCGGCCTGAGTCCGGCCCAGCGGGCGATCCTGGAACAGGGCGGGGTCCGGCTGATCGTGGCCGGCGAAGCGACGGAGGAATAGCGGACATGAGTACGGCCACGCTGGACCGCTCCGTGGTGGAGCGCCTGGTGCGCGAGGCCTTGAAGGCGCCGGCGACCAACGGGCACTTCGCCAATGGCAAGGCCGGCCCGCCGAACAAGCTGGTGGTCAACGTGTCGGCCCGGCACTGCCACGTCACGCAGGAAGACCTCGAACGGCTGTTCGGCAAGGGCCGCACGCTGACGCCGTTCAAGGCGCTCTACCAGGACGGCTTTTTCGCGGCCGAGGAGGCGGTGACGATGATCGGCCCGCGGCAGCGGATGCTGACCGAACCTGCGCATCCTCGGGCCGTGCCGCGATCATAGCCAGGTCGAACTGGCGTTCACCGACGCCGTGATGCTGGGGCTGGACATTCCCGTTCGGAAGAGCGGCGACCACCGCGACTCGCCGGGCTGCTACCTGCTGGGGCCGGCCGGCATGATCCGATCTGGAGCGCGGCGTGATCCGCCACGAGCGGCACGTCCACATGGGGCCGGCCGACGCCGCCCACTACGGCGTCAAGGACGGCGACCGGCTGAATCTGCGGATCAAGAGCGACTGCTCGGCGGTCCTGGAGGACCTGCTTTGTCGCTTGTCGCCGGCGGCGAAGCTGGAAGTGCATCTGGACACGGATGAGGGCAACGCGGTCAACCTGGCGAAGGCGACGCGGCTGGAACTGTTCAAATAATCCATCGGAGAGTAAAAATGGCAGGCAACCACCTGGAAGCCCTTGGCATGATCGAGACCAAGGGGTTGGTGCCGCTGGTCGAGGCCAGCGACGCCATGTTGAAGGCGGCCAACGTGACGCTGATCGGCTGGCAGAAGATCGGCAGCGGCATGGTGACGGCCTTCGTGGTCGGCGACGTGGCCGCGGTCAAGGCGGCCATCGACGCCGGGGCGGCGGCGGCCGGCCGCGTCGGCGAGGTCGTCGGCGTGCAGGTCATCCCGCGGCCGCACGAGGACCTCGGCGCCATGCTGCCGCTGATCGGCAAGAAGGCGGAGCCGGCCCCCGTCGGCGTGAGCGGTTCGTGAACATTCACCCCCTGAAGAGGACCCCATAAATGGCGAGCAACAACGGACACGGCCGCAACGCGAACGGCAACGGCGAGGCGCTGGGCCTGATCGAGACCAAGGGCCTGATCGCGACCATCGCCGCGACCGACGCGATGTGCAAGGCGGCCAACGTGACGCTGGCCGGCCAGGTGCAGATCGGCAACGCCTTCGTGACCACGTTCGTGCGCGGCGACGTGGGCTCGGTGCGGGCGGCGGTCGACGCCGGCGCCCAGGCGGCCAGCGCCAACGGCGAACTGGTCAGCGCCCACGTCATCCCGCGGCCGGAGCGGGACGTGATCGAGACGTTCCTGGGCAAGTAGGGTCAACGGAACAGCCGAACCGGCCGCGAGCGCGAGCGAGCGCTTCGACGGGAGGCGCTCGCTCGCGCTCGCGTCCGGTAGGGAAACCGCTCCTAAATGAAAATCCTCGTCGCCAACCTGGGCAGCACCAGCTTCAAGTACCGCCTGTTCGACATGGCGGACGAGCGGGTGCTGGCGCGCGGCGGCGTCGAGCGCATCGGCTCGGCCCAGTCGCGCTGCTTCGTCGAGTCGGGCGGCGCCCGCGAGGAAGACGACGGTCGAGGCGCCGCGACCACGCCGCGGCGGTGCGGCTCTGCCTGCAACAGCTGGCCGACCCGAAGAGGCGCTGCCTCGAAAGACCCGTCGGAGCTGGCGGCCATCGGCTTCAAGGCCGTCCACGCCAGGGGCGTGACCGGCGTGCAGCGGGTGGATGACAAGGTATTGTCAGCGATGGAGGCGTACGCCGACGTGGCCCCGGCCCACAATCCGCCGTACGTCGCGGCCATGCGGCTGCTGTCGCGGGAACTGCCGGAGATCCCGCTGGTCGCGGCGTTCGAGACGGGGTTTCACGAGACGCATCGCCCCGGCGGAGCGGCTGTACGCGGTGCCGCTGGAGTGGGCGACGAAGCACGGCGTCCAGCGCTGGGGCTTTCACGGCGCCAGCCACCGCTACATCGCCGGGCGCACGGCCCAGCTGCTCGAGCAAGCCCGACGCGAAGATCATTTCGTGCCACCTGGGCGGCAGCAGTTCTTTGTGCGCCATTGAAGAGGGCGTATCGGTCGCCAACAGCCTCGGCATGAGTCCGCAGAGCGGCTTGCCGCACAACAACCGCGTCGGCGATTTCGACGTGTTCGCCCTGCCGGCGCTGATGCGGGCGACCGGCAAGACGCTGGAGCAAGTGCTGGACGACCTGGCCAACCGTTCGGGGCTGCTGGGACTGAGCGGTTACAACGACCTGCGCGACATCGAGGCGGCGGCCGCGCGCGGCGAAGCGGCGGCGCGAAGCTGGCCCTGGACGTTTTCGTCGCGGCGGTGCGGCACTACCTCGGCGCCTATCTGCTGCTGCTGGGCGGGGCCGACGCCATCGTGTTCACCGGCGGCATCGGCGAGAACTCGGCGCGGATGCGCGAGGCGCGTCTGCGCCGACCTGGACTGGTTCGGCATCGTCCTCGACGCCACGGCGAACCAGAAGGCCAGGGGCGAGGCGGCGATCCACGCGCCGGAGAGCCGCGTGCAGATCTGGATCATGCCGACCAACGAGGAGTTGGTCGTGGCCCGGCAGGCGAAGGCGTTGCTGGAAGTCGTAGCCCAATGCAGTACGCGAGCGGAGGGCGGTCATGTTTCTGGCGAAGGTCACCGGCGTGGTCGTGGCGACGCAGAAGGTGGCGTCGATGACCGGCCACAAGCTGCTGACCGTCGAGCCGCTGCGGGTCGATCCGCAGCAGCGCGACCGCCTGGTCGGCACCGGCCGCACGTTTGTCGTGCGTGGACACGGTCGGGGCCGGGCAGGGCGAGATGGTGCTGATCTGCAGGGTTCGAGCGCCCGCCTGACGCCGGAGACGGAAAAACTGCCGGTCGACGCCGCCATCATCGGCATCGTGGACAGCGTCAACGTCGAGAACCAGACGATCTTCTCGGCGAGGGAATAAGACATTCACCACAGAGTCACAGAGAACACAGAGAAGACAAAAGAATTCGCATTACCTGTGTCCTCTGTGACTCTGTGGTGAATAAGGATTATCAAACCATGCAAGTCACCGACGAACTCATCCGCGGCGTGGTGCAGCAAGTGCTGGCCCAGGTGCGCAACGGCAACGGCAAAGCCCCGGCCGCGACCAACGGCCGCGCAAGGCCGGGCGTCCGCGGCGTCTTCAACGACGTCGGCGAGGCCGTCGCCGCCGCCTCCGCGGCGCAGAAGCGCTTCGAGGCGCGCGGCCTGGACGACCGCCGCAAGGCCGTCGCCTGCATCCGCCAGATTTGCAGCGAACAGGCCGAAGCACTCGGCCGCGAGGAACTGGAAGAGACGAAGATCGGCCGGCTGGTCGGCACAAGATCGAAAAGCTGAAGGTCATCGCCGACCGCATCCCCGGCGTCGAGTTCCTGCGCACCGACGCCTTCAGCGGCGAGAACGGCGTCTCGCTCCAGGAATACGCCCCCTTCGGCGTCATCGGCGTCATCACGCCGGTGACGCACTCGCTGCCGACGCTGGCCTGCAACGCCATCAACATGCTGGCGGCCGGCAACGCCCTCGTCTGCAACCCGCACCCCGGCGGCGCCCGCATCGCCTGCAAGGGCGTTCGCCTGTTCAATCAAGCGATCTACGACGCCATCGGCATCGACAACCTCATCACCATCATCGAGAACGCCGACGCTGGAATCGGCCCAGGCGATCTTCGATCACCGCGACGTCCGGATGCTCTGCGTTACCGGCGGCCCCGCCGTCGGCCGGGCGGCGTTGCGAAGCCCGAAGCGGGCCATCGTCGCCGGGCCGGGCAATCCGCCGGTCGTCGTCGATGAAACGGCCGACCTCGACAACGCCGCCCGCTCCATCGTCGTCGGCGGCGGCTACGACAACAACCTGCTGTGCATCGGCGAAAAGGAGGTCTTCGCCGTCGCCGTCGATCTTCGACGAGCTGATGGACGCCATGACCGCGCACAAGGCGGTCCGCCTCGACGCGAGGCAGATCGAGGCGCTGACGAAGGCCGCGTTCGTGGCGGACGACAAAAAGCACCTGCATCGTCAACAAGGACTTCATCGGCCAGGATGCCGGCCGTGCTGGCGCAGAAGGCCGGCTTCCAGGTGCCGGCCGACACGGAGCTGCTGTTCGGCGAGACGGACGAGTCGAACCCGTTCGTCGAACACGAGCAGATGATGCCGTTCGTGCCGTTCGTGCGGACGCCGGACGTGGACGCCGCCATCGCGCTGGCGAAGAAGTATGAACACGGCTTCAAGCACACCAGCATCATCCATTCGCGCAACGTGGAGACGATCACGCGCATGGGCCGCGAGATGGACACGACGCTGTTCGTGCAGAACGGGCCGAGCACGGCCGGCCTCGGCAGCGGCGGCGAGGGCTACCTGAGTTTCAGCATCGCCACGCCGACCGGCGAGGGCGTGACGACGCCGCTGACCTTCACGCGGCAGCGGCGTTCCACGACAGTCGGGGCGCTGCGCGTTCTGTGAGGCCGGGCCATGCAAATTGGGCGGGTAGTGGGTCATGCGACGGCGACGGTGAAACACGCCACCCTCAAGGGCTGGAAGCTTCTGCTGGTGCAGCCGTTGCTGGCGAACGGCGGCGAAGACGGCGAACCGCTGCTGGCCATCGACCACCTCGGCGCGGGGGCAGGGTCGCGGGTGATCCTGACCAACGACGGCGCCTCGGTGCGGGAGCTGGTCGGGGCCAAGAACTCGCCGATCCGCTGGATGGTTTGCGGGATGTGCGACGAATGAACGCCGACGGGCGAACCCCTGGAAGGACGCGGCTGGTCGCCGAGGAGCGGCCGTATCCGATGGTGCGGGCGGTGCTGGCGTGCGCGGCGCGGGAGGGGCTGCGGCTGCGTGAGTTTCCCGGCGCCGGCGACGGGCTGCTCTGCCGCTGGGCGAAGGCCGTGGCCGAGTGCCTGGCTCGCGGCGAATGCGCCGGCGGCGTGGTCTTCTGCGACGACCCGGCCCTGGTCTGCTGCGTGGCCAACAAGCTGCCGGGCCTGCGGGCCGCCGCCGTGACGACGGTCGCGCAGGCGGCCCGCGCGACCCTGACGCTTGGCGCCAACCTGCTGGCCGTCGAGGCGCCCGGCCGGACATATTTCGAACTTCGGCAAATGGTGCGGCTGCTCTGTGTGGGGTCGTGTTGCCCCGACGGCCCGGCCGCCACCCTACGGGAGCTGGACGGCCATGCGCATCGCTGAGGTGATCGGCACGGTAACGCTGTCGCGCTGCCACCCCACGCTGGTCGGCGGCCGCTGGGTGATCGGCGTGCCGTTCAGCCTCCAGGCGCTCCGCGAGGGAAGGCCGAACGGCGAGGACCTGGTGATCTACGACGACCTCGGAGCGGGCGTCGGCGGTCGCATCGGGTTCAGCGAGGGGGCTGAAGCGGCGGCTCCGTTTCATCCGAAAAAGAAGCCGGTGGATGCGTACTGCGCGTGCATTCTGGATCAAGTGGTAGTGTCCGCACCCGGTTAGCCGCGACGTGCCAGCGGAGCGCGTTGGGATGAAGCGCTCCGCTGGCGCGTTGCGGCTAACCGGGTGCGGGAACTGAAATGCGGGACGACCATGAACGAACATAAACTGAAAGAACAGATCTGCGAAATCGGCCGCCGTCTCTACGCCAAGGGCTTCGCGGCCGCCAACGACGGCAACATCACCATCCGCCTCAACGAACGCGAGGTCCTCTGCACGCCGACGATGGTGTCCAAGGGATTTCTCAAGCCCGAAGACATCTGCAAAGTCGATTACGAAGGCAAACAGCTGGCCGGCGTCAAGAAGCGCACCAGCGAGGTGCTGCTGCACCTGGCCGTCTACAAGGCGCGGCCCGACGTGATGGGCTGCGTCCACTGCCACCCGCCGCACGCCACCGCCTTCGCCGTGGCCCAGGAGCCGATCCCCAAGTGCGTGCTGCCGGAGGTCGAGGTCTTCCTTGGCGAAGTGCCCATCGCCGAGTACGAGACGCCGGGGACGCAGAAGTTCGCCGACTGCGTGCTGCCCTACGTCCGCGATTGCAATACGATCATTCTCGCCAACCACGGCACCGTCACGTTCGGCCCCGACCTGGAGAAGGCGTATTTCAACACGGAAATCATCGACGCCTACTGCAAGATCCTGATCCTGGCCCGGCAGCTCGGCAAGGTGAACTACTTCAGCGAGGCGCAGACCCAGGAACTGATGGGCTTCAAAAAGAGATTGGGCTACGACGACGTCCGTTTCAAGAACCCCGACTGCGCCCTCTGCGGCCCCAGCACCTTCAACGGGCCGCAAGGCGCCTTCGAGTTGGAGCCGCGCGCCTTCGTCCGGGACGACGACGCCCCGCCGTCGTATCGCACCGACGGCCGCAACGGCGCGCCGGCCGACGCGGACGACCTGGTGCGTATGATAACGGATCAGGTCATGGCCGCGCTGAACGGCGCCGGGGTTTGAGGCCGGCGGTGGGAATCATGATAGATCCTGGATCTACAAAATCCGGTTTTGTCACGTTCGTGATCGCCGCCGCCTTCGTGGTTGGCACGGCCGTCGCCACGGGCCTGATATGGTGGCTGGGCGACTGGCGCGACTACCCCTGGGCGCTCGACCTGACGCTGCGCATCTTCTGGGGCACCTGTCTGGTGGCGTTGGCGGCGACGCTGCTGACGCGGTTGACGATCATCGGTTGGTACTTCCGCCGCTACTTCCGGCCGGCGGAGCAGGCCGTGCCGCCGCCGGAGCCGATCGGGACCGGGCCGCGCCGGCCGACGACGGCGCCCTGGTACAAGTCGGGCGCCCTGAGCTTTTCGATGACCGTGACGCTGGTGTCGCTGGCGGGGGCGGCGGTGACGGCCTCGGCGGTCATCTGGGTCCTGGGCGACTTCTTCGGCGACTGGCTGATGTGGGTGATCCTGAAGTCCATCTGGGGCGTGTTCTGGGTCGTCTGCATCGCCGTCGTCCTGACGCGGCTCGGCGTTTTCCGGATGCACATGCTCAAGGGGAAGAAGGCCGCACAGCCGCCCGAGCCGCCGAAACAATCTTCCGACCAATTCTCTCTGGAATGAAGGCGTTCCTGACATGAAAGTGAGTATCATCGGCGGCGGCGGCTTGGTCGGCAGCATGACCGCGTATGCGCTGCAGTGCGGCGGCGTGGTTAGCGGCATTTGCGTCATCGACGCCAACAAGGACGCGGCCCAGGGCGTGGCCACCGACCTCCTCAACGGCGCCAGCCTTGTGCCCGGCGACCAGCGCATCACGGCGGGCGACTACGGCGACATTCCGTCGAGCGACATCGTCGTCGTCACGGCCGGCCTCCGCCGCAAGCCGGACGAGAGTCGGCTCGACCTCATCAACCGCAACGTCGATCTCTTTTTGGGTATTCTCGAACAGGTCAAGACGGCCGGCCTGAAGAAAGACGCCTATCTGGTCGTGGTCAGCAACCCGGTGGACGTGCTGACGTACCTGTCGGTGCAGCGGGCCGGCCTGCCGTGGCAGCGCGTGATCGGCCTGGGCACGCAGCTGGATACGTCGCGCTTCCGCGCCTACCTCGCCCGACGTCTCCAGGCGCCGGCGACGCAGGTGCAGGCGATGATCCTCGGCGAACACGGCGACAGTATGGTCCCCGTCTGGTCGAGCGCCACGATCGCCGGTCTGCCGCTGGAGCAGTGGCCTGGATTCGGCCCGACCGTGGCGAAGGAAGTGTTCGAGGAGACCAAGACGGCGGGGGCGACGCTCATCAAGCTCAAGGGCGGTTCCGGCTTCGGCGTCGGTTTGTCGATCCGTGAAGTCGTACACGCGCTGGCCCAGGACGGCCGGCGTATCTTGCCGGTGAGCACTCTGCAACAGGGGTTGTACGGCGTCCGCGACGTCTGCCTGTCGGTCCCGACGGAGGTGGGCTGCGGCGGGGCGCGGAAGCAGATTGAATTGCCGCTGACACCGAAGGAGCGGACGGGCGTGCAGAACTCGGCGCGGGTGTTGCGCGAGATCATCGACCAGGTGGAGGCGCGGATCGGCAAGGTGCGGGCCGGGGTCGCGGAGGCGCCGGTGCCGCGCGGCAACGGCATCCCGCGATCCGCCTGGCAGACGGCCAAGAAATAATCGAACCGCCAAGACGCCAAGAACGCCAAGAATTGCTACTTGGCGTTCTTGGCGGTGAATAATTATGAGCATCCTCGTGGTCCAAAAATCCCTCGACCAAAAGCTGGCCCGCATCCACGCCGACCCGCGCGGCTGCAAGGACTTCATCCTCGCCGACGCCAAGGACCCCGACATGGCGCTGTCGATTGGGGCGCCGGGCAAGTCTCCCGAATCGCACCCCGACGAAGTCCGTTACCGCAGCCTCGCCGAGTTCCGTGACATCATCACGCACATCGTCGAAGAGAAGCTGGTGGACATCATGCTGATGTCGGCCAGCACCAGCGAGGCGCTGACCATCGAGAAGCGCCTCTTCGACAACAGCCCGGTGACGCCGGCCGTCCGCGCCAACGACACCACCGACGTTCACATCATCCGCGGAAGCCGCTACCCCACCGACCCATCGCTTCCGTTCCGCACCGCCACGCTCGACCATATTCAGTGCGGCCGCATGGAGTGCAAGCCGGAGGAGCGCCGCCTCGGCGCCGACCTCGGCCTCTACAGCCTCACGTTCAACAACGACACGGCCCTCGATCGCGCCGCCCTGGAAGAATACAAGTCGTTCCGTCTGGAGTGCGAGCGTAAGAATTTCCGCCATTTCCTGGAGGTGTTCGACCCGAATCGGCCGGAGGCGGTGGAGGCGAGCCTGGTCCCGGAGTTCATCAACGACGCCATCGTCCGCACGCTCGGCGGCGTCACCAGGATGGGCCGGCCGATCTTCCTCAAGATGGTCTACCACGGACCCAAGGCGATGGAGGAGCTGGTCCACTACGACCCGCACCTCGTCGTCGGCATCCTCGGCGGCGGCGCCGGCACGACCTACGACGCCTTTAAGCTCCTCAGCGAGGCGAAGAAGTACGGTGCCCGCGTGGCCCTGTTCGGCCGCAAGATCAACAACGCCGAGAACCAGTTCGCGTTCATCCGCTTCCTCCGCCTTATCGCCGACGGCGAGGTGGGGGCGGAAGAGGCGGTGCGGGCCTACCACGGCGTCCTGCAACGACTCGGCGTCAAGCCGCAACGGTCGCTGGAAGACGACATGAAATTGCAGACGAATGTGATGAACTACGGCGGCAATGGGAAGGTGATTAGCGTCCCTCCGGCCGTGTCGAAGTCGGCTCACGCCGATTGCGGGTGTGGCTGCAATGGGCATTGCAACGGCAAGGCGGCGGGAAAGGAAGCCGTCGATTTCACGAAGATGACGCCGGCCCAGAAGGTGGCGTATCACAAGGCGCGATGGGACCGGATTCTGGGGTGATCGATCCGGCAAATGGCGAGCGGGGGGCGTGACCCCCTGATTTAGAATGCAATCGCCGACCTCATTCTAAATCAGGGGGCTCACGCCCCCCGCTCGCCGGCTTTATTAGGCGACGCCGAGCATCCGGCTCTCCACGTCCATCGGCGCGTCCAGCGGGTGCCACAGCGACAGGCCCAGGCGGGCGCGCTCCTCCAGCACGGCCACCTTCTCCGCCGAGCCGGGCGCGGCCGCGGTCGGCCGGGCGGCCGACGCGGGCCGGCCGTTGAAGTCGCTCACGCCGCGGCGGGCGAACTTGCTCGTGGACGGGTACTTCTCGCGGACCCCCGGCGTGTAGTAGCAGGACCAGCAGAGGCCGCGGGGGCGGTTCGACCGGACGCGCTGGCAGTGCCGACACAACATGGTCCTTCCCTCCGATGTTGAACAGGTGTTTTCGGGTCGTTTATTGGGAAATTAGGCCGCGGCGCTCTCGTCGCCCTCGGCCGCCTCCTCGTCGCCGTCCTCGTCGCCGGCCCGCCGCGCCAGGGCGCGGTTGACCTCGGCCAACAGCGACCGTCGCATCTCGTCCCGCGGCGTCTCGTCGTACCAGTTGAGGAACCACCGGCAGGCGGCCGGCTCGCCCAGCCGCTGGTCGATCTCGAAGCACATCCGCGCGAAGTACTCCTCCACCTCCGCCACCGTCTCCAGGCCGTCGCCCTCCCAGCCGCAGTAGCCCAAGGCGCACGCCGCCTCGACCGGCCAGTCCTGCACGCACTGCAACGGCGGCGGCGTCGTCGTCGCCCCCTGCAACAGCCGCGGGTCGTCGTGGACCAGGCCGCGACGCAACGCCTCCAAACTGCTCGGCGACAGCAACGGTTCGAGTCCTTCCCGCCACACCTTCCGCCAGCTTTCCATGTCCGTTCTCCTATCCCTTGGGCCGTTCGTTTGGGGTCGTCTTGGAATGGCCCGCCTGCCTCATGGGCTTATATCGTCAATATACGGACGTTCACTAATGCCGTCAAGCGATTTTGGCTGATTTTTTCTAGTTTTCGAGCCTTTTTTTCGACAATATGACCACTAATAGGCATGAGAATGGAAGCTAAATAGACGATATTATACAGAGAATGGCTGCCGCGACTGACCACGGGCGAGTGAAGTCATTTCAATACCAGCCGCGAGCGCAGGCGAGTGGGTCGGGCGAAACCGCTCGCTTGCGCTCGCGGTTCCTCACAGCGGGCGCGCGACATGGTTTGATATCAGCTGGCTCGGCGGTAGCGGCGGCGTCCCGTCGCGGTCGCTTGCCGCCGTTGCCAGAACCCTTGCAGGGGCTCGCCGTCGCTCAGGTGATCGGCCCGCAATTGCAGCACCGCCTCACTGCCTTCCTCCGACCAGAACTTCTCCGTCCCCTTGACCCGCTGGTTGATCTGCTTCACCATCGACTCCATCAGACTGCTGCTGATCGGCAACCCCTGCCGCCGGTACTCGTCGTAACGCATCTTGTCCGCATGGTTGCTCAGGTAGGTCCGCGTCCGGGCCACGACCTGCCGAGGACTGGTCTCCGGCTCGTCTTTCGTCGGCAGGCCCAGTTCCCTCTGACGTACGTCCAGGGCCGCGATCACCCGCGCCACCTGCCCTTGCCATACCCAGGCGATCCACTCCCGGTAACACGCCCAGCCCACCCCGAACTTCCTTGCCGCCATCGCCGCCGCGAACACATACGACAACGCGTGGATGAAATCCAGGATCGGCACGAACGACCCGAAGAAGCGCCGCTGCAACTTCCAGTTGTTCGCCGACCCGTCGCCGACGAACGCCTTCCGTGACGCCCCCTGAAATCCCAGCGCCCACGCCAGCGCCGCCGCCAGCGGGGCGAAGGCGGGCCAGGCGGCGCGCGAGGCCGCCACGCGACGTCGCACCACTTGGGGTGGTTGGTACTTCGCCTCCTCCCGCAACGCCTGGTCCGCGACCTCTGGTTCGTCCGCGTCCGCGGCGGCGTCCTCCGCCCCCTTCACGCCCGCCTTGAGCTCGCGGACCAGGCGCGGCATCCGGCAGGCGTCCAGGAAGGAGGCCGGGATCTCCGGGCAGGGGTCGTGATCGGAAACCACGCCGTCCATCGTCACCAGCAGCCCCACCTTGTCTTCCCGCCAGTGGCCGGCCTTGGCAACGGCTTCCTCCTCCCAGGCCGGCGCCGCCGCGTCGGCGGCGGCGGGCTCGGGCGTGGCGGAGGGCGGCGCTACGGTCCAGGATCTGCAGACGCCCGCCATCCACCATGACCACGGCCAGTTCCGGCGGCGTCACACCGGCGGGAACGCCGAACTTCTCGGCCAGCGGCAACTCCTGAAAGGCCGTTACCTCGGCGTCGCGTTCGGCGACGCGTTCGCCGCCGATGCGCCGGGTGAGCCGCTCGACTTGTTTGTCGGGGACGGGCAGTTCCGCCAACCGTCGCACCAGGGCGCCGGCCTCCTGGTAGGAGCGGCTCACCACCCCCGCATAGACGATCTTCTCCAGCACGGCCGGACTGACGTCGCCTTGGTCAAGGCCGAGGCTGCGCGACTGAGGGAAAAAAAGCCCGCCGGCAGCGGGGGCAGTAACCTTCCGGCTCGGACCACTCGGCTTCGCCAGCCCGCGTTTGCACGACGCGCGGGTGGGCGTCGTCACAGGAGAGCGCCTCGTGGCAACCGGGGCAGGCGCCAAACGACGCCGGTAGTTCGTCCCCGACGGCGGCCTGCTGGGCCAGGGTCAGGTCGAGCATCTTCTCGGTCAGGATCTCCCGGACATCGAGGAGGACGTCTTCGATCTCGGTGAGTTGGGTTCCCCAGGCGGGGCCCTTGGGTCCGTAGAGCTTCGCCACGAGGTTTTTGGCGACGCCCTCGACGTAAGCCCGTACTTCTTCCCCCTGCGGAGTGCGCTTCTTGTGCCGCGCCATCCCTGGTCCCCCTTTGCACTTGTGTCAATGAGCGGAACGGCTTTCCCCAAGCCAATGTAGAAACACGCAACGCCAGCTGCAAACCGTGTCGCGCACCCCCTCACAGCCGCCCTCACCATGTCCCTCTTCTCACATCACGTCTGGATTGCTAAAATGACTAACTACCGTAAAACCCGGCGGGGGCGCCGGGCGCGACGGCCGACGGAGGAACGTGTGGCCGCTTTCACCTACAGTCAGGTTCGCAAGGGCATGGTCATCGTCGGCGACGACGGCCAACTCTATTCCGTCATCGACCGCGACCTGAACACGCCCGGCAACTGGCGGGCCATCCTCAACCTCAAGCTCAAGAACCTCAAGACGGGGGCCGTCAACCCTCGGCGGTTCAAGCCCGAGGACAAGGTCGAAGTCGCCTTCCTCGATAAGCGCCCCATGCAGTACCTTTATCAAGACGGCGACGACCACGTTTTCATGGACAAGGCCACGTTCGACCAGGTCTCCCTCACCAGGGAGTGGGTCGGCGACCAGATCCTCTACCTCAAGGAAAACGACGACGCCCAGGTCACCTTCTACGAGGGCAAGCCGCTCAGCCTGGAACTGCCGCCCATGGTCGAACTGAAGGTGGTGGAGACGGAGCCGTCGATGAAGGGCGCGACGGCCGCCGCCCAGACCAAGCCGGCCGTCCTGGAAACCGGATTGAAGATCAACGTGCCGCCGTTCGTGGGCGTCGGCGAACTGATTCAAATCGACACGCGCACCGGCGAATACCTCAGCCGGGCCAAGTGAACAAGGAGACGGAGACTCTCGTGCCTTCGATCAATTACGTCGAACTCCGCCGCGGCATGATTATCCTCGACGACGGCCAGCTGTGCCAGGTGATGGACCGCGACCTCAAGACGCCCGGCAACTTGCCGTCCAAGCTGCGCATCAAGCTGAAGAACCTCAAGACCGGCTTCGTTCAGGAAAAGCGCTTCCACCCCGAGGACAAGGTCGAAACGGCCTACCTCGAGACGCGCGACATGCAGTACCTCTACCAGGACGGCGACGGCTACGTCTTCATGGACAAGGAAAACTACGACCAGATCACGCTCGGCAAGGAGTGGGTGGGCGACCTGATCCTTTACCTCAAAGAGAACGACGACGCCAAGGTCACGTTCCACGACGACAAGCCGCTGAGTCTGGAACTGCCCAACGTCGTCGAACTGAAGGTGGTGGAGACGGAACCGTCGATGAAGGGCGCCACGGCTGCCGCCCAGTACAAGCCGGCCAAGCTGGAAACCGGTCTCAAGATCACGGTGCCGCCGTTCATCGGCATCGGCGAAATCGTGCAAATCGACACGCGCACCGGCGAATACCTCAGCCGGGCGAAGTGATTCGGCCGTTCCCTCGGTTAGCCGCGACGCGCAGCGGTGCGCTTTGTCCCGAGCGCTCCGCTGTGCGTCGCGGCTAACCCTTTTCGGTTAGAACGTCGGGATCATCACCCGTTCGCCGCCCTTCATGGCCGACTGGTGGGCGCAGATGCCGACCATCGTCCAGTTGGCCGACGTGGCCGCGTCCGGAAGGGCCGGGCGTTCGCCGCGGATCGCCGACATCCAGGCGTGAACCAGGTGCGGGTGCGAGCCGCCGTGGCCGCCGCCCTGCACGAACGACAGGTGCTCCGCGTCCTGGATCGCGGCCGGCTGCGTGAAGCGGCGGATCGGCTCCGGCAACAGCCGGGCGTAGTCGGGCACTTTCACCCGTTTGGCGATCTCCGGTTCCGGCAGCCCCCTGGTGTGGATCACCGGGTCCTCGCCCTCCACCTGCTGCCACTCGAAACTCTTCTTGCTGCCGGTGGCGTCGAAGCTCTCGCGGTACTGCCGGGCCACGTCGAACAGGCTGCGCGTCACCTCCGCGGCCACGTCGGAATCGCGGAGCTTGAACGTCGCCGTCTCGACCGCGAACGGGCTGCCGTAGCGGCCGATCAACTCCTCGCGGATGCGGCCGGAGCCGTGGCAGACCACGCTCTCGGCGTGCTTACCGAGCAGGGCCAGACAAGGGCTGACGCAGTGGGTGGCGTAGTGCATCGGCGGCAGGCCGGGCCAGTAGTCGGGCCACCCGTCCATGTCCTGCTGGTGCGAGCCGCGCAGGAATTGTATCCGTCCCAGCTCGCCCTTGTCGTATAGCTCCTTGACGAACAGGTATTCGCGGCTGTAGACGACGGTCTCCATCATCATGTAGACCTTGCCGGACGACCGCTGGGCCTCGACGAGTTGTTTGCACTCCTCGACGGTGGTCGCCATGGGGACGGTGCAGGCGACGTGCTTGCCGGCCTTGAGGGCGGCGAGGCTCTGGGCGGCGTGGTCGGGGATGGGCGAATTGATGTGGACGGCGTCCACGTTCGGGTCGGCGAGGAGCCTGGCGTAGTCGGTGTATCGCGTCTTGACGCCGAACTTGTCGCCGACCTCATTTAGCCCCTTGGTGGAACGGCGACAGACGGCTGCCAATTCGGCGTGGGGATGGTTTTGATAGATGGGGATGAACTCGGCCCCGAAGCCGAGGCCGACGACGGCGACGCGGACCTTTTTGTCGGATGCCATGCTACGTCCTCCCAAGGTGTTCGGACACGGATTCCGGTGCAAGATAGTGGGGGCGTGCGGCGATTGCAAGACCCGTCCCTGGGCAAATGCACTCGTGAACGCGGGAACCCGACGTGAATAGGATCATTGGAACTACCCTGAATTGGGCCGATCACGCGAATTTGCCCTTAATCCTTCCACGCCCCCAGCATCCGCCGCACCACAACCAGTTGCCCCAGATGGTAGGCGTTATGGTCCGCCACGAGCAGGGCCTCGCGCAGGACGGTCTGCCCTTCGCCGTGCGGGATCGGGGAGAAAAGGTCCACGGCTGGCTCGGCGACGAGGTCTTGCATGGCCCGCAGGTCGGCCCGGAAAGCCGCGAGGGTGTGGTCCCAGGCGCCGGAGTCCAGAGGCGCGTCGCCTTTCGGCCAATAGCCCTCCGGGAAGGAGGGTGAGACGTGCCGCGGGTTGCGACAGAACTCCAGGATGTCCCACTGGGCGATGCGCATGTGCTCGACCAGTCGCCAGGGCGAGTGCGGGACGCCGTCCGGTCTGGCGCCGCGCAGCCCCGCGGGAAGGTCGGCCACGACCTTGTCGAAGGGCAAGTGGGCGCCGCCGCCGCTGAGCAGTTCCAGGAGATGGGTGCGCAACGCCGCCGTTTGATCCGATTGCATGGAACGTCCTCCCGGCAGGGTCAGAGCGAAACGAGGGCGACGGCCCGTCGTCTTTTATGTGCAGACGTGGGCTTGGCGGCGGTATCCTGCTGCAAATCGCACGCCGGGAGCGGATGATACCTTGGCGGATCAAATCCTCTTTCATGGTCTGTTTGCGAGCGTCCGGAATCCGCGTGGGTTAGCCGCGACGCGCCAGCGCAGCGCTCCATCCCAGCGCTCCGCTGGCGCGTCGCGGCTAACCGGACAATAGCAGCCGGACCATGAATCAGACCAACCCTCGCGCTTCGGGTTGGCGTGAGGATCCAGCTTGCCGGGGGAATAGGGAGCCACTTCGGGCCTTCCTTCCGAACAACCTCGACGAGGCCGGCCCGTCCGGGCCCGGAGCGTAAGCGACGATTAGCGTCTTCAACCGTCGCTTACGTTCCCGGATCGAGTTTTTCCCCGCACTGCGCCCGCCAGCGCAGCCAGTGATCGACAAGAACGAGGGCGAACATCGCTTCGCCCATCGGCACGAAACGCGGCAAAAGGCAAGGGTCGTGGCGGCCGCGCGTGGCGATTTCCGTCGGCTCGGCGTCGCGCGTCACCGTGGGCTGCGGCCGTGGAAGACTGCTGGTCGGTTTGACCGCCACGCGACAAACAATCGGTTCGCCGCTGCTGATGCCGCCCAACATGCCGCCGTGACGGTTCGTGGCCGTGCCGATGTGGCGGCCCCTCACCCCCACCCCCTCTCCCCCACGGGGCGAGGAGAGAACAGGACTCCCCTCGCCCCGTGGGGGAGAGGGGGTGGGGGTGAGGGGGATGAAAAGATCGTTATTCTGACTGCCGCGCATCCCGGCCACGTCGAACCCCGCCCCGTACTCGAACGCCGTCACCGCCGGCAGCGATAAAAGCGCTTTCGCCAGGTCGGCTTTCAGCTTGTCGAAGACCGGCTCGCCAAGGCCCGCCGGCACGCCCGTCGCCCTCAGTTCGCACACGCCGCCGATCGAATCCTGGTCCTTTCGCACCTCCTCAATGAGCGCGATCATGCGCGCCGCCGCCGCCGGGTCGGGGCAGCGCACCGGCGTCGCCTCGACCTGCTCCAACGTCACCGCCGTCGGATCGGGAACCTCGGCGACGACTGCGCCGATGCGGCGGACGTAGCCGAGGACGCCGACGCCGTGCCGCGCCAACAGCTTCTTGGCGACGGCGCCGGCCGCCACGCGGCATACGGTCTCGCGGGCGCTGGAACGGCCGCCGCCGCGGTGGTCGCGCCGGCCGTACTTGGCGTCGAAGGTGAAATCGGCGTGTCCAGGACGATATTTATCCTTGATGTCGCCGTAATCGGCGCTGTGCTGGTCTTCGTTGCGGAAGACGACGCCGATGGACGTGCCGTCGGTGTGGCCCTCGAAGACGCCGGACCAGATTTCGGGAACGTCCTGCTCCTTTCGCTGCGTCACGATTTTCGACTGTCCCGGCCGGCGGCGGCGCAGGTCGGGCAGCAGGTCGTCCACCCCCAGCGGCAGGCCGGGCGGGCAGCCGTCGATGATGAGGAGGTAGCCAGGGCCGTGGCTGACGCCGGCCGTGGTCACGCGGAACAGTTCGCCGAAGGAATTGCCTGGCATGACATTGATTCTAGCAAGGCCAGGGCGTTGCCGGGAGGGTATTGAAGGGTTAGCCGCGACGCGCAGCGGAGCGCTCGGTCGCAGCGCTCCACTGCGCGTCGCGGCTAACCACGCCGTATTGGAACGTCTGTAACCCTTCGTAACATCCCCGCGCCGACCAATCCAAACCGTGTCTTCTTTCGTCTAAGAAGGGCAGGGGAGGGCTGCCGCCGCCCCTACATCGCGCCTCTCACAGGAAAGGATCGACCATGCGCCGCTATCTGACGGTCGCGGTCCTGCTGCTGGCCTGGGCCGGGAGCGCCGCCGCGCGCGGACTGCTCATCCCCGACGACAAGACGGTCCCGCCTCTGGCGATGCTCAACCATCGGGTGACCATCGCCATCGAAGATCAGGTGGCCGTCACCCACGTCGAACAGACGTTCCGCAACTACACCGACCGACCGCTCGAAGCCACCTACGTTTTCCCCTTGCCCAAGGGCGCCGGCCTCGACCACTTCAGCATGTGGGTGGACGGCAAAGAGGTCAAAGGCGAGATCATCGAGGCGGCCAAGGCTCGCGACGTCTACACCAGCATCGTCCGCCGCACCCGCGATCCGGGTCTGCTGGAGTACCTCGGCAACAACCTGGCCCAGCTCAAGGTCTTCCCGATCCCGGCCCACGGCGACCTGAAGGTGGCCCTCACCTACAACAGCGTGGCGCCCAACGAGAACGGCCTCGTCGAATTCGTCTATCCGCTCAAAACCGACGGCAAGGCCGCGTCCACGCTCGAAGAGTTCTCCGTCACGGCGACCATCAAGTCGCAGCACGGCATCGCCAACGTCTACAGCCCGACGCACGCCATCACCCTCAAGCGAACCAACGACAAGGAAGTGACGGTCCACTTTGATAAGAACCAGGAACTTCTCGACAAGGACTTCCAGCTCTATTATTCGACGGGCGACAAGGACGTGGGCCTGACCGTCCTGACGCACCGGCCGATCTCCACGGAAAACGGCTTCTTCACCATGCTCATCACGCCCAAGGTGGAGATCCCGTCGGAGTATCAAGTGCCGCGCGACATGGTGCTGGTGCTCGACACCTCGGGCAGTATGCGCGGCGTCAAGATGGAGCAGGCGCAAGGCCATGAAGTACTGTCTGGAGAACCTCGGCCCCAAGGACCGCTTCGCCTGCATCAACTTCGCCACCACGGTGAACAAGTACCGCGACGGATTGCTCGACGCCACTTCGGAGCAGATCGCCGAGGCCAAGAAGTGGGTGCAAAAGCTGGAGGCCACCGGCGGCACGGCCATCAACGACGCCCTGGCGGCCGCCCTTGACTACCGCACCGACGACAAGGGCCGCTCGTTCACCGTCGTTTTCTTCACCGACGGCATGCCGACCATCGGCGAGACGAGGACGGATAAGATCCTCCAGAACATCGCCGCCAAGAACACTACCAACACGCGCATCTTCACCTTCGGCGTCGGCGACGACGTCAACGCCACCTTCCTCGACGCCATCGCCGACAAGACCCGCGCCCTGTCCACCTACGTCCGTCCGGCCGAGGACATCGAGGCCAAGGTCAGCGGCCTGTTCAGCAAGATCAGCAACCCGGTGCTCACGAACCTCAAGCTCTCTGCGACGAATGACATCTCGTTTAACGAGATTTATCCGCCCGAGTTGCCCGACCTGTTCCACGGCAATCAGCTGATCGTCATGGGCCGCTACTCCGGCAAGGGCGCCTCGGCGATCAAGCTGGAAGGCATGGTCGGCATGGAGAAGAAGGATTTCGTTTACGAGGTGACGTTCCCAGACAAGACCAACGACGACCACGCCTTCGTCGAGCAGTTGTGGGCGCGGCGCAAGGTCGGCTACATGCTCGACCAGATTCGGGCCAACGGCGAGAAGCCGGAGCTGGTAAAGGAGGTGACGGAGTTGGCCAAGAAATACGGCATCACGACGCCGTACACCAGCTACCTGATCGTGCCGGATTCGGCCGTGCCGGTGGCGCAGAGCAGGCCGACGGACGGCAAGCCGAACGTGTCGTTCGGCACCGAGCAGGCCGCGCCGCCGGGCCTGGCCCCCCCCACTGGCACGGGCGCGGGCGCGGGCGGCTTCAGCAGCAACAAGCCGATATCGGTGGAGGAGTTCGCCAAGGAGAACCAGCAGAAGGCCGGCGACCTGGCCCGGAACCGCGGCGCCTACGCCGACCGCAAACTCCAAGAAAAGGGCGGCGACAAGGACGAGGGCCGGGTCCGTCAGGAAGCCAAGGAGAAGAAGGACGCCTACGACGCCGCCCGTGACTACCTGCGTCAGAATAACCAGGAGGCGGTCCAGGCCGGCAAACTGGGCGTCGATCTGTCGTTGCAGACGGCCAACCTCCGCAACCAGTCGCGGCTCGACCCGACGGCGATCAAGAATGTCTACGGTCGCAATTGCATGGAAATCGGCGGCGTCTGGATCGACGAGGGTTTCGACGCCAAGATGCCGACGCTGACCATCAAGGCCCAGAGCGACGCCTATTTCAAGTTGCTCCAGCTGCATCCCAAGATCAAGGACGTGCTCACGCTCGGCAACCATCTCGTTTGGGTGACGCCGAACGGCACGGCCCTGATCATCGACATGAGCACAGGAAAGGAAACGCTGAGCGACGCCGACGTCAACGCCCTGTTCGTCGCCAGGAAGTAACAGCCCGGCCGTCGCCAGAAGGGCGCCCGGTCCCTTCACCAGTCCCCGCGCCGATCCGCCCGGATCGGCGCGGGGTTTTTGCGTTGCTCGGTCTTCTGGTCGGCGCGGCGGGGTAGGGCGCCCCGGTCTCCGCCGTCGTTGCAAGCGGCGCCGCTTAGGATATAATCGGTCGGGTATGAGCGATCCCGCGCGGCCCGACGACGACACCAGTTCCAGTTTGCTCGTCCGCGTCAAGAACCGCGACCCGGACGCCTGTCTGCGGCTCGTGGAGTGGATTGGGCCGTTTATCTTGAGCTGGTGCCGACGCGCCGGGTTGCAGCCGGCCGACCGCGATGAGGTGTCCCAGCAGGCTCTCCTGAACGTCTGGGGCCGGCTGGCCGCCTTTCGCAAGGAAAAGCCAGGCGACTCCTTCCGCGGCTGGGTCTACTCGATCACCCGGTCCCGCATTCTAGACCTGTGGGTGCGCGCAGCGGGCCGCCCCACGCCCGCTGTCGGCCGAACCGCCGGCCGACGACGCTTCCTCCGAGAAGGACTGGAAGCAAAGGGCGCTGCATCTGCTCATCAAGGACCTCGCCGCCCGCCACGCCGCCGACCACGGTTTCAAGGCCTTTTACCGCACCGCCGTGGACGGACTGTCCTCGGCCGAGGCCGCGCGGGAGTTGGGCGTCAGCGCGGACGTGGTCCGACAACAGAAGTGCCGCTGGATCAAGCGCTTGCGCGATCAACTGCGCCAGCAATTCGGGGAACTGCTCGATTGAAGCGGCCGCGCGTGTCACACCCGGCCGTTGAAGAGTAGGGGAGATCGCGCCTCGGAGGGCGGAAATGCAGACGGCGACTCATCCCGACGCCGAACGGCTGACGGCCTACCTGCTGGGCAAGCTCACCTGGCCGGAGGTGGAGCAGGTCGAATCGCACCTGGGCGCTTGCGCATCCTGCCAGTCCCTCGTGGGATCGATGGAAGGGCGCACCGACTCCTTCGTATTGAGCCTGCGCGTGCGCCAGAAGACGCCACGGCCGACGATTCGGGGCTTGCCCTCCTGCTCGCCGGCGCCCGCGCCCTGACGGCGCCGACGGCCAGCCGGGTCGGGGCGGGGGGCGGCAAACGGCGGCGGGGTGCGAACTGCTGAAGGGACAGGTCTTTCCCGGCGGGCTGGCGTTCGTCTGCAAGGCCTACCACCCGATCCTCAAGGACTTCCGGGCGATCAAGCGTCCCAAGGCGGCGACCGGGCCGGACCGCGAGGTCCTGCTCGCCCGCTTTCGTCGGGAGGTGGAAGTGGTCGGCGGCCTGCGCCACGATCACGTCGTCCGCGCCCACGACGCCGGCGCCGATGAGGAAGGGCCGTACCTGGTGATGGAATGGCTCGACGGCGCGCCGCTGAGCCTGCTGGCGAAGCGCCGCCGTCCGCTGACGGTCGCGGAGGCTTGCGAGTTGATTCGGCAGGCGGCGCTGGGGTTGCAGGCCGCCCACGAGCGCGGGGTGGTGCATCGGGACGTGAAGCCGTCCAACCTGATGCTGGCGCGCGTCGGTTCAGGCAAGGCCCGCGTCGTCGTCATCGACTGGGGCCTGGCCAAGCGGGCCGGCGAAGTCGCGGGCGGCCCCACGGACGCCGCAACCGATTCGGGGGTCGGCATGGGCACGGCCGACTACATCGCACCCGAACAGGCCCGCGACGCCGCCGCCGTGGACACGCGCGCCGACGTCTACAGTTTGGGCGCCACGCTCTATTGCCTTCTGACCGGCCGGCCGCCGTTTCAGGGCCGGCCGGAACTGGATAAGCTCCTGGCCCACCGGCGCGAGCCTTTCCCGCCGCTGAACCGATCACGCCCCGACGTTCCAAGAGATTTGCTATCCGTGTTACAGCGGATAGTCGAGAAGGACCCAGCCCGACGCTACACCGACCCCGGCGAGGCGGCCGACGCGCTGCGGCCCTTCTGCTGCGATGAAAACCGCCTGTCGGCATTGCTCGACGACAAAGACGCCCCGGACGCCCCGCCCGAGGCGGCCGTCCGTCCGCGGCGGCGCCTTGTACCGATGCTCGCGGCGGTCGGCGTCCTGCTGCTCGTCGCGGCGGTCGTGGCCTGGCTTCTGCCGCACGGCGCGAGTGGGCCGGGCAAGGGGAAGCCCGACGACGGCGGAGCGGCGCCCGTCCTGCTCGACGGCCGGCACCCCGGCTACTGCGGGTCGCTGGTCTTCACGGCCGACGGAACGCGCGCCGTCTCGGAGAGCGGCGGCGGCGGCGTCTATGTCTGGGACCTCAAAAGCCGCCGAATGGTGCATTCGTGGACCCACGGACTGGAGCAACCGGAGAAGGGCCAGGACTCCGGCGGCACGGTGGCGGTTTCGCCCGACGGCAAACTGCTCGCGGCCGCGGCCGTCAACGTCGGCACGGGCAACCGACAGTTCCTCAGCCTCTACGACCAGACGACGTATCAGCGGACGGGAGACGATTTCCCCTTCAGCCCCCTGGGACCAGCCATGGCGTTTTCTCCGGACGGCTCGCGGCTCGCCGTCGTGGAACTGCCGGGCCTGTTCGGCGCCCTGCTGGGGCCGGCAACCTTTAACGTGGCCGTCGTCGAAATCAAGACCCGGAAGTGGACAAGATTCCCGAGCGCGACGCCGGTCGGCTGCCTGGCCTTTTCGCCCGACGGCCGGTTTCTGGTCACCGGCGACGACGCGAAGGTCGTCGTTCTGCGGAGCCTGCGAGGCGACCGCCCGCCGCGCGAGTTCCACGGCCACACGGGCGCGGTGGATCAGGTCGGCTTTTCCGACGACGGCAAACGCATCTTCTCGGCCTCGAACGCCGACGGCACGCTCCGGGTGTGGGACAACGATCCGGACGGGAAGGGGACGGACGGGGAGAGGAAACGGGTCTCGACGGGGGAGGGCAGGGCGGCGATGGCGTGCGCCGCCTTCTGGCCGGGCGGCCGGGCGCTGACCGGCCACGGGGACGGCGGCGTCGTGGTGTGGGACTTAACGACCGGCAAAGCGCTGAAGCGGTTCACGGGCGCCGGCGCCCGCGTCACGGCCGTGGCCGTTTCGCCCGACGGACGCCAAGGCCTGGCGGCCCTCGCCGACCACTCCGTTTCCCTCTATCCATTGCCGGACGTTCGGCCGGCGCCGTGACGCGCCCGCCGCGAGCCGAATAGAAGATAGAAAGGATCGCCGTTTCGATGCTTGCGGCGACCCGCCGGGGAGGTTAGAATCGTGCCGTTCCCGTGAGAAACCGTTCCCGCCCCACTTACCGCCGGGAAGCGTCGGCCGACGACGGCACAGCAGGAGAATCCCCCATGCCTCCCTCGACCCTTTTCTGTCCCAAGTGCGGCACGGCGCTGACGATTCCTCACCCGGCGCCCGAAAAGGTGGTCTGCCCCAAGTGCCGGGCGGGCATCCGGATTGCCTCCCCCGCCAGGATCGGCGCCGCGGCGAAGCCGGCGGCCCGACAACCGGCGGTCGCCGGGGCACAGGTCCAAATGGGGAAGGGCGGCGCGCCGGCGGGCCTCCGCATCCAGGACGAACTGGCGTCCGGCGGTCTCGGCGTCGTCTACCTGGCCTATCACCTGCATTTCAAGGACTTTCGCGCGGTCAAACGTCCGAGGACCGACGTGGGCCTCGACCGCGACGTGCTGTTGGCCCGCTTTCGCCGCGAGGTGGAGGCGCTGGGCGGCCTGTACAGCCCGCACGTCGTCCGCGCCTACGACGCCGGCGCCGACGACCAAGGCCCCTATTTGATAACGGAGTATCTCGACGGCGCGCCGCTGAGCCGCCTGGTGGACCGCCGCCGGCAGTTGCCCGTGGCGGAGGCGTGCGAACTGGCGCGGCAGGCGGCCCTGGGGTTGCAGGCCGCCCACGAACGCGGCCTGGTGCATCGGGACGTGAAGCCCTCGAACCTGATGCTGGCCCGCGACGGCGCCGACTCGGCCCGCGTCGTCGTCATCGACTGGGGTCTGGTCAAGCGGGCCGGCGAAAGCGCCATGTCCAACTCGCCGCCGGCGCCAGCGCTGACCGGCCTCGGGTCGGCGATAGGCACGGCCGACTACATGGCCCCCGAGCAGGTCGGCGACGCCCGCTCGGTGGACACCCGCGCCGACGTCTACAGCCTCGGCGCCACCCTCTACTTCCTGCTGGCCGGCAAGCCGCCTTTCAGCCACAAATCGGATCTTGAAAAACTGCTGGCCCACCAGCGCGAGGCGTTCCCGCCCCTCGACCACCTGCGCGCCGACCTCCCCCGCGAGTTGACGGCCGTGCTCCGCCGCATGGTCGAGAAAGACTCCGCGCGGCGTTACGCCACGCCCGGCGACGCGGCGACCGCCTTGCAGCCGTTCTGCCAGGGCGTGGCCGCCGCTCAGTTCCTCAGTCTGCTCGACCTTTCGGCCGGCCGGCCGGCCGAGCCGGCCCTGGACACGAAAGACGTCTTCCAACAGAAAACGGAACTGGCGCGCACGCCGACGCCCGCGGCCGGCTATCCCGCCGCGCCGACTCCGGCGGCCGGCTATCCCGCCGCGCCGGATCAACGCTTCGCGGTCGTGGACGCCGGCCGGGCGCCCGCTCCGGCTCCGGCTCCGATCCCGACGGCCGCGCGGCCGAGTCTGTTCCGTATCGGGCTTCTGCTGGTCGCGGGGGCGGTGGGCCTGCTGCTGGTCGTGGGGACGTTGGCGATCACCGTGTGGGCGTTAAGCGGCGGCCCCTCGAAGGACAAGGACAATGGGTCGGTCGCCAAGGACGGAAAGACTTCGCCGACGCCCGGCGAACCCCAGGTGCTCATCGACGAGGACTTCAGCAAAGCCATTAAGAACAGTCAAACGCTTCCGGACGGATGGTCGGGCGACGCCTTCCGGGTCGTCAAGGACCACGACGAACCGTGCCTGGAGGTCAGCAAGCCGTCCGGCATCTATTTCGTGACGTTGCCGCCGGTGACTCTGAGCGGCGACTTCTCGATCGAGGCGGCGTGCATTGTGGACGCCGGACGCCCCCTGATTGTCCGCCTGGAGTCCCGCAAGACCAACGCACTCCTGCCGGTCACCCTCAGCCACGACGGGCAGATCGCCATCGGCGACGACCGCCGGCTCGCGCCGCCCAACTTCAAAATCTACCAGCCTGTCCTGTTTCTCCTGAAACGCGAAGGCAAGAAAATGCGAGTGTTTCTCAACGGAGAAGTCGCCGCCGACAAGGACCTGGACGCGGTCACCGAATTTGAATCTTTGCAACTCGGAATGGGGGGAGGGGTGGCTGTCATTCCCGGCGGGTCGAAAGTGTTTCGCCTGAAAGTAGTCGCGCTCCCGGCGAAGTAGAGTTGCGGCGCGCACCGCTTGACACCCCCGTCGCGGCGCGGTAGGCCTTTAGCTCGCCTGCCACCGACGCTTTCCGCAACCACAGAGAGAACACCGCCATGCCGCAGCCGCAGCACGCCCTCGACCGCCGCCGTTTCCTCCAGCTCGGGGCCGCAGCCGCCCTGGGCGTCGCCGTCGGGCCTCGCCTCTTCGCCGCGGCGAAGGACGACCCCTTCGGCGGCTTCACCCTCGGCGTCCAGAGCTACACCTTCCGTCACTTCGACCTCGAACCCTGCCTCAAGCGGATCAAGGACCTCGGCCTGCATTACGTCGAGTTCTACCAGAAGCACGTCCCCGCCAATTCCACGCCGGAACAGCTCGCCGCCGTGTTGAAACTCTGCAAGGAGTACGAGATCACGCCGCTGGCCTGGGGCGTGCAGACCTTCACCAAGGACACGGACAAGAACCGTCGCTATTTCGAGCTGGGCAAGGCGCTCGGTCTGAAGATGCTCAGCGCCGACCCCGACCCCGACAGCTTCGACAGTCTCGACAAGCTGTGCGAGGAGTACAAGATCGCCATCGGCATCCACCCGCACGGCCCGGTGGGCAAGCCCGGGCAAGAGCATTTGCACCGCTGGTATTCGGCCGAGGTGATCCTGCCGGCCGTGAAGGACCATAACGCACTTATCGGAACCTGCCTCGACACCGGCCACCTGATCCGCGCCGCCCAGCTCGGCAAAAAGCTCGATCCGGTGAAAGAGGTGCGGATGATGGGCGCCCGCAACTTCGGCATCCACCTCAAGGACTGGAACAACGTAACCAAGCTCGAAGTGATCGCCGGCCGGGGCAACCTGGACGTGCCGGGGTTGCTCCAGGCGCTGCGCGACGTGAAGTTCAAGGGCATGATCAGCATCGAGTACGAGGCCAAGGAAGAGGAGCCGACGGACGACGTGCGCGTGGAAGTGCAGGTGGTCAAGGACGCCGTGAAGAAACTGGCCTGATTCCTGGTCCGGATGATGTGGCTCGGTTCGCCGCGACGCGCCAGCGGAGCGCTTCTCCCAAAGCGCTTCGCTGGCGCGTCGCGGCGAAACGAGGGCGCGTTCGGAAACCATAACGCTGTTATCGGACGGAACCATAACGCTGTTATCCGACGCTCGCGATGGGGCCGAGACCGCGCGGCGGGGCAGGGGAGGGCGGAGCCTGACCGCCGGCGCGTTCATATCATAAAACGGTGGAACGGTCGCGGGCGCGGCGCGAACCCTCTCCCGGAAGGCCGCGTCCGCGGTTCCCCACAGGCCGGCCGGGCGCTGGGAAGAGCATGACACCCGAACAGATCACCGACCTGCGTCGCCAGAAATACAACGCCGCCGTGACGATGCTCCGTAAGGTCCACCCCGACCTGATGGTGATGCGCGTGCGCCGGACCTCCGGCCGACGCCGCACAAACCGGGCCAGTACGGCGTACTCGGCCTCGGCTTCTGGGAACCGCGCATGCCCGGCTGCCAGGAGGAGACGCGCGTCAACGACCCCACCAAGCTCGCCCGCCGGTCGTACTCGCTCAGCTGTTCCGTGCTCGACGAAGCGGGCGGTCTACCCGATCTTTCCCAGACGGACTGGATCGAGTTTTACGTGGTGCTGGTGCGCAAGACCGATCGGGGGGAGGCGCCGGTCCTGACGCCGCGACTGTTCATGCTCAGGGAAGGCGACCGGCTGTACGTCGGCGAGAAGATCACGGGGGGGTACACGCTGGACCCGGTGCAGCCCGACGATTCCGTGGTTTTCCTGGCGACCGGCACCGGCGAGGCGCCGCACAACTACATGCTGTGGGACCTGCTTCGGCGCGGCCACCGCGGCCGCATCCTGTCGGCGTGCTGCGTCCGTTACGGCAAGGACCTGGCCTACCGCGCCGTCCACGACGAGCTGATGCGCCGCCATCCGAACTACACTTACCTGGGCCTGACGACGCGCGAGGCCTCGGACGCCGGGAATAAAATGTACATTCAAGACCTTCTTAGCAGCGGCCGGCTGGAAGAGAAGCTGGGGGCGCCGCTCAACCCGGTAGGGACGCACGTTTTCCTGTGCGGCAACCCCAAGATGATCGGCGTGCCGGAAAAGGACCGGGAGAGCGGCAAGCGCGTCTACCCGCGGCCGCCAGGCGTGATCGAGTTGCTGGAGCGCCGCGGCTTTCTGCCGGACCAGGCCAACATCAAGTTCAAGGGCAACGTCCATTACGAGGAATACTGGTGAGAGTGGCGAGTGGCGAGCGGCGAGTGGCGAGTGAAGAAAAGAGGTTTAGCCGCGACCCGAGAGGGGAGCGCGAGGCTAACTTCGTCTCTTTCTCTGGCCACTCGCCACTCGCCACGCGCCACTCGCCACGACGAGAGGGGCGGCCGTGTCGGACGAGGTGATCGGCGGCTATCGGCTGCTCAAGCATTTGGTGACCGGCCAGGCCAGTCAGGTCTGGGAAGTCCGCGACGCCAGCGGCCGGCATTTCGCCATGAAGCTGTTGCTGCCCGAGAAGGCGACGCAGGCGCAGTACCGGCATTTTTTGCTGCACGAGGCCGACGTCGGCCAGGAACTGGCCCACCCCAACATCATCCGCATCGTCGCCGTTGGACGCGATCCCAAAAATCCGTATTTCGTCATGGAGTTCTTCCCGGCCGGCAACCTCAAACTCCGCATCCAGCGGAAGGAAAAGGACTTCATCCGCGAAAAAGGCCAGGACATTTTGAAGCAGATGGCCACGGGGCTGGCCTTCATGAACGCCAAGGGCTGGGTGCATCGCGACGTGAAGCCGGACAATATCCTGGTCAACAGCGCGGGGGAGGTCAAGCTCATCGACTTCGCCATCGCCCAGCGCATCCCCACGGGCTGGGCCAAGGTGTTCCGCGTCAAAAACAAGCCGCAGGGCACGCGCAGCTACATGTCGCCGGAGCAGATTCGCGGCCTGGCGCTGGACGGGCGCGCGGACGTCTACAGCTTCGCCGCCACCGCCTACGAACTGGTGACCGGCCGACCGCCGTTCCGCGCGGGCAGCAACCAGGAGCTTCTCACCAAGCACATCGCCGAGAAGCCGGCCTCGCCGGTCGTCCACAACCCCGACGTCACCAAGGAGTTCGGGGATCTGGTATTGCACATGCTGGCGAAGAAAAGGGACGACCGGCCGCGCGACTTTCACGAGGTGCTGATCAAAATGCGCACCTTAAGAGTCTTTAAGCCCCAGGAGAGCAAGTCGGAGTAAACGGCGCATTCAAGCCGCCTGGCGCACGGCTCGGCCGACGCCGTCGTCTTCAGGGCGGCGACTTTCCTCCCCTCCCACAAGAGCAGGCAGCAGCCCAGAAAAAGGAGCAGCGTCTCCGCCGTCACGCTGCCGTACCACAGGGTGAGCGAATAAATCCTCTCGCCCACGAGCGCCTTGTTGGCCGTGAGGGCCAGGGCCGCGGCCGCGAGCAGCAACGCCCAAACGCGCCCGTCCCGTCTGGCGAGGGACGCACGTCCCAGACAAAAGCCCGGAAGCGCCAGCACGCCGAAATGCGCTAAACTCGACATCGGCGACAACATCAGCATCAGAAGCAACATCGCACCGCATTCCAGCCCTTGTTGCCCGACCTCACCGGCCGCGTCCGGCCCCATCCGACGCAGCGGGCGTCCCGCGGCCCACAGCGTCCCGAGCAGCAGGACCAACTCCGCGGCGTAAACGGCGGCGCGGGCCGCGCGTGGGCCGCCGAGAGCTTCCGCCCGTTCCACAACGGCACAGTCGTCGGCCGTCCAGGCCCAGGAGGTGGTCAGCCATCGTGTGACCCCCCCGGCAAGCGACTGGTTGTAAATCACGTCGCTTCCCCAGGTTCCCGGATAGCGGTCGTCCGAGCCAAGCCCTTTCAGGCAGTGCGTCCAATATTCGCCCAGCCAGATGCGTTCCACCGGCGGCCGGCTCACCAGATCGGGCAGCAGGTTGGCGACAAACGCCACGGCGACAACGCAGAAGGCGGCGGCGGGCCGACGGCGCCACAGCAGGTACGGCGTCCAGAGGAGCGCGGTGCATTTCATCGCCGCCGCCAGGCCGAAGCAGACGGCGGCGCTCAAGGAGCGTTGGCGGTTCAGCAGCACGCAGCCGCCCAGCAGCAGGGCGCCGATCACGATGTCCGTCTGCTGGTGGTTCAGGCAATTCCACAGGAACGGCGCCCCGCATAGCAGGCCCAGAATGGCCGCCCAATGTTGGCCGCGGGCGACCGGGGGTTGGCCCTGCAACCGCCCCCCCCCCGCCAGCCGCCAGGCCCAGCGCGCAGGAGCGTCAGGCAGACGAGGTTGACCGTCAGCCAGGCGGCGCGTTCCACGAGGGCCGGCACGAAGGTGAAGGGCAGGGCGGCCCAGGCCATGAAGGCCGGGTAGGCGAAGCCGTTGCGGGGCTGGTATAGGTCGCCGCCCTGACGCAGGATTTCCGCCGCCGTCACGAAAACGTTGCGCCATTCCGACTCGCGCCGCGTCAAGAACGGCACGGCGAGGCCGACGAACAGCGCCGCCGCGATCGCCGTGTACGGGTGCGTCCAGAGCCAGTCGCGGAGCCTTGTCGTCGTGGGGGTCGCGGGTCGCGCCATCGCCTCGGCACTCGCGGGAAGAAGTATCGGGGGGCCGACCCGCCCGGTGTAGCAGAGACGGCCGAGGCGCGGCAAGCCCAATCGCCGTGGCTGGATGCGGCGGCCTGTGCTTGGTACACTAACCCGTTGGGATGGCGACGGCGCCGGGAACGGTCGTCGTTTCGGCGCGCCAGGCGGAGGACCGGTCGATGGACCAAAGGGATTTCCTGCCGTTCGAGAAAGAGATCTACGAGCTAGAGGAGGTTTTGGCCCGGCTGGAGTCCGGCGCCAACGGGCAGGCGGCGGGCGCCGAAGAAATCCGCCGCATCCGCCGCGAGTTGGTCAATCTCAAGAAGAAAATCTACGGCAGCCTGACGCCGTGGCAGACCGTGCAGGTGTCGCGGCACAAGAACCGCCCGCAATTGATCGACTATATCGACCTCGTATTCGAGGATTTCGTCGAGTTGCACGGCGACCGGGCGATCGGCGACGACCGGGCGATCCGCTGCGGCTTCGCCCGACTGGGCGACTTCCGGGTGTTGTTGATCGGCCACCAGAAGGGCCGGACGCTCAAGGAAAAGCAGGAGTGCTTTTACGGCTGCGCGCACCCGGAGGGCTATCGCAAGGCGTTGCGGGCGATGCGGCTGGCGGCGAAGTTCCGTCTGCCGGTGGTCTGCCTGATCGACACGCCGGGCGCCTTTCCCGGCATCGGCGCCGAGGAGCGCGGCCAGGCCCAGCTGATCGCGGTGAACCTGCTGGAGATGTCGCGGCTGGAGACGCCGGTGGTTTGCGTGGTGATCGGGGAGGGGGGGTCGGGCGGCGCCCTGGGCGTCGGGATCGGCGACCGCGTGAGCATGTTGGAGCACGCCTACTATTCGGTTATCAGCCCGGAGGGATGCGCCGGCATTTTGTGGAAGACGGCGACGGAGACGAGCAAGCCGATGGCGGCCGAGGCGCTGCGGCTGACCTCGCGCGACCTGGCCGGGCTGGGTGTGATCGACGACGTGATCCCGGAGCCGCTGGGCGGCGCCCACCGCGACCACCGGGAGACGGCGAACACGCTGAAAACCTACTTGCTGCGTTACCTGCGGGAGTTGCACCAGACGCCGATGGAGGAGTTGCTGGAAGGGCGCTACCAGAAGTTTCGTCGCATGGGCGTGTTCGAGTCCGGCCCGTCGGCGAACGGGGTGGCGGGTGGAACGGCGTGAAGTCTCAAAACAGCGAAGCCTGGTCGATCTTGCGGCGGTTGTGGAAGCGTTCGCCTAGGCGGCGCCGGCGGCCTGTCGCCCTCGTCGTTAATTAATCATAATAGACCTTATCAGACGTTTCCATCATCGTAGGAACCGGAGCGAGGTTGAGTCGCTTCGGCAGGTCACGTCCGATAATGACTCTTATGTTTCATTAGATGCTAACGCTTAACATGCTGTGTCGGCAGACTTTAGATGATTCCTTCCACATCTTCGGCAGAGCTTTCCGCGATGTCCCACACCTCGCCCTTGTCCCCCGCCGCCGGACAGACGTATACTAATTATCTGGCCCGACACCCCGGCTCAGGAGCGGCGGTCCTCTCGTTATGGACAACAGTAGCATCGTCATCCGCGGCGCCCGCGAGCACAACCTTCGAAACGTCAACCTCGACCTGCCGCACGACCGTCTCATCGTCTTCACCGGCGTCAGCGGCTCGGGCAAGAGTTCACTTGCTTTCGACACGCTCTACGCCGAGGGGCAGCGCCGCTACGTCGAATCGCTGTCGTCCTACGCCCGCCAGTTCCTCGGCCAATTCCAGAAGCCCGACGTCGATTACCTCGGCGGCCTCTCCCCCGCCATCAGCATCCAGCAGAAGGCGGCCGGCCGCAACCCGCGCTCCACCGTCGGCACCATCACCGAAATCTACGACTACCTCCGCGTCCTCTATGCCCGCGTCGGCCAAGGATACTGCCCCGTCTGCGGCCGACCGATCACCGCCCAGACGCGCGAACAGATCCTCGCCCGTATCTTGTCGCTGCCGGTAGGGACGCGCTTCCTCGTCCTGGCGCCGGTCGTGCGCGGCCAGAAGGGCGAGTACAAGGACCTGTTCGCCGACATGCTCAAACGCGGCTTCCTTCGCGCCCGCGTGGACGGCCGGGTCGTCCGCCTGACCGACGACCTCAAGCTCGACCGCCGCATCAAACACAACATCGAAGTGGTGATCGACCGGCTCAAGCTGGAGCCGAAGGTGCGGCCGCGCCTCGCCGAGGCGGTGGAACAGGCCTTGGCCCTGGGAGAAGGTGCGCTCATTGTTGCCGTCGAGGAGGAACGCAAGGAAGAGCCGGGGACCGAGAGTTCGGCGGAGCCGTCGTTCGGCGACATTCTCTTTTCCGCTCATTACGCCTGCACCCACTGCGATAAGAGTTACGAGCCGCCCAGCCCGCAGCTATTCAGCTTCAACAGCCCGCACGGCATGTGCCCGGACTGCGACGGCCTCGGCACGCGCTACACCTTCGCGTCGGAACTGCTGATCCCCGACGAGTCCGTAAGTTTCGCCGCGGGGGCCGTCCCGCTCGTCGGGTCATTGCGCGAGATGGGCCGCTGGCGGCGGCACATTTACGAAGGCGTCGCCAGGACGCTGGACATCGACCTGAAAACGCCGTGGCAGGACCTGCCGCGCGAACAGCGCGACCTGCTGCTGTACGGGGCCGGCGACCGGCACATCACGTTTGAATGGAAACAGCGCGGCGGCGGCGTCTGGAAGCACGGCGACAAGTGGGAAGGCGTCGTGCCGCAACTCTTGAGCAGCTTCAAAAAGACGGCGGCCGGGCCGCGACGGATGCAGTTGGAAAAGTACATGCGCGTGGTGCGCTGCCCCACCTGCGACGGCAAACGCCTCAACGCCCAGGCCCGCGCGGTGCGCGTCGGCGGCAAAACGCCTCCCGAGGTGTGCTCCATGCCGGTCGGCGAGGTCGGCCGCTGGCTGGAGCCGGGACCGGGCGGACTGGAAGAGAGCCTAAGCCCCGTGCAGCGGACCATCGCCGTCGAGGTGCTGAAGGAGCTGCGTGGGCGCATCGGCTTTCTCCTCAATGTCGGTCTGCATTATCTCACGCTGGAGCGCTCCGCCCCCACCCTTTCCGGCGGCGAGACGCAGCGCATCCGCCTGGCCGGGCAGATCGGCTGCGGCCTCGTCGGCGTCCTCTACGTCCTCGACGAGCCGAGCATCGGCTTGCACCCGCGCGACAACGATCGGCTGTTGCGCAGCCTCGAACGTCTGCGCGACATGGGCAACACCGTCGTCGTCGTCGAGCACGACGAGGAGACCATGCGGGCGGCCGACTATCTCGTCGATTTTGGCCCAGGCCCCGGCGTACGCGGCGGCGAAGTCGTCGCCGCGGGCAGCTATGCGGAGGTCGCCGCCAACCCTGCCAGCCTCACCGGCCAGTACCTGACGGGGGCGCGGCGCATCGCCGTCCCGCCGCGTCGTCGGCCGCGCGGGCCGGCCCGGCTCACCGTCGTTGGGGCGCGCCACCATAACCTCAAGGACATCACGGTCGAAATCCCCCTAGGCCTGTTCGTCTGCGTGACCGGCGTCAGCGGTTCGGGAAAAAGCTCGCTCGTTAACGACATCCTCCGCCTCGCCCTGCTGGCGAGCGGGGGGCGTAAGCCCCCTGATGAAGAGGAGAATGGCGAGGTGGAAGAGAACGCCAACGGCCGCCGCACGCCGCCCGGCGAACACGACCGCATCCTCGGCGCCGAGCAGATCGACAAGGTCATCGACATCGACCAGTCGCCGATCGGACGGACGCCGCGCTCCAACCCGGCCACGTACATCAAGGTGTTCGACGAGATCCGCACCCTGTTCGCCGGACTGCCCGAGGCGAAGGTGCGCGGCTACAAACCGGGCCGTTTCAGCTTCAACAAGCCGGGCGGGCGCTGCGAGGCGTGCGAGGGCGCCGGCTCCAACCGCCTCAACATGGACTTCCTCGCCGACGTATGGGTGACCTGCCCGGTCTGCGAAGGGCGTCGTTTCAACCGCGAGACCCTGCAAGTTCGCTTCAAGGGCAAGAGCATCCGCGACGTGCTGGAGATGGACGTGCAGGAGGCGCTGGTTCATTTCCAGAACGTGCCGAAAATCCGGCCGATGCTCCAGACGTTGCACGATGTCGGCCTCGATTACATCAAGCTCGGCCAGCCTGCGCCGACGCTTTCCGGCGGCGAAGCCCAGCGCGTCAAGCTGGCGAAGGAACTCTGCCGCCGGGCGACGGGGCGCACGCTCTACATCCTCGACGAACCGACGACCGGCCTCCATTTCGACGACATCCAGAAGTTGCTGCAAGTGCTGCAAGCGTTCGCCGACGCCGGAAACACCGTCCTGGTGATCGAGCACAATTTGGACGTCATTAAGACGGCGGACTGGCTGATCGACCTCGGCCCGGAAGGCGGCGCGGAGGGCGGCGAGGTGGTGGCGGTCGGCGCGCCGGAGGAGGTCGCCGCCAACGAGCGGTCGTATACCGGTCAGGCGCTGCGGCCGATCCTGGAAGGGAAGCCAACCAACGGCGCGCGGCCGAAGGCCAGGACGAACGGCAAGGTCAAGCGGCCGCCGGCCGCCCCGCTGGAGACGCTGACGGTCCAGGGCGCCCGGCAGCACAACCTCAAGGACGTGACCGTCGAGCTGCCGCGCGAGCGGATGTCGGTTTTCTGCGGCCCCAGCGGTTCGGGCAAGAGTTCGCTCGCCCTGGATACGATCTATGCGGAGGGACAAAGGCGCTACATCGAGTCGCTGTCGGCCTACGCCCGGCAGTTCCTCGGCCAGATGCAGAAGCCGAAGGTCGAGCACGTCAGCGGCCTGTCGCCGGCCGTCAGCATCGAGCAGAAGGCGGCCAGCAAAAGCCCGCGCTCGACGGTCGGCACCGTCACCGAAATCTACGATTACCTCCGCATCCTCTACGCCCGCCTGGGCCGGCCGCACTGCCCCGCCTGCGGCACGCCTATCGGCACGCAGACGGCCGACGAGATCATCGACAAAATCCTGGCGCTGCCCGACGGGACGAAACTCTACCTGATGGCGCCGCTGGAGCGCCGCGGGCAGGAGAAATACGAAGCGCTATGGGACGAGGTGCGGCGAAGCGGTTTCGTCCGGCTGCGCGTGGACGGCAAATCGTACAACGTCGAGGAGCCGCCGGCCATCGACCACCGGAGAAAACACCTCGTCGAAGTCGTCGTGGACCGCGTGCTGGTCCGCGCAGACCAGCGGACGCGCATCGCCGACGCCGTGGAGGCGGCGTTGGAGCTGGGACGCGGCGTGATGCACGTCGGCTTCGTGGACGACAAGAAGGCGGAGCCGGATTGGCGCGTGGACCGTTTCAGTCTGCATTACGCCTGCGACAACTGCGGCCGCAGTTTCGAGCCGCTGAATCCGCACCATTTTTCGTTCAACAGTCCGCTCGGCTGGTGCCCGCGCTGCGAGGGGCTGGGCGTACAGCAGGGCGCCCCCCCTGCCCTGCTCATCCGCGACGGCAAGCGGTCGTTGCGCGACGGGGCCGTAGCCGCCTGGCCAGACCTATCGGAAGGCGGCTCCTTTCTCCGATTCGCCGAGGCGATCGCTCGCCGCGCCGGTTTTTCCCTGGATACGCCGTTCGAGCAGCTGTCGCCGGCCCAGCAAAATGTCGTCTTGCACGGCACGGGCGAAGCGTGGATCGCACTGGAATCAGACGAGGCGAGCGGGGGGCGTAAGCCCCCTGATGAGGAGGAAGAAATCAGGGGGCTTACGCCCCCCGCTCGCCAAGCCTCGATCCGTTTCCAGTACAAGGGCCTGTTCCCCGCGGTGGACGAGGCGTCGCGCGTCAGCCCCGCCTACCGCCAGCGGCTCGAACACCTGGTCAGCGAAGTCCCCTGCTCCGCTTGCGGCGGTTCGCGCCTGCGTGAGGACGCCGCGGCCTGCCGGTTCCCATTCGGCGGCGACCACCCCGCCCTGACGCTGGGCGAGTTGTGCAGCCTGCCGCTCGGCGAAACGCTGTCGCTGTTCCAGAAATTGGAACTGACGCCCCAACATCAGCAGGTCGCCGGCGAGTTGTTGCGCGAGGTACGCGACCGCCTGCGTTTCCTGGTGGATGTCGGCCTCGACTATCTGTCGCTGGGCCGGCCGGCGCCGACGCTGTCCGGCGGCGAGACGCAGCGCATCCGCCTCGCCAGCCAGATCGGCAGCGGCCTGACCGGCGTTCTCTACGTCCTCGACGAGCCGACCATCGGCCTGCACCCGCGCGACAACCGCCGTCTGCTGGGCGCGTTGCAACGCCTGCGCGACCTGGGCAACACGCTGATATTGGTGGAACACGACCGCGAGGTGATCGGGGCGGCCGACTACCTGCTCGACTTCGGCCCCGGCGCCGGCGACCGCGGCGGCGAGATCACGGCGGAGGGGACGCCGAAACAGGTCATGCGCTCCAAGGCGTCGCTCACCGGGCAATACCTCTCCGGAAAGAAATCTATCCCGGTCCCGACCAATCGTCGAATCAGAGTGGCGAGTGGCGAGTGGCGAGTGGCGAGAGAAGACCGGAAAGGTGAGCCGCGGCCTCTCGATTCTTCTTCACTCGCCACTCGCCACTCGCCACTCGCCACTCTTGTCGTTAAGGGCGCCCGACAGCACAACCTGCGCAACATCGACGTGGCCTTTCCGCTGGGCGCGTTCATCGCCGTGACCGGCGTGAGCGGTTCGGGCAAGAGCTCGCTGGTCAACGAGGTGCTGTACCAGACGCTGGCCCGGCGGCTGCACCGCGCTCGCACGCCGGCCGCCGCCCACGACGACATCCTCGGTCTTGAACATATCGACAAGGTCATCAACGTCGATCAGGACCCCATCGGCAATTCGCCGCTGTCCAACCCGGCCACCTACACCGGCGTCTTCGACCTGGTGCGCGAGCTGTTCGCCCGGCTGCCGGAATCGAAGGTGCGCGGCTGGCAGCCGCGGCGTTTCAGCTTCGCCCGGCCGGGCGGCCGTTGCGAGGCGTGCGAGGGCGCCGGCCAGAAAAAGATCGAAATGCACTTCCTGCCCGACGTATGGGTGGAATGCGACGTCTGCGACGGCAAGCGCTACAACCCGGAGACGCTGGCCGTCCGCTACAAGAACCGCTCCATCGCCGACGTGCTGGAAATGCGCGTCCACGAAGCCCTGGAACTGTTCGAGAACATACCGAAGATCCGCAAAGTGCTGCAAACGCTGGCCGACGTGGGCCTCGATTATTTGTCGCTGGGGCAGGCGGCTCCGACCCTTTCGGGCGGCGAGGCCCAGCGCGTCAAACTGGCCTCCGAGCTGGCCCGGCCCAGCACCGGCAAGACGCTCTACGTCCTCGACGAGCCGACCACCGGCCTGCACTTCGACGACGTTCACAAGCTGCTCGACGTGCTCAACCGGCTGGTGGACCTCGGCAACACCGTGATCGTGGTCGAACACAATTTGGACGTCATCAAGACGGCCGATTGGGTGATCGACCTTGGCCCCGAGGCCGGCCCCGGCGGCGGCCTTGTCGTCGCCGCGGGGACGCCCGAACAGGTCGCGGCCGCGCCCGGCTCGCACACCGGCGCCGCCCTCGCCCCGGTGCTGGCGGCCGGGCCGCACGTCGAACGGCCGCGCTACGATCCCTTTGCCGCCGCGGCCGTGAAGGACAACGACGTGCCGCTGGAGGCGGTCGGCCGCGACGCCGCCATGCCGTGGCAGACCGACGGCCGCCGCTGGCACACCCTCGAGCGCGTCACCAGCGACGGCAAGCCGTGCCGCTGGGAAGGCGCCATGCTCGACTGGCTCGACGAGCAAATTCACGAGTTGGGGGCGTTCGCCGATACCAATTGGGGCCAGCAGAGCGTTGTCGAGATCGCCGCTCCGAATCGTAGCCAGGGCTGGTTCCTGCACGCCCTGACCGGACAGGAATGGCTGTTGCGGCTGGTGTTCCGCGTCGCCAAGAACGCCTTCCAGTCGCGGGCGCTGGCGGAGCGCCTGGGCATCCGGCCGTTGAACGAGACGCCCGGCCTGGAGGTCTACGGCAACGACGACCGCGTATGGACGACGGTACACAAGGGGCCGTGGCAGTCGGTGACGGTGCTGGCCCACCGGCTGAGCGAGATCGACACGCCGGCGTTCCGCGAATTTCTGGCCGAGGCCGTGGCGTCGTTCCACGCGGCCCTGAAGCGAATGACGACGAAGCCGGAAGACGTGATGCCGTGGAAGGTCAACGGCGAACGGTGGCACCTGGGCGAAAAGGGATTCGCGCCGGGGAAGAAGCCGAAATGGGACCGGGCGCTGCTGCCGCGATTGCTGGGACTGGTGCGCGAAATCGAGCCGGGAGTGGCGGTCCAATGGGACAACCGGGCGGCGATCACGCTTCGCGTTCCGGGAGCGAGTCGGGCGTGGGCGCAATGGCGGACCAAGGACATTGACGGGCTGGATTGTCTCTTTTTGGGCAAGAAAGGTCAATTCAACCTGAGCCGGCTGGAGGGCGTCGGTGCGGCGACGGCTACGGTCGATGCCAAGCGCGCGACCGGCGACGTGGTGCGGTTGGTGTTTCAGCATCTGGAGCCGTCGCAGGCGGCGAAGCTGAAAGAACTGCTGGCGGAACACCTGCGGGGATTTCGGGAGGTGTTTGGCTAAGCCCTTGCCGGGCAAAGGTCGATGCATCGCGGTCAGCCATCGTACGCACGCTCGAGTCGTTCCAGAAACCGCTTTGTCGGGTTCAGTGATGCGTTTTCCAGCCAGGGATACCCGCCCGATTCGTCGATGGCAACCTTGAGTGCTGCTCGAAATCGGCTGTCCCGGGCTTCGAATGGAGGCCTGGCACCACGCGGCATACGCCTACGGGCAAACCAGATGTAGGGATATTCCAGGCGCGACTTCACCTTGGTAGGGATTGGAGGAGTGTCCGGAACCCACCAGTCGAGGTTGCTGACCTTGGTTCCGTCCGCTACCGCTCTGACCCGAAAGCTGAGGGTGAATACGCCAAGTTTGAGGTCATGAGGGCCGCCGCAGGGAAGATAGTCGGCGTACTTGCGGGTCCCAGTGTTTTCCTCCAACGCTCGTATCGCGTCCCTTGGTGCGTTCGCGTATTCGTCGTACCACCCCAAGCGCCATTCCTTACGGCCATCCCCGCCAGCGAACCACTCCCTGAAGGACGGCAGGGGCTGTGCCGGGCGCTTCGATCCGCGAGAAGGGTTTCGCTGGAGGTACCGCAGGTGCGCCTCGTGAAGGCGCTTGAGCGCGCCGTTGAAATCGGGTTCAACGTGCAAGGAGCCAACAAACGCGCGCATGTCGAAGGCCCCAGGAGGCAGCAGAACGGCTAGCTCGTGGTGCGCTTGTTCTCCGAGTGCATTCGCGGTCAGATTCGCCGACCCGATCACGGCACCGCGAGCGCGGGACCAGTAAACCTTCGCATGCAGGCGATCGACAAAATGCACTTCGCACCCGTCGCGCCGCAGGTCCTCAATAGCGTCTGGGTTGGTCCCACCGGCCTGCGGCCAGCAGTATAGTGTCAATCCCTTTGGGGCGGGGAGGTAGGAGCGCGCGTCTGCCCCCACGTAAGCGACGGCAATGATGCGCTCGTCTTCTGGATCGCGGAGCAGATCGCGAATTGCGGTACGGATTGAGACCGTCTGTGTGAGTATTCGCATGCGCTTGCAGGCTCCAGGGTGAAAGCGCGGCGATCAGTCGCCCGCCGGAAGTCCGCCGCCTTCGGTCTCGCCCTGGCCCCGACGCAGCGACTTGTCCCCGAAGCAGACGGGCATTCCCGCGAGGCCTTCGGTCGTCGCCCCGGTGGGCTGACTGCGCAGCCCCGCGGGAACCTTGATGAACGAACGTCGGGGCCGGATGGTCGTGTCTTCCGGACAGTCGGCCAGTACCGGGATGCCGCCCAGATCGTCCGGCGTCGGACGGCCGAGATCGGAGGAGTTGGAGTTCATGGCTGGTCCCCTTGATACACCCGCAGCCGGCAAGTGGCGATTTCCGACTCGCCGGCGGAGAGCGTAAACAGATAGTTGCCCTGGGCGGGAAACTCGCAGGCGCGCACCCGGAAGTACATATGGATGACTTTCAGCGGGTCGGGAAACCGGAACGGGAATCGGCGTGCGTAGATTTCCTGGTCCGTCTCCAGGTGCGTCACCGTCAAGTCTATCGTAACATCCCCGAGACCGTCGGTGAGCGCCGCAAACACATCGAACTTTTGCGGACCCGACGGGAATTCGGTCACCACCCTCCCGGCGAAGCAGCCGACCAAGGTCGGCTTCTGGGAGTCGCGCTCGATAATCACCTGATCGCACAAGAACAGGCCGAGCGCCTTGGGCGGCTGAATCATGAGCGCCTCCGCTTACGTTCGGCCTTATTCCCTTTTGGCTTGGCCGTCTTTTCAGCAGTGGGGGCTTGCTCGAATGCCGCCCAGAAATCCTCCTCGCCAAGCCACTGCCCCTCGCGGAATTGCTGGCGGGAATGCTCCAGGATGCGCGCAGGTGCGGCGAATACGCCATCAGCAGCCGCTCGATCTCGTCCTCGTCCCGCACGCCGACAATGACCGCGACCGCCCGGCCGTTGCGCGTCACGACGACCGGTCCGGTTTCGCTGGCTTTCAGGAATGCGCTGAACTGGGACTTTACCTCCGCGACCGATGCAATCTTCATAGCCGCACCTCCTCCCCGCCGATGAACAGGCGCTCCCTTTGCTTCTCCCCGATGGCCAAGATTCGGACCACACGCGCCTCTTCGTCGATGTCGTACAGGACGCGAAAGCAGTTATCCGGGCCGAAGCGAATTTCCCAGCCGGCTCCGAAGAGGGCCGGTTGTCGCAGCGGTTTGCGATTCGTCGTCTCGGCGCCCGGCTCGAACCGTAGCCGCTCCCCGATTTTCTCGCGGATGAGGGCGTGGTATTTCGCGTCGATGGCCCGCAGGTGTTGCGCGACCTCGGAGGCGAAGGCCAAGGTGTAAGGCTGTCGCCGCGCCATGATGGTCATAATTCTGGCCATCGGAGAACGCTCTGTCAAGGTCCGATCGAGTGGCCCTCCCCGCTGGTATGATCTTTCACCAATTCGTATGATGACCGAAGGCCGCAAGCGCCCTCGGTGCATTCCCGAACGAAGCGAGACGATGATGCGAAAGTCGATCGGCCTCACTCTGGCGGCGTTGGCGACCGTCGCCCTGCCGGCGCAGGCCCACTTCAACATGCTCATGCCGCAAAGCCCGTCGGCGAAGAAAGGCGACGACGTCGTCTTCACATATCAGTGGGGCCATCCCTACGAACACGAACTGTTCGACGCCCCGCCGCCGGATTCGGTCGTCGTCCTCGCTCCGGACGGCCGCACGACGGACCTGACGAAATCGCTCACACCGATCACCGTCCCGGCCGGCGAGGGTAAGTCCGTCGCCGCCTTCCAGTTTCACTTCACTCCGGACCAGCGCGGCGATTTCGTCTTCCTGCTGCGGACGCCGCCGATCTGGATGGAGTCAGACAACGAATTTCTGCAAGACAATGTCAAGGTGGTCCTGCACGTCCAGGCCCAGAAGCATTGGGACGGCGCCATCCATACCGAGTTCGAGCTGACGCCGCTGACGCGGCCCTACGGACTCGAACCCGGTATGGCGTTCCAGGCAGAGTTGCTGGCCGGCGGCCGGCCCGGCGCGGATCGTCATTCCGCCGCATCCCGTCGCCGGCGCCCTGGTCGAGATCGAGCACTACCACGCCGCCCCGCCGAAGGTGATCCCCGCCGATGAGTTCTGCACGCGCACGGCCAAAACCGATCCCAACGGCGTCGTCACCGGCACCTTGACCGATCCGGGTTGGTGGTGTTTGGCGGCCGCCGCCGACGCCGGCATGAAGGAACACGACGGCAAAAGCTATCCCATTCGGCAGCGCAGCATCTTGTGGGTCTGGGTGGACGAGAAGATCGCGGACAAATGAGGCCGCGGCGGGAGACGATTCATGGGATCGCTAATGGTGTTGCCCCCGCTGCTGGCCGTCCACATTTCCGACGGCGTACTGACGTGGCCCTGGCTTGTCGGCGGATTCGTGCTAGCAGGCCTGCTCACCGCGGCTGCGATGGTCAAGGTCCGCGACGAGGAGATCCCGCGCATCGCCCTGATGACGGCGGCGTTCTTCGTGGCCTCGCTGATCCACGTCCCCATTGGCCCGACCAGCGTCCATTTGTTGCTGAACGGGCTGCTGGGCGTGGTGGTCGGCCGACGCGCCCCGCTGGCCGTCCTCCTGGGCTTGACGCTGCAAGCCGTGCTTCTCGGCCACGGCGGCGTCACCACCATCGGCGTAAACACCTGCGTCATGGCATTGCCCGCCCTGGCCGCCGCCTGGCTGTTCGGGACGCTGCACGCCGGGATGCGTCACGGCTGGTTCCGCGCGGGGCTGGTCGCCTTCGCCGCCTCCCTATGGACGCTATGCCTGATCTACAGTATCGCTCTCTTGTGGCTGAGTCGTTCGACCAACCTGGACGGCATCGCCTGGCGGCCGGCGGCGGTCGTGACGTTCAACCCGATTATTCTCGCGATGGTCGCGGTCCTGGCGGCGGGGCTGGCGTGGCTGGAGGGCCGACTGGGCCACGCCTCGGAGTTCCCGGCCGGGCTGGTCGTCGGCATGACGGCCGTGCTGATGACGCTGGCCCTCAACGCCGCCGCCCTCCTCTGGGGCGGTGCGGAAGACTGGCACAGCATCGTCCTGCTGGTGTTCGTCGTTCACATGCCGATCGCCGTCATCGAGGGAGTGATCCTCGGTTTCGCCGTGGGGTTCCTGGCGCGGCGTCAAGCCGGAGATGCTCGGCGGCCTGTCCGGCGACGGCGCCTGGACCCGGCGCTGGGAACTGACCGCTGCCCCGGCAAACGGGAATGGGGCCGTCACGAACGAATCACCCGGCGCGGTCCTGTCGCAAAAGCCGCCGGCCCCCGCCGGAATCCGCTTACCCCCCCCTACCCTGCTCCTCGCCGTGATCGGTCTGCTCTGGGCGGCCGCGCCGGCTCAGGCGCATCGCCTCGACGCCGACTATCGCGTGAGGAAGGACGGCAGGGTGCAGGTCGAAAGCTGGTTCGACGTGGGCGGCAAGGCGCCGGCCGGGGCGAAGGTGCAGGTGTTCCGCCCAGACGGCTCGATACTGAGCGAAGGCAGTCTCGACGAGCAAGGGGTTTTCGTCTTCGCGCCCAAGGAAGCGGAAGACCTCAAGGTGGTGGTGTCGGCCGGGGCGGGCCACCGCGCGGAGTTTGTCGTCCAGCGGACGAAGCTGCAACAGACCACGACACAGACGCCCAAATCCGAGGAGGCGAAGGCCGACGACGCCCCCTCCCTTGCCCCGACGCCGATGATCCCGCACACTTCCCAGCTCACCGTGAAGGACGTGGTGACCGGTTTCGCCTTCCTGCTCGGCCTGGCGGCGTTCGTGCTGAGCGTGCGCAATATGCGACAATTACGAGAGATAAAGAAGGTCCAGGAAGCGGCGGTCGGACGGGCCGACGCCTCCCCGGCGGACAAGAGCGCGGCCGTCACGCGCCCATGACCGCCGTTGCCGCGCCGCCGGCCGATTTTTTTCCGGCTTTCTCCTTGTTCAACGCTCGCGTGGACCTTACCATACCTTCGGTTATTTCCTTTCGTGCATCCCGACGTTCGGACGACAAGACGAGGACTCCTTCAACCGGGCGGCGCGTCCCTTCCCCGGATTGGAGCAGTCGGTGCGCCGACCTGCCGTAAGTCGCCGGGGATTCGGAAAGACTCGCCTGGTCCCCGACAGAGGGATTATTCATGCGGGCCGTGCCATTTGTCCGTCGTTGGTCGAAACAATGCTTCGTTCTCGCCGTCGGCGCCTTGCTTTTCGCCGCCCCCGCACGCGCCGCCCGGCCGGCGCTGCCCCCGGAGGAAGAGGGCGAGGTCAGGCGCGCCATGGAGACGGCCGTGCGTCGCCTCAAGGAGGCCCAGTTGCCGAGCGGGACGTGGGCGGTCAACAACCACACGGTCGGCTACGCCGCCCTGCCGGCGCTTACGCTGCTGGAGTGCGGCGTGCCCAAGACCGACCCGGTGTTGAAGCGCGCGGAGGCGTTCATTCGCAAAGCGCTGCCGACGATGGACGACACGTATGAACTGTCCCTGAGCATCCTGTTCCTGGACCGGCTCGGCAATCGCAGCGACGAACAGATGATCCAGGGCCTGGCCGTCCGCCTCGTCGCCGGCCAGAGCGCTACGGGGGGATGGGGATACAAGTGCCCCAACCTGACCGTATCGGAGAATCATGCGCTCTTCAAACTCCTCCATGAGATCGCCTGGAAGCCGCCCGTCCCGGGCTCCAAGCTCAACATCGACAAACCAACGTCCGGCCTTTCCCACAATTATCCGACGGCCCTGCCGCCAAAGGTCGTCGTGCCGCTGGCGATCAACCGCCTGGCCGTGGTCCAGGACTTCGCCAAAATTGTTTTGTCGGACCCGGCGGACAAACCGAACGACCTGATCTATGCCACGACGGACAATTCGGACACCCAGTTCGCCCTCATCGCGCTGTGGGCCGCCCAGCGGCACGACGTTCCCCTGGACCGGACCTTGTGGCTGATCGCCAAGCGCTTCCAGACCAGCCAGAACGGCGACGGCGGCTGGGGATACCATTACGCCAACGGCGGCGGCGCCGGCGAGGGGGCGCCAATGGACTGCTGCGGCCTGCTCGGCCTGGCCGTCGGCCACGGGATCGCCCGCGGCAAAGAGCCGTTCAACGCGGCGCAAGACAAGAAGATCATCGACGGTTTCGCCGCCCTCAACAAATTCGTCGGCGCCCCGGTCAATCGGATGCGCGACATCCCCGCGGCCAATCTTTACTTTCTGTGGTCGCTGGAGCGCGTCGGCGTGTTGTACGACCTGCCGACCATCGCCGATAAGGACTGGTATCGCTGGGGGGCCGAGGCGATCGTCGCCAACCAAACGAACGATGGCGATTGGATCGACGGCGGCGGCTATCCGGGCGCCACGCCCGTGGCCAACACCTGCTTCGCACTTCTCTTTCTGGCCCGGACGAACCTCGTTTCGGACCTGACGGCGGCGCTGAAATTAAACCCGGAGGATCTGACCGAGGCCATCGTGGTTAAAGTCGCGCCACCGTCGCCGCCGAAGCCGGCCGTCAAGCCGCCGCCCGCCCCGCCCACGCCGCCGCCGCCGATCCTCGAAGGGCGCCCGGCGCAGCCGTCCGCCCCCGCGCCGGTCGTCGCCCCGTTCAACCTGAACCCGTCGCCCGCCGCTCCCTCGAAGAAGGAGGAAGCGGGAAACGGCTGGTGGTGGCTGATCCTGTTGCTGATCCTGGTCGCCGTGTTGCTCCTCGCGGCCGGCGGCGCGGCGCTGTTGATTTATTCGCGCCGGAAACAGAAGGCGAAGGTCGTTGGGAAAGGCAAACGCAAGAAAGGCGCAGGCAAGCGGGTCGCCAAATCGGCGGCAACCGCCGCACCACCCGCGAAGAAGTCGCCGCGAAAAAAAGGGCTGCGCGCCTGAGTCACCGTATTTCGGGAAACACGTCCTCCAGGGGCACTTCCCACTGGCCGAGGCCGACGCTGACGAGGGCCAGGTTGCGCTTGTGGTCCACGCGCACGATCTTCCCCGGCTTGTCGAAGCGCGGCACTCGCACCGGGTCGCCCGGCTGCATTCGGAGTCGCGCCGCCCGCAGCGCCGCAGCCTCCTCCGCCTCGCGTTCCACCCGCACCGTCTGTTGGCGCAGCTCCTCGCGCTGACGTTCCGCCTCGTGCTGCGCCGCCATCGCTTCCTCGCGCGCCTTCTCCGTCTCCTCGCGCAGCTGTTGCAGTTTGGCCATCTCCGGGGCGCGTTTCTGCCGGCGACGCAAATAACGGTGCGCCCGTTTCAGCAGGTCGCGCGGCAACTTGAGCCGGCGGGCGATCTGAAGGGCGTTGCTCATGCCGTACTGGCCGATGTGCAGGCGGTAGGTCGGCCGCAGCGTCTCCACGTCGAACTCGACGGCCCCATTCTCCGCCCGTTCGTTGTGAAAAGCATATGTTTTGAGGTCGCCCAAGTGGGTGGTGACCATCGCCCGGCAGCCGCGGGCGTCGAGGCCGTCGAGGATCGCCCGGCCCAGCGCCGCCCCTTCCGTCGGGTCGGTGCCGGCGCCGAGTTCGTCCAGCAGCACCAGACTATTCGCGTCCGCTTCGTTCAAGATGAAAGCGATCCTCGATATGTGCGAACTGAAGGTGCTGAGCGACTGTTCCAGGCTCTGCTCGTCGCCGATGTCGGCGAGGATGCGGCGGAAGACGGGGACGTTGCTGCCCTCGCCGGCCGGGATGTGCATCCCCGACTGGGCCATCAGGCAGAGCAACCCCGTCGTCTTGAGGCAGACCGTCTTGCCGCCGGTGTTTGGCCCCGTGATGACGAGCAGGTTGAATCCGAAGCCGAGGCGGACGTCGATGGGAACGACTTCCTTGGGTGGTTGGCTGGTTTGAGGTTCAGAGGAGGAGTCCCGCGATAGGCTAGGGCCGGCGCCGCGGAAAAGGTGCAGCAACAGCGGATGGCGGGCCTGCCGCAGCCACAGCCGGCCCTCGGTGTTCACGTCGGGGGCGTACATGGAATAATCGCGGCTGAAGCGTGCCTTGGCGGTGATGAGGTCGAGCCGGGCCAAAATGTCGATGGTGAAGACCAGCGACTTCGAGACGCGACCGACTTCGCCGCTCAGCCGCCGGAGGATGCGGCGCACCTCGCGGTCCTCGTCGCCCTTGAGTACGGCCCGCTCGGAACTGAGATTCGCGATGCTCGTCGGCTCGATGAACACCGTTTCGCCGGTGGCGCTGGTGCGGTGGACGACGCCCTGGATTTTCTGGCGGTGGTTGGCGGCCACGGGCAAGACGTAATGGTCGCCGCTGACGGTGGCGTTGGGGTAGCGGAGTATTTCGCGGAGCTTGGGGTCGTGGAGCAGGCGGCGGATCTGGTGCTGTACGCGGTCGTCCACGTCGGCGATCTTCTGGCGGATCTGGGCCAGTTCTGGGCTGGCCATGTCGAGGACGTGGCCGCGGCCGTCGATGCAGCCGGTGATCGTCTTGGCGACCGGGCCGAGGTCTTCGACCGGGGCGAGCAGGTCGGACAGCCCACTATGGCGGTCGCCGAGCCGCATTCGATAACGGTAGATGTTGCCGGTGCAGTTGAGCGTATCGGCCGTTTCGAGGAGCTGCTCGACGGTAAGCTGGGCGCCGATGGCGGCGCGGCGCACGATCAGGCGAACGTCGTGCAAACCGCCGAACGGCGGCGCCTGGTTCTGGCCGAGGGCGTCCACCATTTCGGAGGTCAGGGCCAGTTCGGCGCGGATGGCGTCGGCGTCCACGGACGGCTCCAGCCGGCGGGCCAGTTCCTTGCCGAGCGAACAGGCGGCGTAACCGGCCAGCAGCTCGCGGACCTTGCCAAATTCGAGCAAATCCAGAGTGTGTGAATCCATGATGTCCGCGTCGCTCATGCCTCCAGGGACAACCGACGCGCGGCCCAGGTTCGCGGCCGCTGAATCTGTATTGTACGGGGGTCGGCGCATCGTTGCCCATGCTTGCCGGTTGTCTTGTCTCTCCGTGCCGGTTACAGTGGACGGACATGGGAGATGGAATCATGCAACCGTCGTCAGTCCGCCGCCCGCCGGCCGCCCCGCCCTGTTTCGTGGCCGTCGATTTCGAGACGGCGGATCGCGGCAACGACAGCGCTTGCGCCGTCGGCCTGGTACGGGTCGTGGGCGCGGAGATCGTGGAGCGCGCGCACTACCTGATCCGGCCGCCGCGACGCCTGTTCGTCTTCACTTATGTGCATGGCATCACGTGGGAGCGCGTGGACCGCGAGCCGACGTTCGCGGAATTGTGGCCGCGCCTCCAGGACCACCTGCGCGGCGCCGACTTCCTGGCGGCGCATAACGCCGGATTCGACCGCTCGGTACTGAAGGCGTGCTGCGCACGGGCGGGGCTGCCGGTCCCCGACCTGCGCTTCGAGTGCAGCATGAGAATGGCGCGCGCCGCCTGGGATTTGTATCCGACGAAACTGCCGGACGTGTGCCGGCATCTCCGCATCCCGCTGCGGCACCACGACGCGCTGTCCGACGCCGAGGCGTGCGCCCGGATCGTTCTGGCGGCACGGTCGATGAGGGTGAGGTGAGGCCACTGGCCCCAGGGAAGCAGGATTGTGCCGACTCGGCCATCGGCTTCGTCTATCCCCCGCCCGCAGCGCCAGACTCCCATATGCGCCAATCGGCAGCGGTGATGCGCCAAATGGCGCGTCGGATGGCGCATCGTAAACCATTGGTATACAAGGGTTTTCTGGCCGTGCGCCAAAGCGCCAAGGTCCCGGTTCCCCCGGACAATTATCTGCTTCCTCGCGGACCTCGGCGGATGGACGTTTGGCCATGACGCACCTCGATATTGCGGAAACGCTGTGTGAAAGGCGAGTGTACCACGCGGGAGGGGCGTCTGGGCAGGGAAATAGAGAGGAAATGGATGGTAGATGGATGCCGATGGCTGCCCACGAACGACGCCCGGGGCGAAATGGCACGGGACGTCGGTCCCTTCGGTTGGCGACGCCTTTGGATGTCCCGATGAGGCGCGCCCTTGCCGCTCTGCCCGGCCTGCCACAACGAACAGCTCCGGCCGCGCCTGTGAGTTGAGCGAGTTGGCACGTTTGCCCTTTCGGGGTTGCGGCTATTGGCGTCGGAATGCAGCGGCCGGGCCTGTAAAATGAATCCTGTCGGGACGGCCGGCCCAATTGCCCGGCCGACGACTTTGCCGGACGTCTGCCGCCGGCTCGGCATCCCGCTGCGGCATCACGATGTGCTGTCGGATGCGGAGGCGTGTGCGCGGATCGTGCTGGCGGCGCGCGGGAGACTGGCGTGAGGAGCGGCCCCTGGCACAAGGAAAACAGGAATGTGCCGACTCGGCTCTCGGCTCCGCCCGCCCGCCCGCCGTGTGAGCGTCTCTTCAGTTGGTGGAGCAAATGTACAGTATCACTGGTTTCCCCTGGAATAAGGTCGGTGACATGGCATCGTCAGAGGTAGTTAGCCGCCCGGCAGCCCGGCAGCGTGCGCAACAAAACCAGGCAGGCCGCAAAAATGCCTTGAAAAGAGCCTGAAGTCTCTCTGGCTGTACTGTACAAAGATTCCACCAACTTTTCAGCTGCTCACACCCGCCCGCCACGCCGCCCGCTTTTTTCTTGACCCCGCGGGCAGCGCCGTTACCATGCATGGTACGCAATTGACGTATCTCCATTCACCCTTCTGGAGGCCTATCATGAAGCGCTTCGCCGCCGGAGTTCTGGGTCTGGCTCTCCTGCTCGCAGGGACAGTCGCTGCCAGGCAGCAGCCGAACGCCGATCCACCAAAGGATCCGTACAACTACGACGAGCTGTTCTCCTTCCCACCCAAGATCAAGCTGGACGAAAAGCAGCAGGCGAGACTCGCCGAACTGAGGAAGTCGTACGCGCCCTTATTTGCAGATGTCTGGAAGCAAATCGCGGAGGCCAACGGTATGAAGGATGATCGCTTTGCGAAAACACAGCGGCTTATGCTCCTAAGAAAGGCTACCAGGCAAAAGATCGCTCTGCTGACCGAAGAACAGAAGCAAGCCCTCGGCGTCGTCCTCATCCCGTCCTACGCGACGGAGAAGGCACTCAACGATCCCAACGTCTGGGATGTGGAACAACTCGAAAAAGTTTACGACATTCAATCGCGGTCATACGACCCCCAAGAGGATACCATATCCTTCATGGTGGTGACGAAGAAACCGTGGACTAAGCAGGAACGGAACAACGACGCACTTTACTGGACGGCAGTCACGACAGTCGCCGATTTAAACACATATAGGGGACCGCGTGTGCGGGCCATTTTCTACGATAAAAGCGAGGTTAAAATAGCCACACTTGAGCCTTATGGGTTCTACCCAACCATTTCGCGAGCGGAAGCCAAACTAACCGACAAGCAAGCCGAAGCGGGACTACTGCGTTTCCGCATCAAGATAGACCTGACGCTTGCCTGGGACGGCGTTAAGGATGCGGCCAGCGTGAAAATTTTTTATCCACAGGCCAAGGTGGACGCGCCGAAAGCAAAGGAGAAGTAGCCGTCACGACAGTGTCTGATCCCATGCTTTCGCTGCCCTCGCATCTCCCCGATCTTCTTGGGCGTGCCGGGCTGCGAAAGCATGTCGTCCCGACGAGTGGCTTGCTGGTCGAGGCGTGAGACGAGTGCTAATCAGGGATGACCAGGCTTCCAGAATATGCCAGCCGACCCATAGCGAGGACGCCGATGGGACGACTTTTTGATGCGAATCGGCAGCTGGTCGCCGAGGAAAAGCACGTCGTCGGAGAGCACGCTTCCGAGCGGCTGGAAGAGCGTGGTATCGTGGAATGGCAGGCGGTTGCGGCTCTGGAGGACGGTGAACTGATCGCCGAGAAACCCAGGTCCAAGCCCAATCCAAGCCAAACTCGTAACGGTCCATTTCTTCGACAGGGTCTAGTCATGCGGATTGCGGGTAAACGAATCAAAAGGACGCGACTGATTCAGACCGAAAAGTACGTCGTCGCCGTTGAGGTCGAATTGGTCGTTCCGGCGGACGACCCAACTGAGCCATGCTACGAAGCCGAAACGGTGAAGTTCCTTCGGGAGGTCAAGGAACGCGCCGAGCGCGACGAGTTAATCTGGTTGAAACAGCATGGGAAAGTCTACATGGCGGTCGGTGCGGCCTGAATAACGCCGTCGAACCAGTCCCCGCGGCAGACGGCCGCCGCGATGATGGTTCGTCGGGTTTGCGGGTTCGGCGCAGGCGGCCGCTGCTGAGCGGTTCGTTCCGTTTCTGCTCACGATGTCCGTCCGCCCGCTTGACCCAGCCGGGCGACAAACGTAGCATGTTCGGAGCTGGCCAGCCCCTTTTGCACTCCCTGTATCACGGCGGCCATGTCGAATCGGGTCAGGGCGGCGGCGTCCAGCCACAGGCCGGGGAAGACTTCGCTCTCATAGAAACCGCTGGCGCCGAGCGAGTTGTTCGGTCGCACAAGCTTTCCGCGGAGTGGTGCATCTGGTACCCTGGTCGCTATGAAGCCGCCCGTGTACCTCGACGTCGATCCCCGTACGCTCCGACTCCCCTGGAGCCGCCGCGATGGCGCCGATCTGGGGAAGCTGGCCCGGCAAATCAGCCGGTACGCGAACTCCACGCAGGGCATGCCGCCGCCCTTCGTCTACCGGGCCGCCGATGGGGAGTTGGTCATCAGCGACGGGGTAACGCGGGCGACGCGGGTGGCCAAGCTGCTGCCCGGCACACCAATCCGGGTCGAGGTGATCGGCGACCTCACCGTTCCTGGCGCTGCCATGCCAACTATCGGAGACCGCCTGCCATGATTACCCCCGTTCGCCAGAATTTGTTGGCCGTCCTCGGTGAGTTGAGCGCCGTCTGCCCGGAGATGCGGTTCGGCCAGCTCATTGCCAACTTATCCACCATCGCAAAAGGCCTGTCCGCTGAAGGTCTGTGGGAGGTGGAGGACGAGGAGTTGCTGACCGCCGCGCGGAAGCAGTCGGCGTACTTTGTCGAGCATCGCTCGGTCGCGGCCGAACCATGCGCGGCAGCGGATCGGCCACGCGAATGACACTTTACCGTAGTTCATCGCCTTCTCCCGCGTGAGCCGGCTGCTGAGCGCGTCGTTATGCTCAAGGCATCCGGCCGCCCGCCTCTCCCAGTCGCGCGACGAACGCGGCATGTTCGGCGCTGGCCAGTCCCTTCTGTACACCCCGCATGACGGCGGCCAGGTCGAATCGGGTCAGGGCGGCGGCGTCCAGCCAGAGACCGGGGAAGACTTCGCTCTCATAGAAACCGCTGGCGCCGAGCGGCAGGCGTTCGTACTGGGTCTGACGCAGCACGAACCAGTCGAAGGCATGATCCAGCACGCGCCAGACCAGATATTCTTGCACCTGATTGCGGCGGTAGACGCGGAGTTTGGTCGTCAGGTCGATGTTGACGCTGCTGGCCGCCACCTCGGCCACCAACTCGGGCGCGCCGACAACGTAGTCGTCCGGGCTGATCTGAACGCGACCGCCGCGGCCCGGCTCGATAATCCTGGCGGCGTCCGGCTGCGGTTCGTTGTCCAGATCCAGCCGCACGGAACTGTTAGCTCCCACCTGGACGCTGGGTGTGAAGGCGCCATAAAAGCCCAGCCAGCCGATGAGATCGGCGCGAGGAGCGGCGTGCTGATTCCAGCCAGACACAGCGGGAATGTAAACGACCCCTTCGAGGAGTTCCGCTTTCTTCAAATGGGGCATCGCTTCATAGCGGCGCTCGAACTCTTCGCGCGTCAATTGATCGCCCGGTTCCAGCGGCGGGACGGGCGGCGGCTTGGAGACGATGGTGTGCGGAGGGGTCATACGTTCCGTTCCTTTTTACTGAACGTACAAGGCGCGCCTTCCTGTCGTATTGTCGTCCGCCCCTTTTGGAAACGCAAGGTCGTCAGACGCCGGGGCGGACGGTCGCCGTCGTCCCTATAACAACCGCATGACCGACCATGCGGACGTATTGATCCTCGGCGGCGGCGTCATCGGGCTGACGACGGCCTATTTCCTGGCGGAAGAAGGCGCCCGCGTCGCCGTCCTCGACAAGGGCGACTTCGGTAAGGAGGCGTCGTGGGCCGGCGCGGGCATCATCCCGCCCGGCGACTCCCGCCGCGCTCGGACGCCGATCGACCGGCTCCGCGCCCACAGCGCCGAGATGTACCCCGATCTCTCGCGCCGGCTTCGTGAGCAGACCGGAATCGACAACGGTTATCACGTCTGCGGCGGTTTGGAGTTGGTCGAGGCTGGCGAGGAGTTGCCCGTCGAAGAGTGGCGCGCCCAGGGCGTCGCCTTCCGTGAACTGCAAGGCGAAGCGCTTCGGTCGGTCGAACCGGCCCTCTCCCCTGCCCTGCCCCGCGGCTATCATCTGCCCGACATGGCCCAGGTGCGCAATCCCCGACATGTGAAGGCGCTGATCGCTGCGTGCGCCACACTAGGCGTCCAGCTTCATCCGCACCGCGCCGCCCATTCTTTTATTCACGCGGGCCGCCGCATCAACGCCGTGCAGACGGATCAAGGCGCCCTATCCGCCGGACAGGTTCTTGTGACGGCCGGCGCCTGGAGCGACGGCTTATTGCAACAAGTCGGCTGCCGTCTCGGCATCCGTCCGGTGCGCGGCCAGATCGCCTTGCTCCAGACCGACAACCCGCGGCCGCGGCCGGTCCTGCTTCAAGGGACGCGCTACCTCGTGACGCGCCCGACGGCCGGGTCCTGGTCGGCTCGACGGAGGAAGACGCCGGCTTCGACGCCCGGCCCACGGCGGCGGCGATCGCCGGCCTGCTGGCGTTCGCGGCCGAGCTGGTCCCCTCTCTTGCCGGCGCGGCCCTGGAACGCTGCTGGGCGGGCCTGCGACCGGGCAGCCCCGACGGCCTGCCGTTCCTCGGCCCCGTGCCGGACTGCTCGAACCTGTTCGTGGCGGCCGGCCACTACCGCGCCGGCATCCAACTCTCGCCGGGGACGGGCCGGTGCATGACGGACTTGCTCTTCGGCCGCGCGCCGGCCGTGCCGCTGGAAGCGTTCCGGCTCGACCGTCCGCCCTCCCCGCCGGCCCGGACGGCATTCCGATCCTGAACCACTTCGGGTAAAATCAAAACCAATTCACCGCAGAGAACGCGGAGAGCGCGGAGAGAAATACTGAACATGGAACCACTGTCCGCCCGAGCGCTGACCGGGCAGCTGGCCGACGACCTCGGCTGGCTGGAGGAACACTGCCGCCGGCAGCCCGACCAGGCCACGGCGGCGGTGCGCCTGCGGCTGGCAGCGGCCCTGGTGCGCAACTGCATCGGCCCGGCCATCGACGAGCAGCCGCCGGTCCCGCTGCACATCGCCGTCGTCGGCGGCGCGGGGGCCGGCAAGAGCACGGTCGCCAACATGCTCAGCGGCGCCCAGGCGGCGGAGGCCAACCCCCAGGCCGGTTTCACCCGCCATCCCATCGCCTACACCAGCGTCGCCGGCCCCCTTTCATGGACCGGCCACCTCGGCTTCCTCGGCCCACTCCGGCGCCTCACGCAGCCGACGCCTTCCAGTTTGGACGAGGACGTTTATCAGGTCCGCCGCGTCCCGGCCGATCCGACGACTTACGACCTCCTCAAAGACTTTGTCGTGTGGGACTGCCCCGACATGACCACCTGGGCGGCGGCCGGCTACATCCCGCGCCTGCTCGAAGCCGTCGCCCTGGCCGACGTGGTGGTTTTCGTGGCGTCCGACGAGCGCTACAACGACGAAGTGCCGACGCGGTTCCTCCGGCTCATCCTGGAGGCCGGCAAGCCGGTCGTCGTCGTCATCACCAAAATGCGCGAGGCCGACGCCGCGCCGTTGATCGCCCACTTTCAGCAGGAAGTCGTGTCGCGGATGCCGCCCGGCGTGGTCGGCTGCGTCGCCGTCCCGTTCCTGAAACCGGCCCAGCTCCTCGACCCGGCCCGGCAGGCGGCCAAGTATCGCATTCCGCTGCTGAATCAGGTGGCCGTGCTGGGCGGCTCGCCGGCCGCCGCCCGCCGCCGCAACGTCGTCGGCGCCGACCGCTTTCTCGTGCAGGGCATGGCCGACCTTCTGAGCGTGGCCCGGCGCGACCTCGACGCCCTCCAGGGCTGGCAAACGATCGTGCAGACCGGCCGCAACGAGTTTGTAGAGCGCTATAATCGTGAATATTTGAACAGCGAGAAGTTCCGCGGCTTCGACGAGGCGCTGGTCCGGCTGATGGAAATGCTGGAGCTGCCCGGCGTCGGCCGCATACTGAGCGGGACGCTGTGGGTCTTGCGGACGCCGTACCGATTGTTGCGAGGCCTGGCGGTGCGGCTGTTGAGCCGGCCGGACGAGTTGAGCCGGCCGGAGCAGCCGGTGCTTGAGGACGCATTTAACGGCTGGATCGACCAGCTCCGCAAGGAGGCCGCCCGCCGCGGCGACTCGCACCCGCTCTGGGCGCATCTGGCCAAGGGCTTCCACGCCGGCGGCCTGACCGAACAGGCTCGCGAGCGCTTTCAAGTGTCGATGCGTTCCTTCCAGTCAAGCGAGGCGGAGGAGGTGGAGCGCACGGCCCGCGACATTTACGAGCAGCTGGAAAAGAACCCGATGGTGCTGTACAGCCTGCGCGGTGGCAAGTTCGCGCTGGACGTCGCGGCCGTGGCCGGATCGGTCGCGGCCGGCGGCATCGGCTGGCAGGATTTCATCATCGCCCCGCTGGTCGCATCGCTGACGCATCAGTTGGTCGAACTGCTCGGCTGGCAGGTGGTGGACGCCCAGCGCGAGCAGACGCGCCACCGCCAACAGGAACTGCTCAAGCAACAGTTGTCGGGACCGATGGCGGAGTGGCTGACGCGCTGGCCGGCCACCGGCGGTTCCTCGTTCGAGCGTCTGCAACAGGCGCTCGGCCGCATCCCCGAGGCGGTGCGGCAACTCGACTTCAGCGTGCGGTCCTTGAAGAATTAGGGGGGTGTGCATGAACGACCAGGCGCCGCCTCCCGAAGCGCCCCTGCTTCGCACCCTCTCCCCCGCCCTGCGCGGGCTGGAGAACGGGCTGCGGTCCTGGCTGGACGGGCCGCGACGCTACCCGCTGACCACCATGACGCGGGCCGCCCTGGAAGGCATGGCCGCCGACCTGCGCCGCCAGGCCGACGCCCTGGAGGTGGAGAGGCCGCTGCTCGTCGCGCTGCTCATGGGAGGAACGGGAGTCGGAAAGTCGTCGTTGCTCAACGCCCTGGCCGGCGGGTCCATCGCCAACGCCTCCTTCACGCGGCCGACGACGCGCGACCCCGTCGTCTACTACCACGAGTCGGTCAAACCCGATCGGCTCGACCCCGCCCTGCGCCACTGCCGGCTCGTGCCCCACGACCGGCCGGCCCTGGCCCAAAAAATCCTCGTCGATACGCCGGACCTCGACAGCAACGACCTCGCCAACCGCGAGAAACTGTTCCACGTCCTGCCGGTCGCCGACGTGGTGCTCTACGTCGGTTCGCAGGAAAAATATCACGACGAGATCGGCTGGCAGTTGTTTTTGCAGCAGCGCAAGCGGCGAGCGTTCGCCTTCGTGATGAACAAGTGGGACCGCTGCGTCCACGGCGCCGGCGGGGGGCTGCGGCCCGATGAAGACTTGTTACGCGATCTGCAATCGGAGGGATTCGAGAACCCCCTGCTCTTCCGCACCTGCGCCCAGGCGTGGATCGACGCCGCCGGGGACGCGGCCGTCCCCACGAACGGCGCCCCGACGGCCCGGATCGCGCCGCCGGACCTGCCGGAGGGCGAGCAGTTCGGCGAGCTGCTCCAGTGGCTCGAAATGGGCCTGACGCGCCTGGAGATCGAGGCGATCAAGGCCCGCGGCGTCGGACAATTGCTGCAGCAATTGGAGGAAGCGTTGCAATCGGCCAGCCCGCCCGACCTGACGGACGCGGCCGCGCGCGCCCGGATCGCCTGGGCCGGGCCGCTGAGCGACGAGTCCGCCGCCACAACGGAGGTGCTGCTGAACACGTTGGAGCCTTACCAGGCCGAAATTGAGCACCATTTCACGGTGGAAGGGCAGCGCCGTTTCCGCGGCGTCATGGCCGGCTACCTGAACCTGTACAACCGCATTCTCTACCTCGGCGCCAACCTCCGCGACAAGATCCCCTTCCTGCCCCGGCCGCGCGATTCGGTGAACGCCCCCGATTCGTGGGACGCCGGCCGGTTCGCCCGCGCGTGCAGCGAGATCGCGTCCAACCGCCAGCTCGACGCCCGAGGCAAGGCGCTGGCGAACCGCCTGCTGGTGGAGGCGGAGAGTCAGGGCTTCGCCACGAAGGTGCTGGCCGATCCGGTCGAGGCGGCGTCGAAGACCGACTGGCGGCAGCGCTACGCCCGCGCCATGAGCGAGGTGCTGCACGACGTGGAGAAGCAGCGCAGCGAGCCGAGCGGGCCGCGCCGCGTGGTCAAGGCGGTGCTCGGCTTCCTGGCCGACTGGGCGCCGCCGGCCGCGTTCATGGCGGGGCTGGTCTTCTTCTTGCTCAAGGCGTTCAAGGCATGGGGCAAGGAAACGCCGCCGCTGGAATGGCTCGATTTCGCGCTGCCGTTTTTGGTGTTGCTGGCCGTGCTGGTGCTGCTGCACGTTCTGATCGCCCTTTTGCTGCCGCTGCGCTGGGCGACGATCCGCGCCGACTTCCAGGCGCGGCTCGAAAAGCGATTGCACCAGGAGTTGGAAAACGTCTACGGCCCGGTGCCGGAGGACGTGGCGGCGCTGCTGCTGGCGGAACGGCGGCAGGTGGAAAAAATGGCCGAAGAGACGCGCGACGTGGCGTCGTGGCTGCGGCAGCGCGAGCAGTCCGCGAGCGTCGCGGGCCTGTACGGCAAGTAAAAAACGTTAGGCGGTATGGATCATGGCAGATGGCAAATGGATCAACGGCCTGACGGCCGACGCGCCGCTGACCGACGCGGCGCGGCGCGCCCTGTCCGTGCGTTTACAAGTAGTCGGCGAAACCCTTCCGCGCGCGGTGCAGGAGGCCGACGGCGATCCGGAACTCGTCCACCAGTTGCGCGTGTCCACGCGCCGCGCCGACGCCGCCCTGCGGATCTTTGGCCCCTGCCTCCGGCGGAAGGCGTTCAAGTCGGCGCGCGAGCGGCTGCGGCGGCTGCGGCGCGCGGCGGGGGCGGCGCGACTGGGACGTGTTCCTGATCGGGCTGGTGGAGCGGCGGGCGACGCAGCCGGAAAAGGAGCAGGCGGGCCTGACCTTCCTGTTCGGCTACGGACACGGGCAGCGCACGGCCGCCCAGGCGGAGTTGGAGGCGGCCGGCCTGGAGGAGCACGCCGGCTACGACGCTTTCCTGCATGAGACCGTGGCCGCCGTGGGGCCGTCGGCGGTACTGCCCCATGACGCCGTCCTATCGGACCTGGGCCGGCCGCTGCTGCTGGAACTGGCGCGGGAACTGGAGTGGAAGGCGACCGGCGACCTGGCCGACTACGCCCATTTGCATCAGGTGCGGATCGCGGGCAAGAGGCTGCGCTACGCCATGGAGGTGTTCGCGGATTGCTTTTCTCTGTCGTTCCGCGAAACGCTCTACCCGCGCGTCGAGGAGATGCAGGAGATTTTGGGGCGGGCCAACGACAGCCACGTCGCCGAGGGCCGGCTGGGAGAGTTGAAGGGAAGGTTGCGGCGGGGCTGGGCCGGCGAATGGAAGCGGTTGCAACCGGGCGTCGAGGGGCTGCTGCGCTTCCACCAGCGTCGGTTGCCGCAGGAACGGAAGCGGTTTTTGAAATGGTGGGAGGAGTGGCGGAAGACCGGGCAGCCGGAACTGGCCGCGATGCTGGGCGGAGATGGGACGGCACCTGAAGCGTTTTGCGACGGGACCACGAAGGTGGGCGCGTCTGACTCGCTGGAGTAAGGTGTTGCTCGCCAGGGCCGAGCGGCGTAAGATAGACGGAAATCGACCACTTGCCAGCCAAAACACTTGCCGCCGGCCTTCATAAGAGGCGATTCCAGTATGCCGCTCTACATCATGACGAAGACCGAAATCAAAGAAGTAAGAGGGACGGATTTCGGCGCCGTGGATGTCAAGGAGCGCCAGGATCTACAGCGGCTGTTGCGGCGTAAAATCGACATTATCGCTCCTGATACCCTTGTAATCGCAGAGGAGTTCGACCACTGGGAGAAATCGAATCGTCGCATCGACCTGCTCGCCGTAGACAGGAACGCCAACCTCGTCGTTGTCGAACTGAAGCGCGACGCTGAAGGGGCTCGACATGGAGCTTCAGGCGCTTCGGTACGCGGGAATGGTTGCCAGAATGACCTTCGACCAAGGCGTGGAGGCGTATCGGGAATTCTTGGCAAAGGACCAGAACCCTGGCGATCCGCGGCAGATGCTTCTCGATTTCCTGGAGTGGCCGGAGCCGGACCCGGAAAGATTCGCTTTGGACGTGCGGATCGTGCTAGTGGCTCCTGGTTTTTCACCAGAGATTACTTCAACTGTCCTTTGGCTCAACGAGTATGATCTAGACATCCGCTGCGTGCGACTAACCCCCTATCTATTGGAGGAAAAGATCCTGCTGAACGTGGAGCAAATTGTACCGTTGCCGGAAGCGCGGGACTATCAGGTCCAGATCCGGCAGAAAAAGCAACAGGAGCGCGCGGCTTCTCGGCAACCACGGGCGGAGCCGACAATTGTCACCTTGGTCGCCAGCGGCGTACTGCGATCAGGCGTCCGCCTGCAATTGATTCGCCCGCCGCGAACCGGGTTGGTGCTACCCAGCGACGACTGCAAGCGCGCGACTTTCGAGGGGCCTGGGCGTCAAGGGATCAGATGGGACTTTGATGGCCAGGGCTACTCCCTCAGCGGCCTGTGCAAGAAACTGTGTGAAACGGCCGGTTATACTGCGGCGGGCGCTTTTAGGGGGCCGGACTACTGGGGCCTGGAAGGGGAAACGCGATCTCTAACCGAGTTGGCGGGGGACGAAAACCGATCAATCGACTGCGCAGGCGCCGTTAAGCGATCAAGCGCCCAGCCAGTCGAGTTCGTCGCCATAGCGAGACCTGGACTCTGTGACAATCATTCGAGAACCTGGGAGATGATTTTATGTCCTCCACTCTGAAATCCCTCGGGATCGATCAACTCACCGTTGCCGAGCGCGTCCTTCTCGTCGAGGAAATCTGGGACAGCATCGCTTCGGAGTCAGGGGAGCTGCGGCTAACCGAGGCCCAGGAGGAAGACCTCCGGCGCCGGATCACCGCTTATGAAGCCAACCCCAAAGCCGGTTCCAGCTGGGAAGAGGTCAAGGCCCGACTGCTGGAGAAACCATGAGTCTGCCGCTCCTCATCACGCAGGAAGCGGAAGAAGACCTTGCCGACGCCAAGGTATGGTACGAGCGTCGGCGGGCGGGGCTTGGCGCGCGGTTCGTCCTATGTGTTGAGGCGGCGCTGGACCACATACGCCGCGCGCCCGAGGCCTCTACGGAAGTCGCCCCAGGCGTGCGGCGGGTCGTGGTCCGAAACTTTCCCTACGGCGTTTTCTACCGCATCGATCCGGATCAGATCGCGGTCATCGCGGTCTATCACAGCAAGCGCGACCCAAGAGTTTGGCAGTCGAGAGTCTAACGCATCACGGCAAGCTCTCCGCCGTCACCGCCACCACAACCGGGGCCGTGTCGTCGTCGCCCTTGACGAACTCGATCGTGTCGATCTTGTCCGTCCGCTCCGGTTTGATGGAGAGATACCGCACCTGTTGCCCGCGCAGCGTAAACGCCAATTTCGACTCCGGCACGTCCACCACCCGGATGTAGTCCGCCATCTGGACGCCGTTGAGCAGTTTGTGGTCCTCCGTCTTGCCGTCGGCGTAGTGCAGACGCACGATCATCGACACCGACCCCTTTCTGCTGAACGGCCAGCACCAACCGCCGACGCCGCTCAGCAGGTGGATCGCCTTGACCGCGCCGTTGCACGGGACCGTCGCCGTCTTCGGCATCTGCTTCGACACGGCGCCCTCGGGGCCGTACAGCTCGATCACGTTCGGGATGACGCCGCCGCGCGGGTCGATCACCTGGAATGGCACCCCGAACGCCGACACCGGCCCCCACTTCGGGAAGATCAGCCGCTGCTCCTCGGCGTCCTTGCTGATGAACATGCCCTTCACGCTCGTGATCGTGGCGGCCTTGCCCAGCGGCAGCGGGAAGAACTTGTCGCGCACCGTCAGGAACTCCAGCACCGCCAGGACGCCGTCCTGGCCCAGTTTCTCGAAGCCCTCCGGCATCAGCGACAATTTCGTTCCCTTAAAGGTGTCGATGTCTTCCCGCAAGACGACGTGCTTCTTGGCCTCGCTGTCGAGGAGTTCAACCGTCGTCTTCGTCTCCGAAAGCAGCAAGCCCGTTATAACGCGGCCGTTGTTGGTCACGACCGTGTATTGACGATAATTGCCCTCGACGGAGCGGTTGGGGTCGAGAATGTCGATCAGCAGGTCGGCCCGCTCACGGACGGCCATGCCGGTCAGGTCGGGGCCGATGTTGTTGCCGATGTCGCCGTGGCGATGGCACTTGGCGCAGTTCTGCTCGAAAATCATCTTGCCCTTCGCCGCGTCGCCGTGCCGCTTCAGGGCCGGCGCGAACAGATCCACCACCTTTTGGCGATCCGGATTGGGCAGTCCGCCGCCGGCCGCCAGCAACTTTGTGGCGCGGGCGCTAACGGACTCGTCGGGGTATTTGCTCAGCCGCTGGGCCTGCTCGACGCTGAAATCGGCCTTATCGACGCCGCCCTTCTCCACGGCGTCCAAAAGTGCTTTGGCCCACGCCGGCCGTTTCAGCAGCAGGTCCACCGCCTCCCCCTTTCCGGCGGGCGTCAACTGCGGCCAGCGCTTCAGCAGTGCCGACCCGACGCTCTCGGACGTGCTGTCGGCCAGCACGTCGAAAAGGCCGCGCGTCAGCGCCGGCCCGGCCTGCGGGCCGATCTGTTCCAGCACCGCCGTCAGCGACGCCTCGTCCCCGCCCAGCGTGAGCAGGTCGTGGGCCGCGGAAAGTCGGGTTTCGTCCGGCAACTTGGCGTCGGCCACCTTTTGCAGCGCCGCCTCCCGGAGCTTGCCAGCCACCGCCCCCATCCTCTTTTCCATGCCCCAGCGCCGCGCCAGCGTCGCCAGTTGCAGCAATCCCGACGGCGGCAGTTTCGTCGCCAGCGACTCGAAGTCGGCCTGGGCCGCCTCGTCCAGGTTCGGCTTGTGCGCCAACGGCCAACCGGCCGCCAGCCCCGCCAGCAGCGGTTCGACGGACGCCGGGTCGGCCGATTTGAGGGCCGTGAGCAGCTTGGCCGGCGTCCCGTCGGCGGCCTGGCGGGCGACGTGTTCAGCCACAACGCGGATCGTTTTTGTGTACAACGACTCGGCGCCCCTGGACGGCCCGGTTGACGCCGCGGCGGCCAGGAACTCCACGTCGCTCCGAGCCGCCGCCGCGACGACCGCCGACGGAATCCACGGGTCCGCCGCGTTTTTCGGGTCATGTAAGGTGGCGGCCACGGCGGTCGCGGCCGCCGCCGAACCGGGCGCCTCGGCCAGCGTCAGCAGCGCCTCCAGCCGCACCGCCGCGTCCGGGTCGCTCAGGGACTTGGCCGCCAGCACGGCCTTCGCCCCCTCCTCCGTCCGCGGCAGCACCGCCAGGGCGTTGCGACGCACGCCGGGGTCGGCGTTGGCCAGGGCCGCCTTCGCCGCCTCGAACGCCTCGCCCTTGGCGGACGACAACGCCCCCAAGCCCTGCATCGTCCACAGCGCGTGGATGGCGCCCACCCCGCTCTTGGGGTCGCCGGACAGCGCGGCCAGCCGCGGCACAACGTCCGTCTTTCCGCGCTCCACCAGCAGCCGTTGCGCCGTCAGGCGCTGCCACATGTTCTCATGGGAAAGCGTCGCAACCAGCTCTTTTTCATCCGCCCTGGCGAGATCCACCTGCTGGGCGGGCTTGCCGCCCTTGTAGACGATGCGGTAGATGCGGCCGTGCGTCTTGTCGCGCAGCGGCGTGACGTAGGCGCCGCCCTTGCCGGTTTTGAAACCGGTCGGCGTCGGGTTGTGCTGCACGATGAAGTTGTACCAGTCGATCACCCACAGGGCGCCGTCCGGCCCGACCTCGGCGCAGATCGGCGCCGTCCATTCGTCGTCGCTGGCCAGGATGTTCCAGCCGTCCTTTGCGATAAAACCACTCCCGTTCGGGACTAACCAATCGAGGTGGACCAGATGGCCGGTCGGCTCGCACACGAACGCCGCCCTGTTCCGGTACTCCTCCGGGAAACTGCTGCCCGTGTATATCGCATGGCCCGCGGCCGCCGTGAAGCCGCCGAGCCAGTCCACCTGGCGCACCTTGTCCGTGACCGGGTGAATTTTTTTGTGGTCCGCGATGCCCGCGCTGCCGGCGCCGTGCCAGCCGCGCACGCCCTCGAAGAACCGATTCGGCACGCCCATGAAAACGCTGTGCTCGTTGTTGGCCGTCGAGGCGAAGACCTGGCCCCATTCGTTCAGTCCGAGGCCCCAGGTGTTGTTGCTCGTCCCGGTCAGGAACTCCACGTCCGTGCCGTCGGGCTTCATGCGGTAAACACCCTGGCCGAAACTCGTTTCCTTGCCGCCGATCCTGCCGTGGAAGCCGGAATAGCCGACCGTGCCCCAGATCCAGTTGTCGAAGCCGTAGCGCAGGTTGCTCGGCCCGGCGTGCGTGTCCCGCACGCCCCAGCCGTGGAACAGCGTCTCGCGCACGTCGGCGTGGTCGCCGCCGGTGCTGTCCTTGAGGAACAGCATGTCGGGCGCCTGGGCCACGATCACGCCGCCGTTGGCGAACGTCAGGCTCGTGGGGATGCTCAGGTGGTCCGCGAAGACGGTGAACTTGTCGGCCCTGCCCGTCCCCTTGGTGTCTTCGAGGATCACGATTCGGTCGTGTCCCTTGCCGGGCGGCTGCATGTTGTTGGGATAGTCCACCGTCTCGGCGATCCAGAGCCGGCCGCGCGCGTCCCAGGCCATGCAGATCGGCCGGTAGATGTCCGGGTCGGACGCGAACAGCTGCACCTCGAACCCTTCGGGCAGGTGCATATGTTTCATCGACTCTTCGGGCGACAGCGGCTCCTGCATCCTCCTGATCGGCTCGCCGGTCACGCCCCACTTGCCGCCGGGAACGTAGTACGGAACGTTGGCTTCGACATAGGTCAAACGGCTTGACATCTTTATTTTCCTCGATCTTGCCGGCCGACCAGCGCAGCCCCCGTTCCAGCAGCTTCTGAAAACCCTCGTTCTTCCAGGTGTGTTCGTCGTGGCCCAACGCGGTGTAGAAGACGCGGCCCTTGCCCTGGTCGCGGACCCAGGTGTACGGCTCGTATCCTCCCCCTGCTCTTCGCGCACCATCAGCACGCGGATGTCCGGGTTGAGCTGGTCGTGGACGTAGGTCTCGTCCCAGGTCTCGAAGCTGCTCAGGCCGCGCATGGCCGGGTGCTGGGCGTCGATGATGCGGGCGCGGAACGTGCCCGTGCCGTGCCGCAAGAACCGGCCGCCGACGAGGGCGGTGTACTTGTCGCTGTTGCGGAAACAGTTCGAGGCGCAGTGGAGGGCGAACAGACCCTTTCCGCCCTCCACGAAATCCATTAACGCCGCCTCCGGCTTGGGCGGCAAATCGCCGTGGTCGCGGAAGATCAGCAGGGCGTCGCACTTGGCCAGCCGCTCCGGCGTCAGCGCCTCCACGTCCTGGGTGTAGCTGACGTCGATGCCGTCCTTGGCCAGGATCGGCGTGATGAGCTTGGCCAGGTCCGCCGGCCGGTGGTGGCCGTCGTCGCCCAGCATGAGGACCTTCAGCCGGGCCGGTTCCGCCGCGAAGAGCGACGCGGCAGCCAGAAGCGTCGCCAGCACGGACGTGCCCACGGAAACATTGCGCCCCATTACTGATTCTCCATCGGTCAGGTCACCGGGCGGCCGGCGCCGCCAGCACGGCCGCCAGCGCGACGGCGACGGTTCCGACCACGGCACGGATTGCGTTGCGCCCCATTAAATCTCTCCTTTGGATGATATGTCGGACCGCCCCGCAGGGCGGCGGGAGGAACCGCCGGCACTTATTTTCACAGAGTGTGAAACTACCCGTGGTCGGGCGGCGATGCAAGGGTTAAACTGGAAAATTCTACGAACCCCAGAGGCGTGGAGTTCGGGGGCATGAACAAGCCGCGTTCCAGGGCGAGGGATACGCTGCTGCGCCGGCTGAACGAGCGCGAAATCCTGACCGCCATACAGACGGCCGGGCCGCTGTCTCGCGCCGAACTCACCCGGCACACCCGCATCAGCGGCCCGACCGTGACGCGCACCGTGGCCGACCTGTTGCGTGCACGGCTGCTGGAGGAAGGCGACTTCCGCCAGCCGGCCCTCGGCCGGCCCGGAAAGGTGCTGCGCCTGGCCAACAAGACGGCCTCGGTGCTCGGCGTCGTGGTCGGGGCCAAGCGCTGCGAACTGGTCTCGGCCGGCCTGGATGGGCTAATTGCTCCCGATCACCTCCTTCAATTCGAGACGCCGCCGCGTTACGCCGATCTGGTGCAGTCAGTCGTGCGGCAAGCCCGGCGCCTCATGGACGGCCGACGCATTCAGGTCATGGGCCTTGGCGTCAGCATCCCCGGCCTGCTCAACCGCCGGGAAAAGCGCACGGTCTTTTCTCCGAACGTGCATCAGACGGACGGCCAACGGCTAGGCGACGACCTGCACCGAGAACTGGGAATCCAGACCGCTATTCTCCAGGAAGCCGCACGCCCTCTGCCTTGCGGAGCAGATCTACGGGGCGGCGCACGGCGTCGCCGACTTCGCCATGCTGGACATCAGCGAGGGTCTCGGCCTCGGCGTGGTCAACGGCGGCCGCATTCTGGAAGGGCACAGCGGCCTGGGCGGCGAACTGGGGCACATCACGGTGGACATTCACGGCAAGAGTTGCGGCTGCGGCAACCACGGCTGTTTGGAAACGGTGGCGACCGACACGGCCCTGGCCGCGGCGGTGTCGCTGCGCCTCGGGCGGAAAGCGTCCATCGAGGAGGCGGTATCTCTGCTGCAATGCGGCCAAGTGTGCGCCGACGCGGAACTGGGTCAGATTTTGGAGTACCTCGCCGTCGGCCTGGCGGCTGTCGTCAACCTATTTAACCCGAATAAGCTCTTCGTTTACGGCCGGCTGCTCGACGCCGGGCCGGACCTGTTCGACCGCCTGCTGGAGCGCACGCGCCGCCGCGCCCTGGCGCCGTCGATGGCGGACTGCGAGATCATCCGGGCGCGCGGCAACAAGCGACAAGGGGCCGTCGCGGCGATCATCCACCGGCTGACCACGGGGCGGGACGAGGCGTTCTAACTGGTCGAAGTGGCGCGGGGAGCACTTCGGCCGGCTTGCCCGCGAGGCTTGTTGCGACTGTTTCGTCTACCAGTCCGCCGCCCCGGCGGCCGGCGAGCCGGAACAGGCCCGCCTGCGCGAATGGGTCAGGGGTCTGCCGAAGCCGGTTGGGGTCTTCGCCTGCTTCGACATCCCGGCCCAGCGCCTGCTCGACGCCTGCCGCGACGCCGGCGTCGCCGTCCCCGAGGAGGTCGCCGTCCTGGGCGTGGACAATGACTACCTGCTTTGTAACCTTTCCAGCCCGCCGCTGTCGAGCGTCATCCCCGACGCCCGACGCAGCGGCTACGAGGCGGCGGCCCTGCTCGACCCATGATCGCCGGCGAGGCGGTCGCCCCGGAGGCGCACCTGAGCCGGCCGCTCGGCATCGCCACGCGACAGTCCACGGACGTGCTGGCCATCCCGGACCCCGACATCGCCGCCGCCCTGCGCCTGATCCGCGAGAACGCCTGCGACGGAATTAACGTGGGGGACCTCCTGCGGGAAGTGCTGCTGTCACGGCGGGTGTTCGAGGAGCGTTTCGGGCGAATCGTCGGCCGTACGCCGCACCAGGAGATCATGCGTGTGAAGCTCGCCCGCGTGCGCCAACTCTTGGCGGAGACCAGCCTGCCCCTGTCCGCGATCGCCCGGCAGGCAGGGTTCAGCCACGCGGAATACCTGAGCGTGGTGTTCAAGCGGGAGACGGGCCGGTCGCCGCGCGCTTTCCGCGGGCGCAGCCAGCGAGGGAACCTGATGAGGGGCGAGGAGGCGCGGTCCGGGAGACCTTTATCTTCGTGAGTAGAAGAGCGAGGCGGCGCGCGACAGCAAGCGGCTCGGGTCGATTGCGGGGATCATTCACCGGCTGACGACGGGACGGGATGGGGCGATCGAATATGGACGGATCAACGGACTTTGCGGGGTTTCGGAGTTCTGGAATTCGGCGGTCTTTTTCGCTTGACTTGCTGTCGTCGAGGCGTAGGGTGGGGGCTGCATAATCACTGGTTCGGTTGTCAGACGGAGTGGCCTGGGTAGGGCCAACCGTGGTCACGGTCTCCACGCACAGAGGACTCACAAATGGCGAAGGTGAACGCGCACACCCTTAAGGCCGATTATGCCATTTCCGTTCGACCGACCGGTGCGGATGTTTTCCAAACGGACGATCTCGCTTGGGTGGAAAGGACGTTCGATTGGACAGGATGGATGCGCACACCAATGGCCGGCGGACATCGTTACCCCCGAGCAACTTCTTTACGGATTCGACCTGCGAAAGGACAAACGACAACTGTTTGCCTTGCTCCGTATCCGCAAAGGCGGCAGCTTCTCGTTCAGGTCAATGCAAGACTTCGCACAAACGGTCGCGGGACTGATCGAGCACACGCCCACCCCCGAAGACGATGACTACAGCCGGAAGAAATGGGAAGAAATTCAAGATCGCCTTGCAAGGAACCGCGGGAAGAGTTGTATCGGTATCTGTTATACCTTGAAAGTAGAGAAAGCCGTCGCCATCACTCTGAAGGGAGAGTTTCCCCGCCTGGGTTGGTGCAACCTGACGGACCCCAACTACGGAATGACAATCGGAGAAAGGCAGGAAGAAGAGGCGGACTCGATATAAAAACGCCGCTTCCGAGGCTTTCTCGGCCCTGCCGCCGGGTGCTATGCCTTCGCGGCAGTTTCCCGATTCGCTGCGCTGCCCCCGACTCGACCGGCCACGAAAACATGCCGTCCCCGACCCCATCGATGCCGACTTGTGAACGCCGCGGCGGTCCGCGATAATGACCGGCGTGGAGGGCCGAGCCATGCCGCTGCACGACTGGACCGACGAACGGGGCTGGGATAGCGTCCATCCGCTGTGGCTGACGTACCTGCTGGAGTGGATGTGCAAAAGCGACTCCCAAAAGGGTACAAGGCGTTCCTCGGCAGCGTGCCTTCTTTGTCGGTGGACGCGGGCCATGGCAAGCCCGATGTCAGCGTCCGGCAATGGGGCCGGCAGCCGGTCGCCAAGGCCATGACCAGCGGCGCCAGCGTCCTCGAGCCGGACCTCGAAGCGAGCGTCACCATCCGCCTCGACCCGCAGCGGGCCGTCCATATCGACTTCCACGGCCAACTCATCGCCGCCATCGAGATCGTCTCGCCGCGGAACAAGGACCGGGCCGACGCAAAGGAGACGTACCTCAACCGTTACCTGGGCTACCTCCGCCTGGGCGTGCACCTGATGCTGGTCGATGTGCTGCCGCGGCCGAAGGGCTTCTCGTTCTCGGACGCCATCACGAACGGCCTGAGCCTGAACCTGCCGCCGCTGCCGCCGCCGTTCGCCGCGGTGTACCGCGTCGGCGAGGTCGTCCCGGTTGGCGATGATCTGGGCAGCCTCTTGGGCCTGTGGCGCCGCCCGCTGCGGGTCGGCCAGCCGCTGCCTACGCTGCCGCTGCCCCTGAGCGTCCACCGCGCCGTCCTGATCGACCTGGAAAAGAGCTACCAGCGGGCGGCGAAGCGGGCGTATCTGGATTGAGGCGACGGCCGATCCTGGGGCGGTTTTTCACCCACCGAGGCGTTGCGCGAACGCATCCAGCAGCGCCTCCAGCGCCAGCGGCGTGCCGACGTTGCGCTCGATCTGAAAATCCGCCTCCAAACAACGATCCAGCAGCGCCGTGATCCGGTCGGCGTCCGCCCGGTTCGCCATCTCCTCCAGCAGCGGCCGGTCCTCCCCTCCCCTGCCCTCGTCGCCAGCGTTCAGCCCGAAGACGAGGGCGGCGTGGAGAAAGTCGATCAACAACCGCAGCACCAGCCGCGCCCGGCGGCGCTGGTGGACCGCTTCCTTTCCGGCGTCCTGCACGAACTCGATCCATGCTTTCGCCAGGGCCGCCGGGTCGAATCGCGCCCCCGTCAGGCCGGACAGCAGCGTCCGCCGGAATTTCCACAGGTCCGGGTCGGCCAGGCCCAATGCCTGCCCCGGACTGCCGCCGCTTAGCCGCCCCAGCCGCTCCCGCATGTCCGGGTCTTCCACGCCGCAGAGCTTGCAGCAGTTCCGCGACCGCCTCTGCCGGCAGCGGCCGAAAGCGCACCACCTGACAGCGCGACGCGACGGTCGGTTTCTGGCGGTCGGTGCTGCTGCCGATCAGGATCAGCACCGATCCGGGCGGCGGCTCTTCCAGCGTCTTGAGGAAGCAGTTGGCCGATTCGTCGTTGAGGTCGTCGGCGTCGTCGATAATCACCACCTTGCCCCGGCCGCGCGCGGCTTTGAGCGAGAAGTGCTGACACAATTCGCGCATTAAGTCGATGGGGAATACCGCCGATTCCGGCGGCCGGGCGGCGGTGAAGAAATCCGGGTGCGTGCCGGCCTCGACCTGGGCGCAGGCCGGGCAACGGTCGCAGGCCGCGAATCGGTCCTCCGGCCGCGCCTCGCACAACAGCGCCTTGGCCAACTCGACGGCGAACAACCGTTTGCCGACGCCGGGCGGCCCGACGAACAGGTAGGCGTGGGCCAGCCGGCCGCGTCGCACTGCCCGCGCGAACGCCTCCGCCTGGGCCTCATGCCCGCGCACGCGCTCCCAGGACACGCTCCACCTCCCGCACAATACTCTCATGCACCGCCTCGACCGGCCGCGCCGCGTCCACGACGCGAATCCGATCCGGCCGCGCCCGCGCCTCCGTCAAAAAACCTTGCCGCACCGCCTCCTGATGGGCCGCGCCCCGCCGTTCAATGCGATCCGCCTCGGCCTTCCGCCGCGACGCCGCCTGTTCCACCGGCATGTCCAGCACGATGCTCAGGTCCGGCTCCAGTCCGCCCGTGGCGTAGCGCCCGAGTCGCCATATCGCCTCCGGGTCGCCTCCCTCGGCGTGGCCCTGGTAAACGACATTGGAGAGAAGAAATCGGTCGGATACGACCGCTCCCCCGGCGGCCAGAGCCGGTCGGATGACGCGCTCGACCAGTTCGGCGCGGCTGGCCATGAACAAAAACACCTCGGCGGCGCGGCACATCTCCCACGGCCCGCCGAGGACCATCGACCGCAGTTCCCGCCCCAGCGGCGTTCCGCCCGGCTCGACGCACTCCGTCACGGCGAAGCCCCGGCCGCGCAGCCAGTCGGCCAGCAGACGGCATTGGGTGGACTTGCCAGTCCTGTCGATGCCTTCCAGGGCGATGAAGGGGGCGCGATTCATGTCACGTCATCTCGTCGGCGTGGTAACTGGAGCGCACGAACGGCCCGGCCACGACCTTGTGGAACCCCATCGTCCGCGCCAGCGCGGCCAGCGAATCGAATTCCTCCGGCGGCACGTACCGGGCGACCGGGACGTGCTTGAGCGTCGGCGCCAGGTACTGGCCGAGCGTCAGCGTGTCGCACTCCACGGCACGCAGGTCGGCCAGCACGTCGAACAGTTCCTCGATGGTTTCGCCTAGGCCGAGCATCAGGCCGCTCTTGGTCACGGTCTCCGGCGAGCGCCGTTTGACGTGGGCCAGCAGGTCGAGGCTGCGTTGATACCCGGCGCGCCCGCGCACCTTTTTGTACAAGCGAGGGACCGTCTCCATGTTGTGGTTATAGACTTCCGGCGCCGCCGACAGCACCACATCGACGGCCGCGAGGTCGCCGAGGAAGTCCGGCGTCAGCACTTCGACGGCCGCGCCCGTGCGATTGCGCACGGCCAGGACGCAGCGGCGGAAGTGGTCGGCGCCGCCGTCGGGCAGGTCGTCGCGCGTCACCGAGGTGATGACGACGTGACGCAGGCCGAGCCGGTGCGCGGCTTCCGCCACGCGGGCCGGTTCGTCGTCCTCAAGCGCCTCCGGCGCCCCTTTATGAACGGAGCAGAAGCCACACGGCCGCGTGCAGACGTTGCCGAGGACCATGAATGTGGCAGTGCGGCGGGAGTAGCACTCTGGGCGATTGGGACAACGGGCGTTCTCGCAAACCGTCTCCAGCCGCAACTCGTCCAGCAGGTTCTCGGTGAAAAAGTTGCCGTTGCCGGGCGGCAGCGGCCGCTTGAGCCAGGAGGGCAGCCGTCGGGCGGGGGCGGCCGTTTCGACCGTCGGGAGCGAGAGCATCGCACATCCTTCAGGGACGCGGGGCGAACGGGCGCCTGCCATTATATCGCGTCGTCGCGTTCGGGAACGCGCGACTTTCGGTGGGACGCGGCCGACCGTTGACGGTCCCCCGCGCCGTCGTTAAGACAGACCACGCCCTATAACCGTGGCGTTCGCTCCGGCCGTCGTTGCGCCGGAGATCGTTCTTTGTCCCGCACAAGGGGAATGGTCGCATGAGCATCCTGAAGGTTGTGGTTCCGGGCGCCCTGCTCCTGGGCCTCGCGGTCGGCCTGGCGTTCGTCCGGGCCGACGACGCGCCGAAGTATTCGATCAAGCAAGTCATGGACATGGCCCACAAGGGCAAGAGTTCCATCTTCAACAAGGTCAAGTCCGGCGACGCCACCGACGCCGACAAGAAGAAGCTGGTCGAGTTGTACACGGCCCTGGCCGCCGACCACCCCAAGATGAACGACGACGACGATTGGAAGACGCGGACGGAGGCCATGGTCGCCGCCGCCAAGGAGGTGGAGGCCGGCAAGGACGGCGGCGTCGATGCGCTGAAGAAGGCCGCCGCCTGCGGCGACTGCCACGAACTGCACAAGCCGAAGAGGTAATTCGCCCGGCCGGAGTAGGAAGAACTCTCCACAGAGGCACGGAGACGCAGAGAGAGCAAATGCTTTGTCTTCTCTGTGCCTCCGTGTCTCTGTGGTTCAATTCTTTGCGGAGCATGAATGTTCGACGGCCCCTCGGTGGCGACGGCCCTGAAAGGCTGCGGCGTCACGCACGTCGTCTGGGTGCCGGACAGCGTGCTTGGCCAATGGGACGCGGCCCTGTCCGCCGACGCTGACCTTTCGCTGATCCGCGTCTGCCGCGAAGGCGAGGCGGTCGCGGTGGCCGGCGGTCTGCTCCTCGGAGGCAAACGGCCCATCGTTCTGATGCAATGCACCGGCTTGTTCGAGGCCGGCGACTCGCTCCGCAACTTCATTCACGATCTGAAATTGCCGCTATTCTTCCTGATCGGCGTGCGCAGCTATTACGCCCATCAACAGGGCAAAAGCGCCGATACCTGCCCCGTTTTCACCGAACCGATCTTGCAGGCGTGGCGGCTGCCGTATGTCGTGCTCGATCAGCGGCACGGCCCCGACGACCTGGCCGCCGCTTACCGTCAGGCGTTGGCGGAAGGCCGGCCGGCGCGGCGCTGCTCGCGGAGTGAAGCCATGATGGACGCACGCGCAGCCCTGGAAGTGCTGGCCGCACATCGCGGCGATCGAGTTGTCGTCACGACGATGAGCGCCGTCGGCGTCTGGCCGCAGCTCTCGGATACGCCGCTGGATTTCGCCTATATTCCCTCTTCCATGAGCCAGGGGCCGGCGCTAGGGCTGGGTCTCGCGCTGGCGCAGCCGGATCGCGGCGTGATCGTGGTCAACGGCGACGGCTGCATGTTGATGAGCCTCGGCAGCCTCGTGACCGTGGCGAACCATCCGACCGACCTCTATCTGCTCATCTTCGACAACGGTTTATACGAGGTGACGGGCGGCCAGCCGACCGCGGGGACCGGCCGCGTCGATTTCGCCGCGATGGCGCGGGCGGCGGGAATCGCACGGGTGTACGCCTTCGACGCGATCGACAACTGGCTTGCGAACGCGGCGGAGGCGCTGTCGGGTCCAGGGCCGGTGGTTGTGTGGCTGCGCGTGGAGGGGAAGCACGGGCAGACGACGCCGCAGGCGCCTCGGCCGATGGCGGAGCAGATCGCGCGCCTGCGGCGGACGCTGGGCGTCGAGGACGCTCTCAAATCGTAACGCCCAATTGGGAGCGCAACGATGTGTCAAGCGGATAGATTCCTTCCTCCGGGATGGTGGGCGGCGGGGACCGCTGCTCAATGGCCGCCTTTACCGCGTGAGCCAAGGAGGTCACATCCTCCAACCCGATGATCCACTCTCGCGCATACTGCACCACCGTTCCGCCGGAGAGGCCGAGTTGGATGGCCCGCCGCTCCAGGCGGAAAAGGCGCAAGTCCCTATCCGGGTCCCATTGGTAGCGCACATCCCCACGCTGCAAGGCCAAGCCCCATTCTTCCGGCGTCGGGAACAACCCGGACTCGTAAGTGGTTGGCACGCCGCGGCCGAGGATCGTTCGGAAACCCTCGTGGCGCAATTTGATTTTGAGGATGCGTTCCTGGCCATGCTTCGTGGCATAACCGGATCGGTATAGCATCCAGCCGAAGGACGGCTTGATCCAGGTCATGCGTTCAAAATTGAAGCCTTCGGCGAATGCGCCATGCTTCAAGGCGGCCTCCACGATGGAAGGCTTGAACGCTTGGTAGACATTAACGCCCTCCTCGTCGAAGGCGGCAAGAACTTGCTTTGTCACAGGCAAATTACCCCTTAATCACCCCAATCGGCCGCATCCGCGCCACCTTCTTCGACAGCCCCGCGTCGTGGACCACATCCACCACGTCATCGACGTTTTTATACGCGGCCGGCTGCTCCTCCGCGAGGCCCTTCCGGCTCTGGGCGCGGGCGATGACGCCACGCGCCTCCAGTTCCTTGTCGATGCGGCGGCCGGCGGCGTGCTTCACCGCGGCCGTGCGGCTCATGGCCCGCCCCGCCCCGTGACAGGTGGTGCCGAACGACTTCTGCATGCTGCCCGGCTGTCCCGCCAGCACCCAGCTCGCCGTGCCCATGTCGCCGGGGATGATGACCGGCTGGCCGACCTTGCGGTACATGGCCGGCACTTCCGGATGGCCCGGCGGGAAGGCCCGCGTCGCCCCCTTGCGGTGGACCCACACACGCTTCTTCTTGCCGCCGACCGTGTGTTCCTCGAACTTGGCGATGTTGTGGCAGACGTCGTAGACCAGGTTCATCTGCAATTCCTGCCACGACCGGCCGAACACCGACGCGAACACTTCACGGGCCTGGTGCATCAGGAGTTGCCGGTTGCACCAGGCGAAGTTGGCGGCCGCGCGCATGGCGGCGATGTACTTCTTCCCCTCCGGGCTGTCCGCCGGGGCGCAGGCGAGCTGACGATCCGGCAGGTCGATGCCGTACCTTTGCGGTGCGTTGCGAAGCTCCGCCAGGGCGTCGTCGCAGACCTGATATCCCAGCCGCGCGAGCCGCTGTGGATCATCACGCACACCATGTCCTTCTCCAGGCCGAAGACGGCCGCGACTTCCTCGTCGAAGACGTGATCGACGACCTGCACCTCCATGAAGTGGTTGCCGGAGCCGAGCGTGCCGCACTGCTCCGCCCCGCGGTTGAGAGCGTGATGGGTCACGCAATCGGGGTCGGCGCCGTCGAGGCGGCCCTCGGCCTCGGTGTGGTCGAGGTCGCCGCGCGTCGCCAGGCCGCGGCCCAGCAGCCAGCGCGGCCCCTCGCCCAGCAGATGCGCCAACTCCTTGTGGTCGAACTTGTAGCGGCCGGAGCGGCCGACGCCGGTCGGCACGTTGCGGAAAAGCGCCTCGACAAGCGGCCGCAGCTCGCGCTTCACGTCGCGATAGTACAAATTGGATCGTACAAGTCGCACTCCACAGTTGATGTCGTATCCAACCCCTCCCGGAGAGATGATGCCTCCCTCCTCCGGGTCGGTGGCGCAGACGCCGCCGATGCAGAAGCCGTAGCCCCAGTGGATGTCCGGCATGGCCAGGCTGGCGTGCTGGATGCCGGGCAGGAAGGCGACATTGGCGACCTGTTCCGGCGCCTGGTCCTTCATCAGCTGCGGCAACAGCCGCTCGCTGGTGAAGATCAAGCCGTCCACGCGCATGCCCGGCCGATAGCTCCTGGGGATGCGCCAGCAGGTGGCGTCCACCTGTTCCAGTGGGCCGTGATACGATTCCTTGGCCATGACGTGCGTCCCTCGGTCAGATGTCCACGATCACTTCCGCCAGCCAACCGTCGGCGGTCTTTTCCACCTTGAGGCGGTGGTAGGTGATGGCCTTGACCTCATGGTTCGGTTCGTGCCGCGACGGGTCCATCGGCTCGCCCCAGGCGGCGGCTTCCAGGCCGCCCTCCCCTACCCGTACCTCGAAGCGCGAGAACAACAGGTGTTCCGCGTCGAAACGGTACAGGAGCGCTTTGAGCCAGTCGAAAAGGAGATATTCCTTGTCGGTCCCGGCGATGCGGAACTCCAGACGTTGCGAAGCAACGACCGTGCCGAGGTCTTCCACCACGGCGGAAAACAACGCGCGGGCGGCCTCGGCGAAAAGGCCGTCCAGGTCGGCGGCGCGGCGCGCAGGCCGAGGTCGGCGGTGTGCTCGAAAAATTCGATCATGACGGCCATGCTACCGCGCCCGGATACGCGACGATAGACGGTGGACACGGATGGGGGGCGTGGAGTTCACTTGCCGGTTCCGCCGCCGCGGCGGGACGATTGCGACCGATAATTGCGTTATGGTCCAGTCGTCGGGGATGGTCCCTCCGAGACGTGAACGACCGATAATAGCATTATGGTTCATTTGGCCAGCCGCCACAGGCGCACGGTCATGCCGGCGTCGCAGGATAGGCCGCGCTTGCCGTCCGGGGAAATCGCCACGCCGAGGACGCGCGTCGTGTGCGCCGTGAAGCGGTGGATTTCCCGGCCCGTCGTCAGGTCCCACAGGCGAACCGTTTTATCGTCAAAACCGGCCGAGAGCGCCCGCTTGCCGTCCGGCGACACGGCCACGTCGTAAACGGCGCCGTCGTGCTTCATTTGCCGGATTTCCTTGCCGCTGGCCACGTCCCACATGCGGATCGTGCCGTCGTTGCCCGCCGACAGTAGCGTCTTGCCGTCCGGCAGGAAGGCGAGGCCGGTCACGCCGCCGGTGTGTCCCTTGAAGGCGCGAAGTTCCTTGCCGGTAGCCGCGTCCCACAGGCGGATCTGGGCGGGGCCGCCCCCGCTCCCCTGCCCCGAGGCGAAGCGGTTGCCTTTCGGCGCGAACGCCAGGGACGAGACGCTTTCGGCCACGCCCGCGCAGCGCCGCAGTTCCTTGCCCGTCTTCACGTCCCAGATCCGTATGGTCTTATCGTTGCCGCCCGAGACGGCGAGCGCGCCGTCCGGCGACAGCGCCGTCGCCCAGACGCCGCCGGTGTGGCCGACGAATGTCCGGATTTCCTTGCCTGTCTTCACGTCACCGAGACGGACGACGGGGTCGTTCCCATGGCCGGTCAGGAACCTGCTCCCGTCCTCGGAGAGCGACAGGCCGCGACGCGCGAACTGACGCTCCATGACGCCGCCATAAACTTCCTTGCCCGTATCCAGGTCGTACAGGTAGACGCCGCCGCCCGTGACGAGGGCCTGCTTGCCGTCGGCGGCGAAGGCGACGCGGTTGAACCAGTAGCTCGGGTTGCCGCCGAAAAAGGTGCGCACCTCCGGCCAAAGATCTTTCTCAATGACGGCGACGATCTTTTCGGCGCGCGACCGCACTTCGGCGTCGGGGCTGGACTGTGCCGCGTCGTGGAGCGCGGGCAGCGCCGTCTCGCCGGCCGCCTTCAGCCATTTGGACGCTTCCTCGCGCTTGTCGAAATCGTCGTCGCCGAGTTGCCCGATCCAACGAGTGATCGTCGCGGCGTCCGGACTGTCCCCCGCCGACGCGGCCGGGCCCGAATGGAGAATAAACGGAGCGATAAAGGCGGCTGCCAGGGCGCGGACGATGCGGCGACGCATGGAAGACCCCTCCGGGAAGATCGACCCGCCTCGAAAGTCCATCATGGCGACGGGGATCCGGCGAAGCAATCGGATTCGCAAATTCGGATGGTTTGCGGCCGCCCTCCCCGCAACCTATCCTTCCTTGCGCCCCCCGCGATCCGGCGAGAACCCGAATGGGCGTCCCTCCACCTCCATCCACCGGCGACGGCCCCCGCCCTGCCCTGCGGCTAGCCATGCTCGTCGTCCTCTACGCCATCCCCCTCCTGACGGCGGTGCGGCCCATCGCCGATCCCGTGCTCGACTCCGACGTGTGGTGGCACCTGCGCGTCGGCCAGTGGGTATGCGATCACCACGCGGTCCCGGCGAACGACCCATTCACGCTCGACGGCCGGGAACGGCCCTGGGTCGCCTACAGTTGGCTGTTCGAGGTCGCGCTGTACGGTCTCTATTCCTGGCTGGGATTGATCGGTATTATTGTCTACCGTGTCGCTCTTTCTTTCGCCGTCACTGCCGCGTTGCACCGATTGGTGGCGCGGCGCGAACCGCGCTTCCTCGTGGCCACGCTCCTCACCGGCGTCGGCGTGGGGACGATCTCCGTCCTGTTCGACGAACGGCCCTGGCTGTTCACCATCCTGTTCACGACGTTGACGCTGGACATTGTCCTCGATCTCCGCGACGGCCGGCCGAATCGGCTGCTCTGGCTCTTGCCCGCCGTCTACGCCCTTTGGGCCAACCTGCACATCCAGTTCGTCTACGGCCTGGGCGTCCTCGGCCTGGCGTGCCTCGCGCCGGTCGTGGAGCGCCTTTTGCGCCGCGACACGCCCGGCGACAATGCTTCCTCCTTCGGCTCTCCCGGTTGGCGGCGTCTGCTGGTGTGGACGAACCTGTGCCTGCTGGCAACGCTGCTCAACCCATATCACGTCCGCCTCTACTCCGTCGTCGTGGAATACGCCACCCAACCGGGGCCGTTCAACCTCATCAATGAGTTGAAGGCGATGCAGTTTCGCGGGCCATATGATTGGGCGACCTTGGCCCTGACGGGCGCCGCGGCCTTCGCCCTCGGGCGGCGCAAGCGCCTCGGCAGTTTCGATATTTTACTTCTTGCAAGCTCCGCTTACTTTTCCTTTCGGGCGCGACGCGACCTCTGGTTCGTCGTCGTCGCGGCCCTGGCGATCCTGGCGAGCGGCCCACGCGAAGCCGTCCCGGAGGCGCAACGCTTCCGCTGGACGCCCCTGCTCCGTCTGACCTGGACGGCGGCCCTGGCGGCGCTCACGGCCGTCGTCGTCTGGCGCCAGGACCTTTCAAAAGGTCGATTGCAACGGGCCATCGCCGAGGTGTTTCCGGCCCGCGCCGCCGACTTCGTGATCCAAAAGGGATACGCCGGCCCCGTGTACAACCATCTCAATTGGGGCGGATACCTCATCTGGCGCTGGCCGGACCTTCCCGTCGTCATCGACGGCCGCACCAACCTCCACGGCGAGGAACGGCTTCAACGCAACGAAGACACCTGGCACGCCCGGCCGGGGTGGCGCGACGACCCGGAGTTGGCGTCGGCCGGCCTGGTCATCGGCGCCCGGTCGCTGCCGCTGACCGCCCTGCTCCGCCGCGACGATCGCTTTGAACTGAAATACGAGGACGCGCTGGCCGTGGTGTTCGTGCGCCGGCGCTAATTTGCCCCTTCCCGGCGCGTGAACTATGGTTTGGCAGGAATCGCGTTTCGCCGCCGCATGGAACTCTTCCGATGGCCGACCGTCCCGGCTGGAAATACGTCCCCAGCGTCGTCAGTCTGATGGTCGTCGCCCTGCTCGCCGCCAACTATTTCAGCCCCTTGGCGGACCTCGATTTCACCTGGCAGATCCATACCGGCCAGGACATCCTTCGCACCGGGAAGCTGCGCACGCCGGACCACCTCAGCTTCACCATCGCCGGCCAGCGCGTCCCCGATTTTGAATGGCTCTACGAGGTCACGTTGGCCCTGGTCTGGAACGCCTTCGGCTACGGTGGACTCAAACTGCTGCGCACGCTGTGCGTGTTCGTGCCGCTGCTGCTGGTCGCATGGCGATTGCGGCGGGAGGCCGTCCGCTGGCGCGGCGTCGCGCTGGCGCTGCTCATCGCCGTGATGGTGCTGGCACAGTCGTGGAACCTGCGGCCGCTCTACTGCACCACGATCGGACTTCTGCTCGTCAGCGGTTGGCTCCACGACCATTGCGCCCGACGCCGTAATCTCCCCTGGCGGCTTCCGCTTGTCATGCTCCTCTGGGCCAACCTGCACCCCGGCGTTATCGTCGGTCAGGCGCTGCTCGTCGGGGCGATAGGCTGGGAATGGCTGAACAGCTGGGTTCGGCTCAACGCCCCGCTGGACGCCGCGGCCTGTCGGCGGCTGACGTGGGTCGGCGGCCTCGGACTGGCCGCCACGTTTTTCAGTCCCGACCCCATCGAGCGGATGCTCTACCCGTTCCGTCCGGAATTGCACCATGCGGTCATGCGCGGCTTCACGGAAATGCGGCCGCTGTACTCCTTCCTAACCCAGCCGCCCTACACCGCCGGCCTCGTCTACGTCGTCGCCGTCCTGACCGCCTGGACGTTGTTGCGACGTTTTCGCCAATACCGGCTCTGGGAAATCGCTCTTCTGTGCGGCCTAGGCGCCCTCGGCAACGCCGCTTTCCGGGGAGTGCAGGACTGGCTGTTGGTAATGCTCGTCCTGGCCGTACCGCATCTGGTGCGAATGATGCGCGATTCGGCGCCGGTGCCGCTGCTGCGGTTGGATCGTTCGTGGAAGCGCCTGCTGTACGCCCCGCTGTTCCGGTTTCAGTGGTATTGGCCGACGGCGACGTTCGCGGCGCTGGCCGTCGTCTCCGTCACGCCGCCGCTGAGCCGGGCCGTGCCGGTGCAGAACAATTCCGACTGGCCGGTCGCGGCCGTGGATTGGATGGATGCGCACGGAGTCGAGGGCCGCGTCTTCGCCGGGCCGAACGATGGCGCCTATCTGACGTGGCGACTGCCCGGCCGCGTCCGCTGCTATGCCGACACGCGCGGCTTCTTCTTCCCGCCGAAAATCCTCGAAGATTGCCAGTATCTACCGCAGCTTTCGCCGGATTGGCCGGATCGCCTCCGGCGCGTGCGGTCCTACGGCGCCGACTACTTTCTCCTCAAAACGTCGGGACCGCACGGCGTCTTGTGGCGAGCCATCGAGCCGCATATCTCCGCACCGCTCTACCGCGACGACGCCGTGGTGCTGCTCCGCACCGACCAGGTGGCCGATGGGCTGGCGGCGTATGAGCGGGAGCAGGCCTCCCTGAACCCTTGACGGCCAGGCGAGTCTATGGGATGGATGGAACCATTCCTTCCGAGGACCCCTGCCGTGCGAAATGCCTTTCTCGTCGGCCCGACGGTCTACCTGCGTCCGCCGGAAAGGGCGGACGCCTTGATCCTGACCCCCTGGTTCAATGACGCCGAGGTCACGCGCTTTCTACACCTCCGTGCTCCGCTGTCTTACGCGGCGGAGGAAGCGTTCATCGCGGGGCTGAACACCCACCCGATGGAGCCGACCCTGGCGATCGTGGTTCGCGAGGGCGACCGCCTCATCGGCATGGCCGGCCTGGGCAAGACCGACGTCGCCAACCGCCACGCGATGTTCGGCATCGCCATCGGCGACAAAAGCGCCTGGGGTAAGGGCTATGGGACCGAGGCCACGCGCCTGCTGGTGGCCCACGCCTTCGAGTCGCTGAACCTCAACCGCGTTTGGCTGACCGTGTTTGAAAACAACCCGCGCGGCATGCGCGCCTACGAGAAGGCGGGTTTTCGCGTCGAGGGGCGGTTGCGACAGGAAAGTTTTCGCGAAGGCCGCTACTGGGACACGATCTTCATGGCGATTCTGCGCGAGGACTGGGAAAAACCGAGGGCTGAAGGTTAGTGCGCCGACGGCTTCACGGCGGCCGACGCGACCAATGAACGCCCTGAATGTCGGTTCTGCTGGCCTGCGGCGGCCTGCGCGGCGGCCAAGTCTCCGGCGCCTTGGACCCCGGCGCGTCCTAATGGGGCGAATCACGGCAGCACTTGTGGGGGAAATCCGTATAATCTCACCTTCGGGGAGCTAACTTCGGCCCTATGTCTTGGCCGCGAGATCAGAAGCGGCGCCCTCTGGGAAAGTTCGGGTGAGGACCCATGCTCCTTCGCGTCGCCTGTGAAATCACGTTCACCCTCCCCAAGCCGACGGCGATGGTGCTTATGCTCTATCTGCACCCGTCGGTCGCCGCCCGCGTCCGCAAGTCGGAACACTTTGTCGTGAAGCCGCACGCGACCATTTCCGAGTATACCGACGTTTATGGAAACCATTGCGGCCGCGTGGTCGTCGCCCCCGGCCTCGCGGCGTTTAGCAACGACGCAATAGTCGAGGACGACGGGCGGCCCGACCCACAAGTATGGAACGCGTACCAACACAGCGTCCAGGATTTGCCGGACAACGTCCTGCTGTTCCTGCTCGCCAGCCGCTACTGCGAAGTGGACAGCGAGTTGAAAGAGCTGGCCTGGTCGCTGTTCGGCCGCCTGCCCGCCGGCTGGCCGCTGGTGCAGGCGGTGTGCGACTTCGTCAATCAGCACGTCCGTTTCGACTACATGCAGGCGCGGGCGAACCGAACCGCCCTGGAAATATATCGGGAGCGCACCGGCGTCTGCCGGGACTTCATGCACCTTGCTATCACCTTCTGCCGCTGCCTGAACATCCCGGCGCGATACTGCACCGGCTACCTGGGCGACATCGGCGTGCCGCGATCGGACGCGCCGATGGACTTCAGTGCCTGGTTCGAGGTGTTTCTCGGCGGAAAATGGCACTCCTTCGACGCCCGGAACAACGTCCCGCGCATCGGCCGCGTCCTGATGGCGCGGGGCCGCGACGCCGCCGACGTGGCTCTCACGACCTCATTTGGCGTGAATCAACTCCATTCGTTCCGCGTCGTGACCGAAGAAGTCTCCGAAAGCGCCTTACGATAATCGGGTCGGTCGCCTTCCGCAGCCCGGACGCCTGGGGTGCGGCCGCGGGTCGGGCGAGCGAGGTGGGGGGCCGCCATGACGGGCGGGAAGACCACATGAGCGAATGGTATTTCGCCTACGGCAGCAACCTCTGGACCGACCAGATGGGGCAACGCACCGGACCCATCCCCACGGGCGAGAATCGACCCAGGAGGGCGACGCTGCCCCATTATCGGTTGATTTTCAACATGCGAGGAGAAGGGGGGCAAGTGTTCGCCAACATCCAGTCCCCGGGAAATGGCGTGATTGGCGTCCTTTATCGCTGTAGTCCGGAAGCCTTGACCCGGCTGGACGGGTACGAGCGGGGGTATCAGCGACGATTGGTGATCGTGACGGCCGAGGACGGCGAACGACTGGAAGCCTTTACCTATATCGCGGATCCGCCCAACGTGGCATACGGCGGAAGGCCGACCGCCGAGTACCTGCGTCGAATCGTGACCGGCGCCAGGCAGCACGGCTTGCCGGAGTCCTATATCCAAGAAATCGAAGATTCCTGCGCGCTCCCGCCGCCAGGACCGAGAGAGGCGCCCTAGCTTCTTCCGAGCGGCCGACCCTCGGCGATCTGGAATTATCGTGGACGCCCGCGCGTGGGCAGGTACGGTGGGGCGGCCACGGCGGAGGCCGCGGCGAAAGGGAGACTTGTTTTATGGGATTAGTAAGGGCGAAAGTGACCCTGAAAAACCCGCGTCGCGCGGACCTCCAAGCCGTCGAGGTCGAGGTCCTCGCCGATTCGGGGTCGGTGCATCTTTGCATCCCGACGCACGTGCAAATACAACTCGCCCTGGAAGAAATCGCGCAAAAGGAAGTCACGCTCGCCGACGCTGGAAAGAAACTCGTTCCCTACGTCGGCCCCATCGAAATACGCTTCAAAAACCGCGTCGGCTTCGCGGGGGCGCTGGTCCTGGGGGACGAGGTCCAGTTGGGCGCCATTCCGATGGAGGACATGGACCTACTCATCATCCCGAAGACCCATACGCTGGACGTCAATCCGGGCAGCCCGAATGTGGCCACGTCCATCGTGAAATAGTGTACGAGATTCGGCCCTCACGCCGCGTCGTTTGGCGCCCCTTCGCACGACCTGGGCGCCGCCGGCGCGGCCGTCTTGGCCGCCCGTTTCTTCCAGGCCAACACGAACTCCACCAGCATCGGAAGCACCGACACGGCCACAATAGCCACTATGACGATCTCAAAATTGTTCCTTACCACGTCCAGTCCGCCGAAGAAATAACCGGCCGACAGGCAGACCGTCACCCAGCCCACGCCGCCGCCGACGCTGTACGCGAGGAATTTGCGATACGGCATCTTGCCGACGCCGGCCACGAACGGCGCGAATGTCCGCACGATCGGAACGAAGCGGGCCAGGATAATGGTCTTGGCGCCGTACTTCTCGTAAAACGCCTGCGCCTTCAGCAGGTGCTTCTTGTTAAACAGCCACGATTTCTCGTAGTGGAACACGCGCGGGCCGAGCCAGGAGCCGATGCGATAGTTGACGTTGTCGCCCAGCAACGCCGCGGCGACGAGCAGGGCCAGGACGCCGGGAAAGTTGAGTCCGTAGTGGTGGGTTAGGTAGCCGACGAAGAACAGCAGGGAGTCGCCGGGTAGGAACGGCCACACGACCAGGCCGGTCTCGGCGAAAAGGATCGCGAACAGCACCGCGAAAAACAGCAGCGGTTGCGCCTGGACCTGGGCCTCCAGGCACCGTTGAATCCATTCGCTAAGTTCTTTAATCAGTCCCACGCCATAGCTCCTCGGAGGAGTCCGCCCGCGGCTTTCGCGCCGACGGCCGGCGCGGCAAACGACACAAGGGTAACGCTTCGGCCGATCCGGGCAAGGTCAATCCCGGCCGATGAAGCATACCTCACGCCCGACGCGGCGGGAAGGAGCGGCGTCGCACCGGACTGGCGTCTCCGGGCCTGGCCGTGGATCACTCGGAAGGGCCGCACCCGTCTCGCGGTTTTGGCACGTTGCTTGCAGCACTTCTGGGCGTTGGTTGATAAAAACCTATTCTCATTCAAAGGAGAACTGTTATGTCGGACATCAAGAGCGACGTCAAGAAGGGCATCGACAACACGGCCGACGCCGCCAAGAAGGCGACCGACAAGACGGTCGATGCGACGAAGAAGGCGGGCCAGGCGCTCGGCAATGCGACCAAGGACGCCGGCCAAAAGATCAAAGACGCCTCGAAGTAGCTCAGAACCGGCCCGAAGCGCGAGCGCGCTTCTTGTCCGAACCCGTCGCTTGCGCTCCGGGCTGGTATTGATTACTCCGCCGCCTCGACGCGCAGGCAGCGCGCGATCTGCCGCACGGCCTGGCGGAGGCGGTGTTCATTTTCGACCAGCGCCAGCCGCAGATAGCCCTCGCCGGCCTCGCCGAAGCCGCGGCCGGGGCTGACCGCCACCTCCGCTTCCTCGATCAGCTTCATCGAAAAATCGAGCGACCCCATGCGCTCCCGCCACTCCGCGGGGTACCGCGCCCAGACGAACATGCTGGCCTTCGGCGATTCCACCGTCCAGCCGATGCGTCGCAGCCCGTCCACCAGCACGTCGCGCCGCTTCTGATATTCCAACGCCTGCTGTTTCACCTTCTCCTCGCCGGTGCGCATGGCGATGATGCCGGCGATCTGGATCGGCGCGAAAATGCCGTAGTCGTAATATCCCTTGATGGTGGCCAGGGCGCGGACCATCTCCGGGTTGCCGACGCAGAAGCCGAGCCGCCAGCCGGCCATGTTGTAGCCCTTGCTCATCGTCACCGTCTCGACGCCGACCTCCTTGGCGCCGGGTACGCTCAGGAAGCTCGGCGCCCGGTAGCCGTCGAAACAGACGTCGCCGTAGGCGAAATCGTGGATGACCATGAAGCCGTGCCGCCGCGCCAGGGCGACGACCTCGACGAAGAAATCGCGCTCGACGACGGTGGTGCTGGGGTTGTGCGGGAAATTGAGGATGAGGACCTTGGGTTTCGGATAAAGGTGCTCCGCCACGTTGGCGACGTTGGAGAGGAAGCGGTCGGGCTTGGTGCAGTCGAGGCTGATGACGTTGCCGGACGCCAGGGCGACGGCGTAGACGTGGATCGGGAACGACGGGGCCGGCACGACCGCCGTGTCGCCGGGGCCGAGCAGGGCCAGGCACATGTGGCTGAACACTTCCTTGGAACCGAGGCCGGCCAGGACCTCGGCGTCGGGGTCGAGCTGCACGTCGTGCAACCGGGAGTAGCGGAGGGCGACCTCGCGGCGGAGGTTGTAAAGGCCGTTGCTGACGGAGTAGCGGTGGTTGCGGTCGTCGCGGGCGGCCTCGCAGAGCTTGTCGATGACCTGCGGGTCGGGCGCGTCGGTGGGGTTGCCCATGCCGAGGTCGATCACGTCCACGCCGGCGCGGCGTTTCCGGTATTTGAGATCGTTGATCTTGCCGAAGAGGTAGGGCGGCAGCCGTTTGACGCGGTCGGCCACACTGATCTGAAACGGCGTTTGTGAGGTATTCGGTTCGCTTTGCATGGTCGGGGCCGGGGTAATCGAAAACGCGGACGCGCCGGGGCGGCCGCCGATGTGGTGAATGTATCCGCCGACCGGGCCGCCGTCTTGCGCGATCTCCTTGCGTCGGCGTCGTCGGGCGTGCATAATCGGCCGCAGGCCGTCGCCCGCACCGACACAAGGAGACGCACGCATGTTTCTTCGACGCATCATCCCGCTGACCCTGGCCGCCGCCCTGTTGGCGCTGTCGCCGGCCCGCCCGGCCGACTCCGACAAGGACGCGGGTATGTACAAGGGATTCACCAGCCTATTCAACGGCAAAGACCTGACCGGCTGGAAGGCGTCCGGCAAGATGGAGGACTGGGGGGTGGGGGACGGACTGCTCTACACGCAGGGCGGCGGCGGCGGCTGGCTGATGAGCGACAAGGAGTATTCCGACTTTGAAGTCTACGTGGACTTCAAGATGCCGTTGATCGGCGGCGGCAACAGCGGCGTGGCGATCCGCGCCCCATTCAAGGGCGACGCGGCCTATCAGGGGATGGAGATCCAACTGCTGGACGACGTGTGGCACCTGAACCCGGCGCACTTCAAGGGACTCAAGCCGGTGCAACTCACCGGCGCGATCTACGGCGTCGTGGCGCCCTCGAAGGAGGCGCTGAAGCCGGTGGGCGAATGGAACACGATTCACATCACGGCCAAGGGCCGTCGCGTCACGGTCGAGTTAAACGGCGTCAAGACGGTGGACGCCGACCTCGACGAACACAAGGACGCCTTCAAGGCCCACCCCGGCCTGACGCGCGCCAAGGGCCACATCGGCTTGCAGAGCCACAGCAATCGCGTCGAGTTCCGAAATATCTACGTGAAGGATCTATCATCTGGAGAGGTGCGCATCAAGTAGATGGCTTCGGGGACAGGCCGGGGACCGACCCCGGCCTTCTCCGTGTCCAATCAGCCCAGCGCCTCCACACCCTTTGCCGTCGTCCTGAGCGCACATCTCGAGCCAAACACTGGGGCGCGACCAACTGTACACGCGATCATCTAAAAGACAACGGCTTTTGCCGCGAAACAGTGGCCGGCCCGGCGGCCGCGTCCTAGCCTGACCGCATGAACCAACCGCAACATAAATCACCAGCGTACCTGCACAGCATCAGCCACCGCCGCATCGACCCACCGGCGCTGACCTCCCAAACGTCGCTGACCAAGGTGATCGACGAGGCGTTTCTGTCGTACAACGCCGGCCGGCTTCGCGAGGCCTGTCGGCTGTTCGCGGAGAAGATGCTGGCCGACGACGCCGTGGTGGGACTGTCGCTCAGCGGCGCGCTGACGCCGGCCGGCCTTGGCATGTCGTGCCTGGCGCCGCTTGTCGAGGCCGGGTTCATCGACTGGATCGTGAGCACGGGCGCCAACCTCTACCACGACACCCACTTCGCCCTCGGCATGGAGATGCACCAGTCGCGGCCGGGACTCGACGACCGCCGGCTGCGCGAGCAACAAGTCATACGGATATATGACATCGTTTTCGACTACGAAAACCTGCTGGGGACCGACCGCTTCTATCGCACGCTCTGCCGCGGCGAGGCGTTCCAGAAGACGATGGGCACCGCCGAGTTTCACCACCTCGTCGGCAAGTACGTCTCGGCCCGCGAGGCGGAGACGGGGCGAACGGGCAAGAGCCTGCTGGGGGCGGCCTACCGTCATGCCGTGCCGATCTTCACGTCTTCGCCGGGCGACAGCTCGATCGGCATGAACCTGGCGGCGCTGCAGCTGGAGGGGTCGGCCCTACGGATCGACCCGTTGCGCGACGTGAACCAGAGCGCCGCGATCGTCTGGGAGGCCAAGAAGGCCGGCCGGAGCGGCGTGTTCATCCTGGGCGGCGGTTCGCCGAAGAACTTCATCTTGCAGACGGAACCGCAGATCCAGGAGGTGCTCGGTCTGGACGAGAGCGGCCACGACTATTTCTTGCAGATCACGGACGCCCGGCCCGACACCGGCGGCCTGAGCGGGGCGACGCCGCAGGAGGCGATGACGTGGGGCAAGGTCGATCCGGAGATGCTGCCGGATACGGTGACGTGCTACCTCGATTCGACGGTGGCGCTGCCGCTGCTGACGGCTTACGCCTTGGCGGCGCGTCCGGCCCGCAAGCCGCGACGCCTGATGGACCGGCTCGACGGGATGATGAAGGCGCTGGAAACGGAGTACGGGTCGCGGCGCAAGAAGGACGACGAGGCGGGTCAGTCGAAAGAGGAGAAAGTCGATCCGGAAGCGCCGGCGGAGATCGACCGGATACGGTGAAAACCGGCAGACGAATCGCCCGCGCTTTGCGCTGCGGGCTCGAGGCGTTGCCCGGCGCACGCTCACGGATTCAGATTACTCAGATAGCTCTGCACCGCAATCCACATGGTGCGCTGTTCGCCGTCGCCGTCCGGCCGGAAGCCCAGCCGCGCCGCCTCCGAACGCGCCCGCTCGTCCGTCATCCCCTCGGCGGTGCGGAAGTACAAATACCACAAGCCGCCGGCGAGGGCGCCGTCGTTGTCGTAGACGAACATCGGCAGGTCGCTTTCCTCCCGCACCGCGCGGCTGAACCGTTCCACCACGTCGCGCGTCAAGGCGTCTGGCGACACCTCAATGCTCAGATAGCGCAGGTCGCGCCGCTCGAACTGACGGCGGGCCGCGGAATCGTCTTCGCCGGGGCCGCGGACGTGCAGCACGGTGCGGTAATGGTGCGCCTGGAGCCAGGCGATGCCGTCCGGGAAGGGCTGAAGGCCGTTGGCCACACGGTCCTTCGCCGCGGCAAAACTCGGAATGTCCACCGGGAGCGGCGTGGCGGCGTTCGGTTCGGCTGAGTCCGAAGGCATCGGCGATGCGAGCGGCGGCTCCTGCGAGGTAGGTCCGTATAGCCGGGTCGTGTCGCGCACCGAATCCGGCCCGGCGGGTTCCGGCGCGAACAGCCGGACGCCCGGATCCAAAAAGGAGCGGCCCGAGGCGTCGATCATCGCCGAAGAGGAGTAGGAACCCGGTGGGAATGCGCCGGCGACGGAGTTCAGGGGAGGCGTTGACGGGAAGGCGGCCGCCGCCGGCGGCGCGACGGGGAGCGGAATGGGCGCGATCGGCGCCGGTGGGAGCGCGCCCTGCCGGCAGCGGTCGCAGGGCGCGACGCCGAGGGTCGGGCCGGTATAGGGCGGGAAGCACGTCACGGGGCCGCACGACTGCCGCGTCGTGCCGCAACCCGCCGCTCCGGCCAGCATTAGCATGAGGAAAAGTCGTCGTTTCATGGCTTTCCTCCTCGATTCCGATTCGTCCTTACCGATTCTACTCCGCGGGACAAGCCGGCCGTGATACCGCGTTTGGCGGCTGTCGGCGAAAAGTTTACGGCCGCGAACAATACGCAGCGGTTGCGCGGTTTGTAGGGCCGATGGGCCGCGCCGCTTGCCGCGACGCCGCCTGGTCCGGAAGATAGGTGGGGAGGGAGGTATGGACGTCAGGGGTTCACATGAACGATGAATTAAGGCCGATGAAGACCGCCATCCGCGAGCGGGCGCACGCCGCGCGGATCGCCTTGCCGAACAAGGACGATCTCAGTCGCCTGATTTGCGGGCGCCTCGTCGGCCTGCCGGAGTACGCCAAGGCCCGCACGGTGATGTACTACGTGGACGTGCGGAGTGAGGTGCGCACGCGGAACGACCTGCCCGCCGCGCTGACAGGCGGCAAGAAAATCGTCGTGCCCTACTGCGTGGACGGAGAATTGGAGTTATTCCATCTCCAAAGTATGGAAGAACTGGCGGTTGGCGCGTTCAAGATCCTGGAGCCGAAGGCCGAGCTGCGCGGGCGGCCCGACAAGCGCGTCGCGGCGTCCGACCTGGACCTTGTGATCGCGCCCGGCGTGGCCTTCGACCGCGACGGCGGCCGGCTCGGCCACGGCTTCGGCTATTACGACAAGCTATTGCACCACGTCCGGCCCGACGCGCCGCTCGTCGCGCTCGCCTTCGACTGCCAGATCTTCCCGCAAATTCCCATGCAAGAACACGACATCTTCATGGATAAGGTAGTCACGGAAACCGCCGTGTACGCGGGGAAAGGACGGCAAACCGGTGGCTGACACGACCCGCGCGGAAGTCGAGGACACCTTCGCCGAGGCGTTCCGCAGCATCTATGCCGAGGTGTTGGTGACGGCCCGCGACCGCCGTTGGCTGGACCACGCCGTAGCCGCCGCCGTCGGCAACGCCTCCAGCACCATCCTCTGTGACTGCGAAGCCGGCCTGGACCGGTACGTCGGCCCCGGCGGCGACGAAGCGACGCCGACGCCGGACGGCCGGCCCGGTGCGGTGCTGCAATTCCAGGTCCCGCGCTTTCGCAAGGACCGCGAGAAGGCGCTGCAGCGGTCGCTGCTGGTGCGCATCAGTCAAAACGTGCTCACCTGTCCGACGACGGCCTGTTTCAACCTGTGCGACGGCGACAACGACTTTCCTCTCGGCCGCAAACTGGCCTACTTCGGCGACGGCTACCAGTACCGCGACGAGCGGTTCGGCCGGCGCGTTTGGGTCGTCCCCATCCTGGCCGGCGAGTTCGTGATCGACCGCCGGTTCCGCTGGCGCGACGGCCTGATGGGCGGCAATCTCTGGTTCATGGGCCGCGACCTCGACGCCGCCTTGCTGGCCGCGGAACGCGCGGAAACCGCCGTCCGGGCCGTACCCGGCGTCATCACGCCGTTTCCGGGCGGCGTCGCCGGCAGTGGCTCCAAGGCCGGCAGCCGTTACAAGTTCAGCATCGCCAGCACCTTCGAGACCTTTTGCCCCACCCTCCGCGAGCGCCTCGGCGACAAATCCCGCGTCCCCGATGGCGTCGGCGCGATCATGGAAATCGTCATCAACGGCAAAGACCTGCCGGCCATCGACCGCGCCACGCAAGCCGCCATCGCCGCCGCCGCGGACGCGCCGGGACTGGTGCGCATCTCGGCCGGAAATTACGGCGGCCGTCTCGGTAAGAGCTTCATTTATTTGCGCCGGCCAGGCGAGCGGCCGGCGTGAGCCGGCCGGTGTGCCATAGCGCCTTGGGCCGGATGCTACACCGGCCGGCTCACGCCGGCCGCTCGCCGCCGCCGATAACACATGGACGCCTCGACGCCGCACCGAAAGGATTCGCCATGCTCTCCGACCGCGCCGCCCACTTCGCCGCCCTGTCCGACGACGCCCGCGCCTTCCGCCACTACATCCAGTCCGAACGCGGCCTCGCCGCCAACACCCTCTCGGCCTACGGCCGCGACCTCGACCGCTTCTGCGGCTGGGTGGCCGGCGGCGGCCTCGCCGATTACCTCGCCCCGAGCCTCCGCGACCTGACCCACTACCTCGAATTCCTCCGCGCCGAAGGCCTGGCGCCGCCCAGCATCGCCCGCCATATCGTCTCCCTCAAGGTGTTTTATCGCTTCCTCCGGCTGGAGGAGCGCACCACCGAAAACACCGTCGAATTGCTCAGTTCGCCCACGCTGTGGGAACGCATCCCGCACGTCCTCAGCCCCGAAAGCATCGTCAAATTGCTGGAGGCGCCGCAACCGCTCGACCGCTTCTTCCTGCGCGACCGCGCCATCCTGGAAACGATGTACGCCACCGGCGGCCGGGCGTCGGAGGTGGTCGGGCTGAAGCTGGTGGACGCCTACCTGGATTCGGGGTTTTGCAAGTGTTTCGGCAAGGGGAGCAAGCAGCGCATCGTGCCGCTGGGTCGCATGGCGGTCAACGCCCTGCGCGCCTACCTGGAGGGCCAACGGCCGCGTCTCACGCGGTTGGCGCCGGACGCCCCGTGGGTGTTCGTCAGCCGCGGCGGCCGGGCGCTGACGCGCGTGATGCTCTGGGTGCTGGTCAAGAAGTACGTCCGACGGGCCGGCCTCAACGCCAAGGCCAGTCCGCACACGCTGCGACACAGCTTCGCCACGCACCTGCTGGCCGGTGGCGCCGACCTGCGCACCGTGCAGGAACTGCTCGGCCACTCCAACATCCGCACCACGCAGCAGTACACCCACGTGGACCGCGAACGGCTGCGAGCGGTTCACCGGCAATTCCACCCGCGCGGCGGCAAACGGGACGGCCCGCCGGTGGGGGCCGGCGGGCCGTGACGACGCACGACGAAATCGCGGTTAGCGCATGAACCGGGACACCGGAATGAGCGGCAGGGTCGGGTCCATCGGTTGCTTGGCCTGGATCGGCAGCGGCGACTCGAACTTCCAGAAGAAGGCCGCCTTGTCGTTGTCGCGCGTTTTCGATTCGAGGTTTTTGCGGTCCCCCATGACGTGATTGAGGATGTGAACCACGGTCGATGTGGTCGAGTCGTCGCTCAGCAGCTTGCTCCCGACCAGGGTGGTGGCGCCGACGGCGAATTTAAACGTGTCCGGCAGCTTCCAGGTCGGGGACGGCGTCTTTTCCGCCATCTTCTCCGTGAGTTCCAGTTGGGGAAGACTGGCGGAGCCGTTCACCCTTCGGTAGCCCTTGATGACGGCTTCCAGGCATTCGCCCGAGTATCTCTTGCCGGCGGCGTCCTTGCCTCCGTAGAGGAACGCCATCGGGACGCGGTTCGCCCCCCCGACTTCGCCGACCCAGGATTGGATGAAGCCGCTGACGCGGTTACCGCCCAGGGTCGGGCTGATGCTCAGCCAGATGGCGCCGGCCTGGTCCTTGCCCTCGGGTTCCTGGAGGCTGACTTGGCCGGTCCTCGGGTCAACGTTGACCGTGCCCAACGGCCCGAGGTCGCCCTTCCGAAGGTGCCACTGAGACGCCATCCACAAGGCGCCGACCGTCGCCCCTTCGCCGGCCCCGATTACGAACAGGCTGGAAGTGTTCACCTCGCCCGAGTCGTTTCGCCGGTCGAGGAAGGCCTTGGCGGCCTCCACGTCGTTGGCCAGGTAGGGGTAGTAAGCGCGATCGAACTTGGCGTGGTCGATGGTGTCCGCCAAGGGGAGTCTGTCATGCCCCTGGATGTACCGGTTTTGCGGGTTCTTGCGAAGGTCCCAGAACTTGTCGGGGTTGACGCTTTTGCTGCCGCCGAAGCCGCGGAAGTCGAAACTGAAGACCGAGTAGCCCTCGCTCTGGAGCTTGTCTCCCAGCTGGTCCCAGCCCTCATCGCGGCTGCTGCCGCCCGTCTTGCTCATGTCGTGTAGCAGCAGGACGGTGGCGTCCTTCTTGTTCGCGGCGCCGGCGTTGGACCAGAGGTTGCCTTCCAGCTTCACGCCGTCGGCGGACTCGAACTCGTAGGTCTTGTACTTCTTGGCGTCCGCCCCGCGCGCGGCGGCAATCGCGCACGCCACCGCGCCCAACGTCCCCATCAGGACGTGGTGAAACCGTAACCCATGACGCATGTCCATTACCTCCGGAGAGAAGTGCGCACCAACTGATCCGTCTTGATCTTAATGGGGCGAACGGGACGGGTCAAGCGCCGGCGCGGCGAGCGGCCGGCGTGAGCCGGCTGGTGTAGTATAGCGTATTGGAAAAATGGTTTCACCAGCCGGCTCGCGCCGGCCGCTCGCCGGATCATGGCATGAACTACCGCAACCTCGCCGAGATGCACCGCCGCCAGGCCGAGCGCCTCGGCCCCCGCCCCGCCCTGCGCTTCAAGCGCCACGGCCTCTACCACGACCTCCGCTGGGACGAATACCGCGAACAGGTCCGGGCCGCCGCCGCCGCCCTCATCGACGCCGGCGTCCGGCCCGGCGACCGCGTCGGGCTGCTGGCCGAGAACCGCGTCGAATGGCTCGTCGCCGACATGGCCATCTTCGCCGCCGCCGCCGTCAACGTGCCGCCCCACGCCCCGCTCACGCCCAAACAGGTGCGGTTTCAGCTGAAAGACGCCGGCGTCCGCTGGCTGATCGTTTCCTCACCCTCACAGCTCGCAAAAGTCCGTCAAATCCGCCGTGAACTGCCCGACCTGTGCGGCGTGGTGATGATGGACGGCGAGGCGCCGGAAGGGGACGCGGCGTCGTGGCGTTCCTTTCTCCAGCGCGGCCGCCGGGCGCTGCCGCGGCTTGGCCGACGAGCTGCGTCGCCGCGAAGAGCGCCTGGGGCCGGACGACCTGGCCACGATCATCTACACCTCCGGCACCACGGGAAACCCGAAAGGCGTCATGCTCACGCACGGCAACCTGCTGAGCAACAGCCTCGCCGCCCTGCAGGTGATGCCCTTCGGGCCTGACGATCTGGTGCTGAACTGGCTGCCGTTCACGCACATCTACGCCCGCAGCGTGGACCATTTCATTGGAATGGCCTCGGGCGCGACGGTCGCCCTGGCCGAGTCGGCCGAAACGCTGGTGCAGAACCTCGACGAGGTCAAGCCGACGCATTTCGCGTCCGTGCCGCGCTTCTATGAAAAAGTGCTCACGTTCGCAGTCACGGCCGACCCCGAGGAAACGAGCCGTCGCCTGCGGCGCGTGTTCGGGCCGCGCATCGACTGGATGTCGTCCGGCGGGGCGCCGCTGCCGCCGGCCGTCGCCCACGCCTACTACGCGGCCGGGCTGCTGGTGCTGCAAGGCTACGGCCTGACCGAGTCGTCGCCGATCATTTCCTTCAACAGCAAGGACCATTACAAGCTGGAGACGGTGGGACGGCCGTTGCCGGGCGTCGAGGTGCGCATCGGCCCGGACGGCGAGGTGTTGACGCGCGGGCCGCACGTCATGAAAGGCTACTGGAACGACGCCGAAGCGACGGCGGCGGCGATCCGCGACGGCTGGCTGCACACCGGCGACCTCGGCGCGTTCGACGCCGACGGCTATTTACGCATTACGGGTCGTAAAAAGGAATTACTGGTGCTCTCCAACGGCAAGAAGGTGGCGCCGAGCGGCGTCGAGGCGATGCTGCTCGCCGACCCGTGCATCGACCAGGCCGTGGTCTGCGGCGAGGGACGCAGCTACCTGTGCGCCTCCTGGTCCCCGCGTGGGACAACGTTCGCGGCGCGTTGCGGACCGAGGGCGTCGAGTTGGCGGGCGGGCCGGAAGAATGGGCGAAGCGGCCGGAGGTGCGCGGCCTGCTGGAGCGGCGGGTGCGGGCGGCGCTGGCCGACTTTTCCAACGCGGAACGGGTGAAGAAGTTTTTGATCTTGCCCGCGCCGTTCAGCGTGGAGGCGGAGGAGTTGACGGTGAGCCTCAAGCTCCGCCGCGGCGTCGTCATGAATCGGTACGCCGAGCAGATCGAGGCGTTGTACCGCGGGGAAACGGACGACGATTCCTGAGCTTGAGCCTTCCGCGCCGCGATGCTATATCGCCGTCCGGGTCGGTCCCCCGGCGGAAAGGCGGCCTCCGATGACTTGTCATTCTGGCGGCTGGCGCACGCCGGCGTTTTGTCTTCTGCTCTTCGCCCCGGCTGCGGCCTTCACCCAAACGCCGTCGCCCGCGCCGCCGGTTCCTGACGCCGCTTCGCCGACGGACGCGCCGCCGCCGGCTCGCCCCACCTCGGAAGAGCCGCCTTCATCCGCGACCCCGCCGCCCGCCGCCTCCCCGGCGTCTTCGTTCGATGGACCGGGCGACCTGATGGGCGGCAAAATGGGCATGATGGGCGGCCCCAGTCCGCTCAACGGCCCCATGCCCACCCGCATCAACTACCAGGCGACGTGGTTCCCCAATGAGCCGGTCGCGGGACAGGGGACGCACCTGGGATACGTCCAACAGGGCCTCTCGGCGGCGGCGCCGATCTGGCAGGACGGCTGCGACCTCGTGTCGGCTTCGGCCTACGTCCGCGCGGATAGCTTCAGCACCGGGGCCATTCTGCCCACCACCGGCGAGCGCTTTCCCTCCGACCTCTATGACATCCATTTCGGGACGGCCTACCAGCACACGTTCGACAACGGCTGGGTCGGCGGCGCCAACGTCTCGGTCGGCTCCGCCAGCGACCGGCCTTTCGACGGCATCCGGGAAATGACGCTCGGGGCGACGGCCTCGCTCCGGGTCCCGCAAGGTGAACGAAACGCCTGGCTTTTCTCCCTAAACTACTCGACCAACAGTCAGGTCCTTTACAACATCCCCATCCCGGGCGTCGCCTACCTCTACAACCCCAACGATTGGTTCCAGGCGACGGTCGGTTTTCCCTTCGCCGGTATCACGCTTCGGCCGACCGACGACCTTACATTGCAGCTCTCCTACGCGTTGCTGACCAACATTCACGCCAAGGCCGTCTACCGCCTGGCGCCGGCGGTGCGCGTTTACGGCGGCTTCGACTGGAACACCGAGAGCTACCTGCGGGCGGAACGGCAGGACGACCGCGACCGGTTCGATTACGAGTACAAGCAAGTGGGCGGAGGTGTGCAGGTGCTTCTGTCCCGTAACGCCGACCTGGATTTTTCGAGCGGTTATGATTTCGACCGCTTCTTTTTTGAGGGGACCAGCTTCACCGACCAGAACCGCAACCGCGTGGACATCGGCGACGGCCCGTACGTCGGGCGCGGCTTTCCTTCCGGTTTTGAGCAGGCTTCAGGACGCCGAGAACGGCCAGACCTTCAGGTGCTCAAGCAGTTCACCGATCCCAAAGGACGCCAGGTTCGCGGCCGTGATGACCGCCATGTCGCGCCACATCGACGGCTTCAACCACTCCTCGCGTGTGCCGAACGCGGCCCAGAAGAGGACGCATTCCACCGCGGGAGCGAACGTCTCGGCGACCAGCAGGTAGCGCGTGCGATCCGTGGCCGGGTCGAAGAAATTGGGCAGGACGAGCACCACGACGGGATAGCTGCACGCATTCAGCCACACGGCCGCGAAGACCCGCCGGCCGAGCGGGTGGCGTGCCGACAGTCCGGGAAGCAGCACCGCCGACTCGATCAAAACGGTAAAAAAGTAGCCGTAAAGGAGGAAGAGCCAAAGTTCCTGCGGTTCCATGACCGGCCCGCCGGGGAAGGGTTACAGCGCCCGCAACAGGAACGGGACTTCGGCAAGGACGTGGACCAGGGCGAAGGTGAAATAGACGTCGCGCGTCGTCGTGTAGTCGGCCAGAAAGCAGCCCCACAGGACGACGACGACGGCGAGGCCGGTCCCCAGGAAGGCGTACAGCCCGATCCTCCAGGCCGGCGACCGGCGGGCCAGCGGCACGGCGTCCAGCTTCCAGGGGGCGGCGCGGTAGCCGACCAGCGGCACCACAACCACCCACACTCCGTAATGGAGCATTTCCAGGAAGGTGTGCACGGCGACGAGCAGGTGCGACGAGACGCCCTGCAACACGTCGGCGCCGGCGTGCGACGTGACCGCCCGGGCCAACTCGTCGCCGTCGGCCAGCGGCGCGGCGCCGGCCAGCTTCCACCAGAGCAAGCCGAGAAACAGCGGCAGACAGGCGAGGCAGACGTGGAAGGCGGGCCGCCATTCCGGCCGGCTGCGTTTCAGTTCGCGGTCCAGCAGCCAGAACGCCATCAACGGGTGGAGGTATACCAGCGCGATGCCGCCCCACACCGGCGGGAGCATCCAGGTTAGCGCGACGAGGGCGAAGGCGGCCGGCCAGATCCAACCCCATTCGCGGCGTGGATTTTGCCGGCCGCGCAGGTGGGCGAGTGCGGCGACCCACAGGATGAGGCCGGTGTTCCAGAAAGCGAGGTAGTCGCTCCGAAAAGCGTCGCTCAGGGCGAACCGGCCGGACAGGACGACGAGGCCGGCGAAGGCGGCGGCGAGGGCGAGGACGCCGGCCAGGGCGAAAAGAAAGAAGCCGCGCAGCCGGCCCCAGCGGGCCGGCATTCGCGTGAGGAAGTAGCGGATTTCGAGCCAGTTGTGCGGCCCGGCGAACAGGAACACGGTGACGATGGAAAAGCGCAGAGGTGCCCAGCCGGCCAGGACCGCCGCCGCCGAGGCCACGCCTAGGGCGGTCAGCGCGAAGGCCCACGAAGACGCCGTGGAGTCGCGGCGGGCGGGCGCATAATCGATGCCGGCCGACTGGCTCATGCGATGCCTTTTCGCTATTTGTCCTCGGATTTGTCCGTCTTCAGCACCGCGCCCTTGTTCACGACCAGAGTGATCGTGTCGCCCTTTTCCGGGATGATTTCCAGGACCATGTTTTCGGACATCTGGACCCCGGCAGGCAGCGCCAGCGGCAAGGGGACGACCGGCCGCCGCGGAGGCCGCGGGATGTCGGCCCACACGACCGAGGCGCCGAGGCCGAACAGCGAAAGTGCGAGGACCACCGCCGCGGCGGATCGGCCCGGCCCGCGGCCGCGCCGCACCAGCCAGAAGCCGCCCGACACGAACGCCAGGGTCAAGGCAAGGCCCGCGATCACCGTCGGCAGGCCGAGGAGGCTCGCTTCCGCACCCTTCTCGGCTTTCGCCGCCGCCGGCAGCAGGTTCCGCGGAATGCGCAGATGGGCTTCCTTGAGGCCCTCGACTGCCAGGACGACCAGCTTGACCTTGTGCGTCGAAACGGGCAACGGCGGAGGCGGAACCGCGAGGTCGGCCCGTGCGGCGGGGACGAATCCGGCCAAGGAAAAAAGGGCCAGCGCGGCCACGAGGAATCGCTTCACGTCAGGAACCTCCGTAGGGGTGATCCGGTTCGTCGCATCCTCATTCAGACGAACGAACGGCCGGCGGAGATTGTAACAGAATGGGTGGGTGTGGAAAGATGCAAAGAGGAGAAATGCGAAACCGGCCCGGAGTGCGGGCGAGCGCGTCGCCGTCGCTCGCACTCCGGGCCGCCCTTGCTTGGCGCTGCGGGTTATGGCGCCGCGGGTTACAGAATGCCGGCGCCGAAACCCTCGGCCTTCTCCTTGCGGGCGGCCGGCGCGGCCGACTCCTGATTGGCGGTATGGCCGCCGCGGGCGCCGTGCGCTCCGTGCGTCCGGTAACGCGGGGCCGGCCCCATGTCGCCGACGACCTGCGTGTAGGTCGTGTCGTAATCGGAATCGAAATCGTCATAGGTGCAGACATAGCCCGGCTGCTTGGAGCGCTCGCGCTCCTCGCGGTAGGCCTTGAGGACGGCCGACTGGATCACCTCGCGGCAGGCCGAGTTGATAGGGTGGGCGATGTCGGCGTGCAGCTTGACGCGGCCGTCGGCGTCGCGGGTGGCGCGGTCCTCGTCGAGTTTGCCGCCGCAGCTATTGCAGAAGCGGGCGCGAAGGTGATTTTTGCAGCCGCAGCCGGGACAGCGGTCGGTCAGCTTCCGGCTGGGCATGGCGACGAACGAGCCTTTCGTCCCTTCAATGATTTTCAGGTCGCGCACGACATAGGCGTCGTCGAACGTGACCGAACAGAAGGCCTGAAGGCGCTCGTTCTCGTTGTTGTCATCCATGAGCTTGATACGGACTTCGGTGATAACCACAGTTGTTCTCCTTTTTTCTGTGGCACACTCAAACGCAACTCCGCACGATATGGACTCGCGGCCCGGCGCCCTTCTCCCTAAAGGCGTTCAGGCCGCGTGCGACGCGTAAAGCCTCCTCCGGCGAGCGGCAAAGGGCGAAAACGGTGCTGCCGCTCCCGGTCATCATGGCGCCGGCCGGCCCGAGGGCGGCCAGCCGCTCCCTCCACTCCGCCGTTTCGGGGCGGAGCCGTTCGGCCGCGGCCTGCAAGCGATTGTGCAGCCGGCGGCCGAGTTCCTCCACGTCGCCGGCCTCGGCGGCCCGGCGCACGTCCTCGCCGGACACAGGCCCCGGAGGGGCGACGATGTTCCCAAACACCTCCGCCGTGGACAGGCCGAACGGCGGAGAAACCAGTACAAAATCGAGCGGCCGGCCGAGGGCGAGCGGTTCGACCATTTCGCCGCGGCCGGTACACCAGGCGGCGGGGGCGGCGAAGAAAAACGGCACGTCGCTGCCCAGTTCCGCCGCCAGGGCGGTCAGTTCATCCCGGCGCAGCCCAAGCCGCCACAGGATATTCAGGCCCGCGAGGGCGGCGGCGGCGTCGCTGGATCCGCCGCCGAGTCCGGCCGCCGTCGGGATGCGCTTCCACAAGAAAGCGTTCACTCCAAGGTCGCGGCCGACGCGCCGACGCAGCAATTCGGCGGCGCGGCAGATCAGGTTGTCCGGCCCCGCGGACAGGTCGGCCCGGTCGCAGCGGAGGCGAACCGAACCCGAAGGGTCGTCGCGGAACCGAAGCGTGTCATAGAGGCTGACGGCCGTCATCAGGGTCGCCAGCTCGTGATACCCGTCGGCCCGGCGTCGCAGGACTTCGAGGAACAGGTTCACTTTGGCCGGCGCCCGGACAAGGACGTCGGCGCCGCGGCGCCGGAGGATCATGGGGGTGGGTCAATTCCGAGTGAGGAAATCCTTTTTCCGGTCCGTCGCGGCCCTTCCGGCCAGAACGGGGGCGATCATACCTTTGTGAAGGATGAGCGTCAAGTCTGCTAATCCGTAGTCGGTATTGGGGGCTGACGGCCGTTATCCGTCCGCCCGCGACCCGCACTGTCCTGAGCTAAAGGAGAGCGTATATGCACTCGTTCGTCACGCACCTGGAAAGCGCCCTCGACGGCACACGCTTCCCGGCCGGACAGGTCCACACCGTCCATCAGGGTCGGCCGCTGTGGGTGCGCTACGACCTGGCGGGGGTGGGGGCGGCCGTGACGACGGAGGAAATCGCCCGGCGCGAGCCGAGCCTGTGGCGCTACCGCGAACTGCTGCCGTTGCCGCTTGACGAGCCGCCGGTCACGCTCGGCGAGGGCATGACGGCGCTGTTGCCGTGCCCGCGGCTGGGGCGGGCGCTGGGCCTTGGCCGCCTGTTCATCAAGGACGAGTCGCAGTTGCCGACGGGCAGTTTCAAGAGCCGGGGCATGACGACGGCGGTGAGCATGGCCCGGCGCTTCGGCCTGCGCCGGTTGGCGATCCCGACGGCCGGCAACGCCGGCGGCGCCCTGGCGGCCTACGGGGCGCGGGCCGGCATGGAGGTTTATGTGTTCATGCCGGAAGACACGCCGGTCATCAACCAGATGGAGGCGCACCTGGCCGGGGCGCGCGTCTTCCTGGTGAACGGCCTCATCACCGATTGCGGTCGGCTCGTGCGCGAGGGGACGGAGCGTATGGGTTGGTTCGACGTATCGACGCTGAAGGAGCCGTACCGCCTGGAGGGCAAGAAAACGATGGGCCTGGAGCTGGCGGAGCAGACTGGCTGGCGATTGCCGGACGTGATCCTCTACCCGACCGGCGGCGGCACGGGCCTGATCGGCATGTGGAAGGCGTTCGCCGAGTTGCGCGAGCTGGGATGGCTGCGGGCGGAACGGCTGCCGCGGCTGATGGCGTGTCAGAGCGACGGATGCGCCCCGATCGTGCGCGCGTTCACGGCGGGGGCGCGGTTCGCCGAGCCGTTCCCGGACGCCCATACGATCGCCAGCGGCCTGCGCGTGCCGGCGGCGGTCGGCGACTTCATGATGTTGGACGCGATCCGCGCCAGCGGCGGCTGCGCCGTGGCCGGCCGGGAGGGGCGCATCCTTCGCTGGATGCGGCAGGCGGCGGGGCTGGAGGGGATCTCGCTCTGTCCGGAGGCGGCGGTGTGCCTGGACTGCCTGGAAATGCTGTGTGCGGACGGCCGGGTCGGGTCGGAGGAGGAAGTGGTCGTGTTCAACACCGGGGCGTCGCAGAAATACCCGGAGGCGGTCCCGCTGGAACTGTCGCGGGTGGATAAGAACGGGGCGGTGGATTATGAGGCGTACCGTTAGTACTACAGCGCCCCGGCAGATGATCTTCTACGACAGGGGAGGATTTGGTACAAGGCGAGTTCGGGATTGCTGGAAGGGACATCGTCCGGAGGACGCGCATGGACGTGCAAGCACTTCGCCGACTCAAGCCCGAACTCGATCTGTTCCTGGAACGCTACCTGCCGCTGTTCGGTCGGGATGAGGCGCAGGACCATGCCCACCGCTTCGTGCAGGGTCTCCTGCTCGGCGGCGACCGCCGCAGCGTGGAGAACATCGCCGAGGCCATCGACGGCTGCGTGGTGCGTTCGTTGCAGAAGTTCATCGGCCAGTCGCCCTGGTCCGACGACGACATCGTGGAGGAGCTGCAACGGCATGTGACGGAAGTCCTGGGCGACGCGGACGCGTCCCTGAACGTCGATGAGACCGGCTTCCCCAAGAAGGGGACCAAGTCGGTCGGCGTCAAGCGGCAGTACGCCGGCTGCCTGGGGCGGACGGACAACTGCCAGATCGGCGTCTTCGTCAACTACCGCTCGGCGGCCGGGCACACGCTGATCGACCGGCGGCTGTTCCTGCCCGAGGAGTGGGCCGCCGACGGGCCGCGGCGTCAGGAGGCTGGGGTGCCGGAGGCGGTGGTGTTCCGCACCAAGCCGGAGTTGGCCCTGGGGATGGTGCAGCAGGCGGTCGAACGCGGCCTGCCCTTCCGCTGGGTGACGGCGGACAGTGTTTATGGCGACAGCCCGACCTTCGTGCAGGGCGTACGGGCGTTGGGCAAGTGGTACGTCGTGGATACGTCCGCCGACGCCCGCGTCTGGCTGACCGAGCCGGAGGTGATCCCGGCCGGGACCAAGGGCCCTCGGGGTCGGGCGACGACACAGCCGAGGGCGGCGACCAAGCCCCGACGGGTGGATGAGGTCGTGGAGGAGTTGCCGGCCAAGGCCTGGAAGCGGCTGGTGGTCGCCGAAGGCAGTCAGGGGCCGCGGATCTACGAATACGCCTTCGTGTGGGTCTGGTTCAGCGAGGAGGGGCTGCCGTCCGGGCGAGAGCGTTTGCTGGTGCGGCGTTCGCTGGGGCAGCAGGCGGAGGTGAAGTACCACCGCTCCAACGCGCCGGCGGAGGTTCCTCGGGAGAAACTGGCTTGTGTGCGGGGCGGCCACTGGTCGGTGGAACAGAGTTTCGAGGCGGCCAAGGGGGAGTGCGGGCTGGACGAATACGAGACGCGGGGCTGGACGGGCTGGCACCACCATACGGCGCTGTCGCTGCTGGCCCTGTGGTTCTTGTCGCTGCAACGGCGGCGGTTGGGGGAAAAAAGAGCCGCAGATGACCGTGCCCGAGGTGCGGCGCTGCTGGTGCATCTGCTCGACGTGCGGCGGTGGGATGAGGCGGAGATCCTGCACTGGTCGGCATGGCGGCAGGAGCGGAACCGCATCGCGAAGGAATGCCATCGCAAACGTCGCCAGGCCGAAATGGCCCGGCGACGTAGGTGTTAGCGAGAGGCGCTGTAGTATTAGGAAGGTCGTGAAAGCATGGCACCCGGCGCGACGCGGATGACGCCCTTGACGGTTGGCAAGCCGACCAACGCCTTCGGCATGTTCTCTCAAGGGAAAATCGTCCCGTCCAAGCAATAGAAGTCGTTCGCTGCACGCCGCAGTTGGGCGTTCAGTCCTTCGGAGAAAGCGCCGACGAATACCTGCTTGCCGGCACGAAGAACCTCCTCGACCAAAGGGAGATAATCGCCGTCTCCGGACAGTAAAAGAACTGCATCCAGATTGTTGTGGGTTGCGTGGTGCATGGCGTCCACGCAGATTTTGATATCGACCCCCTTTCGCTTTGCCGACTTGTGGTTCTTTTTGAAGACGCACGCAGTAAGGGCGCTCGGCAGCGGCGAGAAGTTGCTCTGCGAAAATTTCTGGCCTGTGATCCGATCTCGAATCGTGTCAAGCATCGGATAGTCCCCCACGGCATAAGTGTAGTAGGTGGCGCGAAGGACGTAGTGCCGCCGAGCTTGATGCGTCATGGTGCTGTGCCAGACGAAGACATCCGGCTCGTGTACTATGTCCGACCTCGGCGTACGGCCTTTCGCAACCATGTCCTGATACCGGAAGACAAGGTTCTCGCCATCGGCGAAAACCATCATGCGAGACAGGCCGGCTACGGGCACTTGTCCACCGAACAGAGCGTTGGCATACAGATTTGCATGATTACTCGACACGACGAACCCTCTCACAACGACCAGCCCTAGGCCGTGTCCGACAATAGATATTTCAGCAGTAGTGTAATCCAGGCGACCGTCCAAAAGGTAAGAAAGTTGACGGCGAGTTTCTCATAACGGGTGGCCAGCCGGCGATGCAATTTGAACCACCCGATCATCCTCTCCATGAGGTTGCGTTTCCGGTAGGCTTCCTTGTCAAAGGCGGGGTCGGGGGTTTCGTTCTTCTTCTTGGGAATGACCGCGTGGATGTGATGACCCTTGAGCCACTGGCGAATCCGCTTGCTACTGTAGCCCTTGTCGGCGATGAATTCGCGGGGCCACTTGCGATGGCCCAACCGCTGCCGTTGTGTGCTGCGATGCATCATGGTTTCAAACGCGCGGCTCTCATGTTCCTGGCCCGGTTGGATGCCGATGGCCAGCGGGATGCCGTGACTTTCGATGATCAGGTCGATCTTCGTGCCGAAACCGCCGCGCGAGCGGCCCAACGCATGATCCGGCGGCTCAACGAGATGCGTCCGCTCGCTGCCGACCAGTCGGGCCTGGGTCCGCTTGAGCGCCCCCGCCGCGTCGCGCATGGCGCGCAGGATGGTGGCGTCGAGGAACCACGTATCGGGATCGAGTTTTTCTTCCGCCTCCAGTTGGCGGATCAAGGCTTCGACGATGCGGTTCCAGGCGCCATCGGCGCGCCAGCGGGTCAGGCGGTCATGGACCGTCTGAAAGGGGCCGTAGCGTTCGGGCAAATCACGCCAGGCCGCGCCCGTGTGGAGGATCCAGAGGATGCCGTTGACGATGGGACGATGCTCACTCCACGGATGTCCGGCATGGCCCGAATGGGTGGGCGGGAAAAAGGGTTCCAGAATCGCCCATTGTGGATCGGATAGTTCGTAGCGTCTCATGGTTCATCTCCATGGCAAGAGAACGAGCGACCGAACCACTGATATTGTATGCATTTACGATTGCCGGACACGGCCTAGCCTCCCTGCTTCTGCGCCTCCCGCCCACCATGCGGCCCCGACTCCGCGGGAATGGCCGGGGCCTTCTCCTCTTCCTCGCGCTCCACGACAATCTGTCCGACCTCCTCCGCCTTCAACAAGCCGCCGTTGACCATTTTCTCCACCAGACTCCGGTGCATCTGCTCGTGTTCATGAGGCAGGGCGTCCGCGTCGGAGCGCAGGGCGATCACGATGTTCTTCTTGCCCGTCGCCGGGTCGGGGATCAGGCGGATTGTCATTTCAGCCATTGTTGCTCTCCGTCATCGTCTTTAGCGTCTTCGCCTCAATCACGCGCTTCTCGATCAGCATGTCGCGCAGCGTCTCCACCAGCGCCCGGTTCTCGCCCAGGATCGTCGCCGCCTGCTTGCGGCCCTCTTCCAGGATCTCGCGGATGCGCCGGTCGGCCGCCTCCAACGCGGCCGGCGACAGGTTGCGACGCGTCCACTTCCCCTCCGGGTCCATCGCCACGAAACTGGCCGTGCCGACGACGTCGCCGCCCATGCCGTACAACTCGACCATGTGCCGTGCGATCTGCGTCGCCTGGTTCAGGTCCTGGCCGCAGCCCCACGACAGGTCGTCGAAAAACAACTGCTCCGCCTCCCGACCGCCGAAGCATACGCAAATCCGCGCCATCATCTGTTTGCGCGTCCATACTTCGCCGTTGGTCGGGTCCTGATGGCGGACGTAGCTGGCGCCGCCCATCAGGTCGTCGTTCAGGGCGATGCGCTTGATCGCCTCGGCGTGCGGGCACATCAGGGCGCAGACGGCGTGCCCCGCCTCGTGTGTGGCGATCACCTTCTCCTCGTAGGCCGTCAACTTTTTGCGATCAATCCACTCCGACAACGCCTTTTCCACGTCCTCCGGCCGCGTCTCGTCGGTGCGGCCGTCGCGCAGCCGTTTACGGGCGATGGCCCGGCAGAGGGCGTTGAGGTGGTCGCCGCTGAACAGAGTGCCGGCCGCGGCGCCGGGGACAATGTGGTCGGTGCGATCGATGGCGTGGTCCACCGTCTCCGGCGGCATCTTCAGGCCCATCTTCTTATCGTAGATCTTGATAATCTCACGACGGGCCTCGGCGTCCGGATAGGGGATGTGCAGGTGGAATTCGAAACGGCCGGGCCGCAACAGGGCCGGGTCGAGGATGCTCACGAAGTTGGTCGTGCCAACTACGAAGACCATTTCCTCGCGGTGAAAGCCGTCCATTTCGGTCAACAGCTGGTTGACCATCGAGTGCTCGACGCCGCTGCCGGTGTAGGTCCCGCGGGCCGAGGCGAACGAGTCCAGTTCGTCGAAGACGATGATCGACGGGGCGGACTGCCGGGCCTTGTGGAAGATCTGCCGAAGATTTTCTTCGCTTTCTCCCACCCATTTACTCTTCAATTCCGGCCCCGACACGACGGTGACGGCGGCGCCGATCTCCGTGGCGACGGCCTTGGCGAAGAGCGTCTTGCCGGTGCCGGGCGGGCCCCAGAAGATCATGCCCTTGGGGATCAGCTCTTCCATCGCCCGGACCTGCTCCTCACTGGTCAGGTGCTCCTTGCGGGCCAGTACGTCGAGGATGTCGGAGCGCAGCCGTTCCTTGACCTTGGCGTATCCGCCAATGTCGCGGTCGAGGCTGACGGTCGGCACTTCCAGCGCGCCGCCGAGCGTGGCCTGGCGGAGCTGGCGGTAGGCCCGGCCGGAGTCGGCCGGGTAATCCTCGCCCTCCAGGGTGGACAACAGCCGGCGCAGGCGGACGGCGTTGACGCCGGAGACGTATTTGTAGAGCGACCAGGGGTTCAATTCGCGGCCGAACTTGCGGCTCTCCTTGCGCGTGACCAGGCAACGCAGCCGGCTGCGGGCGATGCCGAGGAGGCTGATGCGGTGCGGGAACAGGTTCTCGATCACCTTCGGCAGCGGGAACGACGGGTCCTTGAAACCGAGCCAAACCAGCTCCGGGTTCTCGTACAACAGCGGGATGACTTCGCGCGCCTCGGAGGTAAGACCGCCCTGGCTGGTGGTCAATAAATCGAGGTGCGGCAGCACGACGACGCGGCGTTCGACGGCCCCGCGCACCGCCTCGCGGAGCTGGGCGATCATCGTGCCGATCATGCCGACAGGCATGGCGGCCTGTTGCTGTTCCTCCTGGCGCGGCCGGCCGTCGAGGTAGAGGCAGCGGAGGTTGGCGGCCTTGAGGCGGTTGCGGACGTTGAGGTAGAGGAACGGCGCCAGGTCCTTGTCGCATTCGATGAGCGTGGGCAGGCCGCGTTGCAGCTTGGAGGCGGTCTCGGCCAGTTCGGCGGCGTAGGCGGCCTCGACGGCGGCCTCGGCCGTCAACTCCTGCGGCAAATCGCTTTCCGAAATCAATACGGACATCCGACGCTCCAAGAAGAATTATTCACCACAGAGTCACAGAGGACACAGAGAAGACCAATGCCTTTATCTTCTCTGTGTCCTCTGTGACTCTGTGGTGAATCCGTTTTAGACCTCAACGACGATCGTGAGCGAGCCGGCCTGCGGGTCTTCGGTGATCTCCTTGATCCGCCCCAGCTGCGCCGCCTTGCGTTTCAGCGCCTCCGCCGTCACGCGGTTGACAGCCTCATCCAGTTCCTGACGCAGGCCGCCGAGCTGCGCCTCCAGCCTGTCCGTCACCCGGGTTTGCAAGCCGGTTTCCTTCTCGGACGCCTGTTTCTCCAGCTCGCTTCGCAATTCCTCGCGCAGCTCCGCCTTCATGCGCTGGGCGTGCTGGCCGGCGTCGTCGTAGGTCCGGCCTTCCTTCTGGCCCTCAATGTTCAGGTTCTCGGTCGTTTCCGCCGTCACCGTCACCTCGCCCTTGGCCGGATTGACCGTCACGACAACGCCCTGACCTCGGCGCACCAGCGTGCCGCCGCCCTCGCGCCGGAAGCCGCGCCGCTCCAACTCGTCGCCCAGCAAGGCGGCCATCTGCTCGGGCGGCAACACTTCCAGCATTTCCAGGTTGGTGCTGACGCGGTCCCCCGCCCGGATGACGCGGTTGACGCATTCACGCACACTGATGCGATAAGATCGGCTCATGGTCGGCCTCCCACATAAGTACGAAGTACCAAGTACCAAGTACCAAAGAATACAAAACCAGTAGGTTTTCGTACTTCGTACTTGGTACTTCGTACTTATTTAAGCCTGCCGCAACGGGTCGAGCTGCCGCACGATGGCCCGGGCGCGTTCGTGCAGGGCGTCGCCTTGATACAATTCCCAGTCGGCCTTCCAGACCTGGGCCGCCTGGTATCCTTCGTCGAAATAGCCGACGGATCGCGCCCGACGGTCCCACGACTGCAACCGCGGAAACTGCCGCAGCAACGCCAGGGCGCTGTGATACGTCGCCGCCCGGTCGGCCAGGCGCGGGCCGGCGTTCGTCAGGCCGCCCACCCACATGGCGGCGTCGGCGTGTTCGCCGAGCAGCTGGTGGGCCGCCCGCAGCAGGAAACGGGCGAAGTCGAGCCGCCCGGCCCCCTCCGCCGCGTCGAGGAAGGCCGTCAGCACGCGCTCCTGCGACCGGCCCAGGTCGCGCATCCGCTGCCATTCGCCGATACGACTCTTGCCTCCCTCGACGGCAACCCAGCGGGCTTCCAGCTCGGGCTGCAAGGCCTCCAGCATGGCCGCGCCGACTCCCCCTGTCCAGGGGGCGAAGTTCGGGGCAATCTCGGCCGGCGCCGAGGTGTAATCCTCCGGGTAGGCCAGCCAGCAGAGGCCGTGCCGCGCGAACGGCTCGCGCCGCCGCAGGTCGGCCGCCCCGAGGCTTTCGGCGGCGTCGCGCAATCCCTGGTGGGCGAAATAGAGCAAAATACGGTCGCCGGGCGTCAGGTCTTCGTCGGCGGGACGCCACTGGGCGTCCTTATCGCCGGGCCGCGCCGACGCGACCCAGACCAGAAACTCCAGCGTGTGCCGTGAGAACGCCAGGCCCAGCTCGGCCGGCGGCGTCCGCTCCCAGAGCCGGCCCTCGACGACGCGGTCGCCGCGCAGGTGGCGCTCCACGCGCCAGCCGCCGCGCCGTGCCAGCAGCTCCGTACACCCTTTCGCCAATGCGTCTTTCACCAGCGCACGGCCGGCCGGCCCAGGCAGGCCGGCGGCGTACAGCGGTTTTCCACCAGCGGCAGGGCGGACTCGACCGGCTCCCGCCCCAGGAAGTAGTAGAGCAGCCGCAATAAATTCGCCTCGAAGCGCGTGACCGTCTGCATGAAATTGATTCTATCGCCCCGGCGTCCCTGGATGACACGCCAGCAGCGGAAAAGGTGATTCGTTTTGCCCCCCCGCGCTCCGCTTCTCGTCGCGGCGAACCCATGGGGACTTGCCGCGGCGGCCGCGCCGGGTACATTCGTATCCATGTCGAAAACCAAGAAGAACGGCGGCGAGCCGGCCGAGATCGCGGTCGTCGGCGAGGTCGATGACTGGGAGGCGGAGGTCGTCAAGGCCCTGCTGGAAGTGCCGCCCGGCGGCGAATGCGTCTTTTACATCGACTCGGCCGGCGGCAGCGTTTTCGGGGCGCTGGCGGTGCTGACGCTGCTCAAGCAGCGCCGCCTGATGGCGTCCGCCGTGGTGCTCGGCGAATGCTCGTCGGCGGCGCTGTTGCTGTTCGCGGCCTGCCGCCGCCGCTGGGTGACGCGCTACAGCACGCTGCTGTTTCACCGGATGCGCTGGCAGAGCGAGAAGCGCGTCAACGCCCGCGAGGCCTTCCACTGGGCCAAACACTTCGAGGACATGGAAAAAGATATCGACGACCTTCAAATCCGTCTATTCGGCGGCGGCGACGCCGAGTTGCGCGAGTGGACCGCCGAGGGGCGTTACGTCACGGGGCCGCAGCTCGTGGAGGCGGGGCTGGCGGAGATGCTCGATTTGGGATGAATAGGCCGCGCTCAGCGCGCCCGATCCGACGACTCCAGGTCGTCCAATAAACTCTGCCGCACCTCCTCGCTCAGCGGGGCGCTCTCGTGCCGGTAGTCCCCGTGCGACAGCGCGAAATACACCCTCATGCCGAAGTCGGCCAACAATCGCCGCGCCTCCGGGTCGAGCACGAACTGCACCCAATGAGACGCCCCGATGCACTGGTCCTCCGGCCGACAGGTGAACAGGTTCGCGGGCAGGTGCATCCCGCCGAGACAGAGCCGCAGGTCGCCGCCGCGCAGGTCGCGCCACGGCGCCAGTTCCTCCGTCAACTTGGCCTCGTCCACATTCAGGACTAGCGCCGCCTGAAGGCGGTCACGGCCCGGCAGCAAGCGGTTGTATACCTCCAACTCCTGACGCACCCGCGCCGGCTCCGCCAGCCGGGCGACGCGCAGCACCTCCTGCACCTGGAACCAGAGCGTCTGCCGGTTGCTGAACAGCAGCGCCGCCCGCGGGCCGACGCGCACCCGCCGGTAACGGTCGAGGTAGCGGGCGTGCGTCTCGAAAAACTCGCGCCGCCGGCCGGCGAACTCGTCCAGCGACAACAAGTCGTCCAGTGTTAATGCGTTCATCGCTTCTCCGGCCGGGCGTCCTCTTCCGGCGGTCGCAGGACGAACACGTACAGGAAGCCGCCCAGCAAGGCGCCGAGGATCGGCCCGACCCAGTAAACGGTGTGATCGCTCCACGGATTGAACGATTGCGCCAGCGTCGTTTCCCAGACGACGCAGCCGAACCAGCGGGCCGGGTTTGCGGCGCCGCCGGTCAGCCGGCATCCGAACAGCACCACCGCCGTCTGCGCCAGCCCGACGATCAGACCGCCCAACGGCGGACTACGCCGATCGAGCATGGTGGCGAAAAAGGCGAAGGCGACTAAACTGGTGAAAAACATCTCGACGCCGATGCCGCTGAAGATGCCTGCCAGGGTGACGGCCCCCTGGTCCAGGAACGCCAGCACGTGCGGCGTTCCCAGAAAGCGGCCGGTGACGTCCGGCTCCGGGAACAACATGCGAAGACACAGCCCCGCCAGACAGGCACCGGCCAGCTGCGCCGCGACGAAGCCAATCAGCGTGCGCAGGTCGAGGCGTCGGAAGACGTAGAGCATGAGGGAAAGGGCCGGGTTGAGGCCGCCGCCCGAGGCGCGGTGGGTGGCGGTCAGGGCGACGGCCAGCGTCAGTCCTTCGGCCAGCGCGATGGCCGTGGCGTCCAGGCGCGGCTCGGTGGTCAGGGCGGCGACGCACACCACGCCGCCGCCGACGAAGACGACGGCGAACGTGCCGATCAGTTCCGCGAGGCAGGCGCGCGCCAGCTTGGTGTCCATGACTCCCCCGGCCGAGGGCAACGGCCTATTCATACCCGAACGCCGGAGGGTGTCAATCGGGTTCCTGCCGTCAGCGATCCTTCGGACGGCGCCCGAGGGCGCGCCGAGTTTCGTACGTCAGGCTTTCCAGGCTGACGGCTTTCCGTAAATCAGGCTGGAAAGCCTGACGTACAATCGACAGGGAGGAGCAAGTCGTGAAACCGACCGACGTTCGCATCGAAGCCGTCGAGCACCAATATGAGGACTACCGATATCGAACGCCGATCAAGTTCGGCGGCACGGTGCTCGACCGCGTCACGCTGGTGAACGTGCGGTGTACGGTGCGAACCGTCGCCGGCAAGACCGCCCACGGCTTCGGCTCGATGCCGCTCGGCAACGTCTGGTCGTTCCCGTCGCGCGTCCTCCCCTACGACGCCACCCTCGGGGCCATGAAGGCCCTGGTGGAACGCATCGGCCGCATCGTCGGCGGCTGCACGGAGATCGGCCACCCGATCGACTTGGCCGTGGCGCTCGAGCCCGAGTTCCACAAGGCGGCGGCCGCGATCACGGCGGAACTGCGGCTGGCGGAGCCGGTTCCGCCGCTCTGTACCCTCGTGGCCGCCAGCGCCTTCGACGCCGCCGTCCACGACGCCTTCGGCAAGGCCCACGGCCTCAACTGCTACCACACCTACGGCCCCGACTTTCTCTCCCACGACCTCGGCCATTACCTCGGCGGCGAGTTCGCCGGCGAATCGCTGCAACAGTACCTCGCGCGGGCGCCGCGGCCGCGGATGCCGTTGTACCACCTCATCGGCGCGTTGGACCCTATCGAGAGTACAGATGTCGTTCAAAGGGTTGACGACGGCTTGCCGGAGACGCTGCCGGAATGGATTCGCGCCGACGGCCTGACGCACCTCAAGATCAAGCTCAACGGCGACGACCTCCGCTGGGACGTGGACCGCGTCGTCCGCATCGACCGGGTCGCTGCGCAGACGCAGGCCGGGCGCGGCGTCGGCGCCTGGTGGTACTCGCTGGACTTCAACGAGCGCTGTCCGAACGTCGGCTATTTGCTGGAGTTTCTGGCGAAGGTGCGCGAGCGGACGCCGGCCGGTTTCGGTCGCATCGCCTACGTCGAGCAGCCGACGGCCCGCGATTTGGCAAAGCATCGCGAAAACGTGATGCACGAGGCGGCGAAGCTGCGGCCGGTGGTGATCGACGAATCGCTTCTCGACCTGGAGAGTTTGAAATTGGCCCGCGAAATGGGCTACACCGGGGCGGCGCTGAAGGCGTGCAAGGGACAGAGCCAGTCGCTGTTGATGGCGGCGGCGGCCCGCAAATACGGCATGTTCCTGTGCGTGCAGGACCTGACCTGTCCGGGGGCGTCGCTGATCCAGTCGGCGGGCCTGGCCGCCCACGTCCCCGGCGTGACGGCCATCGAGTCCAACGCCCGGCAATACGTGCCGGCCGCGAATCGGCCGTGGGCGGATCGCTTTCCGGGCGTCTTCCACATCGGCGACGGCACGATGGAGACGGGCCTCCTCACGGGGCCGGGCCTCGGGGCCGTGCCGCCATAGAAGAAGAACTTACCGCAGAGAACGCGGAGAGCGCGGAGAAAAGAGAAGAGAGAGTTTGCTTTTGTCTTTCTCCGCGCTCTCCGCGTTCTCTGCGGTGAAGAATTGCGTCGATGAGTCCTTCGCCAACAGATCACAGCCGTTTTCCTAGCAGTCGCCGGAACTCGGCGGCGCCGATCCGCTCGAAGTACACGCGGTCGCCGGTGCGCAGCGGGAAGTAGCCTTCGACCACATCAACGAGTTTCAACGGAGTCCGGCCGATCAGGTTCCAGCCGCCCGGCCGCGCCTCGGGGTAGACGCCGGTCTGCCGGCCCGTCAGGCCGACCGACCCCGGCTCGACGCGCGGCCGAGGCGAATCCAGGCGCGGAACGCCGCACAACGGACCCGGCAGATAGCCGAGGTAGGGAAAGCCGGGAGAGAAACCGATGGCATAGATCGTGTATTCCGTCCCGCTGTGCAGGCGGACGACCTCCTCCGGCGCGAGACCGACGTGACGGGCCACGCGTTCCAAATCCTGTTGCATTTCGTAGCAGCAGGGCAGGACGTGCAGTTTTCCCAAGGAAATGTCGGCCGTTTCCGCCAACGCGCCGGGATGGGACAACTCGGCCGCCACTTCGGCGAAGGTCGTTTGGTCCAGATCGAAAAAAACGGCCACGGTCGAGTAGGCCTGAACGACGTCAATCAGCCACGGCGCGGCCGTGCGGCGAACGGCCGCGGCAAAGCGCGTCGCCTCCCTTTCGTCGCGGAACACGGCCAGCGCGGCCCGATCGCCCAGCGGCTGCAACGATTCCATGCCTGACGCCCGCCTCCCCTTTTTCCTTTGCACCGACGGCCTCAGACGACATAATCCGTATATGCCTGTCCCCCTTGCGCCGTCCGGAGAGAGTTTTATGCGTCCCATCGCACCCGTGCTGTTTCTACTGGCCGCCGCCGTCCCCCCGGCCCACGCCGAGAACCGTCCCGGCGATCCGATCCCCATCGCCGTCAGCCCGGCCTCCGCCCCCAGGCCGTCGCTGAAATACCGTCTCTACCCCGACCGACGCGACCTGACGCCCGGCAACGCCGCCACGCTGTACTATCGCGCCATGGCCTCCTTCGTCGAAAACTCCGCGCTGCTGAAAGAAATACAAGAGCCCTACTGGTCCGAATGGCTGGAGACGCCCTTGAAGAAACTGCCGATGGATCAGGTGCGTGAAAAGCTGGCCTACGCCCGTAACCTGCTCCACGAGATCGACGTGGCCTCCCGCTGCAAGGACTGCGACTGGCAGATCGAGGATCGCCCCGAGGGGATCGGCCTGTTGCTCCCCGAAGTGCAGGGTTTCCGCAGCGTCGCCGTGGTCCTGGCCGTTCGCGCCCGGTATGAGATCGCCCAGGGGAAATGGGACCACGCGGTGCGGTCGTTGCGGATCGGCTACACGCTCGGCCGGCACATCGGCCAGGGACCGACGTTGATCCACGTCCTGGTCGGCGGGTCCGTCGCCCGCATCATGGACGGCCAACTGGAGACCCTGATCCAGCAGCCCGACGCCCCGAACCTCTACTGGGCGCTGACGGACCTGCCGCGCCCCTACCTCGACCCCGAACTGGCCGTGGAGCAGGAGAGCCGCATGATCGACCGCATGATCCCGTGGGTGAAGAAGCTGGACGGCCCGCCCATGTCGGAGGCCGAGGTCGGGGCGGTCGTGGCCGAGATGCGCCGCGGCCAGGACGACATGAGCCGTGAGTTCGGGGTGGTGAAGCCGCCGGAATGGGAGAGGATCGCCCAGGCGTTTTTCGTGGTCCAGGGGCTGGGAGAGGCCAAGCGCGGCCTGGCGGCGCGCGGGAAGTACACCGCGGAAGAGCTTGAGGAGATGCCGTCGTTTCAGGCCGTTGCCCTGTATGCCTATCTGGAATATCGCGATTCACTCGATGAGATGTTGAAGTGGGTCCACGCCCCGCACGGCCTGCGCCACCCCGGCTTCAAGAAGTCGGCCGAGCAATACCAACAGGCGCTGACTCGGCTCGACCGCCTGTTCTTCCGCGGCGTGCTGGTCAAACTGATCGGCGTCGGCGATTCCGTCGGCGCGTCGTACCGCAAGGTCTATGACATCGTCGGCCGCACCGATCGGCGTTTCGCCGCCCTGGAGTACGTCGAGGCGTTGCGGATGTACGCCGCCCGGAACGGCAATTGGCCGGCCGCCGCGGCGGACGTGACCGACGTGCCGTTGCCGGACGACCCCATGACGGGCAAACCGTTCGAGTACCGCGTGCGGGAGAACAAGGCCGTTGTCGCCGCCCCGACCGTCATCGAGGGGAAGTCCGACGGCCCCGACGCCGTGAGTTATGAGGTGTACATGCGAAACTAGCGCCGACGACGGGGCCGTGCCGGTACGGTCACGGCCCCGACTTTCGCCGCCACAGAAAACGCGTCCATCCCAGCGGGCCGAGCCATTCCGCCGCGACGTAGCGCCCCGCGTGCTCCTCCGACAGCCGTTGCAAGTCGCCGTGGACGCGGTTGCCGCTCACGTCGGCCCCATGAAACTCCGCCAGCACCTCTTGTACCGGCCCGTTCGGTTCGCCCGCCAGCAACACCAACCGCCGCGGCCGCCGCTCCGCTCCCTTGTCCGCCGCGCCGTTGAGGCGGCCGACTCCGTTGCCGTTGACGCCCATCCTTGCCTCTCCTTTGCGGCCGTCGCCTTCATGCTTCCTTCATCCCCATCGGCCGATGCGTCGGCGCCGCTGTAATCAAAGCATTCACAGACGCCGATGGACTGCCTCCAGGTCCGTGCCTTTTTTCGTAGGAAATGCGGGCCCTCGGGCGCCGATTTTTCCGGCAAGGATCGCCGGGTCGCCCCACGCCGGCCCAATTCACGCTCGCCTTGTCCGCCGTTTGTGTCATAATGGCAAAGGGGCGAAGGCTTCCCGTGCGTTCTCCTTTTGCCGCCCGCCGATTGGTGGAGGTCGTATGCGCGCCCAGCTGGTGCCGCTTGACGGAAGTCCTCCGATCGAGATCGTCAAAGATCTCCTTGTGGTCGGCCGGCGCGAAGACTGCGACCTGCGGCTGGAGCACAAAAGCGTCTCCAAGATGCACTGCGTCATCGTCAAGACCGACGGCCTTCTCATGCTGCGCAACCTGGGAAGCACCAACGGCACGCGCGTCAACGGCCAGCGCGTGCGCCGCGCCGCGCTGCTGCCGAACGATCAGGTGGGCATCGCCGGCTACAAGTTTCGCGTCTATCTCGGCCCCGACGCGGCGCCGGTCGCCAAGCCGATCGACGCCACCGAACACACGCAGCACCTCGACGCCGGGGAGGTGGCCGAGTTGCTGCGCAAGGCCAAGGCGGCCGCCGGCGAGGACGACCAGGATTCCGACGACATCCCCTTCGCCGAGCCTCTGCACCGCAATCAACTGCCCGATGTGTATCCCGACGACCCATCGCCGGAACCTAGATGACCGCTTCATAGGTCCCCAGTAGAAGGTAGCCGCATTCGCCAGAATGCGGGTGCGACGACCCGCATTCTGGCGAATGCGGCTACCGTTACTGACCCGCATTCTGGCGAATGCGGCTACCGTTACTGCGTCACCACTCCAGCGCCTCCAGGCGGTCGTCGGCCGTCTTGACGAGCGTTTCGACGAGGTGATCGAGGGCGCCTTGCACCTCGCTCATGCGCTCCGGCCGCTTGACCGCATCGTAACTAAGACAGCGGTGAACCAGCTCACACAACGCGGCCGGCGCCCGGGGGTTGAACTCGTCCACGGGCTTGAAGAGGTTGCGCCAGATTTTGCCGTCGATGGGCAGGCCGCCCTCCGAATCGTCCGACACCACGCACGGCGGCAGCCGGAACGTCAGCATCCGGTACATCGTGGCCCCGAAGTTGTAGATGTCGGTGCGCTCGTTGACCATCTTATGCTTGGCCTGTTCTGGCGCGATGTACTCCGGCGTGCCCTGAACGCGGTCCCTGGTCTCGCCCTTGATGCGGGCCAGGCCGAAGTCGATGATTTTCACGTCGCCGGCCCGGCTGAGCAGGATGTTGTTGGGCTTGAGGTCGCTGTGGTAGACGCCGCGGCGGTGCATGTGGACCATGCCGTCGGCCACGCGCTCGAAGACCTGCACCAGCATCGGAAGTGGGATGCGCGGGCAGACGTCCAGCGTCTTGCCGTTGACGTACTCGATGAGCAGGTGGGCCTTGCGGACGCGGAACATCCAGTCCTTGACCGTCTCCAGGGCTTGGACTTTGATGAGATTGGGGTGGTCGAGCATCTGGGCGACGCGGAACTCGTGCTGGGCCTGTTCGAGGAACTTCTGGTCGTCGGGTCCGTCGATGGGCACGACCTTGAGGGCGTAGTTCTTGCCGTCGGCGGCGCGGCGGACGTGAAGGATCTTGCTGTGGGCGCCGGAGCCGAGGGGGCCGACGACGGTGAACTTGCCGATCTGCAATTCGCTCATGAGGTCGCTTCCGGGTCGAAAACGGGACCGGACGGAGAAATGATACCGCGCGCCGGGCGGTGGACAAAGGAAAGAAACGGCCGCCGGAGAAAGACCGCAAGGGCGTTGATCATTCCCGTAAAATGGAATAAGGTGGCCGCCGTCCTGGAACGGAGTGAGGCGTGGCGACAGCGACACGATCCATCAAGACCGCCGAACAGGAAGATCTGACGCGCCGCTACGGCCGAGAAATCTTCGCGCGCCTGGAGGGCACGGGTCCGCTCCCGTTCGGGCCGGAGTGGTGGGACGAACGGCTGATGGGCCTGACCATGGGCAACGAGGCGGTCAAGCTCCAGCTGTTCCGCTTCGTCGATGTCCTGCCGCAGCTCCGCGACCCGGCCGACGTGACCCGCCACCTCCGCGAATACTTCGCCGCCGCCGGCGAGCGCGCGCCGGCCTGGATACGCCTCGCCCTGCGGCTCCTTCCCAGCCGCGGCCCGCTCGGCAACCTTCTGGCGGCCGTCGCCCGCTTGTCCGCGCGGCGGCTGGCGCGCAAGTTCATCGCCGGTTCGGACGTGCCGGAGGTGTTGCGGGCGATCGCGCGAATGCGCCGCCGTTCGCTGGCCTTCACGGTCGATCTGCTCGGCGAGGCGACGATCACCGAGAAGGAAGCCGACGAGTCGCGCGACGAGTACCTCGATCTGATCGACGGGCTGAGCGCCGAGGCCGACGCCTGGCCGGCCGACACGATTATCGACCGCGACGACCACGGCCCGTTGCCGCGCGTCAACGTGTCGGTCAAGCTGTCGGCGCTCTACAGCCAGTTCGACGCCATCGACCCAGACGGCTCCGCGCGGGCGGTCGGCGATCGGCTGCGGCCGATCCTCCGCGCCGCCCGCCGACGCCGGGTGTTCGTCAACATCGACATGGAACAGTACGCCGTCAAGGATTTGACCCTTTACGTCTTTCAAAAGGTGCTGGACGAGGACGAATTCCGCGACTGGCCGGACGTGGGCGTCGCCGTGCAGGCCTACCTGCGCGACACGGCCGGCGATCTGGAACGCCTGGCCGACTGGGCGCGGCGGCGCGAGACGCCAGTGTGGGTGCGGCTGGTGAAAGGCGCCTATTGGGACTACGAAACCGTCATGGCCGGCCAGCTCGGTTGGCCGACGCCGGTCTGGACGCACAAATGGGAGACCGACGCCGCTTACGAACGGCTGACCGATTTCCTGCTGGAGAACCGGGCCTGGCTTCGGCCGGCGTTCGGCAGTCACAACGTCCGCAGCCTGGCGCACGCCCTGGCGACGGCGGAGCTTCTCGACGCGCCGCCCAACGGCTACGAACTGCAAATGCTGTACGGCATGGGAGAGCCGGTCAAGGACGCGCTGGTCGCGCTGGGCCGACGGGTGCGCGTCTACACGCCCTACGGCGAACTATTGCCGGGCATGGCGTATCTGGTTCGTCGCTTGCTGGAGAACACGGCCAACGAATCGTTCCTGCGGCCAGCTTCACCGAACACATTCCCATCGAAGAACTTCTCCGGAATCCCGCGGACGCGGGGGACGGCAGGGCGGAGCAAAGGCCATGAATGATCCGGCGACGCCCCAGACCCTGAAAAATGAGCCGTTGACCGACTTCGGCCGACCGGACGCTCGCCAGGCGATGGCGTCGGCGCTGGAACAGGTCGCCCGGCAATTCGGCCGCACCTACCCGCCGGTGATCGCCGGCAAGCCGGCGGCGACGCCGAAGACCATCGACTCGTACAACCCTTCGCACCGCCGGCAGATCGTCGGCCGCTGCGGCGCCGCCACGGCCGAGCAGGCGCGACAGGCCGTCGAAGCCGCGGCCGCCGCCTTCCCGACTTGGCGGGACGTGGGACCGGGCCGGCGGGCGCAGTATCTCTTCGACGCGGCGCGTGTGCTGCGTCGGCGACGCTTCGAGCTGGCCTCGTGGCAGGTCTACGAGTGCGGCAAGCCGTGGCGCGAGGCCGACGCCGACGTGGCCGAGACCATCGACTATTGCGAGTTTTATGGGAGAGAAATGCTGCGCCTGGCCGCGCCGCGGCGACGCGACGCCCCCGGCGAGGAGAACGTCTATTACTACGAAGCTCGCGGCGTGACGGCGGTCATAGCCCCCTGGAACTTCCCGATGGCCATCCTCTGCGGTATGGCCACGGCCGCGCTCGTCACCGGCAACGCCGTCGTCCTCAAGCCGGCCGAGCAGTCGTGCGTCGTCGGCGCCAAGCTGATGGAGGTCTTCGAGGAAATCGGCCTGCCGCCGGGCGTGGTGAATTTCCTCCCCGGTGTGGGCGAGGAAGTCGGCCCCGTGTTGGTGGAGCACCCGGCCGTCGCCGTGATCGCCTTCACCGGCTCGCGCGCCGTCGGCCTGCAGCATCAACCGCGAGGCCGCACAACCACGGCCGGGACAGGAGCAGGTCAAGCGCGTCATCGCCGAGATGGGCGGCAAGAACGCCGTCGTCGTGGACGACGACGCCGACCTGGACGAGGCCGTTCACGGCGTCGTCGCCAGCGCCTTCGGCTACGCCGGCCAAAAATGTTCGGCGTGCAGCCGGGTGATCGTGCCGGCCGGCCTGCACGACGCCTTCCTGGCCCGTCTGGTCGAGGCGACGCGCAGCCTCAAGGTGGCGCCGGCCGAGGACCCCGGCTGTTTCGTCGGCCCGGTCATCGACGACGAGGCCCAGGCGCGCATCCTCCGCACCATCGGACAGGGCAAAAGCCAGGGCCGGCTCGTCTACGCCGGCGACGTGGGCGCGCTTGCGCAAGAAGGCTGTTTCGTGGCCCCGCACGTCTTCGCCGACGTGGACCCGTCGGCCCCATTGGCGACGGAAGAAATCTTCGGCCCGGTGCTGACGGTGCTGCGTTCCGTCGGCTTCGCGCGGTCGCTGGAGATCGCCAACGGCACGGCCTACGCGCTGACCGGCGGCGTCTACTCGCGCAGCCCGGCGCACATCGAGGAGGCGAAAAGGCGCTTTCGCGTCGGCAACCTGTACATCAACCGCAAGATCACCGGCGCCCTGGTGGACCGGCAGCCGTTCGGCGGCTTTAAGATGTCGGGCGTCGGCTCAAAGGCGGGCGGCCCGGATTACTTGTTGCAATTCGTCCTGCCGCGGACTATCACGGAAAATACCATGCGGCGCGGCTTCGCGCCCGACCGAGAACGAAACCGCCGGTTAGCCGCGACGCGCCAGCGGAACGCTCGGGAAAGCGTTCCGCTGGCGCGTCGCGGCTAACCGGCGGTGAAAAACTGAGGCCTCTCCATGAACTCCGCATTGTCCCTCCCCGCCGAACTCCGCGGTCACACGGCCCTCGTTTACAGCATCGCCTTCAGCCCCGACGGCAAACAACTCGCCACCGCCGGCTTCGATAACGTCGTCAAGATCTGGGACACGGCCGCCGGCAAGCAAGTCCGCACCCTCGCCGGACACACCGGACCCGTCTACTGCGTCGTCTACAGCAAGGACGGCTCGACCATCGCCACGTCCAGCCAGGACAAGACCATCCGCCTCTGGAAAGCCGCCGACGGCATGTTCCTCCGCGAGATCAAGGGCCACACCGACATCGTCGATTGCGTCGCCTTCAGCCCCGACGGCAAGCTGCTGGCGTCCGGCGGCGGCCGTGAGGACAAGACCGTTCGCCTGTGGAACCCGGCCGACGGCAAGGAGATGAAAAACCTCGGCGCCCACGCCGGCGCCGTCTACGCCGTGGCCTGGAGTCCCGACGGCAAACGGCTGGCCTCGGCCGGCGCGGACATTACGATCAAGATCTGGGATGTCGCGGGTCAAAAAGAGCTGAAAACGCTCAAGGGGCCGAAAGGCGCCGTCACCGCCCTGGCCTTCGCCCCGGACGGGACGCTGCTGTCGGTCGGCCAGGACCGCTACTTCCGCGTCTGGGACGTGAACGCCGGCAAGGAGACCAGGACGCTCCAGCAGACGCCGGACAAGCAGGATGACTTATATGGCCTGGCCGTGTCGCCGGACGGCAAGTCGGCGGCCACCAGCGGCTACGCCGGCTGGGTCACGGTCTGGAACCTGACGGACGGCAAGCCGACGTGGTCGAAGAAGCTGCCGGCCCCGTGCGCCTACTGCGTGGCCTTCACGCCGGACGGCAAGTCGGTCGTCACCGGCCACGACCTGCTGCCCGGACGCAACAACGCCAACTGCTACGTCACTGTGATCGGGGCGAAATGATCGGAGCCGGAGCCGTACGCGACGGATTATTCTCCGTCGCGTACGCTACCGGCTCCGAAATATCTCCTACGCCCGGCCTCATCCCGGAGGGGGGAGCATGGGCAGCGGCGGGGGCGGTAGGGGGGGCGGGGTCTGACTCGGCCCTGGCAGGGCCGGCAAGGGCAATCCCGGATTCGTCTCGGCGGGGGCCGCGAGGGTCGGCCTTTCCGGGACCGCGGCGCCGGCGTCGGACGGCTTTTTCGGCGTCGCCGGAACATCCGGGGCCGTCGGGGCGGCGTTCACCGGGGTCGCCGTCGGCATGGGCGCCCAGGGCGCGGGGGCCGGCGCGCCCGTCCGCGCGGCCGGGGCGCCCGTCAAGGCCGGCAGCGGCGGCGCGTCTTTCAGCGGCGGCATGTTCTTCCACAACTCGGGCAGCGGCTCGGTGTGGCTGTCGGGGCCGAGCGGCACGTCCGCGATGGGATGATCGCAGTGCGTTTCCGCCAGAGGCACCGGCGCGGCCCGTTCATGCAATTCCAGGGCCGCGCTCCGCTGCCGCTGGTGCTCGACCGCCCGCTCGGCGACGCACTTGGGCAGCGGTCCCTCGGCAATGACGACGTTGTCGTGCTGGGCGATCGTGCCCTTGACCAACTCGAAGACGGCGAGGCTGTTGTTGTAGTCGGTAATGGCCTGGTATTCCTGCGATAGGGCGCTGGCCCAGAAGCGCTGGGCTTCAAGCAGCACGTCGGGCGTGATCTTGCCGGCCTGGAACTCCTGGAAGTTCGCCTTGACCTGATCGCCGAACGCTTCCCGCTGGGCGCGGAGGTCCTTGATCTCGGCGTAGGTCACGAACACCCCCTGGTAGGCGACTCCGAGCGCCCGCTGGATCTTCAACTCCTGCGTGTGCAGCGCTTCATAATCGCGGGCCAGGCGGAGCTTGGCGATCCGCACGTTGGCGTAGGCGTTGCGATAGCCGAGCGGCACGTTCAGGCGCAAGCCCAGCGTGGAGTCGTTGAAGCCGTTGGAGGCCAGGTTGCGGAAGGCGTTGCCTGTCGATCCCGTGTTGTCGCCGTCCAGGCGGCTGCCGATGCTGTTGACGTCGTAGGTGGCCACGGCGCGGAGGTCGGGCAGCAGGGCGTTCTCCGCCAGACGGACGTTGAGCTGGTCGGCCTTGAGCTGTTCCCGCACCAGGATCAACGACGGGGCGTTTTGCATGGCTTCCGTCTGGGCGGTGTCCCAGTCGGGGTGGAAGGCGGCCAGGGTGGGCGCGTCGCTGGGCACCAGCCGCGTGCCGTCCTCGACGGGCAGGTTCAGGATGCCGCGCAGCTGACGCTCCTGTTCCAGGACGCCGCGAACGCCGCTGCTGGCCGGGTTGCCGGTGCCGCCCAGGGCGGCCAGCCGCTGGTTGCGGAACAACTCGTACTGGCCGCGGGCCTGGGCCACGTCGGCCACGGCGATCTTGCCGGCTTGCAGCTTGACCTCGGCGATCTTCCACGCCTCATAGGCCTGACGCAGGGCGGCCTCCTGCGAATAGAGGTTCCAGTAGGCGTTGTAGAGGTTCCAGTAGGCGAACTCGGTGTTGGCCAACATGATGTTGACGTTGCGCTGGAACTCGGCCCGCTGCTGGTCGAAGCGGATGCGGGTGATGAGGATGCCTTCGACGCCAGGCTGCGGCAAGGCGCCCAGGGCGCCGCCGTTGGGCAGCAGCTCGCTGGTGGGGTTGCCCTGGCGCAGCTGGTTGATTTCCACGCCGAAGCCCTGGAGCAGCGGCTGCTCGAACTCGAACTGCACGCTCGGCTGGTAGAGCGGGTTGACGCGCTGGCCGCTGTTGGTGTTTATCGACTGGTAGGTGTAGTCGGTGTTGAAGGTAATGCCGGCGACGCCGCCGGTGGGCAACGGCTTGAGCAGGGCCGTATTGAACGAGGCCGCCGACTGCTCGGTGGCGACGGCGCCGGGGTTGGAGAAGCTCTGGATCGCCGTGCCGATGGGCTGGTCGGTGTTGTTCCAGGTCAGGCTGGTGGTCCACAGGGCGTCGAACTTGGACAGGGCCAGGTCGATGTTGGCGCCGACCGTGGCCGGGTCCAGGGCGAGGACGCGGATGGAATCGACGGAGGTGACTCCGCCGCCGGTGAACGACACCTCGGTGTCCTGGTAGGGCGCGAGGCTGGGCGAGGCGATCTGCTGGCTGCCGACGTTGCCCTGCTCCAGAGCGATGGAGATGGCCTCGGCCAGGGAGATATAGCGGATCTTGCGATCCGGATTGTCGATGGTCGGCGGGGCGGCGCAGCGGTCGGTAATCGGCTGCGACCCGACGGTGGGGTCTTTGGCCAGGTCGCAGTGCACCGAACTCAGGACGTTATTCAGGTCCGATTCGGATACGAAGCACTGCTGTTTGCAGCCGGCCGTCACCGCCAGGGCCGCTGCCAGCCCGACGCATACTACCTTCCAGCGCATAGTCTCACCCCGTTGGAACGATCCGCCCCGGCCCGGCCGACCGGCGTGCGATGGTTACCCCCTGCGGCGGGCGAGGCCCGCCGTCGCCTGCCGTCCCGTGACATGGCAATCAGGCAATCGGTGATGCCAGGGTCTATATCGACCGATCCGGTCGGCTGATAGAGGAAACTTTTGCCGGCTTTGCGGCCTGTGACGGTGAGTGGCGGGACGGGGCAAGCGCGGAAAGGAACTCGCCGTCAATTCGCGGCGCGCGGGCAAGGACGGCGGACGGCGGCCGAACGGGCGACACGGCGTTACAGGCGGTCTGGGTCTTCCGGGTTCCACCGCGGCGCGATACCGACGTAGGGGAGGCCGAGGAGGCGCTTGACGGCGGCCCATTCGCCGAGGTCGTTGCCCTCCGCGCGGTGGCCGATCCACTGGAGAAGATAGCCGAGAAGGAGCGCGGCCAGGCCGACGTACCAGGGCAAGGCCCACAAACCCAGGAGGTAGGCAGGCCAGGCGGCGAGGAGGACGATCAACCCGGCGACGGCCAGGGGGATGCCGATGAGGTGGATATAGAAGTTGAATGGCAGCTGATGGCGGAGGCGCCAGCCTTGCAGGCGGGTGCGCAGCCAGGCGCGGAGCGGCCGGCGGGACGTGGCGGGTGGCGTTTGGCTCATGGGAGTTATGGTAGGGATCAGAACGACCGTAACCAGCCGTGAGCGCGAGCGAGCGGGTTTTCGCCCCGGCGCTCGCTCGCGCTCACGGCTGGTAAGCGTCACATCCGTTCCACGGTACGAATGCCGAGCAGATCGAGGCCGCGCTGAATGACGCGGGCCGTCAGATCGCACAGCAACAGCCGGCTCTGCCGCAGCGCCGGCGTCTCGGCCTTGAGCACCGGGCAATTCTGGAAGAAGCCGCTGTATGTCTTGGCCAGGTCCCAGAGATAGGTCGTGACGAAGTTCGGCTTGTAGTCGGCCGCCGCGACCGTCAGCGCTTCCTCGAAGCGCACCAGCTGCAACGCCAGGGCGCGTTCCTCCGGCCTTTCCAGGATCAACGCCGGCGGGTCGCGCCGCAGCGGCTCCGGGTCCACGCCGCCCTTGCGGAAAATGCCCCGGCATCGCACATAGGCGTATTGCATGTACGTCCCGGTGTTGCCGTCCATCGCCATCATCTTATCGGGGTCGTACTTGTAATCGCTCGTCCGGTTCTGCGAGAGGTCGGCGTACTTGACCGCGCCGAGGCCGACGACTTCGTTCAGGGAGGACGATTCCGATTCGGTCAGTTCCGGAACGTCTTCGCCACGCGCGCTCGCTTCCTGTCGGGCCGCGTCGTACACTTGGCCCGCCCGCCGCACGGCGTCGTCCAGCAGATCGTTTAACTCCGGCACGCCGCCCTCGCGCGTCTTGAGAGGCTTGCCGTCCTTACGCAGAACCGCCCCGAAGGAAATGTGTTCCAGGCTCGCCGCGCACCCCCACCGCCGCGCCGCGTCGAACAGGTTCAGGAAGTGCTCCCGCTGCCGAAAATCGACGACGTACAGGATCGCATCTGGCCG
>CAWFBG010000032.1:0-17650 GCA_963813925.1 uncultured Planctomycetaceae bacterium
CTGTGCGTCGCCTGCGGGGCCGACCTCGGGCCGGAGGTGACGGACCACTGCCCGCACTGCGGCAAGTACCCGTGGGCCGTGCCGCAGGCGCATTTGGAGAACAAGGCGATCCGTGAAGCCGCCCCCGCGGCCGACGCCGAACCGGTCGGCGACCGTCTGCCGCCGGTCCTGCCGGGCGACGTGAAACAGTTTTATTTACCCTCCGTGAAGACGCACAACGCCGGCACAGAAATCGAATACCGGCCGCGCATGCTGGGCTTCGCCAAAGGCGTATACGTCGTGGATAAACGGAAGGGCGTGGAACACACCGAGGCGGTGCGGCTGCTGGCCCAGCCCGCGGCGGCCGGCCACCCGACGGCGTGGGAAACGGCCGAGCCTTACGCGGGGACGCTGCCCGAGACGACGGCGGCGGAGCCGAACGCCCGCTGGGCCGGCGTGCCAGAAACGATGGACACCGGCCGTAAACTCAAGGCGCAGGAAAAGGCCTTCGCGGAGTATCTGTATACGACGAGGAAACTGTCGCTGTGGGAGAACCGACCACTCGGGCTGGTGAGTCAACCGGGCGAGGGCGAAACGGCCTTCCGCGAGCGATGTCAGACGACGGCGCGTCAGGGCGCCGAACAGGCGTTGGCGATGGAGAAGGTAAAGTTCAAGCCGAAATTCGAGGCGCTGGACATGAAATTGCCGGACGAGAAGCCGGCCGCGAAGGGGGGCGGTTCCTGGCTGGGCTGGATCTTCCCGGTGCCGCGGGCGACCGAATCCGACGACCCGAAACTGGAAGAGAAGCGTCGCAAACTCACGACGGACTACCAATCAAAGGTCGCGGAAATCGGAGAAAAGTGGAAGCGTCTCGGCGAGGAGGCGACGGCGATTCAGGTGAACCGCGCAAGGCGGACGTGCATGTGACGCATTTCGGCCTGGGCTGGGCGCCGCACTGCCGGACGGCCGACGGCAAGGCCACACCGGCGTATCAGTAGCATGAAGGCGAGCCTCAGCATGGATGAGAAGCGGCACAAGCTGAAAACTGACTAGGCCGTGTCCGGCAATCGTAAATGCATACAATATCAGTGGTTCGGTCGCTCGTTCTCTTGCCATGGAGATGAACCATGAGACGCTACGAACTATCTGATCCACAATGGGCGATTCTGGAACCCTTTTTCCCGCCCACCCATTCGGGCCATGCCGGACATCCGTGGAGTGAGCATCGTCCCATCGTCAACGGCATCCTCTGGATCCTCCACACGGGCGCGGCCTGGCGTGATTTGCCCGAACGCTACGGCCCCTTTCAGACGGTCCATGACCGCCTGACCCGCTAGCGCACCGATGGCGCCTGGAACCGCATCGTCGAAGCCTTGATCCGCCAACTGGAGGCGGAAGAAAAACTCGATCCCGATACGTGGTTCCTCGACGCCACCATCCTGCGCGCCACGCGCGACGCGGCGGGGCGCTCAAGCGGACCCAGGCCCGACTGGTCGGCAGCGAGCGGACGCATCTCGTTGAGCCGCCGGATCATGCGTTGGGCCGCTCGCGCGGCGGTTTCGGCACGAAGATCGACCTGATCATCGAAAGTCACGGCATCCCGCTGGCCATCGGCATCCAACCGGGCCAGGAACATGAGAGCCGCGCGTTTGAAACCATGATGCATCGCAGCACACAACGGCAGCGGTTGGGCCATCGCAAGTGGCCCCGCGAATTCATCGCCGACAAAGGCTACAGTAGCAAGCGGATTCGCCAGTGGCTCAAGGGTCATCACATCCACGCGGTCATTCCCAAGAAGAAGAACGAAACCCCCGACCCCGCCTTTGACAAGGAAGCCTACCGGAAACGCAACCTCATGGAGAGGATGATCGGGTGGTTCAAATTGCATCGCCGGCTGGCCACCCGTTATGAGAAACTCGCCGTCAACTTTCTTACCTTTTGGACGGTCGCCTGGATTACACTACTGCTGAAATATCTATTGTCGGACACGGCCTAATAGATACGACCTTCGATCAGGTCAGGAATCCGCGCCCGTCGATCAAACGGCAACCGTTGGCCTGCGCCAGCTGCCCCGCGGTCGAGGTGAATCGGCTGTTTGTTATGACCGCACAGGAAGTGCATTTGTAGTAGTTCATCCCGGCGACCACTTCCATGACGGCGTGGTTGCCGACGCTATCCGCGTATCCTTTGGCCTGAACGGCCACTCGCCCCCTTTGCCGATCACGATGAGGTCCGCACCCTGATCGCCCGATGCCTTTGTCAACTCAACGCGATAACCCAGCATCTCGAACGCCCGCGACAGGAAGTGCTCGAAGTCCACTCCCCGCAGGGAACGCCAGTCCATGTGGATCAACTGGTGTTTCGCGCTGGTGAGCAGAGCGGCCAGTTCGTCGCGCTTGAGCCGGGCCTTCTCTAACCGGCCGTAAAGCGTCCACTGCTCTTGCAAACGGTTGTAATCCGTCCACGCCTGCTCCGCCGCCGGCCGCAGGGTTTCCACCCGCTCCGCCCATTCCTTCCGCTGCTGAATCATCCGTTGATAGGCCAGCCGCTTGGGTTCGGTCGGCCAAAGGATGAGAATGGCCGGGGTCGCGAGACAGAAGCCAGACGCGGTCAGGACCGCGGCGCCCTGGAACGCGGCGCCACACGACCGAAACAGGAACGGCGTCGAGAGCAGAGACAGGCAACAAAGGACGAATGCGGCGCCGCCGATGACCTTGACCTTTCCGAATCCCGGCAGGCCGGTTAGGACGAACAGGCGAACGAGATTTAGGTAGGCCCAAGTAAGGCCCGGCCGGCTCCGCCTCTTGGCCTGATCGAACTCGGCCCCCAATTTCTTTGCATTTTGCAGCGCCTGATCCACTTGCTCATCGGTCACGCGGCGCAGGGAGCCTACACGCCTCCACTCCTGTTCGCGACGTTGCACCACCTCATCCGCCGCTTGTAAATCCGCGGGTGAGATCGTATAAATGTCCGCCGACCGCCTTGTCCGCGTCGCTTCCACCACTTCGACCGCGGTTACGACCGCGTTCAGCAAGCGCCTGTTCGCTCGTCGCATGGCTTTCACTCCCGTCGCTTCTCGTGTCCGAAGCCGGCAGCGATGAATTCTCGCGTGGCCAAAAGCATTCGTGCCGTCACGCTATGTCGATGGACAGCACCTGGGCATCGACCTTGGCTTGCTCAAACTGCGCCACGAGTCCAGGAATCCTGGCGTAGAGCTGCGACAGGTGGCGGCCGGCTTTTTCTGAACAGCCTCGGAGTTCGGTCAGGCCGGTCTGCAACTTGGCCTCGATCCGCTGCTGATACTGCTTGTATTTCACCACCAGCGCCGCCAGTTCAGTGCGCGACACCGCCGCCGCCGCGTTAAACCGAAACTGGCCGGACACTTGCAGCTTCCATGCGAGGAGATTGCCTGTGAGCACAGGTCCGAAGCCGTCGATCTTCAAGATACGCTCCTGTTCGATATCATAGGCCGTCTCGATGCCATTTGACCGGAGCACCGCCTCGCGAGTTGGGCCTATGCCGGTAATGTCGTGATCGCTGATGAACTGCGTTTGCAGGAAATGAACGCGTTGGGCCGCTTCTTTGTTCCTTTCCAGTTCCCGATGCTCCTGTTCGTATTGCGGCTTGAGGCTCAGATACTCGTTCTTGAGGCTTTCCAGGTTGTGCTTTAGCACGTCGAACGATTGCTCATACCATGATGCCGTCCTGCGCCAGTCAGTCTCAGCCGCCTCCAATTGGCTGTGCGCCTGGAGATAAGCTTGTATGCGGATCTCCTTTTCTCGGCGTATATCGGCAAGGATGGCGTCTCGCTTGGCGTTCGCCTCTCGTACTGCGGCTTTATAGGCCCTATCGCGGCGTGCCTTCTCCAGTTCCAGCTTGGCCAGTAAAGCATCTCGCTCGGCGTTTGCGGTTCGGACTGCGGTTTGGTATTCCTCTTCGCGGCGAGCCTTCTCCCGCCGCAGGTCCGCCAAAACGGCGTCGCGCTCGGCGTTTGCGGTTCGGACGGCCGCCTGGTGCTTTATTTCACAGACCAGCCATCCCATACCGAAGACGAAAGTGGACATGATCACGAAGGCGCCGAGGGGAGCGACCATTCCACCGACGGTTCCCTGGGACGAGCGGGAAATGGAAGCGACCACGATGGCGACAAAGAACACGAACGGAAGAAAGCACGCGCTACCCAATGCCGTCCAGCCTAGAGTTTTGTGCAGGATTTCACGTCGAATTACGACCGGCGGCGGCACGCGCAACCGCGCGATCACAACCGGGGGCGGAATGCGAACCGGCGGCAAGACAACTGGGGGCGGCGCGGGTGGCGGAGATACCACGACCGGGGACGGGACTCTGGACGGTATGTGAACTGGCAGAACCGTCGGCGCGATCCGGCCGGAAGCGGGCGGACGCCGGTAGACCGCGCTAGGCCGAGGCGCAGGGTCGATTTCGGCCCATACGGCGCCCAGGACGAAGGACAGCGACGGGATTGTCGCCACGGAACGGTATACAGCGACCGAAATGAAGAAGTTAGGCGCTCTAGATTGTATCAGGTCGCACCAGCAGCACCGGCGGAGGTGCGCAGAAAACTTGTGCCCGAGGTCTTTGGTGCAATCCGTTAGCTGTTTTTGAAGCCCGCCTAGAGCGGCGACCCACTCGTGGGCGGTTGGCCGAGCGCCGGTTGGGCCGAATGCGTACTGAAGGCGCGTTCAAAGAGCCGGCCGACCTCGGCGGGGACGATGCCGAGCAGTGGCGCCTGGGGCGGGGGGGCGATCTGAAGTTGGGCAGCGGCGCGGCTGTAGGCGAAGCGGAATTCCTTGATCGCCTTTTCTATCGGCAGTTCGCCTCTAGTTAGCGGCCGACCCGAGAAAGGGTGGCGCCCTACGAAGAGGAGGTGAAAAATGAGGACAGCCAAGCCAAATCGGTCGTGATTGTGGGTTCGGACAACGCCGCGAAAGCTTTGACCTTGCAGTTCGGGCGGCGTATACAGGGGCACGCCGACTTCACACGGAAATGACTGCGTTCCGGCCTGGACCTGATAGGAATCGCAGTCGATCAGCTGAACCATCGCCTTGGACGAAATGAGGACGTTGCTCTGGTTCACATCCCCGATCACATGGCCGCCGCGATGAATGATCTCGAACGCGACGGCACAGTTCATCGCCGTCTGGATGAGAAAAGCCCAATCGGCGGTGGGGAAGTCTTTCTTGCGGTGGGCCGGACTGTAAAGGGTATGGACCTCCTTATGCTCGGAGACCCGCGGCATGAGGACGCCAACAAGCGGCCCTTGGGGGGTCTGATGGAGAGTGGCCGTCGGCCAGGCCGCCACCGCCAGCAAGTCGGGACGCGCCAGGGACGCCATCGCCCGGAACTTTTGCTCTTTGCGGGAATCGGGAGGCTTGTGATAGACCTTGGCCACGGAAGACGGCCGGCCCACGACTTCATAGACCGCCCCTTCCCCACCCACCCCCAGCTGGGATCCCAAGTCAACCCGGCGATTCAGGTTGTCGTACAAGCTGCGCGGCGTCATCGGGCAATCGTCTTGTGGCGAGGATGAGCGTTTTATCGTCATCCGTTCGGCGGTTCACGGACGGCGAAGTCAAAAAGTCGCGGCACGGCGTCTGCAACTCCGATGCGGACTTCGCGGCGCGAAGGGCCTGGAACATCGGGAGGAAGAACGGGCTATGGACGCTTTTGTCCACATAACGGAGCGCGAGCATCTGCAAACCGTCCGTGACCAGGGCCAGTTCGTCCACCCGTCTCGGGTGAGTCTGAAACTCTATCCGTCGTTCAAATTCCAGGTCGGTCAGGAAATTCGTCGTATTAAGATACTCACCAGATTGAGGCCAAAAGACGGCCTGGTAGGCGTCGCCTTCTTGGAGGATAATGGCCCCATCTCCAAGCTGGCTGAACACGGCCGTTTGTTCCCCTACCACCGCCGTCAGCAAGGTGCAGGCGAACGCACGGAGCGGGGCGGAACGGCGATCAGCTTCCTCACTCAGCAGTTCCCGAACTCGGCGATGCCAGCCTTTCACCATGTCACCGTCAATATCCGAAACCCGGAGACTGCCGCCGAGGGCTTCTCGTAGTTCGCGGGTGATCGCCTCACAGGCGAATTTCGACCCGATTTCTGCGTGTTCGGCGCTGCCGGCCCCATCCGCGCAGGCCAGCAGAAGGACGGTTTCTCCACTCGATTGCGTCCATTCGCCCGAGGAATGGTCCTGGCACGGCAGCCCGGCACTTTCGTGGGACACTCCGGACACGCTCTCACAGAGCAGTTTCCACATGTGCGGCGTCATCCGGTCTCAGACCGAGGCCCAGCCCTCCGGCCCGGTCGGGTTGGGAAGTGGAACATTCTCTCCCGGCGTGGATCGGGATACGGATCGCTGCGATTGCGACAGCCAGAGGAAGAGGTCGCGGAAGCGCAGCCCTTTTAGGTTTAAGGGCGCCCGGACACAGATTTGCTTGAGGATGTCCACGTTGGCGCCATCCACGCCGACCGCAAAGAAAGAGAACGCCTTGTTCGTCTCCCCCTGTTTGACCAGATCGGCGGCTGATTTCCATTCGTCGGTCGGGCCGCCGTCCGTGATTAGGAAGACCCAAGGGCGGTAGTACAAGATACCGTTGGCGCGGTAGGCGTCTTTCCGTTGTCGAAGCATCTCCAGGGCCTCGCGGATGGCCCCGCCCATCGGGGTATTCCCACCGGCGGCAAGGGTGGGCGGTTGGAAACCGTCTGCCGTTGTGAAATCACAAACGGTTTGAACCACGCCGCCGAAGGTCACGACCGCCACTTCAACGCGCTTGGAAGCGAGGCCGTCGGCGGCAAGTTCATCTTTGTAGGTCGTCAGGCCCGCGTTCAACTCCGCAATCGGCGCGCCGGCCATTGAGCCGGACACGTCGAGGAGAAGAACGCAGGCTACCCTCGGTTCAGGGTTCTCCGCGAAATCGTTAGTGCCGAAGGGGACTTGTTCCACTGTTTGGCTCCTTGCACCTGGCGAGGATCAATCGCCAGACCGACGCCGAATGCCCCCAGAAGGACAGTGCGGATAGTGGCCATTGTCGTCTTTTCCGGATCGATGTCAAACGGATTCCGGCGCTCGCCAAAACGCGGCTAAATCAACTCCCGTATCGGCTCTCCATACGGCAAGATCGCCATCGGCCACCCGCTGTTGTCGGGGAAGGTCGTCTCCACGTCGATGCCCAGGTGGCGGAACGCCGTCGCCCACAGGTTCTTCGGCGTCAACCGACGCGGGGGAGCGTAGGGGGCCAATCCCGCTTGACACCGCGGAGAGGTGGGTCGTATCTTCATCGTAGATACCGGAGGTTCCGATGAAGACGCGCGTTCAGAAGTGGGGCAACAGCCTCGCCCTACGCATTCCGAAATCCTTCGCCGCGGAGGCGGGCCTTCACGCCGACGCGGCCGTCGAACTTTCCCTTGTCGGGGGCGCGCTCGTCCTGCGGCCGATCAAGCCGCAACCGCTCACGCTGGATCAGCTCCTCAGCGGCGTCACGGACGAAAACCTTCCCGGCGAGTGGGACACAGGGCCGGCCGTCGGCAAGGAGGTCTGGTGAAGCGGAAGGGCGCCTACGTCCCGGAACGAGGGGACGCCGTATGGATCACCCTCGACCCGCAAGCCGGCCATGAGCAGGCGGGGCGCCGCCCCGCCCTGGTCCTGTCGCCGTCGGCCTACAACGGCCGGGTCGGGTTGGCCCTGTTGTGTCCCATCACCAACCGGGCGAAAGGCTATCCGTTTGAAGTGACCCTCCCCGCCGATTCGCCCGTGACGGGGGTAGTGGGGGCCGATCAGGTGAAGAGTCTGGACTGGAAGGCGCGCCAAGCCTCCCGCATCGGCGCCGTCCCGCCGGAGGTCGTTGCCGAAGTCGTGAGGCGCCTTCAGACGTTGCTGGTCGAACCGCCGAGATAAACCCGGCGGCTCGCCAAGTGCGCGCTCAAATCAACTCCCGTATCGGCTCCCCATACGGCAATATGGCCATCGGCCGCCCGCTGTTGTCGGGGAACGTCGTCTCCACGTCGATGCCAAGATGACGGAACGCCGTCGCCCACAGGTCGTTCGGCGTCAACGGCCGTTCCTTGGGGTGTTCGCCCTTGGAGTCCGTGGCGCCGACCACCTGGCCGGTGCGCATCCCGCCGCCGGCAACCAGCATCGACATGGCGCTGGGCCAGTGGTCGCGGCCCGGCTGCCTCACCTTCGTTTGCGTGCCCTCCGAATAGCTGATGCGCGGCGTCCGGCCGAACTCGCCCGTCACGATCAGCATCACCTTTTTGTCCAATCCGCGGTCGTACAAGTCCTCGACCAGCGCCGTCACGGCCTGGTCGTAGATCGGCAGGCGGTACTTGGCGTCCTCGAAAAGGTGACAATTGACCGCGTGCGAATCCCAGTTGTAGCAGGACCAGATCGGCATCGTGACGCCGGGCGGCGTCGGGTTCTCCAGCACCATCGTCACCCAGCTGCCGCCGGCCTCGACCAGCCGCCGCGCCAGCAGCGCCCGTTGGCCCCACGGGTGGCGGCCGTAGCGGTCGCGCAGGCCGTCCGGCTCGCGCGACAGGTCGAAGGCGGTGCGGGCCTTCTCGCTGGTCATCAGCTGCAGCGCCTTCTGGCTGTACTCGTCCATCGCCGCCATGACGCCGTCGCGGTCGGCCTCGCGGCGCAGGGCGTCGAAACCGTGCAGCAGCCGTTCGCGGTCGTCGAACTGGCTCGCCAGCGCCGCGTTCATGGCCAGGTTCTTGACCTCGAACTTCGGGGCGTTGGGGTCGCCGACCACGGTGAACGGCGTGGTGGACGGCCCGAGGTAGGCGGCGCCGAAACTGAATACGTCCACGTCGCTGCGGCCCTGGTCCACGCCGGAAATGTAGTTGGGCAGGCCGACGTTGCGGCCCTCGCGCATCTTGGCCGTCATCGAGCCGACCATCGGGAAGTCGTTGACGAAGCCGGTCGGCTGCTTGGGGTCGCGGCCGGTGAGGAAGCGCTTGTGGCCGCCGCCGTGGTCGGCGAAGTTGTGCGAAATCGACCGAATAAGAGTGTACTTATCGGCGATGCGGGCGTGGCGCGGCAGGTGCTCGCAGACTTCCATGCCGGGCACGTTGGTGGGGATCGGCTTGAAGTCGCCGCGGTACTCGGCCGGGGCGTCCGGCTTCATGTCGTAGGTTTCCATGTGCGGCGGCCCGCCGGGCAGCCAGAGAAGGATGACGGACGTATCCTCGACGGTGCGTCCGGCCGCGCGGGCCTGGGCGCGGAGGCGGAGCAGGTCGGCGAGGCCGAGGCCGCCCAGCGTCAAGGTGGTGGCGCGGAGGAAATGGCGGCGCGTCACGGCGGACGGGGGACGAGGTTCCATGAGGGAGCCTCCGTGGGGTGGGAGGGCGAGTGGGTGGGGGCAGGCGGGCGACGTAGCCATCAAACAGCATATCACGGCCGCGTCGCTCAGGCCAGGGAATCCGCCTGGGCCGCGCGGCCGTAGGTTTCGAGCCACTGGATGATTTCGATGCGGTTGCCGTCGGGGTCGCGGATGAAAAAGCGGTCGGCGCCGGGGATGAGCGTCGTTTCCTGGACGTCCACGCCGCGGTCGGCGAAGTAGCTCCGGGCGGCGGCCGCGTCGGCGACGCGCAGGGCGAAATGCCGGCCGCTGATCGTGTCGGGCCGCTCCTTGAGCAGCAGGTGGACGTGCATATTGCCCAGGTCGAACCAGAGCACCACGAAATCGAACGTCCGCGGCTTGGGGATCTCCTTCAGGCCGAGGAGGTCGCGGTAAAAGCGGCGGCTGCGCTCCACGTCGGTGATGAGGACGGAGACGTGATCGATTTGTGTCACTTGCAGGCCGGACATGACTTATCTCCCCCATTGGGCGGCGCAACCAAGGCTACGGGTTGAAGATCGCGGGAATGTTCCGAGCGCCGTGAAGGACACGGATCAACTCGATGCCGCCGTTGATCGGACGGTAAAACAAGAGGTAACTGCCCACGAGAAAGGACCGCAAGCCCGGCGCGAGGTCGTCGCGGGCCGTGCCGATTCCGGGCAGCTGGGCGAGGAGGTTGCATTTCTGATCCACTTCGTCGGCGAATCGGTTGGCAGCCGACGGGCTGTACCGCCCCAAATAAACGAGGATGTCCGTGAGGTCCCGCGCCGCCTGGGGTGTGCGAATTACCTGGGGCATGCGTCGGCTTCCTGGCCCTTCTCCTGACGGACAAGGCGAGCCGCTTCGTCCTGAATCGCCTTCATGTCCAAAGGCGCCGATTCGCCGCGTTCGGCCTGCTCCATGCCGACGGCGATCTGTTGACGCAACTCCTCCAGCCGGACGGCGTGCAAGTCCGTCTGCTCCTTGAGCAGCCATAAGCCGTCGAGAACGGCCTCAGCCGGCGTGGCGTACTGTCCGGCGTCGATGAGCCGCCCGACAAACGTTTCCAACTCCGCCGGCAACTGGATCTGAATCACCGTTCGCCCTCCCCGCTTCGGTCCTTTGAGCAGCCTAACGCGAAACGAAAGCCTTGTCCATGAGGTTTCTGCGCCAAGCTCTTCTTGCCACGGGCCGCGCCAGTCGTCCTTGATCCCACTCCGTTACCGGCATTGCATGGCCCCCACAAGTCTTATTATCCGAAACCAGGCCGCCGCCGATTTGAGGCCGCTCCCGCGCAATACAAAAGGAGAAGTGAACGTCGCCCGGAATAGGGACTGTACCATGACGCCGATCTTGCTGGGCCTTGTCCTGGGCCTTTCCCCGAACGACTACGCCAGGCCGGACCTGCTCGCGGAGCCGGCCGACCTGCGAAAGCCGACGACAAACCGGATGGTCCGCGTCCTCGACGCCCGCGGCAAGGGCAAGTATCTCGACGGCCATTACCCCGGCGCCGTCTGGATCAACGCGCCGGCCTGGGCGCACGCCTTCGCCAAAGGCCAGAACGCGGCGGACTGGGAGAAGCGCATCGCCCCGCTCGGCGTCGCCCCGGCCGACACCGTCGTGATCTACGACGACAGCCAGTCGAAGGTGTCCGCCCGCATCTGGTACATCCTGCGCTACTGGGGCTTCGACGACATGCACATCCTCAACGGCGGCTGGAAGGCGTTGCAAGCCGCCGGCGGCTCGATGCAGAAGGAACCGCCGGCCGTCCAGCCGGTCAAGGACCTCAAGTTCAAGGCGCAACCCGGCAGGCTGGCGACCAAAACGGAGTTGCTCGACCTCCTGAAGGGCAAGGCGCCGCAGATCGTGGACGCCCGCTCCGAGGGCGAATACCGCGGCACGGAGGAGACGGCCAAGCGCACGGCGCCATTCCCGGCGCGGCCCACCTGGAATGGAGCGACACACTCGACGAGAAGACCGGACGTTTCAAGAGCGAGGCGGAGCTGACGAAGCTATTAGAGAAGGCCGGGATCGACCCGTCGAAGCCGGCGATCACCTACTGCCAGTCCGGCGGTCGGGCGGCGGTGCTGGCGTTCGTATTGGAGTTGATGGGGGGAAAGGACGTGCGCAATTACTACCGAAGCTGGGCGGAATGGGGCAACGACCCCGACACGCCGGTTGTAAAGCCGAAAAAAGGAGAGGAAAAGTAGAACTGCCGGTACGCGCGTCACTTTGTCGGCGCCACAACCGTCGTTTGCGGACGAGAACCTTCGCAAGCCGTCAGCACGCGGCCGAACGTCCAGCTGCAAAGGGCCCCGCCGAACGCCGCCAGCGCCACCACAGCGGCCCACCACAGGAGCGATCGGGGCGGGCGTGGGGAGGCGGGCTTCGCCGGCGCGGCGGCGACCGGCGGCAGGTTCATCCAGGGCATCGTGGCCATCGCGGCGTTGCTGGCGGTGGCGAGCCGGGCGTCGGAAAGACCGCCGCCCCGGAGGTTGACGCCTGACTTCGGCATCTCCTCTTGCGGCGGCGGCGGGATCGGCGTCTGCGTCCAGGGGGCCAGCGCCTCGTAGACCTCGGCCGGCGTCTGACAGCGTGCCGCCACGTCCTTGGCCATCATCTTGGCGACGACCTCGGCCAACCCTTCCGGCGCGTCCTGCCGCAGTTCGCGGATGGGCGTCGGTTCGTGCATCTGGCGACTGATTAACTTCTGCGCCACCGTCCCCTCGGCGAACGGCGGCCGACCCGCCAGCAGGAAGTAGAACGTGGCGCCGAGGCCGTACACGTCGGCCCGAATGTCCACGGTATGGCTGTTGATGGCCTGTTCCGGGGCGAGGTAGTCGGCCGTGCCGAGGATCTGACGCCGGTCCTCCATGCGCGTGAGATCGTCGTCGCGGTCGTCGAAGAAGCGGGCGAGGCCCATGTCGAGGATCTTGACGACGCCCTGGCGGTCCAGCAGCAGATTGGCGGGCTTGACGTCGCGGTGGACGACGCCGGCAAGGTGGGCGTGGTGCAGGCCGAGCGCCGCCTGACGGACGTAGTGGGCGGCGCGGCCCACGTCCATCGGGCCGCCGCGCTTGACGATCTCCTGAAAGCTGGCCCCCTCGACGTATTCCAGGACGAGGAAGTGGTAACGGCCGTCGTGGTCAACGTCGTGGGCGCGGACGATGTTGGGGTGGTCGAGGGCGGCGGCGGCGCGGGCCTCGCGGTAGAAGCGTTCGACGGCCGCGGGGTCCTTGGCGTGGGCGACGGGCAGCACCTTGATGGCCACGCGGCGACGCATCGACCGATGTTCACACAGGAACACGTTGCCCATGCCGCCGGCGCCAAGGTGGTCGAGGAGTTTATACTTGCCGTTGATCCAGAAGCCGCGCCACTTGCCCTGGCGGAATTGCCGGACCTGAAAAGGAGTCAACAGGCCGTCGCGGACCATCGCGGCGCCGAGCTTTTTCGGGCCGTCCGGGAGGCCGCCGGCCGACCGCATCCGCCGCAGATAGGGGTCGAGCACGTCGCGGTCGAGGACGCCGCTCTTGAGTACGATTTCGACAAAATCATCGGCGGTGGACGGAAGGGCCATAAGCGCACCTTATCGGATCGCAAAGCCGAAACGGGTGCGAACCCCCGAACGGCCCGGCGACCGTCTCAGGGGTTCAGTCTCGGCTAGAATATCTCGGCCCGACGCGACGTTCGATGAAAGAGTAGTGCAAGAATTGGGGGGCCGCAAGAAAATCGGCGCGGGCCGCCCCGCGGTCCCGCGGTAGGGTGTGGTGAGGAGGCCGCGGAGACGGAAGCCGGGGACGCCATTCCTTTTCACTCGCCTCTCGCCTGACGCCCCCTCGCGCTTCGGACTGGTAAGCAATCCGCCGCCGTCCTATTCTGAACCCCGATCCCGCATCCCCGTCCGCCCGAGGAGGCCGCCATGCCCGCCGTCGCGTCGCGCCGCTCGCTGGCCGAGCGTTTCGCCGCCGAGTTCCCGCTGTCGCAGAAGCTCCACGACCAGGCCCGCCGCGTCTTCCCACACGGCGTCACCCACGACGGCCGTTGCCTCGAAGCGTTCCCGGTCTACGTGGACCGCGCCGCCGGCGGCCGCAAGTGGACCGTCGAGGGCAAGGAACTCGTCGATTACTGGTCCGGCCACGGGGCGCTGCTCCTCGGCCACAGTCATCCCGTGGTGGTCGAAGCGGTTCAACGGCAGATGACGAAGGCGACCCACCCCGGCGCCTGCCACGAAAAAGAGATCGAATGGGGCCAACTCGTCCAGAAGCTCGTGCCGACGGCGGAGACGGTGCGCTTCACGTCGTCGGGCACCGAGGCGACGCTGATGGCCCTGCGGCTGGCGCGGATCTTTACCGGTCGGCCCAGGGTGCTCAAGTTCGCCGGCCACTTCCACGGCTGGCACGACTTCCTCATCCCCGCCGCCGACCCGCCCTATGACGGCGCCGCGCCTCCGGGAATCCCGCCGGAAGTCGCCGCGCTAACCGTCGTATTGCCGCCCAACGACCTCGACGCCGTGGAGCGGACGCTGCGGGCCGACCCCACAATTGGCTGCGTCATCCTGGAGCCGACCGGCGGCCACTGGGGGGCCGTGCCGATCCGCGGGCCGTTCCTGCACGCCCTACGAGATATTACGACTCGCCTTGATCGCTTGCTGATCTTCGACGAGGTCATCACCGGATTCCGCGTGGCGCCGGGCAGGGCGCAGGAACACTTCGGCGTCCGGCCCGACCTGACGACGCTGGCCAAGATTTTGGCCGGCGGCCTGCCCGGCGGCGCCGTGACCGGCCGCGCCGACGTCCTGGCTCACCTCGAATTTCGGCCCGGCAAGCCGAAGATGAAGCACCCCGGCACCTTCAACGCCAACCCGCTGTCGGCGTCGGCCGGCGTCGCGGCGCTGCGACTCGTCGCCGACGGCGAACCCTGCCGCCGGGCCAGCGAGACCGGCCGACTGCTGCGCCGGCGGCTCAACGAACTCTTCGCCGAGCGCGACGCCGCCTGGATCGCCTACGGCGAGTTTTCGATGTTCCGTCTGCTGCCGAACTATCGCGGGCCGCGGCCTGACGGCGACGACTTCATTCCGTACAACGGCGATCTGAATAAGCTAGACGGCCCGCGCGACGTGCGGTTGACGCACGCCGTCCGTCAGGGGATGCTGCTCAACGGCGTGGACCTGTTCGGCCTGGGCGGCATGACCACGGCGGCGCATACCGAAGAAGATGTGGAACGCACCGTGGCGGCCGCGGCGGCGACGCTGGACCTGTTGCGCGAGGAGGAACTGGCGTAACCATGCGCCATCGGGCTTGTGAGGGGTGGAAGCAGGAAGCCGGGCCGCTTGCACCGGCCTCCGCGGCGGGGTAGCATAAAACCACTCTGGCGAATCCGGTACCGCGTCGGACGAGGGCAACGGGAGGGCGGCCGATGAGGGACGAATGGTACGTGGCCCGCAGGGGACAGGGCGATAACGCCCGGTACGGCCCGGTGCCGCTCCGGCAGCTGCGGCAGTTGATGGACGACGGCAAGGTACACGGCGACGATCTCGTCTGGTGCGAAGGAATGGCCGACTGGCGGCGGGCCGACCGGTGCGACGACCTCTTTCCGCCGCGCCCCGGATATGACGAACGGCCCTATCCGCGCCGGCCGCCGCCGCGGCAATCGTCGGGCTGGGTCGTCGGATTGGTGGTCGGCGGCGGCGTCCTCGCCGTCTGTTTCCTGGCCTGCGCCGGCGTCGGCGTCCTCGACTTCTTGAGCGCCCGCTCCGGCCCCGCCTTCGGGCCTCCGATCGCGCCGCCGATGGCAACCGTCCCCCCGGCCGCGCCCGTCCCCGACGACGGGGCCATCTTCAACCCCAACTTGAACGGCGGTCTGCCCGGCGCCCTGGGCCAGAAGATCGCTTTCAAGACCTCGGAACTGTTCTACACCGCCAACGTGACGGCCGACGAGGCCCAAGACGTGGGAAACTATCTCGACGACAAGGGCCTCTTTCCGGACGACCGCGCCGTCACCGTCCAGCTGGACAAGCCGTTCGGCGCCTATCAGGTGCGCTTCTGCGTGCGGCCGGAGGCGGCCGGCGACGCCGACGTGGTGAATTTCTACCGGGAATTGCCCACCGACATCGCCAACGACGTCTTCCAGGCGGCCGACGTCGAGGTCCACCTGTGCGACCAGAACATGGTCACGGTGCGCGTTCTCCGACTGGGGGACTGAGCGCGGAGCAAACGGCGCCGGTTCGCCGCGACGCGCCAGCGGAGCGCGTTGGGATCAAACGCTCCGCTCGCGCGTCGCGGCGAACCGGCGCCACATGATCCTGGTTCGAGATCGGCTTTAGTTCTTCGGCAGGATCTTCCCCGGCGCCGCGGCGACGATGGCGTCCACGTCCTTGTCCGTCATTTCGCCCTTGCGGAAGGCGTAGTTCGCCTTGACCTTGTTGTCCGTGTACAGCACCACGGTCACGTCGGCCGCCGGGCTGACCCGGTACTTCCTGATCGGGTTCGGGGCGTCCGCCGACTTGGGCTGCATCCAGATCGACAGGACGAGGTTCTTCAATTCCTGGTCGCGGGCCATCGCCTTCAGCTCGTCGCGCAGCCCTTCGCGGTCCTGACAGAACACCACGAAGCTGCCCATCTGGGCGTCCTTGTGCTTGCCGGTCATCTGATCGACGCGCTTGACCAGCTTGGTCAATTCCGGAGTGACTTCACGGGCGAAGATCATCACGACCGGGTTGTCCTGGTTCTGGCAGACCAGGCAATTCATGTCGCCGGCGCTTTCGCCGTTGATGTTGAGCGGGGCGAACGGCGTGATGACCTTGTCGTCCACCTGCGGCCCGGAGATCAGCGGCTCGGCGGCGACGGCCACGGCGGACAGCACGACGGCCAGGCCCAGCCCGGCGGCGAGTCGGGAAAGTTTCATCGCGTCTTTGCTCCTTGTGAAGGACCCTTGGGCGAAGTCAACCTAACGCAAACCGGCCGGCCCCGTCAAGGGCCGGCCGGTCGGGCGTCATCAGTCTATTTAGCGACCTTACTTGTCCTCATCCGCCTGGGCGCGGGCGGACAGCTCCTTGAAGAACCGCTCCACCGTGTCGCGCAACTCCGGCGACAGGTCGCGCGTCAGGTCCTTCATGGCCGCGGCCCGATCCTTCTCGGGCAGCTTGCCCCACTTGGCGGCCGTGTCGTTGAGCTTCTTCATGTCGATCTGGCCGGCGCCCTTGCCGTTGCCGCCGAGGCTGTCGTCCTGCGGCCGCGACGGCTGAGTGTTGTCGTTGGGCTGCTGCTGCTGGCCGTTGCCGCCGGGCGGGCAGTTGCCGCCGTTGGCGCCGCTGCCCTGGCCCTGGTTCTTCCGCTGGTTTTCCAGTTGCTTGATGACCTCGTCGAGGCGGAAAACCACGTCCTTTTCCATCTTCTGCGTCTTGTCGCCGCCGCGCTCCAGGTCGAGCCGGTCCTTGATCGCCTTCATCTTCCGCGTCAGCGGGTCGAGGCGCGAGGCGAGGTCCCGGCCGCCGTCCTTCCAGTTCATCATGTCGAAAACCATCAGCGCCCCGACGGTGCGGTAGCGCTCCGGCGTGTCGGCCACGTCGGCCAGAAGATGGTCGATGGATTCGAGCGCCTTGTCCTTCTCGATCAGGGCGTGTTCGGAGACGGCCTTGGTGAAGAAGTAGCTGGCCGGATCGACGGTCTGCTCGGCCTTGATGCCCTTGAGGGTGTCGAGCACCTGCTCATGGACGCGGCGGGCGGAGAGCGCCTTGGCGTAGACCAGGGCGAAATTGGCGCGGAAGAACGGCGACTGCTTGGCGTCCGAGACGAGGGCCGGCGCTTCCATGGGGGCGGCGGCGTCGGGGTTGCGGGCGTCGGCGAGCAGCTTGGCGGCGTCGGCGTTGCCCAGCGCGAACGCGTCGGCGAGTTTGTCGAGCACCGGCCGGTCGGCCGCCCAGAGGGCGTTGAAGGCCTTGATCGAGGCGTCGTCGGTCTTGCCGGCCGACTTCAGCCAGTCGAGCACCTGCGCCTTGACGGCGTCCGGGGCCGTGGCCTGAAGCACGCCGAACGCGGGAGTGGTTTTCTTGTCCACGTCGGCCGCGAGGACGCTTCCGCCGCACAGGACGGCCGTCAATGCCATGGCCGCCGTTCGCCGCATCCACAAGGTCATCGCTGGTACTCCTGTCGGTTTCGATCCGCCCCCGGCCCGACGGCTTGGGGGAATACCTCGCGGCGAAAACCGCCTTCACGGCAAGGTTTCGCCAGCTTCGCCACTTCTTCTTTTACCAGTATAGTCCGGTTCGCTTCGGGAAGCACACCAATTCCCAACCGCAAATAGGACGAATCACCGTCCCGGAACTATCCGC
>CAWFBG010000033.1:0-126121 GCA_963813925.1 uncultured Planctomycetaceae bacterium
CGGTGGCTTTGGGAGCGGCTGGAGGAGGGCGACACCGCCTGGGCGCCTTCGGCCGCAGAAAGCGGCCCGTCGCTTGTGAAGAAGCCTGGCTGACCCACGTGATAATGCCGCCTTATCGTCTTAACTTTCCTCAAAAGAACGTGGCGACATCCTTGAACACCGTGCGGATGTTTTCGGGCGTCCCCTTGTAGGACTTCGCCTGCGTCGCCTCGGCAATGGCCTGCAGCACCTCTACACTGGCGTCCGCGCCGTAGGCGATCGTGAAGACGCGGGTGGTCCGCTTTTCGTTGTCCACCCGGATCCCGTCGATCAGCCGATCAAGCGACAGCCGGCTCTTGTTGTCCTCGCCGTCGGTCAGCACGATTACCGCAGAGATGAAGTCCGGGTCGGGCGCCGCCTGCAGCTGGTCGTAGGCCTGCCGGATCGAGTCATACAAGGCGGTCCCTCCGCCGGCGAACAGGCCGTCAATCGCCCGGTTGAGCTGGTCGCGCCCGTCCTTCATCTTGACGCCCTTCATCGCCCAAGTCGACGTATCGCTGAACGCCAAAAGGCCGAGGCTGTCCTCGTCGCCGAGCATGGAGACGATTTCCTTGGCCCCCTTCTTGGCGTTGGCCAGCTTCCCTTCCGAATTCATGCTGCCGGACTTGTCGAACACCAGGACGATGCGGGCGGGTTTCTTGTATTCGGGCCAGACCTTCAGCCCGGCCTTCATCACGTCCACCGCCGGCGGGTCGAGGACGACCTTCGGCTGCCTCGGGTTTGCCCCGTGGTCGGCGTTGATGGGGGCGCCCAAGGGAATGCGTTCCAGGCCCGGCCGGAAGCCGTATCGCAAGGCCTTCCGCTGTTGCCCGTCTTGCAATAGGTAGTCCACATAGAGCTGGGCGGCCTGCTTGTGCTCGTCGGTGACCCAGTCGCGCTGGACGACGCCGACGGGGTGGTCGCTCCAGAACGTGCCCTCCTTGGGGTAGACGGCCACCACCGGGAACGGGCAGCTTGTCCTTGTACTTGTCGCCGTAGGACTCGATCACCATGTTCTCGTACAGCACGGCGGCGCTGAGGTACTGCGGGCCGTTGGCGAACATCTTCTTGCCGAAGAACCCCGTCGAACTGCCGTAGTGAACCACCGAGCGCTCGATCCGGCGCACGAAATCCGCCGATCTTGGGGTTGTTCACGTCGTCGACGGTGAGACCTTCGGTCTTGCCGGCCCCGGCGTACAATTCGGCGAAGAGCGGTGATCAGGCCGCTGTTGCTGATATTCCGGGTGCGTGTGGCCGAACTTGAACGATCCCCACTGCGGCTTGCCCTTGGACGCCCAGCCGTCCTTGGCCGTGGCCATCGCCAGAACGTCCGACCAGCCGACGGGCTTGTCGGGCCAGCCGAGGGCCTCGGCCATCGGCTTCCACATGGCGATGACCACCGGCGAAAGGACTAGGTTCTTCGTCGGCCCGATCAGTTCCTTGCCGGTCTTGGCCTTGGAATCGGCGTTGCCCAGAAGGATGAACAGCGCCGGAGGCGGGGCTGACCAGGTCGGCCTTGACCCGCTCGCTCAAAAGGTCGTCGATGCACTCGCCGGAGCCTTCGGGGATGGCCTTGACTGTCACGGCCTTGCCGCCGACCTTGGCGCCGCTCTTATTGAAGGCGTCGGTCACGTCCTTGATCCACTCCTCCTTCTCCGAGCCGTAAAGGAAGGTTACTTCGATGGCCTTGTCGTCGGACTTCGCCTCGGCCTTGTCCTTAGGGTCGGCGCCCTCGCTCCAGGGAACGCAAACCGCCAGCGCCAGGGCGCCGAGCAGCACGGCGGGCATGGCCGCGAGTGCCACTCTGCCGCCGCCGAGGATTCGTTTCAACATGGTCGCTCTCCGCTTTTGGATGGGACGCGCCGGGGCCGGGACGGGATGGGTCGAGGCCCGCAGTGCAAAGGGAGACTATGAAGAAGGGGCACGGATCGCAAATGAAGATTTGATGTAGGGGCCGTGCCTGGCTGGCGCAAGCGTTGGGCCGAATGGAGTGTATCCTCCCGGCGCACAAGCGGATACAATAAAGTTATGCAAAAACTTGCGAAAAAGTGAAATAGGAACAGGGTTGCGGAACTCCCGTCATGCCCCGCATCGTCTCCCTGATCGCCAGCGCCACCGAGATCGTCTGCGCCCTCGGCTTCGAGGACCAGCTCGTCGGCCGCTCCCACGAATGCGACTATCCCGAGTCGGTTCGTCGCCTGCCCGTCTGCACGGCGCCGAAGTTCGACGTGGAAGGCTCCAGCTGCGAGATCGACCAGCGCGTCAAGGCGATCCTGCGCGACGCCCTGTCGGTCTACCGCGTGGACGAGCGAGCGGCTGCGGGAACTGGAACCGGACGTGATCGTGACGCAGTCGCAGTGCGACGTATGCGCCGTCAGCCTGCGCGACGTGGAGCGGGCGGTCTGTTCGTGGCTGTCGGCCTGTCCGCAGCTGGTGTCGCTGCAGCCCAACGCCCTGGCCGATGTGTGGACCGACGTCGAGCGCGTCGCCGAGGCGCTGGACGCTCGTGAACGCGGCGACGAGCTGATCCGGAGTTTGCAGGGGCGGATGAGCGCCATTGCGGGGCGGGCGCAGTCGCTGCCGTCGCGGCCGACCGTGGCCTGCATCGAGTGGATCGACCCGCTGATGGCGGCCGGGCAACTGGATGCCGGAACTGGTCGAGATGGCCGGCGGCGTCAACCTCTTCGGCGAGGCCGGCAAACATTCGCCCTGGATGACGTGGGAACAACTGGTCGTGCGCCGACCCGGACGTGATCCTGGTGCTGCCGTGCGGTTTCGACATCGCCCGGTCGCGGCGCGACCTGCCCGTCTTGACGGGCCGGCCGGAGTGGCCGCGGCTCAAGGCGGTGCGCGACGGCCGCGTCTTCCTGGCGGACGGCAACCAGTATTTCAACCGGCCGGGTCCGCGATTGGTCGAGTCGCTGGAGATTCTGGCCGAATTGCTGCACCCGGAGGAGTTCCGCTTCGGCCATGAAGGCGCCGGCTGGGAGCGAGCGTGGGAAGGGCTGCCATCATGATGCAACGAATATTGATAATTGGGATCGCCCTATTGCTGATTGTGATGGGCTGTCTCGCGTTCGTCCCGCTTTCGAAAGTTTGTGACGACGGTATGTTGCCGCTCACCGTGACGATTCATTCCGCCGCCGCCTCGAACATTCGAGCGGTCAGCGCGGAGGCGTTTGGCAATTCCGAGGATGCCGAGTATGCGCTGGATAATGCGATTCCGCCCGAAACCAAGCGGTACTCAGCGTTGCAGGCCCCTTTTACGGGGCGGAAACTAACCGTAGACATCCCCACCGGCTGCACCACGCGAGGAGCCTTATTGTGGTATTCGTCGCGGTATTATCAGTTCACCAAGCTGGTCGTGCTGGTGGAGTATGTGGACGGCAAGCGGACGGGGCAAATGGTCGATATTCCGGACCTCCGTCACAGCCAAGCGATCTCAGTCGAGGTTCCATGAATCGGCCGGAGTGGCCGCGGCTCAAGGCGGTGCGCGACGGCCGCGTCTTCCTGACGGACGGCAACCAATATTTCAACCGTCCGGGGCCGCGGTTGGTGGAGTCGCTGGAGATTCTGGCCGAGTTGCTGCACCCGGAGGCGTTCCGGTTCGGCCATGAAGGGACCGGCTGGCAGAGGCCGTGATCGGCGAACCATCCTCAGACAAGCCCCTTTTCCCTGAGAAGGTTCCTTGCCCACTCCGCATTGACCCCTATCAGAGGCGGGTTCGGTTCGGCCCGGTAGTTGAGGCTCAGGTCATACCCCGCACGGTCATAGACGGTGGTAAGCACCTGTTGCAGGTCGAGCGGCGCCGGCGGATCTTCGGGGCGCAGCGGGACCTCCACGACCGGCAGCCGCTGCGGCAGGAGAATCGGCCACGCCCGACCTTGCGGGCGAAGCTCCCGAACCGAGACATGGACCAGATAATCGTGCGGCGGCGCCGCCTCTTGGAAGGGCAAGGGATCACCATCGCGGAGCAGATCGATTTCCACCATGTCGACTGGGCGAATTGAAGACTTCCGCCCGCTTCTGTAGGTAACTGTCCCGGCCGCGCGACCCGCGGACCTTGTTGGTGGGACTGACGACCTCAATGACCGTCACGACCCGCCGCTGTTCCCGGTCGATGATTTCCAGCCGGGCTTCGTGAATGTCCTCTTCAAACAGGGAAGTCACCACAACCGACTCGGCCACGGCCAGCGCATCGGCTCCCCCCGACGGAAGTGGACCGCCCTGCCATTCCGGGCGGTCGGCAATGCGGATGTCGGGGATGATGACCCGCCGTCCGGGATCGCTCTCGTCGGAGAGATAGACGCGTTCCTCGACGCGGACGTAATATTTCGGCCGAAGTAGACGAGTAAGCAACTCCTGAGTGTACGAAATAATTCCGTGGTGGACGTCGGGCCACAGCCCCGGTTCTTCCAGATACGGGTCCATTCCGGGGAACGGAGACGGCATGGCTTGCCCTCGTGGGACGGTTGCTCCCGATAGGAAGCGACTCACGCCATTATACCTTGTCGGCCGCCCGTCTCAAGATCGACGTCGGCTCACTCACTCCTTCACCAGCCGCCCCATCTCGTCATAACGAAATCGCGCGACCTTTCCGGTCGCGTCCTTGTACGAGGTGAGCAACCCGCCCGCGTCGTATTCCATGTCCGTCCCCTCGCCTGAAGGGAAGACGATCCGATTCAGCCGGCCGTCCGGCCCCGTCTCCAACTTCGTCCGCTCGCCATCCGGAGCGACCACCGCCCGCGGCCGGCCCGCCCGGTCGCGCTCGATCTTCGTCACTGCGCCCGATCCGTCATGGATCTCCGTCAGCCGCCAGGCGGCGTCGTACACGAAGCGGTACAGCGTCGCCCCGGTCGCGGCGTCCAGCGTCTTGAGGTGGCGGCCCACGCCGTCGAAGACGTAAAGTTCCGCCCCGTTTTCGGAGGTCAAAAGAATCTCACTATCGGAAATGCCGTCGAAGGCCGGCGCGACGCGGCGGACGCTGCCGTGGCCCACGTCGGAGACGTACAGGCTCCCGTCCGGGCCGACGGCCAGGCCGACCAACCGGCCGACGCCCGGCTCGGGACGCTCCATCAGCCGGAGCGAGGCCTTCGTCGCGGGGCCGTAATCGCCGACGTCGCCCTCTGGGGCCGTCTTGCCCTTGCCGGCGACGGTGCGAATGACGCCGTCCGGGCCGACGCGGCGGACGCGCTGGTTGCCGGCGTCGGCGATGTAGACGCCGCCGTCCGGCCCAACGGCCAGGCCGGAGGGAGTATTCAGCTCCGCCTTGTCGGCTGGGCCGTCGTCGCCGGAGAAGCCGGCCTTGCCCGTGCCCGCAAACACCGTCGCCCGGCCGTTCGGCCCGACCCGCCAGACGCGGCAGCCGTCGCCGTCGGCCACGTAGAGCACGCCGTCCGGATCGACGGCCACGGCGCAGGCGGTGCGCAGGTCGGCCCCCCTACCCTCTCCCCCAGGGGAGAGGGCAAAGGGGGGCCGCCGACGAACCGCGTCACCACGCCGTCCGGCGTCACGCGGCGGACGCACTGGTAAAAGGAGTTTTGGGCGATGAATAGGTTCCCACCCGGCCCCACGGCGAGGCCGCCGAGCAGGCTCAGTTGCGCGACGACCGCGGGGCCGCCGTCGCCGCTGTATTCCAGCCGTCCGCCCCGGCCGGCGAACGCGGCCAGGGCGCCGTCAGGCCGCAGCCGCCGCACGCGGTCGTTGCCGTCGTCGGCGATATAGAGACTGCCGTCCGGCCCGAACGCCAGCCCCGTCGGCGCGTTCAGCTCCGCCTCCACGGCCGCATGGTTGTCGCCGTCGTAGCCCCTCCGGCCGTTGCCCGCCACGGTCGCAATGAGGCCGTCCGGCGTGACGCGGCGGACGCGGTTCTGGCCGGCGTCGGCGATGTAGAGGCCGCCGTCCGGCCCCGCCGCCAGGCCGCGCGGCCGCGACAAGTTGGCCCAGAAGGCCGGCTGGTCGTCGTCGTTGAAGGTCAGCGACCCGGTGCCGCCGGCGACCGTCGTGACCACCGGTGGAAGTTTCGTCCCTTCGCGCCGGCCGCCGTCGCCGAGATGGAGGACGCGGCCGATCGGGTCGTAGCAATGGTGGATAGTTAATGTCCAGCCGCCGAGGCCGGCGGCGCGGGCGTCCCAGTCGCCGAGCATCACGCGCTGCTCGCGCCACAACACGCACTCCTGACGGGCCGGCGGCGCCGCGTCGTAGACGTAGCCGACGCGCACCAGGGCCGGCCGCCGCCCCTGCACCGGCCGGCCGTAGGCGTCGAGGCCGTCCCAGATAAACGTCCTTTTCGGTTCGTGTTCATCCGTGAAAAGGAAGCGCCGGCCGGCGATCCGTATCTCCAAGTCGATGCGCTTCACCGATTGTGGCATATCCGGGCCTCGCAGCATCGCCTCCAGCGTGTAGGGCGCCTTGAAGCCGGGGGCAAGGGCGCCGTCATAGCATAAGCGATAATGCGTACCCGGCAACGAGACGGTTTCGGCCGCCGGCCGCGGCGCCGTCGCTTCGAGGGCCGGCGCGGCGGCCACCGGCCACGGCGGGGCGACGGCGCCGTCCGGCGGCCGCAACGCCGGCAGCACGGCCCAGGCGCCGAGGCCGGTCAGCGGCAGACGCCACAGGGCGGCCCCATCCTTCCCGTACACTTCCACCAGCCGCCGGCGCTCCACCTCGCTAACGCCCAACTTGGCCAGCGTCGCGGCGTCGGCGGCCTGGCCCTTGCCGTCCACGTCCAGCTCGGCCAGGCCGTCCTTGACGCCGACCACCCGTACCACGCGGCCGGGCGGACTCGGCAGCCACAGCGACCGTTCGCCGTCGAAATGAGCCAGCGGCAGAACCGTCCCGGCCGGCAGGTTCGGGAAATTCTCGACGTACTGGAGGAGCGGCTTGTTAAATTTCACTTCCAGGCCGCCCGGCTCCAGCGGTTCGTCGGTCCCCAGGTCGATGGCGTAGCAGGAGGCGGCGCCCGGGGGCGGCAGGACCGGCAGCGCCGCGGCGCCATGCCCCCCGACGTCGAACTCGACCGCGGACAGGGCGAGGCGATTCAACGGCTTGTCGCCGTCGGAGAAGACCTCAGTCGCCCCGAAGCCGGCGGGCGCCACGAAGACCGGCCGGCGGGCGCCGGCGGCGTCCTCCACGCGAGGCCCAGGCAGGGCCGGCGCGTCGTTCGCCGGGAAATCGAGCGCGCCGATCCGGCCGCCGGGCGGCGTCAAAACGACCTCGGGCGACCAGGCGTAGTCCTGCCACGGCGTCGCTACCCATCGCCGGGCCGGCAGAAAGCCGGCTTTCTGGTACGCGACAAGGACCGGGCCGCCGCCGTTGACGGCGAGATCGAAGCCGCCGTCGGAATCGGTGAACGTGCGGCCGACCTCGGGCTGACCGGGTACGCCGACCTCCACGCCGGCCAGCGGTTTGCCGTCCGTCGTCCGCACCCGGCCGCGAATTACGGCGGCGCACTGTCGTCGCAGCGCCGTCGGGTCCATGCCGACCTGCGCGGCGCCTTGCCGGTGTGGAGGAACGCCGACGCCGCCGACAGGCTGACGGGCGCCGGCCGGTAGGCGGAGGGGTCGTCCGGCGCGGCGTCCGGCTTGATATGGTCGGCCAAATCAGGCCGTATCTGTTCCGGAGGGGGTGGGGAGGTGAAGCGTCCGCGGACGCCGAAGTAGACCACCGCCGAGACGGCGACGACGCCGGCGACCGCGGCGAAGACGACTGCCACCCAGCGCTTGGTCATGGTCGGCTCCGCGGTGCGGACGGCGAGAGGATAGGGTGAAGTGTAAACCCGCCGGCGCGGGCGGTCAAGAAACCGACGATTCAAGCTCCCCGGACTCACGAGTACGTTCGCCCGAGGCCAGGGGAGACGCCGCCCTCCGCCGGCGCACCCGCCGAGACCGCTCTTGCCTATCGCCCCGCCGCCCATGTATACGAATGGAGGGAACAGGCGCCTTCCTCCCCAGCGACGAAAGGGTGCGGATGTCCACTCTGCTCGTGACCGGCGGCTGCGGCTTCATCGGCAGCAACTTCATCCGCCACATCCTGGCCGCCGACCCCGACGTCGCCGTCGTCAATTTCGACGCCCTGACCTACGCCGGCAACCTGGCCAACCTGGCCGACCTCGACGACCATCCGCGCTACCGCTTCGTCAAGGGCGACATCACCGACCGCGACGCCGTGCGCGCCGCCTTCCGGCCGGGCGTGCGCCACGTCATCCATTTCGCGGCCGAGAGCCACGTCGATCGCAGCATCCAGGACTCCGGGCCGTTCGTCCGCACCAACGTCGTCGGCACGCAGATCCTGCTCGACGCCGCCCGCGAGTTCGCCGTCGAGCGCTACGTCCAGGTCTCCACCGACGAGGTGTACGGCAGCCTCGGCCCGACCGGCCTGTTCACGGAGACGACGCCGCTGGCGCCGAGCAGCCCCTACTCCGCCAGCAAGGCGGCCGCCGATCTGCTCGTGCGCAGCTACGCCCACACCTTCGGCCTGCCGGCGCTGATCACGCGCTGCTCGAACAACTACGGGCCGTACCAGTTCCCCGAGAAGCTGATCCCGCTGTTCATCACCAACCTGCTGCGCGACGAGCCGGTGCCGGTCTACGGCGACGGCGGCCAGGTCCGCGACTGGATTCACGTCCGCGACCACTGCCGGGCCGTCGAGCGCGTCTGGCAGGCCGGCCGGGTCGGCGAGGTCTACAACATCGGCGGCCGCTGCGAGAAGACGAACCTCGAGCTGACGCACACGCTGCTCGACCTGCTCGGCAAGCCGCGCACGCCTGATCCGCCACGTGACCGGACCGGCTCGGCCACGACCGCCGTTACGCCATCGACTGCTCCAAGATCGAGCGCGAACTCGGCTGGCGGCCCGCGTCCCGTTCGAGCAGGGGCTGCGCGACACCATCGCCTGGTATCGCGCCAACGCCGAATGGGTGGCGCGGATCCGTTCCGGCGAGTACCTCGAATACTACGAGCGGCAATACGGCGCCCAGGCGGTCGCGTAAGGCGCCCGCCCGGGGCGTCCCGGAGTCCCGTCATGCAATGCACGCCGACCGCGATCCCTGACGTAGTAATTATCGAGCCGCGCGTTTTCCAGGACGACCGCGGCTTCTTTCTGGAGACGTACCAGGTCCGCAAGTACGCCGAGGCCGGGATCGCGGCGCCGATGGTGCAGGACAACCATTCCGGCTCGCGCGGCGGCGTGCTGCGCGGCCTGCACTACCAGATCCGCTGTCCGCAGGGCAAGCTGGTGCGCGTGATGGCCGGCGAGGTGTTCGACGTGGCCGTGGACCTGCGGCGGTCGTCGCCGACGTTCGGCCGGTGGGTCGGCGTCTACCTGTCGGCCCACAACCAGCGGCAGGTGTGGGTGCCGCCCGGCTTCGCGCACGGCTTCTACGTCACCAGCGACTGGGCCGAGGTGACTTACAAGGTGACGGATTATTAGAATCCGGAATACGAGCGGACGCTGCTCTGGAACGACCCGGAAATCGGCGTCCACTGGCCGCTGGCCGGCGGAGGCGCCGCTGCTTGTCGCCGAAGGACGCCGCGGGGCCTGCCGCTGGCGGAGGCGGAGGTGTTTGAATAAGAGCTGGCCGAAAACGCATACGAACCCGAAGCGCGGAAGGGAACGGTTCCTGATCGAATTACGTCCAGGAACCGTCCCGCCTCGCTTCCGGGTTAGTGAATATCCCTTTGCGCCTTTGCGTGAGATCTTTTACCGCACTGGGTCGTTGTTCTCCGGCCGCCCCTCGATGTAGAACCAGTTGTGGATCGGCTTCAGGATCTGCCAGCACTTCCTGCAGCAACTGCTGGTCGAGCGGCTTGTCGGCCCACTCGCGCCCACTGGCGCACGCGGCCGGGGTTGGCCGAGCCGGTGACGCAGGTGGCCATGTCCGGGTTGGCGGATCGAGAACTGCAGCGCCAGCTGGGCGATGTCCACGCCCTTCGCCTGGCAGTGCTCGGCGGCCTTGCGGCAGACGGCCCGCACCTCCGGCGTCGCCTTGTGCCACGGCGGCAGCGGCGCGTTGGTCAGCAGCCGCGCCGAGAACGGCGCCGCGTTCATGATGCCGACGCCCTTCGCCTTCAGGTACGGGACCAGGTCGGCCAGCATCGTGTTTTGCAGCGTGTAATGGTTGTACGACAGGATCACGTCCAGCGGCGCCCGGTCGAGGACGTAGCGGAACATCTTCATCGGATAGCCGCTGAACGCCGACGAAGCGCACCTTGCCCTGCTGCTGGATCTTGCGCAGGGCCGGCAGCGTCTCCTCGACGATCTGCGCCATGTCCACGAACTCGATGTCGTGGCAGAGGCATGATGTCGAGATGCTCGCACGCCCATGCGGTGCAGGCTGACGTCCACGCTCTCGACCACCCGCCGGGCCGAGAAGTCGAAGTGGGCCGCGTCGTAGCGGCCGAGCTTGGTGCCGAGGATGTAGCGGTCGCGCGGCACGCCGCGCAGGGCGACGCCGAGCAGCACTTCCGACATGCCGCGGCCGTAAAAGGGCGAGGTGTCGATGAAGTTCATGCCCAGGTCGAGCGCGACGTGGACCGGCGCGCAGCGCCTCGTTGAGATCGACGGGGCGGAACTCCTGCCCCAGCGACGAGGCCCCGAAACTCAGCACGGGCAGCTTCAGGCCCGGTATTGCCCAGCGGCCGGCGTTCCATGATTCCCCCTCAATCCATGCGCACGCCGATGGTCAGCAGCAGGTTGGCGAAGCGCTGCTGGTCGGCGGTCTGGATGGTCAGCACGTGGTCCGGCGTGGTCGACCGCCTTGTAAAAGTCCCATTTTTCGATCGGCTTCAGCTCCAATTTCAGCCCGGCGGCCGCCAGCACTCGGCGGAACTCGTCCCACACCGGCGGGTCGTCCGTCAGCGCGTACGGCCCCGTCTTCTCGTAGCCCATCGTGTTGGCCGCCTCGATCGGCATGGCCGACGCCACGGCCGCCAGCACCTGGGCCAGGTGACGACGCCCGGCGACAGGTTGAGGCAAACCAGCTCGGCGTTGGGGCCTTTCTTGGACGAGGCCGGGTAGTTGCCGTCGGCGATCAGGATTTTCGCATGATGGCCGGCCCGGCCGAGGACTTCGTTGATCTGCGGGATGGATCAGCTGGTGTTTCAGCACGGACGCTCCCTCACTTCGCCGCGAAATACTGGCGAAAGGCCTTGATGGTCAGCGCGCGCCGCCTCGGCCGGGTTCGGGTACGGCAGCGCCTCGGCGGAAACGTAGCCGTCGTAGCCGATGTCGCGCAGCGCCGCCGCGATCGGGGCGAAGTCGGTATGGCCGCATGCCGGCCGGCCGGCGGTTGGAGTCGACGAAATGGACGTGGCCGATGGCGCCGGCCGCCCGCCCGGATCGCCGCGGCGATGTCCGTCTCCTCGATGTTCATGTGAAACAGATCGGCGAGCAGCTTCACGTTGTCCGTCGCCAGCGACCGCAGCAGGCGCACGCCGTCGTCCACGCGTGTTGACCAGGTTCGTCTCGTAGCGGTTGAGCGGCTCGAACAGCAGCGGCACGCCGTATTGGCGGGCGTGTTCGCCGAGCGCGTTCGAGCGCTTCGGCGAGATAAGCCGAGGGCTTGCGTCTTATCGACGCCGTCGCCGTGGCGGCCCTGCATCGAGCCGATGATCGCCGGGGCGCCGAACGGCCCGGCCAGGTCGATGATGGTGCGGATAAAGCCGATCGCTTGCTCGCGCACCGCCGGCATCCGGGCTGGTCAGCGTGAGGCGGTGCAGCACCCAGCCGGCGCCGGTGCCCATCGCGGCCAGTTTCAGGCCGTTGTCGTCGAGCGAGCCGCCGCAGCGCGGCCGGCATCGACGGTCGGCGCGGCGCGAACACTTCCACGGCGTCGAAGCCGAGCTCGCTTCGCCTCGCGGCAGCCGGCGGCGAGGTCGTCCCAGAAAACGAACGGGCCGCCGCGGGCTTCGGGGACCAGGCTGATCGTGACGCTGGATCGGATCATGTCGTGGCTCCGATTTAGTGCAATCCACTTCCACGATCGCCTTGATGACGCCCGTTTCCGGCTTCGTGTACGACGGGAAATTGCCGATCAGCTCCGCGAACGGCGTGCGGTGCGTGATCCAGGGCCGCGTGTCGATCCGGCCGTCCTCGATCAGCCGGATGATGCGGTCGAAGTCGTCCGGCAGCGCGTTGCGCGAGGCGAACAGCGTCATTTCCCGGCGGTGGAACAGCGGGTCGGGGAACGTGGACGTCGTTGACGACGATGCCGACGAACACCAGCCGGCCGGTGTGGGCGACGTAGTTGAAGGCGTTGCACATCGACTTGCGGGCTGCCGGTCGCGTCGAAGACGACCGGGTACAGGGCGCCGTCCGTCAAGTCCTGCAGCGCCTTCAGACTCCGAGCTCGTCGCCCGAAGCGGACGGTGTGGTGGACGCCCATCTGCTGCTTGCAGAAGTCGAGCCGCTGCTCGTTCAGGTCGAGGACGATGATCGTCGCCCCGGTCAGCTTGACGAACTCGATGACGCGACAGCCCGATCGGGCCGGCGCCGATGACCAGCACGTTTTCGCCGGCCTTGCGGGTCGCCGCGGTTGACGGCGTGGCAGCCGATGCCGAGCGTCTCGACCAGGGCCAGCTGGTCGAGCGTCAGCCGCTCCGACGGAGTGCAGCTTGCGGGCCGGCACGAGGAAGCGCGGCCGCAATCCGCCGTCGGTGTGGACGCCGAGGACCTGCAGGTTTTCGCAGCAGTTGCCGCCGCCGCGACGGCAGGCGAAGCAGCTGCTGGCAGTTGATGTACGGCTCGACGGAGCAGCGGTCGCCGGGCTTGACGTTGCGTCACGCCGGGGCCGACCTCGAGCACCTCGACGCCCAGCTCGTGGCCGGGGATGCGCGGGTAGCTGTAGAACGGCATCTTGCCGAGGTAGCCGCTGATGTCGGTGCCGCAGATGCCGACGCGGTGGACGCGCACCAGCGCCTCGCCGGGTCCGGGCTTCGCTCGGCTCGTCGATGCCGATCTGCTCGAACCGGCCCGGCTCCCGCAACAGAATCGCCTTCATGGAATGGGTTCCCTGGGTACGTCGTGGCGCCGGTTATCCTATGAGACGAACGGGGTTCGACAGCGGAACTTTTCAGCCGCTTATCCCAGGGAGTCGAAATGAATGGCCCGGCCGGCCTTCACGCTCTCGACCATGCGGAGGATCTCCTTTCCGCCGCCCCCAGGCCAGACCTTCTCCCCCAGGGCTTCGAGCTTTTCGAGGTCGATTGGCCGTCGGCCTTCGTCCATGGAATGCCGAACCATCCCGGCGAAGTCCGCGACGTCGAGCAGCCTTTTTTCCAGATCCCGCGTCGGCGTGAGCATGGCCCCGTACTTGTTCGCCAGGGCGGACTCCAGGGCCGGGACGCGGTAGCGGAGTCCCAGTTCCCGGTTCTCCGTCCAGACCGGGTCGGCCAGGGTTTCTTCCTGGTCCGCCCGGTAAGGGCAGGAGACGTCGATGACGGAAGCCATTTCGCCGGGGACGAAGAAAGCGGTGAGGCCGGTGAACGTCCGCACTTCCAGCTGCGGGTAGAGCGCCCGGACGGCCTTCACCGCACGGCCGTGGTTCCGGCCCGCCTTGACGAGCAGGTCCACGTCCTGGGTGTTCCTCGGCCGGCCCGTCCAGCCGCCGATGCCGTGGGCGCCGGTCAGGACGAAGGGGATGCGCTTCTCGATCAGCGTCCGCAGGATCACGTTGAGATCGACCGGAGAGGGAGGCACGCGGTTGCTCCATTGCAAACGGTATTGCCGTTGAAGAAAGGCAACCTCCTGCACGGCGGCGTCGTGGCTGAGGCCGCGACGGGAGGCCTTCATCGCTTCCCAGGCCGCGTCTCTTGGGGCCAGGTTCGGGCGTTGCATTGCCGGCTCCGATTCCATGCCGCCGATGATAGGGGTAATCGTAATTATAGCATTGAAAAGCCGACGCCAAGGATATTGAACCGCTCCAGGTCGCCAAGGCGTGGTACGGCAATCCTCTTGCCCTGGAGACCATCGCCGTCGATGGTACAATAGGGACGGTGGCATGGAAGGGGGGACGACGCCATGAACTCTACGCTGATCGAAGAGCCGGCCCGGATCGCCTCAATGCGAGAACGCCGGACGGCCTGCGCCGGCTGCGTGCGGAGGCCCCGAGCATCCTCTCACGGTGCCAGGAATACCCGGCCATGCTGCGGGTCCACTGGGTCGCCATTCAAAAAATGGCCGACGATGCGGTCTGGCCGGTGGACCGCCTGGAGCCGTTCTTCTCCTTTCTGCTGTCGATGGCCGACATTTGTCTGGATTCCGTCGAGGAGCTGCGCCAGGGGCTTGACGAAGCCGGCGACGGCGCGATCGACGGGTCCGCCCTGAGCGACGTGGCGGACTCCGTGCGTTCCTTGCGGGCCGAGGTGTCCGCGGTCTGGAGCTTTCTGACGGCCCCTATCGCCAAACGGACGCTCCGCACCACCGCCGAGATCCGCGAGGGCCGCGCCCGGGGCGAGTATCAGGAGCCTGGACGAGGCCGTCACCCAGGCAACCGGCAACACCTCCGAGGCCCCCTGATGGGCTGGCGCACTGAAATCCGTGAGCCGGTTCGACGCGAACTCAACGCCCTCCGCGCGACCGGCCGGCGTTCGACAGCGGAACTTTTGAACCGCGAATGCGCCCCGAGAGACGGGACGGTCACACAAGGCACGCCCACGAGGACCAGAGCGGGTAAAATGGAATGTCCGTATTAACGAATGTACAGATGGGGAGTTCCCGTGATCTAACTCCGGAGGAAGCGTCATGGCGAAGAAGGCCACCGGCCCCGCACCGCCTACAAACCTGTCCCCTGTCCCGAAACCCGGCCTGCTGGACTGGTCAAGCAAGCTGATTCTCCCCGCGCTGGCGATTTTCGTGGCCATCGGCTTCGGGTTGTACGGCGTCTACTCTAGGCATGAAGTGGAACGAATGAAAGCCGAAGTGAAGCAGCACGTCGAACAGGAACGGCAAGCGAACGACGATGCGCAGTGGTTGAGGGTGGAAATCGCCAAAGACCGACAACGACGGGTGGGACTAGATGACCTACAGAAGTCCGAGGCGGCGAATTTCGGCGAAGAGGTAAGGGACTTGTGGAAAAAGGCCGTGCAGAAGGCGGCAGAGGAAACGCAGAAGGAAGCGTCCAATAACCCTTGGAGCCCGTTAGCCGGCGACCTGGTGGTGCGCCCGGCAAAAAGGGAAACGCAGAAGGAAGCGTCCAATAACCCTTGGAGCGGTCTGAAGATGTGGCAACGATAGTACTACACCCGCAAGAAGCTGTCATTTGTGGTCGTCGATGTTCATCCCGCCCATTTTCTCTCCTCTTCCCCTGCCCAGACGCCCCCTCCGCATGGTACGCTCGGCGTCGCCCCGCAACGTCGAGGTACACATGGCGACTCATTCCTCCTGCAACGCCCGGCCCTCGCGTTCGACGTGCCTTCATCGTCGCTCAACGGCATCCGTTTCCGGGAGTACAAGCCAGCTTCGCGCATGGCGCAACCGCCGGTTAAGCCTGATACGGCAACGACTTATGATGTGCCAAATGATGCCCATTTGGCGCATCAACGCGGCCCGGCGCGGGGACGGGGACGGCCCCACGCCCGCCCGATTGATTTCCACCTCCGCGTCCGGTAGGCTAAATCATCGCTCTCCTTCCGCCTGCCCGTTGACCCACCCCGCGCCGAAGGCGCTCTCCGCAAGACCCCGGTTGCCATGCACAAGAAAACTCCTGCTCGCCGCCGCCGTTTTCCTCGGCGCCGCCGGCGCCGGCCTGTTCGCGGCGGCCCCGCCCGTCCCCGCCGAAAAGCCCTACGAGCCGAAAATCGCCCCCGCCTCCGACGAGTGGATGCAGGCCCAGAAACGCATCCAGGTCCCGGCCGGCTTCAAGGTCGATCTCTGGGCCGCCGAGCCGCTGGTCGCCAACCCCGTCTGCTTCGCCTTCGATGAGAAGAACCGCTTCTACGTCGCCGAGACCTTCCGCCTCCACGACGGCGTCACCGACATCCGCGGCCACATGGACTGGCTCGACGACGACCTCGCCTGCCGCACCGTCGCCGACCGCGTCGCCATGCTGAAGCGCAAGCTCGGCAACCACTTCAAGGACTACGGCGTCCACGCACGACCGCATCCGCCTGATCGAGGACACGACCGGCGCCGGCAAGGCCGACAAGGCGACCGTCTTCGCCGACGGCTTCCACAACGCCGCCGACGGCATCGGCGCCGGCCTCGTCACCCGCAACGGCGACGTCTGGTACACCTGCATCCCCGACCTCTGGAAGCTGCGCGACACGAACGGCGACGGCAAGGCCGACAAGCGCGAGCTGCTGCACCACGGCTTCGGCGTCCACGTCGGCTTCCTCGGCCACGACCTGCACGGCCTCCGCTTCGGACCCGACGGCAAGCTCTATTTCTCCATCGGCGACCGCGGAGTGAATGTGAAGGACTGCGAGAAGCCGATCTTCCTGCCCGACACCGGCTGCGTCATGCGCTGCAACCCCGACGGCAGGGAGCTGGAGGTCTACGCCAACGGCCTGCGCAACCCGCAGGAATTGGCCTTCGACGAGTACGGCAACCTGTTCACCGTCGACAACAACTCCGACGCCGGCGACAAGGTGCGCTGCGTCTACGTCGTCGAGGGCGGCGACAGCGGCTGGCGCATCGGCTACCAGTTCGGCACGGCCGAGGGCATTCGCGGGCCGTTGATCGCGGAGAAGATGGACGATCCGCAGTGGCCGGGACAGCCGGCGTTCATCGTGCCGCCGGTCGCCAACCTGGCCAACGGGCCGTCCGGCCTGACCTACTATCCCGGCCTCGGCCTGCCGGAGCGCTACAACAAACACTTCTTCCTGTGCGATTTTCGCGGCTCCAGCGGCGGCAGCGGCATCCGCTCCTTCGCGTGCAAGCCCAAGGGGGCGACTTTCGAGATGGTCGATCGGCATCAGTTCATCTGGTCGGTGCTGGCGACCGACGTCGACTTCGGCACGGACTGCGCCATCTACCTGACCGACTGGGTGGAGGGCTGGGAGAAGCCGAACAAGGGCCGCATCTGGAAAGTCACCTATCCGGAGCTGGCGAAGGACCCGGCCGTCCAGGAAGTGAAGAGGATCATGGCCGAGGGCTTCGACAAGCGTTCGCCGGCGGAGCTGGTCGAGCTGCTGCACCACAAGGACATGCGCGTGCGGCAGTCGGCCCAGTTCGCGCTGGCCGAGAAGGGCGCCGAGGCGATCCCGGCCTTCGCCGGCGTGGCCCACGACGGCAAGGACCGCCTGGCCCGCTTCCACGCGATCTGGGGCCTCGGCCAGGTCGGCCGCAAGGACGCGGCGGCGTACAAGGAGATTTTGCCGCTGCTCAAAGACGCCGATGCCGAGGTCCGGGCGCAGGCGGCCAAGGTGCTGGGCGAGGGCCGCGTCGCCGAGGCCGCGGAATCGTTCATCGCGCTGTTGAAAGATGCCGAGCCGCGCGTGCGGTTCTTCGCGGCGCAGGGTCTGGGCCGCGTCGCCTCCAGGAAGGCCGTGCCGGCCGTGCTGGACATGCTCCGCGACAACGCCGACAGGGACGCCTATCTGCGGCACGCCGGCGTCATGGCGTTGGTCGGCAGCGGCGACAGGGCCGCCTGGATGACGGCGGCCGACGACCCTTCGCCGGCCGTGCGCATGGCCGTGCTGCTGGCCCTGCGGCGGACGTCCGACCCGGAAGTGGCCCGCTACCTCAACGACGCCGACCCGCTGCTGGTCATGGAAGCGGCGCGGGCGATCAACGACGCGCCCATCGACGCGGCCATGCCGAAGCTGGCCGAGCTGGTCCATCGGTCGGGGCTGTCGCAGCCGCTGGGCTATCGCGTCCTCAACGCCAATTTCCGCCTGGGCGGCAAGGAGAACGCCGAGGCCGTGGCCGCCTTCGCCGGCCGGGCCGACGCCCCGGACGAACTGCGGATCGAGGCGTTGAAGGAACTGGCCGACTGGACGAAGCCGGCCGGCCGCGACCGGGTGATGGGCGTGTGGCGGCCGCTGGAACCGCGTCCGCCGGAGGTCGCCGCCGACGCCTTCCGGGCGGACCTGGGCAGCATCTTTAGCGGATCCGACAGGGTGCGTCAGGCGGCCGTGGAGACGGCGGTGAAGCTCGGCGTCAAGGAGGTCGGCCCGGTGCTGGTGGAGACGGCCGGCGACGACAAACGGCCGGCCCAGGCGCGCGTGGAGGCGCTGCGGGCGCTGGGGCGCTGAAGGACGCGCACCTGGATGCGGCGGTGCGGTCGGCGCTGACCGACGCCGACCCGCTGGTGCGTTCGGAGGGCCGCGCCTTGCTGGCCGTCACGAACCCGTCCGAGGCGCTGCCGTTGCTGGCGAAGGCCGTCGATTCCGGCGAGATCGTCGAACGGCAGCGGGCCTACGCCGCGCTGGGCGCCATGAAGACGGCCGGCGTGGACGATCTTCTGGCGGGGCAAATGGATAAACTGCTGGAAAAGCAACTGCCGCCGGAGGTGGCGCTCGACCTGCTGGAGGCGGCGGCGAGGCACCCGGCGAAGGGGATCAAGGACCGGCTGGCCCGGTACGAGGCGGCCAGGCCGAAGAACGACGCACTGGCCCCCTACCGCGAGGCGCTGGTGGGCGGCGACGCCGAGAACGGCCGGCGCATCTTCTTCTACAAACAGGAGACGACCTGTCTGCGTTGTCACAAAATCAACGGCGTGGGCGGCGAGGTCGGGCCGGAGCTGAAGGGCATCGGCGCGAAGCAGAACCGCGACTACATCCTGGAGTCGATCGTCGATCCCAACAAGCAGATCGCCAAGGGCTACGAAAGCGTGCTGCTGATGCTGAACAACGGCCAGACGCGCACCGGCGTCCTCAAGGGCGAGGACGCCAAGGAGATCCGGCTGATGACGGCGGAGGGCAAGCTCATCACGGTGGCCAAGAGCGACGTGGACGAGCGTCATCCGGGCAAATCGGCCATGCCGGAGGACGTGATCAAGAAGCTGTCGAAGTCGGAGCTGCGCGACGTGGTGGAGTTTCTGGCGGGGCTGAAGGAGAAGTAGGGAGGCGGGGCGAAACGCCGAATCTCGTCCCGGACTGGCGGAAGCCTGTCCCATGAGGCCGCCAGGAGCGAAGGCATGACTTACACCGAGATCGAGGTTGAGGTCGCCCGGTTGCTTGCTCCCGGTCGCCGGCCGTACCCACCCCACGCCAAGGTGGTGTTCGCGGCGTTTATGCAGCAGACGAGTGGGCTGGCGGTTAGAGAACACTGCCCCTACTGTGACGGGTTGCTAGCGGTCACGGAACATGGTCTCAGCGCGTGGACAGTTTCTTGCCCATGTGGCCGTTCGCACGATACACTCAAAGGTTTGTGATGGTCCGGCCTGGGAAGGAGGGTATCGATGGGGGCAACGGCCGAGGCGCTGCCGCTGAGCGCACTGTACGAGCGGGATGAAACCGCCTGGCTGGAGGCCATGTCGGCCCTCGCGGCGGAAGGCCGCTATGCGGACATGGATCATCCCCACCTGAGCGAGTATCTGGCGGACATGGCCAAGCGAGACCGTCGGGAGGTGTTCAGCCTGCTGGTCGTCCTCCTCTCCCACCTGCTCAAGTGGGACCACCAACCGGAACGTCGGTCGGGGTCATGGATGGGGACGATCCTGGAGCAGCAGCGGGAGCTGCGCCAGCTGCTGGAGAGCGGCACGCTGTACAACCACGCCGTGTCGGTGTTGGCCGAGGCCTACGCCGAGGGCCGCAAACAAGCCGCGGCGGAGACGGGGTTGGCCCGCGGCGCGTTCCCGGAGGAGTGCGCCTGGGACCTGGAGGGTGCCCTCGCCGACCGGAGCGAGGGCGCCTAACGTCGTCGCAGGGTTTACACCTCATGCGGCGCCCGCCAGGCCGCTTCCTCGGCGCGCACGGCCGGAACGGCGTCGGCCGCCTCATGCGTCGCGGCCCACGCCAGGACGCGCCGCGCCACCTCCGCGGCCATGCGGCTGTGGATCGGCGGCGGCGGCTGGCCGCGCGGCAAGCCGAGGTCCACCCCGAGACGCCGCTGTACCACCTCGGCCGTCGCCAGGGCGATTTCCCGGTTCGGCAGTCGCGCCAGGTCGTACAGGGCGGCCACCGCCTCGGGGGGGGCACCGCCCTCCGCCATCAACGCCTCCGCCGCAAGCAGCCGCACCGGCGCCGGGGCCGTCGAAATCAATAGCTGACGCAACACATGTTCATCCAATTCGCGGTGCTGGTGCAGCAGCCGGGCCAGTTCCAACCGCAGCACGGCCGGGGCGTGCGAGTCGGTCAGCTGTCGGATCAGCCGCGCGATCAGCTTGGCGTCGCGCTCCGCCGCCATCACCTGGCCGTAATGGACGCCCAGCGTCAGGGCCGACCGCACGGCCAGGCTCCCCTTCTCGCCGGCCCAGCCCGTCAGGTCGGAAACCGCCTCGGCGGTCAGCAGCCGGCCCTCGTGGCGCAGCGGGCCGTCGTCCCGGGCCGCCGGGTCGGAGAGGCAGCGGCGGACGGCCACGCGAATCCACGGCCAGCGGTGTTCCGTGTTCCACAACAGCGCCTCGGTCGCGGCCTGGCGGACGCCGTGCGACGGGTCGTAGAGGAACTCGGCCAGACCCTCGATGATCTCGCGGTCGTCGCGGTTGGCCAGGGCGTAGACGGCGGCGGCGCGGATCTCCGGTTCCAGGGCGCGCCGGGCGGCGTTAAGGACCAGCTCGGCCTGTCCGACCTGCCAGTTCTGGCGAAATTCCAGGGCGGCGAGGGCGGCGATGCGGACCTGCGGCCTGGCGTGGCCCAACAGTTCCAGGGCCGGGGCGGCGTCCACGCGCAGCGCCTCGCGCAGCGCCTTGACTTCCGGCAGCAGGCGGCAGGCGTCGAGCCCGGCCGGCCAGTCGGCCCGCCGGGCGAGCTGGTGCGCCAGCAGGCGGGCGCGGTGCAGGGTCGGGGCGCCCGAATCGCGCAGGCACTGCACGGCGAAGAATATCAGCGGCACCACCAGCAGGGTCGCCTGGCAGGCGTGCAAATACCAGTCGTCCAGGCCGACGGCGGCGACCAGCAGCCAGCTCAGGGCGATGACGTAGAGCATGATGACGGCGTGGCCGACCGGCTCTCGCCACCCCTGCCGGCCGATGAAAGCCATGCCGCAGACGAGGACCTGGAACAGGGCGCCGCAGGCCAGCAGGACGCTCGGGCCGCCCGTGACGCGCAACGCCCCGACCGCCAGCAGCACCGCCGGCGTCATCAGCACCAGCCCGCGTCCCGTCCGCAGGAGGAGGGAGGCGGGCTTGGGTCCGGGGCCTGACGTGAACCGTTCGCGCATGACGCCTCGTGGAGTTTATCCCGTTGCATCGTCCGACAACTAGCCGGCCCACGCCGGCCGCTCGCCCAAAGCGGACCTCATTTCCTGCGGGGCCGCCGGTAGGAACCCGACGGCACGTTTCGCGTCAGCGAGGCCAGGCGGGCGGAGGCGTCCCTCCGGACGTCCGGCTTCTCGACGATCTTCGTTTTGCGCAGGGCCGGCGCCGCCACGACCATCATCGGCTTCGGGGCCGGTTCGGGCGTCGAGGCGAGCACGCACAGCGCCAGGACCACGGCGGCCGCCACGGCCAGGCCCACGGCAATCGGCAACATAAAATCGGGCAAATAGACGTAGCGCAGGCCGACGCCGACGACCACCGCCAGGCCGACGGCCACGAACCAGGGGACCGTCCCGCCGGACCCCGGTCCCGCGGCCGGCTTCGGGAGCGCGGCGGCCGGTTCCTCTTCCGGCCCGGTCGGCACGGGTTGCAGCTTGGTTCGCGCGGCCGGCGGCGGGTTGAAGGCGGGCAGCGTCAGCGAAGGCGGCGACACCCGCAGACTGGCGAACGACGGCATCACCGGCATGGCCGGCGGCGGCGGGTGCAGTTCGTCCGTCGCTTCCTTTTTGGCGCATTGTCTCGCGCTCCTCGACCGGCGCCCGAAGCGGGGCGACCGGACGGATGGGTCCGAGCGCGACGGCGCCGGCGCCCACGGGTTGCAGGACGGCCGTTGCCGCGGCCGCCAGGACGGCCGCGCCGCCGAGCTTTTGGAGCGGCGCGGTGTTGTCGGCCAGGTGCAGGGCCGCCGCCAGTCGGTGGTAGGGCGCGGCGGCCGCGGATTCGGGGGCGGTTTGCGTTACAATCTGCCCCTTTTCGACGGCCCGGCCGACGGCCTCATCGTGGGGGATCGCTTCCGCAAACACTCGCCCCCCCAGCCGGCCGCGCAGCTCGCGCTCCCAGCGGCCGCCCGGAGGTTCCCCCTCCGGCAGCGTCAACAGGATGCCGTAAAGCGGCGTGGGCCGCTCGCGCCGCGACGCTGCACCAGCTCCAGAAAGGCCGGAAGGGTGCGATGGGCCAGCGGTTCGGCCCGCATGACGACGATGTAACCGTCGCACGCCCCCACCAGCTGGCCGGGGTTGGCGCCCAGGAACGGCGGCGAATCGACGACGAGACAGCCGTAGCTGGCCCGAAACGGCGGGGCGTCCAGGAGTCGAAGCAAATCGTCGAGGTCGGCGTCGGAGCAGGCCCCCGCCTCGTAGGGGCTGAGCACGTCCAGGCCCGGCAGCACGTCGCACGCCAGGGCGCCCGGCAGGTTCAGGCCCGACTGGCGCAGCGGCCGGCGGAACGGGTGCGAGCCGAGGTGGAGGGCCGTGGAAACGCTGCTGAGCGGATCGGCGTCGAGCAACAGGACGCGCGAGCCGGCCAGGGCGGCGGCGGCGGCCAGGTTGATCGAGGTCGTGGTCTTGCCTATGCCACTTTTCTGGCTGGCGACCAGCAGTTTCCGCACGGGCATCTCCAACAGGTTAGGCCATCCGCGCGGACGGGCGCCGCCGTGCGAGGGGTGCGTGCTGTTTCAAGCATAGAACGCGGGACGGCGCGGCGCCGGCGCCGGACGCGAAATCGCCGGAATGTTTCCGGCGGCCCCCCATTCGGCTCAAGTCGCCGAGGCCGACTACCCGACGATGTTTAGGGAACCCCTGTCTACGTCAGGGCCGTCCGGCCGTTCGGATCGCGGGTCTCGCCGTCGCCCGTCCCCTGGGAGGAAACCTCCATGACCACAAGCCCCGCCCCCCTCGCCGTTTCCGACCGAACGGCCGGCCCTCTTCAGCTGGGCTTTCTCACCGTGTTGCGCGACGCCAACGGCTATCTCGGCGGTTACCTGGTCGTGAACGGCTGGGGCCGGCCTCTGGAATTTCGTCTGACCAGCGCGGTGCAGCCCAACCGCGTGCAGCAGATCCTCTACGGCGACACGTTAGGCCCGTACGTTTGCGCCGACCTGATCGGGAAAACACTGGTGGACAGGGCGGGGATTCCGGTGCAGCTGGTGGTGACGGATCGGGAAGAGGTGTTGGATTTGCGTTTGAAATTGGACGCGCCGGTCGTCTGGTTGGCGCCGCCCGACGCCGACGGGACGGGGATCGAGGTGCGGCCGAAGGCGCCGGGCCGTGGGCGCTGCTCTCCTGTGCCACCCGCGCTTCGACGCCGACGCCGCGGCGGTGCGCGGCCTGCTGGAGCGGCTGGACGACGCGTTCGACCTTGCCGAGCCGTTTCAGCGCATCCGCGAGGCCATCGGCGAAGCCCGCAAGATGGGAGTGTCTGCCCGGTAGAAAAGAGAAGCCCGATCCGTGCGCGTGCGGAGGCGGTGGCCGGCTTTGGCCGACATGGCCCGGGAACGCGGCGACGGCGAGGCGTTCCTGGCGGCGCTGAAAGCATTTCAACAGCTCTTCGAGAGGCATCAGAAAGAGGGACTCGTCATGGCCTACACGATGGAGGGTTTCAAGCGCGACTTCATCAAGAAGCACTTCCCGCAGTTGACGCCCCAGGAGCAGCGAGAGGCCCTGGAGCGCCTCCCTCCCGATGATCGCCGGAAAGTCCTGCAGTCGCTGGAGGAAAGGATCCGGCCATGCAATGTAACTATTTTCGACTGAACTCAACGATCTTTCGTGTTAGCGGTCCAGATCGCGGAGTGCCGGAAGGCAGTACGGGAACTTCTCGAAGGATGGCACGCGATCCCCGAGCAGTTCCAGACGAATCAAGTACGGCCCAGGAGTAGCCTTTCGCTTCTTTCGCACCCTGGTCGCCTCCGCGACTCCGAACCTGTTGTTTTCGCCCTTCCCGATCTGGCATATCGTCTCGCGTCCCCGCTTCACCGTCAAGATTACGCCCTTACCGAGCACCCCGATTCCTACTTCGGCGCTCTGACTTGCTAAATGGAGTTGCCCCCGCGGCGAATAATCGGACGCAGGGGCCTTCGGGGGTTTGATCGCTCCGCCGTCATTTCTCCGGTTTCGCGTCCGCTTCGATCACCCGCGCTCCGACGACGACCAAGCTGTGAGTCTTTCCGGACTTGGAGTCCGTCTTCACCCCCTCGGCCTCCCGTGCCGTGCCGGATGGTATCTCCAGTTTACCGGTCAAAGTCGTTTCGAGGAATTCAGGAGCGATGACGGGCTTGCCGTTCTCGTCGGCGCCGACCGAGACGCCGTCCTCGGGCACGTAGGCATGAGAATCCGCGAGCTTCAACTCCACCGTCACCACCTTCTCCGGCGACACGCGCACCAACGCATCCGCCTTGACGCCCGTGGAGCGGTAAGTAATGGACCTCGAAGCCAAACCCGTGCTCCTCACGTTGACTCCGGCGACGAACGGCTTGTTCTCGCCGACCATCGCCGAGGCGGTCTGACCTTCCACGGCGGTGAGCCGGATGCGTTTCACGGAGGCGAAAGCGCCCTTCTTTTCCAGCGTTTCCACGCGGGCGCCGACGTCCTCGACCGCCCCGGTAAAGTCCTTTTCGTGCACGTCCGCGGCAGGGGCGGTCCTGTCGCCGCCGGCCTTCTTGTCGGCGACATCCAGGATCCAGATATCGATCGACGCCGTTTGCGGCCGTCGATCGACTTGTCCAGCGCCTTAATCACCTCTTCGAAGGCCGCGGGCGAGGCACTGATGAGGAGGCAGTTGTCCGTCGGTTCGGGGAGGGCCTCCACCTCGGCGACGCCCTTGAAGTGGGCGGCGAGGATAGGGGCCAGGTCCTTTGCCGACCCGTTCTTGAGGATGTAGACGATGCGTTTCGCGGCGGACGCTTCATTCTTGACCGGCAGGTCCATCGGGGCCGGGAGATCGCCGGCGGCGAACGACGTCAGCCCCAGCGCCAGGATCACACCGCCCGCCGCTCGATACAGGGAAGATCGGGACATGGTCGGATACCTCGCAGGTCGATTGTTTAAGGGACTCCCCTCGAGTACAGACGAACCGGGTGAGGAGGCGGTTTGGTCGCTGCCTTACAGGCTGCTCGCCGTCGCGCTACGACCGCCTTTCACTTCATTCCGCGGAGGGCCAGCATCGCTTCGCCGAACGCCCTGCCGATCCCGCACATCGTCTTGGCGCTGCCGAGGTAGTGGTAGGGGTAATCGCTGCCCACCTTGTTCCACTCGTCCATGTGCTCCCGCCAGCCCTTCTTGAACACCGCGTCCGCGTCCGCGTCCCAGAACGCGTCGGTCTTCACCAGGGCCACGTTGCCCTTGAACTCGGCCACGTCCATCACCGCGGCCTCGGCGTCCTTGAACCGCTTGACGTTGGCGTCCGGGTGCTCTCCGCCCACCCCCATCTGGCCGACGACGAACGGCAGCGCGGGGGCCTTGAGGTCCTTCCGCACGTCGCGGATGAAGTGCGTCAGGTTCGACGTGTATTCCGCCGTACTCCTCGCGTCGATCATGTCGTTCCAGCCCTGGAACCAGACGAAGCCGGCCAACTCGTAGCCCTCGCCCGCATAGCCGGGGTAAGAGGATTTCAGGTCGGCGAGTGTGCCGTGTACCTCGTCGAGCATGGCGCGGTACGAGGCGCCGAACGACTCCTTGACGTCGTCGAGCGTGGCGTCCGGCTTGCGCTTCTTCGCGTCGGCCAGCATTTTGTCGAGCACGGCCGCCGGCGGCAGACCGGCCCCAGGCGGGCGGAAGTCGCGGTACAGGCTCCGGCCGCCCCAGGCGACCTTGATGAGCAGCACCTGCTCGTCGTAGTGGTCGCCGACCACCGTGCCGAACTCCAGTTCGGGGCCGATGCACTTGGGCGAGCCGAAGCCGACGGTCAGCTTGCCCTTGCGGTCGAGGAACTTGATCCAGACGTCGTCGCGTTCGACCCACCGGCCGTCCTTGCGCAGGTGCTTGAAGAGGTCGCGCGTCGCCGGCTGATCGGCCTGGTATTCGAGCAGCGACACCTTCGCCTTGCCCTCCATGTTCGATTGGCCGGCAAGGATGAACACCTTGACCGGCTTCTTGGCGTCGGCGGCCCGCAACGCGACCGCCGGCAATAACAGCGCCAGGACAACGAAGAGCTTTTTCATCGAATTTTCCCAGGACGGACGAGCCGGGTAGGGTTTCGGGCGCCGTGTGGGCGCCGCGGATGGTCGTCGGGCCTATGGTCCCGCGCCGTCGATGCGGTCAAGTGCCGATTGGACTACGAGGCCGGGATTTCCGTTGCAAAGCCCCGACGAGCTAGTAACATCAACTGCCGGAGTCGCGGCCGTGGTCCCAAGGGACGGCCGTCCGGAAAAGAACGGTTGGAGTGCTTCTCCCATGCTGATCCCCGCCAGGCGGCGCTTTCCTGTTCTGACCCAACGGCGCTCCGCCTTGTCGATAATGCCGGCCGTGCTGATGATCGTTCTGCTGGTTCCCGCGGCGGCCCCGGCGCAGGAAACGGTCTCGCTGATGGGGCCGAAGGAAGCCTGGAGCTTCGACAACGGGTCGGAGTTTCCCGGCGCCACCGGTAAGCTGACGCTCGACCCCGACGTCAGGCGGGAAGGACGCGACAGCCTCAAGCTGGTGGGCGACTTCACCAAGGGCGGCAACTACGTGCAGGCCGGGCGGAAGATCGACGACGTGGACATACGCGAGCTGTCCCTGTGGGTCCGCAACCCTGGCTCGGATCAGTTCTCGCTGCGCCTCAGCGACGCCAGCGGCCAGACGCACCAGATCGTCCTCAAGACGGAAGCGCTTCCCGGCTGGCAGCACGTGGTCTTCCCGCTGGAGCGCTTCTTCGCACGACGCGGCCAGGCGGACGCCGTCCCCGGAGTGGCCCGCTACGAGTCGTGGGGCGGCGCCAAGGACGGCCGATGGCACGGGCCGGCCAAGGCGATCTACCTGCTCCTGGGCAAACCTCAGGACAAGGACGTAAAGGTTCGCACGCTCTGGATCAATGACGTCGCGATCGTGCCCCGTCCCGCGGAGGCGGCCGGCGCCGAGGTCAAGGCGACCATCCGCCTGGACGAGATCGCCGAGGGCGAACACGACTGGCGCTTCAGCCGCGGCGAAGAGTTTCCCGGCGCCAAGGGTTCGCTCACGGTCGTGAAAGACCAGCCGGCCGCGGGGCAGTCGTGCCTGAAGCTGGCCGGCGACTTCACCGGCGGCGGCGCCTACGTCGCGGCGATCAAGGAGATGGGCGACCTGGAAGCGAAGGACCTCACCGCCGTCCGCCTGCGCGTGAAGACGGACGATGCGGCCACCGTCGGAGTCCAGCTGGTGGACGGGAGCGGCCAAACGCACCAGCGGAAGGGAATAAAGATCAATCCGGACGGCAAATGGCACGATCTGGTGCTCAAGCCCGCCCAGGTGGCCGGCGGTGAGCACTGGGGCGGCGCCAACGACGGCAAATGGCACGGGCCGGCGAAACAATTCGTCATCTCTCTATCCGACAAGTCCGATGAGAAGAACAAGCGGCCGACCGTGTACCTGGCGGACGTCCGCGCCGAGGTCTTGCTGCCCGTCTTCGTCCAGCCCGCGGCGTTCAAGAGCGATTTTGAAGGGGCGGCCAAGCTCGGCGACGGATGGGCCGTCAAAGGCGACGTGACGGTCGATGCGACGACAGCGTTCAAGGGGGGCCATTCGCTGCTCCTTTCGCGCTCCCTGGAGCGCGTCGCTCAGCCCTGCGCCGTGACCAGTCCGGCGTTCAGCGCGGCGCCGGGGAAGTGGGAAATCCGCCTGGCGGGCAAGGTGGACCTGCACTCGCCGGACGACTCGTACAGCGGCGTCGTCAACCTGGAATGTCTCGACGGGGCGGGCAAGGTCGTCGAGCGCATCCCCGTCGCCGATTTATTCGGCAAGCACGACTGGCAGGCGCTGAGCAAGCGCGTTGAGATGCCCAAGGGGGTCAAGTCCGCGCGCTTCCATGTCCAGCTCAACAAGGCCGACGGACGCTTCTGGGTGGACGATCTCTCGGCCGCTTATCTCGCCCCGGCGCGGCGGAAGGACGACCGCATCGCGCGCCTGCTTTTCTCTACCGCGCAGCTCGGCAATCTCCTCTTTCCCGACGATCCGCGCCGGGTTAATGTCACCGTCGAGGCGATCAAACCGTTGCGCGACGACCAGCACACGCTCACGTACGTGGTGCGCGATTACTGGGGCGCCGAGCAGATGCGCCCCGCGACCGCGACCCTGGAACGCAAGGAAAAGAAGGACAACCGGTTCATCTACCAGGCGACCATCGACCTGAGCAAAATCCCCCTGGAGGTCGGCCGCTATTACGAATTGCACGCGGCGATCCCCCAGGAGGGCGAGGAACCGTTCCGCAACTACACCTCGTTCGCCGTCCTGCCGGAAGCCGAGACCAAACGCTACAAACCGGAGGAAATCCCGTTCACGAGTCGCAATTGGGACAACCGCCTCAGCGAATACATCAAGCTTACCGACCGCCTGGGCGTTCGGACCTGCGGCGTCTGGGGCGGCTGGTCGTCCAAACCGCCCTACAAACCCGAGGCGCCGGGCATCGAGCTGGTCCAGAAGCTCGGCATGGGCGTGCTCACCGGCACGCCGATCGCGTCGATCGAGCAGGGGGAAAAGACCTACGACGAGCAGGCGCTCTGCCAGGGCGTCCACAATTTCCTCGACCAGTACGGCAAATACCGCCCGCTGATCGTCAACCTGGGCAACGAGCCACACGGCACGGGCGAACGGGTCCGCGACAACGTGGAGGCTTACCGGGTCGTTTACGAGGAGATCAAGAAGGTCGATCCGACCGTTTACGTCGTCGCCACGTCCGTGGAGCCGAACGAGGAGTACTTCAAAGCCGGCTACGGGAAATGGTGCGACGCCTACGACTTTCACATCTATGAAGGATCCCAAAACGTCCGCAACGCGATGGGCCAGTACCACGAGTTGATGAAGAAGTACGGCGTCGTCCATCCGCTCTGGTCCACCGAGTTGGGACTCAACAGCCAGGGCCAAACTGCGCCATGCGGTGGCCGTCGAACTCATCAAGACATTTACGACCTTTTTTGCCTGCGGCGGGGCGAAGGCGTCGTGGTTCTGCCTGCTCTACCCCGACGCCGACGCCAAATCGTTCGGCAGCGCCGGCGACTCGCACGACGTCTTCGACTGCCGCTACAACCGCTACTGTCCGCGGCTCGACGCCATCGCCTATTACAACGCCGTCAACGCCATCGCCGTCAAGAAGTTCGTGGAGGAGAAGCAATATGCTGGCGGCGTCCACGCCTTCCTGTTCCGCGACCGCGACGGCCGGGCCTTGCAGGTGCTCTGGCGGGACAAGGGGCGGCAGGACGTGCTCGTGCCTTTACCGGGGGTCAAGCAGGTGCAGGTCATCCGCATGGACGGCGGGCGGCGGGCCATCGACGCGGTCGGCGAGGGCGTCGCTCTGAGCGTCACCGAAGACCCGCTGCTGCTGCTCTACGACGGCGGACCGGCCGCGCTGGCGGAGACGCTGGGGACGCCGGGCGCCGCGCTGGAATCGCCGCCGCCGACGGCGGCGCGCCGCGGCTCTACCCCGCTGACCGTGGCGCTTCACGGCGCCTCGCCCGACGAACTCGACCTGATCGCGCCGCCCTTCTGGACGGTGAAGAAGGAGCAGACCGCGCCGGACAACAGCGGCCGGGCTTCCGTTCGTTTCACGCTGACGCCGCCGGCGGCCACGTCGGCTCGCGAGCTGGACCTCATCGTGACGCTCGGCGGCGCCAAGGGGACGCGACGGGGAGAGTTATACTACCGCTGTCCGCTTTCCGAGTGAAACCCAAGGGGGGACTTCTTCCCGTGGGTCAGGCGGGAACGCCTGACCCACGACTCGATCGCGCCCTAATCTTTTTCCGGGCGCCCCTGAACCGCCCACAGGAATTGTTGCGAGGCGACGTAGAGGACGCCGTTGGCGGCGACCGGCGTCGTGAAGAGGGCCGACCCGAGTTGCACCCGGCTCAGGACCTTGGGTTCCTTCCCTGCGGCCATCACCAGGAATTCCTTTTTGGTGCCGAAATAGAGTTTGCCGTCGGCCGCCAGGATGCTGCCCCAGATTTGGGTCCCGGTCTCGTAAACCCAGTACGGCTTGCCGGTATCGGCGTCCAGGCAATGGACCCGGCCGGCAATGTCGGGGATGTAGACCAGGCCGCCGGAAATCGTCGCCAGGGCGATGGTGCGGTCCAGGCCGTCGTAGGACCAGATTCGGCCGGTCAGGGTGATGTCGCCGGTCTTCGTGGCGTCAATGCATTGGAGCATCCCGCGACCCCGGCCGTGCATCGGGTCCTGGCCGATGGCCACGTAGACGCGGTTCTTGTAGAAGACCGGCGTGGCGATGATCTCACTGGGGCCGACGTAGCGCCCGTCGTCCTTGTTGGGGCTGAGCCTCCTCCGCCGGTCGCCGTCCGTGTAGTGGATCGGCTTGCCGTTGCGGAACCGGTACGAGGGCGGGTCGCAGTCGTACGACCAGACCTTTTTCAGGAACACCGGCTTGTCGGGAACGCTTTCGAGGGCCTCGAAGGCGTAGCAGACGCCGTCCGCGCCGCCGAAGAAAATCAGGGTCTTGTCGCCCACCTTCCCCAAGGACGGCGACGACCACTGGCAGTGAAAGAGCCGCGTGCAGATCTTTTCGTTCTCGACGGCCAGCAGGCGGCCGGTTCGCTTGTCCAGGGCGATCAGGGCGGGGGCGTCGGGCGAGACGATCCTCTCGTGCGACTTGTCCACGCCGTTGGAGGTGCCGACGTACAGAACGTCGCCGTGGATCAGCACCGAGCAGCTGGCGGAGTCGTGCGGGCTGACCCGGAGTTCGTTGATGAGGTCGTAGCGCCAAATCACCTTGGCGGCAAGCGGCGCCCCGTCGTCCACCGGCCTGCCCTTGCGGCCCGCCCGCGGCCTTTCCCCGGTCGGCTTCGGCTGCCCGTGGACGTCCAGGCATACCACCGCGTCGTCGCTGGTGACCGCATAAACGCGATCGCCGTCCACGGTAGGCGACGAGCAGACGCCCAGGTTCTGGTGCGTGAAATAGACGCCCGGAGGCAGGTCGGTTCGTTCCGGCACGATCAGTTGCCACAGCAGTTTGCCCGTGGCCTCGTCCAGGCATTTCACCAGCCCGCATCCGTTGGTCGCGTTGCGTTCCGCCGGGCTTAGCGACTGGCAGTCGGTGCCGACGAACACGCGACCCCCGGCGACCGTCGGGTTCCCGTAGGCATAGCTGCCCAGTCGGGCGACCCACTTGACGTTCTTCGTCGTGGCGAGGTCAATGCCGGGGGCGGCCGACCTTCTCTCGCCGGGGAGAAAGGAGTCGGGCAACCGTTTCTCGTCCGAGACCATGTCGCGGCCGTCGCTCCCCCCCCATTGCGGCCAGTCTCCGGCCAGGGCGGGCGAACCGCCAAGGGAAACGGCCGCGCCGATCCAACACACGAGGATGAATGCTTTTTTTACCATCGTAAAACTCCGCGCATCGGTCGAGGTCCCGGACGGGCCCGGCCGCCTGAAAACCTGTCGCATGGGTGTTCCTCCGTAGGCCTCGCCTTTCCGCCGCGCCCCCCGCGGGGTCGGGCAGGCCCAACCAATAAGTATACTATGGGCGGATTAATCGCTGATGAGTCCAGTGCGCTTTTCTCGCGTCGCCGGCGCGAGTCGCCCGAGGAGTGCCGCCCCGCTATCGGCGGGATCTGCCGCGCCCACACGGATCGCATCCGCTGGCTGGCCCCGGCCAACGTCAGATTCAAGTGAATTGCTGTCGATAAAGGTGCAAAATGCGCAATCCGGGCTAATGTCTAGCTAATCCGGCGGCGCCGGGGTACAATCCCGCCAGAGAAGCCAAAGCGACTTCAGAACCGCAAGACCAAAAGTCTTTGCCCACCCCGCGCACGAGGTTCGCCAATGGCCATGCTCGTCCAGTGCCCGAATCCCGCCTGCAAAGCCAGCTGTTCCGTGGCCGATCCCGCGAGTGATCGCCCCGTCCGGTGTCCGAAATGTCTCAAGCCCTTCGTGGTGAAGCCAACCGTCGATGCGCAAAAGGGCGATACGAACAAGCACGCGCCTTTGTCGAACGTCAATCCGTTTCCGGTCCTGCCCGCCGAGTTCGGCCGTTATCGGATCCTGAAACTACTCGGCCGGGGCGGCATGGGCGCGGTCTACCTGGCCCAGGATTCCCAGCTCGGACGGCAAGTGGCCCTCAAGGCGCCGTTCTTCGAGGCGTCGGGATCGCCGCAGCGGGCCGAGCGGTTCGTGCGCGAGGCCCGGTCGGCGGCGGTCTTGCAGCATCCCAACATCTGCACCGTTTTCGACGCCGGCCAGATCGACGGCCGGCCGTTCATCACGATGGCGTACATTGCCGGTACGCCGCTCGAAGAGGAGATCGATTCGGAAGTACCGATGCCGCAAGTCCGGGCCGCCGAGATCGTCCGCAAGATCGCCCTCGCCCTGGAACACGCCCACCGCAAGGGGATCGTCCATCGCGACCTGAAGCCGGCGAACGTGATGATGGCGGCCGGCGGCGAGCCGGTGGTCATGGACTTCGGCCTGGCGAAACGGCTCGGTGGGGAACCCAATCAGGCCAAGCTGACCCAGCTCGGCGCCATCCTCGGCACTCCCAGCTACATGTCCCCGGAACAGGTCAAAGGGGACGTTTCTGTAATCGGCCCGGCCACGGACATCTATGCACTCGGCGTGATGCTGTTCGAGATGCTCACCGGGAAAACGCCGTATACCGGCGCGATGAGCGTCGTGATTGGCCGGATCCTGACCGCCCCGGTGCCGCCGGTGCAGGAGTTCCGCCCGGACGTGCATTCCCGTCTGGACGCCATTTGCCGCAAGGCCATGGCGAAGGAGCCGGCCGACCGATTTTCCAGCATGGCGGAGTTTGCGGACGCGCTCGGTAAGTATTTGAAAGCCCCGTCCGCATCCCCTGCGCCGCTTCCGACTCCTCCGGTCGCTGCTGTCGTGCAAGCGCCCTGCGCCGGTGGTCGGTCGCTCCCCGTTCGACAATTTGGAGGACGCGACTCCGCCCACGCCCGCCTCCAAGAAGACGAAGAGGGGGCGAGTCGTGACGGCACGGTCGCCGCGGAAGAAATGGCCGATCATCGCCGGTGCAGCAGTGTGTTTACTGCTGGCGGGCCTGGCGGTCCTGTGGGCCGCCGGGGTGTTCAAGGTGAAGACGGCGGACGGCATCCTCGTCGTGCAGGTCAACGAGCCGAACGCGGAAGTGTTCGTGGACGGCGACCGGGTGACGGTGAGCTGGAACGACGGGGGAACCAAGGCCGAGATCCACGTCAAGCCGGGCACGCGGAAGGTAGAGGTGAAGAAGGACGGCTTCCGCGTGGACGGCAAGGAATTGACGTTCAAAGAGGGCGACCGGGAGGTTTTCACGGCCCGATTGCTGCCCGACGAGCTGGGCAACGCTAAGGCCGACGCGCCGCCGGAGCAATCCCCTCCAGCGCACGCGCCCGCAGCGGCGCAGGCAACGGTCGATGACGCGTGGGTCAAGGAAGTGGCAGCCATGTCCGCCGAGAAGCAGGTGGAGGCGGTTGCGGCCAAACTGAAGGCGCTCAACCCCGGCTTCGACGGCAAGATCACGCCCACCATCGAAGGCGGCCTGGTCGTCGGGCTCCAATTTGACACTTACAAGGTGACGAACATCTCGCCGCTGCGCGCCTTGCCGGGATTGAGAGTGCTAAGCTGCGGCGGCGGTCCCGATAAAGCATGGCTTGCCGACCTGTCGCCGCTGAAGGGCATGAAGCTGACGGACCTGGACTGCGAACATTCACAGGTGTCGGACCTGTCGCCGTTGAAGGACATGAAGCTGGCCTGGCTGAATTGCAGCAGCACGAGGGTAACCGACCTGTCGCCGCTGAAAGACATGAAGCTGGCGTGGCTGCATTTTGAAAGTGCGCCGGTGTCGGACTTGTCGCCGCTGAAGGACATGAAGCTGACGGACCTGAACTGCGGTTATTCACAGGTGTCGGACCTGTCGCCGTTGAAGGGCATGAAGTTGACGAGCCTTGTTTGCTGGGGCACAAAGGTGTTCGACCTGTCGCCGCTGAGGGGCATGAACCTGACGAAGCTGGCGTGCAATAACACGAGGGTGTCCGACCTGTCGCCGCTCAAGGACATGAAGCTGACGGAACTGTCGTGCCAGGGCGCCTTCGTGACCGACCTGTCTCCGCTGAAAGGCCTGCCCCTCAAGGAACTCGATTGCGACTTCAAGCCGGAGCGCGATGCCGACATCCTGCGCTCCATCCCGACGCTGGAGAAGATCAACCGCAAACCGGCGGCGGAGTTCTGGAAGAAAGTCGAGGCCAACCAAGCGGAGACCGCGGCCCCGCCGGCGCCCGCCGCGGATGGCTTCGTATCGCTGTTCAACGGCAAGGACCTGACGGGCTGGGCCGGCCTCGACGGCTTCTGGTCCGTCAAGGACGGCGTCCTCAGCGGCCACGAAACCAAGGAAGGCTCCAAGCAGACCGACCTGGTTCTGACCACGATGCGGCCCGCCGACTTCGAGTTGCACTACAGCTACAAGTTCGCCACGCCCGACGGCAACTCGGGCGTCCAGGTCCGCTCGAAGGTCCTCGACGAGAAGACCTACCACGTGGGCGGTTACCAGGCCGACTGCGACGCCAAGGGCGGCTACGACGGTTCCATCTACGACGAGGCGAACGTGGCCGGCGGCCGCGGCACGATGAGCAATCGCGGCGAGAAGACCGTCTGGAACGCCAACAACCAGCGTCACAACGAAAAACTCCCCGAAAGCGACGATGACTTGAAGAAGGTCGTCAAGGCCGGCGATTGGAACGACTGCGTGATCGTCGCCAGGGGCGACCACATCACCTACACGATCAACGGCCACTTGATGACCGATCTGACCGACGACAGCCCTAATGCCGTGAAGGAAGGCGTGATCGCGCTCCAGTTGCACGCCGGCTTTACGATGGAGGTGCTGTTCAAGGACATCAAGATCAAGGTGCTGGCCCCGCCCAAGTCTGAAGACGAGGGCTTCACGCCGCTGTTCAACGGCGAGGACCTGACCGGCTGGAAGACGCACCCCAAACAGCCGGGCAACTGGCGCGTCGAAAAGGGCGTCCTGATCGGCTCCGGCCCGGCCACGAGTCACCTCTACACCGAGCGCGACGATTACAAGGACTTCCACCTACGTGCCGAGGCGCGCATCAACGACGGCGGCAACAGCGGTATCTTCTTTCGCACGCCGTTCGGCCCGTTCGACCTATCCCCGTGGCCCCTTGGTTACGAGGCCCAGATCAACAGTACCCAAAAAGATCCCAGAAAAACGGGTAGTCTCTTCGGCAGGGGCAATTTTGTAGTTATCCGCGAATCACCCGTCCCGCCCGACGAGTGGTTCAGTCTGGATGTGATTGCCGAGGGGAACCATATCGTTCTCAAGGTAAACGGGAAGGCTACCGCGGACTACACGGACGAGCAGCGGCAATTTACCAGCGGCCATATTGCCTTGCAACAGTGGTTGCCACAGACGGTGGCCGAGTTCCGCAAGATCGAGATCAAGGAGCTGACGCCGGCGAAGACCGCTCCCGCCCCGAAGCAGCCGGCGCCGGCGCCTCCCGCGGACCCTTTTCAGGCGAAATCCGTATGGGTGAACGACGGACAGGCGATGACTCTGACGGTCCTGGAGCGGAACGGCGAGACGTTTCGGGCGCGATTTGATGACACCGTCACTATCGAGCGAATGGTCACCGGCACAGTCAAGAACGGCAAGGTCTCCTGGCTCGCCAAGGACGTGCGCACCATCAAAGGCGGTCCTGGCCTCGACAACCAGGCGACTGTCACGCGCGACAAGGACGGCGATTCGCTCAATTTCACATACGGCGACAAGGGCCGCACCATCGGCGCATTCGTGCTTCGCCTGAAAAAGGGCAAGTAGACGCAGGCTGTCGCCGCGGCCCGGCCGGTATGTGCATTTCCTCGAACGGGCCGGGCCGCCTCACGCGAACCGCTTCAACTCCCGCCGGAACTCCAGCACGTCCGGGTATCGGTCCTCCGGTTCCCGGCTGAGGGCTTTGTGGATCACCCCCGCCAGCTGCGCCGGAATGTCGGGCCGCCGCTCGGCGCTCGGCGCCGGCGCGGCCGTGATGAGGTGCGCGATTTGCGCGCCGATCTCCTTCGGCAAATCGTGCGTGGGACGATTGGTCAGCATGGCATAAAGGGTGGCGGCGGCGGAATACTGGTCGGCCGCCGATTTGACCTCCCGATAGTGGGTGACCTGCTCCGGCGCCATGTACGCCGGCGTCCCGCCGATCTCTCCCTGCATCGCCAAGCCGCTGATCCGGGACGATTCGTAGACGCGGGCCAGCCCGAAATCGGCCAACTTCACCACGCGCTTCGTCCCGTCGCGGCCGATCAGGAGGTTCGACGGCTTGACGTCCCGATGAACGACCCCCTTGGCATGGGCGTGCGCCAGGCCCGCGAGCATCTGACAGGCCATCCGCACGGCGGTGCGAACCTCCACCGGTCCCGTCGCCCTCAGCCGCGCGCCGAGGTCGGGGCCGTCCACCCAATCCATGGCCAGGAAAATCAAGCCGCCCGCCTCGCCGCACTCCCGGAAGGCCACGACGTTCGGATGCCCGAGCTGGCCGAGGATGATGCACTCCCGGAGGAAGCGGTCGATCATTTTCCGGCTGGTCCCGGCGGCGGGCAGGATGGTCTTGACTGCCACGGCGAGGCCGTCCCGTTCACGCGTCGCCCGGTACACCACGCCCATCGCACCACGGCCCAGTTCGCCCTGGATTCGGTAACCGGGGACGTTGGGCCGCAATGGTTGGAATTCGAGGGTCGGATGGACCGCCGCGGGGTTAACCGGCAAATCGAGGGTTGCGCTTTCGTCCGGCCCCGGAGCGAGGACGCGGACTTTGAATACGGTGTGGCCCGCGGCGATCTCGTCGCCGTCCGCCACCTCGGCCGTCTGGACGCGGGCGCCGTTCAGAAGGACGCCGTTGCGGCTGTTCAGGTCGATCAGCCGGCAGCGGGGCGGATTCACCTCGACCAGGAAGTGCCGGCGGGAGAAGTACGGATCGTCGTAGGAGAGTTGGAAGTGCGCGTCCTTGGTGCGGCCGACGAGGAACGTGTCGCGCCCGTCGAATTCAAACTCCCGGCCCTGGTGCGGTCCAGCGATGATGGTCAGCTGGAGTTTCACGACCGATTCCTCGCGCAACGGGTCGGGAATGGGCGTATCGCCGCGAGACGGAGCGATCCTTGCCGCACACGGAATTGACGGCGGCAAGAGCGGTCGGCAGGGACCGTGCGGCTTGGCTCCTACCGGATCGGTTCGGGGAACAGCTCGCGGATGTCCGCCTTGGCCTGTTCGACAAAGCGTTCGTAGGTCGGCCGATGTTCAGGCGCGTGCCGGCGCGGGTCGAAGCCGGGCCAGTCGGGGAAGAGTTTGAGCGCCTCCTCCCAAACGCTTTGAAATCGTCCGTCCGGCGCGCCCAGCATCAGGGTGGTGCGGTAGCGGAAGACGAACCGCAGGCAGTGAAAGTCGCGCACGTCCCCGGTATCCAGGTCCGGGATTTCGTCGCTCCAGACGAGGGCGTCGGACATCAATTCGTAGAAAACGGACGCATGCGGCGCGGGTTTCAGTTCCCGCATCCGGGGGGCGATGGCGGTCAGTTGTTCGAGGGCTTCGGCTACCATTCGCCGTATTATAGGCGTCGGCCCCCGCGTCGTCCTCCGTCCCATGTCTTGCAGGGAAACGGCCAAGGAATACGATGACCTCGGCGACGATTCGCCGTCCGACGATCGCGCCTTCTCTCTTCCACGGGCCAAGGACAAGGAGACGACCATGAGTCAGGAGCCGGCCTTCCGCGGCCGCATTTACGACGACATCACGCAGACCATCGGCGCCACGCCGCTGGTCCGCCTGCGCCGCGTGGTCGGCGACGCCAAGGCGACCGTCGTCGCCAAGCTGGAGAGTTTCAATCCGCTGTGGTCGGTGAAGGACCGCATCGGCGTGGCCATGATTACGGCCGGCGAGCGCGACGGCAAGATCAAGCCGGGCACGACGATCATCGAGCCGACCAGCGGCAACACCGGCATCGGCCTGGCCTTCACCTGCGCCGCCCGCGGCTACAAGCTGGTCGTGACCATGCCGGACACCATGAGTCTGGAACGGCGCCGGCTGCTCAAGGCGTTCGGCGCCGAGGTGGTGCTGACGCCGGGCGAGAAGGGCATGAACGGCGCCATCGAGAAGGCCGAGCGAGCTGGTCGAAGTCCACGCCGAACTCGTTCATGCCGCAGCAGTTCGACAACCCGGCCAATCCGGAGGTCCACCGCCAGACCACGCGCCGAGGAGATCTGGCGCGACACCGACGGCAAGGTGGACATTCTGGTGTCCGGCGTCGGCACCGGCGGCACGATCACCGGCGTCAGCGAGGTCATCAAGAAGCGGAAGCCGTCGTTCAAGGCCATCGCCGTGGAGCCGACCGCCAGCCCGGTCATCACGCAGAAGAAGAAGGGCGAGGAGCTGAAGCCGGGCAAGCACAAGATCCAGGGCATGGGCGCCGGCTTCATTCCGGGCGTTCTCAACACCGAAATCATCGACGAGGTGATCCAGGTGCAAGACGACGACGCCTTCAAGATGGCGCGTCGGCTGGCCAAGGAGGAGGGCATCCTGGGCGGCATCAGCTGCGGCGCCGCGGTGCAGGCGGCGGCGGAGGTGGCCCGCCGTCCGGAGAACGCCGGCAAACTGATCGTGGTGGTGCTGCCGGACCTCGGCGAACGCTACTTGAGCACGGCGCTTTATCCGGAATAGGGGCGGGCGGCGGCGCGGGCGGGACTACGCGCCGCGCCGGCCGCATGGATACGGCAGAACCAGGGGAGACGTGTGGCCGTGAAAACGCGCATCGTGCGGATCGGGAACTCGCGGGGCGTCCGCATCCCCAAGATCCTTATCGAACAGGCCGGCCTGAGCGGCGAGGTCGAGATCAGCGTCCGGGACCATTCTCTCGTCATCGAGCCGGCGCGAAAGCCGCGAGAAGGATGGGCGGCGGCGCTCCGCCGGATGGCGGAATGCGGCGACGACGCCCTGCCCGACGACGCGGCATCTACCTCGTCCACCTGGGACAAGGATGAGTGGGAATGGCGGTAAATCGCTTCGAGGTCTATCTTGTGAATCTTGACCCCACCCTCGGCAGTGAGATCAAGAAGACCCGGCCCTGTCTCGTGGTCTCGCCGGACGAGATGAATCATCACATCCGCACCGTGATTGTCGCGCCCATGACCACCAAGGGACGGCCTTACCCGACACGAATCCCCTGCCGATTTCAGGGCAAGGCCGGTCAGGTTGTACTCGACCAGATCCGCACGGTGGACCGCGTCCGGCTCGTGAAGAGGTTGGGAAGATTGGACGCCAAAACCTCGGCAATAGTCTTGGACGTGCTGCAAGAGATGTTCGCGCCATAAGAGGAAACGGCATGAACGTCGCCGGCGTCGTCCTATGCGGCGGCCGCAGCAGCCGGATGGGCCGGCCCAAGGCGTGGCTGCCCTTCGGCCGCGAACTCATGCTGCCGCGCGTCGTCCGCCTTCTCGGCGAGGCCGTGGGTCCCGTGTTCGTCGTCGCCGCCCCCGGCCAGGACTTGCCGCCGCTGCCGAAGGATGTCGCGATTGTCCGCGATGAACGGGAAGGGCGCGGCCCGATTCAGGGACTCGCGGCGGGGCTGAAAGCCCTGCACGGCCGGGCGGATGCGGCCTACGCCTCGTCGTGCGACGCGCCATTTCTCCGGGCCGCCTTCGTGCGCCGGCTCATCGACCTGATGGGAAACGCCGTGATCTGCGTACCGCGCGTCGGCGCCCATCACCACCCGCTGGCCGCCGTTTACCGCCTGGAGGCGGCGGAGGCGGTGGACCGCCTGCTCGCCGAAAACCGGCTGCGGCCCTACTTCCTCTTCGACGCCGTGCCGACGCGCGTCGTCGAGTCCGACGAATTGGCCGACGTCGATCCGACCTTTCAGACGCTCCGCAATCTCAACACGCCGGAAGACTACGAGGCGGCCCTGCGGGGGCTGGCTGCGGGCGGAACGTAGCCCGCTCAGGCGGCGCCCGTCCTGGCCTGGGCGAAATGCCATTCGAGCATCTTGTGTATCCCTTCGGGGACCGGCGTGCGTTGCCGCCAACCCAGTTCCGTCCGCGCCCGCTCGGTGCTGAAGCGCGTCGAGCGGCCGACTAATGATACGGCGTACCGGGTGATGTGAGGCGACCGCCGCAAACGGATGATCCGGGCAATGATCTCGCCGAAAAAGGCCCCCCAAAAGGCCACGGGGAAGGGGACGTGGCGCGTCACCCGCGGCCGGCCGAGGGCGTCGGTGAACAGATTGAGATATTGCTCCTGGGTAACTTCCCCTTCGCTGCTGAGGTTGTAGGCCCGTCCGCGGGCGCCGGGGTGGTTGGCGGCGAGGATGGCGCCCTCGGCCACGTCGGCGGCGTAGACGATGTTCACCTGATTGTCGCCGCGGCCGATGATCGCCACGCGCCCCGCCTTCATGGCCTTGAACAGCCGCGGCAGCGTGGTGCGGTCGCGCGGGCCATAGATCCAGCTCGGCCGCACGATCGTCCAGTCGCCGGGGTAGCGGCGGCACAGGTCCTCGGCCGCGATCTTGGCCCGGCAATAGTAGTCCCACATCCACAAGTTCTGGGCGAGCGGCTCGTCCTCGGTGAACAGTCCGGCGCGTTCGCGCGGGTGGCCGTAGACGGTGATGGAACTGACGTGCAGCAGCCGGCCGACGCCGGCGCCGCGGCAGGCGTCGAACACGCGGCCGGCCACGTCGATGATTTGCTCCCGGAACTGTTGCCGCGGCCCCCATTCGCCGACGCGGGCGGCGCAATGGTAGACCACGTCCGCCCCGCCCACCGCGCTTCGGAGCCAATCCGGGTCGTTCATATCGCCATAGTTCAGTTCGGCGCCGATCCCCTTGAGAAAGGCCGTGTCGCTCGCCGGGCGGACGACGGCGCGAACCTTCTCGCCGCGGGCAATGAGTTGTTCCGCGATATGGCTGCCCAGCATTCCGGTCGCCCCGGTGATGACGTTGAGTTTCACGAACGCCGCGGCCTCCTTCATCCTTCCGAAAAGCGGCTCACGATCAGCGACACGTTCTGTCCGCCGAAACCGAAGCTGTTGCTCAGCGCATGGCGCACGGCCTTCTCGCGGGCCTTGTTGGGGACGTAATCGAGGTCGCAGTCCGGGTCGGGCGTCTCGTAGTTGATGGTCGGCGGCAACAGGCCGCGTCGGATAGCCTGTACGCAGACGATGAGTTCCACGGCCCCGGCCGCCGCGATCAGGTGGCCGAGCATACTCTTACTGCTGCTAACGGGAATGCGGTAGGCCGTTTCTCCGAAGACTTTCTTGATCGCAAGGGTCTCCGACTTGTCGTTCAGGCGGGTGCCGGTGCCGTGGGCGTTGATGTAATCGACCTCTTCCGGCGTCAGGCCGGCGTCGGCCAGCGCCGCCCTCATGCAGGCCGCGGCGCCGCGGCCGTCGGGATGATTGTCGGTGACGCGATAGGCGTCGGCCGTCGAGCCGTAGCCGGTCAACTCGGCGTAGATCATGGCGCCGCGGCGGCGGGCGTGTTCCAGTTCTTCGAGGACGACCAGGCCGGCGCCCTCGCCAAGGACGAAGCCGTCGCGGCGCAGGTCGAACGGCCGCGACGCCTGTTGCGGGGCGTCATTCCGCGTGGACAGGGCGGTCAGCAGGTTGAACCCGGTCACGCCCATCGGGTGGATCATGGCGTGCGAGCCGCCGGCCAGCATGAGGTCGGCGTCGCCGTGGCGGATCATCTCGGCCGCTTCGCCGACGGCCTGGGCGCCAGCGGCGCAGGCCGTCAGGCAGTTGAGATTCGGCCCGTCCAGGCCGAACAGTTCGGCGACGTGGGCCGGCGTCGTGTGAAACTCCTGCTCGTACTCCCGCCGCGCGTTGAACCCGCGGACAGCGAGGGCGGAGAGGGCGACCGGGTCGATGCGTCCCGCGTCCGCGCGGTAACTGCGGGCCGCCATCGAGAGGAAGCAGTGGAAATCTTGCGTCCCTTCGCCGGCGCCGAGGTAGACGCCGAAGCGCGTCGGGTCGGCGCCGACGACGCCGAGGAGGCCGGCGTCTTCCATCGCCTGGCGCGAGGCGGCCAGGGCGAAGCGCGTGTTGAGGCCGGAGTCGTCCCAACGGCCGGCGTCGCCCACGAAAGGACCCAGGTCAAAGTCCTTGACCTCGGCGGCGAAGCGCGTCGGGAAGGCGGAGGCGTCGAAGCGGGTGATGGGGCCGACGCCGCTTCGGCCCGCGGCCAGGGCGGCGAAAAGCTCCTCGACGCCGTGACCCAACGGCGTGATCGCCCCCATGCCCGTGATGACGATACGTCGTTTCATCGCAGAGAGTGGCGAGTGGCGAGTGGCGAGTGGCGAGAAAGAAGAGCTATCGTTCTTTTCTCGCCACTCGCCACTCGCCACTCGCCACTAGTACTCCCATTGGCGACACACCACGGCCGCGCACTGGCCCCGTTCGGTGAAGCCGAGTTTGAGGAAACTGGGTCGTCGCACCGGTCGCGGCGCCCGGATGACATCCACCGGACAATGCGGGTCGGGTTCATCGTAATTCAGCGTCGCCGGCGTGACGCCGTTGACGCCGGCCAGGAGACTGGCGGCCAACTCCGTCGGCCCCGACGCGGCGCCGCCGTTGCCAAGATAACTCTTCGAAGCGAAAACGGGAAGCGCCGCGCCCGGCCCGAAGACCTCGCGCAGGGCCGTCGCCTCCGCGGCGTCGGCGGCCGGCGTGCTGTACCCCTGGGCGTTGACGTGGTCCAGGCCGCCCGGTTCGACGCCCGCCTCGGCCATGGCGGCGCGCACGGCGCGGGCCAGGCCGACGCCGGCCAGTCCGCGGTCGAAGGCGGCGGCGAAGCCGATCACCTCCGCGTAGATCCGCGCGCCGCGACGACGGGCGTGTTCCAATTCTTCCAGGACCAGGACGCCGCCGCCTTCGCCCAGCACCTGGCCGTCGCGACCGCGGTCGAACGGCCGGCTCGCCTTCTCCGGGGCGTTGTTGCGGCGCGACAGCGGCGAAAAAAGGCACTGACGCGCCATTGTCAGCGGGTCGATCTTGGCGTCGGCGCCGCCGACCAGGAACAGGTCGGCCCGGCCGCGCCGCACGGCGCGCAAGGCCTCGCCCAGCGCCAGCAGGCCGGCCACGTCGGTCTGAATGATGGTGTTGTTGGGGCCCCGGGCGTCGTGCAGGATCGAGACGTGACAGGCCATCATGTTCGGGACGTGGTTGAGCATCCACGTCGGCGGGATGTGCCTCAGCCCGCGTTCGCCCCACTTCTTCAGGTCGATGCGGTCGGGTCGGTCGCCGAGGCTGGCTTGCGCCGCCGGCCCGAGGTCGTCCAGATGGCCCGGAATCGTCCCCGCCCCGAAAACGACGCCGAACCGTTCCGGATCGATTTTGCCTTTTTCCAGCCCGGCGTCGGTCATGGCCAGCTGCGCCGCCGCGACGGCGAACCGGCTCGTCCGCACCATCGTGTTGAGGCGCTTGCGCTCCTTCTTATCGAGATAATTACGGGCGTCGAAGTCCAAAATCTCTCCGCCGAAGCGGACGGGTAAAGCGGAGGCGTCGAACGAGCGGACGGGGCGAACGCCGCCCCGGCCGTCGGAGAGGCTCCGCCAAAAGGCGGCGGCGCCCAGGCCGATGGGGCTGACGACGCCGACCCCGGTGAGGACCGCGCGACGATAGCAGGACATGGCGCCCCGGAAATCAACGGGACGGTGCGACGACCGCCGTCCCCCTGGAGATACGCCCCGGAGTCCGAACGTGAAGCGCCAACCGTCCTTTGACGGGTGGCCCCAGGGTCGTAAACGAGTCGTCCGGCGCCGCCGTCGGTCGGCCGGACGAACGCGCAAGGCACAACCTCTCCCTGCGAGGATCGCCCCTTCCCCAACGATTATCTATAGGCGGTGGCTTGGCAAGAAGAAACCGCCGGCGGGCGAAAGGGTTGCGCGGGCCTGGGCCGTACAGACAGAATCGCCGGCGCGAACGGGATTCTCTTTGCCGCGCCCCGCCGGGCGAATACACTTCCCGTTGTAGCCCACCGGCCGACGGCAGGAGACTCCGAAATGCACCGGCTATCCCAGCCCTGGCTCCCCGCCTCGATCCTACTGGCGTTGCTGCCCGCCTCGACCGTTTCCGCCGCCGACCTCGGCCTGCGCGCGCCGCCCGGCTTCAAGGTGACGCTGTACGCCGACCAGGACCTCGCCAACGACATTTACGCCATGACGCTGGACGCCGACGGCAACGTCGTCGTCACCAGCCAGGGCTGGGTGAAGCGGCTGCTCGACACGAAAGGCGTCGGCAGGACCGACAAGGCGGAGGTCATCGCCGTGACCGCGACCGGCGGCATGGGCATGTGTTTCGACGGCGGCGACCTCTATTTCTGCGGCGACGGCTGGTTCTCCCGCTACCGCGCCGGCAAGGAGAAGGGCAGACTGGCGCCGAAGCCGGAGCACTTCGTCCCGCTGGCCTTCACCGAGCACGGCGGCCACGCCATGCGCAAGGGGCCGGACGGCTGCTGGTACGTCATCGGCGGCAACATGAGCGGCATCGACCAACGTCACGTCACCCATCCGAATTCGCCCGTGAAAAGGCCGGAAGCCGGAGGCCTGCTGCGACTGCCGCCCGACTGCAAAACCTGCGAGGTCGTCGCCCAAGGCTTCCGCAACCCGTATGACTTCGATTTCAACGCCGATGGCGATATATTTACTTACGACAGCGACGTAGAGGCCGATTACTTCCTGCCGTGGTATTCGCCGACGCGGCTCTACCACGTCGCCTACGGCGGTCACCACGGCTGGCGGCTCGGCGGCTGGCTGCGCAGCTGGGCGCGGCCGGATTATTACATCGACACCGTAGACATCCTTTATCCCATCGGCCGCGGTTCGCCGACCGGCGTGACCTGCTACCGGCACGACCAGTTCCCCGAGCGCTACCGCGGCGGCGTCTTCGCCTGCGACTGGACGTTCGGCAAGGTCTATTACTGCCCACTTACGCCGGACGGCGCGACCTATAAGACCAAACCGGAGGTCTTTCTGCAGGCGGTCGGCGCCAACGGCTTCGACCCGACGGACATCGTGGTGGCCCCGGACGGTTCGCTGTTCATCAGCATGGGCGGTCGCAAGACGCGCGGCGCCGTTTTTCGCGTCGAATACGTCGGCGACGGCAAAACTCCGGTGCGGAGACGGCCGGAACCGAAGACGGACCTCGATAAGGTGTTGCGGGCGCCGCAGCCGCTGGACGCCTGGTCGCGGACGCGGTGGGAACCGCTGGCCCGCAAAATCGGGCCGCGGCCGTTCCTCGTAGCGGTCGCCGACGAGAAAAGAGATGAAACGGATCGCATCCGGGCGGTTGAAGTGCTGACGGAGTTGTTTCACGGCCTGCCGCCGGAAACGGCGGACGCCGCGCGACACTGGTCCGCCCCGCGCGTTCGGGCGCGCGTCGCCTGGTCGATGGGCCGCGTCTTCGACCCGCGCTGTCGGGACGGCCTGCAAGAACTGGCGAAGGACGCCGACCCGCGGGTGAGCGTCGCGGCCCTGTCCGCCCTGGCCGACCACATCGGCGAGCTGAAATCGGTCTCGGAAGACGTCGTCTGCACCGGGCTGGGGGCCGGCGACAAGCGGGAGCGCCAGGCGGCGGCCCGGTTGGCTTCCCTGTTGCCGGAAAAAGAGTGGCGGCATCTGAACCAGCCCCGCGACTGCACGGAAGGCCCCGGGGCGCGCGCCTGGCGTTGGCAGCGCAATGGCGCCATCCCGTGGGCGAAGACCACGCGGAGGACGTGCGCCGGGCCATCGACCTCGTAAAAATGGGCGGGCCGCCGCCGGATCGCCTGGAAGCGCTGCGGCTGCTAATGCGGTCGCTCGGGGATTTTTGCCTGAAGGACCCGCCGGCCGAAGTCTACACCGGCTATTCCCTGCAAGGGCCGGTTAAGGAGTATGAAACTGATCTTAAAAGTGTCTTGCCCGTCATTCGCGGGGAGTGCCTGACCGGCGGCGGCCCGCGGCTGGACGACGAGTCGGCCCGGTTCCTGGCGATGGTGGAGGACGACGACGACGACGTGGCGGCGCGGGCCGCGTCGGCGTGGGGACCGACGAGTTCCGCGACCCGCGACATGCACTATCTCGTCGTCTATTCGCGGCTGCGCGGCAAGCGCGGCCCCGGCGCGGCCGCCAGGGTCGCCGACGCCGTGCTTGGCCTCGACCGCAAACTGGAAGGGCAGGCCCAGCGCAACAAGCAGAACTGGAACGCCCGTCTCGTCGAGGTCGTGACCGAACTCGTCAAAAAAGACCCGCGATTGCCCGACGCGCTCCTTCACCACAAGGACTTCGTGCGCCCCGCGCACGTCGCCCTGTCGGCGTGTTTCGACGCCGGCCGTCGCAAGGAGGCGGCGCGCCTGTTCCTCGACGCGGTGAAAAAGGACGACGATTTCGCCTGGTCCGGGCCGCTGATCGAACTGCTGAATCTCCTCCCGGCCGAGGAGGTGCGCCCCGTCTTCCGCGCCGAGTGGTCGAACTACGGCCTGCGCGACGCCCTGCTTCTCCGATTGACGGACAAACCGGAGGAGGTGGATCGTGAAAGATTTATAACCGGCCTGGAGTCGGGCCAGGAGCAGGTGGTGCGGGACTGCCTGGCGGCGCTGGAGGACTTGCCGCGCGACGCGGTGCCGTCGCGTCTGGCGCCGCTGGTGCGGCTGTTGCGACAGCTGACCCTGGAGCCGAAAGAGAGGGAGACCCGCGGCGGGTCTGCGCCTGCTGGCGCGGCAAACGGGACGGCCGTTCGCTTTCACGGAGAACGGCGACGACCCGGCCGCGTTGAAGCGCGTTTACGAGCCGGTGTTCGCGTGGTTCCAGAAAGAGCATCCCAGGCTGGCCGCGGCGGCGGAGGGCAACGGCGACGCGGACCCGGCGGCGTGGACGAAGTTGCTGCGAACCGTGCCGTGGGAGAAGGGAGACGCGGGCCGGGGCGAGGCGCTGTTCCGCGCCCGCGCCTGCGCCACCTGCCACACCGGCACGACGCGACTCGGGCCGGACCTGACCGCGGTGACCAGTCGGTTTTCGCGGGCCGACCTGTTCGACGCCGTCATCTACCCCAGCCGCGACGTGGCGCCGCCGTACCGCGTGACGCGCGTCGAGACGCGCTCCGGCCAGGTCTACTACGGCATCGTCGCCTTCGAGTCGGCCGACGGGCTGATCCTGCAAACCGGGGCCGCGACCACGGTGCGCGTGGCCACGCCCGACCTCGCCTCGCGGAGTCCGAGCACGCGGTCGCTGATGCCGGACGGCCTGCTCAAGGGTCTCAAACCGGAAGACCTGGCAAACCTCTATAGCTATCTGCAAACGCTGAAACCGCCGAAGTGACGCAAGGGTTGGCTCCCCTCTCCCCTCGGGGGAGAGGGGTTGGGGGTGAGGGGTTTTTCGTTCCGAATCCATACCCCCTCACCCCCAACCCCTCTCCCCGAGGGGAGAGGGGAGGAAGAACGGAATGACCCATTCAGGACGCCTCATGATTCCACAAGACTTCCTCGACCTGCTGCGCTGCCCGCTGTCCCCGTCCGAGGTCCGGCTGGACCAGGAGGAGGACGCCCTCATTTGTCAGCGCTGCCGGCTCAGGTTCCCCGTGAAAGAAGGCATCCCGTCGCTGCTGGTCGAAACGGCCGAGTTGCCGCCCGGTTGCGCCGGACTTGAAGACTTGCCGTGCCAGCGAGCGCCGGCGCCTCCCGCGGAGGTACACGCATGACGCCGCACCGCCTCTACGTCGGCACGATCGGCGAAGGCCTCTACCGCAGCCTCGACGGCGGCCGCACCTTCCGCCGCGCCTGCGACGGCACGTTCGTCGAGTGCGACGTTCGCGCCCTCGTCGTCCACCCGCGTCAGCCGTCGGTACTCTACATGGGCAGCGAGTTGGGCCTATTTCGGAGCGACGACGGGGCCGACAACTGGACGCGCCTGGACGGCCCGCTCGCCGGGTCGCAGGTCTGGTCGGTCCACGTACCGCCGCTCCGGCCCGAGACGATCCTCGTCGGAACGTGCCCGTCGGGCCTGTTCCGCTCCGACGACGGCGGCCAAACCTGGGCCGTGGCGGCGGCGACGCTGGAGACGGCCTGCCCGCGCATCCTGCACACCCGCGTCACCTGCGTCGTCGCCGATCCGGACAATGCCGATCTGGCGTGGGCGGGCGTGGAGATCGACGGCGTCCACGCCAGCCGCGACGGCGGCCGCACCTGGGCGCCAATCGGAACGGGGCTGAGTTCGCGCGACATCCACGCGATTGCCGTCGCCCCCGGCCCCGGCGGCAAACGCCGGCTGCTGGCGGCGACCAACAACGACCTCAACATCAGCGACGACGACGGCGAAACCTGGCGGCCGGCGGGGATCGGTCGCGTCCTGCCGTGGCCGTATTGCCGCGCCTTGACCCAGCCGTGTGGCCGGAGGGGGTGGTGCTGCTTGGCGCGGGCGACGGGCCGCCGGGCGGCGAAGGAGTGGTGGCGCGCTCGACGGACGCCGGCGGCGCCTGGAAGGCCGCCGCCATGCCGGCGCGGGCCAACAGCACCGTTTGGTGTTTCGCCGTCCACCCGGCCGATCCCGACCTGATCTACGCCGCCAGCGTCAGCGGCGAGGTCTACCGCTCGACCGACGCCGGCATGACATGGGACAAACTGGACCGTGAATTCGGGGAAATCCGCGCCCTGGCGTGGGCGCCGGACAAAAACACCACGGGCCGCCCGGCGTTATGACGCGACGGGCAACCCGTGGTGGGTTGTCGGCATGCAACTCAGCGGGTCGGCGCCGGCGGCTCGGGCAACGGCGGAGTCTCCACGGGCGCCGGTGGAGGAGGCAGCGGCACGGGGCCAACGTCCGGCGTCGGGCCGGCGACCGGCGGCAGGTCGCCCGGCAAGGATCGCATCGACGCGGGCAGCGGCGGGGCCGGAGTCGTCGGAACGTCCCTCGTGGCGCCCGGCGGCGTCGGCGCCGGCTCCTCGGGCAGCGGCGGCAAGCTCGTCGGCGCGGGTAGGGCCGGCGTCGGCGGCAACATACGCGAGTTGGAATGCGCGTCCGAGGCCGGAGGGAAGTTGCTTAACGTCGATCCGGACGGCGCCGGAACGTCCGTGATCTGGCCCGGCCGCGGCGAGGCTTCCGGCGGCGGCAGCGGACCTGACGGCATCAGGCCGCCGGCCGGCTGGACGTTCGTCGAACCGACCCCGACGGGCGGCATCGGCCTCATGTCCGCACCGATCATCGACGGCGGTGCGGCCGCGGTTATGGGCGCGGCGGTTCCGGGCGCGGCGGATTTGGCGGCGGTCGGCGCCGTGTTCCAGCCGTTGGACGACGCCGTGCCCGCGGAACCAGGCCCGAAGCTCGGCTGCGTCTTATACAGAGACGAATTATCCTTGGCCACGGGCGGCCCTTCCGAGCGACTGTTGGCGCCCTTGCAGCCCGTCAGGGCGAGGCCGACACAGAATGCGCTCACCATCCCCAGTACGGGCTTCTTGCCCATCGCTTTCCCCTTCCCCGTTATGAGAACGCGTTCGCCGCGTTTCCACCCCATCGCGGCTCGCCTTTGGGCGGCTATCCGTTTCCGACGCCAAAAGCCGGGGGACCATAACGACCGACCTTTGGCCGGTCAAGGGCAAGAAGGCGATGAATGCGAAGCCGAAGCGGCCGTCGCGGCGTCGTTCATTCGGCATACCGCGTTCCGCATCAGGCTCACGGCCGGCCCGGAATAGGGGGCGGCAGTCCCTCCACACCCGGCGCCGGCGCCACGGCGGTTTCTTGTTGAGTGCCAAGCTCGCGCGTCAGCGGGTACGACGGCGACGGCGGGATGTACTGGGGCGGGTGCTCCAGGTAGTGTCCCGACGGCAGCGTCATGCCGGCGACCCACGTTTGGCAGCCGGTCGCGGCGGCCAGGACCCACGCCAGACCGAGCAGGCCCCACCGCGTCTGCCGTTTCGCTTTCATTTTTTTCATTTCCCCGTCCCGGACCATAGGCTAAAGTAGGGGACGCCCCGCGCGCGAACCGTCCGCGGTTTCGCGGCGGCCGGTCCCCATCGTCGGCGGGAATCCCGGATCGGTATGTCCAGTAGTATCGTCGCCCGGCGCGGCGGAATTTACCGGATTTGCCGGTGGCATCGGACAGGACGCCGCTCGTCAGGAGTATGGACGTGGCCAAATCCGCACGGCCGACCGGCAAGGCGCCGCCGCCGATGCTGCGCTGGCAAGGGCCGGACAACCCGTTGCCGCTCCGAACCGTCCACGCGCCGGGACCGGCCAGCGGTCCCGCCCCCGACGCGCCGTCCTGGCTGCGCACCGGCCCCGCCGACCGTCCCTTCCATTTCTGCAATCACGTCCGCCTCCTCTGCGCCGACGTGGTGCGCCACTGCGAGGAGCTGCGGCACATCGACGTTTCGCGCCTTCTCATCGGCGTGCTCCAGGCCCGTTCCGGCCGGCGGCACGGCCTCCAGGCCCGCGTCACGCCGCTCCGCTTCCACGGCGGCGCCCTGACGCGGCGGCGCGACGGCGTCCCCTATCAAGTCCAGCGCTTCTTCGTGGACGGCCGGGAGATGCTATATCTGGTTACGTTTTGTCTGCCGCGTTTCCTGGACCAGGATTTCGACGACAAATTCATCACACTGTTCCACGAACTGTACCACATCGGCCCCGCCTTCGACGGCGACCTGCGCCGCCACGACGGCCGTTGCGCCCTGCACTCGCACAGCAAACGCCTTTACGACTCCCACATGGCCGCCCTCGCCCGCGCCTACCTGTCCAACGGCGCCGACCGCGGCCTGCACGAGTTCCTGCGCCTCAACTTCGCCCAGCTCCGGCATCGACACGGCGCCGTCGTCGGCGTCAGCGTGCCGCGGCCGCGCCTGTTGCCCGTGTCGGAGAAAGACGATTCACCGCCAGGTGGAAGTGGTCATCAATTACCAGGGCCACTTCATCAAAGGCCAAAAACTGGGCATTCTCATGCAGGGCGAGGTGGTCGTCGAACTGAAATCGCTGAGCAAACTGCCTGAGGTCGCCACCGCCCAAACGCTCTCGTACCTGAAAGCCACTGGCCTGAAGCGCGCCCTTCTTATAAACTTCGGAGCGCCCCGGTCGATTGAAGGCGTCAAGCGCCATTCTGGGGACCTCTGTGATCTCTGAGGCTAATCTTTCTTTCGAGGTGCAACATGATGCGATGGCTGCCTGCCGCGCTGTGCGCGGGCCTGGGATTGGGACTGATCGCCTGCGGCTGCGCCGCGGCCAAGGACGAGAAGAAGGTCGAGGTCTACAGCGACCCGAAGGCGGCCGGCCCGGACTTCGCCGTGCAGGGCGAGTACGCCGGCGAGGTCGGCAAGGACAAGTACGGCGCCCAAGTGATCGCCCGCGGCGACGGCAAGTTCGAGGTCGAGTTCCTGCCGGGCGGCCTGCCGGGCGACGGCTGGGACGGAAAGACGAAGATCAAGTCGGCCGCCGTCACCGGGGACAACGGCAAGACCGAAATCACCGGCGACTGGAAGGGCGAGATCGCCAACACCAAGATGCAGGGGAAGACCGAGAAGGGCGAGGCGTTCGCCCTCGCGCACGTCATCCGCCAAAGCCCGACGCTGGGAGAGAAGGCGCCTTCCGGCGCCAACGTGCTCTTCGACGGCGTGAACGCCGACGCCTGGAACGGCGGCAAGGTCGTCGCCGACCACCTGCTCAACAACGGCATCAAGAGCAAACAGAAGTTCGGCAGCTGTAAGCTGCACCTGGAGTTCGTGCTGCCGTTCATGCCCAAGTCCAGAGGCCAGCAGCGGGCCAACAGCGGCGTCTACATTCAGGACCGTTGGGAGATCCAGGTTCTCGACAGCTTCGGCCTGTCCGGCGCGAACAACGAGTGCGGCGCCGTCTACTCGCAGTACAAGCCGCTGGTCAACATGTGCTACCCGCCGCTGTCGTGGCAGACCTACGACGTGGATTTCACGGCCGCCAAGTATGAGGGCGACAAGCAGACCGAGCCGGCCGTCATCACGGTCAAGCACAACGGCGTGGTCGTGCAGGACCACGTCAAGCTCGACAAGGGACCGACCGGCGGCGGCCAGAAGGAAGGCCCCACGCCCGGCCCGATCCAGTTGCAGCACCACGACGGGCCGGTCTACTTCCGCAACATCTGGGTGGTCGAGGAGAAGTAAGAGACTTCACCACAAAGACACAAAGAGTACAAAGAAGAAAGCAAAAGTCTTTTGCATTCGGGTCGCTTCCGCGTTGTGCTCTTTGTGTCCTTGTGGTGAACCTTTTTCTTATAAAGGCGCCGGCAGGTCGCGCCGCGTGAACACCCACAGCGCCAGCAGGTAGCCGGCCGCGCCGACGCCGTAGAGCACCGCCAGCGCCGGCAGCGCCTCCGCCCACGGCCTGCCGAGGATGATCTCCTGCGGCTGGTAGTAATAGAAGATCGTACAAGGGCGCAACGGCTCCAGCACGTCCCACATCTGGCCGACCACGTTGATCAGGAATTGCACCAGCGTCAAGAACACCGCCAGCCCCAGCACGCGCCACCGGTACCGGCCGCACGCCGACAGCCACGTCGTGTAGCCGCTGACGGCGAACAACAGGCCGCCCACCGCCCACAACGACGGGCCGAACGCCGCCAGGTCGATGTGCAAGCGCTTCGCCTGTTCCTCCGCACTTTCCGGCGTCGGGCGGAAGACGATCGGTGATTTGTATTCGATCGGGCCGAGCTTGAACGACAGCATTCCTTCCGGCGGTTTGATCGTCGGCGCCTCGGGATGGATCGGCCCGACCAGCCACGTCCCCAGGCAGGTCCCGCCCCACAGGCTCAGGCACAACAGCGGGATGAGTATGAGGTCCACGCAGAAATGGGCCGCTAAGAGACGGCCGCGAGACATCGGCTGGGCCAGCAACAGTTCCATCGTGCCGCGGTCCAGCTCGCCGGCCACGGCGCCCGACGCCCGGCCCACCGCCCAGATGCAAAAGATGATCTGCACCAGCGGGTGAACGTAGCCGATCGACAGCATGTCCATCGCCCGTTCCAGATCGACGCGGCCGCCGCCGATGATCGTCTTGACGATCTGGCCCGGCCCCTGAAATATCTCATCCTGAATGTCGCTGATGGACTTGCCGCCGAACGACGCCAGCTGCGTGAAGTAGGGCGACAGGTCGCCGAGGATGCGCGAGGTGATCTTGGCCCAGAGGCACTGGAAGGCCGCCAGCAACAGCGCCGTCACCAGCAGCCCGACGCGGGCGTCGCGCAGCAGCTTGCGGACCAGCGGGAACGTCATGCGTCGGCCCCGTGATAGCGGTGGTAGATGGAATCCAGGCCGAGCGGCTCCAGGCGCAGGTCGGCCAGCGGCTGCCGGGACAGCCAGGACAGCAACTCCGGCAGCGGCCCGCGGTATTCGAGCGTAAGCCGATCTTTTTCGTACTCGCGGACGGACAGGCCGGCCGGCGCGCGGCGTCCGCGTCCCAGGGGCCGCTGAGCCTGGCGCGGACGATCCGGCCCTCGCGCAGCTCGTCCATGTGCTGGAGGTGGACCAGCCGGCCGGCCCGCAGCACCCCCACGCGGTCGCAGACCTGTTCCACCTCGCTCAACACGTGCGACGAGAACAGCACCGCCTGCCCCTGGTCGCGGGCCTCGCGCACCTGGCCGAGGAGTTCGTCGCGCATGGTGGGGTCGAGGGTGTTGGTCGGCTCGTCCATCACAACAAGCGGGGCGCGGGCGACAAGCACTTGCAGCAGGGCGACCTTGCGTTTCATGCCGGAGGAGAGGGCGGCGATGGGCCGGCCCAGGTCGATGTCGAAGCGGCGGGCGAGGGCGTCGAGGTCGCCGTTGACGGGTTGACCGCGAAGGCGGCTGAGAAACGCGACCAGCTGGCGGCCGGTCATGTTCTCGTAGAGGCGCAACTCGCCCGGCAGATAGGCGACGTGACGGCGGGCGGCGACGCCGTCGCGCCAGCAATCGTGGCCGGCGATGCGGGCCGTCCCCGACGTGGGCCGCAAGAAGCCCAGCAGCAGACGAAGGGCGGTGGACTTACCCGATCCGTTGGGACCGAGAAGGCCGAACACCTCGCCCGCCGCCGCCTCCAGGTTGAGGTCGTCGAGGGCGCGGCGACGGCCGTAGTCTTTGGTCAGGTGTTCGGTGCGCAGAAGCATGACCAAGGGCTGATAAGGAGGGGAATTCGGGGACGCCGCCCATCAACAACCGATAGCAGCTTTGATCTATAACGCAGGGAGTACACCCAAGTCCAGGGGAGATCGCTTCGGCGGCCGGGGCCGGTTATAATGGGACCGGGCCGACCGCTCGAACCAAGGAGCCACCCATCATGTCCACGGCAACGTCAAAGCCCTCCGTCCCGATGCGGCCGGCGCTTCCCGACGCCGCGACGCCACCCTTGCAAAACAGCGACCGCCTCACGCGCGTCGAGCTCGAGTACCGTTATGCGGCGATGCCGGAGTTGCATAACGCCCAACTCATCGAAGGAGTGGTTTACATGCCTTCGCCCGTTACGTATCGACACCACGGCGCCCCCCACTTCGATTTGATTACCTGGCTGGGCCTGTACCGGATCGCCACGCCGGGCGTCGAGGGCGGCGACAACGCCACGCTCCGGCTCGACCTGGACAACGCCCCGCAGCCCGACGCCTTCCAGATCGTCCTGCCGTCGCACGGCGGGCAGGCGCGGATCGACGCCGACGACTACATCGTCGGCGCGCCGGAGTTGGTGGCGGAAGTGTCGGCCACTTCCGTCAGCATCGACCTCCACGCCAAGCTCGACCCGGCCGCCCTGATCGGCGGTGACATGGCCGCCGTCGCCCGGACCACCCAGCGAGGGCTGGCATCCGCCGAACACGCCGACTTCGTGGATCGCCTGCGACAGGCCGCCGCCCGCAACCCGTCCTGAGTTCCCGGCCCCGCCGTCGGCGTCCTTGCCGGCGGGGGCCGCTCCGGTTATCCTTCATCCTGACAACCCGCCGCACCCCGCCTTCTCGCCCGTCTTCTCAAGCCACAGGAACCGAACATGACGGCCACCCGACCCCGAGCGATGACAATCGCTCTACCTCTTCTTTTTGCCTTGGCTACGGCCGCGCCCGCGGCCGAGCCGGCGCCCGAGGCCGCACCCCCGGCCACAGTCCACGGCGTCAAGGTCCTCCCGGACAAGGCGCCGGACTGTTCGAGCCTCAAGAGCATCGTCGAATCGGTGACGCGCGACTGCAAGACCAACGACGAAAAGGCCGTCGCCATCTACGATTTCATGCGGATGACGCATTACCACTACGCCTACCCGAGCGAGCCGGGCGGCATCCCCGCCCTCAAGGAAATCAACTGCTACGGCTGGAGCCTGTGCGGCGGATTGCACGCCACGGAGTCGGCCCTGTGGCGCCAGCTGGGCTGGAATTGGCGGTTCGTCGGTTGGAGCGACCCCGGCCATACCACGGTGGAAGCGTACTACGACGGCCGCTGGCACTACCTCGACGTTTTTCTGAAGTTCTATGCCTGGATGCCCGACCCGAAAGACCCGACGAAGCGAACGATCGCCGGCGAGGACGACCTGGCGGCCAACCCCAAGGGTCTGCTCACCGACGCCTTCGTGATGGACAAGGCCCGCAAGGTCATGTACGCCAAGGACGACCAGTTCCGGATGATCGGCGACAAGGTCAACTGGGAAGCGCCGGCCTTCCTCGTCTGCGGCGACGAACTGGAGGGCGTCGCCAAGGGTCTGAGACACCGCCAGCGCTGCGGCAGTCCGGAAGGCTGGGGACCCATCGTCCACGCGACGGGGAACTACTCGGCCGAGGTGAACCTGGCGCCCGGCTTCGCCCTGACGAGCACCTGGGACAAGCTGGACGCCGCCTGGTACTGGAACGACAGCCCCCAGTGCCCCGGCCACACCTGCGGCGATAAAGAGATTCGCAATTCTCCGGAAAAGGGCCTCACGGCCGAGCCGTACCTCGGCCCCGACTTCAAGCGCGAGAGCTACGCCAACGGCACGCTGACGTTCACGCCCGACCCGTCCGGCGAAGCCTGCCTGAAGTCGTTCGCCGCCGTGGACAACGTGAAGGTCGCCGGCGGCGCGATCGTGCCGGCGGAGGCGGGCAAACCGGCGTCGGTGACCGTGCTGCTCCAGTCGCCGTACATCCTCACCCAGGCATTCGGTTCGGCCAAAGGCGTGGACAAACTCGAAGTCAGCATCGACAACGGCAAGACGTGGAAGTCGGCCGGGCTGAAGGATTTCGGCGCCGACGTGAAGGGGCAGGTGAGCGCCCTGGTGCGTCTGAGCGTCAAGGACGCCCTCAAGGATCTCAGGCTAACGGCCACGGTGCAAAACAACCCCTTCGCCCTGCCCTTCCTCTCGCCGGGCAAGAACACCGTGACCGTTTCCGTGGCCGACCCCAAGGCGCTGGGCGACAACCGGCTGGTCGTCACCTACGCCTACCGCACCGGCGCGCGGAACAAGAGCTACGAACAGATGTACAAGGAGGACAAGGAGATCGCCCGCGCCCACAACGCCAGCTGGGAGGCGACGCCGACCGTGGTGCAAAAGGTGTTCACGGCCAAGGACTTGCCGGCCGCGTTCGAGATCGACGTGCCGACGCCCAGGGACAAATACCCGGTCTACCCACGGATGATGTTCGTCCGGCGCGAGGTGGTCGGGCCGGACCAGAAGCCGTTGCCGCTCCCCGAAGGGGCCAAGCGGCCGACGACCGGCCCGAACGACGAACTGAAGACGTTGCCCAGCCCGCTGACGATCGGACTCCACCGGCCGATGGCCGGCGACGCCCGCAAATAGGACGGGCCGGGCGAGCGGCGCGGCGTCGGCCCGCCGCTCGCCCCGTTTTCTACTTCCTGATCTCGCAGCCCGGCAGCGCCGCCTGGAGTTCCGCGACGCCGACGTCGCTGGCGTCGGTCGTGCCCAGGTCCAACCTGCGGAGGTTCCCCAGGACCGCCAGCCGCTTCAGCCCGGAATCGGGCGTCGGCGTGTACTGGATCTCCAGTTCTTCCAGGCCGGACAGGCCGGCCAACGCCTTCCAACCCGAGTCGTTGAGCTGGGAACCCCGCAGCCGCAGCTTCTTGAGATGAATCGCCCCCGCCAGATCCTTGAACCCCTCGCCCGTCAGCGGGCCGCCGCCCAGCATCAGCGCTTCCAGACGCGGCAGCGCCGCCAACTCCTTCAGGCCCGCGTCCGTCACGTCGGTCGATTCGAGGTTCAGCTCGCGCAGCTCCCGCAGCCCGGCCAGCTCCTTGAGGCCCGCGTCGGTGATCTTCCGGTCGAACAGGTTCAGGCGTTGCAGGTTCCGCAAACCGGCCAGCTCCTTGAGGCCCGCGTCGGTGATCGACGCCTTGCCGTCCACGGCGCCCTCCAGGTTCAACTCTTGAAGGTCCGTCAACTTCGCAATGAACCGCATCCCCGCGTCGGTCGCCCCGGTGTACGACAGGTCCAGGCGGCGAAGGCTTTTCAGCCCCGTCAGCTCTTTCAGCCCCGCGTCGCCGACGGACGTGTTCGCCAGGACAAGTTCCTGAAGATTTTTCAGGCCGGCCAACTCCTTCATGCCCGCGTCGGTCGTCCGGGAGCGGGTGAGCCGCAGCGTGCGGAGGCGGTCGAGTCCTGCCAGCCGCTTCAATTCCGCGTCGCCGACTCGCGGAAAGGCGGACGAGAAATCGACGCCCACGACCGGCCGGCCCGGCGCCGTCTCATCGCGCTTGACGCGGGCGCCGAGCTTTTCGAGCGCCTGCGCCGCCGCGTCCGCGGCGGGGTCGGCGGCGGCGGGGATGGACGCGACGGGGGCCGGCGGCGTCGCGGGGCCGGCGGCGGACGGGCGACAGCCCGCGAGGGCCGCCGGCAAAAGGGCTAACCACAACCAGCGAAACCATTTCGTCATGGGCCGGTGCTCCGGGGCGAACATGGGGCGGACGCCGGCCCGGATGCTACCCCATTCGGCCCCGCGCCATCCAGACGAAACGGCGACTGGGCGCCCCTCTAATAGCGCTCGGGCGCGGGTTCCCCCTCGACCAGGGTCCAGTAACGATCCGCGGCCAACGCCGCTCCTTCCCAAACTTGCGTCCGACCGGACGGCCAACGCACGGTCAGTCGGTCCACCGCGGAATCGGCGCCCAGGCCGAAAATCACGCGGCGATCGCCGGACGACAAGTAACTCCCGCCCCCCTTCACCGCCCGCACCAGCCGCCGGCCGCCCACCTCCAGGGTCAGCAAGGCGCCGACCGCGTCGCGATACGGCCGGCCGCTCAATTCCACGCCCAGCCAGTGGTTGCCGTTGTCCACGACGTTCCGCAACAGGACCACGGGTTCATCGCACTGGTTGAGCACCACGTCCGGCTTGCCGTCGTTGTCCAGGTCGCCGACCGCCAACCCGCGCCCCGGCGCCTACCGCGGAAAAAGGGACCGGCCTTGTCCGAAACGTCCTCGAAGCGGGCGGCGGCGTCCGGCCGGCCCGGCCGGGACAGGTTGCGCAACAGCACGGGCCGCTGCGCCAGTGTCTGGGGACTGGGCGGATGGCGTAGCACGTGGCCGTTGGAGATGATGAGGTCTTCGGCGCCGTCGTTGTCGTAGTCGAGAAAGGCGGCGCCGAAGCCGACGAAGTTCAGGCCGATGGCCGTGAGGCCGACCCGGCTGCTGACGTGATCGAACATGCCGCGGCCGCGGTTGCGATAGAGGGCGTGGGCCTGCTGGGTGAAATTCGCGACGAACAACGACAAATGACCGCTGCCGTCGTAATCGACGGCGTCCACGCCCATGCTGCCGGCCGCGCGGCCTTGCTCGCTGAAGGCGACGCCCCGGCGCACGCCCTCTTCTTGAAACCGGCCGTTCCCCTTGTTGATGTACAGCTGGTTGGCCACGGTGTCGTTAGCGACGTAAACGTCCGGACGGCCGTCCTCGTCCACGTCCGCTGCCACAACGCCCAGCGTCTTGCCCGGCTTGAGGCCGGCTTCCGGGCCGGCCTCCCGGAACGTCCCGTCGCCGTTGTTCCAGTACAGCTTCGGCGGAAGCGGCTTGAACCCCGTCGGCGGGCAAACATCCACCGCCCCTCCTGGGCCGAGAGGCCGGCAGGGGACGTTCGTCGCCAGGGACCAATCGACGTACTGGCCCACGAACAGATCCGGCAGGCCGTCCCCGTTGAGGTCCGCCCAGGCCGCGCTCGTGCTCCATTGCGGGGCGTGTTCGCCCGCCAGGCCCGCGGCCTTCGTCACGTCTTCAAACCGGCAGTGGTTGTTGTGGTACAGCGCCATCCGCCCGTAGCCGGTGACCAGCAGGTCGGGCCAGCCGTCGTTGTCGTAATCGCCCACCGCGCAGCCGTGGCTGTAGAACAGTGGCTTGTCCAAACCCGCCTCCGCCGTCACGTCGCGGAAGCGGCCGTTGCCCTCGTTGTGGTAGAGGCGGTTCGGGTAGCCCTTGACCGTCTTCTCGACCGGGTCGAAATAGCCGCCCCCGGTGACAAAAATGTCCAGCCGGCCGTCGCGGTCGTAATCCAGCAGCCCCACGCCGCCGCCGAGGGATTCGAGCAGGGTGTACAGGTCGGCCTCTTCGCCGTTGCGGTATTGAAAGTTCACGCCGGAAGCGGCGGTGACGTCCTTGAAATAGTCCGGCCCCTCCGGGGGGGAATCCGCGGCGGGCGCGTCGGGGGAGGGATCGACGGGGCGCGAGGACGGGGGTCGAAAGCAGCCGACGGCCAACAGGGCGCCACAAATCAGGACCGTCCAGATGACGGTGCGATGGGGTCCGGGGGTCATAGAGCGGTTCACCTTTGGCTTGCTTGTAGCCGCATTCGCCAGAATACGGGCCAGCCTGACCCGCATTCTGGCGAATGCGGCTACCCAAACGTGAAGCGCCCTAGACGACGGAAGGCTCATTTATTTCGCCCCGGGCGGATCGGGCCTAAGCGGCGCCCCGGCCAGGCGACGGTGCTCTTCGGCCAGGCGGCGGGATTCGGGGTCGTCGCGGCCCGCGTAGTAATCGGCGAGCGCCCGGTGGGCCTGGGGATCGTCGGCCTTCTCCCGCAGCACGCGCTTCAGGACGACCACTCCCTCGGCGTCCATGCCGAGCCGGAGGTAAAGGGCGCCGAGTTTGTCCAGGACGGCGACGTCGCGCGGCCGTTGGTCGCGCTCCCGCAGGGTCTTTTTCAAGTCCTCGAATTCCGTTGCCGCCTGCTCGGCTTCCCGTTCATAACGGCGAGATTCCTCGTTCCGCCCGAGCCGGCCGAGGACCGCGGCGAAAAGGTTGAACGTCGCCCGCATGAGATGGCTGACGTCGGCATGGTCGGGCGTCGGATCCAGGCGGCGCAAGCGGGCGAGGTCTTCCGGTTCGTGAGACCGCCGGACCAGCGGCTCCAGACCGCGAAGCCATGTCAGGGCCGCGGGGTCGTCGCCGCGGTCCACCTCGACCAGGGCCAGGGTGAGCAGGGCGTCGGCGTGGTCCGGGTGGGCGGCCGCGACCTGTCGGAGCAGCGCCTCCGCCGCGTCCGACCGTCCCAACGCCCGCCGGCACTGGGCGATCCCCACCAGCACGTCGGCGTCGTCCGGCCCCCCGCGAGGGCAGGATTCAAGATATTGAAGAGCCTTTTTATAATCATAACCGCTCTGGACGAGCACAGGCCCAGCCTCATGCGGATTTCCGGGTCCGTCGGCCTTTTTTGAAGCGCGAACTCAAAGTCCGCCGCCGCCAGGTTGGCCTTGCTCAGGTAATCGAACAGCGCCCCGCGCCAGAAGTGGGCGTACCAGTCGTCCGGGGCGCGATCGACCCAGACGTTGAGCCAGGCATTGGCGTCATTGAGCCGGTTGTCCAGCAAACAGCCGCGAGCCAGCGCCTCCGGCGCCAGTTCGCACCCCGACCCGCCGGAACTCAGATAATCGCGGAGCGTGGTTTCCCGGTCGCCGCTGAGGCCGGTTTCCTGGACGTCCAGCATTTCCGCTTCCAGGGCCGCGTCCGCGCCGGACACGCCTCGTCGGCGGGCCTCTTCCAGCTGACGGCGGGCCTGTCCGAAATCCTCCACGCGCGCCCGACGACAGGCGCGGGCCAGGAGGAAATGGGCTTCGCCGTCCTCGGGCCGGGCCGCGAGATAGGCGTTCAGCTGGGCCTTGGCCCCCTCGAAGTCGTCGTCCGCCATCGCCTGCCGGGCTTGCAGCCAATGCGCTTCCACCTCCTGGCGGCCCCGGAAATAGTAGCCGCCGGCGGCCGCCGCGGCGCATAGGGCCGCCAAAACCGCCAGCACGCGCGGCCGGCGAAGCGCCGCCGTTAGGCCAGCCCACCACCGTTTCACGTTCCCGGCTCCAAGACGATTCCGTCCCGCCCTCTGCCGCATTATAGGGGACGGCGCTCGCCGATGCGACAACGGCCCCTCCTCGGGCGAGCCCGCAGCGCCAAGCAAGGGCGAGCTGGCTCGCCCTTGCTTGGCGCTGCGGGCTCGTGGGTCCATTCTCTTTCCTTCCGAACGCTCTTACCACGGATCCGTGAAGACTTCGCCGCCGTTGTGCGTCAGCAAGGGGCCGATGCCGCCGGTGCCGTTGAGGCTGGTCCCGTGGGCGATGAAGTGGACGCTGCCGTCGTAAAAAACGAAGGGGGCGCCGCTGACGTAGGGCGAGCCCCACTCGTTATGCGTGGTGTCACTGGCGGGCATCCCCGAGGCGCCAGGGGTGGTGGAGAAGCAGACGGACACCGGCAGGTCCCGCATCACTTTGACATTCTCCCGCAGGCAGCCGCCAGCGCTGGTGAAGACTGGGTCATCCCATTGGTCTCCGGTGTCGAAGTTATACCGGTACACCGGCATCGCCTTCTCGCCGACGGCGATGGTGTTCGACGTGCCGTCCGTGATCTGGACTAACGTCAACTGCACCTTGCCCCATTGGATCACGTTCGGACCGAAGGTACCCTGGTGGCTTGTCAGGAACGGGTAGGCGTTGAGCGCGTAATCGCCCAGGGCCTTGAAGGGGCTTACGTCGGTGGTGTTGGCCAGCGGTTGACGCCCGCGGCCGGGATCCATGAACCCCTTGACTGGCGTCGTTTGCCAGTTCGTCGCCCCACTAAAAATCGCGCTTTGCTCCATGTAGGGCAGGATCTGGAACGCCCAGGGGCCGATCTGGGTGGCGGGGGCGACGCCGGCCGCGGAACCGATGCCCTGGCCGCCCGTGTTTGCGGCGCCGCTGCCCGCGTCGGGGAGGCGGCCGTTGGCGTCGTGGCAGTCGTGGATGGCCAAGCCGATCTGCTTGAGGTTGTTGGTGGACGCCATGCGTGCGGCGGCCTCGCGGACCTTCTGGACGGCGGGCAAGAGCAGGCCGATGAGGATGGCGATGATGGCGATGACGACTAGAAGCTCGATCAGCGTGAACGCTCGCCGGCCCTTTCCCGGCATAAACAGCTTCATACTTGGATTCCTTCGAGTGAGAAAAATGAAAGCGACGGAACGGCTAGGCGCAGCGTCAGCTGCGGGACCGTACCGGCCCTTCATTTGACTATCGCGCTCGTTTTCCTGTCAAGAAAGGGATGAAAGAATCGAAGAATATGTGAACATTCGATGCGTCAGGACCGGCCGGCTCGTTACAGGTTCCGATAGCATTGCCCTCCCCCACCCCCCGCAAGGGGAGGGGGAGAACCACCACGTCCGCCCACATTCACGGCCGAAACGCCTTGATAGGGGCGGCGCCTTAGCTCCCCGTGGTAACCGTCCCCTTGCCCAGGTCGATGACGATCGGCAGGTTGGCGGAGGTGATCTCGCAGTTGAGCGGGGTCGTCGTCGAGTTGCTGTACTTCCCCCTCATCATGTCGCCGCCCGCGGGGGCGGCGGCGCCGCCGGCGGTGCCGCCAGGACCACCGCCGCCAATCGCTGTCACCGTGATATGATACTTGCCGGCCGGGATGCCGGTGTTGGTCGGCCCGGGCACCGTGAAGTCGCCGTCGGGGTTCAGTTGGGCGACAGCGGAAATGCTCGGTGATCCCTCGCCGATGAAGGTGATCTGCAAGATTTCGCCGGCGCCCGGCTTGTACGGTTCGCCGTTCATCACCAGCTTGCCGTGGGGCTTGGTCTTGCCGCCGCTGCAACCGCCGGCCGCGAGCGCGACCAGGCAAAGGACGCAGCTGGCGGCCGTCCGAAGGGAGGGAACGCGATTCATGTCTGACGGATCCTTGGTGTCGAGGGGGAAAGGAAAATAGCTTGGACCGGATGCGCCGCCCCCCGCCGGCCGCCCCTTCGGTTACAGATCCTCATTGTGGGACGGCCGGCGTGTGGGGCGGCGTTACACCGCCACACGCCGGCCCACGCGCTTCTTGGGTTCGCGCCCCTCTACCAAGTTGGGGTGAAGACTTCGCCGCCGTTGTGCGACATTATGGGGCCAATGCCGTTGCCGTTGAGATTGGTGCCGTGCGCGACGAAGTGGACGCTGCCGTCGTAAAAAACGAACGGGCAGCCGCTGACATAGGGGCGCCCCATTGGTTGTCCACGCTGCCGGTGTTGCCGGCAGACGCGGGCGGGTCCTGCATCACGCTGACGCCTTCGCGCATACAGCCGCCGAGAACGGCGAAATAGGTGTCGTCCCAGTTCTCCCCGGTGTCCGAGGCGTATCGGGCCTGGGCCAGCGCCTTTTCGCCGACGGCGACGGTGTTCGAGGTGCCGTCGGTAATTTGCACCAGCGTCACAGCCACCTTGCCCCAGTTCGTCTTGTTGAATCGGCCTTGGTTGGCGGTCAGGAACGGGTAGGCGTTCAGCGCGTAGTCGCCCAGCTGCTTCCAGGGGGAGCGGTTGCTGTTGGTGGCCAGCGATTGACGGCCGCGGCCGGGGGACAAGAAGCCCTTGACAGGGGTCGTTTGATAGCCCGCCGCCCCGTTAAAGATCGCGGGTTGCTCCATGTAGGGCAGGATCTGGAACGACCAGGAACCGGGCTGGATGGAGGGCGCCGCACCCGGAGTGGGAGTGTCGCCATAGGTGCCCGCGTCGGGGAGGCGGCCGTTGGCGTCGTGGCAGTCGTGGATGGCCAGTCCGATCTGCTTGAGGTTGTTGGTGTCCTACATGCGTGCGGCGGCCTCGCGCACTTTCTGGACGGCCGGCAGCAGCAGGCCAATGAGGATGGCGATGATGGCGATGACGACAAGCAACTCGATCAGCGTGAACGCCCACCTGGCCTTGCCTGGCACAAACAGTTTCATGGTTCGACTCCCTCGAGTAAACTGAAAACGACGAAACGGGATGGATGTGGTCGGCTACCCAACAGCGCCGACGCCCCACTTATCCGTCAAGGGTTATTCGCTGTCAAGGAAATTATGAGAAAATTCTGAAAGAGGATGAGAATAATCGGCGCGTCAGGACCGGCCGGCGCGTGACTGGGCCGGACCTCCGCCCCTCCTCGCGGATACCTGCCGACTTACGCCGGCCGCTCGCCTCAATCCGGAGTCGCGACCCCGTCCCCTTGCCCACGTCGATGCCGATCGGCGGTAGTGTCTCAATTTGGAAGAAAGACGGGCGAGCCCGCAGCGCCAAGCAAGCGCGAGCAAGCGAGCAAGGGACGGGCTCGCCCCACTCAAACGGAGACGCTACCCGATCGGCGGCGGGCTGCTTCCGGAGACTTCGACGACGAATGAGGACTTTTGGGGATCGGCGTAGGCGCCCTTGAATGGATCACTTGCCATCCGGCGCCCATTCGTATGTGCTTTCAAAGAGCGCTTGCTGGACGAGCCAGACATCGCTGGAATCGTTCCGATACGGGTCCGGCGTGTAATCCTTGACGACGTAACCGCCCGCCGGGGAGTACAGGGGCCGCTCCGGGTCGTAGTTGGGGCGGATAAAGAATCCGGTCACGTCCGGGGCCTTGACCTGCGCGGCCCAGTTGAGTACGTCGCCTTTGGGCTTGTAGACCTGGTACTTACGAGGCCGAGGGTCGAAGGTGTACTGTCGCTCCTCTTCGGCGACCTTCTCATATTTCCCGGCGACCTTCTCGGGCGCTTCAAACCAGGGTTCGCCGGCCACGCCCACGCACAGCCAAAAGCTCTCCCGGCGCGCTCGGCGACGTGGTCGGCGGTCTGGAACTCCCTGCCGACCTCCTCCGGTTCGACCGGCCGCACCCGGATCGCTTTGGCCTTCCTGGCCAGCCGCCAGGCGTGGCGCCCTTGAATCCATTGCAGGGTCTGTTCATGGGAGAACGGTTGGGGATTTTCCCCCGGTCGTTGGTCGCGGCCGCCGCAGCCGCAGGTCAGCAGGGCGAGGAGGACGTACGTCGTCGCGCCGGATGAAAGCCGCGAACGACGGCCGGAGCGGGAGTCGGACATCGGAGCCCTCGTCGCATTGGGAAAGCAGGGCGCCCGCGCCTGTCGCGGACGAACAAGTCAATCCGTGTCTTCTACGATATACTGGCGGTGATTTTCAGCGAAATCAGTTCAGTAATTCGCCGCGCTGTCGCGACCGACGGACCCCCCGGACCGCGTCGTCACCGACCCCTGCGGAACCCCGGCGGGGGTCAAAGGAGTGACTCCGCGCCTATTTCTCCGGTCCCCCGGATGCGTACCAACAGCGCCGCGTCGCCGAAGTAGCGGTACGGGCCGCCGCGCAGCTCATAGGCGCTCGGTAAAGTGGCCTTTTGCGTCCAAGGGGCGTTGTCCTCCCCCAGAGCCACGCCCCTCCAGCAGTCGGCGTACTCCGCCGTCGCCGGTATGCCCTCGACAAAGCCGGGGTCCGGCTCGCCGTCGAACACATACCAGGCGTCGAGCCGGTCGGCGCAGGGGGAAAACGGTAACGGCCACGCCCCGGCCGCGCAGGAACTCTTCCAGGGAGGACGCCCGTTCCCACGCCGGGACGGGCGCGGGGACGATGAGCGGCGCGTCGTCGGCCACGTCTAGCGGGGCCGGCGCGTCCGGCGTCCCAAGTTCCGTAAGCCGGGTGCGCACGAACGGGCCGACCGCCGCTACGATCAGCAGCAGGAAGCCGGAGCCGAGCAGGAACAGCAGCATGGGGCGGCGGTCGCGTTCCATGCCGGCGAGTCTACCCGCCCGCCGGGGCCGCCGCAACCAGCCCCCTTCCGACCTCCCTTTCGCCGGCTGAAGGCGCCAAGCGGTTCGGAGGACGCGGCCCGTCCGGCTTGTCTGCCGTGGACGGCTGGAAGAGGCGGATGGCCGCCAGCTCAACCACGAAGGCCGCCAAGGCGGCGAAGGGAAGCCAGACGCGGAGGCCGGCGGGCGTTCATGCGGGAAAGTGTAGCCGACGCCGGTGGGAGCCGCAAGACAATTCTGAACCGCCGGCGGGGGTTTTTTCTTGCCCCCGCTCTTGCGGGCGGGTAGCCTCATCCGTCCCCCAAGGCGGCCGGGTCGCCCCGGCGCCCATTCCCTTTGTCCGAGGTACACCCATGTCCTACCGCCTGCCGCTGACCCGCACCGCCTTGGCCGTGGTGCTGCTCTTTCCGGCCACCTTGGTGCGCGCCGGCGACGAGAACAAATCGTACCCGGCTCACGTCCTGATCATCCGCCACGCCGAGAAACCGCCCGACGACGCGCCATCGCCCGACCTCAGTGCGGAGGGCATGGCGCGGGCCGAGGCGTTGCCCAAACTATTCAAGAAGACCGACGGCCGGCCGGTTCCGTTCCCGTCGCCCGATTTTCTCTTCGCGGCCAAGGATTCCGGCGACAGCCGCCGGCCGGGCGAAACGATCGCCCCGCTGGCCAAGGCGCTCGGGCTGACGGTCAACAGCGACTTCACGAAAAAGGACGGCGCCGAGCTGGCCCACGAACTGTTTCGCAACCCGAAATACGCCGGCAAGACCGTGCTCATCTGCTGGCGCCACGGCAAGATGCCGAAGCTGGCCGGCCAACTCAAGGCCGTCGGCGCGCCCGACCCGTTCGATAACGCCGTGTTCGACCGTGTCTGGCAGATTGATTACGACAAGGACGGGAAGGCGACGTTCACCGACCTGCCTCAGCGGCTGATGCCCAAGGATTCGGAGAAGTAGGAAGGGGCCGCCGTCAAGGGGATCGGTTGGCGACGGTCCCCTCCGTTGCATCTGGCTTTTGCGGAACGTACAATGCTCCCACACTTTCCGTCTCGCACCCGAAATCGTGCTTGCAAAGGAGGACCGCGATGCGTCCCGCCCCATCGCCGCGCCCCGCGGCCGGCCTCGTCGTCGCCCTGGCCGCCTGCGCCTTCCTCGCCGCCCCCGCGCGGGCCGCCGACAAGCCCGCCGAGCCGGCCGTGAAACGCTTCCTCATCGTGGCGCCGGATAAATTCCACGACGCCCTCCGGGAATTCGTCCAATACAAGAAGCAGTTGCGGCCGACCGAACTGGTCTCTCTCGAAGAGGCGCTGAAAAAGACCGACGGGGCCGACGACCCGGAGCGGCTCAAGCGCTTCCTCTACGACTCCTGGCGCAACACGCGCTCGGCTACGTCCTGCTGGTCGGCGACGTGGACGTCATGCCGGTGCGTTACATGGTGCTCGACCGCAACACGCCGGCCGCCTTCAACTACGCCTTTTATCCGTCCGACCTCTACTACGCCGACCTCGCCCGCCAGGACGGATCTTTCGACGACTGGAACGCCCGCAAGGACGGCTTCCACCGCGGCTATTTCGGCGAGGTCCGCGGGGAACACAACAAAAAAGATCCCATTAACTACGACGCGATCGACTACCGCCCGGAAATCGCCGTCGGCCGCTGGCCGGTGAGTACGGCCGACGAGGTCAAGACGACGGCGGCCAAGACGATGACCTATGAAAAGAGCGTCCGCGACGGAACGCACCCCGGCCTGCGGCGGGCCGAACTGTTCCACCCCGGCGGCTGGGTGGACGCGCGTGGGCGCCTGGACGACCTGTCGCGGAAGCTGCCCGCCGGCTGGACGGCCGACCGCTACTTCTTCGGCGACGGCAACGTCAAGTTCAGGACGTCGCCGCCGGACGAAAAGGCGGTGGTCGCCGCCCTGAACGAGGGGGCCGCGCTGGCGGTGCACGTCGGCCATGGCAGCGAAACCGTCTGGGCGGGCTGCTTCTCCACCGGCAGCCTGGCCAAGCTCAAGAACGCCGACCGGCTGCCGGTGATGCTCTCGGTGGGCTGCAGCACCGCCTATTTCGCGCCGCTGCCGCCCTACGGCGCCTACGTGGACGTGGACGGCAAGGGGCACGCCGGCACGGACGCCGGCGAGGTATTCAAGGCGCCGCCGCCGCCGCCGTCGCCCTATCAGAAGGGGAAGTACAACCCGACCGGTCTGGGCGAACGGCTGCTCAAAGGCGGCCCGGACGGGGCGGTCGTCTACATCGGCTGCGACACGGGCAGCCAGCCGTGCGCCCTGACGCTGCTGGACGGCTTTATGGCCGCGCTGCGGGGATCGGAACACCCGGTGGTCGGCGACTGCTGGGCCCGCGCCGTGCGATATTATTACGACAAAGAGGATCTGGCGCACCTGAAACCGAACGACGACTGGTATCCGCCGAGCATCTTCTTCCAGGCCATGAAGTATATGTACTTCGGCGACCCGACGCTGCCGTTCCCGGCGCCGGCGGCGGGAAAGGAGTAAGCCGCCTGGACCAGGGCGGGATGAATAATCGCCTCCCTTGGTGCAAGACAATCTCCGGCGCTCGGAATAAGAGGCACTAACACAATGACGCACATGGTATGCCTTGTGCATCTTTTTCTGGGCGGATGACTCTGCATGCCCTGGGAGGTGCTGTCCTGGCCAAGCCTCTGGTCTCCGATGAACTCTGGGAGGTCCTGCAACCCCTGCTGCCGCCCCCCAAGCCCCGCCGCTTCCGCTTCCCCGGCCGCAAACCCGTGGGCGACCGCCAGGCCCTCATCGGCATCCTCTTCGTCCTCAAGACCGGCATCCCGTGGGAGGACCTCCCCGTCGAGATGGGCTGCGGCTGCGGCATGACCTGCTGGCGCCGACTCCAGGCCTGGCAGCAGGCCGGCGTCTGGTTCCGACTCGTCCAGGTCCTGCTCCAACGCCTGGACGACGCCGGCAAGATCGACTGGTCGCGCGCCGCCGTGGACGGCAGCTTCGCCCGTGCCTTCGGCGGCGTCGAGGGCGGCGGGAAAAACCCCACGGATCGCGGCCGTCCCGGCGTCAAGCAGCACGCTATGGTGGACGCCCACGGTATTCCTCTGGCCGTGGATTGCACTCCGGCGAACACGCCGGAGATCAAAGAACTGCTCCCTTTGGTGGACGGCGCCGGCCCGCTGGACGAGGCGACGGGGGAACCGGAGCACCGGCCGGCCAAGTTGTACGGGGATCGGGCGTACGACTCGGAGCCGCACTGCGAGGAGCTACGGCAACGCGGGATCGACCCCAAGCTGGCCAGGCGGTACACGGAACACGGCAGCGGCTTGGGGAAGTATCGCTGGGTGGTGGAACGGTTCTTCTCCTGGCGCACGGCTTCCGCAAGCTGCGTTTCGTGACCGAGAAGTCCCAGGAGATGCAGTTCGCCTTCCTCAATCTCGCCCTCGCTCTCATTTGTCTCCGATTCCTCTAACGCCGCATATTGTTAGTGCCTATAAAGTGATTGCTGGCAAGACTTCCGCGACCTTTCGGCCTTTGACGCCTATGCGGCCGTGGCGCTGAATGTCGGGGGTTCGAGTCCCCTCACCCACCGGACCACCTCGAACTCCGCGCTCAGAAGTCGGACGGCGGCCTCCAGGAAATCGGCGTGATCGTCGGCCAGCAGTACGCGAACTCCGCCCAAGTGCTTCTCCGGCACGCCGGCGGGCGACGCGACCCCGGGACGCCGGCGTCACAACGCAACTCTGGGAAGCGTTATCACGGGGGGAGGTCGGCGGCGCCTGGCAATAATGACAGGCGGGTCGCCCGGGCGCCGAAGGGGCTACAGGGAAATGACTCCGCGCCGCACCGCGAACTGGACCAGCTCGGCGCTGGACGCGATCCCGAATTCCTGCATCATGCTGTACTTGTGAAAGGCAACGGTCCGCGGCTTGATTTTCAGCGCGCGGGCGATCTGTTTCATAGAGAATCCCTGGACCAGCAGCCGCAACACCTCGCACTGGCGCTTGCTCGGCCCGCCGTGTATATGCACCGGGACGGGCGCCGGGGCGTGCGCGTCGGCCGCCCCGACGCCGGCGAGCGGCGTGACGTAGGTGCGCCCTCGGCAGACCTCCCGGATCGCCCTGTGCAGCTCCGAGGCGGCCGAGTTCTTGAGCAGGTAGCCGGACGCGCCGATTCGGAGCGCCTCCTCCGCGACGTCGGGGTCCTCGCTCACGGTCAAAAAAATGATTTTGACCTCGGGCATGTTGTGTTTGAGGCGGCGGGCGGCGTCCAGGCCGTTCAGCAGCGGCATGGCCACGTCGAGCACCACGACGTCGGGCCGCAAGTCGCCGACAACCGCCAGCAGGGCCGCGCCGTCGGCCACGGCCCCCACCACGTCGTAGTCGGCCGCGAGCAGCTGCGTGAATGCCTCCCGCAGTAAGCGGTGGTCGTCGGCCAGCAACACGCGCGGGCGTTTCATCGCGGCCTCCTGTGGATCGGGGGTCTGCTTGACGTCATGCTATCCCGCTCGGCGCCGCCGACAACGCCGGCTCGTCCGGGGTGGCGGAGCCGAGCGGCACGCGGACGTCGATCCGCGTGCCGGCGCCGAGGTGCGAGTCGATGGCGATCGTTCCGCCGACCAGGCGCAGGCGTTCCCTCATGCTCACCAGGCCGAGACCGCCCTTGCCGTCGGCCAGCCGGGCGTCGAAGCCGGCGCCGTCATCGACGATGCGCAACGCGACCGCGTCCTTTCCGCCGCTCAATTCCACCGTCGCGCGCCGGGCGCCGCTGTGCTTGATGATGTTGTGCAGGGCCTCCTGCGCGATGCGGTAGAGGCAGAGGGCGGCGTCCTCGGAGAGGGGCCCCGGCGAATCGCCGGCCGTGAACTCGATCGGCAGGGCGTGGCCGCCGCCCAGTTCCTTGCACAGGCTGCGGACCGCCGCCGCCAGCCCCAGCTGCTCCAGCTTCGAGGGGTGCAGCTGACGCGACAGATCATGCACCGTGGAGGCCAGTTGCTTGACCCGCCCGGACAATTCTTGCATCCGCCCGCGCAGGCCGTCCGCCGGTTCGGGCGGCCTTTGGCCCAGCAGTTCCATATCCACCGACAGCAAGGCGAGGCTCTGGCTCAGATCGTCGTGCAGTTCGCGCGCGATGCGACGGCGCTCCATTTCCTGGGCGCGCATCAGCCGGCCGGTCAGCTGACGCAATTCGCGCTGGCTCTTCTTCAAACCGTCCTCCGCCCTCCGGAGGTATCCGCGTTGCACCAGCAGGCCGACGATCAGCAGCGCCTCGACGACGCACAGGGCAATCACTCCGAGGATATGCCACTTATAAAGGTCCCAGAAACTCGGATCCTCGAAGCGGACGACGCTGCCTGTCGGAAGCCGGTTCGTGCCGATGTCCCATCGCCGCAGCTGACGCGAGTCGAACAGCAGCGTGTTCTCGGCGGGTTCCGGTATCGAAATAGTCTCCGGCTTCTCCCCGGCCAGAATGCGCAGGCCGACTTTCGCCGCGTCGCTCCCCGCGGCTTCAAACGTGAAGACGCGGCCGCCGACCAGTCCGCGGCCGACGTAGGTGTCCACGTGACTGTAGATGGGGGCGTTGGAGCGGGCGGCCAGCTGCTCCAGCACGTCGGCGGGGACGAGGACTTTTCCGGCGCCGTCCCGGAACACGTGGAGGTAATAGATGATGCTCCTTTCCGGAAGGTGGGCGACTTTTTCCAAAAGGTCCGGCATCGGAAGGCCGCTCAGGTACGTAAACTCCAGCCGGTCTTCGTAGGGGCGGAACGCCTTGCGCGCCTCGGCCTCCCAGTAGGCGTCGAACTTCGACGCGCCGGCGACGACGAAAACGCGGAGCGTTTTCGGGTGGTTTTTCAGGGCCACGTCCAGCGTGCCGGCCATGTCCATGTGGATCGGCGCGCCGACGACGTCGGGCGGCAGGCTGCGAGCTTTCAGCTCCCGGTCGTCGACGGCGCAAAAGATGATCGGAACGTCCGGAAAGGCAGTTTCACGGTACTTGACGGCGAAATCGAGGGCCGACGACATCCCCGCGATGACCAGGTCCACCCTTTGGCCCGCGTACTTCTGACGCAGGAACTTCGCCAGATGTTCCTGGTAGGCAGTGTCGGGGAACCGCGCAACGTCCAGGTACTCGTTGTGGACCTCGACCGACCCGACCGGGCCGGAGGCGAAGGTGGAGCGAATGCCCTGATCGACCGCCCGATTGCCGGGCCGGCCGTCGTTGTCGGACGGGTAGAGCACGACGACCAGGCGGGGAGCGTCGGCCGCCTCGGAGGGGCGGCCGACGAACAGCAGGAGCGCGGACAGGGACCCCACCCGCATGATGGCCAGGAGCCTCGTGGGCGATGAGGCCGTCGTTCGGGAAGTTCTCATGGCGCCCGCCCCACCGTAAGGACAAGCCGACTCCGTTCCGCGGGCGCTCTCCGCCGTTAGAGCGACGCCGAAAAGGCCAACGGGTCCTGCCGGAACGAACCGACCTGCGGATGCAAAGTGTGAAGATATCTTACGAGGCGCCGCGGGTTTTTACAGTCCCCGACGGCGCTCCCACCCGTCGCCTTTTATCGCCCCCGACCTGTCAGTTTTGACAGGTGCGTGCGGGGGCCGTCGGCCCTAACCTCCCCAGTGGACCTCGGGGCCGTCCATTCCTTGGGCGCACGATGCGAAGAGGAGGTGGGATCGTGAACGCGGAAACCCGATTGCTTTCCGACCGGCCGGGGGTCGTCGAGCTGGAGAGGTTGCAGCAGAGCTGGGGTCTGCTCCTGGGCATGGGTGTCGCGCTGATCGTGCTGGGGATCGCCGTGATCGACGAGCCGTTCGTCGCGGCCTGGGCGATGTTCCAGGTGCTGGGCGTGCTCCTCGTGCTGGGCGGCATCTTCCAGGTCGCCGGCTCCATCTGGGGCCGGCAATGGAGGGGGTTCTTCCTTCCCCTGCTGACCGGCGTCGTCTACCTCACCCTCGGCGTGTTCATGATCGCCCGGACCGACGAGGCGACCGCCGCCTTCACGCTCCTGATCGCCGGCTGCCTGCTGGTGGGGGGCGTCTTCCGCGTCGTCGTGGCCGCGTCCCAGCGGTTCGATGGCTGGGGCTGGGTGTTGGTCAACGGCGCCGTCTCCCTGGTCCTTGGCGCCGCCATCTGGAAGCACTGGCCTTCCTCCGCCGACTGGGTGATCGGCGTCTTTATCGGGATCGAGATGCTGTTCAGTGGGTGGTCCCTGGTGATGCTCGCGTTGCGGCTGCGGTCGCTGCCGAACCGGACTCTGGCGGCGTAACGGCCAGGAGCCGAGGGCCATGACTAACGAGCAGCTCGACCAGCTGATCAAGATCCTGGCGGCCGTCACGCTGTTCGAGTTGATGGCCGCCATCGGGCTGAAGGCGACGGTGGCCGATGTGGCCGGCGTCGTGCGGGACGTGCGGCTTGTCGCGCGGGCCGCACTGGCCAACTACGTCTGCGTGCCCGCGGCGGCGGTCGTGTTGTTGCTGCTATTCCAGCCCCACGCGCAGGACCAGGCCAACTACGCGCTGGTCGCGGCCGGTTTTCTCATCGCCGCAGTTTGCCCCGGGGCGCCCTACGGGCCGCCTTTCACCGGAATGGCGAAGGGGAACGTCGGCGCGGCCGTGGGGCTGATGGTCCTGCTGGCGGCGTCGTCGGCGCTGCTCGCGCCGCTGCTGTTGCAGCTGCTGCTGCCGCTGCTCGTGCATTTCCTCCCGCCGCTGCCGCCGGCCGTCTCGCTGAGCATCAACGGGGGGCAGGTGGTCGGCACGCTGCTGATATCGCAGCTGCTGCCGCTGTGCGTCGGGCTGGCGGTGCGTCGATGGCGGCCGGGCGTCGCGGCCCGGCTGACGAGGCCGGCCAACCTGCTCAGCGTCGTGCTGAACCTGGCCCTGCTGGGCACGATCCTCTTCGCCCAGCGCGAAATGCTAATGGCGATCCCATTAGTCGCTTATACAGGGATGCTGGCCCTGGTGCTGAGCGCCGTCGCCGCGGGCTGGCTGCTGAGCGGGCCGGAGAAGGACCGCCGCACGGCCATGGTGATGGCCACGGCGGTGCGTAACGTCGGCGTCGCCCTGGTCATCGCGACGACCAGTTTCCCCGGCACGAGGGCCGTGACGGCGGCGACGGTCTTCGCGCTGTTTCAGACGATCGTCATGGCGCTGGTCGCCCTCGCCTGGGGCCGCCTGGCGTCGCCGAGGGGCGGCGAGACGACCGCCTCGGAATCGCGAACGGGGGCGGCGACAAATGTAGTGAAGGCGGCGGGACGCTGAGCCGCGGGCCGTCGCCGCCGCAAGGCCAATCGCCCCCATCAGGAGAGATCACCATGGCAGACAACATCAGCCTCGCCGGCCGTATCGACGCCGAATTCTCGGCCGTCCAGGAGAAGGTCAAGAAGTTACACGCCGAGGTGGCGGAGGAAAGCAAGCAGCGTCAGAAACGCCTCGAACAGCTCGGCCGGGTGTTCGACGAGTTGCGTGAAATCTGGAGGCCCAGGCTGGAACTCCTGGTCAACAAATTCGGCGACCGCGTCCAGACGACGCCGCGCATCGTCCCGTCCACGCGCGAGGTCACCTTCAAGTTCGAGTCGCGCCTAGCCCGCGTTTCCCTGCGGCTGTCCGCATCGACGGACCGCGACGTCCGCAATCTGATCCTCAGCTACGACCTGGAAATCCTCCCCGTCCTCATGCGGTACAATCCCCACGCCGAAGTGGAGTTCCCGCTCGACGCGGTGGACCAGGAAGTCGTCGCGAAGTGGGTCGAAGACCGCATCGTGGAATTCGTCCAGACCTACCTCTCGATGGGCGAGAACGAGATCTACCTTAAGGAGTACATGGTGGAAGACCCGGTCGCGCACGTCCGGTTCCCGAGCATGGCGGCGGCGGCAACGCTCGAATGGCAGGGTAAAAAGATCTATTTCATCAGTGAGGAGACGCGGCGCGAGTTCGAGAAGCAAAAGGGGATCGGCTCGAAGTGACCCGATGAGGCCTTAACGAGGAACAAGGGCCATGCTAGGAAAAAGCGATCTCGACGCGACCTGCGTCAACACGATTCGCACGCTGTCGATGGACGCGGTGCAGGCGGCCAACTCCGGCCACCCGGGCGCGCCGATGGCGTTGGCGCCGGTGGCCTACTGCCTGTGGCAGCACTTCCTGCGCTTCGACCCGCAGGACCCGATCTGGCCCAACCGGGATCGGTTCGTTCTGTCCGCCGGCCACGCCTCGATGCTCCTGTACTCGCTGTTACATCTGACGGGCGTTAAGGCCGTCAGCAAGGAATACGAGGCTCTCGGCGAACCGTCCGTGCCGCTGGAGGCGATCAAGCACTTCCGGCAGCTGGACAGCCGCTGTCCCGGCCACCCCGAATACCGCTGGACCAGCGGCGTCGAGACGACCACCGGCCCGCTCGGTCAGGGACTGGCGAACAGCGTCGGCATGGCCATCGCCGGCCGCTGGCAGGCCGCCCACTTCGGCCGGCCGGGCTTCGAGGACCTGATCGACTTCTACGTCTACGCGGTGTGCGGCGACGGCTGCATGATGGAAGGCGTCTCGGCCGAGGCCGCCTCCCTCGCCGGCCACCTGAAGCTCTCGAACCTCTGCTGGATCTACGACAACAACCACATCACCATCGAGGGGCATACGGGGTTGACCTTCAGCGACGACGTGGCGACCCGCTTCATCGGCCACGGCTGGAACGTCACACGCGTCGGCGACGCCAACGACCAGGAGATGCTGTCGCGGGCCTTCCGTACCTTCCTGAACACGCGCGACCGGCCGACGCTGATCATCGTGGACAGCCACATCGCCTACGGCGCCCCCAACAAGCAGGACACCAGCGCCGCCCACGGCGAGCCTCTCGGCGAGCAGGAGGTGCGGCTGGCCAAGCGCAACTATGGCTGGCCGGAGGACGCCAAGTTTTATGTGCCCGACGGGGTCTACGACCACTTCCGCAACGGCATCGGTAAACGCGGCAAGGAGCTGCGCGACGCCTGGTTCGCGCGCGTGAAAGATTATCGCGCGAAATACCCGGATCTAGCCGACCAATTTTATCGCCTGCATCACCGGCAGCTGCCGGAAGGTTGGGATAAGGGCCTGCCCACCTTCCCGGCGGACGCGAAGGGACTGGCGACGCGGGACGCGTCCGGCAAGGTGCTCAACGTCCTCGGGCAGAACGTGCCGTGGCTGATGGGCGGCTCGGCAGACCTGGCGCCCTCGTGCAAGACCCGGCTGACGTTCGACGGGGCCGGCGACTGCCAGGCGGACAGCCCCGGCGGACGCAACCTGCACTTCGGCATTCGCGAGCACGCCATGGCCTCGGTGCTCAACGGCATGGCCCTGGTCAAGGTGCGCGCCTACGGCTCCTCCTTCCTGATCTTCAGCGACTACGCCCGGCCGGCGATCCGACTCAGCGCCCTGATGGAGCTGCCGGTGATTTACGTCTTCACGCACGACTCAATCGGAGTCGGCGAGGACGGGCCGACGCACCAGCCGGTCGAGCAGGTGACGTCCCTGCGAACCATCCCCGGCCTGATCGTCTTGCGCCCCGCCGACGCCAACGAGACGGTCGAGGCATGGAAAGTCGTCATCAAGCTACATCACGAGCCGGCCGTTCTGGTTCTCACCCGCCAGGCGCTGCCGACGATCGACCGCGGCAAGTACGCCCCGGCCTCCGGCGTGGCGCAAGGCGCCTACATTCTGGCCGACGCGCCCGCCGGCAAGCCCGACGTCCTTCTGCTGGCGACCGGCAGCGAGGTGGCGCTCTGCCTCGACGCCTACGAGCGGCTCAGGGCGGAAGGAATCAAGGCGCGGGTGGTGAGCATGGCGTCGTGGGAATTGTTCGACGACCAGCCGCAGGAGTACCGCGACCGTGTGCTGCCTCCGGAGGTGACGGCCCGCGTTTCCGTGGAGCAGGCCTCGACTTTCGGCTGGGCCAGGTACGTCGGCGCCACGGGACACAGCATCGGCATGCGTTCGTTCGGCGCCTCGGCCCCGCTGAAGGACCTTCTCAAGAAATTCGGCTTCACGGCTGAAAACGTCGTCGCCGCCGCCAGGGAGCAGTTGAAGCGGACACGGGGTTGAGCGGAGCGGCGGAGGGCGCACTCATCCAATCTTCGCGACCCCGACCGGGCCGTCGCGGAGGCTTTCTGTAGCTGAAGGCGTCCGCGGATTCTACACTGACCCCCGTATGCTCGCACGACGCGCCGCCCAACGCACGACGATCGAGTCGATATCCAGACCCGACACCCCAACCAGGAACGCATCATGGCAACCCCAAGCGTCGAAGTGAAACGGAAACCCGTCGAGGCCGGCAAGGCCGCGGCCGCAGGCCCGCTCTCCGCCGAAGAGCAGCGCAAGATGGACGCCTACTGGCGGGCGTCCAACTACCTGTCGGTCGGCCAGATCTACCTCCTGGACAACCCGCTGCTGAAAGAGCCGCTCAAGCGTGAGCACATCAAGCCGCGTCTGCTCGGCCACTGGGGCACGTCGCCCGGCCTGAACATGCTCTGCGTCCACCTCAACCGCGTCATCAAGCGCGACGACCTGAACGTGATCTACATCATCGGCCCAGGGCACGGCGGCCCGTCCCTGGTTGCCCACGCCTATCTGGAAGGCACCTACAGCGAGGTGTACCCGAACATCAGCCAGGACGCCGAGGGAATGCAGCGGCTGTTCAAGCAGTTCAGCTTCCCCGGCGGCATCCCGTCGCACGTCGCCCCGGAGACGCCCGGCAGCATCCACGAGGGCGGCGAACTCGGATACGCCTTGTCGCACGCCTACGGGGCTGCCTTCGACAACCCCGACCTGATCGTCGCCTGCGTCGTCGGCGACGGCGAAGCGGAGACCGGGCCGCTCGCCACCGGATGGCACGGCAACAAGTTCCTTAACCCGGCCCGCGACGGCGCCGTCCTGCCCATCCTCCATCTGAACGGGTACAAGATCGCCAACCCCTGCTTCCTCGCCCGCATTCCGAAGGACGAGCTGCAGAAGTTCTTCGAGGGCATGGGCTACACGCCCTACTTCGTCGAGGGCAAAGATCCGCAGGCGGTCCACCAGCAGCTGGCCGACGTGCTCGACACCGTGACGCGCGAAATCAAGCAGATCTGGGCCGACGCCCGCACCAACGGCGTCGTCAAACGCCCCGCCTGGCCGATGATCGTCTTCCGTACGCCCAAGGGTTGGACCTGCCCGCCGACCATCGACGGCAAGAAGTGCGAGGATTACTGGCGAAGCCACCAGGTGCCCATGGGCGACATGGACAAGCCCGAGCACATCAAGATCCTCGAAGGGTGGATGAAGAGTTACCGGCCCGAGGAGTTGTTCGATGCCCAGGGCCGGCTCCGGCCCGAACTGGCCGAACTGGCGCCGAAGGGCCATCGCCGCATGAGCGACAACCCCCACGCCAACGGCGGTCTGCTGCTCAAGGACCTGAAGATGCCCGACTTCCGCGACTACGCCGTGGATGTGCCCAGTCCGGGAGCGACCACGGCCGAGTCCACGCGCGTGATGGGCAAGTTCCTCCGAGACATCATGAAGCAGAACCTGGAGAGCAAGAACTTCCGCCTGTTCAGCCCGGACGAGAACAACTCCAACCGCTGGCAGGACGTGCTGGAGGTGACGAACCGCTGCTACATGGCGGAGATCTACCCGGAGGACGACAAGCTCAGCCCGGACGGCCGGGTCATGGAGGTGCTCAGCGAGCATCAGTGCCAGGGCTGGCTGGAGGGCTACCTGCTGACCGGCCGGCACGGCTTCTTCTCGTGCTACGAGGCGTTCATCCACATCATCGACTCGATGTTCAACCAGCACGCCAAGTGGTACAAGGTGTGCCATCACATCCCGTGGCGGCGGCCGATCGGCTCGTTCAACTACCTGCTGTCGTCGCACGTGTGGCGTCAGGACCACAACGGCTTCAGCCACCAGGACCCCGGCTTCCTCGACCACGTGGCCAACAAGAAGGCGGAGGTCATCCGTATCTATTTGCCGCCCGATGCCAACACACTCCTGAGCGTGACCGACCACTGCCTGCGCAGCCGCAACTACGTGAACGTGGTGGTGGCGGGCAAGCAGCCGGCGCCGCAGTGGCTGACCATGGACCAGGCCGTCAGGCACTGCACCGAAGGCCTCGGCATCTGGCCGTGGGCGTCGAACGACTTCGGCGGAGAGCCTGACGTCGTCATGGGTTGCTGCGGCGACGTGCCGACGCTGGAGACCCTGGCGGCGGTGGAGTTGCTGCGACAGCACCTTCCCGAGCTGAAAATTCGCGTGATCAACGTCGTGAACCTGATGAAGCTGCAGCCGGCCAGCGAGCACCCGCACGGCTTGCCGGATCGTGACTTCGACGCCCTGTTCACGAAGGACAAGCCGATCATCTTCGCCTTCCACGGCTACCCGTGGCTGATCCACCGGCTGACCTACCGGCGCACGAACCACAAGAACCTGCACGTGCGCGGTTACAAGGAAGAGGGAACGACGACGACGCCGTTCGACATGGTGGTGCTCAACGACATGGACCGCTTCCACCTGTGCGAGGACGTGATCGACCGCCTGCCGCAGCTGGGCGCCCGGGCCGCCTACTTCAAGCAGGCGATCCACGATCGACTGATCGACCACAAGCAGTACATCGACAAGCACGGCGACGACGTGCCGGCCATTAGCGGCTGGAAATGGGGCCAAAGGGGCGGGGGCCAAGGGTCGTCGAAGCGCGACACAGCCGCCGATAACGTGTAGGCGGACGATCCGCGCGGCGGGGCGCGCCCGCCCCGCCGCCGCAACCTCGGAGGGAAGCCATGCCATCGGAGATGCCACGGCTGTTTCTCGCCCGGCACGGCGACACGGCTTGGACCGAATCGCGCCAGCGAACGGGCCGAACCGATCTGCCGCTAAACGCAAGCGGGGAGGAGCGCGCCCGCTTCCTCGGCGAACGACTCCGGCGGTTTTCCTTCACTCAGGTATTCACCAGCCCTCTGCAGCGCGCTTCCAAGACTTGCGCGCTCGCCGGCTTCGGGGAGGTTGCGAAGGTCGATCCCGACCTGATGGAGTGGGACTACGGCCGCTTCGAGGCGAAGCTTACCAGGGACATCGTGAAGGAGCGACCCGGCTGGGAAATGTTCCGCGACGGCTGCCCCGACGGTGAATCGCCGCAAGACGTCGCCGCCCGGGCCGACCGTTTCATCGCGCGCGTCCGCGGCATCGAGGGTGACGTTCTGGCGTTTTCCAGCGCCCACATCATCCGGATGATCGCGGCCCGTTGGCTCGGGCTGCCGCCAGGCGCCGGGCGGTTTTTCTTCTGCCGTCCTGCCAGCGTCGGCGTGCTCAGCTTCGAGCACAAGAACCGGGACGAACCGATCATCGGCTTGTGGAACTATCTCACTCATCCTCGCGACTGAACCGGGCCGCCCTTTAGCCATGAGGGCGATGCGTGAGGCATTCATGACCAGGACCGGGCTTGTCGGCCGAAGCTCTCCCCTCGGCGCTACGGTAATTGACGGCTGGCGTCAACTTCAGTATGTTCTCGCGGACGGCTACGGGCGTCGAACTCCTGTTCTTCGACCGCGAGGACGATGCCGCCCCTGCCCGCGTGGTGCGGCTCGACGCGGCGGCCAACCGCACGTACCACTACTGGCACGTCTTCGTGCCGGGCGTGCGGCCGGGACAGATTTACGGTTACCGGGTCGCCGGGCCGTCCGGCGCCCGAGCGCGGTCTGCGGTTCGACCCGACCAAGGTCTTGCTCGACCCCTACGGCCGGGGCGTGGTCGTCCCGAAGAACTACGGCCGCGAGGCCGCGCAGCGCGAAGGCGACAACGCGGCGACGGCGATGAAGAGCGTCGTCGTCGATCCGGGCGCGTACGACTGGGAGGGAGACGCCCCGCTGGTCCTGCCCTCCGCCCGCACGATCATTTACGAGATGCACGTCCGCGGGTTCACGCGCCACCCAAGCTCCGGCGTCGGCGACAAGACGCGCGGCACGTACGCCGGCCTGATCGAGAAGATCCCGTATCTCCGGCAACTCGGCGTCACCGCCGTGGAGCTGTTGCCGGTGTTCCAGTTCGACGCCCAGGATTGTCCCCCCGGAAAGATCAACTACTGGGGCTATGCGCCGGTCTCGTTCTTCGCCCCGCACCAGGCCTACAGCTCGCGTCAGGACCCTCTCGGCCCGGTGGACGAATTCCGGGACATGGTCAAGGCGCTGCACCGCGCGGGCATCGAGGTCATTCTCGACGTGGTGTTCAACCACACCGCGGAGGGGGATCACACCGGGCCGACGCTCAGCTTCCGCGGGATCGACAATCCGACTTACTACATCCTCGAACATGGCGGATCGCATTACGCCAACTACACCGGCTGCGGCAACACGCTCAACGCCAACCACCCGGTCGTGCGGCGGATGATCGTGGACAGCCTCCGCTACTGGGTCGAGGAGATGCACGTCGATGGCTTCCGGTTCGATCTGGCGTCGATCCTGGCCCGCGACTCGTCCGGCCATCCGCTGCCGAACCCGCCCGTGCTCTGGGACATCGAATCGGACCCCGATCTCGCCGGGCACGAAGCTCATCGCCGAGGCGTGGGACGCGGCCGGGCTCTACCAGGTCGGCAGCTTCGTCGGCGACGCCTGGAAGGAGTGGAACGGCCGGTTCCGCGACGATGTCCGCGACTTCTTCCGCGGCGAGCCCGGTTCGGTGCGGCGGGTCGCGGACCGCATCGTCGGCAGCCCGGAAGTCTACGGGCACAAGGGGCGCGAGGCGGAGCAGAGCGTCAACTTCGTGACCTGCCACGACGGCTTCACGCTCAACGACCTCGTCTCCTACAACCACAAACACAACGAGGCCAACGGCGAGGACAACCGCGACGGCTGCCGACGACAACCGCAGCTGGAACTGCGGCGTCGAGGGGCCGACGGACGACCCGGCCGTGGAGCGGCTGCGCAACCGCCAGGTGAAGAACTACCTGACGGTCACGCTGCTGTCGCTCGGAATGCCCATGATCCTGATGGGCGACGAGGTCCGGCGCACGCAGGGAGGCAACAACAACGCCTACTGCCAGGACAACGAGATCGGCTGGTTCGACTGGTCGCTGGTCGAGAAGCACGCCGACGTTCTCCGCTTCGTCCGCCTGCTGGCCGACCGGCGTCTGCTGCGCCACATGGAGCACGAGCGCCGACGCCTGAGCCTTACGGAGATGCTCCGGCTAGCGAACAGGGCGTGGCACGGCGTGAAGCTGTACCAGCCGGACTGGGGCGACGCCTCGCACAGCCTGGCCCTGGGCGCGGAGATTCGGGAGGAAGGGATGCACCTCCACCTCATCCTCAACGCCTACTGGGAGCCGCTGGAGTTCGAGCTGCCGGCGCCGCCGGACGGGGCGCCGTGGCGGCGGTGGATCGACACCGCTCTGGATTCGCCGCAGGACATCGTCCCGTGGAAAGATGCTCTGCCGGTTTCGGGCGGCGCCTATCGCGCCGAAGCCCGTTCCGTAGTGATGTTGTTCACCGGCGGCGAGGATTGATCCCGCCATTGAATCGAGCCGAAGGACGCCGCGCCTGTCACTTTTGACAGGTGCGTACCGTCTCTTGCGGGAGTAGCCTCTCTACAGATTCTGCGGGCCGACCCGCGCCCGGAAATCGTGAGGCGCCAATGAAGGGCAAAGAGTACGAGAAGGAATTGCGCAAGCTGCAGACCGAGTTATGCGAGCTGCAGGACTGGGTCGTGCAGAAAGGGCTGCGCGTGGTCGTCGTGTTTGAAGGGCGCGACGCCGCCGGCAAGGGCGGGACGATCAAGGCCATCACGGAGCGCGTAAGCCCGCGCATTTTCCGAGTCACGGCGCTTCCCGCCCCCTCCGACCGGGAGCGCACCCAAATGTACGGGCAGCGCTACATCCAGCTCTTCCCGGCCGCCGGCGAGGTCATCATCTTCGACCGCAGCTGGTATAACCGGGCGGGCGTCGAGTACGTGATGGGCTTCTGCACCAAGGAGCAGTACCAGGCCTTTCTGGAGAACTGCCCCAAGTTCGAGGCCTTCTTCGTCCAGTCGGGAATCATCCTGATCAAGTTCTGGCTGGAGGTCGGTCAGGAGGAGCAGAAGCGGCGCTTTGAGGCGCGGATCGAGGACCCGATGCGGCAATGGAAGCTGAGCAAAATGGACCTCGAATCGTACGCCCGCTGGTACGACTACTCCCGGGCGCGCGACCTGATGTTGGAGGCGACGGACACAAAGCAGGCGCCGTGGTGCGTCGTGCGCTCCGACGACAAGCGGCGGGCGCGCCTCAACTGCATCGCACACCTCCTGCGTTCGATCCCCTACGAGGAAGCGCACCCCGACAAGGTGAAGCTCCCGAAGCGCTCGCACGACGGGGAGTACGACGACCAGGCGACGCTGGAGGGGCGGAATTTCGTGCGGGAGAAGTACTGATTGCATGATCGGAATCCGTACCCGACATGCGGAAACGATACAGAATTCCGCCCGGCTCCATGGCCAGACCAACTGTTTCGCGGACAGGGACCCGGAGCGAGAGGAGGGAACACAGACGCTGCAAGGGGTATCGTTCTGGGGCCCGCGTGCCGATCGTGCCAACCAGCCGGGTCGATTCGGTGCGGACCCGACTGGCATCCACCGCGGTCCTGGCCCTGGTCGCCCACGCCCGGCGAACGGGCAATCCTGTTGCGAGGCGACTCCCATGGACGAGGCAATCCTGGTTCTGAACGCCGGGTCCTCCAGTCTGAAATTCTCGGTCTTTCTCGCCGCGGACCCGCCCGAGTCGTTGCTCCGCGGCCAGGTCGAGGGGCTGTTCACCGAGCCGCACTTTGTCGCCCGCGACTCCGCCGGCGAGGTCGCCGGAGAGCGGAGCTGGCCCGCGGGCGCCCGGCTCGGACACGGCGGCGCGATCGAGTTCCTGTTCGACTGGGGCCGCGGCAAGCTCGGCGGCGGCCGCATCGTCGCGGCCGGACACCGGGTCGTGCACGGCGGGCGGAAGTTCACACGCCCGGTGCTCGTCGATTCCGGCGTGCTGACGGCCCTGGAGGCGTTCGTACCGCTCGCGCCGCTGCACCAGCCGCACAACCTGGGGGCCATCCGCGCCGTGGCAGAGGTCGCGCCCGACATGCCGCAGGTCGCCTGCTTCGACACGGCCTACCACCGTACACAGCCGGCGGTCGCCCAGGCCTTCGCGCTGCCCCGCCGGTTTACCGAGGAAGGCGTCATCCGCTACGGCTTCCACGGCATTTCGTACGAGTACATCGCCTCGGCGCTGCCCGGCATCGACGCGCGGGCGGCGGCGGGCTGCACCGTCGTGGCCCACCTGGGCAATGGCGCCAGCCTGTGCGCCATGAAGGCCGGCCAGAGCGTGGCCGCGACGATGGGCTTCTCCGCCGCGGACGGCGTGCCCATGGGCACGCGCTGCGGGGCGCTCGACCCCGGCGTGCTGCTGTACCTGATGGACAAGCACGGCATGGACGCCCGCGCGCTGGAAAAGCTGATCTACCAGCAGTCCGGCCTGCTCGGAGTTTCCGGGATCTCGAGCGACATGCGCGTGTTGCTCGGCAGCCACGAGCCGCACGCGGCCGAGGCGCTGGACCTGTTCGTCTACCGGGTCGGCCGCGAGCTGGGGTCGCTGGCAGCCGCCCTGGGCGGGCTGGACGCCGTGGTGTTCACCGGCGGCATCGGTGAGAACGCCTCCGCCATCCGCGCCCGCGTCTGCGCCGACGCCGCCTGGCTCGGCCTGGAGTTGGACGCCGCGGCCAACGACGCCGGCGGCCCGCGCATCAGCCGGGAGGGGAGCCGCGTGGCGGCCTGGGTCGTCCCCACCAACGAGGAGCTGATGATCGCACAGCACACCTGGCGCCTGCTGGCCAGGGAACGACCGGAGCAGAGCCAAGGTCCGGCCGTGCGTCGAGCCGCTCGCCCGGCCCGCTGAAGACGCGGGCCGCCTGCGGGCTAAAGGACTTTGACTTACTGCTCAACGAGGCCGCCATCCGGATATCCGTGGACGAGGTGGTGGACATTGACGATGTCGGCATGGCCGCGGCCTGCCTGGCGACGCCTTCGCCCGGCGGGTCACCGGCGGCGCGGTTGTGAGGAGATGTGCAGTGATGCCTGAGAACACCCCCGAGTCCGCGACCGCCGCGAAGGCGGATGGCTCTTCCCCGGCCCCGGAAGGCTGCGCGACGACCCTGTCTCGCCCAGAGACGTCGGCGGGCGAATCGTCGTCCGCACGTCCCGGCGGGGCGGCGCTGGACTGGGTCGGGAAGTCCCTGGGGAAGTACCGCGTGTCCGGCGTGCTCGGGCAGGGGGGCATGGGTTTGGTCCTCAAGGCGCGTGACCCGATGATCGAGCGTGACGTGGCCGTCAAGATGGTCCATGCCGAACGACTTGCGGACGACGACACCGCGCTGGCCCGCTTCCTCGCGGAGGCCAGGGCTGCCGGGAAGCTCAACCACCCCAACGTGATCTCCATCTACGAAGTCTGCCAGGAGGCTCAAACGCATTACCTGGTCCTGGAATACGTCCCCGGCGGCAGCCTGGGCGACGGCCAGGCAGGGCGACAGCCACTTTCGGTGCTGGAAGCGACGCGGGCCCTGATCGACGCCTGCAAAGGCGTCGGGGCCGCCCACGCCGCCGGTCTGATCCACCGAGACCTCAAGCCCGCCAACCTCATGCGGGCCGCGGACGGCTCGATCAAGGTCGCCGACTTCGGGCTGGCGCGGGTCGCCCATGACGCCGGCAGGCATCTGACGCAGACCGGCGTGGTGGTCGGCACGCCGTTCTTCATGAGCCCGGAGCAGTGCGAGGCCAGGCCCCTGGACCACCGCAGCGACATCTACTCGCTCGGGGCCACCTACTACAGCCTGCTGACCGGCAAAAATCCCTACGAGGACTCGGACAGCGTGATCAGGCTGATGTACCAGCACTGCCACGGGCCGATTCTCGACCCGCGGTCCGTCAGCCCGGCGATCCCCGCGTCCTGCTCCCAGATCGTCGCCAGGGCCATGGCGAAGACGCCCGCCGACCGTTACCAGTCCGCCGCAGAAATGCTGACGGACCTGCAAGCGGTGGCGTCCGCCTTGTCGGGGGAGACGCCGATCACCCTCCCCAGTGCGAGCGGGACGGCGACGCGCTCCGCGGCTCCATCAGGGCCGAAGACTTCCGGCCGCGCGCGTTACCTGGCCGCCGCCGGCGGGCTGGTCCTGCTCGCGCTGGTCGGCCTGGCCGCCTTCTTCTGGCGGCCGTGGGAGAAGCCCCCCGCGAACTCGGCGGGCGTAAATCCCGTCGCGCCGGCCACCGGGGAGCCGGTGAAGGTGGGCGTGCTCCACTCCCTGAGCGGAACGATGGCAGGCAGCGAGGCGCCGGTTCTGGACGCCGTCCTTTTCGCCGTCGAAGAGGTCAATCAGGCCGGCGGCGTACTGGGCCGGCCCGTCAAGGCGGTGATCGCGGACGGCCGCTCGGACCCCCTGACCTTCGGCGCGAGGCCGAACGCCTTATCTCGGAGGAGAAGGTGTGTACCGTCTTCGGCTGCTGGACCTCGGCGAGCCGCAAGACGGTTCGGCCGATCTTCGAGGCCCACGACCACCTGCTGATTTATCCCGTGCAGTGTGAAGGCCTGGAGACTTCGCCCTGCATCGTCTACCTGGGCGCGGCGCCGAATCAGCAGATCCTCCCGGCCCTGCAATGGGCGGAGGCGACGTTGCACAAGAAGCGGTTGTTCCTGGCGGGCACCGATTCGGTTTTTCCCAGGGCGACCAATGCCATTATCCGTGGCAGCCTTCGCGCGGCGGACACCCAGGTGGTCGGGGAGGAATACCTGCCGCCGGGGAGCCACCAGGCCGACGCCATGATCAACGCAATCCGGAAGGCGAAGCCGGACATGATTCTGAGCAGCATCAGTGGGGATTCCAACGTCGCCTTCTTCCGCGCCCTGAGGGCGGCAGGCGTCACGCCGGCCGACGCGCCCACCATGTCGTTCGGCGTAACCGAGGGCGGCCTGCGCAGCCTGAACCCCGCCGACATGGCCGGTGACTACGCCGCCCGAACCTACTTCCAGGCGGCGACGACGCCGGAGAACGACGATTTTGTCCGCCGGTTTCACGAACGGTATCCGCAGCGCAACATCTCCGACCCGATGGAAACCGCTTACGTCGGCGTACAATTGTGGGCCCAGGCGGTCGCCGAGGCGCAGAGCCTCGACCCGAAGAAGATCCGGCGGGCGCTGCTGAACCAACGACTGAACGGCCCGGGCGGCGAGGTGCGAATCGACGCCGACACGCAATACTCCTTCCGGACGCCGCGGATCGGGCAGGTTCAAGGCGACGGGACGTTCCGGGTGGTCTGGACGGCGCCGGCGCCCGTGCGCCGGATCCTTATCCGAACTCGCGCACGGCGGAAGCCTGGCGGGCGTGGCTCAAGGACCTGTACACCGGCTGGGGCGAACACTGGTCGGCCGCGGAGAAATATTGAGCTGTCGGGGCGTGATACGAGCGATGCGTCCACTTTCGGGGGACTCCATGAGCGGTTCAGCCGTTTCGCCGACGCATTCGGCCGACTTCGTCAGCCTCGGCGACGAGTCGCAGGTGCTCGAACTTGTAGCGTCGTCGGTGTTGAACCTCTGGGAAGTGGTCAACAACCTGACACGCCTTCGTCCCACCTCGCGCCCGCGCTACCGCGTGACCATTTTCGGCTCCGCCCGGGTTCCGCGGGACCACTGGGTATTCCAGACGGTCCGCGACATGGCGGCCGAACTGACGCGGCTCGGCTGCGACATCGTGACGGGCGGCGGCCCCGGTCTGATGGAAGCGGCCAACGAGGGCGTCAGGCTGGCCGACCCGGACGGCGTCGGCCGTTCGGTCGGGATTCGCGTGGACTTGCCGTTCGAGCAGGACGTCAATGCGTTCGTCACCCAGGCGTTCGAGCACCGCACGTTCTTCACGCGCCTGCACCAGTTCGTCCTCATGTCCGACGCCTTCGTCGTGGTTCCCGGCGGGATCGGGACGGTCCTGGAGACCATGATGATCTGGCAACTGCTGCAGGTGAGGAAACTCGACGCGCCGCTCATTCTGGCCGGCAAGATGTACGCCGATCTGGTCGCCTGGTGCAGGACGTACATGCTCCGGCCGGACTGCCCGCTCGCCAGTTCGGCCGACATGGACCTGCCGCATTGCGTGGACGACGGCGCCGCCATCGTGCGGATCATCCGGGATCACCACGACGCCTGGAAAGCGGGCCAGGGGGGAATCGGGTGAGGCGATCCGCCCCCAAGGGCGCTGGGGAAGAAGCGACGTATGCACGAGAAGCCCGTTCGGGAGGACGCACCATGGCTGAGGTGAAGAAGTTCGTGGGGTTTCTTTACGTGGACAAGACCGGCGGGCAGTGGATCGTGCGCGACCCGGAAGGGAAGCTCTGGAGCCTGCCGATGACGGACAACCCCTGGGAGCAGCGCCAGCCGTTCACCCCCGCCGACGAGACGGAACTGGAATCCGTGCCCGGCCATTACAAGCAGATGCTCGGTTTGCCTTTTTGATAAGGTGGACGCCAAATGACCGCAGAACACCTCCGACTCGATGAAGCGCGGGAGCAGAAGGCCCCTTGGAAGAAGTGGGGCCCGTACCTCAGCGAGCGCCAGTGGGGCACCGTCCGCGAGGACTACAGCGAAAGCGGCGACGCCTGGAACTACTTCACCCACGACCAGGCCCGCTCGCGGGCCTACCGCTGGGGCGAGGACGGCCTGGCCGGGGTCTCCGACGACCAGCAGCGCCTCTGTTTCGCTCTCGCCCTGTGGAACGGAAACGACCCCATCCTCAAGGAGCGCCTGTTCGGCCTGACCAACAGCGAGAGCAACCACGGCGAGGACGTGAAGGAGTACTATTTCTACCTCGATAGCACTCCGACCCACTCGTACATGAAGTATCTCTACAAGTACCCGCAGGCGGCCTTCCCTTACGGCAACCTCGTCGAAACCAGCCGGAGCCGTAGCCGGATCGAGTTCGAGTACGAATTGCTCGACACGGGCGTGTTCGACCAGAACCGTTACTTCGACGTCTTCGTGGAATACGCCAAGGCGTCGCCGGAAGACCTGCTCATCCAGATCAGCGTCCACAACCGCGGCCCGGAGGCCGCCCAGGTCCACGTCCTGCCGACGCTCTGGTTCCGCAACCAGTGGTCCTGGCATGGAACCGCCGAACGGCCGACCATGCAGCAGGTCGTCGCCGGCGCGGGGCGGCGTCGTCCGCGCCCTCGATCCCGCGCTCGGCGAGCGCTTCCTCTACTGCGAGGGAGAAACGCCGCTGTTGTTCACGGAAAACGAGACCAACACCCAGCGCATCTTCGGCGCCCCCAACCGGACGCCTTACGTCAAGGACAGCATCAACGACTACGTGGTCCACGGCCGGCGGGAGGCGGTGAACCCGGAAAAGAAAGGCACCAAGACGGCGGCGCATTATCACCTGACCGTGCAGCCGGGCGAGTGCCAGGTGGTCCGGCTCCGGCTCAGCGACGCGGCGCCGGACGAGTTCGTGAAGGCAAACGGCCACGTTGGGGGTCCGTTTGGCGGCGGCTTTGACGAGGTGATGAAGGCCCGGCGCGTCGAGGCAGACGAGTTCTACGCCAAGGTCATCCCAATGTCGCTCGACGCCGACGCGGCCAACGTCATGCGCCAGGCCCTGGCCGGGATGATGTGGAGCAAGCAATTTTACCATTACGACGTGGACAAGTGGCTGGAGGAGCGCGGCTCCGACCCGTTCAAGGAGACGCGAAAGGCCTCACCGCGGAACGACCACTGGCACCACATGTACAACGGCGACGTCATCTCGATGCCGGACAAGTGGGAGTACCCCTGGTACGCGGCGTGGGACCTCGCCTTCCACGTCCTCGCCCTCACGCTCGTGGACCCGGACTTCGGCAAGCAGCAGCTGAAACTCATGCTGCGCGAGCGCTACATGCACCCCAACGGCCAGATTCCCGCTTACGAGTGGAATTTCGGCGATGTCAACCCTCCGGTTCATGCCTGGTCCACCATCTTCACCTACCGCCTGGAGAAGGCGCAGAAGGGGGAGGGAGACAGGGACTGGCTCAAGAGCAACTTCCAGAAGCTGCTGCTGAACTTCACCTGGTGGGTCAACCGCAAGGACCGTTCCGGGCGGAACGTGTTCGAGGGCGGCTTCCTCGGACTCGATAACATCGGCGTGTTCGACCGCAGCGCGCCGCTGCCGACCGGCGGCTTCCTGGAACAGGCCGACGGCACCGCCTGGATGACGCTCTTCTGCCAGAACATGATGGAAATCGCGGCCGAGCTGACGTTGACCGATCCCGACTACGTGGACATGGCGCTCAAGTTCACCGAACACTTCCTGTGGATCGCCTCGGCGATGACACACGTGGGCGGGACGGCGGGAATGTGGGACGAGGAGGACGGCTTCTTCTACGACGTGCTCCGTTTGCCCAACGGCCAGGCCCAGCGACTCAAGGTCCGGTCCATGGTCGGAATCCTGCCCCTGTGCGCGGCCACCACGTTCGACGGGCAGGTGCTGGCTAAGTACCCCGAAATCGCAGAGCGATTCAAATGGTTTCTCGCCTCCCGTCCGGAGCTTCGCGCGGCGATCCATGACCCGGCGAAAATCGGCGTTGGGGGCCGCCGCATGGCTGCCATCCTGGATGAAACCAAGCTTCGCCGCGTGCTGGCGAAGATGCTCGACGAGAACGAGTTTCTCAGCCCGTACGGCATCCGCTCCCTGTCGCGGTTCCACGCCGACCACCCCTACGTCTTCCAGGCGGGGGGACAGGAGTACCGTGTGTCGTACCTGCCGGCGGAGTCGGACACCGGCATGTTCGGCGGCAACTCGAACTGGCGTGGGCCGATCTGGATGCCGGTCAACGCCCTGATCGTCCGGGCGCTCCTGCAGTACTACCTGTACTACGGCGACGCATTCACCGTCGAATGCCCCACGGGGTCCGGACGGCAGATGAACCTGTATCAGGTGGCCGAGGAGATCGCGCGCCGCCTGTCCGCTATCTTCCTGCGCGGCAAGGACGGCCGGCGGCCCGTGTACGGCGGGTGCGGGAAGTTCCAGGACGACCCGCACTGGCGCGACCTTCTGCTGTTCTACGAGTACTTCCACGGCGACAACGGCGCTGGCCTCGGAGCCAGCCACCAGACGGGCTGGACCGGCATCGTCGCTCGAGGAATGCATCTATTTGCGACGACAACGGCCCAACAGGCGCTCCAGCTCGGCAAGATGGCCGCGGTGGTCGAGACGGAACCGGCGTTGAGCGCCCGGTAGGCGGGGCGCGTTGGTCCCGCGCGGCGCGGGAAGCGCCGCGATGTGCGGACGGGGTGGGACTGCCCCCACTATGGGAGTCTTGCCATGAAAAAGCTCGGTCTGGCGCTCTCCGGGGGCGGCTTCCGGGCGAGCCTGTATCACCTGGGGCTGCTCCGGTTCCTTCGGGACGCGGGCATCCTTCATCAGGTGACGCACATCACGTCCGTCTCCGGCGGCAGCATCATGGCCGCCCACCTCGCCCTCAACTGGGAGCGCTACACCGGCAAGCCTGCCGAATTCGACGCTGCCGCCGCTGAGTTCCTCGCCTTCGTGCGCATGGACGTCCGCAACCGCATCATTCGCCGCTTTCCGCTCGGGATTCCGCTGCGCTGGCCCCGCCGACTCCTCGGACTATCGAACCGCAAACTGACGCGAACGGGTCTGCTCGAGTACCACTACGAGCGATATCTCTTTGGCGACAAGAGCCTGTTCGAGCTGCCCGAGAAGCCGCAGCTGCACGTCCTCGCCACCAACGTGAGCGACGGCTGCCTGTGCTCGTTCCACCGCGGCGGCTTGCTGATGGTCCGCGTGCAACCGGACAGAACATTTCGGCTGGACAGCGTCCATGTCGGCCTGGCCACCGTGGCCATGGCCGTTGCCGCCTCGTCGGCCTTCCCAGGCTTTTTCCCGCCCCTCGAACTGACGGGCGCGGATGTCGGGGCCAGCGCAGGCGAGTTCGGCCGTCATGCCTACACCGACGGCGGCGTGTTCGACAACCTCGGCGTCCGCATGTTCCACTGCCTGGAGCGGTCGCTCCTGGCGGAAAGCCCTCTCTGCCGGGATGACTTCGTCGATTTCAAGGCGACGCTCGAGGCGCTGGCGGAGGCCAGCAAGTCTCCCGACGAGACGCCGCTGCGCCGGCTGGTGGAGATCCTGGTCGCGGCCTGCCGCCAGCCGGATTTGTTGCTGCTTCCCGGGCGGGACGGTTCGGGCGGCTCGGCGTTGCCAACCGCCGGCGCGCCCGTGGCGCCGACAAGTCTGCCGCGGGCGCCGGCCTCGCCCGGTGGATGGGGCGGCGACAGCGAGGATCTTGTGCTGTCCGCGCTGGGGAATGTCATGCGCCATTACCAGTTTCGACTCGATCCCCTTTTCGTCGGGCTGAAGCCGGTGGATCCCGCGGCCGATGCGATGCTCCGCGCCAACCGTGTGGGCCGCCAGGCCCTCGGCGAGGACGACCGGCTCTGGATCAACCGGCACTTGCTCGAAGCGGCATTCCGGCAGGCTAACGGGCGACCATGCTTCCGAAGGCTCAACAGTGGGGCTCGACGGCGTCCTCGTCAGCGACGTCGGCAAGGCGATCGAGGTGCAGAACAACCGCCCCGCCGGCGGTCTCATCCGCATCGCGATGCGCGCGAGCGACATCCTCATGGACCGGGTCTGGCAGCTGGAGATCGAGCGGTTCCAGGACGTGCCGGGCTTCGTCTTGGCCCCGCTGACGGACATGGTCGATCCGACCGACGACGCGACGGCCTTGCACCCGGAAATACAGCGGCAAACAGCCAGGATCCGCACGGACCTCGACCGCTTCTCGCCGCTGGAGATCAGCAGCCTCGTCCGGCACGGCTACTGTGTGGGCCGCAAGGCCTGCCGGGCGCACCCGGACGTGTTTGGCGCCGACCTGCCGGCCGACCCGCCCTGGGACCCGATCCCCGCGCCGCGGGGCCCGGCCTCGGCGACCTCGAGGGCGGCGGCGCACGCCGGAGCTTCCAAGGCGAGGGCCCCGGCCACCACCGAAGCGCGGGCGCTTCATAACTCGGCCGACCGCCGCATCTGGCAGACCTTGCTGGACTACCGCGACTGGGCTTCCTACGTGTACGTGCCGATTATGGTGCCGATCCTGTGCCTGCTGCCTTACGCCGCGTATACGGCCTATCAGCATTCCCACCGACTCAACCAACTCGTACAGTCGTTCTCGCAGGGCACCCGGGATCTGGAAACGTTGAGCGGGATGATCGAAAGCGAGCCGGCGGCGTGGACCGGCGGCGAGCAAGCCGAGCGGGCGCCCAGCCTCGATGAGCCGAACCTCAAGGGATTCGGGATTCTCCAGGATTCGCGCATCATTGATCTGCGGGCCTGGGAGCCCGGCGTGACGGCCGAGAGCGCCGCGAAATCCCGGGCCCACGTCTACCGCCGGCTGAAGGTGGTCAAGCAGGAAGCGAACACAGAGACTGGTCTATTTCGGCTCCGTCTACTCCAGACCAGTCCTAACACCCTCGTGCGCTTCCCGCCGCAGCACCTTCAGCCGAAGCTGGTGATGAGCGAGCTGGAAAGCTCGGTTCCCGGCCGGGAGGACTATCGCTATGAGGCGAGGTTTGATTTCAGCGACGTGCCCGAGGGGGAACCCGTCGATCTCATCGTGGACGAGCTTGATCCTGGACATTACCTGGAACGGGGACAGAACGGGACGACGATGACCCTCCTCGTCCAGGCGGAAACGGCCGAACTGGCCACGTGGATCCTGATGCCGCGGGGGAGGGAATACCAGGACTTTCGCATTAGCCGCCATGAGACCAACAAGCCGGAGAAGGCGGAGGCCGTGCATATTGCCACGGAATACGTGGCGGATGATTCCACGATCCTTGCGTTCCGATTGCTGGCGCTCAAGCCCGGTTACATATACGAAGTGAGCTGGCTCTACAAGTGAAGCACCGGGTCGCCGCGCCCTGTCAGCAGGCGGCGGCGCCTCGAGGCCGCGCTCCGGCGGCTACGCCCGAGAGAGAGACATGGACAGCATCATCGTACAGCTTGACCCCTGCCTGATAGCCTTGGCGTTCGCCGTGAGCATGTTCGGGGGCTGGGTCCTCGGCTGGCGGCGAGGGCGACGCATGCCCCCGGAGTCGGGCGAGGACCCCGGGACCAAGTTCACCGACGCCAGCATGGCGCTATTGGGCCTCTTGCTCGCCTTCACTTTCTCGATGGCCCTGGGGCGGTACGAGCAGCGGCGCCTGGCCGTGGTCGACGAAAGCAACGCCATCGCGGACTTTTACACCTGCGCGAGTTTGCTCAAGGAACCGCACCGCTCCCAGTTGCAGGACCTGATCCGGGAGTACGCACAGCGACAGCTAAACACGCCCCAGGAAACGCTGGTCGGAACGGAGGAGAAACAGGCGACTCAATACTGCCTGGAAACCTACGCCCGCATGACCGACGTCGTCGATAAGGCGATTGCGGAGGGCACGCCAATCGCCGTTTCTTTGACGAACACCTTGAACAACGTCACCAGTACCAGGGCTTCCCGCCTGGCCGCCTATCAGGAAAGGCTGCCCGGGAGCATCGTGGGCCTGTTGTTGCTGGGTTCCATCGTCCCGTCGTTCCTGATCGGAGAGAAACAAGGAGCGTCGAAAAAGGTGCATTTAACGGGGACGATCAGCTTCATCGTCCTCGTGACCCTGGTGATCTTCGTCACACTCGACTTGAATCAGCCGCGAAGAGGACTGATCACCGTCAGTCAGGAATCCCTGGAGAGGGCGATTCAGTCCATGACCCCCTGAAGGCCGGCGCGGAACGGGAGGCGGCCGGATGCGCAAGTTTATCCGCGGCATCGTCGAATTCCGGGAAGGTCTGCTGCCCCAGTATGCGGCGCGGTTTCGCGACCTCGCCAGGGGCCAGGCGCCCGACGCGCTGTTCATCACCTGCTCGGACAGCCGCGTCGTGCCGGACCTGCTGGTGGCCATGGATCCCGGCGACCTGTTCGTCATGCGAAACGTCGGCAACCTGGTCCCCCCGGCCACCGTGGAAGGGGCCTCTACCGGCGACCTGTCCGAAGCCAGCGCGATTGAATACGCGATTCTCGTGCTGAAGGTGCGCAACCTGGTGGTGTGCGGTCATTCGGAATGCGGCGCGATGAAGGCGGCGCTGGCCCGCAAACCGATGCCCGACGCGCCCAACCTCGCCAAGTGGCTGCACCACGCCGCGTCGGCGGTGTTCCGCCTGGACCAGGAAGGGCCGCTCGACCCGCGCCTGAGCCTGTACGATCAGCTGTCCCAGCTCAACGTGCTGGCCCAGCTCGAACACCTGGCGTCCTACCCGATCGTGCGCGAGCGGCTCGCGGACAGGACGCTGCACCTGAGCGGTTGGTGGTTCGACATTGCCAGTGGGGACATGTTCGCCTACCAGCGCGAGAGGCGGCTCTTCGAAGTCATTGACCGTGAAGCGGCGGAAAAACTCGTGAACCTCCTTGACCCGGAGTGACTGAACCATGCTCGGCGGGCAGAGTCCCGGAGCCGGCGGCGGAACGCAAATGAGACAATGAGCATCGGCCTGAAGCGAGAAAAATAATATGAACTTCATCCGCTATCCTGCACTGTACCAGATCAACACGCGCGCGTGGCTCACCGAGCTGTCGCAGCCGCTTGGGCGGCCGGCCGCGCTGGATGACATCCCTGACGCCGCACTGGACCGCCTGGCGCAAATGGGCTTCGACTGGATCTGGTTCCTGAGCGTCTGGCAGACCGGCCCGGCGAGCCGGCGCGTCTCGCGCTCCAACGCCGGCTGGCGCAAGGAGTTTCAGGAAACCCTGCCTGACCTGTGCGAAGAGGACGTGGCCGGCTCCGGCTTCGCGATCACCGGCTACACGGTGCATTCCGCGCTGGGCGGGGACGCCGCCCTGGACCGGCTGCGGGAACGCCTCCGCCGGCGCGGCCTGCGGCTGATGCTCGATTTCGTGCCCAACCACACGGGCCTGGATCATCCTTGGGTGGAAACCCACCCCGAGTTTTATATCGCCGGCACGGAGCTGGACCTGGCCCGGGCGCCGCAGAACTACACGTGGGTCAAGCGCAATGCGGGCGACAGGCTCCTGGCCTACGGGCGCGACCCCTATTTCCCCGGCTGGCCCGACGCCCTCCAGCTCAACTACGCCAACCCGGCCTTGCAGGAAGCCATGATCGGCGAACTGCAAAAGATCGCCGGGCAGTGCGACGGCGTGCGCTGCGACATGGCCATGCTGGTGCTGCCGGACGTCTTCGAGCGGACCTGGGGCGTGCGCACGCCGCTGTTCTGGCCGGAAGCGACGCGGCGCGTGCGCGAGCGCCATCCCGGCTTCCTCTTCATGGCGGAGGTCTACTGGGATTTGGAATGGACGATGCAGCAGCAGGGCTTCGACTACGCCTATGACAAACGGCTCTACGACCGGCTGCGCGAGGTCCACGCCCGGCCGGTTCGCGAGCACTTCCTTGCGGGGCTGGACTACCAGGACAAGCTGGCTCGCTTCCTGGAGAACCACGACGAGCCGCGGGCGGCGGCGACGTTCGCCCCGGGCGTCCATGAGGCCGCGGCGGTGATCACGTTCTTGGCTCCGGGCCTGCGCTTTTTTCACGAGGGACAATTCAGCGGGCGAAGAAAACGAATCTCTCCACACCTGGCCCGGCGGCCCGACGAGCCGGTCGATGCGGACCTGGGCAAGTTCTATGATAAGCTGCTCGCGGTGCTGCGGCGGCCGGCGGTGCGCGACGGCCGATGGCAACTGCTCGAATGCGTCCCCGCCTGGGAGGGAAACGGGACGTGGGATTGTTTCCTGGCGTTCGCCTGGCACGGCCCCGATGGACAGCGCTTGCTCGTTGTGGTGAATTACTCGCCAAATCAGAGCCAGTGCTACGTCCGACTTCCCTTCACGGACCTCGGCGGCCGGCTGTGGCGGCTGGAGGATCAGATGGGTGCGGCCGTATACGACCGGGGCGGCGACGACCTGCGGTCCCGCGGACTGTACCTGGACATGGCGCTCTGGCAAGCCTCCGTTTTCACTCTGAGCGCGTGGCCTGACCTTGGAAAAAGAGACGCTTGACATCCCTGATTCCAGCCGCATCGGGACGGCCCCGGCGTTGCCAGGGCGGAACCGAAAAAGGAGCATTGAAATCATGGCAGCCCGAATCCACGTGGCCCGGCCGCATGGCCCGGCCCGCTTCTTCCTGCTCGGCGGTTTCGCCCTCGCCCTGGCCGTCGCCGCGGGGTGCAATCCGCCGCCGCCCCGCGCCCCCGAGGCGCCCAAGGTCGTCGTCGAGCGTCCCGAGGCTCGCGAGTTGACCGACTACGCGCAGTTCAACGGCCGGATGGAAGCCAGCCAGACCGTCGAGGTCCGCTCGCGCGTCCGCGGCCATATCGTCAAGGTAGACTTCGCGGACGGCCAGATCGTCGAGAAGGGGCGCATCCTGTTCGTGCTCGACCCGCGCGAGTTCGACACGGCCATCGGCCGCGCCCAGGACCGCGTGGATGTCCTGATGGCGCAAAAAATCGTCGCCGACAAGGAGCTGGCTCGGCAGAAGAAGCTGCTGGTCAAGCAGGCCACTAGCCTGGAAGACATGGAAAAGGCCGACGCCGACGCCAAGTCGCTGACGGCGCAAGTGGACGCCGCCAAGCACGAGGTCACGCGGGCCAATCTGGATAAGGAGTATTCGGAGGTCAAGGCGGAGATCGGCGGCCGCGTCAGCGCCGCCCGCCTGACCGAGGGCAACCTGGTCAACGCCGGCGGCAGCGACCCGCTCCTCACCACCATCGTCGCCATCGACCCCATCCGCGTCGTCTTCAACATTGATGAGCGCTCGCTCTATCGTTTCGCCAAAAGCCGGGGCGTGGAGGGCAAGGGGCTGGACGACCTGCTCGCCAAACTCAAGGACGCCAAGGCCCCGTTTGAGTTCGGGTTGGACTCGGAGAAAGGCTATCCTCACAAGGGGACGCTCGCCTTCGGCGACAACCGCATCGACCCCGACACCGGCACGCTGCAGTTCTACGGGCTGATGGACAACAAGGACGGCGCCTACCTGCCGGGGTCGCGCGTCCGCGTCCGCCTGGCCGTCGGCAAGCCCTACCAGACGCTGCTCGTGCCCGAGACGTGCATCCTCTCCGACCAGGACAAGCGCTACGTTCTCATCGCCGTCGATAAGGACGGAAAGACCATTGCCGAGCGCCGCAACGTCATCCTCGGCGTGCTGACCGAGGACGCCCGCCGCGCGGTGCAGGCCGCCGACCCGCCGGCCGAGGGCGAGAAGCCGGCCGACTGGCGGGTGATCGTGGACAACCTCCAGCGCGTGCGCATCAACTACCCGGTCGAGCCGCAAAAGCCCGCCCAGTGACGCCCGACAGGACATTCTTCTCGACCAGGAGGCTTCATCATGCTTTCGCGCTTCTTCATCGACCGGCCCATCTTCGCCACGGTACTGTCGATCGTGATCGTCATCGTCGGCGTCGTGGCCTACCTTCTGTTGCCCGTGGCCCAGTACCCGGAGGTGGCACCGCCAACGGTCCAGGTGACGGCCACCTACCCCGGCGCCAACGCCAAGACCGTGGCCGACACCGTCGCCACCCCCATCGAGCAGGAAGTCAACGGCGTCGAGCGCATGCTTTACATGTCCTCGAAATGCACCAACGACGGCCAGATGACGCTCGACGTCACCTTCGAGCTGGGGACCGACCTGGACACGGCCCAGGTGCTGGTGCAGAACCGGGTCGCCGTCGCCGAGGCCAAGCTGCCCGAGGAGGTCAAGCGCATCGGCGTGACGACCAAGAAGAAGTCGCCGAGCATCCTCATGTGCGTCAACCTCGTGTCCCTGAAGCGGCCGGACGGCAGCTACTATTATGACCAGATTTATCTCAGCAACTTCGCCACGCTCAACGTCAAGGACGACCTCTCGCGCATCAAGGGCGTCGGCGACGTGACGTTCCTGGGTCCACGCGACTACAGCATGCGCATCTGGCTCGACCCGGACAAACTGGCCGGCAAGCAGATGACGGCCGGCGACGTGATCAACGCCATCCGGGAGCAGAACCGCCAGGTCGCCGCCGGCCGGCTCGGCCAGCCGCCCGTCCCCGGATCGTCGCCCATTCAGTTTCAGCTGCCCATCAATGCGAGCGAGCGGCTCTCCTCGGAAGAGCAGTTCGAGGACATCGTCGTCCGCACCGGTTCGCAGGGCGGCGTCGTCCACCTCCAGGACCTGGTCATCGACGACGTGAAAGGCGCCGACGGCAAGGTCACGCAAAAGGGCGTCGAGCTGGGCGCCAAGAACTACGACGTTAACAGCTACCTCGACGGCGACCCGTCGGCGACGCTGGCCATTTTCCAGCTCCCCGGCTCCAACGCCGTGAAGACGGCGGAGGCGATCAAGGCCAAGATGGAGGAGCTGAAGGCGCGCTTCCCCGAGGGCGTCGATTACCGCATCCACTACGACACGACCGTGTTCATTGAGGAATCCATCACGAGCGTCATTCACACCCTCATCGAGGCGTTCGTGCTGGTGTTCATCGTGGTGCTGGTCTTCCTGCAAAACTGGCGGGCCACCATCATCCCCATGGTGGCGGTGCCCGTGTCGCTGATCGGCACGTTCGGGATGATGGCGGTGCTGGGGTTCTCCCTGAACAACCTGTCGCTGTTCGGGCTGGTGCTGGCCATCGGCATCGTCGTGGACGACGCCATCGTGGTGGTGGAGAACGTGGAGAGCTGGATGGCGCGGGGCCTGCCGCCGCTGGAAGCCAGCCGCAAGGCGATGGACGAGGTGACCGGCCCGGTCATCGCCATCGCCCTGGTGCTGTGCGCCGTGTTCGTGCCGACGGCGTTCATGGCGGGCATCAGCGGCCAGTTCTATCGCCAGTTCGCCCTGACCATCGCCGCCTCGACGATCATCTCGGCGTTCAACTCGCTGACCCTCAGCCCGGCCCTGTGCGCCATCCTGCTCAAGCCGCACGCGCACGGGCATGAGGGCCAGGCCCACCAGGAAGCGCTGCCCCGCCTAGGCGTCGCCGTCATCGGCGGCCTGATCGCGTTCGAGTTCCTGCTCGGGCCGGTCGCGCATTTATTGCACATCGAGGTCGGCGGCCACGGAGGCCACGAAGCGACGGAACACGCCGCCCTGGTGTGGGGGCTGCGGGCCGGCCTGTTCGCCGCCGGCTGCGTCGCGGGCTGGCTGGCCGCGGGCCTCGTGAACTGGCTGCTGGCGCAGTTCTTTGTCCTCTTCAACAAGGCCTTCGACATAACCATCGCCGGCTACGGCGCGGCGGTGAGACTCCTGCTGCGCCTGAGCGTCGTCGCCCTGGCGGTCTACGCCGGGCTGATGGTCCTGACCTACGCCGGATTCCAGGCCGTGCCGGTCGGCTTCATTCCGGAACAGGACAAGGGCTATCTGGTGGTCAACGTCCAGCTGCCCGACGGCGCCACGCTGGACCGCACCGACCGCTTCGTCCGCGAGTTGGCGGCGGAGGTCCGCAAGGACCCGGGCGTCTACCACACCATCGAAGTGCCGGGCTACTCGATCCTGCTCAGCTCCAACATCAGCAACGTGGGCGGCATGTTCGTCCTTCTCAAGCCGTTCGAGGAGCGGGCCGGCGATAAGAAGCTGGGCGCGCCGGCGGTGATCGCCCGCCTGCGCCAGAAGTTCGCCGCCTACCGGGACGCGCGGGTGGCGGTGTTCGGCGCCCCGCCGGTGGACGGCCTTGGCTCGACGGGCGGTTTCAAGGTGCAGGTGCAGGACCGGCGCGGCGCCGGCCTGACCGCGCTGCAAGGGGCGGCGGCCCTCGTGGCCGAGCAGGGCAACGCCGACCCGAAACTGCAAGGGCTGTTCACCAGCTTCAGCGTGGACCAGCCGCAGCTGCGCATCCAGGTCGATGAGGAAAAGGCCAAGGCGCAGCGGGTCGCCCTGGCGGACATCGACCAGGCGTTGCAGGCCAACCTCGGCTCGTTCTACGTCAATGACTTTTTCTTTCAGAACCGCAACTGGCAGGTCAACGTCCAGGCCGGGCCGGCCTACCGCGACCAGATCGGCGACGTCGGCGCCCTGGAGGTGCGCAACGCGAAGGGCGACCGGGTGCCCTTGCGAACCCTGGTCCAGGTGCATTACGACAGCGGCCCGCCGATCGTCAACCACTACAACCTCTACCCGTCCGCCGAGGTCAACGGCGGCACGGCCCCCGGCGTGTCGTCCGGCCAGGCCATCCAGATCATGGACGGCGTGACGAAGGACTATTTGCCCTCCACGATGGGCGTGGAATGGACCGAGCTGACCTACCAGCAAATCCTGGCCGACAAGGACCTGCTCACGAAGCTGGCCTTCCCGCTGGCGGTGGTCTTCGTCTTCCTGGTGCTGGCGGCGCAGTATGAGAGCTGGTCGCTGCCGCTGTCGATCATCCTCATCGTGCCGATGTGCCTGCTGGCCGCCATCGCCGGCGTCTGGCTGATGGGGATGGAAAACAATATCTTCACGCAGATCGGCCTGGTCGTGCTGATCGGACTGGCCGCGAAAAACGCGATCCTCATTGTGGAATTCGCCAAGCAGCTGCAGGACCAGGGCAGGCCCCGCTTCGAGGCCACGGTCGAGGCGGGCAAGCAGCGTCTGCGGCCGATCCTGATGACGTCGTTCGCGTTCATCCTGGGCGTCGTGCCGCTGGTGCTGGCCGTGGGGGCGGGGGCCGAGATGCGCGTGGCGCTGGGCGTGGCCGTGTTCAGCGGCATGCTGGGCGTGACGCTGTTCGGCGTCTTTTTCACGCCGGTGTTCTACGTCGTGGTCCGCTGGCTCACGGAGCGGAAGGCGCCGGAGCCGGGCCTCACGCCGGCGGTCCACGAAACGGCCTCGGCGTCGGCCATTCAGCCCTCGGACGGGAACGGCGCGATCACCCAGGATCCGGACCGACTGCCGTTGTGACGGCGGACGAGGCCTCCTTACGGCGGGATCGTGATGATCGACAGGGAAGAGATTCAAGATCCCATTGCGTCAGCGGTGCGCCCGGGCGACCGAGTCCGCACCGCCTGCCTGGTGCTCATCGCGGTCTGCGTGGTCGGGGCGGCGCTGTCGGCCATGGAAGCGATTCTGGCGCCGTTGCTCATCGCCTTGTTCCTGTTTTTCCTTCTCAAGCCGGCGGCCGACGCCGTCGGCCGCTGGCGCGTGTCGCCGTGGGTTTCCTACCCCCTGCTGGGCTTTGCATTCCTCGGGGCGCTTGTGCCGCTCGGCCTGCTGGTGCAGTACAACGCCAACCTCTTCGAGGCGCGGCTGCCCGTCTACCGCGAACGGCTCGTTTCCTTGCTGAACGACGCCGCCCGCCTCACCGGGGGCGCCGCCGCCCAGCAGAGCTTCAACGACGAGGCGCTCTCCCTGGGGAACCTCTTCGACCTGTCGTCGGGGGATCTGGTCCACTTCGCCTTCGGCACGACCGTCAGCGTCGTCGAGGCGGCGCTGATGGCGGCCTTCTACCTGCTCTTCATCTTCCTGGAGGTGCAAAAACTCCGCTGGCGGGTGGTCAAGGCGCTGGCCCCGGCGTCGGCCGAGCGGGCGCTGACGATCGGCCGGACCATCGACGTGGAAATCCGCCGCTACCTGGCGATCAAGACCGGGGTCAGCCTGGGGATGGCGGTCGTGACCGGGTTGATCGGCTGGGCGTTCGGGTTGGACTTCTGGTTCCTGTGGGCGGTGTTGACGTTCTTGGCCAACTACGTCACCTACGTCGGCTCGGTCGTCGCCTGTGTGCCGCCGATCGCCGTTGCGTACCTGCAGTTCAGCAGCCCGGTCGCGGCCACCGTCCTGGCCGCGCTGGTCGTCGCCAACCGCCTCTTCTGGATCGACTACATCGAGATTGTGTTCACCGGCAAGCGCCTCAACCTCAGCCCGCTGTTGCTGTTGTTCGCCATCGTGGCGTTCGGCTGGCTTTGGGGCGTGGTGGGCATGGTGCTGTCCGTACCGCTGGTCACGGCCGTGCGGATCACCTTGCTGAGTTTCGAGCAGACGAAAGCCTACGGCATGCTGATGAGCGAGGATTGATGGGGGCAGCCGTCGGCGAACTGGCACTGCGTCTCGGTTTCCTTGGCCAGCCCGACCGGCCGCGTGCGAGCGTGGGGCAGGACCAGGCTCCTGGGCTGGGAGAGGGCGGTGTGGAGGGGCACGGACGGTGCGCGACTGGCCGGCGCCGCGGGAGCAGAGGAGGAGGGCCTGGCGCTCGGCGGAGAGGAGGGGGTGCTTCTGCCAGGCGTCCCGTTCGATGCCCTGGCCGCGGAGGATGAGCGCGGGGCCGAGGGCCATCGCCAGTGCTTGGGCGGGGGTGAGCATGGGGCCCACGGTACGGGGGTGGGGCGCGGGGGCGGGAGGGAAGTTGGCTATGGCCGCCATGCGTAGAAAAAGGCCGAGGGCCTGTCCGGTTGACGGGCCCTCGGCCTATAGTCGCCTTCAGCTGCGGGCCTCAGCTTGCCGTTACGCCTATAGGAGTGGGAGCAGATACCAAGCGTCTAGCGGCTCGCTCCAGAACGTCCCCCACCCGTTCGCCGTCGTAAAGTTCCGCGCGAAGGTTTCGTTCTTGACGTAAACGGAGAGTACGTCCTCGGTGATGTCGAGGATAATGTACCCCGCTTGGTTGTTCGTCAGGATTGGGAGGTTTCGGTTGTGCCACGGGTTGTATGCGAGATGGTCCGAGCTGGCGTTCCCGAAAATCGTGAGCTTCGGGTGCACTGTTTTCAGGAACTCGTAGTCCCGGCCGGAGTCTCGGCCGTGGTGTGGGGCGATCAAGACGTCTACGTTCGAGACCGTTTTCGGCCACGTCTTCAGGATGTGTTCCCAAGTCAGGTCTTCGGAATCCCCCGAGAAAAGGATCTTCTTCCCATGCCACGTGAACAAGACCACGTACGACGCGTCGTTCCAGTCGCCGGCCTCGTTGGCGATTGCCATTAGCGGCTCGGCCGGGGCAAGGATTTTTAGCCCGTCTTGCTTGAAGTAGTCGTAGCTGTCGCCGGAGTGGTAGACAAGCCGCCGCGGGCTGCTGTCGGTGTTCGTCCTCGTGTCGCGGAGCTTCTGGTAGAACTTCCAGTCCTCTCCCAGATTTCGCCGGGTCGAGAAAGAGCTTTCTCCGATCTCTTTTGTGTTGGCCGTGTCCCAGAGGTTCGGGGGGCTGAATTCCATGAAGAGATCTTTGATGCCGCCCATGTGGTCCATATCCGGGTGGGTCAGGATGAACCGGAAGATGGACGTAACCTTGATTCTGCGGAGATAGGCGATCGGGTTGTCAGGGTCTTCCTTCTGCTGGTAATTGCCCGGAACGGGCTTCCAACTCTTCTCGTAGTTCTCAGCCAGCGCGAAGTGTGCAGTCTTCGTGGCCTCTGGCGTGAACGCGGAGTTCACGTCGAGGACCGGGACACGGTCCGATTCGTGGTTGATGATCGAGCAGGAGCCAAGCCGCACGTTTAAGCAGTGGACTCTGGGCATCAGGCATTACTCCTTCTTCGGCTCTTCGATGGTCAGGTCGGACAAGTTTCCGAAGTTCGCGTCGAGTTGTTCGGCGTCGAGGTGTATCTTTATCTTGCCGATGGGTATCGGATCTCCTGTCGGCCCATCCGCGCTATACAGCAGCTTCATCCAGCCGTCAGGGTCGGGAGGCGCCTCGAACCAGACCCGCTTGTTGTGGATGTCGTCCTTCAGGATGCCCACTTCGTAATTCGAGTCGGTGATCCTGGCCTCGACCCGGACTTTCGCTTTCGCCGTCGCGGCGCCCTCCAAATGGACCACCGGCCTCTTCTTCGACTTTGCCATGTCTGGGGCTCCTCGGGGTCATGCAGGTTTCGGTTCTTCCTTGGGCTTGTCCTTCTTCAACTCGGCGTAGGTCATGAAGACTTCGGTCGTGTAATGCTTGAAGAACTTCAGGTAGCGGTAAAGCATTCCGACCGCCACCCCGAGCGCCGCGACGGCCCAAGAGAAGCGATCCGAATGGCAAGGCCCCGTGACGTGCCCGTCGCTCACCCGCAAGTCCCGACAAGCTCCGTACAGCAGGATGGGGGCCGCGATCAGGGCCCCCATACAGACGTTGCGGCAAAACCCGTAAAGATTCAAGAATGATGTCAGACGGTCGTAGGTGGTCTTGTCGCCCTTGACGCTGGCGTGGCAGTGGAGGAACAGCGCCCGCGCCGGCTTAGCGAAGCCTTCCTCGGAGGACTTCTTCAACACCCTGGCGCGCGTCTCCAGCGAACTGAGCCAGGCATCCAAGGACTTGGGCCGTCAAGTGTTTAAGTTGATGCAGTCCGAGGGACTGTGGGACAACCTTCCTCCTGGCGTCCAAGCGCCAGATGGTATGGTGACGGTGTGGCCCAAGTGCTGACGCACGCCGAGGCGAATGCCCTCATGAGAGCGTGGTCCAAGAACGGCGACACGCTGCCTGCCAATGTCACGCTCTATGTGGATCGATACACCTGTGAAAACTGCCAGATATACTTGACGAAACTCATGCAAGCGCTTGGTGTAAAAAAGCTCACGATCATCACGAAGAGCGGAGACACAATCTCCCTCACGGCCCCCTGAGGTGCATCATGGCGACTGTGGAAATGCGATTGCCTGGTGGCAAGAAACTCGAGAACCCCAACCTCGATTTCATACGGTCTGTCATCCTGCGTCCCACCGTGGCCTTCTGGAGAGAAGGCAACGGAAGCGCCGTGCTGAAATTCTTCACTGGACAGTCAGCCAAGACCCTGCTGGTCCTTCCGTCTGGGAAGTCCTTCGACGCCCTCGCAACGAATGGTAGACTGTACATATACCTTAAGTACATCGAAGAGGATGGAGGTACGTGGTTGTCCCTGGAGGACGCCGACAAGTTGAAGGAAGTGGACGAATGCGAGGATGAATGGTATGCCTCGGTTGGCTTGTTCCTGCCACCAGAAAAGGCCTGGGTCGCCATCAAGGAGTTCTGCGAGAGTGGGACGCGAAGCCCGCAAATCCAATGGATTCGTCCAACGGCCATCCCGGAAGGAGGCAACTGGTAACAAGACAAATCGTAGCCCGTCGGGGCGCGTCTCCGACGGTAACTATTTCGGCACCTACAGTCCTCCAGCGGTTCCAGCAGCCCACAAAGCTGGGAAAAGCAGTCCTCGAATACTACAGACACCGGGCCGACACGCTCAACAACTACGTGGAACCTCGGCTCCTCGACGCCGACGCTGCGAGGGCCATGTTCGAGGAACTGCAGAAGAACATTCCGACGAAGCGGACGCCGCCCATGAATAAACAAAAGGGAGCAAAGAAGGCCCCTGCGTACTTCACGGCCAGTATCAATTTGCTGATCGAACAGAACGCGCAAGGGATGGACTGCGACTACGACCCGCGAGAGCTGACAACCGTGACGATGAACGGCGCGCCTTTGCGCACACTGGCAAGGCGCGTTGACGGAGCCTTTCCCGGGCCGGTGAATCCGATTGCGGTCTGGGAGATCAAGGAATACTACTACACGACGACGTTCGGCAGTCGGGTTGCGGATGGGGTATACGAGTCCCTGCTCGACGGGATGGAGCTTGAGGAGTTGAGAGAGCAAGAGAAGATCGACGTGAAGCACTACCTGATGGTGGATTCCCACTACACGTGGTGGGAGTGCGGGCGGTCCTACCTGTGCCGCATTATGGATATGCTTCACATGGGATATGTTGACGAGGTTTTGTTCGGAAGGGAGATTACGGAAAGGCTGCCCGCGATCGTCAAAGAGTGGGTAGCGCTGGCGAAGGCTCGAGGCCAAGGTCTCGGCCGGTGAAGAACCGACGGCGATTATATCTGATAATCGCGAGTCGATACATGGCTGACCGAATCCGGAGTTCTGGATTCGGGGCAGTTGTGGCGGATTTTCGCTCCTTTCCCTTGCCTCACGTGGAGCGCTCATCGGCCCTCATCCGCATCCATTTCCCCTCCTGATTCGCCTACCCAGACGCCCCCGCGGCGTGGTACACTCGCCGTCGCCCCGCGCCGCCGGAACGTCGAGGTCGGCCATGGTCCCGCATCCGCTTGCCAATGATCCGACGATCGCCCCGTGCCTGTCGGCGGCGCCGCACCGGCCGCGTCGGGCCGCAAACGGCGGGGTCGGAACATCCGGGGGGACGCAAACCATGGCGCAACGGCGCAAGGCCCAAAAGAGTGTTGCCCAGCAACGACTTATGACGCGCCAAATGACGCGCCATTTGGCGCGTCGCCGCGGCCGATGGGCGCCAGTCAGGGTGAGTGGGGGCGTTGGCGCCCTGATGTAACCTGAAGTGCAAGCAAGGATTCCAACGGAGACAGGACATGAAGGCGATGCGCATCCATCGGGTGGGCGATCTCGACGGACTGCGGGCGGAGGAGCTGCCCGAACCGCGGCCGGGGCCGGGTCAGGTGCGCGTGCGCATCCGGGCGGCGTCGCTGAACTACCGGGATCTGCTTGTCCTCAGGGGGACCTACAGCCGCCATCTGCCGCTGCCGCTGGTGCCGCTGTCCGACGGGGCCGGCGAGGTCGTCGAGGTCGGCCCCGGCGCGACGCGCTTCGCCGTCGGCGCCCGCGTGGCCGGGATCTTCATGCAAACCTGGCTGGAAGGGGCCGTCACCGACTCCAGGGGCAAATCCGCCCTCGGAGGCGCCATCGACGGCGTGCTGGCCGAACAGGTGGTGTTTCACGAGAACGGACTGGTGGCCGTGCCGGACCATCTTTCCTTCGAGGAGGCCGCCTCGCTTCCTTGCGCCGCCGTGACGGCCTGGAACGCCCTCATCGAGGCCGGGTTGAAGGCCGGCGACACGGTGCTGACGCTCGGCACCGGCGGCGTATCGCTGTTCGCGTTGCAGTTCGCCCGGCTGGCCGGGGCGCAGGTCTTCATCACGTCGAGCAGCGACGAAAAGCTGGCGCGGGCGAAGGAACTCGGCGCCTCGGAAGGGATCAACTACAAAACGACGCCGGATTGGGACAAAAAAGTGCGCGAGCTGACCGGCGGCGTCGGCGTCGATCACGTCGTCGAGGTGGGAGGCGCCGGCACGCTGCCGCGGTCGCTGCGGGCGGTGCGCGCGGCCGGCCACATCGCCCTGATCGGCGTTCTGTCCGGCGGCGGCGAGGTCAACCCCATGCCGGTGCTGATGAAGGCCGTGCGTTTGCAGGGCGTCTTCGTCGGGTCGCGGGCCATGTTCGAGGCCATGAACCGCGCCGTCGCCGAACGCCAGCTGCGGCCGGTGATCGACAGGGTGTTTCCATTTACGGAGGTCCATGCGGCCTACCGTCATCTGGAAAGCGGCGCCCATTTCGGCAAGATCGTCGTGCGGATGTGAGCGCGCAATCCGTCGCCGCCGCCATTTCGTCGTTAGGGGGAGTCCCTGTTTCCTCGTCTCCCCGACGCCTTTTCGGAGGTCGCGATGCGCACGTCGTCGTCTTTGCTCGTTCTCGCCCTGGGCGCCCTGGCCGCGGCCGCCGCGGAACCGAAGGAGCGTCTGGTCCTCAAGGGTTCCGCCGGCGGAGTCGGCTGCGTGGCGATTTCGCCCGACGGCAAGCTGGTGGCCAGCGGCGGCGCCGACAAGACGGTGCGGCTGTGGAACGCCGCGACCGGCGCGGCCGTGCGCAGCTGGGCCGAACACGAAAAGCCGGTCGAGTGCGTGGCGTTCTCGCCGGACGGCCGGCTGCTGGTTTCCGGCGAGGGCAACGGTTGGGCGCACTTCTGGGACCTGACAACTGGCAAAGGCACGTTCAAACTTCGCACGCAGAAAGGCAGCGTTGAAGATTCGGGTCCGCGTTCCCTGGCGTTCTCGCCGAACGGCAAGATGTTGGCGTCGGCGTCCGGCGACGGCTCCATCGGCCTGTGGGAGCCGTCGGGCAAGATGATCCGCTTTCTCAAGGGACATACGCGGGCCGTCAACTCCGTCGCCTGGTCGGGCGACGGCAAGCTGCTGGTCAGCGGTTCGGACGACGGCACGGTTCGGCTGTGGGACCCGAACACCGGCGACCAGTTGCATCGACTCGACGGACACACGCGGCCGGTTCGCGGCGTGGCCGTGGCGTCCGACGGCAAGAGCATCGTCAGCTGTAGCGAGGACGGCACGATCCGGCTGTGGGAGACGGCGACGGGGCGGGAACTGCGCGTGCTGGAGGGCCATCACGGGGCGGTCTACGGCGTGGCGTTTTCGCCGGACGGCCGAACGATCGCCAGCGGCGGCGCCGACCAGTTGGTGATGCTGTGGGACGCGGCCTCCGGCAAGATGACGTACTTCCTCAAGGGCCACACCGACGCGGTGTACGCCGTGGCCTTCAGCCCCGACGGAAAGACGCTGGCGTCGGCGTCGGGCGACAAGACGGTGAGGTTGTGGTCGCTGGCGGGCGGGCAATAAAATATTTTTTCGGTGTCTCCGCCCCCGCCACCAAGCTCAATTTTGCGATCTTGCACGTCCTGAGAGCTTTTCGCCTGGCCACGTTAACTGTGGCCGTGGCACAGCTTGCGTCGTGTCCAGTATAGCGTCCCATTCTCCAGAATCTACCGAAACCCCTGCTTTCCACGAGGTTCTTGACAGACTCTGGCGGCTCAACTGTTCAAACATAATCGGTCTGGCGCGACAGTGAAGACAGTACTCGGTAAACTGGGTAGAGGAAGGAGAGACGACCATGCTGTCCTTAGATGACCCTCGTTGGCGGGATCTGAACCACCGGGGCTGGACCCACGGTGCCCGCTATGATCTCGACCCCGAGGCCCCGTTCGTGCCAGACGAACTCGCTCGGCTGTTGAATGATCCTTCCGACATCAAGCGCTTTCGCGCTTTATGGCCGTACCTTTGCTCTGAAGGTACGGCTTGGGCAGCCGCTTACGCGGCGGTCCCTTACGCCGTGGAGTTAGCGCGACGCCAATCACTCGATCAACGGTTCGAGTATTTGTATTTCGTCGGGTTGGTAGTCATGTGCTCTTGCCCCGAGCAAGGTGGCTCGTTCACGATCCAGCCCTATCTGGAAGACAGCTACTTCCGGTCACTTTCAGAAGCACTCCCTTTGCTTGCGGAGACGTTGCTCATGCAGCATGGCGCGACAGAGATACGCTACCTCTTGGCGACGACCGCAGCCCTTCACGGATACCTCAACCTTGGCCGGGTGTTGGATCGCTTGGAGTGTATTTGCGGTCAGTGTCCTCGCTGTGGGACACTCGTATTCCCCGAGGAGCTCCAGCAGGCGATGACCGAAAAAGAGGCCCAGCGCCCTCAGCCGAATTCTTGAAAGATTCTTGACCAAAGCCACTTGTGGCAATTCTGATACACATTATGTAAGCAAGTACCGCTTCGGGAGTTCCGCTCCAGCCACAAACGACAACTTGCCGATCTTGCACATCTGATACACATGAACACGGAAATACGGGCACGTACTCACGAAACAGTACGCGTCCGTCGGCGTGAAGCCGTAATCGCTGATGAGCCAGTCCATGAGGTGAATCGTCGCCGTCTCCACGGCCGCCTCCAGCGGACGCGATGCGTACACCGCCACGATGGAATCCGGCTTGTCGATGCGCATCCACGGCGGACGCTTGCCCTTGACCACGTCCAGACGCAGCCGCACCACGGCCGTCGTCTCCGCGGCCGTGCCGGTGAACTCGGTGTCGCCCTGGCTGGCGTGGACGTCGCCGAGATAGAAGAGGCCGCCGGGGTGAAATACCGGCAAGAGGATTCGGTTGCCCGGCCGCACGTCGCGCACGTCGAGGTTGCCGCCCCATTCGCCTTGGCCGTCGAGGCTGGTGCAAACCTCGCGATCCGGGGCCGTGCCCAGAGTGCCGACGAACGGTGCGACCGGCCAGGAAATCCGTTCGTTGAAGTGCAACGTGCCGTCGCCCATGCCGCCGCTCGGGCCGGGTTCGTGGCGGAAGATGCGCGTGGTGTACTCGGCCGACAGTTCCGGCCAGCGCGTCGATTCGCCCAGCGGGCCGCGCTTCGGGCCGATCGCGATCCAGGAGTAATCGCCGACAAGGATCTCTTCAATCGCCACAACCAGCGTGTCGCCGCGCTCCGCTCCCTCGACGTATACCGGGCCGCCGATGGGGTTGGCCTGCGGCGGGCTGCGATCGAAGCCGGGGCGCAGGGCCGGGATCGCCTTGTCGGCCGGCGTCTTGAAATAGCCCGTGCCGGCGTCCCACGTCTCGACCTCGAACGTCTCGCCGGGGCGGACGCGCAGCAGCGGCTCGTCCCTCCAGTCGAAGGCGTACTTGCGGGCCAGGTCGCGCGGGATGCGTTGCATGACGGACACTCCGGGGCCGTTGTTGGGCCGGGCCACGCACCCTAAGATAGCCCCTTCGCCGCCCCGGAACCACCCCGCCATGAACGCCATCCTCCGCGTCCACTGCCCCGACCGCACCGGCATCATCGCCGCTCTGTCCGACTTCGTGTTCCGCCACGGCGGCAACATCCTCGACCTCGACCAGCACAGCGACCCCGACGGCAACCGCTTCTTCATGCGCCTCGTCTGGTCGATGGAACACTTCACCCTCGACGCCGACGGCGTGCGCCTCGGCTTGGAGGTCTACGCCCGCAGCTTCGGCCTGGCCTGGGAAGTGAGCTTCGACGACCGCCGCGACCGCGTCGCCGTCTTTTGCAGCAAGGAGCCGCACTGCCTCTACGACCTGCTGTTGCGCCAGCGCCTCGGCGAACTGGCCGGCGACGTGGTGCTCGTCGTCTCCAACCACGAGGACGCCCGGCCGGCGGCCGACTACTTTGGCGTCCCCTTCGTCGTGACCCCCGTGACGAGGGAAAACAAGGCCGATGCGGAGGCGAAACAGACGGAATTGTTGACGGGGCACGGCATCGATCTGGTGGTGCTGGCGCGTTACATGCAAATCCTGTCGCCGGAGTTCGTGGAGCGCTGGCGCGGGCGCGTCATCAACATCCATCATTCATTTCTGCCCGCCTTCGCGGGGGCGCGGCCGTACCACCAGGCCAAGGCGCGCGGCGTCAAGCTGATCGGGGCGACGGCCCACTACGCCACGGAAGACCTGGACGAGGGGCCGATCATCGAGCAGGACGTGGCGCGGGTGACGCACCGCGACGAGGTGGAGGACCTGATCCGCAAGGGCCGCGACCTGGAACGGCAGGTGCTGGCGCGGGCCGTGCGACTGCACCTGCAACGGCGCGTCCTGGTGGACGGGCGACGAACCATCGTGTTCGGATGACACTCACTGGTTCGCCCTCTTTGTCCGTTGCCCGCTCGCCCAAAAAGCGATTCCTACTATACTCTTCTTCGGGAGGTCCGTCATGACGTGTCACCATATGACCGATCTTGATCCCGTTGCTGCCCGCACGCCGCAAGGGTGCGAGGAGTGCCTGAAAACCGGCTCGTCCTGGGTCCACCTGCGGATCTGCCTGAGCTGCGGCCACGTCGGCTGTTGCGACAGCTCGCCCGGCCGCCACGCCACGAAACATTTCCATCACACGGGCGACCCGGTGATCGCGTCCTTCCAGCCGGGAGAGCGCTGGGCGTGGTGTTACGTCGATAAGACGCAGCTGGACGTGCCGGAGCGGTTCACGCCCTATTTGCGGTAGGGAAACTGGTTCGTCGCCCCGGAAGAGGTTGAGTCATGGCCGAGCACGCCTTGCACGAACTCGCCTTCCCCACGCTCGACGAGGCCCAGATGGCCCGGCTGGGCCGCTGCACCGCGGCGTCGCTGAAACAGTACCAGGCGGGTCAAACCCTCTTCCACGTCGGCGAGCGCGACTTCAAGTTCTTCGTCGTCAAGTCCGGCGAGGTCGAGATCGTGGACCTGTCCGGCGAGGCGCCGAAAATCGTCGTGGTCCACCGGCCGGGGCAATTCACCGGCGAGGTGTCCCAGCTGACCGGCGGCTCGTCGGTCGTCGGCGCCGTGGCCCGCACCGATTGCGAAGTCTACGAAGTCTCGACCGACGCCCTGCGCGAGATGCTGAATCGCTGTCCGGACCTGAGCGACCTCGTCTTGCAGGCGTTCATCGCCCGGCGGCAACTCCTGCGCGAGTCGGCGGACTTCACGGGTTTGCGCGTAATCGGCTCGCGTTACTCCCAGGACACCTTCCGCATCCGTGATTTTCTGGCCCGGAACCGGGCGCTATTCACATGGCTGGACCTGGAGGCCGACCCGCAGGTGAAGCAGGTCCTCAAACAATTCGGGCTTACCGAGGCGGACACGCCGGTGGTCGCCTGCGGGCGCATGCTGCTCCTGCGCAACCCCTCCAACCTCCAGCTGGCGGAGGCCATCGGCATTCGCCGGCCGTTGGAGCAGACGGTACACGATCTGGTGGTGATCGGGGCCGGGCCGGCGGGACTGGCGGCGGCGGTCTACGGCGCCTCCGAGGGACTGAAGACGATGGTGCTGGAGCGCACCGCGCCGGGCGGCCAGGCCGGCGCCAGTATGCGCATCGAGAACTATCTCGGCTTCCCCACCGGCATCACCGGCAGTGAGCTGGCGAACCGCGCCGTCTTCCAGGCCAATAAGTTCGGGGCGCAGCTGTCAGTCCCCGCGCCCGTCGCCAGCCTGACGTTCGACAAGGCGTATGCCGTGCTCCGACTGGACGGCGGCGAGACCGTCGTCGGCAAGTGCCTGCTGATCGCCACTGGCGCCGAGTACCGCCGTTTGGACGTTGAAGACTGTCAGCGGTTCGAGGGCTGTGGCGTCTACTACGCCGCGACCCCCAATGAGGCTCCGCTATGCCAGGGGGCGGAGGTGGTGGTCGTCGGCGGCGGCAACTCCGCCGGCCAGGCGGTCGTCTACCTGTCCGACAAGGCCCGCAGGGTCCACCTGCTGATCCGTAGCGACGACCTGAATAAGAACATGTCGCGCTATCTGGTGCGGCGAATCGAACAGACGGATAAAGTCGAGGTCCACCTCAACACGGAAGTGCGCCGGATAGACGGCGACGACCATCTCACCACCGTGGAAATTGTCAACAAAAAGACGGGGAAAACGCGGAAGATCCATACGCCGGCGGTGTTCAGCTTCATCGGAGCCGTCCCGCGCACCGACTGGCTGCCCAAGGATATCGAGACAGACGCGCGGGGATTTATCCGCACCGGAACGGCCCTGGCGCGGTCCCCGGCCCAGGGCGGCCGCCCCCGGTTCCTGCTGGAGACGAGCCGGCGGGGCGTGTTCGCCGCCGGGGACGTGCGCTCTGGTTCAGTCAAGCGCGTCGCCTCGGCCGTCGGCGAGGGGGCGATGGTGGTCCAGTTCGTGCATGAATACTTGAAGGGAATGTGAGACGAGCGAGGCGCATCTTGTTTCTCAGTCGATTTGAGAAATAACTCGCCCGAGGCTGTTGCGTTGTAGATTTGCTTCACAACCGCGGGCCGGGGGCTGCGCATCGGCGGCGCACCGTCTCCCGCGAGGGCGTCGGCGGTTTCAAATTGTCCCATCGTTATTTGATTATCCGTTGGCGGCCGCCGGCGCCGCAGCCGGCGTCGGCGGTTCTTTCATCAGCTCGCGCAGGGCCTTCGCGATCGGCGACAGCCGCATCGTTCCGTAGCTGCCTTCAAAACGCTCCGTCTGAGCCAGCACCGTCGCCAAGCCCAGATGCACCACCAAGACCGCTCCCACTTGGGAGTGAAAACGCCGCGACCCGTACACCTGGCCGTCGTCGATCCCCCAAAAAATCTTCAGCCGGCCGTTGACTCGTTCCACCGACGTGCGGCCCTTGTAGTACCGTTCAAACTTCTTGGTGGCGCGCGGGATCGACGGGAAGCGACGCAGGTCGATCTCCTGCTTGACGCGCACGGTCAGGCCGTACTTGCGCTCGCCGTTGCAGACGGCGTCGCTGGGGCATTCCCAGTCGCCGTGCCGGGCCGGACAGCGATATTTCAGCGTACCACGCTCCGCTTCGTGGCCGATGTAGGCCATGGCGTGACGCACCGGCGTCGGGCTGACCCGGTCGTAGCAGAACAACGTACCGGCCTGATCGTAGACCACGTTGAGCGGCGTGCGGCCGCCCAGGACCTTCTCGGGTTCTTCGAGCTTAAAACTCCGGTTTTGAATCGGCGGCCGCACCTGTTCGTCGTGCGGCAGTTCGTGGACGGCGCCGTCGTCGGCCGCTTTGTCGTACGCCATGGTCTCGATGCGATCCTCGGGCAGGTTCTTTTTCGCCTGCCGCAGCAGGTCGCCGATCATTTCGTTGTCGCCTGCCTTGGTGTCGGTGATGCGGTAGGACAGCACCACCTCGTGCTTGACGTCCACCAACAGATGCAATTTGTAGCCGAACCACTCGACGACCTTGGCGACCGTGCCGTCGTCGTCCTTGTATTCCTTGCGTCCGCCGGTGGGTTGCGGCAGCCCTTGCCGTTGTTCCGCCTCGCGCAGCGCGACGCTGTCGGCGGCTCGACCCGACAATCCGGTCGAATCGCCGGCCGTGTCCTTGCCCAGGTCGCCGACCACCCGGCCGAGCCTCCCGACGAGCACGTCGAAAACGTCGCGCAAGCGGCTGAGGTGGGGCTCTTCGCCCAGGGTGACGAGGAAGCGCGACAGGTTGCAGGGCTTGGGGACCTGGGCCTCGGACTCGACGCCGATGAGCAAACGCAAGGCGGGATTGCGTTGCAACTCTTGCAGGCAGGCGTCGAGGGAGTGATGGCGGAGCACGATAGCCAGCAGCAGGGTTCCCCAGAGGACGACGATGGGGTAGTCGTCGCGGCCCTTGCCGCGAGCGCGTTGCAGGGAGTCGATCAAGGGGGCGTCGGGAATGGCTTCGAGGAAGGTGCGAACGGTTTGCAGGGAGGGGGAATCTTCGAGGGCGTCCCAGGCGAACAGCGGTTTGGCGACGGCGATTTTCATGGGGGTCTCCTGCGGGGTGGGTAGGGAGGAAGGGGGCGGCGCTATTGCTACGCAATAAATCCCCGTCTTGTTCCAGGAGTGGTCGAAAAATCGCAATAAAAGGGCGAAGTAGCGGCAATCAGAGGGTATTTTGCGAGGACCGTGGGGGAAGGGCCTTTTTCCACCCTGAATTGGGTCGGCAGAACAGGGCTATCGTGAACATCGCAACGACCTCGGAGCCGGGCGGCTCCGGTTGCCGCGCGCCGCCGGCGTGGTACCATCCATACAACACTCCTGGATCTCAGGATCCGGTTGAGGTCCCCGCCCGGGTCAGGGGCCGGGGAACCTGGGTGCGAATTCGGTGGCCGGCCCGATGGCCGGCCACCCCCATTTCCTACCCGCATACCATCAAACTCAGCGACCAACGCTCGCCGGCTGGGGCTTTAACGGGCGTCTATTCGCGCCCACGGGGGCGTGGTCCGGAGGATGATTCAGCCCTCATTTCGTGTTGCATCCTCTGGAATGTCACAATAGCGCGGCATCAGGCGTCCGCCTCTTGTGAGGCGGGCGTGGCCTGTGCATGCGAACCTCAAACAACGGCGGCGTCGGCGACGCGGGAGCCGAGCCCGGCGGCGGTGAGGCGCTGGAGCTGGTCGCGGGCGATGAGCAGCCGGCCGCGGGGGCCGGTGTCCTGGACGCGAACGGCCTCCAGCCGTCGCTCTTTGATCCACCGCCGGATCGTGTAATCGGATCGCCCGGTGAGATGGGCGACCTCCGCGACCGTGTACCAATCCTTATGAGAGCCCGCGAGGCGGTTGCGGATCTCATCCAGTGCGGTCATTATTCTGATGAGGACGGGACCGAGGTCGTTGCCTGAATGGTCCAGCGCGGCGCAGCGCCTCCGTCCTCGAAGGCGGCCCCGGCTGCGGGCCGTGCAGGACCATCGGCCGTTGATCGGAATGCATAAATCCCTCGCGCACGCAGGCCGCCAGATCAGCGGCCGACCCCCGCCGCGGCGGGGGTATTCCAGAACCAATCATTGTGGATGAATGGAAACGGCGTGCGGCGGGAGGGGGATTCAGCCTATGGCGTGAAAATGGTCATTAGGAGGCCGAATGCGGAGGTCGAGCGGCTGAGCCGAGACATCCTCGGCTCATCCGATGCGGGGCCGAAACCCCACACCGCACGCCGTCGACCGGTTTGACGGATGTGAATGCTAGGCGCTCACAGTGGAGCGTCATGGATTGGTTGTGTGGGTGGTGCGGCCCCCGGTCAACTGTGGGCCTCCCCATTCGGGTCATTGGCCACCCACATGATTTCTATCGGCAACATGCCGCCATGTCAATGGCGTGGCAAGGAACGTCAGTTGGAGCGGGTGCGCGACACGGTTTGCAGCTGGCGTTGCGTGTTTCTACATTGGCTTGGGGAAAGCCGTTCCGCTCATTGACACAAGTGCAAAGGGGGACCAGGGATGGCGCGGCACAAGAAGCGCACTCCGCAGGGGGAAGAAGTACGGGCTTACGTCGAGGGCGTCGCCAAAAACCTCGTGGCGAAGCTCTACGGACCCAAGGGCCCCGCCTGGGGAACCCAACTCACCGAGATCGAAGACGTCCTCCTCGATGTCCGGGAGATCCTGACCGAGAAGATGCTCGACCTGACCCTGGCCCAGCAGGCCGCCGTCGGGGACGAACTACCGGCGTCGTTTGGCGCCTGCCCCGGTTGCCACGAGGCGCTCTCCTGTGACGACGCCCACCCGCGCGTCGTGCAAACGCGGGCTGGCGAAGCCGAGTGGTCCGAGCCGGAAGGTTACTGCCCCCGCTGCCGGCGGGCTTTTTTTCCCTCAGTCGCGCAGCCTCGGCCTTGACCAAGGCGACGTCAGTCCGGCCGTGCTGGAGAAGATCGTCTATGCGGGGGTGGTGAGCCGCTCCTACCAGGAGGCCGGCGCCCTGGTGCGACGGTTGGCGGAACTGCCCGTCCCCGACAAACAAGTCGAGCGGCTCACCCGGCGCATCGGCGGCGAACGCGTCGCCGAACGCGACGCCGAGGTAACGGCCTTTCAGGAGTTGCCGCTGGCCGAGAAGTTCGGCGTTCCCGCCGGTGTGACGCCGCCGGAACTGGCCGTGGTCATGGTGGATGGCGGGCGTCTGCAGATCCTGGACCGTAGCGCCGCCCTCCGCCACGCCCGAGCCCGCCGCCGCCGACGCGGCGGCGCCGGCCTGGGAGGAGGAAGCCGTTGCCAAGGCCGGCCACTGGCGGGAAGACAAGGTGGGGCTGCTGGTGACGATGGACGGCGTGGTTTCCGATCACGACCCCTGCCCGGAGATCCCGGCCTCCTTCCTGGACGCCTGCCGGATGCCGCGCCTGGTCCGCGAGCTCAAGGCGGGCGTGAAGGGGGCGGAGGACGCCGCCGCGGACGCGGACGAACCAGAGGTCGCGGACCAGGCGTTGCGGGAGGAGGCGAAGTACCAACCACCCCAAGTGGTGCGACGTCGCGTGGCGGCCTCGCGCGCCGCCTGGCCCGCCTTCGCCCCGCTGGCGGCGGCGCTGGCGTGGGCGCTGGGATTTCAGGGGGCGTCACGGAAGGCGTTCGTCGGCGACGGGTCGGCGAACAACTGGAAGTTGCAGCGGCGCTTCTTCGGGTCGTTCGTGCCGATCCTGGATTTCATCCACGCGTTGTCGTATGTGTTCGCGGCGGCGATGGCGGCAAGGAAGTTCGGGGTGGGCTGGGCGTGTTACCGGGAGTGGATCGCCTGGGTATGGCAAGGGCAGGTGGCGCGGGTGATCGCGGCCCTGGACGTACGTCAGAGGGAACTGGGCCTGCCGACGAAAGACGAGCCGGAGACCAGTCCTCGGCAGGTCGTGGCCCGGACGCGGACCTACCTGAGCAACCATGCGGACAAGATGCGTTACGACGAGTACCGGCGGCAGGGGTTGCCGATCAGCAGCAGTCTGATGGAGTCGATGGTGAAGCAGATCAACCAGCGGGTCAAGGGGACGGAGAAGTTCTGGTCGGAGGAAGGCAGTGAGGCGGTGCTGCAATTGCGGGCCGATCACCTGAGCGACGGCGAGCCCCTGCAAGGGTTCTGGCAACGGCGGCAAGCGACCGCGACGGGACGCCGCCGCTACCGCCGAGCCAGCTGATATCAAACCATGTCGCGCGCCCAGTTGGAGCAGCAGGCCCGCGGATTCCTGGGCTGGTCAATCGCCGGCCGGCCACACAACGCCTCGCTCCACTTCGCAGCCCGCCGGGACGCCCTGCAGAACTTTCTCGACCGCCTCGTTGGTCACCCGAAGGGCTTCCGCGGCCGCCCGCCCCGCGTCATCGGCCTCCGGTATTTCCAGCAGGATTTCACCCGCCGCGTAGGCCGCCACCCGGAAACCCCTTTCTACCAGACCGTACAGGGCGACCTTGACCGCGTCGTCGGCGAGATCCTTGTACAGGGCCGTGCGGGCGTCGCTGAACAAGATGCGCCCGCGACAACGACCGGTCGCCACTTTCACCCGGCGGCCGAACAGGGCCGTGTACAGTTCCTGGTCGAACATCTCGCGCTTGATAAGTGGACGCAGGGAGGCGTTGGCGTTCTGCACCTGCAACAACATTTGTAGTTGCCGCCGCCGGTCGTCCGCCAACCGCCCTGCTTCCTCTGCGAACCACCGCCGGAACTCCGAAAAACTCGGCGGGTTAGGGCTGCCGCACGCACCAATTGCATATGCCAGGTTTGCCGGGTTCGCATTCAAGTTTCCGGCCATGACCTCTAGCGTGTCGTCGCGGAGGTAGTCAGCCAGTTCGGGAAAGACCTCACTCACCAGCTTAGCGTGGAGCTTCTGGATCTCACTTAGCCCCAAGTCGCTGAGTCCGTACTCTAGCCTGGCCGCCGCGCGGGGGCACTCCACACTCAGCCCCGTCGGCGCGGTCTCCAGCAAGAACCGCGAGATTCCGATCCAGCGGGAATGCTCCCCCGGGTCACGCGCCTGCAGGGCCATGAAATCCGACAAGAAGAGGCCGGCCAATTCCGCGGCGGCATGGTAGTGCGGGTCTTCACCCTCGATGAAAAGGTCGGCCAGACGGGAGCGGCCGATCCAGCGCCGACACTCGACCGCCAGCGCCCGGAGTTCCAGGTTCTTCAGTTGGACGTTGAGGAAGGCGTACCCCGGCGTCGGCACGAAGAGGCCTCCGCCGACGAATCGCCGGAGAACCGCCAGGTCAGGCCGCCTCGATGGGAGGTGCGGCAGGACCTCGTAGGAGGTGCGCAGGGTCCCCGCGCCGCTAATGTTCAGGGAACGAGGCGTCGTGGCCGCGGCCGAGAGGCCGGCCCACGCTTGTAGAAGGGGGTGAAAGTGGACCAGTATTCCCCAGTCCTCGGGCGCGGCGCTCGGGCGGCCGTCCTGTCCCAGCGGGGGGTTCAAGGCGGTCCGGTGCAAGCCCTCCAACGAAGCAAATACACGCCCAAGCCAGCCCTTCAATATGCTCGGTCTGACTTCCGGCGACCCGTCAGGGCGGTATTTGAAGGATCCGCCAACGCCCCTTTTGAAACACTGGCGGGCGTCCTTGTCCCCGGCCAGGATTGCCTCGTTCTTTCTCCGGGCGGCGTCGATGCCGGCCGCGATCCTGTTGATCGCCGTCGGCGCGAGTCGGAGTCCGTCGGGTGCGGCGTGCGCGACCGCAATGGCCCCCTGGACCAGCCCTGTCAAGGTGCCTGTGGTTTCAGTAAGCTGGCTTCCAGCATAAGGATACACCAAAACCTGGCAGGGAAGCCGCCATGCTGCTCAACTCGGTTTTCAATCGCTTCGTTCAAGAGAGTCCGGCGGCCGTCATGGTCCGGGGCCTGCTCGAACACGTGCTGACCCCGGAGTCGGTGGACGCACTGTTCGAGGAACACGCCGATAGCCAATATACTCGCGCACTGTTGTTTTCGCAGACCGTTGAGCTGATGGGTCAGGTCGTGTGTGGAATCTATCCCTCCGCCAATGCCGCGTACCAGAAGCAGCGTGAACGCTTTACCGTGTCGCGCACGGCCGTTTACGACAAACTCAACGGCGTCGAACCCCAGGTGTCCGCGGCCTTGACCCGCCAGACGGCCGCGAGCCTGACGGCAGTGATCCGTGAGCTCGGGGGCGCGTTGCCGGACCTACTGCCCGGTTACCGTGTCAAGATCCTCGACGGCAATTGCCTGGCGAAAACCGAACACCGCGTGCAGGAACTGCGGACGATCGCGGCGGGTCCGTTGCCCGGCAAATCGCTGGTGGTGCTGGACCCGGCGTTGATGCTGGCCATCGACGTGTTCCCGTGCGAGGACGGGCATACGCAAGAGCGTGCCTTGCTCGACCAGGTTTTGGCCACGGTCGAGGCCAACGACGTGTGGATTGAAGATCGCAATTTTTGCACGCTGGGCTTTTTGTTCGGCGTCGCCGCGCGGGACGCCTGCTTCGTGGTCCGGCAGCACCAGAACTTGCCCTGGGAAGCGGTCACCGAACTGGAGTACGCGGGCGAAAGCGAGGACGTGGAGGTCTGGGAGCAAAAGGTTCGGCTGAACAACCCGGAGACCGGCGAAACCCTGATCGTGCGGCGGCTGGAGTTGCGTCTGCCCACGCCGACGCGCGATGGCGACCGGGTGATCCATGTCTTGACCAATCTGCCGGCGCGGGTGGCCGGCGCCAGTCTGGTGGCGGATTTGTATCGGAAGCGTTGGAAGATTGAATCGCTGTTCCAGGTGTTGGAATCGACGCTGGAGAGCGAGCAGACCAGGCTGGGATACCCGAAAGCGGCGTTGTTCGCTTTTTGCGTGTCGTTGGTGGCGTATAACGTGTTGGCGGTGGTGCGCGCGGCGTTGCGTGCGGTGCATGGTCGCGAGGTCGTTGAGGAGACGGTATCGACCTATTACCTGACGGACGAGGTCAAGGGCGTGTATCGGGGAATGATGATCGCGATCCCTGGCGCCGAGTGGGAGCAATTCCGCGACCTGACCGTCGCCCAGTTGGCCGTGCAATTGAAGGAACTGGCGAGCAATGCTCGCTTGTTGGCTTACCAACGTCATCCGCGCGGGCCGAAAAAACCGCGACCCGAGCGCATTCATCACAAGGACAAGCCACATGTGTCCACCGCCCGGCTGTTAGCGACTCGGGATAAGAAAAGACGGGCACCTTGAAAGGGCTGCCCCCTGGACCTGAACAGCCAGCGATAAGGGGCCGAAGCCGGCCGCGACCCTGGCATCAGGGTGAATGAATCCCGGCGCTTGCAGCTGACGGTAGAGCGACGAATAGACCTTCAGGATTGCTTCGGCCTGCCGGATCGCGATGGCGGCACGAGCCGAGTCGGGGTCGGCGTCCGGTAGGGATTCGTTCGCGTATAGCAGAGCGAGGTCGGACAGCCCCATCGGCGTAGGGCGGCGGCGGCCGTCTTCGGCGAGGCGGATGAGTTGGTGAAGGAGGGCTACATCGTAGAGTCGTCCCTCGCGGGCGAACCGCCACAGCGTATCAACGGCGGCGGAGTCCCCGCTGTTTTTCAGGTGGTCGTGCAGGGTCCGGTGCAGGACACCCGCGTCATGGCAGACCAGATGGCCAGCCGGGTGAAGACGCAAGAACGGCCCGAATTGTGGGGGCTGTAGGACGAAGGACTGTATCCCATTGCCGGCCGCCCCAAGGAGCGGCGCGGCGCAGCGCCAGACGAACCTGAAGTCATCAGAGTAAGGGCGACGGCGTCGCCCAAAAAAGCACCGTTCCAGTCGCGCGGGGTGCTTGTCGTCACGGCCGTGGTTCCTTTCTACCCCCCTCGCCCGCGGCAAAAGCTTCGCAGTTGCGGCCGGCTTGAGCGGAGCTCCCGATGAACACATTACTCGTCCGATCCCCGTTTCGGCGAACCGGGCGGCGGATGCACGACCGGCCGCACGAAGATCAGTGCCGGCTTCGCCGTAGCCTTCCTATTTCGCCCCTGCTTCGAGTGAGAAGCTCTCGATCGCCGAGCGCCGGGTTTTAGGGAACAGGTGCCGGTAGCGCTTGCGCATGGCTTCGGTCTGGTGGCCCATGAACTCGTCGATCACGCGCTGATCCACGCCCGCCGCTGCCAGGTTGCTGGCGAAGCTGTGTCGGTAGGTATGGAAACCGAGCTTAAACCAGTCCTTGCGGCTGGACAGGCACCACTTCGTCCCCCTGAAAGGATAGTAGAAGCGGCCGCTCGTCTCGCGGCTGGTAAGCATTTCGAGGCTGCCGGCGTCGCACACCACGAGCTGGCCTTTGGTTCGCCGCTCGCGCCATTCCAGCAAGATCATCTTCAATTCTGGGTGCAGGTCGATGCGCCGTGCCGTCTCGACGTCCTGGCGCGACTGTTTGAGGCTGCGGGCGACCAGCGCGTCCTGGTCGAACTCGATGTCACTCCACCGTAGCCGCATGACTTCGCCCCGTCGCATGCCGGTATAGGCCGGGACGGCATGGAAAATCGGCGTGACGTCGTACACGCTCCGCTCGCGGACCAAGGAGAGCAGTTCGCTGATCTCCGCGGGCGAAAGGTATAGACAGTCCCACAGGCGCAGGATCTCGCGTGGTTTGAGTCCGCCGCGTGCGACGACGCTTTCGATCTCCTGGAAGGTGCGGAACGGCAACTGGTCGCCGGCCGACTTCACACGGGGGAGATCGGCCGCCGGCGACACGGCCAGGTGATTCACCGCGACGGCCCAGTCGAAGAATTGCATGACGGTCACACGCTCCTTGCAGACCGTGGTCGGCGACCTTTCCCTGAGGCGCGCCTGGAGGAACGCTTCCAGGTCCTTCGGACTGACCGCGTCGAGCCGGACGACCTCCGTCCGCCTCAGCTTTTTTTCAGGCTGTTAAGGTGGCCACGAACTGTACTGCGGTTTGAAGGGGCCAGGTGGCCGAGGTTCTCGCCGTACTCACGCACGGCCTCGCAGAGCGTGAGGATGTTCGGGGGCTTGGCCTTTGGGGCTGGCGCTGCCAGCGTACCGCCGCTGACGATGAAGTCGCCGGGATCGACGCCGGCGGGGACGGCGAGGTGGCCGATGGCGAGCCAGTGCAGCGCGTCCTGGACGCGCCGCAGGGCAGCCTGGGCGTGATCGGGGTCGGCGGTCTTCAGCGACTTCTTGTACTCCTTCCCCTGGAAGCGGAAGCGGGCCAGGTAGACGCCGTTCTTTTTGCCGAGGTTGGCCATGATAGGGACCGTGTGGCTTGGCGGACAGTTGGTCTCCCGGACGCGGGCCTCCGGGAATCGGCCTGTTTGCCACACGGCGACAGAGGAGTGCCCGATGAGGCACTTTGGAGGCACCGGCGCGTCATTAGGCCGCGGCGCGGAAATGAACTACCAGTCCTCCGGCTGGATGGTGAGGCTCCACTTGGGCAGGGTTGGGGATCGGGTCAACCGTTTCGCAATGGGGCGGAACTGGGCCTTCGTCAAGGTGACGCCACGCTCGTACGTCCTGGTGACCCGGCGGACTATCGGGTGAACCTTTCGCCACGTCATGGTCGCGGCCCACAGCAGGACCAGCGCGACCGACGAGAGCAGCGCACCGCTCCAGTGCCGCTCCAGGACGCCCCAGCACCGCTCAATCGGGTTGTACTTACTATGGTAGGGCGGCAGGTACACCAGTTCGACCGCCACCGAGTGGCGGTCGACGAACTCCACCATCCGCTTCATGAACTGCGTCCGACAACTGGCGACCTCCGGACCGTTGTCGAGTTCGATGTGCAGTCGCCGGACGCCGGGGTGGGCCGCTTGACGCTCGGTCCACCATTGTTCGAGGCCGTCGGCGATGAAGTCGCTGGTCTCGCGCGAATGTCCGAAGAGGAACCACGGCTGGTTGACCGCCCCCTTGCCGCGACTTGCCTCCAGCACTCCCAACGGGACCAGCGTGGCCTCGGGAGACATGTCGTGGTCGAGCGCCTTCACCGGCTTGGCCCCGCGCCCGGCCGCCGCGGCAGAATTCGCCGACTTTGACTTTCGCCTTGGTATCGAGGGAGATCCTCAGCGTTTCCGGGTCGCCCGCGGCCCGGGCCCGGGCGGCGTGGACGTTGGCGAAGATCGCGTCGGTCTCGGGAATTTTTTTTCGGGCCGGGCTTTGAGGACCCGTCGGAGCCGGTAGCCAAAACGGTTGAGGATCCGGCCGACGGTCTGGCGGCAGGGGACGGAGCCCCGCAACTCGGGCTCGGCTTGCAGGGCTTCCCGAACGGCCTTGGCCGTGACCCGGGTGAACGCCAGGGTGGTCTGGAACTTGGGATCGGCTTGGGCCTGCGGGTCGACCAGGCGGTGGATGTGGTCTTCGAGCTTCGGACAGAGTTCTTCGGTCTTCTTCCGCCCGCGGCGGTTGGCGGCGTCCAGGCAGCGGATGCCGGTCCGGCTTTCGTTGAGCCCCGTCTCGACTGCGGCGCGTCCCCAGCCGAAGGCGGTCTCGGCGCGGCGCAGACCCGTTGCAGTACTTGAGGGCCATCTCGGCTTGGAACTGGCGGCGACGGTAGCCGCAAAGAAGCTTGGCGGCCGATTGAATGGTCTGGAGAGTATCTTCGGTAAGCGCTGCCATGCCGTCTCCTCCTTGAGACGACATGACTGATACCCTACGCGGCGGAAAAATGGTATACCATTTTCACGCCGCTGCCTTATAGCGCAAAGCCGCGGTCAACTCGACCGCCGCAATGTGTTGGGAAGTAAGGGTTAAGTAGCGAGTGAAGTGAGCAGAAAGGGAAGTGGGCGCTACAGGACTTGAACCTAAAAATGGGGGTGTTTGGGCGGCATTTGCTCCGCAGGGAGTCCGTGTTGCAAGTGCTTAAACGGCAATAGTATGTAGCCAAGGCGACACTGGTTTCGCAGGGGAGCAGCCGGGGCTTGGCGTGTCCAATCATACGGCAGATTTACGGCAGATTTTTGCCTGGCCACTTGGGGTACAGGACTCGAATGGCGACTGCCTTGCTCCTCCTCGGAAACCCGGCGGCAGGTGAAGCGGAAATGGTCATCCCCGCATCTCCCCCACCATGTTCGCCTGCCAGACCTTCCCGGTCTTGACCTCCAGCGCCGTGAGCCAACCCCCGTAGTCAGCGCCGCCGAGCAGCCGTGAACGTCTCCGATGGTGATAGTGCGTGCTTCGGTCATAGGGTCTTTGTATCGCTCGTGCTGCGCAACTTCGTTGACCAGCCCATCGGCAGGCCGTATCGCCTACGTCTTACTGCCCTATTGCCGCAGCTTCAGTTGATGGGCCTGCCCTTCCACTA
>CAWFBG010000034.1:0-36969 GCA_963813925.1 uncultured Planctomycetaceae bacterium
CACCTTCTCCGCGATAAACGTACGTTCGCCGGCCGGCGGAAGCGGACCTTGACCTTGCGCAGCACCCCGTGGCCGCTCACCTCGATGACCCGCCCCTGGCCGTAGGTCGCGTGGCGCACCAGCATCCCCTCGGCGTACTTGCCGCCGCCGTCCGCCGTCGGCAGCGCGCGGCGGGATCGGCCCGGCTGCGGCGCACGCCGGCGTCGGCCCAGCCCTGCGCCGCCGCCTTGCTGCCGCCGCGCCATTCCTCCATCGCCGCGGCGCTGCCGCCGCCGCTGGCCGACAGGTCGATCGTCTCGACGCCCTCCGCCGGCAGCTCGTCCAGGAACATGCTCGGCACGGCGTACAGCGTCTGGCCGCGGAACTCGCGCAGCCGGGCATGGCACAGGTACAGCTCCTCCTTGGCCCGCGTCATGCCGACGAAGGCCAGCCGGCGTTCCTCCTCGACCTCCTCGTCCTGGCCAGGCTGCGCTCGTGCGGCAGCAAGCCCTGCTCCACGGCCACCATGTACACCACCGGAAATTCCAGCCCCTTGGCCGCGTGCAGCGTCATCACCGACACGCAGTCCTGCTGCTCGTCCCAGCCGTCGACGTCGCTGGCCAGGGTGATGTTCTCCAGGAAGTCGCCGATGGTGCGGCTGGCGTCCTCGGCGGCGAACTGCTTGGCGGCGGTGATGAGTTCCTCGATGTTGGCCAGGCGTTCCTGGTCCTCCGCGTCGCTGCTGTCCTGCAGCATCCGCCGGTAGCCGCTGCGGTCGAGCACCTGGCGGATCACCTCGTCCGGCGGGGCGTCGACCAGCTTGCGCCAGCTCGCGCCATCAGCACGGCGAAGTCGCGCAGACCCGCGGCCGCCTTGCCCTTGATGGCCGGGATCTTGTCCACCTCGCCGGCGGCCGCCAGCAGGCTCATCTCGCGCGGCTCGGCGTACTGCCGCAGATGCTCCAGCGACACCTTGCCGATGCCGCGGGCCGGCTCGTTGACCACGCGCAGGAACGACAGGTCGTCGCGCGGATTGAGCAGCAGCCGCAGGTAGGCCAGCACGTCGCGGTTTTCCTTGCGGTCGAAGAAGGCCAGCCCGCTGACGATCTGGAACGGCACGCGGTGCTTGACGAACGCCGATTCCAGCGCCCGCGACAGGGCGTTGATGCGCAGGAAGATGGCGAAGTCGCGGTAGCGACGCTTGCCGGACGTCGACGGCCTCGCGGATGCGCCGGACGATGCCCTCGGCCTCGTCCAGGCCGGTCTCGAAGGTCAGGACCGTGACCGGCTGGCCGCGCGGGTTGTCGGTGACGAGGTCCTTCGGCTTGCGCTGCTTGTTGTGGGCGATCAGATGGCTGGCCGCGTGCAGGATCGACTTGGTGCTGCGGTAATTCGCGTCCAGCGTGATGACCCGGGCGTCGGGGAAGTCGCGCTCGAAATCGAGGATGTTGCGGATGTCGGAGCCGCGCCATTTGTAAATCGATTGGTCGGGGTCGCCCACCACGCACAGGTTCGGGTGGTCCACCGACAGGCCGCGGGCGATGGCGTACTGGGCCTGGTTGGTGTCCTGGTATTCGTCGATCAGCACGAAGCGGAAGCGGGCGTCGAGTTCGGCGCGCAGCTCGGCGTCGTGCTTCAGGGCCAGGGCCGGCCAGAAGAGCAGGTCGTCGAAGTCGAGCGGCGTTGGCGTCGCGCAGCCGCTTCTCGTAGATCGGGTAGACGCGGGCGACGGTCTGGCCGTGAAGAAATCGTTGGCGCTGCTCGGCGTAGCGTTCCGGGCCGAGCAGCTGGTTCTTGGCCTTGCTGATGGCGGCGTCGATGCGTGTCCGGCGTGAAGCGGGCGTTGTCGATGCCGGCGGCTTCCAGGGCCATCTTGACGAGCCGACTGCGGTCGTCTGGTCGTAGATGGTGAAGTTGCGGTCGAGGCTCGAGGCGGTCGGCGTACTGGCGCAGCAGGCGGGCGCCGAGGCTGTGAAAGGTGCTGATCCAGACCCGGCTGTCCGGCACCAGGTCCTCGACGCGCTGGCGCATCTCGCCGGCGGCCTTGTTGGTGAAGGTGATGGCCAGGATGTTGCCGGCCGGACGCCCTGCTGCAGCAGCTAGGCGACGCGGCGGGTGATGACGCGCGTCTTGCCGCTGCCGGCGCCGGCCAGGATCAGCAGCGGGCCTTCGAAGTGCGTGACGGCCTCGCGCTGGGCGGCGGTCAGGTCGGCGAGCAGGTCGCGCGGGGCCATCGGCGGTTTCTCCGGGTGGTGGTAGGACGTAGAAGATGGGATTGTATCGTACAGGCGGCGGTTTGCTAAGATCAGCAGGAAGGGCTTCTGAAGGGGGCCGGCGAAACCAGCGGGTGCGTCATGGAAATCGTTGGAATCGGCACGGACATCGTGGAATGCCTGCGCATCGGCCGGATGATCGAGCAGCACGGCGAGCTGTTCCTGACCCGCGTCTACACCGACCGCGAGATCCGCTACTGCCAGGAGCGCAAGCGGGCGGTGGAACATTTCGCCGGCCGGTGGGCGGCCAAGGAGGCAATCTTCAAGGCTTGGGCGTCGGCTGGCGGCGCGGCCTGGCGTGGACCGACATGGAGGTGCGCAACGAGGCGGGCGGCCGGCCGCAGGTGCATCTGTGCGGCGCGGCCAAGGACGTGGCCCAGACGCGCCGCATCGGCGACATGTTGCTGTCGATGTCGCATTGCCGGGCGTACGCCACGGCCTACGCGCTGGCCCTTCGCGGCGTGTGACCGTGCGAGCCGCTCATCCCGGCGGATTCAACACCGGGCCGCCGCCGTCGCCGCCTGGGGGCGGCGGCAAGGGCGGCCCTTGCGGCAGCGGCTGCGCCTCATGGACGGGCGGGGCGACCGGTACGGGGGCGGCGGGTAAGAGGGCGGGCGTCGCATTCGGCGTCGGCGGCAGCGCGGGCGCCAGCGGCGGCTCGCCGCTCTGGACGCTCGGCGGCCCCTTCGGCCGGGCGGTCGGGATCTCGTCCCTCTTCGGGGCCGGCTCCTTCCAGCCGCTCCAGCGGTATTGAAGCAGGACGCTGCGGGCCTGCAACCGCACGCGCATGGAGGAGTCCTTGGCCAGAGTTTGCTCCAGGGCGATCCCCACCTGATCCGAAATGGGACGGATCTTGCCGAGACTCAGGGCCGCCTCGGCCCGCACGCCGGGTTTCTTGTCCGTCATGAGTACGTCGATCAATGCGGGCACCACCTCGGGGAACTGGGCCGGGTCGTATTCGCGCAGTTCCTCGGCGGCGGCGGTGCGCCGGTCCTCGTCGCCGTCCGTCTGCACGACCTTGACGAGTTCGGGAACGCGCTCGGCCGGGTTGGGCTTTTCCGGCTTCTTATTATTGAAAAAGATGCCCGCGAAGGCCGTCGCCGTGAGGACCGGCGTCAGCAGCAACACGAGGGCAACACGAGGTTTCATGAGACAAATACCCCCGACCGTCCCGCGAGAATGCCTCGCAACCGGGCAAGGCCGTCTGAGTCGTCAGACACAGGATCGACCCGGAGGCCAGGGAGATGTGTAGGAAACCGGGCCGGCGCCGGGGCCTACCGTCCCTTCCACGCCGCAAGGGCCGTACAGATTGACGCGCGGCAGGAGGGGCGGGTTCCCAGCTTGCCCATTCTTACCGGGGGGATGCGATTGCTTTACGCGGCGTTGGGATTGCTGCTATTGACCGGATTCTATCCGCTCCGGCGGGCCTGGCGGGCGAACCGCGCGACCACCTTGCGACAGACGGTAGGATGGGCGTGCTGCGCGTGGCTGGCATGGGTCGCGGCGGCCTGGGTCGGCGCGGCCTGGCCGGGCGTGGACGTGCGTCTGTCGCGTTACGCCGCCCTCTGCCTTGCCGGATGCACCGGGGCGGCCGTGCTGGGGGCGCGACGGCCGGTCGCCGGGGCGTGGACCTTTGTCGTCGCCAGTCTCCTGGTGGTGCTGCTGTGGCCGGTAGCCGAGGGCTGGGGCGATCCGCGACTCAACGTGTTCAACGCGACGTTCCTGGCGGCGGCGCTGGCGGTGGGGATGCTCAATTATCTGCCGACCCGCATGGCCGCGGCCGTGCTGCCGGCCGGCGCGGTCTGCGCGGTCGAGTTCTGTATCGTTCTTCGAGGGTTGGGAGCGGCCCGATGGGACCCCTGTTGCCTGGCGTTGCTGGCCGCGGCCCCGTGGCTGGGCCTGGCGGCGGCGGCGCGCCGACGGACGCCGGCCACGGCGTTCGACCGCGAATGGCTGGGCTTCCGGGACCGCTTCGGCGTGGTGTGGGCTTTGCCGGCGCGTGACCAGTTCAACCGCGCGGCCGCCAACGCCGGTTGGGGCGTCGTCCTGGACTGGCGGGGGTTGCGAACCGCCGCGGGCGCGCCGGCCGCGCCTCACGCGGAGGCGCTGACCGGGCTGCGCGGCGTACTCAAGCGGTTCGGGCCGGAGGGGAGTCCGCCCTGAAGGCCGCGCCGGTCAATGGAGGCCGCCGCCGGGGCCGCCGCCGGGGCCGCCTTTCCCCGGACCCGCATCGTCGTCGTCGGGGCGGTTGATGGTGTCCTGGTTGAGCATTTTATTCGGGTAGTTGGGCGGGTTGAGGAACCGCGGGTCGTCGGCCGGAGGCGTCTTGAGTTCGTCCTTCGGCTTGGGCGGCTGAAGGAGGTTCTCCTTGGGGCAGCCGGTCAGGCCGAGCAGCGCGGCCGCCAGTAAAAGACCTTTGTACATCCTGGACATAGCTCTCCCCCGCCGTGAACCGGGACCAACGGATCGTCTCCCCCGAACCGCGCGGCGAACTATAGCGGCCGCGGCGGTGGGGTCAAGGGCAACGAACCGGCGCCTAAATCGGGAGGCGCACCCATTCGGGCGTCCCCCGCGCGCCAAACCCCGTTCCGTTCCGCCGTTCGGTCGCGTAAAATGAACGTCTCGGAAACTCCCGTCTCGTCCGGGGTGACACCTGTGCACATCACCGCCGTTTGTCCGGCCTGCGAGAACAGCTACAAGGTGCAGCCGTCGTTGCGCGGTCAGCCCATGCGCTGCCCCAATCCCGACTGCCGCACGGTTTTCACCGTACCCGCGGAGGAACCGGCCGCGCCGCCGAAGCCGGTCCCGCCGCCCAACGGCCGTCGCACCGGCTCGGTCGGCGACCTGGTTCCGCTCGTCGAGGCGGAGGCCGTCGAGAAGCCGGCCGCCAAGTCCGCCCCGTCGTGGCAGGAACCGCCGCCCGTCCGCCGTCCCGCCAACCCCGTCTCCCCACCCACGCCGGCCCCCCCCGCGCCGCCCCCGGCCGTCAACGACGGGCCGCGCGAGATGCCGCCGGGGACGTGGGAGCCGCCGCCGGTGCGGCGCGGCCAAACGGCCGCCCCGGCCGAAACGCACGTGGAGCGGCCGGCGGCAACGGCCCCGGACGAGGCGCCGGCGGAATCGGCGGCCGTGGACGAACCGATCCCGCACCCGCCCGCCCGGCGCGTCGGCCTGGTCGTGGCCGCGCTCGCCCTGTTCGTCGCGGCCGTCCTCGGAGGAGGAGGCGTCTTCCTCTTGTACGTCATGCGACACAGCGAAGGCGGCATGTCCCAGGAGGCGGAAACCGCCTATAAGCGAGAGCAATTTTCCCAATCCGCCGACCTGTACAAGCAGCTGGCGGAGCAGTTCCCGACCAGCGACAAGCACGACTCCTATGTGCTGATGCAGGGACTCAGCGACCTGCGCAACCAGGCCTCCGCCCCGGACCCCGAACTCTCCGCCGTGCTGGATCAATACATCGAGTTTCTCCAAAGTCACAAGGAACCGGACCCGGCGCTGAAGGAACGGGCGCCCGACTTGGGCGCGACCGTCGTGAAACTGGCCGAGGGCTATGTCGATCGCAACAGCAACTCCGACGACGACGCGGCCCTGGATCACGCCGCGACCCGGCTGGAGAAGGCGTATGGCGAGGCCAAGGCGCTCGTCCCCGATACGGAGTGGCCGGAGTTGCGGGTCCGACTCGCCAAGGCGACCGGCGCCCTGCACGCCCGTGCGGCCCTGGTCCAGCTGACGCGGGAATGCGTCGCCCGTATCAAGGACGCGGCCGCCGTGAAGCCTCCGGCGCTGGCCGTTCGCAAAGTCATGGCCCAGGTCAAGGAGGAGAAGAACCGCCTGTCCATCATCGACCAAAACCCGGATGTGGTCGAGATCGTCAAACAGGTGTATGCGAACCACATCAAGGGCGTCACCTACAAACAGGATGAGAAAACACTTCATTCGGCCCGCTCGGAGAACGACGAGACCACGCTCCTCGTCAACTCGTCGCTCCGCGGCGCGGGCAAGGCGCCGGCCGGCGACCGAATCGTCCTGGCCCTGGTCCGCGGCGTCCTGTACGCGCTGAAGCGGTCCACCGGCGAGACGAAATGGGCGCTGCGCGTCGGCGTCGACGTCACCGACCTGCCGGTGCGCGTGCCGGCCACGGAAATCAGCCCCGAACGCATCCTGGTGCCGTCGGCCGACGCCCTGACCCTGGCCGCGCTGGACGCCAACGGCGAACGCCTGTGGGAATACCGGCTCAGCGACAAATGTATCGGCCGGCCGCTGGTGATCGGCAACCTCGCCTACGTCCCGACCTACGACGGTAAAGTCCACGAAATCGAGCTGGCGCAGGGCAAACTCAAGGGCGTCTACGACCTCGGCCAGCCGCTCACGTCGGGCGGCGCCCTCCAGCCGGGGACGAACCTGCTCTACTTCCCCGCCGACGATTTCTGCGTCTACGTGCTGGACGCCAAGAAGCACTCCTGCCTCGCCGTGCTCTACACCGGCCACCCCGCCGGCTCGGTGCGCGGCGAACCGCTGGTGCTCACGCCCGACCCCGAGGAAGGGGAGAGCTGGCTGGTCCTCAACGAGGCGCGACGGCCTCGACGCCACGCAGCTCTGCGTCTACCGCCTGCCGGTCGCGGCGGATCGCGAGCAACAGGCGCCGGCGAGGCGGGTGCCGGAGCCGCCGCTGCCGGGCTGGACGTGGTTCCCGCCGTCGCACGACGGCGAAATGGTGGCCATGCTCGGCGACACCGGCGTTTTAGGACTATTCGGCATCCGTCAAATGAGAAATCCGCTCGACCCGCCGCTGTTCCCGATGCTGCCGAAGACCTTCGACCTCGGCGCGGCGGCGCCGGCGCGGGAGCACGGCCGTTCCGAGGTGGTCGAGATGCGCGGCCAGGACTTCTGCCTGCTGGCCAACGGCCGGCTGCACCGTTACTACCTGGAGCTGAACGCCGCGACGGGGCCGAAGCTGGAGCCGGCGCCGCACTGGGACGCCCCGCCGCTGGGGTCGCCGCTGCACGCCAGCCAGGTGCGCGTCCGCCCCGACGGCGGCGCCACGCTGTTCCTGGTGACGCAGCCGTTGACGCGACAAACCTGCCTGGCGACGGCGGTGGACGACCGCGAGGGCGACGTTTTATGGCAGCGGCAACTCGGTCTGGTGTGCCAGGGCGAGCCGCTGGAATTGCGGCCGCCGGGTGGCGCCGGCGCGCCGCTGTTGCTGACGCTGGATCGCGGCGGCGGCCTGTTCGCGTTCGACCCGGCCGACTACGCCGGCCTCGCCGAGGGCGACTGGCGCGAGGGCGGCCAAAACCTGTTCCCGGCCCTGGACGACGGCCCCGCCGCGCCGCCGGTGCTTCTGCCCGGCCCGGACGGCCGATCCGCCTACGAGCTCGCCAGCCCCGGCGATGGCAAACAACTGGTGGTCCGCCGCGTCGAACGCACCGCCGCCGGCCTGGAAAAGACCGAGCGCGACATTCCGCTAACTTCGCCGCTGGCGGGGACGCCGGCCGTGACGGATAAGATGCTGGTCCTGCCGCTGGCCAAGGGCGTGCTGGCGCGGGTGACGCTGCCGCTAACCGAGACGCCGACCCTGGAGGAAGGGCCAAACTGGCGGTCGCGTCGGGCGCCGGCCGACGCCGTCGGCCGGGTCACGGCCCTGGGCGACGGTACGTTTGTGACCTGGGACGGGGCGCGCGGCCTGACCCACTGGGAATGGTCGAAGCCCAAGGAATGGCGGGCGTTCCCGGCCGGCAAGGACACGCGGGCGCCGACGCTGGGGCTGGAAAACAGCCTGACGACCGACCCGGTGCTGTTGCCGGAGGTGAAGGGTTTGCCGCGGCGGCTGTGCATCGCCGACGCCGCCGGCGTGGTTACGCTGTTGACCGTGGCCGGCGACGGCGGCCTCAAGACGGGGCGAAGCTGGAACCTCGGCGGCCGCGTCACGGCCGGCCCCTACGTTCAGACGCTGCCGGGCGGCGGGACGCGCCTCGGCTGTATCGTGGACGAGAAACAGCTGGTGTGGCTGGACCCCAACGCCGACAAGCCGGTGTGGACGCACCCGGCGAAGCCCGGCGCGGCGCTGGTGGGCCGGCCGCGGTTGGTCGGCGGCCTGGTGGTGGTCGCGGACGAGTCGGGGTTGATCGTCGGCCTCGACCCGACAACGGGCAAGGCGGGTGCGGAATATCGGCTTCAGGGCAGCACGGCGCCGGCCGCGAGTCCGGTGGGCCTCGGCGCCGACCGGCTGTTCGTACCGCTCAGCGACGGCACGATCCTGTTGCCGCCGGTGGGGCGGATTCGCTGATTCATGGTCGGGTTGATCGGGTCGCGGCTAACCGACGTCGCGTTCGGACGCCCCGACGGCGCCTCGACAGGAAGGCCGGCCGCCGGCGATTTCGTGAGCCAGCGCTTTTACCGATCCGACATTCTAGTGACTGACGAAGCCGGTCTGGTTGATCGGCGTCCCCGAACTCGTGAAAAGGTGGGCAACCTTGTCCGTGGCCTGATCGTTCGTGAAGGTGACGGTGATGGTATTTTGGCCGTCCTGCCACGTCACGATCTTATTGGCGCCCGGCGATTCTGTAGCCGGCTGGCCTAGAATCGCTTTGACCTGGGCTTCCGACATGCCTTTCTGGATCTGAGCGTAATTAAGCAGAGTGACGGAGCCGCTGCCCGCCTTGACCACGCTGTTGACGAAGTAGTAGCCGCCGATGCCGCAACCGCAGCAGGTCAGGAGCACCAGAAGGCCGCCGCCGCCCACCAGCCACACCCACAACGGCACGCCGTTTTTCGCCGGCCTGATCGCCTCACGCCGAGGCCCCGCGGAATCGTCGGCCATGCCGGCGAACCCCTCATCGTCCTCCGCAGACGGCGTCGGCGCGGGGGGCGGCGTCGCCGCGTCGCCGGGGACCGCGAACACCGTCTGGCACTTGGGGCACCTAATTCGCGTCCCCGCCGGCGCCGGCGTCTTCGGCTTCAGCGTCGTGTTGCAGGACGGACAGGTCACAATTTTAGGCATCGAAGCTCGCTTTCAACTTTCGTAGTAGTTGGATGAGCGGCCGGCCCCGAATCTCATGGCAGAGGTCCGGCCCCGCTCATCTTGGCGGGGCCGTTGGTGAACTGGTAGCCTCCGGCAATGGCCTTCCCATCCTTCCGGAATTCGACCGTGATGAAGTCGTCGCCGCTCCCCTTCCAGGTATCCGCATGCATGGGACCCACATCCTGCTGGAGAGTCGGCGCCCCGCCCATGACCGCCTTGACCTGGTCCTCGGTCATCCCCTTCTTGAGTTTGTTGTAGCTCGTCATGGAGACGTTGGCGCCGAGGAGGCCGCCGCTCCCCATCATACTGTAAGCCAGCCAGCCGCCCAGCGGACAGCAGCCGCACAGCAAGAAGAACGCCCCAACGCCGCTGGCGATCCACACCCACAGCGGAATCTTCTTTTTCGCCTTGACCGGCGCCTCCCCTTCCTCCTCCGCCTCGTCGTCGGCCTCGTCCACCGCCTCCGCGATCTTCGCTTCCTCCTCCTCCGGCGGAGGCTCCGGCTTCGGCCTCGGCGCCGCCGGCTTCGTCACGCCCGACTTCGGCCCCGGCCGCGGCGCGGCCGCGGGAGGCGCCGCGGACTCGTCCGCGTGGACCACGAACGGCGTCTGACACTTGGGACACTTGACCCGCGCCCCGCCGGCAGCGGCGTCTTCGGCTTCAGCGTCACATTGCAGTGAGGGCAGGTGATGGTTGCAGGCATCGAAAGTCACTTTCATCGTCTGTGAACAAGGGGGTCGTTGGGGCGGGCCGCGTCGCCCCCGACATGACTCTCCAAAAGTCTATTTTTCTTTTCCGAAGCGTCGATGCGCCGGCGGGACGTATTCCACAACAGGGCCGCAACATCGCGGGGCAATGAAGAAGTATTGTCCCGGTTCGGGTTCGCACGGTCAATCAGGCGACCTATCCACTCGCCGTATTTTCCCGCCCCGACGGCCGACGGCGCCGACCCGTCCGGGTATTCTGAACGGGTGGCGTTTTGGTCGCGCGAAAGAAAGGCGAACGGCATGTACATTCCCCCGGCCTTCCGGGAGTCGGACCCGGCGAAGTTGTTCGACTTCATCGAACGGAACAGCTTTGGGCTGTTGATTTCCACGGCGGCCGGCGAACCGTTCGCCACCCATCTACCGTTCCTGGTAGAGCGGGACTCCGGGCCGAACGGGGGCCTCGTCGGCCACATGGCGAGGGCGAACCCCCACTGGCGCGCGCTGGCGGATCGGGACGTGCTGGCGGTGTTCACCGGGCCGCACGCTTACATTTCGCCGACGTGGTACGCCGCGGAAAACGTGGTGCCGACGTGGAACTACGTCGCCGTCCACGCCTACGGCCGCTGCCGGCTGGTGGAAGGCGGCGCGGCGCTGACGCGGATTCTGACCGACACCGTGGCGACGTATGAGCGCATGATGCCGGCGCCGTGGAGTCTGGACACAGGGACGGAATTCTTCGAGAAGATGGCGCGGCAGGTGGTGGGGTTCCGCATCGAGATCAGCCGGCTGGAGGGGAAATGGAAGCTCAACCAGAACCATCCGAAAGAGCGGCGGGAGCGGGTGAGAGAGGCGCTGGCGCGATCGGGGGACGAGCAGGCGCGGGAGATCGGGCGGATGATGGGGGAGGCAGAAGGTGCGGGCCAATCTCGCCCGTTTTTGTCGGGGGAGAAGGATTAACCCATGCTAAGCATCGAGAACTTTAACGCGGCAGTTTCGGCCTATTACCGGCGCTTGAACGCGGTGATCGTTGCTACGCTTTTCACAGCGATTCTGTGCGTCGCCGTCTATTACCCCTTTAAGGACTCGATCGACCGCTTCTACACACGCCAGTTTGGCGAAGCGGCCGCCCAAGTTTTTATGGGCATGACGATGTTTCCCGCCCTGGTCGTCATGTTCTTCGGTTTCTGGATGAACGAGCTGCGAACGAGGAGAGACGCCAGACTTGCGTGCCCCCACTGTAGGAAATGGCTTGTTACCCAACGCCATCTCGTTGTCGCCACCCGCAACTGCGGGCATTGCGGGAGGAAGGTACTGGCCGAGCCACTGCCACCTACCTAAGTACAATCGACCTCCATGAGGAAGTCCTGGCCTTCTGGAAGGCGAACAAACCGATCCTCCGGCAGACGAAGTTCAAAGATGTCTAACCACCAAGTATCCACTAAAATCCCGTGCACCCAGCCCCGTTACGTCTCCTGGCGGGGCAAGTTGCTGGCCCAGTTGGCGCTGGCCCGCGTGCCCGGCCTAGTCGTGCATGAGCGGCCGAAACACGCCCCTGCCGACTTTCCCTACGACTTCCTGGTCGCCGCCGAACACGGGGCCTGCTTTTTCGTGGTGGTGAATGCGTTCGCATCTTTCCGGATGTCCAAGCGTGGCGACATCCGTGACGCCGACGAACTTCACTGGGCACTGGACGCCGACCTCGTCCGCCGCGCCCAGACGAGCCGTAGTCCCTTCATTCTTTTCCTGTTCGACGCCGACACGGAACACGGTCGCTACTTGCGCCTGGACGCCCTTCCGGATCCGGGGCGTAAGGCCGAGTTCCTCCAGGTTCGGTTCCCGCGAGAGAACACCATCACAACCGAGAACCTGATAGGACTTATTGCGGACCTGAACTTGGCGCCGAAGGCCGGATGAGGCCGCCCTTTGGTAATCACGTTGGTTGCTTCACCGCTTGATCGCCGCCAACCGCACCGCCTCCTCGCTCCCCTTGTAATACGGGTCGAGCGGATAGCAACCCGACGGCAGCCCGTTGCGCGGCGCCGTGGTGCAATCGCTGAACGTGCGGCAGATCTGCTTGCGACGCAGCGGCCGGCCCGCCAATACGTCCGCCGGCATTTCCGGGTAGCTCAGCGCCATCCGCCCCAGGCCGACGAAGTCCGCCGCCCCCGTCCGCACCGCCGCCTGCCCCACGTTCGGTAACCACTCCTGCAAGTAGGAATATCCCGAACCGACCAGGACCAGCCCCGGCGCATGCCGTTTGAGCGCGGCCGCGATCTCGATTTGACGCGCCACGCCGATCAACGGGTCTTCCGGCGGCAGGTAGCCGTCCGACGGCGGGAACAGGGCCGGCCGCTGGATGTGCGGGTTGTAGTAGGGGCTGCCGACCGACATGCACACCAGCCGCACGTCCAACGCCGTTAGCAGATCGAGAAAGGCGTAAGGTTCCGTCAGGTCGGCGCCGGCGCCCGTGCCGTCGCCGCCGAAGGCGTAGGGGTATGCGCCGGACCACGGCTCCGGTTCGCCGCGGCCGCCCGCCCCCTTCCGAAACGGCAGCCAGTCCACGGCGCTGACGCGGACGCCGACTGCCAGACCCGGCGCCTCGGCCCGGACGCCGGCAAGGATTTCACGGAGAAAGCGCGTCCGGTTCTCGAAATCGCCGCCGTAACGGCCGGGCCGGTCCACGGCGCTCAGAAATTCGTGGCCGAGGTAGCCGTGGCAGTGTTTCACGTCGATGAAATCGAAGCCGGCCCGCTGCGCCCGCCGGGCGGCCCGCACATAGTCGTCCACCAGCCGGGCGATCTCGTCGTCGGTGAGCACGGGACGGTCGGCGGCGACGTGAAACTTGCGGTCGAGGACGGGATGTCGGTAGAGGAGGATCGGTTCGAGCCGGCCGCGCTGGTGCGGCCCCGCGAAGCGGCCGGAGTGCGTCAGCTGGAGGCCGACCAGCAGGTCGTCGGTGCGGCCGTGACATCGGCGGTGTTCGTCGATCAGCGCCACGCGCAGGGCCGCGACATAAGGCAGCGTCTCCTCGGTCAGCAGCAGTTCGTTCGGCGTGGCCCGGCCGTCCGCGCACGGCCACGGCCTCGCCGCCCCAGATGAGCTTGGCCCCGCCGGCCCCGAAACGCCGCCAGCGCCGGAACGTCCGTTCGGTCGGCCGGCCGTCGGCGTCGCCGTCCCAGCCCTCCATCGGCAGCACGCAGAAGCGGTTGCCGACCGCCCGGCCGGCCGCGGAAAGCGGTTGCGCCAGCGGCCCGTCCGGCGCCGGGCGGACTTCCGCGTCGAAGGGCATTTCGACGCCGAGGTCGGCCAACCGGCGAAGAAAGTCTTCCGCGGTCTTCAAACTTGCTACAGGTCGGTATTCCGCCATCGGACTTCCCCCAGCCGCCGGTTCGGTCAGGGTCCAGTATAGTCGGCCGCGGGGGAGAGGACGCGCCGCCGGTTCGCCCGGCTGCTCGGTCTCGGCGTCCGCCAGGTCCGACGCCTCCAGCGCAGGCTCGAGGCCGGCGGCGACGCCGCCATCGTCCACGGCCTGCGCGGCCGGCCTTCCAACCATCGATCCGATGCGGCCTTTCGCCGGGCCGTGCTCGCGGACTACCGCCGGCAGGCGGCCGGCCTCGCCCGACCGCCTGCTGCATACTCTCGCTCCCGTTCCTCGCAGCTGGGGAGTAGCACCGCCCTTTGACCCCCCGGCGCCCCCCTGCTAGAATTGGGGAGCGTCGATTTCCGGGACGGGCGGGGTGCGGGCGATGATGGCCACGACAGCCGTCTCCTACTTCAAGCGTTACAAGATGGAGGCCGACCTGCGCGACCTGCCGACGCCAATTCTACCGCCCGGCTTCCACTGGCTGCCCTGGAGTGAGGACGTGCTCCACGCCCACGCCGACGTGCTTTTCGGCAGCTTCCATCAGGAGATCGACTCCGTGATCTTCTCCAGTCTGGGCAACCCTCACGGCTGCGTCACCCTCATGAACGTCGTCAGCCGTCGGCTGAATTTCCTTCCGGGGGCGACCTGGGTGGTGACGGGTCCCGGCGGACCCTGCGGCGCCATCCAGGGATTGCATGAGCGCGGCGTCGTCGGCGCCATCCAGAACGTCGGCGTGACGCCGGCCTGGCGCGGCCGCGGCCTCGGCGAGGCGCTGGTGTTGCAGGCGATGCACGGCTTCCGGCGGGCCGGCCTCGGCCGCGCCCTGCTCGAAGTCACCGCCCAGAACGAGGCGGCCCAGCGGCTCTACCGCCGCCTCGGCTTCCGCCGCACCAAAACGCTCTACAAGGCCGTGCCCGATACCCATGAACCCGGCGGTTAGCCGCGACGCGCCAGCGGAGCGCTGGTCCCAGAGCGCTCCGCTGGCGCGTCGCGGCTAACCGGAATTACATTTAGAGGTGATCGTGCCGCAAGAAGTCTTCCATCACACCTTTCCCAACGGCCTGACGCTGCTGGCCGAACCCATGCCGCACGTGCGCTCGGCGGCCCTCAACTTCCTCCTGCCGGCCGGCTGCGTCTACGACCGTCCCGACCGCCTCGGGGCCGGCGCGGTCCTCGCCGACCTCATCACGCGCGGCGCCGGCGAACGCGACAGCCGGGAACTCACCCTGGCCATGGACAACCTCGGCCTCGACAGCAGCGAGAGCGTCGGCAGCGTCCACATGCGTTTCTGGGGCGCCACGGTCGGCCGCAACCTGGCCACCGCCCTTGAACTCTACGCCGACATTCTGCTTCGGCCGCACCTCCCCGAAGACGAGCTGGACGCCGTCCGCTCGCTGGCCCTGCAAGACATCCGCGGCCTGGAGGACGAGCCGCGTTCCAAGGTGCTCGTCGAGCTGCGCAAGCGCCACTACCCCAGCCCGCTCAACCACGACCACCGCGGCACGGTCGAAGGCGTCTCCGCCCTCACCATAGAAGACATTCGCCAGCGGCATAAACGCTTATTCCGGCCGGGCGGCGCCATCCTGGCGGTGGCCGGCAATTTCGAGTGGGCGCCGTTGAAGGGGCAGGTGGAACGCCTTTTCGGCGAGTGGCGGGGCGACGCCCCGACGCCGCCGGCCCCCGGCCAACGCGGCGACAAGCGCGGCCACGTCGCCAAGGACCTGGCCCAGACGCAGATCGCCGCGGCCTACGCCAGCGTGCCGGTCGGCGACCCCGATTACTACGCGGCGATGGGCGCCGTCCATGTGTTGTCCGGCGGCATGAGTTCGCGCCTGTTCACGGAGGTCCGCGAGAAGCGCGCCCTGTGTTACTCCGTATGGGCCTCTTACCAGACCTTCAAAGACCGGGCCAGCGTCATCGCCTACGCCGGCACCACCAACGAACGCGCCCAGGAGACGCTTGACGTGCTTCTGGGCGAACTGCGACGGCTGCCGGCGGGGATCGAATTGGAAGAGGTGGAGCGCGTGCAGGCCGGCCTGAAATCGTCGCTCATCATGCAACAGGAATCCACGTCGGCCCGCGCCCTGGCGCTGGCGTCGGACTGGTACAACCTCGGCCGCGTGCGGAGCTTCGACGAGATCCAGTCGGCGGTCAACGCCCTGACGCCGGAGAGCATCCTAAGCCACGTCCGCCGCTGCCCGCCGGCCGACTTCACCATCGTCACCCTCGGCCCCAAGCCGTTGGAGGTTAATTGATTTCACCACAAAGACACAAAGAGCACAAAGAAGAAATACAAAGAGCAATTCGTATTTGAATTGTCTTTCCTTTGTGCTCTTTGTGTCTTTGTGGTGAATCTTCTTTGGAGACGGACCATGCCTTTTCTTAGCCACAAGCTCGCCAATGGCCTGCAGATCGTCGCCGAGTCCAGCCCGTCGGCCCGGTCGGCCGCCCTGGGCTTCTTCGTCCGCACCGGCTCGCGCGACGAGACCCCGGAAGTCTCCGGCGTGACCCACTTCCTCGAACACATGGTCTTCAAGGGCACGCCGCGCCGGACGTATCTCGACGTCAACCGCGACTTCGACCGCATCGGCGCCGACTACAACGCCTTTACCAGCGAGGAAAACACCGTCTTCCACGCCGCCGTCCTGCCGGAATACCTGCCTCAAGCGGTCGATATTCTCGCCGACATCCTGCGGCCGAGTTTGCGCGAGGAGGACTTCAACACGGAAAAGGGCGTCATCATCGAAGAGATCGGCATGTACGAGGACCAGCCCGGCTCCTGCGCCTACGAGAACGCCAAACGCCTCTTCTTCGCCGACCACCGCCTCGGCAACAGCATCCTCGGCACCGCCCAGAGCATCACCGACCTGCGCCGCGACCAGATGTACGACTACTTCACGCGCCGCTACGTCGCCCCCAACATCACCGTGGCGGCGGCCGGACATTTCGACTGGCCTGAGTTGGTGCGCCTGGTCGAGAAGAGCTGCGGCGACTGGCTGCCCGGCCCGGTCGGCCGCGACTGCCTGCGCGAGACGCCCGGCTCCGGCGGCTTCCAGGTCATGACCAAGGAAAAGGTGACGCAGGAGCACGTCATCCTGATGGCGGGCGGGCCGCCGGCCGACTCGCCTCTGCGGCACGCGGCCGACCTGTTGAGCATGATCGTCGGCGACGACTCCGGCAGCCGGCTCTACTGGGCGCTGGTCGATCCCGGCCTGGCCGACTCGGCCGATTGCAGTTTCCACGAATACGAGGGGACCGGATCCTTTTACACCTCGTTCAGCGGCGAACCGGACCAGGCGGAGAGCAACCTGGAAATCCTGCTGGACGTGCTGCGGACGGTGCGCCGCGACGGCGTTAAGGAGGAGGAGCTACAGCAGGCCCGCAACAAGGTTCTGTCGCGGGTGGTGCGGGCCAGCGAACGGCCCAAGGGCCGCATGGTCGCGGTCGGGATGCACTGGACCTACCAGCACGAATACCGCTCGATGGACGACGAGCTGAAGGCCTACGAGGCGGTGACGACGAAGGCGATCCGCGAAGTGCTCGACCGCTACCCCATCGATCGCGTGACCACGCTGGCGCTGGGGCCGCTGGCGTCGTTGGCCGCGCCGGCGATGAACGGGCGGGGGTGATGCGTCCCCATAGCACTTATTGAGCCGCCCAAAGATGGGCACGCGGATAGAATGACCTCAGACCTCCCGAGGGCCGTTCATGGAACCCATCCGCATCCGCACGAAGGTCGAGTCGGATACCCTCCGTCTACCGCAGCTCAATCCACTGATCGGCAGGACGGTGGAAATCACCATCGAGGAGGCGCCGGCGCCGGCGGTCGCCGAGGCGTTTTACGCAGCCGTGGGCCGCATACCCGAAACCGAAGCGGAGTGGGATAGCCGACAGGAGACATTGAAGACCTGGAGGACGGACCCGCGCTTCGAATCGTACTGGCCGGTCATCGACCACATGCTTGCGACGGATTTCGCGTCCGCCCGCCGGTGGGCGGCCGCGGCGGAAGCCATCCGTGGGTTGACCGACTACGACTTTGAGGCCTGGCGGGAGCAGCGGGAATTCGACCGACTTCACGCCGGCGATCCCCTGCCATGATCCTCGTCGATACCAGCGTCGTGGTCGATTACCTAATGAGTTTTGACGACCAAGATCGGTAAGCCGTAGCCGCGTTCGCCAGAACGCGGGTCGAAGTTCACCCGCGTTCTGGCGAACGCGGCTACCGAACTTGCCCGTCAAATTCCATCAGGGGAAAGACCCGAAACTAACGGCCCTGTTGCCGGCCTTGCCCGTTGCCGTCTGTGGCGTCAAACGGGCGGAGGTCTTGTGCGGCAGCCGGAACCCGGCCAATCGGCAGAAACTGCTGACGAGCCTGAGCGCTTTCCAGACCCTTCCCATCCCGGAGGCGCTCTGGGACGTGGTCGGCGACAACCTCGCGGCGTTGCGGGCGGTCGGGCTGACGATCCCCTTCCCCGATACGGTCCTCGCCTCGGTCGCGATGGCCAACGGGATCGAGTTGTGGACCCGTGACAAGCACTTCCCTCTCGTCCAGCGCTTCCTTCCCGCCCTCAAGCTGTTCCAAGAGCCGCCGTAGTTGTGGCGCCTCATCAGCCGGCTCACGCCGGCGGTTCGCCCCGTGTGCGCGCCAACAAGGCCGCCACGCGCGCCGCCTCGACCAAGCTTCCGGCGTCGGCAACGCCGCGCCCGGCGATGTCGTAGGCCGTGCCGTGGGCCACGCTTGTCCGCACGATCGGCAACCCGGCGCTGATGTTCACCGCCCTGCCGCGGCCCAGCAGCTTCAAGGCGATGTGTCCCTGGTCGTGGTACATGGCCACCACGCCGTCGAACTCGCCGTCCCGCGCGCGCACGAACAGCGTGTCGGTCGGCCACGGGCCGGAAACGTCCAGCCCCTCCGACCTGGCGTTCGCCACGGCCGGCGCAATAAGGCGCTCCTCTTCGTCGCCGAACAGTCCGCCGTCGCTGGCGTGCGGGTTCAGGGCCGCCACGCCGAGACGCGGCTTCCGCCCCAGCAGTCGCCGTAACAATCCGTCCAGCAGCCGGGCCTTTTCCACGACGGCGGCGGTCGTCAAATGACGAAACACGTCGCGCAGGGCCATGTGCAGCGTGACGTGCGCCACGGCCAGCCCCTCCACCGCCAGCACCATCGCGAACTCGCGCACGCCGCAGCGCTCGGCCAGGATTTCCGTGTGGCCGGGGTAGGGCAGGCCGGCCGCGTGCAGCCCCTCCTTGTGCAAGGGGGCCGTCACCACGCCGTCGGCCTCGCCGGCCAGCGTCGCGTCGATCGCCCGGCAAAGGAAATCGTAGGCGGCCCGGCCGGCGGCGGCGCTCGACCTGGCCTATTTGCACGCCGGATAGGTCTTGATCGCTGTCGGGGATGCAAGGCATCAGGTCCGACGACGGCTCGGCCTCCGACGGACGACGCACCGTTTTCACGGTGATCGGGGAGCTGATAAGGTCCAATCCGCGTCGGAGCCATGCGGGGTCGCCGACCACCACCGGCCGGCAATGGACGAAGAGCCGCGGCCAGGCGCGGGCGACGATCTCGGGGCCGACGCCCGCCACGTCGCCCAATGTGATCAGCAGCCGCGGCGGGGGCGCGGATTCATTCGGTGGGGTCATCACGGTTTCTCACGGTTTGCCGGCGGGGACCGGCGCGGCCGGCGTGCGGGCCAACTCCACCACCAGCCGCTCGAACAGGGTGCGCGGCGGCAGCGGGCTGAGTCCCTTGAGGCCAAGGTCGGTTTGTAACAGCCAGTCGTACAGCTGACCGAGCCGGCGTCGGCCGAGGCGGCGCATCTGCTTTTCCGCCGCCGCCCGTGCGAACGGCAACACGCCGGCCTCCTCCAGAGCGGCCGCCAGCGGTACGCCCTGAATGACCCGCCGCCCCGCCTGGGCCAGCCGCCGCAGCTGCATACTGAACGCGCCCAGCAGCCGAAACGGGTCTTCGCCCTGCTCGAACAGCCGGTCCAAAAGCGTCAGCGCCGCGCCCGTGTTGCCGTCGCCGATGAGGTCGAAGATCTTCCAGGTATTTTCGGCCCGACTGGCGCCGACCAAGGCGTCCACGTCGGCGGCGTCGATGCGCTTGGCGTCGCCGGCGTAGGCCGTCAGCTTCGCCATTTCCTGATCGAGCAGGCCCATCTCGCCGCCGACCAAATCGACCAGCAGCCGGGCCGCCGCCGCGACGAGCTGTTTGCCGTAACAGGCGGCGCACCACTGCACGCACCACTCCGGCAGCCGCGCGACGGCCGGCGCCTTGCAGACGATCGTGGCCTCGTCCGGCGTCAGCTTGGCCAGCTTGGTATTGCCGGCCCACGATTGCACGTCCAGCACCAGAACGCCCGTCGCGGACGGCGACGCGATGTATTTTTCCAGCCTGGCCCGTTCGCGCGTCACGAATGGGTCGGCGTCCTCGACGACCACCAGCCGCCGCGGGCTGAAGAAGGCGGCGGAAACAAGTTCCGTGGACACGGTGGAGTAATTGGCCTTGTCGCCGGCGTGGGTGGAGAGGCCGAAGCCGTCGTCCTCGGGGCCGAGAACCAGCGTCCGCAGCACGGCCAGGACGCGGCGCTTCAGGAAACGCTCGTCGCCGGGAAGGACGTACACCGGACGCGGCTGCTCTTCGGGTTTGCGTTCGAGGAAGGCGAGGCTGTCCATCGGGGGTTCCGTCGGATGGAGGGGCGCCTTCGTCATTCTATGCAAGGAAACGGTTAGCCGCGACGCGCAGCGGAGCGCTTGGGAGGAAGCGCTCCGCTGGCGCGTCGCGGCTAACCGGCGCGGCGGCGCTTCACCCCGGAGGCGCCGCTTCCGCGGGGGCGCCGCGAACGCGGTTGATGTGCCGCCTTGGGAATGGACAGGTCGGTGCTGACCGGGTTGGCCGTGTCGGCGGCGCCGACGTTGCCCGCCTGATCGACCGCCTCGACGCGCACCAGGATTTGCGGAGGAAGACCCTCCGGAATGCGCCAGGTGAATCGGCCGTCGTTGGGGATCGGCGTGGTCGTCATCGGCTGCCACTGCCCCGTCGTCCCGGCCGCCGCGTCCACGTAGGAAATCGTGACGGGGTTGGCCGCCATGTGCAGGTCGCTGGCGTTCCAGCGCACGCTTAGCGTGCCCATGTCGGGGCCGCGGCCGACCTCGACGCCGAGGATGTTTACCGTCGGCTTCGTCGTATCGACCTCCACCCACACCTGCGGCTGATCGCCCACCTTGGGCGGCGGCAGCCCCAGGCCGACGCCGCTGCGCGCGATCAGCGTGAAGCCGTAACGCCCCTCGCTCGGCACCTTCACGATATAAGGCGGCTCCGGTTTGGCGTCTTCCGGCGTCTTCTTCCAGCCGCGGCCGTCCTGCGTGTACCACACCTCCACCGACTTCACCTTCGAGGAACCGACCTCCGCGATGTCATAATCGAGTTGAATGCTTTTGGTGTTCACCATCGTCACGGGGGGCGTTCCTGGCGGCGGCGCACTCGGCGTCATGGGGGGACTGTAGGCCGGCGCGGGGTTGGGGCCGACGCGGGAGCCGACGTCGTAGGGCGGCGTCTTGTACTCGGCCGGATTGTGGGCCTTGTCCTGAACTTGAATGCGGGCCTCGATCGGCGCGTTCGTTCCCGGGCTCCAGTAGTATTGGCCCGTCGCCGCCTGCTTGACCGGCAGCGGGACCCAATCGCCGTTGACGGGCCGGTAGTCCACGCGCAGGCTCGTCGGGTCGAGGTTGATGTCGCTGACCTCCCACTCGACGCCCACCTGGCCGTTCCGCGGCTGGAGAAATCGGAAGGTGGAGATCGCCGGCGGATGGGTGTCCACGCACATCTTGATTTGGGGCTGCGCCAGGCTCAGGTCGGGCGGGCTGAGCCGGCCCTCCGTGTCGCGCGTTTGCACCGTGAACCAGTACCAGCCGTCGCCGTTCGCCTGGAAGCGGAACTCGCGGTCGCCCGGGTTCGCCGTGGCCACTTTTTGGTAGGTCTGGCCGAATTTCGTGGAGACGTAGAGCGCGACCTCGACGTAACGACGATCGACCTCTCCGAACGGAATGCGAACGGTGTTGAGATTGGTGTAATAGGTGATCTGATCGGGGGCGTCGGTGGCTTGATAAACGCCGTCGGCGGCGGGCGCGGCGGGCGCCAGGGCCAGGGCCGCCGCCAAGGCCAGACCGAAACCGCTCAGGCGTCGGGCGCGGCCGGTTTCAGCAAAGAGCGGATTCATGGTTCGGTCACCCGCCTCCTTCCCGAGGCGTGGATGCGGCAGCGCCTTCGGCCGTCAGGGGTTCAAGAGGAGCGGAGCGCCCGCGCCGCCGCCATTTCCAAGGTATCGTCCGGCACCCTGGCAGACTGGAGGGAAAAGGAGGACGGGAGAAGGAACCGCGTCGGCGACGGGCGCGAAAGCGCTATGTCCGGCTCAGAGTCTGTGAATCAAACCATCCAAGAGACTTTGGCGGGTTGAAGCGATGAGGGAGTGGACGAGGAAGGCTTGGGGCCAGGTCAGGCAGGGGCGGACGGAGCCGAAGGGTCTTGGTCTCCTTCGCCTCTGCGAATGCTCCAACCGCTGCCTCGCTTCCCCTCCGTCAGCCCGTCAGCGCCACCTCCGCGCGCTTCGCCGCCGCGACACCCCGCACGGCCGCCTCGACGCGCAGCCGCAACCCGCGAACGATGTTGTGCGCGATCGCGAACCACAAGGCGACCGCTTTCACCTTCCGCCGCCCGCGCACCCACAACCGCACCAGGCCCCGGTTCCGCGCCTGGGCGTTGACGCACTCCGCCGTGCTGGCGCGTTCCTTGTAGATCGCCTTGCCCTCTTCGCTGCCCATCCGCGCTCGCCAGCGGATCACCTCCTCACTGTCCTTCGGATGAGGCGCATAACGATCCGCCTTCGGGTCTTTGGGCGCCGGCGCCGGCGCGTAGACCTTGCAGCCGCCGCACTCCCTTTCGATCTGCTCGATGTCCTCGTGCTTGGCGAAGCCGCCATCGGCCAGCGCTTCCTTGGGGTAAACGCCGAAGCGTTTGTGGACTTCCTGGATCCGCGGCTTGAGTTGTCCCATGTCACTGCCCGAGGTGGTCGCCTCCACGGCCACGATTACCTGGCTGGGGCAGTCGGCGGTGTACTGGATGTTGAACGCGGGCCGGAAGCCGCCATCGGGCATCTTCATCACGGTGGCGTCCGCATCGGTGCCGCTGACCCGCGCCTCGTGCTTCTCGTCGGGCCTCTTCTTCGCTTCCATCTCCGGTATCCGCGCCAGCGCCTGGCGCAGACGCCGGCTACGCTCACGGGCGGCTCGTTCGCGGGCCTTGGCCTGGCGGCGGCTGGGAGCACCGGGATCGTCGTCGAGTTCTTCTTTGAGTCGGCGGACCTGTGCCTCGGCCTCCTGGAGATGTTCCTCAAGGGTGGGCTTGCGCCGGAAGGAGGCGGCCCCGGCGCTGGCCCGGACGCGCATTCCGTCGTGGGCGACGCGGTTGAGATCGACCAGTTCCTGCTCGCGCAGGACGGCCACCGAGTGGGTCAGCACCTGATCGAGCCAATCGACGTGCGCGACGCGGAAGTCGGACAGGGTGTGGTGGTTGACGGAGACGCCACCGACCAGCCAGCGAAAGGCGTTGTGGTTATCGCACAGCCAGGCCAGGGCGCGGGCGGAGCCGACGCCTTCGAGAGTGGCGTACAACCACAGGGCGACGCACAGGCGCGGGTCGATGGCGGCGCGACCCGGTCCGCCTTCACGGGAACGGATGGGCTCGTAAAGAGCGGACAGGTCCAGGCCCAGGCAGAAGTCCCAGACGAGCCGCGCCTGGTGATCCCGCTCCAGGAGGTTTTCCATGGGCATGGCCGGGATGAGTTGCTGGCGATCGGCGGTGCGAAGCCGAGGCGGTGGTCGGGTCGTGGATTCCGTAGACAAAGAAGGTCGCTCGCTCATGCTCTGTTCTGAACGGGGATGTTGCATTCTCCCTTAATTATACGCATGCCCAGGTTTGATTCACACGCTCTCAGTCCTCTCGTTCCCATGCAGAGCCTGGGAACGAGAACCAGATGGCGCAAAAGCGCTATGTCCGGCTCAGTACCAGTTCATCCTTGCGCGCCGCCGACGTCGGCGGAGGCGACGCCCGGACCCAGCCGCGCAGCTTGCCGAGGAGGTCGTCCACGAAGACGCGCATCACGTCCGGCGGCACAAAGGCGAGTACCATTGTCAGCATGAGCGCGCTGAAGACGGTCAGCCCCATGATGAGGCCGATGCCCAGGTGCATCAGGACGGAACACGACACCATGAACGGCCGCCAGCGCCGCCCCCAAACCAGGAATGTAAAGCTGATCTCGGTGAACAGCGTGAACACCACGCCGGAGGTGAGGCAGATCTCCCATAGCGGACGGTGGTTGCAGAGGAAGATCAGCGCCTGATCGTACAGTCCGACGCGCATCGGGGCGAAGTTGTAGTTCGCCAGGCAGAGCCAAAGGGCCGTGCCGTTCCACCACGCCGCCCCCAGCAGCTTGGACGACCCAGATACCAGGTAGATGATGCAGAAGTGGACCTGGATCAGCCGCAACGCGAAATTGGCCGACCACGACGGCTTCAAACTCAGGTCCGCCCGCCGTCCCTGCTCCCGACGCTCGCGGCGCAGTTCCAGCCAGCGGTCCACTGACAACGCCGATTCGCTGGTACTGAACACGCAGCCGATCATCAGGTACATCAACAGGATAATGAGCATCGTGTCCTGGCCGAACAGCTGCGTCTGCACCCGCTCCACGTACTGCAACGCCCCGATCCAGGCCAGCACCGAAGTCACGCGCGTCCAGAGGCCGACCGTAAACAGCAGTAACACGATAAGGATGCTGACGTGGATGGTCACCACCCAGAAGGGGTCGCGGACGTGGTAGAAGATCGACCAGAGGAACGACCCTTCCTTTTCGACGCGCACCGGGTCGGTCCAGTTGTCCGGCGGATGGACGACGGGATAATCCTTGCGCAGGTAGATCTGCGTCGGCACGTCCACCCAGCTATTGGGGCCGACGTAGGACATCAGATCATAGCTGTACACCAGTGTGTTGTAGAAGACGAGCAGGCCGCAGCAGATGCGCATGAAACCGAGGCCCGTCGGATCGACCGCGGCGAACAAGAAGCGGTAACAGGCGCGCAGCCAGGCCGGCGCCGTGGCGTCGTCCGCGTCGGCAAGGTCCGTTGGGGTCGTCATGGCTGTGGCTTCTCCGCTCGGTCGTCCCAGGGCGAGTCGGTCGGGTCGGGCTGCTGCTGCGAGGGCGCCTTGAGGATGTCCAGCCGGGCGTGGCGCGTCAGGCAATCGACCAGTTCCAACTCGTCGGGTTTCATGTCCGGCCGGTACGGGTTGTTGATCGGATCCTTGGACTGGTAGTAGATCGGCATGTACCAGAAGCGGAAGGGGTCTTTCACGTCCACCTGGTTCCCCTCGGCGTCCTTAACGTCCTTGACGTGCAACAGGTTGCCGTCCTTGTCGTATTCCCCCTGGTAGAAGGCGATGAACAGCGTCGGGTCGAGCAGATTGCGGCCCTCGGCCATCGGCTCCGGGTTCATGATCGTGTGCCGCAGACGGTAGACCTTGATGCCCATGATCGGGTCGTCTTCCGCACCGGCGTTCAGGATGGCGATGTGACGGACGTAGGACTGCTGCATCCGCAGCGAGTAATCCTGCGTCTCCTGGTACTGCCCCTGGACGGGCATGACGTTGGGCGGCGCCAGCGGGATGTCGAAAGCCCGGCCGCTGCCTTCCCGCCGGGTAATTAAATCGTCCCAGACCTGCGGCGGCGGTTGCTGCATGGAGGCGATCGACGCGCTCTCCGTGACCGACAGCAACCGCGTGTGATGGATCGGCACAGGGTCGTCGTCGCGGTGCGGGATCTTGACCCACTTCACGTGGCCGTCCTTATATTTAATGTGGAACCAGATCAGGGCGGGCGGTCCCGGTTCCGGCGAGTAGAAGTGGTAGGCGTTGTTCAGGTACATGAACTGGAGATAGGGCCGATACCAGAGCCACGCCTGCAGGGAGACCCACGGGGCGCTGGAACCGGGCGGGTCGATGGTGGTGGCGGCGGTAATCATGCCGCCGAAATGGACCAGCACCAGGACGCCGACCACCCCCATCCGGACGGCGGTCGGCAGCAGGATCAGCACCACGCCGGCCAACGCCGCGATGATCAAGACGACCAAGCCCATCGTCATGGAATCCCAGGCCGCGTCGGTGGCCCAGTAGGCGAGCAAGGCGGCAAAGGCCGCGACGGCCAGGACGCCGGCCGACTCCATGCGCTCTTCAAACTCCTGGCCGGCCCGGCGCAGCCGCAGACTGACGGCCGACCCGACCGTGATCAGGCCGGCGAAGAGCACGATGACGCGCAGCGGCGCCAGGGAGTCGCCCGCCAGGCTCAGCAACAGGCCCAGGAGCGTAACGCCAATGCCGATAAGCAGTACCGTCCAGGGACGGGGCCGCCATCCGCCCCCGAAGAAGCGCGTCACGGGATCGGCAGCCATTCGTCGTTTCCTCGCCGGAAGGGATTCCCTGCCGCCGAACGGCGGAAGGGCGGCCGCTCTTCCCGGCCGATGAAGCGAATCCTTCCTCTATGTCAGGATACCCGATCCCCCGGCGTAAGCTATGCGGGTTGCGAAAAATTTCGGGCCGTTTTGGCGTCGGAGGACCATCGATTGAGGAGAACGCGCAAAAAAAGTTCTTTTGCGCTCCGGCCGAGAAAAGCGGCGACACGGAGAGCAAATTTGATGGCAAATCCCGCGTAAATTCAGTATCTTGACTCAAACGCTTCAACGCATTCAAATAGAAGATCCGTTAAATTCAGCGCAAACTTCCCAGATTGCGGGTTGACACCTGTTCTACCCGTCCTTACCATTTCCCCAACTCGACTGGCTGGAAGCCAAACGGACGACGCTTGGTGCTGCAGCCTGAGTGATCCGTCCGTGCGGCGGAGACAAGCGACTCAGACAAGGGACGGCTCCCTTGCCGGGCGGTGGAATGATTCGCCGCTCTCTGCGTTCGCCGATCTCCTTCCCGCCTTCCGGGTTCGCCCCGCCCACTTCAGCAGTCCGCGGCGTTGGATACGACTGTTCGGCGCCCGGGCTGAGTTTCCTTCACACCAAAGCAGGAGGTGAATCAAGTGTACAGTGTCGTTCTGATGATGGCGCTGACGGGCGGTGGGCCCACCACGATGGCCCGCCACGGCGGCTGCGGCTGTGAGGCCGGCCACAGCCGTCACCACGGCGGCTGCTGCGGCGAGAGCTACGGCTGCGCGTCGTGCGGCTTCGCGCCGGCGGCCGGCTGCTCCACCTGCGGCGTCGGCTCCGCGTCGGCGGCCGGCTGTTCGACCTGCGCCAGCGGCTTCTGCCCGCTGAGCGGGGCCGTGGCGTCCACCGAGGCGCCGGCCACGATCGTCGTGAGTCTGCCGGCCGACGCCAAGCTGACCATCGACGGCGAGGCCACGACCTCCACGTCGGCCCAGCGCGTGTTCGTTTCTCCGAACCTACCCGTGGGCAAGGAGTTCCACTACATGCTGAAGGCCGAAATCATGGTCAAGGGCAAGCCCGTGGTCGTGACGGAGAGCGTCGCGGTCAAGGCCGGCGAAGAGAGCCGGATCACCTTGAGCGCGCCGACCGGCGTCGCCGCCCGTTAAGTCGGGTTGGCAACGACCATCCGCGAGGCGGTCCCGCGTCCGAGGGACCGCCTCCTTCTTTTTGGATGTTCAAAACATCACGTTCCATGCCCGAAGCCGCTCCGCCAGGCGGTCGGGGTAGTCGGTCGTGATCCCGTCCACCCCCCAGTCGATCAAACGCTTCCAGTGTTCCGGTTCATTGACGGTCCACGGCAGCACGCGCACGCCGACCGCGTGGGCCTGGCGCACCATATCCGCGTCCAGGAAGTCAAAGCTGGGACAGTAGATCCGCGCGTCCGCCTGGAGGACGACCTCCGCGATCACGGCCGGCGCCGTGTGCGCCACAATCACCGCGCCGGTCAACCGTGGCTCGAGGGCGCGAAGGAAGCGGATGCAGCGGTGATCGAAGCCGCGCACGGTGGTGCGGTCGGCCACGCCCGCCGCCCGCACGGCCTCCACGATGCGCCGTTCCAGCACGCCGGGCGCCCGGCCGGTGAAGCCGTCGTTGATGCGCTCGGGGTGGAAGGGGACGCGCTTCAACTCCAGGTCGAAGCGCACCCGCGCCGCCCGCTCGCGCTGGTGCGCCGTCTTGCCGGCTGCGGCGCCAGGTTCCCCAGCGTAGTCGGCGGCGAAGAGGAACAGGTCGGCCAGCGTGGGTACGGCGAAGGGGTCGAGGCCGAGCCGCCCGACGAACTGGCGCGCCAGCGGCCCTACCTCGGCGACCTGGGCCGGGAAGCGACCGGGGTCGGGATTGAGGTCGGCGCGCCAGAGGCGGAGTTCGGCAAGGGTCGCGTCGGCGACGGCCGGGCGCGGCGCATCGGCGGTCGGCGGCGTGAAGCGGGCGGCGTCGAGGAACGGTTCGTGGCAAAGGACGACGGCGCCGTCGCGGGTGAGGTGCAGATCGGTTTCGACGCTGACGGCGCCGGCGTCGAGGGCCGCCTCAAAAGCGGGCAGGGTGTTTTCCGGACGCAGGCCGCGGGCGCCGCGGTGGCCCTGGAGTTCAAACGGTCGGCGTCGGGGCGGCATGGCAATCTTCCCTCTCGATCGTTCGCTGTTCTATGAAGTTTTCGCGTCGCCCGGCCGCCGCTCTCGTTGGGTCGTGGGGCGGGTCATAGGATGATCACACCCGACCCCCACCGAGGCCGCACCCATGTTCCGCCGCATTTTGGTCCTCCTCGTTCTGGCCCTCGGCCCGTTTCTCCCGAAGGCCGCCGCCGGCGATCCGCCGCCGGTCAAGCTGGCCGTGCTGGTGGTTTTCGACCAGATGCGCGGCGACTACCTGACGCGCTGGAACGACCTGTTCGGCGACGGCGGATTTCACCGGCTGGAGAAGGACGGCGCCTGGTTCCAGAACTGCAACTATCCCTACGCCGGCACGGTGACGGGGCCGGGCCACGCCTCGCTGGCCACCGGCCGTTCGCCGTGCAAACACGGCATCTTCAATAATGAATGGTACGACCGCGACACGGGCGCGGGGGTGTACTGCGCGACCACGCCGCAACGGAAGCGCGTGCCGCCGGCCGACGACGCGAAGAAAGCCAGGAAGCCCAGGGAGGGCGGTACGCCGGAACGGCTGATCGGGCCGACGCTGGCCGATGTGTTCAAGGAGGCGACAGGTGGCAAGGGCCGCGTCGTGTCGCTGTCGTACAAGGACCGCGGCGCCGTTTTCCTCGGCGGACGCAAGCCGGATTCCTGTTACTGGATTGACGAAGCAACCGCGGAAGCGGTGACTTCTACCTATTACCGCGACCGTTTGGAGGATTGGGTCAAGGACTTCAACAAGGCGAAGCTCGCCGACCGCTATTTCGGCAAGGACTGGACGCGGTTGCGCCCCGACCTCGATTACGAGAAGTACAGCGGCCCCGACGATCAGCGCGGCGAAGCGCTCGGCTACTCCGGCATCAGTCAGGGCCGCACCTTCCCACACCCGATGGACGGCGGCCTCAAACAGCCCGGCAAGGCGTTTTACGAGACGCTGTACGCCTCGCCCTTTGGGAACGAACTGCTGCTGGATCTGGTCAAGCGCGCCGTGGACGCCGAGAAACTGGGGACGCACGACACGCCGGACCTGTTGTGCGTCAGCTTTTCCTGCACCGACCCGGTCGGCCACGTCTGGGGCCCCGATTCGCAGGAAGTCCTGGACTGCGCGCTGCGGGCCGACCTCGTCGTCAAGGGTCTGCTGGACGACCTCGACGCCAAGGTGGGCAAGGGCCGCTACCTGGTGGTCCTGTCGGCCGACCACGGCATCTGTCCGCTGCCGGAGGTGTCCATGAAACGGGGGCGCGAGGCCATGCGCATCTTCCCGTCGCTGCTGGAACAGGAGGCCGAAGACTTTTTGCAAAAGACGTTCGGCAAGCCCACCGATCGCGGCGCGCCGGCCATCGAAAAGGTGGTCGATCAGTACGTCTACCTCAACCGCGCCTGGATCAAGGGACATGGTTTGGAGCAGTCCCGCGTCGAGGCGGCGCTGGCGGGGTGGCTGGCGGAACAGCCGGGCATAGCAAAGGCGTACACGCGCACCCAGGTGACGAAGGGAGTTGCGGCCGACGACGAGATTGGCCGGAAGGTGCAGCGGTCGTTTTACCCCGACCGGAGCGGCGACGTGATTATCGTGGTGAAGCCGTATGACCTGCTGAACTCGCGGCTGATGGGCACGTTCCACGGCTCGCCCTATTCCTATGACACTTCCGTGCCGCTGGTGGTGTACGGGCCGGGCGTGCGGGCCGGCGTGCGGAGCGACGCGGTGATCCCGCAGGCGGCCGCGCCGATCCTGGCCCACGCCCTCGGCGTGCAACCGCCGCCGGGCGTGGAAACGGGTGTGCCAGAGAAGCTGTTTGTGGGGCCATAGGAATACAGGCGAGCGGGGGGCGTAAGCCCCCTGATTTAGCATAGCGCCGCGGAACAAACGACGAATCAGGGGGCTTACGCCCCCCGCTCGCCTCGCACCTTTGTCCACGCAATCCCCCTTGACCCACCCCGCCCCTTCCGGCTAAGCAGGTCCGCCCGCCCACCTCCCGACCGAGGGCCTGTTATGCGACTCGTCATCGCCGTCCCGTCGCTGCTGTTCGCGGCGGCCGTTTTCGCCGCCCCCGCCCGCGCCGGCGAGATGCGCCATCCCGAGGACGCCGCCCTGCACGCCGTCCAGTTCGTCGATTCCTCCGAAGGCTGGGCCGTCGGCGACGAGGGCGCCATCTGGCACACCATCGACGCCGGCAAGGAGTGGGAACTGGTCCCCAGCCACGTCCGCGCCTCGCTGCGGTCGGTCTGCTTCCTCAACCCCTATCTGGGCTGGATCGCGGGGCGCGACGAGTTGCCCGACGGCCAGAGCGCCGGCGTAGTGCTATTCACCGCCGACGGCGGCGTCACCTGGAAGCGGGTCCTGCTCAACGCACTGCCCGGCCTCAACGTGGTGCGCTTCGCCGACGAAAAGACCGGCTACCTGGCCGGCGACGGCTCCGACCAGCACCCCAGCGGGTTGTTCGTCACCACCGACAGCGGCCGCACCTGGGAGCCGGCGCCGGGGCCGCGCGTCGCCTCGTGGCTGGCCGGCGACTTCGGCGGCGGCAACGGCGGGGCGTTGGCTGGGGCCTGGGACCGGCTCGGCACCGTCCGCAACGGCAAGGTCTTCACGGTCGAGATGGATTCGCTCGGCGGCCGCAACCTGTGCGGCCTTCGGCTGCACGGCAAGACCGGCGTGGCCGTCGGCCAGGGCGGTCTGCTGCTGACCACCGACGCGGCCGGGTCGAGCTGGAACTTCGTCGATCCGGGACTGCCGAAAAACGTCCTCTGCGATTGGGACTTTCACGCGGTCCACGGCGCCGGCCGGCAATACTGGGTGGTCGGCCGGCCGGGTTCGGTGGTGCTGCATAGCGCCGACGAGGGCGCCCATTGGGAGGTGCAGCACACCGGGCAGCCGCTGCCGCTGGACGGCGTGTTCTTCGCCGACGAGCTGCACGGCTGGGCGGTCGGCGAATTGGGAGCGATTTTGGCCACGACCGACGGCGGCAAGAGCTGGAAGCTCCAGCACCGCGGCGGCCAGCGTGCGGCGGCCCTGTTCGTCCACGCCCGCGCCGGCGGCGTGCCCCTGGACACCGTCGCCCTGCTGGGCGGCCAGGAAGGCTACGTCACCGGGACCGTGCGCGTGACGACCGCCGACCCGACCAGCGCGGCGGCGAACCACTGCGCCGACGATTCGCGCCTCGGCGCGGCGGTGCGGCAAGCCGGCGGGGCGGCCTGCGAGACGCTGTGGCAGTTCCCCGTCGCGTCGCACCTGACCCACGCCAACCGCGACTACCTGCTGCACGCCTGGGACCGTCTGCACGGCGACCGCGCCGCGGAACAGCTGCTGCGGCAAATGGTGCTGGCCCTGCGCGTCTGGCGGCCGGACGTGATCGTCACCGACTCCCCCGCGGCGGGCGCCGCCGACGGGCTGGTCGTCGAGGCGCTCCACGAGGCGTTCAAGGACGCCGCCGATCCGAAGATGTTTCCCGAACAGCTATCCGTCATGGGTCTGGAGCCGTGGAAGGCGTCCAAGCTCTACGGCCGCTGCGACGGCCGAACCGAAGGCCAGGTGGCCATCGACCTGACCGCCGTGAGCGCGCCGCTGGAATCGACGCTGCGCGAGTTCGCGTCGGCCGCCGCGGCCGGTCTCGGCGACGACGCCGTGACGCCGCCGACGGAGCGGCGCTATCGCCTTCTGGCCGCCTCCACAGCGAGCGCGGCCGACCACGCCGAGCTGATGCAGGGCGTGGAACTGGCCCACGGCGGTCTGGCCCGTCGGCCGCTGGACGCGACCGACACATCGCCCGAAGCGGCCAAGGCGATCCACCGACGGGCGGCGCTCCTGGCGCTGGCCGAGACGCCGATTGCCGGCCTTGCCGATCCGGACCAGCTAGTCAGCCGCATCGAGCCGATGCTGCGCGACATGCCCGACGAGCAGGCGGGCAACGCCGTCTTCGCCGTGGCCGACCACTTCGCCCGCGCCGGCCAGTGGGACCTGGCGCGCGAGACGTTCCTGATGATGGCCGACCGCTACCCCGCCCACCCGCGGACGCCGGAGGCGCTGCGCTGGCTGATCCGCCACATCTCCAGCAGCGAGGCCCGGCGTCGGAGCGAGCTGGGCCAGTTCGTGGCGGCCGGGCAGGTGAGCTTCGGCCAGCCCAAACAGGATCCCGCGCCGATGCCGCCCGCCGACGCGGACAAGGCCAAGGGTCTGAAGCTGCCGCAGTTCGAGAATCGTGAAACTCTTCAGATGGGAAACATCTCCGGCATGGAAGTGGTGCGCAAATGGTATCAAGGGGCGGCGGAGTTGGGGCCGCGGCTGGCGGCTTTCGGCCCGGTCTACGCCGGCGACCCGGCGATGCAGTTCTGCCTCCAATCGGCGCGCCGCAACCTCGGCGACCGCGACGCGCCCAAAAAGTGGTACACCGATTTCGTTTCCCGCCAGCCGGATGGCCCGTGGCGGAAGGCGGCGGCCGCGGAACTGTGGCTGATGAACCGCGGCGGGCCGCCGCCCAAGGCCGCCCTGTATTGCCGCGCCACCGACGAACGGCCCTTCCTAGACGGCCGACTCGACGACCCCTGCTGGCAGGCGGCGACGGCCCTGCCGCTAAAGAACGCCGCCGGCGACGCGGCCGGCGAGTACAAGACCGAAGCCCGCATGAGCTATGATCGCGAGTTCCTTTATCTGGCGGTGCGCTGCGCCCGCCCCGCCGACCGGCGCGAGGCGCCGGCCAGGCCGCGGACGCACGACGCCGACCTGCGCGGCCACGACCGCGTGAGTCTGCTGCTCGACCTGGACCGCAACTATGCGACCTGTTTTCACTTCACGATCGACCAGCGCGGTTGCATCGCCGACGACTGCTGGGGTGACAAGAGTTGGGACCCGCGCTGGTTCGTGGCCGTCCGCAATGGCGAGGCGGAATGGGTGGTGGAGGCGGCGATCCCGCTGTCGGCGCTGACCGGCGACGTGGTGACGCCCGGCCGCGTCTGGTGCTGCAACGTGATCCGAACGGTGCCGGGCAAGGGCGTGCTTGCGTGGTCGCTGCCGGCGGAGGCGCCGGAGGAGACGTTCCGGCCGGAGGGCATGGGGCTGTTGATCTTCACGGAGGGCAAGCCGGCGGCGACGGCGGCGAGCGGCCGGCGGGAGCCGGCTGGTACGTCACCCAGTCCCTGATCCCTCGCACCAGCCGGCTCACGCCGGCCGCTCGCCCATTCGTCGCGGAAACCTGCTGGACAGAGGCCCATTCAGCTGATATGGATACGGGGACGCCGGACGTTCGCGCGCGCCGGGCGAGAAGTGAACCATCGTAGAAAGGATCGCGTGTCATGACCCACACCGTCTGCCAGCCGTGCTACGACTGCAAATACACCGACTGCGTGGCGGTCTGCCCCGTCGAATGCTTCTACTACGACGAGAAGATGCTCTACATCGACCCGGCCGACTGCATCGACTGCGAGGCGTGCGTGCCCGAGTGCCCCGTCGAGGCCATCTTCGCCGAGGCCAACGTGCCGGCCCAGTGGCAGAGCTTCACGCCGATGAACGCCGAACGCTCCACCGCCCTCAAGGCCAGCGGCGACGGCCACATCACCGAGAAGGGCGATCCGCAGGAAGGCCCGGAGTGCAAGAAGAAGGCGTAAAGCAGTAGTCCGTAGTCCGTAGTCCGTAGTTCGTAGTGAAGACAAGCCGGCTTGCCGCTACGGGCTACGGACTACGGACTACGGACTACCCTGATGAAATCCCCCGGCATTCTGCTGGTCCAGGTCGGCACGCCCGACGCCCCCACCACGCCCGCCCTGCGCCGTTACCTCCGCCAATTCCTCGGCGACCCGCGCGTCATCGACCTGCCGCGTCTGAAATGGCTGTTCATCCTCAACGCCTTCATCCTGCCGTTCCGGCCCGCCCGCTCCGCCGCCAAATATCGGCGCATTTGGGACCCGCAAACGGGTTCTCCCTTTTTGCATTACACGCGCCAACAGGCCGAGGGTCTCCAAAACCTGCTGCCCGGAGTGCCGGTCGCGTTCGCCATGCAGGTGGGTGAACCGTCCGTGGCGTCGGTGGTGCGCGGGCTGATCGACAAGGGCGTGGAACGGCTGATCGTACTGCCGATGTACCCGCAATACTCGGCCACGACCACCGCCGGCGCCACGGACGCCCTGTTTCAGGCGCTGATGCGAGAAACGCGCGTTCCGGCCCTGCGGATCGTGCCGCCCTACTACGACCACCCCGCCTACCTCGACGCCCTGACGACGGTGATCCGCGAGGAGCTGGCCCACCTGCCGTGGCGGCCGGACCACTATTTGCTCAGCTTCCACGGCATCCCGATCCGCTACTGCAAACAGGGCGACCCTTACGCCCTGCACGTCAAGCGCACCACGTCGCTGCTAGTCAAGCGCCTCGGCTGGCCGCGCGGCCGGTGGACGCAGACGTTTCAGTCGCTTTTCGGACGGGAAGAGTGGTTGAAGCCGTACACGGAGGAAAAGTTGAAGCGGCTGGCCAAGGCCGGCGCGCGGCGCGTGTTCGTGGCCATGCCGGGCTTCACGGCCGACTGTCTGGAGACGATTGACGAGATCGGCCGCGAGGCGGCGGAGACGTTCCGCCACGCCGGCGGGGAAGAATTGCACCGCTGCCCCTGCCTCAACGACCACCCGGCCTGGATCGAGGCGCTGCGGACCATCGTCACGGAGCAGGCGCAAGGGTGGATGTGACCCCTGATCCCGGCGATCCCTTCCCGTACGTCAGGCTTTCCGGCCTGAGGCAATGCGGTCCAAAGTCAGGCTGGAAAGCCTGACGTACGCGATGGGCAGGCCGGAAAGCCCGACCTATGGCGCCCCCATTCCCCATCTCGGAACGAAACTGTCACCGATTATCAGCCGCACACTCGTCGCTCCGACCCCCCGGCGACCGTTCGCGCCAACGAATCGAGCCTGCCAGGGGTTATCTCCGGTAGGGCGGCACGGAGGCCGGCGCCGGAACGCGGCGTGCTGGCGGCCCTCGCGTCGCCGCGGTATAATCCGGGGGTCGTCCCCACCTGCCCCCAGGGGCGCTGCGCGTGGCCTCTCCAGGCGAACCATCCGACCCCCCGGCCGAGGAAGAGCGGCTGATCCGCGCCGCCCAGAAGGGCGACCGACCCGCCTTCGCCGTCCTGGTCGAACGCTACTGGGACCGCCTCTACCGCTGGCTGCACCACCTGACGCGCGACCGCCATACGGCCGAGGACCTGACCCAGGAGGCGTTCCTCAAGGCCTTCGCCGGCCTGGACCGATTCCGGGCGGGCACGAACTTCGCCGCCTGGCTGTTCCGGATCGCCCACAACAACTTCGCCAACGGGCGCCGGGCGGCCCGCCCGCGCGAGCCGTTGCCCGACGACCTGCCGGCGAAGGAGCGCGGCCCGCTGGAAGAGGCGCAGGGCCGCGAAGCGCTGGCCGACCTGGCCCGCGCCCTCGGCCGACTGCCGGCCGACTACCGGGCGGCCCTGCTGCTCCGCGCCGAACAGGGGCTGTCGTTCCGGGAAATCGCCGAGGTGCTCGACCTGACCGAGGAGACGGCCCGCTGGCGCGTCTTCAAGGCGCGGCAGAAACTGCTGAGCCTGCTCGCCGTCCGCCAGGAACAGGAGAAGCCATGAACTGTGACGCCGCCCGGCGCCGTCTGCTCGCCGCCGAGCGCCCCGACCGTCCGCCCGACGACGTGCGCCGCCACCTGGCCGCGTGCCCGGAGTGTCGCGTCTTGGGCCGACGGCTGGTGCTGGCGGAACAGCAAATCCCGCTGCTGCCCGTGCCCGCGTCGTCCGCCAGGGACGCCTTCGTGCGGCGGTTCCGGTTGGCGGGCGGGCGGGTGGGCGGGCCGGTCGTGCGGCGCGTGCCGCTGCCCTGGCCGACGCCGGCCAAGGAGCGCGGCCTGCGCAAGCTGTCGCTGGCCGTGGCCATCGCCGCCGTCCTGGCCGTGTTCACCCTCGGCCTATGGTCGTGGCGGCCGCAAAACGCGGCGCCGCACCCGGCCTCCATCCCCATGTGGATCGCCAATATCCGCAAAGACCGGGAACAGGCCGTCGCCCTGGCCACGCCGCGCGAGCGCGTCGAGCGCTTGAGCGACCTGGCGGCGGACCTTCAGGAACGGGCGCGGCGCTGACGGACGACGGCGACGCCGAGGACCTGACCAGCCTGGCCGCGCTTTACGGCGAGGTGGTGAGCCACGACCTCCTGAAGCACGCCGGCGCCCTGTCGGCGGCCGACCGCCCCATCGTGCTGGGAAAGGTCGTGAAGCGCCTGCTGGCGGCGGAGAGCACGTTTTCCCGGCTGGCGTCGGAGCACCCCGGCGCCTCCACGGCCCGGCCGTTGCACGACCTCGCCTTCGCCGCCCGCGACGGCGGCCGGCGCATCCGCGAAATGATGGACGCCGCCTGATCCCGGCCGTCGTCCTATAATGGCTCCTCCACCCCTTTCTCCGTGGAGGACCATCCGTGCGCACCCGTTCCCTCTCCTTGGCCCTGCTGGCGCTGGGCCTGACGCTGCCGGCCGCCCGCGCCGCCGACAAGGTCACGCTCGACGACCTGCTCAAGCAGACGACCGACCTGTCGAAGCTCGCCGAGTATCCCGATCCGCCTTACGTCACCAAGCAGTTCAGCAGCTACGACCGCGCCAGCGAGGCGCCCGGCAAGGAAAGCTGGTTCGCCAACGCCGACCGCGGTTTCATGCTCTACGACGGCGTCGTCAAGGAGAAGACGGCCTACTTCAAAACCGCACCGATGCGGGAAGGTCCGGAGGACGGTTTCTTCGCGGCCGGCACGAAGGTCGGCTTCTCGCCGACGCACAAGCGCGTCGGCAACTTTGTCTGGGCCTACGCCACCGCCGCGGACGGCCGCGCCATCGACGGCAAAATCCCGCAGGGCTACATCAACAAGAGCACCTGACGCCCGCCGACCACGTCCTGGCGGAAATGGACGGCCCCGGCTGCGTGGTGAACATCTGGTCGGCCGACCCCGGCGACGCCGGCAAAGTCCACATTT
>CAWFBG010000035.1:0-110207 GCA_963813925.1 uncultured Planctomycetaceae bacterium
AACGGTTTCTCGGGCCTTCAGTGCTAACAATGACGCCCTACAGGCCCAGCTCGCGACTTGAGTCGGCGGCGTCAGGGAGATTACTACTGGCGGTTCTCTAACCACGGCAAGTGATGTAGCCGGCAGCATTGAAGGCGTCCACCACCAGCCCCAGCACGTCTTGGCCGCCGAAGCGGTCCAGATGGACGATCAGCGCCTCGGGCGTCTGGTACAGCGTCCCCGGCCGGTCGAAGAACATTCGCCGTAGCGTTCGCACGTGGCAACCCGCGAAATCCCCCGGCAACGCCGACGCGAAATCCCCCACGGCGTTGTACACCAGGGCGATCAACCAGCCGATCATCTGCAACGGGCCCGGATGGAATCGGGGACGCTTCACGATCCGGACTCCCTTTGTCATAGCCGCACGGCGCCGATTCCAGGAAGGCGTCATGCACACCGACGCGGAACGCTTGCTCTTCGTTTTGCCGCGTGCGGAACACCGTCAACAGGTCTTCCGGGAACCCGGCACTGGTCGTGTGCAGCGGATGCCAGCGATCCTTCTTGGGGCCGGAGCGATCTCGCGACAGACAATCGTGCGGACCGCCTGCTCGGCGGTCTCGTTCTTGAGCACCGTCGTGGTTTCGGCCAGGCGGATTTCCTTGGGCGGGGCACCGACGCACACGCCCGGTTCGGCGACCGACACGAACAAGCCGCTCGGCAATTGTTTCCACTGCCGCAAGCGGTGCGGGTAGCGGCAGGCCCGCAGGGTGACGTCGAGACGGGCGTCTTCGCCCGCCAGGTCCCACAACGCCCTCACGTCGGCGTCCGCCTTGCCGGCGCCGGCGTCGAACAAGGCATGCAAGCTACGCGGGCGGCCGTGGTCCAGGACTTGCCGCAGCAAAGGGACCGCCAGGTCGGCCAGGCCGCAGTCGCCCGGTGCGGCCCGTACCGCCAGGAAGCGGCCGGCGTTGATGCTGTAGCTGTAGAACAGCTTCTCGCAGCGCATGTACTTGTTCCGGGTGGTGACGTAGCCCTTGCCGATGCGAAATTTCTTTGTCCAACGCGGGATGGTGTGCTCATCGAAGCTGACGATGGCGTCGTCGCCCCGGACCAGGCGCCACGGACAGGTACGTCGGCAGAAGGCATCGACCTCGTACCAGGTCAGGTGACGTCGCCAGCCGCCGATGCTATGTCGGGACGGGCAACGGCGGCCTCCAGTCAACAGGGCGAAGCCAAGGTCCTCCATGTCGTCGAGGTGCCAGAGCCGTTCCAGGCCGACGAGGGGTGCGAAGGCGCTGGTCAACAGCCCGCGCGTCAGCGTGCCGTAGTCGTCGCTGAAACAGTCCCGGGCGACGGCCAGCCAGTCGAGGGCCTTGCCCAGCATCAGGAACGCGCCGGCGAAGCGCGTGCGTCCGAGCAAAAGGGGGGCGCCGACGTGGCAGCCGGCGTGGCGACCGGCCGCGTGGCTGGCGGGTCAGGCGACGCCGCGGCGACGGCCGGCGTGGCTGGCGCCGTGCCGGGGGCCGAAGCGCCCACACGGTCGAGGCCGAACTTCTTGAGGAACTTGTACAAGGCGATGCGCGAGACGTGCACGCCGAAGGTCTGGTCGATGAAGTCGATCAGGTCGGCGCGGGTGGCCTGGGGGCGGGCCAGGAGGAACTCGATGATGGGGCCGGCGAAGCGCGGCAAGAGCTTGCCGTAGGGTCGGCCGTCCAGGCGGTGGTGCGCCTGTTGGACCGCTTCCTTGGAGGACAGGCCTTGCTGGCCGGAGGCCGTGGGACGGCTGACGCCGACCAATCGTGCGATCTGGGCGACCTTGAGTCCCGTCCGGGCGTGGAGCAGGAAATGGCTGAGCAGCCGGGTCGAGTAGCTGTCGTCGCCCCGGGACTGGCGGAAATGGAAAGCGGCTAACAGCACGCCGCGCTGGTCGGGGGTGAGCCGGTGCTCGGCGACCCGGGCCTGAATGAGCCAGGCGGAGAAGTCATCGGTCGCGACGGTCATTGGAGTCCCTCCCCAGGGCGCAGCTGCGGGGAAGTGTACTCCGTTGCAGCAGGAAGTTAACCGTCAGGACCCGAGAAACCGTTTGGTGCTAGTGGCCGATCTCGACAAACTGCCAGCTCGGCCGGACCCCGAAGTACCGGGGGACGCTTCCCAGCAAGGGATATGGGACGCCTTCGTTGCTCAGCTTCGGTCCCGGTTCCTACCATACAGCGCATACCCGTACCTGCCGGATACGGAGGAGGGGACGCGGCTCATGCAAGAACTCCATCAGCTGTCGTCCGTCGGCGCACCGCACACGCCGGCAGACGCGGCCGCGGAGCATGAGCCGCCGCCTACCCATTCCATGTCCGAAGCCCGTCCCTGTGGATTCCTTTCCGAGTGTCACAGGTTCCACATGCTCGCTGATGACCTATTGGGCCTAAGCGACATACTTCGGCAGCCCCGCACGGATGGGTTCAAGGGCAACCCGTACTTTACCGAGGAGGAGTTTCGGAGCCTATTCCACGCGGTGCACGGCGCCTGCCCCATGTGCATGGGAGGAATGGGAGGAATCCCTGGAGCGAGAACACTACGGCCGGTTGGTTGCCGACCTGTCAGCCGCGGTCTGTCCTGCCGGGACGCTGATACGCCGGGCATCCTGCTCCACCGTCCTGCGAAGAAGAGGCCCCAGCCGACCACCAACCAGAACCGGCCGCCGCCGGGAGTGGCACACCCACCAGAACAGGCTTCGGCCACCCTGACCAGGGCAAACACCACTAACGCAGTAGCCGGGACCAATGCACCGGCTGAGGAGACGAGCGACCCCAACAGCATCATTGCGCGTGCCGCGCTGTTCAGCAGCACCAGGAAGAGGAATCGCGCCGCCTACAGGCGGAGGCCGCGAACCGTCAGCGATGCGAAGCCGCCGTGACGGAATACGGGAAACGGGTCAGCGCGCTTTTCGAAGCGTGCGACCCCTGGAACCGCCAACCGTCATTTAACCCGGCACACTTCCTCCCCAGCATCTTTACATCCCTAACCAGCGCGTGCCGAGTGGTGTGTTCTTGCGGCTTCGACGGGTCGTGGCGGCGTGTTAACCGCGAGGCGACATTCAACCAGTACCGTTCAGGCATTACTCGACCCGCCGATGCCCAGGTGGCATTTGAGTGGGGCTGCCGCCTCCTTGACCTCGGCTTCCGAAATGAACTTCGCCAGCAGGACATCGACACCGCCTGGCAGGAAGCCCCGCTCAGAGATAGCTTCCACATGGCTCAAATCCTGCTGAATGGGGTCATAGGGATATTGAAGATCGTTTTTAGAGACTATGCCGCATCGAGTGCGGCCGTGCCCCTGCAGGGCGCGGAGGCCGTAGCCGGCAGCACTGCGTCTGCAACAGGGGCTGGGCAGAATATTAAATCAATGAACGTCTCCGAAATCCTCGGCATTGTGGATGTAGGGATTGTCACCATCCGGGAAGACGAGTTCCGGGCGGTTCTGAAGCGTTTGAGGGGCCGATTGCCCGTTAGTGGCGGTCGCCAGCTCTACGACTACACGCGCGTGACGGCCCGCGGCGGCGACACGCTGGGGGTCGTGGTCGCACGCTGTCTGGAGCAAGGACAAGGCCACGCACAATCGGTCACCCAGGAGCTAATTGACGACCTCGATCCACCCTGGCTCTTTCTCGTCGGCATTGGCGGCGGCGTGCCGAGCCCGAATTCAGCCTCGGCGACGTAGTTGTCGCAAGCAGACTGAACGACTTCTCTGTGTCGGCCTCCCTCCAAGACAAACCATCCGAGTTCAATGTAGGAGGTGGCCCCATGCATCCAGATGTCGAAAACCTGCTCAAGCACCTGCCGGGGCTGTCAACCGACATAAAGGGGTGGAATTATCAAGATTCCGTTCGGATGAGAAAGCCGGCGGTCGCAATACCGGAGGACCGCACGTCCGCTTGTTACTACGGCGACGATGCGTGGAGGCAAAGTATCCAGTCCTCGTTACGTGGCAACTTCCCGGCGGGCAAGCGAAGCCGTCCTCCCAAGTTCTATATCTCGCCCGTAATTAGCACAAACACACTCGTCAAAGATGCTGACCTGTTGCGAGAATGGCAACAGTCGGCGCGGCAGGCCTCGGCGGTCGAAATGGAGCTTGGGGGGGTTTATCTGGCGGCGCACCGCGGCGGCAAGCGAGACTACCGCGTCGTGGCGATTCGCGGCATCAGCGATATCGTGGGTTTCAAGCGCAGCAACGACTGGACCGCGTACGCGTGCCACTCTGCAGCGGCGTTTGCTGGTGCGCTGCTGCACAGCGGTGTGCTGCACTTGGCCAAACCAGATCGCCGCCGCCAGTAGGCCCGGCGCGTTCGTTGCATTCCGGCCCAATTCCAGGACCTCCCGTGCGTCCGGGAAGGCGCGGGCCGGTGCGTTGTACGTCATCGTCGGGGCGGCGCCGTAGGTCGGTCGCATGGTTGGTCCCTCTGCTGGGGAGGCGGGCGGGCATTTCCCGCCTCCGGTTGCGTCAGCCGGCGTTGCGGCGCGCCCGGTAGTAGCCGCGGACCTTCCGCCACACCCACGCGCCAGGACCCTCACGTCATCGCCGCATGGGCTGCCGGCCCGCGGCGACGCGACGGCGTTGCGGTAGCCGCGCCGCCTGTCGGCCCGCGTCAACTCATGCCGGTCGGGGCCGGGGAGAAAGCGCCCTCTTGCGTCTCTCATGGGAATGCCCTCCGAACGGGGCGGGGTGGGCGTCCCCCGCCGGGCCGCGTCGGTTACAGCCGGCCCGCAGCGATCAGGGCAGTGAGGCCGTCGGCGTGGCGACAGTGATGCCAGCGGTCGAATCCCTTGCACTCGCAGGTCCGGCGGCCGCCCTCGACGTGGACTTCGCGGCGTTCGCGGACCCGAACGTCAAGCCGCCGGCCCCTACCGAACCAAGGCCGCGGGGCCGGCCGCCCCAGGCCAAGGCCGACGACGCGGGCGAAGGGCGGCCGGAGGCGAAGGCGAGGCGGAGAACGAAGGGGGTGAAATGACCCTTTCGGGGTCCGCTTCCGAAAAAGGCGGCCGCCGCCGGCAAGAGGGCAAGAATGGACCCTATCGACGTGCTGAACGGCCTTGAGCCGGAGGCGATCCAGGCCAAAATCGACGTCCCTTATGGTCGTCGTTTCAGCCGCAACGGAGGCGAACCGCTCTGAAGGCGAACCGCCTGCTCGGTTCCCTTGGGTGGACGCTATCATCGCCTCAAAGCCATGAAACGAGGAAATCCTTTGCCAACTGGCCGCTGGCGAGTTAACCTGCCCCCATGTCTCATACCCTTCGCTTACCTGTGGAATTGCTCCCTTTCCTGACCTTGCCTGACCCCCTGGTCTCCGGCGAGGGTGCCCTCGATCCATTGGGCTTGGCGGTCGTCGGGGACCGCCTGGCGGATTGGATTCTGCCCGGCCTGACCGCGCGCATGAGTCGGCCTCGCTTTCTGACGGCCATCGCCGTCGCCGCCGCAGTATGCGATGGAATGGAAGAAGCCGTCGCCGCCGACGGCATGACGCCGGCCTATCTGGTCTTTGAGTGGCTGCTGCTGGAGGGCTTCGCCCGCGCCGCCGACCGGGCCGACGTGCGTGGCACGCCCGGCATCGACAAGGCCTCCGCCTGCTGCCGGGCGGGCGCGCCATGTGCGCCGCGCCTACCTCAAGGCACCAACCGTCTTCGGCTTTCACGGCGTCTACCGGCGCTTGGCTCGGCACACGGGCATTCTCGACGACAACGGCCTGTTGTGCGAGAACGGCTACGCGCTCCTCAAGATATGGGAGAAAGAGCATAGTCTAATAGGCTTTCTCGATTCGGCTGGCAGTGTACCGGGGGCATCCGGCCATCGCCAAATGCTGCGGGACGCGGTCGCCGACAGCCTCAAGGTAGGCTTCGGCAAGCGCAAAGGCGGTTGGGCAGGCTGGCAATTCTTCGCCCAGCACCTGACTCCAGCGCGGGTGGGAGGACGCGAAGCCGAGTTCCTGCGCGGCCTGCTGCTGGATCCGAAGGGCGACACACGGGGCGAGCTGTTCCGGCTAATGAAGCAGCCGGAAAACCTGGCCGCGGCAGCCGACCTGCACGACGCAGCCTGCGCCCGCCGTCTGCTTCCGCAAGCCTCCCAGGAACTGGCCCGCCGCTTGCGCGTCATCATGGCCTATGAAGAATTCGGCACTCTTCTGGAGCGTGCTTTCAACTGGCTCCGCTGGCTGTCGGCGCAGGCCGGCGCGGGCGCTGCCGTGTGCCGAGTTCGCTGCGCGCCAGGAGTTGCAGTCAATCGCGGCCGCCCTGCCGGTACGCCTCCGAGACGCGGAATGGGCGCTCAATAAGGCACCGCCCCAAGCCCAAAACGAGTTCGCCAAGTTGGCACCCTTCTTCACTGGCGCCGTCAATGCCGAAGCGCTGTACGAGACGCTGTTGCACCGTCACGCCGAAGTGCAGAAGATCAAGCCGCCGGAGGGAAAGCGGCCGTGGTTCGAGCGGGCCGCCGACGGAAGCGCCATGGTCCGCCTTCCCTACCGGCTGAATGAGCCGCCGCGCGCCGACGACGGCTGGGGGCGTCCTTACCGGCTCGGCACCGTCGTCTCGTTCTGCCACGACCTGAAGCGGGAATGACCATGCGCAAGCGGGAAGGCGGCGACGGCCGCGGCAAGGCCCTGGACCTCTGGCAGCCGCCACAAGGGGCCGGCCAGCCCCTGTTCTGTGTTGCGACCACCTTCACCTTTCACGCTGACTTCTTTGAGGTCGAATGTCTCGGGCGCTTCCTCCAGATGGACACCCATCCCCAAGAGAGCGAATCTATCGGGTATCTCATTGAGCGTGAGGACAAGCTGGCGGCGGCGCGGGTGTGCGTCCTGGCGGATCGCCGCCACGCCACGGCCAAGGAGAGCCTCCGCTGGGATGTTCTGCCGGTCGTTGTCCCCCATGCCGTCCAACACGCCAAGCTGTCGCTGTTATGCTGGGCCAACCATGTCCGTGTCGTCATCGGTTCCGGCAACCTGTCCGAACCCGGCTACCGTAAGAACCTGGAAGTCTTCGGCTGCCTGGAGGCGTCGCGTCACGAGGCTGGCATGAGGGACCACATTCTGGAGGCCATCGGCTTCTTGGAGCAGGTCGCCGCGCGTGCGTTGGGGGTGGAGGATCAGCAGGGACCGAGACAACGCTTGCGCGACACCCTTGCATCTGCACGCGGCTTGGTCCGCGATTGGCCGCAAGCCGGGAAGAGCCGGACCCGCGTCTTCCCGGTGTTTGGCGGTCTCGGGCGCTCTATCGTCGAGCAGTTAGGCGAGGGCAGGCCGTCCGGCAGCCCCCCGCGTAACGCGCATATCCTCTCCCCGTTCTTCGATACCGGCCCGGGGGCCGGCGCAGTCGTCGCCGCTCTCGCCGAAGTCCTAGCCAAGCGCGGGGAGCGCGTTTGCCGTTTCTACGTTTCCGCGGAAGACCTGCCGGATGGCCGGGTCTGCGTCAAGATGCCCCGAGACTTGATTGACTTCGCGCGCGGTTTTTGTGAGACGTTCGTCCACAAGCTGCGCGCCGAGCAAGACAACGAAGTGCGTTTCCTGCACGCGAAAATGCTGGCCCTGGAGAACGACGACTGGGAGTTGATCCTCCTCGGCTCTAGCAACTTCACGCGGGCCGGCCTTGGTGTGACGGACGGCTCGGCCAATCTGGAAGCGAACCTGGCTTACCTTGTGCGCCAGCACGAACCCGACCACCGCGCCTTGCAGTCCGTCTGGCCGGAAGTCGGCGACGAAGTGGACCTCGACAGCCCGGCCATCGTCTGGGAACCTGCTTTTGACCCGGACGATCCCGTGGGGACCGGCTCGGCCCCGCTGCCGGCTGCGTTCCGCGAAGCCCTGTTCGACGCCGGCGCCGCGCCGCCGCACCTCATCCTTTCGTTCGACGAAGGATTGCCGGCGACGTGGACTATTCGCGCGGAGCAGGGTCAAGAAATCATGCGTTCGGACGAGTGGTCGGGGCAACCGGGCAACGCGATCCGGCCCTGGACCGACCCGGCGGCGCCGATCCTCTTGCAAGTTCAATGGGGCGAGCCATGTCAGACGGTGCCCTGGCCGGTCAACGTCGTGGACCCGGGCGCTCTGCCGCCCCCGGCCGCGCTCCGCGATTTGACACTGGAGGAACTTCTCGAAGTGTTGGCCTCCACCCGGCCGTTGCACCAGAGCGTTGTGGACATGCTTCGTAAGAGAGGACATCGGTCGAAAAGCGACGTGGAGTTGGACCCGCACAAGCGCGTCAACACCGAGACGTTCCTACTCCGGCGCACGAAGCGAGTCGCTCTGGCCCTGGAGCGCCTCCGCGAGCGATTGGAGCGGCCCGCCGCCAGCGCCGAGGCGCTGGATTGGCGGCTCCGCGGTCCCGTGGGCCCGCGCCTTGGCCGAAGCCTTCCGCAAGGGCGCTCGTACACCGGACGAGGCGCGCTTCTTCCTGGCGGAGTTGGCCCTGACGCTCCGGCGCGTGCGCGGTGAGTCCATAGCAGGCGGCGGCCTCGACCCGAACCTCATCGCCGAACAGCTGCGGGCCTGCATCGCGGACCTTCAGTCCCTGGCGGCTTCTCTGCACGGGCAGGCCGCTGCGGCCATGGACCGTTACACCACCGAGGCCTTCGCGGAGGCGACCAGACGCTGATGTTTGCCCCTTTCGCACACTCTCACGTCCATCTCTGCACGGATCGCATCCCCACCGCGGACGGCCAACGCCAGGAGCAAAGCGCCGAGGAAATCTTGCGGCGCCTGGCCCGGCAGCCCGGTGTCGTGCTTGCCGACGAGGTCGGCATGGGCAAGACCTTCGTGGCCCTGGCGGTGGCGGCGTCAATCCTGGTTGACCGCTTGGGCGAGGGGACGGTCGTCGTCATGGTCCCGCCGAGTTTACGCGACAAATGGCCCAAGGATTGGGCTGTGTTCTGCGAGAAATGCTTGCTCGGCCAGCCACAACAGCGCTTCCAGTCTGAGCAGGCCAATTCCGGCGTTGAATTCCTCCAAAAGCTCGCCGGCAAGCCGCAGTTCCTGTTCCTCACGCACGGGGCCTTGCACCACGCCCTCACCGACGGCTATGCCAAGTTGGCCATTCTCAAGCGGGCCTTCAAGGGGCGGTCCTCGCTGGCAAAGCAGCGCAGCAAATTCCCCAGATTCGTCGGCCGTCTGCTGCTCATGGAAGGCGTGGAGAACCGCGCACCGGGGCTTCTGGGCGACCTGTTCAATCGACCCTACCATGACTGGAAACGCATCATCCACCGCGCCCATCCGGCTCTCGTGAAAGCGGTCCCCGACGACCCCGTACCGTTCCCTCTGGAGCAAGCCTTGGAGAAGATCGACAGCGAAAAGCTCCTGCCGCTCGTGGAGGAATTGCGCGCAGCTTCCGCTCAACGAAACACCCAATATCGGCGAGCGACTGAAGGCGACCCGTCAGGCCCTGGCCGGTGCAATGGCGGAGGTCTGGAGGTTGGCCCTGAAGCTGGCCCACTTTACATCGCCTCTGTTGATCCTTGATGAGGCGCATCACCTCAAGAACCCCGCCACCCGCCTGGCCTCGCTCTTCGTGGACGACCAAGCCGCAGAGGAGTCGCACATCTTCGAGGCCGGCGGCGCCCTCGGCGGCAAGTTCGAGCGCATGCTGTTTCTCACCGCCACGCCATTCCAACTCGGCCACGCCGAATTGATTCGTGTGCTGGAGCGGTTCGAGGGCGTGGATTGGCACAGTCCACAGCCACACCGGCTGGACCGCGCGGCGTTCAGGGAGGAGATTCGCGCTCTCTCTACGGTGCTGGACGATGGCCAGGCGGCGGCGCTGCGCCTCGACCGGGCGTGGGGCCGGCTGACCGAAGAGGAACTCCATGACGCCGAGGGCCGGCCGATCGGCGTGGACCAGTGGTGGGAAGCGGCCGCATCCGCCGCCGTGGACGGCCCAATGGGTCAACTCGTTGCGCACGTCGCGGCCGCGCAGCGGGGGATGCAGCAAGCGGCGACGCTTCTACGGCCGTGGGTTCTGCGGAACCTGAAGCCCAAGCATTTCCCCGACCCGCCTGCCGTCGCCCGGCGCCGGAGCTTCCCGGGGGCGGCGATTCGGGACGACGGCCCCGGCGAGGACGGTCTGGAAATCGAGGGCGATGTCCTGCTGCCGTTCCTGCTTGCCGGACGGGCGCAGGCGCTCCTGGCGATCAGCGACAAGGGCCGCGCTCTCTTCGCCGAAGGGCTGGCCTCATCCTTCGAGGCTTACTTTGAAACGCGGCGCGGCACCACCGCCGTGGATGAGCGCGAGGAGGCACCGCCGGAAGAGGCCTCGGAAGAACTCCAGTGGTATCTCCGCCAGCTGGACGCCGCAGTACCCCGCGACGACATCGCAGCCTGGCGGGCGCATCCCAAGGTCCGCGCTACAGCCGAGAAGGCCGTGCAGCTTTGGAAGGACGGCGAGAAGGTCCTCGTCTTCTGCCACTACCGGGCCACGGGCCGCGCCTTGCGCCGGCACATCTCGGGCCTCCTGCACTGCGAAGTCCTCAAGCTCGGGTTGCAGAAGCTGCCGCACCTGACGGCGGATGAGGTGGTGGCGGAGTTGACGAACCTGGGTAAGCGTTTTTTCGACGCCGATGGCTCCCTGTACCAGGAAGCGGAGGCGCTGGCGCGCCAACTCACAGCCCCTTACCCAGGACTGCAACCGGCGGAAATCGACCAGATCGCGGAGATCGTGCGCCGCTTTTTCCGCACCCCATCGTTTCTGGTGCGCTATCTCGACCTTACCAGGCCGGACGCAGCCGGCCTGCGCGCCGCCTTCGATCACCCCGACGCTGGAGGTCTCTCGTTGCGGCAGCGGCTTGGGGACTTCTGCTGTTTCCTGGCGGAGCAATGCATCGCTAAGGAACGGGCTGCTTATCTTGCTGCCCTGGATTCCATACAGACAGGAACCCATGTCGCCAGCGAGGAGGCATTTGATCCTGGGGAAGGGGTAGAACGCGCGGCCCCAACGTCGCTACTGCCAAACGTCCGCCTCGTCAACGGCGAGGTCAAGCAGGAAACACGGCAGCGGCTCTTGCTGACGTTTAATACGCCGCTTTTCCCCGAAATCCTCGTGGCCAGCCGGGTCATGGCCGAGGGGGTGGACCTGCATTTGAGCTGCCGGTACGTCATCCACCACGATCTCGATTGGAACCCGTCGGTGCTGGAACAGCGAACCGGCCGCGTGGATCGCCTGGGTTGCAAGGCGGAGCGGGCGCGGGCGCCAATCCACGTCTACCTCCCCTACGTCGCCGCGACCCAGGACGAGAAGATGTACCGCGTGGTGCGCGACCGGGAGCGCTGGTTTCAGGTTCTTATGGGGGAGAAGTACGAGACGGCGGAGGCCGCAACCGACCGGCGCCACCGCCGCGTGCCTCTTCCGCGCGTGGTGCAGGAAGCGCTGGCGGCTCCACTTTCACGCCGATACCGACCCTCCATTGTACTCCGCGCCCGTTTGATGGCCCCCGGTTTTCTCATCCTTTCGGCAAGATGGGGACCAGTAAGCAGAAAATCGTTGACGGCGACGCCTCATAGGAGCGACAATCTCCAGCACGGGCAGAGGCGGCGAAGCGTCCCTCAGTGAAGAACCACGGAGCCGGCGGGGCGCGCGACGGTGAACCGCCAGGCCCAGGTCGAGCGCCAATGACGCCCGAACAGCAAGCCCGGCAGATCATCGACCGCCTGCTCGAAGCCTCCGGCTGGATCGTTCAGGACCACAAGGAGATGAACATCTCCGCCGGGCCGGGCGTCGCCGTGCGGGAATTCCATCTCAAGAGCGGGCCGGCCGACTACCTGCTCTACGCCGACTGCCGGGCCGTTGGCGTCGTCGAGGCCAAGCCGGAAGGGCACACGCTCACCGGCGTCGAAACGCAGTCCGGCAAGTACCTCGACGGCCTGCCCGCCAATCTACCGCATTTCGTGCTGCCTCTGCCGTTCGCCTACGAATCGACGGGTGCCGTAACACAGTTCACGAACGCCCTGGAACCGAACGCACGAAGCCGGGAAGTCTTCACGTTCCACCGGCCCGAAGAGCTGATCCGACTCGCCACCCTCGATAGCCAGGTCCGCACCCTGCTCCGACAGATGCCGGCGCTGGATGTCAGAGGGCTTTGGCCGCTGAAGATCAAGACAATCACGAACCTGGAAGGATCGCTTTCCGACAACCGCCCAAGGTCGCTCATCCAGATGGCCACCGGCAGCGGCAAGACGATGACCGCCGTGATCGCGGCTTACCGCCTCATCAAGTTCGCCCATGCCAAGCGCATCCTGTTCCTGGTGGATCGCAACAACCTGGGCAAGCAAACGCTGAACGAGTTCCAGCAGTACGTCAGCCCGTACAACGGCCGGAAATTCACCGAGGAATACGGCGTCCAGCACTTGAAGCGGAACACCCTCGACCCGGCCGCCAAGGTCTGCATCACGACGATTCAGCGCCTCTACTCGATGCTCAAAGGCGAAGAAGAGTTCCCAGAAGCGAACGAGGAAGCGTCGCATTACGAGGCGGTAAGTTCATTGCTGCGCGAGCCGGTCCCGGTCGTCTACAACGCCCGAATACCCGTCGAGACGTTTGACTTTATCGTGGTGGATGAGTGCCGCCGCTCGATCTACAACGTCTGGCGCCAGGTGCTCGACTACTTCGACGCCTTCCTGATCGGCCTGACCGCCACGCCCACCGCGCAGACCATCGGCTTCTTCGGTGGGAACCTCGTGCAGGAATACACGCACGAGCAGGCCGTCGTAGATGGCGTGAACGTCGGCTATGACGTGTACCGGATCGAAACGAAAATCACCCGCGACGGCGCGACACTGGCGCGGGAGCCGGGCGTTTTCGTGCCGCACCGGGACCGGCGCACCAAGACCAAGAAGTACAAGGAACTGGACGACGACTTGCCGTACACGGCGAACCAGCTCGACAGGGATGTCGTCGCCGAGAACCAAATCCGACTCGTCATCCGCACCTTCCGCGACAAGCTCTTCACCGAGATTTTCCCCGGCCGCAAGGAAGTTCCGAAGACGCTGGTCTTCGCCAAGACCGACCTGCACGCCGAAGACGTGGTGCGCATCATCCGCGAGGAGTTCGGCAAGGGGAACGAGTTCTGCCAGAAGATCACGTCGATGAGTACCGGCAAGAAACCCGATGAACTACTTGCCGACTTCCGCAACTCCTTCAACCCGCGCATCGCCGTGACTGTGGACATGATCGCCACGGGAACGGACGTGAAGCCTCTGGAATGCCTGCTGTTCATGCGGAACATCCGGTCGCTCGGCTATTTTGAGCAGATGAAGGGCCGAGGCTGCCGCGTCATCGACCCCGAGGCCCTGCGCATGGTGACGCCCGACGCCCTGCGGAAGACGCATTACGTCATCGTGGACGCGGTCGGCGTGTGCGAGGAAGAGAAGGCGGCAACGAAACCGCTGGACCGCAAGCCGTGGGTGCCGCTCGACAAGGTGCTGGCCGCGGTTGCCGCCGGGGTCGCCGATCCCGATATTGTCTCAACCCTTGCGGCCCGGCTGGCGCGGCTGGACCGGCAGTTGGACGACAACCAGCGCGTGGCCGTCGCTCAGGAGTCCGGCGGCAAGAATTTGCCCGCTCTTGCCGGCGAGTTGCTGCGGAGCATCGACCCGGACGAAACGGCGAGGCGCGCCGCGGAGAAGTTCCAGCTCCCGCCGGGGCAGGAGCCGACGGACAAGCAGCTGCAACAGGCGGAACAGGACGGCATGAGGGCGGCGCTGAAACCGTTCCACGACCCGAAGCTGCGCGCCACGATCCTGACCGCCGCCAGGGACCAAACGCAGGTTATCGACGAGAAGACGCCGGACGGCCTGATCCGGGCGGGTTTCGACGCCGCCGCGCTGGAGAAGGCCCGGTCGATGCTGACGACGTTCCGGCAGTTCATCGAGGACCACAAGGACGAGATCGAGGCCCTGAAGGTGCTGTACAGCCGGCCGTACCGGGCCGGTCTGCGATACGGACAGGTGAAAGAGCTGGCGGAGGCGATCCGGCGGCCGCCGTACACGCTGGACGCGGAACGGCTCTGGCAGGCGTTCGAGGCGGTTGAGCCGGACAAGGTGCAGGACCACGGTGGAAAGCAGCTGGTGGACGTGATCGCCCTGGTGCGGCACGCCCTCGACCCGAACGCGCCGCTCGCCCCGGTCGGCCTGACGGTAGAAGAGCGGTATCGGCAGTGGCACGGTGAGCAGGCCGCGGCCGGCACCGTCTTCACGGCGGAACAGCGGCAGTGGCTCGACGCCATCAAGGACCACATCGCGGCCAGCTTGAGCATTGAGCGCGACGACCTGGACGGGATGCCGTTCAACCGGATCGGCGGGCTGGGCCGGGCTTTCGACTTGTTCGGTGACCGGCTGGAGCCGATTCTGGAAGAACTCAACATGAGGCTGGCAGCATGAGCAAGGACGCCGAACTGCCGGTCGGTTGGACCAGCGTCAAACTCTCAGAGTTGGCCGCTCCCCGAAGCAGCCGCGTAGCCCCGAGCGATCACCCGATCCTGCCTTTCGTCGGACTGGAGCATGTGGAAGCCCACACGATGCGGCTGCTTGGCAGCACGCCGGCGTCTTCCGTCGTGAGCGCCTCAGCCCGCTTCAGCGCCGGCGACGTGCTCTACGGTCGCCTGCGCCCCTACCTGAACAAAGTCATCAACCCGGATTTCGATGGGCTTTGCTCCGCGGAATTCATCGTCTTTCCAGACACGCCGCACTTGCGGGCCGGTTTCTTGAAATATCGCCTAAACGCGGCTGATTTTGTCTCTTTCGCAAGCGGCTTGAACGCGGGAGACCGCCCACGGGTGGATTTCGGCCAAATCGGAGGTTTTGAGATCCAATTGCCAAGGCCTGAAGAACAGCGCCGCATCATCGCCAAGATCGACGAACTCTTCTCCGACCTCGACGCCGGCGTCGCCGCCCTGTTGCGGGCCAGGGCGAACCTGAAGCGCTACCGCGCCGCCGTGCTGAAGGCCGCCGTCGAGGGCAAGCTGACGGAGCAGTGGCGGGCGGAGCATCCGGCGACCGAACCGGCGTCGAAGCTGCTGGAGCGCATCCTGACCGGTCGCCGCAAGAAGTGGGAGGCCGATCAACTCGCCCGATTCGACGCCGCGGGGAAGACGCCGCCGAAGGACTGGCGAGAGAAGTACGTTGAGCCAGCCGGCCCGGACGCGGCGGAGTTGCCCGCGCTACCGGCGGAGTGGTGCTGGACCACTCTTGCCGTTATCGCTGCTATCGAGGGGGGCGTCACCAAAGATCAGAAGCGGCAACGCACACCCACGACGCGCGAAGTTCCTTACCTTCGGGTCGCCAACGTCCAGCGTGGGTTGCTCGACCTCCGAGTGGTAAAGACGATCCTGGCGGAAGCGGAAGAGATCGAGTCATTGCGCCTACGAAAAGGCGACATTCTGTTTACCGAAGGAGGAGATCGGGATAAGCTCGGTCGGGGATGGGTGTGGAACGATGAGATCGAGGACTGCATCCACCAGAACCACATCTTTCGGGCCAGGCTCTTCTTGCCGCTGGTCGAACCGAAGTTTGTTTCGTTCCACGGCAATTTCTTCGGCCAACGATGGTTCACCAAGACCGGCAAGCAGACAACGAACCTGGCCTCGATCAACAAGGGCGTTCTCAGCCGCTTCCCGATTCCCCTGCCACCCTTGACTGAGCAGCGCCGTATAGTCGCCGAAGTGGAAGAGCGCCTCTCTGTCGTGGACGAGGTTGAAGCCCAGATTGGGGCGGACCTTCAGCGCGCCGCCCGACTCCGGCAGAGCATCCTGAAACGCGCCTTCGAGGGCAAGCTGGTCGCGCAGGATCCCGCCGACGAACCGGCCTCGGTGCTGCTTGGCCGAATACGGGAGAGCCGGGAAACTGAGCTGCGCATCCACCCTGCCGCCAGGGCGGCCCGTGCGCGGCCCGTGGCGAGCGGCGTCCGGCGAAAGCAGCCGGCGGGGAACATCTTCCGTCGCGGGGCCGTGGCGTCCTACATCGTCCGCACGCTGGCGGACAGGCCCTCCTTTGGGCGGACGCAGCTGGGGAAGGTGTTGCACCTGACGCAAGCCCATCTCGGCGTCGATCTCGCCTTGGAGTTTCAGCGCTATCCGGCGGGGCCGCTGGACACGGCCATCTACAAACTGGAAGACTTCGCCCAGAAGCAGGATTGGTTCAGCACAGAGAACCGCCCATCTTTCGGCGTCCGCTATCACCCCGGCCCGAACCTCGGCGAGCGGTGCGACGCAGCCGTCGCCGTCCTCGGCGACAAGCGGGCCGCCCTGGATGAACTGCTGGCGCACGTCGCCAAGATGGACGCCGACCGCGCGGAACTGTTCGCCACAGTTTACGCCGCCTGGAATGACCTGCTCATCGACGGCCGGCCCGCGACGCCGGAGGCGATCATCGCCGAAGTCCACGGCTGGGACGAATCGAAGAAGCGGTTTGCCGAAGACCGGATCACCCGTTGCATCGACTGGATGCGGAAACACGGCTACATTCCGACGGGGACCGGACAGCGCACCCAACTCCGCCCGCCCGTGTCCGAGAAGAAGAGCCGGCGGGGGAGAAAAAAGCCGTGAACTTGGCAGCGCTGCAAGCGCTCGTCGCCGAAGGCGAGTCGGAGCAGCGCCAGACGACGGGCCGCGGGACGTGCTGCAATTCCCGGCAGGGTGACTCCAATCAGGCGCACGAACGTACACAATCGACACTCGCCTGGCCAGCAAGTGCTTGGCGGGAAACGATTTATGCGTTACGCCTTGACGCAAGGCATTAGCCAATCTACAATTACGTCGTTGGTCGCCGACAGGTTTTTCCCTTGACATGACTTCCTTGACCGACCACACTCTAGTCCACTCACTGGACTGTCGATACTTCGGAAGGCTGGTCATGGCAAAGAAGGCAAAGGGGTCCGAGCCGCTCGTCGTCCCGATCGAGTGGCACTACCCGGAAGACCTCATCGGCCGGTACGCGAATCAGATGCTTGTTCAGTTCAGCGAATCCGAATGCAACCTGTCCTTTTTCGAGATCAACCCGCCGGTGCTGCTCGGCGACCTGGAAGAAGCCAGAGCCTCGGTAAAATCGGTCAAGGCCGTGTGCGTGGGACGGATCGTCCTGGCGCTGGGGAGAGTGCCGGAGTTTTTGAAGACCCTGCATTCAGCCTGGGAACAGCACTCCCGGCAGATCTCGCAAGGCGAGGAAACTGACGCCGGATCACCGGACAACGGAAAGAGCGAGACGAAATGACGGCAACTGCGGGGCGAAACGAATACCGCCTGTTCCCCAGCGCTTTCACGGCTGACAAGCCGGAAAGCTGGGGTAAACCGTCTTCTCCTGGAGACGCGAGGCCCTCGCCGACCGCTTACTCGCTGGCCGGGGCAGTCCCTGGATGGCGGATAATCGGCCAGATCATCCTCACGGTAGAACGGGACGACGACGGCCACTTGGTCACAGACAGCTTTTCTACCGTCTATGGAGACGGGAAAACGCTGGCCCTGGCCGTCACGGATTACTGGAATTCCCTCATCAACTACTATAGGATTCTGGAGGCTGCGGGTTCGGGCGACCGAAGCACGGCCCAGGCGTTCAGGCGTCTACGCAGACGCCTTGTCAAGACCCCCTGAGAATCCCCCGCCATGCCCCGCAAGCCGAAAGAAATAGAGGATATAATAACTGGTAAATTAGGGTTTTCGCCCGCGCCCAGTCACAGCGATGACCACCGATGGTATCAACTCCAGATACCCGGCCTGCCGCTCATCACGACGAAGCTGTCACACTCAAAGAAGGAAGTAAGGGCGAAACTGGAAGGGAAAATCGCCCGTCAACTCCGTATCCGTGGGCCGTTCTACGAACTGGTCATGACCTGCAAGAGGGATGGCCAGCAGTACCGCCAGCAAGTCAGCGACGATCCTCATCCCCCCTTCAGCGTGCTGCTCTAGGAAGCCGCCCGACCTCCTGCCACAAACCGGAGTTGCTGGACGGATTTATAGGAAAAATCATACGGCCCCAACTACTGCACATTTTATCCCTCCCCGCTGCGCGTTTTGCGGAGCGGAAATGGTGTAAAAAGTGCAAAGCCCAGCGCCGGATTCTGCACCTCTGGCGGGACGGCCGCCGGTTGCGGTCGATGGCGATTCGCTTGCAACTTTCCCCAGCGCCGTCCGCCTCGGCTCTGCGGAACGAGCTTAACTTGCTGCGAAGCCTGGGGTTGATCGACGGGTCCGGTCATGGCGCCGGCGCCCGCTGGTGGCTCAAGGCGCGGTGAACGAGCGAATAGAACAGGATAGAACAAAATAGAACGGAATAGCACGGCGTCAAGCGGCGTAAGGAAGCGTCAGGCGGCGTCAGGCGGTATCACGCACACCGGGGACGAGCGATGAGCGCGGACACCCAGCAGATCGTCAGCAAAGCCTGGAATCTTGCGCACGTCCTGCGCGACGACGGCCTGTCGTACATGGCCTACACGGAGCAAATCACCTTCCTGCTCTTCCTCAAAATGGCCGACGAACTGACCCGGCCGCCGCGCAGCCAACCGCCCATCGTCCCCGCGGGATTCGGCTGGGGGGACCTGCTGAAGCGGGAAGGCGATAACCTCGAAACGCAGTACCGCCACACCCTGGAAGAACTCGGCAAGCGGCCGGGGATGCTGGGCGAAATCTTCAAGAAAGCCCGGCCGGACATCCAGAACCCGGCCACGCTCCGTCGGCTCATCGTGGACCTCATCGAACCCGTGAAGTGGATGTCAATGCAGGCCGACGTGAAAGGCGACATCTACGAGGGTCTGCTGGCGAAGAGCGCCGAGGAGTCGCCGAAGGGGGCCGGGCAATACTTCACCCCGCGCGAACTCATCAAGGGCATCGTCGATTGCGTCCAGCCGACCGCCGACGAAACGGTCTGCGACCCCGCCGCGGGAACCGGGGGCTTCCTTCTGGCCGCCCTCGATTACGTCTTCCGCCGCCAGCGCAAGGGGCTGGACAACGACCAGCTGAAGCGGCTGGGGACGAAGTTCGTCAAGGGCTGGGAATTGGTCCCGAACACCGCGCGGCTGTGCATTATGAACCTGTATCTGCACGGCATCGACGCCGACCCGTGCCCGGTTCGGTCGGGCGTGGACAGCCTGGCCAGCCACCCCGGGCGAGACGTTCGGCGTAGTGATGACCAACCCGCCCTTCGGCAAGAAAAGCACCATCGCCGTCGTTAATGAGGCCGGCGAGCTGGAGAAAGAGGACGCGACCTACGAGCGGCAGGACTTCTACACGACCACGAAGAACAAGCAGCTGAACTTTCTCCAGCACGCCAAGACGCTGCTGAAGGTCAACGGCCGCTGCGCCATTGTCCTGCCGGACAACGTGCTTTTCGAGGGCGGGGCGGGCGAAACGGTGCGCCGCAAGCTGCTGGAGCAGTGCGACGTTCACACCCTGCTGCGCCTGCCGACCGGCATCTTCTACGCGCAGGGGGTGAAGGCCAACGTCCTCTTCTTCGACGCCAAGCCGGGCCGCGCCGAGCCGTGGACCTCAAAGCTGTGGGTCTACTACCTGCGCACGAACATGCACTTCACGCTGAAGACGAACCCGCTGAAGCGCGCCGCCCTCGACGAATTCGTGGAGTGCTACCGGCCGGGCGAACGGCACAACCGCAAGCCGACCTGGGGCGACAAGAACTCCGACGGCCGCTGGCGAGCGTTCGATTACGAAGAGCTGTTGAAGCGCGACAAGGTGAACCTCGACGTTTTCTGGCTCAAGGACAAGAGCCTGGAGGACTCGGAAGACCTGCCGCCGCCGGACGTGCTGGCGCAGGAAATCGCCGATGATCTCGAAACGGCGCTGGAACAATTTCGGGCGGTAGCGCAGGGGCTGAAGGAATGATTTGACAAGGGCTGAAGAGGACGCGGCCCGCCCGACGGCCCTGGCAACGCACGGCCGCCCCGCCGCCGCGTCTGGGATCGCCACGCCGACCAGCCGGTCGCCTGACCGTATAGAATGCCACGGGCGGGGGCATAGGGAACAGCTGCCTGAAACCCCGCAACCTCCGGGCTGCCCCCGCCCGCCTTTTTTGAGGTAGCCGAAAGAGGTTTCGGCCATGTCCGACCACGCGCGTCCCCCGGCGACCCCGGCCGCCGTCCCCGCCACGCCGGAAGGCCCCGAGGCCGACGTCCCGTTGTCAGAGGCGGAGTGGCGGGCGCTCCTGGAACCACCACCGCCCATTGACCCCGTCGTCGCATTCGCTGCATTCCGCAATTACCTGCGCAAGTACAGGCCCCAGGTCCTGGCAGGCTTCGACCTGGCGGAGAGGGCCGGCGGCCGTATCAAACCGGCGAAGTGGGAAGACGCGGCGACAGAACCGCGGGCGGAACGGCGTAGGCTCATGCCCGAGGACTGTCTGCCGCCTCCGCCTCATCGCCCGCCCGTGTGGAACCAGGCGGAGTTCGAGGCGGACATGGATACCCTGACCCGCGCCCTCAACGCGCTACAGCCGCCGCCTCCCCCGGCCGGTAAAGCCGGCGGATCGGGGGGGCCGGAAGACTCCTCCCCCCCGAACCGTCGCGGCCGAAAGCCTGGCGGCGGTGATAGGAAGCTGGAGGCCCGGAACAAGTGGCTTTACCGGCAGTGCTGCAACGGAAGGGAAATGCCCTACGCCAACATCATCGCTGAGTTGAAGCGAGTTGCCTCCGCAAAAGGGTGGGAACCCATCGAATCCGTCCAGGGCATTCGGGCCGCCGCGAAGCGGTACGCCGCTTCGCATCCCGACTTGCCGCCCATTCCGAATCGCCAAAATCTGTAAGGGCCGTTAAGCGCGCTCACTCGCGCTCACTTCACTTCATTGCCACGCCCGCACGCCACTCGGTAGGCTGGTTCGCGTTCCGTTAATTCACGCACGGGAACGCGACCATGCAAGACCCTAATTACCTGACCATCGGCGCCGCCGCCCGGCGTTGCGGCTGTCCGCCCTGGCAAATCCGGCGCCTCTTTGAGCGGGGCTTTCTCCCGCCGGCCCCGCGCGTCGGCGCCTATCGGGTGATCGCCGCCGCCGACCTGCCTTTGGTGGAAAAGGCGTTGCGCGACGCCAACTACCTGCCGACGCAAACGGAGGTAGTCAATGTCCCCTGAAACTCTGCCGCTCCGTTCCGACCCCGCCGAGGCCCCGCCCGACCGCCCCGACGCCGCCCGCGGCCGCGCCGACGCCGGCGTCCCGCCGCTGCTGGTGGACACCGACGAGGCGGCGACCCTGTGCGCCGTGTCGCCTGCGAGCTGGTACAGGCTCAAGGCCGCCGGGAAAACACCCGCGCCTATCCATTTAGGCGGGAAAGTGCTGTACCGCGTCGAAGACCTGCGGCTGTGGGTTGCGATGGGTTGCCCGACGCAGAAGGAATATGCGGCGCGGCGGGCCGCGAACGCCAACGGCCGGCCCCGCTGACGCCGGCGGCCGGGGGACAAGGCCCGGCCGTCGGCAAGTGACATTGAGTTGTCAGTAAAAGGACGATCCCATTATGTCCGAAGCGAACGGTAAAAACAACGCCCGCGGCCGCTGGACCGAAACGACGGCCGCGCGGCCTTGCGCCGTGTGCGGCAAGGCCGGCTGGTGCGGCGTCAGCGCCGACGGCGCGTGGGCGAAGTGCATGCGCGTCGCGGCCGGCGCCTACAAGACAAAAACGGACAAAAATGGTGCGGAATACTACCTGCACCGCCTCGACGGCGCGGCCCCGCCGCCGCCGGCCCCGCCGCCCCCGGCGTTCGGCCCTGCGCCGGATCGGGCCGACGCCGACACCCTTCACCGCGTCTATTCCGCCCTGCTGGCCCGTTTGCAGCTGTCGGAGGCGCACCTCGACAACCTCCGCGGCCGCGGCCTGACCGACGACGAAATCGGCCGCCGCGGCTACAAGAGCCTGCCCGTCCACGGCCGCGCCGCCCTGGCCCGCGCCCTGCGCGAACAGTTCGGTGACAGTGTACTGTCAATTCCCGGTTTCATCGTCAAGACGGGCGCGGGCGCGAAGCCTTACGTTACGCTGGCCGGCGCCGCCGGAATGCTGGTCCCCGTCCGCGACGCCGTCGGCCACGTCGTGGCGCTGCTGTCGCGGCGCGACGAGGCCGCCGTCAGTGGGAAGTATAGCTATCTATCAAGTGTGAAATGCGGCGGCCCCGGCCCCGGCGCGCCGGTCCACGTCCCGCTCGGCGTCGCCGCCCCGGCGGAGATCGTCCGCGTCACCGAAGGCGCGTTGAAAAGCGACCTGGCGCTCGCGCTGTCCGGCCTGCCCACCATCGGCCTGCCCGGCGTGGCCGCCTGGCGGCCGGCGCTGCCGATGCTTCGGGAGTTGGGAGCGCGGACCGTGCGCCTTGCCTACGACATGGACGCGCAAGATAAGCCGGCCGTGGCCCGGCCGCTGGCCGCGCTCGCCGAGGCCCTGGCCGCGGCGGGGTTCGCCGTCGAGCTGGAGCGCTGGGAAATGGCGGATGGCAAGGGCATCGACGATTTGCTGGCCGCCGGCAAGACCCCGGAAGTCCTGACCGGCGACGCGGCCCGGCAGGCAATCGCGGAGATTGTGGTCGAGGGGACGGCCGGCGAACCGCCGACGGAGCCGGGACCGCTGAACCGCCTCGGCGACCTGCTGGCCGACGGCGGCGCCGAGGCCTTTTTCCGCGACGCCGAATTGCTGGCGGCGCTGGCGGCGCTTGCCGAGGGCAACCCCGCCGAGTTCGCCTGCCGCCGCGCCCAGCTGGACCGCGCCGGCGTCAAGTTGCGCGACTTCGACAAGGCCCTGGCCCCGTTGCGTCAAGAGATTCGCCGCGAGCGGCCGCCCCGCGACTCGGCGAACGAGTACCGCGTTGTGGCCGGCCGCATCGTTCGGGACGTGCTAACCTTCTCCGGCCCAGTCGAAACCCCGTTGTGCAACTTCACCGCCCGCATCGTCGAGCAAGTCGAGCATGACGACGGCGCCGAGCGCAAGATCACGCTGGCCGTCGAGGGGGCGCTGCAGGACGGAACGCCGTTGCGGCGGGCCGACGTGCCCGCCGATCAATTCGCCCTGATGCGCTGGCCGCTGCCGGCGTGGGGAACGCGGGCCATCGTCATGGCCGGCGCCTCGACGGCGGACCATCTCCGGGCCGCACTGCAGCTGCTGTCCGGCGACGCGCCGCGGCGGACCGTCTACGCGCACACCGGCTGGCGGAAGATCGGCGAGGAGTGGTTCTACTTGCACGGCGGCGGCGCGATCGGGAAAGACGGGGCGGCGCGTGACATTGCGGTGTCACTGCCCGGCCCGCTGGCCGGTTACGTCCTGCCCGACCCGCCCGCCGGCGCGGACCTGGCCGCGGCGATCCGGGTAAGCGTGGCGCTGCTCTGCGGGCTGGCCCCTGATCGCGTCGCGTTCCCGTTGCTCGCGGCCGTCTGGCGCGCCGCCCTCGGCGAGGCCCCCGGCCCCATCGACCTGTACCTGCACTTGGCCGGCCTGCACGCTGTCGGCAAGAGCGAGCTGGCGGCCCTATGTCAGCAGCATTTCGGCCCGACGATGGACCGCCTTCATCTGCCCGGCGGCTGGTCCTCGACGGCGAATGCAATGGAACGACTAGCGTTCGCCGCGAAGGACGCGCTGCTGACGGTTGACGATTACGCCCCTCGCGGGGCGCCCGGCGACAAGCAACGGCTGGAGCGCGACGCCGACCGGCTGTTCCGGGGGCAGGGCAACCGGCAAGGCCGGCAGCGCATGCGGCGCGACGGTTCCCTTGACGCCGACCGGCCGCCGCGCGGGCTGATCTTATCGACCGGCGAGGATACCCCGTCCGGTCAATCCCTCCGCGGGCGTGGGCTGATCTTGGAGGTTTCGCCGGGCGACGTGGTGCTGGCTCACCTGACCCCTCACCAGACAAACGCCGCGGCCGGTCGGCTCGCCGCGGCGCTGGCCGGGTTCGTCTGCTGGCTCGCGCCGAAGTACGGCGAACTGCGCGAGCGCCTGCCCGCCGAGCGGGCGGCCCTGCGCGACCGGGCGCAGACCGGCACGGGTTCGGCCCGGACCCCCGGCGTGGTCGCCGACCTGGCCCTCGGCATGGAACGCTTCCTCGACTTCGCCCTGACCGTCGGCGCGATCAGGGCGCCGGAGCAGGTCGAGTTGTCCCGCCGCTGCTGGCAAGCGCTGCAGGAAGCGGCCGCGGCGCAGGCCCGCCACATTGAGGCGGCCGAACCGTGCGGCTACTTCCTCCGGCTGCTGGCCGGCGTCCTCGCGTCCGGTCGCGGCCACGTCGCAGCCCCGGACGGCGAGGCCCCGGATAACGCCGTGCGCTGGGGCTGGCGTACCGTCACCGCCGGTTCGGGCGACAATGCCCGCGGCGAATGGCGTCCGCAAGGGCACCGCCTCGGCTGGCTCGACGGCGAGGACCTGTACCTTGAACCGGAAGCGACTTACGCCGAGGCGCAGGCCCTGGCCCGCGAACAAGGCGACGGCCTACCCGTGCAGGCGCGAACGCTTTGGAAGCGGCTCGACGAACGGGGGTTGCTCGCCGGCAGAGACGACACCCGGCAACGCTACACCGTCCGCCGCCGTCTTGGCGGACACGACCGCCGCGAAGTCTTGCATTTCCGCCCGGACACCCTCTCAACCTGTACGCGACCGTCCCCACCGTCCCCAGCGCCCTCAGACGACGAAAAACCGCCTGAAAACGCGGACGTTGCTGGGGACGGTCGCGGGGACGGTTGTGGGGACGGCCCCGACCGTCCCCACAACCGTCCCCAAGAATCGCCTACAAATCCGGGCCGGAACGGCGCTGGGGACGGTGGGGACGGTCAAAAACAGGTAGAGAGGCCCCCTATAGCACAAAACAATTCCCCGTCGCCCCACAAGCGGCGGAGGGGCGAGTTATGACTGCCGCCGTCGATCTGCTGGCCCGCTGCCGCGCCCTCGGAATCCGGCTGGGGGTCGGGTCCGGCGGCGCGTCCCTGTTGTGGGAGGCCGTCGGCGATCCGCCGGCGGACCTGTTAGCGGACCTGGCCGCGAACAAAGCCGTCGTTCTGACCTTGATCCGGGGGCCGCACGGGAACTGCGACCGATGCGGCGGCGCCCTCGACGCCAAGCGCCGCTGCTGGCGCTGCTGTGACCGCCCTTGCGTTGACTGCGGCCGGCCGACCGGGAGCGCGTTCATTCAACGATGCGTCCCATGCGGGCATCGTTTCAACGGCAACCGAGGCGAACCGCTTTGACGCCGCCCTGGCGTGATAGGATGACGGCATGGACAAGACCCCGAAGAAGCCGGCGCGAGTCCGCACACTCCGCACACCGGCGCGGCCCGACGGCGAAGATTGGGCGCCTCTCTTTTTGCGGGAGCTGGCCCGATGTTGCGTCATCCGGACGGCGGCGCAAAAGGCGCGAATCGGGCGGCGCACCGTCTATGATCGCCTGGCCGCCGACCCCGCCTTCGCCGCGGCGTTCCGCGACGCGATGGAGGACGCCCTGGACGACCTCGAGGCGGTCGCCCGCGAGCGCGCCATGGAGAAGTCGGATCGGCTGCTGATGTACTTTTTGAATCGCCACTACAAGCGTGGAGACGACGCGCCGGGGCCGGCAGAGGACTTTCCATTCCTACAGGTGAACCTTGTCCAACGTGAAGACGCTCCTGGAAGTGCGGACGGACCCGGTGGAGCGGGAGCCGGAGCCGTGGCCTTGGGAAAGGAAGAAGCGCCGTCTCCCGACGGCCCCAGCAGGTAGGAGGCGCACGGGTGGAGACTTCCCAAAACTTCCCGGCAAAAGCCCCTCAACCGTTCCACTGGACGGTGCGCAGGGAGGAGGCCGCGGCGCTGTTGGCCGCCGATGAGTTGACGGACGAGGAAATCGCCGCGCGGGCGGGCGTCACGCGCCGACAACTCACGAACTGGAAGCGGCATCCCGACTTCGCCGCGCGTATTCAAGCGATTGCCAGGCGCATCGGCGACCTGGCGGCGCGGCACGCCATCGCCCGGCGCGAGCGTCGCATTCGCGCCCTCAACGACGACTGGCTGGGGCTTGAGCGCGTGGTCGCCGCCCGCGCCGCCGACCCGGAACACCGTAAGGCCCCTGGCGGGGACACGGGTTTGTTGGTCCGGCGCATCAAAAGCATCGGGTCGGGCGACAACGCCCGCGAGGTCGAGGAGTTCGAGCTAGACGCCGTACTGCTCCGTGAACGGCTAGAACTGGCCAAGCAGGCGGCCATCGAAACCGGCCAGTGGGACGAGCCGGAAAAGCCGGCCGGCGATGCGAACATTATCCAGTACGTTCTGGTGAACCTTGTCCACCGTGAAGACGCTGCTGGAGGAAGTGACGGACCCGGAGACGGGCAAGCCGGGCCTCCAGGCCAACTTCCATGCCGGCCAGTGGAAAGCCTTCAACGGCCGGCGGCGGATCGTCCGCGCGCCGGGGGACTACCTTGCCGTCTCCCCGACCTGCCCACTGACGATGAAGACGCCCCCTGAGTTCCTGGCGGTGTTCGCCCGGCCCCTTTTTTTGGTGGCGCTTTTGCGCCACCCCCCAAACGCCAGCGGGAACGCCGCCGGGAGGGTAACGCCGTGAGGGGGGCGGGTCGGTTTCCGACCTTCCGACCTCCCTTTCGTCAGCTGTAGGCGTTACAATGCTTCGGTCCTTTGCCGCGTTCGGGTCCGGGAACTGAGAGGCCCGGCCCGACGCGGCGACTCTCAGAAAGGAACCGCACCGATGGCGTCCATTTTCCGCCCCACCTACCGCGACAAGAAGACCGGCCGCACCCGCAAACTCCGCCGCTGGTACGTCAAGTACAAGGACGCCGACGGCATCGTCCGCCGCGTCAAGGGACACACCGACCGGGAGGCCACGAAGCAGTTGGCGGCCCGCCTCGAGCGCGACGCCGCCCGCCGCCAGGAAGGCATGATCGACCCATGCGTGGAACAGCAGCGCCGGCCGCTGATCGAACATCTTGCCGAGTGGGAGTCCTCCCTGCTGGCCGGCGGGGCGAGCGCGAAGCACGTCCGGCAGACCACGGCTTGCGCCCGCCGCATCCTCGACGGATGCCGATTCGTCTTCATGGCGGACCTGTCGGCGTCCCGCGTGCAACAATTCCTGGCGGACCTGCGCGACCGCCGCCGCGCCTTGTCGGCCCTCGACCCCGCGAAGCCGTGGTACACGAAAGGCGAGTTGGCCGCGCTGCTGAGTGTGAAACCGTCCGCCGTCCCGTCGCTTGTCCGTCGTCATCGCCTGGAAGCGACCGGCAACGGCAAGGCCCGCCGCTACCCGAGGGCGACGGCCGAGGCGCTGCGTTCCCTTCGCGCCAGGGGCCGGAGCGTCAAGACCAGCAACCTCTACCTCGACGCGCTGAAGGCGTTCGCGGCGTGGCTGGTGCGGGACCGCCGCACGGCCGACAACCCGCTGGCCCACCTGTCGGGCGGGAACGTCAAGCTTGACCGGCGACACGACCGCCGGCCGCTGCCGCTTGAGGAGCTGCGTCGCGTGTTCCAGGCCGCGCGGGCGAGCGCCCGCACGTTCCGCGGCCTGTCCGGCCGCGACCGCACGGCGCTGTACTCCGTCGCCTGCGCTAGCGGCTTCCGGGCCGAGGAGTTGTCCAGCCTGCGCCCGGCCGCCTTCACCCTCGACGGCGACCCGCCCACCGTGACGCTGGCCGCCGAGAACGCCAAGAACGGCAGGACGGCCGTTCAGCCCTTGCAGCCCGACGTTGCCGAGGCCCTGCGCGACTATCTTGCCGGCCGGCCGGCGGATCAACCCGTCTGGCCCGGTGCGTGGTACAGGAAGGCCGCCGAAATGTTGCGGATCGACCTCGACGCCGCCGGCGTCCCCTACGCCGTCGAAGGGCCGGACGGCCCGCTCTACGCTGACTTCCACGCCCTGCGGCATTCCTACGTCGCCCTGTTGGACCAGAGCGGGGCGACGTTGAAAGAGGCGATGCAACTCGCCCGGCACTCCGACCCGAAACTGACGATGGCCGTCTACGGACGCGCCCAGCTGCACGACCTCGGGGAGGCCGTCCGCCGCCTGCCCGCCCTGCTGGACGGGGAACCCGCCGGGCGGGAGGCGGCGCGGGCGACCGGGACGCACGGCGCCGCCAATTCCTCCCCGGCGGGTACGCGACATTGCCCCCAGCATGTACCCGCCGCCGATTCCGGGAGAGACTTCCTGAGAGTGATTGAGACTACAGAGGGGGGAAGTGAGGCGGCTTGCCCCGGCCGCAACTCCTTGCCGCTGAGAGCGGTTGCGACCGATTGCGAGCCGATGGGAGCGAATGGGGAAAGCTCCCCGAGTAGGACTCGAACCTACAACAAACCGGTTAACAGCCGGTTGCTCTACCATTGAGCTATCGGGGAAAAAATCGCCGCTGGAACCCCAAGAAGTACGGAAATGGGGCGCCGGAGCCGCATTTTTTTATAGAGTAGCCGGAGAACGTCGGCAAGACGAGTTTCGGCGACCGCTTCGTGGAACGGGGATGTTGCGGGCATGGCGGATCGGGTCGTCGTCATCGGCGCGGGGCTGGCCGGACTCGCGGCCGCCACGGCGCTCGCCGAACGCGGTTTGCGAGTCACGATCCTCGAAGCGCGCGACCGACTCGGCGGCCGGGCCGGCTCTTTCACCGACGCCGCCACCGGGCAAGTTCTCGACGCCTGCCAACACGTCAGCATGGGCTGCTGCACCAACTTCGCCCACTTCTGCAAAACAGTCGGCGTCGCCCACCTCTTTCGCACCCAGCCCCGCCTCCACTTCATGACGCCCGACCGCCGGGTCAGTCCCTTCGCCGCCGACCGCCTGCCCACGCCCTTTCACCTGGCCCGCGCCTTCCTCCGCGCCCACTACCTCACCCTCGCCGACAAGGCTCGCGTCGCCTGGGGACTGGCCCGATTGCGGCTGGAACCGGCCGACGCGGACCCGCCGTTCCTCGACTGGCTCCGTCGCCACGGCCAAACGCCCCGCGCCATCGACCGCTTCTGGGGCGTCGTCCTCACCAGCGCCCTCAACGAGTCGCCCGACCGCGTCGGCCTTCGCTACGCCCGCAAGGTCTTCGTGGACGCCTTCCTCCGTCATCCGCGCGGCTTCGAGGTCGAACTGCCGGCCGTGCCCCTCGGCCGAATCTACGGCGACGAACTCCGCGCCTGGCTCGACAATCACTCCGTTCGCCTTCTGATCGGCAAGGCGGTTCGCGCCCTCCAGGTCGGCGGCGGCCGTGTGCTGGGCGTGGAGATGCGCGAAGGAGAAGCGGTCGGCGCCGATTGGTACGTCGCGGCAGTCCCCTTCGACCGATTGCTCGGCCTGCTGCCGCCGGACGTGATCGACGCTCACCCCGCCTTCGCCGGGTTGCGCCAATTGGAGACTTCTCCCATTACCAGTGTCCATTTATGGTATGACCGGCCGATCACGGCCCTGCCGCACGTCGTCCTCGTCGATTGCCTCGGCCAGTGGCTGTTCAACCGCGGCGAAGTCGCGCCGGGCGAACACTACGTCCAGGTGGTCGTCAGCGCCGCCCGACAATTCCGCGGCCTGGGACATGAGGAGGTGCGGCGGCGCATCGTGGAGGAAACGGCCCGGCTCTTCCCGGCGGCGGTCGGGGCGTCGCTGGTCCGCGCCCGTGTGGTGACGGAACACTCGGCCACGTTCAGCGCCGTGCCGGGCGTGGACCGGTGGCGGCCGGCGCAGGCGTCGCCGATCGCGAACCTGCTTTTGGCCGGCGACTGGACCGCGACCGGCTGGCCGGCCACGATGGAAGGCGCCGTGCGCAGCGGCTACCTCGCCGCCGAGGCTTTGCTTGGCGGCATCGGAAGGCCGGAACGACTGCTCCGGCCGGACTTGGGACGGGATGGATAAGCCCTTCCGGGGCGAGCCGCCGTTGCTCTGCCCCGGCGCGATAAACCCGCCGGCTCGCCTCATTTTTACAATGGTACTCAAAGACTGGACGGGCTGCAGGTCTCGGCCTGGGAAGCCGGATTTTCGTTGACAAAGGGGACCGCCAAGGTCTAACATGCCAACCTATTGCTTCCATCTCCCCGGCCCTTCCGAAAAATCTTTGTCCCGTTTCCGGCCGGGCTGCGGGGTCTTTCTCAGGAGGAATCGCCTTGACCAATGCCCCGCCCGACACCGAAGAACTGCTCCGCCGCGCCGGCGCCGGAGACCGTAACGCCCGCGGCGCCCTCCTGCAAAGACACCGGGAGAGGCTGCGGCGGATGATCGCCCTGCGCCTCGACCCCCGGCTGGCCGCGCGCATCGATCCTTCCGATGTGGTTCAGGAGGTGCTCGCCGAGGCCGATCATCGGCTGGACCGCTACGTTCACACGCGGCCGTTGCCGTTCTACCCCTGGCTGCGTCAGCTGGCCTGGGACCGGCTGGCCGACCAGCACCGCCGGCACGTTCGGGCCGGCCGGCGCAGCGTCCGGCGTGAGGAAGTTGCGGCCTGGAACCTGTCGGACGCCTCGGCCGCGGTACTGGCCCAACGGCTGCTCGCGCCGGGCGACAGCCCCAGCGCCGGGATGCAACGGGGAGAGCAGCGCGATCGGGTGCGGACGGCGCTGGAGGCGATGCCGGGCCAGGATCGGGAGGTGCTGGTGCTGCGCTACCTGGAGGAATTGTCGGCCCGCGACGTGGGCGCGGTGTTAGGGGTCAGCGAGGCGGCGGCCAAGAAACGGGCCTTGCGGGCGCTGCGGCGGCTGCGTCAGCTGCTAAAGGACCAAACGTCGGGGGGCGAGTCATGATCAGGGCGGACGAGATGGACGGCCGGCTCGCGACAGATTCTTCCGTCCTGGCGGATCTCATTGATCGGCTGACGGCGAAAATGCAGGCGGGCGAGGCGATTGACTGGGAAGAGGCGGCGCGACAGCATCCGGAACACGCCGACGAGCTATTGCGCCTTCGGCCGGCGCTGGGGGCGTTGGGCGACCTGTCCCGCTCGGGGCCTGGCGAACTGACGGGCGTGGCGCCTCCGGCCGCCTCCGTGGACGGCTTGGCGTCAGGCGTTCTGGGCGACTTCCGCATCATCCGCGAGGTCGGCCGGGGCGGCATGGGGATCGTCTACGAGGCGGAGCAGGTGTCGCTGGGTCGGCGCGTGGCGCTCGAAGGTGCTGCCGTTCGCCGCGACCATGGACCCGCGCTATTTGCAGCGGTTCCAGAACGAGGCGCGGGCGGCGGCCTGCCTGCACCACGGCAATATCGTGCCGGTCTATTCGGTCGGCTGCGAGCGCGGCGTCTACTTCTACGCCATGCAGTTCATCGACGGCTGCACGCTGGCCGACGTGATCCGCGAACTGCGGCCGCCCACCGCGCCGGCCGGCGCAGCCGCCGGTCCCGACGTTCCGACCACGGCCCACGTACCAGCCGACGGGGTCGCGGACCCGGCGGCGGAGTCGCAACCGGCGGCACGGCAATCGACGCTGACGACGTTGGGGCCTGCGCGGCCGGGACTACTTCCGGCGTGTGGCGGAACTGGGCGTGCAGGCGGCGGAGGCGCTGGACCACGCCCACCAGCTGGGCATCGTGCATCGGGACGTCAAGCCGGGCAACCTGCTGCTGGACGGTCGCGGCTGGGTGTGGGTGGCCGATTTCGGTCTGGCCCACGTGCAGCACGGCGAGGCCAGCCTGACGATGACGGGCGACCTGCTGGGCACGCTGCGTTACATGAGTCCGGAGCAGGCCCTGGCCAAGCGCGTGCCGATCGACCACCGCACCGACGTCTATTCGCTGGGCGCCACGCTGTACGAGTTGCTGACGCTGCGGCCGGCCTTCGAGGGGAAGGACCGGCAGGAGGTGCTGCGGCAGATCGCCTTCGAGGAGCCGAAACCGCTTCGCCGGATCGCCAAAGCCGTACCGGCGGAGTTGGAGGTGATCGTGCTCAAGGCGATGGAGAAGAATGCGGCGGATCGCTACGGCACGGCCAAGGAGATGGCGGACGATCTGCGCCGCTGGCTGGAGGACCGTCCGATTCGGGCCAAGCGGCCGAGTCCGCTGCAGCGCTGCGCAAGTGGGGGCGACGGCACCGGCCGGCGGTGACGGCGGCGGCCATCGCATTGCTGGCCGTCATCGCCGTGCTGGGCGGCGGGGGCGGCTGGATGGTGCGTGACCATGCGGCGCGGCAGGCCCGGGTCGCGGGCCAGGTCGAGTTGATCCTGGAGGACGTGAATCGGCTGGAGCGGGAGCAGAAGTGGCCGGAGGCGCACGCGGCGGCGGAGCGGGCGGAGGCCGCCCTGGCCGGCGGCGAGGCCGACGCCGCCGTCCGGCGGCGAGTCGGCGACGCGCGGCGCGACCTGGCGTTCATCGCCCGGCTGGACCGCATCCGGCAGGACCGCGCCGCTCTGGTCGAAATGTGGCTCAACGATGCCGGGGCGGCGCGGCTCACGCCGGCTCCCATAGTGCTTCATCGGGTGCCGGCACGACTGGAGGGTTCAACAAAGCCGGGGCGGTGCGGGACTACGCCGGGGCGTTCCGCGATTATTACGGGGTGGACGTGGAGGCGCTGCCGGCGGAGGAGGCGTTGGCGCGGATGCGGCCGAACCCCGCGTTGGCGGCGCCCGTCGCCGCGGCCCTGGACGATTGGACGGACGCCCGACGGAACCTGGGAGAGGACGCTTCGAGCTGGAAGCCGCTGGTCACTGTCGCCCGTGGGCTTGACCCGGACCCGCTCCGGGACCGGCTCCGGGCCGCGTGGGGCCGGAAGGTTACGCCGGAGTTGCAGGACGAGCTGCGGCGGCTGGCGGAGTCGATCGACGTCAAGGCCCAGCGCCCGGCGACCCTTACCGTCCTGGCCAAAACGCTGAACCGGGCGAAACTGGTGGACGCCGCCCATCGGGCGTTGCAAGACGGCCAGTATGCCTACCCGGCCGACTTCTGGCTGAACTTCGATCTCGGAAACCAACTGCGTGACCAGAAGGATTACGCGGGGGAGGTTCGATATTTCTCCGTTGCCGTGTCCCTTCGCCCGGACTCCATGGCAGCCCACAATAACCTCGGCGCCGCCCTGGCCGACCAGAAGAAGCCGGACGAGGCCGTCGCCGAGTTCCGACAGGTCATCGCACTCGACCCGAAACTCGCCCTGGCCCACTTCAACCTCGGCAACTCCCTGCGCGACCAGGGGAAGCCGGACGAGGCCGTCGCCGAGTTCCGACAGGCCATCGCACTCGACCCGAAATACGCCCCGGCCCACTTCAACCTCGGCAACTCCCTGCGCGACCAGGGGAAGCCGGACGAGGCCGTCGCCGAGTACCGCGAGGCCATCCGGCTCAAGAAGGACTACGCCGAGGCCCACAACAACCTCGGCATCGCCCTGTATGACCTGGGCCGGCTCGACGAGGCCGTCGCCGAGTACCGCGAGGCCATCCGCCTCAAGATGGACTACGCTCAGGCCCACTACAACCTCGGCGTCGCCCTGCGCGACCAGGGGAAGCTGGACGAGGCCGTCGCCGAGTACCGCGAGGCCATCCGCCTCAATTTCGCCGAGGCCCACTGGGGCCTTGCCGTGGCCCTGGGCGACAAGGGGGACCTGGACGGGGCCGTGGCCGAGTGGCGCGAGGCCATTCGACTCAAGAAGCCTTTCGCGGAGATCCACAACAACGTCGTCTACAAAGTGCCCAGGCTGATGCCGGTGAAGTTCTGGGATTTCGCGGAGTCTCCACTGCAACCTCGGCTACGCCCTGCAAAACAAGGGGGATCTGGACGAGGCCATCGCCGAGTACCGCGAGGCCATCCGCCTCAAGAAGGACTACGCCGAGGCCCACAACAACCTCGGCAACGCCCTGCGCGACAAGGGCCGGCTGGACGAGGCCATCGCCGAGTACCGCGAGGCCATCCGCCTCAATAAGGACTACGCCAAGGCCCACAACAACCTCGGCGTCGCCCTGCGCGACAAGGGCCGGCTGGACGAGGCCGTCGCCGAATACCGCGAGGCCATCCGCCTCAAGAAGGACTACGCCGAGGCCCACAACAACCTCGGCGTCGCCCTGTATGACCTGGGCCGGCTGGACGAGGCCGTCGCCGAGTACCGCGAGGCCATCCGGCTCAAGAAGGACTACGCCGAGGCCCACAGCAATTTCGGCGTCGCCCTACGAAAAAAGGGGGATCTGGACGAGGCCATCGCCGAGTACCGCGAGGCGATTCGGCTCAAGAAGGACGACGCCGAGGCCCACAGCAACCTCGGCAACGCCCTGCGCGACAAGGGCCGGCTCGACGAGGCCGTCGCCGAGTACCGCGAGGCGATTCGGCTCAAGAAGGACGACGCCGAGGCCCACAGCAACCTCGGCAACGCCCTGGGCGACAAGGGCCGGCTCGACGAGGCCATCGCCGAGTACCGCGAGGCCATCCGCCTCAAGAAGGACTACGCCATGGCCCATTTCAACCTCGGCAACGCCCTGGGCGACAAGGGCCGGCTGGACGAGGCCGTCGCCGAGTACCGCGAGGCCATCCGCATCAAGAAGGACTACGCCCTGGCCCATTTCAACCTCGGCAACGCCCTGGGCGACAAGGGCCGGCTGGACGAGGCCGTCGCCGAGTACCGCGAGGCCATTCGACTCAAGAAGGACTACGCCAAGGCCCACTGCAACCTCGGCAACCTGCTCATGGAGAAGGGACAATTCGCCGAGGCCCTGAAGGAGCTTCGCCTGGGCCACGCACTCGGCGCCCGCAACCCGCGCTGGCCGTATCCGTCCGCGCAGTGGGTGCGGAACTGTCGAGCGCCTGGTAGAACTCGATGGCAAACTGCTGGCCATCCTGAGCGGGCAGAGGCAACCCTCCGATACCGACGAACGCCTTCGGCTGGCCTTGGTGTGCCAGTTGAACAAGCAGTACTACGCCGCGGCTGCACGCTTCTATGGCGAGGCGTTCGCCGAGAAGCCGCAGCTGGCCGACGTCCTGTCAACCGGAAATCGCTACAACGCCGCTTGCGCCGCCGCCCTGGCCGGGTGTGGCCAGGGCAAAGATACGGGCAGCCTCGACGAGAAGGAGCGCGCCCGTCTCCGGGAGCAATCCCTGAAATGGCTGCGGGCCGACCTGGCCGCCTGGAAGCCGCGGCTGAGCAGTCCGGTCCCGGCGGAGCAAACGCGGGCGGTTCGAGCGCTGTCGCACTGGCGCGAGGACGCCGACCTGGCCGGCGTCCGTGACGCCGACGCCTTGATGAAGCTGCCGGACGCCGAGCGGCAAGAGTGGCAGAAATTGTGGCAAGAGTTCGAGGCGCTGCTAAAACGGGCCGCCCAGCAACCCTAGGGATGCAGTCGGAAGCCGAAGTTGACCTGCTGGAAGTGCGCATCACTCATGAAGACGTCGGTAAGGCCGAGGTCCTGCATGACCGCCATGCTGGTGAAATCGACGAAGGAAATGTCGGGCTTGTCGTGGTAGCGAATGCGCAGCGCATAGGCGCGATGGAACTGGGCGGGCGAGACGAACTCCAGCCGCAACCGCCCCTCCTGAACGGACTGAAATAGGTTGTCTGTAAAATGGCGCGCCGGCCCGAAGGGAACTGCCCGGAATAGGGCGGAGATGAACTCGGAGAGGACATAGTCGCTGGTGACGTAGCGGCGACGCTGTTGGCGGAACAGCTGATGCTGCCGAACCGCAATAGGGTGGTATGGATCGCGAGCGTAGGCCAGGGCGAGCCAGGCCCAGGTATCAACGAAGATCATGGCCCTTCCGCCGTCGGCGGCCGCACGCCGTACAAGAGATCGTCGTGGCGGGCCGCCAGACTGACGTCGGGGCCGTCCTTGCAGATGCCGATGACCTCGTCGAGCGGGTCGTCGTCATCGCCTACGGGGCGGATGGTCAATTCAACCTCCGTTCCCTCTCGCAGGGTCAGCGGCTCCTTCGGTTTGAGGACGCCGTTCTCGTAGATCGCTTCGACGGTCAGCGGCATGGCGGACCCCTCTCTTACAACGAGCCGATGGGCTTATGCACATTATAGGCGGCCCCGGCTGGGCAAGAATTCCTGTCCCGTTTCCGGCCGGATTGCGGGGTTTGTCTTGGAGGAACCGCGGCGAAATCGGATCAGGCGGGGGAGTAGCGCGTCAGCCCCGGCACGCGGTCGAAGTCGGCGTCTTCGCTTGCAAGGTTGGTCAGGCCGTGCTGGCGCATCACGGCCACGATCAGGGCGTCGCCCGTCAACAGTTCACATTGTTGACTGACATGAGTCGCGGCCAGCACGAGGGACTCGGACAGGGGCAGAACCTGAATTCCCAGTTGCCCAACCTTTGCGGTCGTCGGTTGAAAGAGACTCAGCTGGGGAATCGATGCGTGATGTTTCTTCAGCCGCGCCGCCAGTCCAGCCGCCGGCCAGCCGAAACGGCCCATCGCCTCGATTGTCATGATTCGATGGGCCACGTCCGCCAGGCTGTGCGAGGATGTGAAGCCCTGGATTTCCTTGAGTTCGATGCGCTCCACCAACGCGGTGCAGGCGGCGCCGTACCTGGGATTATTGGAGAAGTGGTAGATGAGGACGTTGGCGTCCACGTACACGGCGTCGCCATTCTGAAGGTCGGCGAACGTCATGGCGACTCCAGGATGCCGAACTCGGGATCGCGGGCGAGCCGCTCGAGCGTTTCCGCATCGCCGGTCCACGGCACCATGCCGGCGGTCTGGCGTGCGACGCTGATTGCGGGCGCAATGGTAACTGTGACCTTCTCGTGTTCGTTCAGCGGCAGCGGCTGGGCCGGCTTGAGGACGCCGTTCTCGTAGATCGCTTCGACGGTCAGAGGCATGGCGGACCCTCCCTTGCCACGAGCCGATGGGCTTGTGGTCATTATAGGCGGCCCCGGCAGGGCAAGAATTCCTGTCCCGTTTCCTGCCGGACTGCGGGGTCTGTCTTGGAGGGACCGCGGCGAAAACGGATCAGGCGGGGGCGTAGCGCGTCAGTCCCGGCACGCGGTCGAAGTCGGCGTCGTGGCTGGCGATCTTGTTCAACCCATTCGCCTGCATCACGGCGACGATCAAGCCGTCATGCGTCAGCAGCCCGATTTGCTGACTCAGGATGGCGGCTGTGGCGAGCAGGGGCGGCAGGACCGTCAAGACCTGGAGCTTGCTTTGCAGAACCCGGTCGATGGCCTGGCGGAAGGCCGTCAGCTTCTGCACTTCGGCCGGGTGGGCGCGCAGGCGGTTGCCAATGCCAGCGAACGGCCATCCGAACCGAGCGCTCGCCTGAATGGTCATCAGCCGGTGCGAAACCTCGCTCAGGACGTGGGTGGACGTGAAGCCGGCAAGCTCCTGGTTCTCGATCCGCCGCAACAGAGCGGTACACGGCGGTCCAAGGACCGGGTGGGGCTGAAAGTGATAGGTCAGGGCGTTGGCATCGACGAACACGGCCTCTCCGGCCAGAAGGTCCGCGAAGGTCATGGCGCCTCCGGCGGGGGGGAAAGGCGAGTTCAGGGTCCAGGGCGAACCGTTCGGCCTCCTCGGCGCTGCCCTTCCAGCCGCAGATGCCATAGGTTTCATCGACCCAGTTCGTCGCCGGCTGGACAGTGACACGAACGCGCTCGTGTTCGTTCAGCGGCAGCGGCTGGGCCGGCTTGAGGACGCCGTTCTCGTAGATCGCTTCGACGGTCAGAGGCATGGCGGACCCTCCCTTACCACGAGCCGATGGGCGTGTGCTCATTGTAGGCGATGACGGCGGTGGGTCAGGACGAACCTGCGAAGGAACCGGGAACGAATCGGCCGCCCAACAACCCCCTGGCAAGCAATCAGGCGGGGGCGTAGCGCGTCAGTCCCACGACGCGGTCGAAGTCAGCGTCATGGCTGGCGAGCTTGGTCAGACCGTTCGCCTGCATCACGGCCACGATGAGGGCGTCGTTGCTGAGGAGGCCAACCTGCTGACTGATCCCGGCCGCGGTATCGACCATGTCGGCCGGGATGGCGAGGATCTGGATGCCCATTTGCGGAATCTTTTGCAGCGCCGAGCGGAACTGCGTCAGGCGCTGCACGTGGGTAGGGCTTTGCTGGAGGCGCTGGACGATCTTCGATGGCCAGGTGAACAGGGACGACGCTTCCATCGTCATCAAACGGTGTGCGACTTCGCTGAGAACGTGGGTCGAGGTGCAGCCGGAGAACTCCTGGAGTTCGATCCGCTTCAGCAGGTCGGTGCAGGGCGGGCCGAAAACCGCATGGGGCTGGAAATGAAATACGAAGGTATTCGCATCCAGGAAGACCGAGTCGCCGCGAACCAGGTCGGCAAAGGTCATGGGCCCTCCTCGGGGCTAGGAAAGTCGAGGTCGGGCGACATCGCGAAGTAATCGGCCTCTTCCGCGCCGCCCTTCCAGCCCATCATGCCCGCCGTTCGTTCCGCCCACGTGAGAGCAGGCTCGACCGTAACGCGCACTTTCTCATGCTCCTTCAGCGGCAGCGGCTGGGCCGGCTTGAGGACGCCGTTCTCGTAGATCGCTTCGACGGTCAGAGGCATGGCGGACCCTCCCTTACCATGAGCCGATGGGCTTGTGCGCATTATAGGCGGCCCCGTCTGGGCAAAAATTCCTGTCCCGTTTCCGGCCGGATTACGGGGTCTGTCTTGGAGGAATCGCGGCGAACCGGGACCGCGGTTCAGTATTCGCTGTGAGCCGAAGCGCTCTCCCGTCCGACGTCGCCCCGGCGTCCGTCCTGCGCAGGCGGACGGTTCCCCTCACCGCGCGGCCCGCCGCGCCAAGGAGTCCGACAATGACGTTGCTTTCCTCCCTCCGCCGCCTGCTGTCCGTCCCGTCCTCCCGGCCCACCCGGCGCCGCCCCGCCGTGCGCCGCTGGTCCTGCCGCCCGTGGCTGGAGGTGCTGGAAGACCGCACGGTGCCGACGGCGGTGGCCCTCCCCAGCGGCCTGGTCAGCTGGTGGACCGCGAACAACACCGCGGCCGACGCGATGGGACTGAACAACGCCACACTCTCCAACGTGACCTACGCGACCGGCGAAGTGGGCAAGTCGTTCAGCTTCAACGGAACGAACGGCTGGGCGGCGCTGGGCAATCCCAGCAGCCTGGCGTTTACCGCTTCGTTCACCATCGAAGGCTGGATCAAGGTGAAGGGACTTCCCACCAACTACAACTTTGGCAGCATCATGTTCCGCGGCGACGACCGCGGCGGCCTGGACCCGTACTCCCTCGACCTCCTCCCAGACGGCCAGTTGCGGTTTGAAGTTTGTAGTGGACCCGGCACGGCTGATGTGTATGCTCCCGTTGCAGTCGGACAGTTCGTTCACGTGGCCGCTACGCTGGACGACGCGACCGGGTTGATGACGCTCTACGAAAACGGGGCCGTCGTCGCGCAGACCACGACCACCGTTCGGCCGTTCGGCGCCCTAGACCCAACGCAGGAACCGGGCGTCGGCATCGGCAACTCAAACGCCCTGGACAACTACAACGTGCCCTTCAACGGCCTGATCGATGAGCTGTCGGTGTACAACCGGGCGCTGACGGCCGGCGAGGTGCTGGGCATCTACAAGGCCGGCAGCAGCGGCAAGGTCATCAGCCCCATTTCCGTCGATGATCCCTCGGTCGTCGATGGGTCGGGCGGGGCGACCACGCCCGTCACCTTCACGCTCACGCGCACCGGCAGCCTGAGCGGTTCGCTGACAGTGAACTGGACGACGGCCGACGACACGGCCATCGCCGGCACGGATTATGTCGCCGCCTCCGGGTCGGTCACGTTCGCGGACGGCCAGGCGACCCAGACCGTCCAGGTGACAACGATCGACAACAACAACCTCAATCCGAATCTGGATTTCAAGTTGATCGCCACGCCGGTGGGCGGCACGTCCATCATGGGTCTGGCAACCATTGTCAACGACGACGCCTCCATTTCGGTCAGCAACGCCTCGGCCAGCGAAGGTAGCAACACGCTGAGGATCCTCGATCACTTTGTAGACCCAGGGAGCGGCGGGCTTTGGGACGCGAGTGGTTCAACCTTCGGTGCGGATGGCAACCTGTACGTCGCCAATCAGGGCACGAATTCCATCCTGCGCTACGATGGCGTAACCGGGGAGTTCAAGGACGTGTTCGTGACTTCGGGGAGTGGCGGTCTACAAAAGCCGCTCGCCCCGACATTCGGCCCCGACGGCAATCTCTACGTCTCAAGTCAGGCCACAGGGCAGGTCCTCTGCTACGACGGATCATCCGGGGCGTTCCTCGGCACGGTGGTAAGTGGCCTGTCGTTGCCAATCGGTCTTACGTTTGGCCCGGACGGGAGCCTGTACATCGCGAACCAGGGCACCAATGAGGTGCTGCGCTACAACAACTCCGGCCTGAGCGCCTTCGTGACCGCCGGCAGCGGAGGCTTGAGCCTGCCTCGGGACGCCGTTTTCGGCCCGGATGGCAATCTCTACGTCGCGAGTCAGGGCACCGGCCAGGTGCTTCGCTACAACGGCCAGACTGGAGCATTTATCGACGCCTTCGCCACCACCGGCTCCACGCCAGGCCCGCTGTGGTTGGAATTCGGAACCGACGGCTACCTGTATACAACCGCGCGGACCACGTCCTCCGGGAGCAACACCAGCATCATTCGTTTCAACGCGACGACAGGCGCCTTCGTGGACTCCTTCGCACTCGGGCGCGACGGCTGGTCGTTCAACCTCGGCCCGGGAAACATCATCTACGACTCGTCCAACAGCGCGGGCGGCTTCGTTGATCTCATCGGTCCGTCCTCCGTGGCGGCATTCACCGTCAGCCTGGCCTCCGCCAGCGCGGGGACGACATCCGTCAGCTACTCCACCGCCGACGGCACGGCGCTGGCCGGCAGCGACTATGTCGCCGAATCGGGAACGCTCACCTTCGCACCCGGCGAGACGGCCAAAACGATCCTCGTTCCGACCCTCGACGACGGTATCGCCGGGCCGACCAAGAGCTTCACCGTCAACCTGTCGAACGCGATCGGCGGGGTAATCACGAGCGGCCAGGGAGTCGGCACGATCCTCGACGACACGAAGTTCTACGTGGTCGATGCCGGCAGCAGCGACAGCAACTACCAGTACGCCAGCGCCGGCGCCGCGCTGGGGAACGACGGACTGACCAGCGGCGACACCGCCCCGCGGGGCGTGGCGACCACTGCGGCCGGGACGACCGAATGGGTCGTGGACGCCAACAAGAACGTCTACGTCTACAGCACCGGCGGCACGCTCCTCGGCTCCTGGTCGGCCGGCGGCCTGAGTTCCTCCGCGACAGCTCACCGGCATCGCCACCAACGGCACCAACATCTGGCTGGTGGATAGCTACTCCGACAAGGTCTACAAGTACACCGGCGCCGCCAGCCGCCTCTCCGGCAGCCAGAATGCGGCCAGCAGCTTCAGCCTCGCCAGCGGCAAGAACGGCGACACCGAATCCCCAGGACATCGTGACCGACGGTACGTCGTTCTGGGTCGTGGACGGCACGCAAGCTCAAGGTCTTCAAGTACACGCTCTCCGGCTCGCTCGCTCGGCAGCTGGGCCATCGACCCGGCGGACACCCACCCGACCGGCATCACGATCAACCCGAACAACGTCAGCGACATCTGGATCGTGGACAACGGCACGGACAAGGTCTACCAGTACATCGGCGCGGCCAGCCGCACCTCGGGCAGCCAGAACGCCGGCGCGACCTTCGCCCTGGCCCCCGGCGACACCAACCCGCAGGGCATCGCCGACCCGCCGCCGGCGGACATGCTTCTCGCGCCGTCGGCCTCTTCACCCGCGCCGGAGCAGCCGTCCGTCACGGCTGCGCCGGTCGGCGGCGACGGCGACCTGACGACTGGCGGGAGTGGGGCCGGCTCGCTCGTTGAGACCTTGCTGTCGTCCGGCGCGCCGGTCGTTTTCACCGGCGGCGGTATGGATGACGTCAGCGGGACCACCCACGACTACGCACGCACGGTCGCCGCGTTCATGTCCGGCGACGTGGCGTCGGCTGCGGGGCGGTTCCCGTTCCTGAGCGACCTCGCCGGCCAGCTGAACGCCTCCGGCGCCACGGCCGACTGGTCGCCCGCCGACCTGGCGCTCCTGACGCCATTCGACGCCCCGGCCGGTCGTTGACCGGGCCGCCGCGGTTCCGTCTTGACCCCCCGCGCGCGGACGCTATGGAGGCGGGTCGTCTTATCAAACATCCAAGAGGGCCGCACGAACCCAGCGCAAAGGTCTGGCATGAGCAACCCCGCAGGATTCCGGTTCCTCCGCCCCCCGGCCCTCGTCGTGATCGCCCTGCTGTCCGGCGGATGCGTGGCCGACACGGAGGGGGGACGCGGCGATCTCAGCGCGGTCGGCGAATTCCAGACCTCGACCGTTCCCGCGGAACGACCCGACGCGCCCCCGGATTGCCGTTCCGAGTGGGGGGCGGCCCCGGGTGAAACCCCTAAGGACGCGCCGCCGGCCCCGCTTCGGGCGGCGGCGCCCGCCGCGGTCCTGCGCGAAGTGGTCGGAGAAAGCCAGGCCGTGGAAGACGCGCCCGTGCGCGCGGTCGTCGTCCCGCTCCCGGACGGGCCGGGCGATCCCGACCTATACCGCGGCGTGCTTCTTCCGGATATAAAAGACCACTAAAGGGCGTCATACGGCGAGGGCTTCGGGTTCCTGCCGGCCGTGGTTTCCGATAGAATGTCTTTCCGCTACGGATTCGCCCCTGGCGCAGGAAGACCCGCATGGCATCCACGGTTTCCTTCCATCCGCTCTCCGCGGCCCCCCAGGAACACTGGTCTCCCCCCTGCGACCCCGCCCTGCTCGCCCGCTACCACGCCGTCGCCGAAGCGAAATCGCTCGACTGGACCGCCCACTACCGCACGCAGCGCCTGCTCGGCGCCGGGGGCCAGGGCGTCGTTTACCTCGGCGAACGCCAGGGGACCGACGGCTTCACCCTGCCCGTGGCCCTCAAGTTCTTCTCGCCGCGACCCTACCCCGACGCCGTCGCCTACGACGAGGACATGGGCCGGGTCGCCCGGGTGGCCGCGCGCGTGGCCCTCATTCAGCACGACAACCTCCTGGCCATTCACGACTTCTTCGCGCAAGACGGCGTCCGCGTCATGGAAATGGAATGGCTGGACGGCTACGACCTCCGCCGGCTGATGACTCCGGACGTGCTGGAGCGGACCCGTGAAAGCGTTCGCCCGGAGCGCTGGGAGTACATCAACCGCGTCGTCGTCACCCAAGGCCCGTCCCAGCCGCGTTTCAAGCCCGGCGTCGCCATCCGGGTGCTGCGCGACTGCCTCGCGGGGCTGGACGCGCTGCACCGCGAGAACATCGTCCACGGCGACCTCAAGCCCTCCAACGTCCTGGTCAAGCGCACCGGAAACGTCAAACTCATCGACATCGGCTCGGCCGTGCGCCTGAGCCGGCCCGCCGCCCGGCGCGTCTGGTCGCCGGCCTACGCCGCCCCGGAAGTCCTCCTGGGCGCGGACAACACGCCCCGGTCGGACCTCGCCAGTCTTGGATACGTTTTGGTGGAAATGCTGGCCGGCCGGTCGCCTTTCGAGGGGCTGGAAACGCTGGGCCAACTGATCGACGCCAAGACCGACCTGGACCGCCGCCTCGCCCACCTGCTGCCGCCGGAGGTGAGCGGCAACGACCTGCTGCTGCACCTGTGCCAGCGGCTGACGGCCCCCGACCCCGCCCGACGGTTCCTCAGCGCGTCGGCCGCGGACGTGGGCCGCAAGGGCGCCGCCGACTTTCACCGCCAGCTGATCAAGGGCGACCTCGCCAGCGAGTACGATCACGACCTGCGGGCGTGGCTCGAACAGCTGGAGTGAAACCGGGCCGGAAGCGTGAGACGGTCTCATAGGTCCGATAGGACCAGCCCTGTCAAGGTGCCTGTGGTTTCAGTAAGCTGGCTTCCAGCGTAAGGATACACCAAAACCTGGTAGGGAAGCCGCCATGCTGCTCAACTCGGTTTTCAATCGCTTCGTTCAAGAGAGTCCGGCGGCCGTCATGGTCCGGGGCCTGCTCGAACACGTGCTGACCCCGGAGTCGGTGGACGCACTGTTCGAGGAACACGCCGATAGCCAATATACTCGCGCGCTGTTGTTTTCGCAGACCGTTGAGCTGATGGGTCAGGTCGTGTGTGGAATCTATCCCTCCGCCAATGCCGCGTACCAGAAGCAGCGTGAACGCTTTACCGTGTCGCGCACGGCCGTTTACGACAAACTCAACGGCGTCGAACCCCAGGTGTCCGCGGCCTTGACCCGCCAGACGGCCGCGAGCCTGACGGCAGTGATCCGTGAGCTCGGGGGCGCGTTGCCGGACCTACTGCCCGGTTACCGTGTCAAGATCCTCGACGGCAATTGCCTGGCGAAAACCGAACACCGCGTGCAGGAACTGCGGACGATCGCGGCGGGTCCGTTGCCCGGCAAATCGCTGGTGGTGCTGGACCCGGCGTTGATGCTGGCCATCGACGTGTTCCCGTGCGAGGACGGGCATACGCAAGAGCGTGCCTTGCTCGACCAGGTTTTGGCCACGGTCGAGGCCAACGACGTGTGGATTGAAGATCGCAATTTTTGCACGCTGGGCTTTTTGTTCGGCGTCGCCGCGCGGGACGCCTGCTTCGTGGTCCGGCAGCACCAGAACTTGCCCTGGGAAGCGGTCACCGAACTGGAGTACGCGGGCGAAAGCGAGGACGTGGAGGTCTGGGAGCAAAAGGTTCGGCTGAACAACCCGGAGACCGGCGAAACCCTGATCGTGCGGCGGCTGGAGTTGCGTCTGCCCACGCCGACGCGCGATGGCGACCGGGTGATCCATGTCTTGACCAATCTGCCGGCGCGGGTGGCCGGCGCCAGTCTGGTGGCGGATTTGTATCGGAAGCGTTGGAAGATTGAATCGCTGTTCCAGGTGTTGGAATCGACGCTGGAGAGCGAGCAGACCAGGCTGGGATACCCGAAAGCGGCGTTGTTCGCTTTTTGCGTGTCGTTGGTGGCGTATAACGTGTTGGCGGTGGTGTGCGCGGCGTTGCGTGCGGTGCATGGTCGCGAGGTCGTTGAGGAGACGGTATCGACCTATTACCTGACGGACGAGGTCAAGGGCGTGTATCGGGGAATGATGATCGCGATCCCTGGCGCCGAGTGGGAGCAATTCCGCGACCTGACCGTCGCCCAGTTGGCCGTGCAATTGAAGGAACTGGCGAGCAATGCTCGCTTGTTGGCTTACCAACGTCATCCGCGCGGGCCGAAAAAACCGCGACCCGAGCGCATTCATCACAAGGACAAGCCACATGTGTCCACCGCCCGGCTGTTAGCGACTCGGGATAAGAAAAGACGGGCACCTTGAAAGGGCTGGTCCGATAGGACTTATAGGTCCTCATGAGTTTTGACGACCAAGATCGGTAAGCCGTAGCCGCGTTCGCCAGAACGCGGGTGAACTCCGACCCGCGTTCTGGCGAACGCGGCTACCGAACTTGTGAACTCCGACCCGCGTTCTGGCGAACGCGGCTACCGAACTTGTCGGAGTTCACCCGCGTTCTGGCGAACGCGGCTACCGAACTTGTTCTGGCGAACGCGGCTACCGAACTTGCCCGTCAAATTCCATTAGGACCTATAGAATCGGTCCCCAGACCGTCGCTCACGCTTCCGGCCCGAACGGCGTGCGACCGCCTACTTGGGCTTCTCGGTGGTCTTGCCCTTCTCCTCGCCGGTCAATTTCTGGGCCATGTCCAGATGGTGCTCGAGCGTCGGCAGCGTCTTCTCGGCGAAAGCTTTGAGGTCGGCGTTCTTGCCGTCCTTCGCCTCCGACTTGAACAGGGCGACCGCCCCCTCGTGGGCTTCCAACTGGTTGTGGACGTAGGCGCGGTCGAAGTCGGCGCCCTTCATTTTGGACAGCTTGCTAAACTCCTCCTGGTCCTTGGCGTTCATCTTCGCCGCGGGGGTGAACTGGTCCTTGTTCGCCAGTTTGAGCAGTTCCCCGTTGATCTTGGTGTGATCGTCCACCATCATCTGGGCGAACGCCTTCACGTCGGCCTTGTCCGCCTGCCTCAAGGCCAACTCGGCGAAGTTCACTTCCATCAGCCCGGCCTCGGACGCCGTTTTCACGAAGTCCTCGTTGGAATTGGCCGGCGGCGCGTTGACGGCGGGCGCCGCGGCCAACGCCAGCGAGGCCCCGAACAGCATCCAGCCGGCGCACCACGTCAGTCGTTTCATCCTCTGTCTCCTTAGGGCGTAGGTTCAGCGCGAGGCGACGGGGGCAGTACACTCCCCGACACTCCAGGCGCGGTTTCCGCCATTCTGTTACAGAGTGCAATCGACGTGCCGCCGGACGCCCTTGGTACGTCAGGCATCCCAGCCTGTCCGCGAAGTCCAACGTCAGGCTGGAAAGCCTTACGTAATCCTCGGCCGCGACGACTGGCCGACGAAGTGCCATAATGACCCGACCGGTCCCGCGGCCGATCGTCGGATCGGGAAACCGACCTCCAACGAAACGGCAGCCATGAGCCTGGCCATTGAAACCGACGACTTGACGCGGTTCTTCGACCGCTCCTGTGCGGTTGACGGCATCGAGTTGCGGGTGGAACGGGGCGTCTTCTACGGCTTTCTCGGCCCCAACGGCGCCGGCAAATCGACGACGATCAAGATGCTGACCGGCCTGCTGGCGCCGACCCGCGGACGGATTCTCGTCCTGGGAAAGGACATGCTCGACCCGCGCCAGTCGCTGGAGGCGAAGGGCCGCGTCGGCGTCGTCCCCGAAGACCTGGCCCTGTTCGACAACCTGACCGCCCGTGAGTACCTCACCTTCGTCGGCCGAATGCACCTGCTGCCCCGTGACGTGATCCGCGGCCGCATCGGCGAGTTGCTCCCTCTGCTCGGTCTGGAAAACGAGGAGAAGAAACTCACCGTCGAATATTCGCACGGCATGAAGAAGAAGCTGGCCCTGGCGGCCGCGCTGCTGCCGAACCCCGACCTGCTGTTCCTCGACGAGCCGTTCGAGGGCGTGGACGCGGTCACGTCCCACGTCATCCGCGACCTGCTGGCCGGCTTCACGGCCCGCGGCTCGACGGTCTTTCTGACTTCGCACGTCCTGGAAATCGTCGAACGCCTCTGCACCCACGTCGGCATCATCGTCCAGGGGCGCCTGGTCGAACAGGATTCGCTCGACGCCATCCGTCGCGGCGGCTCGCTGGAAGAGCGTTTCCTCGAACGGGCGGGGGCCGACCCGGAGGCGACGCGGAAACTCAGCTGGCTCGAGGAGGGGGCGCCGTGAACGGACGGCATTTTTTGACGTTCGTCTGGCTGCGCTGGCGGCTCTTCGTCAACCAGATGCGCCGCGGCGGCGCCCTCAACGCCGTGTTCGCGACCGTCCTCGCCGTCGGCGCCCTTTTCCTTTCGGCCGTCCTTTCCCTCGCTTTCTTCCTGGTCGGCCTGTTCGTGCTGCCGCGGACCTCGCCCGCCGTCGTCCTGTACGTCTGGGACGCCGTGACCGCCGGCTTCCTCTTCTGCTGGGCCGTCGGCCTGATGGTCGAGCTGCAACGATCCGAGGCGCTGTCGCTGGACAAGTTCCTGCACCTTCCCGTCTCGCTCAAGAGCGCTTTCCTGATCAACTACCTCAGTTCGATGGTCAACCTGAGCCTGATCGTCTTTCTGCCGGGCATGGCCGCGTTGAGCCTGGGGCTGGTCCTCGGCCGGGGGCCGGCGATGCTGCTGCTGTTCCCGCTGCTGGCCGCGTTCTTCCTCATGGTCACGGGGCTGACCTACCAGTTCCAGGGCTGGCTGGCGTCGCTCATGGTCAACCCGCGCCGGCGGCGCACCGTGATTGTCCTTTTGACGATGGCGTTCATCCTCATCTTCCAGATTCCCAACCTTTTTAACATCCTTTATCTCGGAAACAATCACGGCCGAAACGACTTCGCCGCCCAGATGCGGCAGGAACAGGACGGGCTGAATCACTCTCTGACCGAGGGAGAAATCAGTCTGCCGGAATTTCAGAAGCGTATGGAAGAGAATCAACGAACTTTCCAGGCGAAGAAGGCGGAACGGGACGCACGGGACCTCAGCCAACTGGAAACGACGGCCTCGCTTCTGAACATGATTCTGCCGCCCGGCTGGCTGCCGCTGGGTGCGAAGGGGGCGATGGAAGGCAACCTTCTTCCCGTTTTGCTGGGCGTTCTGGGAATGGCCTCCATCGGGGCGCTGAGTCTGTGGCGGGCCTACCGGACGACGCTGCGGCTGTACACCGGCCAGTACAGTTCGGGAAAGCGGGCGGCCGTCGCCGTCGCCGCCCCGACAAAGGCCGCGGCGCCGGCGGCCAACCTGCTGGAAAAGCGCCTCCCGTGGCTATCCGAGCCGGCCTCGGCGGTCGCCCTGGCCGGCTTTCGGTCGCTCCTGCGCGCCCCGAGGTGAAGATGTTGCTGCTGACCCCGGTCATTCTGCTGGTGCTGTTCGGTTCGCTCTTCTTAACGCGGTCGATGACCGTGCCGGAGGCCTTGCGCCCCTTGCTGCCCTACGGCGCGATGATGATGACCCTGTTCAGCATGGTGCAACTGCTCGGCAACCAGTTCGGCTTCGACCGCGGCGGCTTCCGCCTGTTCGTCCTGAGCGCCGCCCCGCGCCGGGACATCCTACTTGGCAAGAACCTGGCCGTCGTCCCCCTCGGCCTGGCGATGGCCGCGCCGATCGTCGTCCTGGCGGCGGTCCTTTGCCCGATGCGCCCCGATTATCTATTGGCGGTCCTCCCGCAGGGGGTCACGATGTATCTGCTGTTTTGCCTGGTCGGCAACTGGATGTCGATCCTGGTCCCGACGGCCGTCCGCGCCGGCTCCTTCAAGCCGACCAACACCAAGGCGGGTCCGATATTGCTCCAGATCGCGTTCGCGCTGGCGACCCCGCTGGCGCTTTTGCCGGCGCTTCTGCCCTACGGCGTCGATGTCGCGATAGCGGAATTGGGGAAGGTGCGCGGGCTGCCGATCTGCCTGACGCTCTCCCTGCTGGTATGCGCGGCGGTGGTCTTTCTGTACCGACTCGTCCTGAACGGCCAGGGCGCCTTGCTCCAGGCCCGCGAGAAGCGAATCCTTGAGGTCGTTACGACCAGGGCGGAGTAACGGTCGCGACCCCGAAGCCACGTCGTTTTCAGGCGCCGACGGCCGCGTCAATCGCCGTCCGAAGCTGTTCGTGGCCGAACGGCTTGTAGAGCACCTCGCGGGCGCCGAAGCGCACGGCGAACGGCAGCGCGTCGATCTCCGGCCAGATGCGCGAGCCGCCGCTCATGGCGATGATCTGGAGGTCGGGGCGTTCGCGGCGCAGCTCGCGGATGGTTTGCAACCCGTCCTGCTGCGGCATCAGAATGTCCGTGAGGACCAGATCGGGCGCCTCTTCCCGGCAGAGCCGAACGCCTTCCAGACCGTCGAACGCCTGCCGGACCTCGTGGCCAAGAAGGTGCAGCGACTCATGCAGCATCCGCTGAATCATCACGTCGTCATCGATGACCAGGATTCGCGCCATGGAGTAATCTTCTTTTCGGAGAGTAAACGGCCGTACACCGCGGAAAAGGACGCACTCGACTATGGCACACGGACGGGGAAAGGGCAAATGCGGCGTGGGGGCGTCGGTTATCCGCGACGCGCCAGCGGAGCGCTTCTCCCCAAGCGCTCCGCTGGCGCGTCGCGGATAACCGGACAAAGCATCTGAACCCTATCTCATATCCCCTCCACTTCCCACCCCTTGCGGTAGTGCGGCGTGACGAATGCATTCGCCTCTTTCACGTTCGCCACCTTCACGTTCGAGGCGTCCCATTCCAGCCTCGTCTTGGGGAACCGCGTCGCCAGGCAGCCCAGCAGCACCGATTCGCTCAGCGGGCCGGAGTAGGCGAACGGCGCCGAGGTCTTGCCGTTGCCGCGAACCGCCTCGACGAACTGGAGGTAGTGGTCGCGGCCGTCCTGCCTGGGAATCGTGTAGTCCTTGAACTTCTCCTCCGGCAACAGCACCGGGTCGGCGATATACGGAGAATACAGAACGCCTTCCGTGCCAATGTAGATGGAACCCTGGTCGCTCAGCTCGCGCTTGCCGATCAGCGCCGTGATCTCGGCCGGCGGCCGCGCCGCGCCGTCGTACCAGTGCAGGACCGGCTTTTCGGTCGTGTGGGCCGTCGCCGGGAAGTCGTAGCGCACCCGCGAATCCAGCCCCCAGCAGTAGGCGTTGGGCGCGCCGCCGTCGGAAAGGACGGCGGTCGGCGCGGTCAGGGCCAGCGAGCCGAACACCGGGTCGAGGATGTGACAGCCCATGTCGCCGAAGGTGCCGGTGCCGAAGTCGAGCCGTTTGCGCCACTCGGCGGGGTGGTAATATCCGCGAATGAAGGGGCGCGCGGCCGCCACGCCGAGCCAGAAGTCCCAGTTCAGGTCGGCCGGCACGGGATCGACGCGGTCGGGCCGCGGATTCTTGTCGCCCCAGCGCTTGCCGCTCCAGCTGTGGACCTCCTTGATCTTGCCGACGGCCCCGGCGTGGACGGTCGCCACGACGGTGCGGTGGACGGCGTTCGAGTGGATCTGGATGCCCATCTGGCTGACGATCTTCTTGTCGCGGGCCGTTTCCGCCAGCCGCCGGGCCTCGTGGATCGTCCGGGCCAGCGGCTTCTGGGTGTAGACGTTCAGCCCTTGTTGCATGGCCCGCATCGTGATCGGGCCGTGCATGTGGTCCGGCGTGGAGACGTTCACCGAGTCGAGGCCCTTTTCCTTGTCGAGCAGTTCCCGCCAGTCCTGGTAGACTTTCACGTCGGGGAACATTTTCTTGACTTCGCCGGCGCGGCCCAGGTCCACCTCGGCCACCGCCACCAGCTTGAGGTGTTTGCCGGCGGTCAGCGAGCGGATGTCGGACAGGGCCTGTCCGTTGGCGCCGAAGCTGGCGTGGCGAACCGTCTCGCTCGGCGCGGCGGCGTCGGGCGCGCAATACGAACGGGGCGGCGACGCCGGCCGCGGCCAGGCGCTCCAAGGCGGCGCGGCGGGTGATGCGTGAATCGGCCATTTTTTCGATCCCTTTCAGGTCAAGGATACGGTTCGGATCCAGGGGCGGTGGGTCGATTCTAACCTTGAACGGGGCAGGGTCAAGCGCTTGGTTCCGTGAGGCGGCCGACGCCTGTCGATGGGAATGTAGTCTGTTCCGCGCGAGAAGATGGGTTGCCGACGCCGGTTTTTGGGAGTAGTGTTGAATGGTTGGTTCCGGCGACCGGCCGCGGTCGCCGGCGTTTCCACCCGCCGCGCGGGGCTTCGCCGCCAGTCGGCTCCCCGTGTTTTCACCCACCTTTGGAGGGCATCTCATGCCTTCGTCGATCCGCGTCCGCTGCCCGGCCTGCGACGCCCGTATCAAGGCGCCGATCCAGTTCCTCGGCCAGCGACGCAAGTGTCCGCGCTGTCAACGGTCGCTGCTCATTCGGACCAAGGTCCCGGACGATTCTTCCCCTATTCTGTCGCACGAAGAAATGCGGGCCGCGTTCCAGTCCTGATCGCTTTCGGACCCGTGAGAACATCGGCCGGCCCGGAACGGCGGGGAGGGAGAACGAACCCTCGCTCGCGCTTCGGGCCGGTCCAGTCCTCATCATTTCGTCTGCCGCTTGCGGACGCGCCGCGCCCCGGCCGGACGCGCGTCCGCCAACGGGATCGTGGTCGTCGCGGATTCCACGGGCCGGCGCGCCGCGTTCTCGGCGGCGATTTCCAGGAACCGCTCCTGGCTGCGCACCCGGGACAGCGACGGGTCGCAGGGCAACCGGCGGTAGGTTCCGTCGGCAAGCAGTTCCCGCGCCTTGACGTTGTCCGCCATCGTCGTCGCCAAAATCTCGCGGATCAGCCGCTGCTTCAACTCCGGCGCCTCCATCGGAAATAACACCTCGACCCGGCGACTCAGGTTGCGGTCCATCCAGTCGGCCGAGCCGATGTAGACCTGGGGGTCGCCGCCGTTGCCGAAGTAGTAAATCCGGCTGTGCTCCAGAAAGCGATCCACAATCGATGTCACGTGGATGTTGTCGCTGACGCCGGGCAGCCCCGGCCGCAGGGCGCAAATGCCCCGGCAGATAAGGTCTATTTTCACCCCGGCCTGGCTCGCCCGGTAGAGCGCCTGCACGATCACCGGTTCCAGCACGCCGTTGAGCTTGGCGATGATCCGCCCCTCCTTGCTCGCCCGCTGCAACGCCGCCTCGGCCTCGATCTTCTCGACCATGAACGACTGCATCCGGCTCGGCGCCACGATCAGCTTGCGCCATTGCGGCAGTTCACCGTAACCCGTCAGGTAGTTGAACAGCGCCGAGGCGTCCTCGCAGAAATCGGGGTTGCAGGTGAAATAGCCCAGGTCGGTGTAGATGCGGGCCGTCTGCGGGTTGTAGTTGCCGGTCCCCAGGTGGACGTAGCGGCGGATGCCGTCGTCTTCGCGGCGCACCACCAGGGCCACCTTGCAATGCGTCTTCAGTCCGATGAAGCCGAAAACGACGTGAACGCCCGACTTCTCCAACTCGCGCGCCCAGACGATGTTGCGCTCCTCGTCGAGCCGGGCCTTCAATTCGATGACGGCCGTGACCTGCTTGCCGTTCTCGGCGGCGCGCTGCAGCGCCCGCACCACCGGCGAATCGCTGCTGGTGCGGTAGAGGGTCTGTTTGACGGCCAGCACGCGGTCGTCGTCGGCGGCGGCGTTAATGAAATCGACGACGTGGCTGAACGACTCGTAGGGGTGATGCACCAGGATGTCGCGGGCGCGGATGGCTGTCCACGGGTCGGGCGCCTGGACGAACTCCGGCGCCAGCTGCGGCACGAATTGCACGTCGCGCAACTGCGGGTAGCCGGGCAGGCCGTGGATCTGAAACAAGCCCGTCAGGTCGAGCATTCCGGGAATGCGGATCACGTCGGAAGCGTCGAGGTCGAGGGCCGTGGTCAGGAATTGCTCGATCTCGACGGGGGCGTCGTCCTCGATCTGCAAGCGCACGACGGCGCCGCGGCGGCGCTTGCGGACCTCCTCCTCGATGGTCTTGAGCAGGTCTTCCACCTCGTCGTCGTCGATTTCGATGTCGCTGTCGCGCGTCAGGCGGAAGGCGGCGTCGCGGCCCAGGACCATGCCCGGAAAGAGATCCGGCAAGTGCATTCGGATGACGGTTTCCAGCGGCGTGAACAGAAATACGCGGCGTCGATCCCGGTTCGAGCGGCAGCGGCACGAACCGCGCCAGCACGGCCGGCGCCTGAACGACCGCGAAGAGTTGTTCCTCGTCGCCGGGCCGGCGCAACATTACCGCCAGGTTGAGCGACTTGTTGAGCAGGCGCGGGAAGGGATGGCCGGGGTCGATGGCCAACGGCGTCAGCACCGGGAAGATCTCGCGCTGGAAGACCAGGCGCAGGTGCCTTTTGTCCGCGTCGGTGAGGTCCTTGAGGCCGCGGAGGACGATGCCCTCGCCTTCCAAGGCGGGCAGGACGTTTTCTTCCAGGCAGCGGTAGGCTTCGGCGGTCATGCGCCGGACGGTCTGCTCGATGCGTTCGAGCTGCTCCTTGACCGGCATGTGGTCGGCGCCGGAGCCGTAGGCGATGCCGGCCTGCACTTTCTGTTGCAGGCCGCCGACGCGGACCATGAAGAACTCGTCGAGGTTGGACTCGAAAATGGCGAGGAACTTGAGGCGTTCCAGCAGCGGAACGCTCGGGTCTTGCGCCTCCTCCAGGACGCGCCGGTTAAATTCGAGCCAACTCAACTCGCGGTTGATGATACAGCGCCGGGTCCGTCAGGCTGGGCGCAGGCGGCGCCGATTCCGAATCCATGACTTGAACCTCCCCAAGGGAAAGAGCGGACATTATAACAGGCATGGTCTTCCCCGGCCCCTCTTTTCCCTGGACCTCTCATGCGCGAATCCATCCTCGCGGAGCAAACCCATCACTTCGTCCGCTCGCAGCGCTGGCAGGCGGCGGTCCTGCCGTTCGGCGCCACGGAGCCGCACAACCTGCACATGCCCTACGGCACCGACAACTTTCAGGTCGAGACGCTGGGCCGGCTGGCGTGCCAGCGGGCCTGGGACGCCGGCGCCCGCGTCGCCCTGCTGCCGACCGTGCCCTACGGCGTCAACACGAACCACCTGAAAATCCCCGGCGCCCTGGCGTGCAGCGTCACGCCGACGACGCTGCTTGCCCTGTTGACCGATCTGGTCGATTCGCTGGAACGGCAGGGCGTGCGCAAGCTGGTGCTGCTCAACGGCCACGGCGGCAACGAACTCAAGCCGCTGACGCGCGAACTGCACCACCGCACCGGCGTCTTCCTGTGCGTCTGCGACTGGTTCCGCATGGCGCACGACCTGTATCCCGGCCTGTTCGAGAAGCCCGGCGAACACGCCGACGAGGTGGAAAGCAGTCTCGGCTTGGCCTACTTTCCGGATCTGATGCACATGGATCAGGCGGCGGACGGGGCGGTGCGGCCGTCGCGTTTTGAGGCCGTCAACAAGGGTTGGATCACGATGACGCGGCCGTGGCACCTGGCTACGCCGAGCACCGGCGTCGGCGACCCGTCGGCGGCGACGGCCGAGAAAGGCAAGCGGCTGATGGAGGCGCTGGCGGATCGGCTGGGGACCTTTCTCATTCAACTGGCGGGATCGCCGATGGATGAGGCTTTTCCGTTTTGAGGCCGTCGGTCTGATGAGCTTTGACGACCAAGATCGGTAAGCCGTAGCCGCGTTCGCCAGAACGCGGGTCGGAGTTCACCCGCGTTCTGGCGAACGCGGCTACCGAACTTGGAGTTCACCCGCGTTCTGGCGAACGCGGCTACCGAACTTGGAGTTCACCCGCGTTCTGGCGAACGCGGCTACCGAACTTGCCCGTCAAATTCCATAAGGGTCGAAAACCCTGGCCCGACAAACTCGGCGACAATCACACCGGCCGCCGTCCCCGGCCCGATGAACGCATCGGTCGCAGGAGGGCGGGGGACGCGCGTTCCCCGCCCTTCTCGTATTTCCAATGGCCCAGGTTGCTCAACGCCGCTTGAAGGACAGGGAGAAGTCCTCGAATTGCAGTTGCCGCTGGCCGTTGCCGGAATCGGCGAAGAACTGCTCCAGGAGGTCGCGGACGAAGCCGGACGCCAGCCGGTAGTGGTTGTGCTTGCCGTCGCGGCGGAAGGCGACCAGGCCGACCATGCGCATGAGCGTCAGGTGGTGGCTCACGGCCGGCTGCGACTGGCCGAGCAGGTCGCACAGGGCCGAGACGTGCAGTTCAGCGTCCTGGGCCAGGGCCAGCACGATGCGCAACCGGTTCTTGTCCGCCAGCAGCTTGAACACGTCGGTCAGCCGCTGGATGGTGGGGTCAGACACCTTGATCGGAGCGGCGGCGGGCGCCGGGGCGGTCTTGGTCGTCCGGGTTTTGACGCTGAGGGTCGATTGGTTCGTCAAGGCTGAGTCCTCCCCCGCGGCCCGTGCGGCCGGGCCGGGTAACAGTGACAAAAAAGTGTAGCGGCCTGGCGTGTCGCCAGATCGTTGCCAAAACTCATCCGGGAATGGCGGGTGCGACGGCGGCCCGCGTCCACCCGCTAACGACGGTTTACCGAGTCAGGTAGTAGAATATCAGCGAATAATAGTGCGTCAATGAAAATCCGGGCAATTTTTTCCCGCGCCCGGCAAGACGGAGGTGCTGCGGGAGGGCGGTCGCATCCGGGGCCGAGGCGCGGTAGCATGAGGACATGGAAGATTCGTTGGAAACCCGCCTGAAACGGCATGCCCGCGTCATCGGCTTCGATCTTGTCGGCGTCGCCCCGGCGGCCCCCGCCGACGGTTTCGACCGGCTGTGCGACTGGCTCGGCCGCGGCTTCGCGGGCGAAATGGACTACATGCGCCGCCGCGCCGAGGCCCGCCGTCACCCCGACTTCGTGCTGCCGGACGTGCGGAGCGTGGTCATGCTCGGTTTGAACTACTACCCCGCTTGCGAAGAAGAGTTGGGCGATCGCGGAAGGGGTCGGGTGGCGCGGTACGCCCGCGGCGCCGACTATCACGACGTGTTGCGCGAGCGGCTGAACTTGCTGCTGGCGTGGTTGCGATCCGAACGGCCGGACTGCCGCGGCCGCGGCGTGGTGGACACGGCGCCGCTGCTCGAACGCGACTTCGCCCGGCGGGCCGGCCTCGGCTGGTTCGGCAAGAACACCATGCTGCTGAACAAGCGACTTGGCAGCTACTTCTTTCTGGCCGCGCTGCTGGTCGATGTGGAGCTGCGGCCCGACGCCCCGTTCGAGGCGAATCACTGCGGCGCCTGCACCGCCTGTCTCGACGCCTGTCCGACGGGCGCCTTCGTCGGGCCGGGCGTCCTCGACGCGCGCCGCTGCATCAGTTACCTCACCATCGAGTTGAAGGGCGCCGCGCCGACGGACCTGCGGCACGGACTCGGCGATTGGGTATTCGGCTGCGACGTGTGCCAGGAGGTTTGCCCCTGGAACCGGAGGGCGCCGGCCGCGACGGACGCCGCGCTCCGGCCGCGTCCGGAACTGGAATCGCTGGATTTGATCGAGTTGCTGGGACTGTCGGACGAGGAGTTCCGGCGGCGCTTCCGAGGCACGGCCCTGATGCGGAGTAAGCGGCGCGGTCTGCTGCGTAACGCGGCGCTCGTCCTCGGCAATATCGGCGACGCCCGGGCGCTGCCGGCCCTGCGGCGGGCGCTGGACGACGCCGAACCGCTCGTCCGCGAAGCGGCCCGGTGGGCCATCGCGGCAATCGAGCAAAGGCATGAGACATGACGGATACTATTTATCCCGACCATCCGGCGGTTGCGTCCAGCGCCACGCCTCCCTCGTAATCACCAGCTCATGAACGCGGCCCCCGACGGAATTGGGTTTGAGCGGCGCCTGAACGGCCTCGTCCATGAGATTCTTGTGGTACGCGCGGACTTCCTTGATGGACTTTCCCTCCACGGCGCGCCAATCCACTTTGTGAATCTGGCCCACCCCGGCCCCGCCGGGTACGACGCTTGTGGGAACAAACCGCCGTTCTTCGGTCGTCAGGACTTCGTCCTTTAACCGCCAAAACACCTCGACCAGACTTGGCCCCGTTTCATGGCAACTGAAGCCGACGACCCAGAGGTTGCAGCCAAAAGCCGTGTTGCCCAACGACCGCAAGCGCGCCCGGATGTCCGCGTGGGCGTAGGCGCGGAGTTGATCGGAGATTTCCAGGATCGTGTAATTCCCCGTATTGAGGCGGCGGACGAAGCGGCCGAGGAATTGTCCCAGCTTCTCGCCCCCCAGGTCGTTCTCGCCCATGTGGGCGATCGCCACGGGATGATCGGGGATCGGAAAGAGCTTTTGGAAGTGGTCGTTGACGGCGGCGACCGTTCCCTTTTCCGTAGTGACTGAACGGCCGTCCGCGGTCAGTACCACGTCGTCCGGCCGGATCGAGGCTACGATGAGTGTCATAGGGTGATCCATACCATGCCTTTGAAGCCGCCCCTGATTATTCATAAGTTATATCCTTTATGGCAAGTAGTTTCTTCCTGGAGGGGGCGCGAATGCTCCGCGGCAAAGTGTTCGACCGCTTCGTTGCCAGGACCCCTGGACCGGGTGTTTGCCGCCACCGCCGAACGACCATACGCGCGTGAACTGCTGTTCTCCGGAGCCGCTTGGAACGGCATCCCAAGAAACCGCGTGGGTCGAAGGAGCCGCGTCCCATGCGTACCCGTTTTGCCAAATCCAAGCACATCGCCTCCGCCCGGCTTCCGGCCGAAGAACGCGGTCGAAAAGGACACCTTCAAAGGCATGGGTTGTGGACCTTGCCCGCGCCCTTCACGGTCACGGCCCCGTTTTCGGAGCGAGCGAATGACGCGACCCCTGGAAGGGCGCCGGGTGGCGCTGGCCGAGAGCCGGCAACTCGAAGAGCTGGCGCTGATGCTGGAAAAAGAAGGGGCCGCGCCTCTGCGCTGCCCGATGTTCGGCATCCTCGACGCCCCCGACCCGGCCCCCGTTTTCGCCTGGCTGCGCGAGCTGATCGCCGGCCGTTTCGGCTACGTCGTCCTGATGACCGGCGAGGCGTTGCGTCGGCTGCTGGGGTTCGCCGAGCGCGACGGCCTGCGCGAGGCCGTGGTCGCCGCCCTGGCGAAGACGCGCATCGTCACCCGCGGCCCCAAGCCGGTGTCGGCCCTGCGCGAAGTCGGACTGACGCCGACCCGCGTCGCCGAGGCGCCGACCACGGCCGGCGTCGTCGCCACGCTCGCCAGGGAACCGCTCGCCGGTCAGACGGTCGGAGTGACGCTCTACGAGGGCGCCAACCCTGCCCTGGCCCAGTTCCTCGCCGACGCCGGGGCGACGGCGCGGATCGTTCTTCCCTACGTTTACTCCCCGGCCGCCGACGACGAGAGGATCGCTGGCCTGATCCGCGACATGGCGGCCGGGACGGTGGACGCGATCATATTTACCAGTTCGCCCCAGCTGGGCCGTCTGCTGGAAGTGGCGGCCCAGCACGGCCTGGAAGCCGACCTCCGCGTTGGCCTGGAACGGACGCTGGTGGCGGCCGTCGGACCCGTCATGGAAGAGACGTTGCGCGAAAAAGGGATCCGAATAGACGTTTGTCCCGGCCAGGGCTTCGTGATGAAGAACCTCGTGGCCCAGCTGCGCCGGGCGATGGAACGGACTGCGAATGAGTGATCGGTCGTCAATCCGCCGACCGACCTGTCTCGTCTATACCGTGGTGCTTCGGCATCTCGGGATTCGCGCCTAACTTCAAACGATGAGGTCTTTATGCGCCGCGCCATTCTGCTCGTCGCCGGGACCGGCCTTGCCGCCGTCGCCGGCCTCACCGCCTATCTCACGTGGCCGTCGAAGTCGCCGGCCGATCCGCCTAAACCTGTCGTCCCGCCGACCGCCCACGTCGCTTCGGCCCCGTCGGAAACGTCGGTTCAGTTGCCGATCGGTCAGGTGGTGCTGTTCAGCAGCGGCGTCGGCTACTTCCAGCGCGAGGGGACCGTGGACGGCGACGCGCGCGTGGACCTGTCGTTCCCCACGCAGGACATCAACGACCTGATTAAGAGCATGGTGCTGCGCGACCTCAACGGCGGCCACGTCTCCGCCGTCAGCTACGACAGCAACGCCCCCGTCGAGAAGACCTTGCAGAGCTTCGCCGTCAACCTGTCCAGCAACCCGACCTTCGGCCAGATCCTCAACCAGGCCCGCGGCGAAAAGGTCGAGGTGGTGTTGCAGCAGGCCAACGCCGCCCAGCCCGGCACGCTGACCGGCGCCATCATGGGCGTCGAGCAGAAGCCGGAGGGCGTGGACAAGGCCGTCTTCAACGTCGAGCAGCTGAACCTGTGGTGCGCCGACGGCATGCGCTCGGTTAAGCTGGCCGACGTGCAGCGCGTCCGCTTCCTCAACCCGGTGATGGACAACGAGGTCCGCAAGGCGCTGGACACGTTGACCCTGTCGCACGACACGCAGAAGAAGGCGGTGAGCCTCAACTTCGTGGGCGAAGGGAAGCGCGAAGTGCGCGTCGGCTACGTGATCGAGAACCCCATCTGGAAGACGAGCTACCGCCTTGTCCTTGGCAAGGAGAAGGAGGACAAGCCGTTCCTGCAAGGCTGGGCCGTGGTCGAGAACGCCACCGACGAGGACTGGAAAGACGTAAAAATGGCCTTGGTGTCCGGCCGGCCCATCAGCTTTAAGATGGACCTGTACACGCCTCTCTACGTACCGCGGCCGACGGTGGTGCCGGAGCTGTTCGCTTCTCTCCGGCCAGTAACCTACAATGACGACCTGAAAAGGGCAAGAGGAGAAGTGGCTTTCGACGCGCCGATGGCCCCGCCCGGTGCGGGCGGAGGCTTCGGCGCCGCGCAGGAGCGGATCGGCGTTCGGGACTAATGCGGAAACGCGATGAAGCCGCGAAGGACTTCGGCCTACAGGTGACTGAGCAGCTGGACGAGAAGATGAACCTCGGCGGTTCGGGCGTCTCGACAATGGCGACGGCGACCAAGCTGGGCGACTTCTTCCAGTACGCCCTCGACAAGCCGGTGACGCTGCCCCGCCAGAAGTCGGCGCTGCTGCCCATCATCAACAAGGACGTGGAGGGTACGCGCGTCAGCATCTACAACGAGCGCACCCAGGCCAAGTTCCCCCTGCTCGGCCTCAAGTTCAAGAACACCAGCGGCCTGCACCTCATGCAGGGGCCGATCACCGTCTTTGAAGGCTCCAACTACGCCGGCGACGCCCGCATTCTTGACATGGAACCCAACGAAGAGAGGCTCATCTCCTACGCCGTGGACCTGGGCACGGAAGTCAATCCCGTGCCGTCGTCGGACAACGGCCGGCTCACGACCGTCAAGGTCAACAAGGGCATCCTCTATTCGACGACCAAGCTGCGCGAGACGAAGACCTACACCGTCGTCAACCGCAACGACTCCGAGCGGCTGGTGCTGCTGGAGCACCCCGTCCGCAACGACTTCCATCTGACCGACGACACCGCGAAGCCGGCCGAGACCGCTTCCGACGTGTACCGCTTCGAGGTCAAGGTCCCGGCCGGCAAGACGGCGACGCAGGTCGTCACCGAGGAGCGCGTCCTCAACCAGCAGGTGCAGCTGACCAACAGCAACGACGACCAGATCCGATTCTTTATGAACGCCGCCGTCGTTGGCCCCAAGGTCAAGGCGGGGCTGAAGCAGGCGCTGGACCTTCGCGCGGCGCTAAACAAGACGCAGCGGGAGATCGCCGAGCAGGAACTGCAGCTCAAGACGATCACCGACGATCAGACCCGACTCCGCGCCAACTTGAAGGAGATGCCTCCGACGGCGGCCGCGTACAAGCGCTACCTGAACAAGTTCGACACGCAGGAGACGCAAATCGAGAAGTACCAGGCGGACATCAAGACGATGCAGGAGACCGCCCACGGGCAGCAGAAGGAGTTCGAGGACTTCCTCGGCAACTTCTCCGCCGAGTGATTTCGGAATAGACTGACCGCCAAGACGCCAAGAGCGCCAAGCAAAGATTCTTGGCGCTCTTGGCGTCTTGGCGGTGTGATCGCCTTTTTCGTCAACACGGAGGCCATTCGTGGGTTATCCGCAATTCGTCCGTCTCCGTCAGCGCTTCGAGCGGCCGCGCGTCGCAGACGTGGCCGCCGCCGTCGCCTCGGCCCTGGAACCGCTCGACCTGGGCCGACGCATCCGCCCCGGACAGACGGTGGCGCTGACGGCCGGCAGCCGCGGCATCGCCAACATCCCGCTCATCCTGCGGGAAACGGTCGCCTTCCTGAAAAAGCTCGGCGCCCTCCCCTTTCTGGTCCCCGCGATGGGCAGCCACGGCGGCGGCTCGGCCGACGGCCAGCGACGCATCCTCGAAAGCTACGGCGTCACCGAACAATCCGTCGGCGCCCCCATCCGCGCCTCGATGGACGTGGTTTCCCTTGGCGCGACCGACGAAGGCTATCCGGTAATGCTGGATCGCCTCGCCTCCGAAGCCGATCACATCGGCGTCGTGGCCCGCGTCAAGCCGCACACCGGCTTTCACGGCCCCGTCGAGAGCGGCCTGCTCAAGATGATGATGATCGGTCTCGGCAAGCACGCCGGCGCCCTCGCCTACCATCGCATTCTCCTGGAACAGCCCTTCGACGCCGTGGTGCGCTCGGTCGGCCGGACGTTACGCGCCCGCGCCCCCATCGCCTTCGGCTTGGCCGTGGTGGAGAACGCCTACGACGAGACCGCGATCGTGGAGGCCGTCGCCCCAGAGGACTTCGAGAGGCGAGAGGAAAACCTGTTGCGCGAGGCGCGGCGATTGATGGCGCGGCTGCCCTGGCGTCGGGCCGACCTGCTCATCGTGGATGAGATCGGTAAGAATATTAGCGGATCGGGAATGGATACGAATATCGTCGGCCGCAAGCGCGCCTTTCGGCAAAAGGCCCCGGAGGACCAGCCGGCCATGCGGCTGATTTTCGTGCGCGGCCTGACCGAGATCACGCACGGCAACGCCACCGGCGTCGGGCTGGCCGATTTCACCACCACCCGCCTGGTCCGGGCCATGAACTACCGCGCCACCGTCGTCAATTGTCTGACGGCCGGCTATCCCGACAATGCGTTCCTGCCGGTCCAATTCGAGACGGATCGCGAGGTGATCGACGCCGCCCTCGCCATCATCGGCACGCGGCGGTCGGATGAGGCGCGCGTCCTGCGCGTCCGCAACACGCTCGACCTGGAGGAGGTCGAAGCGTCGGAACCCTGTTTCGCCGAGCCGCCGCATACGGACGTGACGCGGCTCGGGGCCGCCAGTCCGCTCCGCTTCGACGAACGGGGAAACTTGCCGCCGATGTGAGGGGTCGGCCCTGTTCGCACGCATCATCTCGCGTCGGAGGGGAACTGAGCGCGGAAATCGCGCAGCTTGGCGATGCGCCGGCCGACCGCGGACTGCGTGTCGCGCACGTGTTGCAGGGCGGCCTCGAACTTCTTGACGCATTCGTTGAGGTCGCCGCCGCCCCCGCCACTCGCGTACAGCAGGCAACTCGACAAATCCTTGATGGCCGGTTCCACTTCCTTTTCGAGGATCTGCTGCAACAGCCGGCCCGCGTCCATGGAGTCGATGGTCCCCTGGTGCAGCCCCGTCAGGAGCGCGGCGTGGACCGTGGGGTCCACCGTATGGTCAAGCGGGCTGCCGCCGCCCGTGGTGATCCGGCCGCTCGACCCGAGGTTCACGCTCGAACCGCCCTTGTTCTCCTCCAGGGCGACGGCCTCCTTGGCGGCCTCCAAACCGTCCAACGCCTTCTCCCAACCGGGCCGCAGTTCCAGCGCCTGCTCGTATTGGTGCTGGGCCTGGCGGAATTGCTCCTTCTCGAATAGCAGATTGCCCAGGTTGAGGTGGGCGTCGGCCATGCGTGGGTTGAGTCGCAGCGCCTCGCGGTAGGACTGAATGGCCAGGTCGGTTTGGCCCTTGCGGCGGTAGACCAGGCCGAGGTTGTAATACCCTTCGACGCGCTTGCCGTCGAGCTGGATGCTGCGGCGCAGGGCGGCGACGGCATCGTCGAGCTGGTCCAGCAGGTTGTACACGGCCCCGAGATTGACGAAGGCCCCAACGCGCTCGGGGTCGAGGCGCGTCACTTCCTTGAAATGGTGGGCGGCGCTGGTCAACTCGCGCAGCTGGAAATAGACCGTTGCCAGGCCGTAATGCACGTCCGGCATGTCCGACTGGAGGCCCAGCGCCTGAAGGTACATCATTTTGGCCTGGGCCCAGTCGCGCTGTTCGATGGCCTGACGGGCCTTCTGGAACAGACCCTCGATCGTGGCCGCACTCATGGGACTCGCCCTTTCCGGAACGTGGGACGCGGATTGCCACCGCCCCTACTCCGTCTATTCATCCGGCAATTATAACGCGGCGCACGCCCGTTCCTCAACGGGAAATGAGAAAAGGGAGGGAGGCGGTGCGTCGTCGGCGTCCCCGGAACCAATAAAGTGACCTTGTTCCCCCCGACCGGTTGGGGTACAAGATCATCCGCGCACGGGCGCACGAGACGGATCTCGCGGCAACGACTCGCCGAGCGGTAAGGAAACCCATCGCATCCGGGCGTCGGCCTGCACACGCCGACCTGTTTATTCCCCTTTTGTTTCTCTCCTATTCGTCGTGTGGTCGGCTGGCGTATTCCCATTCGGGATCGGTTCGCTGCCAGGCCGGCGGACCCTTCACGCCACGCCCCGTTTCCCGCTCCAGTCAGCGAGGTCCCAATGCTCGTATTGACCCGCCGCCCCCAGGAAACCATCGTCTTTCCCGGCTTCCATACGACCGTCCAGGTCGTGTCCGTGCAGCCCAACGCCGTGCGCCTCGGCGTCGAGGCGCCGCCCGAGGTGCGCGTGCTGACCGGCGAGGCCGCCGGTCGCGGCCTCCGGCCCACGGCCGGCCCGTCGGCGGAACCGGCCACCCTCCTTCAGCTCGACCAATTGGTGCAAAAGCGCCTGGACATCGCCCGGATCGGCCTGGCGGAACTGCGCCGCCGCGTCGAATCGGGCCGTGAGGAGGACGCCGAAATCATCCTGAGAAAGATCGACGAGGACCTGAATCTTCTCCAGCGGCGCGTCCGCCGAGAGTCCGAAAAGGCGTCCCCGCGACCGCTCCCCGTCCGCAAGGTCGAGGCCCACGCCGGGCCGCGCCTGCCGCGTTGACGGCGCCCGCTTCCCACCCACGCGTTGGGACGGCGGGGTTTCTCCCCGCCGTCCCAACGCGTGGGCGTTTCGGCGTTGACTCCCTCTCCCGCCGTCGGGTATAGCGCCCTCACATCTCGGCCCGGCCCCGCGACGACCGCACCTTTCCCCATTCAGGGGGCCCTTGCGATGAGTCGCCGATCCTTTTTTGTGGCGCTGGCCCTCGTCCTTCTGCTCTTCGGCGGCGGCGCTCTCGTCCTCTTCCTCGTCGTCGGCTACGAACCGGCCGTCTACGGCAAGGCCACGCCGCCGACGCCGGAAGTTCGCGCCCGATGCAGCAAGGATTTCCTCAAAGAGTTCTTCGGTCTGCTCCACAGCGCCGAATCCGCCGACCAGAACTGGGGCGTCCAGTTCACCGACGAGGAGGTCAACGGCTATCTCGACGAGGGCTTCATCAAGGAAGGTTTGGCCCAGCGCCTCCTGCCCGACGGCATCAGCCGTCCTCACGTCGTCTTCGACAAGGACCATATCCGCCTGGCCTTCCGCTACGGGGCCGGCGCCTGGAACACCGTCATCTCCATCGACCTGAAAGTCTGGCTGGCCCAGGCGGAGCCGAACGCCGTCGCCCTGGAACTGGAAGACCTGCGGGCCGGGGCGCTGCCGATTTCCGGCCACTGGCTCCTGGAGGAGTTCACCAAGATCGGCCGCGACAACGGCGGCGGCGTGGACGTCAGCTGGTATCGTCACGACGGCCACCCCGTCGCCCTGGTGCGCTTCCAGTCCGACCAGCCGCACCCGACGTTGCTGTTGCAGGCCGTGCATCTCCAGCAGGGCCTGCTCACCATCCGCGGCGCCTCCCCGGACGCGGCCCCGGTTCGCACCCTCTTGCGCCTCCCCGCCGGCGCACTCAATCCCACCGCCAACTGACCCGGTCGTTTCAGCGCCCCGCGTCGGACGTGAATTCGCCGCGCCAGGCCCCGTCCGTGCATTCCAGCCGCAAGACGCCGCGGAGCCGCGCCCCGGCGAGGCGCACCCTTATCCTATCCGGCTCATCCCTTTCCCATTTGAACGCGCCGCCGTCCCAGCGCGTCACCCGTCCGCGGCCGCCGCCGATCGGGCCCTCGTAGTCCAGGTAGATCGGGCGGTGGTCGGCCGCCTTCGCCGCGTCCACGGCGCTGCATCCCGGCGTCGCCGACAGCCGCCACGTCAGCAGCACGGCGCCGCTTTCCAGCAGTAAGTCCCAGTGGCGCGTCGGATAATCGTGTTCCAGGATAGCGTAACGAGGCATGGCGTTGTGAGGGGATGAGAGGGCGGCGCCGGCCGCGGAGTATAGGTGCATTGTAGCGATCGGGGGGAAAGAGAGGTCGGATTCGCCCCCTCGCGCCGCTCTCCCGTTCGCGCCAGACGGCGCAACCGGCACGGTCGGAAGGCGGCCGCCCGGAAAAGCCGTGGGCGACGGCCGGCGCTCCTTGCGGGGCTTCGCGGAGTCGGCTAGGTTTCGATTGTCGGATCAACGCCTCGGAAGCAAACGGGGCGGCGACTGGGCGGCGCTTGCGTTGAGCGGCCGCTTCGCGCTGGGAGTCGCCGTCGCGCCTTTGCCAAGCACGCAGGCCCGCGAACCTCGGTTCGCGGGCCTGTCGCTTTTTCCGCCCCGTCCGTGGCTACGCCGCCGCCTGAAACCCGATGGCCGCGCTCAGCGGCTTGAACGCCTTGAGAATCAGGAAGCGGCCCATCAGGCGTTCCAGCAGCGGCGGCGGGATCCAGCGCAGCAGGTGCGGCGTCTCCGATCGGCGCAGGTGCCGTTTATAGACGCGGTGTTCGGTAAAGCGAACGAACAGGCGTCGCAGGCCGCGCCGGCTAAAGCCGCCGACCGGCGCCGTCTTGCGGCGAAACCAGCCGCGCCAGGGGAAGCAACAGGCCGTCCAGTAATCGACGCCGTAACGGGCCGGCGTCAGGGCCAGGACCTTGCCGCCCGGCTTGAGGACGCGGTAAATCTCCTCGATCAGCGCGACCGGGTCGGGGGTGGTATGAAGCAGGTTGCTCACGCAGGCCACGTCGATCGACGCCGACTCCAGCGGCAGCCGGGTCGGATCGGCGGCGCTAAACTTCCCGGCCAGTCCGCGCAGCTCAAAATTCCGTCGCACCAGGGCGAGGGTGTCTTCGGACGCGCTGCAAGCCGTGACGACGGCGCCGCAGCGGGCGTATTGCACCCAGTCGGCGCCGAGACCGTCGCCGAGGCCGAGCAGACATTCGCCGGAGTGTTTCCCGAACTCCAGCAGGCGCGGCAGCCATTTGCCGTGCCGGCCGTAGCGGAGGCTCTCGGCTTCGAGGAACCATTGCAGGGTGAAGGGTTCGGCCGTCTCGCGCGGCGTGCGGCCGGCCTGAAGGCTCTCGGCGGCGAAGAGACGGGCCGCGTAGGCGTCCGCGCGCGGCCCGGCGGCGCGCCTGGCGCCGCCTGCCCCTGAACGAGGGACGGCAACCAGCCTTCCCAGAGCTGCAATTTTCCGGGATAGGTGTCCGCCATGCCTTCCTTCCTTGGTCCGTTCCGCGCGGCCCGCGGCCGGGCCAGCCTGCACCTGCCGAAGCATCGGCGACATAGCCCAAGCGCTTTTCGAGGTCAAGAGCGTTTCGCAGACATTTCAATGTCCGCCCGTCTCCCGCGAATTACTAAACGGGCTGCCTATACAATACTCTAAGGGACGTTGGCATGATTCCTGCCGCCGTACCAAGCATCGACGTGGACCCGCTACCGAGAGGCGTCGTCATGTTGGATCGGCTCAAGCGTCTGTTCACCGTGTCGGAGCGGAGCGGACGCATTCAGAAACAGCTCGACCACCTGCGCGAACGGCTGCCGGTGCCGGTCTTCTGGATGTTCGGCAAGACCCAGAGCGGCAAAACCTCCGTCATCAAGTACCTCACCGGCGCCGACCGCGCCGAGATTGGCAAGGGCTTTCAGCCCTGCACGCGCTTCTCCAGTCTCTACCAGTTCCCGACGCCGGAAGCGCCGCTGACCACGTTCCTCGACACGCGCGGCCTCGACGAACCCGGCTACGACCCGGCCGAAGACCTCGCCCTGTTCAACCAGCAGGCCCACGTCGTCGTCGTCGTCGTGAAGGTGATGGACCACGCCCAGGAAAACGTGATCAAACATTTGCGCACGCTCCGTCAGGCCCAGCCGCGCCGGCCGGTCGTCCTGGTGCTGACCTGTCTCCACGAAGCCTACCCGCAACAGCAGCACCCGCAACCCTACCCCTTCGACCAGAACGGCCAGCAGACGGAGGCGCCGACGCCGCCGGTGTGCGAAGACCTGTTGCGCAGCGCCGCCGAGCAGCACCGCCGTTTCGACAAGCTGGCGGATCGCGTGGCGCTGGTCGATTTGACGCCGCCGGAGGAGGGGTTTAACGACCCCGAATATGGCGGCCCCCGGCTTCGGCAGGAACTGCTGGAGGTGCTGCCGGCCGCGGTCGGCCAGACGTTGCGCACCCTGGACGAGGCGACGCACGAATTGCAGGACATGTACGCGCGGGAGAGTCTGCCGCACATCCTCGGCTACAGCTCGCTGGCCGCGTCGGCCGGGGCCGTGCCGATCCCGGTGTTGGACCTGATGCTGCTGTCGGGCATCCAGTCGCGGATGATCTACCACCTGGCGAAGCTGTACGGCCAGCCGATGGACGGCCAGCGTTTCCTGGAGATCGCCGGCGGCATGGGCATCGGCGCCCTGACCCGGCAGGCGACGCGCATGACGGTGGTGGAGATGTTGAAGCTGATCCCGTTCGTCGGCTACGTGATGGGTGCGATGGCCGGCGCCGCGCTGGCCTACGCCTCCACGTTCGCGCTGGGCAAGGCGTTCTGCTACTACTACCGCCGCGTCCACCAGGGCCACGTTCCACAGACGGAAGACCTGAAGCACTACTATAAGGATCAGTTAAGTCAGGCGGAGGCGATGTGGAAGGCGACGTTCGGCGCCAAGGCCAAGCCCGCGGCGGAAACCCCGGTCGCGGGGGCGTGAACGGCGGGTCCACGGCGGAAGCGCCTCCACATAATAACGGCTCCGTTAACTCTCCGACATCAACTCCTCCGGCTTGCGCAGCTCACCGAGGAAGAAGTAGCGCACCGCCGACCGGCCCACGGCCCGCGTGCCGGCGTAGGCAACGCCGCTCGAAACCACCGAGCCGAGGATGGGGATCAACTTGACCGTCTGCCGGGCGACCTCGCGCAGCGCGAACCCCGTCGCCGCCGTCACGCCCGACGCCGTCAGGAACTCGCCGGCCGTTTCCACCGTGAACGACCGACAAGACAGGCCGCCGACAACCGACAGCATCAGCACCTGCAACGGCGTCAGCAACCACATGTCCGCGATCGGCAGCGGCGACGCCCCGACCAGGGCGGCGATTTTGGCGAAGCGCTCCACCACGTCAAGGGCCACCTGTTTCAGCAGCGTCTTTCGTTGCTGGGCTTGAAAAAAATCCAACTGCGCTTCTTTCGGGATCAGGTGGCCGATGCACTCGCTCAGCTTTTCGACGTTCCAGGCCGGCTCGCCGTGCGGCACGGCCACAGGAATGACGCCGCTGACAAACGACTCCTCGTTGATCTTGTAGCCGTGGGCCGGCTGGGCCGGGTCGAACGGCTCGAACGCCTGGACGCCGAGAATGTCGGTCACGACGTAATCGAGCGTGGCCTTGACGGCGGCCATCTTGCGTCCGCTGGCCTCCGGCGGCCATTCGCGGGCCGGGTTGAGCAGGTCGATCTGCGTCAACACGATCACCGTCGGCGGCACGGCCCCGAGTTTGCGCTTTATCAGCTCGCGAATCTCCCGACCGACGCGAATGTCCTCGGACATCGACCGGGTTTCGCGGGCGGCGACGGCGTGCAGGATCACGTCGGGCTTGTGTTTGAGCATGTCGTCCTGGACCTGCTCGACGGCGCTGCGGCCCGGCGCCCCGTCCGGTCGGGTCGCCTCGAAGATGCCGCGCGAATCGACGACCTCCCAGGCGGCGTGAACGTCTTCAAAAGCGATCTGATGGACCTCCGAATGCGTGGTGGTCGGCTTCACGTCGCCGACGACGGCCACGTCGCGGTTGGCCAGGGCGTTGATGAGCGTCGATTTGCCGTGGCCGCTGCGGCCCATCAGGTAGAGGCGCGGCGGCCGGGCGTTGACCACCAGATCGCGCAGCTCGTCCACGGCCGCGCCCATCACCTTTTCCTTGATGAAGCGCACGACCTCGATGGGCACTTTGATGGGCAGCTGGCGGACGACCTGGTCCACCAGGCCGTCGATGGAACCGAGGAAGGTCTTGGCCTGTTTCTTGTCGATCGCCATAAAGGATCCCTCGTGGCAGGCGGCGCGTCGCGGCGGGAGAACTGCATCTTCCGCGTCGCCGTAGGGTGCATTCTACCAGCGCCGGCGGCGCGAGAGAACAATCCGGCCCTTTTTCCCGCCGTGCGCATCGGTTAAAATCCTTGTCAGGGTCCAAGGGGCGCGAGCGCTCCCGCCTCAATACGCACCCTATCCTCTCCCAAAGGCGCACCACATGGCGGACGGCACGGGCAAGCTGGTCGGCATCGACCTGGGCACCACCTTCTCGGCCATCGCCACCCTCGACGACCACGGCCAGCCGGTCACGCTGCCCAACCGCGACGGCGAAATGCTCACGCCCAGCGCCGTCCTCCTGCCGACCGACGGCGAGGCGGTCGTCGGCCAGGCGGCCCTCGATGTGGCCCTCGAACAGCCCGACCGCGTCGCCACGCTCATCAAGCGGCGCATGGGCTATCCGTCCTACGGCCGGGCCGTCGCCGGCCGCGAGTTCCGCCCCGAAACGCTCTCCGCCATCATCCTCCGCAAGCTCGTCCAGGACGCCGAGGCCCGCATCGGCCCCATCCGCAAGGCCGTCATCACCGTGCCCGCCTACTTCGACGACACGCGCCGCAAGGCCGTCCAAGGACGCCGGCCGCATCGCCGGCCTGGAAGTGCTCGACATCCTCGACGAGCCGACCGCCGCCGCCCTGGCCTATTCCTTCCAGTCGGCCGCGTCCGCCCCGGCTGAGCTGGCCGACCCCAGCCGGCAACGCACCGTCCTCGTCTACGACCTCGGCGGCGGCACCTTCGACGTGACGCTGGTGCGGCTGTCGGCCAAGCGCTTCCAGACGCTGGCCATCGAGGGCGACGTTCGCCTCGGCGGCAAGGACTGGGACGACCGCATCGTGGATCACGTGGCCGGCCAGTTCATCAGAAGCAGGTCGGCGCCGACCCGCGCACCGACCCGCAATCGCTGGCCGCCCTCGCAGGCCGCCGCCGAGCGGGCCAAGCGCACCCTCAGCAAACTGCCGCCAGACGACCGTCACCTGCACGCACGGCGGCCAGGTGCTGACCGTGCCGCTGAGCCGGGCGGACTTCGAGACCCTGACGCGCGACCTGCTGGTGCGGACGCGGCTGACGACGCAACAGCTGCTTCGCCAGGCCGGCGCTCGGCTGGGAGCAGGTGGATCGCGTCCTGCTGGTCGGCGGCTCGACGCACATGCCGATGACGCGGCAAATGCTGCAGGACCTGAGCGGCAAGGCGCCGGACCAGTCGCTGGCGGTCAGCGAGGTGGTGGCCCGCGGCGCCGCCCTGCACGCCGGCATCCTGGCCGCCCACCGCCACGACAGCCGGTTGCACCTGGAGGCGGCGGCCGTGGACGCCCTCGCCCAGGTGGTCGAAATCAACGTCAACGCCCACAGCCTCGGCATCGAGGTCAAGCGGCAGGAGGACCGCGTCAACGACATGCTGATCCCCAAGAACACGCAGCTGCCGACGGCCGCCAGCCGGGTCTATCGCACGGTCGGCGAGAACCAGTCGAAGGTGCGCGTCAAGGTGCTGCAAGGGCGAGGCGCGGCAGGCCGACGCCTGCATCAGCATCGGCGAGTGCTGGATCGAGGGCTTGCCGCCGAACCTGCCGAAGGGGTCGCCGGTGCAGGTGCGCTGCGGCGTCGGCAGCAACGGCCTGATCGACGTGATGGCCCTGGACATGACCAGCGGCAAGATGGCCCGCGCCGACGCTCCACCGCAGCAGCGGCCTTTCCGATGAGGAAATCGCGCGCGAGGCGGAGTGGGTGCGGAGTTTACGGATACAATAATGCGGTTGGCCGCGACGCGCGGCGGAGCGCTCCGCCGCGCGTCGCGGCTAACCGCCGCCCCCTCGGGAGGGAGCAACATGTCTTCGCCTGCGCCGCCCGCCGGCGTGTTCGCGGTGCAATGTCCGAACCCGCGCTGTCGCAAATACATGCTGGTGGAGGAACACGACCGGGGCAACGTCGTGGCCTGTCTGCTGTGCAAGACCGCCATCCGCGTCGGCGGTGCGCCGCCCAAAGGCGCCCCGCCCACGCGCCCGTGAACGGTCACTTGCCGGCGTTGGCGTCCAGCGTCTCCTTCACGTCGCGGGCCAATTTACTTAGACCCCCGCTCACCTCCTTGATGAGCTTGGCCGGCTTCTCGTCGTCAACGTTCACGTCGGGGCGCAGCTTGTCCAGCTCCTGCTTCATGCGGACGGCGTGAGCCACCGTCGCCTGGAGCAGCTTCCGCAGCGAGGTCATGTCGCCGGCAGTCTTGCAGGCCACGTAGGCCCCCCGCGCCTCCGGGAGCTTTTCCTTCAGGCCGGCGTCGTCCAGATTCGGCCACACGTTGTAGATGAACGTCCGGGCGTTGCGGTGCTCGGGGGTCTTCGGCTCCTTTTCGCGCAGCTCTTTCAGGCGCTTCTCCAACTGGTCCTTGAGCGCCTGGTCCGGGGCGTCGGTCTTCAACATGCCCTCGTAGAGGGCGATGGCCTTTTCCACGTCTTCCGACTCCAGCCGTATGCCCTGCTCCACCTGCGCCCGCCATGCCTTCCTTTGCGGATCGTTTTCCTCCGCGTCGATCTTCTTTAACTTGTCCAGGAACCCTTGCAGCTCGGTCCCGCCCTCCCGAAGCTTGGTCAGGCGGTCCAGTGTGGACTGTGCGTCAAGTGGGCCGGCCTCCTTGGCCAGCTCGTCGCGCTCCTTGTTCAGCCGGTCGTAATCGTCGCGGCTCTGCTGGATCGCCTCCTCGATCTTTTTCATCGTCTCGGCCCGCTTGTCCAGCTTGGCCGAGAGGTCGTTGATCTCCTTAAAGAGCTGATTTTGCACCTGCCAGGCCGCATCGACGTGACGCTCCCAGTCCGCCTTTCGGAATTGCACGAGCGAGTCGGCGTCGTCGGCCACGTTGATCGCGATCGTCACCGGCTGATCGTTTAGCAGCGGGACAGGGATGCGGGCGCGCGGCACTTCGCCGATGCTGAAAACGCTGACGAACGCCAAGTTGTCGAATACGCCGTTCTTGTCGGCGCTGGTGTCCACTGAATCGTCGGTGTCGCGGGTTTCCATCTGGACCTTGCTGAGGTTCTCCTTGTCGAACCCGTGATGGCGGACCTGAACCGTCAGCGTATCCTTGAGCGGCCCGCTGCCGCCGTCGGGCAGCGCTTGCAGAAGCCGCAACCGCAACGGCGCCGAGACGGTCCCGAGCTTTACGCAGCGGTAGCCGTCGCCGTCGGCGTCGCGCGGGGCGTCGTAGCGGCGGAAGACGCGGCAGGTGCAGGAGGCGTCGCCGGCGGCCGGAGGGGTTTCCACCCTCAGCACGGCGTTCGGAATGAGCCGGCCGGGCGCCGCGTCGCCGTGCGGCATATGGACCACGGCGAACACGTCGCCCTTCTTGATCCAGCGGCCGAGCGGCACGCCCAGGGCCGACCCCTTGAGTTCCAGGGCGACCGGCTTGTCCTCGTTGTCGGGGCCTTTTTCCGGCCAGGCGTCGAACTCGCCGAGGAGGCCGAAGTCCTGTTCGACCATCAGGGCCGCCGCCTTGGCGACGAACTCCCGGTCGCGGGTCCGGCCGCGGCGAATCACCGGACTCGGCTGGCCGGTGAGGCCGTCGTACTGCCGGGCCTGGATCTCGTAATGCACTCCGGAATAGTCGATGAACACGAAGTGCGTCTTGAGGCTGGCGCGGTCCTTCCAGCCGTCGAGCGACTTGAGGCCGTCGCGCACCACCTCATTTAACCGCGGGTGGACGCGCGTCACGTCCACGCGGACGAGGTCGCCGAACGACGCCTGCAAGCTGTCGTGCAACTCACGCGCAACGCGGTCCTGGAATACGTCGGTCAGCAGCAGATGGTCGGCGAAGTGCAACACGACCTGGAGCCGGTAGGGCGTCTTCGGCTCCGGGTCGAGCGAAGCGGAAGAGGTTTGAACCACAGAGACACAGAGACACAGAGAAGACAAAAAGGAGATAAATCGGGTGTGATTCTTCATGGCAATTTCTCTGTGTCTCTGTGCCTCTGTGGTTCAATTCTCTTATCGCAGTTTTTCCAGGTCGGCGAAGAAGCCGGGATAGGTCTTGGCGACGCAGCCAGGGTTCTTGATGACGATTCCCGGCACTTTCAGGCCGATCAGGGCCATGCTCATGGCCATGCGGTGGTCGTTGTAGGTTTCGATCTCGGCGCCGTGCAGCGGCCGCGGCGTGATGGTCAGGCCGTCGGCGAACTCGTCCACTCCGGCGCCGACGCGGCGCAGTTCCGCGGCGAGGGCGGCGAGGCGGTCGGTCTCCTTGTGGCGGATGTGGGCGACGTTGCGGATGGTGGTCGGCCCCTCGGCGAAGCAGGCGACTGCGGCCAGCGTCATTACGGTGTCGGAAATGTCGTTCATGTCGGCGTCGATGCCGTGGAGGGGACCGCCGTGGATGGTGATGCTTTCTTCGCCGCGGACGACCTGACATCCCATGTCTTCGAGCAATTCGACGAAGCGGACATCGCCTTGAAGGCTGCGAGTGGTCAGGTCGGAAACCTGTACGCACCCGCCAGCGACGGCAGCCGCGCCCAAAAGTAAGTCGCCGCGGAGGCGTCTGGTTCAATGACGTATCTGACCAGTTCGGATCGTTGCCCGCCCGGGACGCGGAATCTCGCGCCGCATTTCGTTTCTACCAGGAGGCCCCATTGTTGCATCATGCGAACTGTCATGGCGATGTAAGGCCAAGAAACTAGTTCACCCTCCGCCTCGATGCTGATTTCCTGTTGCGAGGCAGAAGCGGTCATCAGCAGCCCGCTCAGGAATTGGCTGCTTACGTCGCCCTTGATCGAAACCCGCCCGCCCGCCAAGCCGGTCGCTTCCACGACGACGGGTGGACAACCGTTGTCTCGTTCGCTGTAAGCGTTGACGCCGAGTTGCCGCAGCGCAGTGAGAAGGTCCTCAATGGGCCGTTCACGCATTCGAGGCACGCCGTCCAGGCGGTAGCGCCCGTGCCCCAGGCTTACCATCGCCGAGAGGAAGCGCATCGTCGTTCCGGAGTTCGCAACGAACAAGTCGGCGCTAGGCGCGGGTATTATGTTTGAACAGTTGTCAGAGCCGACACGCACCCACGACTCGGACCAGCGAGTCTGGATGTCAAAGCCTAACGCCGATAGACACTCGATCATCACCTCCGTATCTTCGCTCCGCAGAACGCCCCGCAGTTCGCACCAGCCGTCCGGGCCTTGAAGCGCCGCCAGCACCAGCGCCCGGTTGGTGATGCTCTTCGACCCCGGTACGCGCACCGTCGCCGACGGCGGCCGGCTCAGCGGCGTTATCTCCAGCTTGTCCGGGTACGACGGCATCGAAGACATGGCGGCTACCGTTCGTAAGTGACGCGCATCAGGAACAGCCCCTGGGCCGGGGCCGTGGGGCCGGCGCGAGTGCGGTCCTCGGCCCGCAGGATGTCGGCGACCTCCGACTCCGGCCAGTAGCCGCGGCCGACGTTCATCAGCGTGCCGGCGATGGCCCGTACCATATTGTACAGGAAGCCGTCCGCCTCCACATCCAGCCAGATCCAGTCGCCCAACCGGTTGACCGCCAGGTGCGTGATCGTCCGCACGCTCGACATGCGGTTGGGCCAGTCCGTCTCGAAGCTGTGGAAGTCGTGCCGGCCGCGCAACACCGCCGCCGCCCGCGCCATCGCCGCCGCGTCCAGCCGCTTCCGGCTGTGACAGCAGTGCCGCCGCAGGAAAACATCCGGCACAGGGCCGTCGTGAATGACGTAGCGGTAGAGCTTGCGTTTGGCGTCGCGGTTGGCGTCGAAGGCCTGCGGCACTTCCTCGGCGGAGCGCACCACCACATCCGGCGGCAGGAAGGCGTTGATCGCCTTGACGAGCTTGCTGGTCGGCGCCTTGAGGTCGGCGTAGAAGTTGACGACCTGGCCGACGGCGTGGACGCCGGCGTCGGTGCGGCCGCTGGCGTTGACGCGAACCGGCTGCACGGCGAGCGGGGCGATGGCGGTTTCCAGCGTCTCCTGCACGGTGCGGAAACCGGGCTGCGTTTGCCAGCCCTGGAAGTCGGAGCCGTCGTAGGACAGGACGAGGCGAATGTTACGCATAGGAACGGTCAGCGCGCTGCCGACGGCCGCCGTGACTTTATGTTTCGCTGACAGCTAATAGCTATGAGCTGATAGCTGTTCGCTACTTCTTCGGCAGCCACCCCCGTTGCACCAGCACTTCCGCGATCTGGACGGCGTTCGACGCCGCCCCCTTGCGGAGGTTGTCCGACACCACCCACAGGTTCAGCCCGTGCGGCACCGTCGGGTCGCGGCGGATGCGGCCCACGAACACCTCGTCGCGGCCGACCGCCGTCAACGGCGTCGGCGCCTCGCCCTTCGCCGGATCGTCCAGCACGATCACTCCCGGCGCCCGCCGCAGCGCCTCGCGAGCCTGTTCCGGAGTAATCGGGTTGAGAAACTCCAGATTGATCGCTTCCGAATGACCGATCCGCACCGGCACGCGCACCGTCGTCGGCGACACTAGGATGGAGTCGTCGCCCATGATCTTGCGCGTCTCGCGGATCATCTTCCACTCTTCCTCGGAATAGCCCTCCTCGCCGGCCTTCCAGTCGTGCGCCAGGACGTTGCCGGCCAGCTGGGCCGCGTGCGCCTTGGCCGGCGGCGGCGGCTCCTTGCGGCCAATCGCCTCCATTTGCGCGTCCAGATCGAACAAACCCGTCGCTCCCTTGCCCGACGACGCCTGGTAGGTGGACACCACGACGCGCTTGATCTTCGCCAGGTCGTGCAGCGGTTTGAGGGCGACGACCATCTGGATGGTGGAGCAGTTGGGGTTGGCGACGATGCCCTTGGGGATGCGGCGCAGGGCGTCGGCGTTGACTTCCGGCACGACCAGCGGCACGTCGGGGTCCATGCGCCAGGCGCTGGAGTTGTCGATCACGATCGCGCCGGCCCGCGCGGCGATGGGGCTGTACTCCCGGCTGACCGACGCCGGCGTACTGGACAGCACCACCTCGACGCCGGCGAACGCCTCCGGCCGGATCGGCTCGACGGTGTAGGTTTTACCCTTGAACGTGAGGGTTTTGCCCGCGCTGCGCTCGGAGGCGAGGAATTTGATGGAGCGGAAGGCGAACGCATGTTCGTCGAGCACCTGCCGCATGATTTCGCCGACCGCCCCGGTCGCGCCGACCACCGCAACGCTTGGCAACACCTCACGGTCCCTTTCATTTCGGAGGATGCATGGGCGGTGTTCACTCCTATCAAGTATCCCGAACGGCGCGGCGTTCGGCAAGACGCCGTTGCGTGCGGGGCCGAAAATGAGTAAGGTTCCGGGCCGCCCCGTCCGAACATTGAAGTGGGATAAACCGCACCGGGAGGTCCGAGGCATGAAACGCAATCGCCGGTGGCTGTGGGCCGCGCTGGCGCTGTTGGTATGCGGCTGCGGCGGCCAGGACGTGGACCGTCTGGGCCGCATCGCCGCGATGGCGACGGGCAAAATGGAGGACGCGGCCGGCGGCTCCAGTGGCAAGCTGGCCAACGGTTGGCAGGCGATGTGCGGCGCGCTCAGCGATACGACGCCGGCCGCCCGCGTGGCGGTGCGCATCCGCTGGGACAAGGCGATGGCCGACGCCGGCGTTCAGGTGGAGGAGGCGGGGCCGGGCGTCGTGCGGCTGCAAGGCACGGTGGCCGACGCGGCCCAGCAGCAACGGGCCGAGGAACTGGCCGAGTCCACCCAGGGCGTGGAGCAAGTCGTCAACGAACTGGTAATCGGCAAGCCATGAGATTCACCACAAAGACACAAAGAGCACAAAGAAGACAATAAATTGCTCTTCTTTGTGCTCTTTGTGTCTTTGAGGTGAAAATGTTTGTTAGTACATGTCTTCCATGCCGCCGCCGCCGGCCGGTTTCTCGTCTTTCTTCGGCGCGTCGGCGATGAGGGCGTCGCTGGTCAGCAGCAGCGTGGCCACGCTGGCCGCGTTCTGGAGCGCCGACCGGACCACCTTCGTCGGGTCGATGATGCCCTCGCCCACCATGTCGCAATAGCGGTCGGCGCGGGCGTCGTAGCCGAAGTTGGCGTTCTTGTTCTCCAGCACCTTGTTCATGATCACGGCGCCGTCCTCGCCGGCGTTCTCCGCGATCTGCTGGATCGGCGCCTTGCAAGCCCGCACCACGATGTTGTAGCCAACTTCCTCGTCGTGCGTCAGCTCGCCCTTCGCCTTGAGGCCTTCCGCCGCCCGCAGCAGGGCCACGCCGCCGCCCGGCAGGATGCCTTCCTGAACGGCCGCGCGCGTCGCGTGCATGGCGTCCTCGACGCGGGCCTTCTTCTCCTTCATCTCGCTCTCGGTCGCGGCCCCGACGTTGATCTTGGCCACGCCGCCGGAGAGTTTGGCGATCCGCTCGCTCAGCTTCTCCTTGTCGTAGTCGCTCGTGCTCTTCTCCAGCTCGCGCTGGATCATCTGCACCCGTCCCTGGATCGCCTCCTTGCGCTTCTTGTCGCTGGTCTCGACGATGATCGTCGTGTTGTCCTTGTCGATCTTGACCTTCTTGGCCCGGCCGAGCTGGTTGAGCGTCACCGCCTCCAGCTGGACGCCGAGGTCTTCAAAAACGGCTTGGCCGCCGGTCAGCACGGCGATGTCTTCGAGCATGGCCTTGCGGCGGTCGCCGTAGCCCGGCGCCTTGACGGCGGCGCACTTGAACGTGCCGCGCAGCTTGTTGATGACCAGCGTGGCCAGCGCCTCGCCCTCGACCTCTTCGGCGATAATCAGGATCGGCTTATTCTGGCTCAGCACCTTCTCCAGCACCGGAACCAGGTCCTTGTTGTTGGAGACCTTCTTCTCGTAGATGAGGATGTACGGGTCTTCCAGCTCGCACTCCATCTTCTGCGGGTCGGTGACGAAGTAGGGCGACAGGTAGCCGCGGTCGAACTGCATCCCCTCGACGAACTCGTGGCCGGTCGCGGTGGACTTGCCTTCCTCGACGGTGATGACGCCGTCCTTGCCGACCTTGGCCATCGCCTCGGAGATGATCTTGCCGATGACGCGGTCGTTGTTGGAGGCCACCGAGGCGACGTTTTCCATCTCCTCGGTCTTTTTGATTTCCTTGCTCGCGGCCTTGAGCTTGGCGGTGACGTCCTCGACGGCCTTCTCCATGCCGCGCTTCATCAGCATCGGGTTGGCGCCGGACACCACGGCCCGCAGCCCTTCGTTGAAGATGGCTTCCGCGAGCACGGTGGCGGTGGTAGTGCCGTCGCCGGCCACGTCGCTGGTTTTGCTGGCCACCTCGCGCACCATGCGGGCGCCCATGTTCTCGTACTTGTCTTCCAGCTCGATTTCCTTGGCCACCGTCACGCCGTCCTTGGTGACGGTCGGCGAGCCGAAGCTCTTCTGAAGAATGACGTTTCGGCCCTTGGGCCCGAGCGTCACCTTGACGGCCTTGGCCAGCTTGGCGATGCCGCGGCGCATGGCCTCGCGGGCTTCCTGGTCGAACGCGATCTGCTTTGCAGCCATTGTTTGCTCCCGTGAGTTCGTCGCAAAAGCCTTGATTCGGATGGGTAATGTAATTCGATCAACTCAACCAGCCGCGAGCGCCAGCGAGCGGTTGAGGCGAACCGCTCGCCGGCGCTCGCGGCTGGTAAATGTCGCTCATTCCAGCACGGCCAGCACGTCTTCCTCGCGCATGAGGAGGACGTTGTCGCCCTGGCCCTTTTTGAACTCGTCGCCAGCCCAGTTGGTGAACAGCACCACGTCGCCTTCCTTGACCGTCAGCGGCGTGCGCTTGCCTTCCTTGCTGAGCTTGCCCGGCCCGACGGCGAGGACTTTGCCCTTCTGCGGCTTGTCCTTGGCGCTGTCCGGCAACACGATGCCGCCGGCCGTCTTCTCCGAAGCCTCGAAACGCCGGATCACGATCCGGTCGCCAAGCGGTTTGATGTTCATGTCCGCCTCCCTGGCTGGGAAAGGATGAGTGGTGTTTCCTCGGTACAAACGGTACGAGCGGCCCGAATGCAACTCCTATGCCCCCGACGCTTCCTCAAGTAAGTTGCAACGGGGAAAAGACTTACGGAGAGACCGCTTCAAGCGGCCGACGCATAACCCTGCCAAGATTGCAAGGGACGCGCGGTTGACCTGTCGGAATGGCAGGTAGGCCGCTCGCTCAACGACCTCGAAAATCCGACGAATTGCTTGACATCGGGGCGTCGTGGGGTACGATAATTCCCACGCATCTCGGCGACGAAGGCCAACCGGGGTACCCAGGGACGGGCCGACTTTCCCGAAGAACGCCCCCTTCACCCCCATCCCTGTGAATTCGCCGGCGCGACCACCGTGGGCGGCCGAGCACTTATAGCCTCTCCCAAAAGACGGCGGCCCACGCTTGGGCCTCTTCTTCCGTTGTCGGGTTCGCAACCGGGTGTCGTTCCACAATATGGAGGGACGACGGCCGTCCATTCGACCGTCGTTCCGCAACCGACGGAGGGTTGGCATGGATCGCAGGCAGATGATCGTTCAGCGGGTCCGCGAATGTTTCGGCGATCGGCTCGACGACGCGTTGCACGTCGTCCGGCAGGACCGCCAGGAGATGCGCGGCTGGCAGGAACCGGCCCACGTGCGGGCGGCGGTGCGCCGGGCCGCGCGGGCCGACGGCCGGGCGGACGCCGCGTCCGGGTCGGACGCGGCCACGGCCGCGGCCGAGGCGGAGTTCGTCCGGGCGGCCGGCGAACCGGACCTCGGAGGCCAGCGCGAGGCCGTCGGCCGGCTGCTGGAGGCCGGGGCGGCAGGGCTGGAAAAAATCGTCGGCAATTCCGCCGCCGAGGTCGCGCCGGAAGAGGCGTGCGGCCTGGAGTGCGTGCTGTTGATCTACGGCCGGCCGGCCGTCCTGGTCCACAACGGCAACCTCGGCCTCGTCCCCCCCATCTGGAACCTCTTGGAAGACCAGCGCGAAGACGTGGAGATGGCCCAGCGCGGCGTCGGCCGCATCGAACTGCTCGGCCACCCGGAATACGACTGGGCCGGGACCGGCTTCCTGGTCAACGACAACGTTCTGATGACGACGCGACGGATCGCCGAAGTCTTCATTGAGGCGCGCAACGACGGCTGGCAATTCCGCCCCGGCATCACGACCTGGATGGACTATCGTTCCGGCTACCAGACGGTGTCGGGCGCCGGCTACCGCGTCCGCGGCGTGGTCGGCGTCCACGACCGCTACGACCTGGCCCTACTGGAGGTGGAACGGCCGCAGGTCAACGACTCGGCGCCGACGCCGTTGGCCCTGGCCGCCGCGCCGCCCGCCGACCCGGAGGGTCGGCCGGTCTACCTGATCGGCTATCCGATCCGCGACGCCCGCCGCAACGAACCGGAGGCGATCGCGCGCATTTTCCGCGACGTGTACAACGTCAAGCGCGTCCATCCGGGCCAGCTGCGCGGCACGTTCGGCTTCAACGAAATCCAGCTGTTGCGGCACGACTGCGCCCCGCTGGGCCAAACGGGCGGCGCCCCGATCCTCGACCTGGAGACGCATCAGGTGATCGGCATCCAGACGACGGGTCGCTACCTGGAGGGGAGCACGGCCGTGCCGTTGTACCTGCTGCGCGACGATCCGCTGTTGCGTCGTGCCGGCGCGACGTTCGCGGAGGCCACGACGCAGGAACGGCAGACTGTGACGGAGCAGCTGGAACGGCTGGCCCGCAGCCGCTTCTGGAACGAGGCCCGCGCCGCCGTCGCCGCCCTGTACCAGCGGGCGTTCGGCGGCAACATGGCGACGCACTGAACAGAGAAGAATTTCCCCACAGACAGTAGTTTCAAGGCCGGCTGCCCTGCAGATGCCCTTGAAACTACTGTCTGTGGGGAAAACTTGAATCTCCCGCGTCCTGGAGGGACGGCGTCGTTCTCCGCCGTCCTTCCAGGAATTATCCGTTGGCCGCCGCTTCCTCCGCGCTGTAGCGTTCCGCCAGTTCCATCTCGGACTCAAGCGACGCGGCCGCCGGCGACGGGCTGGCTTTCGGGTCGAGACAGAACAGGTCCCACTCCTCGCCCTCGACGCCCTTCTGGCGTACATACCACTGGCCGGCGTCGTTCTTCGCCAGCGGGAACAGCGCGCACGCGGCCGGCTTGTACTGGTATTTGTCGCCCTCGGCGGCGCCGACCTTGTGCAGCACGCAGCCCTTGTGGAAGAAGACGCACCAGCCGTCCGACACGCGCAGCATCGACAGGCCGCCCTTGCGGCGGTTGCTCAGGAAGCCGCGCGTTTCGATGAGCTTGCGGGCGTTGGGCTGCAGTTCCGGCAGGAACTTCGAGAGGTTCGCCTGGATGCGCTGGATCTCGTCCGGGTAGACGCCCGGCCGGCCGTTCTGGCAGCAGACGCCCTCACAGCCGCGTCCGTAGATGCACTCGAACTTGGCTTCCGACAGGTTGACGACCGGTAGGCTCGTCGGCATCGGCGGCCCCCTCGGGATGGTGGATCGGAGTAAAGGGAGTTAAGGATACCCCGTCGGCCGGCGTTTTTCCAGAGCGCACCGCCCAACCCTTGACCTGTACCCGTCCCCCCTCCGCCGTTACACTGTATCTTCATTCATCCCTTTCGAGGATTTGCCGTGGACGACGGTGAACGCTCTCTGGCGGTCTTTATCGACTTCGAGAACCTGGCGCTCGGCTTCCAGGGCCGCCGCGACCGCTTCGACATCGCGCGCGTGCTGGAACGCCTCGTCGAGAAGGGCAAGATCGTCGCCAAAAAGGCCTACGCCGACTGGAGCCGCTTCCTCCCCTACACCGCCCCGCTCCACGAGGCCGCCATCGAGCTGATCGAGATCCCGCGCCGCGCCCAGACCGGCAAGAACTCCGCCGACATCCGCCTCTGCGTGGACGCCATGGACCTCGCGTACTCCAAGGACCATATCAACACCTTCGTCGTCGTGTCCGGCGACAGCGACTTTTCCCCTCTGGTATCGAAACTCAAGGAACTCGGCAAGCACGTCATCGGCCTCGGGATGCAGCCGTCCACCTCCGACCTGCTGCGCGACAACTGCGACGAGTTCATCTACTATGAAGACCTCGGACAGGGGCCGGCCCTGACGCCGGCCGTGGACTCGCGGCTGCCGGAGGCCAAGCGCAAGGCCTTCGAGCTGCTGATGGAGTCGATGACGGCCCTGCGCCGCGAGAACAAGGAAGTCCTCTGGTCGTCGATGATTAAGGACACGATGAAGCGGAAAAAGCCGTCGTTCAACGAGTCGTACCACGGCTACCGCAGCTTCAGCGACCTGCTGGAGGACGCCCGCAAGGAAGGCCTGCTGGAGCTGGACACCGACAAGCGCAGCCGGACCTACGTAGTGACGCGCTTCGGCGCGGAGATGAACGGCGCCGAGGAGTCGGAGGCGTCGCCCCCCCGCAAGAAAACGCGGCGGCGGCGTTCCGGCGCCAAGCGCCGCGTGGCGGAGCCGGCGGCCGGGGCCGACGACGCCGCGCCCGTCCCGGCCCCGACCCCCGACGAACCGCCTCCCCCGCCCAGCGAACCAACGATCTCCGACGACGACCTTTCGTTCCCGCCCCCGTCCGGGGCGTGACGCCGTCGGTTTGCATGGGACCCCATCGCGCACTAGAGTTGTGCGCGGCGACTCCTGCGCCGCGGGGCGCGACGACCGCGCCTCATCCGTGGCGTGGACGGGGTGAACGGCCATGTGGAGCTACTATCTGACCAACGTTCTCTCCCTCCTCAGGGAAACGTGGCAGATCCTGGTCATCGGCTTCGCGACCGCGAGCCTGGCGTTCCTGGTCGGCTGGACGGCCAGCCGCCGGCGCCAAGCCAAGGAGGCGGCCCGCGCCGAGGGCGCCGACCCCTTTACGTCCGGCGGGTCCAACGAGCGCCGAAACGCCCTGCGGCGCGGCGGACATCCCATCTCGGTCGAGATGAACGACCCCGACGCGAAGCTGCCGCAGCAGCTGGGCTACGTGGTGGATCGTTCCGTCGGCGGCCTCTGTCTGATGACGCCCAACGCCATCCCGGTCGGTTCGGTCTGGAAGGTGCGTCCGTGCAACGCGCCGCGCACCACCCTGGCGGTTCAGGTGGAGGTCAAGAGCTGCACCGCCGTCGAGAACGAGTGGAAGCTCGGCTGCCAGTTCGCGAGGACCCCCAGCTACGCGGTGCTGCTGATGTTCGGGTAAGCAGCCGCTTCAGGAACGTGGCGAGCGGCCGGCGTGAGCCGGCTGGTGTGGCATACGCGCCGTTGAAAAGCCCTGACGCCGGTACAACAAGGACGCACCAGCCGGCTTACGCCGGCCGCTCGCCGTTTTCTTACCCCTTCGGCCGGAACGTCTTGACGACCGCCTCATGGGTGGTGAGGTAGGGCCCCTCGATCAGGTCGATGCAGTAGGGGATCGCCGGGAAGACGGCCAGCAGACAGTCGCGGATGGCGGCCGGCTTGCCCGGCAGGTTGACGATCAGCGACCGTCCGCGGACGCCGGCTACCTGCCGCGACAGGATGGCCGTCGGCACGAATTGCAACGACACGGCCCGCATCCGCTCGCCGAAGCCTTCCAGCAGCTTCTCACAAACCGCCGCCGTGGCCTCCGGCGTCACGTCCCGCCGCGCCGGCCCCGTGCCGCCGGTGGTCACCACCAGACAGCAATTTTCCCGGTCGCACAACTCCATTAACGTCGTTTCGATCCGCGGCCGTTCGTCCGGGACGACGCGGGCGACCGGCTCCCAGGGACACGCCAGGATTTCCGCCAGGCAGGCGCGGATGGCGGGGCCGCCGAGGTCCTGGTATTCGCCGCGGCTGGCGCGGTCGGACACGGTGACGACGCCGATACGGATGGGTTGAGTCGGATTCATGGCGGTCTCCGTACGGGGCGGACCCCGGCCGTCGCGCTCACGGCGCCAGGCGGTCGGCCGGAAGGCGACAGCGGAGGGTAATGTCGCGGCCGTCGCGGGCCGTCGCGCCCGTGCCGATGAAATCGAGCAGCGGCAGCAGCGACGGGTCGAGGCCGGGGAGCAGATACGCCCCTTGGGCGACCGTGCAACTGGCAATCAGATCTTGATCCAGTTCCTTGGCGTCGGCGTCGGTGTGGGCGCGGAAGACGAATTCGCCGCGCACGTCTACGGCGGTCGTGACGCCGCCGTAGACGCTTTCCGCATGACGCAGGACCGGGCGCAGCACGGTTTCCAGGCCGAAATCCTCCAGTCGCGGGATCGGGCCCAGTTTGCCGAACGACACGGCCAGCCAGACGCTCTGCTTCCGTTCCACCCGCCGCAGCAGTTCCCGAAGCCGGTCGTCCTCAAGGACGACCGGCCGCGGCGCGGCGGCGTAATTCAGGGCGGCGAGGAAGCGCGGCCGGGAATCGCAGACGACCAGATACTCTCCGACCACCGCCAGCAACGTGGCGCTGCCGGGAAGCTCGTAGAACGAGAATCGACCGTCCGAGGTGGGGCGCAGCTTCGCGGTCCCAGGGCGAAGAGGGCCAGGTCGAAACGGCCGCGCAGCAACACCAGAGGGTGATCGAGGTCGGGGGGACAGAAGATGAATTGCGCCCAATCGACATCGGTTATCGGGTCGGCGCCGAGGTCGTCGATCCAGGGGTGATTGCCCTTTTCCGTGGCGAGGAAACGCCGCATCGGGTCGGCCAGCCGCCGGCCGACGGGGGATTCGAGCGTCTGGCGCAGGTTCAGCGAGTACACGGCCCCGGCGTCGTCCGGGAGGTAATCGGCCAGGGCGTCGGCCGCGAAGACGGGGGCGGTGGTGTTCACGGTCGTACGCGACCAGGGCATCCGGCCACACCCGGAGGGGGCCGTCAGCGCAACGGCACAGCCGAGAAAGAGGGAATATCGCCGGAGGAAGATCGCTTTTTTCATCACGCGGACCCGCGGGCCGGGGACGGGAACGTCGCCGTCGACCACCGTGGCATTGTACCGCGCCGCGGCGAGCGACGGGGTTTATCCCCACTATTGGAACCCCATCTGCCAGGACAAGCCCGGCGGCCCGACGGGGATGCCACAACCACCCCGATCGCTGTCAACCCTCGGCGAGGGAGACCTCATGCGGCAGGCCGAGGTCGCGCCGCTGCCGGCGCGGCAAAACGAAGCCGAACGTGCTGCCCGCCCCCGGCGCGCTCTCCACCCAGATCTCGCCGCCCATGCGCCGCACCAGCTGACGCGCCAGCGTCAGGCCGAGTCCCGTGCCCTGCGGCGCACCGCCCGCCGCCGCGCCCGCCGGCAGCTGGCGGTACTCGTCCCAGATGCTCTCCTGGTCCTTCACGGCGATGCCGGCCCCCGTGTCCGTCACTTCCACGCGAACCGCCGACGCCTCCGCCTCGCGGGCCGGCGCCGCGTCACGGGTCGCGCACCCGATCCACTGACACCGGATTGTCACCCGGCCCTTCGGCGGCGTGAACTTGACGGCGTTGGACAGTAGGTTGTAGAGCACCTGCTTGAAACGGGCCGGGTCGGCGGCGACTTCGCCGTCCTCCGCCGGCGGCTCGAACGCCGTCGCCAGGTTCTTGCCCTCGGCCATCGGTCGCAGCGTCGAGAGCACCGACTTCACCATGTCGCCCAGGGGGAACCCTTCGGCCAGCAGCTCCATCCGGCCGGCCTCCACCTTGGCGATGTCGAGGATGTCGTTGATGAGGGCCAGCAGGTGTTCGCCCGCCTGGGTGACGTCGTTGAGGTAGTCGGCCTGCTTGGCGTTGAGGACGCCGAAACGCTGCGTGCTGAGCATCCTGGACATGCCGATGACGGCGTTGAGCGGCGTGCGCAGTTCGTGGCTCATCCGGGCGAGGAATTCGCTCTTGGCCCGGCTCGCCGCCTCGGCCGCCTCCTTTTCCTGACGCAGCCGTTCCTTCTCCTTCCGCTCCGTAACGTCGGTGCAGGTGCCGATCCATTCGCGCACCGAACCGTCCGGGTTCACGACCGGCACGGCCCGGCAGCCGAAACAGCGGTAGTCGCCCGACGCCGAGCGCAGCCGGTGTTCGCTTTCGTACAGGCCGCGTTCGCGGATCGCGTTTCTCCACCGCTCCTCGGCCTCCCGGCGGTCGTCGGGGTGGATCGCGTCGAGCCAGCCGCGCCCGCGGACCTGCTCCGGGGTCATGCCGGTGTAGGTCTGCCAGGAGGGGATTTCGGCCACGACCTCGCCGGCGGCGTTGGTCCGCCACATCAACTGGGAGAGGGCGCCGATGTATTGACGGTAACCTTCTTCCTGCTGCCGCAGGCTGCTGACGTGCTGGACCAGCGACAGGCCGATCTGGTTGAAATCCACGATCAGTTGGGCAATCTCGTTGGGGCCGCTCGGCGTTGCCACCTCGAAGCGGCCGGCCAGCAGCTGGCCGGCCGCCTTGCGCAGGCGGTCGATGGGGCCGGTCACGCCCAGGGCGACGGCCCAGGCGACCACCAGAGAGGCGGCGAGCGCGACCGCCAGGGCGATGTAGATGATCCAACCGCTCTGCCACGCCTGTCGTTCCGCCGTCTGGCGCCGGTCGGCGAGGCGTTGCTCCTCGACGTCGATGAACTGATCGAGTTCCCCCTGGATCTGCTCCTCCAGCGTTTGCGATTGGACCAGGAACCCCGGCGGCGCGGGCCGAGGCCCGCGAAAGCCTTCCTCGACGGTTCGATGCCAGTCGGCCTCCAGGTTCCGAAGCCGGGTCAGCCGGTCCTCCTGAGCCGGCTCTTTCCGGACCAGGTTCACCGCCGCCGCGTTCGCATCCAGGAAGGCTTGCCGGCTCGTCTGATAGTTGGCCTTGAGCAAATCCGGGTCGGCCACCGGGCTGTACTGCACCGACAGGCCCATCCGGTGGAGTTGGTCCTGCTGCTTCAGCGCCTGGACGATCACCTGATGACTGCGACGTTCCAGGGCCAAGGCGTCGATGAGACCGTAAACCACGCTCAGGGCGATGAAGGCCACGCCGATGAACAGCACCAGCGGGATGCCCGACCCGATCACCAGACGCGCCCGCAGCGAATTGAGCGGCGACGGCCTCGGGGTCATGGGAACGGCTCCCCAGTGTGATGCGGAGGTGCGCAGCCGGAATGTGGACTTTCCGTCTCTCGTTCAATTGACATTCCGCATGGGGACTTCCGCGTCGGGCCTCTTGGATGGGGCCAGCCGGCGGGCGATCCGTTCCAGAAAGGTGAACGGGTCGTCCGTGATCGGCTTGGTGATGTAGTCCACGCAGCCCGCCTCGCGGGCCATCTCGAGGTCGCGCGTCATGGCGTGGGCCGACAGCACGATGATCGGGACGGAGGCCGTGGCGGGGTCGGCCTTGAGCCGGCGCGTCAGGGTCAGGCCGTCCATGCCCGGAAGGCCGATGTCCATCAAGATGAGATCGGGGGGCCGATGGCTACGGAGGTATTCCTGCGCGTCCTCGGCCGAGACGACGTCCTCCACGTCGAACTGGAACTGGAGGATGTCGCGGACGAGCTTACGGTTCATCGGGTGGTCTTCCACCAATAAGATGACGGCCATGAGGGGTTTCCTTCCGAGGATTCCGAAGAGTCGGCCCCCCGCGTCAGGGGTCGATTAAGTACGTCAGGCTTTCCTGGTTCCAACGCTCCGCGTGGGAACCAGGAGGACGGGAAAACATCGCTGACCCTCCGGGGGAGCGGGGTGAAACAAACGAAGAAGCACGTAGGCAAACGGAGAAGGACTCCAAGAGCAAACACAGCACAGGACGTGCCAAGACGAAGGCGGATTCCTGAAGCCGGCGGAGCGGCGCGGGCGCCGACTCTGCGCTTGTAACGCAGATGTTTTCTCAGTAATTTGCATAATGTTTCCCAGATTCACCGCCGAGGTCGGAATGGAACGGCGCATTCTGATTGCCGAAGACTCCAAGCTAACCTGCGAGCAATTGCGCACGTTACTGGAGGAGGGGGAACAACTTACGGTCGATACCGTGGCGGACGGCCAGGCCGCCCTGCACGCCCTGGGACGGCACAATTACAGCATTTTGCTGACCGACCTCCAGATGCCGCATCTCGACGGGATGCAGCTGATCGAGCGCATCCAGGAGCGGCAACTTCCGGTGACGACCATCGTGATGACCGGCTTCGGCAGCATCGACCAGGCGGTCAAGGCGATGCGCATGGGGGCCTACGATTTCATGGCCAAGCCGGTGGACGCCGACCATCTGCGGCTGGTGATCGAGCGCATCCTGCGGGAGCGGACGTTACAGGACGAGGTCATTCAACTGCGCGAACGGCTTCATAAACAACACGGATTTCGCAACGTCCTCAGCGCCAATCCGAAGATGCACGCAGTCTTTGAATTGATCCGCAGCGTGGCCCAGACCACCACGACGGTCCTGATTCAGGGCGAAACCGGGACCGGCAAGGAGCAGGTCGCCCGCGCCATCCACGACGCCTCGGCCACGCTCCGTTCCGGCGAGTTCGTGGCCATCAACTGCGCCGCCCTCCCAGAAACCCTTTTGGAAAGTGAACTATTCGGCCACGAGAAAGGCTCGTTCACCGGGGCCATCGGCCAGCGCAAGGGCCGCTTCGAGCAGGCCGACGGCGGCACGCTGTTCCTCGATGAGATCGGCGACATTCCCGCGTCGATGCAGGCCAAGCTGCTGCGAGTGCTGCAGGAACGGCGTTTCGAGCGCGTGGGCGGGACGCAGAGCATCGAGGTGGACGTGCGCGTCATCGCCGCCACGCACCGCACCCTGCCCAAGCTGGTGCGGCAGGCGAAGTTCCGCGAGGACCTGTATTACCGGCTCAACGTGGTGAAGATCGACCTGCCGCCGCTGCACGAACGCCCCGAGGACATTCCGCTGTTGGCGACGCACTTCGCGGCCAAGTACGCCCGCCGCGGCGAGGCGGCGCGGACGATCTCGCCCGAGGCGATGGAAAAGCTGCTGACGCACACCTGGCCGGGCAACATCCGCGAGTTGGAAAACGCCATCGAACGGGCCTGCGTGACGGCCCGCGGCACGAGCATTCGGCCGGAGGACCTGCCGGCCGAGGTGCTGGCGCCGCCCGCCGGCGGCGCGTCGCCGCCGATCGACCTGACGCGGCCGCTGCCGGAACTGCTCCGCGAAATGACGGTCAACATGGAGCGTCAATACCTCTTAAAGGCGTTGAAGAAGAGCCGGGGCAACGTGGGCCGCTGCGCCAAGATCTGCGGCATGTCGCGGCGCAGCGTCTCCGCCAAGCTGGCCGAGTACAAGATCGAAAAGACGCCCTTCAAGGACGAGTGAACGGTAATGTTACCGGCCCCGAGCGCCAGCGAGGGGGTTAGACGAAAACCCCTCGCCGGCGCTCGGGGCCGGTAATGGCGTCGCCCCCCGCGTTAGGACGGACCCATGACGCAGCCTCCCGACCTGATTTCCGCACTGGACCGTTGTCGTCAAGCCTCCGAGGGGCTGCCGGCCCTCGCGGACGCGGTGGCCGCGGTTGACGCTCACTCCCTGGCCCTTTGCCGTCAACTCGAAGCCCTCCGCCGTGAGCGCGACGAGTTCGCCGGCTTCGCCCTGGCCGGCCAGGCCATGGTCGGTCTGGCGCACGAGCTGAACAACCTTCTCAACGCCGTCGTCCTCCAGGCGTCGGTGATCCAACTCCAGGCGGACGAGAAGTTTCACCCCGCGCTGGACGGCATTCGACGGCAAGCCAACCAGGCGACCGGCTTGCTCCGTCCGCTCGGCCAGCTCTCCGCCCTGCGCGCCAAGACGTTTTACCCGGTCGATCTGGGTCGGGTGGTGGAGGACGTTTTGCGCGAGCAGCCGGCCCTGGCCGGGCGCGTGGCTTACTCCCCGGCGGCGACGTCTCCGCCGCCCGTCCGGGCCGTTTCCGGCGCCCTCAAACAACTGGTGCGTCTGCTGCTTTCCGGTGCCTCGGCCTGGGCGGCGACGCCCGTGCGCGTCGGGACGGAAAAGCGGGGCGACGGCGTGCAACTGGTGATCGAGCTGGCCGCCCCGCCGTCGCGGGACGGGGAAGACGCGCCGCCGGTCAACGCCGATTCCGTGCTCTGGAATCAGCTCAACGACCTGGAACGGCTGGCCGCCCAATCGCTCCTCCGTCAGCTGGAGGGGGCCTTGCGGGTGGAGGCGCGGCCCGGCGGCTGCTCCGTGCGCGTCCGCTGGGACGCCCGGCCGTCGGATTGACCGGCGCCGATTCGAGAACCTTTTCGCCGCGCGAACCATCTCCCTTCCCTCCTAACTTCCCCCATTTGACTCGGCCCGAAACGTGACCTACGCTTGCCACGGGCGCACCATTCGGAGTGCGGCCCGCGTGAGGGGGTTGGGCCGGCGACGCCGCGGGCCGAGCCCTTTTTCCGTTCGCAGGGACGCGAACCGTGGCCATCACCAGGCCGAAGGAGGGACGCGCCATGCGGCCCTTCATACCCGTCTAAACGACCCGTTCGCACGCCGAGGCTCCCTTCCCATCCACCTCCCAGGCGTCCGGACCCGATCCGAGCGGCATCCCCGAGGAGGCGATTTCCATGTCAGACGAGCGGACTCCGTCGATCCTCTACGTGGACGACGACGCCGCCAACCGCCTGGCGTTCTCGTTGGTATTGCGGCACGCCGGCTTCGACACGCGCGAGGCCTCCACGGGCGGCGACGCCCTGCGCCTGGCGGCCGAGCAGCCCGACCTCATCATTCTCGACGTGAACCTGCCGGACATCGACGGCTTCGAGGTCTGCCGGCGGATCAAGGCCCACCCCGCCACGTCGTCGATCCCCGTGCTGCACATGTCGGCCGTCTACGTCCGCACCGAGGACAAGACGCACGGCCTGGAGGGCGGCGCCGACGGCTACCTCACCAAGCCGGTCGAACCGGCCGAGGTCGTCGCCACGGTCCACTCCCTGCTGCGCATCCACCGGGCCGAAGAGGCGGCGCGGACGGCGGCCCGCCAGTGGCAGGCCACCTTCGACGCTTTAAGCGATGCGATTTACCTCTTGAATGAACGCGGGGCCGTCCTCCGCTGCAACCGGGCGGCGGCCGAGCTGTTCCGGCGGCCGGGCGAGGCGGTCGTCGGCCGCGGCTACGAGGACCTGTTGCGCGAGGCCTTCGGCCCGACGGCGGCGGCGGTCGCAACGCCGACCGAGCCGGACGCGGAAGTGCAACTCGGCGGCCGTTGGTTCCGCGCGACCGCCGGCCCTGTACTGGGCGAACAGGGCGAACCGGCCGGCGGCGTCCGCCTTTTGGCCGACGTGACGCCGCGCCGGGCGCTGGAGGAGCAGTTGCGACAGGCGCAGAAAATGGACGCGGTCGGCCGGCTGGCCGGCGGCGTGGCCCACGACTTCAACAACCTCCTAACGGGGGTCACGGGCAATCTGACCATGGCGCTGGAGGCGACGACGCCGGACGACCCGCGCCGCGAGTTCCTGTTGGCCGCGGAACAGGCCGCCTGGCGGGCGGCGGAGCTGACGCAGCAATTGTTGGGTTTTTCGCGGCAGACCAAGGCTCGGATGGGGCCGGTCGATATGAACGCCTGCGTGCGAAATGCGGTGGAACTGCTGCGGAGGACGCTCGGCCCGGGCGTGCGGATCGCGGCGATCTACGCCGACGATCTGTGGCCCGTGGAGGCGGACGCCGGCCAGCTGAATCAGGTGCTTATGAATCTCTGTCTAAACGCCAGGGACGCCATGCCCGAAGGCGGCCATCTCGAACTGGAGACGGCCAACGTCACGGTGAGCGGCGCCGAGGACCGAGAGCGGCCGGAGCGGAGGCCCGGGGCGTTCGTCCGTTTGCGCGTCCGCGACGAGGGGCACGGCATCCCCCCGGAGGTCCTGCCCCGCATCTTCGACCCGTTTTTCACGACAAAAGAAGTGGGTAAAGGGACGGGATTAGGCCTGGCCGTGGTCTTCGGCATCGTCAAGCAGCACCGCGGCTGGATCGAGTGCAGCAGCGCCCCCGCGCGGGGGCGTGCTTCGACGTGTACCTGCCGCGCGGGGACGCGCCGGCGGGTTCTTGACTTCCGCACGGGAATGGGGCGCTCCCCTCCCCACGCTCCCTACCCGCGGGAGGGGAGAGAAGGGAGGGGGGCCGGCGAGGCAGCGCATGGGCGGCGATATTTCCCAAAGCGCGGGTCTTAAGTGCCAAAGGACGCAGAGATTCCCAGCCTTTCCATCCCATCGCTTCCATTAGGCGGTTTCTTCATAATCGCCATTCCCCCCCCATTCCGAAATTGACTGCGGAGAGGAAACGCTCCCGCGACATTCCGAGGGCGAGTGTTGCCCCGGCGTAAGGAGCGGTGCGAACGGCGCCGGCGTCGTCGATGCCCGTCGCGCCCGGCGCACTCCATCGGAGGAGACGCCGCGGGAACGGCCTGCGGTCGTACCTACAAGGAGGTTAAAATCGTGTTCAGGAACTGGTTGAGCGATCTGAGGAAATACCTCATCGTTTCGGGGGCGGTGCTGTTCGCCGCCGTCGGCGTCGGCCGGGCGCAGCAACAGCTGCCGCCGGCCGACGCCCCGGCGCCGGCGACGCCCGCGCCTGCGGCCGCCGCGCCCGCGCCGGCCGCCGCCGCCGCGCCGACCGACGTGCAGGCGCAACTCGCGGCGCAGCAGAAGCGGATCGAGGAGTTGGAAACCCTCATCCGCAGCGGCCAGGTTCGGCCGGCCGCCGCCGACGCCGCCGCGGGAGACGGCAAGGACGACCCCAAGCCGCTGACCGACGCCGACGTCAAGAAGATCGTCGGCGACTACCTCAAGGAAAACCCCGGCGCCAATCTCAACAACGGCGTCCAGACCGGGTTCGAGCTTGGCAAGGGCTTCGTCGTCCGCAGCGCCCCGAACCCCAAGTGGTCCAACTGGGACGACCAAAGCAAGATCCCCTTCGAGCTGCGCATCCGCGGCCGGCTCCAGGCGGATTACTACTTCTACCAAGTGGACGACCGCACCAACCACCAGACCGGCAAGGCCGCCAACGGAGGCAACAACAGCGCCCTGACTTCAATCAGCTGGAAATCAAGCGCGTCCGTTTGATCTTTGAAGGCACCGCCTTCGACCCGAGCCTGCGGTATCACCTGGAACTGGACGGCAACACCCGCGGCCTCAGCGGCCTGTCCGGCGGCGGCAACCCTGGCAACGCCGGCGTCAACGCCCCCGGCTCAACCGGCGTCGCCAACGGCAATACCATCACGCAGGTGGACCACGCGGTGCGGCTGTTCTCGGCCTACGTCGCCTACGACTGGCACCCCTGCGGCTACGAGAAGGGCTGCGGCCCGGACTGCCCCGACGGGACCTACCGCTACACGCCGACCGTCACGGGCATCGTCGGCAAGATCAAGCCGATGATCGCCTTCGAGGAGGTCATCGGCAGCGCCAACGAGCAGTTCGTCGAATACGGCATGACCAACTGGTTCTTCGACGCCGACGACGACAACCTGCTGATGGCCGCCGGCACGCAGATCAAGGCCCTCGACGACCGCCTCTACATCCAGGCGCTGATCACCAACGGCAACGAATCGCAGTTCGCCAACGCGGACATGGACGATTACAAGGCCCTCAACATCGGCGGCTGGTACGACTTCGGCGGGACCTGGAACGAGGCCCGCAAGCGCTACGACCTGTTCGGAGACACCATCTCGGACATCGATTACAGCTGCAACCCCGTGCTGCGGGTGGGCGGCGCCGCCAACCTCGTGCCCATGGACAGCCGCAGCGAGTACTCCAACGCCGAGATGAGCCGCATCCGCGTCACCAGCCCCGGCGTCGGCGGCACCACCCTAATCAGCGAGCTCAACGGCAGCGGCGCCACCAACCTCGCCTCGAATACGACCGGCGTCGGCAACTACGCCATCGACGCCGCCGACGAGTACACCTACGAGGCCTACTGGGCGGCCAAGTTCAAGGGCTTCAGCGTCTACAACGGCTGGTGGTTGGAGGACATCGACAACATCCGCGGCCGCAACGGCCCCTCCGGCGCCACCTACCCGGGCAATGGCTCAAAATTGCCGATCCTCTACAGCAACTCCGCCGTGGACGGCGGGACGACGTTGCTCTTTCCCCACCACGCTCTGATCGCCTACGGCTCGCAGCTCCAGGGCGGCTATTTCGTCGTGCCCAAGAAGCTTGAACTCTGCGCCCGAGTCTCGTGGATCCGCGGCGACAGCGGCAACATCCAGGGCAACGGCACCTTCAGCACGCTGACGGCGTCGCAGGTCAAAGCTCTCGGCCTGCCGGTCGGCACCAAGGTGGCGGAGGCCAACGAGGCCTTCCGCGAGTATTCTTCGTCCTACGAGTACGCCGTCGGCGTCAACTACTTCTTCTTCCGCGAAGCGGTGAAGTGGCAGACCGACATCAGCTACTACCAGGGCGGCAACCCGGCGGCGGGCGGCCAGTCGCCGGCCGGCTACATCCCCGGAGTCGATGGCTACATGCTCCGCACCCAGATCGAGTTGTTCTTCTGAGATCCGTTAACGTCTCCCCTCTCCCCGGTGCTCCGGGGAGAGGGTAGGGGCGGGATTGCCCCGCCCCTGCAAACCCAAACACCACCGCCCCGCGACGCCGTGGGAGTCAGAGACGCCACGGCGGCGCGGCGGCCTTTAGTGAATCCAGGAGGAATTTCACCCATGCGACGGTTCTTTTCCTTCGCGCTGCTGGGCCTGCTGGGCCTGGCGGCGACGAGCCAGGCGGCCTGCCTGAACGGCTGCTGCCCCACCTGCAAGCCGATTCCGGCCCCCGACTGTCAGGACTGCAATAGCTGCCCCTGCGACCACCGGATGCACATGATGATCTGCGACAAGTCGCAGAAGTACATCGACGCTTTGCACTGCCCCAGCAGCACCTGCTGCGATCGAATCAAGGCGGCCAAAAAACTCGGCTGCCGCCTGCACGCCGACTACTGCTGCAACCCGGCCGTGCTGGACGCGCTGCTCGGCGCCCTGACCTGCGACCCCTGCTGGGAAGTGCGCAAGGCCGCGGCCAAGTCCATCTACCTGCAGGACGCCCTAACGGAGCAGTCCGTGCTGGTGCTGTACGTGTCCTCGAAAGTGGACCCCCACTACGTGGTCCGCGTCCAGGCGGCCGAGGCGCTCGACATTATCACGCGCTGCCGGAAGAACTGTTACAAGGACCTGTACGCGCACGCCGACGACCTGATCAAGGAGCTGAAGAAGCAGAAGTTCAAGCCCGGTACGGAGAATTGCCAGCTGCTGTTCGGCTCGGCTTGCGCGTCCTGCGGCATGCAACCCGCCCCGCTGGTCGTCTCCCCCGGCGTCCCGGTCGCTCCGGGTGAAACGCTGCCGCCGCCGCCGGCCCCCAAGGTCAAGGTGGACGGCAAGCCGACCGCCCAGGCGATGCCTTTGGGGGACCGCGTTCCCGTCCCGGCGACGCCCGTCACGCCTTGACGGGCGCTTTAGGCGAGCGGCCGGCGTAAGCCGGCTGGTGCGTCACCTCTTCCGAGGCGCCACGCTACACCAGCCGGCTTACGCCGGCCGCTCGCCTAAAGACCGCCGGCCGCGCTTGGCGATTTCTCCTCTCGTGCGCCCGCCCGGTTCGGAATTTCGCCGCCCCACTCCCTTCGGCCAAGGCCGGCCGTCGCATCGCGTGGTAAGGTTGGGTTGCTTGAGCAGGCGTGTCGGACGCCCTCACCGCACCCACCCCACGGACCACACGATGCACCTTTCGCACACCCCAAGGCGGTTCGCCCTGAGATCGGCGCCACTGCTCGCGGTCGCGTCGCTTCTGTTTGCCGGCGGCCGCGCCCGGCGCAACCCGTCATCGTCGGCCGCATCCTCATTGGCGGCCCCAGCGACAACGGCGTGGACACCGGCCAGGCCTACTACCCCGGCAGCAACGGCTTCGTCCCCGGATACGGATACTACCCGGACCCGTATTACGTCAATAGTCCGCAGCTCGCCATCAACTTCTATAAATGGAAGGGGACGCACGCCGTTCCGCCGCCCGAGCCGGTCGCGCCGGTCGCGGCCGACCCCGACGCCGGCGTGGCGGCCGCGGCCGCTGTGCTGCGCATGCGCGTGCCGGCCGACGCCGAGGTCTGGGTCTCGGACAGCCCGACGGTCCAAAAGGGCGAGTTGCGTCGTTTCATCACGCCGCCTCTGGAGGCCGGCCGCACCAACCAGGGTTACGAGATCCGCGCCCGCTGGCGGCAGGACGGCAAGCCGCTGGAGCGCACGCAAGTCGTCCGCGTCCACCCCGGCGACCGCCTGACGGTCGATTTCCTTCCCACTCCCGAGCGGATTCCGGCGCCGTTGGACCTGCCGCGGAAGGCGGGCGGTTTGTGATTGATGAGCCGCCGCGGTTCGCCGCGACGCGCCAGCGGAGCGCGTGGGAGAAGCGCTCCGCTGGCGCGTCGCGGCGAGCCGGCAATTCATGGCGTCGGTATCAGATCGCAATAGGCGAACCTGCCGTCCCGAAACGTTCTTTCGCCGGCCGCCCAGCCGACCGGCCGGCGGAAGAGCGGCCCGTCGAAAACAAAGGTGTGAAACTCACCATTCTCGCCGCACGGGTCCACGGCCGACGGAAGCTCCACTAGCAACTCCGTATCGAACGTCCGGCCGGCGAACGACGGGTCGAGGGCGCGGCCGTCCACGCAGCAGAGCACGGCCCGGAAGCCCAGCGCCAGAAAACACCTTGCCAGCTCTGCCGTGTCCCTTCCCCATAACGGATACACGCCCGTGCAACCGCCGGTGAACAGCCGTTCGTCGCGGTAATGGCGCACGTCTTCCAGAAACAAATCGCCGCAGACGACGGAGCGGACGCCGGCCGCGCGGTGCGGCGCCAGCGCGGCGTGAATCGCCGCCTCGTAATCCGTATTGGAGCAGACGGCGGGAATGGGTACGGTGTCCAACGGCAGCCCGAGCGCTTCGGCCTGCCGGCGCAGCAGCTCGCCCCGGACGCCGTGCATCCCGACGCGACGGTCGTGAGCAGCGCGGCGATTTCGTACTTTTCCCGCACCTCGTGAAGCGCCAGGGCCGCGTCCTTGCCGCCGCTCCAAAGGACCACCGCCTTGTCGAGCATCTTTCCCGCCTTTCCCGGCTTGCGGGCGGGGCGTGTGTCGCCCGAAGTTCCCGAAGAATCGTTATGAGCCGTCGCCTCCGACGGCCGATGAATGGTAAAGGCGGCGTCATCCCGCCCCTTCACGGATCGAGGGCCGCACGCATGAAAGCGACCAATTCCGGCCCTGCCAACGGCGGGCGCCGCACCAACACCACCCTGGCGGCCTTCATGATCGGCCTGCCGCTGGCCGCCGCCGTCCTGGCCGGCGTCCGCATCGGCGCCCAACACCTCGACACGTTGAGAGAGCTGGCCCACTACGTCTCCAACCCCGTCGAGTGCGTCGAGGTCGTGCTGTTCTGCTGCGCGATCAGCGCCCTGGGCGCCAAGTTGCTCCGCAGCCGCGTCGAGCGCCGGGCCTGCCGCATCGACGTGCTGCCGCCGTGGGACGGCCGGCCCGTCCCGGCGTCCGAGGCCCCAAAACTGCTGGCCGCCGTCCGCAAACAGCCGCGACGCATCCTCAACACCTTCCTCGGCCAGCGCGTCGCCGCCGTCCTGGAGTTTCTCTACCAGCGCGGCGCCGCCGACGAACTCGACGATCAAATGCGCACCCTGGCCGACAACGACGTGGTGAGCATGGAGGGCGGCTTCGCCCTGACGCGTTTCATTACTTGGGCGATCCCGATTCTCGGTTTTCTCGGCACCGTCCTCGGCATCACCACGGCCATCCACGGCGCCACGCCGGAGGTCCTGGAGAAGTCGCTGAGCAGCGTCACGGACGGCCTCTCCTACGCCTTCGACGCCACGGCCCTCGCCCTGGCCCTCACCATGATAACCATGTTCCTGAGCTTCCTCGTCGAACGCGACGAACAGGGCGTGCTTGACGCCGTGGACCGCACCATCGACCGCAATCTGGCGCACCGCTTCCAGCGCGTCGGCGCCGACTCCGGGCCGTTCGTGTTGGCGGTTCAGCAGAACACCGAGGCGATGATGGAGGCGATGGGCCGGCTGGTGCAAAAACAGGCGGAGGTGCGGGCGCGGACGGTGGCCGAGATGGACCGCCGCTCGGAGGAGACGCACGCCAAGCCGCGCGAGCAGTTCGTCGGCGCCGTGGAGTCGGCGCTGGAAAAGACGCTGGAAACCCACGCCAAACGGCTGGCGGCCCTGGAAGGCAAGACGGCGGAGCAGACCGCCAAGCTGGTGCAGCACATGTCCGCCCTGGCGGCGGCGGTGCGCGACACCGGCCGTGAACAGCAGACGACGTTGGTGCGCGTGGCGGAGGGCGTGGCCGCCCAGGCTTCCGTGCTCGGCCGGCTCCAGGAGGGCGAGTCGAACCTCGTCCACCTGCAAGCGGTGCTGCACCAGAACCTGGCGGCGCTGGCCAGCGCCAGCTCGTTCGAGCAGGCGGTTCACGGTCTGACGGCCGCCGCCCATCTCCTCACCGCCCGGACGGCCGCGCAGTCCGGCGGGCCGCTCCCGCCGGCCCCGCGGCTGGGGAAGGCGGCATGAGGACTCGACGCCACAAACTGCAAGTATCCACGTTCCCCTTCCTGGCCGTGCTGTTGTGCGCGATGGGGGCGCTGTTGCTGGTGCTACTGGTCATGGATCGGCGCGCCCACGACGCCGCCCGCTACCGCGCGACGCAGGCCGCGCGCCGCGCCGCCGAGGAGGCCGGCCGTGAGGCAGAAGCCCGCCATTCCGCCTTCGAGCGGCGACGGCAGGAAGCCGGGGAAGCCCGCCGGCGGGACCGCGACGCGGCCCACGCGCGGCTGGCGGGCCAGGAATCGGACGTGCAAAAAGAGATCCGGCTCATCCGCGACGAGTTGGCCCGCGCCGCCCGGCGTCTCCGGGCGGAGCAGGACGACGAGAAGGCGCTGAAACAGAAGATCGAGACCGAACACGCCAAAGCGGGGGAAGAGGAACGGGCGTTGGCGGGCGTCCGCGCGAGGAAGCGGCCAAGGCCTCCCGGTCGGAAACGTCGCGCAAAGAACTGGAGGAGATGACCGCCGCCCTGGCCCGGCTGGAAAAGAACTTGGCGGACCTCAAAGTGGCGCGGAAGAGGGACGAAAACACCTATTCGGTGGTGCCCTACAACGGCAAGCGCGGCGAGAACCGCCGGCCGGTCTACGTCGAATGCGCCGCCGGGAAGGTGATCTTCCACCCCGACCGGACGCCGCTGGAGGAGCCGCTTAGCCCCTCCACCGTGCGGGCCGAGGTGGATCGCCGGCTGACGCTCCAGAAGGAGCGGCTGACGCCCGCCCAGGCCGCCGCGTTCGCGCCGTACCTGATGCTGCTGATCCGACCGGACGGCATCTCCACCTACTATCGCTTTCGGCAGGCATTGCAGGGTTTTCGGATCGACTTCGGCTACGAATTCGTGGACAGGGATTGGGTCCTGGACTTCCCCACCGAGGACCGGGATTCGCCGTCTCCGACGTGGCTGACGGCCGCCAAGCCGTCCGGCGCGGCGCCGTCCGCGCCGGATGCGACAGCCCCCCGGATGCACGGCGTCCCCTCCGTGCCCGACCTGGACGTGACCCCGGCCGCGGCAAATCCGGGCGGATATGCGGCCGGTCGCCCCGGCGCGCCTTCCTTACTTGCCGGCTCAAGAATGGCGTACTCCGCCGGCACGGGCGGCCTGCCCTTCCCGGCCGGGAACGACGCCGCCGGGGCGCCCGGCGCCGTGGGCGCCGCGGCTGGTCCGGGCGGCCCGGCGCTGTTCGCGCCGCCGGACCCCGGCCCCGGCGGCGCCGTCGCGGGGCCGCCGGGCGGTCCCCGTCCCTATCCGGGCGGCGCATCGGCGAACGCGAGCGCGACCGGCTTCGGCCCGCCCGGCGTCGGCGCGACCCGCTTCGGCCCGCCCGGCGTCGGCGCGACCGGCATTGGAACGGCTGGCGCGGCGCGACCGGCTCCGGCCCGGCCGTCGTAGGCGCGACCGGCTCCGGCCCGCTCGGCGCGGGGGTGCCGGGGGATGGGCACCCGACCGCCGCCGGCCCTGGCGGATCGTCCGGTCCCTCGGCGGGCGGGTCTTCTCCTGGGAACGCCGGCGGATCGGCGACGCCCCCGCCGTTGGTCGTGGCTTCGACGGCAGGGTCTGGCCAGCCCACCCCCGACGGCGCCGGTTCGGCGACAGGCGAGCCGCCGCCCGCGCCCGGCGGGAGAGGCGCCCCCAGAAGTTCCACCGCCGGCTCCTGGGCCACTCAGGGCCAGGCAGCGCCCGCTTCGGCCAATCCCGGCGCCAAGGCGGACCAGACGCCCGGTTCGCCGGCCCCCGGCCCGAACCAGGGGACTCCCGCGACGCCGGCCCCAGCCGGCGCCGTGAAGAACCCGCCGTCCGGTCGGACGGGCGGGACCGCCGGCGGGACGGCCGGGACCGCGAACTCCGGCGACCCGGACGACGACCCGTTTTTGCGCTCGCCGCCGCCGCCGCTGCCGATCAAGACGCACCGGCCGGCGCCGTTGCGGCCCGCCCGCCTGAGCGGCGACCGCGACTGGATCATTTACGTCGAGTGCAGGCCGGCGGGAGTGGTGGTCTATCCGACTCGGACGTTGGTGCCCCTGGTCGCGTTGAACCGCCCGGCCGGCAGCAACCCGTTGCCGCAGATGATCCAGCAAATGATCGACCGGAAGCAGGCCACGGTGCGGCGCGGCGAGATGCCGTATCGGCCGGAGGTGCGCTTCCTGGTGCGGCCGGAGTCCGAACGGACGTATCACCTGGCCTATCCGACGCTGGACGGCCTTGCCGCTCCCAAAACGTCCCAGAACCTCGGGCCGGAAGACGACGTGTCGGCCGTCGTCGCCGGACATTGATTTCCGAGGCGAGCGGCCGGCGTAAGCCGGCCGGTAAGTTGCTGTCACCAGCCGGCTTACGCCGGCCGCTCGCCGTCCGCAGTATATGAGATGGGGCCATGATCCGACGCCGCCGTACCCAACGTGAGATCCCGTTCAGCTTCGACTCGTTCCTCGATGTCGTGGCCAATGTTGTCGGCATCATCCTGCGCCTCATTCTTGTCGCCTGGGTGGGCGGGCGGTCGTATCATCCCACGCCCAACGCGGTCCCAAACCCGGTCGTACAGGAGGAAAAGGCGGACGTGGCGGAAGCGCCTTTGCCGCCCGATCCTCTGGCCGATCGGCTGGTGCGACAACGACGGGAACTGGCGACCGTCAAGGACCAACTCCTCGGCCAATCGCGCCTGGTCGAGCTGGCCAAGGAGCAACGCGCTCGCGCCGAAAAGGAACTTTCGGACGCCGCGGCCAAGGTGCAAACGCTCGTTGTGGAACGGTCGACGGCCGAGCGGGCGACGGCTTCGGAGCAGGACGGCAAGCCGGCCGAACTGTCCCTTCCGGAAATCGACCGTCGCATCCAGCTCGTCAACGCGGACATTGACGCGTTGCAAAAGCTGCCTTCTACCAAGCGCAGCCTGCGCTACCAGACGCCGGTCAGCCAGACGTTGCAGTCGGAGGAGTTGTTTTTCGAGTGTCAGGCCGGTCGCGTCACGGTGATCGACGTGGGGGCCATGCTGGAACAAATGCGCCGAGACCGCGGCGACAAGGCCAAGGCGCTGGCGACGCAGTGGGAGGTGGACGGAGAAACCGACCCGGTCGGCGCCTTCCGGATGCACTACACCCTGGAGCGGGAGCGCGGCCCGGCGGACGGCGCGGGCCGCCCCCCCCTGCCCGACGTGCAGTTCAGTTATGGGGTGAGTTGGACCGTGGAACCGATCAACGGCCAACGCGGCGAACCGGAGGCGGCCGCCCTGGCGCCGGGGTCCGACTTTCGCAAGGTAGTGGACGGACTCGACCCGCGCGTCACCGCCGTCACTTTCTGGGTCTACCCCGACAGCTTCCCGCTCTACCGCCGGCTGCGCGACTACCTGCACGACCGCGATTTCGTGGTGGCCGGCCGGCCGCTGCCGGAAGGGATGCCCATCGGCAGCTCGCGCCACGGTACGGCGTCGCGGGGGCAGTAGGCTGGGCGTCGCCCCTCTCGTTGACGTAGGCGGGGGCGCCGTCTATCATCCAGCGCATCGGCGTGCGCCACGCCCTCGGCTCTCATCCCTTTTCCCAGAGTCCGGTCATGATTAAGGTCCGCTGTGCGAAGTGCGACAAGACGCTGAACGTTCCCGACCAATTCGCCGGCAAAAAGGGCAAATGTCCCGGCTGCCAGGCGATGCTGACCATCCCGGCCGCGGCCGCGGGAGTCCCCGCCGTCGCGCCCGCACCGCCGAAGGTGCGCAAGGCGGCGCCGCCGGTCCCGGTGGAAGAGGTGGAGGAAGTCGAGGAGATGGAACCGGTGGAGGCAGTGGAGGCGGAGGAGGAGCGGATCGCCGACAGGCCCGCGAACAGGCGCTCCCGGCCGCTCGAAGATGAGGAAGAGGAGCGCGTGGCCCGGCAGCCCGCCCGGAAGCGCCCCGGCCGACCGAGGACGACGATGAGGACGCACCGCGGCCGCGCAAGCGCCGAAAATCCGCCGGCGAATGGGCCGAGTGCCCGAGCTGCGGCGCCTCGGACGCCACCCGCGTCCGCTGGACTCTCTGGGGCGGCTTCATCGGCCCGATGATTATCAACGAGGTGCGCTGCAACGACTGCGGCAGGAAGTACAACGGCGTCCACGGGGATTCCAATATCACGCGTATCGTGATCTTCTTTGTCGTCAGGGCGCTCATCGGCCTCGTCCTCATCGGATGCGTCGTCGCCGCCGCCGTAGCCTTCAACTCCTGACGCGAAATCCAAGAAATGGAGAAAAACGCCAAGGAAATCATTGACCCCCGCCGCCGCGCGGTTACAGTGAGGGAAAGCCCGCATCCTTCCCTCCCACACCTATCGCCTTCCGGCGAGGAGTTCCCGTCATGAGTTTTCTGAGTCGGCGTGATTTCATCAAGGATTCGGCCGTTCTGGCCGCGCTGGCGGCCGCTGGCGTCGGCGGCAAGGCCTCGGCCGCCGCCAAGTCGGAAAAAGAATCCAAATCCGGCGATGCAGCCAGCCAACTGCGCGTGGCCGTCATCGGCGTCCACGGCCGCGGCCAGGAACACGTCCGCGGCTTCGCCGGCAAACACAACTGCATCGTCACCACCATCTGCGACGCCGACTCCGACGTCATCGGCCGGGCCATGAGCCTTGCCGAGAAGGCCCAGGGCCAGGCGCCGAAGTACGAACAAGACATCCGCAAAGTCGTCGATGACAAGAACATCGACCTGATTACCATCGCCACGCCCAACCACTGGCACTCCCTGGCCGCCATCTGGGGACTCCAGAACGGCAAGAACGTCTACGTCGAGAAGCCGGTCAGCCACAACGTCAGTGAGGGCCGGCGCGTCGTCGAGGTCGCGCGCAAGACCGGCCGCCTCTGCCAGGCCGGCACGCAGAGCCGCAGCAGCCCCGGTCTGATCGAGGCGGTAAAGTTCCTCCGCGAGGGCAAAATCGGCAAAATCAGCGTCGCCCGCGGCCTGTGCTACAAGCCGCGCGGCAGCATCGGCAAGGTGAGCGGGCCGCAGCAGCCGCCCAAGACGGTGGACTACAACCTCTGGAGCGGCCCGGCCCCGATCGAGCCGGTGATGCGCAAGCAGTTCCATTACGACTGGCACTGGTTTTGGGACTACGGCTGCGGCGACCTCGGCAACCAGGGCATCCACGAAATGGACATCGCCCGCTGGGCGCTGGGTAAGAACGAGTTGGCCAAGGGGGCCGTCAGCGTCGGCGGCCGCTACGGCTACATCGACGACGGCCAGACGGCCAACACGCAGATCTGCGTCTTCGACTACGGCGACAGCGAGTTGATTTTCGAGGTGCGCGGCCTGAAAACCGACCCCCTCAAGGACGTGAAGATCGGCAACATCATCTACGGCAGCGACGGCTTCCTCGTCGTCGACGGCTACGCCAACGCCACCGCCTTCACCAACGGCGGCGAGCTGATCAAGAAGTTCAAGGGCGGCGGCGACCACTTCGGCAACTTCGTGTCGGCCGTGCGCAGCGGCAAGGTCGGCGACCTCCACGCCGACATCGAGGAGGGCCACCTTTCCAGCGCCCTGTGCCACCTCGGCAACATCAGTTACCGTCTCGGCGTCGGGCAGCCGTTCGACCAAAAGCCCGACCAACTCGGCGACGACAAGGAGTCGGCCGAAACGCTGGGGCGGATGGAGCAGCACCTCAAGGACAACAAGATCGATTTGGACGGGGTGAAACTGCGCGTCGGCCGCAAGCTCGAGTTCGACCCCAAGACGGAGACGTTCATCGGCGACAAGGAAGCCGACGCCATGCTGACGCGCGAATACCGAAAGGGCTTCGAGGTGCCGGCCAAGGCCTAAGAAGTTTCACCACAAAGACACAAAGAGCACAAAGGAAGAAGAATTACTTTGTGCTCTTTGTGTCTTTGTGGTGAAGCTTCTTCAGATCAGGTCCAGTCGTCGCTTGGTCACACGGGCGCGGTTGCACTCGTCGCAAGTCCCGCGGATGATGAAGGTGTGGCCGCCGGGCTGGAACCGATGCTGTCGGCAGACTTCCTGCATGGCCGCTTCGATGGCCGGACTCTGGAACTCGATCATCTTGCCGCACTGCCCGCACTGTAAATGCTCGTGCTGCGGGTAGCCGTAGTCGTGTTCGTAGTACATGCGCGGCCCCAACTCCAGGCGGCGCAACAGTCCGGCGTCCACCAGCTTGGCCAGGGTACGGTAGACCGTGGCCCGGCTGACGTGGAAGCCGGCCCCTTTCATGTCGTCGATGAGCCGGTCGGCGTCGAAATGATTGTGCCGGCTGAAGATGTAGCGCACCATGTCACGCTGCTGGTCGGTGAACCGCTGGGCGCGCGGCCGACTGGACAGGTACTCACGGAACTTATCTTCCGGACTTTGCGACACCGCGACCGCCGGCAGCTGCATGACGCCCTCGCCTCTCGGAGAACACCGCACCAGCCCGAAGCGCAAAGCAAGGGCTTTTTTGAAATCAAGAATGATTCTCGATTCTCATTATAGGGTCGGAGGCGGCCGTCACCAAGGCGAATCCGGTCACTGCCAATCCAAGCGTGCCAGCAGTCGTTCTACCGCGGCCTCCCACCTGTCCGGGGTGTCGTAGGTTCCGTCGGCGATTTCCCGCCGTACCCGTGCGACGAGGTCCGTTCGCACTTCCTGTACGGCCGCCTTGGGCTTGGGGGGCGGAAACTTCCACCAGGCGCGGGACCGTGTGAACGGCCCGCGGAGGTTTACGGGAGTGTGCCGGTACATGGTTCGTCTCCCCTGGGGACGTGGAGCTTGCGCGGGGGTCCGCGGCCACGGCCACAGGTCATCTTACCTGTTGGGATTTGAATCGATCAATCACAGTGCCGCTCAGACGGGAACATGCGGCGCCAACCTTGACGGGTTTCATCGAATTTACGGGCCTTCACCTTGACGTTGCCTTTAACAACCGAGGCAGCCCGGTGGGCGGGGAGGTCGCACCTGTTCGGCTGCTCACTCCCCGTTCCCTATTCTGAGTATCGTCGGGAAGCGGGGCAACCATCAGGGAAATTGGGGCGGTCTTTGGCACGGCGTTGCGGCCGGCGCGTCGGGGGCGCGCGTTGGGCGCGGGATGCCCGTCTGTTCGGCGACGACGGGTGCGAGGAAGAGTCGCCGGGTAGTCGGCGGGACGGGGGCAAGGGTCGGACGGGGGGCGAGAGAAAGGCGCGGCGTCCGTGTTGGACCGTCAGGCGTGGGCCGCGGCGGCCTCGCGGCGCGGGCTGCGGCACTTGACCATGCGCAGAGTGTTGCCGCCCTCGCCGCGCGGCTGACAGCTCAATTCATCCATCAGAGATCGCATGAGGAAGACGCCGCGGCCGCCGACGCGCAGTTCGCCGGGGTCGAGGTGCGGCACGGCGGCGATGTCGAAGGGTTCGCCCTGATCGATCAGGCGGATTTCGATGGCGTCGGGGTGGAGGAAGCACTGGATCTGGACGACGGCGTCGGGCCGTCCATGGTGGGCGTGGCGGATGACGTTATTGACGGCCTCGTCGGCGGCCAAGACGATGGAGTGGACGGTCGGCTCGTCGAAGCCGGCGGCCTGGCAGACCGCTTCGATGAAGCCGCGGGCCGTCGCCAGCATTCGGAGGTCGCTGGCGATGGTCAGGGTCCACGGCGCGACCTTTTCCGTCATCCTTCCCATCCCCCGCCCTGGCGACGCGGATCGTCGGCGCCCGCTGAATTATAGGTCCGAGCGGGAGGGCTTGGCAAGTCATATCGTCTCTTCACCGCGGCGCAGGGCGTTGACGTAGAGGTGGGCCTGGCGCGTCGGCTCCGGGATGCGGTAGCCGCCGCGACAGGCCAGTGTCAGTCGCACGGCGTCGTCCAGCGTGATCTTGTGTCCCGCCGACACGAACACCGGTTTGACGTTGGTTTTGGTGCGCACCACCCGGCCGATCACCTCGCCGCGGTCGGTCAACGGCGACCACGAGCCGGCCTCGCGCTTCGGCTCCTCGTAGTTGCCGACGTAGAGCGATTTGGCGCAGCCGAGACAGGGAACGTCGAGCCAGAGGCCGACGTGCGAGGCGAGTCCGAGGCGGCGCGGGTGGGCGATCCCCTGACCGTCGAGCATGATCGCGTCGGGGGCCGACTCGACCTTGGCGAAGGCCGCCATCAGCGCCGGCGCCTCGCGGAACGACAACAAACCGGGGATGTAGGGGAAGTGACATTCGATGGACGCCCCGCGCCGCTCGACCACCGCCAGGTCCGGCAGGCTCAGCACGACGACGCCGGCGTAGATGACGGGGTCGAATTTGTTGTACGAGACGTCGGCGCCGGCGATGAGCGAGCAGGACGGCAGGAGTGCGTTAATGACGACGCGGCCGGCCAATTCGCGCTGGAGGACGACGGCTTCCTTCGGGGTCAAGTCCCAGCGGTGGAGTGGGTGGAAGTGCATCAGGCGCGTCCTAACGGCAACACCAACCCAAAGCGCGAGCGAGGGAGAGGTTCAACGCCTCGCTCGCCCAGCGAACTGGTGAAGGCACGTCCGCACCACCTCCGCGGCCCGCGCCGCCTGCGCCCCCGATACGTCCAGATGCGTACAGGCCCGCAACGTCCGCGGCCCCGCGGCGTGGACCAAAACGCCCTGCGCCTTGAGGGCGGCGGCCACATCGCCGGCCGTTCCGAGATCCAGATCGACCTCGAACCAGATGAGGTTCGTCTCCACGTCCGGCGGATCGAGCCGCAGACCCGGCGTGTCGGCGATGGACTGAGCGATCACTTGCGCGTTGCGGTGGTCCTCGGCCAGCCGTTCGACGTGATGGTCCAGCGCATACAGCGCCGCCGCTGCCAAGACGCCGGCCTGCCTCATGCCGCCGCCGAACAGCTTGCGAATGCGCCGCGCCTTGGCGATGAAATCGCGCGACCCGGCAAGGGCCGAACCGACCGGCGCCCCCAATCCCTTGCTGAAGCAGACGGAAACGCTGTCGAACAGTTCGCCCCACGCGCGAGGCGGCGTCCCGGTGGCGACGACGGCGTTCCAGAGCCGGGCGCCGTCGAGGTGCAGCGCCAGGCCGTTGGCGCGGGTCCAGGCGCTGATCGCCTGGATCTTTTCCAAAGGATAGACGCGGCCGCCGCCGCGGTTATGGGTGTTTTCCAGGCAGACCAGGCGCGTCCGCGCCAGATGGTCGTTGTTCGGCCGAATGGCGTCGGAAAGCTGGCTCACGTCGAGGACGCCGTAATCGCCGTCGAAGGTGCGGCACATGACGCCGCTGTGTACGGCGGGGCCGCCGGCCTCATAGTTGTAGATGTGGCAATGGGCGTCGCAGAGCAACTCGTCGCCGGGCTGCGTGTGTACCTTGACGCCGATCTGATTGGACATCGTGCCCGACGGCACGAACAGGGCGGCCTCCTTGCCGAGGAGCGCCGCCGTGCGTTCCTCCAGACGGTTGACGGTCGGGTCTTCGTGAAAGACGTCGTCGCCGACTTCGGCCGCATTCATGGCCGCCCGCATGGCCGGCGTCGGCCTCGTCACCGTGTCGCTGCGCAGGTCGATGATGGCTTCCGGCATGATGCTTCCTTACCCCATAAATCAGTTGATCGTCTTGGGCTTGCTGCGATGTTCCATGAACCAACGGCCGTCGATCTTGCGAAAGAACACGGCCCGGTCGCCGAGGTCCTTGAGACGCACCGCCGCCTTGTCGTCGCCGGTCGTCCATTCGCCGTCGTCGAGAAAGCGGTGCAGGAGTTTGAGCGTGGAGGGATCAAGGCGGGTGCGAACGTCCTTGACCAAATCGTTGAAGCGGCCGCCGAAGACGCCCTTGACGCGCTCGTCGATGAACGTCGGGTCGGCGAGGTGGGCGGCGAGGTAATCGAACCGGCCGGCGTCGGCCGCCTTGAGGACGGAGGCCAGCGTCTCCTTCGGCGTTCCCTGTGAGTACGATTTCAGATCGACCTCGACGCCATAGCGGGCGGCGGGTTTGGCCTCGCCCCCGGTCGCAGTCTGGCCGGCCGCACAGGCCAGGCCTAGTAAGAACACCGCCCCGACTCGCATCGTGCCGCCCCCTTTCTCGGGCGACGAACCCGAGCCAATCCTGTTGTTAATGCTTGTACCGCGCCGGAGGGGCGGCGGCAACCTTGCGTCCCAGTTGGACCACGGCCCGCATCTCCTGTAACCTTGACAGCATCTACGCGGTAAAATGCCGATCAGGTTATCCGCTGCACCGCGAGGCACCCATGAATAGTCTTACTGACCAACTTCCCCCGGAGATCGCCCGGCAGGTCAACCCCGACTGGCGAAAGAACGAGGCCGAATATTGGGCGGTGCGCGACCGGCTGCTCGGCCAGTACCGGGACCAGTGGATCGGCTTCGCCGATGGCGTCGTGATCGCGTCGGGAACCAGCCCGGTCGCCGTGTTTCACGCCGCCGAGGCGTCGGGGCGAAACCCTTTTGTCACCTGCGTCGGGCGAGAAGACGAGCCGTGTCGCATGCGCCGCGTCAGCGCGGCCTACGAAGCATCCTATCCCGGTGAACCGCTGCCCGTTCTCACGGTTGAGTTCCGCCCGGTGGGTGGCGCTCCGGGTGCGAACCTGGATCGAGTCATTTCCGACACCGGGGCGGACGCCACCACCTTACCCTGGGCGGATTGTCAACAGTTGCGCCTTAACCCTGCCCATGGCAGGCCGGGCCGAATGGGCGGCATCGCTGGCGCCAGCGCACCAACGCTTTTCTTCCGTATCTGGGTTCAAATCGACGGACAGGAATATCCCTGCCGCCTGCAAGCGGACTTTGTAGGTACGGAACGCATCCTGGGCCGAGACGTCTGGAACCGCCTGGAGGTGCTTTTCCGAGGGCCGGCCAGTGAACTGGTTGTCAATCCGTGATGGGTGCCGCGGAAACCGTCCAATGGGGAAATGAAAAAGGGACGTTGCAGGTAGGAAAGGAGAGGGAGGTGAAAGTCGAGGCCGAGTGGGAGACGGCGCGCCGGGAAAGCGCCCGTTTACCCCTTCACCGCTTCCAAACGCTTCAGTATCAGAAAAGGGGCGTCGCCCATTCATGGAATGTACGAAGCCCCATTTCCGAAAAGGGTAGGGGTGCCAACGAGGCGCCCCTTGTTGTCAGCGGATTGTGGAAGGTTATTCGACGCGGCAGTTGAGTTTGGCGCGCTCGGCGATCAGTCCGTTGATGTTGAGTGGCTGATTCAAGGCTTTGGCGAGTGCCTGGACCGCCGAGTCAACTTCGGGGATGAACTTCTCGGTACGTTCTATGACGGCCTTTTCCAAGTCAGGGAGGTGCTTGGCCACATGCCTCGCAGCCGCAGCACGGACTTCGGCCGAGCAGTCGACGACTGGCGTCCATGCGCTTGGCCCGTCTTGGCAGCATGTGTAGGTTCCGTGGCAGATACGCCACTTGCCCTTCACTTTCTGTAGGCCCAAGCACTCGAAGGCAAGTTCGCCGTTCGGGTTGTCGTCGATGTAATTCTTCGAGTAGATGTACTCTACTGGACGCGGAATGTGATGCTTGGTTAGCCGCTCTTCTACTTTGAGAAAGAGGGCATTGAGTTGGTCGTATCGTACGAACAACTCCTCTTGCGTTCTGCGCACGTTCGTCGAAGGTCACAGAGACCTCCCTTTCCGGCCCCAGAGGGCCCATTAGGAAACCACCCGCAAGGCGGATGTAGGATCGGCCTCCGCCGACAACAGAGGCGTTCTACAGGACAGGACTCAACTTTGTCAACTATCGGCCCAGCGCGGCAACTCTCCGCGCTGGGCCAATGACAATCAAGTCAGTTCCCTATCACGGCTCA
>CAWFBG010000036.1:0-88041 GCA_963813925.1 uncultured Planctomycetaceae bacterium
TTCGCCGTCATCGACGCATTCAGCGCCTTGACGATCCGCTCCCGGCACTCGTCCAGGTGCGCCCGCGTCGTTTCGTCCACCGTCAGCGCCTTGTCGCCAAGTTCCTTCTCGATCAGAACGCCGATCTCCTTGAGGTGCGCCCGAGCCAGGCTCCGCGCGTCCGCCGGCGCCGACGACGAACCGACCACCAATTGCGTCAGGTCTTTCAGGTGCTCCCGCTGTAAATTACGGCGGACCACCGACGACGCCAGCGTCTTCTTGCCGCCCTTACCGTCCACCACGGCGTCGGTCCAGATGCCGTCCGTCAGCGCGCGGAACAACTCCGCCACCGTCAACGGCCGGTCGTCCTTGTCCGCCTGCAAGGCGTCGTCCTGGAGCCGGGCCAAGACCTCCGGGTCAAACAGGTGGTCCAGCGCCGTCTTCTGGATGTCGAGCACGCGCTCGTTCAGCGGGTATTCCACCCGGCTCATCGCCGCCCCCTCGTTGCCCCAGTGCGACCAGCGATCCGGCCCCAACCGCCGCAACAGCTGCGGCGAGAACTGGAACGCCTGGTCGCCGAAAATGTGCTTCACCAGGAAGTCCACCGCCTCGCGCTGCTTGTCGCCCTTGACCGGGACCAACGGGTCGCGGCCGTTGGGGTCGCCGCGGTGGTCGCGGTGCATGTATTCGCCGCCCACGAAATCGGAAATCAGGTGGGCCGCGTTGCCGTACTGGTTCAGCATCACGTTGAACGCCATCCGCGTCCGCTGATAGCCCTCGCCCTGGTCCACCGACTTGTCGGCCAGCGTCTTGAGCAGGTCCTCGGCCAACAGGATGCGGTCCTTGCCGAACTGCATCGGGTCGGCCCCCAGGTCGAAGGCGTTGATGAGCGGGTCGGCCGTGCCGAGGTCCTCGTCGGTGCCGTAGTCGTAGCCCGGCGTCGCGCAGCGGGAGGCGATCTTTCGCAGCGCCTCGACCTCGCCATCCGTGCCGCCGGGAAGCGGCTTATAGGCGTATTCGATAGCCCAATAGTCGTAAGGCCCGATCGTCGTCGTGAAGTAGTCGCCCTGCTTGACGCCCTTGGGCGCCAGGTTGACCGGGGCGTAGTCCATCACCGAAGCGATCAGACCCTGCTTGTGCGTGATGTTCACGTCGTTGAGCTGGCTGTTCGGCAGCATGGTGCTGGCCTTGAAGTTGTGCCGCAGGCCAAGCGTGTGGCCGACTTCGTGCATCGTCACGTCCTTGATCGCCTGGCCGATCAGGTCGTCCAGCACCGCCTGCGACGGCTTCGCCCCGTCCTTGTTGACGTCCATGCTCGCCAACGACAGCGCCGCCAACGCCAATTCGCGCTTCATGCACGATCCGCATTGGCAGACGCCCTGTTGCGCCGCCTCGTACCGCGCCACGGCCGGGTCGAGCTTGCGGTTGGGCCGGTCGTCCCAGCCGGCGAGGCCATCCTTGGGCCGCAGGTCGAGGTTGGCCAGGCCCCAGCCGTCGCGGATGGCCTTGATCGGGCTGATCGGGTCGGCGTCGCGAGCCGTCGGGGCGCCGCCGCTGTAGGTCTGCGCCTCCTGGCGGTAGAAGCGGACCATGCTGGCGTCGAAAACGATGTCGGCGTCCATGATCTCGCCGGTCAGCGGGTTGGAGCGCGACGGCCCCCGCGCGAAGCCGCGATCCGTCGTGATCCAGCGGAAGGTGTTGTAATTAATATCTTCCGGATCGAAATCCTCGTTTTCCTGCTGGCGCACCTCAATGGCGTCGCGGAAGCCGATCTTCTCGAAGGCCTTGTTCCACTCCAGGATGCCCTCGCGGACGTAGGCCCGGTACTCCTCCGGCACCGACTTTTCGATCCAGAAGACGATCTTCTTTTTCGGGGCGGAGAGTTTGTTGGGGTTCTTCGGGTCCACCGGCTCGGCGCGCTCCAGCCGCCAGCGGTTGACGTAGCGGACGAACGTGGTGTCGCGGCTGTCGGTGCTGAAGTCCTTGACGACGCTGAGGAAATGGCCGATGCGGTCGTCGGCCAGGCGCGGCTGGTAGCCGTCGTCGGGCAGCTGGCAGAGGCCGTAGTGGATGACCACCGTGGCGCCGCGGCCGTCGATGACGCTATCGTCGCCGCGTCCGCCGCCGGCGTAGGTGGCGGCCACCTCCAACTCGACGTTGCGCGGGAACGCCTTGACCTGATGCCAGACGCTGCGCGACGGGTCGAAGGCGCCGCGGCCCAGCTCGGCGAAGTCGGTCATGAAAATGTCGTTGAAGTTAATCAGGACGCTGCCGCGGATGGGGTGAATGCTTTGGATGCGCAGAGCCATCAGCACCGAGTCGGTGTAGGTGGTGTCGACGGCCTTGGCCTCGGGGCTGCCCTTCTTGGCCCGGAAGTGGACATTGCGACGGATCAGATGCACTTTGTCGCCGACGCGGCGGAACAGCAGCACCCACTGCTCGCCGAAGTTGAGCGTGTCGCCGCCCATGCCGAGGCCGTGGGCCACGGCGATCGGGCAGAGGAACGGCTGATCGAACTGGTGCGGCTGGATCTCGGCGTACAGGCGGTCGTCCTTCTGGTAGAGGTGGAAGAGGCCTTCGTATTCCTTGGCCCCTTTGACGACCTGATCGAAGTCCTCGAATTTTTTGTCGGGACCGGCCTGGGCGAAGGCCGGGACGGCGGCCAGCAAGAAGGCGGCCGTCGGCAGGAAGCGGAGCAGGCTGCGTTTCATGTAAGGGATACCTCAAGGAGAGGAAATGGCCGGTGCGCCGTTGGACGGAAGAGGCGAGAAGGCGAAAGGCCGGTGCAATAGGAATTCACGGATAAGTCACCTTAACTTGCCCGGCCCGCCGGATCAAGAGGACTGGAAGGGAAATGGAGGCGCGGCGACGGCATTTTCCCGCGAGAAAGGGGACAGAGGGGTTGCGCCGGGTATGCCGATTCGCCGGTTAGCCGCGACGCGCAGCGGAGCGCATGGGACCGAGCGCTCCGCTGCGCGTCGCGGCTAACCGGCGCGACCCGACATCACGGCTTGGGCGTCGGCAGCTTGCCGAGCGGTTGCCCCTTGTTATCGACGCCGCCGGCCGCCACCAGGAACATGTGCGCGGGGTCGAGGTACTTCTTGGCCACGGCCTGCACGTCCTCCGGCGTCACCGCCTCGACCGCCTTGCGGTAATCGCTCAGGTAGTCGTCGCCGAGGTGGTAGCGGTCGATGGTCAACAGCTGGCCCGCCACCCCGGCCGTGGTCGTGAAGTGCATGTTCAGATTGCCCAGCAGGTACGTCTTGGCGTCCTCCACCTCTTGCGTTTTCGGCGTCTCGTCGCGGATGCGATTCAACTCCTCCAAAAACTCCTTTTTCACGCGCTCGAAGTTGTTGTTGTCGGTGCCGATGTAGCAGGTGAACGAACCCGGCTCCAGGTCGGCCGTCGAGGTGATCGTGCCGGTCACGGTGTACGCCAGCCCCTCGCGGTCGCGCAGCCGCGACGACAGCCGGTCGGTGAAGCCGGGGCCGACGCCGAGCACGTAGTCCATCACCAGCAGCTTGTAGAAGTCCGGGTTGGAGCGGCGGATGCCGACGTGGCCCATGTAGAAGTGCAGCTGCCGGGCCTCCGGCATCGTGATGATCTTCTCCGTGAACTCCTTGGGCTTCTCGATCTTCGGATATTCCGGGGTTTCCAATTCGCCCTTCTTCCAGTCGGCCGTCAGCTTGCCGATCTCGTCGGCCAATTCCTTCGAGTCGAAGTCGCCGACGACCACCAGCGTCGTGTTGTTGGGCACGAAAACCTTTTTGTGAAAGGCGACGCAGTCGGCCGGCTTCAGCGCCTCGACCGTCTTGACCGTGCCGAGCGACGGCCGGCCGCGCGGGTGCTCGCCGTAGACCGCCTTGGCGAAGGCCCGCTGCGCCACCAACTCCGGCTGCGTCTCCGCGTCGTGCAACGACGACAGCAGCACCGCCTGCTGTCGCTGGAACGATTCCTTGGAAAAGGCCGGCTCCGTCAGGCACTCTACCAGCAGGCCCAGGCCCAGCGAGCGGCTCGGCGTCAGCACCTTGACGGTGCCGCCGGCCGAACTCAGGTCCAGCGAACCGCCGACGCCCTCGATCAGGTCGGCGATTTCCGGCCCGGTGTGCTTCGTCGTGCCCTCCTGCAACAGCATCCCCGTCAGCGCCGCCACGCCGAGCTTGTCGTCCGGCTCGTAGACGTTGACGGTGCGCAACTGGGCCTCGGCGGTGATGATCGGCAGGCGGTGATCCTCGTAGAGCAGCAACTTGAGACCGTTGGGCAGCTCGACGTGCTTCACGTCCTTGAGCGGGAAGTCGGCGCCGCCGACGGCCGGGGCGCGGCGGGCGCTTCGGCTGATCCCCCGCATCGGATCGCGGCAGAACGGCGACGGCCCGCGGGCTTCGCCCTTCGGCGCGGAGAACACCACCACGCGCTTTTCCGGATCGAGATAGGTTTTGATGACGCGCTGCACGTCCTCGGCCTTCACCTCAAGGATTCGAGGCAGCAGGTTCTTGACGAACGCGAGGTCGTTGATGGTGACGCCCTGGGCGATGCTGTTGGCCAGGTCGTGGACGCTCTCGTTGCCGAAGATGACGCTGGCGATCAGCTGCCGTTGCACGCGATTCAACTCCGCCTGGGTGATCGGTTCGTCGGCCAGCTTCTTCAATTCTCCCAGCAGCAGCTTTTCCGCCTTGGCTTCGTCTTTTTTATCGAACAATTCCACGTCGATCTCGAACCAGCCGGGGTAACGGCCGGCGTTGTTCTCGCTGGCACCGACCGCCCCGGCCACCTGCTCGCCCTCCACCAGCTTCTTGTACAGCCGGCTCGTCCGGCCGTTGAGCAGCTGCTCGACCACGCTCATGGCCGGGTAGTCGTCGCTCTTGGCGTCCACGGTGTTCCAGCCGAACACCAGCCGCGGCACGGCGAACTTGGAGTCCATGACCAGCCGGGCGGGCCGCTTGAGCGTCTCCTTCGACAGCGGCTTGCGCGCCGGCAGCTCCGCCCTCGGGATGGGGCCGAACAACTCCTTGATCTTCGCCAGCGCCGCGACCGGATCGAAGCCGCCGCAGACCACCAGCGAGGCGTTGTTGGGGTGATACCACTTGTCGTAGTGGGCCTTGATGATTGCGGCGGTGGCGGCCCGGACCTGCGACTCCAGGCCGATGACGGGGTGGCCGTAGGGGCCGGACTTGCCGAACAGGAGCGGCACGATGGCCTTGTGTTCGAGGTCCCACGGCTCGTCCTCGTCGCGCTTCAGCTCGTTGCAAACCGCCCCTTTTTCCTCCGAAAACTCGTGTTTGTCGTCGATGCGCAGGTTGCGCATACGGTCGGCCTCGACGGCGAGGGCGCCTTCCCAGCGGTCGTAGGGGAAGTCGAAATGGAAGATGGTGTAATCGGTGTCGGTGTAGGCGTTGTTGGCCCCGCCGTTGCGGAAGGTGAGGCGGTCGATGTCGCCGGGCATGATCTTGTCGGTGCCCTTGAACATCAGGTGTTCGAGGTAGTGCGACAGGCCGGTGCTGTCGAGATCTTCGTCGGCCGAGCCGACCTTGTAGGCCACCATCGTCGTGACTACCGGCGAGCCGGGCACCGGCTTGAGATAGACGTGCAGGCCGTTGTCGAGGACGACGGTTTGGATGCCGTCGTAGAGGGCGTCGGCCGCCTTGAGGGCGGGGTTCACCTTTTTTTCGACCTTGGGCGGGTCCGCGGCGTGCAGGGCGGCCAGCGACAACAAGGCGGCCGGGGTCAGCAGCAAAAGCGTCCACGCCAGACGCGAACGGGACAGGTGTGACATGGCACAATCCTCGCCGTGGTCATCCGGAGCAATAGGAACAGACCCTTTCCCTTTTACCGGATTACGCGCCGGCTGACCAGCGGGACGCTCATTGGCCCTGGATCTTGGCGATGGCCTTGCCGGCGTAGTCGCGGACGCCGGCGTCCGGGTCGTGCGCCTTGAGGTCTTGCAACGTCGGCAGGGCCGATTTGGCCGCGGCGCCGCACTTGGTCAGCCCCAGGATCGACTTGCCGCGCACCTGGGCGTCGGGGTCGCGCAGCGCCTCGACCAGGGCGGGGCAGGCCGCCGCGTCGGCCGGGCCGACGTTGCCGAGCTTGTCGGCCGCCTCGCGGCGCTCCTTCGGGTCGGGGGCGTGCAAGGCCGTCAGCCAGTGAGCCACCGGCTTGCCGCCGGCCAGCGTCGGCGGCGCCGGGCCGCAGCCCGCGTTGAGGGCCAATATCAGAGCAGCTACAACCCATCCAAAATATCTCATGTTCAAGTTCCCCCGCCGCCCTCAATAATCGAGTCCCTGCGGCGCGTCGCCGTTTGCTCGCGTCCCCAGCGCCTGGAAGGCGATGCTGTCCGGCGTGTACCCGGTCGGCGTGTCGCCGGGGATGCTCCGGATGAAATGCACCGAGCCGTCGCCGAACAGGAAATTCGAGCCGCCGACGTGGTTGCTGGAAAAATCGTCCAGCCCGCCGTCGGTGTCCGTCGTCGCGTTGTTCAGATGGCTGTGCGACAGGACCAGCGCCGAGGCGGGGTAGAACGCCGACCCGCTGCCGGGGTTGGGGTTGCGCGGGCCGCGCGTCAACACCGCGCCCGACGGCGCCCCCGTCCAGACGCCCTCCGCGTTCGACCACGCCTTGTCGCCGACCAGGATCGTCTCGCTCAGCCCGTCCGTGATCTCGACGAACCGCGTCCGGCTGTTGCGGTAGAAGACGCCCAGGCCGGTCGGGGCAAAAACGTCGGATTCGTCGCCGCCGACGCAGGCGGCGTAGCTGGATGGCGCCATGCGGGCGATCGGATTGCCGAACGGGTCCGTGACCGCAAACGCGGTCGGCGGCGTCTGGTCCGACGGGCACAGGAACATCGGCTGCATCGTCTGCACGGCGGCGGCGTTGGCGGCGGCCTGAACGGGCTGCGTGAAGTCGATGGTGCGGTAGACGTTGCCCTGTTCAAGGTAGGGCAAGAGATACGCCGCCCAGCCCCAGCCCGGCGCCGTGTCGTTGGCGCCGTCGAAATAGGCCCCGGTCGCGGCGTAGCCCGGCGGCAGGCCGTTTTGGGCGTCATGATAGCCGTGCATGGCCAGGCCGATCTGCTTGAGGTTGTTGGTGCATTTGATGCGGGCAGCGGCCTCGCGCACCTTCTGGACGGCCGGCAACAGCAGTCCCATCAGGATGCCGATGATGGCGATCACCACGAGCAGTTCGATCAGCGTGAACGCAGTGTGCGGGGTCCGTGCGCGCATGGAAACCCATTCCTTTCGACAAAAAGGAGACGGCGAGGGGCTTGAACCGCGACGGCGGCGCCCCAGGAAGGCAGGTTCGACGCAGCCCGACTTGTTGAGACTGAATCTCAACAAGAACCAGTATAGGCGGGACCGGAGGCGTGTCAAGAGAAGGCGGTGAAGATTGCGATTTATGGCCGTTCCTTGTGGACATCGGCGGGGCAGGTGGTATCGTGCAGATTGGTCGGGGCGTCAGGGTTGGACGGGCCGAGCCGGGCGCCTCCGGCCGCACCGGGAGAGAACATCATGACGCATCTGAATCGTCGCCAGTTGCTGCGGACGGCCGGGGCCGGCCTCGCGGCCCTGACGCTGCCGACGGTCTACGCCGTCGCGCGGGAACCGGCCAAGGTCGCCAAGGAGGCGGCGGAGGGCTTCACACTGCCGCCGCTGCCCTACCCCTACGACGCCCTGGAGCCGTCCATCGATAAACTGACGATGGAGATCCACCACGACAAGCACCACGCTGGCTACGTCAAGAACCTCAACGCCGCCCTCAAGAACCACCCCGACTTCCTCAAGATGGACCTGCTCGAAGTGCTCGAGAACGTCGGGAAGCTGCCGAAGGACATCCAACAGAACGTCATCAACAACGGCGGCGGCGACTACAACCACACGCTGTTCTGGCTGTGGATGGCGCCCAAGGACAAGGGCGGCGGCGCCGACCCGACCGGCGAGCTGGCCAAGGCCATCGACGCCTCCTTCGACAGCGTCGCCAAGCTCAAGGACAAGATGACCACGGCCGGCATGAAGCGCTTCGGCAGCGGCTGGTCGTGGCTCGTCCTCAAGGACGGCAAGCTCGACGTGTACAGCACCGCCAACCAGGACAGCCCCGTCCGGATGGGCGCGACCCCGCTGCTGGGCGTGGACGTGTGGGAACACGCCTACTACCTGAAGTATCACCAGGACCGGGCCAAGTACCTGGCCGCGTGGTGGGACGTGGTCAACTGGAAGTACGTCGCCGAGCGCTTTAACGACGCGAAGAAGAGGGCGTAAGGCGAAGTCGCCTCCGGTTAGCCGCGACGCGCCGAGCGGAGCGCTTGCATCAGCGCTCCGCTGGCGCGTCGCGGCTAACCGGAGGCGAACGGGACCTACATCAGCCGCAGGTCGAACGTCGTGTTGACCCAGCGCCACACCCATTGCAGACAGGTTTCCGGCTGGCAGTTGATTTTCACCTCCGCCATGTTGCCGTCCTTGATGGCGTCGTCGGCGTTGGTGATGTCGATGTAGACGAGGAACTGCTGCGTCTGCGGCTCCAGCGCGCCGGTCTGGCCGTTGGGGGCCGCCTTGACCGCGACGGGGCCGCCGGCCTTGCTCGTCAGCGGGAACGGGATGACGTGCGCCTCCGCCTCCGGCAGCGGCGCCACCTTGCCCTTGAAGTCGTGAAACGCCCGGCCCTGGATGCACACCGTCGCGCCGAGGTCGGCCAGCGGCCGCGGCCCTTCCGGGTAGCCGCGCTCCCGGCCGGCCCGCACCAGCAGCCAGCCGTCGTCCGACGCCCCCGCCCGCGACTGCACGACGTAGCCCAGACCGTATCCCCCCAACATCAGGTCAAGCACCGACGACAGCCGCTGCCGTTCGGCGTGGAACGTCACCGGCAGGCCGTCGTCGGCCCCGGCCGCGGCGTCGCCCTTGAAGTGCAGCCCCGGAATCTGCTTTTGCAGGTCCGCGAACACGTCGGCCAGCCGCGTCTTGTCGTAGTGGACCGTCACGCCGCGCTGCAATAGCCGTGCGCGGCGTTGGAATTCGGCGTATTGCGCTCCAGGTTCTCCTTGAGTCGGTTGAACTCGCTGGTCGGCAGCGGCAGGCAGACGCGCATCTTGCCCGGCTCGTCGATGGTGCAGAACGGTTGATCGGGGTTGCGGTCGTAGTATTTGCCGACGTCGTCGATGACCGGCGCCTCGCCGACCACGCCGGAGCGCGGGGCCAGCAGCACCAGCTCCTCGCGGCGGACCTTTTCATAGGCCCGTTTGTCGGCCGCGGCGCTGTCGCGTTTGCCGGCCTCCTCGTTGAAGTCCTTTTCGGCGAGGTCGTGCGCCGCCCGGTCGGTGAGCGAGTCGCGCTGCCGCTCGTCGGCCGCGGCCATTTCGCCGTGGACCTTCTCGTCGTTGACGGCCTCGGCCAGCCGCTGGTCCAGTTCGATGTTGCGGAACACGGCGAGTTCTTCGCCCTGTTCGACGTGCTGGCCGGTGTGGACGTTGAGTTTTTCCAGGACGCCCGGGTAGCGGACGTAGACCTTGGTCGAGGCGTCCGGCTGCGGCTCCACCAGCCCCGTGCCGCGCACCTTGTTCAGGGGCAGCGGGACCAGGGCCAGGAACAGGACCAACGCCGTCAGCACCAGGCCGGTCGTGACGACGCGCCAGCGCTTCATGTCAGGCAGCCTCCCGCGTTTGTAAAGGTTCTTTCCCAGCCGGTAGACCGGCCAGCAGAGCATGGAAACCAGCGAGGCGACGGCCAACATCTGGCCGACCACCTCCAGCTTGTACGGCTTGAGGAACGACGTGAAAAACCAGATGATGGCGAACGTCACCACCCATTTGTAGATGTAACTGGTGATCGCGTAGAAGACGAACAGAATCTTCCGCCCCAGGGCCATGTAGCCTTCCGGCTGGACCTCGATGCCCAGGCAGTGCTCCTGCACCAGGTTCGACAGGAAGCGGTTGGAGCGTTCGCGGAGATTGGGGATCTCCAGCCAGTCGGCGAGGACGTAATAGCCGTCGTAACGCATCAGCGGGTTGGCGTTGAAGACGACCGTGCTGACGCTGCACACCACCATCATGGCCAGCGACAGGTTGTGCCAGAACGGCTGCGTCGGGGTGTACCACCAGATCCAGGTGGCGATGGCGGCGATGACCAGCTCGACGTAAATGCCGGCCGAGCTGATGATGATGCGGTGCCACTTGTTGGGCAGCGTCCAGGCGTCGGAGACGTTGCAATAGAGGGCCGGCGACAGGCAGAGCAGCAGGAAGCCCATCTCGTGGACCTCGCCGCCGAATTTCTTGCAACTGAGGCCGTGGCCGAACTCGTGGATCACCTTGACCACGGCCAGGGCGCCCCACAGGTAGACGACGGTCTTGAAACTGAAGAACTCGTGGTAGTCGGGCAACTTGTCGAGGAACTTGGCGAAGTTGACGCCGACGAGGGCGACGGCGCTGAGCATGAGGCCGATGCTGAGCAGGAAGAACCACGCCGAGAAGATCCAGCCGAGCGAGCGCGTCATGCGCTTGAGGAGACGGTCGGGGTCGATGATCGGGATCTTGATGTAGAGGATGTTGGTGAGCGTCTGCATCCATTCTTCACGACGCTTCTTCTTGCGGCGGTCGAAGAGTTGTTTGCCAGCCCGCGGCGACTCGTTCTGGGCGAGGCCGCCGGTCATGAGTTGCTGGGCAAAGCCTTCCACGTCCTCCAGCTTGAGCCGGTCGGGCCGGTACTGCGCCTCATACGCCTTCTGGGCGTCTTCCAGCGTGCGCGCGCCGTCCATGAACTGGAGCAGGAAAAACTCGTTGTCCTTGAGGCGGTAGTAGCGCAGGCTAACCGGATCTTTGATGACGTAATAGGTGCGGCCTTCGTATTTCTGGGCCTCGATGGCCAGGTCGCGGCGCAGGCGGATGCGCAACGACTTGCGGCGTTCGAGTTCACTGGCGGGTGCGGTGTCTTCCATTCGACTGCCTTCGTCCCATCGCGTTTCCGTGTTCCTACCAGCCGCGAGCGCGAGCGAGCGGGCTTGACGAATCCCGCTCGCTCGCGCTCGCGGCTGGTTCGTTTCACTTCCCGGCCGGCGGGATCACCATCGTCGCCGTGCCGCCGGGCGTCAGGCCGGTGCCCTTGGCGAAGTCGTCGTTGTTGACCTCGGCCCAGACGCGCACCTGACGGGCGCCGTTGTCCAGCGCCCGCTCGACCAGCGTCAGCCTGGTCTCGCGCGGCTTGGCCAACACCTCCTCGGCCGTGGGCATCGCCCAGACCAGCACGAAGTTGTCGCGCGAGCCGGTGACGGCGAAGGTCGAATCGGGGTCGAAGGCGCCGCTGGTGGCCGTGCCGCTGTTCCAGACGAACTGGCGCAACTCGGCCGCGTGGTCGCGGTCGGCGCCGAGGGCCAGGCCGGGCGTCCGCCACAACTGCAGCCGGCCGTCCGAGGCGCTGTTGGTCAGCACCGTGTTGCCGTCCGGCGCGAACAGGGCCATCGTCGTGAAATTGGTCGCCACGGCGCCGCTGTGGATCACGCCCTCGATCTGCCGGTCGTCCAGCGACAGCACGCGCAGCTCCGAGCCGTGGTCGAAGAGGACGTGCTTGCCGTCGGCGCTGACGCCGAGCTTGGCCACGTCGCCGCCGCGGTAGGGCAGCGAATACTCCATTTTCGGAGTCTTGAGGTCTTCCAGGTTCCATACCATCAGCGTGTTGTCGCCGCCGGCGGACACCAGCCGGAGCGGCTTGTCTTTCTCCTGCGCGAATTGCAGCGAGGTGACGGCCGCCTTGTGGGCGGCCGGCACGGTGTTGATAAGTTTGCCGTCGTTCGTGTCCCAGAAGCGGATGGCGCGGTCCTCGCCGCCGGTGGCGCAGACCGTCCCGTCGGGGCTGAAGGCCACGCAGGTGATCGGCCCCTTGTGACGCTCGGCCAGTTTGATGGGCGTCGCTGGCGCCGGGGCCGCTTCGCCGTCGGCCGCGGCCGTCGCGGGCAGCATGTGGTCGAGGTCGATCAGGCGGCCGACGCCGTCCCGGTCGCCGGACAGGGCCAGGTTCCGGGCCGACGCCGGGCCGGTGCAGGCCACGGCCGTCACGCCGGCGTGGTGGTCCAGCAGGCCGATCTGCGGCTGCTTGGCCGTGTAGTCCCAGAAGCGCAGCGTGCCGTCCTCGCTGCCCGAAAGGATCAGCTTCCTGCCGTCGGCGCCCCTTCGGCTCACCGCCACGCACGTCACCTCGCCCTGATGGCCGATCAGCACCGCCAGCGGCGGTTTCGGCCGCGTCGGCTCGACGATCACCGGCATCCCGACGCGCAGCGCCTGGGCGTCCTGCACGTCGGCCAAGCCCTCAACGCGCAGCTTGAGCGGGTTCTGGATCTGCACCACCGGATCGAGGTTCTTCACCGCCTCGCCCTGATGGCGGTAGATCACCTTGATGATGCCGGGGATCGAGGCGCGGACCTCGTGCAGCTTGAGGAGGCTGATCGAGGCGCTCAACTCTTCACCCGCCACCTGGCGGGCCGCGTCCTTGGAATGTTCTTCCTCGATGTAGCGGTCCTTGTTGAGCAGGGCGGCGCGGTAATCGTCTTCGGAGATGTAGCCCTTGCCCTTCTGATACAGGAACTCCGCCGACGCCGCCCGGCGGATGGCCTCCTCCTTGGTCTTGATCGCGGCCCGGTAATCGGCCTCGGCCGTCACCATCTTGGCCACCTTGCTGGATACGTCGTTCACCTGGACGGTGGTGTCCACCATCGCCAGCAGCTGGCCCTGATGGACCCACTCGCCCTCGCGCAGCTTGCGGAAGACCTTCTGCTCAAACACCACCTCCACCTTGCCGGGCTGCAGAGGGTCGCCTTCGTGCCAGCGGCGGTAGATCGGGAAACGCGGGTCTTTTTTGTAGGCGTCCCAGCCCTGGCCCAGCCGCTTCTGGTCGTAGGCCTCCTTGAACTTGGAGTCCGGCACCGAGCGGATGAAGAACCACTCGCTCTCCGGGGGCAGCGTCTTGGCATCGACGGGGTTGTTCGAGTCCTTGGCGTCGATCTGGAGCGCCAGGAAGGGCACGCGGATGGGCGGCAACATCTCGGCCTGCTCGTTGGGGGCGACCGGTTCGTCGGTGCCGACGACCAGCATGGTGCCGTCGTGCTGGCTGGGGACCTCTTCGCGCTCGATGGCCGTCAGACGGGCGTCCTTGATGAAGACGGCGCCTCCGCGGCCCAGTTCCGCCCCCGCCGCGGGTTTAACCAGGTCGGCGGGCGCATCTTCCGTGCTGGTGGGGCGCAACGGCTCGACCACGGCCGACTCCACCCGATGGTTGAACGCGCCGGTCGCCATCGCCACCAGGGCGAACGCCCCGGCGCACAGGACCAGACAAAGAGCGAGCCAGCGAAACATGAATCATCCTCCGGGAGGGAAAGCGCGTTGGTCGGATAGCCGCGACGCGCCAGCGGAGCGCTGGCATGAAGCGCTCCGCTGGCGCGTCGCGGCTAACCGGGATTGCTCAGAAGAAGAACACGACCTTCTCATACAGGAATTCAAAGACGCCGTAGAACAGCGAATAGCCCATCGGATGGCTGTCGCAGCAGATCTTGGCGTGGACCTCGGTGCCGCTGAGCAGCATCTCCGGCGGCAGAACCGAGGCGCCGTCGATCTTCGGCAGGTCGGGGTCGTCGTTGTCGATTCGGACGTAGGCCAACACCACCGGCTCCGCCTCGTCCTTGTCCTCTTTGCTGGACAGGGCTTCTCCACCAATCTTGTCCAGCCGCAGCTTGCCGACGAACTTGCGGGCCGGGTCGCTGCGCAACAGGAATTCGACCTCCAACTCCTTGTTGTGGTCGCCGTGGAACGACTGCAACACCTGGCCGATGTGCTTCTGCGGGATCCTCAACTCGATTTCCCACGGCCCGTCCTTGGCGCCCAGCCACAGCAGTTTGTCCGACGGCTTGACCGTCACGTTGGTCAGCTCTTCCTTGAAGTTGCTGTTGAGGACCGTCCACTCCTTGCGGTTGAGCTGCAGCGCCTGTTCGTTGGTGAAATTCGGCGCCTTGAGGAAGAAGAAGCCGGCCCTGTCGGGAGCGCGGTCGGCGTCCACGCTCTGGATGAGCGCCTCCAGCGCCTCGCCCTTGCTCCGGGCGGAGGCGTCGGCCACCTCAATATCGCGCGTCAGGTCGGAGCGCTCCTTTTGGCCGAGGTCCTTCGCCTCCTTGCTCTTGAGCGAGGCCAATTGTCGCTCGAAATTGAACTTGTCCTGCTGGAGCGTGAGGATCTTCTGTCCGAGGTCCGGGAAGTCGTACAATTCCACCAGGTTGCGGCCCTCGCCGAACGACTCTCCCGGCGAGACCAGGAAGCGATCCACCCGACCTGGCAGCGGCGCGTAGACGTAGCAGCGCGTCTGCGGCAGCAGCTTGCCGTTGGCGTCGAGCTTGAGCGGGTACGGCACCAGGCAAAGGATGGACAGGATGAGCGTGGCGGCGACGCAGCAGGCCATGACGATGGCGCTGGTGGGGCCGCCGACGCCTTCCTGGGCCTTGGCCAGGGGCATCCAGATGTAGCGGAACGGGATGCGGCGGTGCTGGACGGCGTTGTAGAGGGCGCTGGTGGCGTGGCGGGCGACCACGTCGAGGCGCGCGAGCGGTTGCTGCGGGTCGGCCGGCGGCTCGAAACACTCCATCACCAGCGCCGCCCGCGGCGGTTTCTTGCTCTTGCTCTCGCGCTCGTCCTTGAGCGGCAAAACCACCAGCAGCTTGCTCGGACTCTCCGCCAAATAGGCGTCCAGCGCGTCGAGCACCTTGGGCGGCAGGCTGTCGTCGCGCTCGCCGTTGAAGGTGAGTTTCTCGCCCCACTTGAGCACTTGATCGGACAGGCGGCGCATGAGGCGGACGGCGTTGGAGCGCTTTTCCACCACGTCGGCGCCGCTGACGGCTTCGATGCTGGTTTTACGGCCGTAGCGCACGGCCACGCTGATGCGGTCGCACTCGCACAGCCGACGCGCCTCGTTGGCGACGAGGTAAGAGACTTCGACGGGGTTGAGACTGCCGTGGATCTGGCGGGCGAAGGTTTCGAGTTGAGTCCAGAGTTGTTCCTGGCCGGTCATCTGGCGGAGCATCTGGGCGCGCTGGTAGCGCCCGCTCAGCTCGCCCATGAGGGTCATGTACTGGAGGAAGCCGGGCACGGCGGCGGCAGGCCGGTTGGGGTGCTGCCAGACCTCGATGAGGCCGACGACCTGATCGCTGAGCAGAATGGGCACGACCAGGAGCAGGTAGTCGGTGGTGTTGCCGGCCGGCGTCTGGCCTTCCTCGGCGGGGCCGACGCCGCTGCGCGGAGGCAAATGGATCGGCTTGCCCTGGGTGACGGCCAGGCGCAGCAGTTCGCCGTGGCTCTGGCGCACCTCGTCGGACTGGTCGAGGCCGATTTCCTTGAGGTTGATCTGGAACTGGATCTGAAGGTTGCCCTGGGCGGTGCGCGTCCAGACGGCGCCGGCCGGGGCGGCCAGCGATTCCAGCAGCCGTTTGAGCATGTCGCCGTAGAACACGGCCGGCGGCACGTCCGCTTCGCAGAGGCGGGAAATCTCGTCCAGCCGTTGGCCGAGACGGCGGCGCTCCTGTTCGACAACCTGAAGGTTAACTGGGGACTCGGGTCCGGGGGTCACGTCTCACCCTCGCTCGGTGACAGGGAAACGGCGTAGAAAGAGGCAGGCATTTCGCGGCACGCCATGGGAATATTTAGCTTAAAGCATCAACGCAACCTCCGCAAGGACATTGGTGGGCCGGCGCACGATTTTGCCGGAAATTCATCCGGGGAGCTGCTCGGTCTCCCAGCCGATGATGGTCTGCATCAACTCGCAGGCGTCCACGTCGGCCTCCTCGGGCAGCGGCCAGCAGAAGCGTTCGACGGCCGCGAGTTGAAGGGCCGCGCCGGGAGCGCGACGGTGACACCAAAGGTTCACGAAGCGCGCCACGGCCCGGCCGCGCCGGCAGAGTCGCCGCACCTCGGCGTCGGCCCCGCTCGCCGATCGCGTCTCTTCCAGGCCTTCGGCCTGCTCGACCAGCCATTCCACGAGCACCCGCGCCTCGGCGTCCCCAAGCCCTCGTATCAGGGCTTCATCGTCGAGGATTCGGCTGAGCAACGGACTGACCGACATGGCACCCCCCTTGCCCGGCGCGCATCGCCCCCGCGACGCCGCCAAGCCCCCGCCCACCCACGAAGCAATACGTCCCCCAGGGAAGGGGAGGCTTATAGCGACGGGCCGGCGGGAGGGCAACACCAATTCGGATTCATAGTGCGGTTGATGTGCTGCGGTTGATACGCTTCAGTTAGCCGCGACGCGCGGCGGAGCGCTCAGACAAAGCGCTCCGCCGCGCGTCGCGGCTAACCCTCGGCGCGTATGGACGCGCCGAATAGAACCAAGATTTGCAATGCGGCGCCGCGTCTCACGGCGTCGGCTTTGCCACAGTCAGTTCGTTGCGGACCTGGTTGACTCCCGGTGAAAGAAGCATCATGTTTTCCACCAGACGGCGATCCTCGTCGTTCACGACACGGCCGCTGAGGACCACGGCCGGCCCGTCCATGGTGATGCGGACGGAATCCGCGGGGTTCAGCTGCGTCGTTTGCGCTAGCATATTCTGGAGATCGGCCCGAACCTGCGCGGGCGGCGGGGGCGGCGGGACGGCGAACTTCAGCGTCGTGGCGTAGGCCGGCAGACGACGGACGTTGACGCCGACGCCGTAACCGTTGGCCATCATGTTCTGCGAATTCGAGTTAATGGACGCCGTGCCGGTCGTGCCGGTCGTCAGCGTGTAGAGCGGGGAACCGAAATTTCCAGAGGTAGTGCTTGTGGTCGCGCCAAACCCGCTGGACCCGACGGTCCCGGCGGTCGCGCCGGTCGCGGTGGGCAGGCCGAGGGAGTAGGGGTTGTAGTAGTAAGGCCCCTCGAATGAGGTGGCGCCGATCTGGGTCGAACCCGCGCGGCTGCCGGCCGCGCCGTAGCCTGAGGAAGTGCCGCCGGTAGCGCCGAGCCCGAACCCGCTACTCCCCGAGCCGAAGGAACCGCCCGACCCAAGGCCGCCGCTTCCGAGGGAGCTTCCTCCGAAACCGCCGCTTCCCAGCCCGGAACTGCCCCCGAGGCCGCCGCTTCCCAGCCCGGAACTGCTTCCGAGACCGCTGGATTGGGAAAAGGCGGGCGCCACCGCCAACAGCAGGGCGGCGCACGCCAAGCCTAGAATGTGAATGTTGTATTGCCGCATCGTCTACCTCCGTCCGGCGCGACCGTCGCCGGGAAGAAACGCACCCAATTGTATATTGTCGGTCACGCCTGCCCCCTTTGCAATGACAAAGCGGCGCGAACCACACGGATTTAACCCCGCACAACCTCCCACGACTCACGGCCCGCGCCCTGGCGGCGCGTTCCCCGCCAGCCGCCGTGCGAACGGCCGCGCCGATTCGGGCTTAGAGCGTTCGGAAAGAATGTGGGGCACGTTTCCAAGGTGCCTTTTTTTCCAGGCACGATGGAAACGTGCCCCACATTGCTACCGGTCGCTCTTAGTAAGCCGGCTTACGCCAGGACGCTCGTCCCGCGAACATCGAACGGGCGACCGACGAGCTGCCGGCGCGCTTCGAGCCGATCCGCGCGGCGGAAACCTTCCCGCGACCTAAATAGTGCCGTGCTTCCACTCCCTTGGGCGCGCCCCTTGTCGCCGCGCCGCCGCTGTAATACGAATAAAAGGATCGTGTTACCGATTGGGCGGCCGGCTATCGCGTTACCGGCAACACTCACGCATCAAGGAGTCCGGCCATGAGGAAACGCCGCGCCTTCACGCTGATCGAGTTGCTGGTGGTGATCGCCATCATCGCCGTGTTGATCGGCCTCTTGTTGCCGGCCGTCCAGAAGGTCCGCGAGGCCGCGGCGCGCATGGCCTGCGCCAACAACGAGAAACAACTCCTGCTGTCCATCCACGATTACGCCGGCGCCATGAACGACGCCCTGCCGCCGGCCAACTTCTACCAGGTCGTCAATCCCCAGACCGGGAACGCCGCCGAAGGCAGCGCTTTCTACGCGCTGCTACCCTACTATGAGCAGGGCAACCTGTTCAACCTGTACACCCAAGACCGGCCGGACGCCGGCTATCTGGGGGCGCAATTCGTCGCGCTCAATCCCATCCACGTCTGCCCCTCGGACCCGACGACCAACCGGGGCGTGGCGACCCTGGACGGGAAGACCGCCACCGGAAACTACGCTTTGAACCTGGCCCTTTTCGGCGGCGGCGGCGCTTTCAACGTCAAGGGGGCTGTCCCGCCTTACCGGATCGGCAACATCCCCGACGGCACGTCCGAGACGATCGGCATCATCGAGACGTCCGGCTGCTTCCCCGGCTACCCGACCGTCGATCCCCAATCCGGGACCAACGAGAACTACATGACGTGGGATTACCCGGCCTACCCCAACACCCTTGGTCCCTACTGGCCCAACCCGGACGAGTTGCCGGGGCAGCCGAACTACAGCGGCGTCTACGCCTTGCCGCAGATCGGCGTCAGCGCGATGAGGGCGGACCCCAACCTCTGTCAGAGCTATCACCCGACGGTCATGAACGTCGGCATGATGGACGGCAGCGTCCGTACCGTCTCCTCCGGGGTGGGCCAGACGACCTGGAGCAACGCCCTCAACCCCGCCGACGGCCAACCTCTCGGCCCCGACTGGTAAAGTGGGAATAAAAGATAATGAAGACCACAAAAAGAACTACAGGCCGATGGTTCTATGGGACGGCCGCAGTCCTGGCGTTGGCGCTGTCCGGCTGCGGCGGCCGCACCGGAGAAGTCTCGGGCACGGTTCGGTTCGGCGGCAGGCCGCTTTCCACCGGCTGGGTCTCCTTCGCGAGCCAGACAAAGGCGGGCATCGTCGTGTCTTCCTTGATCCGTGAGGACGGCGGCTACGAGGTCGCCGACTGCCCCTTGGGGCCGGCCAAGATCGCGGTCAAGATCACGGCCCCTCACGGCGGTCGAGGGCCTGTGGGAGCGAAAGCGGTGCCAGGCGGGGTTCCAGAGATCCCTGCCCGTTATGCCAACGCGGATAAGAGTGGTCTCGATTACACCGTCCTTCCGGGGCGGCAACGCTACGACATCCGTCTGGGGCCTTGAAGTGCCGTGCCCGCCCTTTACCGCCGCGACGACGACGCCTATCCTGCGAATGTCCGCCCACGCCCGACCTTCGCGGAGATCCCGCAATGCCCGAAGCATTCGTGACGCTGGCCGCCTATCACATGTCGGTCGAGGCCGAGTTCGCGCGCGGCCGGCTGGAGGCGGAGGGCATCCAGGCTTTTCTCACCGGCGGCGGCAGCGTCGGCGTATTCGGGGGCATCCAGGGGCTTGGCGGAATGATTCAGCTGCGCGTTTCGGAAACCGAGGCGGAGCGGGCCGCGGAGATCCTGGCGGCCCACGAAAAGGCGGAGGGCGACGGCGGCGAGGAGCGATTGGCCGACGACTCGGTCCTCTGGCTCTGCCCGCTGTGCGGAGAAGCCGTGAGCGACGACCTGGAAGTCTGCCCGTCGTGTGAGACGCCGCGGCCGGCCCCGACCAAATCGCCGGCCGTGACCGCCGTGCCGCGCCACAACCCCGCCTCCCAAGACGTGCAAGAGAAGCCGGCCCCGAAGGCGGAAACGATCACGTCCGACACGCCGTTGGAGGCCGTGCCGTCCACGGTGGAAGACGACCTGAACCTGCCGAACCTGGAAACGATGGTCGGCGACGATCTCGTCCGACGCGCCTTCCTGTCGTCGCTGTTCCCCCTGCTTATGCCCTACTCGTTCTGGCTGCTGGCGCGGCTGGGGTTCTATTCGGGCGAGGTCAGCCCGCGGATGATGCGAAAGCTCTATTGGACGATCGCCATTGACGCTTTCTGGTGCCTCGGCATCCTTTTGGGCGGGCTGCCCCTGATCTTATTCCTCGTCTTCGGCCGTACGTTCTGAGCGGAAGGCGTCCGCCGCACGGGGTCATTGGGGCGCCGACCCGAATCGGTCGTCCGGCTCACCGCCGTAGCCGGGCGGCGGCCGGTCGTAGTCGCCTTCGCGCGGCGGCCCGCCCCGGTCGTAGGGATCTTCTTCGCCGCCGACGGGTACGCCGCTGAAGGCGGCGCGAACCGAACGTCGGGAAAGGAGAACCAGGACGATGATCGGGTAAACGAAGCCGAGCAGGGAGACGGCCACCCCGCCGATGAGGGCATATTTCATGATGGTGCCGAACCCCGGAGGGAGGCCGGAAGCCGGTCCCGTCAACGATTCGTAAAAATCGGACATCGCCGGTAGGAAAAAGCCCGCCGTGTAAACAAGCCGGCCGACCTGGCTCACGATGCTTACGCCGCCATAGACGAAGGAGCAGGTTCGCCCCCAAGGCCGCATCCGCACCAGGCCGACGCCGGCTGCGATCATCAGCACGGAAATCGCGGAATCGATCAGGTTGAAGAGTATTCCGATTTCCTTCCAGTAGGGCAGACGGGCGTTGAGAAACTGGTTTTGGGCGGCGACCGTCATCCCGCCCGGCCCGGCAGGGCGGACGGCGGCAGGTGGGGGTGCGGAGGTCGGGGATTGGGCGTACACGATGACGGCCGAGCCGAGGCCGAAGAGTCCGCCCAGCAGCCCCAGGCCGCCCAGAATGAAATGGAAAATGGCGAGGACCAGCACCGACGTGGGACGGTTGGATTGCATGGAAGCCCCCGGACAGGTACGGCCGCGGCCGAGACATCCGATCTGCTTTCGTGGAGGCTGTTGTAGTGTTTAGGCGGTCGTCCTACAACCGGCTTACTCCTGCCGCACCGCCTGGTGAAAGCGTTCGCGCAGCTGCCGCGTGATCGGCCCCGGCTTGCCCGGCCCGAGGACGCGGCCGTCGCACTTCACCACCGGAATGATCTCGGCGCCGGTCCCGGTCAGGAAACATTCGTCGGCGGCGTAAACGTCGTGCCGCGTCAGAGTCGCCTCCTGGAACGGGACGCCGGCCGCGCGGGCCAGTTCGATGACGAAATCGCGGGTGACGCCTTCGAGGATGCCGGCGTGCGTAGGCGGCGTCTTGAGGACGCCGCGTTTGACGAGGAAAATGTTGTCGGCGGTGCATTCCGCCACCTCGCCGTTGACGTTGAGCATGATCGCCTCCAGGCAGCCGGCCCGGACGGCCTCGATCTTGGCGAGGATGTTGTTGAGATAATTCAGAGACTTGATGCGCGGGTTGAGCGCGTTCGGGTGGTTGCGGACGAAGCTCGACGTCATGACTTCCAGGCCGTTTTCGTACAACTCCCGCGGATACATACTAATATCATCCACAATGATGATAACTTGCGGGTCGGTGGTCTTGCGCGGGTCGATGCCGAGGCCGCCGGCCCCGCGCGTGACGATCAGGCGGATGTAGCCGTCCTTCTTGGCGTTGACCTGGACCGAATGCAGGACTGCTTCGGTCAACTCGTCGCGAGTCAGCGGCACGTCGAGGGTGATGTGTTTGGCGCTGTCGTAGAGACGTTCGACGTGTTCGGGAAGGCGGAAGACTTTGCCGTCGTAGATGCGGAGGCCCTCGAATACGCCGTCTCCGTAGAGGAGGCCGTGGTCGAAGACGCTGATCTTGGCGTCGGCCTTGTCGAAGAATTTGCCGTTGATGTAGACCTTGGTCATCGGTCGGCCGTCCGGGTGAGTGTCGTGAAGTCAGCCGCCGCCGACCGACGCGGGCGCCAGGATCGGGTCGCCGTGCGCCTCCGGCGCGCCTTCGACGCGCCCCTGGGTGAGTCGCACCATGCGATCCGTGCCGGCGACGATTTCCATGTTGTGCGTCACCATGATGATAGTTAGCCCGTCTTGCCGGTTCAAGTCGCGGAGGAGGCGGACGACTTCGCCGCCGGCCTCGGCGTCGAGGTTGCCGGTCGGTTCGTCGGCGAGCAGGACGCGCGGCCGGTTAATAAGGCGCGGGCGACGGCGGCGCGCTGCATTTCGCCTCCGGACAGCTCGCGCGGCCGGTGATTGAGCCGGCGGCCGAGGCCGACGCGGTCGAGCAGCTCGACGGCGCGGTTGCGTATCTGACGGCGGCGGCCGAGCCAGCCGAGGACCGACTGGGCGATCATCTGCGGCATGAGGACGTTTTCGAGCGCGGTGAGTTCCGGCAGCAAGTGGTAGAACTGGAAGATGAAGCCGAAGGTCTGGTTGCGCAGCTGGTCGCGGCCCTTGGACGGCAGATCGTCGATGCGTCGGCCGTCGAGAAGGATCTCGCCCTTGTCGGGCCGGTCGAGGACGCCGAGCAGGTGCAGCAGCGTGCTCTTGCCGGAGCCGGAGGCGCCGACGACGCTCAGGAACTCGCCCGGATGCACCTCCAGGTCGAGGCCGCGCAGCACTTCCGTCCGGATGGCGTACTTGCGGTAGGTTTTGTACAAACCGGCGGCGGATAACACAACTTCTTGCATCGGTCTTCTCTCCTAAGCGCCCGCCGTCGATTGCCACGTTAGCCCCGGAGGGGCGGCGGTCAATAGCCAGGGGCGTAAGCCCCTGGAGGCCCGTTTATTCGTACCGCAGCGCCCGCACCGGATGCAGCAGAGCCGCCCGCAGCGCCGGCAGGATGCTGAACAAGACGGCGATGCCCACGGCGCCGAGGTTGATGAACAGCAAGGTCATCGGCTGCATGTCCGTTGGAATGTCTTTGAAGTAGTAAATGTCGCGCGGGAAAATGTCCTGCCCCGTGAGGAGCGCCAGGCCGTGTTCGATCTGGTTGATGTAAGTCGTGATCGTGACGCCCAGGACCGTGCCGAGTCCGGCCCCGACGACGCCGAGCAACAGGCCGTAGCCGATGAAGATTTTCAGGACGCCCCAGTTGGAGGCGCCCAGCGCCTTGAGGACGCCGATGTCGCGCGTCTTCTCGACCACGATCATCGAAAAAATGGCCAGGATGCCGAAGCCGGCCACGCCGACGATCATGAACAGCAGCACGTTGAGGATGCCGCGCTCCACGGCGATGGCCGCCAAAAGCGGGCCTTGCAACTCCTCCCAGGTGCGCACCTGAATCCCTTCGGCGCCGAACAACTGCTGCAGCCGCTCTTCGACCTTTTTGTGGTCCTTATTGTAATCCTTCAAGCGGATCTGGATCGCGGTGACGCGGTCGTCCATGTTGCGCAACATCTGGAGGTGCTTTAAGGGCACGAAGACGTACTGGGAATCATATTCGCTCATTTCCGAGTGATAATAGTCGCTGACGACGTAGCGATAGCGAACCGGGCGGACTTCGCCGTCGGTGACGGTCGTGAGCACGATATCGTCTCCCGGCGCGAGCAGTTGGAGGTCGGGCAGCGGGTGTTCGGGCGTGGATTTGGGATCGCGGACGTGGGCGATGGCGTAGCCGATGAAGGCGCCTTCGGGCACGGCCCTCGCTTTGCTCGGCGGCGGGTCCGGCAGCGGCGACCCGTCGGGGCTGACCAGCGGCTGCGGCAGGGGCGCCCATTGCACGCGCTTCGCCTTGTAATGATTCAAGGCCGCCTGGCTCAGGTCGAACGACGGGTGGGCCGGGTCCGCTTGATTCATCAGGTATTCGGAGAAACCGCCGAGGGCCGCCCGGCCTTCGGGGTCGATGCCGATGAGGCGGACGGCGCGGACGACCGGCGTATCGTTCACCTTGAACTGGAGCATGGCGAAGATTTCGATGGTGGGCGTCATGGCGACGATGCGCGAGTTCAGATCGGGGTCGGCGCGGATGAGGTCCATTTTGCCCTGCGGGTCGTTCATGCCCGTGTAGTCCCAGGACTGGACTTCGATGTCGGAGAGGGCGGCGTGGAGGCGTTCGCGCAGCTTGGTGCTGAAGCCGGCCATGACGCTGTTGACTACGATGAGGATGGCCACGCCCAGCAGCACGCTGACAATGCACACCAGCGCCAGGTAGCGCGTCAGCAGATACCGCCAGCAGAGCAGCAGCTTGTACACGGGACACCCCTTCCGATTCGGTTAGCCGCGACGCGCCAGCGGAGAGCGTCGGGACCAAGCGCTCCGCTGGCGCGTCGCGGCTAACCGAAGTTACTTCTTCTCCGGCCGCAACAGCGGGAACAGGATCACGTCGCGGATCGTCTGGGTGTCGGTCAGGAGCATGGTGAGGCGGTCGATGCCGACGCCGAGGCCGCCGGCCGGCGGCATTCCGTGCCGCAACGCCCGCACGAAGTCATCGTCCATCTTCGCCATCGACTCTTCCTCCGGCAGTCCGGCCAGCTGCGTCCGAAACGTCGCCTCCTGCGTCACCGGGTCGTTCAACTCGGTGTAGGCGTTGGCCAACTCCATGCCGCGGACGAACAACTCGAAACGCTCGGCGATGGACGGGTCGGAGCGCTTGCGCTTGGTCAGCGGACAAAGGCCCGCCGGATAGTCGTAGACAAAGACCGGGCCGACCAGCTTGTCCTCGACGTGTCCCTCGAACAGGTGGTTGACGATCACGTCATGGTGTTTGCCGGCCGTCGGAAAGCCCTCCGCCTCGGCCTTCGTTCGCACGGCCTCGGCGTCCTCCATCGGGACGCCGACGTGTTCGCGGAACAGCTCCGAATAGGTCTTGCGCTGCCAGGGCTTGGCGAAGTCGATGGTATGTTCGCCGAACGCCAATTGCGTCCCGCCGCCCAGCGCCTCGACGCAGGCGGCGATCATGTCCTCGGTCAGGTCCATCATGGAGCGGTAATCGCCGTAAGCCTGGTACAGCTCCATCATGGTGAATTCGGGGTTGTGCCGCGCGTCGATGCCTTCGTTGCGGAACACCCGGCCGATCTCGTAGACCCGTTCGACGCCGCCGACCAGCAACCGCTTGAGGTGCAACTCCAGGGCGATGCGCAGGTAGAGGTCGATATCGAGGGCGTTGTGGTGCGTGACGAACGGCCGGGCCGCGGCGCCGCCGGCGATGGCGTGCAGCGTCGGCGTCTCCACCTCGAAAAAGCCGCGGTCGTCCAGGAAACGCCGGATCGTGCGGACGATCCGCACGCGCTTGCGGGCGCGGTCGAGCGTGTCCGGGTTGTAGATCAAATCGAGGTAGCGGTGCCGCAGTCGGAACTCCATGTCCTGCATCCCGCCCCACTTGTCGGGGTGCGGCAGCAGCGATTTCGTCAGCATCGTCAGGCCGTCGGCGAACACGGTCGGCTCGCCGCGGCGCGTCTTGCCGTAAGTCCCCTCGACGCCGATCAGGTCTCCAAGGTCGAGGAGCTGGGCCAGCTTCCATCCCGTTTCGCCGACCTGTTTCTGGCCGATCATCACCTGGATTCGACTCGACAAATCGGCGACCTTTTCAGACTCGCCTTCGCGTTCGCCCTTGATCTCGCGGAGCGTCGGCCGGCCGGACCAGTCTTTCACGTCGAGGAAATGGACCTTGCCGCCCTCGCGGCGGCTCACGATACGGCCGGCGATGCGCACGCGCGGCCGTTGGTCCTCTGGCGCGTCCGTCGGAAGGCCGAGAACGTCTTGAATGGGCTGATGGCCGTCGAAACGGCCGCCCCAGGGGTCGAGGCCCAACTCCTCGATCCCGCGCAGCTTCTCGGTACGGCTGGCCTCGAAGGTATCTTGCGGTTCGGACACGGCTGCTCGGCTTTCATGCAAATTGAATCGCGGAAGGCGCCTCCAGGATGAGACATGGATTGTAGTAGGCGGGTTCGGCGTGTCAATTGCAACGGCGGCGCCGCGCCGGCCGTCAACGCACCAGGAAACCGCCGTCCACCACGAGCGTTTGGCCGGTGATGTAGCTGCCGGCGTCGCTGGCCAGCAGCAGGGCGGGGCCGACCAGTTCCTTCGGGTCGCCCCAACGGCCAAGGGCCGTGTGGTCGGCGAAGGCCTGCTTCTCGGCGTCCGACAAGACCGACATCGGCAGGTCGGTCAGGAATGGCCCGGGGGCGATGCAGTTGACCGTGACGCCGTGAGCGCCGAGGTCGAGAGCGCTGGCGCGGGCCAGGCCCAGTAGCGCCGCCTTGGTGGCCGAGTAGCCGTTGCGCTTCTCCTTGGACAGAAATGCCAGCACCGATGAAATGTGGATTACGCGCCCCCAGCCGCGGGCCTTCATTTGCGGCACGAGGGCGCGCGTCAGCGCCATGACGGAGCTGAGATTGATCTGAAGCACCTGGTCCCAGGCCTCGTCGGTTATGGCGTCGATCGGCTCCGGCTTGTTGGTGCCGGCGTTGTTGATGAGGACGTCGATGCGGCCATTCAGTTCGAGGGCGGCTTTCGCCAGCGGGGCAATCTCCTCACGGCGGCTCATGTCGGCGACGACGAAACTGCCCCGCCGGTCGAGACCCTTGAGGATGTCGCCGAGGGCGGCGCGCAGCTCGTCCTCGTGGCGGCTGGAGACGACGACGTCGGCGCCGGCCTCGGCCAGGCCGCGGGCCATCGCCTTGCCGAGTCCCTTGCTGCCGCCCGTTACCAGGGCCGTCTTGCCGGTCAGGTCGAACATATCGAGATGCATGGGGGTACTCCGTTTTGGTAGCCGCGTTCGCCAGAACTCGGGTGAACTCTTACCCGCGTTCTGGCGAACGCGGCTACCGAGTCGGCCGTGTCGTTGCGATGCGGCATAGCATAGGGAACCGATCGCGGCGCGTCGTCCGTATTGGGGATCGCAAGCCGCCCCGAAAGATTTCCGCTACGCAACGCCTCGTCGCCGGGGTAAACTGATCCGGACCCTCCCGCGCCCCTCCCGCCGCCCGCCGTCCCGCACCCGAAAGGACCCGCCATGTCCGCTCTCCCCAACCGTCCGGGCCGTATCATGTCCGCCGTCCTGGTATTTGCCGCGTTCTGGGCCATCCTGGCGTGCCGATCTGACGCCGCCGACGCACCGCCGCTGGTCCGCTCGGCGCACGGCGGCCGGTGGTCCGCGCCGGACACCTGGGAGGGCGGCAAGGTCCCGCCGGCCGGCGCCCGCGTGCAAATCCGACCCGGCCACGTCGTCGTTTACGATCGCCAATCGGACCAGGCGATCCGCGACCTGTTCATCGCCGGCGTGCTGACCTTCGACCCCGATCGAGACACGCGGCTCGACGTGGGCCTGATCCGCATCCAGGCCGGCGACGACCTCCGCGAAGAAGGTTTCGACTGCACCGCCCACCTCGCCGAACCCGACCCCGCCGCGCCGCGGCCGGCCTTGATCGTCGGCGCGGCCGACCGTCCCATCGAGGCAAAGCACACGGCGACGATCCGGCTTGTCTTCTTTGAAGGCATGGACAAGCAATCCTGTCCCGCCATTGTGTGTTGCGGCGGCCGCATGGACTTTCACGGCGCCCCGATGAATCGCACCTGGGTCAAGCTCGGCGCCTCCGCCAAGAAGGGCGACGCGGCCTTGACCTGCGCCGAAACGGTGCAAGGCTGGAAGCCCGGCGACCGTGTCATCGTGACCTCGACGCACACCGGCGACGAGGTCAGCGGCACCCGGCGCGGCCACGGCTTCACCGAGGAGCGATTCATTCGTTCCATCGACGGGACAACAATCGCCCTGGATCGGCCGCTGGCCTTCGAGCACACGGGGACTGGCGATTACCGCGGCGAGGTCGCCGACCTGAGCCGTAACGTCGTCGTCGAATCGGCCGACCCGGCCCGGTCGCGCGGCCACACCATGTATCATCGTGGCTCGGCCGGGTCGATCAGCTATGCGGAGTTTCGCCATCTCGGCAAAGAGGGCGTTCTGGGTCGCTACGCCCTGCACTTCCACCTGTGCGGCGACTCCATGCGCGGAAGTTCCGTGGTCGGCGCGTCGATGTGGGACAGCGGCAACCGCTGGCTGACCATCCACGGCACGAATTACCTGGTGGTGCGCGATTGCGTCGGCTACCAGAGCGTCGGTCACGGCTTCTTCCTCGAAAACGGGACCGAGGTCTATAACGTCCTCGACCGCAACCTGGCCGTCCAGGCGTTTCGCGGCCGGCCGCTGCCGCATCAGGCGCTGCCCTTCGACGAAAACACGGGGGCCGGGTTCTGGTGGGCCAACTGCCACAACACATTCACTCGCAATGTCTCCTGCGAAAACGACCGTTACGGCTTCCGCTTCGAGGCCACGCCGACCAGCGCCCTCAAGCTCACGCTGCCGGTGTTGCAACCTGACGGCCGGCTCGCGCCGGTGGACATTCGCACCCTGCCGTTCGTTCGATTCGAGGATAACGAATCCCACAGCGAGGGGCTGTACGGTTTCAACCTCGGCGAGGGCGTGAATCGCGTCGGGCCGGACGTGCGGCATCCGTTCATCGTCCGCCGCACGAAATTGTGGGGGACCCATTACGCCTTCCGGCCGGAAGTCCCGTCGCTGCTGGTGGAGGACATGCGCATTTGGCGGGCGGAGTACGGCGTCTATCACCCCAATTACGATCATCACGTCTACCGCGACCTGTTTATCGGCAAGACCAACACCGAGCCGTTCAACCGCGGTCTCGACGACGACAGCGTCCAGTATGGGCCGTTGACCGTGGACGGCCTGACGTTCGAGGGCATCCGTTCCGGCGACGAGATGCCGCTGATCCAGATCAGCGACGACAACCCGACCGGTCAGGCGGTCTCCCATTTTCGCAACGTGAAGGTGCTTGACTGGACTGGGACGAAACATCGCGCCCTGGTCAACCTCGGCGGCGGGCCGCGGCCCACGCCGACGACCGCGAAGGGAGTGCCTATTTTTCTCCACGACTATTTCGGCCCCGGCCGCGACGCCAAGGTGGTCAGCACCAAGACGCACGAGCTGCACGACGACGGCCTGGACTACCATGAGATACCGCTGCTGACCGGCGACGAGTCGCGGGCGGCCGAGGTCCACGGCGTGGCGTTTCCTCGGCTGCTAGACCCGGTGGACGATCAGCCGCCGGCCACCGTCATCACGAATGTCGCCCGCGCCGCGGACGGAAAGCTCCGGGTCAGCGGCGTGGCGTCGGACGACGGGACGATCCGCCGGGTGATCGTGAACGGCCGGCCGGCAACCGCGACGGCCCCGAACTTCGCCCAGTGGGAAATCGTGCTGGACGACGGGAATACCGCTGAATACAAGATCACCGCCCACGCCGAGGACGCGGCCGGGAACGTGGAGACGAACGCCCACGTGGCGACCTATCCGGCCCGGCCGTGAGACCCCTCGAAAAGGAAGGATGCAAGGATGATCGGTTGCCTGTTCGATTCATCCCTCATCCTTCCCTCTTGCCATCAACGATTGCGACCGCCTCAAAAACCACGTTGAAGTTAGAGAACCTGAGTGTTCTGGGAAAGGAATTGCGCAGCGGTGTTCGGATTAACGGGTAAGTTCCAATTGATCCCGAACGGGAAATTGCGCACGTGTTGACATCTGCCAATAGATCCCGAACAGGCCGATCAGTCCTGGAAGCCCCGAGCGGGAAGCCGGTAATCCACTTCCAGGATCTGAGGCTGACTGGTCGGCTCCTTGCGCCGCAGGGTGAAGAAGCGGATCTTGTCATGAATAAGATCCACTTCGCAGCGAACCAAGCGATTGGGCCACACTTGGCCGAGGGGCCAGGTCTTCCCCAGCAACGTCACCACGCTGCCGCCGTTGCTGCGCCGCAAGTAGACCAGTCGGCCACGCGGCCGTTTCTTCAGGTCGAGCCTCCAGGTCCCGGGAAACGCCCGACGATCCGGAGCCGCCTCCAGCCGCGCCGCCCGCTGTTTCAGCAAGGCCTGGACATACCTCCGGGAATGCCCCTGCACGTCCTCCAGGTCGGCATGCCGGAAGCGGGACCAGACTTTGGCCTGCCACCAGCCGTTGTAGCTCTCGATCATGGCCTGGAAGCCGGTCTCGCGCGGGGGCACGAACACCGGCGTCACGTCCAGGCTCAGGCACACGCGGATGATCCGCCCCAAGGCGTCGGGGTAGCGGTGCGTGCCCTGGAAAATCATGTCGTTGTCGAACTGGGCGTAGCCGGGCAAGCCGACGGCACGCCAGTGCCCCACGAGCGACTGCACGGTCATGGCTGCCGTGACAGGAGACGGCGTCGGCCAGGAGACCACCAGGCCGCCATGCAAGGAGACGCCGTTGAGGACCTCGATCTGGGGGCCGTCCTTGATGACCAGGCCCTCGACGATGTCGAAGCTGTCCAACTCCGCCTGGGCCGCGGCGACCTCGGGCAGATACCAGCCGCGGGGAGGCGGCGGCCGACGGGTCCGGCGGCGGCCGTCCAAGGCGCCACGGCGGGCGAGGATGCGGTTGATGGTTCGCAGCGATGGCGGCGCAGCGACGCCCTGCTCCTGGAGAGCCTGCTGGATCGAGGCGGCCCCGACGGCTCCCAGGTCGCCGTGGGCCAACGCGGTTCGGGTCTGCAACACCAAGTCCTCCACCGTAGCGTCGGTGCGGCGGGGCTGGTGCGGGGCGTGCGAGCGATCCGACCAGTCCACGCGATCCAGGCGCTGGCCTTGGCCCCGCTCGACCCAGTGCGCGACGGTGGCGATGCCAACGCCGAAGCGGCGGGCGACGAGACGCAAGGACTGGCCGCGTCGGACGGCGGCTACCATGGCTCGACGCCGCGCCGCTTGTCGCTTTGCTTGCTCATGGGATTCTCCCTTGAAGGATCAGTTTTAGGTAATTTATAGCCCTCCCACTGTTCGGGATCAATTGGCACGAAACTGTTCGGGATCAATTGGCACTTACCCGATTAACGCATTGGCACAGGGAAAGCCGCCGTTGAACGTAAGGCTTTCCAGCCTGACTTTGGACCGCATCGGTCAGGCCGGAAAGCCTGATGTACGGTCGGCGCCTGCGGCGGCGCCGACGCCCCTGCCGTCGAGGCTGCGTCATGCCAAGCGATGTTCGGTATCCCGCCTGGGAGATCCTGTTCTTATCACGAGCAAGGGCACATAACCCCCCGGCCTCCAACTTGCATGTTGTCAGCCGGCGCCCGTTTCGCGCCTGTCGCCCCCCGGTTTATTGCACGGAAGCCGCCAACGCCCCGTCAAGGTAGACCACCGGCCCCCAGGCCGTCTTTGAACGCCTCCTTCGTTTTTTCACCGGACTCCCCGCGCCGCGAAGGGCGCGGCGAACTCCATTTGCCGGCAGTCGGGAAGTTAGCCCGCGCCGCGTTTCTTGGCTCCGGGCCGACTCCCGGAAGGGTAATTCGCATGGTGAAAGCAACCCCATCCAGTTTTAACATCGAAGCCTCGAATCTGGTTGATCTTCTCCGCCTTCGCGCGGGCCGCTAACCCGACGAGCGGTCGTTCGACTTCCTCGCGGACGGACAGGGCGAAGAGGTTTGTCTGACGTATCGGCAGCTGGACCAGCGGGCGCGGGCCGTCGCCGCCCACCTCCAGGCGGAAGGCGCGGCCGGCCAACGGGCGGTTTTGCTCTATCCGCCCGGACCGGATTACCTGGTCGCTTTTTTCGGTTGCGTCTATGCCGGGGTCGTCGCCGTCCCCGCGCACCTGCCGCGCCTGACCCGGCCGCCCCTCCGTTTCCAGGCCATTTTGAACGACTGTTGTGCCGACTTCGCGCTGACAACCCGTAAACTGAAGACCGAGTTCACGCGCCGCTACCCGCAAATCGCCGAACTGACGCGACTGCGCTGGGTGGCGTCCGACGAGGCCGGCGACGCCGACGCCTGGCGGGCGCCGAACACCGACGCCGACGATCTGGTTTTCCTCCAATACACCTCCGGATCGACGCATACGCCGAAAGGCGTCATGGTCAGTCACCGCAACCTGCTCCACAATTCCGAAGTGATGCGCCGCCTGTTCGACCACGGGCCGGACAGCCGCGGCGTCATCTGGCTGCCGCCGTTCCACGACATGGGCCTGATCGGCGGCCTATCGCAACCGCTGTACGTCGGCTTCCCGGTGGTGCTGATGACGCCGGGCGCCTTCATCCAACGGCCGCGGCGCTGGCTGGAGGCGGTGTCGCGTGACCGCGCGACCACCAGCGGCGGGCCGAACTTCGCCTACGAACTGTGCGTGGAGCGCGTCGGGCCGGACCAACTCGCCGGACTCGACCTTAGCAACTGGCGCGTGGCCGTTGCCGGCGCCGAACCGAAGCGCGCCGAGACCCTGGAGCGCTTCAGCCGGACGTTCGCGCAGGCGGGGTTCCGCCGCGAGGCGTTCTTGCCCAGCTACGGCCTGGCCGAAGCGACCTTGCTGGTGTCCGGCGGCCATTTCGCCGGCGCCGGGGCGGTCGTCCGCTTTTCCGCCCGCGAACTGGGACGTGGCGTCGTCGAGGCGGGGGCCGACGACCCCGGCGGAAAAGACCTGGTCGGCTGCGGCGCCGTGGCGCACGACGAAGAAGTAGAGATTGCCGACCCGGATACGCGCCGACGCCGCGGGGCCGGCGAGGTGGGCGAGATCTGGGTGCGCGGCCCGAGCGTCGCGCGCGGCTACTGGGGCCGGCCCGAAGAAACCGCGGCGACCTTCGTCGCTCGCCTGGACGACGGCGACGGCCCGTTCCTGCGCACCGGCGATCTCGGCTTCCTGCGCGACGGCGCGCTGTTCGTGACCGGCCGCATCCGCGACCTCATCATCATTCGCGGCGCCAACGTCTATCCGCAGGACGTAGAGCGAACGGTGGGAGCGTGCCACCCGTCGCTGCGGCCCGACGGCGCCGCCGCCGCCTTCGGGGTCGAGGCCGACGGCGAGGAGCGGCTGGTGGTGGTGCAGGAGGTCGAGGCGCTCGCCCCGGACGAGGCCGCCGAGGTGTTGGCCGCCGTCCGCCACGCCGTGGCCGACGCCCACGAGTTGCAGGCCTACGCCGTCGTGCTGGTGCGGGCCGGCCGCATCCCGCGCACCGCCAGCGGGAAAATCCAGCGCGCCGCCTGCCGGACGGAGTTTCTGGAGGATGCTCTGGCCGGCGTGCTGGCGAGTTGGCGGGCCGGGCGCGAGGAGTCGGTACGGCCGTCGCGCGATGGCCGCGCCAGGGCCAGGCGGCGGGCGGCGGTCAACGGACACAACGGAGACGGCAACGGACACGCGACGACTTCGACGCTGAGCGTGGGAGCGCCGCAGACCAACGGCGAGCGCCGGCGCGAGGCCTGGCCGTTGCCCGAGACGGTTCGGCCGGGGGACGATCTTGACCTGGACTTTTTCCACCCCTTTCTGGATGCGGAATATCTGTCGGAGGGGGCCGGCGACTGGGAGACGGCACAAACCCTGGAGGCGGCGCAGGATGCGAAGCTGCGCCGCCTGGCGGGAGACGCCCGGTTGCGGCCGGGCGGCCGCGTCCTCGACGTCGGCTGCGGGTGGGGCGGGGCCCTCCGCTTCTGCCGCGAGGCCGTGGGCGCCGCCCACGTCGTCGGCCTGACCCTCAACCCGCGGGAGTTCGAGCACCTGGCGGCCGAGGCCGCCGACCAGGAGGTGTACCTGTGCTCCTGGCAAGAATACGAGACCCAAGAAAGATTTGACGCGATTCTCTGCCTCGATTCGCTGGCGCACTTCGCTTCGTTACAGGACCTGGCCAGCGGCAGGCGGCGCGAGATTTACCGCCGTTTCTTTCGCAAATGTCACGACCTGGCCGCCCTTTCGGGGCGCCTTTGTCTGCAAACGCTCGTGGTCGTGCGCCACGCCGACACGCCGACACGCCGCAGTCGCACGACGACTTCGCGTTCCTAGCCCGCATGTTCCCGGATTCGTCGCTGCCGTCCGCGGACGACGTGCTGTCGTCGGCGCGGGGCCTGTTCGAGCCGGCCGAAACCCGGTCGGCCGCCTGCGACCTCGAAAAGACCGTGCGGGCGTGGCTGGACCGTTTGGGGGCGAACCGCGACGCGGCCGGCGAGCGCCGCGTCGCGGACGTGGTGGAGCGGTATTGACGCTATTTCGGGGCCACCCTCCGTTGCCTCGAGGCGGGCTATCTGGACGTTCTGCGGCTGACGATGAGGCGGTCGGCGAGTGCTCAAGCGGTTAGCCGCGACGCGCCAGCGGAGCGCTTGGTCCGAACGCGCACCGCTGGCGCGTCGCGGCTAATCGCTTCCACACCCCCTGACCACTCCACGGCGGACATTCGCGATTGGCTGACGACGCATCTCGCCGAAAAGCTGCGCGTCCCCGCGGACGAGGTGGACGACCGGCAGCCGTTCGCCGTGTTCGGCCTCGATTCGCTGCAAATGGTCAACCTCATCGGCGAGCTGGAATTGTGGCTGGGTCGCGGCCTGGCGCCGACCCTGGCCTGGGATTATCCGACCATTGACGCCCTGTCGCGCCGGCTGTCCGGCGAGGAGGCCCCGGAGGGCGAGGTTGCGTCGGCCGACCGCCCACCCGCCGCGAAGCTGCTGGCCGTCGTCGGCGTCGGCTGCCGCTTCCCCGGCGCCCACGGCCCGGACGCCTTCTGGCGGCTGATCCGCGAGGGCGGCGACGGCACACGCGACACGCCGGCCGACCGATGGGACGTGGCGGGCCTGTACGACCCCAACGCCGACGCGCCCGGCAAGATCTCCACGCGCCGCGGCGGCTTCCTCGACGAGGTGGACCGCTTCGACCCGCGCTTCTTCAACATCACGCCGCGCGAGGCGGCGCGCATGGACCCGCAGCAACGGCTGCTGTTGGAGACGGCCAGGGAGACGTTGGAGGACGCCGGCCTGCCCGCGGAACGCCTGGCCGGCAGCCGCACCGGCGTCTTCGTCGGCATCGGCGGGACCGACTACGCGCACCTATCGCGCAACGGCGACGACTACCTCGAACGCATCGACGCCTACTGCGGCACCGGAAACGCTTTCAGTATCGCCGCCAACCGGGTATCCTATGTCCTCGATCTGAAAAGTCCTAGTCTATCGATCGACACGGCCTGTTCCTCGTCGCTGACCGCGCTGCACTTCGCGGCCCTGAGCCTGGCCAACCGGGAGTGCGACTACGCCCTGGCCGGCGGCGTCAACCTGATCCTGTCGCCGGAGGTTTCGGTCGCCTTTTCCAAGGCGCGGATGCTGGCGCCGGACGGCCGCTGCAAGCCGTTCGACGCCGACGCCGACGGCTATGCCCGCGGCGAGGGCTGCGGCTTCGTGCTGCTCAAACGCCTGGCCGACGCCCGACGCGACGGCGACGAAATCCTGGCCGTAGTGCGCGGCACGGCCGTCAACCAGGACGGCAGGACGGCCGGCATCACGGCGCCCAACGGCCCGTCGCAAGAGGCGTGCATGCGCCAGGCGCTGGCCCGCGCCGGCGTCGCCCCGGAACAGGTCGATTACGTCGAGGCCCACGGCGCCGGCACGCCGCTCGGCGACCCCATCGAGGTCCAGGCGCTGCGGGCGGTGCAGGCCGGCCGCCCGGCGGACGCGCCTCCGATCTATATGGGGTCCGTCAAGGCGAACATCGGGCATCTCGAAACCGCCTCGGGGATCGCCAGCCTCATCAAGGTCGTGCTGATGCTGCGTCACGGCGAAATCCCGCCGCAACGCAACCTGAACACGATCAACCCCAAGATCCCGGACGGCGGGGCTCCGCTGCGGATCGCCCGCGAGGTCGCGCCCTGGCCGTCCCGCGCGGATCGGCGGCGTTTCGCCGGCGTCAGCGGCTTCGGTTTCGGCGGCGCCAACGCCCACTTGGTCCTGGAGGAAGGGGCGCCGCGGCCGCACGGCCGCAACGAAGTGGACCGGCCGGCCCACTTAATGACGCTGTCGGCGCAAACGGAAACGTCCCTCCGCGACCTGGCGCGGCAATATGCGGAGTTGCCGGATACGTCGCTCGCGGGCCGCTGCTTCAGCGCCAGTACCGGCCGGTCGGCGTTGCCCGTCCGCCTCTCCGTCGCGGCGGATTCTTCGGACAAACTCCGGGAGAAATTGCGGGCGTACGCCGAGAACGTCAAGGCGCCGGGCGTGTCATCGGCGCTGGTAAAGGCCGAGGCGCGGCCGAAAATCGCCTTCCTGTTCACCGGCCAGGGCGCCCAGTACGCCGGCATGGGCCGCCGCCTCTACGAGACGCAGCCGTTCTTCCGCCGCGTCCTCGACGAGTGCGACGAGATCCTGCGCGACTGCGTGGATATGGCCCTTTTGCCCATTCTCTATCCGGAAGAGGGCAAGCAGTCGCCGATCGATCAGACGGCGTTCACTCAGCCGGCGTTGTTCGCCGTGGATTACGCCCTGGCCCGGCTCTGGGAGTCGTGGGGCGTGCGGCCCGAAGCCTTGCTCGGCCATAGCGTTGGCGAGTACGCCGCCGCCCGCTTCTCCGGCGTCTTCAGTCTGGAAGACGGTTTGCGACTCATCGCCGAGCGCGGCCGGCTCATGCAGGCTTTGCCGCGCGGCGGGGCGATGGCCGCCGTGCTGACGCCCGAGGAGCGAGTCGCCGCTATCGTCGCTCGGAACCCGGATCGGCTGGCCGTCGCCGCCCTCAACGGGCCGGGCAACGTCGTCCTAACGGCGCCGAGGAGGCCGTACACGCGGCCCTGCAGTAATTGGAAGCGGAAGGGTTCGCCGCGAAACGGCTGACCGTCTCGCACGCCTTTCACTCGCCGCTGCTGGACCCGATGCTCGACGGCCTGGAACGCGCGGCGGCCCGGATCGACTTTCATCCTCCGCGGGTCGCTTTGGTGTCCAACGTCACCGGCCGGCTTTTTCGCGGACGGAGAGGCCCCCGACGCCGCGTACTGGCGGAGGCACAGCCGCGAGGCGGTGCGCTTCGAGGACGGCGTTCGGGCGTTGGCCGAGCGGGCATGCGACGTCTTCGTGGAAGCGGGGCCGGCGCCGGTCCTTACGTCGATGGGCCGGAAATGTCTGCCGGCTGGCAAGGGCGTCTGGCTCCCGTCGCTGCGCAAGGGACAGGACGACTGGGCCGTGCTGCTGGACGGCCTGGCCTCGCTGTTCGTCCACGGGGCGAAGGTCGATTGGCGCGGCTTCGACCGGCCCTATACGCGCAACCGCGTGTCGCTGCCGACTTACCCGTTCGCCCGCGAACCCTACTGGCTGGAAACGGGCAAGGCGGCGGGCGGCGCCGTGGTCTCCGGCCGCGCCGGCCACCCGCTGCTCGGCGTCCGCTTGCCGTCGGCGCTGTCGGCGGCGCAGTTCGCGGCATAATGGAGCCTCCGCAAACTCCCTTATTTGGCAGACCACAAGGTCCAGGGCGCCGTCGTCGCCCCCGGCGCGGCCTACATGGAAACGGCTCTGGCCGCCGCGCGGGAAGTCCTCGGCGAAGGGGTACACGAGCTGGAAAACGTGACCTTCGCGCAGCAGCTGTTCCTATCGGAGGGCCGGCCGCACTCCGTGGAATTGGTGCTGGAGGCGGAGGCGTCGGGCCGGTCGTCGTTCCAGTTCTTCCAGGCGCCGGCCGACGGCGATCCCAAGGCGGCGTGGACCCTGCACGTTTCCGGCGCCGTGCGCCGCGTTTGGGACGACGCGGCGCCGCGGGCTTGGTGCGCCAACCTGGGAGAGGCGCGGGCGCATTGCACCGAGGAGCGCGACCGGGCGGCCTGTTACCGCATTTTGGGCGAGCGCGGCCTGGACTACGGCCCCGCGTTCCAGGTCATCGACTACGTCTGGCAGCGGCCGGCCGAGGCGGTGACGCGGCTCCGACTCGCTAAAACCGCCGAATCCGAATCGCCCAAGTATCTGATTCACCCGGCCCTGCTCGACGGCTGCCTGCAAACCGTGGCCGGCGCCATCCCCGAGGACTTTATCCGGGCCGGCAGCGGCGACACCTACCTTCCGGCCGGGCTGAAGCGGCTGCGCGTCCACGCCCGGCCGGAGGGTGAGTTGTGGGCGCACGCCCGTTTGACCACGGATTTCGAGAAAGAGGGTTTGGACCTCCTCGAAGGCGACCTTCAATCGCGCGACGCCGCCGGCAGCGTCTTTTTTGAAATGGAGGGACTGTCGTTCCGCCGCCTGGCGAAGTCGCAGACCCGCGACGCCGAGGAGGCGCTGCCCGATTGGCTGTACGAGGTCCGCTGGTTGGAGCGCGAACCGACGCCGCCCACGGCGACGGCGCCGACGGGTTGGTTGTTATTCGCCGATGGGGCCGGCCTCGATTCGCTCATGGTCATCGAACTAAAAAACCTTCTGGAATCCGATACGGGCGTTGTCCTGCCGATTGCCCGCTTCCTGGAGGGGGCGAGCCTCGTCCAACTGGCGGCGCTGGTGCTGGAGGGGCTAGGCTCGGAGGACAAGGAGACAAGGAGACGGAAGGATCCTCCTTATCCCCTGACGTCTCCGCGGAACCGGCCGAGTTCCCATTGTCGGCGTCCCAGGGCGCCCTCTGGTTCGTCTACCAATTAGCTCCTAAAGACACCGCTTATATCGTCATGGACGTGGTTCGCCTGCGCGGCCCGCTGGACGTGGCGGCGATGCGCCGCGCCTTCTAGGCACTGGTGGACCGTCACCCGTCGTTGCGCACCACCTTTCACGAGTCGGAAGGCCGGCCGTTCCAGCGCGTCCACCCGCGCCAGGATGTGTCGGTGAGCGTGGTGGACGCCGCCGGTTGGGAAGAGGCCGCGTTGCAGGAGCGTTTGGTTCAGGAAAGCCATACGCCGTTCGACCTGGAAAACGGCCCGACGGCCCGGGCGGTGCTCTACCTCCGGGCCGACGACGATCACGTCCTCCTCTTCCTGATGCACCAAATGATCGTGGACATCTGGTCGCTGGTGCAGATCACGCAGGAGTTTTCGGTGCTATACGCGGCGGAGCGGGCTGGTTTCACCGGGCCATTGCCTCCGGCCGGGGGCTACGCCGCCTTCGTCCGCTGGCAGGCCGACTTGCTGGCCGGGCCGGAGGGCGAGCGGCTGCGGGCGTACTGGAAGGACCGACTGGCGGGAGAACTGCCTGTTCTTAACCTGCCGATCGACCGGCCGCGTCCGGCCGTGCAGAGCTACCGCGGCGCCTGGCTGGGCCGGCCGCTCTCGGCCGAGTTGACTCGGAAAATAAAGGCGCTGGGCGAGGCCAACGGGGCCACGCTCTTCATGACGCTGCTGGCCGCCTACGACTTCCTGCTGCAGCGGCATACCGGCCAGGACGACGTCCTCGTCGGCTGTCCGACCACCGGCCGCAGCCGCGCCGAGTTCACCGCCACGGTCGGCGATATCGTCAACCCGGTCGTGGTGCGCGGCGATCTGTCCGGCGCACCGACCTTCCTCGAGTTCCTGGGCCGCGTCCGCGCCGCCGTGCTCGGGGCCTTCGACGACCAGGATTATCCCTTTGCCGAGCTGGTAAGGACGATACAACCGCGCCGCGATCCGAGCCGGTCGCCGATCTTCCAGACCATGTTCGTGATGAAGAAGGCCCAACTGCTCCAAAAGGAGGGGCTGACCGACTTCCTCATGGAGCAGAACGAGGCCCGCATCGACCTCGCGGGCCTGCACATCGAGGCCATGCGCCTGGACCAGTCCAACGCCCAGTTCGACCTGACGCTGCAAATGGCGGAGGGCGCCGACGGCCTCACCGCCCTCATCGAATACAATACCGATCTCTTTGTCCCGGTGACCGTCGGCCGCCTGCTGGAGCGCTGGCAGGTCCTTATGGAAGGAATCGTCGCCGACCCCGCCGCGCCGGTCGGGCGGCTGCCGCTGCTGACGCCGGCGGATCGCGAGCTGCTCGCCTCGTGGAACCGGACGGACGCCGCCTATCCCGTGGGCGAGTGTATCAACGAACATTTTGAGGCCCAGGCGGCGCGGACGCCCGAGGCCGAGGCCGTGGTCGCCGGCGAACGCCGCCTGACCTACGCCGAGTTGAACCGCCGCGCCAACCGGCTGGCCCGCCGTCTGAGCGACATGGGCGTCGGGCCGGAGACGTTGGTCGGCCTCTATCTCGAACGATCGCCCGACCTTCTGGTCGCGGTCTTGGCCGTCCTGAAGGCGGGCGGGGCCTATGTGCCGCTCGACCCGGCGTACCCCGGCGAGCGCGTCGCGGCCGTCGTGGATGACGCCGGGTTGGGGGTGATCTTGACCCAAGGCGCCCTGGCCGACGATTTGCCAACGAATGGGGCGCACATCGTCCGGCTGGACTCCGCGGAACGAGAATCGGCCCCGGTCGCGGAAGAAAATCTTTCCCGATCGGCTACCTCCGAAAATCTCGCCTACGTTATTTACACCTCCGGCTCGACGGGCAAGCCCAAGGGCGTCATGGTCGAGCATGGCGGCCTGTGCAACGCCTACCGCGCCTGGGAAGTGGCCTACCGCTTGCACGCCGAGGCGACCAGCCATTTGCAAATGGCCAGCTGCGCCTTCGACGTGTTCACCGGCGACTGGACGCGCGCCCTCTGCTCGGGCGGCAAGCTGGTGCTCTGCCCGCGCGACATCCTGCTGGACGGCCCGAAGCTGTACGACCTGATGCGCCGCGAAGGGGTGGATTGCGCCGAGTTCGTGCCCCCCGTCCTGCGCAATCTCGTGACGCACCTGGAGGAAATCGGAGAATCCCTGTCGTTCATGCGCCTGCTCGCGGCCGGGTCCGACGTTTGGTACGCCCGCGAATACCGGCGGATTCGGAAAATGTGCGGCCCGCGAACCCCGCTCGTCAATTCCTACGGCCTGACGGAAGCGACGATCGACAGCACCTTTTTCGAGGGGACGACTCTCGATCTTCCCGAGGACGGGGCCGTCCCGATCGGCCGTCCGTTCGCCAACACCCGCATCCACATACTCGACCGCGACCTCCGGCCGGTCCCGGTCGGCGTGGCGGGCGAGCCGTACGTCGGCGGCCCAGGGGTGGCTCGCGGTTATCACAAACGTCCCAAATTGACATCGGAGAAGTTCATTGCCGACCCGTTCGGCGACGCGCCCGGCGCGCGACTCTTCCGCTCCAGCGACCTGGCCCGCTATCTGCCCGACGGCTGTGTGGAGTTGCTCGGCCGCGGCGACGACCAGCTCAAGATCCGCGGCTTCCGCATCGAACCGGGCGAGATCGAAACGCTGCTCGCGCGGCGCCCGGCCGTGCGTCAGGCGGTGGTCGTCGCCTACGGCGACGCGCCGGACCATCGACGGCTGATCGCGTACGTGACCGCGAACGGCCCGGCGGCAACCGCCGAGGGGCTGCGCGCCTTCCTGAAGGACCGGCTGCCGGAATACATGGCGCCGTCGGCGTTCGTCGTCCTCGACGCGCTGCCGCTGACGCCGAACGGCAAGATCGTCCGCCGCGCCCTTCCGGCGCCGGAACGGGTCGAGCCGGAGCTGCCGTACACGGCCCCGCGCACCCCGGAAGAAACCTCCCTGGCCGACATTTGGGCCGACGTTCTGCACGTCCAGCGCGTAGGCGTCCATGACAATTTCTTCGAGTTGGGCGGCGATTCGATCCTCGGTCTGCAAATGCTCTCGCGGGCCGGGCAGGCGGGAATGCGTCGTCCCTCGGCAGCTGTATCAGCATCAGACGGTGGCGGAGTTGGCGGCCGCGGCGGTCGTCGCGTCACAGCTCGAGGGGCAAGAGGGCGGGGAATCCCCGTGGAAGAGTTTTCTCCGCGCTCTCCGCGGTGATTTTTAGTTGATAAGGATCGTCTGGAGGGCCGCGGACAGGCTTTGGAGAAGAAACTCCCGATCCGTCCGCAAGAAGAAGTGTCCGCCCGGCAGCCGGTGCAGGCAAAACGCCCCGGCGGTCTGGGCCGCCCAACCCGTCAGGCCGGGGCCGTCCACCAGCTCGTCTTCGGCGCCGCCGTAAACGGTAATGGGAGAATCGAACGGTTCTTCCTCTGTATAGTGGTAGGTTTCAACGGCGCTGAAGTCCGCGAGGAATACGGGAAGCAACAGGTCCTGCAGTTCGACGTTGTTCAAGACCGCCTCCGGCGTGCCCTTGAACCGCCGCAGTTCGGCGATGAGGTCGGCCCGCGACAGAAGGTGGGCCGGAAGTTCGGGCGGCCGTTGCAGCTGCGGCGCCCGGCAGCCCGACGCGAACAGACAGGACGGGGCCGGCGCCCCCTCCCACCGCAGCCGGTGGGCCAACTCGAAGGCGACCAGCGCGCCGAGGCTGTGGCCGAACAACGCGAAGGGCGGTCGCAAATGGGGGCGCAGGGCCTTGGCCGCCGCCTCGACGAGCGGCCCCATCGCGGTGAAGGTCGGCTCCCGCAATCGATTCTCCCGGCCCGGCGGCTGCACCGGATACACCGCCACTCCGACGGGCAGCGACGCCTGCCATCCGTGAAAGTCCGACGCCCCTCCCACCGCATAGGGGAAGCAGAAAAGACGAAGGCGGGCCGACGGGTCGGGCGGTGGGCTGAGTATCCACGGCGTCGATTTGGACGGGTCTTCGTTCATCTGGTCGGCCATTTCAGATGTTTTTTGAGGAATTGGAACGTCTCGACGGCATGGATTTCGTGCGGCCCGTCGAAGTATTCGATCTCCGTCCGCTCCGGTATCTTGAGCCGGCTGTAGAGCCGGCGGACCTTGGCGTATTCGTAGGCTACCATCTCGTCGATTCCGACGCCGTCGTTGTGGCCGCGCTCGACCATGAACGGCCGCGGCGCGATCAGCGCCGCCATCTCAGCGTAGTTGAACGTATGGCCCAAGTCCCATTCCGGCATCTCGTATTCCGGCGAGAACATATAACTGCCGCGAAAATCGACCGAAGCGTTCTTGGCCACCCACTCGTTGAAGTCGCCGGAACAGATCGACAGACAGTAGCGCGTCTCGACGGCAGGCACGCGCATGGCCGTCTTGCCGCCGTAGGACAGGCCGTAAAAGGCGATGCGGTTCGCGTCCACGTTGGGCAGCGTCGTCAGCCAGTCGAGCGTGGTGCGGTGCTGGCGGATGATGAACGAGAACAGCGACAGGCCAAGGGGGTTGACCTTGCGCTGGAGCACGCGGAACTTATCGCCGCCGATGTACGGGTTCTGCGGGGCGTAGACGATGTAACCCAGTTCGGCGAGGCGCGAACCGAAAGAATGATAATATTTGGAGTCCTTATTGGGGCATATAACGTCGGTCGGCCGGCCCTCCAGGCCGTGCTGACAGACGACGACCGGCCGTTTCTCGCCCGGTTTCAGGTCCTTCGGCAGCGCCAGGACGCCGTAGGCGTATACATCGGGGTATATGTCCAGCATAACCTCGTAGGCGCGGTATTTCGGCTCGTCGTAGAGCAGCCGCGTGCGCGGGTTCATCGGCTCGGTCGGCTTGGGCAGCTTGCCGAGCACCTCCTCGTCGAGCTGCTCCCGAAAGGGCTTGGTGGAGGCTTCGTATTTTTCGACCGAGGACGTATCCAGATTGGACCAAAAGGTATGCTCGCGGCTGCGTTCGGAGTCGCGCAACACCTTCTGAGTGAAGGCGACCAGCTGGTCGAACTGGCGGTGTTCGCGCTCCTTCGGGTCGAAGCGCTTGCGCGCGTCCACGGGGGACTTGCCGGCCGGCTTGAGGTCCACGAGCTGCTTCAGCGTCTCCTCATAGGCGACGAAGCCGGGCCCGGAGGGGCCGCCGGCGGTGGTGTAGAACGGCGGCTGGACCGGGCTCTTGCCCTCCACGAGCTTTTGGGACCGGTGGTACTCCGCCTGGACCTCCTTGACCGGCCGCTGCCAGAGCCGGCCCGGCGCCGCGCCCGACCGGCCGGTCCCCGGCGCCGGCGGCCCGTCCACGACCGGCGTCAGGCTGTCTTCGATGAAGAGCCGGTGGGACCGCGTAAACGGCATGTGATCCGGTTCGCGCCCCAAGGGGGTGGGGTCGAAGAGGTACGCCGTCAACTCGGCGTCGCCGAACTCGCGGAGCAGTCCCCAGACGTTGCGATAAATCGGCTCCTTCCACACCTCTTCCCGCGGGCCGAAATACCCGCCCACCACGGTTTGGAAAATCCGCTCGTCGATCGCCCCGGCGTAAAAGGCCAGCATGCCCCCTTCGCCGTAGCCGTAGACGACGACCGGCGCGTGGTCCCTGTCGAGGCAGAACCAGTCCACCGCCGCCAGGACTTTTTGGATCTCATAGCCAATGATGTGGCGGCCGACTTCGTAGCCCATGCGGTAGATGAACTCGCGGTGCGTCTGATTGGTCATGCGGCCCAACGTCGGGTTGCCGGACCAGTCGTCGTTGCGATCGATCAGGGTCGGGATCAGCACCCGACAGCCGCTTTCGGCCATGCGCCGGCCGAACTGGGACTCCTGCCAGACGTGTTCTTTTCGGTTTGCCCAGAAAGCCGGATCGATGCCGGGGAACTGCGACGTTTTCGGGCCGGCCGCCAGCCCCACGAGCATTTCCGGCGTCCAGCCGGCGTCGGGAATCGCGACGACGCAGAGATCCACCTTGCCCTTCGGCTCCAGCAGCAGACCCTCGGCGTCCACGCCCGGCAGCACCGGCCAGCGGACTGCGTAGACCTTGTAGGCGTCCGTTTCCGCGACCAGCGACGGCGTCTTCGGCCCGCCGACATATTCGAGATCCGTGAACGGCACGCGATCATCCACGACGCCGAGGATTTTCTTTAGACGGTTGCGATTCGGCTGCACCGATTTCAGGTACGCATCGAGAGAGGAGAAGTCCGGCTTCCAGAATTCCTTGCGCTTCTCGACCGACGCGGCGGTCGCGCGGTCGAGGTACTTGCCGATGCCCTCGACCATTTTGGCGGCGAGATCGCCTTGTTCGGTGAGCGGTTTGGTTTCGGGCAGCGGTTCGGCCGCGGAGGTGGGAATAGTCAGCGCGAACAGAAAGGCGGCCGCGAGAAACGGACGGCTTAACATGGCTGGCCTCGTCGGTTGGGGCCGCTCCGATCCGCAAGGGAGGAGGATCGGCGGACGGCGAGGCCAAGTCTAATGGGGCGGAGGCGGGTTGTCCAGCAATTGCCGGCGGGTTGTCACCGATTCAGCGGTGGGTAGTCGGGGCCGTTCGCCCCCTGACGCGACAGGTTGGCCGCACTGGCCGGCCTGGCTAGGTTGACCGAGCTCCCCGGCCGCGGCAGGTCGGCCCCGCTGGTCGGCCGTAGAAGGCTCGCCGAACTGGACGGCCGGAACACGGCCCCGACCGCCCCCGCCAGACCCGTCAGGCCGACGGCGGCCCCGCCACAGAATCGCCGCAGCGCCGCCGCTGCCAGCAACGGGATCTGGAATCGCTCCTCCGGCTTCTTGGCCATCATCCGCAACAGCACGGCGTTCACCTCGTCGCCCACGTCCTCCCGCAACGCCTGGGCCGAGGGCGGCGGTTCCTCCCGGTGCTGCATCAGCTTCTGCATCAGCGACGGCCCCGCGAACGGCGGCCGCCCCGTCAGCAAGTAGTAAAAGACGCATCCAAGACTATAAATATCCGCTCGAATGTCTACGAGCGTCGGGTCGCGGGCCTGCTCCGGGGCGATGTAGTCGGCCGTGCCGATCAGCAAGCCCTTCTCGGCGTCGATTTCCTGGGCGGTCGCGTCCGTTGGCTCGCCGGACGCAGGCCGGAGGCGGGCCAAGCCCCAGTCGAGAATCTTGACCACCGGCTCCGCCGGCCGCGGACGCGTCGGCCCTTCGCCGTCCGGCAGCGGCGGGTTGAGCAGGAACAGGTTCGCCGGCTTGACGTCGCGATGTACCAACCCCGCCTGGTGGGCGTGCTGCAACCCCTGGGCCGTCTGACGCACACAGTCGCACGCCCGTTCCACGGGCAGCGGCCCGTAGCGCTGGACGTACTGGTGCAGGTCCATGCCCTCGACGCATTCCATGGCGAAGTAGTGCAGGCCGTCCACCTGATCGGCGTCGTAGGTCTTGATAATGTTGGGGTGAACGAGCCGCACGACCGCTTGCTGTTCGCGCCGCAACTGCTGCACGGCGTCGGGCCGACCCGCGAGGTGTTGCCGCAGCACCTTCAGGGCCACGTCGCGGCCTCGCACCGTGTCCCACGCCTTGAAGACCTCGCTGACTCCGCCCTCGCCCAGCCGGTCGAGGATTTGATACGGCCCCACGGCCAGTTCGTTCCAGCGGCCCTCAAAAAGTAGGCGCCGCTGGTGGGCCGTCAGCCAGCCGATCGCGATGAGGTGCTCCGAAAGCTCGAACGGGTCCTGGAAATGCGGGGCGAGTTCGCGGGTTATCTCCTCCACCTGCTGAGGGCCGAGAAGTTGCAGTCGGCCGAGGGCGGTTAGCAAGCTGTCAACGCTGTCAATGACCATTAGGAGTCAGGGATCAGGGGTCAGGGGTCAGGGGTCAGAGAAAGTCGGGGCCGAAAAGGGGAATCCTCCTCCCCTTCCTTGCTGACCCCTGACCCTTGGCCCCCTTCTGGCGATAGCTTAGCTCACGATCGGCCGCCGCTGCCCGGTCATTCGACGCGAAACTTGCCCCCCTCCACGACCAGCGTGCGCGCCTTCTTGTACTGGTCGCAAACCTTTTTCATCGCCGCAACGTCGTCGAAGTAGCCGACCGCGTAGGCGGCGCCGAAGGTTTCGCCGGCCTTGACCTTGCGGCGGTGCATTTCCTGGATGAAGCAGACGTAGCCGCGCTCGTGGCACCACGCCTCGGACACCTCCGCCGGGTCGAACGTCAGCCCGCCCAGCCACGGCCCCGGCTTGCCGTTCACCTTCACTTGGTAGGCACGGATCATGTAGGGCGGGACCTTGGCGTCGTCGCGCCGATAAAGGAATTTCGCGTCCGGCGCGAAATCCTCGGCGAACTCCGAGGCCGGGATCGGCTTGTCGCGGTAGCTGAGGTAGACCTGGCTGAACGTATCGTCGCCCTTGTGGCGGATGTGGCCGGGCATGTCAATGCGATAAAACAGGTCGTCCACGTCGTTGACGCTGGTGATGCGTTCGCCGCCGAGGAAGTAGCGCAGCCCCGGCTGGAACACCAGCGTCTGCTGCCACAACGAGCCGGCCTTGAGGCCGGGCGCCGGCTTGGTGAAGCGGTAGCTCAGGCGGACGGCGACGAAGTCTTTGCCCTCGATGATCTCGGGGGTGAGTTTCTTGGCCTGCGTACAGATCTGCGGCCCTTCGACGTAGTGCTTGGGCAGGTTGCCGTGCAGCTTGGGGTCGCGCGGATAGCCGTCGTCGGCCCAGCCCGGCGCCAGCAGGAAGTCCATGATTTGAAGGCCGAACCCGGCGTCGCGGGCGCCGGTCTTCTTGTCGAGAAGCGTGCCGGCGGCGACGCCGCTGACGTAGCCCCTCTTGTTGATCCGGGCCTGCAAGGCGTCGGTGTCGATCTGGACGTAGTCGTCGGTCTGCATGACGCGAATGTCGGCCGGCTGGGCGGCTCGGACGGCGACTGTCGGGAGGGGGAGACCGATCAGGAGCAAAAGAAAGGCGAGGCGGCGCATGGGGAGGACTCCGTAAAGCGAGCGTTGGGAGGGCGGGCCGATTCGTGCGGTACGGCGGCATCTACCTTACCCCGGCGGCATTCGCACCGCAACCGTCGGATCGGGGTCTTCCCACCCTTTCCTCGACACGATCGCCCGAATGAAAAACCCGCCGCCGCACGCCGCGCAAAACTGCTCTCCCCCTTTCCCGTCCAAATCCGCGATACTGAGGGATGAGCGCTTTCCGCGAGGCGACCACGAAAGGAACCCGCGAAGCATGGACAGTCTGATTCAGACCGCGCCGGCCGAACCGCGTCCGGCCCCGACACAGCCGGCGCCTCGACTCCGGCCGGCCGCTCTGCCCCTTCTGCTCGCCTCACTGGCGTCCGGCGGCCTGCTATGGCTCTGCTATTTCCCGGCAAACTGCGGCTGGCTCGCCTGGTTCGCCCTGGTCCCTCTCCTCTTTCTGGTGCGCAGCGCCGCCCGGCCGTCGCTCGTCTACCTGTGCGCCTACGCCGGCGGCCTCGCCCTTTTCGGGCCGGCCCTGCAATGGATGCGCATCGCCGACCCGCGCATGATCTTCACCTGGATCTTTCTCGCCCTCTATTGTTCCTTATACTTTCCGCTCGGCCTCTTCTGCGTCCGCTTCCTCGACCGCCGCACCGGACTGCCGTTGGTCCTGACGCTGCCGGTCGTCTGGACCGCCCTGGAGTTCTTCCGCTCCTGGTTCGGCACCGGCTTCTCGTGGTATCTCCTCGGCCACACGCAACATGATTACCTTCCCGTCATCCAGTTCGCCGACCTCACCGGCGCCTACGGCGTCACCTTCCTCGTCGTCGCCGTCAACGCCGTGCTCTTTGAGGCGCTCTACCGCCGCGGCGGGTTGTGGACGGGCGCCTTCCTCATCCCCGCCGGCGCCGTCGCGGTCGCGCTGGCGGCGGCGCTCGGCTACGGCGAATGGCGGCTGACTCAGGACGCCTTCACGCCGGGGCCGCGCGTCGCCCTCATCCAGGGGAATGTGCCTCAACAGATCCGCAATGACGTAAATATGGCCGACGTGATGGCCACCCATTTCGTCGCTCTGTCCGACCTGGCCGCGACCCAGAAGCCCGACCTGATCGTCTGGCCGGAAACCAGCTTTCCCGGCGCCGACTGGTGCGACGCCGACCCCGACGCCCCGGCGCCCCTGCCGGCCGGCTGGAGCCAACGGATGAAAGACGGTCGCTCCCTGATGCGCAAGGCGTCGGAAGAATGGGGCACGAGCCTCTTGCTCGGACTGGACTCCTTCGTCTACGAAGCGGACGGACACACACACCATTACAACTCCGCTTTGCTCGTCGGCCGCGACGGCAAGCCGCTCGCACGTTACGACAAGATTCACTGCGTCCCCTTCGGCGAATACGTGCCGCTGCGCGACGTCTTCCCCTGGATGCAGGCTTTCGCCCCCTATGACGACCAGGATTATAGCGTTTCGCCCGGCCGCTCCGAGACGCGTTTCCCCCTGGACCGGGGGACCGACCACACCCATACGTTCGGCGTCGCCATCTGCTACGAGGACACCGACCCGGATCGGACGCGGCCCTACGGCGGGGGCGACGGTCGGCCGCCGACCGACTTCCTCCTCAACATCTCCAACGACGGCTGGTTCGACGGCACCAGCGAACACGACGAGCACCTGGCCATCTGCCGCTTCCGCGCCGTCGAGTGCCGCCGCAGCGTCGGCCGCGCCGTCAACATGGGCATTTCCGCCGTCATCGACGGCAACGGCCGCGTGTTGCCGCTACGGCCGGTCGCGGGGACGGAATGGAACAACGCCTGCGTCCGCAAAACCATCGCGAACCGCCTCGACAACCTGACGCCGGACGAGCGAGCGCTGGCCGGCGGATTGTTTCCTGACGATGGTAGGGCCGCCGTATGGCGCCAGCAGCCGTCGCGCGACAGAAACGACTTGCCGACGAGGGAGTGGGCGCGGTACAAAAAAGTACCCGGCATTCTCGTCGCCGACATCCCCATCGACCACCGCGTCAGCTTGTACGCCCACTGGGGCGACTGGCTGTCGTGGGGCTGCTGGATTTTGCTCGGCGCGGGATTCGTCCTGGCGTTCGTCCGCCCGCGGCGGACGACGGATATGCGAATTACGCACCCTTGAATACCGCTGTTGGGAGTGCTTATTCGTGCTGCGGACGCTGGAAAATTGGCTGCTGTATCACCCCAAGTCGTATGAGCGCTGCTGGCGGGAACCGCCGCCCGCCCTGCACGTCGAGGACGTGGAGCTTACCACCCCCGACGGCGTGCGTCTCCATGCGTGGTGGACCGAGCCGGAGGGATGGCGGCCGGCCGACGGGGCGATGCTCTACTGCCACGGCAACGCCGGCAACGTCAGCGCCCGCGGCGGACACCTGGCCGCCTGGCAGCACGCGCATGGGCCAGGCCGTGCTCATCTTCGACTACCCCGGTTACGGCCGCAGCGGCGGCCGGCCGAGCGAGGCCGGCTGCTACGCCGCCGCCGCCGCCGCCCTCGACTGGCTGACGGACGTGCGCGGCGTGTCCGCCGACCGGGTCGTGGTCCTCGGCCGTTCCCTCGGCGCCGGCGTGGCGGTGGACCTCGCCGCACGCCGGACGCACCGGGCGCTGGTCCTCTACAGCCCTTTCACCTCCTTCCCGGACCTCGCTCAGGAGAAATGCCGCTGGTTGCCGGCCCGCCGTCTGCTGCGCAACCGCTTCGACAACCTGGGCAAGATCGCCGCCGTTCGCGCCCCGGTGTTCGTCGCCCACGGCACGGCCGACCGCCTGGTGCCGTTCCACCACGGCCGAAGGCTGTTCGACGCGGCGCCCTCCCCCAAGCGCTTTCTGCCGCTGCCGGGCCTCGGCCACAAGGGCGGGTTCGGCGAGGACTTCTTTTTTTCGTTCGGCCGATTTCTTGAAGATATGGCGTAGGGCCGATGTGCGTTGCGTTATTGCTCCTCTCGGGGGAGAGGGGCCGGGGGTGAGGGGGCATGGCTCCGGGAGACTCGCCCCTCACCCCCAACCCCTCTCCCCCGAGGGGAGAGGGGAGTAGGATCGTAGCACTAAAACAGCTCCTCAATGGCCGTCGGGTCGTCCAGAACGGACGTCGGCCGCCCGGTCGGGTCGATCAGTTGCAGCGTCGGGTCCATGCCGAGCACCTTGTAAACCGTGGCGTGGATGTTCGACGGCATGACCGGCCGCTCGGTCGGCCGCATTCCCAGGCGGTCGGTCGAACCGATCACCCGGCCGCCCTTCACGCCGCCGCCGCCCATCAGGCAGAACATGGCGTCGCCCCAGTGGTCGCGGCCGGGCGTGCCCTTGCTGCCCGCCGGGCCGCCGTTGCCGCCGTCGTTCATCTTCGGCGTCCGGCTGAACTCGCCGCACAACATCACCAGCGTCTTCTCCAAAAGCCCGCGGTCGTCCAGGTCCTCGAACAAGCTGGCCACGGCCGCGTCCACGACGGGCAGGTAGTTTTCATAGCCCTTTTTGAGGTCCCAATGGTGGTCCCAGCCGCCGAAGTGGACGGCCACGAACGTCGCCCCCGCCTCCACCAGCCGCCGCGCCAGCAGCGTGGACTGGCCCCAGCCGTGCCGGCCGTAGCGGTCGCGCAGCTTGGGGTCTTCCAGGCCCACGTCGAACGCCCGCCGGGCCTGCGGCTTGCTCACGAACTCGAACGCCTCCTTGCCAAAGCGGTCCATCGACTGCTGCACGTCGGCGGTTTCGACCGTGCGCGTCATGGCGTCGAAGCGTTGGGACAGGCCGCGACGGTCTTCGAGCTGTTCGATGCTCACGCCGGGCGTCAGTTCGAGGTTGTGGACGGTGAAGTTGGCGGCGTTGGGGTCGCCGCCGGTGGCGAACGGGTCGTGGGTGGCGCCGAGGAAGTTGCCGCCGAAGTAGCCGGGCGACAGGCCGATGCTGCTGGCCTGCGGCACGGCGACGTAGCCGGGCATCCCGTGGCGGCGGGCGCCGAGTTCGCGGTGGACGATGGCGCCGATCGACGGGAACTTGCCGGCGTTGTTGGCGCCGCTGACGCCCATGTCCTTGGTGGTCAACATGCGGTGGCCGCCGCCGAAGTGGTCGCCGGTGTTGTGGTGCAGCGAGCGCACGACCGAGAACTTGTCCGTGACCTTCGCCTGTCGGGGGAACATCTCGGTGATGTCGAAGCCGGGGACGCGGGTGCGGATCGGCTTCCAGAGGCCGCGGTATTCCGCCGGGGCGTCCGGCTTCATGTCGTAGAGGTCCATGTGGCTGGGGCCGCCGTCGAGCCAGAGGAGGATCACGGAGGTGTCCTTGGTGACGGCGGACGGGGTGCCGGCGCGGAGGAGTTGCGGCAGGCCGAAGGCGGCCAGGCCGGCGGCGCCGAGTTGGAGGAAACTGCGGCGGCTGAGGCCGGCGGAGTCGCGCGGGACAGGGCCGAGGTCGATCCGGAACATGGGGCAGGCCTCCGTGAGAGGATGCGGGAGGGGCGGCCGCGGGGGTGGGAAAAGCGTCCGGCAGCTAAAGGGGATCGTACCCCGGCGGGAGGGGGGAGTCAAGAAAGACGTGGCTCGGGCGAGGCCAGGACCGGCGTTGTTCATTGCTCTTGGTCCGTTTCCTCACGGCGCGAGTTGGCGTCAGCCGGCCGTCCTCGCCCGGCGCCGCCGCTCGCACCTGGAGGATCGCCTCCGCCGAACCAGGTCGGGGTCGAGACCGCGGCCGGCGTCGCCGAAGGCGCGTCGGGCCACGATTTTGCCCCAGCGGGCCGCCACATCACGGATATCCTGGACTTCTTCGGGAGTGAATGAAGGAGTAAGCATTCGGTCGGCGCCCGCATTCTGGCGAATGCGGCTACAAGTCGGTGGCCGCATTCGCCAGAATGCGGGTCGTCGCCGCGAACGGACGCCTCTACCCGACCATGAATCCGTGTTCTCCGTGGCTATATAAATCTTCACTTCGCCGCCATCGGCAATTCGCCCTTCGCGGCGAGTTTGCGGATGTCTTGCGTCACCTTCATCGAGCAGAACTTCGACCCGCACATCGAACAGAACTTCGCCGACTTGGACGCCTCCTGCGGCAGCGTCTCGTCGTGCATCGCCCGCGCCGTCTCCGGGTCCGACGACATCTCGAACCGCCGGTTCCAGTCGAACTCGAACCGCGCCTTCGACGGCGTGGGGCCGCGCCAGGTCCGCCGGCGCGACGGCGTCGGCCCCTTCTTGCGCCAATAGGCATCGGCGATGCGCCAGATGGCGCAAGGGTTGGCGCAACATAAGGCCTTGATGCGTCAGGATTTTTCGGGCTTGCGCCGTTGCGCCAACTCGGACGCTCCCCCCGGAAGCGCCGCCCAGGAATTGCGCTCGGAGCGCGGCCGCGCAAAGGGCGCCGTCGCCCGGGCTTCGACAGGGTGGATCGGACGCTTCGACATGCGGCGCCTCGCCGTCGCGGGAGTGGGGCGACGCCGATTGTACCAAGCGAAGCAGCGTCTGGGCAGGGCAAGTGGGAGAGGAAATGTCTGCGGATGAGGGCCGATGGGGGCCGTTGGAACTACGCGCCTTGATCGTCCGATACTCCCCGCCACGTTTTGCGGCCTGGTCAGTCGTCGCGATACCCCTCCGGGAACTGCTTTACCTTCTTACCCGTGATGCGATGAAGCGAGATGGCGGCGTTCGCAACCACACGCTGGTCGTCGTCCGTCAGCAGCCGCTCCATGAGATCGGATGCGTCGGCGACCTTCATACGGCCCAGGGCGCCGATGGCGTTGCAGCGAAGGCCCACCTCCTTTTTCGCATCTCCCGCAATCGCCATGAGGGGCGGGGCCGTCTTCGCGTCGCCGATTTCGCCGAGGACAAGGGCGGCCCATGAAGCGACGTCGGGGCTGGCGTCGTCCAGGGCGGCGACCACTTCCGGCGGCGCCTTCTTGAGGTTGAGGAACCGGAAGGCGACGACCCCATTCGCCCGCTCTTCGGCGTCTTTGCTCTTGAGCCGCGCAAAGAAGGGCTTGAGCAGTTCATCGTCGTGCGTGATCTGGTAAAGCGCCTGCACGCGCGCGTCGGCCAGGCCCTCATTGTCTTTCGCGGAGGGCGACAGGGCGCGGAGCTTGGCCGCGGCCTCGGCGGCGATCTTCGGGTGTCGCGCGGCGAGTTCGGCGACGGCGAACGTGGCGGCGCGGCGGGCGCTGGAGCGGCCCACGATGCAGCCGATTTCCACGTCGGTCGTGCGGTCGTTCGCGGCGCAGTCGGCCAGTGCGGCAAGGCACTTCTCGGAGCCTAAATGGCCCAGCGCCGTGGCCGCCCGGCTGCGGAGGCCGGCGTCCGGTTCATTGGCCAGCAAGGCGGTAAGGAAGGCGTCGAGATCGGCGCCGGGCATCTGCGTCGCCAGCTCCAGGGCCTGCCCCCGGACATCGACCGCCTTCTCCTCCTTCATCACGCGCGCGATGACCCTGAGCCTGGCCGCATCGCCCGTCTCGGCGGCGACGGCTTTTTTCAGTTGATCCAGAACCCGCGCCTGGCGGTCGTGTTCTTCGGGGGAGATGTTCACCGGCCCGGCCAGGGCAACGGACGCCAGCAGCAGGGATACGACGGCGAGGAGGCGGGGCATACGGAAGTCTCCTTGGGATCGGGCGCCACCGTAAAGACGATCAAGGGCGGCCTGCCGATTTGGCAAGTAGAGAAAAGACCGCCGGCAAGGAAAAGACGATATCACAGATTACTCAATCTACGATGTCCCCTTTTCCTTCCCCCTTTTTCCTTCCTACTCGGAGTCGGGAAAGTGCTCCGTGATCTGCTCTTGGACGTAGTCTACCGGGAACGTCTGGGCGACTCGCTTCTCCGCCCCGCAGAGTTCGTCGATGAAGGCGAACAGCCCCTTTTCCGTGACGAACTCGAGATGCGAAATGTCCTGCCCGCTTTGGCCGAAGCCGGTGTTGTGCGAGTAACTCACGTTGACGAAGTACGAGGATCTTTCTACCTGTGTCGGCGGGGAGGTCCGCGCCCCTGTGTCGTCGAACTGGGCAACCCACAGGCGGCCGTTGGGAACGACCAGTAACGGGAAGACCAGAGACAGTGCCAGGTCCCCCGTCCGCTCCATCCCGTCGCGGGTCGCACGGTAGGTGAGGTCATCGGCGGATCCCAGCGCCTGGGACCACTTCGCGTAGATGTCGCTGTCACTCGAGACGATCTCGCCGTTGGTCCCGCGCCCGACCTGATCGCACGTCTTCCCCACCGGCTGTCCGACCCCGTACAGGGTGTGCTCACCCGTCAGCCGAATTGCCTTGGACTCCACGAGCATCACCCGGCTGTGGATATGTGGTGGCTCCTCGAGTTGGACCTTCTCCGGGTTGACGGAAACGATGATGTCGTGGAATGCCTCCTCTTCCCGGCGAGGCAGGCACGAAACGAGGAGCGGATAGTTCTCCCGGAGATTCTTACACTCGACCGCGAGCCTCAAAAACCGCTTGCCGAACACCTTCGTGGCCCGGATGTCGAACTCCCGATCCTTGCCCGTCGTTCGGTCGGAGTAAGAGCCGGCGTGGTCGCATGAGAATCCGAGCCCGATCAGGGTCTTGAGGACGCCGACCTCGAAGGAAAAGTCCGAGTAGCCATCGAGGTATTCGATGAGGTCGGTCTGAACAATGGCCTCGGTCTTCAGCTTCGCCATTGTCGTCACTCCGTGTGCTCTGGACGGCGGTGGTTCCTTCTGGGTGGCAAGCCGATAGGAAGGACGCGGGCGCTCACAGACGGGTTCGCCCGTTCGACGCGGTCAATAACCGGGAGGAAGGAGGAGGGGACGCCGTAGATTAATCAACCTAGGGCGTCCCCTCCTCCTTCCCGCGCTTCATGACTGCTCCGGGGCGTCGTCATACTCTTCTCAGCCGGTTTGATCGGCGACCTGCGAGGCCAACGCCCCCAGTTCCTCCCGTGTCCAGGTAAGCGAAAAGGGACATCCTAGATTGATCAACCTACGGTGTCCCGTTTTGCTTTCCCTTTTCCATAGTTGTGTAGGTGCTTGACAAGAGCGTGTGTGCTTACCTGCCACTCTTCCGCGAACTTGCCCAGACCTTCCTCCGTCACCCCGCGGAGGTTGACCATGGGGACAAGTAACTCGATGGCGAACGCGTTCGCCCGCATCTCCATGAGCCTGTCGCCCACCGCTCTGGCCCCTTCAAACCTCGCCAGGTGCCGGTAGCCCCCCCGGTCGAACAACAGGTGGCAGAGTTCGTGCGAGAGTGTCATCCTCCGGCCGCTGGGCCCTGACGCATCCGGGCAGGAGGTGTTGAGAACCACGAGCGGGGCGTGGGCCGGGGTGCCGACACAGACCCCGAGAACGCTTTCATCTTTGAGCGCGGCCTCCTGCACTTTCACCCCTAGGGAGCTAGCCAAGGCGTCCACGTCCAGCTTGGCCGACGGGCCTACATTCAAGCGCTCACGCACAGCTGTCGCCAGTTCGTAGCCCGACTCCCACGGCTTCCAGGGATCGATTCGCTTGTCTAGGCCCTTCGCCATCGCGAGGAGTTTCGCGTAGCTCATGGGGCCGCTTCTTTCCAGCAGGGTGAAGACGACCTCGTAGTCAGCCGTGGCCAAAGAACTCCCCTGCCCGCTCCTCAACAAGCCGACGATGGGGTGGGTGGATACGCCGGTGTCGGCTAGTTCGCGGGCGTCGCTGTCAGTGAACCGATACTTATGGAGCCAGTCGCGGGTGGCCGCCGAGTTGTAGCGGTTGACGGTCTGGTAGGCCATCTTCAACAACTCCCCGATCCGGTCGATTCCGCAGTGCGACTCGACCAGGGAGCGTAGGGTGGGGACCGCGACGGCCACTTGGAGGACATACACATGCTTGCCCCACGACACTACAAGGTCGTCTGCCTGCCTCTCAAAGAAGAGGTCCGGCAGGCCGGGGTCCGCGGTCCTGGCCGCGTGCCTGCTCCACCACTCCCTTATCTCCGGATCCTTGGTGGGGATCTTGCCAAAAGCCGCAGCTGCGGAAACTTCCTCCTCCAGCATCGCCGGCGGTCGGACGTCGCCCCCGAAAGCAACCGCGTCCCACACCATGGCCAGCCAGCCGCAAAACTTCTGGAGCAACCCCAGCTCCAATTCCGTAGCCTCGTCCCTCGAAACAACTGCCCAGGAGTCGGAACGGACGACGAACCCGAACCTCTTGTCCTCCGAAAGCCAGTACTCCCGCTTATCGGGCCGGGGGCGGGACGGCATCTTGACGTCGAAAAACCCGAGGTGCTTCCTGGCCACCTCCAACGTCTTTTCCGGCGACCAACCCTCGAACAGCCAGCCCCGCAGGAGCGGAAACGCTCGCGAAACGTCTTCGGCAGTCGGCTCGGCCGGCGTTTTGAACGAGGCGGCGAAGCCGGGCCGGTCCCGATCGCCGTACCACAGTGACCATTGCACCCACTTGGGCATGGGGTCTACGTGGGCGTCAAGGCGGTGCTTGAGGGTGACGAACCTGTCCCCGACGGATTCGGACGTGCCCGCGCCCATGCCCCCCACGTTGAAGTTGAAGCGGGGCATCCGGAGGCCCTGCGATTCCGCGGCCTCGTTCAGAGCGGCCAGCCACGACCTATTGCTCGTCATCCTCGTCCTCCCCGCAAACCTCTACCCCCTCCACGCACCCCCTTAACCGCCACTCATCCTCCCGCTCTTCGCCTGGTTCCATCTGCCCTCACACGTCGTCGATACGGACCCGGAGGATCACGACTTTGCCAACGCCACTCCGCGTCATTCTCCGCGTCCTCCTCGTCGTGGTATCCTCGCTCGGCGTCTGCATCGGCATCCTCAGCGGCCTCTCGGCCGAACTCCATGGCAATCCACCGCTCTGTGGACCAACTCGTGTACCCGGAGTGCGTGTGGCCACCCACCGTGTGCGCGTACTCGGCGTCCTCACCGGTCAGGTCCGGCCTCGGCGGATACACCTCCCCGTACGCCATGGCGGTCTTGGCCTGCTCAGACCTTGCCGGGACGCCCCTGTACAACCACACTCTGCCCTCAAATGAGTCCCGCACGAACGCCTCGTCGTCTGCGTGTACACACTATCTCTAGCATAGCAGAGCGTACGCGTGCGCAGCCGCTCAGGTCAAGGGAGAAGGCGACAAAGGGAAATACGACCACACCTGGGGAAAATGGCGTCGGTTCATCTTTATACTCTTAAAGTAATTCGCGTTCGACCCTCACGGCGCCCCGACACAAATGGCAATGGCGTTGGCGATGTCATCCATCTGGCCGAGCGTCCGTTCGCCCAGCCAGTCGAGGAAGCGGGCCCGTGAAACCGACTTGACCTGAAAAGCGTCGGCGCCGAACTCCTTCGTCAGTCCGTTGGTCGGCGTCGGCGCAAGGCGCACGAACGACGGGTAGCTCGCATACCGCGGCTTCCATTCCGGGGGGAAAACGGGGACATTCAGGATTGCTACGCAAAGAACCCTGAATGTCCCCGTTTCCCCGTTTCCCCCAACTTGTGCTCGAAGGGGGCTCACGTCATCCGTTCCACCCACCGGGCCCGCCACGCCGGGGGCTCGAACGGCTCTGCGAAGTACTGCGTCTCGCGCACTACCTTGCCCGCCTGGAACTCCATGATGCTCACCGTGTTGAAGGGACGCCCGTCATAGGTGATCACGTACTCGGTGACCCAGAGGTCACCCCCGCCGACAATCCGCCGGACGACAAAGCCCGACGGCCTGGCCGGGTGCTGGCTGCGAAGGGCTTGCACGTTGTGCCGCCCACGGACCCGCTCCCCCGACTGTGGATACTCGAGGACGGCATCGTCGTTGTAGATCTCGTGTTCGGCGTCCTGATTACCCGCAGCGGAGGCGGTCCAGTGTCGTTCCAGGGCTGCGCGGATTTGCGGATCTTCCATTTCAGCCTCCCTTCGTCTGGGCTGTGCTGCCGGACATCTCCCCTGAGTTGCTTTCCGCCTTCCTGAATGCCGTTTGCCTGCGAACCGCACACGGAATTGGAAACGGGGGCAACGGGGACATTCAGGATTGCTACACAAGGAACCCTGAATGTCCCCGTTTCCCCCGGGCCGCACCTTGCGGATCTCGGCCCCGATGGTGGGGTCGAAGTTGACCAGCCAGACGTCACCCCGCTTCGGGGCCGGGGCCATCGACAGGAAATTGGTGTCAGTTCATTTTTATACTCTTAAAGTAGCTCGCGTCCGTCCCTCACGGCGCCCCGACACAAATGGCGATGGCGTTGGCGATGTCATCCATCTGGCCGGGCGTCAATTCGCCAAGCCGGTCGAGGAAGCGGGTCTGTGAAACCGACTTGACCTGAAAAGCGTCGGCGCCGGACTCCTTCGTCAGTCCGTTGGTCGGCGTCGGCGCGAGGCGCACGAACCACGGGTAGCTCGCATACCGCGGCTTCCATTCCGTGATCGGCACGACGATCTTCAGCCTCAGCCGGCCGACGGCGTCTTCGCTGACGACCACCGCCGTCCGCACCTTCTTGATCTCGTCGCCCTCAGCGGGGTCGAACCGGACGCGCCATACCTCGCCCCTAATCGGATTCGTCGTCATTCAGTTCTTCCTCGCTGAACGCCTCGAAGCCGGTCAACTCCCTGTCCGAGCGGTAGTCCTCCTCCGCCAGTTCCGCCGCCGCCGCCAGGATCGCCTGCCTCCGCTCCCGCGGCATTCGCCGCAGTTCGGCTAGGGTCGGACGGCTCGCCGACGCAGGGGTCGGCACCTCGCTCAGACGGATTTCGACCTCCGCCCCCTCGGGCAGCGGCGCCTGGGGAACGACGACGCCGTTTCGGACGACGCCGCTAATACGGATCGACATGAGCCGCTCCTCCGCAGCAGGGCGGTCCTCATTGTAGCCGCCCATTCACATCGCCGCCATCGGCAGCTCGCCCTTTTCGGCCATCTTGCGGATGTCCTGCGTCACCTTCGTCGAGCAGAACTTCGCCGACTTGTAAGGGGACGACGTCCCCTATTCCGCCTTCCCATTCCTGCCGTGCGGGCCGCGGGCGCGGGAATCGACCAGAATTTGAAAAAGGCTTCCGGCATCCGCTCGTCGGGAAGCATGTCCTCGAAGGAAGGCATCTCTTCCCACTTCCCGCTCGCGATTAGCTGATCGACGATGCGACCGTAAGCCGTCGCCGCCTCGTCGCGCTCCGTTTCGTCCCTCGTGCTGCGGAACCGCATCGCCAACAGGCCGAGTTGGCTCTCCAACGAGATCGTTGGCGGCCGATATCGTCTCATGTTCGTCCCCTTCATATGCAAGCCCCGAACCGGCGTCGGGCCTGGGCGGCGACGCCCGTGACGGCGGTGAATTCGTCCATTCGGCCGGTGAGCAGCGGCAAGCCCAGGCGTTCGATCCAGGTCGTGCAGTTGCAGTCGCCGTCCCCGTCCGGAAAGCCGTAGGCGTATCGGCTTCGCCTCCGTTCGGCGGTCAGCCTCCGCCGGAACGCCTGGAAATTCGGCGGAGACAGGGCGACGTCGAATTTCAGCACCATTAGACCTCGTTGTTGGGCAGCCGCGAATACGGCCGTGTCGTTGCGGACGACGCCGGGGTAAGCGCCGCCGCTTCGGAGCCGCTGCATTAGAAGCCAGGTCGGGTCGGTCCCCCCATCGGGGTGAAAGCCGTAGATCATGCCGCCCGCATCCGTCGAGATTCCCGCGTGTCCGGCAAACAGCAAACAGTCGGTCGTCGATGGGCCGGGGCCGCGACCGCTCCGCTCATCGTCGAGCGCTCCGAAAAGGCGTTGTCGGAACTGCGCCGGCCCGATCGCCCCGGAACGCGTGAACCGTGACGATCCGGCAAGTCGGCGCCGTACTCATCGGTGAACACTCTCCCGGGGTCCGTGCCGCCGCACGCGGCCCCGGAGTTCACGATGGCCCCATTTGGCATCGTTCCGCGCGGGTGCCGTTGCGTCAAGGGCGCGAGCAGGGGTTATTAACAAATGTTCTCTCACAAGCAGCTTACGATATCCTCTTCCCCCTCGCTTGCGCTTCGGGTTGGTACGGCCCGTCGCCTCACTTCGCCGCCATCGGCAATTCGCCCTTCTCCGCCAGTTTGCGGATGTCCTGCGTCACCTTCATCGAGCAGAACTTCGGCCCGCACATCGAGCAGAACTTCGCCGACTTGAACACCTCCTGCGGCAGCGTCTCGTCGTGCATCGCCCGCGCCGTCTCCGGGTCGAGCGACAACTCGAACTGCCGGTTCCAGTCGAACTCGAACCGCGCCTTCGACAGCTCGTCGTCGCGCTTGCGGGCGTCCTTCCGGCCGCGGGCGATGTCGGCGGCGTGGGCCGCGATCTTGTAGGCGATCACGCCCTGACGCACGTCGTCCTTGTTCGGCAGGCCGAGGTGCTCCTTCGGCGTGACGTAGCAGAGCATCGCCGCCCCCGCCTCGCCGGCCAGGGCGGCGCCGATCGCCGAGGTGATGTGGTCGTAGCCCGGCGCGATGTCGGTCACCAGCGGGCCGAGCACGTAGAACGGCGCCTCGTGGCACAACTCGCGCTCCTTCTCGACGTTCATCTTGACCAGGTGCATCGGGATGTGGCCCGGCCCCTCGATCATCGTCTGGCACGTTGTGCTCCCACGCCTTGAGCGTCAATTCGCCCAGCGTCTTCAGCTCGGCGAACTGGGCCTCGTCGTTGGCGTCGGCCAGGCAGCCCGGACGCAGGCCGTCGCCCAGGCTGTAGGTCACGTCATACGCCCGCAAGATCTCGCACAACTCGTCGAAGTGGGTGTACCACGGATTTTGTTCGTGCCGCTGCAGCATCCACGCCCCCATCAGCGAGCCGCCGCGGCTGACGATGCCGGTGACGCGCTTCGTCGTCAGCGGCAGGTACTCCAGCAGCACGCCGGCGTGGATGGTCATGTAATCGACGCCCTGCTGGGCCTGGTGCTCCACCATGTCGAGCATCATGCGCGGCGTGATGTCGGCCACGTCCTTGACCTGCTGGATGACCTGGTAGATCGGCACCGTGCCGATGGGCACCGGCGAGGCGTCGATGATCGCCTGGCGGATGGCGTCGATGTCGCCGCCGGTGGACAGGTCCATCACCGTGTCGCTGCCGAGGTGGACGGCGGTGTGCAGCTTCTCCAGCTCGTCGTCGATCTTGCCGGTGACGGCGGAGTTGCCGATGTTGGCGTTGATCTTGCACTTCGACGCGACGCCGATGGCCATCGGCTCCAGCCGCTTCGTCAGGTGTACCCTGTTGGCCGGGATGACCATGCGGCCGCGGGCGACCTCGTCGCGGATCAGTTCGGCGTCGAGGTCCTCGCGCTCGGCGACAAAACGCATCTCGTCGGTGACGACGCCCTGGCGGGCGGATTCCATTTGAGTCATGGGACACCCTTTCAAAACGGCGGCGCGCTCAGGCGTGCAGCACGAACCGCACGAAACTTTCCGGCTTGAAGAAGAAGGCGAAACAGCCGATCAGCACCAGGATCGGCGGGACGTGGTGGATCAAAAAGATCTGAAACCCGTCCAGCAGGTCGTCGAGGGCGTAAGCCCAGTTGTAGAGGTAGACGGCCAGCACCGGATAGGGGAGCATCAAGATGCCGAAATAGGCGTAAGCCGTGGGGGATACCAGGACCAGCGAGAAGAAGGCGGCCAGGGCCGTGTAGCCGGCCAGGGCGAAGCCGGTCAGCAGCGAGCGCATCCAGTACTCGCGCGGCTCCATCGGGAACTCGGCGGCGCCCAGGTTGACGCGGAAGGCGGCCGCGGCCAGCAGGCTGTTCATCACGCCGAGCACGGAGAAGACGCCGGCGTACCACAACAGGATACGCAGCAGGTCCCAGACGGAATCCATGAAGAGCGCCCCCGATCGGACTTCGGCGTCCGGGGTCCACGGCGGGGAGGGGGAGCGGCGGGCCGTGACGTGCGGCGTTTCGCTTCCCCACGCCGGTGTGAACCGGGTCAGGTCCCAAGGGTCTGTTCTCAGCCCGCGCACGTCCCACCGCCGCGGACACCCCTAGCGAATAGCTGTCGGGCATTGTAGGCGGCAAAATGATTTCGGCGAGCAGGGGGCGTCAGCCCCCTGATTTAGCATAACGCTGCGGAACAGAAGGCGAATCAGGGGGCTGACGCCCCCCGCTCGCCGACGGCATCCCGAATTGTGCCGCGAACCCGATTCCTGGTATGCTGGTCCGTAGAAGAAGGGCCGTGCGCCCTTCCTTTCATTTTTCCGACAGGGACGCCCGTTCCGAGGACCGCCATGAATGCCGACCTCCGCCGCCGTACCGATGACGTGCTCAGCCGGTTGACCCAGCTGCGGGACTCTCTTTGACGTGGCGGGCAAACAATCCCAGCGCGACGAACTGACCGCCAAGATGGGCCAGCCGGGCTTCTGGGACAACCCGGAAAAGGCCCAGGAAATCATCGCCCGGCTCAAGCCGCTCAACGGTCTGCTCAAGCCCTACGAAGACCTGGCCGAAGAGGGCGGCAACCTGCAAGCCCTGGCCGAGCTGTCCGATGAGGATGCGTCGCTCGACGCCGAACTCGACGGCGAACTGAACGGCCTGGAAAAGAAGCTGGGCGAGTTCGAGATGCGGTCGATGCTCAGCGGCTCGCAGGACGCCAGCAACGCCTACCTGCGCATCCAGGCCGGCACCGGCGGCACCGAGGCCTGCGACTGGGCCGAGATGCTCATGCGCCTGTACGGCCGCTGGGCCGAGCGCCACGGCTTCGAGGCCGAGATCGTCGATAAGCTCGACAACGAAGAGGCCGGCATCCGCAGCGCCACGCTGCGCATCGTCGGCGACTACGCCTACGGGTTGCTCCAGAGCGAGGCCGGCGTACACCGCTTGGTGCGCATCAGCCCGTTCGACTCCAACGCCCGCCGACAGACTTCGTTCGCGGCCGTGGACGTGACGCCGGAAATCGAGGGGACGATCAACATCGAGATCCGGCCCGACGACCTGCGGCGCGAGACCTTCCGGGCCGGCGGCCCCGGCGGTCAGCACCAGAACAAGACCGAAAGCGCCGTGCGCTACACGCACATCCCGACCGGCATCGCGCAGGAGAGCCGCAGCCAGCGCAGCCAGCACAAGAACGACGACCTGGCGCTGAAAATGCTCAAGGCCCGGCTGTACAAGATCGAGGAGGACAAGCGCCGGGCCGAGTTCGAGAAGCTGTACGACGAAAAAGGCGCGGTGAGTTTCGGGTCGCAGATCCGCAACTACGTCATGCAGCCGTACACCCTGGTCAAGGACGTGCGCACGGAAACGCAGACCGCCCAGGTCGGCAACGTGCTCGACGGCGACATCGACGACTTCATCCAGGCGTACCTGCGGATGCGGGCGGAGAAACTGCACAAGAAGGGCTAACCAATCCCCAGAACGAGAGAATGCCGCCGAGGCGCCGTCCATCACCCGCCCGGCAGCCAGGGGCCGCCCAGGAAGCTCCCCAGCAGCAGGATCAGGACGATCAGGGTGACGACGATGTAGAGACGGTCCCGCTGCCGGGCGAAGACGTACACCGAAAACGCCACCCGCGCGATCGGGGTGGCGATCAGCAGCAGCGCCCCCAACTGGATCATTCCCTGGCCGCGGCCGTCGAAGGCGGAGCCGACGACGCCCGACACGCTGTTCAACGCCTCCGGCCGATCCGCCCTTGGGAAGTCGTGATAATTGGGCGGGTTGTCCTGCCAGCGCTTGGCCAGGAACACCATGCCGCCGGCCAGCGTGACCGCCGCCGCCAGGAGCACGCCCGCCCGCAGCAGGTTGCCCATCGTCTGTTCGACGCGCGTGTCGTCAGGCATCTTTTGAGGATCGTCCATGTCACATCGCCCCCGTCACGCCCTTGTAAATCATCTCCACCGCCAGGACCGCGATGACCGCCCCGAACACGATCCGCAATGTCCCCACCCGCGCCCCGGCCAACACACGCGCCCCCAGCAGCGAGCCGGGCAGCACGCCCAGCATCACCGGCAGCACCAAGCCCGGTTCGATGTAGCCGCGGGCCAGATAGACTCCGGCGCTGGCGGCGGCGGTGACGCCGATCATGAAGTTGCTGGTCGTGGTCGAGACCTTGAACGGCAGACGCATGGCCTGGTCCATCGCCAGCACCTTGAGGGCGCCCGAACCGATGCCGAGCAGCCCGGACAGCACGCCGGCCATGAACATCAGCACGAAGCCGAGCGGTACGCGGTGGACGTGGTAGGCCTTCACGCCTTCCGGCGTGGGGTAATGGCCGTCCAGTTTCAGACGCACCGCCAACGGATCGGGTTTGTCCGATGGGTTGTCCTCGGGCCGCCCCCGGCTCGACAGCCAGGCCGAGACGATGAGCACCACGCCGAAAATGACGGAGATGATACTCGGCGCCACGACCAATGCGAGGAACGCCCCGGCCAGGGCGCCGATGGTGGTGGCGATTTCGAGCATCATGCCGATGCGGATGTTGGAATAGCCTTCCTTGACGTAGGCGGCGGCCGCACCCGACGACGTGGCGATGACGGAAACGAGCGACGCCCCGATGGCGTAACGCAGGTCCACGCCGAACAACAGCGCCAGCATCGGCACGATGACCACGCCGCCGCCGAGGCCGGTCAGGGCGCCGAGGAAGCCGGCCGTGAAGGCGCCGGCCCAGATGAGGCCGGTGAACAGCGGCGTGCTGTGGAGGACGTAATCCAAAGGGGGAATCTCCTTCCCGGCGGTGCGCAACCGGCGGCGCGAGATTTCCTCGGGCGCGGGGGAAAACCGGCGTCGGCCTACGGGGAGGTGTATGGAGGCGGGCGGTTGCCGGCACGGCGTCTGCAATCGAAACCTGTCGAGTACGTCGCGGGGCCGGGCCGTTCAGGGCCTGTTTTTGCCGTTTCCTGGGACGCACCGGCCCCCGAAGGAAAACGGCGCCAGGGGCAGGAGCCGTTTCCAGGCGTCGTGCTACGGACGCTTCTTCAGCTTGTTCCTGGGGCCGCCGGTTGCGGGTTGGAGGTCGCGGTTCACTTCCGCCATTTCCGTCGCCCCACCGGGGACGTGACTGACGGGTTTCGCGGCGGGAGTCTGGGGCGGAGGCACGACCAGAGCCTCGGTGTTGTCGCGGTCGCGGTGCCCCTCGGTGCGATCTCGCATGGTGTTTTTCATTTCTCGACTCCTCGATACGGGCCAGGGTCCGCAAGCAGGTCATAATCACACAAGGCAGCGAACGCCGTGCCGAGTCCTGGGTGACGTTGCCGTCATGCGCCGGCCAACCGCCTCGGCCTGGCCGAATGGCTGGTGGACGCCACCATGCGAGGCCGTTGCGTTGTAGAGTTACTGGGCAACCGCCAGCAGGACGCCGCGCGTGGCGCGCGCCTTCCCCATCCAGGGCGTCGGCGGGGTTGAATTGTCACATCGATATTTGATTATTCGTTGACGGCCGCCGGCCCCGGAACCGGCTCCGGAGGCCCTGTCATCCGTTCGCGCGGCGCCTGGGCGATCGGCGACAGCCGCATCGTCCCGTTGCCGCCTTCGTAACGCCCCGTCCGGGCCAGTACCGTCCGCCTCGTGGCCGATGTAGGCCACGCCGTGACGCAGCGGCGTCGGTCTGACAGAACAACGTACCGGCCTGATCGTACCCAGGTCGAGCGGCGAGCGGCCCAGGGTTATCGAGAACATCGCAACGACCTCCTTTTTTCCCGATTCGGGTTGACGACCCTTCACTCCGTCCGTATCCTCTGTATGACGTTGTTATACTCGCCGTCGCCTCGGAGGACCCGCCATGAAAAGGCCCGTTTCCAGACCGGCCTTCACGCTGATCGAGTTGTTGGTGGTGATCGCCATCATCGCCATCCTCATCGGCCTGCTGCTCCCCGCCGTCCAGAAGGTGCGTGAAGCCGCCGCACGCATGAAATGCACCAACAACCTCAAGCAGATCGGCCTGGCGCTGCACGGCTATCACGACAGCATGGGTTCGTTCCCGTCCGGCTACGTCGATGGCAACACGAACTCCGCCAGCACCCCCGACAACGACGTGGGGCCGGGATGGGGTTGGGCGTCGATGATCCTTCCCTACGTCGAACAAGGCAACGTCTACAACCAGATCAATTTCAGCCAGGGGGTGGGGATCGGCAGCAACGCGGCGGTCAGCCAGTTGCCTTTGACGATCTTCCAGTGTCCCTCGGATGGCTACCAGCAGGCCTTCCCCGTCTACGATAGCACCTTCTCCAACCCCATCGCCATGGTGGCGCACGGCAACTACGTCGGCTGCAACGGCTGGGTGGAATGTTTTGCCAACGCCGGCGGAAACTACCAGCCCAGCAGCGACGGCGGCGCCGCCGAAGACGGAGACACCGGCGGCGCCGGCTCTGCCGGCGACGGCCTGTTTTATCGCAACAGCCACAATCGTATCGCCAACGTCACCGACGGTCTGAGCAACACGATCATCGTCGGCGAGCGCTGCGGCAGCCATTCCCCCAGCACCTGGACCGGGGCCGTGACGGGAGGAAGGGTCCCCGCCTGGATGGCGACCGTACCCTGGACCCCCCCCTACACCGCACCCTCCTCCGCTCCCAATTCGGGCAACGGGACCGCCTACGACAATGCGGACTTCGACGAAGCCCTGGTCCTCTCCCACGGCAACGCCACACACCTGCCCTGCGCGGATCAGCCGTTCTTCGACCCCGATACGTTTTGGAGCATGCACACGGGAGGGGCGAACTTCCTGTTCGGCGACGGCGCGGTGCATTTCCTCTCCACCGGCATCGATCCCTACACGTATCAACACCTATGCACCATCGCCGGCGGCGAAGTGCCCGGCAATTGGTGAGCGTCCCGTTCCGACCAAGGAGTTCGGCCATGCGCGTGCGGACACGATTGGTTCTGTCGCTTGGCTTGCTGGCGTGCTGCGGCTGCGGACAGAAATCGACCGACCAGTTGATCCACGATTTGAAAACGCCCCAGGAGCGCGATCAGATTGTCGCGGTACGGCTCTTGCCGCGGCGAAAAGGGGACGCGGCCAAAGTCATCCCGGCGCTGATCGCGGCGCTCGGGGACAAGTCGGACAATGTCCGCCAGAGCGCCGTGATCGGGCTGGGATCGTTCGGGGAACAGGCCAAGGATGCGATCCCCGCGCTCGAGGCGATGCGGCGCGACCCCGACGTTCGGGTTCGCGAGGCCGTCGGCGTCGCCCTGTATCGCATTGATCCGACGAACTTTCCCGACCCGCACAAACCACGGCAGGCGTCGGGGAAATGACCGGGGACTCAAGAGGCCAGGATCGGCTATGTTTTTCGATCCTCCCGATTTATTTCTCAGGAGACGGACTGGCGGCGGAGGGGGTTGCCTGGGCGCCCGGCGACCGGTCCCGGCCCTTCACCCGGCCGTTGCATCCCCCCGCCAGCGACCGCACCCAACCGCTTGTCACCGGCAAGCCCACCCGCCACGGGTCCCGTTCGTAGGCCCCGACGGCGGCCGGCCCAGGCGACTTCCCTACTCAACTGTCGCTCATCGCCACGGCGGCGTTCGCCGTCCACACCGCCTCGCGGATCTTGCGGATGGCTTCGTCCTGGTCGGCGCACGGCGGCGTGTTGGCAAGCACGACCTGAGCGAAGGCGATCGCGGCGGAGCGGATCTTGACCAGTTTGAGCGATTCCTCCGGCTCCATCGCATGAATGTGAAAGATCTTGTCCAGGTCGTGCATGGGGACGACTCCGATCCAGGGGGTATTTGCCAGAACGGGAGTATTGTACGACTCTTTCCATATTCAGGAAGCCGTCGCCGCGCGGCCCCGACGCCGGCCGAGGTTGAGGACGCGACCCGACGCGGCGAAACGCCTAACTTCCCTTCAAAGGGTTGAAGACCAGCCCGCTGAGCAATTTGGGATAGAAATACGTCGATTTCGGCGGCATCTTCTCCAGGTTGCCGGCGATCTGCTCGACGTGCCGCATCGTGGCCGGCGGCACCAGCGCGACCAGCCGCCCCTGACGCCCGACCGCCGCCTCCGTCGCCTCGCGGAGCAGATGGATATATTTGCACTCCGCCTTGCCGCCCAGCGCGGCCGGCAACAGGTGGTCGAGTACGAGGACGTGCAGCACGGCCACCGCCAGCCCGCGCCACGCCGGGCCGTGGCCGGGGGCTAGGCGGCCCATCTCGTCCGGCGCCCGGAAGCGGGCCGTCTGCCAGACGCCGTCGTCGGTGGTGCAAAAGCCGAGCAGGTCTTGACTCCCGTCCGCCTCGATCCGCTCCCAGGCCTCGCGGCCCCCCTGTTCGCCGCTCCCGACCTTCTCGACCTGGAAGTGCTTGCCCAGGATCGTCGCCAGCCGGTCGGCGTCCAGGGCCGGGAAGCCGGAAACGATGCGGTGCGTCGGCAGAATGAGCAGGCCGGGGTCGCTCATGCTGACGAGCATCATCAGAATGGACTCGGCCGCCGGGTCGGCGTCGCCGGCCGCCCTCCGGTCTTCGAGGTAGCGCAGCCCCGTCTCGTAGCGGTGGTGGCCGTCGGCGATGAACACCGGCTTCGGCCCCAGCGCCCCGGCGACGGCGCTGACGGCGTGCTGGTCGGAGACCGGCCAGATTTTGCTGACGACGCCGAGGTGGTCGGTGGCTTGCAGCGGCAGCGCCCGGCCGACGGCCGCCTGGAGTCGGTTCATGACGCCGTCGTCGGGGTCGGGGTAGAGGCCGAAGACGGGGCTGAGGTTCATGTTGGTGGCGTGGAACAGGCGCAGCCGGTCGGCCTTGGGGCCGGACATCGTTTCCTCATGGGGATAGATGCGGCCGGAGCCGAACGGCTCCAGACGGACGCGCGCCAAAAAGCCGCGGCGCGTGTGGCGCCGGCCCTCGACCTCGAAGTCCTGCGAGTAAACGTAGAGGGATTGGGCGGAATCGCGGACGAGCACGTCGTCGGCCAGCCAGTCGCGGAGGAAGCCGGCCGCGCGGGTGTAGCGGTTTTCGCGGTCGTCGTCGCCGGGTTGCTCCTTGTTGAGAATGAGGCGGATGACGTTATAGGGGCTGCGGTCGTAGAGCGCCTGTTGGAGCGCCGGGTCGATGACGTCGTAGGGCGGGGCGATCACGTCGCCGAGGGCGCCGACGCGGCCCAGGTCGTAGCGGTAGGCGCGGAACGCGTGGATCTCGGCCATGAGACATCTTCCTTTCCGACTCGAGAGGGCGGCTTTACGGCCCGTCGCGTGCATGGTAAGGTACTTTGTGATACACTCCAAAGACTCGCCCCTTGACGCACCAAGAGGTTCCACCGATGATAATCCCCATGCCGCGACGAGCCTACAGCTACATCCGCATTTCCACCGGCGGCCGCCAGGCGCGGGGCGACGGCTTACGCCGCCAGGACGACTTCGCCGCCGTGCTGTGCAAAGAAGAAAACTGGACGCTCGACGACACCCTTCACTTTACCGATTCCGGAAAATCCGGCTTCCACTCGCGCAACCTGGACCCGACCGCCGCCCTGTCCCGCTTCCTCGATCTTGTGACCCGCAAACGCATCCCGCCCGGATCGGTGCTAATTGTCGAGAACCTCGACCGCCTCAGCCGCGCCAAGATCGACGAAGCGTACGATCTATTCCGCCGCATCCTCAAAGCCGGCGTCTGGATCGCCACGCGCGAGCCGCGCCGTATTTACAAGGCCGAGGACTCCAGCAACATGCTGGCCCTCCTGGAGCCGCTCTTCATCTTCTCGCGCGCCCACGAGGAGAGCGCCATCAAATCCGTGCGTTCCGCCGGCGCGTGGGAGGCGGCCCGCAAGAAGGTCCGGACGGACAACACCCCCACCCAGGCCCGCCCCCCGGCCTGGATCGTCCGCGAGGGGGGCGGTTGGGCCTTGCAGCAAGAAAAGCTGGCACTCGTGCGAAACATCGCCGCCCAGTCCCGCGCCGGACTCGGTAGCGGAGAAATCGCCGCACGCCTCACGGCGTCCGACACGCCAACACTCAGCGGACGCGGCAAGTGGACCGGCAAAGTCATCTGTCAGGTACTCACCCGCCGGACCATCATCGGCGAGTACCAGCCCTGCCGCATGGTCAACGGCAAGCGCGTCCCCGACGGCCCTCCGCTCCCCGGCCACTACCCCGCCGCCCTCACTCCGGAAGAGTACCAGGCGACCCGCGCCGCCCTGTCGTCCCGCCGCCAACGCCGCGGACGCCGCCCCGTCCACGGATTCAACCTGTTTACGGGCTTGGTCCACGACGCCGCCGCCGACCGCCGCATGTCGCTCCAGACCGCCAACAGCCACGGCAAATTGATACCCTACCTCTCCATCGGCCAGGTCTCCGGCTGCGCCCGCGTCCGCTATGACCACCTGGAGGCCTGCGTCCTGAAAACCCTCGCCATGCTGCGGCCCCAGGACGTGCTCGAACCGTCCGCGAGGGCCGATGAGCGGGAACACCGGATCGCCGACTTGACGGCCCGAATTACCGCCCTCGAACACAGACAACGGCAACTCCAAGAGGCCGTCGCCGACCCCTACAAGGACGCCGCAACACTCCTACCCGCCCTGGCCCTCGTCAGCGGCGACCTCAAGGAATCTGCCCTAGAACGCGACCGCCTCCAGCTCGAAACCCGCAGCGGCCGCGCCGAAGCGCTGGCCGAGGCCCAAACTCTACAGAAGCTCCGGGACGACGCCGTAGGTGACGAGCGGGCCGCGCTGGACGCCCGCATCAAAGCGGCGATCCCGAGCGTCCTGTCCGGCGTCTGGCTCCAATGCCAGCGAATCGACCGCCTGAACCAGATCGTTCATATCCAAATATGGCTACGCTCAGGCGCCCGCCGCTACGTACAAATCCTACCCGCCGACCTCCGCGGCGCCCGCCCCTGGCAGCTCGACGACTTCGACCTTCGCCGCGGCCCGTACCGGGAAGAGACGGCCCAGAACTAACAGTCGTTCGCCCATCCACATCCAACCGCCAATCACTACGCACGACCCCGGCGCCCGTCAAGGGCGCCGCCGTCTTTTCCACACGACCGCATGTCTCACGACGGAACAATTCGCCAGAATCGCCCCGATTAATCCCACCCGACCGGGACGGAAAGTTTACCGCCCCAGCCCCGCCTGCAACACTTGATAGAGTCCGGCCGTCATGCGAAACTGCATTCGCCGGCCCGTGCCGGATTGAAAGAGTCTAAAGAGGGCTTCCCATGCTGCAACTGCTCACCTTGACCGAAGTGGCCGCGACACTCGGCGTGCGACGCCAGACGCTCCGCGGCTGGTGGGAGAAGGGCCTGTTCCCGCGACCTGTCAAAATTGGAAGAACGATTCGCTTCCGCCAGGAAGAAGTGGAGGCCGCGCTCAAGTCGCCGGCCGCGTCGAATTGACATGGTCGCCCGCCGGCGACCTTGCCCACTGTGCAAGGTCGCCGGCCGCATTACCCAAAAAAAGGAGGCAAAATGAGAGCGAATCCCGTCCGCATCCCCGCGCCGCCTGCCCCGCGAGTCCAGAAGAAACGTTCGCGGGTGGCCGAGGCGCTGGAAGCCTGCCTGACCGTCCCGAGCAACAGCATCACCAACCCGTATCCGATCAACGTGTGCGGCTCGTTGAACGACATCGGCGACCAGCTGCACACCATCGGAAACTTATTGCGATCGTTCCTGGAACGCGCGGAGGCCGCCGGCCCCGAGCCGCCGCGTCGGCGCCGGAAGAGCGCCGCCTGATCCCAGACCCGGCCGGGAGGATCCGGCTTTCACCCCCTTACAAGATCGGAGAAAACATGCGCTGCGTCGTCCAAAAACTGGCCCTGTTCTCCTCCCCCGGAGGGGGCTGGCGACACCCCGGCGAGGTCGTGGAGATCCACTCCATCGAGGATATGATTTATCATAGACTCGCGGGCAACATCATCGACGAAATTCCCATCGGCGAGGTGATGGTCAATCAGTGGAAAGCGGCCTGCCGCGCCGCCGGAATCAACATCCGTTAACAGAGATCGCCCAAGAAGGAGACTAATATGGTCCGCATCATCACGAACCACCACGGCAAGCTGGACGACCAGGAGCCGCAGAAAATCGTCGGCTCGCTGGCTTCCTACTCCCCGGCCGCCATGAAGGCGGCAATCCTCGCGCGCCACGCACCCGGCGAGCTGTCTACTACCGTCCGCGCCGCCCTCGGCGAAATCCTCGAAGCCATGAGATGCCGCGAAGGGGAACCGCCGTACTCCCCGACGTCGCCAACGACCCCATGAAGTCCACCCCCAACCTTCGCCCATGAAAGGTACGAAATGACCCCCGCAATGGAACGAGTCATCCTGCGGTCCCCACTCGGTCAGCAGCTCCGCGCGGCCGGCATCGCCGAGGCCGAAGCCGAGGAGCGGGCGCTGCTCGCGGAGATCGACCGCCTCGACCAGGAGCGCGACGCCGCCGTGTCCCAGGCCGAAAGGCTCATGGCGAAAGAACGGCCGGAGTTGCGACGACTCCAGCAAGACCTGGAGGAACTGAAGGACCAGGTCAACCGGAAGCACGCCCGCGTCGAGGGAGAGCTGCCCGGCCTGATCCGCGTCGCCCACCAGCGCCGCAACATCGCCGTCCAAACGCTGGAGAAGCGCCTGGCGGAAATCCGCGAGGGCGCCGAGCAACTGCGCCAAGAGAGCTGACCCATGAGCCGGCGTCCTAGAAGGCGCCGGCCTTCCCCCAATCACCTGGACGGAGAATTGAAACCATGTGTGAACGCTTCCGCCGCAAACTACTGCCGGCCGCCGTCGCCCTGGCCGTCGTCGCCCTGGCAGTGACCCTCTTCGTTATCCGAAACGACGCCCAGGCGAACACCATCCGCCGCGACAATCAGATCACACCCGTCGTCGCCAGCGCCACCGGCGCCGCCTCGGCGTCCAACGCCAGCATCCCTGCCGTCGCCAGCGAGACCGCGTTCCTGGAAGGCTTCGACCTCACCGGCTGCGCGCCGACGACCGGCAACACGATCGTCGTCACCGTCGCCGGCCTGGCCGGCGGCACGCAGTCATACAGTGTGGCAGTAGGCGGCGGGGTCACTCTCCCGGCCTTCGGCGTGAACGCCGGGATCTACCGCGTCCGCTATCCGCAGGCCATACCCGCCAGCGCCGCCCACACGGCGATCACCGTTAACGTCGGCTCGTTCGGCTCGGGGTCCACCGCCCAGGCCTGCACGGCCTACGGCTACTACAAGCATTGAGCAACGTCACCTGTCATGGGGCGACGTCCGGGCCGGCTTCCACTCGTTGTGGAAGTCGGCCTTTTCTCCAAACACGCACCAAAGGCAGTCAAGCCATGCAAGACAAATCGTGCCTCATCCCCTGGGGCGAACTGCTGGAGCATAACCCGACACTGCGGCCACCCTTGATCGAAGGGCTACTCCGCCGCGGCGAGACCATGAACGTCATCGCCAACAGTAAGGTGGGCAAGTCCTGGCTCGTCAACGACCTGGCGATCGCGGTGGCTACCGGCAAACCGTGGCTCGGGCTGTTCCCCACCGTGACTGGCTCCGTCCTCCTCATCGACAACGAACTTCATCAAGAAACCATTGCCCACCGGCTCAGACAAGTGGCGGCCGCGCGAGGCGTGGACATCGACCCGGACGACCGGTCCATCGCCGTCTGGCCGTTGCGAGGCCGGCTGCTCGACATGGGCCAGATCGCCGCGACGCTGGGTAAGCTGGAGCGCGGGGCTTACTCCCTCATCATCGTGGACGCCTTCTATCGGGTGCTGCTGCCGGACACCGATGAGAACAGCAACGCCAGCATGGCAACCGTCTACAACGTGGTGGACGCGATGGCCGAGGCCACGGGGGCGGCTAACGCCCTCGTCCACCACGCCAGCAAGGGCAGCCAGTCCGAGAAGGCGGTGACCGACGTGGGCAGCGGGGCCGGCAGCATCAGCCGGGCCGCCGACACGCACCTGATCCTTCGCCGCCACCAGGAGGAGAATGCTTACGTCCTCGACCTGGCGCTGCGTTCCTGGCCGCCCAGACCGCCGATCTGTCTACGCTGGCGTTTCCCCCAGTGGGAGCTTGCCGAGGAACTGGACCCGGCCGACCTGTGGCGGCCAGGGAGGTCGTCCAGGAAGGAACAGCCGGCGGTGACGCCGTGGACGGCGGAGCGAATCGCGGCCCTGTGCCCGACCATGCCGACGCCTAAAGCGACAGTGATCCTGGCGGCGACCGCCGCCGGATGCTCCAAGGCGAGGGCGATAGACCTACTCAAGACCGCCATCCACGCAAGGATGATCGCGGAGGTTCGCGGCGAGGACAAGCGAGAAATATATATATGTGCGACCCCCCATACCCCCCGTGGGGAAACGTAAACGTTTCCCACGGGGGCGAGTAGTATAGGCGCGCGCGTACAATGATTGACGCCGCATGACTGGCGCGGCATCTGGCCCCGTTCGCTCGTGGCGAACGGGGCCTTTTCATGCGCATACAGCATCTCTCGGAGCAAGAAAAGCACCGATAGGCGCTCCCAACCGTCGAGAAAGTGAAAAGACGTGGTCATCGCAGCGTCGGATCAACATGGAAACATACGCAGCGATTTACAGATGATCGCATGGGCGCATGTACACGGATTGAAGCGAAAGGGAGGGTGGAAGCAGTCGGTTTGTGCGTTTGGCACGGTATTTGCGTGGCGTCTTGGCACGGAATTTGGCGGCGGCCGGGTTCCGGCATGGCGTCCTTCAGCTGGCCCTTGCCCGTTGACCAGAAGTGCTGGTGCCCGTACACTGCCGCCGGTGATGATGAGCGGGGCGGCCGGGACGAGGTGTTCCGGCCGCTTCCGTACCGCACCCGGAGACTCGCCAATGACGATTCGCACCGCAGCATGGGTTTTCATGGCCGCCGTCCTCTTCACGGGGCCGGCACTAACCGCCGACCCTTCGCCAGCCCCGACGCCGACAACGGCCAAAAAAGCCGCCTTGCCACGGTTCTGGAAAAAGCTGGGAATCAGCGACGAGCAAAAGGTCAAGGCCTACGCCATCACCGGCGACGCCCGGTCCAAGATCGCCGAGCTGGAGGCGCAGATCACCGCCGTCAAGGCCGAAGAGCACAAGCGGCTCAATGACATTTTGACACCCGAGCAGCGGTCGCACCTGGCCGAACTGCTGACCGGGACGCCCGCGACGCCTGTCCCGACCCTCCCTCCGGCCGATACCAAGAAGCCGTAGCACTCCGTCGATCAGGGCATGGACGCCCATCCGTCTTGTGTTCGTGCGCAACAGCAATGCCTTCGCCAGGCAGGCCCGCTCAAACGCCGCGGCGGCTGCTTCCGCCGCGCCGCCGTTCCTCTCGCAGCCTTGCCTGCGGCTCGGCTCGGCGCACGCCTTGCTTCGCTCGGCCCCGACTTCCTCCCCGCGGGCGGTCTTTTCCCACCGCCCCCGGCGCCCGCGTCCTGGATTCGCGCCGGCTTGTGTTCTCCGGCTCATTCGCCAGAGGCGGCGGGGCGGCGGGGCCGCCGGAATCCGCCGCCGGGTCGCCCTCGTTGCGAGCGCCCGACGGATCGATGCCGCCACGGGGCGGCCCGCGTTTCTCGCGTCATCTTTTCCCGCTTCGCTGCCCTGCGGGTGCTTCAACCGGCGCGATCGGCGACCGACCGACTCTCCTTTCAGCCCCGCGAAGCCCGACGCACGCACCGCCGCATCGACACACCAGTCCGTCGCCCTGGCCGTGACGTCGGACAAATGCAAAAGGGGGAAAAGGGCATTGCAACTACGCGACGTGTGCTTCGCACCGTCCCGAATGAGTATCCACCAACTCCCCGCGAGCCGGCTGATGAGCGAGGCCTTCGCCGCCAAGGCCCGGCGAAGGCATCGCTGCATCAGACCAGCCGCGTCCTGCACGTCCCGGCGAGCAAAAGAAAGCAACCAAGACAAACAAAAACAACCGCTCCGAGCGGCAAATGCAACCGCGATCCGCGCGAAAGCAAGGCCATCGTGGCCCCAAGGCAAAGGCCGGGCATCGTGCCCGGCCGGCCCGCGATCGCCATTGCTCCTTCCTCGACTCCGCCAAGGCCCGGAGCCGAGGAAGGAGCATCCAAGGACCAGTCGCGCCCCTGAACGCCGTGACGCCGCGCAGCGCGCGGCCCGGCCCGCGGTGTGAGAGACGAGCGTCACACGCCGCGCTCAAGGCGACGCTACGCCGCGTGATGCTTACCGTCGTCGCCGAGGATCCTCACCGTCCGCAAGACAGACTCCTAGTCGAGGTTGGCATCCTCCATCCCGTGAGACTCGAACATTTCCATGAACACAATCGGCTACGTCGTCTCCGCCAACATCCATCGCCGCCACCTGACGCAGAGCCAGAGGGCCATGATCGCGGCGGAGATCGCCAACAAGAGGAAGCACGACCACAAAGACAACATGATCCGCAACAATGCGGATCACGAACCACCCCCCATCAACCAGGCAGACTCCGCCGCCATGATGCAGTTCGAACTGCGCACCGTAGCGCGGGCTGCGCACCAGAGCGCGGAACTAATTCCTCGAACTGATGCTCGTCCTCCAATTCCTTTGGTGAATGAAGACAATTTCGATGCCACACGACCTTGCACCCTGCCTGTTCACTTCGCAACGCGGGCGGAGTCCTGCACGTCCAAAACCAATCACAGACCAGTGCGCCCGCTAACCATCTTCACCAACATCCGAGTACATGGGAAGCCTTCGTTGGAGACCCCGGAATGGCAGTGTAGCAGGTCGTAAAGGTAGTACGATCCGCTCCGTGAGTACACTGCGCGGATCGTCTCCACCTTGACGACCTGCTGATCTATCATCAGGGGGTCTCCAACGAAGTCACCGTGTGGCAAGACCGACAGACCGGGGTTGCCGAGAGCGCCCACAACCCGACCAGTCAGCACACGCACTTCTCCTAGAGGGGAGAGGGTGGGGCAAATGCCCATATGTTGTGCTGTTCATCCGTTCGTGGGACGGCCCCGCCCGGCCTTTCCTCCCTCCGCCGTCCCGTTTGTCTCAGTAAATCTTCGAGAAAAAGCCGCAGAATCGTCAAATTGCGATTGACATGAGGTAGTGATTTTTGGTACACTCGACCGTGTCGGGTGTCGGTTTTGAAAAGTGGGCCGGTCGCTGTTGCAAGCAGCTCCCGGCCCTGGTCCCAACCTGTTCAAGAGGTCGGTCCCATGTCCATGTTACTCCACATCACGCTACGCCGCAACCTGCCCTCGATCTATGCCCTCGGCATCGATCCGTCCTTCTCCCTCGGCCAGCTCCGCGTGTGCTGGTTCTGCTCCCCGCGCCGCCGGGCCTGGGCGGTCGCGCACGTCGCCGACCGGCACGGTGTGTCGCCGGCCGAGGTCGCGGTGATCCGCGTGGACCTGCCGCGCTCGCAGCTCCAGCCGATGGGGCGCTGTTCCTGGACCTGCAAGCGCGTGGTCCGCTCCATCGTCTCCGTGTCCCTCCCATTCCTGGCCGCCTGAGTCCCGCCCTGGCCCCGCCCCCGGCGCGCGCCAGGGGCGGGGCCGGCTTGTCCCATGAAAGTGTGAAAGGATGAAAAGATGACGATTCGTATTGAGGAAGCGGGCGAGCGGGGCGACCCGTGCCCGTGGATTTATGACGTGCTAGACGCCGCCGGCCGGCCCTTGCCCGGCGGCTGGAACGGCTGGTTTGCCAGCCGAGAAGAAGCCCTGGCCGACGCCCTGGCGTGGTTGCTCGACCAATCCCTCCTCTCCGCCTCATTGTGAAAGGATGAGCCGATGAAACCGTTGAAACCGCAGCCCCGGACCTGCTGGGTCCAAATCGCCATCGTCAACGACAAGGGCGAGCAGTGCGTGTACACATGCAAGCCCGTCCCTGCCGCCGAGCTTGGCCAGTCCGTCGCGGGATACCGCCTGACTAACATGACCCGGAACCCATCGCCCGTGTACACCGTGGTGATCGAGTCAGGCGGGATAGTGACGTGCGACTGCCCGCAGCACGGCATCGCCAGCACGTGCAAGCATTGCGAAGCGCTCGTCGCCGCCGGAATCGTCCCTACCGCCCTCGTGGCGGACTTGCGGGAACAGAAGCGATTGCTTGACGGAGTGGAACACGACTTCGCTTGCCGCGACAACTCGATAAAGAACCTACTCGACTCCGTATCAAGCCTCAAAGAGAAAAACGACCTGCTACAGACGCTTTTGGACGAAGCCCAAGATTTTCTGCTCGACCTGGAAAAGCCGCGGCGCCGGCCGGCGGCCCGAAAAGTGGCCTGATTCAAGCATCCGGGCCGGCCCTGGCGGGCCGGCCCTCAACTCACGAGGACGCACATTGCCGACCCCAGGACACGAAGAAGAAGCGGCGCGAGAGGAGTTGATTAACGCGGCGGAGCGCTATTGTAGCTTTTTCCGAAACGCCGCCGTGATCGTTGCCGAAAACGCGGTGGACGTGGTTGTGTCCGGGACGCCGGCCGCCCCGGCCGAGGGCGTCAGCGCCTTCGAGCAAGCCATCCTGGCCGCGATGACAGACATCCCGGTTTCGTCCCGCCGACTCGCGGCCCGGGCCGGCCGCACCTACAACAGTTACTTCCGCGAGCGATTGGCGGAGCTGGTCGAAGCCGGGCGCGTCCGGCGGACCCGAAGGGGTTACAGCCGGCCGGCGCTTTAAATCATATGCTATGCCGCATCCGTGGCCCGATCGCCCTCGTTCACAAAGTACCTTACCATGCGTGGCGGTTATCTTAGAGCGGGCGAAAGGGAATGGCGAGCGGGGGGCGTTAGCCCCCTGATAAGGGGGCCGTGTGGACCTTGCGGAACTACGCTCCACGCTGTCGAAGCGGTTGGCGGCGGTGGAGGGGCGGTTGCGGGCCGCCTGCCTCCGGGCCGGTCGTCCCCGCGACGACGTGACGCTGGTGGCCGTCACCAAGACGGCGACGGTCGAGGCGGCGGCCGTGCTGGCCGAGCTGGGCGTGCGCGACCTCGGCGAGAATCGACCGCAGGAACTGCGGCGCAAGGCGGCCGCGTTGCCGCCGCCGGTGCGCTGGCACCTCATCGGGCATTTACAGCGAAACAAGATCGCCGATACGCTGTCTCTGGTCCGCCTCATTCATTCCGCGGACAGCCTCCGTCTGCTGGCCGCGCTGGAGGAAGAGGCGGCCCGACAGGAACGGACGGTCGATGTGCTGTTGCAGTCGAACGCCAGCCGCGAGGCGCGCAAACAGGGCTTCGCGCCGGAGGAAGTTCCGGGGCTGGCGCCGGCGCTGCTGGGTCTGAAGCGCGTTCGCGTGACGGGACTGATGACGATGGCGGCGTATGAAGACGACCCCGAGCGCTGCCGGCCGACGTTCGTAAGGCTGCGCAAGTTGCGCGACCGGCTGCGCGCCGCCGTGGGACCGGCGCATCCGCTGACGGAATTGTCGATGGGGATGAGCAACGATTATGAAGTCGCGGTGGAAGAGGGCTCGACGCTGGTGCGCATCGGGACGGCGTTGTTTGAGGGACTGGACGACGGCGGAACCTGAGTCGGATCGCGTATAATGACCGTTGGCCCATACGGAGGGACAAGCCATGCCGATTCACGACTGGAGCCGCGTCAACGCCAACCTGTTCCATCACTTCCACCAAGCGTGGACGTTGAATCTCGCCAACGCTTTGAACAGCGGCTTACTGCCAAAAGGCTATGCCGCCCTTGTCGAACAGCACGCCGCCGGGGTCGTGCCGGACGTGATCGCCCTACAACGCCGGCCGCGGGCGAACCGCCCGGTCGAACCGAGGGGCGCGGGGGTTGTCGTCGCCAACCCGCCAAAGACCCGACACATCCTCCGGGCGCAGGAAGAAATCTCGGCCAACCGAGGCAACCGCATCACCATCCGCCACCCGCTCGGCCGCGTGATCTGCGTGATTGAGATCGTCTCGCCCGGCAACAAGGGGAGTCGGGCGGCCCTGCGCTCGTTCGTCGAGAAGGCCGTCGATCTCCTTCGGCACGGCGTTCACCTTTTGATCGTCGATCTGTTCCCGCCGTCGGTGCGCGACCCGCAGGGGATTCACAAGGCCATCTGGGACGAGATCGAGGACCAGCCGTTCGAGCTGCCGCCCGACAAGCCGCTCACCCTGGCCGCCTACGTCGCCGACGTCCCCAAAACGGCCTACGTCGAGCCGGTCGGCGTCGGCGACGTGCTGCCCGACATGCCCGCGTACCTGGATCCGGATAGTTACGTCCCGGCGCCGCTGGAGGCGACGTACCAGGCCGCTTGGGCGAGCTGCCCCGAAGACATGCGCGAGGTGGTGGAGCGGGGCGAGCCGTTGGCCGACGAGCCGCCGGAGGAAACGCCCTCGTGATCACCGTCACGGACCACGCCGAGGGGTGTATCCTGCCCGTTCGCGCCCAACCGGGGGCGCAAAAGGCCGGCGCCCTGGGCGAGCGGAACGGGGCGCTCAAGGTGTCGGTGAAGGCGCCGCCGACGGACGGGCGGGCCAACCTGGCGCTGGTGGAGGCGTTGGCCGAGGCGCTGGGGCTGAAGCGGTCGCAGGTGGAATTGATCGGCGGGCAGACCAGTCGGGACAAGCGCTTCCTGATCCGCGGGGTTAAGAAGGAGGAACTGGAACTCCGAGTCGCGGAACTACTCTCCGGATGAGCGGACGTTCCCGGAGAAGATTCATTCCCCCCGCACCGCCCGCACGTACGCCTCAAAGTTGGCGACCGGCGTCTCGCGGTCCACGCCGTGGCTGAGGTTGACGATGTGCCGCCGGCCGCCGCCGGCCGCCACGCACGCCTGCGTCGCCGCCGTCACCTGCTCCGGCGTTCCCGTCCGCAACAACTCCTCGTCCACGTTGCCCTGGAAGACCAATTCCGGGTAATCGCGCCGCGCCGCCGCCAGGTCGTGGCGGGCGCCCAGGCTCACCACGTCCGCCCCGGAATTTGCCATCCATTCCAGATAGGGACACTCCTTCACGAACAGAATGCGCGGCGCCCCGGTCGCCGCCGCGAAGACGGCCTGGTGACGCGGTTGCGCCCAGCGGCGGTACTCCTCACTGTCGAGCATTCCGGCCCAGGAGTCGAACAGCTGGTAGGCGTCGGCCCCTTCCCGGAGCATCCGTTGCAGGAAGCCGACGGTGGCCGTCGTCAGCCGGTCGAGGAGGGCGTCCCAGACGGGCGGCTGTTCGGCGGCAAAGCGGCGCGTGGCGGCCAGGTCCTTGCCGGTGTTGATGCAGTAGGTCGCCGTGGTGAACGGCGCCCCGGCGAAGACCAGCACCGGCAGCTCGCCGTCCAGTTCCGCGCGAACCAGATGAAGCAGATCGCGGATGTGGCGATATCGTTCCGGGTCCGGTTCGGCGGCGAGCCGTTCCACGTCGGCCAGGGTGCGGACGGGATGGTCGGGCACGGGTCCGACGGCCGGCTTCAGGACGAACGGCTGGCCCATGGCGACGGGCAGCGTGGTGATGTCGTAGAAGAGGATGACGGCGTCCACGCCGAAGCGGCGCGGCAGGAGCGACGCCCGCGCGGCCAGTTCGACGTTCTCGGAGAACTCGTAGAATGACAGGCCGGCGCGGAGGCGGTTGAATTCGGGGTCCCAGCGCCCGGCCTGGCGCATGGCCCAGACGGGCGGCCGTTCGACGGCCTCGCCGCGGGCGGTGCGCAGCAGCAAATGGTCGGATCGACGGGGTTCCGGCGGCATCGAATCGTGGCTCCCCAGGAGGGCGACGACTGCCATTCTACCGGAAACCAGGGCGGGCGGGATGGGGTGGAACGGGGCGCGGCGCCTGGCGTACAATGCGGCGGCAGCCCGTCGGGGTCAGCGAGGAGGAGAAATCATGGCAGCGGTCCCTGAAGTAGCCGAACAGGTGCAACAGGCTCCGACAGCCGTCGCGCGTGCCGTCCTGTCGGTAACGGTGATCGACGAGACCCAGCAGGTGAGCGTGCCGTCGTGGGTGGTGGACCTGGATTCCTTCTGCCGCTGGGTGGAATCCGACGACGTTCCCGAGAAGCTACGGATCTGGTATCTCAAGGGCGAGGTATGGATCGACATGAGCAAGGAACAGATCTTCAGCCACGCGGTGCTTAAGAACGAATTCAACTTCGTCCTCACCGGACTTGTCAAGACGGGCCGGCTGGGTCTGTTTTTGCCGGACGGCCCGTTCCTGGCCAATGTCGCGGCCGACATCGGCGGCAACCCGGACGCCACGTTCATCTCCAAAGCCGCCCTGGATGCAAACCGCGTGCATCTTATCGAGGGAAAGAAGGGCGGCTACGTGGAAGTGGAAGGCTCTCCCGACATGGTGCTGGAAGTGGTCAGCGACAGTTCGGTTCGCAAGGACAATGTGGTCTTGCGCCAAGCCTATTGGGAGGCCGGCGTCCGCGAATACTGGCTGGTGGACGCTCGCCGTGACCCGTTGACGTTCGACATTCTCCGGCGGACGGCCAAAGGCTACGCCTCCACGCGCAAGCACGACGGTTGGCTCAAGTCGGCGGTCTTCGGCAAGTCGTTTCGGCTCCTTCAACAACTCAACGCGCGGCGACATCCCGAGTTCACCTTGGAGGTGCGCTAACCGCCTTCGTCCCGACGTACAGCGTCGCGATCCCGAACGTCAGCGGATGCCATTTCACGTCCATCAATCCGTGTTCTCGCAATTTCGCCGCCAACGCCTCGCCGTCGGGAAACTGCATCACGCTGGCAGGCAAATAGCTATACGCGTTGTCGCGGCTGCGCGAAACCAGTTGGCCGATGAACGGCAGCACACGGCGAAAGTAAAAGCGGTACAGCGGCCCGAAAAGCCAGTGGCGCGGCCGCGAAAACTCGAGGATGGCCACCCGCCCGCCCGGCCGCGCCACCCGCACCATCTCCGCGATGCCCTTGTCCGCGTCGGTCACGTTCCGCAGGCCGAAGGCCACTGTCACCAGCTGAAACCGGTTGTCGGCGAACGGCAGTCGTTGCGCGTCGGCTTCGAGGAAGCGCACGCGGTCGGAGGCGCCGCGTCGGCGGGCCTTTTCACGGGCGGGCAGCAACATCGGCCGACAGAAGTCGGCGCCGACGACCGGCGCGCGGCCGCGCGCCGCCCGGTCGTAGGCCAGGGCCAGGTCGCCGGTGCCGGTGCAGACGTCGAGAATGGGTCCGTCGTCGGCCGGCGGCGCCAGGCGCGTCGTGCGCCGGCGCCAGTAGCGGTCGATATTCAGACTCAGCAGGTGGTTGAGAAGGTCGTAGCTCCCCGCGATGTCGCCGAACATCGTGCGGATGCGCGTCTCGCGCTTGTCGAGCAGGGAAGAGGCCATCCACGTCTCCAGGGACCGGTCTCCGATGCGAACCTCTAACCGACGCGGCAGGGCGTGCGCAACAAAGGGGGTAGGGTCGTCGCCCTACCCACGCATCCGAGAACGTGAAAAATGGTCAGCCCTTCAACACCGCATCCACCACGACGCCGCCGTTGATGGTCGGCCGTTCGTCTCGGCCGTTGTGCAACAGCGTCAGCTTGCGGTGGTCGAGTCCGAGGCAGCGCAGGATGGTCGCGTGCAGGTCGTGGACGTGGGTGCGGCCCTCGACGGCGTACAGGCCGACCTCGTCGGTGGCGCCGTGGCCGACGCCGCCCCTGATTCCGCCGCCGGCCAGCCAGGTCGTGAAGCCGTAGGGGTTGTGGTCGCGGCCGGTGCCCTCGCTCATCGGCGTCCGGCCGAACTCGCCGGCCCACACCACCAGCGTCGTGTCCAGCAGGCCGCGCCGCTTCAGGTCCTTTAACAGACCCGCAATCGGCCTGTCCGTTTCCAGACAATGGAGAGAGTGATTGCCCTCGATGTCGCTGTGGGCGTCCCACTTGCTGCCCGAACCGCAGTACAGCTGCACGAAGCGCACGCCGCGCTCCACCAGCCGTCGCGCCAGCAGACAATTGCGGCCGACGCGCTCCGTCGCCTTGTCGTCCAGGCCGTACAGTTTTTTCGTCTCCTCCGTCTCCCTGGCCAAGTCCACCGCCTCCGGCCCGGCCGACTGCATCTTGAAGGCCAGCTCATACGACGCGATGCGGGCCTCCAGGTCGCCGTCCTCCGACCGCGTCGCCAGGTGCCGGCGGTTCAGTTCCTGGAGGAAGTCGAGCTTGGCCCGCTCCGGGGCGCCGACCTCATTCGCCGGCGGATCGAGATACAAAATGGGCGTCTTGCCGTCGCGGAAGCGGACGCCCTGGTAGACGGCCGGCATGAAGCCGGTGGACCAGTTGCGGCTGCCGCCGGGCGGGTCGGCCGGGTTGTCGAGCAAAACGACGTAGCCGGGCAGTTCCTGGCTGACGCTGCCGAGGCCGTAGAGCGTCCAGGAGCCGAGGCAGGGCCGGCCGCCGAGCACGTCGCCGGTGTTCATCTGGCAGACGCTGCCGACGTGGTTGAGGCCATCGGCGTAGCAGCCGCGCAAGACCGCCAGGTCGTCGGCGCACGACGCGATCTCGGGATACCAGTCGCTGACCCACTGGCCGGATTGGCCGTGCTGTTTGAAGGTGCGTTTCGACGCCAGCAGCGGCGTGGCGGAGGTTCGGCCCATGGCCGTGACCGGCCGCTTGAACGACGGCGGCAACGGTTGACCGGCCAGCTTTATAAGGTCCGGTTTGGGGTCGAAGAGGTCGAGGTGGCTGGGTCCGCCGTCGATGAAGCACCAGATGACGCTTTTGGCCGTCGCCTTGAGGGGCGGCGCCTTGGCGGCCAGGGGGCCAGCCGGCTCGTCGGCGCGGCCTTCCTGTTCCAGCAGCGACAGCAGGGCGAGCAGGCCCATGCCGCCGCCGGCGCGCGTCAGGAAGTCGCGGCGGGAATGGGGACGTTCGTGATGAGGCGCCTGATAGAGATTGGTCATGGTTGAGTATCCCCGGAATCGCAAACCGTCCCGAGCCGCTCTCAGGCCCGCGGCCCCTCCGCCCTGGCGTCCGGCTCGGCCAATAAGTCGTCTAGACCCCACGCATTCTCGGCCGGAAACAGACCCAGACTCAGCTCGGTTTCGTCGGCCGCTTGCCTTCTTGCCTCCGCGTAGGCGTCCGCCAACACCGCCTCCGCGTGTTTGCGCAAGGCGCCGCTCTCAAGCAGCTGCCTCAGCTCGCGCCGTTGTTCCCGGATCGTGCCCCGCCATGATCCGGAACGGCGTTCCGGCTGGAGTTCCCACTTTAGCAGATGGCAAAGGAGGACGACCAGACGGCTGAACACTTCTCTTCGGTCCCGCCTGGCCATATCCGCAAGGTACTCGCTCAGATGGCGAAAGTCCATCTCGGCGTGCCGCCCCTCGGCCGCCAGGGCCGCCATCGCCTCCAGCCACGCCGTCTCGTCCTGCTCGTATAAGAGGGTCAGGGCAAGGGCCTCTGCCGTCGCCATAGGATGATCCTCATTACGCGCGACGCTCAATCGAACACATGAAGGCCTGTTCACCGGCGCTGCCGCGGTACTTGAGGTCGTCCGGCGCCCGTTCGATCCGCCGTCGTTCATGAGGAGAAGATCCCTACGAGCTACTCCGGCGCCGGATCAGGCGCGAGACCTCGACGGCGGCGACAATTCCAGTTCCGTCATCAAGAGCAGGTCCACGATACTTGCCGAGTCGTCGGGGTGAAAAATGACGGCGGTCCTTCCCGACGGGGACATTGTGAGGAAGTCGGGATGAGGGATTGGGAATTGCCGGCCGTCGGCCATGCGGACGGTGAACGGCTGGAATGGGTTCGCACGCAAGGTCGTTCGCAGTTGTTCAATCGTCATGGGTGGATCCTGGAGCCATTGGTATCTTATACGATCCTATCATAGCGACCTCGTGAGTCGCCACACCCACCTAACCACCACCGAGGGAGAAGCGTTGAATCGCGACCAGCCTTCATTCGCGTGGCCGGTCTGAGGCAGCGCCTGTTTCGGCGCTCCTGATCTCATCACAGATTGCGTCGAAACGTTCATAATACTGTTCTTCCCAGTCACCCCGTTCCATCGAGAACGCCGCCTGCGTCAACGGGAGCGATAGCTCTTTGACGGCCCGGAGTGCCATCGGTTGGAAATCGGCAAAAACCTTGTGCGCAGTGTCCAGGTCACCGCCATTCCTCATTCCGTAGTCGGCAACCCATAGGGAATAAACGACCCTCTCCCAAGGCGTGAGGTTTCCCAAACCGCTGAGGGCCTTCTTGTAGATGACCCTGTCGCCTTCTTCGATCAACCAAGTTTCGTTGTCAGCGGCACGTGTCATGTTCTTCCGCCGAGCTTTTTATCAGGTTGCGCAACCTATCCCTCCAGATCCCGCGCCCCCATTCGCGCCCTTATCCCATCTGCTTCTTCGCCGCCCCCGCCAACTCTTGCAGGTACTGCTCCGAATCGCGGTCGCCGCGCTGGCGGGCGATGGTCAGCCCGTCCTCGGCGAAGCGCAACGTCTGCGCCCCCTGTTTCAGCGACAGCATCGCCTCGGCGGCGCTGCCGCGGTACTTGAGGTCGTCCGGCGCCCGCTCGATCAGCCGACGGAACACGTCGGCCGCCGCCTCGGCCTCGCCGCGCTTGACGTGGACCTGGCCGCGACGCAGTTCGTAGTCGTTGCGCCGCCGGCCCTCGTTGTGGTCGCAGTCCACGCGCTCGCCCTCGTTGACGAAATCCAACGCCGCGTCCAGTTGGCCGTTCTTCAAGGCGTGCTGCGTCAGGTAGGCGTACCACGGGAACGGGTCGGTCTGCCCCGGCCGCGGCGGGCGCCCCGTCAGCGAGCGCACGAAGCGAGCGGCCAGGTCGCCGGCGTCGAGTTTTTGGGCCGCGTGAAACGCCTGCTCCAACTGCTCGTCCGTCAGCGACTCGACGTTCAGCGCGCCCAAATCGGCGGCGCTCATCGCACTCACGTCCGCGGCCGGCGCCCCGTCACCCGTCGCCTTCGTCGCGGCCGGCGCGGTTTCACCCCCCTCGATCAATCCCAACTTGCGGCGCAGCCGGTCGAAATCGTAGCCGACGAGCATGGAGCCGGCGGCGCACTCCTGGACGAACTGCACCACGCCGCGCAGCTTCTTCCGCAGGTTCGTATGCCCGGCCGCTTCGATCGGCGCCGTGCCGGCCAGAGAACGCCGCGGCAGATTGACCCACGTCTCCTCGTAGTAACGCTGAGCGTGCTCGACGATCTTGGCGGGGGCGTTGGCGTCGCGCATGTTGGTGGGGAAGACCAGCGCCTCCGTCACCACGTCATGGAACTGCACCGGCCCGACGACTTCCGGCGCCTCGCCGATGGGCAGCTGGAGCCGGTTGCGAACTTCCTCGCGCAGCCGGCCGACCGCCTCCCGGTTCGGCCCCCAGATGCGGAACAGCGGGCCGGCCACCATCAGGTAGCCGCCCAGGCGGCCGAGGTCGGCGGCTGGCCGGCCGACCGTGACCAGCGACACGGTCGTCAACTCCAGGATCATGGCGAACAGCACGCCCTCCTGCTGCGTCTGCGGCATCATCAGCCGCCCGCCGTCCTGCCATTCCTGCACCAGACCCACGATCGGCTGCGGGTCGCGGAACTGGAAGGCGAAGGAGTATTCGTGGTAGTCGCAGGATTCCTCCATTCCCTGCCCGCATCGTAGCAATTCCGTCAGCGTCGCGGCCGTCGTCGCCCGGCCGTCGTCGGTTTCGAGTTCGAGGTAGTGGTTCAGCGCGACCAGGGCGGCGGCGTTGTCGCCGAGCCAGGCGCGGGCCAGGCCGAGGTTGTACCACGCGGCGGCGTCGTTGGCGTCTTCCTTGGTCAGTTCCTCGAAGGCGCGAGCCACGTCGTTCAGCCGCGGCGATTGGACGGCCTGGAGCGCCTTGTCCCACGTTGCGCGTCGGCCGCCGGCCGCGGACGGGGGCGACATCGGCTTGTACTCGCGCCGGGCGGCGGCCGGCAGACGCGACTTTTCGCCGAACGCCTGATCGAAGGCCTCGGTGATCTCCTCGGCGGCCGGCTGGCAGACGCGGACGATGCGCAGCGCCGCCCGCGCCGCCACCGGCCGATTCAGCTTCATTTCGCATTCATAAATGAGCGAATAGGCCTCGGCGAGGTAGTCGCGGGCCTCGGGGTCGTAGGCGTCGGCGGCGCGGCGGGCCAGCAGCAGGGCGCCGGCCACCTCGCCCTCCTGGTAGCGGAAGACGGCCTTGAGCAGCAGGCCGTAGGGGTAGTTGCGGTTGAGGGCGAAGGCCTTTTCGAGCGCCTCCTCGGCCTCCTCGACCTTGCCGTGGGCGTAGAGGAGCTTGGCCTTCTGGCCCCAGGCTTCGGGGTTGTCGCCGTGTTCCTTGGTGACCTCGTCCATGATGCGCAGGGCGACGTCGTGCTGCCCCTGGGCGTCCTGGTCGAAGGCGCGGTTGATGTTGGCGTAGATGGGCTGACAGCACCATTTGAACTTCTTGCCGCTGCCGCAGGGGCACGACGAATAGGGGTCAATCGCCATGAAAACGGTCTCGTGAAATCGGGGGAGGCCAACAGGAACACGATAGCAGATCGGCGGGGCGTCGGGAAGCGGCCGCCGAA
>CAWFBG010000037.1:0-4907 GCA_963813925.1 uncultured Planctomycetaceae bacterium
AGAGGTAGTCGTTCCCGCAGCCCTGCATTTTGGTGAAACGCATGGTTGGCTCCAAAAGAGATTCACCACAAAGACACAAAGGGCACAAAGAGAAGCATTGCCTTTGGAATTGTCTTCTTTGTGTCCTTTGTGTCTTTGTGGTGAATCTCTTTATTCCCACTCGATCGTCGCCGGAGGCTTGCTGCTGATGTCATACACCACCCGGTTGACGCCCGCCACCTGATTGATGATGCGCGTCGATATCTTCGCCAGCAGGTCGTAGGGCAGCCGCGACCAGTCGGCCGTCATGAAATCGTCCGTCTGCACGGAACGAATAGCAATCACATCTTCATACGTCCTTCCATCGCCCATAACGCCGACGCTCTGGATCGGCAACAACACCGCGAACGCCTGCGCCGTCTGCCGATACCAGCCCGCCTGCTTCAATTCCTCCAGCAGAATGACGTCGGCCTGACGCAGCACGTTCAGCCGGGCCGCCGTCACCGGGCCGAGGCAGCGCACCGCCAGGCCGGGGCCGGGGAACGGGTGGCGGTAGACCAGCGACTCCGGCAGGCCCAGCTCCAGGCCGAGGCGGCGCACCTCGTCCTTGAAGAGGTCTTTGAGCGGTTCGATCAGCTCGAATCCCAATTCCTTCGGCAGCCCGCCGACGTTGTGGTGCGTCTTGATGTTGTGGGCCGGGCCGTCCACGGACCCGCCGCTCTCGATCACGTCAGGATATAAAGTGCCCTGAGCCAGATATTTAACATCGGTTATGTTCTTCGCCTCGTCCTTGAAAACGTCGATGAAGACGTGGCCGATGCGTCGCCGCTTCTCCTGCGGGTCGCTGATGCCGTCCAACGCCGTCAGGAAACGATCGGCGGCGTCGGCGACGTGCAGGTCGGCCTTGAAATGGCCGTTGAACGTGCGCCGCACCGACTCGGCCTCGCCCTGACGCAACATGCCGTTGTCCACGAAGATGCACGCGACCTGCGGCCCCACCGCCTTGAGCAGCAGCGCCGCCGTCACCGACGAATCGACGCCGCCGGACAGGCCGCAGATCACGCGCTGATCGCCGACCCGCTGCCGCAGCGCCGTCACGGTCTGTTCGAGGAACGAGCCGATCTTCCACAGACCCTGGCATCCGCAGATATTATAGAGGAAATTATGCAGGATTCGGCCGCCGACGGGAGTGTGGCTGACTTCAGGGTGGAACTGCAACCCGTAGACCGGCCGGACGCGATGACGGACGGCGGCGACCGGACAAGTCTCCGTTTCCGCCAGCGGCGTGAAGTCGCCGTTGACCGTGGACACCTGATCGCCGTGGCTCATCCAGACGACGGTTTCGGACGGCACGTCGGCGAACAGGCCGTCGGCGTTGTGGACGCGGCAGACGGCCCGGCCGAACTCGCGGCTGGGGGCCGGCTTCACCTCGCCGCCGAGCAGGTGACAGGCGAGCTGCATCCCGTAGCAGATGCCAAGCACTGGGATGTTAAGGTCGAACAGCTTCGGGTCGCAGCGCAGGGCGCCGGGGGCGTAGACGCTGGCCGGGCCGCCGGAGAAGATGAGGCCGCGCGGGTTCAACTCGGCGACGCGCGCTGCCGGCAGGTCGTGGCGCACCACCTGACAGAAGACGTTCTGTTCGCGGACGCGCCGGGCGATGAGCTGGCCGTATTGCGAACCGAAGTCGAAGATCAGGATGCGTTCACGTTCGGGCAGTGATGACATCTTCAATTACCGCTTGTTAATCTGGGCGAGGATAGCCCTCACTCTGGCCGCTTCCGACGCGCGTACACGGACGCTGAAGACCTGCCCCCGAAACTCGGGCACATAATGGATGCCCGTCTCGGCAATTCGTTGGTCGAATAGGTAGATCCATTCGGCGGCCGAATAGCGGTGGACTGGCCAAAAGCAGGTGAGTTCGGTCAAGTCACCGACGTTCGTCAGGAATTCCTCGACAGCATGAACGGCCTGCTTCCGCCATTCGGCGCGCTTCTGTTTGCCGCGACCCCCATCACGTCCAGGGCAACGGCGACTCCCTTTGTCCCGACTTCTCGGAGAAAGCATGGCGTGTCTCCCGCGACTCCGATCACCCCCTCCCCAACTCCGTCGCACGCCGCGTGGCCGCCTCCACGGCGTCCATGATCGCTCCCCGAACGCCGCTGCGTTCCAGCGCGTGCAGCCCCGCGATCGTCGTCCCGCCGGGGCTGGCCACCTGGTCCTTGAGCACGCCCGGATGCGAACCCGTCTCCAGCACCATCTTGGCCGCGCCCAGCACCGTCTGCGCCGCCAACGCCGTCGCCGCGTCGCGCGGCAACCCGACGCGCACGCCGCCGTCGGACAGCGCCTCGATCATCAGGTACACGAATGCCGGCCCGCTGCCGCTCAGGCCGGTCACGGCGTCGAGCAGACTTTCCGGCACGCGAAAGGCCACGCCGACCGCCTTCAACAAGCGTTCCACCAGGGCCGCGTCGTCAGCCGTGGCGGCCTCGCCGGGCGTGTACGCCGACGCGCTCGCGCCGACCAGGCATGGCGTGTTCGGCATCACGCGGACCAGCCGCCGCTTCGCGCCCAGCCCTTCGGAGAGTTGCCGCAGCGACACCCCGGCCGCGATGGACACGATCAGATGGCGATCCGTCAGGTGCGGCCGGATTTCCTCCATCAACGCCTTCATGCTCTGCGGCTTGACGGCCAGCACCAGCAAATCGCCGTGGGCGGCGACCTCGCGATTCTCGGGGACCGCCCTCAAGGAACCGCCGCCGGAGAAGGCGTCGCGGGCCGCCGGTATGGGGTCGCTGGCCAGCACGCGCTCGGCCGTCGTCAGGCCGGCGGCGATCCAGCCGCGCGACAGCGCCGACGCCATGCGTCCGGCGCCCAGAAAGCCCACGCGCGGCCCCGCGTCCATTCGCCCTTCCTTCCGCCGAATGCGGCCCCGTAAGGAAAAAAGCATTATACGAAACCGGCAAGGGCGGCGGATACGGGTCTTGGGCGAGCGGCCGACGTGAGGGTGCGCGACACGGTTTGCAGCTGGCGTTGCGTGTTTCTACATTGGCTTGGGGAAAGCCGTTCCGCTCATTGACACAAGTGCAAAGGGGGACCAGGGATGGCGCGGCACAAGAAGCGCACTCCGCAGGGGGAAGAAGTACGGGCTTACGTCGAGGGCGTCGCCAAAAACCTCGTGGCGAAGCTCTACGGACCCAAGGGCCCCGCCTGGGGAACCCAACTCACCGAGATCGAAGACGTCCTCCTCGATGTCCGGGAGATCCTGACCGAGAAGATGCTCGACCTGACCCTGGCCCAGCAGGCCGCCGTCGGGGACGAACTACCGGCGTCGTTTGGCGCCTGCCCCGGTTGCCACGAGGCGCTCTCCTGTGACGACGCCCACCCGCGCGTCGTGCAAACGCGGGCTGGCGAAGCCGAGTGGTCCGAGCCGGAAGGTTACTGCCCCCGCTGCCGGCGGGCTTTTTTTCCCTCAGTCGCGCAGCCTCGGCCTTGACCAAGGCGACGTCAGTCCGGCCGTGCTGGAGAAGATCGTCTATGCGGGGGTGGTGAGCCGCTCCTACCAGGAGGCCGGCGCCCTGGTGCGACGGTTGGCGGAACTGCCCGTCCCCGACAAACAAGTCGAGCGGCTCACCCGGCGCATCGGCGGCGAACGCGTCGCCGAACGCGACGCCGAGGTAACGGCCTTTCAGGAGTTGCCGCTGGCCGAGAAGTTCGGCGTTCCCGCCGGTGTGACGCCGCCGGAACTGGCCGTGGTCATGGTGGATGGCGGGCGTCTGCAGATCCTGGACCGTAGCGCGCCCTCCGCCACGCCCGAGCCCGCCGCCGCCGACGCGGCGGCGCCGGCCTGGGAGGAGGAAGCCGTTGCCAAGGCCGGCCACTGGCGGGAAGACAAGGTGGGGCTGCTGGTGACGATGGACGGCGTGGTTTCCGATCACGACCCCTGCCCGGAGATCCCGGCCTCCTTCCTGGACGCCTGCCGGATGCCGCGCCTGGTCCGCGAGCTCAAGGCGGGCGTGAAGGGGGCGGAGGACGCCGCCGCGGACGCGGACGAACCAGAGGTCGCGGACCAGGCGTTGCGGGAGGAGGCGAAGTACCAACCACCCCAAGTGGTGCGACGTCGCGTGGCGGCCTCGCGCGCCGCCTGGCCCGCCTTCGCCCCGCTGGCGGCGGCGCTGGCGTGGGCGCTGGGATTTCAGGGGGCGTCACGGAAGGCGTTCGTCGGCGACGGGTCGGCGAACAACTGGAAGTTGCAGCGGCGCTTCTTCGGGTCGTTCGTGCCGATCCTGGATTTCATCCACGCGTTGTCGTATGTGTTCGCGGCGGCGATGGCGGCAAGGAAGTTCGGGGTGGGCTGGGCGTGTTACCGGGAGTGGATCGCCTGGGTATGGCAAGGGCAGGTGGCGCGGGTGATCGCGGCCCTGGACGTACGTCAGAGGGAACTGGGCCTGCCGACGAAAGACGAGCCGGAGACCAGTCCTCGGCAGGTCGTGGCCCGGACGCGGACCTACCTGAGCAACCATGCGGACAAGATGCGTTACGACGAGTACCGGCGGCAGGGGTTGCCGATCAGCAGCAGTCTGATGGAGTCGATGGTGAAGCAGATCAACCAGCGGGTCAAGGGGACGGAGAAGTTCTGGTCGGAGGAAGGCAGTGAGGCGGTGCTGCAATTGCGGGCCGATCACCTGAGCGACGGCGAGCCCCTGCAAGGGTTCTGGCAACGGCGGCAAGCGACCGCGACGGGACGCCGCCGCTACCGCCGAGCCAGCTGATATCAAACCATGTCGCGCGCCCCCGACGTGAGCCGGCCGGTACGTCACCTTTTCCTCCGATAGCGTGCTATACCAGCCGGCTCACGCCGGCCGCTCGCCTTTGCGTTCCCTATCCATAACAGCAGTCGTCCGCCCCGCCGTTGACCCCAAGGAGACGTT
>CAWFBG010000038.1:0-99623 GCA_963813925.1 uncultured Planctomycetaceae bacterium
CGACCGGCAGCAAACGCTTCTTCATCGTGGACGACAACATTGTCAGCCAGCCGGCCAAGGTGCGCGAGCTGTGCCGCGAACTGATCCCATTAAAGGTCGGCTGGTTGGGTCGAGCCAGCTTCCACATCTCCCGCGACGAGGAACTGCTGGACCTGCTGGTGAAAAGCGGCTCAAGGGCTTGCTGATCGGCATGGAGTCGCTCGACCCGGCCAACCTGCGCGACATGGCAAGGACTGGAACCTGGCCGCGGGGACCTACGCCGAGAGCCTGGCCCGCTTCCGCAAGCACGGCCTGGCGGTCTACGGGACGTTCGTCTTCGGCTACGACCACGACGATTGGGACGTGGTGCGGCGGAGCGTGGACTTCGCCCGCGAACGGAGGCTGTTCCTGGCGGCGTTCAACCACCTGATCCCGTTCCCCGGCACGCCGCTGTACGGCGCTTGCGGGAAGAGGGCCGGTTGCTGTCGCCGCGCTGGTGGCTCGACCCGGCCGGCCGCGTCGGCGACGTGGTGTTCCGACCGAAAAAAGTGTCGCCGGAGGAATTGCAGGCGATGTGCCTGGAGGCGCGGCGGCGGTTTTACGGTTGGGGATCGATTTTGTCGCGGTTGCTCGACGCTCGAGCCAACGCCCGCAGCCCGTTGATGGCCGGAGTCTATTTGGGCCTGAACGTCAGCGCCATTTCGACATCGACCTGCGGCAGGGCTTGCGGCTGGGGGCCGGCCTCGCGGAGTGGGAGCCTGTCGGTGAGCCGGTATCGGTTTGAACTGGCCGGCCCCGCCGACGACGCCGACCTGCGCCGCGTCCTGGCGGCGACGCCGATGGTCGGGAACGTCGCGGTGGCGTTCCACCGGGAGCCGAGTTACTTCGCCGGGCGCGGGTGGAGGGCCGCTTTCGCCAGGTCGTGGCCTGCCGCGATACGGAATGCGGCCGAATCGTCGGCTTCGGAGTGCGCTCGGCGTCGCCGCGATACATCAACGGGAGGCCGGAGTCGTCGGCTACCTGAGTACGCTGCGTTTGCTCAGGGAGCACCGCAATCGCGGCCTGGTCCCCCGCGGCTACGCCTTCTTCCGCCGGCTGCACGCCGACGGGCAGGCGCGGCTGTACCTGACGACCATTGCGGAGGGGAATACGATGGCACTGACGCCACTGACATCGGGGCGGGCAGGGCTGCCCGCCTACCATGACGCCGGCCGTTTCCACACCGCGGCGATACCGTTAGCCCGCGGCTTCCGAACGTGGGGCAGGTTTGTAACCTGCCGCTTTCAATGGCAGGTTACAAACCTGCCCCACCGCCTGGAGATTCGGTCGCGGGGCGGGAAGACTTCGGCACGTTGCTAGTGTTCCTTCGGGAACAGGGGCCGCGACGGCAGTTCTTTCCCTTGTATGAGGAGGCGGATTTCTACGGCGAAACCGGCGTCTTCAAGGACCTGAAGCCCGACGACGTTCTGCTCGCGTTCCGCGGCGGTAGTCTGGTCGGCGCGCTGGCCGGATGGGACCAGCACGGCTTCCGCCAAACGGTGGTCCACGGCTACGGCGCCCTCCGTTGGGCGCGGCCGGCGTACAACGCCTGGGCCTGGCTGCGCGGCCTGCCGCCGCTGCCGCCGCCGGGCGGGGCGGTGCGCTACCTCACGGCGGCGCTGCCGGTGATCGCCGGAGACGACGCGGCGGTGTTCGCGGCCCTGCTGACGGAGCTGCGGGCGCGGTCGGCCGGCGGGCCGCATGACTACCTCATGCTGGGGCTGCACGAATCCGACCCGCTGCTGCCGGTCGTTCGCGCCTGCCCGGCGGCGTGGTACGACACCCGCCTGTTTCATGTGTGCTGGGACGACGGCGAGCCGATGCGGCGGGGGTTGGACGGCCGACCGCCCTATTTGGAGCTGGGTTGTCTGTAGGAGACCGGACATGCATCCGATTGACGCCGGCACGTCGCACCAAGAGGCCCGCGCCCTCGTCGTGCGTGGGCTTGAAGAACGGGTGGTCGCCCTGCGCACTTTTAACATCGGCAAACGGCTTGTGGAGTTAACGCTCTTTTTCGGTCTGTGGGCCGCCGGCGCCGGCCTGACGCTTGCCGTCCACTACGGCGTGGGGCCGGGCTGGGCGCGCCTGCTCCTGTACGTCCCAGGCATCTTTTTGTCCGCAGTGGCGATCAACGCCTTCGTGCTGCTGCTGCACGAAGGGATGCACCAAACGCTGTTTCCCTGTTCGTTCTGCAACCGCTGGGTTTCGGTTCTGCTCGGTATGCCGGTGCTAATGTCGTTTTCCGCGTACCAGGTGATGCACCTGCGGCACCACACCTACCTCGGCGACCCGCGCGACCCCGACGACTACGAGAACTACACCAGCCAGCCGCGGCTGCTCTGGCTGATGCACTGCACGCGACTGCTGTGCGGCGCCTTTCTGTACGTCCTGTTCATCCCGGTCTTGGCGCTGCGGCACGGTTCCTGGCGCCAGCGCCGGCGCGTCGTCGAGGAGTACGCCTTGCTGGCCGTTCTGATCGGGGCGCTGGCGTGGACCGTGCCGGCCGACCTGCTGCTGCTAACGTGGTTGCTGCCGGCGGTGGTGGTCGGCTACATGACCAACATCCGCGGCTTCACCCAGCACGGCATCGCCGTGGCCGCCGACCCGTTCCTGGCCAGCCGCACCATGAGGCCGCACCCGGTCGTCGCCTTCTGCCTTCTCAACGAAAATTACCATCTGGAACATCATCTATTCCCCGAAGTGCCCAGCTACCATTTGCCGGAGCTGCACGCGCTGCTCTGGCCGCGCCTGCCGCGGGCCGTCGCCGGGGCGTCGTACCTCGGCTTTTTGGGCCGCTTCTTCCGGGCGGCGGTGCGCGGCGACCGCTCGCCGATCGGCCTGACCGTCCCCGGCGAACCGTCTTCCGCCGGGGCGGTTGTCGTCTCGTCCCGACCGTCCACCGTCGCGCAGTGATCGGGAGCCGCCATGCGACTGCAAGGCCGATTGATCCCCGTGGCCGACGTGACGCCCGCCCGGCGCGACGCCCTGTTCGCGCTCATGGACCGCCATTACGAGAACGTGCGTCGCCCGGCCTTCGACGCCGACCTGGACGAGAAGCAATGGGTCATCCTGCTGTCCGACCCGGCCACGGACGAAATCTGCGGCTTCTCCACGCAGGTCGTGCTGCGCACGGAGGCGGAAGGGCGGCCGATCCGGGCGCTGTTCTCCGGCGACACCATCGTGGACCGCGCCCGCTGGGGCGACCCCCGCTGGCCCACGTCTGGGGCCGGCTGGCGCTGTCGCTCATCGACGCCACCCCGGAAGAGGAGTTCTATTGGTTTTTGATCTCCAAAGGGTATAAAACGTATCGCTTCCTACCGCTGTTCTTCCGCGAGTTCTACCCGCGCCACGACGCCCCGACGCCGGACGGAGCGCGGCGCGTTCTCGACGCGCTGGCCCGCGCAAGTTTCAGACAGGTTACGACGCCGCCGCGGGCGTGGTCCGCGCCGGGCCAGGCAAGGACCGACTGCGGCCCGACGTGGCCGAGGTCACGCCCGAACGGCTGCGCGACCCGCACGTTTCCTTCTTCGTCCGCCGCAACCCCGGTCACGCCCGCGGCGACGAACTCTGTTGCCTCGCCCCCCTCACGCGCGCCAACTTCACGCCGGCCGCCTACCGCGTGATCGGCCCGGAGCCGGCCCCCCTCGGGGCCGCGTCCCGATGAGCACGGCCTGGCTGCTCAACACCGCCTGGATGCTGTCCTGCGCCCGCGAGGCGGCCCGCTTCCACCGGGCCACGCGCCGGGTCGCCGAGAGCCAAGCCGAACTCCTCGCCGACATCCTCCGCGCCAACCGCGACACGCAATTCGGCCGCGCCAACGCCTTCGAGCGAATCCGCGACCCGCGCGATTATCAGAGGGCCGTCCCACCCTCCCGTTATGAGGATTACGCAGATCGCATAAAGCAAATCGCCGACGGAGTTCCGAACGTCCTGACGCGCGAGCCGGTGACGCTGCTGGAGCCGACGAGCGGCACGACCGGTGGAGAAAAGTTGATTCCGTACACCGCGTCGCTGCGCCGACAGTTTCAGCGTGCCGTGGCCGCCTGGGTCGCGGACCTATTCCGGGCGCGCCCGGCCGTCCGCCGCGGCCGCGCCTACTGGTCGCTGTCGCCGGCCCTGGGGCCGCCGCGACGCACGGCCGGCGGGATTCCCGTCGGTTTCGAGGACGACGCCGCGTACCTCGGGGCGCTGGAACAGGTCGCCGTCCGTCGGCTGCTGGTCGCGCCGCCGTCCGCGGGCCGCCCGACCGACATGGACGCCTTCCGCTATGCGACGCTCCATTCGCTTCTAGACGCGGCGGACCTGGCCCTGATCTCCGTCTGGAGCCCGACGTTCCTGACGGCCCTGTTCAACCACTTTGAGGAGTGGGGAGAGCGGCTTTGCGCGGACGTCGGCGCGGCTCGCCGGCGCGGGCGGCCGCATTAAAACGAATATTCCGCTCGCATGTACCGCTTTCGGAAAAACTCCGGCTGGCCTGGCCGCGTCTCGCCCTGATTAGCTGCTGGGCCGACGCCGCTTCCGCCGGCTTCTTGCCGGAACTCCGCGCCCTGTTTCCCGGCGTCGAAGTCCAGCCGAAAGGGATTGCTCGCCACCGAAGGCGTCGTGTCGCTGCCGCTGATCGGCCGCGAAGGGGGCGCCCTGGCGATCCGCTCCCACGTCTTCGAGTTCGAGGAGGCGGAATCTCCGGAGGGGCGTTTCCGACTGGCCCACGATGTGGACCGCGGCGGCCGCTACCGCGTCGTCCTGACGACCGGCGGCGGCCTGTACCGCTACGCGCTGCGCGACGAGGTGGAAGCGGCGGGTTTTCTTCGGCAATGCCCGCTGCTGCGATTCCTGGGGAAGTGCGACCGCATCAGCGATCTGGTTGGTGAGAAATTAGCCGAGGCGCACGTGCGGGCCGTCCTCGATCGGCTCTTCGCCGCCGGGTTGCATCCGCGTTTCGCCCTGCTGGCGCCGGCGCCCGGCCGACCGCCGCGCTACCGACTCTACGTCCAGGGGCCGCCGGCCGACGCGGCGCCGCGGCTGACCGCCGGACTGCAACGGGGTCTGGAAGAAAACCCCTATTACCGGCACGCCGTCGCCTTCGGCCAGTTGGCGCCGGCCGAGGTCCGCCTTCTCGACCCCGACGGGCCGCCGGCCTGGACCATTTACGAGCGTCGATGTCTGGAAAAGGGACAGCGGTGCGGCGGCGTCAAGCCGGCCGCGCTGGACGCCTGGACGGGCTGGCCGGAGCTTTTCGAGGCGGCCTACCAATAAGGCGTCAACCGCCGCGACGGGACGCCGCCCCCGCGTGGGATGATTACCAGCCAGGTCATCCACCCACGCGCGTGTATTCGTCGGTCTTGCCGGTGGCCGTGTCCGTGAGCGACAGCTTGTCGCCGTTGAACGCCGCCTTGTACTTCCTCGTGACGGGCTGGCCCAGCAGCCGCGTCGTCACCTCGATGGTGTTGTCGTCCCCGACCTTGTAGGTCCCGCTGAACGTCAGAGAAATCGGCCCGTTCCCCTTGACCGACCACGTCCCGTCCTTGGCGATTTCCAGGGTCGAGTCGGCCTTGGACCATTTGCCGACGATCCGATCCTTGAGCGAGAAGCCGCAGCCGACGATCAAGAAGGCGGCCAGCAGAGACAGGATGAAACACGACTTGCGCATGCGAGATTCTCCGGGCCGGAGGTTTCGTGGGTCCGTGGCGCGACCGCGTCAATCGATAAGCCGGAACAATTTCCGCAAGGCGTCCAGGAGCGTATGCCCCGCGGCGTCGGCCGGCTGGTCCTCGGTCAGGGCGCTGATCGGGCCGTGCAGGAACTGGTTCTGCAACTTCACGAAGGCGTATTCGATGAATCGGCGGTCCTCGTCGTTCAGCCGGCCGTTGAGCCGCGCGAACAGGTTGCGCACCACCTGCTCGCGCTTCGACTCCAAATCCCGCGTCAGCCGCTCGATCACGGGACCGTTGCGCCGCCGCTGCCAGTCCTTGAGAAAGCGCTGCGTCTCCTGCTCCACGACCGACTCGGCCGGCCCGACGTGCTTGCGGCGGTCGGCCAGCGTCGCCTCCTGAATGCGTTTGAGATCGTCAATGTTGAATAAACAGGTGCGGTCGCCGTCGTGGATGCGCGGGTCGAAGTCGCGCGGCACGGCGATGTCGAGGACGACCAGCGGGCCGGCGGTGCGTCGGGCGGCGATGCCGCGGTAACGCTCCAGGGTGACGATCGGCTCCGGCGCCCCGGTGGTGCTGAGCACGATGTCGGCCCGCGCCAGCATCTCGTCGAGTCGGTCCCAGGGCACGGCCTCGCCGCCGCAGCCCCTGGCCACGGCCTGGGCTTTCTCCGGGCTGCGGTTGGCGACGAGGATGCACTTCGGCTCCAGCCGCCGCAGGTGGCGCAGCGTCAGCTCGCCCATCTTGCCGGCGCCGATGACGAGGATGGTCTTGTCGCCGAAGTGGTCGAAGACCTGGCGGACGTAATCGACGGCGGCGCTGGAGACGGAGACGTGGCCGCGGGCGATGCCGGTTTCGGTGCGGACGCGCTTGGCGACGCGGCGGGCGTGGGGGAAGAGGGCGTGCAGCATCGGCCCGGGGGCGTCGCACTTCTGGCCCAGTTCGTAGGCTTTCTTGACCTGACCCGCGATCTGTCCCTCGCCGACGATGAGGCTGTCGAGGCTGGCGGCGACGCGGAACAGGTGGCGCACGGCGTCGGCCTGCTGGCGGACGTAGAGGTGCGGCCGGATTTCTTCGAGCGGTACGCCGTGGAACTCGGCCAGGAAAGCGACGACCGTTTCGCCGTCGAGCGGCGCCGCCGCCCGGGTCGGGTGGTCGAGGACGCGGCCGACGTACAATTCGACGCGGTTGCAGGTGCTGAGAATGACGGCTTCGCAGTCGAGGCGGGTGGTGAGGGCTTCGAGGGCGCGGGGCAGCTGGTCGTCGCGGAAGGCGAGGCGTTCGCGGACGGCGACGGGCGTGGTGCGGTGGCTGCAACCGACGGCCAGGAGGTTCATCATCGCGCGCCCCCTCCCAGCGGATGTTCGAGGACAAAGCAGACCATCAATAGACCGAAAGCGGCGATGGTCAGAAGGGCGATCGACCGGCCGCGCAGGTGCCAGCCGTAGCGGAGGAGGAGCAGGACGAGGAAGGTGAGCCAGAGGACGCCGGTGCTGAGGACGCGCGGGTCGTTCCAGGCGGGCATCGGCTGCTGAAGCATGAGGAAGAGACCGATAACGACGCCGGCCGTGAGCAGCGGGAAGGCCCAGTCGATGGCCCGGCGGTTCATCAATTCGAGGCGTTCTAGGCTGGGCAGCGGCAGCCCTTTTCCGGGCAGCGTTTTGGCCCGCAGTTGCCCGGCGCGGAACAGATACATGAGGCTGGCGCAGAAGCCGACGCAGACGCCGACGGCGGCCAGCAGCAGCAGACCGGCGTGGAGCAGGCCCCAGAAGCGGTTGTAGTCGGCGAGGGAGAGCTGGTCGAAGCCCGGCCCGAACAGCGCCCGCAGACCGAGCAGGCCGAGCACCACCGGCAGCACGAAAACGCCCCAGGCGAGGCGGCGGTGATGGATGGAGCCGTAGAGGTAAAAGACGGCCAGCACCCAGGCGAGAATGACCATCCAACCGACGGGGCGTTTGACGGCGAGGTAGAGGGACTGGGTGAGCAGGCCGGCCACGCCGAAGCCGACGCCGAGGAAGTAATAGACCATGCGCGGCCGGAACTGGCGCCACAGTTCCAGCACCAGGGCGGCGGCGTAGCTCGTCGTAAAGCAGACCAGCGTGACTCCGTACACGGACTTCCTCGTTGGATGGCGGGACGGCGGCGGCCGTTTGGCCGCGGGCCGAAGGCGAGCGCGTACCCTTCCGGTAAACCGGTATTATAGCGGAGACGGCGGTTCGCCGCACGCTTCGCGCAACTCCCGGAGCAGGTCGGCCCGCACCGCGTCGGCGCCTTCCCGCCGCAGCCGCTCTAACCATTCCCACCGCGCCCGGCGCTCGAACAGCAATCGTCGGCGTTCGGCGTCGCGCACAATTTCCATCGTCAAGGAGCGCATCTCGGCCAGCAGCGCCGCCCAGCGTCCGAAATCGTCGTCGAACTGTTCTTCGAGTCGCCGGCGGATTTCGCGCGCCAGGGCCGGGGCCGCTCCGCCGGTGCCAACGGCCAGCACCACCTCGCCGCGGCGAACCACGGCGGGCAGGAAGAAGTCGCCGGCGCCGGGGTCGGAGGCGGAGTTGACCCAGACGCCGCGCGTCCGGGCGTCGGCGACGACGCGGGCGTTGACGTCCGGCGGCCCGGCGGCGAAGGCGAGGACGGCGCCGTCGAGGTGATCGGCGGCGTAGGGCGTGGTGCGCCAGTCGAGGACGGGATGGGTCTGGTCGGCGGGCCGCGGTTCGAGGCAGACGAGGCGGACGCGGCCGCCGGCGGCGAGGGCGGCGTCGGCCTTGCGCCGGCCGACGGGGCCGCCGCCGACCACGAGGACGAGGCGGTCGGTCAGGTTGAGGAAGAGGGGGAACATGGCGGCAATTGTCAGATAATCCCTGGCAGGAGCGTCGCCAGTTTGGCGAGCACGTCTTGCACCGTTTGCGCGGGCAATGGACAAATGAAATCCGCTTTGCGCACGCGCCAGTCCATGCACTTGATCTGGTCGGAGAGGACGACCCCACTCACCCCAAGTCCCGGCGGCACGACCACCTCATAGGCATAGCCCTTGGCCTGGCCGGTGATGGGGCAGCAGAGCGCCAGCCCGACCTTCCCGTTGTACGAGGACGGGGAAAGCACCAGGGCGGGGCGCCGTCCCGCTTGCTCCGATCCGGCCTGGGGATCGAAGGTGATCCACACGGCGTCGCCGTGCTGTGGAACGTAAGGGGCCGTCACCATACTTCCTCCCCGACGGGCGGCCCCGTCGATATCTCCTCGTGCCGGTTCTCTTCCGTGATCCCGGCGAGCAGCTCCTCCAACGTGTACTTTGGCCGCGACGCCGGCCCGACGACGAGCTTGCCTTCTTGAACGGCGGCTTCCACCACCGCGCCGGGCTGAAGGTGTGCGGCGTCAGCCACCGCCCTCGGAATGACCAGCGTCACGTCGTCGCCCGATTGCAGGATGCGCACTTGCATAGGTTCTCCTTTCAGCATGACGCCTTCGCCGGTTTGAATATACCAGAACCAATCCGTAAAACGACAGGGATTGCCCCGGTCGCAACCCCGTGGTGTCCATGACCCTCGACCCGCGACGGCCCATCGCCGTCTACCACGAACACCCCGACTGGTTCCGGCCGCTGTTCGCGGAGTTGGGCCGGCGCGGCCTGCCCTACGTCCGCATCGACCCGCGCGCCACGTCTTCGACCCCGCCGCTCGCGACCCGGAATATGCGCTGCTGTTCAACCGCATGAGTCCGTCGGCCCACCTGCGCGACGGCGTCCAGGGCGTCTTCTTCACGCGCGCCTTCCTGGCCCACCTGGAACGCCTCGGCGTGCCGCTCGTCAACGGCCGCACGGCCTTCACGGTGGAAACCTCCAAGGCGCTGCAACTGACGCTGCTGGAATCGCTCGGCCTGCCCTACCCGCGGGCGCGCGTCTTCAACCACGCCTCGAAGGCGACGGCCGCGGCGGAGGGGCTGCGTTTCCCGATCGTGGTGAAGGCCAACGTCGGCGGCAGCGGCGCCGGCATTGTCCGCTTCGGCCGGCCCGACGACCTCGCCCGCGCCGCCGATGAGGGCCGCCTCAAGCTCGGCGTCGATCACACCGCCCTGGTGCAGGAATTCATCCCGGCCCGCGACGGCTGCATCACGCGCGTCGAAACGCTCGGCGGCAAGTTCCTCTACGCCATCAAGGTCTTCACGACCGGCGACACCTTCAATCTCTGCCCCGCCGACATCTGCCAACGCAGCGACGGCGTCGAGTTGCAACGCTCCGCCTGTCCGGCAGACGCCCCGAAAAGGGGACTGAAGGTGGAGGCGTTCCAACCGCCCGAATCCGTCGTCGAGGCGGTCGAGCTAATCGTGCGGAAGGCCGGCATCGACGTGGGCGGCGTCGAAACCATTATCGACGACCGCGACGGCCGTCTGCTTTACTACGACATTAACGCTCTTTCAAACTTCGTGGCCGACGCCATGAATGTGGTCGGCTTCGACCCGTTCGCCCGGCTGGTCGATTACCTCGAAGTGCGGGCGTCGTTCCGGACGGAGGCGGTCTGAAATGCGCTACGGTTACTGGCTCCCCGTTTTCGGCGGCTGGCTTCGCAACGTCGAAGACGAAAACATGACGGCGACGTGGGACTACGCCAAAAGGCTGGCGATCCGCAGCGAGCAGATCGGCTACGACCTCACGCTTGTCGCCGAATTGAACCTCAACGACATCAAGGGCGAGGAGGCGCCGGCGCTGGACGCCTGGTCCACGGCCGCCGCCCTGGCCGCCGTCACCGAGCGGCTGGAGCTGATGGTGGCGGTGCGGCCGACGTTCCACATGCCGGCCCTGCTCGCCAAGCAGGCCGCCAACATCGACCACATCGGCGGCGGCGGCCGGCTGTCGCTCAACGTCGTGTCGTCGTGGTGGAAAGACGAGGCCAGGAAGTACGGCGTCGGCTTCGAGCAGCACGACGACCGCTACGCCCGCACGGCCGAATGGCTGGACGTGGTCGAGAACCTGTGGGAGCGCGACCACTTTGACTACGAAGGCAAGTTTTATCGCATTGAGAATGGGGTATTGAGGCCAAAGCCACTGACGAAGCCGCGGCCGCCGATCTACGCCGGCGGCGAGTCGGAGGCGGCCAAGGACCTCATCGCCCGCAAGTGCGACGCCTACGTCATGCACGGCGACGAGCCGGACGTGATCGGTCGGCGCATCGACGACATGCGGCGGCGCCGCGAGGCGCTCGGCCTCGGCCCCATGATGTACGGCGTGGCGGCGTACTCCGTGGTGCGCGACACCGAGGATGAGGCGCGGGCCGAGGTGGGGCGGATCACCGACGTGAAGGGTTCGGCGGCCGGCTACAAAAACTATCAACAATGGCTGTCCGGGACGCAATTGGAAAAGCGCGTGTCGCTGGAGGACTATTCGGTGTCCAACCGCGGATTGCGCTCCGGATTGGTGGGGACGCCGGGCCGGGTGGCGGAGCGGGTGGCGGCGTTCGCCGCGGTGGGCGTGGACCTGCTGTTGTTGCAGTGCAGCCCGCAGCTGGAAGAAATGGAACGGTTCGCGGATCAGGTCATCCGGCCGACGCGGGGCGGTTAGCCGCGACGCGCAGCGGAGCGCTTGGTCCCGAGCGCTCCCCTTCGGGTCGCGGCTAACCGAAATTCTTTCGCCGCCATTCACTCTCTCAAACCTGCTTGTCGCATCAGCCGATCCGTCGCCTCATAGGCCTCGCGCACCCATTCGACGATGCGCTCCGGATGCGGCGAATACTCCAATTCGATGCTGACGGCCCCGTCGATGCCGAGCGCCTTGATCTCGCGTAGGTACGGCGGGAAATCGACGACGCCGCGGCCGGGCGGCAAATCGCCGTGGACCTTGCCGTCGCAGTCGCTGATGTGGACGTGGATCGCCTTCCCCGCAAGCCGGCGCAATTCCTCGGCCGGCGTTCCCGACAGTTGCAGGTGCGATATGTCGATATTGGCCCGCACCGCCGGGTGATTCACGTCGTCGAGGAAGCGCACCATCGTGTCCACATTGTTGATGAGCGAGAGCTTGAAAGGTTCCAGTTCCAGGGCGATCTCCAGTCCGAAGTCGGCGGCGGCCTTGCCCAGCTCGCGGACGTTGCGGACGCCGGTTTGCCACTGCTCCGCCGGCGGGATCACCTGCCGCTCCCAGATGTATTCGCCGAGCACCAGCAGCAGGTTGCGGGCCTCGAATTCACAGCACATGTCGAGGTAGCGACGGCAGCGCTCCAGGTGGAAGCGCTGCACGCTCGGGTTGAAGTCGATCAGCCCGACGGCCACGCAGGCGACGCTGATGATGGGCAGTCCGGCCCGTTCGCACTCGCGGCGGATCAGCCGGCGTTCGCGGGCGTCGACGTCGAGCGGGTCGGCGAAAATGTCAATGGAGTCGAAACCGATCTCCTTCGTCTTGCGAATGCCGAAAGCCGTGTCGCGGCCGGCCTGCGCCCATGCGGAGTTGATAAGGCCGAGTTTCATGTCGCTTCGCCCCGCCCATTCGCCGCTATTCCGACCGCAGATTTTTCAGATACTCCAAATGTTCTTTCTCGAACTTCGCCAGCGGCTCGCCGACGAGGTCGCGGAACGCCTCCAGCCGATCCACGCCGCGCTTGAGGGCGCGGACGTAATCGTCGAGGGCCTTCGTGCCGAGCAGCTTGCGGTTGAAGGCCAGGTCGAAGGCCAAGGCCCACGACGCCAGGTAATTCCGGTCGGACGCCTCCCGCTCGGTGGCGTGGACCACCTGAAACTGCTTGTAGTCGGCGCGGAGCAGGTCGGCCGTCGGCAGCAGCGTCCCCTTGGCGAGGGCGGCGTGAACGGCTTCGAGGCGGCCGGGGTCGGGCCGGCCGACGCGCAGCTCGCCTACTTCGACAATGGCGGTCTCAAAAATCTGCGCCAGACCCTCGTTGAGCCAGCGCGGCGCCGCGCCGTCGGCCGGCGTGTAGACGCAGTTGAACAGGTAGGCGTGGAAGGCCTCGTGGTAGAGCCGTTGCAGCAGCCGCCGCCGGGCCGCGGCGAACGCCTCCTCGTTCCGCGCCATGATCGCCTTGACCTTCTTGCGGGCGTCGCGGATCGGGGCCAACTGGTCCGGCGGCACGCGGCCGTTGAAGGCCCGGGCGAGGTCCTTTTCCCTGTCCTTGAGGTCGGCGAAGGCCTTGTCGGCCTCGCGGCGCACGCGTTCCAGATCGTCGGCCAGGCGCTGGAGGTCGCTGGCGCAGACGATTTCATTCTTCGCGGGGTCGAAATAGGCGGGATTGAACAGGTTGCGGCCCCGGCGGGCGACCAGCGCCCGGTAGTCGTTGAGCGAATGCGTGAGGAGGATGGTGGTCGGCCGCGGGGCGGCGACGCGCGGCGGCAGCAGATGAACGTAGGCGGCGTAGATCTGTTCGAGGTGGACGGCGGCCAGCCGCACCAGCTCCGGGCGGGCGTCGGAGACGAGCCGGAAGTAGGTCGATTGGTAGGCCAGCGCCTGGACCTTGGGGTCCGCGACCCACGGCGTTGGCTTGAGCACCAGGCCGTCGTCGGAGGCGAGTTGGCCGGCCGAGGCGTCGGGGTCGAGTTGCTTGAGCTGCTCGGACAGCTCCTCGCGTTCGCGGATGAGCGCCTCCACGCGCTTCGTCAGCCGGGCGCGGTCCTCGTCGTCGAGGGCGTCGATGTGGTCGATTTCGGAGCGTCGAATGTCGTCGGAGAAGATGAGCGTGGCCGCGCCGGGCTTGCGGACGATCTTGCGGAGGACGAGGTGCCGGGCGTCCTGGTCCATGATGAGGCCGCTCAGCGTTTCGCCCGTTTTGAGATGGATGACATCGTATTTCCAGTCGTCGCCGCCGGGGGCCTGGCCGGCCGGCGGCGCGGCCGCGAGCAGACAGGCGGTCAGGAAGGCCGCGAGAAGCACGGCGGTCGGGCGGCGGTTCATGGCGGGACGGCGCCTCCGGAAGTGGGGCGGATCGGGCGGGCGACCTCTTCGCCCACTATACCCCGTCCGGCGGCGGTTGCCAATAACGTCAGCGCGGCGCCCACGTCACCGGCACGTCCACCGTCCGCGCCGCCGGCTTCACCAGACGGATGTGTACCGTCGTCTTCAACCCGTCGGCGGGCGCCCGCGCCCGGTCGATTCGCACACGCACCGCCGCCGTCGGCCGCGCCCCCGCCGCCCACTCGCAATGCACCGCCGGCGCGTCCGCGTCCACCCCGCCGATCTCCACCTCGTCGCCGTCGCCGCCGTGCAGCAGCACCAGCCGCGACGGCTTCTCCGGCGTCAGTTCCACCGCCTCCGGCGTCGCGCTCACGCGCCGGCGCGACCGCTTCACGATCGTGAACGGCATTTTCAGATCGGGATATTCTGGGTCCGATGTGTACAGATGCAGCGCCTCGTCGTGGCGACCCTCGGGCAGGTCGGCCAGCGCCTCCAGGTGGACGACGTAGGTCCGGCGGCCTTCCTTATCCGCGCTCGGCCCGTCCAGCCGCGCCCGCAGCAGCGGAGAAGTCGTATCCGCCTTGAGGACAGTCAGCGGTTGGGGCCGACGGTCGGTCAGCCTGACGGTGCGCTCCACCGCCCCCTCGGTGACGACGACCAGCGCCGTAGGTTCCAGCGTGACGTCGGCCCGCACGGCGGCGGTCAGCGTCAGCGCCGTTTCTTCGATGCGGTCACCGCACCGGCAGAGCAGCGTCACGCGCCACGACGCGGGGCCGTCCGGCTGCGTCAGCGAGTTGACCTCCAGCAGCAGCGACCCGGTTTCGCCCGGCCCGAAACGCCGCCGATCCGGCGTCGCCGTCACGCAGCCGCAACTCGGCCGCACCTCCACGACCTCCGCCGCGTCCGGGCCGCGGTTGACGAGGGTGAAACGGTGCGACAGCGGCGCCCCGGCGTGGACCTCACCGGCGTGGAACAGCGGCGGATCGCCCTCCACGCCGGCCCGGCCGACGGCGCAGGCCGCCAGGTCCGCCGCCAGCATCAGCGCCAACAACCGAATCGACCGATACATCCTCCCCTCCTGCATGTTCGCTCCCGGAAAGGGCCTGGCGCTTGAAGGGGGATAACGTCGGCCGCGGCCTTCGGCAATGCCAGTCGGCCGATTTTCTCCTCGGTCGCCACTGACGATCCTGTTTCAGCCCCGTGAGGGGCGGCGGCCAATAGCCAGGGGTGAAAACCCCTGGATTCCGAGTCGGGCCGGACGCCTCGAAATCCCGTGGTCTCGACACGCCGCGGCCGACCAGGCGTTTCACCCCCCTCCGGGGGTTGACACCCTCTCCAGGGGCTTGCGCCCCTGGCTATTGGCCGCCGCCCCTCCGGGGCTGAAAACCGGTTGCCTGGAGTGGTATGCGGGCAAGCGTCCTGCTACGCTGGCGCTGTCGGCTCGCCCGCCTTACACGGAGGCTCCGCGCATGACGCCTGGCACCCCCCGCCCCGGCTTTTCCACCCGCGCCATCCACGCCGGCCAGGACGCCGACCCGGCCACCGGCGCCACCGTCGTCCCCATCTACGCCACCTCCACCTACACCCAGGAGGCGCCCGGAAAGCACAAGGGCTACGAATACTCGCGCAGCGGCAACCCCACGCGCACGGCCCTCGAAACCTGTCTGGCGGCCCTCGAAGAGGGCGAACGCGGCCTGGCCTTCGCCTCCGGCCTGGCGGCCACGACGGCCGTGCTCTCCACCCTCCAGCCCGGCGACGAGGTGGCGGCCGCCGCCGATCTCTACGGCGGCACCTATCGCCTGCTCGAACGGGTGTTCAAGCCCTGGGGCCTCGTCGTCCGCTACACCGACGACCCCAGCCCCGCCGGCTTCGCCCGTGTCATCACGCCCAGAACGAAGCTCGTCTGGATCGAGACGCCGACGAACCCGCTCCTACAAATCCTCGACATCGCCGCCGTCGCCGAGGTGGCGCACCAGGCCGGCGCCCTCTTGGCCGTGGACAACACCTTCGCCTCGCCCTACCTGCAACAACCGCTCCGCCTCGGCGCCGACCTCGTCGTCCACAGCACGACCAAGTACCTCGGCGGCCATTCCGACGTGGTCGGCGGCGCCGTGATCGGCAGGGCGGAACTGCTCAAGCCGATCCGCTTCTACCAGAACGCGGCCGGCGGCGTGCCGGGGCCGTTCGACGCCTTCCTGACGCTGCGCGGCATCAAGACGCTGGCGGTGCGTATGGAACGCCACTGCGCCAACGCCCGCCGTCTGGCCGCGTGGCTGGAGGAACAGCCGCAGGTGGAGCGCGTTTACTACCCCGGATTGCCGAGCCATCCCGGCCACGAGCTGGCGAAGCGACAGATGCGCGACTTCGGCGGCATGATAAGCATCCGCTTGAAGGGCGGGGCGGAGGCGGCGCGGCGGTTCCTGCCGCGGACGAAGCTGTTCAGCCTGGCGGAGAGTTTGGGAGGCGTCGAATCGCTGGTCTGCCACCCGGCGACGATGACGCACGCCAGCATCCCCGTCGAATTGCGGTCGGCCCGCGGCGTGGACGACGGCCTGATCCGGCTGAGCGTCGGCATTGAAGACGCAAGCGATCTGCAAGAGGATTTACGACGGGCGCTGTCGTGAGGGCAGGCCCGATCCCCGGAGGACGCCAATGGATTCTTTCACGGTGCAAACGCGACGGCGCAACGAGTTTGTCGAGATCACCGAGCAGGTGCGGCAGTCGCTGGAGCGCGCCGACGTCCGCGACGGCCTCGGCGTCGTCTACTGCCCCCATACCACCGCCGCCGTCACCATCAACGAAAACGCCGACCCGGACGTGGTGCATGACATGCTGTTCTGGCTGGAGCGGGCCGTGCCCAAGGAGCAGCCCGGCTTCCGTCACGGGGAGGGCAACAGCGATTCGCACATCAAGGCCAGCCTCGTCGGCTCCAGCGCCACCGTGCTCGTGGAAGACGGCCGGCTGGTGCTCGGACGCTGGCAGGGGGTGTACTTCTGCGAGTTCGACGGGCCGCGGCAGCGGACGGTGCGGGTAAAGTGGGTAAAGTAGGCGGCTCAGGCCGCTCATCCAAGCGTGTTCCCGCCGTTCACGGATATTTTTTGGCCTGTAACGAATGCGGCCCCGTCGGAGGCCAGGTAGGCGACGGTCTCGGCCACGTCCTCCGGCCGTCCCATGTGCTTCATCGGCACCGCCGCCGCGTAGGCGTCCTTCATTTCCTGCGGGTCGTCGGCGTGGCGTTCCGTCGGAATCCAGCCCGGCGCCACGAGGTTGACCGTGATCCCCCAGGGCGCCAGTTCCATCGCCCACGACCGCGTCAGCCCCCATTGGGCGCCCTTGGCCGAGACGTAGTTGGAGAACGCCGGCACGCCGCGGTCGAACACCTCCGAACCGATGTTGATAATGCGGCCGCCGCGCCGCTCCTTCATCGGCCCGATCACCGCCTTGGCCAGCAGCACCGGACTCTTGACGAAGAACTCCAACATGTCCAGACAATCCCGCCACGTTAAATCTTCCAATTGGATGAACGGCTGCGGCCCCGTCGCGTTGACGACGAGAATGTCGATCGGCCCGAACTTCTGGCGCACCTCCTCGACCAGGCCGGCGACCGCCTTCTCGTCGCGCACGTCGGCCTGGAACGCCTCGGCCGTGCCGCCGCCTTTGCGGATCCGCTCGACCACCTGAGCGGCCCGCTGCGGACTGCCGAAGTAGTTGAGGGCCGTCCGCGCCCCGCACGCCGCCAGTTTGACGGCCATCGCCTCGCCGAGGCCGCGCGACGCCCCCGTCACCAGGGCCGTCTTCCCGCTCAAGTCGTTGAACATGGCCGTCTCCTTCGGACGCCCCCGCGGGTCGGACGGGAGGCGAAAATCCCAATATAGTAATTGCACCCGCCCCGACGCTTCGTTATGGTGGAGAAACCTGCCGGAAGCTCGCCTCCCGCCTGGCCTCGACTGGACGGACGCCATGACGCGAACCCCACTCCCCGGTCGCCTTTGCGCCGCCGTCGCCTTCGGCGTGCTCACCTGCGCGGCGGCCGCCGCCGAGGCGGATAAGCCGGCGCCGCCGTCGCCGGAAGCCGTCCAGTTCTTCGAGGCCAAGGTTCGTCCCGTCCTGTCCGACCATTGTTTCAAGTGCCACGGCCCCTCCAAGCAGCGCGGCGGCCTTCGCCTCGACAGCCGCGCCAACGCCCTCGTCGGCGGCGACAACGGCAAGGCCGTCGTGCCCGGCGACGCCGCGGACAGCTTGCTCCTCCAGGCCGTCAGCGCGTCCAACCCCGACCTCAAGCCGATGCCGCCCAACGGCAAATTGACGCCTCAGCAGATCGCCGATTTGACGCAATGGGTCAAGATGGGCGCCCCGTGGCCGGGACAGGAAAAGGCCGTCGCCGCGACCACGACCACGACAATCCGCCGCGGCAAGTTCCAGATCACCGACAAGGACCGCGCCCACTGGGCCTTCCAACCGGTCAAGCGGCCGCCGGTCCCCGCCGTCAAGGACGTGCGGTGGGCGGCCAACCCCATCGACGCCTTCATCCTCGCCAGGCTGGAAGCGAAAGGCCTGCGACCGAACCCGCCCGCCTCCAAGCCGGAGTTGATTCGTCGCCTTTATTACGACGTGACCGGCCTGCCGCCGACGCCGCGAGAGGTCGAGGCGTTCGTCGCCGACCCGTCGCCCAAGGCCTATGAGTCGCTGGTGGACCGGCTGCTCGATTCGCCCCATTACGGAGAGCAATGGGGCCGTCACTGGCTCGACCTGGTGCGCTTCGCCGAGACCAACAGCTACGAACGCGACAACGACAAGCCGAACGCCTGGCGCTACCGCGATTACGTCATCCGCTCCTTCAACGCCGACAAGCCGTATGACCAGTTCGTCCGCGAGCAGCTGGCCGGCGACGAGATGCCGAACCCGGCCGTGGACGCCATCATCGCCACCGGCTACTACCGCCTCGGCATCTGGGACGACGAGCCGAGCGACCGCGACCAGGCCCGCTACGACAACCTCGACGACATCGTCGCCACGACGGGACAGGTGTTCCTCGGGCTGACGGTCGATTGCGCCCGCTGCCACGACCACAAGATCGACCCGATCGCGCAGAAGGATTACTACGGCTTGCTCGCCTTCTTCCAGAACATCACCAACTACACCAACGGCGACCCGACCGACCAGGCGCCGGTTTTCAACGACTTGGCGGAAAAGACGGCATACGAACAACGCCTCCGCGAGTGGAGCCACAGGCGCGAGGAGATGAAGGCCGACCTGGCGGGCATCGAAAGCGATTTCAAGGCGCTCTACGGCGAGCCGACCGACCCGGTGAAAAAGCGGACGCCGTTCCACGAGCGCATCGCCGCCGACGGCCCACGACTGCTGGGCGCGGAGCGGTATCGGCACTATGAGGACCTGCGAAGGGAATTGGGACGGATCCAGCCGCTTCCGGGGCCGGTCGGCTCGGCGCTGGCCGTGAGCGAGATGGGCCGCACGGCCCCCGACACCTTCGTGCTGGCCCGCGGCAACGCCCACGCCCCAGGCGACAAGGTGGGGCCGCATTATCCCCAAATCCTGACCTCGACGCCGCCGGTCATCCCGACGCCGGCCAGGGACGCGAAGACCTGCGGCCGGCGGCTGGCGCTGGCCAACTGGATCGTCTCCCGGGACGACCCGATGGCCGCCCGCGTGATGGCCAACCGCATCTGGCAGTACCATTTCGGCCGAGGCATCGTCCGCTCGCCGAACAATTTCGGCCTCCAGGGCGACAAGCCGACGCACCCCGAGCTGCTCGACTGGCTGGCTTCGGAGTTGGTGGATCAGGGATGGCGGATGAAGCCGTTGCACCGCATGATCCTGCTGTCCAACGCCTACCGCATGTCGTCGCGCGGCAACGCCGAGGGGCTGAAGGCCGACCCGGCGAACGACCTGTTCTGGCGTTTCGACATGCGCCGGCTGACGGCCGAGGAGGTCCGCGATTCGATGCTGGCGGCGGGCGGCAACCTGAACCTCAAGATGTACGGCCCCGACGTTTACCCGGATTTGCCGAAGGAAGTGTTGGCGACGGAGTCGATGCCGGGCCACGGCTGGGGCAAATCGCCGCCGGAGGAACAGGCCCGCCGGAGCATCTACGTCCACGTCAAGCGGTCGCTGCTGATGCCGCTGCTGGACGCCTTCGACCTGGCCGAGCCGGATCGGACGACGCCGGTGCGCTTCGCCTCGACGCAGCCGACGCAGGCATTGACGCTCCTCAACAGCGAATTCGCCAACCATCAGGCCGGGTTGCTGGCCGCGCGATTGCGGAAGGAGGCGGGGCCGGACGTGGCCCGGCAGGTGCGGCTGGGGTTGTACCTGGTCACGTCGCGGCCGCCGACCGATGAGGACGTGCGCCGCGGGCTGGATTTGATTGACGCCCTCCAGAAGAAGGACGGCGTGGCGCCGGACGCGGCGCTGAAATACTTCTGCCTGATGGCGATGAATCTGAATGAGTTTATGTACCTGGATTGACGCCTCAATCGCCCGAGGAGAATGGCCATGACCGACGAACGAGGCGCCTTCTGCCGCCGCACCCGCCGCGAGTTCCTCTGGGAAGCCGGCGCCGGCTTCACCGGCGTCGCCCTGACCGGCCTGCTCTCGCTCGACGGCTTCTTCAACAAGGCCGCGGCCGCCGAAATCGAACACAAGTTCGCCAACCCGCTGGCGCCCAAGCCGTCGCCGCTGCCGGCCAAGGCCAAGAGCGTCATCTTCCTCTTCATGTACGGCGGGCCGAGCCACGTCGATACGTTCGACTACAAGCCCAAGCTCTACGACCTCGACGGCAAGACCATCCCGGTCAAGACGTTCGGCCGCGGCGGCAAGAAGAACGAGGGCCGCGTCGTCGGGCCGAAGTGGAAGTTCAAGCCAGTACGGCCAGTGCGGCAAGTGGGTCAGCGACCTGTTCCCGCACCTGGCGACCTGCGTGGACGACATCGCCTTCCTCCACTCGATGACGGCCGATTCGCCGATCCACGGCTCGGCCATGCTGCAGATGAACACGGGCAAGATCCTGTCCGGCAGCCCGTGCCTCGGCTCCTGGGTCAACTACGGCCTGGGCAGCGTCAACGAGAACCTGCCGGGCTTCGTGGTCATGCTCGACCCGACCGGCGGCCCGATCAGCGGCGCCAAGAACTGGTCGAGCGGCTACATGCCGGCCAGCTTACCAGGGCACGGTCCTGCGCTCGGCCGGCGACCCCGATCCTCGACCTCAACCGGCCCGAAGGCATGAGCGAGGACGCCGCAGCGCCGTCTGCTCGACACGCTCGACGACTTCAACGCCGCCCACCTGCGCCGCGCGCGCCGACAACAGCAACCTGGCGGCCCGCATCGCCAGCTACGAACTGGCCTTCGCCATGCAGCGGCACGCGCCGGAGGCGGTCGATCTCAGCGGCGAGCCGGAGACCGTCAAGCGGTTGTACGGCATCGACGATCCGAAAACGCAGGACTTCGGCCGCAAGTGCCTGCTGGCCCGGCGGCTGGTCGAGCGCGGCGTGCGCTTCATCCAGCTCTACGGCGGCGGTTCGCACAACGACGACAACTGGGACGCCCACGGCGACCTGGTGGAGAACCACAGCCGCCACGCCGGCCGCACCGACAAGCCGATCGCCGGCCTGATCAAGGATCTGAAGCAGCGCGGACTGCTCGACGAGACGCTGATCGTCTGGGGCGGCGAGTTCGGCCGGCAGCCGACGGCGGAGTACGCCAAGGGGACCGGCCGCGACCACAACGCCTACGGCTTCACGATGTGGATGGCCGGCGGCGGCATCAAGGGCGGCGTCAGCGTCGGCACGACCGACGAACTCGGCTCGGCGGCGGTGGACGACCGCTTCCACGTCAAGAACCTGCACGCCACCATCCTGAACCAGCTCGGCCTCGACCCCAACAAGCTGACGTACTTCTACAACGGTCTGAACCAGAAACTGGTCGGCGTCGAGGGGGCGGACCCGATCAAGCAGATCATTTGAACCCTTACACCAACCCGAAACGCAAGCGAGGGAGTAGGTTCCTCGATAGCACATCAGATCAGGAACCTTCTCCCTCGCTTGCGCTTCGGGTTAGTATCATGCGACGGAGATTATTCGTGATTCAGCAGCGAATTCTTGGAGTTGGCCTGTTGCTGTTGTGCGGCGCGGTCGCGCGGGCGGAGACGCACATCATCGTCGCCGACCACGAGGACCGGAAGGTCATCAAGATCAAGGAAGACGGCACGCTCCTCTGGGAGGCGCGCAACGACAACGGCCACGACGTTCAGCTCCTGCCCAACGGCGACCTGCTCATCGTCTGCGGCCCGACCGTCCAGGAGATCGACAAGGAGAAGAAAGTCGTCCACGAGATCGGCAAGCCGACCATCCAGGCCGCCGAGTCAGCCCAGCGGCTGCCGAACGGCCATACCGTCGTCGCCGACAACGGCAGACATCGGGTCGTGGAACTGGACGAAAACGATAAAATCGTCTGGAGCTTCGACGTGCCCAACGACAACAAGCGGCCGAACCCGACCATGCGCCAGGTGCGCCGGCTCGACAACGGCGACACGCTCATTTGCGCCAGCACCGAGGACAAGGTGATGGAAGTCTCGCCGGACAAGAAGGTGGTCTGGAGCTACGATTTGCCGTTCCCATACCTGGCGACGCGGCTGAAAAACGGCCACACCCTCATCAGCAGCGGCGACGGCTACGGCAGCAAGCAGGGCTTCTTCGTGATCGAGGTGGACAAGGACGGCAAGACCGTCTGGAAGTACGGCGGCGCCGAGGCCCCCGCGGACCAGAAGCTGAACTGGCCCAGCGGCTTCGTCCGCCTGCCCAACGGCGACACGCTCATCTCCGAGGCCCACGGCCGTCAGATCCGCGAGGTGTCGGCGGACAAGAAGACGGTGAAGATCATCAAGAGCGCCGCCATGAGACATCCTTGTACGCTCGTTGTTGTGGATGAATGACGGCGGCGTCGAACAGGAGACGCGACCCCGTATTGAGGCGAGCGGCCGGCGTAAGCCGGCTGATGAGCGCACTCATCAGCCGGCTTACGCCGGCCGCTCGCCTACGTTTGCCCAATTCGAGAGGCGACTCCGCGAGACGGCGCCCCCTCCGAAACTCCTCTTGGCCGGCTTCCGGGACGCCGATATAAGCCGCGTTCCTGGCGTGGGGACGCCGCCCGCCCCACGATACGCCTCTTTCGCCCGATCCGGAGGACATCCGCGATGGCCCGTGGTCTCCTGGCCCTCTCCCGTCCGGGAGGGCGTCGGTCGTGGTGCGTGGCAGCGTCCGCCTTCCTGTCCCTCGCCGCGGCCCTGCCGGCCGCCGCCGCGGAGGTCGAGACGCGCGACTTCACCGTCTACGTCGATGCCAGAAAGTCCGGCGAAGTCCACATGACCATCAATCGTCAGGACGACGGGTCCACCGCCGTCAACTGCGACACCGACGTTCGCGTCGGCTCCATCATCACCCTGTACAAATATTCCTACCGCGGCCGTGAGTTGTGGAAGGACGGCCGGCTCCAACATTTCGAGAGCAAGGCCAACGACGACGGCAAGGCGTTTGCCGTCACCGCCACGGCCGCCGCCGACGGCCTGCACGTGCGCGCCAACGGCGTGGAACACACGGCCGCCGCCGACGCTTTGCTGACCTCGTATTTTGCCCAGCCGGACGCCCGGCTCGCCAACCAAACCTCGCCGCTCCTGGACGCGGACACGGGCCGCGACCTGGAAGCCAAGGTGCAGTTCCTGGGCGCCGAGAAGTACGGCCCGAATCAGGACCAGACGGTGGAGCACGTCCGGTTGACCGGCAAAGGCGTGGCGATGGACCTTTGGTACGACGACGCCAAGCGGTTGGTGCGCGAGGAGTGGGTCGAGCAGGGCCACCGGACGGTGGTGGACCTCAACCGTGTGCGCCGTTAGGAGCTAAGCGGCTCGGTTAGCCGCGACCCGAAGGGGAGCGCGTTGGGAGCACTCCCCTTCGGGTCGCGGCTAACCGAGCCGCTCCATCGAATCGCTCTTGCCAAAATCCCCCGAACATGGTTTTCTATCCCAACCGCGACGGCCGAGAGACCGAGGAACGGCGAGCGATCCGCGCCGGGACGGCCGTTTTTCAAGGACGATCCAGACGACCAGGAAGGTGAACCATGCCGGACCGCGCATTCATCCGCCAGACGCTCATCGAACTGATCGAGGCCGACACCGGCGAAAAGCACGACGGTCTCGCCGAGGACGCCAGCCTCCGCGAAGGCCTCGGTCTCGACTCGGTGGACGTCGTCAGCATCGTGTCCCAGGTCGAACGCCGCTTCCACATCCGTCTGTCGCAGGAAGACCTGGAAAAACTCGTGACCGTCGCCAACCTGCTCGACCTGCTCCAGGCCAAACTCAACGCCGCGCCCGAGGCGTCCGCCGCCTCAGACGGCGCATCGCCAAGACGCCAGGACCGCCAAGAAGACAAAAGCATGACGAATGTGCTTTTTGTCTTCTTGGCGGTCCTGGCGTCTTGGCGATGAGAGGTTTTTATGCGGCCAGGCGCGGGGCGGCCGTCGGCAGGCGGATGGCGCCCTGCAACGCCTTCATGGCCTCCAGCAGGCCGCCGATCGACGCGCCGCGGTGATTGGAGTTGACCTGGATGCGCAAGACGCCGGCGTGATACGGCACGGCCGGGAACGTCACCGACTGCACATAATAGCCCTTCTCGAAGAGGAATTGTCCCGCATTCAGCGTGTCCTCCTCGTCGCCGACCAGCACCGAGACGATCGGCGTCACGCCGCCGTTCACCACCAGGCCCAACGCCTTGAGGCCGGTCGTCAGCTGGACGAGGTTGCGGTCCAGGCGGGCGCGGAGCAGATCGTATTCGCCGGACGCCAGGATGTCGCACACCACGCACACCGCTTCGAGGTAGGGCGGGACCACGGGGCCGCCGAAGATGTAGGTGTTGGAACGCATCTTGAGCAGGCGCTTGAACTCGTGCGTGCAGCCGATGAAGCCGCCCGCGCAGGAGAAGCCCTTGGAAAGCGACCCGATCACCAGCGTATTGTCGTAGCTTCCCAGCGCGTCCAGCACGGTGCCGCGGCCCTGCCGGCCGATGACGCCGGTGCCGTGGGCGTCGTCCACGTACAGCACTGCCCGCCGGGCCAGCGCGACCTCGTTTAACGCGGCCAGCGGCGGCAACTCGCCGGTCATGCTGTAGACGCCGTCGATGGCCACCAGGGCGACGCGATAGGCGCCGGCCTCGTCCAGGACCTTTTTCAGGCCGGAGGGGTCGCAGTGGGAAAACGTGACCACGCGGACGCCGTTGGCCTTGGCGATCTTGGCCCCTTCCTGGATGGAGTTGTGGGCCTGCTCGTCCACGACGAGGAGGTCCTGCCGGCCGACCAGGCCGGGGAGGGCGCCCATGTTGGCCAGCGTCACGGACGGGTAGATGAGCGTCGTCTGCGTGCCGAGCCAGTCGGCCAGCTTGTCCTCGGCGTCGGTGTTGGCGCGGATGCTGCTGAAGGCGCGCGACGCCCCGTTGTGGGCGCCCCAGGTTTCCACTCCCCGCCGAACCGCTTCCTGGACGCGCGGGTCCTGGTCCAGGCCCAGAAAGCTGTCGGAGCCGAAGTTGACGACCGATCGGCCCTCGACCTCCATCACGCGGTCAGGCCCCAGGCGGTCCACGACCAGGTCCTTCAGGTGGCTGCTGCTGTTGGGGAACAACTTGTTGAAGTGGTCGAAAAACCGGACCAAGCCGTTCTGACGCAGCGCGCCCGCCAGGAGCCGCATGGGGGAGTCGCTCATACCGGACCTTTGATTGAAGTTGCGAGCGGTAGGGACCGCCCGTCTGTTCCGTCGGATCGAAGAGGCCGGTCTTGGAGGCGGCGACATGAAACCACAAACGAAGGGGCCGGACAAGCGCAATTCGCCACTGGGGGCCGGTCCCGCCTGAATAAGATCGACAAGAAACGCGGCGATCTTGAGGCGGCTTTGGACCGACCCACTTTACCGGACTTCGGCGCGCCGCCCCGCCGTTCACAACGGGGCGGACCTTACGGCTTGACGGCGGGCGTCGGCGCGCCGGCGGGGAGGACCAGCACCGTTCCCGCCTTCACCGGATGCTCCGGATCGACGCCGGGGTTCAACTTGGCCAGTTCTCCCCAGCGATTCGAGTCGTGCAGTATTTGGCCGGCGATCTGGTACAGCGGCGCGGGCGTCAACACCTTGTAGGTCGGGGCCGCCGGCGGCGGCGCGGCGGTGGTCTGAAAACCGGCCTGCACCGCCCCCGAACCGGGACCGACGGCGGCCGGCTTGGGCTGGGCAATCATGTCGCCGTGTCGCTGCTCCAAAACGCGGCTCGGCGGCACGTAAACCTTGTCGCCCGGCACGACGGCGCCGGTGGCGCGCATGGCGTCGCCGGCCCGCGGATGGTTGCGGTTGTACGCCTCCAGCGCCTTGGCGTATTTGTCCGTTTTGTAGGTCGCCATGCTGATACTGGCGTAGTTGTCGCCGGGCTTGCAGACATACGTCTGCTCATCCCAGCTGTCCACCAGGTGCGCGGGACCGCCCACGGCCGGCGCGAGAGCGGCAGGCGGCCCGACGTGCGCCGGCGGCTCGGACGGGATCACGCCGACGTTGGACGGCTTGGGCGTCGGTGCGGGCGGCGCCACGATCGAGGGCGGCGGCGGCTCGACCTTGTCGTTCTTCACCGCGGGCGGCAGCGGAGACGGCTCAACGGGGTTCGGCCCGGGCAGGGGCGGCGGTCCCGGCGGCGGAGGCAACGGCGGGTCGCCCACGCCCGGATTCATCGGCTTGGGCGGGCCGTCCGCGCCGGCCGCCGGAATGGTGACCGCGTTCTCGGCGTCGCCGCCGGATTTCTTGCTATTTTTCGGGTCTTTATGACGCCTATTGGGCGCATGGCCGTCGTCCTTCTCGGGTCCCTCCGCGGCGGGACCGGGCGGCGGCAACGGAGCGGCCGTCGGCGGCCCCGGCGGGTCCGGAGACGGTCCCGGCGGCGGGGGCAGCGGCCCAGGGAGTTCTGGCGCCGGGTCCTTCGCCGGCTCGGCGTCGTGCATCGGCCCAGGCGCGGGCAGTGGAGCGGATGGACCGGTCGAATCCGGCCCAGGCGGCGGGGGCGGCGGGGCGCCGGCGGACGGCGTAGCGCCCGGACCCGCAGCCACGTCAGTCGGTGGAACGTCCGATGGGTGCTTGGTGGGACCTTCCGAGGCAGCCGGCCCCGGCACGGTGGGTGCATCTCCGGAATGCTCCGGCGTCGCCTCCTTCGGCGGCTCCGGCAAGGCGAGCGCATTTCCGTTCGACCCGGCCGGCGGCAACAACGCCGCGGGAGGCGCGGCGGGGGCCGGCATCGGGTCCGGATTCCCTTTCGGGGCGTCGGGCGCGGCGACCGCCGGGCCTTTCGCAACGGCGTCCGGCGAAGGTCCCGGCGACTTCGCCGGATGTTCCGCCTTGGGCGCCGTGGACGACGGCTCGCCGCCGATGGCGGCGGTCGGGCTGGCCTGCGGGGCGTCCGAACCGCCCGGCTGGTTCAGTTTGACCACGACCACGGCCGCGACCAGGCACAGGAACGAACCGCACACGACCAGGCCGGCCTTGTTTTCCCGCGTCATCGGCCTCTCCTATTGCTGGCGAGCGACCGGCGTCAGCCGACTGGCGCGTCCCATTTTCCATGACGCGATGCTATCCCAGCCGGCTGACGCCGGCCGCTCGCCGGACGATGCGGCCCTACTCCCCGGCGACGGCGGCCCCGCCGTTTGCCTGGGTGTACTTTTTCCAGCGGGCCGCGTCCCAGACCTCGAAGTGGTCGTCGATGCCGACCAGCACCACTTCCTGGCTCAGCCCGGCGAACTGCATCAGCCGGTCGGAGATGGCGATGCGGCCGTCGGCGCCGACCGGGATTTTTTCCGTCTGGGCGTAGTAGAGCCGTTTGAATACGCGCACATCCACTTCACGCGCCGGCGAGCGTTCCAGGCGGTCGGCGAGGCGTTCCTGATGGGCCTGGTCGGTCAGCCACAGGCACTGATCGGGGCCAGGCGACGCCAGCACCAGATCTGCGTCGGCGAGCTGTTCGCGGACGGCGCGGGGCAGCGTGATGGTGCGCTTGTCGTCGATGTTGCAGGGGTAGGTGCCTGTCAGGGCCAGGACGGCCTTGGGCTTGGCCGCGGCCGTCGTGGGCCGCATGGCCGGCAGCGGTTTGAGACCTTCCACCTCCTCGACCGGCAGGCAGGCGTCCGGCGGCAGGTGGACCTGCGTGCCGGCGCTCAGCGAATCCTCGGGACGGAGGTTCGGATTGAGCTTGGCGACGTCGGTCCAGCGTTGGCCGGCGCCGAGGGTGCGGCGGGCGATGTCGCGCATCGTCTCGCCGTTATTGCGCACCTGATAGGTCTGAATCGGCCCCGTGCCGGCCAGCGGCGGTTCGCCGACCTGGACGACGGCCGGCGGCATGAACTTCACGGCGTCCGGCCGCGGGAAATCGCGGGGGGCAGGCGGCGGCGCGATCGAGCCGAGAACGGGGGGCGGCGGTTCGGTCTTTACGGCGGGCGGCAGCGGCGGGACGTCGCTCTTGGGGTTCTTGGCGTCCGCCGGACTCAGCGGCGGTTCGGAAGGCGGCGCCGCGTCGGGAGCGGCCGAGGGCGGCGTCGGAGGAGCGTCAGGCGTGGTTGCGGCCGGGGCCGGCGCCTTGGCCAATTCCGGGGCCGGCGAATCGATCGGCCCCGGAAGGGGCGGCGCCGGAGGTTGGGAGACGATTGGCGGCAGCGTCTCGGCGGGATGGATCGGCTTCATTTCTCCCGGATGTTGCGGGGCGTCTTTGTCCTTTATAGTCGTTTCGTGGCTCGGCGGGTCGTCCGCGGCGGCCGTTATGGGCGCCGGCGGCGGTTCCGACTGGGCGACGGCCGGGTTGCCCTCCTTGAGCTTCAACGCGACCACCCCGCCGCACAGGCAGAGGATGCCGCCCACCACCATCCATCCATACTGGCTTTTTCGCGTCACCTTCCGTGCTCCTCTTGCGAGAAGGGGCGGCGCGTGGGGCCGGCCGCCCGTTTCTAGGTCCGCGAACCGAATTTCCTCCGGCCCGCGTCCCCGTCCTGGGTCGTCTGTGGCGCCTGCGGGTCCAGGCGAACGGCCGCGCGCAACTTGGCGCCGCGCGCCCGTGGGTTCCGTGTCACTTCCTCTTCGCCGGCCTGGACCGGCTTGCGCGTCCACTCGCGCCAGCGCGTCCGGTCGCGGAAGGCCGACTTGACCCGCCGGTCTTCCAGCGAGTGAAAGCTGATGATCGCCGCCCGTCCGCCCGGCCTCAGACACGCCGGCAACGCGGCCAAGAGGCGGTCGAGGGCGCCCAACTCGTCGTTGACCGCGATCCGCAGCGCCTGGAACACGCGCGTCGCGGGGTCGATCGGCGGCTTCCTCCTTCCGCCGGGCCTCGGCCTCGGCACGCAGCGCCGCACCAGCTCGGCGAGCTGGTCGGTGGTTTGCAGCGGTTGCAGCCGCCGCGTCTCGACGATCCGCCGGGCGATGCGGCGGCTGAACCGTTCCTCGCCGTACCACCAAAAAAGGTCCGCCAAATCGCGTTCATTCAGCCGCCGCAGCAGCGCGGCGGCCGTTTCTCCCGGCCCCGAATCGAGCCGCATGTCCAGCGCCGCCGGCCGGCCGAAACTGAAACCGCGCTCCGCCTGGTCCAGCTGGTCGGAGCAAACGCCGAGGTCGGCCAACACGCCTTCCACGGCCGCGACTCCGAGCCGACCGAGTACCTCGGGCAGCTCGTCGAAGTTGGCGTGGACCAGCGTCGCGGGCCGCCCTTCCAGGCGCGGGCCGGCCAGGGCCAACATCGAGGCGTCGCGGTCCAGGCCGATCAGGCGCCCTGTCGGCCCCAGCCGTTCGGCCAGCAGGCGGGAATGTCCGCCGGCGCCGACGGTGGCGTCCACGAAGACCTGTCCGGGCCGCGGATCGAGGGCCGCCAACACTTCGTCAGGCAAAACCGACACGTGACGCGGTTCGCCGCCGGGAGCCGGGTTGTTCATGGTGTGAATCGAGGCAAAGACGCGGGCGATAAACGAGATGCGCTTCTTGGATGCGTTCCGTGCTCATCCGCGGGGATAACTTTACTCCGGCGGCCGGGGCGAATCAAGGCAGACCGACCGGCCGCGGGCGAGAGGGGTACGGGCGCAGGATTCCCTCGTTCCCAGGCTCCGGCCTCTCGATTACCAACATCTATTCCACGGGGCGACCCGCGGAGTTGATAGCAGGTCTTGGAGACGTGGGTAGCCACGCCAGGTTGGTAATCGAGAGGGCGGAGCCTGGGAACGAGAGCCAAGTACATTTCGCCCTTGTCGGATTGTCACGCCCGTCGGCTACGATTATAGTTTCGCCAACGCCGCGCGATCGGCCGCGGGGCGCGGCGTGGCGGCCCGCCGTGAACATCGCTACCATGAACGACAAGGAGGGTCGATAAGTGAAAATCATCCTGGCCAACCCGCGCGGCTTCTGCGCCGGCGTCAACATGGCGATCGAGAGCCTGGAGAGGGCATCGAGATGTTCGGCAGGCCGCTCTACGTTTACCACGAGATCGTCCACAACCGGCCGGTGGTGGAGCGGTTCCGCAGGCGCGGCGTGGTGTTCGTGGATCGAATGGACGAAGTGCCGTCGGGGGCGACGTTACTGTACAGCGCCCACGGCGTGGCCCCGGCCATCCGCGAGGCGGCGGCGGAACGCGGCCTGCGCGCCATCGACGCCACCTGTCCGCTGGTGACCAAGGTCCACCTGGAGGCGGTGCGTTTCGCGCGAGGGCTACACGATCCTGCTCATCGGCCACGAGGGCCACGACGAGGTGCTGGGCACCACGGGCGAGGCGCCGGAGCACATCCTGCTGGTGCAGGACGTGGGCGAAGTGGAACGGTTGGAGTTGCCGGCCGAGGGCCGCCTGGCGTACCTGACGCAGACGACGCTGAGCGTGGACGACGCCGAGGTCATCATCGCGGCCCTGAAACGGCGCTTCCCGCGGATCGTCGGGCCGTCGCGCGACGACATTTGTTACGCCACGCAGAACCGTCAGGAGGCGGTCAAGGAACTGGTGCCGGAAGTGGACGCCGTGATCGTGCTGGGCAGTCAGAACAGCTCGAACAGCCGGCGGCTGGCGGAGTTGGCCGACGCCAGCGGCAGGCCGGCCTTCCTCGTGGACGGCATTGCGGAGATACCGGAGGGCAGTTTCACTGGCCGCGAAACCGTGCTGATCACGGCCGGAGCCAGCGCCCCGGAAGAGGTGGTGAAGGAGTGCATTCAGACGTTGCGCGAGCGCTACGGGGCGACGGTCGAGACGCGCGGTGGTGCGCGAGGAGCACGTTAGCTTCCCGCTGCCGCGCGAGCTGCGTCTGGTTTCCGCGAACGGGCGGGATTGAAGGCGTCATGGAACCGCCGCCGGATCACCTGCCGCGGCTGCCGCGCCGCAAGGACTGGCGCATCGGCTGCGCCGGCGCCGGCTTCATCATGCGCGACTGTCACCTCGTCGCCTACCGCCAGGCCGGCTTCAACCCCGTCGCCGTCGCCTCGCGCAACCCCTACCACGCTCGCGCCGCCGCCGAGAGTCACAACATTTCCCGCGTCCACGCCTCCTACGCCGACCTGCTGGCCGACCAGGATATTGAGGTACTCGACGTGGCCGTGCCGCCGGACGCGCAGCCGGCGTTGATCCGCGAGGCCGTCCGGCACAACGATCATATCCGAGGCATTTTGGCGCAAAAGCCGCTGGCGCTGTCGGTGCGCGAGGCCCGCGAGTGCGTGGACCTGTGCGCGGCGGCCGGAGTCGTCTTGGCCGTCAACCAGAACATGCGCTACGACCAGTCGGTGCGGGCGATGAAGGACCTGCTGCGTCGCGGCCTGCTGGGCGAGCCGGTGCTGGCGACCATCGACATGCGGGCGATCCCGCACTGGATGCCGTGGAGCGAAGGGCTGCCGTCGCTGTCCACGTTCGTGATGAGCATCCATCACCTCGACACCTTTCGATATTGGTTCGGGACGCCGGATCGGGTGCTGGCCAGCACGCGCCCGACCCGCGCACGCGCTTCCCCCACCGCGACGGCATCAACTTGTACATCCTGGAGTACGACGACGGCCGTCGCGCGGCGGCGTGGGACGACGTGTGGACGGGGCCGTCGAAGGAGGGCGCCGCCGCCGACATTGGCATTCACTGGCGCGTCGAAGGCACGGAGGGTTTGGCCCGCGGCGTGATCGGCTGGCCGAGTTACCCCGCGCGGACGCCGAGCACGCTGGACTACACGACGGTGCGCGAACCGGGCGTCTGGGTCCGGCCGCGCTGGCCGGAGGCGTGGTTCCCCGACGCCTTCGTGGGCACGATGGCGCAGCTTTCATGTGCGTTGGAAGACGGCGCCGAGCCGGAGATCGGCGGCCGCGACAACCTGGAAACGGTCGCGCTCTGTGAGGCGGTGTTCGCGGCGGCGACGGAGCATCGGGTGACGACGGTGCGGGAGTTCCTGGTATAATTCCATCCGCCGGGCGCCCGATAAGCATGCGGGAGGATTTATGTCAAGCCATGAGGGGGTTAGTACTACAGCGCCCCTTGCCTATGCCTACGTCGCCAGGCGGAATTCGCCCGGCGACGTAGGCATAGGCAAGGGGCGCTGTAGTATTCGAGTCTGTTCCGGAAGGGGGCGGCAGGCACAGCCTGCCCTACGGAAAGCCCGCGATTCGTGTAGGGCAGGCTGTGCCTGCCGCCCTTCAGGAACAGACTCTTACCCCCTTGTGAGTGTCAAGTCGTTGTCACAACATCCGGCGGCCGCCCGGCCGACGCTCCGGGGCCGGCCGGTTCGGATCGGCGGCGCGGGCCAAGACGGCGCCTCCGGCGTCACGTCGGGCGGCGGGGGCTTCGCGCCGCCGGCGTCGCGGCCGTTCGCCTGGTGGGCATTTGCCTGATTGTTCTGCGCGGCCTGCTTGCGTCTCACCCGCCTACGACCCTCGTCCATCATGTTCATCGGCGCACCTCCGAGTTGGCGAGGGCGTCGATGATCGGCTCCCATTCCGGCCGCAATGCTTCGGCCCGTACAGTTGCGCACCGGACGGAGAGACAACTTGTAGTCGCACAGCTCATTGGTGGGAGTGCCGGAATGCCAGGATCAGTTCGTTCACGGTCTTAGCCGGCGCGTCCTCGGCCACGCCAGAGAGGCGCCGTCCATTGGCCAGCCATTCCGCAATCAGGCGGTCGTAGGCTTCCCGCGTGGTGGGTGGCGCCTGGCGCTGGTTGGCGGGCCATGGACCGAGATAGTGGTCTTTCCCGTTCAGAGTGACGACGGCCAAGCCGGACGGCCTGTGACGCCGAAGTCGGGGCGTACGGGGGACGGATGCGGACATAAGGCGTGCGTGCTCCGGTGTCGGCAATTCCGGTAGTCTACCGGGTTCTTGCTTCCGTGAGCCGCACCGTCCTACACAAGACGGGTGACGCTAACTAGCGTCCAGCTTTGACTTTCGGGTAGTGGACAGAGCCGGGCTTGAACCGGCGACCTAAGGATTTTCAGTCCTTCGCTCTACCAGCTGAGCTATCTGTCCTTATCATGAACAGGCAACGGGTTACGTCGTTATTTGCAATACGGGTCAGCCGTCCTCGGTACGGGAAAACCGACCGTGGCCGCCTCGCGCCGTTTATTGTAATGAAACCGAAACGCCTGGCAATGGCGAAGAAGGCGACCCGGTGGTACGGTGTTACTGGGAAGTACGAAACGGCTGGTGCGTTACCGTCGGCGGCCGGCGGCATTTACTGGGCTAACACCCACAGGGGGAGGCAAAGCCGGATAAAAGCAAAGAGACCGGGCTGTGGAACTCGCCGCCGAAGATCGACGTAGCTCTTCGCCGTCTGCCTGCGGGGGCCGTCTCCTGCGCCCCGGTGGGCGGTTTCGCCGTCGTCGAGGTTCTCGACGATTTCCTCGTCTGGTGTCATCAGATATCGGGGCGTCCTGACCACCTCTCTAAACCAGGACTTCGTCCGGAGTCGCCTCCCATGCCGGAAGCCGTCTTCCGCCGCGATTACCTGACGCGGCTTCCCCTGCCGCTGGCCCAACTTTACAGCCGCGCCCACAACGCCAAGGACGCCCGCGGCCGCCACGACAACGCCTTCTACCTGTGCGAAGCCCTCGTCAAGCTGACTGCGGCCTCTCTCATCGCCTGCTACCTCCACGAAGCCGAACAGGGTCAGCCGCGCGTCCCGGAACTGGACCGCGTGCTGGCGCCGCTGGCGTTGCCGTCGCTTGGGCAATGGCTGGCCATGCTCCGTGAGCTGGCGCGCCATTTCGGTACGCGCCCCGACGCCGCGTCGCATCCGCTGGGCCACGTCTGGGCCAACCTCAACCAACCGCGCCGCGACCCGACCGGGCTGTTGGCCCTGTACCAGCGCATCAAAAACGGCCCGGACGGCAAGTCGGCCAGCGATCAATCCTGTTCGCCGTTGCAAGTACTCGACGCCTTGGTGCAGTACCGCAACGGCGTTTTCGGACATGGCGGACCCCGATTTGAGGCATTCTACGAGAAGGAAATGGGGCCGCTGCTGGCCGCGGCCGTCGGCGAACTGCTGGGCGACGATGTGCTGAAGCCGCTGGGGCCGGACGGCAGCCGGTTGATCTTCCTGGCCGAGTTGCGGTTGCGCGACGACGGCCGGTTCGAGGCCGGCGTCCGCGAACTGGTGGGGATGCAGGCGGAGCGGGCGGCGCCGCTGCTGCTGTCGGCCGAACAGGCGGCGGGGCTGGCGCCGGGGCGGACGGCGGTGCTGTGGCCGGGGCGGCCCGTGCCGCTATCGCTGCACCCGCTGCTGCTGTACCGCGAGAATGAACTGGCCGACGAGGTATTGTTCCTCAACTGCGACCGCAACGGCAAGCAGGTCGAGTACCTCAGCTACGCCACCGGCCGCACCGAGCGCGACCGAGCGACGGCGGCGGCGCTGGCCGAGCTGCTCGGTCGGGTCACCGGCCGGGCCGTCGGCGAAGAACAGCTTCAGTCGCTGGCCGACCAGAGTCGGGCGGGGGCGACGGCGGCCGGCGAAACGGCCGAGCCGGCGCCGGAAACGGGGACGGTGCTGGGCGAGTACGAAATCCTCGGGGAGTTGGGCCGAGGCGGCATGGGCGTGGTCTACCTGGCGCGGCAGCGGTCGCTGGGCCGGCTGGTGGCGCTGAAGACGCTGCCGGCCGACCTGGCGGGCGACGCGGCGTCGCTGGCCCGCTTTCAGCGCGAGGTGCGGCGCTGGCCCGCTGCGACCATCCCAACATCGTCAAGATTCTGTCCGGAGGCGTGCTGCCCGATGGACAGGCATATTACACGATGGAATATGTCCCCGGTTGCGACCTGGAGCAATTGTGGCGCGAGCTGTCCGGCGCCCGGCGCGGCCGGCCGGATCGACGTGGACGGAGGCGGTGCGTTCGGCCAGCCGCAAGAAACAGGAGCAAATGACACGGCGGCCGGCGGACACGCGAGTCGCCGCCGAGGGCCGGGGCGTTTCGTCTTCGCCGTCGCTGCCGCCGGTGCCAGAGCCGCCGACCCTGCCGGACGAGCCGGGCGCCTATGTGCGCGAGGCGGCGCGGCTGGCGCGGGACGCGGCGCGGGCGCTCCAGACGGTCCACGACCAGGGGCTGGTCCACCGCGACGTGAAACCGGGCAACCTGATGCTGACGGCGGACGGCGCGCGGGTGGTGCTGATGGACTTCGGCCTGGCCAAGTGGGCCGGGGCGACGCTGCCGGCGAGCCGGGCGGGCGGGCTGGTGGGGACGCTGCGCTACGCGGCCCCGGAACAATTGGCGGCGGCGAGCCTGGCCGTCGGCCCGGCGGCGGACGTGCGCGGGCTGGGCGTGACGCTGTGGGAGTTGCTGACGCGGCGCCGGCTGTTCGCGGAGGCGGAGGACGAGAAGCAACTGGCGGCGCTGGTGCATGACACGGACGTGCCGCGGCTGCGGACGGTGGATCGGAGTTTTGACCGCGATCTGGAGGCGATCGTGGCGCGGGCGACGGAGCGGCGGGCGTCGGATCGCATCCCGACGGCGGGGCGCATGGCGGAGTATCTGGACCTGTATCTACATGGGCGGCCGCTGCCGATCCGGCCTCCGGGCGTGCGCGAGTTGGCCTGGAGATGGCTGAAGCGGCGCAAGGCGGGCGTCGCGGCGGCGGCGGGCGTGATGGCGGCCGTCGTGTTGGGGTCGGTTTTGCTGTGGACGCAGCTGTCGCGGCGCTGGGCGGTGCGGCGCGGGGTCGAGGGGGACTTGGCGGAGGTCGCGGGACTGCAGGAGCAGGGGCGATGGGGTGAGGCGCGAGGTGCTGAAGCGGGCCGAGGATCGGCTTGCCGGCGGAGGCCCGGCGGAATTACTGGCCAGGGTGGTTCGAGAGCGGAAGGACGTGGACATGGCAGCCGAACTCGAAGACATTCCGAACCACCGCACGCAGGGGAAAAGCAACGGATGGAATTGGGAGGGCGCCGACGCCGATTACCGAAAGGCCTTCGCGGCCTACGGCGTGGACGTAATGGCGCTGCGGCCGACGGAGGCCGCCGCGATCGTCAGCGGTTCCGCCATTCGGGACCAGCTGCTCGCCGCGCTGGACGACTGGGGCCGAAATAATCAGGAGCCGGACGGTTCCCTGCGGACCCAGGTGTTTACGATCGCTCAGTTGGCGGACCCGGACGAGGAAAGGCGCCTCCTGCGGAGTGCGGTCCTGGCCAACAACGCGGAGGAGTTGGAACGGTTGGCGGCGCGCCGGAAGCCGCCGATCCGCCACCGGATGAGTCCCTGCTACTGGCGTCCGGGTTAAGAAAGGTGAAGCAGGACGACAAGGCGCTGGCGGTGCTCACGGCGGCGCAACGACGTCACCCGGACAAGGTCTGGCTTAATCTGGACACGGCTCGGTGTTTAATGGCGATGGCGAACAGACCCGAGGAGAAGGCGGCCAAGGCGGAGCGGGAAGAGGCAATCGGGTTTTTTCGGGCGGCTTTGTCCCTGCGACCCGATAGTGCGGGGATCCACCTATGTTTGGGCCAAACGCTGTACGAAATCGGGAATCGGGCGGAAAGCGAAGAGGAATGCCGCCGGGTCATTCAACTCGACCCGAAGAACACGGACGCCCATTACGACCTGGGCGTCATGCTGACTCAACAACAGCGGCTATCCGATGCGGAGGACGAGTTCCGCAAATCCATCGCTCTCGATACCGGAGAGCCCAGGAAGGACCCGTCGGGCTACTACAATCTCGCTTGCGTTCTGGACTTTCAGGGACCCAAGAAGTGGCCCGAGGCGGAAAAAGTATACCGGCAGACCCTCGCCTTCGATCCCCGGTATTCGTCCGCCCGGATCAATCTCATCCGTTTGTTAAAGAAGCAAAGCCGTTTCGCCGAGGCCCGTGTCGTCGCCCAGAAGTGGATGGACGCACTTCCTCCAGATGATATGGATCGGAAAAGGGCCTTACAGGAGGTGGGCAAATGCCGGCGGTTGAGCGCGATCGATCCCGAGAAGCTGCCGGCCGTGCTGAAAGGCGACTACCAGCCGGTCGGGAACGAGCTGATCACCTTCGCCGAACTCTGCGCGTGCGAGGAACGGTACGGCGACGCCTGCCGCCTTTACCTCAAAGCGTTCCGGACGGATGCGAAACTCGCCGAGGACCGGGAATACGGGGATCGCTATGCCGCCGCCGCGGCCGCCGCCGCTCGTCGCGCCGCCGGTGATGGGAAAGGCGCCGCTCCCGACGAAGCGGAGCGGAAGCGCTGGCGCCGACAGGCCTACGACTGGCTCCGGCAGGAGTTGAACGTCTGGGCAGCGGTGCTGGACCACGGGCCGGTCCCGGCACGCGCGGAGGCGCGGATGGTCCTTGAAGACTGGCGCGACGACGACGATCTTGACTCCGTTCACGATCATCTGGACAAGCTGCCCGAGAACGAGCGCCAGGCGTGGCAAAAGCTCTGGGCCGACGTGGACGCCCTGCTCCAGCGCGCCCAAACCGCGCCGAAGCCCTGAACGGCCATCGGCATATAATGAGAGAGGGCGGTCGGCGCCGCCCTCTTGCCATTTCCCGCCGACCCGTCGTCCGCTCGTCAAGGAGTCGATGCCATGTCCACCCCCATCCTCGCCGGCCGCAACCTCATCGCCGGCCAATGGCGGCCCGCCGACGGGACCGCCTTCGACAGCCGCAGCCCCGCCCATAACGACGAAGTCGTCGGCCGCTTCCCCGCCAGCTCGCCCGAAGAAGTCCGCCTGGCCGTCGCCTCCGCCCGCGCCTCCTACCCCCTCTGGCGCCGCGAAAGCCGCATCCATCGGGCCGAACTCTTCGACAACCTCGCCCAGCTCGTCAAGCGCGACGCCGACGACCTCGCCCGCCTCATGGCCCGCGAGTGCGGCAAGGTCGTCAGTGAGTGCCGGGCCGAGGTCGTCGAAGGCTTGCACATGATTCAATACGTCTTCGGGACCGGCCGCTGGCCCATCGGCAACGTCGTCGCCTCCGAAATCGCCGAGAAAGACGCCTTCATGCGCCGCAAGCCGTGGGGCGTCGTCGCCGTCATCACGCCCTGGAACTTCCCCTTCGCCGTGCCGCTTTGGATGCTCGGCCCCAGCCTCCTCGAAGGCAACACCGCCGTCTTCAAGCCGTCCGAAGACACCCCCGCGGTCGGCCAGCGCCTCGTCGAGCTGTTCGTCGAGGCCGGCTTCCCGCCCGGCGTCCTCAACCTCGTTCACGGCGCCGCCGAGGCCGGCGAAGCGCTCGTCCGCGACCCCGACGTCAACGTCGTCCTCTTCACCGGCAGCTACGACGTCGGCAAACACATTCAGGAAGTTTCCGCCTCCTTTTACGACCGTACGACCGCCTGCGAGATGGGCAGCAAGAGCGCCGTCATCGTCTGCGCCGACGCCCGCCTCGACCTGGCCGTCAACTGCGCCCTCATCAGCGCCTTCAAGACCAGCGGCCAACGCTGCGTCTCCGCCGGCCGCATCATCGTGGCCGAGTCGATCTTCGACGCCTTCGCCGGGAAACTGGTGGACGCCGCCCGCCGCCTGCGCATCGGCGACCCGCTCGACGCCGGCAACTTCACCGGCCCCGTCATCCACAAAGCGGCGGTCGAAAAGGTGCTTACCTACAACGACCTCGCCCGCAAGGAGGGCGCGACCGTGCTGCTCGACGGCGGCCGGCTGGCCGACGGCGGCCGCGGCGCCGGCTGCTACCTGTCGCCGTTCGTCTACCGCATGGAACACCGGCCGGGCGTCCGCTCGATCCGCGAGGAGGTTTTTGGGCCGCACCTCGCCCTGATCCCGTTTAAGACCAATGAAGAGGCGGTAAAGATCTATAACGACACGGAATACGGCCTGTCGATGGCCCTGGTCACGGAGGACTACCGGGCGATGCGGTATTTCCGCGACGAGTGCGAGTACGGCATGGGCTACGTCAACCTGCCGTGCATCGGCGCCGAGGTGCATTTGCCGTTCGGCGGCGTCAAGAAGAGCGGCAACGGCCGGCCGTCGGCGGCCGGGCTGGTTGAGGCGGTGACGCACCAGACGGCCTGGACGGTCAACCACGGCCTGGAAGTGAAGATGGCGCAGGGGCTGACCACGGATGTCGTGGGCAACCCGTCGGCGCGGCGGTAGGCGGCTTCCGCCTCGGCGAACCGACCGTCGGACTGGTAGGCCCAGCCCAACTCGTTGTGGGCGTCGGCGTCGTCGGGCCTCAGCGCGAGGCGCCGCTCACAGGAGGCGACGGCCGCCGTCCCGCTCTCGGACTGGGCCTGGGCGTCGGCCAGCTGCCGCCAAACGTCGGCGTCGTCCTTGCCCAGTTCGGCGGCGCGGCGGAGGTGCGGCAGGGCCGCAACGGGCTTGCCCTGCGGTTGCAGCGTCCGCCCCAGGTTGGCGTGGGCGACCGCCAGGTCGGGCTGCAGCCGGACGGCCTCGGCGTAGGCGTCGGCCGCCTCGGCCCAGCGCTCCAGGGCGCGGAGGACGTTGCCGAGGTTGTTGTGGGCTGCGGCCAGGTCCGGCTGATGCCGCACCGCCTCCCGGCAGTGAGACAGTCCCTCCACCGGCTGACCTCGGTCGGCGAGCAGCTGGCCGAGCTTGGCGTGCGCCAGGGCCAGGGTCGGGTCGATCGTCACGGCGGATCGGTAGGCTTCCAGGCTCTCGTCGTCCTTGCCGGCGGCCCGCAGCGCGGTCCCGCGGTTGTTCTGAGCGACGAAGAAGTCGGGCCGACGGGCCAGGGCCGCGTCGTACTGCGCGACCGCCTCGTCGTTTCGGACCAGTTCATGCGAGGCCAGGCCCAGGTTGCTGAGGGCTTCCGGGAAGTCCGGCCGCAGGAGCGGTGCGGCAGCTGGCGGCGGCCTCTTCATACCGGCCCAACGCCCGCAACGCCTCGGCCAGGTTGGCGTGATAGACGGCGTCCGGCGCGGCGCGATCGCCCGGCTGATCAACTCGGCGGCACGGGCGAAGGGGCCGCACTGGTGGTGCAGGACGCCAAAGAGGTGCAGCACCGCCGGGTCGTCGGGGTCGCGCTCCAGCAGGGAGTGGTAGACGCGGGCCGCGTCGGCGCAGCGGCCGGCCTTGTGCAACGCGAACGCGGTTTGCACGTTTACGCCTTCGACCGACGGCCTTCGGGAGGGAGGGAATCCTGCTTCCCCCGTGGCAGGGGGGCGGTCGCCTTCCGAATCCACGGCCGCGGGGGACAGCAAGGGTCTCCCGTGACGCCGAAGGGGAACGACTCGCTCCTTGCCGGATCGAACCTCGTTACAGACCGTCGCCGTCGTCGGGGCGGGTCCCCGCGGCGTCCGGCCGTTCAACGCTTGGAGGGCTTTCAGGCTCAGGTGGGCGATGGGTCAGCGGTGGAGGTCGCGGGACGTCATCGGCCTACTCCCGCACGTGGGTACGGTAATATATGGCAATGCGTAGATGAGCCTATTCGACAGGGCCGTCATCGTCCAGCAAAAAGCGCCCAGCTTGCCCGGATCGCCTTTTTTACCTCCGCCCTCCCAGTAGTCCGGATCGAAACAAGAAATACAACAGCGTCAACGCGCTCGTCAGCGTCGCCGCAACGTACGTCAGGGCCGCCGCGTCCAGCACTTTCTTGATCTCGGAGTCCTCCTGGTAAGACACCAGTCCCGCCTCCAGGAGCGCCGCCCGCGCCCGCCGGCTGGCGTCGAACTCCACCGGCAGGTTCACCAGCTGGAACACCACCGTCGTCGAGAACGCCACAATCCCGATGTACACCAGCGGCAACAGCGACAGCACGAACCCCGCGATCATGATGATCCACGCCGCGCTGCTGCCGATGCTCGCCACCGGAACCAGGAAGTTGCGCATCACCAGCAGCGGGTAATGCCGCGCGTCCTGGATGGCGTGGCCGCACTCGTGCGCCGCCACGCCGACCGCCGCCAACGACCGGCCGGAGTACACCTCCGGGCTGAGCCGCAACCGCTTCTGTCCGGGGACGTAATGGTCCGACAGGAACCCCTCGGCGGGTTCGATTTCCACCCCTTCGACGCCAGCCTCGCGCAGCAACGCGTCCGCCGCGCGGGCGCCGGACAGGCCGTTTTCGGACGGAATGCGGCTCGCCGCACTGAACGCGCTCCGCACCCGAAATTGCGCCCACATCGCCAGCAGCATGGCCGGCGCCAGGAATACAAAGTAAATCGGATCGAACAGCATCCACATGGCCGTCTCCTCTTTCGGTCTCTCCTCCTCTCTTATTCTACGCGGCGATTCGGGGGGTATCACGTGGACGGTTCGTTTCGGCTGCCGTAGCCTTTCGGGGACCGACCGCGGGCCGCCACGCCTGTTCCGAGGGTGCGATTCATGTCCGTCGTTTACCCGTTCTACTCGGCGGACGTGCGCCTGTTGTTCGTCACGCGGGCGATGCGGCTGTTCGCCTACGGCTTCCTTGCTCTCATCCTGTGGCTTTACCTCGCCGAACTCGGCCTGACCGCCCCGCGCATCGGCCTGTTGCTGACCATGACCCTGCTCGGCGACGTGGTGGTTTCGCTGCCGATCACGGCCACGGCGGATCGCGTCGGTCGCAAATGGATGCTGATCGTCGGGGCCGTCCTGATGGCGGCGGCCGGGGCCGTGTTCCTCTCGACCGACGATTTCCTGTTGCTGATCGTCGCGGCGGCCATCGGCGTCATCAGTCCCAGCGGCAACGAGGTCGGGCCGTTCCTGGCCATCGAACAGGCGGCCCTGGCCCAGGTGGTGTCGGAGCAAGAGCGGACGCGCGTGTTCGCCTGGTACAGCCTGACCGGCTCGCTGGCCACCGCCTTCGGCGCCCTGCTGTGCGGTCTGACCGTCCAGGGGTTGCACGACTATGCCGGGTTCTCGAAGCTGGAGAGTTACCGCACCGTCCTTTGGGTCTATGCCGGCGTGGGTGTCCTATTAGCGATCCTATTTACGCGACTTTCGCGCGGCGCCGAGGTCCATGCGCCCCCGCCGACGCACGCCCCGGCGCCCCGTCGAAGCCTTCTCGGCCTGCACCGCTCGCGCGGCGTGGTGTTCGGGCTGGCGGCGCTGTTCGCCCTCGACGCCTTCGCCGGCGGCTTCGTGATCCAGAGCGCCATGGTGGAGTGGTTTCAGATCCGTTTCGGGGCCGACGCGGCCACGCTCGGCGTCATTTTCTGGGCCGCCAACTTCCTGGCCGGCTTCTCGGCCCTGGCGGCGGCGGCCGTTGCCCGCCGCGTCGGCCTGCTCCGAACGATGGTCTTTACCCACGCCCCGTCCAACGTCCTGCTCATCCTCGTGCCCCTCATGCCCAACCTGCCGCTGGCCGCGGCGGTATTATTGCTGCGATTCGCGATCTCGCAAATGGACGTACCCGCCCGCCAGTCGTACACGGCCGCCCTGGTCAGCCCCGACGAGCGCTCGGCCGCAGCCGGCGTGACCGGCGTGGCGCGCACCGCCGGCGCGTCGCTGTCGCCCTACCTCGTCGGATTGCTGCTCGCGCCGGCGCTGGCGCCGATGGGATGGCCGTTCATCATTTCCGGCGCGTTGAAGCTGCTCTACGACGGGCTGGTGTACTGGCGCTTCCAGGCGGTTGTCCCGCCGGAGGAGAAAAGAGGTTGAACCGCCAAGACGCCAAGAGCGCCAAGAATTGCTTCTTGGCGCTCTTGGCGTCTTGGCGGTTCAATGGCATTCGGAGCAAATCACTTCGCCAACTCGTTCATGGTCGTATCGTAATACTCGACGCACTTGGGCAGGTTGGCGTCGAGGAACTTCACGTTGCCGAACTCGAACTCGATCGACAGGTAGCCCTTGTAGCCCTGATGTTTCAGCTCTTCCAGCATTCCCTTCACGTCGCCGCGGCCGGCGCCCCATACCACGTCATGGGCGCCCTTGCCGTATTCGTTGAGGTCCTTGAAGTGCAGGTGTTCGACGCGGCCTTTCAGCTTCTTGAGCTGCTCGACGGGCACGAGGTCGGCCCGCATCCAGTGGCCGGTGTCGCTGCACGAGCCGATCCGCTTGTCCATACCCTCGCAGGCCTTCAGCGCCTTGTCCGGCGGCCACGTCGTCGGGTGGTTGTGCAGGGCGTAGCGGATGCCGAATTCCTTGACCAGCTTTTCGTGGACCGCGTTGGGCGGCGTCTCGGTGACGAGGACGGTGATGCCCATTTTCTTGGCCCACTCGAAGTCCTTGCGCGCCCCGGCCTCGTCGGTGGGCACGCCGTCCACGCCGTAGGCGATGACTTTCAGACCGCCGGCCTCCTTGAGCTTTTTCTTGATGTCGGCGATGGTCTCGTCGCTCATGTCGCGGTTGACTTTCACGTCGGAACCGGGCTTGAGCTTCTGGCCGGGGAACATTTCGAGGTACTTGACGCCGAGGGCCGCCGCCCGGTCCACGGTCTCGAAGAACGTCAGTTCGCGGTAGGTCCAGCACTGGAGCGAGAGTTTCATGCCGAGTTTCTCGGAGGCCGAGTCGTCGCGTTTGGCGATTTCGCCGGCCAGGCACGGCAGCGCCGCGGCCAGCAGCGTCGCCGCGGCGAGTGCGAAAGAACGAAGGTTCATGCGATCCTCTTTGGAGTAATACGGACGGTGGTGGGACGGCCGACCAGGGCCAGAGAATGATCTTACCCCGAAGTGCGACGGGGGCAAGGATAGCCCGCGGCGCCAAGCGAGGGATCAAACGCCCTTGCTTGGCGCCGCGGGCTTAGCGCAGGTCGGCGTCGAGGTATTGCAGCAGCGCCGACAGGGCGTGTTGGCTGTAGTCGATGCGGAGGACGCCGTCGCGGGCGGAGGCGTGGAAGCCGCCGACCAGGCGCGGCCGATACCAGTCGGCGAACTGATTGTCGGCCTCGGTGTACTGGAGGCGGGTCGTGAACTGCAATGCCATCACCAGATCGCCCTGGTAGCGCTGGTAGCGGTCCAGGTCGGCGGCCTGGCGGGCGGCGCGGCAGGCGTCCGCCAGCCCCTCGGCGTAGAAGGCGGTCCCGATCGTGGGCGGCGTTTCGGCGGCCCGGCCGTCCACCCAGCTTTTGAAGCCGCCCATCCACAATTCATGCCGCGGGTCGAGGCCGTATTGCAGGCCGCACAGCCAGTCGTTCATCTCGAACGCGAAATCGGCGAAGGTCTGATCCCGAGTTAGAAGATACGCTTCGGTGCAGGCGGCCGTCTGCCACGGAACGAATTCCATGTTCTTGTGGCCCTGCCACCACGGCCGATAGTAGCCGACGGCCTTGCGCACTATCTCGGTCTTCCAGGCGGCGGGCCGGCGATTCTGGCTGCGCATCAGGGCGTAGAGGGCCACGCCGGGGTAGGCGTTGACCGCGTCGATCGGGTCGGCGTCGGCCTTGCCGTCGGCGGCTTCGAGGCAGGCCAACGACCCGTCGGGCCGGGCCTGCCGGCGGATGTAGTTGCACAGCTGTTCGGACGATTCCAGGAGGTCGGCCTGCGGGTCGGGCAGCTCGTTGATCGCCAGGACGAGCAGGCCGGCGGCGCCGAGACGGTTGACGAGCGGCGACGGCAGCGATGTGCAGCGCACCCGCGGGTCTTTCGGATCGACGACGGTTTCATCGAGCAGGGTGAGGACGGTCTGGGTGGCCCTTGCGGTGTAGCGATCTTCGCCGAAGTAGCGGGCGGCGCGGGCCAGGGCGAAGGCGGCCCCGGCCTGGCGCAGATAGTTGTCGCCGTCGGGGACGACTTCGGGCAGGGAGGGTTCGAGGCCGTGAATGAAATGGCCCTTGACGGTGTTCATGCGGCAGAGCCATTCGGCCCCGCGTTGGGCGCTGAGCAGCATGTCTTTCTGGAGTTGCGTCAGCTTGGAGAAGTCACGCGACGGGGCGACCGGCGCGGCCGGCGCGACGACGCGCGGCGGGGCGACTGGGCTTGGCACGACGGGCGGCGCCGGGGGGGGCGGCGGACGGTCCTGGCCGCGCAACAGCGATAAGGCGGTGAAACAGGCGACCGACAGCACCAGGCAGCAGAGGATTCCCAGTCGCAGGCGCATAGGTTGGGCCTCCATGCCCAAGGAGTCGCCGGGAGAGGCCGCGACCCCATCCTTGATTCGCCGCGCCGCCGTCCGTAGGACGACGGCCCATTCGCCCGTCAAGTTATACAGCGCGTCCGCGCCCGGGATCAACACGAACCCGGCCCGATGCTCAGGGCGCGGCGGGCGGAGCCGCCGGGGCCGTGGCGGCGGCCGGCTCCTGCTTCGGCGCCTCGGCGGCCGGTTCCTGCTTCGGCGCCTCGGCGGGCGGCTGCTGGCCGGGCAGCAGGATGTTCTGGACGCGCACCGCCGTGTACCACTGGCGATGGCCCTTCAGCCGCCGGGAATTTTTGCGACGGCGAAAGTGTTGGATGTAGGTCTTGATGGAGGGGTGATCGACCACGTCGCCGAGGATGCGGGCGCCCTCGACGACCGGCTGGCCGATGCGCAGGTCGTCGCCGTTGGCGTAGAGCAACACGCGCCCGAATTCGACGCGGCCGCCGGCCTCGACCTCACGGTAGTCCACCTTGACCACGTCGCCTTCGCTCACCCGGTACTGGCGCGAGCCGTCCGTAAAGACTGCGTACATGATGGTAGCTTCGATCCTCGTCCGGCTCTGTGGCCCGACGGCAAAGGGTCCTGCCCGCCGCCCCGACGCCGGGGCGCGTTGCGGATCGGGCGCGAGGCAAAACGGTATGGTAGCAATCGGTGGGGAGGTCGGCTAGGGGGGAAAATGGTGGGGCGGCCGTCGGCCGCCCCGATCTCTTGACGCACTTGTTACCGTCCGCCGTCCCGCTCGGCGACGCCGAAGGCGTAGCGCTGCCAGCGCTGTTGCAGATCGTCAAAGCCGCGAATGCCGTAGGTCTTCTGAAGGGCCGCCTCGTAGCCGTTTTGCATGCCGTCGCGCATGAACTGGGCGAAGACCGCGTGCCCCTTCTCCTTCGACAAGAACTCCACCAGCGACACGCTCTCGGCGTAGAAGGCGCCGATGCGATTTCCTTGCGGGTAGCTGTCCATCTGCATCAACTCGGCCACCGGGAACAGTTCGCCGTTGCTTCGGTGTTGCGGCAGGTTGCGCAGGTGCAGCTCGATGCGCTCGCGCGGCTCCGACAAGACGGCCATGCCCTCGTCGGCCCAGTGCGGCAGCATCCGGCCGCCGAACCGCCCGGCCAGGACGACGTGCGTCGTCTCGTGCGGCAGCACGCCGATGAACAGGTTGGGGTCGTCGCAGTGGAGGTCGATGCGCCGCGAGATCACGCGACCGCCCTGACATTCAAAGGACGAGTGGCCGGCCAGCTGGGGCGGCTGCCGCGTGGCCAGGCTGTAATCCTGGGCGGTGGCGTGCAGGTAAATGTCGCAGCGCGACTCCCAGGCCGGGGCCGCCTCGCCGAACCACTTCTTGGCGGCGACAACGCGGGTCGCCTCGGCGATGCGGGCCGCCCGTTCGGCGACTTCTCGGCTCTGGTTATGGAAGATACGGAAGTTGGCCGTCTCGCAGACGGCCCACTGCCGCCCCGGCTGGCGCGGCGTGTGGCGGACCTCGACGTCGGCCTGCAAATCTTCGGGCCGGTCGGAGGCGACGCCGTGCGCCAGCGGGCCGCGTCGGCCGTGGATCTTGTCCAGGAGGCCTTTGCCGAAGGCGTCGAGCGCTTTGTTGTCCGGCGCCAGGGACAGCGCCTCCTTCACCTCGTGCTCCCACTCCGGCGGCGCCGGCGCGTTCGGCGGGGCGTGGTTGTAGGCCTCGACCACGGCCAGCACCTTGCAGTAGGCGCGGCGGCCGCGGCCCTCGGCGCCGACGACCGGGTCGGTCCGGTTGCATTGCTCGTAGAGCCGCTCGGCCTCGGGGTAGTGCTGGGCGGTAAATTCCTTTTCCGCCTTTGCGAGCAGGGCGCGGGCCTCGTGAGCCTTGCGGGCGCCGGGGTCGGGGGCGGCCGCGGCCTCCGTCGTCTTGACGGCGGCGGCCGGCTCGTCGGGCGGGGTGGCGGCCGCGGGCGGCGGCCCGGCGGCCGTCTTGACGGCGGCGCGCGGCCCGTTGACTTCCATCAGGGCGCCGGGGTCGCAGCACTCCAGCCGGCGCAGGTAGGTGGAAACGTCGCCGGCCCGATTCGCCTGTTTCAACTCGTGAATATAGCCGATATAGGCGTCGCGGAGGGCGTCGAGATATTCCTTGCTGCCGTCGATGTAGGCGACGCGGCTTTCCAGGACGGTGACGGCGGCCTGGTAGTCGCCGCGTTGGAGGGCGTCCTTGCCTTCTCGCAGCGCCTTCTGCACGGCCAGCAGGTTGAGGACTTTCTTGTCGTGATCGTCGTCGGCGGCGGCGCCGACGCGGACAGACGCGCCGAACAGCAGGGCGGCGCCCAGCAGCAGACAGAGGCCTTTGCGGGCCATGGGTGGCATCCTTGCGCCATGGGTCGGGAGGGGCGGCAAACGGTCGGGAAAGACGGCGGATCGGAGGTGACGGCGCGAGGAAGGAGGTCGTTCCGGGAGACCGATTCCCTGACGGATCGCGGCGAGGGAAAGCACGGTGCGGGCCGGCCCTCCGTCCCCCACCCTCCTGGCGGGGAATCGCCGCGAACGCGGGACACCTTAGATTTTCATGGGGAAAAGAACAAGACGAGGTTCAGCCGGCGGATTGAGGCGAGCGGCCGGCGTAAGCCGGCTGGTGTAGCATAGCGACTCGGAAAAGATGGCGCACCAGCCGGCTCACGCCGGCCGCTCGCCGACGGAGCCGACGGGCGAAACGCGGGCGTTGGGGACGTGATCCTCGACGGCCGCCGGCGGATGACCCGGCGTCGGTTTCGGCCCGTCCGACGGCGGCGGGACGACGACCACAAGCGTCGCCAGCGCCGCCCCCAGGGCGGCGATGAGGCCCCATTTCACCAGGGCCACGCGCCTCTGGAAACGCCGCTCGACGGTCGGGTCCTTCAGCACACCGTAGAGGAAGGCCACGCGCCGCGCGATGGTGCCGTGCTGCCACGACTGGAAGAAACCGGGCCGGTCGCGGCTCATGCCGTTGACCGAAGCGACCTTCTCCAGGGCGTAAATGAAGATGCGCACGCCCGTGGGGCAAAGGCCGCGGGCGCCCGGCGTCAGTTCGGGGCCGTGGTCGTGGCCCGCGCAGTCGGCGCGGCCGCAGGAAACCGCCCGACAGCCGTACACGTCCGCCTGGCGCTCGCAGCCGCGCGACAGAAAGCCGAAAACGACGAGGACGTAAACGAGGAACGCGCCCCCCACGACCGGCAGCCAGACGCCGTTGAGCGGGAAGCCGTCGAGGCCCGAGACCGTCAGCGCCCCGCCGCCCAGGTCGGGCGCCCACGGCGACAGGGCGGCGCAGGCGTACAGCAGGACGCCCATGCTCAGCATCAGGAAGGCGAGATATAAGGCCATGTGCCGGTGCTTGACGTGGCCGACCTCGTGGCCGAAAACGGCCTCGACCTCGTCGCCGTTAAATTCTTCGAGAAATCGATCCGTAAAGATGACATAGCGCGGCCACGGCAACACGCCGATGACCATGGCGTTGGCCATGCCGCCGCGGGTGTTCCACAGGAGCAGGTCGCTGCAGCGGAAGCGGAGGCGGCGGGCGGCGGCCGTGAGGCGGTCGCGCGTCGGCCCCGGCGGCAGCGGTTTCAGGCCCAGCGCCAGCCGCACCATCCACGGCAGGCTCAGCAGCACCGCCGCCACGCCGACGACGCCGGCGATGCTCAGCTGCCACGACCACTCGTTCTGAACCGACTCGGGGATCAGCAGGACGGCCTCCTGCTGGACGATCAGCAGCACGACCGGCAGGAAGACGAGGGCCAGTTTTTGCCGCGCCTGGAAGGCGACATTCGACCAGCGGCCGCCGAAATCCTTGCCGGGGTCGGCCGCGACGGCGGGGGACGATTCGAGGAAGGTGCGGGCGAGCGGGTCGGCTTCCAGCTGACGGTGGGCCGCCACGTAGAGGGCGCGGTCGGCGTCGTAGGCGAAGACCCAGGACAGAAACATCGATGCGAAGAACGGCGCCACGATGAGCAACTTGACGCCGGGCATCGGGTGCGCCGCCGTCCCGTCCCAGCTCCAGAGCGCGCCGGCGGCCCAGCCCCAGCTGAAGGCGTACAGCGACAGGGCGTAGACGCCGATCAGAATGAATTGCCGGGCGACCCGCCGCCGCTCGTACCACGCCGACAGGCGCTCACGGCGGGCGGGGTCGCGCCCAGCGCCTTGCGGACGACGCACGCCGTCCAGAACGCCTCGAATGCGGTGGCTGCCACGCCGAGCCCGGTCAGCGCGGCGCTCAGGACGGCGGAATGGACCCAGCCCGGCGGTTCTGTCCAGGCCGGCAGGCACGCGACCGCCAGGAACACCATCAGCACAAACGGCATGGCGACAACGCCTCGGGACCGTCGGGCGGCACAATAGACATTCTAACTCGCTCCGTGGGAAGGGCAAAGCGGAGGGAGGGCCGCGACGCGGAGGAGAACGCTCCCCTCCAGGTCGCGACTGCTAACGGTTGCATAAGAAATGTTCGTGTCGGGTGCCATGATTTCGCGGCCCCGTCCCGATCTGGACCCCGGCAAGACCACCGCGAAAGCATGTTTGACCGTCATCCGGCCCGGATAACGACTAAACATGCTTTCGCGGTAATTGGGGCGGTTTCTCCGTCCCGAACCGATCCGCGAAAGCATGGCACCCAATGCGGACATTTGTGACCGTCAATAATCGGAGGCGCTTCTCCGGAGCGAAGATCACGGCGTAGCGTTCGCCTTGAGCAGCCCTCGCGCCTTCATCCAGGCGGCGCAGAGCTTCGGCCACGTCGAACACGGCTTGTCGCTGGGCCGCAGGCCGAAGCCGTGGCCGCCCGAAGCGTATTCGTGCAGTTCCGCCGGGACGCCCGCCCTCTTGAGCGCCAGAAACAGCCGCGCGCTCCCCTCGTTGCTGATCCCGTCGTTGGCGGCCACGGCGATGAACGTCGGCGGCGTCGCCTTGGTCACGCGAATGTCCGCCGCCAGCCCGTCGCCGTCCTTCGCCGCCAGGTACGCGGGATAGATCAGCACGGCGAAATCGGGCCGGCAGCTCTCGTTGTCGGCGGCGTCGGCCGGCTCGTAGGAACGCTTGTCGAAGTTCGTGCAGGTCCAGGCCGTCAGGTGGCCGCCGGCCGAGAAGCCGAGTATTCCGATCCTCTTCGGGTCAATACCCAGTTCCTTGGCCTTGCTCCGTACCAGGCTGACCGCCCGCTGGGCGTCCATCTCCGCCTGCGGCGGGGCGCCGGGGGGCGAACCGGGCCGACGCGGCACCCGGTACTTCAGCACGATCCCCGTCACGCCGATCGAGTTGAGCCACCGCGCCACCTCGACGCCCTCCAGGTCCCAGGCCAGGATGCTGTAGCCGCCGCCGGGGGCCACGATGACGGCCGCGCCGGTGTCCAGGTCCTTGGCCGGCTTGAAGATCGTGAGCGTCGGAAGGGAGACGTTTGTGATCCGCTCGACCGGGAACTCGCCCGGCTTGGATTCGGTGACCTTTTCCGCCCCGATGTCGGTCTTGTCGCCGGGCGGTTTGCCGGGCCATACGTCGATCGTCGTCGGCTTCTCCCCCGCCGGCGGCGGGGCGAAACCCAGCGCGGCCGCCAACCCGAACGACAACAGCAGATGTGCCATGTCCGTAATTTCCTCCCCCTGACGCCGGCTCCGGGCCGGCGCGTTCAAAGCGTGAACCACGACGCGGGCGTCATTGTAGGCGGAAGACAGCCTGTCGCCTTCGGCCGCGGAAAACTCCGCCGGCCGGTCGAGAGACGGAGGCCGGGGCGGCGGCGACCCCGGGCAGATGCCAACCACGCGGCGGCGGCGTCCGACTGGTCCGGCGGCGGCCGTCCAAGGCGCCACGGCGGGCGAGGATGCGCAAGGACTGGCCGCGCCGGACGGCGGCTACCCTGGCTCGACGACGCGCCGCTGGTCGCTTTGCTTGCTCATGGGATTCTCCCTTGAAGGATCAGTTTAGGTAGATTATAGCCCTCCGAGCGGGATTGCGCCGCAGTTCCCGCGGGCAGGCGTCGAGGGTGATGGCGGAGCACGATGGCCGGCGGCAACGCGCCCGGAGGACGACGATGGGGTAGTCGCCACGGACTTTGCCTCGGGCGCGTTGCGGGGAGTCGATCAAGGGGGCGTCGGGAACGGCTTCGAGGAAAGTGCGAACGGTTCGCGGGGAGGGGGAGTCTTCGAGGGCGTCCCAGGCGAACAGGGTTTGGCGACGGCGATTTTCATGGCGGTTTCCTGCGGCGGGGGTGGGGGAGGAAGGGGGCGACGCTCTAGCTACGCAACAAATCCCCGTGTTGGTTCAGGCGTGGTCGAAAAATCGGGAAAAAAGGCAAAGGAACGGGAATTAGAGGGTATTCTGCGAGAAAGGTGGGGGGAAGGGACTTTTCGACCCTGAATTGGGTCGGCAAAACAGGGCTATCGAGAATATCGCAACGACCTGCTTCGGCCGGTCGGCCGCTTTGCGGGGACGGCGTTTCCGAGTAGAATTGGTCGTCATGGCGCCGCCTCCAGTGGTAAGGGTAAGGCGTCGTCGCCCCGTCCAGGCCCCAAACCGGGGCGGGGCGTCTTTTCGCTAGAAGTGGTAAACGCGGTAGTATATCGAAAGGAACGGCGGGTCAGAGGATTGGCCGTAAGTCCTTGAAATATAAGTGTTTAGGAGGGGTGGCAGAGCGGCCGATTGCATCGGTCTTGAAAACCGACAGGGTATCCATTCCCTCGCGGGTTCAAATCCCGCCCCCTCCGCTACCTACGTCAAACGTCGTCCAAACGAAGAGGGCGTTTCGCACCGGCGTCGTTTCAGGGCGGACGCTTGTGACTATGAACAGATGGGACTTTCTCGCGCGGGCTGTTGCAGGGCGGTAGAGGGCCTGCCGGGAGGAACCGCGTTGGCGGGCCAGGCGGGAGATGTCGCCGTGTCGGCCGTTGAAAACGACGTGAGCACTGGCGAGGCGGTCGGTCAGAGGTAGGATGTTCATGGGGTGAACCGGCTGCGGGACGCCGTGGGTGGTGCTTCGGCGTCATTGCAGCTGTTCGCCCCTTATTTGTCCACTTCGCTACCCCGTTTCCTGGCCATCCTGGGAAAGGCCCGAACAGATCCGAACTTCCCGACAGCTGGTCCTCGGGGTTGCCCTTTGCCGCGAAAAGTGGTTTCGCTCTCGGCACTCCGGCGGCGGGGAAAAAGGGCTTGACCGGCGCGGCCGGCTGGAACTAAGCTCCTCGCTTCACCCACGCGGCAGGGAGGCCGCTCATGTCCGCGACGCTCCACGACGTTACGGCTACGGTGCTGGCCGGCGGCCTGGGGACGCGCCTGCGCGCCGCCGTCCCCGACCGCCCCAAGGTGCTGGCCCCCGTCGCCGGCCGGCCCTTTTTGGCCCACCTCCTCGACCGCCTGGCCCGCGCCTCCGTCCGCGACGTCGTCCTCCTCACCGGCCACGCCGCGGATCAGGTTCATGCCGCGTTCGGCGACCGCTACGCCGGAATGCGCCTGACTTTCTCAGTCGAGCCGAAGCCGCTCGGCACGGCCGGGGCGGTGCGACACGCCCTGCCACTTTTCCGATCCGAAATCGTTCTCCTGATGAACGGCGATTCCTACTGTGACGCCGACCTCGCCGCCTTCCGACGGTCCCACGCCGAAGAACCGTCCGCCTTCGGCATGGTGCTGGCGCGCGTCGCGGACGCCTCCCGATATGGCCGGGTCGAGGTCGCCGCCGACGGGCGCGTGGTCCAGTTCGCGGAGAAGGAGCCGGCCGGCCCTCCCGGCTGGATCAACGCCGGAATCTACCTCATCCCCCGCGACCTTTTGGAGGGAATTGAGCCGACGCGGCCGACGTCGCTGGAGCGCGACCTGTTGCCGGGGTGGGCGGCGGCGGGTCGCGTCCGCGGCTTCCGGGCCGAGGGGCGTTTCATCGACATTGGCACTCCGGAATCCTACGCGGCGGCCGAGGCGTTTTTCCGCGTCGCGGCGGCGTAACCCGCGGAGGACCGTCATGTTGGACGACGTGGACCTCTTGGTGTGCGGGGCGGGGCCGGCCGGCTGCGTCGTCGCCGAACGGGCCGCGACCCTACTGGGCTGGAACGTTTTGGTCGTCGATCAACGGCCGCACCTCGCCGGCAACTGTTACGACTCCCGCCACGCCAACGGCGTGCTGATCCACAATTACGGGCCGCACTACTTCCGCACCAACGACGCCTCGCTGCTGCGCTACCTGTCCCGATTCACGGAATGGGTTCCGGCGCGGTACCGAGGTGAAAAGCAGCGTCGGCGGCCGGCTGTTCCCTTTCCCCATCAACCTGACGACCCTCGAACAATTCTTCGGCCGCGCACTGGACGCCGCATCGGCGCAGCAACTCCTTGACGGCCTGCGGTTGCCGACGGAGAACCCACGCAATTCCGAGGAGTACGTCCTGGGCCGCGTCGGAAAGCAGCTTTATGAGGCATTTTATCTCCCTTACACGCTCAAGCAGTGGGGCGTCCACCCGCGGGAGCTGGCGCCGGAGGTCTGCGGCCGCATCCCGGTTCGGCTGAACCGCGACGGCCGTTACGTGGACCACCGTTATCAGGTGATGCCGAGGCGCGGCTTCACGGCCCTGTTTTCGCGCATGGTGCGCCACCGCAAAATCCGCGTGCTGCTGGACTGCCCGTTCGCGGAGGTGCGGCGGCTGGTGCGGCCGCGGCGGGCGACGCTGTACACCGGGCCGATCGACGACTATTTCAGCCGCCGGCTCGGCCCGCTGCCGTACCGCTCGCTGAACTTCGACTTCGTCGCCTACCGCACGCCCTACCGGCAGCCGTGCGTGCAGATCAACTACCCGAGTGATTTCGCCTATACGCGATCCGTCGAGGTGAAGCACGTCACGGGCCAGCGCCATGCCGAGACGGTGGTGAGCTACGAAACGCCGGCGGCGACGGGCGAGCCGTATTACCCGGTGCCGACGGGGCCGAACGCGGCGCTGTACCAGGCCTACAAGCGGCTGGCGGACGAGGAAACAGCCCGTCGGCGGGTGTATTTCTGCGGCCGGCTGGCGCAGTACCGCTACTTCAACACCGACGAGGTGATCCTGGAGGCGCTGCGGTGCTTTGAGGAGATGCGGAAGGGCTGTGCGCACGGAGTCGGCGAGGCGTCGCCGTCGCGGCAAGAAACGGTCGTGGAAACTCTTGCGAAAGGCGCGTTCGGCCGCTAGGATAATCCCAACCATCGCGGGATTGGCATATCGGCTGTGCACAGCCTTCCCAAGGCTGCTAGACGGGTTCGACTCCCGTATCCCGCTCTTCCCCTCCACCCATCCCCGCATCCGTTCTCAATCCGAAACCGACGCTGTTCCGCCCACGTCGCCGCCTTCGGAGTTATACTACCTTCGGCGCCCAACCCCGAGCCGCCGACCCCTGAGCGAAGCCATGCCGACCCCCTGGTCCCGAACGGCCGTTTCCGCGACGTTCGCGGCCCTGGCGCTAATCGTCCCGGCGGTGGTCGGACTCGCCGACTCGGCGCGTCGCGGAGACGGGAGTCGGCCCACCCTGCCGTCCGGGGACGCGCCGCCCGCGCACGCCCAGACGCCGATCTCTTCGACCGTTCCGCCGGACGCCGGACGCTTCTTCGAGACGAAGGTTCGCCCGGTGCTTGCCGAAGCCTGTCTGAAGGTGCCACGGGGCGCGGAAGGCGCGGGGCGGGCTTCGCCTCGACTCCCGCGCCGCCCTGTTACGCGGCGGCGACCGCGGGCCTGCCGTCGTTCCCGGCGACCCGGACGCGAGCCTGCTGATTCAGGCGGTGCGTTATACCCATGAACAGGTGAAGATGCCTCCGGGCAAACGGCTTCCGGACGCTACGGCGGACCTTCTCGCCGCCTGGGTCCGCGACGGGGCCGTCTGGCCGGAAGACGCCGCGACGCCGCCGAAGGAAATCGACCCCCACTGGGCGTTCAAGCCCGTCGCCGCGGTCGAGCCGCCGGCCGACCCGAGCGGCTGGTCGCGCGGCCCCGTGGACCGCTTCATCCGTGCGGGCTTGCGCGAACACAACCTCGAACCGACGCCGCCGGCCGACAAGGGGACGCTGCTGCGCCGCGTCACGTTCGACCTGACGGGCCTTCCGCCGACGCCGGAAGAGATCGACGCCTTCCTCAAGGACGTGGCGCCGGACGCCTACGAAAAGGTGGTGGACCGCCTGCTCGACAGCCCCCGCTACGGCGAGCGTTGGGGCCGCCACTGGCTCGACGTGGCCCGCTACGCCGACACCGGAGGCTTCGAGGCCGACCACCTCTATCCCAACGCCTGGCGCTACCGCGATTACGTCATCCGCTCCCTCAACGCCGACAAGCCGTTCGACCGCTTCATTCAGGAACAGGTGGCCGGCGACGAATTGTGGCCGGACGACCCCGACGCGGCCGTCGCCACCGCCTTCTACTGCGTCGGGCCAGCGCTGGAGGAATCGGCGATGGTCTCCGGCCAACTGGAAAACGAATGGCTGACCGACGCCGCCGATACGACCGGGGCGGCCTTCCTCGGCCTCACCGTGGGCTGCGCCCGCTGCCATGACCACAAATACGATCCGATTACGCAGAAAGACTACTACTCCCTCCAGGCCGTTTTCGCCGCCAGCGACCGGCCCTATCCCGAAAAGGTGCGGCTGCTGCGCATCAAGGCGCTCAACGGGCTGCTGTCCGACGCGCCGGTCCCCGAGACGCTGAAGGCGGATTCCCGATGCGACGTCCGGACCGAGGACGGGCCGGGCTTCCGGCTCTTTCACCGCGCCCGGCCGCTGGAGGTCCACCTCCTGCGGCGCGGCGAATTGAGCAAGCCGGGCGCGGTCATGGGGCCCGCAGTCCCCGCGGCGTTGCTGTCCGGCGGTCACGGGCCGGACTTCGCGGAGGGGCCGCCGACGCGGCGCCGGACGGCGCTGGCCCGCTGGCTCACGGCGCCGGACAACCCGCTGACGGCGCGGGTGCTGGTCAACCGCGTCTGGGGCTGGCACTTCGGCCAGGGCATCGTCCGCACGCCGGGCGACTTCGGCGCCCAGGGCGAGACCCCGACGCACCCGGAATTGCTGGATTGGCTGGCGCGCGACGTGATGGACCACGGCTGGGACCTCAAGCACCTGCATCGAATCCTTTTGCTCTCCAGTACATACCGGATGGGGAGCGTCGCCGCCGGGCCGGGACTCCGCGCCGACCCGGAGGACCGGATGCTATGGCACTTCCCCCGCCGCCGCCTGGAGGGCGAGGCGATCCGCGACGGCCTGCTCGCCTGCGCGGGGACGCTGAACCCCAAGATGTTCGGCCCCGCCGTGGTCCCGCCGCTCGGCCGCGAGGAACTGACGGGGCTGTTCGACGCCTCCTCGAAATGGCCCGTCACGCCGGACGCCTCCGAACATACACGGCGGAGCGTTTACCTGCTGGTGCGGCGTACATTCACCTACCCGATGTTCGCCGCCTTCGACCCGCCGGAGGTGATGACGAGCTGCCCGCGCCGGCTGCAAACGACCGTCCCGACGCAGGCGCTGACGCTGCTTAACAGCCCGCTGGCGCGAGAACAGGCCGACGCCTTCGCGCGCCGGCTGCTCAAGGAGTGCGGCGACGACCCGGACAAGCAGACGGCCCGCGCCTGGCTGCTGGCGTTCGGCCGTGCCATCCGGCCGGCCGAAACGGAGCGCGCCCGTCGTTTTCTGCGGGAGCGAACCGCCGCCCTGGCGTCGCGGGAGGCGGCGCTGGCGGAGCTGTGTCTGGCGCTGTTCAACGCGAATGAGTTTATTACCATCGATTGAGGACGGGTCATGTTGTTTTCCCGGCGCGAGATGCTGCGACAGGCGGGATTCGGCTTCGGCGCCTGGGCGCTGCTCGACCTCCTCCAGCGCGACGCCGCCCGCGCCGCCCACGCCGACAACCCGCTGGCCGCCAAGGCGCCGCCGCTGCCGGCGCACGCCAGGCGCGTGATCTTCCTGTTCATGCAGGGAGGCCCAAGCCACATCGACACGTTCGATCCGAAGCCGCTGCTGACCAAGCTGCACGGCCAACCGCTGCCGCCCAGCGCCGTCAAAGGATTGCAGCTTCAATTCACCAAGACGGACGCCTCGATCCTGGGGTCGCCGCAGACCTTCACGAAGTGCGGCAAATCGGGCCTTCAAATCGCCGACACCTATCCCAATCTCCAGACGTGCGCCGACGATTTGGCGATCGTCCGCTCCTGCCATCACGACTCGTTCAACCACGCCCCGGCCCAGTACCTGCTCAACACCGGCTCGGCGCGGATGGGCCGGCCCTGCCTCGGTTCCTGGACGACGTACGGGCTGGGCAGCGTGTCGGAAAATCTCCCGGCCTTCGTGGTCATGACCACGACGGATTCGGTGAAGGGCGGGCCGCCGGTCTACGGCCACGGCTTCCTGCCCGGCGCCTACCAGCCCACGGTGCTGCGCAACGCTGGCTCGCCCATTCTGTATCTGAATTCTCCCTCTGCCGCCGACCGCCGGCGCGACGTGCTCGACATGGTGCAGTGGCTCAACCGCGAACACGAGGCGGCCCGCGGCGAGGACGTGGACGACCTCTCCTCGCGCATCGCCTCCTACGAGCTGGCCTATCGGATGCAGGGGGCCGTGCCGGAGGCGGTGGACCTCGGCCAGGAGCCGGAGACAATCAAGACCCTCTATGGGTTGGACGATCCCGCGTCGGCTCGGTTCGGCGCCGACTGCCTTTTGGCCCGGCGGCTGGTGGAGCGCGGCGTCCGCTTCGTGCAGATCTTCACCGGCGCTTCCGGCGCCGACGACTGGGACGCCGCCCACGCGGACAACGACAAAACCCATCGGAAAATGGCGCGACGGGTCGATAAGCCGATGGCGGGCCTGCTGAAGGACCTCAAGCAGCGCGGCTTGCTGGACGACACGCTGGTGATCTGGGGCGGCGAGTTCGGGCGGACGCCGGTGGCGGACGGTCGTTACCCCGACAAGAAGGCGGGCCGCGACCACAACCCCTACGGCTTCACGACCTGGTTGGCCGGCGGCGGCGTCAAGGGAGGCAAGGCGATCGGCGCCACGGACGAGTTCGGCTTGCGCGCCGCCGTGGACCCCGTTCACGTCAACGACCTGCACGCCACGATCCTGAAGCTGCTCGGCCTGGACCACCGGAAGCTGACGTACCTGTTCCAGGGCCGCGACATGCGGCTGACCGACGTGGGCGGCGATGGGGAGTTTATGGATCGCCTATTAGCATGAGAGGGAGGTCGTCAACTGACCGCGCCCGACCCCAAAAAGTAAACCATCCGCCAGATCCGGTCGGCTTCTCCGCGCTCCAACACCTCCACGGGCTTGAGTTGGCCGAACGCCTCGTTTGGGGTCTCCATCCAGTCGGCGATGGCGGCCTTGTGGACCACCTCGGCCAAGGTCCGCAGGAGCCGCTCAACCGATGTGACGGCCCTGCCCGCGCAATCGCTCAACTTCGCGCCCGCCTCCCAGGTCGCCAGCGTTCGTTCCGACAGGCCGGTCATCCGCGCCAAAGTCTTGCGCGTCAGCCCGAACTCTTCACGCAACGTCGGAGCGTTGCCGGCGCGGTTAGCCGGCCGCCGGGGCGTGTTCTCCCGCCTCGCCTTCGGGTGTTTTATGGTCGCCATGAATCGCCTCATTCCGCCATGCCGCCCGTCAGCCTTCCTCATCTTCTATCGTAGCAAGGGCGGCCGTCAATTCAATATTTATTTCTTGCAAATTTGCAGCATTCATGGCGCCTGATCCGGCAACTCTTCAGGGTGAATGATGGTCAGACTGCTGTGAGCCAGTCGTCGCTCAGGGAAGTAAACCAGGTTCAAGCCGCCTCGCCGCGCCGCCGATGGGGCAAGCAAGCCTTCCAACTTCGCTTCCCAAGCCGCCCGACCCAGCGCCTGCGTCAGAGCCTACTCGTTGTTCGCCTGCCGCTCCCACCAGCGCTCGGCCACGATTCGGTCCCAAGATAGTACGAGCCGCCGGCGCACGGGGCCGGCGGTCAGATCCAGCACGCGATGGAGACGGATCGCCACCGCGTTCGACAATTTGGGCATGGCGTCACGAACGGCCCACCCGAAACGTCGGTACTGGGCCAGCACTTCGGCCAAGGCCGTTTCGGGATCGAGGCTGGCGTCCACCACCCGCAGCACCCCGATGGGACACCAGCGTCCTCCGTGGCGGTACGCGCCCTCCCCCGTAAGGAGTTGGGCGGCGGTGGACCATCGGGGAGCCGCAAAACGAAAAACATCTCCACTCCACGGCCTAGCCAAGGGAAGGCAGCGGAGCACGGCCCTGGCAACACGATCATATTCAGGGTGGGGCCTCACGCATCCTCCTCCCGTGTACGCGGGTCGGCGGCGTGTGAAGGGGTTTTCGGATCGCCTATTAAACTGAAAGGGGAAGAGGCCCCTCCCGGATTTGAACCGGGGATGGCGGATTTGCAATCCGCTGCCTTACCGCTTGGCTAAGGGGCCGTGCCGTTTCAACCCAGGCATCTTAGCGAACGGCTCCGGGCGGAGCAATCGCACCTCGTCCATGGGCCGATTCGACCGCCGAGATGAAACTTTTTTTCCGCGCGGCGGTACATCCAGGTTAGCCGCGACCTTAGCGAGTAGGCGGATGCGCGGAATGTTCGCGGGGATACAGGGGGACGAAACATGACGCTGAGAGGCATCGCGATTGCCATGTGGTTGGCCGTCCTGGCCGGACTGCCGTCGTCGGCGCCCGCTCAGGGACCGCCGGGCTTCGGGCCGGGTTTCGGGCCGACGAATCCCCTCGGCAACGTCCAAAAGCAGATCGGCGCCACCGACGAGGAATGGAAGGTCATCAGCCCCAAACTCCAGAAAGTCATCGCCGCCCGGCAGGTGCTCGCGTCCGACGACCGCGGCCCGGACTCCGGCTTCGGCGGCTTTCCCGGCTTCGGCGGCTTCCCCGGCTTCGGCCCCATGCCTGGCGGCCCCGGCGCATTCTCTGCCCCCGCCCAGCCGGCCCAGATCCTGTCGCCGACCCTTCAGGGCCAGTTGAAGTTGACGCCCGAACAGAGGAAGCAACTCGCCGATCTTCAAAAGGAATTCGACGGGCGGCTCGACAAGCTTCTCACGGAGGATCAGAGAAAACAGCTCGCACAAATGCGAAAAGGCCCTGCCCCTTCCGGCGGCGCGGCCGCTCCGCCCGGCGGTTTCGGCCCTTCTCCCTTCGGCGGGCCGACGCCGAACGGCGCCGTCGGACGGGCCAGGGCGGACCTGAAAGCCGTCCTGGACGATCCGAAACATACGAAAGCCGAAGTGGACGAAAAAGTCGAGGCCGTCCGCAATGCGCGGCAAAAGGACCGCGCCGACCTGGACGCGGTCCAGAAAGACCTGCGGCAACAGTTGACCGCCGAACAGCAGGCGGTGCTGGTGAGTCTCGGATACCTCGATTAATCTAGTAACCCTCTCGAAAAGGACGGTTTCATGCGGGCATTCTCATGCGGCCTGGCCCTGGCGGCCGCCTCGGCCTTGTGTCCCGCGGCGGCGCAAGCCTACGTGGACCTGGCGCCGACGCTCGCCACGGTCGTCAACGGTTCGCAGACGATTGCGGTCGCCGAAGTCGATCGATTCAGCCCGGAAAAAGGGGCCGTCCTTCTCAAGAACGTCCGCGACCTCAAGGGCGAGCTGGGGACCGAACCGATCCGGCATCTGCTGATCGGCGCCGGCGATTCGGCCGTGGACCCGACGATCCTCGACTGGGCGGAGCCGGGGCGCGCTGCGTGTTGTTCGCGTCCGCCAGGACGACGCTGGTGTGCATGGGCCGCGGCTGGTATCAGGTCCACGCGGGGCCGGAAGGCTGGCAGCAAATCGGCGCCGACCGCCCCGATTTGCCTCTGGCCTACTACGGCTCGGCGTCGCGGCTGGCCGACGCCGTGGCGCTGATGCTGGCCGGCAAGAGCGCGATCATCACCACGCTCCAGCACGGCGCCGATCACCAGGGCGCCAGCTTCGAGTTGGCGCTGAATCGGGCCGCCCTGCCGGGCCTGGCCAAGGCGGCGCGCATCCGCGCCAGTCTGCGGATGCCGGGGGTGGTCATGGCGGCGTCGGCCAACCCCGCCTTTCTGGTGGGACAGGGGCAAGCGGACGCCGACGAGATCCCGGACCTCAAAAGGAAGCTACAGGACGCCGACGCGACCGTTCGCGCGGAGAGCGCTGCCGATCTCGGTTCGCTCGGCGCGGACGCCGCCGGGGCGGCCGACGATCTGGCGAAGCTCCTCGACGATCCCAAACCGGTGGTGCGGACGGCGGCGGCCTCCGCGTTGCTCCGCGTCAAATCCCGCGAGGCGCGGGCGCTCGACGTGCTGGCGAAGGGTTTGGGCGAACAAGACGAGGCCGTGCGCCGGCAGGCGGCGCGGGCCGTCGGCATGGCCGGGCCTGCCGCCGCTCCGCTCGCGCACAAATTGGCGGCGCTGCTGACCGATTCGGATGTGCGAACCCGACGCGCCGCCCTCCAGGCGATCGCCGCCCTGGGGCCTGCGGCCGCCGGGACGCTGGACGCGGTTACTCCGCTTTTGGATCGGCCGGAAACCGCCGCCGACGCGGCGGACGCCCTGGGCCGCATGGGACCGGCCGCACGGCCCGCGGTCAAGCGGCTGGCGAAGCTACTCGCGGCCGAGTCCGGCGTCGGCCGCCTGGCGGCCCTGCGTGCGATGGCGCAGATCGGCGGGGAGGACGCCGCGCCGGCCGTGCAGTACATGATCCGCGAATTGCGCACCGCCCCCGAAGTCGAGAGCTACAACATGCTGGTTTACCTGGCGCTGCTCGGCCCCGTCGCCAGGGACGCCATTCCCGCGGTGCAAGGCGCCCATGTCAGGAACGGGATGCTCAAGGAGGCGACGGTCTGGGCCATCGAGCCGGACAAGCGGTTCCCCTGGCTCAACGGCGGCCCCTTCGGGATGGGAATAGGCGCGCCCGACTTCGCGCAATGGGTCTACGAAGCGTACGTCCACGAACTGGGCGACAACCTCAGGCCCGCGGCGACGGTGCTGGCGAAGAAGATCATGGCCGGCAGCGCCGGCAACGTGCCGACCTGGGGGTACGAGTTGCTGGCGCGCTTTCCGAAGGATTCGCTGGCCGTGCTGACGCCCGGTTTGGAAAGCGATCAAACCGTCCTGCGCGAACGGGCGGCGGTGGCGCTGGGCTTCATGGGCCGATCCGCGGCGCCGGCCAGGACCAAGGCGACCGCGGCGCTCGCCAGGGCGCCGGGCGAGAAGGAAAAGCTCCTGTTGCAATGGTGTCTGCGGGAGATGGAGTAGGCCTGCCATTCCTCGGCGAGCGGGGGGCGTCAGCCCCCTGATTCTTCATGCATTCGGAAGCGCTATTCTAAATCAGGGGGCTGACGCCCCCCGCTCGCCGTGCCCCCCAGGCAGCCGCAGATCACCCCCATTCCCCGCTTCCCGCCCCGTGTGGATGCCGTTAAGATGGGCGGAACGCTTCTTGAAGGGAAGCCGCCGATTCGAGCATTCTTACGGGGGCGTCTGTCATGCGGCGAACCGCAGTCCTTGTCTCGGGCGTGATCGTTCTCTTGGCCGTCGCGGCCCCGGCGTGGGCGCTGATCACGGCGCCGACGCCGCTCGGCGGCGTCCTCAACGAATCGCAGTACATCTTTACCGCCACGGTCGAATCGGTCGAGCCGGACAGGCCCGGCATGGTGCTGGCCGTGGACGACGTGCTCAAGGGCAAGCCGCCGTTCAAGAAGCTGGCCGTCAACCTGACCGGCGACGCCGACGCCATAAAGAAAAAAGAGACGCCCGAACTCCTCAAGCGCGTGGCCCCGAAACTGCTGATCGTCGTCTTCCTCAACCAGAACGACAGGAATTTCACCGCCTTCGCTTACAGCAACGGCACCTGGTTCCAGATGGCCGGCGAACGCGCCGAGGACGGCGACGTGCTTCGGCTGCCGTTCACCCACATCGAGCCGTACCTGCGCCGCACCTTCAAGGGGACCACTGCCGAGATGAAAAACGCGGTCGCGGACGGCCTCTCCGGCAAGGCCGAGCCGCCGCCGCCCAACCTCAAGGAAAAGCCCGGCGTCGGCCCCGAAGTCGAGGCGCCCGACAAGCCAAAAGAAAAGGACAAAGAAGAGGCGTTGACCCCTCCTATCGACGCGGCGCGGGGTCCGGTATTCGCCGTCATCCCGATGTTCGTGGTGGGGCCGCTGGCCCTGCTGGCGATGCTGTTCCCGGCCGTCTTCGGCGGGTTGACTCTGGTGCTGAAGCGCTGGACGACGGCGCTGACGGTGCTCAGCCTCAACAGCACGCTGCTCCTTCTACAAAACCTCTTCGGCGCCTATCTCATTACGTCGTGGTGGGGCACGCCGACGGCGCTCTGGTTGATGATGTCGCTGGTGACGCTGGCCGGGGCGCTCTGGGCCTGGCGGAAACACGCGCTGTCACTCTCCGTCGCGGAGGCGCCCGAACCGGACCTCGCACCGCCTACGCCGCCCCCAGCGTCGAGCGAATTTACCTGGAGCCGGCCGATGGCGCGCACGGTGAGCTTCTTCCCGCCGCCCGCCCCGGTGCGTTTCGAGCCGCCGGGACGCGGCGAACTGATCGTCCTCGGCGCGCTGAGCCTGGCCTGCCTGGCGACGGCATTCTTTCTGCCGCGGTCGCTGAGCGAATATGGGCCGCTGGAGAAGACGGTGGTGATGTGCAACGTCGGCGTCTGGGCGGCCACGCTCCACGCCTGTTACCTTCGCTGGGTCGTCTCCCGCCGCCGCGACGCCCGGCCCGGCCTGCCCGGCGAGGGCGTCCTGCTCGGGGCCATGCTCCTGATCTGCATCGCCTTCGCCTTCACGATGGCCCCGGAGGCCCAGGCCGGCGACGGCCCCGCCGCCCAGGTCCGTTCGACGGACGATAAAACCTCGAAGGCCGCCGGCGAATTTGCCGTCCGGCTGGTCAAGACGCGCGGGCTGTTCAAACCGATTGCGCCGTCGTGGATCGCCTCGTCGCCTCGCGTGGACGGCGATCGCGTCTACGTCGGCGCGGTCCACGGCGCCGCCTTCCGCTCCGGGGCGGTCTACTGCCTGGACCGCGCGACCGGCGCAGTGCGCTGGGCCTTCAACGACGGCGGCCGCATGAAGGACGTTTTTTCGTCGCCCTGCGTGGCCGACGGCAAAGTCTACATCGGTGAGGGCTTTCATCAACATTCCGACTGCAAATTGTACTGCCTTGACGCCGACAGCGGCAAGAAGCTCTGGCAGGTGCAGACCGGCAGTCACACCGAATCGTCGCCGTGCGTCGTGGACGGCAGGGTGTACTTCGGGGCCGGCGACGACGGCCTGTTCTGTGTGGACACGGCCACCGGCGCCCCCGTCTGGCACGAGGGCAAAGGCCTGCACGTGGACGCCAGCCCGCTGGCGGCCGGCGGCCGGGTCTACTGCGGCAGCGGCGTCGGCGACGCCTACCAGGAGACGTGCGTCTTCTGCCTCGACGCGGCGACCGGCAAGGAAATCTGGCACAAGCCGACCGACCTGCCGGTGTGGGGCGAATCGACCCTGGCCGGCGGCCGGCTCTACGTCGGCGCCGGCAACGGCAACTTTGTGGACAGCGAGGGCGAGGGGGCGCTGGCGGAAAGCAAGGCGAAGCCGGCCGGCGCGTTGCTCTGTTACAATGCCGCCAACGGCGACCGCATTTGGCGCTATGACGTGGCGGACGGTGTTCACGTCCATCCGGCCGTGGACCGCGGCTGCGTCTACTTCGCCTCGCGCGACCACCACTGTTACTGCCTCGACCGCGCCGACGGCCGAATGCTCTGGAAAAAAGACCTCGGAAGTCCGGTGGTGGCGTCGCCGGCCCTGGTGGGCTGCCCGGAGTGCGGATGCAGCGTCAGTTTGTATGTAGCCGCCGGCGACGGGCAGCTGTATTGCCTCGACCCGCAGACGGGGGCGCGGGAATGGGTGCTGGACGTGGCCAAGGAACAGAAGCAGCCGGCCGAGTTGTTCTCGACGCCGAGCGTCGTAGTCAGCCGTGAGGCGGACGGCGACCACCGGCGCGTCTACATCGGCAGCGGGTTCAACTACTTCCAGCGCGGCGTCCTGTACTGTATCGAGGACGTGCGGGGGCGGAAATGATCATATTCATTAGGGCGAGCGGCCGGCGTAAGCCGGCTGGTGTAGTATAGCGCTCCGGATCGATGACGTACCAGCCGGCTAACGCCGGCCGCTCGCCGAGATCAACGACTCAAGGGCCAGCATGACCGACCTCCGCAGCTTCGACCAGATCACGCCGATCGACGTGGACGCCGTCGGCGGCAAGGGACTCAGCCTCGGCCTCATGGCCGGCGCCGGCCTGCCGGTGCCGCCGGGATTCTGCGTCACCAGCGAAGCCTTCCGACGCTGGCGCGGCCAGTCCCTCGCCGGCGAACACGACCTCGGCCGGCAAATCGCCGACGCCTACCGCGGCCTCGGCGGCGGCCCCGTGGCCGTGCGCTCCTCCGCCACCGCCGAGGACGGCGCCGTCGTTAGCTTCGCCGGGCAGCAGGAAACCTTCCTCGGCGTCCAGGGCGAGCAAGAAGTCGTCGTCGCCGTCGGCCGCTGCTGGGCCTCGCTCGACACCGAACGCGCCGTCGCCTACCGCAAACATCAGGGCGTCGATGAGGACGGATTGGCGATGGCCGTCGTTGTGCAACGACTCGTCCCGGCCGAGGTCGCCGGCGTCCTGTTCACACGCGACCCGCTCGACGCCGAGGGCCGGCGGATGCTGGTCGAGGCGTCGTGGGGACTCGGCGAAAGCGTCGTCTCCGGCCGCGTCACGCCGGATCGCTTCCACATCGACCGCGACACCGGGGCGGTGTGTGAACGCCACATCGGCGCCAAGACGACCCAGACCACCGCGGCCGGCGTCCAGCCGGTCCCGGCGGAAATGCAGAATCGACCCTGCCTGGACGACGCCCAACTGGCCCAGCTGGCGGAACTGGGCCGGCGCGTCGAGCAGTTTTACGGCGGCCCGCGCGACCTGGAATGGGCGTGGGCCGACGGCCGGTTCTGGTTGTTGCAGGCCCGGCCGATCACCACGGCCGGGGCGGCCGAGCGTGAACAGGTGCGCCGCGAGGAGATCGCGGTCCTCAGCGCCAAGGCGGAACCGGGCGGCACCGTCTGGAGCCGATTCAACCTGTCGGAATCGCTGCCCGAGCCGACGCCGATGACCTGGGCAGTCGTGCGCCGGTTCATGGCTGGCCGCGGCGGCTACGGCCTGATGTACCGCGATCTCGGTTTCAAACCCGACCCGTCGGTGGACGAGGAAGGGACGTACGACCTCGTGGCCGGCCGGCCCTATTGCAACCTCAGCCGCGAGCCGCGCTTCTACGCCGGCTGGCTCCCCTACGAGCACCGTTTTTCTTCCCTCAAAGCGGACCCGCAAAAGGCGCTCTATCCGCAGCCGACGCTGAACGCGGCCCGCTTCGGCCCGCTCTTCTGGCTGCTGCTGCCGGTGCGGCTGCCGTTCCTGGCCGCCGAATCGGTCGCGTCGGGCCTCAAGCTGTCGCGCCTCAGCCGCACCTTCGCCGAGCAGTTCCGCCGCGAGATTCTGCCCGCCTTCGCCGCCGAGGTCGCCAGGGGCGAGGCCGAAGATTTCGCCGCGCTGGAACCGCCGGCCCTGCTGGAACGGCTGGAACACTGGACGCGGCGGACGCTGGTGGATTTCGCGCGCGACGGCCTCAAGCCGACGGCCCTGGCCGCCATCGCCATGCGCGACGTGGAAGATAAACTTTGTCGCAAACTCGGTCCCGGCCGGACGCCCGCCGCGGTCGGCGCCTTGACCACCGGCGTGCGGCCCGATCCCGAAGCCGATTTGCCGGGCGCCCTGAGCGAGCTGGCCGCGGGGCGGCTGGAGCGATCCGTCTTCCTGAAACATTTCGGCTGGCGCGGCAGCCAGGAAATGGAGTTGGCCCAGCCGCGCTGGTCGGAGGACGCGGCCGCCCTCGACCAGATGGCCGCCCGACCGCCGGCCCAACACGACCCCGAAGCCGCCGGGCAGGCGGCGGCCGCCGAATGGCAAAAGCTCCTCGCGGAGGGGAAATTCGCCCCGGAGGAGTTGCAGGCGCTGCGGCCCGACGTGCTCTCGCTGCAAACCTACCTCGGCCTGCGCGAGACGGCCAAGCATTACCTCATGCGCGGCTACGCCCTGGTCCGCTGCGTCCTGCTGGAACTGGACCGGCGCTATCGGCTGCAAGGCGGCGTCTTCTACCTGACGCCGGAGGAGTTGCCGCGGCTGACGAAGGGCGAAAACCTGACGGATTTGATCGCCCAACGGCGGCGGCGACGGGCGACGGCGTTGAGCCTGGAGGCGCCGCCGGTGCTTTTCAGCGACGACCTCGAAGCCCTGGGCCGGCCGGCCTCGCCCGTGGAAGGGGCGGAGGAGATGCGCGGGGCGCCGCTGTCGGCCGGCGTCGCGGAGGGGCCGGCCCTGGTGCTCGACCGGCCGCACGCCGATTCGCTGCCGTCGGAGGGCTACATCCTGGTCTGCCCCTCGACGGACCCGGCATGGGTGCCATTGTTCGTGCGGGCCAGGGGGTTGGTGATGGAGACGGGCGGCGTGCTGTCGCACGGCGCCATCGTGGCCCGCGAATTCGGCCTGCCGGCCGTGGCGGGATTGCCCGACGTGGTGCGGCGGCTGCGCACGGGGCAGCGACTGCGCATCGACGGCGGGCGCGGCACGGTGACGGTGCTGCCGTCCGAGCCGGAAGCGTGAGCGACGGGCTTGTCACCGGATGGCACGTCGATCTCCGCAAGCTGCCGGAGGAAAACGACATAGGAAAAACCTGCCTCCCACCAAAACGTGATCTTTCTGCAGCGTCCGTTTCTTCAGGAAGACGATTTGCCGCTCGCCAACGTCCTCACGGAGGAGGTCGTTGGGCAAGCGCCGAAGGCGATAGAAAGGACGCGGCGATGGGTCAAGACGGCCATGCTTGCATGGCCAGCGCCGAAACCAGCCGCAACTCCTTCGCGGTCGCCCCGCTGGCCGCCTGAACGGCCAGGCCGTTCAGCACCGTGGCGGTGTACCGCGCCAGCGTCGCGCAATCGGTCCCCGCCGGCAGGTCGCCGTCCTGCACGGCCCGCGCGAACCGCTCCCGCAACGCCGTTACGATCGCTTGCCTCAATCGGGCCAACTCCCGGCGCACCGTCTCCGCCTCCTCGCCGCACGCCAGCGCCCCGGACACGATCAGGCACCCGCGTGCCTTGTTGCGGTCGCGCTGCATCCGGACGAACCCCAAGAAAATGGCCTCGGCCACAGCCCGGGCGGTCGGCTGGCGCAGGGCCTCGGTCAGGAACGACATGGGTCCCGTTTGGTAACGGTCGAGCGCCTTGCGGAACAACTGCTCCTTGTTCCCGAAGGCGGCGTAGAGGCTTGGTCGGTTGATCCCCATGGCCCGGGTCAGCTCCGGGAGCGTGGCGCCCTCGTAGCCGCGCGCCCAGAACACCTCCAGTGCCCGGTCCAGCGCCTCATCCACGTCGAATTGTCGCGTGCGCCCCGAGGGCATGGCGACCCCCTTGTACCGTTCGGTAAAAAATGTCGTCGGCCCTTGACCGGCGCTTCGCCGGCCCCTACACTTTCATTGTACCGAACGGTACAAGAAACTCAAGTGAGGAGACCACCATGGCACGCAACATGCAGGAAAGTCCACTGGCAGGCAAGGTCGCGCTCGTCACCGGCGGTTCGCGCGGCATCGGCGCCGCGATCGCCAGGCGCCTGGCCGCGGATGGCGCCAGCGTCGCCGTCACTTACTCCAAAGGCGCTGAGGCCGCGGCGTCCGTCGTCAAAGAGATCGAACGCGGCGGCGGCAAGGCGATCGCGATCCAGGCGGACGCCGCCGACGCCGACGCGGTGAGGAACGCGGTCGAACGGACGGTCACGACACTTGGCCGGCTCGACGTGCTAGTGAACAACGCCGGCACGATCATTCCGGCGCCGGTCGAGGAGACGACTCTCGCGGACTTCGATCGCGTCTTCGCGGTCAACGTCCGTGGCGTGTTCGTCGCGACGCAGGCGGCGCTCAAGCACCTGAAGCCCGGCGGGCGAATTATCATGATCGGCTCCTGCCTGGGCGAGCGCGTGTTCATGCCCGGCTCGGCGCCCTACGCGGCAACCAAAGGGGCCGTCAAGATGTTCACGCAAGGGCTGGCGCGTGAGCTGGGAGCGCGCGGCATCACGGTCAACAATGTTCAGCCGGGGCCTATTGACACCGACCTGAACCCCGCCTCCGGCGAGTGGGCCGCAGGCCAGACGGGGGCCGTTCCGCTTGGTCGGTATGGACGCGCCGACGAGGTCGCGGCACTGGTGGCGTTCGTCGCCGGTCCGGAGTCGTCCTACATCAACGGTGCGAATCTGACGGTCGATGGCGGCGTCAACGCCTGACCGACCGGCGGAGCCATGAACTTGTTCAAGGAGTACGGTATGAGGCAGACAACACCAAACACGATGCGGGCCGCCGCCATCGATCGCTTCGGAGGCATTGAGACGATCACGCTGCAAACACTCCCCGTGCCCGAGGTCGGGCCGGATGAGGTCCTGATCCGCGTCGAGTCGGCCGGCGTGGGCGCGTGGGATCCCTTCGAGCGCGAAGGCGGGTTCGCCAAGCGGTTCGGAACCGGAGAGAAGTTCCCCTACGTGCTGGGCACCGACGGCGCGGGCACGGTCGTGCAGGTCGGTGAACAGGTCAAAGGGTTCAAGGAAGGCGACCGAGTGTACGCCGCCGTCCTCGCGAACCCGAAGGGCGGGTTCTACGCCGAGTTCGCCGCCGTGAAGGCCGACAACGTCTCGCAAGTCCCCGGCAAGCTCACGACCGAGCAGGCCGGCGTCATGGGGAGCGATGCGCTGACCGCTCTTCAGGGCTTGGACGACATGCTGGGTCTGAAGTCTGGCGAGGCGCTGCTGATCTTCGGCGCCGGCGGCGGCATCGGACACCTGGCCGTGCAGCTCGCCAAGCGCATGGGCGCCCGCGTGCTGGCGCTGGCGTCGGGCGAAGACGGCGTGGCGCTGGCTCGGCGCCTTGGCGCCGACGTCGTGGTCAACGGTCGCAAGGACGACGTGGCGGCCGCCGCCCGTGCGTTCGCGCCCGCCGGCCTCGACGCCGCCTTGGTCACCGCCGGCGGCGAGACGACCGATCGGGCGCTGGCGGCGCCTGCGCTGGCGGGCGCGTCGCCTACCCTCACGGCGTGGCGCCCGAGCCGAAGGTCCGCCCCGGCGTGCGTGTCAGCAACTACGACGTCAGCATCGATCGAGGGGCGATCGCCAAGCTCAACCGCCTGATCGAGGCGGGTCCGTTCGAGGTGCATGTCGCGCGCACATTCCCGCTCGACCAGGCCGCCGCGGCGCAGCGGGCGCTCGCTGAACACTACCTCGGCAAGCTCGCCCTGCGGCCGGGTTGAATAGGAGCCACTGAGCGTGCATGATGCCACAGCCCACTTCCTCCCGAAGCTTCGCTCCAACACAAGAAAGAGAGATCGACCATGCATGAATTTCAGGGAAAAGTCGCCCTCGTGACCGGCGGAACGTCAGGAATCGGCCGCGCCGCCGCCATCGCCTATGCCAGGGAAGGGGCCAAGGTGGTTGTCGCCGGCAGACGAGCGGCCGAAGGGGAAGAGACCGTGCGGCTCCTCCAGGCCCAGGGAGGCGAGGGAGTTTTCGTGACCACCGATGTGTCGAAGGCGGCCCAGGTCAAGGAGCTCGTCGCACGGACGCTGCAAAAGTTCGGCCGGCTCGACTTCGCCTTCAACAACGCCGGGATCGAGCAAGAGCCGACTCCCTTTCTCGAGCAAGACGAGGAGACCTACGATCGTGTCATGGATATCAACGTCAAGGGAGTGTGGCTGAGCATGAAGTATGAAATCCCGGCCATGCTCAAAACGGGCGGCGGCTCCATTGTGAATACATCGTCGGCATTGGGCGTGATCGCCATGCCGGGCATCGAAGTCTACGTGGCCAGCAAGCACGCCGTCATTGGCCTCACGAAATCGGCCGCCCTGGAGTTCGGCAAACAAGGCATCCGAGTCAACGCCATTCTGCCGGCGGTCATCGACACCGATATGTATCACCGCTTTGCCGGCGAACAGCCTGAGTTCCGTGCCAAGATTACCGCCCTGCACCCCATCGGACGCATTGGCAAGTCCGAAGAGATCGCCGACGCGGCCATCTGGCTTTCGTCGAGCAAGTCGTCGTTCGTGACCGGCCACAGTCTGCTGGTCGACGGCGGTTTCACCGCACAATGATGCGACAACCGCGGGCGGAGGATCCAAGCGATGAGTCGAACGAAACAGGAGAGGAACAAGGCGCTCGTACTTGAGGCCTTCGATACCCTGTTCAACAAGCGAAACTACCTCGCGGCCGAGCGGTTTTGGTCGCCCAACTACATCCAGCACAGCGCGCACATCGCTCCCGGCCGCGAGGGCCTCTTCACACTCATCAAGATCATGCCGCCGACGCTGAAATACGAACCCGGGGTGATCGTGGCTGACGGCGACCTCGTCATCGTTCATGGGCGGTTTTCGGGGTTCGGCGCGCCCGCGAACTGGATCGCGGCGGACATCGTTCGGATCGAGGACGGCGTACTTGTCGAACACTGGGACGTCATCGAGGACGAGGCGACTCAAGAGCAATCCAGGAGCGGCAGGCCGATGTTCGGCGACTCGTTTCCGGAATAATGCCGGACCCGACGAGGCTCCTTTCGTGATTCGGTTCAACGATAGGATGGCTGAGACGAACCCTCATTCCTCCTCCGCATGGGGGGCTTCCGAAGAGGCGCCGGCGAACAGGTCCTTCACGCTGGGTCGGGCCAGCACCACGATGGTGAAGACGCCCAGGACCGTCCCCAGCGGGATCTGGATGCAGCAGAGGCAGGCGACGACGAAACAAAGGATGTAGCGCTTCTTATGCCCGAGGTTGTAGCCGGCGAAGAGGCAGCAGGCCGCCACGATCCAGATGAAAAGACTGAATCCGCCGCCGAAGGCAATAAAGATCCAGCCGAGGGCCGGGGTGGGGCGCCGGGACCGCCCGGCATCCCGCCGCTGACGAACATCGCACCGATGAATACGTAGATGAGCGGGAAGAACCCGCCGAAGGCCGCCAGGCCGCCGAAGACGTAGTAGAGGATCGACAGGATGCGCAAGTGCTCCGTGTCCTGAATGCTCTGTCGGGTCAGGTCGAAGTCGCGTCGGCGGCCGCGGCGGTAATCCGGGTCGTCCCCGGCGTCGTCCGACTCCGGCCGCGACGGCAATTCCGGACGAACGTAATCGTCTTTGGCGTTAATGGCTGCTTCCCCCATTTGTGATTCGGCGCGCCCGCGGCGGCGGACGTCGTCTCCCTCCCCTAACCTGTACTTCGTCCGACGGCCGAGACTATTTCCCTGATTCACTCCGATGAGGTGTGCAGTTCGGGGAAAACGTCGGGGGAAAGACCCGCGTCGCGGATCTGTTCCGTCAGCTTTTTGACGGCGGCGAAGCGGTAGTTGGCCACCTGCTGCTCGCCGACGCCGAGAGAGGCGGCCACGTCGCGGTTGGCCCAGCCCTTGACCCAAAGCAGTTCCAACACCTTGAGGCGGACGTAGTCCTCGCGCTCCAGCAGGCCGCGCAGCAACTGGCCCAGGCAGCGCGTCAGGGCGGCGTACTCCAGTTCCAGCCGCTCCTCCTTGCGGGCGCAGCTGGAGGCGGTGGGGTTGGGATCGAACTGCTGGCTCATCACGTCGTTCCCGCCCTCGGAGAGGGGCCTCAGCGGATGGCGGCCGGTTTTGCGCAGATAGTCGGTCAGCTTGTGCGAGGCGATGGTGAACAGGTACGTTTGCAGTTCGCGGCGGTCGTCGAAGTTGGGCAGGCTGTTGAGGAAGCCGACGAACGTTTCCTGCACCACGTCTTCGCCGGCGGCGCGGTCGCGCAGGCGGCGCTGCACGAAGGCCAGCAGCCGGCCCTCGTAGCGGGCGATGAGGGCGTCCCAGGCGCGCGGGTCCCCCTGGCGGATCTGCTGGATCAGCAGGCGGTCGCTTTCGGAGGGCATGGCACGGGTCGCCGCGGGGTCGGTCGGAACGGTTAGGGATAGCCTAACAGGTCGGCGGCCCAAGACAAGGGCGGCGCGAGGCGCCGCGCGGGAGAGGGTGCGCGACACGGTTTGCAGCTGGCGTTGCGTGTTTCTACATTGGCTTGGGGAAAGCCGTTCCGCTCATTGACACAAGTGCAAAGGGGGACCAGGGATGGCGCGGCACAAGAAGCGCACTCCGCAGGGGGAAGAAGTACGGGCTTACGTCGAGGGCGTCGCCAAAAACCTCGTGGCGAAGCTCTACGGACCCAAGGGCCCCGCCTGGGGAACCCAACTCACCGAGATCGAAGACGTCCTCCTCGATGTCCGGGAGATCCTGACCGAGAAGATGCTCGACCTGACCCTGGCCCAGCAGGCCGCCGTCGGGGACGAACTACCGGCGTCGTTTGGCGCCTGCCCCGGTTGCCACGAGGCGCTCTCCTGTGACGACGCCCACCCGCGCGTCGTGCAAACGCGGGCTGGCGAAGCCGAGTGGTCCGAGCCGGAAGGTTACTGCCCCCGCTGCCGGCGGGCTTTTTTTCCCTCAGTCGCGCAGCCTCGGCCTTGACCAAGGCGACGTCAGTCCGGCCGTGCTGGAGAAGATCGTCTATGCGGGGGTGGTGAGCCGCTCCTACCAGGAGGCCGGCGCCCTGGTGCGACGGTTGGCGGAACTGCCCGTCCCCGACAAACAAGTCGAGCGGCTCACCCGGCGCATCGGCGGCGAACGCGTCGCCGAACGCGACGCCGAGGTAACGGCCTTTCAGGAGTTGCCGCTGGCCGAGAAGTTCGGCGTTCCCGCCGGTGTGACGCCGCCGGAACTGGCCGTGGTCATGGTGGATGGCGGGCGTCTGCAGATCCTGGACCGTAGCGCGCCCTCCGCCACGCCCGAGCCCGCCGCCGCCGACGCGGCGGCGCCGGCCTGGGAGGAGGAAGCCGTTGCCAAGGCCGGCCACTGGCGGGAAGACAAGGTGGGGCTGCTGGTGACGATGGACGGCGTGGTTTCCGATCACGACCCCTGCCCGGAGATCCCGGCCTCCTTCCTGGACGCCTGCCGGATGCCGCGCCTGGTCCGCGAGCTCAAGGCGGGCGTGAAGGGGGCGGAGGACGCCGCCGCGGACGCGGACGAACCAGAGGTCGCGGACCAGGCGTTGCGGGAGGAGGCGAAGTACCAACCACCCCAAGTGGTGCGACGTCGCGTGGCGGCCTCGCGCGCCGCCTGGCCCGCCTTCGCCCCGCTGGCGGCGGCGCTGGCGTGGGCGCTGGGATTTCAGGGGGCGTCACGGAAGGCGTTCGTCGGCGACGGGTCGGCGAACAACTGGAAGTTGCAGCGGCGCTTCTTCGGGTCGTTCGTGCCGATCCTGGATTTCATCCACGCGTTGTCGTATGTGTTCGCGGCGGCGATGGCGGCAAGGAAGTTCGGGGTGGGCTGGGCGTGTTACCGGGAGTGGATCGCCTGGGTATGGCAAGGGCAGGTGGCGCGGGTGATCGCGGCCCTGGACGTACGTCAGAGGGAACTGGGCCTGCCGACGAAAGACGAGCCGGAGACCAGTCCTCGGCAGGTCGTGGCCCGGACGCGGACCTACCTGAGCAACCATGCGGACAAGATGCGTTACGACGAGTACCGGCGGCAGGGGTTGCCGATCAGCAGCAGTCTGATGGAGTCGATGGTGAAGCAGATCAACCAGCGGGTCAAGGGGACGGAGAAGTTCTGGTCGGAGGAAGGCAGTGAGGCGGTGCTGCAATTGCGGGCCGATCACCTGAGCGACGGCGAGCCCCTGCAAGGGTTCTGGCAACGGCGGCAAGCGACCGCGACGGGACGCCGCCGCTACCGCCGAGCCAGCTGATATCAAACCATGTCGCGCGCCCCGCGGGAGATGCTGATAGGATAACGAAGGGAGATTCGCTGGCGACCGGGGGCGCGGGCCGTGGAAGCGATCAGTACTTTCGACATCTTCAAAATCGGCGTCGGCCCGTCCAGCTCGCACACGATGGGTCCGTGGCGGGCGGCTCAGCGGTTCCTGGCGGCCTGCCGCGACCGCGGCGTCTTCGACCGGATCGGGCGCTTGCGCATCGACCTGTACGGCTCGTTGGCCAAGACCGGCCGCGGACACGGGACCGACCTCGCCGTCCTGCTCGGCCTGTCGGGCGAAGACCCCGTGACCTGCGACACCGCCAGGATGCACACCAAGGTCGCGGCGATCCGTTCGGGGAAGTCGATCCGCCTCGGCGGTGTGAAGGCCGTCCCGTTCGACGCCGCCGCCGACCTCGTGTTCAACCCGAACACCACCCTGCCGTTTCACCCCAACGGCCTGAAATTCACGGCCTTCCTTGGCGACGGTACGCCGTACGCCGAAACCTACTTCTCGGTCGGCGGCGGCTTCGTCGTCCGGGAGAACGAATCGGCGGACGCGCGCCGTCCGGCAAGCCCGCCGTTCCCGACGGAGACGGCGGCCGACCTGCTCGGCCATTGCCGAAGGGAGCATTTAACGATCCCGGGAGTCGTTCGCCGGGACGAATCGGCCTGGCGCGGCCCCGAGGAGGTCCGCGACGGCCTGCGTCGCATCTGGGAGGCGATGCGCGAGTGCGTCTACCGCGGCTGTCACACCGAGGGCGTGCTGCCCGGCGGCCTGGGCGTCGTCCGGCGGGCGGCGCGGATCAATCAACGCCTGCTCGGCGGCCGGCGGTTCCCGGAAGTCGAGGCGTGGACGGAGGCGGTGCGCCAATCCGGCGGCGGTTTTCAGGAAACGCTCAAGTGGGTCAGCTGCTTCGCCCTGGCGGTCAACGAGGAGAACGCGGCGTTCGGTCGGGTGGTGACGGCCCCGACGAACGGGGCGGCGGGGGTGGTCCCGGCCGTGCTGATGTATCACGTCTGCTTCTGCCGGCCCGGGGGCGAAGGCGTCGAGGATTTTCTGCTGACGGCGGGCATGGTGGGCAGTCTGTTCAAGAAAAGGGCGACGATTTCCGCGGCGATGGGCGGCTGTCAAGCGGAGATCGGCGTCTCCAGCGCGATGGCGGCGGCGGGCCTGGCCCAGTGCCTCGGCGCAACGCCGGAGCGCGTCTTGATGGCCGCGGAGATCGCCATGGAGCACCACCTCGGCATGACCTGCGACCCGGTGGGCGGCCTGGTGCAGGTCCCGTGCATCGAGCGCAACACGATGGGGGCGGTGAAGGCGATCACGGCCTGCAACATCGCCCTGGAAAGCGATCCCGCCGACGCCAAGGTGCCGCTCGACGCCGTCATTCGGACGATGTGGCAGACGGCGCTGGACATGAACACGAAATACAAGGAGACCTCCGAAGGCGGGCTGGCGTTGCAGGTCCCGGTCAACGTCATCGAGTGCTGAGATTGCCTCTTTACCTGCTCGAAATGGGGCCATATGGTGCGTCATGTCGGCGGCCGAGCATGAAGACGAGTTGACCCGCATCGACCGCGAGTGGGACCGGGAGCGTTTACGCTACATGGTCCACCGGCGCCACGGCCGGCGGTACGTCCCAAGCGCGGCGACGGGCGTGGTGATGGGCCTCCTCGGGGTCGGTTTCGGCCTCTTCTGCGCCGTGACGACGCTGAACATGGGCGGCGGGCTTGGCGGCGCCCTCTCGCTGTTCGGCTTGGTGTTCGCCTGTCTGGCCGCCGGCCTGGGCGTCCATCAGTTCAACAAGGCCCGGCGGTATCGGGCGGCCTACGCGGCCTACCAACGGCGGAGGGCCGCGGCGCGGGGGCGGCCGGCCGGACGCGACGGCGCTTCCCGATTGCCGTAGGATGGAAGGGAAGGCGCCCGGCATCGACCCGTTATACGATTCGAGAAGGTTCATGGCGTTCGTCGATCGCGTTACTCTGTATGTCAAGGGCGGCGACGGCGGCCCCGGCTGTTGCAGTTTCCGGCGGGAAAAGTACGTCCCCAGGGGCGGCCCCGACGGCGGCGACGGCGGCGACGGCGGCGACGTGGTGGTGCGCGCCACCGCCGACGCCGACAGCCTGGCTGACATCGTCAACCGCAAACACTGGCGCGCCGAGGACGGCGGCCGCGGGATGCCCGATAACTGCCACGGCAAACGCGCCGGCGAACTCGTCATCCCCGTGCCGCCGGGGACGCTCATTCTGGACCGCGACCGCAAAAACGTCCTGCGCGACCTCACCGCCCCCGGCCAGCAAGTGGTCGTGGCCAGGGGCGGCCGCGGCGGCCGCGGCAACCGCGCGTTCATGTCCTCGACTAACCGGGCGCCGCGTCAGACGCAGCCCGGCACGGAAGGCGAGGAGCGCTGGATCCTGCTGGAACTGAAGGTGATCGCCGACGCCGGCCTCGTCGGCCTGCCCAACGCAGGCAAATCCACTCTGCTAAGTCGTCTTTCGCAGGCCGCGCCGGAAATCGCCGACTATCCGTTCACCACCAAACGGCCCAACCTCGGCGTCGTCGGCGTCGGCGGCGAACGCGCCTTCGTGCTGGCCGACCTGCCCGGCCTGATCGAAGGGGCGCATCACGGCGTCGGTCTGGGCCATGAGTTTTTGCGGCACGTCGAGCGGACGCGCGTCCTCGTACACCTCGTCGAACCGCTGCCGCCGGACGGAAGCGATCCGTTGCAAAACTACCGCACCATCCGCCGCGAACTGGAGATGTATCGGCCGGGTTTGGCCGCCAAGCCGGAAGTGGCGGCCGTAAGCAAGGCGGAACTGACCGGCGCCGACGCCGTGCGCGAACGCATGGCGCGGGAGCTGGGCCGCGAAGTACTGGCCATTTCCGCCGTGACCGGCGAGGGGCTGGCGCGACTGGTGCGGGCGGTGGTCGAACGGCTGGCGGAGCAGCCGGCGGAGGCCGTCCCGTGAACGTGGACCTCGTGGCCGACGTGGGCAACAGCCGCATCAAATGGGGCCGCTGCCTGGAGGGGGCGGTGGCCGCGACGGCGTCGCTGCCGCCCACCGACCCGGCCGCCTGGGAGGAGCAGCTGCAAGGCTGGGGCGTTAGAGGATCGCCGACATGGGCGATCGGGAGCGTCCGTCCAGAGCATCTGGAGTGCTTCCTCGACTGGCTGAAAGGCCGCGGAGACGCGGCGCGGGTGCTGAACCGTTACGACCAACTGCCGATCGAAGTGCTGGCCGATCCTCCCGAACGCGTGGGCGTCGATCGGCTGTTCAACGCGGTGGCCGCCAACGACCGCCTTTGCCGAGGCGCCAGAGGCCGACGGGGCAGGCCCGCCGTCGTCATCGACGCTGGGACGGCCGTCACGGTGGATCTGCTCAGTCCGGCGGGCGCTTTTGTGGGCGGCGCCATCTTTCCGGGCCGCCGGCTCATGGCCGCGGCCCTCCACGACTACACCGCCCTTTTGCCGCTGGTCGCTGGCGCCACGACGACTCCGCCGCCCGTTGGGGCGAACACCGTCGCCGCCATCGAAGCCGGGATTCATCATGCCGTGGCCGGTGGAATCAACCAGTTGATCCGATGGCAACTCGCCGCCCACCATCCGCGGGTCGATCTCCCCGTCCCGCCGGCCGTCTTCCTGACCGGCGGCGACGCCGCATTGCTGAAAGGTTCCATCGACAATCGCGCCCTCTTATGGCCGGAAATGACGCTGGAAGGGTTGCGCATCGCGCCGAGGCGTTGCCGTGACGGACATCCCCACCTACGCCGCCTGTCTGACGCCGCCGGGCGCCGGCGCCATCGCCGTGCTGGCCGTGGACGGCCCGCACGCCTGGGAGGCGGTTCGGCCGCTGTTCCGCACGCGCGCCGGGGCCGAGGCGCCGGCCGACCCGGCGCCGGGCCGCTTCCTGCTTGGCCGGCTGGGCGGCGAGGTCGCCGATGAAGTGGTGCTGGCGATCCGGCGCATGGGGCCGTCGCAACGGCTGGAACTGCACTGCCACGGCGGCCGTGCGGCCGTGCGCTTCCTCCTCGACCTGCTGGCCGCGCGCGGCGCTCGCGTCTGCGATTGGCGGCAGTTCCTCCATCGCACCGAATCCGACCCGCTCCGGGCCGCCGCCGCCGTCGCCCTGGCCGAAGCCCCCACCGCCCGCACGGCAGCGATCCTGCTCGACCAGTACCATGGCGCCTTGGCCGCCGCCCTGGACGCCGTCGCCGACGCGCTGGACCGCGGCGACGGCGATGCGGCCTCGGCGAAGTTGGACGCATTGACCCGATGGGCGCCTCTCGGCCGACGGCTCACGGCCCCCTGGCGCGTGGCCGTCGCCGGGCCGCCCAACGTCGGCAAGAGCAGCCTCGTCAACGCCCTGGCCGGCTACCAACGCAGCATCGTGGCGCCGACGCCGGGGACGACGCGCGACGTGGTGACGACGCGGCTGACCATCGACGGCTGGCCCGTGGAACTGGCGGACACGGCCGGCCTGCGCGAGGGGGCCGACGCGCTGGAAACGCAGGGCGTGCGGATGGCGCGGGAAACGTCGGCCGCCGCCGACCTCTGTTTATGGCTGCTCGACGCCTCGGCGCCGCCGGTCTGGCCCGACGCTGGCGTCGGGGCCGTTCGATTGGTGGTCAACAAGGTCGATTTGCCGGCGGTCTGGGACATTGCGGAGGCCCAAGGAGCGGTTGCCGTGTCGGCCCGCACGGGCGCGGGTCTGCCGGAGTTGTGCGCCGCTCTGGGCGGCTGGCTGGTCCCGGCGCCGCCGCCGTCGGGAACGGCCGTCCCGTTCTCGGCCGCCCTTTGCGACGGCGTCGTCCGGGCGAAGCGTCCGCTGGACGAAGGGCGGCCGGAGGAAGCCCGTCAGTCGGTGTGATCCCTTCGCGGAACGGCAACGTCCTGAAGGGCGGCGCGCGGCCCTTTCGTTCTTCATCTCCCAAACGAGGATGACATTTGATTGGACCGGCGGTTCGCCGTGAACTAGGTTTTCGTGGGCGCGGAGCGTGACAACGCGCCTGCCGCGCCGGGATAGTCCACCGGCGTTCCCCTTATGGCATAATCCGCGCGTCGGGTACAACGAAAGGACTTTTCGCCGTGGCCCCTCCGGAAGAGAGCGTTCCGCCGTCGTCGGCGCGTCTGCTCCGCCAGGCGGGGGCCGAGCCGATACCGGGGTATCGCCTCATCGAGCGCCTCGGCGGCGGCGGCTTCGGCGAGGTCTGGAAGTGCGTGGCGCCCGGCGGCCTGTTCAAGGCGGCCAAGTTCCTGATGGGCGACCCCAACGCCGGCGGCTCGCTCGCCGCCCAGGAACTGGAGGCCATTCAGCGCATCAAGAGCATCCGCCATCCTTTCCTTCTCTCTCTCGAACGGGTCGAGATCGTCGAAGGGGTGCTGATTCTCGTCATGGAGCTGGCGGATCGCAACCTGCAAACGGTCCTGCTCGATTGCCAGGGTCAGGGTCAGCCCGGCGTCCCCCGCAAGCAGCTGCTCGGTTATCTCCGTGAGGCGGCCGAAGCCCTCGACGTGATTAACTTCGAGTACGGCCTGCAACACCTCGACGTCAAGCCCCATAACCTCTTCGTCGTCAGCAACCACGTCAAGGTGGCCGACTTCGGCCTGGTGTACCGTCTGCCCGACGCAGACGCCGACCCTTCGGCCCGCCGACGCGGCGGCTCCACGCCGGTCTACGCCTCGCCGGAAACCCTCCAGGGGTCGCTCAGCCCCTACAGCGACCAGTACAGCCTGGCCATCGTTTACCAGCAGCTGCTGACGGGCACCCTGCCTTTCTGGTCGTCGAACCCCTATCAGCTCTTGCTGAAACACCTCACCGCCCTGCCGGACCTGGCGGCGCTGCCGCCGGCCGACCAGCCGCTGGTGGCGCCGCGCCTGGCCAAGACGCCGGAGCAGCGGTTCGCCTCTTGCATGGAGTTCGTGCGCGCGCTGATGGCGGCGGACGGCCCCGGCTCCGGCCTCCGGCCGAGTCTGCAAGCCCTTCTGCCGAACGCGGCGCCCTTCGTCCCCGCCGCGAATTCGCCGCCGACGGCCCGGCGTCTGCGACCCGATGAGGCGACCGTTCCGTCGATCCTCGTCGAGATGCCGCGGGTGACGCTCGCCGACCTGCCGCCCCTGGCCGCGCGCACGCTTCCGGGACCGGCGGCGCCCGAACCGCAGCCGGCGGCGGCGGAAAGTGCGGCCCGCCTGTCGCAGCCCACCGGCGTCGCCCTTCCCGGCTATCGCTTCCTGACCTGCGTGGGTCGCACTCCCCTGGGTTGCCTCTGGACCGTTCAAGACCCCGAAGGCCGGGAACGCGTCGCCCACTGCCTCCTCAACGTCGGCGGCTTCCCCACGGAGAACCTGACCCGGCTCCAAACCCTGCGCCACCCGGCGTTGCCCGAGCGCGAGGTGTTCTGGGGTCTGCCGGGCTGCGTCGTGGTCGTCTCCGACATGGGGGGCAGGACGCTGCGCGACCTGTTCGACCTCGGCCGCGCCGAAGGCCTTCAGGGCGTCCCCCGCGAGATGCTCCTCAACCACCTCGGCGCCGTCGCGGAAGCGCTCGACGAACTGCACCGGGGCGAGAAGCTCCCGCATCTGGGCATTAATCCGACCCAGATTATCGTCGAGGACGACCGGACGTTTCTGGAGGATTTCGGCCTGGCGCCGCTGTTGTGGCTGCCTTCCGGCCGGGCGGCCGCCTCCCTCAACCCGCGCTACTCCGCCCCGGAGTTGCACGAACCGATCCCAACCTCGGCCGCCGACCAGTACAGCCTGGCCCTGATCTACACGGAAATGCTCACGGGCATTTACCCGCGAAAGGGGGGCGCCGGCAAATCCGGCGTCCACCGCCGGCCCAAGACGCCGGAGCCTGGGTCGGGACAGCACCGCCGGCCGACGCCGCCGGGGCACCGGCCGGCCGGCGCCAACGGCGCCGTCGGGGTGGACCTCGATTTCCTGCCGCCCGACGACCGCCCCGTGGTGGCCCGCGCCCTGCACGACGACCCCGACCAGCGGTTCCCGAGTTGTTCGGCCTTTTTCCAGGCGCTTCAGGCGGCCACGCCGGCGTCCGTCGTCACGGACGACATGCTGGCGTCGCTGCCTCTGGTGACGCCGTTCGCCTGCCTGATGGGCAGGGCGCCGCCCGCCCAGGCCGTATTGCCGCGAACCGACGAGGTGGCGGCGCGGCTGATCGGGGCGGCCGGCGGCGCGGTGGACGTCCGCGAAGCCGACAACGTCCGCTACCTCGTCCACCCCGACGGCGCCTGGGAACACCGCTTCCCAATCCGGATGTTTGCCAGCCTGATGCGGCTCAAGCTGGAGGGCTTCCGCCAGCAGTGGAACGCCCGGCCGACGGAGGACGGCGGCAACGCCTTCGCCTTCCGGATCCATACGGCCGTCCCCAAGGGCGGCTTCTGGCAAAAGCCCAAGCCGCGGCCGGCGGGCGTGGAGGTCCGGGTGCGGCTCCAGCCGGCCGACGCCCCGGACGCCAACCAGCGCGAGGCGGTGGTGCGCGTCGGCCTGTTCGGCAACCACGGCCCGCTTCAGGACGCGCTCCTGCCGGCGTCGGCCCCGCGTATCATCCAGAGTTTACGCGCCTATCTCCAGGGGAGCACGGAGCACCGAATGCGCGAGCGCTGGTCGTTCGGGCAGCGCGTGGGCATTTACCCGGTGCTGGCGCATCTGCAAATCGGCCGGGCGCTGGAGGGACGCGGCCGCGACGTTTCGCTCGGCGGCGTGCGCCTTTTGGTCCCGCAGGAGCCTCCGACCGAGTTCGCCTATCTGCACTTCCACGAAACGCCACAGACCGCGTCGCTGGCCGTCCTGGGACGCATCGTCCGCGTGCTGCCGCTGGACTACGGCAGTTACGAACTCGGCTTCACATTCGTGGTGGACGGGCCGCCGGGGACGTGAACGGCCCGATATAGGCGAGAATTGAGACCCTGTTAGACCCTGGTTCCCACGCGGAGCGTGGGAACCAGGAAGAGACGGACGGAAGCTCAGTAGCCGCGGTTACCACCTCCGCCCCCGCCGCCATACCCACCTCCGCCCCCGCCGCCGTAGCCGCCGCGACCGCCGCCGTGGCCGCCGCGACCGCCGCCGCCGTAGCCGCGACCGCCGCCCCCACCGCCGCCGCGATCTTCCCGCGGCCGGGCCTCGTTGACCGTCAAGGGCCGGCCCTGGAAGGGCTGGCCGTTGAGGGCGTCGATGGCCTTCTGGGCCTCGGCGTCGTTGTTCATTTCCACGAAACCGAAGCCGCGCGACCGGCCGGTCTCCTTGTCCGTAATCACCTGGGCACGCGCCACCTGACCGTGCTCCTGGAAGAGCGCCAGCAGGTCGTCGGCCGTGGCGTCCCACGTCAGGTTGCCGACGTAAATGTTCTTCGCCATCGCAGACCCTTTCCGTGCCCGGCGCCTCACCCCCGGCCGGGGCACACAGCAATAAAACCGTTGCGACCTCGCCCGGCCGCGGCCGGGCCTTTGGCGTTGTCGGGGCCGAGCGGGCGGCCGGCGGCCCGCGGCGTGGGGCGACGTATCGGGGGAGGGGGCCGGAAAAACCCGCCTTCCTTCTTTGGCTCTTTCGGGAGGATAACTCGCCGGTCGGAGTGCAACGCCATCGAAATGCGAAAGAGGAAGGGATTGTCGCCGGGAACGGGTCGGGCTTCTCCTGAATCGGTCCTCGCCCGGTCGGAAGGCCGGGCCTCCCCGCAAGGCTATACCTTGCCACGATACACCCGATATATAGCAACAACAGGATTGCCTGTAAAGCGAATTTTCGCCGGCCGGGGCGTCGCCCCGGCCGGCCCGGATCGGGAGGCGGCATGGGAGCTCAACTGAAGGCGCTGCTGGCCGGCGGGCGCGTGCTGCGCGTCTTCGCCCTGGGACATTTGTGCTCTCCGAAGCTGGTGGAAATGGTCGGCTGGCGCGGCGGTTTCGACGCCGTGTGGTTCGACCAGGAGCACGCCGGCCTGACGATGGCCCAGACCGAGGAGGCCGCGCGCGCGGCCCGGAGCGTCGGCCTGGACAGCTTCGTCCGCCTCAACGCCACGGACTACGCGACGGTGATGCGCGCCCTGGAGGCGGGGGCCGGCGGCGTCATGGCGTCGATGGTGAAAAGCGCCCGCCAGGCGGAGGAAATCGTATCCTGGGCCAAGTTCCACCCGCGCGGCGTCCGCGGCGTCAACGGCACCGGCGTGGACGGCCGTTACGGCGCGACGGCCGCCCCCGAGTATTTTCGCCGGGCCGACGCCGAAAGCGTCGTGGCCGTGCAGATCGAGCACATCGACGCCGTCAACGACGTGGAGCGGATCGCGGCCGTGCCGGGCCTGGATTTCCTGTTCATCGGCCCGGCCGACCTGAGCCAGTCGATGGGCATTCCGGGCGAATGGGAACACCCGCGTATGTGGGAGGCGGTGGGACGGACGGCGCGGGCGGCGGCGGCCAACCGGCTGGCGTGGGCCATCCTGCCGCGCGACGCCGCCCACGCCCGCCGCTGCGTGGAACTGGGCTGCCGCATTTTGTCGATCGGCATGGACGCCTGGGCGTTCGGCAAGGGTCTGAAGGCGGTCCAGGAAGACTTCGCGGAGTTCTTTTGACGCTTAGCAGCAACCCGGCGAGCGGGGGGCGTCAGCCCCCTGATTCTTCCTACGGTCGCCGACGGTATGCGGAATCAGGGGGCTGACGCCCCCCGCTCGCCTTGGGGCGGTAGCATTGTCGGCCGCCGGTGCAGCAGATTTTCCAGGTCGTGCAACGCGATGATCGCCGCCAGCCGGTCGCCGGGCGCCAGCCGCGCCGCCGGCGCTGGGTCCGGCGGCGGCCCCGTCGCCGACAGCACCGCCACCGGCAACAGCCGGTAAGCGGCCGCCGCCGCCCGCACCGACTCGAACGTCAACAGGGGGTCCGCCGCCTGCACCACCAGATCGATCACCGCGAACAGCCGCTCGCGCACCAGGAACACGCTCTGAACCCGGTCGCCGTACAGCCCCGCCACGAAGGCCGGCGCCGCCAGGCCCGGCTGCGACACCGCCATACGCACGTTGGCAGCCTCGCGCAGCATTCGCGCCAATTGCGGATCGGATAACAACAAAACCACGCGCTTCGTCGGGTTCAGTTCGCGCACCAACAGGGCCGTTTCCAGGTTGGTGAGGTCGTGGGTGGTGGCGGCGATCACCGCATGGGCCGTGCCGGCGTGGGCCTGTCGCAGCACCTCGGCCACCGTCATGTCGCCGACGATCACCGCCGCCCCCAGTCGCCGGGCGGTCGTCACGAACCGGTTGTCCGCGGCCATCTCAATCACCACCGGCCGATGGCCCTCCTGCACCAGTTCCTCCACCACGCGGAAGCCGACCGGACTCAGCCCGCAGACGACGACGTGGCCGCCGTCCGGGATGCGCCGCACCTCCAGGGCGCCGCGCAGGCGGGCGCGGAGCATGTAGTTCGTGACGATGGCCGTGAACACCGCCGTCAGCGCCGCCCCGGCGATGCGCAGGAAGCCGATGTAGTAGCGCATCCAGTCCGAATCGAGATCTTCTTCGTGGAATTGTCCGCCGGTGGCCATCACGCCCACCGTCCGCAGCAGCGCGGAGCCGACGCTCAGACGGCCGCCGGCGCTCGAGTGGAGCAGGGCGGTGCTTGCGGCCAACACGCCCAGAAGCACGAGCGTGCAGATCAGCACCGGCCGGTCGATCTGGCGCACGGTGTTCCAGGTCATGCGGCCCAGGCGGTGCAGCCGGCCGGCCCAGCGGAGGTGCGGCGCCTCGTCCTCGCCGGCCGCGATCATCAGCGCCGCCACCACGCGCGGTTCGGCGCACACCACCAGTCGGTCGCCGGCCCGCGGGATGGTTTCCGGGTCCACCTCCAGCAGGTAACGCGGCGGCCCGTCGGCCGGCAGGTGGGCCAGGACCAGGACGTCGCGGTAGGCGGCGGACGCGGCGAGGCTGCGGCCGCGCAGCTCCGAACCGGCGTGGACGGTCAGCTCCGCGATCTGACGGCGTTCGAGGGCGTGGCCTTCGAGGCGGAAGGCGCCGAGCGCCTGGCCGGTCAGCGCGGTCAGGGCCAGGATCGGCGCCGTCAGCATCGACGTACTCAGGGCGAAGACGTTGTGGACCGCCTTGCCGAGTCGGCCGAGGAGGTTGTGGTTGAACATGCGGACGACGATGCGCACGTCGGGGTTGATCGACCGGGCGGTGAGCGCGGTGGAGACGTTGAGCAGGTCGTCGCCGGTCAGGACGAGGACGCCGTCGCAGTCGGCGACGCCGGCCGCCTCCAGCACGTCGCGCCGCCGACAGTCGCCGGACACCAGGCGGACGCCGTTCAGGCGGGGGTCGTCGGGGTAACAGGCGGCGTCCACGACGACAACGGGCAGGTCGGCCTTCCGCAGGTAATCGAGGACGCGCGACCCCATGCGGCCGAGGCCGCACATCACGATCGGACGCTTCATAACGGCTCCGTGAGGCGGCTTGCGTTGGCGCGGGCGGACGGATAGGGTGACGAAGGATCGCCGTCTCGTCCCGGGGTACACATGGACCTAAACGCCCAGGTATGCTACTGCTTCCACGTGACGCGCCGCAAGCTGGCGAACTTCATCCGGCGCGAACGGCCGCGCGTGGCCAGCCAGCTGTCGCAGTGCGGCGGCGCCGGCACCGGCTGTGGCTGGTGCATCCACTTTCTCAAGCAGCTGCACCGTCAGGCCGTCGAAGGCGGCGAGACCACGGAACTGGAAAAGATAACGCCACAGGAGTACGAGCGTCGGCGGGCGGCCTACGTCCGCGCCGGCAAGGGCACGCCGCCGCCGGGGGCGACGCCGTTGCCGCCGGAAGAGGGGACCTGAAGGCGTTTCAGGAGATGTCTTGGATGGGGGCGTCCGGCGCGGCCTGGGAACGCACGGCGCTGAGCGCGAACGGTCCCGAAAATCGGTTGCCGATGCTCCATGTCCCGAACAGCGTGCCCTCGCCGTCGTAGACGCCGCGGTAGAGGACGTGGTGTTTGCCGAGGTACTGTTTCATCATCAGGACGTTGCCGCGGTTGTCGTAGTTTCCGAGGAAAGTGAAGCGGCCGACGAAGTCGCGGCCCTCGCCCTCGACCACGCCGCGGTCGAAACGCAGAACGAGGTCGTTCATCGGCTGGCGGCCGAAGGCCGGTTGGTCCCAGTAGCCGCGCCAGGGGCCGGAGGGGTACATGTTCGCCCGAAATATGAAATCAGTCAAAATCACTGGGGCGAGCCGCCGGGCTTGAATTGGCGAGATCAACTCGCCGACTCGCCCGGTTTTGAAATGGCCTCTTGATCCTCTGGGCTATTCTACCCGGCCTGCGCCCGTCACGGAACGGAACGCGCGAGGACTTTTGGGAAAAATCCCCGGATTTCACAACACGATCGGGGCGGCCGCGCGTATACTAATAAAAACGAAAGGGGCCGGCTTCAGCGGGTGGAAGAGAAGCCCCCCTTCCCGCCTGTAACCGTTGACTCCCGTCTTCGGCCGTCGCGCTTTGCCCTCCCGCGTGATGTCCTCACGAGGATCGTCGCCGGAGACCCGGCCGTTCCACCACGCGCTCCCGTCGGACGCTCACCGCCGGACGGCGCGGCGTTTTTATCGACTTGTTAGGAGAAACCCCATGCGCGCAAAACGCTTGACTGTCCAGCAGAAGAAAGAGATTTTCCATGCTCTGGTGTCGACGCAGGACCTCGGCCTGATGACCGTCGCCCAGTCGGTTCAGCACGTCGCCAAGCAGTTCGACATCACCGAGGCCCAGCTCCGCCAGATCGAGGACGAAGGCATCGACGCCGAATGGCCGCCCCTCAACGAGGCGGTGCAGCCGATCATCGGCTGATCCTGGCCGACCCGGCAAACGACGTCCGCAAAAGGCGGCCGGAACTCAAAAACCAGAGTTCCGGCCGCCTTTTGCGGACGTCTCATTGACGCCGGCCCTCCCGACGCGCAAGATGACCCTCGCACGCCGGCCGGCTCCCCGGCCGGCACACCTCCAGGAGTCAACTCCATGCAACGGCGTTTTGGATGGGTCGGATCGGTCGTGTCAGTTCTCTGCATCGTGGGGGCGTCCGCCGCGGCGCCGGAGGGGCAACCGATGGAATTGGGCGTCACGAAGGAGGAATTCGGCAAGACCAAGGAGGGGCGCAAGTCGATCTCTACACCCTGAACAACGGCCGCGGTCTGAAGGCCAAGATCATGACCTACGGCGGCGTCGTCACCGAGCTGGATACGCTCGACCGCCACGACAAGATGGGCGACGTGGTTCTCGGCTTCGACAATCTCAAGAGCTACCTGGCTGGCGACCCATACTTTGGGGCGATCATCGGCCGCGTCGCCAACCGCATCGCCAAGGGCCATTTCAAACTGGACGGCAAGGAATACACCCTGGCCAAGAACAACGGTCCCAACGCGCTGCACGGCGGTCTGAAAGGGTTCGACAAGGTGATCTGGAAGGCGGAGCCGGTCGAATCGGATCGGAACAACAGCGTGGGGCTGAAGCTAAGCTACGTCAGCCCCGACGGCGAGGAGGGCTATCCCGGCAACCTGAAAGTGACTGTGACGTACACACTGACCAACGAAAACGCCCTGCGGATCGACTACAAGGCGACGACCGACAAGGCGACGCCGGTGAACCTGACGAATCACAGCTATTTCAACCTCGGCGGCCCCGGTTCGGGCGACATACTCGACGAGGTGCTGACCATTGAGGCCGACAAGTACACGCCGGTGGACGCCACGATGATCCCGACCGGCGAACTCAAGTCGGTGAAGGGGACGCCGTACGACTTCACGAAGCCGACGAAGATCGGCGCCCGCATCGACGAGATTAAGCCCGACCCGGCGAACGACAATCCGGGCGGCTACGACATCAACTATGTGCTGCGCATACCTCAGCAGAGCAAAGAGGCCGCAGACCCCCGGCTGGCGGCGCGGGTCCACGACCCCAAGAGCGGCCGCACCATGGAGGTGTACACGACGGAGCCGGGCCTTCAGTTCTACACCGGCAACTTCCTCGACGGCACGCTGAAGGGCAAGAATGGCGTGGTGTACAAGAAGCACCAGGCGCTCTGCCTGGAGGCGGACCATTTCCCCGACTCGGTCAACCACCCGGACTTCCCGTCCACCATCCTCGAACCGGGCAAGACCTACACGCAGACGACGATCTATAAGTTCTCGGCGAAGTAGATGGAAAACGGGGAATAGTACGCCATCCGAGTCTACTATTCCCCGTTCCCTTTCCGCTCGATCCGCTGCAAGGCCGTGGACGCGGCCGCGCGGACGTGCGTATCGTCGTCCTTCAGGGCGTCCCGCAACACGGGCGCGGCGTCCTTCGCGGCCGGGCCGATCTTTCCCAGGGCGGTGACGGCCGCCTCGCGGATCGGCAACAGCGGGTCCTTCACCACGGAGATAAGCGCCGGCACGGCGTCCCTGGCGGCCGGGCCGATCTTGCCCAAGGCGTCAGCCGCATTGGCGGCGACATCCTCACGGCCCTGGTCCTTGAGGGCGACGGTCAAGGCGGCTACGGCCTCTTTCGCGTCCGGGCCGACGCCGCCCAACGCCTGGGCCGCCTTGGTCCGCAGCACATCGTCCATTCCGGTCAGCGCGGCGATCAGGGCCGGTACGGCCCCTTTGGCCGAAGGCCCTATCGATCCCAGGGCGTCCGCCGCCGCCCGATTTACGTCCTTATTTTTATCCTTCAAGGCGTCAACGAGCGGCGGCACGGCGTCGGCCGCGGCGGCGCCGAACTGTCCCAGCGACTGGGCGGACTGCGCACGTACCGTGGTCGCCCGGTCTCCGAGAGCAGCGACCAGTGCGGGCACGGAGGCCTTCGGGTCGGAAGCGATGGCGCCCAGGGCGAAGACGGCCCCGAAACGGACATCCGGGTCTTCGTCTTTCGCCAGGGCGATGAGCGGCCCGACGGCCTCCTTCGCGCCGCGGCCGACGAGGGCGAGGGCCAGCGGGGCGGTCTGGCGAACGTCCAGCGCCTTGTTTTGCAGCAGCCGCACGAGCGTCGGCACGGCCGGTTTGCCGATTCCGCCCAGCGCCATCACGGCCGGGCCGTGCAGGCCGGCGTCCATGCCGACGGCTGCCGCGGCCAGCGGCTCGACGGCGTCCTGGGCGACGGGCCCGAAACTGCCCAGCGCGTAGGCGACGCGCTCGCGGACGTCGGGGTCATTGTCCTCCTTGAGCGCGGCGATGAGCGGCCCGACGGCGTCGTGGGCGTCGGAGGCGATGAAGGACAACCCCGAGGCGGCGCCCCGTCGCACGGCCGGGTCGTGGGCCTTGAGCGCGGCGACGAGCGGCGGCACGGCGTCCTTGCGGAAGGAAGCGAGGGCCACGGCGGCCGCGTCGCGGACGACGCCGTCGGTGTCGCCGAGGGCGGCGATGAGCGGGCCGAGGGCGGATTTCGCGGTGGGACCGATTTTGGACAGCGTCTCGGCCGCCTCCCGTCGGGCGGTGGGGCTGGGGTCGCGGAGTTGCGCCACCCAGGCGGACAGCGGTTTGCGCTGGTAGATGGGTTCCGCGTCGTCCGCAGGGGCGCGGCGAATCGAAACCAGGAGCGCCAGTAGGACGGCCGCCGTCGCGGCGAAAAATCTCATTTGCGATCTTTCGTATCGTTTAATCCGCGCGAATCGGACGCCGCTTCGGACCGCGGCCGCGTCAGCCGAGGATCGCGCGGCGCGCTTCGTCTTCCGTCGCGGCGGACAGGGCCGCGTCGAGCCAGCGGGAAAGTTCATCCACGTCCGCCTGAGCCTGAACGGCGGCCGACTCCTCCGGCGGCGCGGGGTCCGAGAAGCGCGACCGCCACAGCCGCAACAGCGCGGCCCGCAGCTTTTGCCGGCCGACCTCCAAGCCCTCCTGCCGGCCCCTTTCCAGCGCCTTCGCCGTCCATTCGCGAACGATCGCCGATTCTTCCACGTCCTAATCCTACAATGCCTCGCGCCGAGCGAGGGTCCGTCGGCCAACGCTGCTGCGCCGCCTGGTCGTAGACATTCATGGCCGCTTACAGGTTACCGTCCGGATTGGGGGGAGAAAAGAGCGCTCGGCCGACGGCTGGCGCCGCACGACGGGGGGTGGGGGTCATCCCCGGCGGAGTGGGGGAGCCGGCCTGTCGGCCGTCGGCTCCGGGCCGGGGTGCGGCGCCAGCCTGGCAGCTCCGCCACGGTGGGGCGGAGAGGCCCGGCAGGCGAGGGGGTCGCCGCCGGACAACAAGAGCTAGGATCGGCCGGCGGAGCGGCAAGGAATTAACAAATTCGGCCCGACAAGCCGCGCCGCCCGTTCGCGCTTAGAATATTCCCGACTTCCTCCATACCGAACTCGCCGGGGACGCCTCTGATGACAAAACGCCGTCGCCTCCTGCCGACCCTGGCCGTGCTTCTGTGCCCGCTCGTCGCCGCGGCCGCCGAGGATTCGCCGGGCCTGCGCTATTACTACCCCGTGCCGGCCGCGAAGGCGCCGCACACCGTCGAGGCGGACGTGTGCGTCTACGGCGGCACGCCGGCAGGCGTCACGGCGGCGGTGCAGGCGGCGCGGATGGGAAAAAAGACGGTCCTTGTCGTCTTCGGCCGGCACGTCGGCGGCATGACTTCCGGCGGCCTCAGCGCCACCGATCTCGGCAACGAGCGCACCATCGGCGGCCTGGCGCGCGAGTTCTACGACCGCGTCGGCAAGCTGCGCGGCTTCCGGCCGTCGGAGGCGGAGAGGACGTTCCGCGGTCTGCTCAAGGACGCCGGCGTGGAGGTCTACTTCGAGCACCGCCTGAAAGACGTGACCAAGGACGGCGCCGCGATCACGGCACTCCGAGCCGAGAACGGCGTCACATTCAAAGCCCGCGTCTTCGTGGACGCCACCTACGAGGGCGATCTGCTCGCGGCGGCAGGCGTTTCCTTTACCGTCGGCCGCGAGGGCAACGCCAGGTACGGCGAAAAGCACAACGGCGTTTTCTTCGGCCCCGGACACACGTTCAGCGTCAAAGTCGATCCTTATAAGGAGGAAGACAAGCCGGCAAGCGGTCTCTTATGGGGCATATCCGCCGAGGCGCCGGGCGAGCCGGGCCAGGGCGACCACAAGGAACAGGCGTACAACTTCCGCATGTGGCTGACCGATGCGGCGGATCGGCGGCCCTTCCCGAAGCCCGCCGGCTACGACCGCGCCCGCTACGCCCTGCTGCTGCGCTACCTCGACAAGCAACCCAAGCCGGTCATGCCGTTTCAACTCGTCCGCGGCGACTGCAACAATTCCGGCGGCTTTTCCACCGATTACATCGGCGGCAACTACGCCTGGCCCGAAGCCGACTACGCCACGCGCGAAAAGATCTTTCAAGATCACGTCAACTACCAGCAAGGTCTGATGTGGTTCATGGCCAACGACCCGGACGTGCCGGAGGAACTGCGGGCGAAGGTCCGCAAATTCGGCCTGCCGAGGGACGAGTTCACGGAAACCGGCGGCTGGCCGCATGAACTGTACGTGCGCGAGGGGCGAAGGATGGTTTCCGATTATGTCATGACCGAGAAAAACTGCGCCGGGGAAGTGGAAGCGGAGGATTCGGTGGGCCTGGCCAGCTACGGCATGGATTCACACAACTGTCAACGCATTGTCATTAAGGGGGCCGTTCGCAACGAGGGCGACGTGCAAATCCCGGTGAAACGGCCCTACCCGGTGAGCTACCGCTGCCTCGTCCCGAAGGAGGCGGAATGTACGAACTTGCTTGTGCCGGTCTGCCTGTCGGCGTCGCACATCGCCTACGGTTCGATCCGCTTGGAGCCGGTGTACATGATGCTCGGCCAGTCGGCCGGGACGGCCGCGGCCCTCGCCGTCGAGGGGAAAACGAGCGTCCAGAAGGTGGACTATGCCAAGCTGCGCGAGCGATTGCTGGCGGACAAGCAAATCCTGAAGTGGAGCGGGAAGTGAAGGGGAGGAGCGAATGAGTTCTGGCGGCTTGTAGGACTTTGGGCGCCACGACATTCCGAGACTTCCCACGTTCCGCCCATCCGCGGCCGCAGCCGATCGGCGCGGCCCGCCCTTCCCCTTGCCGATTTCGCCCCATTCTCCCAAGACAGACTTGCGCGGGCCGGCTTTCCAACGAAATGAGATTGGTCTTCCCTCTGATGTCCACTACCTGTCTTATCACCGGCGCCACCGGGTTCGTCGGCGGCCACCTGGCCGAGGCGTGCGTGAAGCGCGGCATGGCCGTGCGCGGCCTGGCGCGGCCCGGCGGCGACGTTTCCGTCTTGGAGGCCTGCGGCGCGACCGTGCTGCGCGGCGACCTGACCGACGCGGCTTCGGTGCGTGCGGCGTTGGAGGGGGCCGAGGTCGTGTTCCACTGCGCCGCCAAGGTGGGCGACTGGGGGCCGGTCGAGGATTACCGCGCCGTCAACGTGGAGGGGCTGCGGGCTGCTGGAGGCGTGCCGGGCGCGACCGTTGCAGCGCTTCGTCCATTTCAGCAGCCTGGGCGTTTACGCGGCCCGCCACCACCACGGCACCGACGAGACGGCGCCGCTGCCCGAGCGGCACGTGGACGGTTACACGCAGAGCAAGGTGGAGTCGGAACGGCTGGCGTTGCAGTATCAGCGCGAATACGGCGTGCCGGTGGCGGTGTTGCGGCCCGGCTTCATTTACGGGCCGCGCGACCGGACGGTGCTGCCGAACCTGATCGACAAATTGCGGCGACGTGAGGTCCGCTACATCGGCAATGGGCGGGGGGCCATGAACTGTATTTTCGTCGGCAACCTCGTGGAGGCGGCGTTGATGGCGATGGAGAAGCCGGAGGCGGTGGGTCAGGTTTACAACGTGACGGACGGCGAGACGGTGTCGAAGCGCCGTTTCATCGAGGCGGTGGCCGACGGCGTGGGCGTACCGCGGCCGACGGGTCTGGGGGCGCCGCTGTGGCTGGCGCGGATCGTGGCGGCGTGGCAGGAGGGCGTGGCGCGGCGGCGCGGGGCCAAGGAGGCGCCGCAGCTGACGCAGGGCCGGCTTAAGTTTTTGGGCCTCAACCTGGATTTCAGCATCGAGAAGGCCAAGCGCGAACTCGGCTACCGGCCGCACGTGTCGTTCGAGGAGGGGATGCGGCTCACGACGGATTGGTACAAGCGGCAAGCGTAGCGATCACAGATCCGGTATTTGCCAATCAATCGCCTCCTCGCCCAACCGCTCCAGCGCCCGATTCGCCGCCGAGAACGGCTTGCTCCCAAAAAACCGCGACGCCGACAGCGGCGACGGGTGCGCCGCCGTCAGGACCACGTCCCGTTCCGCGTCGATCAGCTTTTTCTTCTTTTGAGCGTACGCGCCCCACAGCAAGAACACCATCGGCTTCGGCCGCGCCGCCAGCGCCCGGATCACGGCGTCGGTGAACGTCTCCCAGCCCTTGTCCTTGTGCGAATTGGCCTCGTGTACCCGCACCGTCAGTACGGCGTTGAGCAGCATCACGCCCCGTTTCGCCCACGGGATCAGGCAGCCGTTGTTGGGGACCTTGCGGCCGAGATCGTGGTGCAGTTCCTTGAACATGTTCATCAGCGACGGCGGCGGTTTGACGCCGGGCCGCACCGAGAAGCAGAGTCCGTGCGCCTGGCCCTCGCCGTGGTAGGGGTCCTGGCCCAGCAACAGAACCTTCGCCTTGTCGTAGGGCGTGTACTTGAAGGCGTTGAAAACGTCCTCCTCCGGCGGATAGACGGTGCGCTTCTTCCGCTCGTCGGCGACAAACTGTTGCAGGTCTTTGAAGTAGGGTTTTTTGAACTCGTCGGTCAGGACGGCTTGCCAGCTGGGGGGAAGGTGCGCTTGCATGGGTCGATTCCGGCGAGCGGCCGGCGTCAGCCGGCTGGTGCGTCACTTACTTGCCGACGCTATGCTATACCAGCCGGCTGACGCCGGCCGCTCGCCTCGCCCTTGACAAACCGCATCGCGCCCTCCACCCTGTCGAAAAGGGATTCCTCTCCAGGGAGCGACCACTTGGCAACACCTGTCGTTTTGATCGCCGGCGACGGCATCGGCCCCGAAGTCACCACGGCCATGCGGGCCGTCCTGGCCGCGGCCGGGGCCGACGTCTCCTGGGTCGAGGCCGCGGCCGGCCTGGCCGCCGTCGAACGCTTCGGCGACCCGCTGCCGTCGGAGACGCTCGCCCTCATCCGCCGCTATCGCGTCGCCCTCAAGGGGCCGCTAACCACCCAGGTCGGCAAGGGCTTCCGTTCCATCAACGTCCGCCTCCGCAAGGAACTCGACCTGTATGCCAGCGTCCGGCCGTTGCGCAGCCTGCCCGGCGTGCGGACGCCCTACACCGGCGTCGATCTCGTCGTCGTCCGCGAGAATACCGAGGGCCTTTATTCGGGACAGGAGCACGTCGTCGTGCCCGGCGTGGTGGAGAGCCTGCGCATCATCACCAAGGCGGCGTGCGAACGCATCGTCCGCTACGCCTTCGAGCTGGCCCGCAACATGGGCCGCCGGCGCGTCACCTTCTGCCACAAAGCGGACGTCATGCCGATGAGCGACGGGTTTTTTCTGGAGACGGCGCGGGCCGTGGCCGACGACTACCCGTTCACCGAGTTCGAGGAGATCCACGTCGATACGCTCTGTCTGCGGCTGGCCCTCGACCCGACGCCGTTTCAGGTGCTGGTGATGGAGAACCTGTTCGGCGACGTGCTGAGCGACCTGTGCGCGGGGCTGACGGGCGGCCTCGGCCTGGCGCCAGGCGCCAACCTCGGCGCCCGTTACGCCCTGTTCGAGGCGGTCCACGGCAGCGCCCCCGACATCGCCGGCAAGGAGATCGCCAACCCGATCGGCCTGCTCCGGTCGGCGGCGATGATGCTGCACCACATCGGCCAGCGCGACGTGGGCGCCCGCGTCGAGGAGTCGGTGGTCCGCACGCTGGCGGCCGGCAAGGGGCTGACCGGCGACCTCGGCGGCGACGGCAACACCGCCACCCTTACCGAACAACTGATCGCCAACTGCAAATAGTCCGTAGTCCGTAGTCCGTAGTGAAGACAAGTCGGCTCGCCGCTACGGACTACGGACTACGGACTAAAGGAGACGACCGATGACGCGATTGCGGTGGACGCTTTGCCTGACGGCGTTGCTGGTCCCGTGCCTGCCGATGCGGGCCGAACCGGTGAAGACCGCCGACCCGGACGAGTCGCGCTACGAAATCCGCCGCGAACACGACCCCGACGGCATCGGCAAGTTCTACATGGGCCGGGAGATCGCCCAGGTCATGGGCCACGAGGCGGCCGGCTGGCTGGAACGGCCCGAACGCGAGAAGGAGGAACAGCCGACCAGGCTCATCGCGGACCTCAAATTCAAGCCGGGAGACGTGGTGGCCGACGTCGGCGCAGGCAGCGGATATTTGAGTTTTCGCATCGCCGAAGTCGTCGGCGACAAGGGCAAGGTGTTGGCCGAGGACATCCAGCCGGAAATGCTCGACCTCATCAAGAAAAAGATGACGGCCAGGAAAATCACCAACGTCGAGCCGATTTTGGGGACCGTCACCGACCCGAAATTGCCGGAGGGCGGCGTGGACGCGATCATCATGGTGGACGTGTACCACGAGTTCGACCACCCCTATGAGATGACGCGGGCGATGGTCAAGGCGCTCAAGCCGGGCGGCCGGCTGGTGTTCGTGGAATACCGCCTGGAGGACAAGGACGTGCCGATCAAGCTGGTCCACAAGATGAGCCGGAAGCAGGTCGTCAAGGAAATGGCGGTGCAACCGCTGAGCTACGTCAAGACGCTGGACGACCTGCCCCAGCAGCACATCATCATCTTCGAGAAGAAGACGGAGAAGGACGAGGGGAAATAAGGGTTGCCGTTTAGCCGCGACGCGCCAGCGGGGCGCTTGGGATGAAGCGCCCCGCTTCGCGTCGCGGCGAACCGGTTCATGGATCAAATATCAAAGCGAGTGAAACCGTCATGCCCGAAATCACCCAATGTCCGCAGTGCCAGCGCAAGTTGAACGTCCAAGAGGACCAGCTCGGCCAGACGGTGCAGTGCCCGGTGTGCGGCGAGGAATTCACCGCCGCCGTCGCCTCCGCGCGGCGCGCCCCGTCGCCGCCGCCCGTGCCGGAGGAGCGCGAACCTCCGCGCCGCTATGACGAACCGCCGTCTCGCCGCCGTGATTACGACGACGACGATTACGACCGCCGTCGTCGGCCGCTGCGCCGCGGCTACCGCGACCCCTACGGCGGCGCCCGTCCGCACCGCGGCGGCGCCGTGCTGGCCGTGGGACTGATCGGCCTGCTCCTCTCTTGCATTCCGCTGGCCGGCTGGATTCTGGGCGGCATCGCCGTATCGATGGGCGGCGCCGACATCGCGGCGATGAACCGCGGCCAGATGGACGACTCCGGACGCGGCCTGACGCAGGGCGGTCAGGTGTGCGGCACGATCGCGTTGGTCCTCGCCACGCTCGTCTTCCTGGCGTTCTGTTTGATCGGCCTGGGCGATCTGAAATAGGGACTTTAGGCCGCGCCGGCTATCTCCGTGCCGTCTCCTCCCGCGAACCGGGTTCGGCGCCTCCCCACAGGCCGCGCCAGTCGTCCAGGTTGCGCACCTCCGCCGGCGCACCGTCGATGGTCAGCCAGGCGCCGGGGCCGTGATAGCGGTTGTCCCGCCCCTCCCAAATTGCACCGCTTTTCCAAGCGTTTCGGCCGCAGAAGCCGGCGCAGCTCAGCAGGCTGTCCCCGTAATAGAAGTCGTTGCCCCGCGCCGCGACGCGCAGGCCGGCGGGCAATCCCGTCAACGCCGTCGCCCGGCCCGCCCGGACGGTGTCGCCGGTCAACTCCAGGTCCACGGCCGTCGGAACGTGGACCGCCGGCGCCCACAGGGCCACGGCCGCGCCGCCCCGCTCGCGCACGTCCAGCAGCGTGTCGGCAATGCGCACATTGCACGTCTTTTGAGCGCCTACCTCGACCGAAATCGCCGCCCCGAAGGTTTCGACGCGGCAGCCCCGGAGCGACAGTTCGCCGCCGTTTCGGTAAACGACGCCCGCGCCGCCCGGCGCCGTCAGCCGGCAGTCGGTCAGACGCAGGGCGGCCCGTTCGCAGCAGATCAGCCGGCCGCCCGAACCCGGCGGCGAATGCAGGTCCAGGCCTTCCAATGTCAGGTCGCGGTCGGTGGTCAGTAGCGCTTCCCACGGGTCAGCGGCGGGGGCGGCGGCTTGCAGAACGGGACGGGCGCCCGCCGCCGCCCGCAACGTCAGCGACCGCCCCCGCCCGGTCAGCGGCGGAATCCGGTAGGGGCCGGCGCCGTGGATGGTGACCACGGCGCCGTCGTCCGCGGCGGCGACGGCCCCCGCCAGCGACCCGAACCCTCCCTCCCGACCTTCAAGGATGAACGGGAGGCCTGATGGCGATGACACAGCCACGTCCATTGTTGCGGTTGCCGGCTGGCGGGCTTGTGACCATCGCACCGCCGCGACGACGAGGACGCCGGAAAGCACGGCCGCCAGCGCCACGGCTGGCCCGAGCCGTCGCGGCCGGGGTCGCGTCGTCGGAGCAGGCTCGCGGTGCGGTTCGGCCGTCCGCCTTGGCGGCGGCGTCAAGCAGGCTTCGAGGTCCGCCGCCGCGTCGGCCGCCGCGGTCGGACGGTCGTGTACGTCACGGGCCATCAGCCGTTCGACGACGGCGGCCACGGACGCCGGCAGGTCCGGCCGCAGGGCGCGCGCCGGCGCCGGCGAATCAAGCCGGTGGCGCAGCAGCTTGGCCGCCCCATCGCCTCCGGGGAACGGCGGTTGTCCCGTAAGAAGATGGTAGAAGCAGCAACCAAGCGCGTAGAGGTCGCTGCGGCCGTCCGTCGGATCGCCGTTGCCGCGCTCCGGCGCCATGTAGTCGGGCGTGCCTTCCAGGTCGTCGCCGGCCGTGCCGTCGGGGCCGCCCAGCCGTCGGGCCAGGCCCATGTCCAGCAACTTGACGCACACGGGCCGCCGGCCGCCGGTCAATTCGGCTAGCGTTTCCGAGTCCCAGCGCGGCCGCGGCGGGTGGACCAGCAGCAGGTTCGAGGGCTTCACGTCGCCGTGGAGCAGATTGCGTTCGTGGGCATAGTGCAGGGCCAGGGCGGCCTGACGGACGGCCTCGCACGCCAGCCGCACCGGCAGCGGCCCCGACTCGGCGACCAGCCGGCCCAGATCGACGCCCTCGACGTACTCCATGACGAGGAAGAACACGCCGCGGGCGCGAACGGCGTCGTAAGCGGCGACGATGTTCGGGTGCGACAGTTGGGCGGCCGCCTCGACTTCGCGCCGCGAGCGCGGCACGGCCGTCGGCGCGTCGCCTAGCACCTTCAGCGCCACGACGCGCTTCATGAGACGGTGTTCGGCCTTGTAAACGCTGCCCATGCCGCCGGCGCCCAGCCACTCCGTCAACACGTACTGGCCCAGGCGCAGCCGTCGGCCGCGGCCGGCCAGCAACTGCTCGACCTGCCACGCGGTCATCAGGCCGGCGGCCGCCAGTTCGCTGGCGCGGAGGCGCGTCCCGGCCGCGGGGTTGTCCGGCTCGTCGGGGCGCGACTCCGACCACTGAACGGCGAGTCGGCAGATCTGTTTTGGAGCAAGGAGACGGCCGGCGCGGAGGACGGCGAGCAACTCGTTGGCGTCGGTCGGCGGCGTGGGGCGACGGCGGCGGGTTCTCATCCTGAGCACCCCTGGCGGTGAGGTTTCGTCCCGGCGCGGCGTCCGGGCCGCGCGTATGGCGCAAGCATAGGTGTAACAGGGGAGGGCCGGGGGGGCAAGGCCGCACCGCCGTCAACCGGGATACGCGCGCCGATTCTGAAGTTGGAAGAGGCCCTGGGCGCCATGCCGCCCCACACGTACCCGCGCCCCAATGAAGCCGCCGCCGATTTTCAGCCACACCCGCGCCGATCGCTATACTGTGGCTGAAACAGGCGCCGACGGCAGAACGGCCGGGTTC
>CAWFBG010000039.1:0-130793 GCA_963813925.1 uncultured Planctomycetaceae bacterium
TTCGCTTTTTATTAATAATCTCCGATTCACGATATCCAAGGTTAAGTGACGCTTCAGGATTGAAAAGTTTAATAATACCCTTTTCATCGGTAGCTATAATCATTGCCCCGGCATTGTCAAGCAAAGCATTTTGATAAGACAATGTATCTTCCAGTTTTTTACTTGACACCTGCAGTTGCAGCAGCGTTTCCCTTAATTCTTTTGTGCGCCTCTCTACTGTTTCTTCCAATTCATCATTCAATTTCACAATTTCTTCCTCGGCTTTTTTTCGTATTGTTATGTCGCTGATAAAGGCGATCACGTTCTTATCCCCATTGTTTTCATAGTTGCCTAAACTTACTTCAACCGGGAATTCTGTTCCATCTTTTTTTACGGCAAACAGGTCCATTCCCACACCCATAGGTCTGCTCTTTGGACAATGCGTGTATGCATGCCTGTGATGCACGTGTTTGTGGCGAAACCTTCCGGGTATAAGAATTTCGATAGGCTTATTGATCACTTCTTCTTGTTCATATCCAAAAAGATGTTAATGCGAAATGATTTATAGCCTGTATTTCTCCACCCGATTGTTGACCACAACAATGCCCATGGATGAATGATCAAAGAGTGCACTATTTTGAGGAGAAGATCGCATCAGGCAAATTTAATATAGAAAAAAATATAAATATCCTAATGCACCCGGACTTAATGCAAATAAGCAGGAAATTATGAACTATGAAATTTAAGTTTGTTTATGCCCACATTATCGAAGGCAAATTTTGCAGCACTTTTATGCCGGATGATAAACATGTATAGAATGAATAGGTATAGAATAGCTAAATATAATTCCATACAAGTAAGGTAAATTGAAACCTTTTTTGTTTAGTTTATGAAACGATTATTTGCCATCGCTTTCTTCTCTTTCCACGGCTATGGTGCACTCCCCAATGATGGCAGCTAATGCGCCGATTGCTGCAAGAACGGGGGCGAATAAGTGCACCAACAACTCCAACAGTCAGAGGAAAACTCATCAATTCTTTTCCGGACTTTTCCGTGATAGTTATTCTGCGTACATTCCCTTCTGCAATAAGATCTTTTATTTTTTGAAGTAAATGTTCACCGTTTATTGTAAAAAATTCTTTTGCTCCCATTGTAGTATATTTTTGATTATAAAATTAGTTGTAATTATCTATATCGAATTTAATTTCAAAATAAAGTGACGTTGATATTTTTTTATAGAATAAAAAAGTAACACCCTGCATCCATGTATGAGAACAATTTCATCGTAAACAATTCGTAAGGCTTGTTACTTTTTTACCGGTTTAATTATGCCACAGGTTCTGCTGCCTTTTGTTGTTTTCTCTTTTCCATGAATTTTTCAATAAGGTCAGGAACTTTTTCAAATGCGGCACCCAGGCCTTTGCTCGTATGTGTTGGTATAAAAGATATCTGGCCTTCACGGGTTGCAAGGAAACCAATTGGCGTTACGCCTATGCCACCGCCTGCGCCAGTACCTCCACCTTCACCTTTGCCCTTACCTGGTGCATCTCCGTGCCCTTCGCCGCCTCCATACCCGAGGCCCATGCCAAATTTTATTACCGGCACACACGTAAATTCGCCCAATTGAAATGATTGGCCGATTACTGTTTCTGTCTTTGCTTCTGTTTTCATGAAATCAGTAAGTTGTTTTACTGTTTCTTCAAGATTGATTGCCATAAAATTGTTTTTAAAAGTTAATAAATAATTTACATCATCAATGCATAGATTATTCGTAATGGTCGATTTTTGACAGTTAACAGAAGATAGTTTTCATCTATAAAATTTATATAGACGTATTGCCTGGTTAGCGGTAAAAAATTCAAAGGATACAATGTTGCGTTTATTGCATTATCGCTGCTGCCAATTGCAATTTTCAATTGACTTATTCTAAAGGTCCCGATAATTTTAAAAAACCTTCCTATCCATCTGCTACTACTTTTTTTTCTTTGGCTTTGAATTTTTTTAGCCTTCTTTTTATTTTTTTTATCTGCAAAAATCATTTGCATCAACGACCAGTTTTTATTAAAGAACAAGACATGGATATGTAACCACCATTCATCATTTTCATATACAACTGATGCTCTTCCAATACTTCTCCATCGTATGATAATTTCCGGAATTCTTGTATCAATTTTAAATTCTAATGGTGATACCAAAATCCAGGCAAGTAATAATAAATAATGAATAATATTATTATCCATATCATAAGCAAAATTCCTAAATTGTATAGTGCAAAAGGATGAGCAGCTATCACTCGATCAGGATGAGGATAGTCACTTATCATTTCCTTGTAAACCACTTATTACGTTTCCGCATTAGGTTTTGACTATAAATTTTTATGGCTGTTGGCAGGCAGGTAACTACACCTTTAATACCCGAGACAGTAAGTGTCATCAATATTGCATCAACTATTTCCTCCTTCGTAGCTCCCAGCTTTTTTGCCATGAGCACATGAAAACGTATAGCTGTTGAATCGCCCTGCGAAGCTTTCATCGCGATATAAATCAATTGCTTTGTTTTTTCATCAAGCCCTTTTGATTCCACCAGCGACTGTATGAGTCCATCGAAAGCTTTGGCAACTTCAGGCGCTTCTTTTTTAAAAATGTTCATCGGGTTATGATCAATTTCTTTCATTGCCTTTATATTTTATAATTAATGATCCAACCTTAAATGATTCTTTTGTTGGAGTTACCATAGATATCATTTTTTTTATTAAAAGGTTTTCATTGATCAGTCTGCTGCAATTTTGCCGGCAGCTGACTTCCATAAATAATCAATTTGCTTTTTACGCAGCATTAACCAAATAGCCGCTGCCATTATTAACGTGCATGGAAACGCCGCTCCAAAACCAAGCGGTGCAATGGCAATCAAAAAAATAATCGCCCCGATAGCTCCGGTTTTAAAGATCCATCCTTTAAATAGCATAGAAATAGCAATGAGTGACTGGCATGTAGCAATGAAGCCAATTGCTAAAGTGATATGGGTGCTAAACCAACCGTTTATAAAATGGCGGTATAAGCCCAGGAAAGTAAGAGTCTGCATAGTCCAGGTAAAACTGGGGGGCAATTACAGCCTCATTCCAGTTAGTCCAGCTTGCCCATGCAAATACGAGCGAAACTAATACCCTTAAGACGCGTTGGTTTTTCCACCCGGCCCAAAGCATTACCAGGGCTAGTAGGTTAGAAAAAATATACAATGCCAGAAATACGTTATAATTTAAATCTCTCACTGCTGAGTACATTTTATTTTTAATTTTTTCATTCCCTTCTTTCAGCTTTGCAGGAATTACCCTGCAGCTACAATTTTTTGCGTGCTCAACGTGCCATTCAATTCTCTGTCGCTGAGTTGTTTTTTTTGGCATCGGGTGAGCCAGGTGCCATTCTTTATTTAGTTTCATATTCCAAACTTATTTTTAATTTGCTTCGCGAACCGTCGCTAAAAAAACTTTGCTGCATTAATCATCGCAAGCGGAAAAGTTATCACCCATACAGCGCCTATATAATAAAATGTTGGATAGAAGTATGCCAGCACCAATACAGGCATCAAAGCTCCATTCCACAACAAACCACGGTACAACCATTTATTTCTCCTAAAGGCAAATGCAGCAAAGAATGAGGAGAAACTCATAAAGAAATAACCCAAACAATCAACCGCCATTAAAAATGTTCTTCTATCAAACAACAGTACCTTTTTTTCATCTACTCCTCCTTTTAATTGGGCCGGAACCACTACAGTAAGCTGCACGAAATAGACAAGACTAACGTCGGCGCAATATAATAAAGCAAATGCAACACCAATATCAGTCCATATTTTAAGACTGGCGCTTGCAGCATAATGCAGGCATATCATTGCAATTAAAAATGCCTGGCGCTAAAAATAGCGAAGGCAAAAACAGCCAGAACAAATCCTGCGGATGTGGAATAATATGTGCTGTGGATAATATCTGTGGAATTGAATAACCGATTCCAAATATTACAGACAAAGTTGCTGTAACAAAACCAATTTTATTTATTGATGAAGCATGCATGATGACTTGTTAGTTTTTCACGTGTGCCTTCAATTCCAAATATCCGCTTTTTCGCATCTGTGTTAAATGAAGGTGGTCAATGGAATTAATGATTATTATCATTCATTAGCAACAACACATCTCACTCACTGGCAATTGAAAGACATGCCTGCACCAAAGCGGGAGGTTAATCAACCTGCTTACATGCCTGTACGAAATGAGGGGACACGACCCGGGATAGTATAAAAATTACTATTAAACCAGGGCAAACTCAGGTTATGATTTCTAATAATCGAATTTGTATATTTGGTACACAGGGCTGTTAGCTCAGTTGGTTCAGAGCGCTACTTTGACAGAGTAGAGGTCACTGGTTCGAGCCCGGTACAGCCCACTAAGTGTAAGAGGCTTGTACTAACCCTATGCTTACACGAACAGTGGTGATTTCAAATAACGGGACTAGTGATGGCCGGTAAATGTAATAAAGTAAATACTTCCGGGTTATCTATAGAAGTTTTAACAGCCATGAATCTAAGATAAAGCAATTCCACCGTAAGATGACCGGCCGTGTCCTGCTAACCTTCAGGCCTGGAGTAGAGACACGGCCTGGGATGAATTCACGGCACACCTTGCGCCAAGACGGGGGCTTAGGAAAAGTGCAGCAGCTGTATTCCTTTACTGTGGCCATATCAGTGGCTGATTATATCTAATAGAAGACTTAATGAAGGTGATATTTTGCTTACTTGTGCCCCCGCCAGCAGCTCTCAATTTATCTTTGTAATAATACAATTTATCAGGGAAAATCTTTAAATACAAAATTTGAAACTTTTTTAGTTTATAATCATATGCCTCTAGTTGTAATTCATCATTTTCAATTTTATAATAACAATAATCACCGCCAATATTATATACATTTTCCTGAGTAATTGGTTCTTTATTAAAATAGCTGTAAAATGCTATCCCATTACTTTTTAAGACTATAAATTGATAAAGTCGTACTTCTTCAATCTTTTTGAATTCATGAGTTGACAAAACCATATCATCCCCAAAAACATAAATTACAGAAGTATCTACGAGATTATTTAAACTACTATTTCCTTTTCTTAAAGTATAATATTCAGCCTTCGGCTGTGTAGTTAAAGTATTTGTAAATTTTACTGATGTACAACCGCACATTAATAAAATGAACAAAAAAAATCTACAAGCCTGTAGCTGTTGACACAAATTTCTTTTCACCTCGTAATGCATGAATGCCGTTTTGTGGGTACATCATTGAACTTCCGCTAACACTTGCCTCAGCTGGAACAGGGCCCGTTGCATTAATATAGGTTTCCCCATTATTTAATACTTGCTGATCTGGCGTTTGTACTTCGCCTCCGTAGGTGCTCCCCTTACAAAATCTAATAAAATCCCGAAGCATGTAACGCCCCCGCCTGGTCTCCTGACCAGCGGGATTATAAACCCACATTTAGTTTCCCGAAAAATGCGTCAACATATCCAAAACTATTACTTCCATCATGGTAGAACCTGGCAGATGAATAATGATAATTTTCGGGTACATCACATAAGCCTGCTCTTACGGGATTATAATGGATATATTCTAACTTTTGAATAAACATTGTTTTATTAAGAAGTTCGATACTTAACGGTTCTCTTTTCCATACCTGGTAATCACGATCGTATTTATTCACTTTAAGTGAAGCATGCAAATCTTTATCATCTTTAAACAGGGAAAGCAATAGTTGCCGTGCGGTAAACTTCATAAAGGAAGCCTGATTTTGTGACGGAGTGGAATTTTGCAAGGATTGCCAAATGAGGTGAATATGATTATTCATAATAACAAAAGCATTTAGCTCTATTCTTTTTTTACTAACCAGAGTCTGCAGGCTGTCTATTATAATATCTTTATAACTATCATTAGCGAGTAATGGCTTCCATTCATGTATGGTTGCTGTAAAATACATTGCCGGAAAGTGTACATATTCCTCTTTCATTTTACTAATCTATAAAATTAATTGGAAGATGTATTATTAAATCAGAATCGGCTAAAATGTTTGGCCGTTGGTCAGGAGACCAGACGGCGGCTCTCACGAGTGGTTGATGTGGGCTTGCGAAAGAGAGGTAGCACCCACGGAGGCTAAAAATCCTTCAGTTTAAACAAGAGGCGGCTTAAACCGTACAGTTAGCTTTTCAATCAGAGATTCAAATATATTGAATTAGTATAAAGGTTAAAATTTATAATTTAAGGCGCCGCACCACTCATTTAGGAATGACTTACCCGTATATAAGAAAGCCGATTCTTATATATGACTATGCTCTTGGTATATATATACTTTCGCGTTTTCCATATAATACTACGGCCTTGGTACATATATACTTTCGCGATTTCCATATAATACAATGGCCTTGGTACATATATACTTTCGCGATTTCCATATAGTACTACGACCTTAGTACATATATACTTTCACGATTTCCATATATTACTTTCACGATTTCCATATATTACTTTCGCGATTTCCATATATTACTTTCGCGATTTCCATATATTACTTTCACGATTTCAATGTATGAAAAAGAGCTTTTCACAGTATGATTTTTACAATTTTCAGCCATAACATAAGGGGCACCATGCATTTTTATAACCGGTTTTAGTCCCGGAAATGTGGATAAATAATATTTTTTGGCGGCGTTTAAAAAATATTTTCCAGCAAAGGCATGCGCTGCAATGCAGTGTTTACGGGCATATTTAGCAGCATCGAAAAATGAGGGTGGTTTATTGTGTCCCAAATTTGGGACTTGACACGAATGGGAGGATTATGCAATTTAGCATTCTCATTCACGGTGAATGGGGCTTAAACTAAAAATTATATTCCCATGAAAAAGTTTTTAAGAAAGGCTGTTAAATCCTTTAAAAAATTAGCTGATGCAAAGCTATTCGCTTTTGCACAAGGTGTATCTGCATCAATGGCGGCAGCCGTTGATGTATTTCCCACCCCAACGCCCACCCTGGTTGAATTAAATAATGCTATCGGCGAATATGTTGAGCTGATGCAACTTGCCAGGAGCAGGGACAAGATACAGGTGGTTCTGAAAAACCTGAGTAAACAAAACGTGCTATTGCTATTGAGCCAGCTTACAGATTATGTAAACCTAACTGCGCAAGGGGCAGAGGATGTCCTGACAAGAAGTGGCCTGGACCTTAACAAAGTTCCTGAACCTGTTGCCCTGGCAGCGCCTACGAGGGTAGTGCTGCTGGATGGCGGCAACAGCGGCCAGTTATTGCTAAAATTTAAGAAAGTAACAGGCGCCCCAAGCTACCTCTTCCAGTATACGACTGATGCGTTGCTGGCTGAAGAAAGCTGGGTGAGCATAGCTGCTACCACTACTTCTTATACGTTTACGGGCCTTCAGAAAGGCACTACGTATTACTGCCGCGTGATAGCGGTAGGTGGTAACCTGCAACAAAAAACAAGTATCGTTTTAAACCGTGTTTCTCAATAAATTAATTAACCAGGCCCCATTCGTGAAAAGAGACCACCGCAAGGTGGTTTTTTGTTTGTCTAATTGTCTGAACCTTGATTTGCCTGATTAAAGGATTACCAGGATTAATAAGCAGAAAATCATGGTAATCCCGTAATCCTTTCAATCATGCCAGCCTGTCGGCAGACAGGGTTCAGACAAAAGTGAATAATTAGCGATTGAAAATTACAATGGTACAACCGTTTCCGGGGTTACTTATTATTTTCATTTCACCGTTAAATTCAGGACTAAACCGGGGCGGTACCAAAACTAATTATTTATAAAAGCCAGGCGTACAATCAAAACTTCAATTTTACCGTGATGTTTATCATTTTACGCAGTGATATACGTCACTTATGCCATGGTTTTTCAATAGTAATTTTGTATGTTTTGAAAGATGCTACCGGTCCATCAAAAGAATACATTTTAATAATAATGTACTATGTAAAAAAAGGGTAACAAGGCCGGGTCGTAATATTGTTTACATAGTACGCAAAAACAATTATTATGACCAGAATTACCTTATCCATATTTTTTGTAATTGCTTTCAAATTGCTCACCGCCCAGGTGAATGAGGGCAGTATTTCAGGAACTCTAACGGCAGGTGGTGATAAAAAGGCAATAGATGCCGCCACCGTTTCACTTTTTAAAGCAAACAGATTCAATACTATTTAAAATCAACCTTACCGACAAAACAGGAAACTTTTTTTTTGAACATGTTCCTTTCGGGAAATATTATTTATCGGCCTCAGCAGCAGGTTACCTGCCAGCTTATAGCCAAACTTTAGAAGTCAATAATCCTTCCATTCTTGAAGTAGGTATAATAGAACTGCCAAGTGATATAAAAGGTTTAAAAGATGTCGTTGTAATCGGGAGAAAACCATTTATAGAAAGAAAAATAGACCGTACCGTAATAAATGTAGATGCAGCTATAACTGATGCGGGAACTACCGCCCTGGACGTGCTTGAAAAAGCGCCCGGGGTTACCGTTGATAAAGATGGAAATATTAGTTTGAAGGGTAAGCAGGGTGTTTTGATCCTGATAGATGGAAGGCCTTCTTACTTAAGTGGACAAGAACTGGCAAACCTGTTAAAAAATATGCCGTCAACTGCTATTGATCCCGTGCGCTTCGTGCAGCTCTATTGCGGTTCGGGCAGCAAGTGGGACGCCCACAGCGACATCGAGGGCAATCACTCCCTCCATTGTCGTGAAACGGACAGGCCGATTGCGGGCCTGTTAAAGGACCTGAAGCGGCGCGGCCTGCTGGACACGACGCTGGTGGTGTGGGCGGGCGAGTTCGGCCGGACGCCGATGAGCGAGGGCACCGGCCGCGACCACAACCCCTACGGCTTCACGACCTGGCTGGCCGGCGGCGGAATCAAGGGCGGCGTCAGCCACGGCGGCACCGACGAGGTCGGCCTGTACGCCGTCGAGGGCCGCATCCACGTCCACGACCTGCACGCGACCATCCTGCGCTGCCTCGGGCTCGACCACCGCAAGCTGACGCTGTTGCACAACGGCCGCGACGAACGGCCGACCATCAACGGCGGCGTCGTGGTGGATGCGGTGTTGAAGGGCTGACCATTTTTGACGTTCTCGGATGCGTGGGGTAGGGCGACGACCCTACCCCCTTTGTTGCGCACGCCCTGCCGCGTCGGTTAGAGGTTCGCATCGGAGACCGGTCCCTGGAGACGTGGATGGCATCTTCCCTGCTCGACAAACGCGAGACGCGCATCCGCACGATGTTCGGCGACATCGCGGGGAGCTACGATCTGCTTAACCACCTGCTCAGTCTGAATATCGACCGCTACTGGCGCTGGCGCACGACGCGCCTGGCGCCGCCGGCCGACGACGGCCCCATTCTCGACGTTTGCACCGGCACCGGCGACCTGGCCCTGGCCTACGACCGGGCGGCGCGCGGCCGTGTGCCGATCATCGGTTCCGACTTCTGTCTGCCGATGCTGCTGCCGGCCCGCGACAAGGCCCGCCGCCGCGGCGCCTCCGACCGCGTTCGCTTCCTCGAGGCCGACACGCAACGACTGCCGTTTGCCGACGACCAGTTCCAGCTGGCGACGGTGGCGTTCGGCCTGCGCAACGTGACCGATACGGACAAGGGCATCGCGGAGATGGTGCGCGTGACGCGGCCGGGCGGACGGGTGGCGATCCTGGAGTTCTCGCGGCCGCGCCACTGGCTGTTCGGGCCGCTCTATCGCTTTTATTTCCGCCGGGTGCTGCCGTTCATCGGCCAAGTGGTTTCGCGCAGCCGCGACAGCGCGTACAACTATCTGCCGGCCAGCGTGATGCAGTTTCCGGACGGCGAGGCATTGGCGGAGAAACTGCGCGGGCACGGATTGACGGAGGTGAAATGGCATCCGTTGACGTTTGGGATTGCGACGCTGTACATCGGGACGAAAGCTGTCAACGCACTTCCAGCGTGAACTCGGGAAGCGCCGCGCTCATCGAGTTGTTGCGTAAGGCGGAATGACTTGCCGAAGACCGCCGACTTGAGCCATCCGTCTTGTTTGCGGGGCGGCGTAGCCTTTGGCCGTGCGCCGGAGAATGTCGAACGCATCGGTTCGCGGCGAGCGTCCACCAGCCAGTATTCGCGGATGCCGGCCTCCCAGTACGCCTGTCGCAAGCAGCACGTATCTTTGCGGACGGAACTGTCGCTGACGACCTCCAGCACCATGTCGGGGGAGCCTTCCACTTCCACGTAACCGCCCTTCTTTCCTTCGACCAGACTGCACGCGCTTTGATCCAGGGCGGCGGTGGAAATGAACGTGGCGTCGGGATTGCCGCCGATGTCGGCGGTTACGTTGCTCAGGAGCAGGCCATCCGGCAAATACAGGCCCAGCCTGCCCGCCTTCACCAGCCCGCCGAGACCATGTTGAATTCGTTCTTGAAGCAAGATGGGTGAAGAGCTGTTCCTTGCTCATGTCGATCCATACCTCGCCCTTGAGATACCAGATCGGCAGCTTCTCGGGAAGATCGTCGGAGTCCACCCAGCGACGAAAGGAGGCCAGATCCACCACCCATGACGGGACGCTCACCTGCCTGGTCTCGTCCGTCACCGTGAACGAATGGCCGTTAGTGTCACGCGGCTGTGGAGCCGGATGCACCTGCTCGGGTTCTTCAATCACCGTCGCCATGAATTTCCTCCTCGCTGGATCTGTCGGGACGTCCAGCGCATTGTACGTCAACCGCCGCATCTCGTTCCAGCCCATCCCTCACGCCGCCGTTTCCGGTAGAATGGCCGTCGTCGCCCTCCAAGGGAGCCCCATGCCGTATGCCGTCGGAACCCCGTCGCGCCGACCATCTTCTGCTACGCGCCGCCCGCGGCGAGGCCGTCGAACGGCCGCCCGTCTGGGCCATGCGCCAGGCCGGCCGCTGGGACCCCGAATTCAATCGCGTCCGCGCCGGCCTGTCGTTCTACGAGTTCTCCGAGAACGTCGAACTGGCCGCCCGGGCCTCGCTGTTGCCGCGCCGCTTCGGCGTGGACGCGATCATCCTCTTCTACGACATCACCACACTGCCCGTCGCGATGGGCCAGCCATTCGTCCTCAAGCCGGCCGTCGGCCCCGTGCCCGATCATCCCATCCGCACCCTCGCCGACGTGGAACGGCTCGCCGCCGAGCCGGACCCGGAACGTTATCGCCACATCCGCGATCTGCTTGCGTCTGGTTCGCGCGGAACTGCGACGGCGAACTGCCGGTGCTGGTCTTCGCCGGGGCGCCGTTCACCATGGCGACCTACTGCATCAACACCGGCAAGGACATGGCCGCCACGCGCCGCTTCGCCGCCGAGCAGCCGCGCGTCTGGGACGCTCTGCTCGACCGGCTGACGACGGCCACCGTTGACTTCCTCCGCAACGCTGATCCGGGAGGGCGCCGACGCGTATCAGCTGTTCGACTCCTGGGCGGGAATGCTCGACGCGCGACGAGTACCGCCGCTGGGCGCAGCCGCGTCACCAGGCCATCTTCGCGGCGGCGACCGGGGCGCCGCGCATTCTGTTCGTGAAGGAATGTCCGTATCTGGAATGCGATGGCGGCGTCCGGGGCGGACGTGGTGAGCCTCGGCGTGCGCCACGATCTGGCGGCGGCGCGGCGCGACTATCCGGAACTGGTTTTTCAGGGCAACGTGGACGAGGAGCTGCTGCGGACGGGAACGCCGGAACAGGTGACGGCGGCGACGCGGGCGTGCGTGGCGGCCGGCGGCGGCCGGCGGCACATCGTCAACCTCAGCCACGGCGTGGATCGCGAGACGCCGGTCGCCAACTTCGAGGCGTACGTGCGGGCGGCGCGGGGGGAGTGAACCGGGATCGATTCCCGAACTTTGCCCTTCAACCCCCGCGGCGGTCGGGCTCACTCCGTCGTCGGCAAACCGTCGAGGGGCCTGAAACGTCTATAGACTGAACCAAGTGCGCCGCTTTCGATCCGAGAAGCGCCTTCGCATCCATCCGAGGGAGAATTCCAGTCATGACATCGAACGTGGCTTGCTGGCGTCTCTGACCGGCGGGACGGTGTTGACCGCCGCCGCCTGCGCCTTCATCGCCTGGCCGGCGAAGTCGCCGGCCGACCCGCCCAAGGCCGGCGGAGCCGTCGGCCGCCACGTCGCCGCGGCCAGGCGGAAACTTCGGCCGCAGTTGCCGATCGGCCAGGTGGTGCTGTTCTCCAGCGGCGTCGGCTACTTCCAGCGCGAGGGCGACGGTCGAAGGCGACGCCCGCGTCGATCTGTCCTTCCCCGACGCAGGACATCAACGACCTCATCAAGAGCATGGTGCTGCGCGACCTCGACGGCGGCCACATCTCCGCCGTCTCCTACGACAGCAACGCCCCCGTCGAGAAGACGCTGCAGAGCTTCGCCGTCAACCTGTCGGCCAACCCGACCTTCGGCCAGATCCTCAACCAGGCGCGCGGCGAGAAGGTCGAAGTGGTCTTGCAGCAGGCCAACGCCGCCCAGCCCGGCACGATGACCGGCACCATCATCGGCGTCGAGCAGAAGCAGAAGAAGCCGCCGGCAAGGACGGTGGTCAACGTCGAGCAGCTCAACCTGTGGTGCGCCGACGGCATGCGGAGCGTGAAGCTGGCCGACGTGCAGCGCGTGCGCTTCCTCAACCCGGTCATGGACAACGAGGTCCGCAAGGCGCTGGAGACGCTGGCGCTGTCGCACGACACGCAGAAGAAGGCGGTCAGCCTCAACTTCGTCGGGCGAGGGCAAGCGCGACGTGCGCGTCGGCTACGTCATCGAGAACCCGATCTGGAAGACGAGCTATCGGCTGGTGCTGGGCAAGGAGAAGGAAGACAAGCCGTTCCTGCAAGGGCTGGGCCGTGGTCGAGAACGCGACCGACGAGGACTGGAAGGACGTGCGCATGGCGCTGGTGTCCGGCCGGCCCATCAGCTTCCAGATGGACCTGTATACCCCGCTGTACGTGCCGCGGCCGACGGTGGTGCCCGAGCTGTTCGCGTCGCTGCGGCCCGTCACCTACAACGGCGACCTCAATGGCGGCAATGGCGCGATCTCGCCGGACGCCGGCGCCGCGAGGCGCCGGCGGCCGGGCGCGGAACGACAGCCTTGACGCGCCTTGAAAAAGGCGGACGGCGCTTGCCGCCGACAAGCCCGGCGATGGCAAGTTCGCCGAGCAGCTCGAGACTGAGCCTCGGCGACCGAATGAACCTGGGCGGCGCGGGCGTCTCGACGATGGCGACGGCGACCAAGCTGGGCGACTTCTTCCAGTACGCCATCGACAAGCCGGTGACGCTGCCGCGCCAGAAGTCGGCGCTGCTGCCCATCGTCAACAAGGACGTGGAGGGCACGCGCGTCAGCATCTACAACGAGCGCACCCAGGCCAAGTTCCCGCTGCTGGGCCTCAAGTTCAAGAACACCAGCGGCCTGCACCTGATGCAAGGCCCGATCACCGTCTTTGAAGGCTCCAACTACGCCGGCGACGCCCGCATCCTCGACCTGGAGCCCAACGAGGAGCGGCTGCTCTCCTACGCCGTGGACCTCGGCACCGAGGTCAACCCGGTCCCGTCCAGCGACAACGGCCGGCTGACCAGGTCAAGGTCGGTCAAGGGCATCCTGTACAGCGACGACCAAGATGCGCGAGACGAAGACCTACACCATCGTCAACCGCAACGACGCCGAGCGGCTGGTGCTGGTCGAGCATCCCGTCCGCAACGACTTCCACCTGACCGACGACACGACCAAGCCGGCCGAGACGGCCAGCGACGTCTATCGCTTCGAGGTGAAGGTGCCGGCCGGCAAGACGGCGACGCAGGTCGTCACCGAGGAGCGGGTCATCAACGAGCAGGTGCAGCTGACCAACAGCAACGACGACCAGATCCGCTTCTTCATGAACAGCACCGTCGTCAGCCCGAAGGTCAAGGACGGGCTGAAGCAGGCGCTGGACCTGCGCTGCGCGCTGGACAAGACGCAGCGCGAGATCGCCGAGCTGGAGCTGCAGCTCAAGGACGATCACCGACGACCAGGTGCGTCTGCGCCAACCTGAAGGAGATGCCGCCGACGGCGGCGGCGTACAAGCGTTACCTGGACAAGTTCGACGAGCAGGAGACGCAGATCGAGAAGTACCAGGCGGACATCAAGAAGCTGCAGGAGACCGAACACCAGCAGCAGAAGGAGTTCGAGGACTTCCTCGGCAACTTCTCCGCCGAGTGACGGTCAAGAAGATCTCACGCAAAGACGCCAAGGCGCGAAAGAGAGTCTCTTTGCGCCTTGCGTCTTTGCGTGAGATCTTCTTTATTCTTCACCGGACTCGAACAGCCGTCGCACCGCCTCGGCCGTCACCTCTTCGAGCGTCGTGACCACAAGGTCGGCCCCGGCGGCGCGCAAGGCGTCCTCGGAATGATGGCCGACAAAGCGGACGGCAATACACTTCATCCCGCCGGCCCTGGCCGCCTCCACGCCCGCCACGGCGTCCTCGAACACCACGCAACGACCCGGCGGTGCGCCCAGCCGTTGGGCCGCCAGCAAGAACACCTGCGGATCGGGCTTGCCGCGCGTCGTGTCTTCGGCGGCGATCACCACCGGGAAGAAACGTTCCACGCCGGTCAGCCGCAGGATGAGTTCGAGGTTGGCCCGCGGCGCGCTGGAGCCGACGGCCTGGCGAAAACCCGCCCGGTCCAGGTCTTCGAGCAGCCTCCGCACGCCCGGCAACAGCTCGACGCCCTTGCCGGCCGCCTCCCGGTAGAGCAACTCCTTGCGATCCGCCAGGTCGACCGCCTCCCGATCGGTGAGGGCGTCGCCGAAGAGGGTGTGAATGATTTCGGGGTTGCGTCGGCCGAAGGTGCGGGTGAAGTCGTCGCGGTCGAACGGCCGGCCGCGCTCCAGGGCCGTGGCCGCCCACGCCCGGAAATGCTGCTCCGCCGTGTCCACCAGCGTCCCGTCCACGTCCCAGAGGGCGGCGTAACCGTTCGCGTCCGGCATCGTCTTCCTTTCCGCGGCCCGACCGTCCGGCCGCTCAGTCGGCCTGTTCCTCACGGAGTTCCGCCAGCTCGCGTTGGAGACGCCCCTGAAGCATCCCGGCGGCGTCGATCAACGCCTCCAGGGTCACTTCCGGGTCGGCGCCCGGCTGGAGCGGCAGACTTGCCTCCCATAGCACCTTGAAAAAATGATCGCGGAGCTTCTGCTCCTCGGGGGAAAGCGGCATGGCCGGACTCCTCTGCCGGGACGGAACGCCGGGAATGGCGTATCCTGATTCCTTATATTCCGCCTGCGCCGGCGCGGAAAGGTTGGAGACGTATCCCATGGCCGGAACGATCGAGTGGATGTACCATCGCCGATCCTGAATGGGCTGTAAAAAGGCTCAGGGGTTCCTTGAGACGAACGCGGCCGGGACGGCCGCCGAGGTGGTGGACGCGACCCGGAAGCGGATCGGCCGCGCCGAGGCGCTGGCGCTTGCCAGGACCGCCGATCGGGTCGTCGCCGGCAGAGGCAAGAAGGTCGTCGTCTTCGACATGAAGGAAGCGCCGCCCGACGACGCGCTGGCGGCCGTGCTGCTGGGGCCGTCCGGCAACCTCAAGGCGCCGACGCTGCGCGTGGGCCGGACGCTGCTCGTCGGGTTCAGCGAGGCGGCCTATCGGGAGGTCTTCGGAGAGCGGCCGGCGTGACCCGGCTGGTGAAGCTCTGCGCGCGCAATGGGTGATGTACCGTCCCGCTCACGCCGGCCGCTCGCCCCACCCATTATGTAACAACCCCGGCGCGGCCAAACTTTTGCCCTGCCCGCCCCGTCTAAAGGGATGGAACCGGCGCGGGTCGTTCGTCCGCGCTTTTCCCCAACCGACAGGCGGGCGGCCGTCCGCCCCAAGGAGGTGTTCATGCGTCGTCTTCTGATGCGCACGGCCGTCGGCCTGTGCCTGGTCCCCCTGGCGGGACTGGCGCCGCCGGCCGTCGCGGCCGAGAAGGAAACCGAGGGCGTCTGCCGCACCTTCGGCACCCACGTCGATTTCCTGTCCACGCCGAGCGCGGCCGCCCGGCAGGCGAAGAAGGAAGAGAAGCTCGTTTTCGTCCTGCACGTCTCCGGCAACTTTGAAAATCCGCGCTTCACCTGAAACAACGCCGAGGCGCTCCGTGTGAACGCATTGGCCAACCCCGAGGTGGGCAAATACCTCAACGAGAATTTCGTCTCCTCCTTCCAGAAAGTCGCCACCTTCCGCATCGTCGGCAACCAGAAGCAGGGCGGCAACGTCGCCAGCTACTTCTGCGCGCCCGACGGCCGGGTGCTGCACATCGTCGCCGGACCCGTGGACGCGGCCACGCTGCTGCGCGAGGCCAAGTGGGTGGTGGAAACCACGAAAAAGGCGATGGACGAGAGCAAGGGCGACGGCGCCAAGTTCAAGGCCTACTTCCGCAAGGCCCACGCCGACAAGCTCAAGGCCGAGAGCGGCTTGACGGTCGAGCCGGTGACGTTCGACGCCCCGGCCGACGGGGACAAGGGCGCCCTGACCTACGACGACCCGACGGGCCGGCCGCTGGCGCCGAAACTGCCGCCTCCGCCGGTGGACGGGCCGGACGTGTCGATCAGGGCGGAGATGGCCGCGCAGGCCGGGGCGGCCAAGGCGGACGGCGCCCGCGTCCTGCTGGACCGCCGGGGCCGCCGCTGGCAGCTGGGCAACCAGGGCCGCGTCGATATGCTCCTGGCGGCCCACGCCATGGACAAGATCGAGACGCTGTACGGCACGGTCTTCGAGGGCATCCTCGGCGAAAAGATCTCGACCAAGCCGGTCGAGGTGGTCACGCCGTTCCCGTGGGTGAACGCCAGGGGGGAGAAGGAACAGGATTGAACGGCGGTTCCACGAAGCGCCGACCGGGGCGGTTGCCCCGGCCGGCGCTTCTTATCGTTCTAATTGTTGCCTCAAATTGCCCAGACGCAACCACGAGGCTCGGGTCGGGAAATTCCTGGAGGCGTGGCGAGGCCGCACATCCTGCCCCGACGGCGTGGCCGGTTCGGCCCGTCCCGGCCTCCCACCGGCGCCGCTTGCGAAAAGTCATTCCTCACCCGCGCTAAATCGTCGCCCGTGAAGCGTCATCCTTACTCATAGAGGAACTGCTGTCCGCCGTCGGGGCCCGCACTTTGGCAACCAGACCGATCTGAGACACGCACTCGATGGTTCTGTCCGATGGTAGGCGCGACTGTGCGTGCCGGGAAGGCCGCTGATTCCCGAGGGCCATGAACACATTCACCTGACGAATCAGGTGCAAGAAGTTCAGGGGGTGACCACCCAGCAGGTTGCAGGCGTGGTCGTAGTAGAGGGTCGCTGGCGTCTGTCCCCCGGCGGTCGGGAGCAACACTGGCATGCTGATCACTGAAACACCTCGTCGCCGTCAACGACCATGGGGCCAGTAGTCGAGGTTCTCGCCGTGGCGACGCTTGTACAGGGCGACGGCCTCCTCGCCGCCCCGCGCAGGACGACGCCGAAGCCGTGGCCGGCAGCGCGACCCCCGGCAGCCGCACGACGGCCGGCTCGTCCTCCGCCACGAGGACGGTGATCCCGTTCGGCGCCGCGGCTGGCATGGTCCACCTGTGCGGAACGCGGAAGGGAAGGACGACGTGCGGCCGCCGGCGGGTGGGGCCGTGCGGCTCACGCTGGCGCAGTCCAGCACCTCGCGGACCTTGCGGGCCAGCGCGCCCGGGCGTGAACGGCTTCTGCAGGAAGGCGACCGTCTGCGTCCAGGACGCCGTGGCGGACGACCGCGTCGTCGGTGTAGCCGGACATGAACAGCACCTTCATCTCCGGGCTGCACGTGCGGCCAGCCGCTCGGCCAGCTGCGCGGCCGCTCATCTCGGGCATGACCACGTCGGTCACCAGCAGGTGAATCGGCCCCTGGTGCTGCGTCGGCCGACGGCCAGCGCCTCGCTCGCCGTCCGCGCCTCCAGCACGCGTGTAGCCGGCGCATCTGGAGGACGATGCCGGCCGAGCGACCGCACGGCGTCCTCGTCCTCCACCAGCAGGACCGTCTCCGTGCCCCGGGGCGCCGGCCAGGGCCGGGTCGGCGACTTGCCGGACGGACGGTCGCTCCTCGCACGCGCGGCAGGTAGATCTTGAAGGTCGTGCCCTGGCCCGGCTCGCTGTAGACCTCGATGTGGCCGCCGCTCTGCTTGACGATGCCGTAGACGGTCGCCAGGCCCAGGCCGGTGCCCTTGCCCGCCTCCTTGGTGGTGAAGAACGGCTCGAAGATGCGCGCCTGCGTCGCCGCGTCCATGCCGCAGCCGGTGTCGCTGACGGCCAGCAGCACGTACGGGCCCGGGCGGACCTCCGTGATGGCTCTGCGCGTAGGTCTCGTCCAGCTCGACGTTGCGCGGTCTCGATGGTGAGCTTGCCGCCCTTGGGCATGGCGTCGCGGGCGTTGACCGCCAGGTTCATCAGCACCTGCTCGATCTGGCCGGGGTCGGCCTTCACGCGGCCCAGGCCGGGCCAGCACGGTCGGCCAGCTCGATGTCCTCGCCGATCAGGCGGCGCAGCATCTTGTCCACGTCGGCGACGACGCGCGTTGAGGTCCAGCACCTTCGGGCTGAAGACCTGCTTGCGGCTGAAGGCCAGCAGCTGGCGGGTCAGGCCGGCGGCCCGCTCGCCGGCCTTGTCGATCTCCTGCGATCAGTTCCCGCAGCGGGTCGCTCGGCGGGCAGGCTGCCGCAGCAGCATCTCGCTGTAGCCGATGATGACGGTGAGCAGGTTGTTGAAGTCGTGGGCCACGCCGCCGGCCAGCTGGCCGACCGCCTCCATCTTCTGCGCCTGCCGCAGCTGCTCCTCCAGCCGCCGGCGCTCGGTGACGTCGCGGGCCACCCCCTGTACGCCGACGGGCCGGCCGCCGCGGCAGACGACCCGGCTGGCGATCTCCACGGTGCGGCGCCGGCCGTCCCGGGTCGCCAGCTCCGTCTGGTACACCGTCCGGGGGGCGCCGGCGAGTTTGGAGTTCAGCATCCCGACGGATCGTTCCAGTTCGTCGGGCACGAGCAGGTCGGACACGTTCATGCCGGCCAGTTCCTCGGCGCTGTACCCGGTCAGCGCCTCGGCCGCCGTGTTGGCGGACGTGAAGCGGCCGCGCAGGTCGAGCGTGTAAACGGCGTCCACGGCGTTCTCGAACAGCTCGCGGTAGCGTTGCTCGCTCTCGCCACGGCCTCCTCGGCCCGCTTGCGTTCGGTGACGTCCGCCTGCACGCTCACGAAGTGGGTGACCATGCCGCCGGCATCCCGCACCGGCGAGAGGGACAGGGCGTTCCAGAACGGCGTCCCGTCCTTCTTGTAGTTGAGCACTTCCACCGAACAGGGGCGCCGCCGCCCGCACGGCCTCGCGGATCGCGGCAACCGTCGCGGGGTCGCTGCCGGCGCCCTGGAGGAACCGGCAGTTGCGGCCGACGACCTCCGCGGCCTGGTAGCCGGTGAGCCTCTCGAAGCCGGGGCTGGCGTAGATGATGGGGTTGTCGGGCTGGCGCGGGTCGGTGATGAGGATGCCCTGCGTCACCGCCTGAATCGCCCGGTCCCGTAGCCGCAACGCCTCCTCGGCGGCGATGCGGGCCGTCACGTCCTGGGCCAGCGACACCAACCCGGTGAAGCGCCCGGCCTCGTCCAGGACGGGGGTGTTGTTCCACTCGCAGGTGATGGTGCGGCCGTCCTTCGTCCGGTTCGCGTTGACGCCGTGGGCGGACATGTCCCCCGCACGGATGCGGCGCAGCCTTTCGCCGGCTTCGCGCGCGAGTACGTCCGCCGGGACGATGAGGTCGGGCCCCGGCCGACGGCCTCCTGTCTACGGAATCCGAAGATCCTCTCGGCGGCGGGGTTCCAGCCCACGATGCGGAAGTCGTCGTCGAACGTGATGCACGCCAGCGGCAACCGCTCGATCTTGAGCTGGAGCCGGGCCAGCAGTGCGTCCCGCTCCGCCTGGAGGCGCCTGCGGGCCTCTTCCGCCTTTCTACGCTCCGTTATGTCGTTGAAAATGACCACGGCGCCCCCGACGCCCGCTTCGCGGATGGGGTAGGAAGAGTACTCGACGGGCAAGCGGCAGCCGTCCTTGCGCCAGACGATTTCGTCGTCGATGCGGGCCGCCGTCCCCTGCCGGACGGCCCGGAGGATCGGGCACTCCTCGACGGGATTGGGGCAACCGTCCGCGCGCGTGTGGTGGATCAGGGCGTGCATTTCGCGGCCGATCACCTCCTCCGGCTCGTAACCGAGCATCGCCGCGCCGGCCCGGTTGATGAAGGTGCAGCGGCCCTCCCGGTCGATGCCGTAAATGCCCTCGCCGGTCGATTCCATCAGCAGGCCGACGTGCCGGGCCAGCCGCAGGGCCTCCTCCTCGGCTGTCTTTCGGTCCTCGATGTCCATGCAGGCGCCGTACCACTTGACGATGCGGCCCTGCGCAGTCCCGGAACGGCACGGCCTGGTCGAGGAACCAGCGATAAACGCCGTCCGCCCGCTGGAAGCGGTGCTCGGTCTGGAATGGCCGCCCGGTGACGCATGGCCTTTGTCCAGAGGGCCAGGCCCTCGGTGCGGTCGTCGGGGTGCAAGGCCTCGGCCCACCCGCGGTCCAGCACCCGATCCGCCGCCAGCCCGGTGTAATCACACCACCACCGGTTGCAGTAATCGCAATTCCCCTCGGCCGTGGCGGTGTAGACGCCCCCCGGCAGGCTGTCGGCCAGCACGCGGTACTGTTCCTCGCTGCGGCGCAGCGCCTCCTCGGCGAGTCGCTGCCGCGAAATGTCGTTGTTGACCTCCAGGACCGCGCTGGGTCGGCCCTCCGGGTCCCGCTGCAGCGCCCAGTGGCTGGCCACCACCAGGGGCCGGCCGTCGCGGCAGTAGTGGGTCAGCTCGCCTTCCCAGCGCCCCTCGCGCAGGAGCTGGGACTCCATCTCCTCGAGGGGCAGGGGGAAGACCGTTCGCAGCAATTCGTGGCTGACCCGCCCGACGGCCTCCGCCTTGGTCCACCCGTAAAGCAGCTCGAGCCCGCACATCCAGAGGAGGATGCGCCCGTCCATGCCGCGGACCATGACGTGCCCCAGGTCGATGAGTTCGACCTGGCGGCGGAGGGTTTCCTGCGCCTGCTTGGCGGCCGTGACGTCCCGGATAATGGAGGACGCCCCCAGCACCGCGCCGGCCGCGTCCTTGATGGGCGACACGGTTACCGCCACATCGACGCGGGCCCCGTCCTTTCGCACCCTGACCGTCTCGGCATTCTCGATCCGCTCCCCCCGCCGCATCCGGTCCATGACGTCGGCCAACTCGTCGGTTCGGTCGGGCGGGACGATGAAGGAGATGTGACGGCCGACTGCTTCGGCCTCGGTCCAGCCGTAGAGGCGCTGGGCGGCTCCGTTCCAGCTGGTGACGACGCCGTCCAGCGTCTTGCCGATGATGACGTCATGGGAAGACTGAACCAGGGCCGCAACCAGGAAGGCGTCCCGCTCCGCCCGCTCGTTCTCCTGGTGCAGCCGCCGGCGCTCGAGCGCCTGGCTCACCGCCGCCCCCAGCCGCGTCAGGCGGTCCTTGAGCAGGTAGTCGGCCGCGCCTTGCCGCATGGCGGCGACCGCCTGGTCTTCGCCGATCGTCCCCGACACGAAGAGGAAGGGGACGTCCAGCCCGCGCTCCTGCACCACCCGCAGGGCGTCCGTGCCGCTCCAGCCCGGCAGAGTGAAGTCCGAGAGGATGACGTCCAGGGACGGGTCCAGGCGGACAAGGAACTCCTCCTCGGTCTCCACCCGCTCGGCCCGCGGCTCGAACCCGGCGCGGCGCAGCTCGTGCAGGACCAGCGCCGCGTCGTCCGGCTGGTCCTCCAACATCAAGATCCGGATTGGCGTCGGCATGGACGGCCTCCTTCACACTCTCCTGAGATTCCTTCGTTCACATTTCAAAACGATACGCCCTCCCTCAGCCCCTGGGCGGCTGGTTCAGCAGCAGCCAGTACATGCCCACCAACCGCATCGCCTCGACGAACTGCTCGAAGTCGAGCGGCTTGACGATGTAGCTGTTCACGCCCAGGTTGTAGCTCTCGATGCGGTCCCTCTCCTCGCGGGAGGCCGTCATCATCACGATGGGAATGGGTCAGGTGCGCGGGTCGGCCCGGATGTCGCGCAGGACCTCCAGGCCGTCCACCAGCGGCATCTTGAGGTCCAGCAGGATCACCTTGGGCGGCTCCTCGAAGGTGCGGTCGGCGTACGCCCCCCGGCAGAAGATGAAATCGAGCGCCTCCGCCCCGTCGCCGACGACGTGGATGGTGTTGGCCAGGTTGTTCTTGCGGAAGGCGTGCAGCGCCAGCTTCACGTCGTCGGGGTTGTCCTCCGCCAGGAGGACCTCCACACGGTTCCCGGTCGGCGGGGGTCGGGTCTGGCTCACGGTCGGCCCTCCGGCGGCAAGGTGAAGGAGAACGTCGCGCCCTGGTTGACGGCCGCCTCGGCCCAGACGCGGCCGCCGTGGCGCTGGACGATCCGCTTGACGATCGCCAGGCCCACCCCCGTGCCCTCGAAGTCGGCGGCCCGGTGCAGCCGCTGGAAGACGCCGAAGAGCTTGGCGGCGTAGCGCATGTCGAAACCGACCCCGTCGTCCCGGACGAAATAGACCTGCTCCCCGTCCTGCTTGCGGCCGCCGACCTCGACCCGCGCCTGGTCCCGCTTGCGCGTGTACTTGAGGGCGTTGCCAAGGAGGTTCGACCAGACCTGTTTCAGGAGCGACGGGTCGGCGTAGCAAGGCGGCAGCTCGCCGACGACGGTCTCGACCGACCGCCCCTCCTGCTCGCCGCGCAGCTCCTCCAGCACCTGGCGGACGATCGGCCCCGGCGCGACGAGACGCTTTTGCAGCGGCTGGCGGCTGAGCCGGGAGAAGGCGAGCAGGTCGTCGATCAGCAGGCCCATCATCACGGCGTTGCGGCGGATGTCGCGGACGTATTCGCTCACCGCGGGGGGCGGCGCGGGAGCGTGCTCCTCGACCAGGATGCGCGCGTAGCCTTCCATCGCCCGCAGCGGTGACCGCAGGTCGTGGGCGACCGAGTACGAGAACGCCTCCAACTCCTGGTTCGCGGCCTCCAGCTCGGCCGTCCGCCGCCGGACGCGCTCCTCCAGCTCCTCGTGGAGCCGCCGCCTATCCTCCCGGGCCTGCCGCTTCTCGGTCACGTCCTCGATGGACAGGCAGATCCCCTGCCCGCGCCCCGCCGCGGGGCAGACGCGCCGGGCGTTGAGCAGCAGGGTCCGGCGGCCGACCCGCGGGATGTCGTGCTGGACCTCGAAGTTGTCCAGGCGGCCGTCGTGCGGGATGATCTCTTCCAGCAGCAGGCGCAGGCGGGGCACGTCCCACCGCCCGTCGCCGAGGTCATAGAGGCGCCGCCCCTCCGTCTCCGCCGGCGAGACGTGGAACTGCTCGAAAAAGGCGCGGTTCGCCGCCCGGACGTGCAATCGCTCGTCCAGGAGCAGCAGGGGTTCCCGCGGTTTCGAAGATGCTCTCGGCGTAGGTCTGAGCGGCCCGCAGGATTTCCTCGGCCGGCGCCGGCGCCTCGACTCGCTGGGGCATGGGGTGTCCTTCGCTCAGGGGGGGTCCTCCCGGATGCAAATTGAGGATGCCGTGAGAGGCCGCATCGCCGGCACGGTGGAAAGGGTGCGGCGCGGCGCCGCGGGCGCCGGGCGCGTGGAAGAAACTGCCCCGCCGCCGGTTTCCTCTGGCGTCGCCCAGTCACCAGAGAGCCGCCGAACGGCGGGGCATTACGGACATCGGCCGCGCTCCAGGGCTGCGGCTCGAAAGGATGCTTGGGGACGGCAACGCGTTGCGAGTGTCCGGCCTCGGCCGGGCCGGATCGCCGGTCGCGCGTTGCAAAGCGCCTTCTCAATTCCTCATGTAATTGTGGGCCACGTTGATGGGGCGGATGAATGGGGAAAACCCCGAATCGGCCGGGGGGAAAGTCTGAGAGTGGGCGACGGGGTGGACAGAACCTCAGGATTCCGCACTGACGATCCCCTTGCGGATGGCGTAGCGCGTCAGCCCCGCGATGTCGTGGATGCCGAGCGCGTCCATCAGCTGGGAGCGGTAGGTCTCGACCGTCTTGACGCTGACGCCCAGCCGTCGGGCGATCGCCTTGGTGCTGTTGCCCTCCGCGACCAGTTGCAGCACCTCGCGCTGGCGGGGCGTCAGGCGGTCCAGCGGGTCGGCCTGGTCGGCCGTGCGGCGGCGGTAATCGTCGAGGAGGTGCCCGGAAACGGTGGGCGTCAGGTAGGTCTCGCCGCGCGCGACGGCCCGGACGGCTAGCTCCAGCTCGGTGGGGCGGACGTTCTTGACCAGATAACCGCTGGCCCCGGCCCGAACCGCCGCCAGCACGAATTCTTCCGCGGAGTTCATGGACAGCACGACCACCCGCACGCCGGGGAAGTCGCGGGCGATGCGGGCGGTGGCCTCCAGGCCATTCAGGTTCGGCATCATCAGGTCCATCAGGACCACGTCGGGGCGGTGCCTCTCCAGCAGGCGCAGAGCCTCGCGCCCGTCTCCGGCCTCGGCGACGACCTCGATGCCGTCGAGGTTATGCAGCAGGGCGCGCACGCCCGCGCGGAACAGGTCGTGGTCGTCGGCCAGCAGGACGCGGATCGGCCTCATCGTCCCGGCTCCGGGCGCACCTTCCTCACGGGGGCAGAGGGAATTGTACCCGGATGGTCGTGCCGCGGCCCGGCGCGGAATCGAAGTCGATGCGGCCGCCGAACAGCACGACGCGCTCCCGCATGCTCACCAGGCCGAAGCCGGCCAGGTCGAAGCCGACGCCTCGCAGCGCCCGTTCCTGGGCGGCGGCCGCGTCGAACCCGACGCCGTCGTCGCGGACGGTGAGCCGCACCTCCCCGTCGGTGGTCAGCTCGACCCGGCAGCGGGTCGCGCGCGCGTGCCGCAGCACGTTGGTCATGGCCTCCTGCGCCACCCGGAACAGGACGATCTCGAGGGTGGGCGGCAGCCGCCGCTCCCCCAGGTTGCTGGTGAATTCCAGCGCCAGGGCCGCCCGCGCCGCCTGCCGGGTCAGGTAGGCTCGCAGCGCCGCCTCCAGGCCGAGGAGGTCCAGCGAGGCCGGCCGGAGGTCGAGCGACAGGCCGCGCACCTGTTCGATCGCCCGGCCGACCACCTCGAGGCTCTCCTCCAGGCGGGGCAGGGCCGCCGGCTCCACCCGCGGCCGCAGGGCCTCCAGGTTGAGGTTGACGGCGGTGAGGACCTGCCCGATCTCGTCGTGCAGCTCGCGGGCCAGGTTGCGCCGCTCCTCCTCCTGGGTCTCGATCAGGCGGCGGGAGAGCGCCTCCAGCAGCTCGTGGCCGGCCGCCAGCTCCCGGTGCAGCCGCTCGCGGTCCGCCTGGGCTCGTTTGCGCTCCGTAACGTCCATGCCGATGCCGATGCTGGTGCCGTCCTGCAGGACGACGTTCGCCCAGGCCGTGTCGAGGACACGGCCGTCCCTCGTTCGCAACGCGAACTCGCCCCAGCTGGCCGGCGGGTTGCGTATGAAGTCGAAGGCCCTCTGGCATCGGCGGCGTCGGGATACAACTCCGCGAGCATGTCCCGCTCCCGGGCCTCGTGTAACGGCCAGCCGGTGATCTCCTCAAAGCGGTGGTTCGCCATCGAAACCCGCCCTCGTGGATCCGAGAACGCGATCATGACCGGGACGTGGTCGAAGATGGTCTGCAGGACCTCGTTCCTGGCGCACAGCTCGACCTCCGCCGCGCTTGCGGTCGGTGACGTCCTCGGAAACGCCGACGAAGCCGCTCGGGCGCCCCTCGGCATCGCGCACTACGGCCAACACGACATGGGCCGTGAATACCGTGCCGTCCTTGCGGCGGAGGTCGTACTCCCCCTCCCAGTGGCCGGTCTGCCCGGCGCCCGCGAGGATCTGGGCGGAGCGTTGCGGGTCGTCGCCCGGAAGGGTGATGATGCTTGCCTTTCGGCCGGTCACCTCCTCGGCCTTCCACTGGTACAGCGTCTCGGCGGCCTTGTTCCAGTAGACCACCGTCCGCTCCAGGTCGGTGACGATGACCGCGTTTCGCACCTGGTCGAGCAGGGACGCCTGGAAGTGAATCCGCCGCTCCGCCCGCTCCCGCTCCTGCTCGGCGGCTTTGATGCGCTTGAGCTGCGCGATCCACCAGTCCGCCCGCTTGGCCTTGAATTCGGCCAGAGCCAGGCGATCCGCGCCTAGCACCAGTTCCGGCGGCTCGTAGTACGGGTTCGGATAAATCTGGTCGCCGAGGACCGCCACGGGGTGCGTGCGCAGCACGTCGTGAATGACTGCGGCGTCGAAGCGCCGGCGGTTGTACTGGCACAGGACGACGGCCCGACTCTCGGTCAGGAACTGGTTGAGCCGCGCCTCGTACTCGATGAGCCGATCGTTGCCGACCTCGGACCCAGCGCCAGGTCATCTCCCCCGCCAGCCGCATGCCGGTGAAGCCCGCCGCGAGCGCGTCGGCCTCCTCCCGGCGCAGGAAGGCGATCATCTCCGCCGGGTCGAACTCGCCAGACTTCAGGAAGGAATCACGCTTGGTCAGTGGCCGCAACGCGCCCCGCTCACGTTCGTGGGCGACATCCACGCCGCCAGCCGCCAGCGCCTGGAAGAGTTGTTCGGCGGTTCGGTCGTCGGAGACGTAGAGGCAGCGTTCCCCGCGGGCGAGCCCCTGCGTGACGAAGGGGACGGCGGCGGCCCACTGCTCCGCCTCAGTCTCGTAAATGCGGCAGACGTGATCACCCGGCCTCAGACCGGCCAGATGGCGCTCCAGTTCGGTCGTCATGAGGCTGACTCCCGAGAGCCGGCTCGCCGGCCACCGGCGACGGTGAGGGAGGCGGGGACGTGATTGTGCGCCGGGAAGCCGCCGTCCGCAAATATACGACTTCTTCCCGCGGGTTTCCAAATCTTTCCCACGCGATGAATGGCCCGGCGGCGCCAGCGCCCCGGCGACCTCGACCGCCTACCGCTTGCGAAACCCGTTGCCATGGAAAGGGCGACCACGACGGCGACCACGGCGGCGCAGGCGCGGACGGTTCGCGCCGTGGAGCGAAAAACAACGGTCGGGCAGCTGCGCGGACGTATGGGCGCAGCTGCCCGACCGCTTGTCGAGATCCGTTCCGATAGGAACCGTCGCAAAAGCTATAATAACCATCTGTATTATGGCTAGGTGCGCGATCCAGGCTAGCGCGGCGGTCAAGGGCCTCGCCGCAAAGTGCAGGATTTGAAGGGGTAAGGCTGGCTGAAAGTGAGCGGGAGGGTAAGCTGGGGAACTAGGATTTGAACCTAGACTAACTGATCCAGAGTCAGTCGTGCTACCGTTACACCATTCCCCAAAACGCCGTTGCGAACGTCCCTCTCAGCGTTTACGTCGCCCGTGCGTCCCACAACCTAGTCAAATTATAACCCGAACCGGGCGCGGTGTCCACCGTTTCCAGCGGGCAGCCTGCACAGCCTGCACGCCGAGGAGGCCCTGCAAATGCAGGGGCAAGCTCCTCCAGTTCGCGACGTCCATGGGGCCGCGTTTGAGGAAGTCGTCGTCGGGGTAATCAGGCGGCGGTCTAGGGTGACTTTGCCGACAGGGAGGATTGTGAGACGCGCGGGAAGGAATGTTTTCCGTTCGGATCTGTTGCAATCGGTTTCGCGACCTGGGTAGTATATAGCATATAGGCTGTTTAGGGTATTTCGATATAACGAGCCGTACATCGATCGGTCGAGTGCAGGAGCCTTTGCGACCGCAGTTTCGGCGCCCGCGCCGGGTGAGGCGACGGGCGCACCTCCGCGGAGTGAGGCCATGCGCAGGGTGGTGGTCACGGGCGTCGGAGTGGTGGCCCCCAACGGCATCGGCAAGGACGCCTTCTGGTCGGCGTGCGTCGAGGGCCGGAGCGGCATCGGCCCCATCCGCTGTTTCGACGCCTCGGAACATCCCGTCCGGGTGGCCGGCGAGGTGCCCGAGTTCGACGCGGCCGCTTATGTGCCGCCGGCCCATCGCAAAAGTCTAAAAATCATGGGCCGGGCCGCCCGCTTCGGCGTGGCGGCGGCCGGGCTGGCGGTGCGCGATACCGGCCTCGACCTGTCGCGGGAGAACCCCGAGCGCCTCGGCGTGGTCATGGGCTCGGGCCTGGTGCCCATCGACCTGCCGGACGTGGCCTCGCTGGTGGCCAAGGCCTGCGACGAGTCCGGCAAGCTGCACGCCGACCGCCTCGGCCGGCAGGGGTCGAACGCCCTGTTCCCGCTGTGGCTGCTCAAGTATCTGCCGAACATGACGGCGGCCCACATCTCCCTGATCCACAACGCCCAGGGCCCGAACAACACGATCGTGACGGCGTGCGCGGCCGGCACGCAGGCGGTCGGCGAGGCGTTCCGGCTGATCGCCCGCGGCGACGCCGACATGGTGCTGGCCGGCGGCGCCGACAGCCGGCTCGATCCGCTGCTGATGCTGGCCTACTCCGCGCTGGGGGCGCTCAGCCCGGCCCAGAAGCCGCCGACGGAGGTGTCGCGGCCGTTCGACGGCCAGCGCGACGGCTTCGTGCTCGGCGAGGGGGCGGGCGTGCTGGTGCTGGAGGAGCTGGAGCGGGCCAAGCGGCGCGGGGCGGTGATCTACGCCGAGGTGCTGGGCCTGGGCAGCAGCTTCGACGCCTACGCCGTGACCAAGCCGGACCCGGAGGCGGGCGGCGCCGCCCGCGCCATCCGCTGGGCCTTGAAGGAGGCCCGCGTCGATCCCGGCGACGTGGACTACATCAACGCCCACGGCACCAGCACGCGGCTGAACGACCTGATGGAAACGATGGCGGTCAAGCGCGTCTTCGGCGAGGGGGCGCGGGCGTTGCCGCTGTCGTCGATCAAGTCGATGGTCGGCCACCTGATCGGGGCGGCCGGCGCGGTCGAGGCGGCGGCCCTGGCGCTGACGCTGCACGAGGGCGTGGTGCCGCCGACGATCAACCAGACGACGCCCGACCCGGAATGCGACCTCGATTACGTGCCCAACTGCGCCCGCGAGATGCCGGTGCGCACGGCCGTCTCGACGAGCTTCGGCTTCGGCGGGCAGAACGCGGCGCTGGTGATGCGGAGCATTCGGTAGGATGAAGGATGAAGGATGAAGGATGAATGCGGAGACGGAACGCCTCTGGTTCATCCTTCATCCTTCATCCTTCATCCTTCATCCTTTCGGAGCGGCCGCCATGCACAAAGAAGAAGTCGCCGCCGTCCTCGACGAGATCGCCGTCCTGCTCGAACTCCAGGGCGAAAACGCCTTCCGCTGCAACGCCTACCGCAACGGCGCCCGCGCCATCGAACAGCTCGAAGGCGACCTCGACGAGGCGGTGGCGTCCGGACGGCTGGCCGGCGTCCGCGGCATCGGCGACACCCTCCGGGAAAAGATCACCACCCTCGTCACCACCGGCTCGCTGCCGTTCTACGACCAGCTCCGGGCCAAGACGCCGCCCGGCCTGTTCCAGATGCTGCGCGTCGGCGGCCTGGGGCCGAAGAAGGTCAAGGCGCTCTACGACCAGCTCGGCATCGACGACCTCGACAAGCTCAAGGCCGCCTGCGAGGCCGGCCGCGTCGCCGGGCTGAAAGGCTTCGGCGAAAAGACGCAACAAAAGATCCTCGAAGGCGTCAGCTTCCTCAAACAGACGGCCGACCGCGTGCGCATCGACCAGGCCGAGGCGGTCGCCCTCGGCCTGCTCGACGCGATGCGCAACGCGCCCGGCGTCCGCCGCATCGAGGCGTGCGGCAGTCTGCGGCGCCGCAAGGAGACCATCAAGGACATCGACCTCCTCGTCTGCGCCGACGACGCCGGGCCGATCATGGACCGCTTCGTCGGGTTGCCGGGCGTCGCCCAGGTGCTCGGCCGCGGCGACACCAAGTCCAGCGTCACCATCGCCGCCGGCGAGGACGGTCATCGCTTCGTGATCCAGGCCGACCTGCGCGTGGTGAATGAGGAGCAGTTCCCGTTCGCCCTGCATTATTTCACCGGGAGCAAGGAGCATAACATCGAGATGCGCCGGCGGGCGCAGGCGCGAGGCCTCAAGCTCAACGAGTACGAGCTGGCCGGGCCGCATCGCCCGGCGAAGTGCCGCGACGAGGCCGACCTGTTCCGGGCGCTCGGCCTGGAGTACGTCCCGCCGGAACTGCGCGAAGACACCGGCGAGATCGAGGCCGCGGAGAAGGGCGAACTGCCCGACCTTGTTGAGATTTCAGACATCGTTGGCGTCTTTCATAACCACACGACCGAGAGCGACGGCGCCGCCACGCTGGAAGAGATGGCCAAGGCGGCCAAGGCGCTGGGCCTGAAATATCTGGGCATCGCCGACCATTCGCAATCGCTGACCGTGGCCAACGGCCTCAGCCCCGACCGCGTCCGCCGGCAACAGGACGCCATCGACGCGCTGAACAAGCGGCTCAAGGGATTTCGCGTCTTCAAGGGGACCGAGTGCGACATCCTGGCCGACGGCCGGCTCGACTTCGACGACGAACTGCTGGCGACGTTCGATTACGTCGTGGCCAGCGTCCACAGTCATTTCAAACAAAGTCGAGAGGAGATGACGGCTCGGATCGTCAAGGCGATCCGCCACCCGGCCGTGACGATGCTCGGCCACGCCACCGGCCGGCTGCTGCTGCAGCGCGAGGGCTACGAGGTCGATCTGGAGGCGGTGTTGCAGGCGGCCGCGGAGGCCGGCGTCATGGTCGAGATCAACGCCCACCCCGCCCGGCTGGACCTCGACTGGGTCCACTGCCGCCGGGCCAAGGCGCTCGGCGTGCAGATGGTCATCAACCCCGACGCCCACAGCACCGCGGGCCTGGCGCTGTACCGTTTCGGCGTGGACGTGGCCCGCCGCGGCTGGCTGACGAAGAAGGACGTCTTCAACACCCGGACGACGGCCGCGGTCGCCGACGCCCTGGCGGAAGGAAGGGGGGTATTCGACGGGAAGGAGTGCGGACGAAGGGAGAAGGATGAACAACCCGATCCCTGTCACCTGCACCCCTGCGGCGCGATTCCTTGCAATCCCCCACCCTCGGCCGTAAAATGCAGCAGGTTTGTCGGCCGCGTCCAACCCCTCGGAAGGCGTGCATGAACCAGCAACTCGGGCGGCTGTTGCTTGGCGGCCTCTGCTGCTTGGTCGCCGCGTCGGCGGCGCAGGCGGAGCCGACCGCTTCGGCCCTGGACCGGATTGGCCGCCGGTGCGGGCGCAACCCCATCCCTGGGCCGACAATTCCTCCCTGCCGTCGCACCGACCGATCGACAGCGGCGTCGGCGACCTTTCGCAGGCGGAAGACCTGTTGGCCCGCCGGCTGCACCACACGCATAACCTCCAGGACCTCCAGGACCTCCTGAAGCCGTTCCGGGACAACCCCGAACTTCTGAAGCAGTTCAAGAACCTCAAGCCGGAGGACCTCCGCAACTTGGAGGACGCGGTCAAGAACAACCCGTCGCTCCTGGACGATCCCAAACTCGGCGACCTGCTCACCCAGGTGGGTAAGCTGAAGCGCGGCGAAACGCTCGACGACGACAAGCGGAAGGAACTGGAGAACCTGGCGAAGGGCCTCTTCGACAAGCACAACCAGGAGTTGCCGGCCCTTCTCCACCCCGGCAATACGGCGACGCACGGCCCGCCCGACTCGGCGCATCCGTCGGACCATTCGACCCCGCCGCCCTTGTTGTCCGGGCCGGTCCCGCCGCTCGCCGCCCTCCTCCGGGCCGAGTTGGGTCAACCACGACCTTCTCGCCGGCGTGGCGAACGTCCTCAAGGACATCGACCGCTCCCCCGAGGGCAACGCGCTGCGCGACGCCGCCATGCGCGACCTCGCCAAATCGGACGCCGGGCCGCCCTCCGGCCTCGTGGACTTTTTCAAGGGCGTCGGCAACTCGGAAGAGGTCGCCTGGCTGGCCCACAACTTCAAACCGCCGTCGATGCCCAACGTCGGAGGTTGGTCGGCCAATTCCGTCGCCTCCGCCGCGCCGACGGTCGAAGATTCCGACGGAATGCTGGACGCCGTGATCTGGGTCGCCGTCCTCATGCTGATCGGCGCCGCCGCGTGGACGGCCTACGCCGCGGCCCGACGACAGACGGCCTCCGCGCGGTCCAAGGACTGGGCGCCGGGGCCGTGGCCCGTCCTACCGTCCCAGGTGTCCACGCGCCAGGACCTGATCCGGGCGTTCGAGCATCTGGCGTATCTTTGCCTCGGCCGCGCGGCCCGCACCCTGAACCATCTCGACGTGGCGTCCCGACTGGGCCGGAGCGGCGAAGACCGCGCCGCGGCGGCCGGGCGTCTGGCCCACCTCTACGAACAGGCCCGCTACGCGCCGCCGGACGAGCCGTTGCCGGCCGACGAGCTGACGGCCGCGCGCGGCGACCTCACGGCCCTGGCGGGGGCGGCCGCATGAGACGCCCCGGATGGCGCCCGTCCCTTGTCCTGACGGCCGCGTCGCTGTTCCTCACCGCCGTCCCCGCCGCCCCGGCCCAGCAGAAGCCGCCGTCCCCGGCCTTTCTCAACGGCACGGAGGTCTTTCGCCGCATCCTCTTCGACGCCGGCAAGGACGCCTTCCCCAACGGCTTCCAGCCGCTCGACGCCTTCGGCAAACTCGACGACCCGCCGCACAGCATCCTCATCGTCCTCGGCGACGCCAACCGCCTGACGGAGGTCCCCGGCGGCCTGGAAAACTTCGTCGAACAGGGCGGCGTCCTGTTCCTGGCCACCGACCGCCCGCTCAACCGAGAAGCGGCAGCCGCCCTGCGGCGGACGGCCGGGGTCCAGGTCTCGGGGACGTTCGTCCTCTGCGACAATCCGGAGGCGTGTTACCATCGACTGGCCGATTGCCCCTTCCTGCGGCCCGACGACGAGGACTCGGACCTGTTCCGCAATTTGATGCAGGAAAACTCGTCGCTCTCCACCGTGGCCACCAATGCGCCGTCCTACCTGGAGCGCGCGGCCGGGCCGGACGGCGCCCCCTTCTTGCCGGAACTGGCGACGTTGCCGCCCCGATGCTATCCGGAAGGGGCGCCTGCGATCATGGCCTTCCGGCGGCCGCCGCTGTTCGCCGTCCAGGGCGGCGTGGGCGCCGGCCGCGTGCTGGTGACGGCCGACCACAGCGTCTTCATTAACGAGATGATGCTGCAGAGGGACAACGGCAACATCGAATTTGCCTATAACGCTCTCCAATGGATGATTGGCGACGAGGCGGACCAACGCACCAAGGTCCTGTTCGTCGAGGACGGGCGGATCAACACCCGTTTCGAGGTGCCGCTCAAGGAGGTCCCCGACGAACTGGCGGATCGCCTGCTGGACTTCCTCTTGCACCACATTCCGGAAGCGACCCAGAAGGCGGCCCCGGCCCTGGAGCGCGGCCTCAAGGAGTTTGACCAGCGCGGCGGCGCCGACGAGCTGGTGTGGCGCTTCCTGAGAGGGGGGGGCGTCCGCCGGGACGGATGGCTCCGCTTCCTGGCCGTGACCCTGGCCGTCCTGGTGGTGCTGTACGGCTGCTGGAAGGTCGGCTGGAGGGCGCGCCACGGCGCCGATTTGCAAGGTCCGTTGCTGGCGTCGGCCCTCTACCGCCTCGCCCCGAGCGGCACGGTCGCGGAGCAGCGGCGGAAGGCCCTGATCCACGCCGACAACCTGTGGGAGCCGGCCCGCGACCTGGCGCGGCAGTTCCTGACGGCGGCCGGCGTCGCGGCCGGCGCGGCCGCCCCGCGCGTGGAAGTGCGCGGCGGCTGGCTGCGGCGCTGGACGATGGCCGGCCGGGTCAAGCGCCTGTGGCGGCTGGCCTACGGGGCGCCGGCGCGGCTTTCGCTGTCCGACTGGCGCCGGCTGCTCCGCGACGTGAAGCCGCTGCAAGCCGGTCTCGGCGACGGTACGGTACGGTTTTCTTGACTGAGGGATTATGCCGCAGACTCCGCCCTTGAACCTGAACCACGCCCCCGACGCCTCCACGGACATGCCGCTGCGCGAGCTGGCGCGGCAGATCCGCGGCCTGCGCGACCGCGTCCTCGCCGAGGTCGGCGAGGTCGTCGTCGGCATGGAGGCGGTGACGCACCAGTTCCTCATCGCCCTGCTGGCCGGCGGCCACGTCCTGCTCGAAGGCGTGCCCGGCGTCGCCAAGACCACGCTGTCCAAGACCTTCGCCCGCGTCCTCGGCACGCAGTACCAGCGCCTGCAGTTCACGCCCGACCTGCTGCCGTCCGACGTGACCGGCACCTACATTTTCGACCGCAAAACGAACGAATTCGTGCTGCGCAAGGGGCCGATCTTCTGCCAGGTGCTGCTGGCCGACGAGGTCAACCGCGCCCCCGCCAAGACGCAGTCGGCCCTGCTGGAGGCGATGCAGGAGAACCAGGTCACCATCGAGGGCACGACGCTGCCGTTGCCGCGGCCGTTCATGGTGCTGGCCACGCAGAACCCCGTCGAGCAGGAAGGCGTCTATCGCCTGCCGGAAGCGCAGCTCGACCGCTTCCTGCTGCGCGTCGAGATGGGCTACCCCGGCCGCAAGGGCGAGGTGGCCATGCTGCGGCTGCACAGCCATCCCGTCCGCGAGGTCGGCCAGCTGTTCACCGCCGACCTGATTCTGGACATTCAGGACCGCGTTACGCAGGTCTACGGCGAAGACGTTGCTCGACTACATCGTCGATCTGGCCGAGGCCAGCCGGACGCATCCCGACGTGGCCCTGGGCGCCAGCCCGCGGGCGTCGCTGTGTCTGCTGCACTGCGCCCGCGCCGCGCCCTGCTCGACGGCCGGCATTATTTCACGCACGAGGACGTGCAGGCCGTGGCCGCCGGCGTGCTGGGCCATCGGCTCATCATCCGGCCCGAGGCCGAGGTCGAGGGCAAACGGGCGCTGGACGTGGTGCGCGATCTGGTCGAATCGGTGCCGGTGTTGACGAACCGCTAGTCGGACAAACGAGAAACGTAGTCCCCCCTAACACTCCGCTGCGTCGCGGACTCATCAGCGTTTAATCCGCGAATAGGATACTTCCAGGTTGGGCTTGGCCGACCCCGCGGGGGGCGCGGCGGAAGGGCGAGGGCTACGGAGGAACACTCATGCGACAGATATTCATGCGGCCGGCCCCGTACGGGACTCCGACCGTTAAGGGCTTCATCATCGTGTGCTGGTTCGGCGTGGCCGTCGCCCTCGGCGGTTCGGCCGCCCTGGCCGGGGACTGGCCGCAATGGGGGGGAGCGACGGCCGCAACATGGTCTCGGACGAGAGACCGTTGCCCGACTCGTTTGTCCCCGGCGAAAGGACCTCGGCCGCCCCCGGCATCGACCTCGCCACGACCAAGAACGTCAAGTGGGTCGCCCGACTGGGCGGCTATGCGTACGGGAATCCGACGGTCGCCGGCGGTCGCGTGTTCGTCGGCACCGACTGCCAGACGCTCAGCCCGGCGGAACGCAACGCGACCAACGGTTGCGGGATGGTGAAATGCCTGGACGAGGCCACGGGCAAACTGCTGTGGCAACTGGTCGTGCCGGAACGAACCGACCTGGCCCCGGCCACCTATTTCACGCATCAGGACCTGGGCGTCTGCTCGTCGCCCACCGTGGACGGCGATCGCGTTTACGTGGTCACCAGCGACGACGAGGTGGTCTGCCTGGACGTCCACGGGCAGCCGAAGCCGGCCGCGAACCGCAAGGCCAGGCCGGCGGACGACGCGGCGCCGGCCGCCGCCAAGGTGATCTGGCGTTACGACCTCATCAACGAACTCCGGGTCAGCCCGCACGACTCCGCCAGCTGCTCGGTGCTGATCCACGGCGACGTGCTGTACGTCGGCACCTCCAACGGCGTGGACAAGTCGCACGAGCGGATCGTCTCGCCCGACGCCCCCGCCCTGGTCGCCCTGGACAAGCGAACCGGCCGCCTGCTGGCCACCGAGAACGAGAAGATCTGCACGCGGCTCTTTCACTGCCAGTGGTCGTCGCCCTCTCTGGGAAAGGTGGGCGACAAGACCCTGATTTTCTTCGGCGGCGCGGACGGCGTCTGCTACGCCTTCGAGGCCCTCGAACGCATTCCCGACAAGCCGGTGTTCCTGAAAAAGGTGTGGTCGTATGACTGCGACCCGCCGTCCTACCGCTTCCGCAACGGCAAGCCGATCCACTACACGGACGGCGACCGGCGGCGAAGGCTCAGCCCCAACAAGGACGACGGGCGCTACGTCGGCCCCAGCGAGATCATCGCCACGCCGGTCTTCTACAAGGGCCGCGTCTACGTGGCCATCGGCCAGGATCCGATGCACGGCCGGGGTCGCGGGATGCTCCACTGCATCGACGCCACGAAGACCGGCGACATCACTCAGACCGGCCGGATCTGGTCCTACGACGGCCTGGACCGCACCATCGCCCTGGCGACGATTTCCGGCGGCCTGGTCTACATCCCCGACATCGCCGGCCGGGTCCATTGCCTGGACGCCGATACGGGCAAGCCGTACTGGGTTTACGAGACCGGGGCCCAGATCTGGGGCAGCATCCTGGCGGCCGACGGCAAACTCTATTTCGGCTCCAAAAAGGAATTCCTGGTGATGGCCGCCGGGAAGGAACCCAAGGTCCTGAGCCGGGTGCAGCTCGGCTCGGCCCTGTACACGACGCCGGTCGCCGCCAACGGCGTTCTCTACGTCGCCTCGCAACAATTTCTCTGGGCGGTGCAAGGACGGCCGGAAAAAGATTAGGACGCTTTCGAGGTTCGCATGGCGAGCGGCGAGGTTTATCCCCGCCGGGATGAACCCGGCGGCTCGCCGCACTCACGTCCCGGAGGCGCCGGATGAACGAATCGCGCGATCCATCCAACGCCGCATCTCCCGCGGCCGCGGAAGCGCCGCGCCCCCGCCTTCCGAGCAGGCAACCGAAACCTACCGCCCGCCGGACGCGTCGGCCCCATCCGCAATCGGAGGCCCGGCCTCCGTCCCCGGCTACGAGATCCTGGGCGAGCTGGGCCGCGGCGGCATGGGCGTCGTCTACAAGGCGCGGCATGTCCAGCTCGGACCGCCTCGTGGCGCTGAAGATGATCCTGGCCGGCGGCCACGCCGGGCGAAGCCGAGCTGGCCCGCTTCCAGACCGAGGCGCGAGGCCGTCGCCCGGCTGCAGCATCCCAACATCGTGCAGATCTACGAGGTCGGCGAGCACGACGGCCTGCCGTTCTTCTCGCTGGAGTTCTGCGACGGCGGCAGCCTGGACAAGAAGCTCGACGGCGACGCCGCTGCCGCCGCAGGAGGCGGCGCAGCTGGTGGAGACGCTGGCCCGGGCCATGCACGCGGCCCACGAGGCGGGCATCGTCCACCGCGACCTGAAGCCGGCCAACGTCCTGCTCGGCCGAGGACGGCACGCCGAAGATCACCGACTTCGGCCTGGCCAAGAAGCTGGACGCGACGCCGGCCAGACGCAGACGGGCGCGGTCATGGGCACGCCCAGCTACATGGCCCCGGAGCAGGCCGGCGGCAAGACGAAGGAGGTCGGCCCGGCCGCCGACGTGTACGCCCTGGGGGCGATCCTGTACGAGTGCTGACGGGCCGGCCGCCGTTCAAGGCGGCGACGCCGCTGGACACGCTGGTCAGGTGCTGTCGAACGAGCCGGTGCCGCCGCGGCAGTTGCAGCCGAAGACGCCGCGCGACCTGGAGACGATCTGTCTGAAGTGCCTGGAGAAGGAGCCGGCCCGGCGCTACGCGACGGCCGCGGAGCTGGCGGACGACCTGGGCCGGTGGCAGCGCGGCGAGCCGGTGCGGGCGCGGCCGCCGTCGCTGGGGTATGTGCTGGGGAAACAGGTCCGCCGCCACTGGACGCCGCTTGTCGCAGCGGCGGGGGTGCTGTTGCTGCTGGCGGCGGTCGTGGTGGGAGCGTTCGTGCAGGTCATGGGGGCGCACGACGAGGCGGTCCAGAAGGGGAATGATTTGCAGAAGAAAACGGAGGAATTGAAGGAGGCGTCGGACGCGAAGCAGCAAACGCTGAACAACCTGAACAAGCAGCTCTCGGTCTCCGCCCGCATCGCCGCCGGCCGCAGCGACGCCGAGTACCGCGCGGGCAATCTGCGGGACAGCCTCAACTGGATGTACAGGCCTACGACTTGGCGCCGCAGGAGGACTCCCTGCGCTCCAGCTACGTCCGCCTGATCGGAGGTCGGGGCCGTGGCCTCTCGCACCTCGCGCTCTGGCATGACGGCCTCGTGAATGCGGCGTCATTCAGTCCCAATGGCCGCATCGTTCTCACGGCCAGCAAGGACAGTACCACGCGGCTATGGGACGCCGCCAGCGGCAAGGAGCTGCAAAAGCTAACGCATGAGGATGAGGTAAATGCGGCGTCGTTCAGCCCCGACGGCCGCACGGTCGTCACCGCCAGCGGGGACAAGACGGCCCGGCTGTGGGACGCCGCCAGCGGCAAGGAGCTGCACCGGCTGACGCATGAGGATGAGGTATGGTCGGCGTCGTTCAGCCCCGACGGCCGCACCGTCGTCACCGCCAGCTGGGACAAGACCGCCCGGCTGTGGGACGCCGCCAGCGGCAAGGAGCTGCAACGGCTGACGCATGACGGGAGGTGACTGCGGCGTCGTTCAGCCCCGACGGCCGCACCGTCGTCACCGCCAGCCAGGACAGGACCGCCCGGCTGTGGGACGCCGCCAGCGGCAAGGAGCTGCAACGGCTCACGCATGAGGATGAGGTGGGGCGGCGTCGTTCAGCCCCGACGGCCGCACGGTCGTCACCGCCAGCGACGACAAGACCGCCCGGCTGTGGGACGCCGCCAGCGGCAAGGAGCTGCAACGGCTCACGCATGAGGGTCGGTGTGGGCGGCGTCGTTCAGCCCCGACGGCCGCACGGTCGCTCACCGCCAGCGACGACAAGACCGCCCGGCTGTGGGACGCCGCCAGCGGCAAGGAGCTGCAACAGCTAACGCATGAGGATGGGGTGAATGCGGCGTCGTTCAGCCCCGACGGCCGCACGATCGTCACCGCCAGCGACGACAAGACCGCCCGGCTGTGGGACGCCGCCAGCGGCAAGGAGCTGCAACAGCTGCAGCATGAGGGTGCGGTGCAGGCGGCGTGCGTTCAGCCCGGACGGCCGGACGGTCGTCACCGCCAGCGCGGACAAGACCGCCCGGCTGTGGGACGCCGCCGGCGGCAAGGAGCTGCAATGGCTCCCGCACGACAGGTCTGGTGATGGCGGCGGCGTTCAGCCCCGACGGCCGCACGGTCCTCACCGCCAGCCAGGACAAGACCGCCCGGCTGTGGGACGCCGCCAGCGGCAAGGAGCTGCACACAGCTCCCGCATGAGGGCCAGGTGTGGGCGGCGTCGTTCAGCCCCGACGGCCGCACGGTCGCTCACCGCCAGCGACGACAAGACCGCCCGGCTGTGGGACGCCGCCAGCGGCAAAGAGCTGCAACGGCTCACGCATGAGGGTTACGGTGCGAGCGGCGTCGTTCAGCCCCGACGGCCGCACGGTCGCTCACCGCCAGCGACGACAAGACCGCCCGGCTGTGGGACGTCACCAGCGGCGAGGAACTGCAACGGCTAAAGCATGACGGGTACGGTGTGGGCGGCGTCGTTCAGCCCCGACGGCCGCACGGTCGTCACCGCCAGCGACGACAAGACGGCCCGGCTGTGGGACGCCGCCAGCGGAAAGGAGCTGCAGCGGCTAACGCATGAGGATGAGGTGAGCGCGGCATCGTTCAGCCCTGACGGCCGCACCGTCGTCACCGCCAGCGCCGACAAGACGGCCCGGCTGTGGGACGCCGCCAGCGGAAAGGAGCTGCAACGGCTAACGCATGAGGATGCGGTGAACGCGGCGTCGTTCAGCCCTGACGGCCGCACCGTCGTCACCGCCAGCGCCGACCAGACGGCCCGGCTGTGGGACGCCGCCAGCGGAAAGGAACTGCAACGGCTAACGTATGAGACATCGGTGAATGCGGCGTCGTTCAGCCCCGACGGCCGCACAGTCTTCACCGCCAGCGACGACGACCGCCCAGCTGTGGGACATCGGTTTCCTCTCCGTGCCCGATGACGTGGACCCGGATCGTCTGCGAGCCTGGGTGCTGGTGCGTACCGGCCAGGACTTCACGGCGGAAGGGACGCTGCGCCCCCTGAGCAAGGACGAATGGGAACAGCAACGGCGGACGCTCGACGCCAAGGGCGGCGACTGGCAGCCGCCTTCCGACCCCGACCCGCGGCAGTGGCATCTCGTCCAGGCGGCCGACGCCGAGGCCGACGAGGCCTGGTTCGCCGCCCGCTTCCACCTCAACCGCCTGCTTCTGACCGATCCGAGCAATGCGGATCTCCTCCGTCGTCGCAACGAGGCGGAAGCGCACCTGAAAGCTCCTTGAGAGCGGGTGAGGCGGGAGGTGCGACCCGCGGAGCGCCGCTCACTCGGAAAGCGGACAGCGGTAGTATAACTCTCCCCGTCGCGTCCCCTTGGCGCCGCCGAGCGTCACGATGAGGTCCACCTCGCGAGCCGACGTGGCCTCCGGCGGCGTCAGCGTGAAACGAACGGAAGCCCGGCCGCCGTTGTCCGGCGCGGCCTGCTCCTTCTTCACCGTCCAGAAGGGCGGCGCGATCAGGTCGAGGTCGTCGGCCGAGGCGCCGTGGAGGGCCACGGTCAGCGTGGTCGTGCCCTGGCGCACCGCCGTCCGCGGCGTCGATTCCAGCGCGGCGGCCGGCGTCCCCAGCGTCTCCGCCAGCGCGGCCGGTCCGCCGTCGTAGAGCAGCAACAGCGGGTCTTCGGTGACGCTCAGGGCGACGCCCTCGCCGGCCGCGTCGATGGCCCGCCGCCCGCCGTCCATGCGGACGACCTGCACCTGCTTGACCCCCGACAACGGTACGAGCACGTCCTGCCGGCCCTTGTCCCGCCAGAGCACCTGCAAGGCCCGGCCGTCGCGGTCGCGGAACAGGAAGGCGTGGACGCCGCCGGGGTATTGCTTCTCTTCCACGAACTTCTTGACGGCGATGGCGTTGACGGCGTTGTAATAGGCGATGGCGTCGAGCCGCGGACAGTAGCGGTTGTAGCGGCAGTCGAAGACGTCGTGCGAGTCGCCGGCGCTGCCGAACGACTTGGCGTCGGCGTCGGGGTAGAGCAGGCAGAACCACGACGCCTTCGCCCCGCCGCAGGCAAAAAAGGTCGAAAATGTCTTGATGAGTTCGACGGCCACCGCGTGGCGCGTCTGGCCCTGGCTGTTGAGTCCCAGCTCGGTGGACCAGAGCGGATGGACGACGCCGTACTTCTTCATCAGCTCGTGGTACTGGCCCATCGCGTTGCGGACGTTTTCGGATCCCTCATAGATGTGAAAGTCGTAGGCGTCGCACCATTTGCCGTAGCCGGCCTTGAAGTACTCCTCGTTCGGCTCCACGGACGTGGCGACGACGTAAACGGTCGGATCGACCTTCTTGATCTCCTCGTAAACGATCCGATAAGCCTCCACGTTGTCGCGGACCCGTTCGCCCGTGCCGTGCGGCTCGTTGCCCAGGTTGACGATCAGCGGGCGGTATTTGCCGTACTGGTCGAGGAAATTGTGGACGCCCTGGCGGAGCGCCTGCTCGTCGTAGGTCTTTTCCCCCTGCTCGATCGTCGCGATCGGCGTGCCGGTGAGCACGCCCATGCCGAGCTTCTGGACCAGCTCGATGCCCGGCGCCTCGGGCTTGTAGGGCGGTTTGGACGACCAGCCGCCCCAGACGCCGCAGGTCCGAACGCCCAGGCGGTCGGTAAGCTTGATGTATTCGCTGAGGCGGTTGTCCCAATTGCGACTCGTGAACGGGATTTCCTCCGGTTTGTAGCGTTTGGTCTCGGCTTCCGGCAGGACGGCGAACGAGGTGTAGTTGCGGAACGGTTCCTCGCCCTCCTGGGGGATCGCCGCGTGCAATTCGTAATAGCGGCCGACCTCCAGGGGGATTTTGCTCAGGTCGATGGTCGCCTGGTAGATGAACCGATTGTCCTTCTTTTCCTTGCGTTCCAGGGTCGCGGTCGCGGGGCGCATCTGCTCGGCGCCCCAGTAATCGCGCACCACGTACGTGAGCGTGTGCTGGTCGTCGCGCAACGGTTTGATCGCCTCGACGGTGACATTAACCCGGCGCGGATCGTCGGGAAAGAGGAGATTGCCGAGCTGCGCGGTAGAGAAAAGCAGGCGCGCGATGCGGTCGTCCTTCCGCCGCGCCGGGGCGAGATAAGCGGCCGAGAGATCGTCCACCCAGAAGCGTCCGTCGGCCTTGTTGAGCTGGACATGGAAGTGCGCGGACTTGACCCCCTTGGGCATCTCAACGCGCTTGCTCAGCGCCTGCCAGTCGTGCTTGCCGAATAAATCGGCGACGGGGATGCGCTCGACGACCTTGCCCGCCCCGTCGAGACATTCCAGGTTGACGACGCCGCTGTACGAGTCGTCCGGCGAGTGCAGGTCCACCTTGCCCGCCAGGCGGATTTCCCACTTCCCCGGCGCCGCGCTGAACGCCGGACTGGTCACGGCGCAGGGCTGAGCGACGCGCTCCAGGGAGCGCGAAAGGAGCAGCGAATGGCCCCCCTTGAACGCTGTCGTCGCATCGACCGTCACGTCGCCTTTGACGGCCCATCCGTCGCCGAGCTTGGCCGCCCCTTCAAAATCGCTCTTGAACGCCGCGGGCTGGACGAAGACGGGCAGCAAGACCTCGGCGCGGACGTCCGCCAGGTACACGGTCGGCCGCTTGTTCTTCTCATCGGACTTGTCGGATAGAGAGATGACGAATTGTTTCGCCGGCCCGTGCCATTTGCCGTCGTTGGCGCCGCCCCAGTGCTCACCGCCGGCCACCTGGGCGGGCTTGAGCACCAGATCGTGCCATTTGCCGTCCGGATTGATCTTTATTCCCTTCCGCTGGTGCGTTTGGCCGCTCCCGTCCACCAGCTGGACTCCGACGGTGGCCGCATCGTCCGTCTTCACGCGCAGGCGGACGGCGGTGAGGTCCTTCGCTTCCAGGTCGCCCATCTCCTTGATCGCCGCGACGTAGGCGCCGCCGCCGGTGAAGTCGCCGGCCAGCTTCAGGCACGACTGCCCCGCGGCCGGCTGGTCTTTCACGACCGTGAGCGAACCCTTGGCGCCGGGAAACTCTTCGCCGCGGCTGAAGCGCCAGTCGTGTTCGCCCTCGGCGATCTCGTCCAGGCGGATGGTCGCCTTGACCTCGGCGCCGGCCGCCTCCGCGGGACGGGGCACGATCGCGACGTCATTGATCCAGAGCGTGCGAACCTTTACGTCCTTGTCCTGAGGTTTGCCCAGGAGCAGGTAGATCGCCTTGGCCGGCCCGTGCCATCGGCCGTCCTTGGCGCCGCCCCACGACTCGTAGCGGGCCACTCCGGGGACGGCGTCCGCCTGGCCGCGTCGTGCGAAGAAGCGCTCCAGCGGGAAGACCACGTGCTGCCAGCCGGGAAGCGCTTCCGTCTTGAGGACGATCTGGTGCGTCTGGCCGCTGGCGTCGCTGAGGCGCAGCGAGAACTGATCCGAGCCAGGGTTGCGGACCCACAGGGACAGCTCGCGTATGTCCACGTCGTCGATCTTCCGCCCGGCCTGCACGTAGTTGCCGCCCTTGGTGAAGTCGCCCACCAGCTTGAGGCTGTCGCGTCCTTCCCGCCTGACGTCGGGGTCGAGCGTCAGCTTACCGGTGGCGCCGGGAAACTCCGACCCGTTGTCGAAGCTCCAGGCTTCCTTCGGCCCCATCAGCGAGACCGTTTCCTGCGCCGGGGCCGCCGCGGGAACCAGCAGAACGATCATCAGCACGGCCGGCATTATCGACAAGGCGGAGCGCCGTTGGGTCAGAACAGGAAAGCGCCGCCTGGCGGGGATCAGCATGGGAGAAGCACTCCAACCGTTCTTTTCCGGACGGCCGTCCTTTGGGACCACGGCCGCGACTCCGGCAGTTGATGTTACTAGCTCGTCGGGGCTTTGCAACGGAAATCCCGGCCTCGTAGTCCAATCGGCACTTGACCGCATCGACGGTGCGCGGGACCATAGGCCCGACGACCATCCGCGGCGCACACACGGCGCCCGAAACCCTACCCGGCTCGTCCATCCTGGGAAAATTCGATGAAAAAGCTCTACGTTGTCCTGGCGCTGTTGTTGCCGGCGGTCGCGTTGCGGGCCGCCGACGCCAAGAAGCCGGTCAAGGTGTTCATCCTTGCCGGCCAATCGAACATGGAGGGCAAGGCAAAGGTGTCGCTGCTCGAATACCAGGCCGATCAGCCGGCGACGCGCGACCTCTTCAAGCACCTGCGCAAGGACGGCCGGTGGGTCGAACGCGACGACGTCTGGATCAAGTTCCTCGACCGCAAGGGCAAGCTGACCGTCGGCTTCGGCTCGCCCAAGTGCATCGGCCCCGAATTGGAGTTCGGCACGGTGGTCGGCGACCACTATGACGAGCCGGTGCTGCTCATCAAGGTCGCGTGGGGCGGCCGGAGCCTGTACCGCGACTTCCGGCCGCCTGGGGCCGGTCTGCCGCCGGCGGCCGTGCTCGACAAAATGCTGGCCGACGCCAAGAAGCACAAGCCGGACGCCACGCTCGACGACGTCAAGGCGTCGTTCGGCGCCTCGTACCGCGCCATGCTCGACGAGGTACACGGTACGCTCGCCGACCTGAAATCCTCTGACCCAGGCTATGCGGGCGAGGGCTACGAGCTGGCCGGCCTCGTCTGGTTCCAGGGCTGGAACGACATGATCGACGCGAGGAGTACGGCGGAATACACGTCGAACCTGACGCACTTCATCCGCGACGTTCGGAAGGACCTCAAGGCGCCCGCGCTGCCGTTCGTCGTCGGCCAGATGGGGGTGGGCGGAGAGCACCCGGAAGCCAACGTCAAGCGGTTCAAGGACGCCGAGGCCGCGGTGATGGACGTGGCCGAGTTCAAGGGCAACGTGGCCCTGGTGAAGACCGACGCGTTCTGGGACGCGGACGCGGACGCGGTGTTCAAGAAGGGCTGGCGCGAGCACGCGGACGAGTGGAACAAGGTGGGCAGCGATTACCCCTACCACTACCTCGGTAGCGCCAAGACGATGTGCGGCATCGGCAGGGCGTTCGGCGAAGCGATGCTGGCCCTGCGCGGAATGAAGTGAACGGCGGTCGTGGCGCCGCGGCCCGCGGGCTGTAAACCGCGACCAAACCGCCTCCTCACCCGGTTCGTCTGTACTCGAGGGGCGTCCCTAAAACAATCGACCTGCGAGGTATGTGACCCATGTCCCGATCTTCCCTGTATCGAGCGGCCGGCGGTTTGATCCTGGCGCTGGGGCTGGCGTCGTTCGCCGCCGGCGATCCCCCGGACCCGAAGGACCAACCGGTCAAAAATGAAGCGTCCACCGCGAAACGCCTCGTCTACATCCTCAAAAACGGATCGGCAAAGGACCTGGCCCCCATCCTCGCCGCCCACTTCAAGGGCGTCGCCGAGGTGGAGTCCCTCCCCGACCCGACGGACAACTGCCTCCTCATCAATGCTTCGCCCGCCGCCGTCAAAGAGGTGATCAAGGCGCTGGAGCAAGTCGATCGACCGCCGCAAACGGCGTCGGTCGATATCTGGATCCTGGAAGTCGCCGACAAGAAGGCCGGCGGCGAAAGGACCGCCCCTGCCGCGGACGTGGACGAAAAGGACTTTACCGGGGCGGTCGCGGACGTCGGCGCCCGCGTGGAAGCGCTGGAAAAGAAGGGCGCTTTCGCCTTAGTGAAACGCATCCGACTCACCGCCGTGGAAGGTCAGACCGCCTCGGCGATGGTCGGCGAGAACAAGCCGTTCGTCGCCGGAGTCACCGTGAGGAGCACGGGTTTGGCTTCGAGGTCCATTACTTACCGCTCCACGGGCGTCAAGGCGGATGCGTCGGTGCGCGTGTCGCCGGAGAAGGTGGTGACGGTGGAGTTGAAGCTCTCGGACTCACGTGGATACGTGCCCGAGGACGGCGTTTCGGTCGGCGCCGATGAGAAGGGCAAGCCCGTTTTCGCCGCCGAATTCATCGAAACGACTCTGACCGGTAAACTGGAAATCCCCTCCGGCACGGCACGGGTGGCCGAGGGGGTGAAGACGGACTCCAAGTCCGAAAGGACTCACAGCCTGGTCGTCGTCGGCGCGCGGGTGATCGAACCGAACGAGAAACCGGAGAAATGAGGGCGGAGCGATCAAACCCCGAAGGCCCCCGCGTCTGCCTATCCGCCGCGCGGGGGCAACGCCATTTGGCGAGTAAGAGCGCCGAAGTAGGAATCGGGTAGTCGGTGGGGTGGGGCGTTGACGGTTGAGCGGCGACGCGAGACGATATGCCAGTTCGGAGAGCGCGAAAACAGCAGGTGCGGCGTTGTGGAGGCGTCCAGGTTGCGAAAGAAGAGAAAGGCTGCTCCTGGGCCGTACTTGATTCATCTGGAACTGCCCCGGGATCGCGTGCCATCCTTCGAGCAGTTCCCGTACTGCCGTTCCGCACTCCGCAACCTGGACCGCGGCCGCTGATCAAATCCTGGAACTTTTCGCGGTCGTCGTGTGTCCAAGAAAGGCCGTCGCCGTCGGGCACGCGCCCGTGTTGGACGAAACTCCATCCTATATCCGCGACGACGCCGTTACGACCCGCCTGTTCTCGGCGGCCGGGGCCTGGCGATCGGAGGGACCGCCCGCGAATGACAAAGACCGAGAACGATTTATGCGGCCTGGATTTGCCCGCGCTGCTGGTTTTGGTGGGCGAACTCGACGGCCGCGCGCCGCGCCGGAGGCGCTGATCGACCCCAGTTTGCCGCCGACGCCGACGGATGCGCCGCCCGGATCGCCCCGGAAACTGGCCATTCTGGAGGAACGCGCCCGGCAGGGCAACCAGTTGTTTCACCCCGGCGACGCGCCGCCGGCCCCCCGCGACCGGACGAACGCCGAGCAACTTTTGCGCCAAGCGCTGGCCGAGCGGTGGACGTTGCGGGAGGTCGCCGAAGCGCTCGGCTGCTCCCGCAGTTTCGCCCACGCGCGTCTGAAGCGACTGCGTGAGAATAGCCGGGACGCCGACTCGGCCCGAAGCCCCGACGCCTCCCGTTAGCCGCTCGGAAATGACGCTTTTGTAGCATCCCGGCCGCTCGACCTTGGCCCCGCGACCGCGAATCGTCGCCCCTTTCCGCCCGAACCCGACTTTTCAGCCGTCCCATCAATCAATTTCCTCCCACGTCAAAAAGCCGGCCGCTTCACGACCGCTTTGGCCGGGCGCGAATAATACGGATCGAATTGTGAAGGTTCCGTGAATGCGCCGGCTTGCCCCGGCGCGCACGCCGGCGTGTACTACTTTTCCGAAGTGCGAATTGTCGAGTCAAATTGAGAGACGGTTTGGGCATAAGGAAGCCAGCGCCCATTCGCCGCTATCCGCGATCAAGAAACTTTTCGTATCGCCTTAAAATCTTGAGGCCGGGCGGCAGCCCCGGCCCGCCCGGTAAGACCGCGCCCGTCGCGTCGGCGGAGGCGTCGCCGGGACAGACGAGGAGGTCAAACCCATGCGCGTACTATTTTCCAGACTCTGGGCGGACGACAAGGGGGCCGTGATCGCCTCCGAACTGGTCCTGGTTGTCGCCGCCACGGTGGCCGGCGTCGCCCCCGGCCTCATCGCCCTGCGAAACTCCACGAACGCCTCGATGGCCTCGCTGGGAGACGAGTTGCTGTCCATCCCGACCCGCTTCGGCGTCGCGCCCTACACCGTGCAAGGGGCCGAGGGAAAAGGCGGCGGTTCGGCCGTCGCGGGCGTCGGCGGCATGTCCTACAAGGCGGATGTCGGCGGCCCGCTTTCGACGGAGGTCGTCGCCGCGTCGGACGAGAACTTCGCGCCCGCCCCGTGACGGGACGGCGCACGGCCCCGCGGCCGGCAACAATCTTTCGGGGGCGGCGGGCGATTCGCGTCCGCCGTCCTCCTCTTTTTCCCGCATTCGCCCGCCGCGGGGTTGGCTCGCGGCGGCCCCCATCCGGTCGTTTCTGGAGACCAGCCGTTCTTTTCGCTTGCTTTCGCGTCGGCGAGGTGTACCTTCGGGGGAGAAAACCGATCGATTTGCCGTTGAGAAGGCCGGCCTGGACCAGCGACAGAACGCGATCCGGCGGCCATGGGTCGGCCTCGGGCCAGGAGTCGCGACGCACGGGGTACTGCGTCTTGGCCTTGATCCCGACGGAATCGCCGTCCTTGACGCGCTTGCGCCAGAGGGACTTGCCGACCGGCGGCAGGCTGTAGGCGTGCTGGAGCGTGACGAGCGGGTTGGCCTGGAACTGGCTGTCGTTCATGCCCCTGGCGATGACGACTTCCTGCATCCGGTCCACGCTCTCGGTGGCGACCTAGCTGACGTCGGAACGCTCGCCGGGTTCAGCTCGGTGGGGGTCTTGGCCGTCACGGCCTTGCGGTAGGTGTGTTCCTTGCTCTTGGGCAGGGCCTTGAGCAGCGTGTCGAGCTGCCGGGCCTGGCGGTTGGGCATGGGGAAGCCGAGGGGGCCTACGGTGGGGCCGTAGGCGGACAGAGAAGGCGGCATGGTGGAAGCTCCGGAGGGAAACGGTATCCGGAGCGTATGCTGGAAGGCTGCGGAGTGGGGAGGCGGGTTTTTCGGAGGGCCAATTGAAAATCGCTGTCAGACCTGCTCCGTTTTGTCTAACTCTGATAAATCACGCGACACCGATTTTCTAAGGGCGAGAAGTTGGATGCGTGCGTTATTTCTGACCTGTAACATAGCTCGCTGGACTTGAAACAGTTCGGCGAGACGTCCTCCATCGGAAATACCCTTTTCAGGAGAATCAACCATGAAGACACTGCGGGTGCTGGCAAGCGTGATCATCGTTCTGGCCATCGGTTATAATATTATAGATCTATCAGCAGCTCCACATTATATTATGCTGGAGTTCCAAAAAAGTTATCAGAAGAAAGAGGCGGGGAAAGAGGTCAACTATAACGACCCGTTTATGGACCCCGTGGCAAAGATGCCCCTCATGTGGGTGGCACAAGCCAAGATAGCCGGCTTTGAATCGCGTGGGTACAGCCTGAGGCATATCATCCTCCTAGCGGCTCTCCTATTGGCTATATGGGGCGTAACCATGAAAACCTTGCGCCTGCTGGCCACCCCGATCATTGTCCTCGCAATCGCCTACGGGATTTCCAACTATAATGCGGATAGATATTATAGTGATAAAGCGTATGAACAATTTGACGGGATATTTCGGAAGACGCAAATGCAAGGCGGGTGGGGAACCTGGGAAAGGAGACAATTTGCGGATGATGCGGATGTAGTGGAAGCGCGCACCAGCGAACTCTGGTTCATTGTGCTTCTTGTTGCGCTCCTTTTGGTCATGTGGGCCGTGCCCCTGGTAAATGCGAACCGCACGGCTCAAAAAAATCGAGCCAAGGGCCACGCATCGGAAAACATCTCCACCTTGCCGACCCATCCGGGGATCGGGCAAACGGATCATTCCCAAGCGCCACCACCCTGAGGCGCAGAGAATCGTCGTCACATCTGGTTTGTCTGAAAAATGAGGTGACGCCATTTTCCTCTGGCGGTCGGGCATGGGGAAGCCGAGGAGGCCTTCGGTGGGGCCGTATGCGGGGAGGAAGGATGGCATGGGGGGAGTCTCCGCGGTGAGGAGGTGTCTGGTGCAAAGGTGGACGGGGTGCGGGGCACGGAGGCGAACTTGGAGGGCGACAGGCCCGAAAGGCGGTAAGAGGCGATGCGTGACCTAGGACAATTTCTAGCCGGTCCAGGGGCTTTCCTCAACACGCCTGCTCTCGGCATGGTCTGGGGACTTGTCGCCCTATGCGTCACCCTCGCATGCGCAGTCAGATTCGTACTGCGGCCTCTGTTCCCGGAAGCCCGCTGGCGCAACGCGGTCTTCTCGATTCCACTGCTGGCTCTTGGGGGCACGGCAGCTGTCCTCCTCCTGCAATGGGGCGCACGATCGCTGTATGCGGAAGGGCATTTCCAGGGGTTTTCGAGAGGCGACCAGTTTGACTTTTTATTGGTTTGGACTTTGCAAGGAATTGGAGGGATCATTGGCTGGGGCTATTCGGAGTCGGTGGCGCCCCGACCTTTCGGGAGCCACATCCTGAGCTTCATGGCTGGCGTGGCGCTACCCGAAGAAATGGTGAAAGGGCTGGTCGGACTTGGCGCAATCGGCCTTCTCTTCTTGGCAACCAACTCGAGCCGGGAATCTCTCAATAAGTGCAACAGGGCAAGATTTCTAGCCTGCATCGGCATGGCATTCTTGGTCGGCGGTCTTAGCTATGGCGCCGGTGAGGCGATCTTCTACTTTCAAGTGTATGCTGGCACCGGCGTTCCAACGTGGATTTACCTGATGCGAGCGGTCTGGTGCGTATGCTTGCATGGCGCCTGGGCCTCTCTTACCGGGATTGTGGCAATGGCGGCCGTCGATTTTGTGGGATTTGTGGGGCCGTGGGCGGAGAAGGTGTTTGGGTGGCTCCATGCATTTGAAGGCCCTTACGGAGGAGTATTATTTTTGACCTTAATAATAATCGGGTATATCTTATGTTGCGCGCCCGCCGTGATTCTTCATGGCCTGTATGACGCCGCCTGTATTCATGACGATGCCACCGCATGCATAGTCGGTGGGATCAGTTTCGTGGTTTGCTTGCTCCTGCTAGCGTGTCTCACAAGGCTGGGCAGACGTGCAGGACGGACCGCTGGCGCTGCTAATTGACGGCAAGGCGGAGGCTTATTGATCTGGGACAGCTTCGTGCTGTAACAACTGCTGTGGGTAGGCGGTTCGGCAAGACGGGTAATACCGCTTCGCGGTTCGCACTGCGGCGACTGCCGTGATATCAGGCATGTTCCTTGTTCGGGCTCCGATTGCATCCCGTGGCCGGCCGCGCCGCCGAACGGTGCGTGCGCTCCCAAGCCAGCGGCAAGTGGTAGAGGTTACTTCATCGCTGGTCACGACGTTTCTCCTTGGTCCTCGCTGGCGGCGTCGTGGGTTCTTGGCACGTCCGTGGGCATCCACCGAGAGGGGAGCCAGGGCACGTTGCCCCAGGGCAAAGCCGGCAGGCCGCGTTCGCTCCGCACTTCGTTGATGCTAACCACGCCGTACTGCAGGTCGGCGATCTGCTGGGTGACGCTGAGCGAGCCGTCCACCGGCGTGGGGTCGTCGCTCGCCAGGAAGAGCCGGCCCGTCGGGTCGAACAGCGGCGCCAGCTGGGCGTTGAGCTTCTCGTCGCATCGCTCCAGGCGGGGGTTGACGGCCTGGTCCATGTGCTGGCTCTGCGAGGCCAGCAGGTTCGCCAGATTCGTGTTGGTGGTGAAGAACGCCACGGGGACGTGGAAGGCGTTGGCGATCATGTCCTTGGTGGCGCCCATCTCCGCCAGGGCGGCCAGGTCGGCCAGGGAGTTTTGCAACAGCTCCACCTTCAGGGGGCTTTCCGCCACGACCACCTTGCCGCTGCCCCCTCGGCGGAAGCGCTGGTTCCACTGGCTCTTCAGGCGGTCCCTTTCCTCCTCGCCGATCACTTCTTCCGGCGTGACCAGGGCGCTGGGGATGCCCGTGTTCTCGTACACGGCCTTCTTGGTGGCGCTGTAGTCGCTGGTGAGGGCCGCCTGCTCGAAACACGCCCGCAGCGGCGACAAGCCGCCGGAGTAAGGGTCGCGGGGGACGGGGTGGCGGAAGTGGACGATCTCCTCCGGCGGATACGGCTGCTACTTGAATCCGGTGCGGATGCTGAAAGGCGCCGTTCGGCGGCCGCCCGTCGTCCCCTCGATTGCACACCCATCGTCGCTCATAGCGCGGCAATTTCCCCTCCCCTTCGCCTGCCCAGACGCCCCCGCCGGATGATACACTTGGCAAATCCCGGCGTCTCCGAAACGGCGAGGTAGATATGGCGAACCAACCGTCCACCGAGGCCCGCCTGCGGCCCATCCCCTTCATGGATGGCCCCCATCGGCGAATGGGCGCGCCCCATGCAGCCGCCAGCGGAGAGGGCCGCCGGCCCACGGCCCGGCTCGCCGCTTCGCCTTGCCCTCATCGTCGCTCAACGGCACCCACTTCCGGGGGCACAAGCCTCCTTGGCGCATCAACGCTGGCGGCCCATAAGTCAAATGCCATAAGGACTTATGATGCGCCAAATGACGCGCCCCAACTGGCGCATTGGCGCAATGACCTAGGCGAAAGGCGGAGGCGCCGCCGCCGGTTCGGCGGCGAATGCGGGTGAAGGATTGCCGGAGGGGAACCGCCGCGGGAGGCGCACAACCGCACCGAACCGCTTGAAACGATAACGGTCCCCATTGTCTGGCTGGCGGGCCTGGTTCTCCGGGGTCCACGAACCTCGTCACCGCGCCAGCCGGTTCAATATCTCGACGCCGCGGTCCAACGTTCTTTCGTCGGCGGCGTAGCTGAGGCGGAAATGCGTGTCGCGCCGGCTGAAGACCGATCCCGGAATGACGAGCAGTTGGTTGCGGATCGCCTCGGCCACGAACTCCGCGCCGGTGCCGTGCGGCGCCTTCGGAAAAAGGTAAAAAGCGCCTTCCGCCTTCGCCACCTCGTAGCGGTCCTTGATGCCGTTGTAGACGCGGTCGCGCTTGCGGCGATAGTCGGCGACGTGACCCGACACGTCGTAATCCAGGGCCGCGACGCCGGCGTGCTGCACCATGCTCGGGGCGCAGACGAACGTGAACTGCTGCAGCTTGGTCATTTCCTCGATCAGCCGGCGCGGGCCGTGGGCGAAGCCGAGGCGCCAGCCGGTCATGCCGTAGGCCTTGCTAAAGCCGTCCAGAACCAGCACGTCGGGGTTGAACTCCGCCGCGCTCGTGAACGGGGCGTCGTAGCAGAATACGCGGTAAATCTCGTCGCTGATGAGCAGAATGCCGCGCTCCCGCGCCAGCTCGGCCACGGCCCGCACCTGTTCGCGCGGGTAGACGCGGCCGGTCGGGTTGGCGGGGCTGTTGAGCAGGATCGCCTTGGTGCGCGGCGTCAGGGCGGCGCGCAGGCGGTCCACGTCCACGCCGAAATCGGGATAGGTGTCCACAAACACCGTTGTGCCGCCGGCCAGTGCGACGAGGTGCGGGTACATGACGAAGTACGGGTCGAAGACGATCACCTCGTCGCCGGGGTTGACGGTGCAGCAGAGGGCCAGGACGAGGCCGCCGCTGGTGCCGCTGGTGATGAACAGCTCGCGGTCGTCGTGGGGATGGCGGGCGCGGACCTCGGCGAGGAGCTTGGCGCGCAGCTCGGGGATGCCCTGCGTGACGGTGTAGGCGTTGGCGCCGTGGTCGATGGCGGCGTGGGCGGCGGCCTTGATCGGTTCGGGCACGTCGAAATCGGGCTGGCCGATGCTGAGGTTGACCGGGTCCTTGAGGCTGCGGGCCAGCTCGAATACTTTACGGATGCCCGAAGACTCGATATGCTTCATGCGGTCGGCGATCCAGCGCTCGGCGGCCATGCGGCGAACTCCTGCGGGCGGCGGGGCGACTCGGTTGAGTGTAGCGGCCGGCCGGCCCGGCGGCACTCCCGGCTCAACGGGCCTCCACGTCGAGAACATGTTGGAAGTCCCCATCTACCTCGGCCGCCACACCTACAACCGCCGCCACTCCGGCAAGTTCCAGCGGTGGACGAACGGATCGACGGCCCTCGAACTCAACTGCGACGAGGTGCAGAGCAAGAACGATAAGGCCGATTGGGTGCGGAGCCGTCGGCTGTTCGAGCCGCTGGTCGATCAAAAGACGTGGGACGCGTTGCAGAGGAAAGCGGAATCCTCCCGCCCGCGAAACGGCGTCTTTCAAAACGTGCTGGAAGTGTCCGTCGGGCGGTATCTGGAGGAGACGCGCCGGCGCTTGGAACTGCTCACCGGGCAGTCGGATGTAGGGGACCCGCCGACAACCCGTTTGGAGCAGGAGGAGGAGAGTCGCTGGCAAGCCTTCCGCTTTCCGGGCGAACACGATTGGGCCGGGGCAAAACGGACCCCATCCTCCGGTTCACGGATCAAAACGCCACCTTCAACGCCTTAAGCCCGCGCAAATTGAAGTTGTCGCGGTAGTCCGGTTCCGGCCCCTCCAGCCGCAATCCCGGCAGCCGCCGCAACAGCGTTTGCAGCACGATCCGCCCCTCCAGCCGCGCCAGCGGCGCCCCCAGGCAGAAGTGCGGCCCCATGCCGAAGGCGACGTGCTTGTTGTCCGGCCGGCCCACGTCGAGCCGATCCGGCTCCGCGAACTGGGCCGGGTCGCGGTTGGCCGCCCCCAGCAACAGCAGCACCGGCTGCCCCGCCTTCAACGCCTTGCCGCCCACCGTCGCGTCCTCCTTGAGAATCCGGCTGGTGAACTGCACCGGGCTGTCGAAACGCAGCAATTCCTCCACCGCCGTGTTGGCCAGCGACGGGTCCTCGCGCAGCCGCAGCTTCTGGTCCGGGAAGCGCAGCAGCGCCCAGGCCCCATTGCCGATCAGGTTTGTCGTGGTTTCGTGCCCGGCGTTGAGCAGCAGCACGGCGTTGGCGAACAACTCCGCTTCGCTGAGACGGTCCCCTTGCTCCTCCGCCTTGGCCATCGCGGTCAGCAGGTCGTCGCGCGGTTGACTCCGCCGTTCCGAGACGACCTGGTGAAAATACGCCGTCAGCTCGCGCGTGCTCTGAATGGCCTGCCGGTAGTGCTCCGGCGTGAGGTTGGCCATGATGTTGCCCGCCGTGGCCGTGATGTCGTCGGACCACTTCTTGAACCGGTCGCGGTCCTCCGGCGGCACGCCGAGCATGTGGGCGATCACCGTCACTGGCAACGGATAAGCGAGATCGTGCATGATGTCCATGCCGCCGCGGGCCAGCGCCGCGTCCACCGCCTCGTCCGTCGCCTTCTGGATGAGGGGGGCGAGGCGCTCCACGGCGGCCGGCGTGAACGCCTTGCTCACCAGCGTCCGCAGTCGCGTGTGCTTGGGCGGGTCGGCGTTGAGCATCGAGTTGGCGCGGAAGGTGTACAACTCCTGGAACTCGTCCGGCCCCCGCGCGGGCGGCCGCCGTGCGATCCGAAGAAACGTGAGGGCTTTTTAACATCGCCGCCACGTCGGCGTAGCGCGTCAGCACCCAGCCGTGGACGGCCTCGTGCCAGTGGACGGGATCCATCGAACGGAGCAGATTATATACCGGATACGGATTCGCCAGCATTTCGGGGCCGAACATGCGGGCGGGGCCGGCCGGCCGCCCTGTCTCCTGCGTCATGCGCGGACTCCTCGCGGGGACGAATGGGCTGCGTATGATTCTATCCCCTTCCGGCCGCGCGGAAATGAACGCCTCCGGGCCGGAAGCGTGAGCGACGGTTTTCCTCCGTCGCTCACGCTTCCGGCCCGGACAGGCCTTTGTCAAGGCGTCTCTCCGTCTCTTCGCGGCGGCAAGTGGACCGCGCGCGTATGCTCGATCGGGGAAGCGGACTGCGGCAAACTCCTGTCCAGGGCGCCGGCCGGAGACACGGGCAGCAGGCCGCGCCGTTCGTAGCTTTGCAAGTCTTCGAGAATCACGCGCACGTCCTGATAGCGGTCCTCCACGTGGAGGGCCAACATGCGCCCGAGGAGGGTCGTCAGCGGTCGGGGCAGGTGTGACGCCACGTCGAGCAACCGCGGCGCCTCCTGCTGCGTGATCTTCACCAGAATGGCGGTGTCGTCGGGGGCGCCGAACGGCGCCCGACCGGTGAACACGTGAAAGAACGTGGCGCCGAGGGAATAAATGTCGGAGGCGCTCGTCCGCCTCCCGGCCGAGAACCTGTTCGGGGGCGATGTAGTGCGGCGTCCCCATGACGACGCCCGTGGGGACCGTCCCGAGCGAATGCGGATTCGCGTACTGAAACAAGCCGAAATCGCTTATTTTAACGTCGCCGTCCTGCGTGAGCAGCAGATTGTGCGGCTTGAGGTCGCGGTGCAGGATCGACCGGCGGTGGGCGTAGAGCAGCCCTTCCAGGGCCTGCCGGAGCCAGCGGGCGCCGAGGTCGGCGGGCGGCGGCCCGGAATGATCGACCCAGGTCGCCAGGTTGCCGTTCGCCAGGTACTCCATCGCCATCCAGTGCAGCGTTTTGCCGTCCTCGGCCGCCGCCGTCCCCGAGGCGAGGACCTGCACGATGTAGGGGCAGGCGAACCCGCCCAACACCTGGGCCTCGCGGGCCGAAAGCGACAGAAGTTCGGGATCGGCGGCGTCGCAGCAGGCGACCTTGACGGCGACCTTGCGGTTGAGACTGATCTGGCTGGCCAGGTAGACCGTGCTCATCCCGCCGCTGGCCAGCTTGGGGCCTAGAGAAAAATCGCCCCCGAGCACCAGGCCCACGCGCAGGACCACGTTCCGCGGCGCCGCCCCGCCGGGCGGCGTGTCGTGGCGATCCGGCGCGCCGTCCGTGGCCGACGCATGGGCCGCCCGGAGGTCGCCCGCGGCCAGGAGACGGAAGGCCTCACGGAGGCGCTCCCGAAGGGCCGCGGCCCGCGCGCCGACGGCGGGACCGCCGCCGGCGCAGGCGACGCGGAACACGTCCACGAAGTACGTTGGCTCGGGAGGCCGTTCGCCGTCCGCGGGAAGGTATGTTGAGAGTTGCACGTCTTGCAAGTCGAATCCGCTGGCCGCCAGGGCGGTGGTGAGCAGCGCGACGGCGCCCGTTTGGTCGAAACCGGCCGCGATGACCTCATGGAACTGTCCGCCGAGCGGCCTGACCTCGACCGCGATTCGGTCTTCCGGAGTCACTCGGTCCAGCAGACGCAGGTGACGGGCGATGTCGGCCGGGGCATAGCGCTCGACGTAGCTGTCGGGCATGCGGCGCAGGTGCATGTCGAGGACGGGGCCGTCCTGGTTGGGCGCGTGCTTGAGGATGGAGTCGCGGAGAAGGACCACGCTAATAACCTCCCGCGGCGCCGATCCGGAGAGGGGACGGGCCGGTCAACGGAAACCGACAGGGGGAACGATCCTGGCGTGGAGAGGTCGAATAGCAGCAAGCAGACCCAAGGCGTATTGTGGCACAGGCGGCGGCCCCCCGCAAGCCAATACCGGAGTTTTTCAGGCCCCTTCGTCCAAACCGGCGGCGGGAGGGGCGACCGTCCATTCTTCCAGCGCCAGACGAACGCGCCCCAGGGCGGTTTCCAGGGCCGGCAGGGCGGCCGCGGCGCCGGCCAAATCGCCGGCCGCCGCCAGCTGTTCGACGCGCCAGGCCGCCGCGGTCGGGCCGGGCGCGTCGAAGTTGCTCATCGCGCCCTTGAGCGAGTGGGCGACCATCCGCGCCCGCCGGGCGTCGCCGGCCGTCAGCGCGTCTCGCAAGTTTTGCAAGTCGCGCGGCGAGTCCTCCAGAAAAATCTGCGCCACCTCGCGCAGGAGCGATTCGTCGCCGCCGAAGTGGGCCAGCAATCGGTCGGGGGCGCCCGAACCGGCCGGCGGCTCCGTAGGAAGTTCGGCCGGCGCCGCGTCGGCGAGGGCGCGGGCCAACTCGTCGGGACGGATCGGTTTGGAGACGTAGCCGTCCATGCCGGCTTCCAGGCAGCGCTCGCGGTCGCCCTTCATGGCGTGGGCCGTCATGGCGATGATCGGCAGACGCCGGCCGCCCCGCTCGGCCTCGCGCCGTCGGACCTGCCCCGTCGCTTCCAGACCGTCCATCTCCGGCATACTCACGTCCATCAGCACCGCGTCGAAGTCGTCCGCTTCCAGCGCGGCCAACGCCTCCCGGCCGTTGCCCACGACGGCGACGGCGTGCCCCTGCTTTTCGAGCAGGCGCACGGCCAGTTTCTGATTGACCGCGTTGTCCTCGGCCAGCAGGATTCGCAGAGAACGCGCCGGCGCGACTGGCCCCTCGGCCGGCGAAGGCGCCTCCCCGGACGCCGGTGCGGCGCCGAGGGCGTCGTGTACGGCATGCAACAGGTCGGAATGCTTGACCGGCTTCGTCAGACAGCGACGAACGCCCAGTTGCTCGCGGGCGCCTTCGTCTTCCAGTCGGCGGCCGGCGTCCGTGAGAAGGACGACGGCGGGGGCGGGAATGTCGGCGTTTTCACGGACGCTCCGGGCGACGGCGAGGCCGTCCATCCCCGGCATCCCGGCGTCGAGCACCATCAGCGCGAACGGTTCGCCCTCGGCCGCCGCCCGCGCCAGGGCCGCCAGGGCGGCGGGACCGTCCGGGGCCGTGGCGGGACGCGCCCCCATTCGGCCAGCATTTCCCGGAGCGCCTCCCGGTTGGTCGCGTTGTCATCCACAACGAGGAGACGCATTCCGGCCAAGCGGCCGCGGCCGGCGGCGGCCGGCGCGGCCCCCCGGCCGAAGCGGGCGGTGAAATGAAACGTGCTGCCCAGGCCGGGGACGCTTTCGACCGAGATGCGTCCGCCCATGAGGGCCGCCAGCTTGGCGCAGATCGTCAGGCCGAGGCCGGTGCCGCCGTACTTGCGCGTCGTCGAGCCGTCGGCCTGCTCGAACGGCCGGAAGATCGCCGCCTGCTTGTCCGCCGGGATGCCGATGCCGGTGTCCCTCACCTCAAAGTGAAGAGTGGCGAGTGGCGAGTGGCGAGTGGCGAGTGAAGACGGGTCCGAGGAGGACGGCGGGGCCGTTGGGTCTTCACTCGCCACTCGCCACTCGCCACTCGCCACTCGAACGGTGACGACCACTTCCCCCTTGGCCGTGAACTTGATCGCGTTGCCGACCAGGTTGACGATCACCTGACGCAGCCGCGTCGGGTCGCCGATCAGGGCGTCCGGCACGGCCGGGTCGATGCGGCAGGCCAATTCCAGGCCGGCCGAGTGGGCGCGGAAGGCCAGCGTCCGCAGGGCGTCGCCCACGCTCTCGCGCAAGGAGAACGCCGCCGACTCCATCTCGAGTTTGCCGGCCTCGATCTTGGAAAAGTCGAGGATGTCGTTGAGGATGGACAGCAGCGCCTCGGCCGACGATTGGACGGTACGCAGGTAGTCGCGCTGCTCGGCGGTGAGGTCGGTGTCGAGGGCCAGGCCGGTCATGCCGATGATGCCGGCCATCGGCGTGCGAATTTCGTGGCTCATGTTGGCCAGGAACTCGCTCTTGGAGCGGTTGGCCGCCTCGGCCACGTCCCGCGCGTGCTCCATCGCCGCCTCGGCCTGCTTCCGCTCGGTCACGTCGGTGCAGGCGCCGACCCATTCGCGGACGTGGCCCGCGCCGACCAGCGGCGTCCCGTGGAACGGCAGTTCCGGCGTCCGCCAGTAGCGCTCCGTCCAGTCCTCGCCCTCGCCGATGGGCACTGCCCGCACGGCGAAATGACGGTACGACCCGTCGTACTTCCGCAGGCGGAACTCGGTCTCGAACAGCGCTCGCCGTCCGACGGCCTCCGCCCACGCCCGCTCCGCCGGCCCTCGGTCGTCGGGGTGGAGCGCGTCCAGCCAGCCGCCGCCCCGAATCTCCCCCTCCGTCTGTCCCGTGAAGGCCCGCCACGTCGGCAAATCGCCGACCACCCGCCCGGCCGGGTCGGCGGTCCAGACGATCTGCGACGACGCCACCACCAGCGAGCGGTAACGTCGGGCGCTCTCCTGCACGGCCCGCTCCGCCCGCTTCCGCTGCTCGATCTCCTCCTTGTTCCTTTGATTGAGATGAACGACATCCTCGAAGGCGGAAAGGAGGACGTTCAGCAGCTGCTCCTTGTCGGCCGCCAGCTCGAACTGGCCGCCGAGGAAGACGACGCGCGTCCGGCCGTCGCCGGGGCCGGACGCGCCAGGCGCTCCAGCACGCGGCGGATGCGGCCGACCACCTCGTCCGGTTCCAGGTCCTTGGTCATGAAGCCGTCGGCGCCGGCCTCGATGCCGCGTAGCACGTTGACCGGGTCGGCCTGGCTGGTGAGTACGACGACGGGCAGGCCGCGGTAGCGCGGGTCGGCCTTGATGCGGCGGCAGAGATCGAAGCCGCTGTCGCCCGGCAGGAGCAGGTCGCTGAGCACGGCGTCGAAACGGCCGTCGGCCAGGCGCGCGAAGCCCTGCTCGGCGTCGGGCGCGGTTTCCACCGTGAAGCCCGCGTCTTCCAGGATGAAGGCCAGCTGCCGCGCCTGCGTGGGGCTGTCCTCGACGACGAGTATGCGCGCCATGAGACGGTTTCCCATTCCTCCGCGGACCAAGCGGACGGCTGTGCTACGCGCTGCTGGCCGCCGGCCGGGCCGGCCGGGGCCGCTTGCGCATGGTGATGCGATTGCCGCGGTCGTTGTGTTCCACCTCGTCCATGAAGGTGCGGATGAGCGTCAGGCCGCGGCCTCCGATGCGGCCGACGTTGGCCGGGTCGGCCGGGTCGGGCAGCGCCGAGGCGTCGAAGCCGGGGCCGCCGTCTTCAATGACATAAACGGCCTCATTACGAGATAATTGGGCGCTGACCCGGACGAGACGGTCGCGGTAGGGCGGTTGCTGTCGGCGAACGGCGGCGAGGTCGCGGTAGTCCTTCTCGTCGCGCTCCTGGCGCAGCTCGGAGCTAAGTTCCAGGTTGCCGTGGTGGATGGCGTTGAGCAGCGCCTCGTGCAGGGCGACGCCGACGCGCATCAGGTCGTGGCGGTCGGCGATCCGCAAACGCTCCGCCTGCTCTTCCAGCAGCGCGATGAGCGGCGGCGCCAGCGACGGGTCGTTCTCCAGGACGAAGTGCAATTCGGTTCGCACCTGGCAGTCGAACACGCGCCGCTGGTCGCGCCCCGTTTTGGCGACGGCGAGCACGTTGTCGAGGGTGTCGAGGATCTCGTCGTCCAGGTTTCGCTTGGGGACGTAACTGGCGGCGCCCTTCTGGAGCGCCTCGACCGCGATTTCCTCGCTGCCCTGCGCGGTCATCAGGATGACGGGCACGGCGGGGAAGTCGCGGCGCACCGCCTCGACCAGTTCCAGACCGTTCATCTCCGGCATCTCCAGGTCGGTCAGGACCACGTCCGGCAGGGCGCGGCGGAGGGCGGACATCGCCTCGCGGCCGTTCCCGGCCAGGGTCGCGGCGAAACCGGCGTCCTCCAGGAGCAACCGGATCTTCTGGGCCTGGGTGCGGCTGTCTTCGACGACCAATATGTGTGCCATAACCGATCCCATAAAAACGATTACGAGGCCCCCTCATCCTACCGGCCGCCGACGAGCTGGGCCAAGCGGCCGGCGATCCGGTCGAGCGGCAAGACCTGATCGGCCAGGCCGGCGGCGACGGCCGCGCCGGGCATCCCGTAGACCACGGACGTTTCCTCGTCCTGGGCGATGATACGGCCGCCGGCCCGCCGCACCGCCCGAAGCCCCGCCACCCCGTCTTCCCCCATGCCGGTCAGGATCAGGGCCAGCGCTTCCGACCCGAAGACGCGGGCGACGGACTCGAACAGGAACGTCCCCGCGGGGCGAAAGCCGCCGACCGGCGGGGCCGACGACAGCGCGACGACGTGCCGGTTCGCCACGCCCAGATGTCGGTCGTCCGGCGCCACGTAGACGGTGTGCGGGGCCAGCCGGTCGCCGTGCTCGGCCATCTTCACTTGCAGATTGCACACCGTGTTCAGCCACGTCGCCAGGCCGGCGGTGAACCCTTTGGTGATGTGCTGGACCACCAGGATCGGCGCCTCGAAATCGCCCGGCAGCCCCGACAACAGGGTTTGCAGCGCGGGCGGCCCGCCGGTCGAGGTGGCGACGGCCACCAATCGCGGCCGCTCGGATGGCGCGGGGGGCGGGGCGGATTCCGCCGGCGTCGGTCGGGACGTGGACCGCCAGTGGCGCACCACCTTGACGTGGGCCATGGCCGTGACCGTGGCGATCAGCTTTTGCGCCGTCTCGTCGAAGCCGGGCGAACCGGGGGCGGGCGGCTTTCGCAGCACGGCCAGCGCCCCGGCGCGTAGCGCGTTCATGGCCGTGGCCACCTCGCCCGCCAGCGTGCTGCCGGTGCAGACCACGATCGGCGTCGGCGCCGTGACCATGATTTCCTTGATGGCCGTGAACCCGTCCATATTGGGCATGTGCAAGTCCATGGTGACGAGGTCCGGCCGCAGCTTTAGCGTCAGGGCGACGCCGTCCAGGCCGTCTCGCGCCTCGCCGATGACTTGGATGCCGGGGCGCTTCCGAGGATGCTCACGAGCAGCGCCCGCACGGTGGCGGAATCATCGACCACGAGGACGCGAATCATGTCGCCCCATCCAAAGAAGGTGTTTCACCACAAAGACACAAAGGACACAAAGAGAAGAATTGATCGTTTCCTTTGTGTCCTTTGTGTCTTTGTGGTGAATCTTATTGTCTACTCACAACAACTGGGCGATCGTCTCCAGCAGGTTTTTCTGGTCGAACGCGCTCTTGCCCAGGTAGGCGTCGGCCCCGACCGCCACGCCGCGCGCCTGGTCGGCCTCGGACTCGCGCGCGGTCACCAACACCACCGGCAACTCGCGGAAGCGCGGCGAGCCGCGCACCGCCTCCGTCAGGCCGAAGCCGTCCATCCGCGGCATGTCCACGTCGCTCACGATCAGGTCCGCGCCGCGCTCCTGGAGCAACTGCCACGCGGCCGCGCCGTCCGCCGCGGCCGTCACGTCGTAGCCCGCCGCCTCCAGGATACTCTTTTCCAACGCCCGCGTCGTCAGCGAATCATCGACGACCAGGATGCGTTTCTTCGCCGGCCGCTCCGCCCGTTCCGACGACGCCAACGCCGGGCCGGACGGCCGTTGCAGCGCCTTGCGCAACAGGTTCGGCGTATTCAGGACAAGGGCGATCTTTCCGGACGGAAGAATCGTCGCCGCCGAGACGAAGCGCGTGCGGCGGATGCGGGCGCCGAGGCTTTTGATCACGACCTCCTGTTCGGCCTGAAATTCGTCCACGACGAAGGCCGTCCGCTTGTCGCCCGCCGCCAGCACCACCACCGGAGCCTTGCCGCCGGGGGCCGCCGCGGACCGCAGGCCCAGCGTTTCCGCGAGCGACGCCAGCGGCACGGGAGTCCCGCCCAGGGCCAACATCTGCCGGCCCTCCACCGAGCGCACCTGGCCGGCGTCCGCCCGCACGAGTTTTTGGGCGTTGGCCGCGGCCACGGCGAAGGTCTGGCCGCCCGCGCCGACCAGCAGCACGCGCAGCGTCGTCAGCGTCAGCGGCACGGAGAGCGTGAAGCGCGTGCCGCCGCCGGGCGTGAACGACAGATCGACCGAGCCGTGCAGCGATTCGACGCGGCTCTTGACCACGTCCAGGCCGACGCCGCGGCCCGAAACGTCGGTGATGAAACGGCTGGTGGAGAAGCCGGGCTGGAAGATGACGTGGGCCAGCTCGCGGTCGTCGGCCGGCTCGGGCAACCCCTTCTTCCGGACCTGCTGGCGCAGGGCCGACAGGTTCAGCCCGCGTCCGTCGTCGGCCACGACCACCTCGACCTCGGCCCCGCGCACCGCCGCCGCGACCGTGAGCCGCATCCGCGACGGCTTGCCGGCCGCCCGCCGCTCCTCCGGCGCCTCGGCCCCGTGATCGACGGCGTTGCGGACCAGATGCCGCAGCGGGTCTTTCAGCCCCTCCAGCACCGACCGATCCAGTTCGACCTCGCCGCCTACGATTATCAGGTCCACCTCCTTGCCGACGGCCTGCTCCAGGTCGCGCGCCATCCGGTCCAGCCCTTGACAGGCTTCCGCGAAGGGCAACATGCGGACGCGGCGCACCTCGTCGTCGATGGCGCCGGCCGCCTCCTTCAGCACCCGACCGTCCGCCGCCATTCCGGCGGCCAAATGTTCGAGATCGCGTTCCATCTGGCGCAGGTTGTCGGAGACGCGGCCGAGGATTTGCGCGGCCCGCCGCCGCGGCGCGGCGCGCGTGGCGGGCAAAACGCCGGCCTTCGTCTCTTCACCCGCCGCCCGTCCCACACCCCGCGCCACGATCTCCTTTTCGACGGTTCGCCATTCCGCCTTCCAGCGGCCGACGAACTCCCGCAGCGCCGCCAGTTCCTCGACGCGCGCCTGCACCCGGCGACGGGCGACGAGCAACTCGCCGTTGCGGGCCAGGAAGGCGTCCAGTTTTTCCGCAGACACGCGCACCGTGGCGACGCCCGTTGGTTCGGGTGGGGTTTCGCCGCCCGGGGGAGGAGACAAGGAGTCAGGGAGACAAGATGAAGAGGAGACAAGGTGATGAGGAGGCAAGGAGTCGGAATGGGCGGTCTCCGCGTCGTCATTCTTGTTTGGTTGGACATCTTCCTGAGTTTCTTTCTCCTTGTCTCCTTGTCTCCTTGTCTCCTCTTCTCCTTGTCTCCCGGTCGCCGCCGCTTCCAGCCGAGGCAGCAAGGCCGCCAGCGGCGCCCCGGTCAGGTCCTGCTGTTCGCGGAGTCGCATCCCCGCTTCTTCCAGGGCGTCCGCCGCCGCGAACAGCACCGCGAACAAATCGGGGCCGAGACGCGCCTTGCCGTCCCGCGCGGCAGCCAAAATCTCTTCCAGACGGTGACAGGCGCTCTCGATGAGCGTGACGTTCACGGATCGCGCCGCCCCCTTGAGGCTGTGCGCCGTGCGGAACAGCGTCTTGAGTCGTTCCGCGCGTTCCTGGCCGGACGAGTCCTTCTCCAGGGCCAGCAGGTCGCGGTTGAGCGCGCCGACGTGCTCTTCCAGTTCCTCAAGGAAGGTCTTCATCAACCGCTTAATCAGCTGGTCCTTGTCCACAAAAGCCCTCCATTATTTCCCAATGAGTTGAGTGAACTGACTGCCCAACGTCGTCAAATTCTGGGCGGCCAACTCCGACTGTCGCAACGCGGCGAGGTTCTGTCGCGCCGCCTCGTCGATGTTGCGCATGGCCTGGTGGATCTGCGTCATCCCCGTGGCCTGCTGCCCCGCCGACGCCGTGATCTGCGCCGCCGCCTGCGCCGCCTCCGCCAAGGTCTCCGCCAACGCCTTGATCGTCTGCCCCGCCTGGTCCGTCACCCGCCCGGCCCCGGCCACGCCCTTGGTCACCTCCTCCGTGGACAGCACCGCCGCGTTGGTGCCCTTCTGGATCTCGCCCAGGATTTGCCGCACCTGGGCGGTCGCTTTCTTGGACTGGTCGGCCAGCGCCTTGACCTCGCCGGCCACCACGGCGAAGCCCTTGCCGTGCTCGCCCGCCCGGCTGGCCTCGATGGCGGCGTTGAGCGCCAGCAGGTTCGTTTGCTCGGCCACGTCGGCCACGGCGGCGGTGATCTCGCCGATGGCCTGGGCCTGCTCCGCCAACGCCAGGATGTTCTCCGCCGTCGCCTCCACCTGCTCCTGCACCCGCGCCAACGCCGCGATGGAATCCTCCGTCGCCTTCCGTCCCGATTGGCTGATCTGCTGGGTGCGATGCACGGCGTCGGCCAGCGCCTTGGCCCGTTGCGTGGACTGCTCGGAGGTCTGCGTCACCTCGTCCACGGTCGCCACCGTTTCCGTCACGGCCGCCGCCTGCTCGCGCGCCCCGGTCGCCTGTTGCGTCGCCGTCGCCAGGATTTCATTGCTGGAGGTCGTCAGTAGCTGAATGGCCGAGCGCACCGGCCGCGTGACGGAGCGGACGACGAAGTAGCCGACGAGGAACACGATCACGAAAGCGAGAAACGTCCCCACGCCCATCGCGTACCAACTGATCCACACGCTCCAATTCGCCGCGGCGTTGCGCTGGGCCAGGAGGTCGGTTTCATTGTCGCGCATCTGCTGGACCAGCTCCCGGATGTGGTCCATGTCCTTCTTGCCGGCGTCGGTCTTGACCAACTCCAGCGCCGCGTCCGTGCCCATCGGACCTTTTTCCTTCGCCTTGCGCAATTTGATCGTCTGGTCCAGTTCCGCGAATTTGCTCTCCACTAACGGGCCCAGCTCGGCCAGCCGGTCCTGTTGCGCTTTGTTGTCCTTGGTCAGTGTTTTTAGGGTCTCGAACGGCTTATTCCAGACGTCGTGGGCCTTCTGATAGGGTTCCAGGTAGCTGTCCTGGTCGGTCAGCAGGTAGCCGCGCTGGCCGGTCTCGGCGTCCTTCAGCGTAGACAGCAACGCCTCCAGGTTCTCCAGCACCTGATGCGTGTGGTCCACCCACCCGTCGTTGTTGATGACCAGGGCCGTGCTCCAATAGGAAAGGCCGGCCGCCGCCGCCAGCATCACCAGCGGAACCACGAAGCCGGCCGCGATCTTCTTGCCTATCGTCATGGTCGTTGTTTCCCGTGCCCATTCACTCCGCGCTGAGTGCGGCCAGGCGCGTGCCGAGGCCGTTGAGGTTCTGCGCGGCCTCTTCCGCCTGGCGCAGGGCGGCGAGGTTCTGCCTGGCCGCCTCGTCGATGCTGCGCATGGCCTGGTGTATTTGCGCCATGCCGGTGGCCTGCTGCCCCGCCGACGCCGTGATCTGCGCCGCCGCCTGCGCCGCCTCCGCCAGCGTCTCCGCCAACGCCTTGATCGTCTGCCCCGCCTGGTCGGTCACCCGCCCGGCCCCGGCCACGCCCTTGGTCACCTCCTCCGTGGACAGCACCGCCGCGTTGGTCCCCTTCTGGATCTCGCCCAGGATCTGCCGCACCTGGGCCGTGGCCTTCTTGGACTGGTCGGCCAGCGCCTTGACCTCGCCGGCCACCACGGCGAAGCCCTTGCCGTGCTCGCCCGCCCGGCTGGCCTCGATGGCCGCGTTGAGCGCCAGCAGGTTCGTTTGCTCGGCCACGTCGGCCACGGCGGCGGTGATCTCGCCGATGGCCTGGGCCTGCTCGGCCAGCGCCAGGATGTTCTCCGCCGTCGCCTCCACCTGCTCCTGCACCCGCGCCAACGCCGCGATCGACTCCTCCGTCGCCTTGCGGCCCGACTGGCCGATCTGGAGCGCTTTCTGCACGGCCTCGCCGAGATTTTTGGCCCGCTGGGCGGCCTGGTCGGAGGTCTGCGTCACCTCGTCCACCGTGGCCACAGTCTCCGACACCGCCGCCGCCTGTTCCTGGGCGCCGGCCGCCTGTTGCGTCGTGCTCGCCAACACCTCCGCGCTGGACGAGGTCAGCTGCCCGACCGCCTCGCGGATGCCGTCGAGGGCTTGCTGGCGTTTCTCCGTCATGTGGTTGAACGCTTGGGCCAGTTCCCCCAGTTCGTCCTTCGTCTCGACCTTGACGCGATGCTCCAGCTTCCCCCGGCCGATAATCACCGTCCCCTCCAGCAATCGGGCGACCGGGCGCGTGATGGACCGGATGATGAAAAAGCCGACGCCAGCGACGATAAGCAAAGCCAGAATTGTAGCCCCGCCGATCGAGTAAAAAGTCACCTGCGCACCTGCCCTGGCGTCCGCGTCGCGTCGGTTCAGGATGGTCTGTTCTTCATCTTCCAGGTCCTTGATGACGGATCGGATCTCGTCCATATTCTTCTTGCCGTCGCCGGTCCGGACAACCTCTATTGCGGCCTCCTGCCCTTTCGGTCCCCTTTCGCCCTTGCGAGCGTCGATCGCCTGCTGCAAGAGCCGGAACCTCTCGGCGATCAAGGGCTTGAGCTGCTCCAACCGATCCTTCACGGTTTGGTAGAATGTCAGCTCCTTGATGTCGTTTACTTTCTGTTCCCAGCCGGACTTGTCGGCCTCGTACGGCTGCAAGAAGGCTCCGTCGTCGGTCAACAGGTAGCCGCGCTGCTCGGCTTCGGCGTTCTCAAGGGAGGTAAGCAACGCATCGATCTTCTCGATCACTTGATGAGTGTGCGTCACCAACCCGGCCGTTTCAATGAGCTGATACATGCTCCAGCAGGCGACGGCGGCGACGGCCAGCAGGATCGCCAGCGGAGCAAAGAATGCCAGGCCGATTCTTTTGCCGATGGTCATGGTCGTTCCCTCCGCTCACTCCGCGCTGAGGGCCGCCAGACGCGTGCCCAGGCCGTTGAGGTTCTGCGCGGCCTGCTCGGACTGGCGCAGGGCCGCCAGGTTCTGGCGCGCCGCCTCGTCGATGCTGCGCATGGCCTGGTGAATTTGCGCCATGCCGGTGGCCTGCTGCCCCGCCGACGCCGTGATCTGCGCCGCCGCCTGCGCCGCCTCCGCCAGCGTCTCCGCCAACGCCTTGATCGTCTGCCCCGCCTGGTCGGTCACCCGGCCGGCCCCGGCCACGCCCTTGGTCACCTCCTCCGTGGACAGCACCGCCGCGTTGGTCCCCTTCTGGATCTCGCCCAGGATCTGCCGCACCTGGGCCGTGGCCTTCTTGGACTGGTCGGCCAGCGCCTTGACCTCGCCGGCCACCACGGCGAAGCCCTTGCCGTGCTCGCCCGCCCGGCTGGCCTCGATGGCCGCGTTGAGCGCCAGCAGGTTCGTTTGCTCGGCCACGTCGGCCACGGCGGCGGTGATCTCGCCGATGGCCTGGGCCTGCTCGGCCAGCGCCAGGATGTTCTCCGCCGTCGCCTCCACCTGCTCCTGCACCCGCGCCAGCGCCGCGATCGACTCCTCCGTCGCCTTCCGCCCCGACTGGCCGATCTGCTGGGTGCGCTGCACGGCGTCGGCCAAGGCCTTGGCCCGCTGCGTGGACTGCTCCGAGGTCTGCGTCACCTCGTCCACCGTGGCGACGGTCTCGGTCACGGCCGCCGCCTGCTCCCGCGCCCCGCCGCCTGCTGCGTCGCGCTCGCCAACACCTCCGCGCTGGACGAGGTCAGCTGGCCGACCGCCTCCCGGATGTTCTCGATCAGCTGCTCGATGCGTTGCCGGCGCTTTTGCTCGGCCTCAATGGTGCTGCGAAGGTTGCCGGTCATCGTGTTGAACGCCTCGCCCAGCACCGCCAGTTCATCGCCGCCCGCGATGGGGGCCGTTACCGACAACTCGCCGCCGGCGATGCGATCCGCCGTCCGGGCCAAGGTCTGCGTGCGGTGGGCGACGCCCCAGGCGATCCGCAACACCAGGCCCGTGACGGCCAGCACCAGAATGCCGAAGCCGAACAGCACCCAGTAGAATCGTTGCGCCTTGTACGCCAGACCGTCCTGATACTGGGTAATGCCGTCGTTCAGGGTTTTCAGCCCCTTGCGGGCCAGGTCGTCGAGTTCGGACAGGTCCTTGGCAACGGCCCCCTGCTTGGAAGCGTCCTTGGCCGCGTCGTCCCCTTTGGACTTCAGGAGGATGTCATCGACGAGGGGTTTCATCTGACTTTCCCAGGCCTGTCTCCGATCCTGAATCTCTTTGAGAATGATGGGATCGGTCGCGGCCGGGACGCCCGTGGCGGAGTCGCCCTTCTCGAGTTGCCCGAGGCGGTCCTCCAACTCCTTACCCATGTTCTCCAGCTCGGTCCGCGCCTGCGACTTCGCGTCGTTTTGTTCGGCGGCCGCCTGATGGGCGAGATAAAGCAGCTGATACAGCTGCATGCGGCCTTTGCCAAACAAAGACAGGGAGGCGGCGTCGCCCTGCATGGCCGACAGCGTATAAAAGGCGCCGAGGATCAGCAGCAGCGACACGACCAGCAGCATCACGGTCACGCCGCCGAGGCGGACGCCGATCCGCCGGTTCCAGGCAACGGTCTTGGACATTTTTTCTCGTCGGGCTAGATGACCGTTTCGTAAGTCCCCCGCCAGTAAAAGGTAGCCGCATTCGCCAGAATGCGGGTCGTCGCACCCGCATTCTGGCGAATGCGGCTTCGAGTCAGGGGCGAAGGATTTACGAAATGGTCGTCTAGGCGCCCGCCTCCTCGCCTTGGTCAATGAACAGACGCCCGTCGCGGAGCAGCGCCGCCCCGTCCAGCACGATCAGCGCGTCCTTGGTCACGCCTCTCAGGTACTCGCGGCCGACCCCCGTCGTGGAATCGGGCGGTTCGTGGACTTCATCGACCCGTAAAGTGGTGACTTCGTGGGCCGCGTCCGCCAGTACGCCGAACTCGGGGCGCTCGTCCCCCAAAACGAGAACGCGCGCCAGGTCGGTGAGGCCGCGCGCCGCCACGCCGAAGAAGGTGCGCAGGTCGATGAGCGCCAGGATTTCGCCGCGCAAGTTGAGGACGCCGACCAGGAACGACGGCGCCCCCGGCAGCGGCGTGAAGTCGGCCATGCGCACCACCTCGCGGACGAAGCGCGTCTCGACGCCGTAATGCTCGTTGGCCAGCGCGAATGTGGCAATCTCCAGCACCTCGGAAGCTTTGGACGCGGCGGGGGGCACGCGCCAGGGCCAGGGCGCGCTCGTCCAGCACCGTCTTGGCCTTCTCGGCCGGCAGGCGCACCACTTCCTCCGGCGCCTTCGCGGCCCGCGCCAGAATGTCGGCAACCTTCTCGGGCGTCCGCTTGGTGACCGCCTCCAAGTATTTGCGGGCCTCGTCGAGCCTTCGCAGGTCGATGATCTTTCCGGGCGTCCGCTTCGAGGACTTCATCAGACTTTCTCCTCAGGGGCGTCGAGGATCGCCAGCTGCGCCGCCGCGCCCTGGGCGAGTCGGCCGGCGGGTTCGCCGTCGGACAGGGGTACGGGTTCGTCGGCCGGCCGCGTCCGGCACAGGTCGCGGGCGTTGCGGTAGGCCCGCCGCGCCCCGGCGGCGTCGCCCATTCGCTCCAGGATGGAGCCGAGCGTGAAATGGGCCGCGGCCAAGGAGCGGTCGAGGTACAAGGCCCGCCTCACCGCCCGGGCCGCCTCACCTTCGCGGCCGAGGGTGGCTAATAAAATCCCATGAAGATAGTGCAACTCCGTACATAGCGGATGGCGCGCCGCGGCCGCAGCACAGGCCCGTTCGCCGCGCGCCGCGTCGAGATTGGCCAGCGCCCGGACGTTGACCAGGCAGGCCGCGGCGTCGTCCGGCCGGTCGGCCGTGAAATCGGCCGCCTTTTCGTAGTCGCCCTCGGCCAGCGCCTTCCGCGCCTCGGCGACTGGGTCCGCCGAGACGGGTGGAGGGTGGGGGGCGGGTGACGGTGGCGCGACGAAAGCGGTTTTGTCCGCCGGCGAGGGGGGGGCGTTAGCCCCCTGATTTAGAATGGGGTCGCCGATAGGATTCGGAACCAGCGGGCTTACGCTCACCGCATTTAGAATGGGGTCGCCGATAGGATTCGGAACCAGGGGGCTTACGCCCCCCGCTCGCCACGCCCCCCCCATCCCGCGACGGTACAGCACGCCGGCGTCGGTGGCCACCGTCTCGAAGCGGGCGTGGCCGGCCAACGGCGGGTCGGAGGCGGCCGTCAACAGCCAGCCGCCGGGGGCCAGCGTTTCGTACAGTCGCCGGGCCACGGCCGCGATCGTCTCCGGGTTGAAATAAATCAGCACGTTGCGACAGAAGATAATGTGCATCCCCCATACGTCCGTGACCAGCGAGGGGTACACGTCGAGCGCCAGGTTGAGGTACTCGAAGCGGACGCGGCGGCGGATGCGCTCGTCGAGCGCGAAGCGGCCGCCGTCGGGCTTCAGGTAGGGGGCCGCGGCGGCCGCCCCTTCGCCGCGCAGCGACCAGGCGCCGTAAACGGCCCGCCGCGCCTTGGCGAGGGCGGCCCGCGAAATGTCGGTGGCCAACACCTGCGAATGGGGGCCGGCCCCTTCTTCCTTTAGCAGGATCGCCAGCGAATAAGCCTCTTCGCCGGAGGCGCAGGCGGCGCTCCAGGCCCGAACCGGCGCCGCGGGGCCGTGCCGCGGACGGAGGTCCGGCAGCACCTCGCGGCGGAGGAAATGGAATTGCGCCGGCTCCCGAAAAAAGTACGTTTCGCCGACGGTCAGCTCGACGACGAGATCGTCGAGGGCGTCGGCGTCGGCGTCCAGCAGGTCGCGGTAGCGCTCCGGTTCGCGGACGCCGGCCCGTGCCATGGCGCGACGCATCCCGGCCTCGGCGCCGTCCCGCCGGGTCGGCCCGAAGACCAGCCCGGTTCGCCGGACGAGCAGGTCGGCCACGGCCTCGAGAGCGATGTGGGTCCAGCTCACGGCGCGCCCCCTTCCCGGTCGGCGGGCAGCGCCTCGTCGAGTTCGGCCGCCTCGGCGCGCGATAGGAAGGTGCGGAGGTCGTGGATGAGGACGAGGCTGTGCGGCAGCTTGGCCACCCAGGCGACGTACTCCACGCCCGGTACGGCCCCGCGCGCCTCCTCCACGTCGGCCGCGTCCACGCGGATCAGGTCGGTCGCCCGATCCACGCGCAGGGCCACCAGCCGCTCCCCCGCCCGCGCCACGACGAAATGATCGGTCGGCTCCATCGGCTTGGGCGGCAAACGGAAGCGCGAGCGGATGTCGAGGACCGGCACGACGGTCCCGCGCAGGTTGACCACGCCTTCGACCACCCCCGGCGCCCGCGGCAGCGGAGTCAGAGTCGCGGCCCGCTGCAACTCGCGCACGTCGGACGCGGGAAGGCCGAACTGCTGGCCGCCGACTTCAAAAACGACGATCTCCAGGGGCTGCCCTTCCACGGTCTCGTTCCTTTCGCCCCGGTCGGAAATGATGGGACGGCCGGGGGACGCACTTCGGGCGCGTGCAGGGACGGCGGGCGAACCGATTCGTGGATGGGAACGGAAGCCGCGTCCGCCGATCGACCTGACGGAATTGCCCCTATCCTATCCGCGGGGAAGTCGGCTGACAAAAGGATATTTTTCTCGAATCCGACAGGGATTAGCGAAAGGGGGTGGGTTGTAAGGGATTGTCGTTTTTTGGCGAGCGAGGGGCGTCATCCCTCGTTCGCGCTCCGGGCTGGTTTCATCGCCGCTCCTTGCTACCTTGACCCTATGCCGACCCGCGAACAGCTCGAACGATGGGACCGCGATCACGTCTGGCACCCCTTCACGCCGATGCAGGCCTACGCCGGCGAGACGCCGCTCATCATCGCCCGCGCCCACGGCTGTTTCCTCGTCGATCTCGACGGCCGCGAATACCTCGACGGCGTCTCGTCTCTCTGGTGCAACGTCCACGGCCATCGCGTCCCGGAAATCGACGCCGCCGTCCGCGAACAGCTCGACGCCGTCGCCCACAGCACGCTGCTCGGCCTTTCCAACGTCCCCGCCATCCGTCTGGCCCGCCGTCTCGTGGAACTGGCGCCGCCCGGCCTGAACCACGTTTTCTATTCCGACGACGGCGCCACCGCCGTTGAAGTCGCCCTGAAAATGGCGTTCCAGTATTGGCGGCAACGGCCCGATCCGCGGCCCGGCAAGACGAAGTATCTCGCCCTCCAGGGCGCCTACCACGGCGACACGCTTGGCGACGTCAGCGTCGGCGACCTGGCCCGCTTTCACCACCTATTCGCCCCGCTCTTGTTCCCGACGCTGCGCGCGCCGAACCCGTACTGCTACCGCTGTCCGCTCGGCCTGGAGCGGTCGCGCTGCCGCATCGACTGCGCCGACGCCCTGGCCGCGCAGGTGCGCGAACACGCCGACGAACTGGCGGCCGTGGTCGTCGAGCCGCTGGTGCAGGGGGCGGCCGGCATGATTGTCGCCCCCGAAGGCTATCTGCAAAGGGTTCGTGAGGTCACGCGGAAACATGACGTGCTGCTCATCGCCGACGAGGTGGCGGTCGGCTTCGGCCGCACGGGGACGATGTTCGCCTGCGATCAGGAGGACGTGGCGCCCGATTTTCTGTGCGTGGCCAAGGGGCTGACGGGCGGTTATCTGCCGCTGGCGGCGACGCTGACCACCGATGATATTTATAATGCGTTTCTGGGGCCGCCGGACGCGGGGCGGACCTTTTATCACGGCCACACCTACACTGGCAACCCGCTTGGCGCCGCCGCCGCCCTCGCCAGCCTCGATTTGCTGACCGGGCCGACGGGGCTTCCGGCGCTCCCTCCCAAGGTCGAGAGGCTGCGGACGCACCTGGACCGGCTGCGCGAGTTGCCGATCGTCGGCGACGTGCGGCAGAAGGGACTGATGGCTGGTATCGAACTCGTTCGGGACCGCCGGACGCGCGAACCGTGGCCGGCCGGGGAGCGGATGGGGGCTCGGGCTTGCCGCGTGGCCCGCGACCGGGGCGTGCTCTTGAGGCCGCTGGGCGACGTGGTCGTCGTCATGCCGCCGTTGGCCGTGGACTTGAATCTGCTGGACCGACTCGGCAACGTGCTTTACAATACGGTATTGACGCTCGCCAATGGGTAAGTCGATGCTCGGCCTGTTCGTGACGGCGACGGACACCGGCGCCGGGAAGACCTTTGTGACGGCGGCCATCGCACGGACGCTCCGGGAGCGGGGGACGCCGGTGCGGGTCTGCAAGCCGGTGGCGACCGGGGCGGCATGGATCGACGGCCGCTGGCTGAATGAGGACACGCGCCTGCTGGCGGAGGCCGCGGACGACCCGGATTACGGGCGGATAACGCCGTGGGTCTTTCCGACCCCGGCCGCGCCGCCGGTCGCGGCCCGCCTCGCGGGCGCCTCCCTGCGGCTTGACGAGTTGGCCGACGCCGTGCGGCGACGGGCCGTTCCGGGGGCGGTGGTCCTGGCGGAGGGCGTCGGCGGTCTGCTCTGTCCGCTGACGGAGCGCGAGACCGTGGCCGACCTGGCGGCGGAACTGGGATTGCCGCTGCTGGTCGTGACCCGCCGTTCGCTGGGGACGCTCAATCATACGTTGATGACCCTCGAAGTCGCGCGAGGGAGGCGGTTGCGGGTGGCCGGCGTAGTGGTCAGCGAGACGACGCCGGCGACGGGCGCGGCCGAGGAAACGAACGTGGAAGAATTACGGCGGCGGATCGGCGTCCCACTGCTGGCCGTGATCGCACACCGGCGGGTCCGCATGGCCGTCGCGTCGCCGGAGCTGGCGGCGGTGGACTGGCGTCGGTTGGCGGAAATCGGCGGTTAATCATGCCAGGTTGCACGGATCACTTACCGTAGGGCAGGCGCAGCCTGCCCTACGGTAAGTGATCACCACGAGTAGGTATCAGACCCGGAATATCTCCTATCGGAGCGACGGACGGAATGCAAACCGTGACTTTCCAGTGCGGCGGCTGCAACAGGCTCATGGCGGTCGGCGCCGAGCATCTCGGCCGGCAGGTCCGCTGCCCGCACTGCCAGGCCGTGGTGGTGGCCCCGGCGGCGACCACCCCCGTCCCGGCCGCGGCCGACGAACTGTCCGCGCACGAAATCATGTCTTTCCAACCGCCGAGGCTGAACGAGCAAGAGGACATTTTCGCCCCGCCGGAGCCGACCGACGCCCTGTTCGGCAGCCCCGAGGCGCCGCGCGTCGAACTCCCCCCGGAAGAGCAGACCATGGCGACGACGCCGGAGCAACCCGCGTTCGACGGCAACGGCGACGCCGCCCTGCCGCCCGCCCCGGAAGTGCTGACGCCGACCTTGACCTGGCACGTTTCCCAGCCAGCCGCGCCGCCGCCCGCCGCCGACGCCACGCCGCCGTCGTGGATGGATCAGCACGCCGAGACGGCAACCGCCCCGGCCGCGGACGCCCCGACGGCGGACGATGAACATCATGAAGAACCCATCCCGCAGCTCGTCCGCAAGCCGCGCGACAGCGGCGGCTGGTTCATCGGCCTGGTGTTCATCCCGCTGATCTCATATTCCCTCCTGGCCACAGTTGCCGTCGTCGTTCTCTGGTATCGCCTGCAACAGCAGCCGCCGCCGCCGCCCAACCCGCTGGAAACCCTGCCGTCGTTCGACCCCAGCGACGAACAGCACAGCACGCACCTGCCGCTGAACAACAAGATGCAGATGGCCGTCCCGCGCAACATCGACGTGAAAACGGCCACGCTGCCGCTGCCGGACGACCTGCTAGTCCGTTTGGGAGACAAGCGGAAATTGCGGCTCGGCGATTTGGAAATAGAGCCGTTGGGGGTGGACCGGGAGAAGGTCGGCGTGGTCGTGCAGGGCTACAACGCCCAGGAGTGCCAGTACCCCTCGCTGGTGTTGCACCTGAAGCTGCGGAACGTGTCGAACAACGTGTCGTTCCAGCCGATGGACCGCTATTTCGACCGCAAATGGAAGGGCAAGGGCGAGACGCCGCCGCTGACCATCCTCGAATTGATCTCGCCGAACCGCACGACGCGGCTCTTCGGCGGCCCGGCCGTGTTCCACTTCCCGCTCCTCCGTCCCAACAGCGGCGGCGACCCGCCGCAGTGGGTCCAGGGCGCCAACGACGACCAGGTGCTCCACCCCGGCGAGTCGATGGAGACGTTCGTCTGCACCGACGGCGAGGACAAGGCCGCGGCCGAGGCCGTCGATAATCACCACGGCAAGCTCCTGTGGCGCGTCCACCTGCGCCGCGGCATCGTCAAGCTCGACGCCCACCGCTACGTCCCGGTCTCGTCCGTGATCGGCGTCGAGTTCACCGACGACGACTACCGGAAAAGCGGTTGACCGCGCCGCGCGAAAAAAAATCGGATCGCGCCCAACAACCCCCTTGCCGCTACCTTTCGTCCTGGATAGGATCAAATTCGTATTCGGATGACGAATAGTGGCATTGCCCTCCGGACGGAAATTGCTATAAATGAACTATAAGGGATCGCGTCCCTGGCAGCGACCCGTCCCGGCGGGCGTCGCCCATCCGCCCATCGTTTTTTCCCACCCTGTTTCTTCTAAGGAGTACCGCCCGTGAACCGGGCGGCCGCAGAACGATCATGAAACTGACCCGTGCATCCAGCTACGCCCTCCACGCGGTGGCCTTCATGGCCCAGCAGAAGCAGCACGACAAGCCGATGGCGTCGCACAACATCGCCGCCGCGCGCACCATCCCGGAACGCTTCCTGCTCAAGGTGCTCAAGCCGCTGGTGTCGGCCCGCGTGCTGCTGTCCATCAAAGGCCCCAACGGCGGCTACCGCCTGGCCAAGCCCGCCGACAAGATCTCCATGTTGGAGATCGTCGAAGCCGTGGACGGCCCCATCCGCGGCCAGGCGCCATTCACCGAGGAGGGCAACGGCCCGCTCAACCACAAGCTCGAATCCATCTGCAAAAAGTCCGCCGACGCCATTCGCGGCCAACTGGAGAAGGTCACCGTCGCCGAACTCGCCTCGGGCAAAAAGTAACGCGGCGAAAATAGGTTGACGCGAACCAATGGGAAGATGCGGCGCGACGGGGCGTCGTCTCTTCCCTTGTTCATTATCTCCTGTAGCGGCCAGGCGTGCGGTCGAAAATCCGCGCTTGCGCTTTGGGTTAGCGGCCACGCCTTCGCGATGCACCGCCCACACTAACCCGAAGCGAAAGCGAGGGACACCGCGAGGAACGCGGCATGACGTTGCGCATTTCCGAAGTCCGCCTGAGCGTGGACGAACCCGAAGCCCATCTTCCGGAGCGCCTGGCCGCCGTCCTGGGCGTCCGGCCGGCCGATCTGGTGCGCTGGCGCATCCTCCGCAAGGCCCTCGACGCCCGCGACAAGGACGCCCTGCAATTCGTCTACACCGCCGAGGTGGCCGCCGCGGAGGAGGAAAAGCTCCTCGCCGCCAGGCGCCGTTCAGCCAAAGTGGACCGATACGAAGAGGAGCCGTTTGTCGCGCCGCCTCCGGGGACGCGGCCGCTGCCGCACCGCCCGGTCGTCGTCGGTTCCGGACCGGCCGGTTTGGCGGCGGCGTGGTTCCTGGCGGAACAGGGCTATCGGCCGCTGGTGCTGGAGCGCGGCCGGGCGGTGCGCGACCGCATCCGCGACGTCCACGCCTTCGACGCCGGCGGCCCATTCGACCCCGAGAGCAATTATCTATTCGGCGAAGGCGGGGCCGGCACCTTCAGCGATGGCAAGTTGACCTGTCGCAACAGCGGCCCCGACGTGCGCCGCGTGCTGCAATTGTTCGCCGACCACAAGGGCAAGCCGTCGGTGCTGTACGACGCTCGGCCGCATCTCGGCAGCAACCGCCTCCCGGCCGTGGTCAAGGCGCCTGCGCCGACGCGTCGAGGCGCTGGGCGGCGAAGTGTACTTCTCCTGTCGCGTCGAGGACCTGGATTTGGCGGACGGCCGGGTGCGCGGCCTGACGACCTCGTCGGGATACATTGCGGCGTCCGCCGTGGTTCTTGCCATCGGCCACAGCGCCCGCGACACCTACGAGATGCTGCTGCGCCGCGGCGTGCCGATGGAACGCAAGCCGTTCCAGTTCGGCGTGCGCGTGGAACACGCGCAGGAGACCGTCAACCGCGTCAAGTACGGCCCGACGCCTCTGGAACGACGGCTCGGCGCGGCCGACTATTCGCTGATCGTCCCCGGCCGACACGACCTGTTCACGTTCTGCATGTGCGCCGGCGGCTACATCATGCCAAGCGTATCGGAGCCGGGCGCCTTCTGCACCAACGGCATGAGCCTGTCCAAACATGATTCCGCGTTCGCCAACAGCGGGCTGGTGGTCACGGTCCCGATGGAGGCGTTCGGCGGCGACGACGTGCTGGCCGGGGTGCGCTTGCAGCAAGTCTACGAACGACGGGCGTTCGAGGTCGGCCGCCGCGACTACCTCTGTCCGATTCAGAGGGCGGAGGACTTCTTGGCCGGCCGGCCGACGAACGGCGTTCCAGAGAACAGCTATCCGCGTGGGGCGGTGTCCGCGTCGATCGCGGAACTGGTCCCGCCGCTGGTTTTGGAGGCGCTGAAACACGGCCTGCCGATCATGGACCGTCGCTGGCGAGGGCGCTTTCTGCCGGGCGCTACGTTGGTCGGCCCGGAGTCGCGCGGAAGCGCCCCGGTGCGTATCCCGCGAGACGGCGGCACGCGCGAGACGCCGGGGCTGGAGGGGTTGTATCCGGTGGGCGAAGGGGCTGGCTACGCAGGCGGCATCGTCAGCGCCGCGGTGGACGGGCTGCGTTCGGCCAAGGCGATCGTGGCGAAGTACGCCCCGCTGGAGCGGCGACCCTAATCCATAGTTGGCGAGCCGGGAGCGTGAGCGACCGGAGGGAAGGTGCAGTCGCTGAAACCATCTCCGGGCGCTCGACGCGACCCGGCTCGCCACTAAGGAGTAATCGCGTGCTCACCGTCGCCGCCGCCGTCAAAACGCTCGAGCGCGTGGCCCCGCCGGCGCTGGCCGCCGACTGGGACAACGTCGGCCTGCTGCTCGGCGAACGCGCCGCCGAAGTGCGGCGCGTCATGACCTGTCTCACCGTGACGCCGGACAGCGCGGCCGAGGCCGCGGCGGAAGGCGTGCAGCTCATCGTGACGCACCATCCCATCCTGTTCCGGGCCGTGAAACGGCTGACCGACGCCACCGCGGAGGGGCGAATGCTGCTGGCGCTGGCCCGCGCCGGCGCGGCGGTCTACAGCCCGCACACGGCGTTCGACGACGCCCCCAACGGCGTCAACGAGTTGCTGGCGCGCCGCCTCGGTCTGACCGAGATCGGCCCGCTGCGGCGACGCGACGACGCCCGATCGTGCAAGGTGGTCGTCTTCACTCCCGACCAGGACCTCGACCGTGTGAGCGGCGCGATGTTCGCCGCCGGGGCCGGGCGCATCGGCCAGTACAGCGAGTGCAGTTATCGTCTTCACGGCCTCGGCACGTTTTTCGGCTCCGACGCGGCGAACCCGACGGTCGGCCAGAAGGGCCGGCGCGAGGAGGTCGCGGAATGGCGGCTCGAAGCGGTTTGCCCCGAAGCGAACGTGGATGCGGTGGTGGGGGCGGTTCGCCGCGCCCATTCCTATGAGGAGCCGGCGGTGGACGTCTACCCGCTGCGGCCGGGGTCGGTGCCGTGGGGCGCGGGCCGGGTCGGCGCCCTCCCGGAAGCGACGCCCCTGCACGCCCTGGCGGGAAGGACGAAGGCCGCGTTGCGGGCCGGCCCGGTACAGGTGGTTGGCGCCCTGGAGCGTCCGGTGCGGCGCGTGGCCGTGGTCTGCGGGGCCGGCGGCGCGTTTTGGCCGACGCCGTGCGCGCCGGGGCCGACGCGCTGCTGACGGGCGAGGCGCGGTTCCACGACCACCTCGCCGCGCAGGCGCAGGGCTTGGCGCTGGTGCTGCCTGGGCACTACGCCACGGAGCGATGCGGCGTCGAGGATTTGGCGGATCGTCTGAAGGCGGAATGGCCGGGCGTGGAAGTATGGGCTAGTCGGCGCGAGCGCGACCCTTCGGCCTGGCTTTGAAATGCCGAACACACCAACCCGAAGCGCGAGCGAGGGGGAAGGTTTCTGGGTAGGGTTTCGGCCCTGGAACCGTCCCCCTCGCTCGCGCTTCGGGTTGGTGTGCTTGTGCGCTCACCCCTTGGCGTTGGTGGCGATGGTCGGGTCGTCGGCGACGTTGACCCAGACGTGGACGTGCGGGTAGCCGCGGAAGTACCAGTCGAACGACGGACCTTCCAGCCGCCAGTTGTCCCACTCCTGGTCGTTGCCGATGTCGCCGTCCTTGTAGAAGGCAAGGCTCAGGTGATCGAGACCGCCCTGCCGATTAAGGCAGGCCGTCGCCTCCTCTTGGTCCTCCTTGCGGAACGGGTCGAGCATCATCGACAGCACTTTTTGCAGTTCTTTTTTCTGCTCATCCGCCAATTCCTTGACCGGGATGCCGGGGATCGCGCCCTTCGCGCCGGGGAAGCCGACCGAACTCGACTCGGGCTTCGGTAACTTATCCAGGACCAGCGCCCGCGACTGCTGTTTGGGGTCCAGCATCTGGTAAACCTTATTGGCCTCCTGCGCCTGGGGCCAGAAGACGTTGCCGGGGTGGTGAACCTTTTCGTTGAATCCACTGGCGGCGTGGCCGTAGAAGATCGGCCCGCCGAAGGCGACGTGGTCCACGCTGTGGCCGTCGGCCCGCAGCGTCATGTGCCGGCCGGTGATGACGAACTCGAACTTGGCACCCCCCGGCTTGCCGAAGATGGCGATGCTCTGCTGTTCGCCCCACTCCATGCCGCCGGTGTCGTCCTTGAGCTGCTTGAGGAAGCGGGTGTACCAGTCGGGGTTGATGATCCCCTTCCAGATGTCGTGAATCACGTCCTGCTGTTTCTTGGTGTAGAAGTCGCTAAGGATGTTCGGCTTGGTGATCTGCCAGTTGTTGGAGACGTGCGTGCGCAGCAGGCCGTTGGCGTCGCTCTTGTAGTCCCAGTCGAAGCAGACGGTCTTCCTCTGCTCGTCGGTGAGCATGTCGTAGAGGGCCTTGACGGCCGTTTCGGCGGGGCTGCTCGGCGTGGCCGCGGCGACGACTTTCGGCACGGCGAACAGCGGCAGGCCGGCGACGGCGGCCGCGGTGGCGCCGGCGGTTAGCAGGAAGCGGCGGCGGTCGAGGCCGTCGGAGCAATCGGGGCATTCGCGGTCGTGTTTGTCCATGAAGCGACTCCTTTGGGATGCGATGGCGGGCGGTGGTGGTAGAAACCCCAGCGAAGATTTAGCGTAGCGGATGGGGGCGGCGAACGCCAGCATTTTCACGGCCTGTCAGGCAACAGGTGTGAGCAGCTGAATAGTTGGTAGAACTTTTGTCCACGACGTGCGAAAATCGGGGGACGACGGCAAATTCACCCTGTCGAAGGAGTACCCCATGCCGCGGAACGAACCCCTGAACGCCGAATTGGAAGCCCAAGCGCAGGAACTGGCGGCGCGCATCCGCGCTCGCGCCGACGGTGACATCCTGGCCCTGGCACGCTTGCTGGTCAGCAAGAACGACGCCGAGGTGTTCGGCGATACCGAATTCGAGGCGCGGAACCTCGTCCATCACCTGGGTGCGGTCGCGCTCGAAGAGCGCTTAAAAAAAAGCTCGGCTACGAAGGGTCGGGCATCGACTGCCCCACGTGTCAACGATCCGCGAAGTTCCAGGGCTACCGCCCGAAAACGCCGTTGAGCTTGCTGGGACGGGTCCCCTGCGCGCGGGCCTATTACTACTGCGGCCGTTGCGGGCGCGGCCTGGCCCCCTGGGATCGGGCGGTCGGTCTGACGTCGCGCTCGTTCACCCCCGCCGCGGAGCGACTGGTCTGCCTCGCCGGCGCTTTGAGCGACGGCTTTGAAGAGGCCTCCACGAAGGTGCTGCCCGAGATGGCGAGCCTGAGGGTCGCCGAGACGACCGTGCAGCGGACGACCGAAGCGGCCGGCCGGCGCGTGGCCGACCACCTGCGCGCGGGCGGCGCCTTCGCCTTCCCCCGCCCTTGGGACTGGCACAAGGACGCGCTGGGCCGCACGTGCGCCTACGTCGGCATCGACTTGACCGGCGTGCGTCAGCAGGCGGCGGATGGCGGGAAAGCCGAGGGGCGCATGCCCTACGTGGCGATGGTCTTCAACCCGGTCCCGGAGTTGCCGGAGGGGCTCGCCGCACCGGCCCCCGGCGGGCGCCCGCATGCAAGCCCGTTACCTTTCCGGCCCGTATGACCTCGACCAACTGGGGGTGGAACTGCGCAAACAGGCGGGTCAGGTCGGCATGGACCAGGCGGAGGTATGGATTGGCTTGAGCGACGGCGGCAACGGCCTGGAAGAGTTCGTCCGCCGCAATTTCCCCCGCGATCCGGTGTTGATCCTCGCCTTCTGGCATGCCAGCGAGTACCTCACGGAACTGGGCCAGGCGCTGTATCCCGGCGACGAAGAAGCGCGGCAGCGTGTGGTCGGGGAATGGTGTCGCACGTTGAAGCGGGAGGGCGGCGGCCGCGTCCTGGAGATCCTGCAAGCGCTGCCCGCCCCGCGCAAGCCGGCGGTGCGGGAAAAGTACGCCGCGACGTTGCAATACTTCCGCAATAACGTGCATCGCATGGATTACCCGACCTACGTCGCCAACGGCTGGTCGATCGGTTCGGGCGCCGTGGAGTCGGCGTGCAAGACGGTCGTCGGTCAGCGCCTGAAGTTGTCGGGCATGCGCTGGCGGGAATATGGCACCGATACGGTCTGTCACTTGCGCGCGTTGTTCAAGGGCGAGGCGGGGCAATGGCAAGCCTTCTGGCGCCGCTCGCCCCAGCCAAGAGCCGCCGCCTGAACATCGGTTCTACCAACAGAAGAGACGCCTACACAGGCAACAGGGGTCGCCGGGAGGGCGGCGGGGGTCAAGGGGGAGGGGAGTACAGACTACGACAGGCAGCAAACGGGAACTTCCGTCGCTCACGCTTCCGGCTCGGACGGACTATGGCTAGAGACCACGTCGGGCGCCCCCGTCAGATCGAGGCTCAGCTGCCAGAGCCGTTTCGCGGAGGCCAAGTCGAGGGAGTCGGGCGCCGACGGCACGGCCCGTTCATGCACGAAATAGCCGCCGCAGACGCCGGCCACATCGGGCGAAGTCGCCAGGTAAACGACGGTTCGCGCCCCCTTTTCCGGCCCTATGGCGAAGAGCCGCGTCAGCAACAGCCACGCCGCCCCGAGCAGGCCGTTGTCGCGCCCGAAGCCGGTCGCCACCCAGCCGGGGTGCATGGCATTGGCCGTCACGCCCGTCCCCTCCAGCCGCCGCGCCAGTTCGTAGGTGAACAGCAAATTCGCCAACTTCGAGCGGCTGTAGGCCGTCCAGCCGTGGTAGCTTTTCTTCATCATCAGATCGTCAAAGTCTAATTTTGCCCCGCGGTGGGCGCCCGACGAGACGTTGACGACGCGGGCCGGGGCGGACGCCTTGAGCAGGTCGATGAGCGACAGCGTGAGGAGGAAGTAGGCGAGGTGGTTGACGGCGAAGGTCATTTCCAGGCCGTCGGCCGTTTCCCGGCGCTTCATCCAGATGGCGCCGGCGTTGTTCACCAGCACGTCAAGGCGCGAATGCCGCTCGCGGAACCGCCGCGCCAGTTCGCGCACCTGTTGCGGCGACGACAGATCGGCCAGCAGACTTTCCACGCTCGGGTTGCCGGTCTGGCGGCGGATTTGCTCCACGGCGGCGGCGCAGCGGGCCTCGTTGCGGCCGGCCAGCGCCACGGTCGCGCCGCGGCGGGCCAGTTCGCGGGCCGTCACCGCACCGATGCCGGAGGTCGCCCCGGTCACCAGACAGACCTTGCCGTTCATGGTCGCATCGGGCGGAGTCATGATTATCTCCGGCTTCCTGGTCACGCCGCCTTCCGCCGTCGGAACAGCGCCGTGATAACCAGCCCAACGACCAGCCCGACGACGGCGGCGACTGCGCAACCCCAGTAGAGTGTGAGTATTCCCCACAATTCTGCGCGCCCTCTTTCCTTTCGACAAGCCGGAGCCATACGATGGGATGCCCGGAACGGATTCCTTGGAGGCTCCGGCAGGATGACGTGCTCTCTCCCCACCGCGCTTTGGGCCGCGCAAGTCGCCGCCGCCACGCCTTTGCCCGACGCCCGACTCCATGCCCGCTTGGAGCGCCTGCTGACCCACTTGGCGCTCCAGCCCCTCGACTCCTTGCCCCAGGCCCTGCCGGATTGCCATCAGGCCAAGGCCGCCTATCGCTTCTTCGCCAATGACCGCGTCGAACGCGACGACCTGCTGGAGGGCTGGCGGGCCACGACCGCCCAGGCGGTTCGCGGCCGCGACGTGATCTACGTCGCCCACGACACCACGACCTTCAGCTACACCTCGCTCAAACAGACCAGCGGCCTGGGCTACATCAGCGACGTGGAGGCGGCGCGCGGCTTCCATTGCCACAGCTCCCTGGCGTTGCGAGGCGACGGCGTGCCGTTGGGCCTGCTGCATCAGGAGTACTGGGCGCGCACGGAGTACAAGCGGTCGCGGCCGCAGGGCCGGGCCATGGAAGACAAGGAAAGCATGAAATGGCTGCACGGCCTGGACGCGACGGCTTCGGCGTTGGCGACGCTGCCGGCCGGCGAGCGTCCGCGCGTGGTGCATCTCATGGACCGGGAAGCCGACATCCATGAGGTGTTCGTTCGCGTGCTGCAGTTGGGCCAGGGGGCGATCATCCGCCGCTACCGCAACCGCAACGTGGCCGAGGATCCCGGCGACGCCGACGAAGCGATCGGTCGGGCGCCCTGCGTGGCGCGGATGCGTCTGCGTCTGCCGGCGGGCCATGGCCACAAGGCGCGCACGGCCGTGGTCGAGCTGCGCTCGCGTCCCCTGACGCTGACGCCGCATTCGCACCACGCGCGGGATCGACGGCCGCTGCGTCTGACCATGGTGGAGGTGCGCGAGGCCGCGGCGCCGGCCGGGACGGAGGAGCCGGTGCATTGGCTGCTGTGGACGACGGAGCCGGCGCGAACGGGGGCGGAGATTATGGCGGTGGTTCGGGCCTACGCGTTGCGTTGGCGGATCGAGGATTTTCACCTGGCTTGGAAGCAGGGCTGCCAGGTGGAGCGACTGGCGTTGGAGACGCGGGGGCGTTTGGAGAAGGCCCTGGTCCTATATGCGGGGGTGGCCGTGCGTTTGCTGCGTTTACGCGACCTGGCGCGTCGGGAGCCGACGGCGCCCTGCACGGAGGTGCTGAGCGAGGACGAGTGGCGGGCGTTGTACGCGCACGCCACGGGCGAGGCGGCGACGCCGACGACGCCGGCGCCGACCATGGAGCAGGCGGCGAAGTGGATCGGCCGATTGGGCGGCCACCTGGGCCGCAAGCGGGACGGCATGCCGGGGGTGCGGACGCTGTGGCGTGGCTGGCGCGACCTGGCCATCTTGACGGCGGGGTACCGGGCGGGCCGCGTGCGGCTCGGCTGAGAACCGCCGGCCGGTCCGGGCGACCGGCACGGGGACCGGCGGCCGATCGCGTGTATTGGCGGCGACCAAGCGACGACGCCGGGAGGAAGCGCAAGGGCTTCCTCCCGGCGTCGTCGCTTTGGCGAGGGCCTTGGCCTCTCATAAACACCTAAACATGATCCGCCATGTACTCTCGATGTGGGGAATACTCACCAGTAGAGGGTGTTCCGCACCATCGCCACCAGTGGGTTGTCGAACAGGCCGACCGAGGCGTGGACGGAAGCGAGCTGCCAGCGGCCGTCCTCCTTGACCAGCGTGGCGCTGAAAGGGCCGTTCACGTCCAGCGTGCGCCCGTCCTTGAACTTGAAATGGCTGTTCATGGTCCCGTAGGAAATGCCCGTGTGGTCGCCGTACAGGATCGTCAGTTCCTCCGGCTTGATGCTTACCGTATAGGCGTCGAGGATGGCGCCGGGGCCGCCCATGTATTTATCGTAGTAGTCGCGGATGCCCTTGTGGCCGCGGCTGATCTCGCCGTTTTGCCAGACCACGACGACGTTCGGATCGACCTGCTTGAGCAGGGCGTCGAGGTCTTTTTCGTTGACGGCCTTCTCGACGGCGGCCCGCAGCTTCCGCAGTTCCTCGTGGTTGGGGTCTTCCTTTTCGGCCGCGGTGGGCGGCTGTTTCGCCTCCTCCGCGCGGACGGCCGGGCCGGCAAAGGCGACGACCCATCCGAGCAGGACAACCGCGATCCGGCGCGACATGTGATTCTCCTTGGGTTGCGGGTCACGAAAGCGGCGTCCGGGCCGGCAGGGGCGCGGGTTCCCGGCAGGGGCGCGGCCCCAGCCATTGCCGCCAATACTGTTTCCAGTAACTCGGCCGCGGCGCGCCGGCCGGCGACAGCCTCGGCAGGTAGTACCACGGCACGTCGGGCCGCCGGTGGTGGTTCAGGTCCCATTCGCCGTGCAGCAGCAGACACGACATCCATCGGGATTGTCGCAAATTCCAGGCGCCCTCCACCACGTCGCGCCGCGTGAAGGCGTGGCCGACGTACTGCCGCGTGGACCAGTTGAACGAGAAACAGGCGTACAAAACGAGCGTATTCTGCCAGCGCAGGTCGAGCAGCCAGAAAAGGGCCGCGAAGAAAGCGACGATCAGCAGAAGTTCCAGCCGGATCGCCCGGATCGCCGCCCGCTCCAGGTTGGCCACGATGCCCACGCCCCGCGCCGGGGCCGCGTCTTTCAGCGTCCGCCAGCGGAGCAACCCCGGCCATACGGCGAACACCACAGCCCCCAGCGGCACGAGCGGCCAGAACAGCCCGCACAGCAGGCAGTACCACTGCGCCCATTTCAGCAGCCGGTTGTCCGACGGATAATAGAGGTCGAACATCTCCTGATCGGTGCGGTTGTGATGGTGGTGGTTCTGGTGGGTGGTCCGCATCAGCCGGAACGGGATCGGGAACAACAGCCCCGCGACGACTCCTAAAAGGTAGTTGGACCGGCCGCCGGAGTTGAGGTTGCCGTGCGAGGCTTCGTGCAGCAGGGCGTAGTTCGTCAGCATGAGGTAGGAAAAGGCCGCGCCGACCGCCGCGACCGCGTACCACGCCGTTGCACGCGACCCCAGCCACAACAGGAACACGCCGCCGCAGAAGACGAGCGCCGTGAGGAACAGGTTGAGTCGGTTAGGGATCGGCATGTCCGGCGGCGTCCGCCCATAATTCGGCTCGCCGAAGGTGGGAACGACCAAGACGGCGTCCCTGTCGGTTCCGGGCGTTTCAAAATGTGGGACCATGACGCTATCCCATCACCGTGGAAGTATCGTCGCGCACCGCCGGCCGGCCAGTCGCCGGCGCATCAGCGCGCCGCCTCGCGGCGTAATCAGCACCATCCGCCGCTCCGGCGTCGGTCGGTAGCCCGGCGCCAGCTCCAAATCCGCCGACCGCAGCGCCGTCGAGAGTACCAGCGCCATCTGCCTCATGGCAAACGGTTTGCCTACGCAGGTGCGGTCGCCGAAACCGAACGGGTAGTACGAGTGTTCATACTTTCGGCCGTCCAGGAACCGTTCCGGCCGAAAGGCGTACGGTTCCGGAAACACCTCGGCGTTGTGCTGGGCCAGGTAGGTGCAGGGCACGACCTTTTGCCCGCGGCGGACCTTATAACTCCCGATCCGCAGTTCGGCCGACGCCCTGCGGGCCAGGTGTACCACGACGGGGCAGAGGCGCATACTCTCCAGAATGCAGGCGTGAAGAAACGGCTGGGATTCGGAATCGGCCGTCTCGTCGCGGATGCGATCAACCACGGCGGAATCGCGGTGGATGTGGACGAAGGCCCAGGCCATCGTCGCGGCGGCGGTGTCGTGGCCGAACAGAAGCAGACTTAGCACCTCCTCGATCAGGTCTTCCTCGTCCAGGGACGCGGAGCGGCCGGCGGCGACGAGGCGTTGCAGGATGGTCCGTTCTCTCGGCGCCCCATCGCAGGCTCGAATTTGTCGCCGAATAAAGTCGCACAACGCGCGGCGGTTGCGCACCGCGCGGCCCCAGGGACTCCACGACCCGGCGTCCACCCGGAGCGGCCGGCAGAAGAGGACCAGCGGGTTGCGAAAGGAATGGAGGAAGCGCACGACTTTTTCCTCCGCCTCGCCGGCCGCGACGCCGTCGTCTCCGAACATCGCCGCGACCAGGACCCCGAGTCCGACGCCCCGCAGCACGTCGTACAGCGAGAAGGTTCGGCCCGTCGGCAAGCGCTCGAACGCCTCCCGCGTCCGGCGCACCGTCGGTTCGTCGTAGTCGTGCAGGGAATCTCCGCGGAACAGCGGCGCGATCAGCCGGTGACGCGCGGCGTGTGCCTCGCCTTTGAGGACGATCAGGGAACGCCGGCCGAGTAGGGCGCCCAGCGCCGCGACGCCGATGCCGCCGTCGAGGTCCTTGTGGTGCGCGATCTCGGCGGTCAGCCGCGGGTCGCCGGTCATCAGCACGTCGCCGAGCACCGGCAGGCGGATGCGGAAGGTGGGGCCGTGACGCGCCAGGGCGTCGTCCAGCAGGCCGTAAGGATCGACCAGCCAGCGGTGGGCGTCGCAAAGGTAGCGGATCGGGTTCATCTTCACATGGTTGTAGTCTCCCCGCCGCGGACGCGGCAAGGCGTCGGGTCTTTCGGGAGGTTGATCGCCCCGTGGGCACGATCCCGTCGGCCTGGTAAGCTGAGGGAATGCGATTCATCCTGACCAACGACGACGGCATCGACGCCCCCGGCCTTCGCGCCCTGGAAGAGGCCGCCCGGCCGCTCGGCGAAGTGATCGTCGTCGCCCCGGCCGAGGCCCATTCCGGTTGCAGCCACCGCGTCACCACCAACGCCCTCATCCGCGTCCGCCGGGCCGGGCCGAACCGATTCGTCGTGGAGGCGACGCCGGCCGACTGCGTGCGCGTGGCCCTGTACCGCTTCGGCCCGGAACCGGCGTGGGTGCTGTCCGGCGTCAACGACGGCGGCAACCTCGGGGCCGACGTGCATCATTCCGGAACGGTGGCGGCGGTGCGCGAGGCGGCGCTGCACGGCTGGGCCGGCGCCGCCTTCTCGCAATATAAGCGTAAAGGGATGCCGATTGACTGGGAAGAGGTCGCGGCGCGGGTGCGGCCGGTGCTGCGCGACCTCATCGCCCGCCCGGCCGACCCCGGCGCCTTCTGGAACGTGAACCTGCCGCACCTCGAACCCGGCGTCGCCGCGCCAGAAAGCGTCTTTTGCCCTCTCGATCATCTGCCGTTGCCGCTCAGCTTCCGGGCCGAGGGCGAGCACCTGCGCTACGACGGCGACTATCACGGCCGCCGTCGGTCGGCCGGCGCCGACGTGGACGTCTGTTTCGGCGGCCGCATCGCCGTCACGCGGCTGCGGCTGCCGTGAACGACGACCCAGGCGCTTTTACGCACATGCGCATTTTCCTCTACGAATACGCTTGCGCCGGCGCCGGGGGGCCGGCGGCAGCGCCGCTGATCGCGGAAGGGTGGGCCATGCTGGCGGCGCTGCTGGAGGACTTCGGCGGACTGGCGGGCGCGACGGTAGAGACGATGTTCGGGCGCGAGTTCCTGGCGTCGGGGAAAACGCCGCCCGCCGGGGTCGTGGTGCATGAGGTGGGATACGGAGAGGAAAAAGCGACGTTTCGCCGGCTGGCCGCCGCGGCCGACCGGACGCTGGTCGTGGCGCCGGAATGCGACGACGTGCTGCCGGAACGCCTGCGCTGGGTGGAGGCGGCCGGCGGACGGTCGCTCGGATCGACGGTCGAGGCGGCGCGGCTGGCCGGCGACAAGCTGCGTCTCGCCGGACTGCTGCGCGAGCGCAGCGCGCCGACGCCGTATACCGTCGCCTGGCCGGCCGAACCGCCGTCGTACCCGGCGGTGTGCAAGCCGCGCCGCGGGGCGGGGTCGCAAGCGACATTTCTGGTCCGGGATGCTGACGAATTGCGGCGGGCGGTGGGGCAGGCCCGCGCGGAAGGCTGGGGCGACCTGATCGTCCAGCCTTTCGTCCCAGGCGAACCGGCGAGCGTCGCCTTCCTGGTCGGGCCGGGTCGCCGCCTGGCGCTGCCCGCCGTTTCGCAGCGCCTGTCCGACGACGGCCGTTTTCATTACCGCGGCGGCCGGCTGCCGCTGACCGCCGACTCCGCCGAACGGGCGGCATCCCTCGCGGCCCGGGCCGTCGACGCCGTGGAGGGGCTGCGCGGCTACGTCGGCGTCGACCTCGTCCTCGGCCCCACCGCCGCCCGCGACGCCGTGATGGAAATTAATCCTAGAATGACGACCTCTTATATCGGTTTACGGGCGCGTGCGCGCTTCAACCTGGCGCAGGCGCTGCTGTCGGTCGCGGAGGGGCTGGCGCCGCTGGCGTGGGAATGGGGGACGGGACAGGTGTGCTTCACGGCGGATCGGGTGACCGCTGGTTAGAGCGTCTCAGGTAATTAATGTCACTCTGGCCTGCGGTTTGCCCTGACCCCTCGCATGAGAACCGAAGATACACCCCTTGAACGTCTACAACGGGGCCGCGTTCTTCTGGCACAAAAAGCCGGTCAACGTCCAGGTGCGGGCGGCCTGACGGCGCGCCCGAGTTCGAGGTCCGAAAATCGGCCGTCACCCATAACCGATGGCTTGCAGCAATTCCGCCGTCAGCACGAACGGTTCCCGCGGTACGGCGTCTAGCCGGAACAACGGCAACAACGCCCGCGCCGTCGTCGGCCGGATCGCCTCGATCCAGCCGCACGACCACGCCAGAAGCCCCAACAGGCTTTCCGCCGTCACGCCGGCCGTCCGCAGCGCCGACAGCCGCGTGTCGCCGTGCCGCTTGGCCAACCGTCGGCCGTCCGGTCCCACCACCAGAGGCGCGTGCGAAAACCGCGGCGGCCGAAGCCCCAGCGCGTCGTACAGCAGCAATTGCCGCGGCGTCGAGGGGACCAGGTCGTCGCCGCGGACCACCTCCGTCACGCCTTGGGCCGCGTCGTCCACCACAGCCGCCAGCTGGTAGGCCGGCGTCGCGGCCGTCCCGGGACGCGGCGCCTTCCAGACCACGAAATCGCCGCCCACGCGAAGTAGGTCCATAGCCGTCGGGCCGCGGAAATCGTCGATCCATCCCGGCGAACGCTCCGGCAGGCGGAAGCGCCAGCAATAGGTCCGGTCGCCGAGAGCGGCGGCGTCCGCGGCGGATCGACCGGAACAGGTCCCCGGATAGACCGGCCCCTCGTGCTCGGCGTGGGGGGCGCTGGCGGCGCGGTCCACGTCCGTGCGCGTGCAGGAGCAGGGATAGACCAGTTCCCGACTTTGAAGTGTTTGCAGAGCGCTTTCGTAGAAAGGAAGGCGTTGCGTCTGGAAAATGGGGCCGGCGTCCCAATCGAGGCCGAGCCAGCGGAGGTCGTCGCACGCCTCCGCCGCGGCGCCCGGCTTGACGCGCGGCGAGTCCACGTCGTCGATCCGCAACAGCACGCGGCCGCCCTTGCTCCGGGCAGACAGCCAAGCCAGCAGATAGGTGCGGGCGTTGCCGACGTGCTGCGCCCCCGTCGGCGACGGGGCCAGCCGGCCCACCACGTCGTCGGCCGCGCTCACGGCTTCGCTTCCTTGAAGGGGGCGCCGGCGTACTTGCCGAGGAAGTCCAGCAGCGCCGCCGCCGCAGGGTCGTTCGGCCGGTCGAGCTTGAAGAGGATGAAATTGTGATCAACGCCGTCGATCCGGCGCATTTCGACGGGGTCGCCGGCGTCCTGCAACGCCCTGGTGAACTCCGCCGCCATCGCGTCGAGCCGAGGAAGCTCGCGCTCGGCGTACAGCACCAAAAACGGCGGCAACCCTTTGTGGACGTGCGTCAGCGGGGAGGCCTTGGCGGCGACGGCCGGGTCGTCGCCAAAAACCATCTTGAATGGGTTCAGGACGCGGCTCGGCCCCAGCAACACGGGCGCCAGCGCCGCGGTTGGCATCATCTTTTGGCCCGCCATCTGCAAGAGACCGTTCACCATGTCGGCCGTCATGGCCGTGAATTCCTCCTGCGTCGGGATGCGGTAGACGCCCGACACCGCCATCGCGCCCTTGAGCGCCGCCCGGTCGGCGTCGGTCAGCCCGAGGGCCGGATCTTTCAGATAGCTTTCGTCGGTCGCCAGCAGCGCGACGAGGTGGCCGCCGGACGAATGGCCGCACAGGAAAATGCGGTCGGGGTCGCCGCCGTAGTCGCGGATGCGGCGACGGACCCAGGCGAAGGCGCGGGCCACGTCCTTGACCTGTTCCGGGTGTTTGACGTGCGGCGCCAGACGGTAGTTGATGCTGACGGCGACGGCGCCGTGACGGGCGAAAAAGCGGGCGACGCCGCGGTAGTAGCCGAAGGTGCTCTTGTCGCCGATCATCCACGCCCCGCCGTGGACGAACAGCACCACCGGCCGACACGCCGCCCCCTTCGGCGCGAACACGTCCAGCGTCTGGGCGTCGGGGCCTTCGGAATAACGCACATCCAAGGTCTGTTGCAGGGCCAGCGCGTCGTCGGCGCGAACGGGCGCGGCGGCCCAGAGCGTCGGCAGGACGGCAGCGGATACGGCGAGAAGCTGGCGCATGGGTGTTCCATCGGGAGACGTCGGCGATCACTCCCCCATTATACCGGCGGGAGGGCCGGCGTGAATTCCGGGCGGAGGCGCTCAAGTTTTCATCGGCGGAAATCCGAAAAAGAGGTGGGATGGACTGTTGCATACGACCGATAACAGTGGTATAGACGATTAGAGGGCCGGCAGCCTTCGCGACGACTGCGGGGCGCGAGCCGGGCCGGGCCCACCGAAAGGAGCGTCGCCATGTTATATGGCGAGCCAGAAACGACACGGTTTCTGGCGGCGGTGCAGCGCCTCAAGCGAATGCAGCGCAAACGGGAGCGTCTAACTCGTCTGGCCAAGCAGCGCGTCCGGGCCGTGCTTCGGAAGATGCGTGAGTGTTAGCCGCCCGCAGCCGGACCCTCCCTCATGGTCTACCTCTCCCGCATTTACACCAAGTCCGGCGACCAGGGCGAAACCGGCCTCGGCGACGGCAGCCGCGTCGCCAAGGACCATCCCCGCGTCGCGGCCTACGGCGCCGTGGACGAATTGAACGCCGTCCTCGGCCTGCTCACCGCGAACCATCCCGACGCCCCCGAAATCGAACTGCTGCGCGGCGTCCAGAACGATCTTTTCGACGTGGGCGCCGACCTGTGCGCACCGCAGCCGGCCGACGAGCCGCCGGGGGCCAAGCTGCGCGTTCGGCCGGAACAGTCGGCCCGCCTGGAATCCGCCATCGACCGCCTCAACGCCGGCCTGTCGCCGTTGACCAGTTTCATCTTGCCGGGCGGTTCGCCGGTCGCGGCGTGGTGCCACCTCGCTCGCACCGTCTGCCGCCGGGCCGAGCGCGACGTGGTGACGCTGGCGCGTGGCGAACCGGTCAACCCGGAAGTGATCGTTTACCTCAACCGTCTTTCCGACCTCCTCTTTGTGCTGGCCCGCGTCTACAACAATCACGGGAAGGACGACGTGCTCTGGCGGCCGGGGCAGTCGCAACGCTCGCCGTGATGGATGCTGCCATGTTCACCCTCAGCGCGTTCGCCGACGAAATCTCTCCCGATCCGCAGGAACAGATCGACGTGCTGACGCACTGCGGCGTCCGTTGCATCGAACTACGGTCCATTCTCAAGACCAACGTCCTCGACCTCACCGACCTCCAGGCGAGCGAGTTCAAGTCGCTGCTCGACCGCCACGGCTTCCGCCTCAGCGCCATCGGCTCGCCGATCGGCAAGATCCGGATCGACCAGCCGTTCGAGCCGCACCTGCAACGGTTCCGGCGCGCCGTCGAACTGTGCAAAGTTTTTGACACGCCGAACATCCGCGTCTTCAGCTACTACCCGCCCGGCGACGCCGAGGACTGGAACGGCGTCAGCGATAGCTGGCAACACGAACTGTATCGCCGCCTCGAAGAACAGGTGCGCCTGGCGTCGGCGGCCGGCGTCCGCCTGGTGCATGAGAATGAGCACCGCATTTACGGCGACTCTCCGGATCGCGTAAAGGATTTGTTCCGCGTGCTGCCGGGCGAGGCGTTCCGGGCGGTTTACGACGCCGCCAACTACGTCTTCTGCGGCTACGATCCGTGGGAGGGGTGGGAGAAGACGCGGGACGTGACGGCCCACTTCCACATTAAGGATTGGGTGGCCGGCGAGAAGCACGGCTGCTTGGCCGGCGAGGGGCAGGGGCGGCTGCCGGAAGTGATCGCCGACGCGGTGAAGCGCGACTATGACGGCTTCGCCGTGCTGGAGCCGCACCTGCTCGGCGGCGGCCCGACCGGCGGCGTAACCGGGCCGGAGTTGTTCCCCAGGGCGGTGGAGGCGTTTCGGGGCATTCTCGACCGCGCCGGTGCGGAGTATCAGTAGGCGGGGCTGCCGATGCACACCGTTCACGTCCGCGTCAACGACGCCGCCACCGGCAAGCCGACGCCGTGCCGCGTCCGTTTCACGGATGCGGAAGGGCGATATTATGCGCCGTTTGGGCGGCTGACGGAGTTCCACGGACAAGAGGAAAATATAGGCGGCAACCTGATGTCCGATGGCGAGAAATTCGCATACATCGACGGCGCCTGCGAGATCCAACTTCCGGCCGGTTTGCTAACGGTCGATATCTGCAAGGGCTTCGAGTATGTGCCGCTACACGAAGAAGTCAATCTCGCTCCCGGCAAGCTCGCCCTTCGCTTCACCCTGGAACGCTGGATCGACTTTCGCAAGAAAGGCTGGCATCCAGGCGATACGGAGGCGTACTGGCTGTCACCGCACGCCGCCCTCCTGGAAGGGGCGGCCGAAGACGTTGCCGTCGTTAACCTCCTTGCCGAAGAGGCCTTCCCCTCCAGCTACGAATCGCCCGTCTTCTCGAACATCCTGGCTTTCAGCGGTCAGCAGCCGGCCCTGCAACGGCCAGAATGCATGGTCGTCGTGAATACCGCCAATAAGCACGATATCCTGGGGAGCCTCGGCCTTTTGAATTGCCACCGCCCCGTGTACCCGCTGCGTTTCGGACCTTCGCCAAAGGACTACGGACAGGAAAACTGGACGCTTGCGGACTGGTGCGACCAGTGTCACCGTAAGGGCGGCTTGGTCGTGGCCCAGCGCTTATGCGGCACCGTTTACTACCCGTCGGAGGACAATGTTTGCCTGACCAGCGGGGAAACCCTTGCCGACCTGATCCTCGGCAAGGTCGATGCGATTGATGTGAAGCCCGTTGACCCCTGGCTCATTCAGGATCCGTTGAAGGAGTGGCGGAAGCTACTTAACGCCGGTTTCCGCATCCCAATAGCGGGCGGGAGCGGCAAGCGCGACAACCTGACCAAACTCGGCGGGTTACGGACCTACGCCAAGCTCGAAGCCGGACAGGAATTGACCTACAAAAACTGGATCGAGGCGGTGCGCGCGGGGCGGACCTTTGTCACGAGCGGCCCACTCCTTTCCTTCACCGTCAACGGCCAGGAACCGGGCGCTCGCCTCGACCTTGCCACTCCCGCTTCTGTTCACGTCCGCGCCGAGGCCCGCTGCCTCCGACCGCTGGAACGCCTAGAAGTGATCGCGAACGGTGCCGTCGTTGCCTCAGCTGAACCGACCGGCGAACGTCCCTCCCGCGCCGCACTCGAAGCGGACATATCGTTGTCCCGCTCCGGCTGGCTGGCGGCCCGCGCATTCTGCCCGCGTGAGCCCAACGAACTGCAACGAACCTATGCTCATTCGTCTGCCGTTTACGTCCGGGTCGATGGGAAGCCCCCGCAGGCCGATCCCGCCGAGATCGCGCCATTCCTCGCCAAGTTGGACGCGATGCTTCAATGGGTCGCCGAGGAAGCCCGCTGCGACAACGACGCCCAGCGCCAGCGCCTCGCCGACATCTTCCAGGCGGCGCGGCAGGAGTTGTTGCGCCGCCAGCAGGCGTGATCCCGGTTTGCCGCGACGCGCAGCAGAGCGCTCCGCTGCGCGTCGCGGCTAACCGACTCCCCAAACCGCTATTCCCCCCCTTCCCGCCTCAAATCTATAATGGGGGATCGACCCCCCTTGCCGAGGAACCCCACCCATGCAGGACCGGATAGCCTACCAGGGCATCACCTTCGACGACGTGCTTCTGGAACCTGCCTACAGCGACGTCGTGCCGCGCGACGTGGACGTCCGCACCCAGCTCACCCGCAACATCCGCCTCAATCTGCCCATCGTCTCCTCGCCGATGGACACCGTCACCGAAAGCGACCTGGCCATCGCCCTCGCCCAGGAAGGCGGCATCGGCATCATCCACAAGAACCTGTCCATCGCCGACCAGACCAACGAAGTCGACAAGGTCAAACGCAGCGAAAACGGCATCATCACCGACCCCATCACGCTGCCGCCCGACGAGACCGTCGGCACCGCCCGCCGCATCATGGAACAGCACAAGATCAGCGGCGTGCCCATCACCGTCAACGGCTTCCTCAAGGGCATCCTCACCCGCCGCGACCTGCGCTTCCTCGCCGACAACAACCAGCGGCTCTCCGAAGTGATGACCAAGGACAACCTCGTCACCGGCTCGGAACATACGACGCTGGAAGCGGCTGAGCGGATTTTGACGGAAAATAAGGTCGAGAAACTGCTGCTGGTGGACGATAAATATAGACTGAAGGGCCTCATCACCATCAAGGACATCGACAAGCTGGCCAACTTCCCCAACGCCTGCAAGGACCCGCGCGGCCGGCTGCGCGTGGGTGCGGCGGTCGGCGTCCACGACTACGAGCGGGCGGAATCGCTCATCCGGGCCGGCGTGGACGTGCTGGTGGTGGATTCGGCCCACGGCCATTCCAGCAACGTCCTGGAAACGGTGGCCGCGATCAAGCGGACGCACGAGATCGACGTGATCGCCGGCAACGTGGCCACGGCCGAGGGGGCGCGGGCGCTGGTCAAGGCCGGGGCCGACGCCGTGAAGGTCGGCATCGGGCCGGGGTCGATCTGCACGACCCGAATTATCTCCGGCGTGGGCGTGCCGCAGGTCACGGCGATCTACGAGGCAGTGCGCGGGCGCCGACGGCGCCGTGCCGGTCATCGCCGACGGCGGCATCCGCTATTCCGGCGACATGGCCAAGGCGCTGGCGGCCGGGGGCGCACAGCGTCATGCTGGGCAGCCTGCTGGCCGGGCTGGCGGAAAGCCCGGGGCAGACGATCATCTACAAGGGGCGCAGCTTCAAGACGTACCGCGGCATGGGGTCGATCGGCGCCATGATGGCCGGCTCGAAGGACCGCTACCGCCAGGACGGCGGCGGTCGGGACAAGCTGGTGCCCGAGGGCGTCGAGGGCCGGGTGCCCTACAAGGGGCCTCTGGCGCCGTTCGTGTTCCAGCTGGTGGGCGGACTGCGGGCCGGCATGGGCTACTGCGGCACCCGGAACATCGAGGAATTGCGCACCCGCACCCGCTTCATCCTGGTGAGCGCGGCGGCGGTGCAGGAGAGCCATCCGCATGACATCGCCATTACGCAGGAAGCGCCCAACTACAGTTCCCGTTCGGAATACTACGGCGGCAACGACGGCGTGTAGGGGCGGAATCATCCGGCCCCTGCTGGCCGGTCTCGGCCTGCTGCTGGCGGCCGGGCTAGCCCCGGCCCAGGCGCCGTCGCCGCTGCCCGTGGCGCTCCCCTCGATCCCCCTGGAGGAGCCGACGCCGCGGACGCCGCCGCCGATCCAGACGCTGAAAGTGGCGAAGCCGCACGATGCGTTCGCCGGAGGGCGCGGCCCGGTCCAACAAGTTCAGCTGAACGCCTCGGGCCTGGGCGGCGGCGACATTTCGACCGGAGAGTATCAGTATCTCGTCGAACCGCCGGGGCCGGATCGGCTCTTCTCGCTGAAATCGGAAGGCGGCTTCATGGAAACCCTTCAGCAGGAGTGGCGCGACAACGGCCACAAGGACCGGCTGATCTTCCCCGAGGAGCCGGTCATCTCGACGGAAACCTATCTCGGCCGCAATTGGCCGCAGTACGCGGAGGTGGTCGAGCCGTACTTCGTGGCCCACAAGCGGCTGATGTTCCAGCAGATCAACTACGAGCGCTACGGCTGGGACCTCGGCATCGTCGATCCGCCGCTGTCCGCGGGCAAGTTCTTCGCGGACGTGGTCTTCCTGCCCTACCACGCCTTTACCGACCCGTGCCGCCACTTCGACACCGGCGCCGGCTACTGTCTGCCGGGCGACCCGGTGCCGCTGATGCTCTACCCGCCGGAACTCAGCGCCACGGGCGCCCTGGCGGAAACCGCCGCCGTGCTGACGGTGTTCGCGGTCTTTCCGTGAGCGGGGGAGCGGCCTTCACCGGATCGAACTGCGGGCGAGGGGTTTTGTCGAAACCCCTCGCCCGCGCCGTTGACTGAAAGCCTATTTGTCTTTCTCTATCTGCTTCGTCACATCCTTCGCGCGCCACTTCTTCCAGGCCTCTAGACGGGGGCGGCCACTGCCATCTCGACGCGGTTGCGGCCGGCGCGCTTGGCGCGGTACAAGGCCTGGTCCGCCGCTTGAAGGAGCGCCTGCGGGTCCGCGGCGCCGCCCGGCTCCTGGACCGCCGCGCCGATGCTGACCGTGACGGCGATTTCGTCGTCTCGGTGCGTTGTCGGCGTGTCGCCGATTTGCCGGCGGAGGCGTTCGCAGAAGTGAAGCGTGTCGGTCTCGTCGCAGCCGGGCAGGACGATGAGGAACTCCTCGCCGCCGTAGCGGCCGATCATGTCGTAGGGCCGCATGGCCGCCGTCATGCGGCGGTACGCCTCCCGCAACACCTCGTCGCCGGCCAGGTGGCCGTAGGAGTCGTTGACGCGCTTGAAATGATCCAGGTCGGCCAGCAGGACGCTCAGACAGCCGCCCTCGCGGCCGGCCCGGCTCAGTTCGCGGTCCAACAGGTCGAGGATGGCGGCGTGGTTCCAGGCGCCGGTCATGCCGTCGCGCATGGCCTGCCGGCGAATGGCCTCGCGGGCGGAGATCAGCTGCTCTTGCAGGCCGAGGATGCGCCGGCCGGTGTTGAGTCGCGCCTTGAGTTCCATCGGATCGACCGGCTTGACGAGGTAATCGTCGGCGCCGGCGTTCAGGCCGCGAACCAGATCGTTTTTGGCCGATTTAGAGGTGAGAAGGAGAAGGTAGATATACTTTTCGTTGGCCGACGCGCGAACGAGCTCGCAGACCTGGTCCCCGTTCAGCCCCGGCATCACCAGATCCAGGAGGGCCAGCGTGGGGGCGTCGCGCCGCTCCAGGGCTTGCAGCGCGGCCGGGCCGTCGCCGGCGACTTCGACCTGATAATCCCATCGGGTCAGCGTCGCCTCGAGCAGCCGGCGCGAGACGGGGTCGTCCTCCGCGATGAGGATTCGCAAACGGAAGGCTCCTGCCCCTGGCGGACGAAGGGGCGTTAGGGGCGCTGCCTCGAGCCGACGCATCCGATACGTCGGAAACGGCGGGCGGGCGCGGCGGCGCCTCGTCGCCGCCGGAGTGGGCGGTCGCTCGCTGAAGTATTGAATTATCTTGGGGTGATGTCAAATCGCGCCCGGCGGCGTCAGGGCGCCGCGGCGAGTGATTGCTCCCGTTCGTCAGGGCTTTGACGGCGTCCCCGCCCTCCGGACGGATCGTGTACGCACACGAGACACGATCGACCGGATGAAAGGGCGAGGGAGTCGGCGCCGGGTCCGTGACGGTAGAATGAAGAAAAGGGAGGCTCGGTGATGGCAAACCCCCGCAAACGTGCGCCGGAAAACGTCGCCGGCGATTTCTTCGTGGACTCGACCTGCATCGACTGCGACGCCTGTCGGCAGATCGCTCCGACGGTCTTCGGCGAGGCCGCCGAAACGTCCTTCGTCAAGGCCCAGCCGGGTTCCGGCGCCGACCGACGACAGGCGTTGCAAGCGCTGTTGGCCTGTCCCACGGGGTCCATCGGCTGTCTCGGCGATGATGACGTGAAGGCGGTGATGAAGGACTTCCCGCTGGTCGTCGAGCCGCCGGTCTTTTACTGCGGCTACAATTCGCCGAAGTCGTTTGGCGGCAACAGCTACTTCATCCGTAGACCCGCAGGAAACTGGCTGATCGACTCTCCGAAGTTCGTCGCGCCGCTCGTCAAGAGGTTGGAGGCCCTTGGCGGAGTCGCCAACATTTTCCTGACCCATCGCGACGACGTGGCCGATGCGGAGCGCTACGCCGAACATTTCCAGTGCCGGCGCATTATCCACCGGGACGAGTTGTCGTCGCAGCCCGGTGCGGACATCGTGCTGGACGGCTCAGGACCGTGGGAGTTGGCCCCCGGCTTCCTCGCCGTCCCGACTCCGGGTCACACCAAGGGCCACTGCGTCCTGCTCTTCCAGGAGCGCTTCCTCTTCACCGGCGACCACCTGGCCTGGGACCGGGACGGGCGGCGGCTTTCGGCCTCGGAGGACTACTGCTGGTACTCGTGGCCGCGGCAGACCGAGTCGATGCGGCGGCTGGCGGACTACCGCTTCGAGTGGGTGTTGCCCGGCCACGGCCAGAAGGTGCATTTGCCCGCGGAAGCGATGCGAGAGCAAATCCTGAGCTTGGCAGAGACGATGAGGGAGGGCTAATGGCGAGGAATATTCTCAGGACTGGCAAGAAGACGCGCCCGAAAACCGCGGAAAAGGGCAAACGCTACCGCTGCGCCAAGTGCCGGAAGCGAAGCCCGAAACCTGTCAAGACGCCGGCCCCCTGGTATTGCCCCAGCTGCTCCCCTCAGAATGCGGTTCGGGGGTCGGACATCGGCCCTGGCGTTGCCGAAGGCGACGAAGCGGGCGTCGCATGATTCAGGCCGTCAGCCAGTGGGCCAAGTTGAAGTAGATCAACAACGTCACCATGTCGGACGCCGCCAGGGCGATCGGGCCGGCAGCCACCTGGGGGTCGAGTTTGAGCCGGTGCAGCAGGTTCGGAACGGCCGAGCCGATCACGGCGGCGCAGGCCACACCGCCGGCGATCCCTCCGAGCGTGCAAAGGGCGATATTGCTCTGGCCGAGCCAGACGGCGGCGACGGCGGCCACCAACAAGGCGCTGCCGACGCCCAGCGACAGCCCGATCACCACTTCCGCCCGGAGCTTGGAGAGGATCGACGCCCAGGTAGGCGATTGGCCGTGCAGCACCCGCAGGGCCAAGCTCACGGACTGGATGCTCACGCTCTCCGCCAGGGCGAGGACGACGGGGATGAACAGGGCCAGGGCCACGGCCCGCCGCAATTCGCCCTCGAAGGCGCCGGCCAGGAACGCCGCCAGGATGCCGCCGGCGATGTTGCACAGCAGCCACGGGAAGCGGCTGCGGCAGGCGACGAGCGGCGATGACTGTTGCGCCTCGGTCAGATGCACGCCGACCAGTTGGAAGAGGTAGTCGTTTCGCTCGCTGCTGTCGAGTTCGGTCAGCTCGGTCGTGTATAGCTCCACGTCCACCACCCCGACGATGCGCCGTTCCTCGTCCACGACCGGGAAGGCCAGGAGCCGGTGCAAGGTGAAGAACTCGCAGGCCTCCAGCACGGTCGCCTGGGGGCTGACGGCGACGACTTCCCGCACCATGATGTCGGCCACCTTCTTGTCCAACGCGCTCAGGAGCAGGCGACGGGTCGGAACGACGCCTTGCAAACGGTTGTCGTCGTCCACCACATAGAAGTAGATCACCCGTCCTTCGGGCGGCTGCCGGCGGATCGCATCCAAAGCCTCTCCCACCGTCTGGTGGACATGGAGTCGGCTGTAGTCTTGCCGCATGTGCCGGGTGATCGGATCGTCCAGATGATGCTTGATGGCGGGGTCGGCTCTGACAACATCCCTCATGGAACGAACCTGCCCTTCCTCTTGGAAACGGAACAAACGCCTTCTTTGTCCCTCGGCCTGGCAGCCGTCGCGCCGGACGACCGGCCGGGGTGGACACTTCGGGAACGCCGAGTCTCCGTCCGGGCTTCGACACGGGGCCGTCGCGGGGAGGTCGTGCTCGAGCAGTTCATGGCCGACCAGAAGGCCGGAATCCGCCGCGAGACCTTCTTGAAATACCAGAGCATCGTCAGCCTCTACAAGACGCATCAAGGCCGCGGTCCTGGCGCCGCTCGGGCGCATCTTTCTCGGAATCCGGCTGGCGTCGTCCCCACCTCCACGCTATATCCGCCGGCCGCACGGCGTTCCCGTGACGAGGAGGGGGCGATGCCGCACCGATTGTCCGCCCGGCGTGGGCGGTCCATATTGTTCTGGGCCGCGGCGTTCTTCGTCCTGACGCAATTCGGCCTGGGTTTGGTCGTCGATCAATTTTGGACGGACGTGCGCGACCCGGAATACGCCGGGAAATTGCGTCAATTCCGGGAACTGCGGAGGCGGGAGCCAGACGCGCCGCTGGTGGCGGCGTTGGGCAGCTCGCGGACCCAGCTCGGCCTGCAAGCCAGCCGCATCCGGACGACGGTGGACGGCCGTAGGGCGATCGTTTACAACTTCGCGCGGCCGGCGTGCGGCCCCACTATCCAGCTCGTGACGCTGCGGCGGCTCCTGGCCGACCGGGTGCGGCCCGACCGACTGCTGGTCGAGGTCATGCCGCCCTTTTACAACCGGCAGCGCGGAAGATTGTTGGACGAAAAATACCTGAATGAGACGATTCTCCGCGCCGACGAGTTGGCCCGCGCCTGCCGCTACGCCTGGCAGCCGTCCCAACTGGTGTGGGGTTGGGCGCGGTCCCGCGGCCTGACGAGCTACAACCGGCGCGCGGAAATAACCCGGCAATTGTCCCCGGAGCACTGGCTCCGGCGGCCGGAGGTTGACCCCGCGTACGGATGTCTCACGGAGTTCACGGTAGTCACGCCGGAGCAGCGCGAACACTACACCGCCTTGGTCCTCGACGCGTACCGCAACGCCGTGGCCGACTTCCGAACGGACCCCCGGCCCGTCCGGGCGCTCCACGATTTGCTCGCGCTCTGCCGGCAAAACCGCATCCCGGTCGTGCTGATCGTGCCGCCGGAGGGGCCGCGATTCCGAGCGCTATACGCCCCGGCCGCGCTTCCGGTGATCGACGCCTTCCTCGACGACCTGCGAAAAGAATGGAAGACGCCGGTGATCAACGCACGCGAATGGATGGCGGAAGACGATTTTTGGGACAGTCATCATCTCCTGCCGTCCGGCGCCCGGGCCTATACGGATCGGCTGGCCCGGGAACTGGAAACGGCCTGGGCGGCGCGTCCCTGACCCGCCGCGGGCCTTCAATTCGGTTTCGTTTCATGCGATTCCTCGCCTTCGGCGGCGCCCAGGCCCGCGGCCCCGTCCCGCCCCGGCGGCCCGTCGTGAGCTTGGCCGTTGGCCGCCGCCTTGCCGCCGTTGGCCGCGGCGCCCGTGCGCAGCACCTCGGCCAGCATCTCCTTGGCGGCCTCCGGCAGATCGCTGGCCCGAATCACGGCCACCGCCTCTTCCACCTTGTATTCCACGCGCTTGAGATCGACTTTATAATCTTCAATGACGGCGTAGGCGGCGCGGGGGTCGCCGTCGCGCGGCAGGCCGACGCTGCCGGGGTTGATGACCAGCTTGTCGCCCACCTCCAGGACGTAGGGCTGGTGCGTGTGGCCGACGCACACCACCTCCGCGTCCACGTCCCGCAGCCGCCGCGACCAGAACTCGACGTCGGCCGGGGCGTACTCGTCCAGCGGGTCGCGCGGCGTGGCGTGGGCCAGCAGGAAGCGCGTGTTGTCCAGCGTCGTCAGGCACGTCAACGGCAGCCGGGATAGGAATCGCAGGTCCGCCTCGGCCAGCAGCTGGCGCGTCAGCGGCCGGGTGAGGGCGGTCAGCCACTTGTAGCCGGCGCCGCCGACCACGGCGACGTTCTGGGCGGCGCCGTGGTCGTGGTTGCCGCGCACCGAGAAGCGGGCGTGGTCGCGGACCCACGCCACGCACGGGGCCGGCTCCAGGCCGTAGTCCACCAGGTCGCCCAGGAACAGGCAGACGTCGTGCGGCTCGGCCGCCGCCGCCTGGAGGGCCGGCCAGTTGGCGTGAACGTCGGCGATCAAGAGTATGCGCATGGACCGCCTTCTCCGCTAGAGTCGCGCCGCACGCTTGACGCCGGCGCCCCTTCTGGAGTATAGACTAATGAAGGGGCATTGGTAAACATTCGCCGAACCCGTTCATATTCGCCGTAAGTCCAGTAATTGCAATGCTTGGATCCCTGCCAGCACGGGTTCGGCGGTTGTTTACGGGCATTGCGCGACGTAGCGCCTCTCCCGTCCGCCCCCGTCTCCCCTTCGGCCCCGCAACGCAACGGGGCAGGGACGAATCCATGGCCGCAGAAAAGCCGTACCGCCGTCTTCCTCTCCGGGAACTCCTCACCGACGCCGAGAAGCGGACGCGCGACTTCTCCGAACAGATCGGCACGCACCTGATGGCGCGGGCCGCCGACCTCCGCGAACTCAGCCGGCCCGTCCGCCGCCGCAGCCATTACCCCACCATGCTCGCGCTCCTCAACGCGATGGAAAAGCTTTTCGAGGTGCAGGTGGAGGCCGAGGAGATGGCCGACTACCTGCTGCGCGAGCTGGACGAGATCCACGAACACGCCAAGCGCGAGCGTTACGGCCGGCAGAATTGACGCCCTACGGCGCCCCCTCCCCCTCGCGGCGTTTGCGGCGGGCGTAGTGTTCGACGGCGGCGGCCTGCTCGTCGGTCTCGATCGACCCAGGACGCAGCCGGCGGACCTTGGCGATGGCGTTCTGCGCCGTCGCCCCCTTGGCCACGAAATAGGCCGCCAGCACCACGCCGGTTCGGCCGCGCCCCGCCTCGCAATGCACGGCCACGCCCCGGCTCGAGCCGATGGCGCGGAGCAGGGCCGACACCGCCCGGTCGATCTGTTCCTGGCTCGGCGCCTCCATGTCCTCCAGCGGCTCGTGGAACACCAGCAGGCCGGCGTCGTCGGCCCAGTCCCGCCGCGGCCGGTCCTCGGTGAGCGACAACAACACCTCGACGCCCTGGCGGCGCAGCCAGACGAAGTCTTCCGGCGACGACGGCCGGGCCAGCGCCGCCAGCAGCGGCTTTTCCACCCAGCTGAACCCTTGCGGCGGCGGCATGGCGTCTGGTCCCCGTGGCCCGCGGATCGGTTCTGGGATCACGACCGCAAGGGCTTGTGGCCGAAGCGCGTGCGGAGCTGGTTGGCCTGTTCCCACACCTTGTCGTCGCCGCTCAGGAAGTCGATCAGGTTGCCGGTGGAGACGCCCAGCGCCTCGGCCGCCTCGCCGACGCGCGCCTCCAACGCCTGGAGCACGTCCAGCACCACACCGACCGCCGGCCAGTAGCGCGGGTCTTTACGGCCGAGGTGCAGCCGGCCCTCGCCGTCGCGCCGGGCCGTAGTCCGGCCGCGCCGCCAGCGCCTCGGGCGTCCGCGCCCCGGGCGGCAACTCTTCCCGAAGTTTTAAGTAGAGCGCCTGCCGCAGCCTCCGCAGCGCCCGCGCCCGATTCTCGTGCTGCGACCGGCTCTCCTCCGCGATGACGATCAGACCGCTCGGCGGGTGCCGCAGACGCACCGCCGAGCTGGTCTTGTTGCGTTTCTGGCCGCCGGGTCCGCTGGCCCGGTAAGTATCGACCTCGCACTGCGCCAGCAGCTGCGGGTCGCTGAGGGCCGTCCAGACTTCCCGGCGCACGACTGTCATATGACTTCACCACAAAGACACAAAGAACACAAAGAAGACAATCAAAGAGTTCAAAGCATTCGGCTTGCTCTTTTTTTCCTTTGTGCCCTTTGTGTCTTTGCGGTGAAACGATTTCACACTTCCAGCTTCCACGGCGCCCGCATCGGCCGGCTCAGGTACTTGTTGGCCTCCGCGTTGTCGAACTGCTCCTTGACCGGGTCCCAGCCCAGCTTCTTGCCGGTGCGCAGGGCGATGACGCCGATGTGGCAGACCGTGACCGAGCGGAAGCCGACCTCCGCCGGACAGATCGTCGGCTTGCCGGTTTGCATGCACTCGAAGAAGTTGCCCATGTGGTTGTTCGACACGTACAGACGTTTGGCGTCGGCCGGCAGCGGCTCGTCGATCAGCTTCTGGTCGCTGGCCGTGATGCCCTCACGGTTGATGAAGATCCATTTGCCGTCTTCGCCCAGGAACAGGATCCCGTTGTCGTGGTTGATCGTGTGCTCCCGGCCGTTCTTGTCCTTTTGCACCGTCCGTTTCGGGTCGGCGGACCCTTTGAGCTGGCCGCTGGCGCAGTACAGCTTGGTCCCGGTGGCGTAGGTGTAGGTGACTTTGAAGGTCGGGTGTGCGTTATAAGCGTTGGGGTCCTTGGACGGCTGCGTTCCCTCGGCCTCGACGGCGATCGGCCCGCTGTGGTCCATGCCGAGGCCCCACTGGGCGATGTCGTTGTGGTGGGCGCCCCAGTCGGTCATCTTGCCGCCCGAATAGGAGTAGAACCAGCGGAACTCGTAGGGGTGCCGGCAGTTGACCAGATGGCCTTCCTTGTTCCGCCGCTCGACGTAATCGGCCTCGGGGGCCGGCCCCAGCCAGAAGTCCCAGTTCAGCCCTTCCGGCACGGCGACTTTGGGGATCGGCTCGCAGGTCGGGTTGCCGCCGATGCGCGTCTCGACCTGTTTGACCTTGCCGACGCGGCCGTTGCGCACCAGTTCGCAAGCCAACCGGAAACGGGGGTCGGAGCGCTGCATGCTGCCGGTCTGGAAGGTGCGGCCGGTTTCCTTGGCGACCTTCACGACGGCCTTGCCCTCGTCGATGGTCAGCGTCAACGGCTTCTCGCAGTAGACGTTTTTCTTCTTGCGCAGCGCCTCGATGGCGATGAGGGCGTGCCAGTGGTCGGGCACGGCGATGGTGACGGCGTTGATGTTGGGGTCGTCGAGCATCTCGCGGAAGTCGCCGTAGCCCTTGGCGTCGAAGCCGTCCCTCTTCATCATTTCCAGGCCGTTGTGGAGGAAACGGCGGTCCACGTCGCAGGCGGCGACGTAGACGCCCTTTTCGCGCTTGGCGTCGCCGTAGATGGCGCGGCCGCGGCTCTGGGGGCTGCCGATGCCGATGGCGCCCATCAGGACTTTTTCGCCGGGCGATGCGTCTTTCTTGTGGTCCGCGGCGAACACCTCCCGGGCGTACCACGCCGGAAGGCCGGTTGCGGCCAGGGCTGCCAGAGACCGTTGCATGAAGCCGCGCCGCGACAGGTTCCCCTTGTGCATGAAGTTCTCCCTTGTGAAAAGTGGGACTGGGGTTGAGAGTTATCCTATCATCCGGCGCGGCAAGAGGGAAAAACAATTTGCGACGCGCCGAAACTGGGCGCGGGATCTCCCCGCCCTCGCTCTCGTTCCTGGGCTGCAGCCTGGGAACGCACTGCTCGCGAGGGCGAACGCCGGGCCATCGAACGTGCGATTGCATTCGTTTCAAAGTGACAATGGCGGCGGCCGTCATGGGATGGTACACTCGGTCGGAAGGGGAGGGCCTTGGAGCGCCCGCTGGCGAAACGATCGCGCCCTCCCTCCTTCGCCGTCTCGTCCCGCCCGCCGCCGCGCGAATGCGGCCCCGCCTGCCGTCCGCCCGAAGGAGTTCCCGACCCATGACGTTCATCCGTCTAACCATCGCGGCGGCCCTGGTCCTGATGCTCCACTCCCCGGCCCCCGCGGACGACCGGCCCGCGGACCTCAAACACTATGACGGTCAGGTTCGTCCGTTTCTGGTTCGAAATTGCCAGGAGTGCCATTCGGGCGCCAAGCCCAAGGGGAGCTTCCGCCTGGATCAGCTTTCCCCGAACTTCGACGCCAGGAACGCCGCGGAGCGGTGGCTGACGGTGCAAAAGCGACTCAAGGCAGGCGAAATGCCGCCCAAATCGAGGCCGCGCCCGCCGCAGCGGGAGGTCCAAGCCGTCTGTGACTGGATCGACGCCCAGGCGAACGCCGCGGCGGCCCGGTCGGCGGCCGAGGGCCGGGCCGTCATGCGGCGGCTCAACCGGGTCGAGTATGAGAACACCGTGCATGACCTGCTGGGCGTGGACGTCGATTTGAAAGATCTGCTGCCTCCGGATACGTCGGCCAATGGCTTCGACAACGCCGGCGAGGCGATGCACGTCTCGTCCTTCCTGATGGAGCGCTACCTGGACGCGGCCGACGTCGCCCTGAACGCGGCCATCGCCGACGGACCCCGGCCGAAGACGACGACGAAGCGCTACATCTACAAGGACGAATACCAGATCAAGCACAAGGACAATCGGCCGCTGTTCCGCCAGCTGGACGACGCCGTGGTGTTCTTCAGCTCGACCTACTCGCCGACCGACCTGGGTCAGTTCTACCCGGAGCTGCGCGGAAAGTACCGTTTCCGCATCTCCGCCTACGGATTTCAAAGCTCCGGCAAGCCGGTGACGTTCCGCGTGCAGGCCGGCGATATGTTGATGGGGGGCAAGAACCACCTCGTCGATTACTTCGACGTCCCCGCCGATAAGCCGACCGTCGTGGAGTTCGTCGAGCTGCTGCCGGTACACGGCACGATTCACATCCACCCCTACGGCACGGGAAACGAGCAGGCGGTGGAGAAGGTGGGGGCAGACAAGTACCAGGGGGCGGGCCTGGCCGTGCAATGGGTGGAGGTGGAGGGGCCGCTGATCGACTCGTGGCCGCCGGAGAGCCATCGCCGGATCTTCGGCGACCTGCCGCTCGAACGCGCCGGCGACCGGCTGGAGCCTGTCTCGAAGCACCCCGCGGCCGACGCCGAACGCATCCTCCGCGACTTCACGCGCCGGGCCTACCGCCGGCCGGTGACGGACGACGAAGTCAAGCCGTTCATCGATCTTGTAAAGGCCAAGATGGCGGAGAAGTACACCTTCGCGCAGGCCGTGCGCGTCGGCCTCAAGGCCGTGCTGGTTTCGCCGGACTTCCTGTTCCTCCGTGAGAAGCCCGCCAAGCTCGATGACTTCGCCCTGGCGAGCCGGCTGTCCTATTTCCTGTGGAGCACCATGCCCGACGCGGAGCTGCTCGCGCTGGCCGGCGAGCGGAAGCTTGGCCGGCCGGACGTGCTGCGCGGGCAGGTCGAGCGCATGCTCAACGACCCCAAGGCGGCGGCCTTCACCGAAAACTTCGTCGACCAGTGGCTGCGGCTGCGCGACATCGACTTCACGGTTCCGGATTCTCGGCTTTATCCGGAATTCGACGACATGCTGAAGGCGGCGATGGTCCAGGAGGCCCGGCTGTTTTTCGACGAGGTGCTGAAGAACGACCTGAGTCTGACGAATTTCGTCTCGTCCGACTTCACGATGCTCAACGACCGGCTGGCGAAGCACTACGGCATTCCGGGCGTGGAGGGGCGTCGGTTTCGCAAGGTCGCGCTGCCGGCGGACAGCCACCGCGGCGGCGTGCTGACAATGGCGGGGGTGCTGAAGGTGACGGCCAACGGGACGAACACGTCGCCGGTGGTGCGGGGGGCGTGGGTGCTGGACCGCATCCTGGATACGCCGCCGCCGCCGCCCCCCGCGGGCATACCGGCCGTCGAGCCGGACATTCGCGGCGCCACGACGATCCGCGAGCAGCTGGCCAAGCATCGGTCGGTCGCCTCGTGCTCAACGTGCCACTCGAAGATCGACCCGCCGGGATTCGCGCTGGAGAGCTTCGACGTGATCGGCGGTTGGCGCGAAAACTATCGCAGCGTCGGCAACGGCAAGGAGGTGCTCGTGGACGGCCGGCTGATGCCGTATCTCAAAGGTCCTAAGGTGGACCCGTCCGGCGAGTTGGCGGACGGCCGGCGCTTCGCCGACATCGTCGATCTCAAGCGGCTGCTGCTAAAGGACAAGGACCAGCTCGCCCGCGCCCTGACCGAGAAGCTGACGACGTACGCCACGGGCCGGGCGCCCGAAGCGGCCGACGCGCCGGCGGTGGAGGAGATCGTTCGCAAGGTGCGCGACAAGGGCTACGGGCTGCGGACGCTAGTGCAGGAGGTGGTGCAGAGTAGGATTTTTCGGGAGAAGTGAGGCAAGTGAAGCGGTTGCCGCAGCAGCCTGCTATGCTGTATCCCTGTGGTATGAATCCCTAAGGCGCGCCTTCCCCAACACGAGGACCATCCCATGCGGCTTACCCGACGCACCTTCCTCCGCACCGCCGGCGTCTCCCTGGCCCTGCCCTGGCTCGACGCCCCGGCGCCCGCCCGCGCCGGCGCCGCCGTCGATCCGCCGCGCCGCATGGTCTGCATCTGCACGCCCCTCGGACTCTACGAGCCGGCCCTCTTCCCGGCGAAAGCCGGCAAAGACTACGCCTCCACGCCCTACCTCGACGTCCTCAAGGAATTCCGCGACGACTTCACGGTCCTGTCCGGCCTGTCGCATCCGGGCGTGGAACAGGGACACGATTCCGAGTCCTCCTTCCTGACCGCCGCCCCGCATCCGGAAAACCGCGCCGGCTTTCGCAATACGATCTCGCTCGATCAGTTTGCGGCCGAGCACGTCGGCGATCGTACCCGCTTCCCCAGCCTGGCCCTGTCGCACGAAGGCTCCAGCCTCTCCTGGACCCGCAGCGGCGCGATCGTGCCGTCGGACGCGTCGCCTTCGCACGTGTTCAGGCGGCTTTTCGTCGAGGGCCGGCCGGATGAGGTGGAGGTCCAGCTCCGCCGCCTCCGCGATGGCCAGAGCATTCTCGACAAGCTCGGCGATCAGACCAAAAGGCTCCAGTCCGACCTCGGCCCCAACGACCGCGACAAGCTCGACGAGTATTTCACCAGCGTCCGCGAACTGGAGCGGCGACTCCACAAGGCCGAGGAATGGTCGAAGAAGCCCAAGCCCAGGGTGGACGTCAAACCGCCGCGGGACATTCCCAACGAGGCCGACGTCATCGGCCGATCGCGGCTGCTGTTCGACGTCACCCACCTGGCCCTGCAAACCGACTCGACCCGGCTCGTCACGATCCTCATGGGCGGCGTCAGCACCGTGCCACCGATCCCTGGCGTGTCGATGGGCCACCACAACCTGTCGCACCACGGTCAAGATCCTTCAAAGATCGCACAACTCAAGATTATCGAGCTGGCGACGATCCACGCCCTGCGCGACCTGCTGGCCAAACTGAAACAGTCGAAGGAAGGCGGCGGCCGTTTGCTCGACCGGACCACGGTGTTCTTCGGCAGCAACCTCGGCAGCGGCAACAGCCACTCCTGCAAGAACCTGCCGATCCTGCTGGCCGGCGGCGGCTTCCGGCACGGCCAGTATCTGGCCTTCGATCCGGCCAACGCGCCGCCGCTGTGCAACCTCTACGTGACCATGCTCCAGCGGCTGGGCGTCGAGGCGGATCGGTTCGGTTCCAGCACGGGCACGCTCACGGGTCTGGTGGCGGCCGACTGATCCCGCGTTGCGATGATCTCTTGCCCCCTCCCCCGGATTTAGGCGAGCGGCCGGCGTGCGCCGGCTGATGAACGCATCATCAGCCGGCTCACGCCGGCCGCTCGCCTACGATTGCCTAAATCGAGAGGCGCACCCGGAGCGCCGAAATTGCTCTCCCTTTTGGGACGGCGTGCGGGTATAAGCCGCCATCCGGAAGCATTCCGTTTCGTGAGAACCTGGGGAGTACAGGAGGTGCGGATGAGTCGGCGAAATTGGATTGTGGCAGGCCTGGCCGGCGCGGCAATGCTGGCAGGCTCGGCGGTGCGCGTCAACGCCCAGGCCCCCGCCGGCCCCGCCCCCGCGACGGTCCCCGGCAAGCCGCCGGCCGTCGTCAATGGCGAGGCGATCTCGCGGACCGAACTGGACTCGGCCCTCAAGCAGTCGCAACAAACCGCCGTCCAGCTGACAGAAGACCAACGCCGCGCCCAGCAGATGCAGGCGCTCGGCATGCTCGTCGATAACCTGCTGATGAAGCAGTTCCTGTTGAAGAACACCAAGGCCCCGACGGCGGCCGAGGTGGACGCTCGCGTCGCCGCCATCGCGGCCGAACTGGCGAAGGACCACAAGACGATCCAGGACCTTCTCAAGGAGAGCGGCGAAAGCGATGCGTCCTTCCGCGCCGACCTCGGCCTGGCGCTGCGCTGGGAGGGCTACGCCAAGACCAAGGTCACGGAAGCGGACGTGGCCAAATATTACAAGGACAACAAGGACTTTTTCGACCGCGTATTAGTGCGGGCCAGCCAGATCGTCTTGCGGGTGCCTCCGAACGCCACGGCGGCCGAACGGGCCAAGACGCGTCAGCAGTTGACCGACCTGCGCGCCCAGTTGCTCGCCAACAAGATCGACTTCGCCGAGGCCGCGAAGAAGTATTCGCAAAGCCCGGAGGCGACCAACGGCGGCGACGTGGGCTACATCCCGCGGAAGTTCGTGGTGGACGAGAATTTCGCGCGGGCGGCCTTCGCCACGCCGGTCAACGGCATCAGCGACGTGGTGCAGACCGGCTACGGCCTGCACCTGATCAAGGTGACGGAGCGCAAGGCCGGCGAGCCGTCGGACTACGCCAAGATCAAGGACGACGTGCGCGAGTTCTGCGTCGAGGAGATGCGCATGGGCCTCGTCAACGAACTTCGCCGCTCGGGGAAGGTCGAAATATCGCTGCCGTAGCAGGAGCGCGGCGACGCCAACCCGAAGCGCCAGCGAGGGATTCCGCTCAAATCCCTCGCTGGCGCTTCGGGAGAGAAGTTGGGCGGCCTCACACCTCCACCATCTCGTCCGGTTCCGGCTCTCCCAGGTCGTTGGCGGGCTTCGGCGCGTAGCGGCACAACAGGATGCCCAGCTCGTACAGCAGCCACAGCGGCACGGCCAGCAGCGTCATGTTCAGCGGGTCGGGCGCCACGGCCAGGAACGCCGCGATAATCGCCAGAATAAAGATCGCCATTTTGCGATTCTTGGTGTACACCGTGACGTCCACGATGCCCATGCGCTCCAGGAACAGCATGATGAGCGGCGTCTGGAAGGCGGCGCCGAAGATCAGCGGCACCATGACGGCGAAACTGAGCCACTCGCTCAGACGCAGTTCCGGTTCGACGCCCAGCCATTCGTTGAAGCTGAGCAGGTAGCGGACGCCCAGCGGCAGCACCCCGAACTCGGCCAGGCGCAGCCGCCGAGGAACAGGCCCAGGCTCAACGGCAGATACAGGTAGACATATTTCTTCTCGTTCGGGTAGAGGCCGGCCCCGATGAACTGCCAGAGCTGCCAGAAGATCCACGGGCTGGACAGCACGATGCCGCAGTAGACGCTGACCAGGAGGTAGGTCATGAACGCCTCCATGATCGTCAGCGTCGTCAGGCTGGCCGGCGGCGTCAGCTCGTTGATACTTGGCGCAACCACGGGGACGACTTCTTTCGGCAGGATGCGCAGCATTATCGTCTTCCACGTCCCGCCTTCGCCCGGCTCCTTGATCTGCACGGTGAGGTTCTGGCTGTGTTCGTCCATGTATTGGGTGAACGCGATGTCGCCCTGCAGAGCCTTGAGGTCGTTGTTGACGCCCTCCCGCATCCTGGCGATGCGGCCGTTGTAGAACTCGAGGAGCTGCTTCTTGACCGGCGCCTGAATGAACTCCACCATCGGCTGGCCGACGCACAGGCCGATGACCAGGGCCGCCAGGAAACCGAGGATCGCCCGGAACAGCCGCAGGCGCAATTCTTCGATGTGGTCGCCGAACGACATGCGGGTGTGCGCGAACAGGTCGTCGTCGTTTTCACGGCCTCCGCCGATGGGAAATCTCATGGATGCACCTCGGTCGCTCTTCGTTGATCGATGCGGGATTTCATCACGTCCGCCGGGTAAGACGGCCGTTCGACGGGCCGGCGTTCCGGTCGTTGGCGGGAGTTGGCATGGCGCGGATGGTCCGTCGGTCGCCCATGAAGGAAACTCCGCGCCGCCGACGGCGCACGGCCGCCCGGTTGGGTGAAGGAGTTTCTGGGCCGCCCCGGCCCGAAAGCGCAGGGAGGCGGAAACCGGCGGGAATCGGATTGTCAAGGTACGGTGGAGATGGGATGAAGCCCTCCCGTCCCCCGGTGGTATATAGTGTACGACGTTTGGGCGGCCTTGCAACAGCCTTTTTGGCGGAAAGAGGAGTTGGGTGCGGCAAAAACTTCCTGGCGTTCGGAAGCGGCTCGCTCTAGATCACCATCTCGTACGTCCTTCGCCACGGATTCGTAGCCGCATTCGCCAGAATGCGGGTGCGACGACTGCCTCGTAGTGCGACGACCCGCATTCTGGCGAATGCGGCTACCTTTCCTGTGCGACGACTGCCTCGTAGCCGCATTCGCCAGAATGCGGGTGCGACGACCCGCATTCTGGCGAATTCGGCTACCTTTCCTGGGGACGTACGAAACGGTCATCTAGCTCGCGTTGCCAGTCAGCGTCCCGTTGCCCGCAGGGGTACACGGCTTCGAGTCCGATCAGTCCTCGGCGTTGTCCTCGTTCCAGCGCGTGCCCGAGATAATGGATGCAATACGCGGCGGGAGGCGATACACTAAATTCCAGAGGACGATAGCGCCCCACTCTCCCACGCAAAACGGCCGCCATGCCACCGACCTTTCCCTGTCCCAACCCGGTCTGCACCCAGGTGTTCAGCGCCGACGCCGTGCGGGGGGCCTCCAGTTTAATCTGCCCGCGCTGCGGCACGAAATTCGAGTTCCGCCCCCAGGCGCCGGCCAAGGTCCCCGCCGCCCCGAAAGCCGCGCCGCCGAGGCCGCCCGGACCACCGCCCCGGAGCGTTGCGCCCCCGGCCAAACCCGTCGCCCGGCTGGCCGGCCCCGCGCCCGCCAAGGCGGCCGCCGCGCCGCCGCCCCCGCCCGTCCCCCTTGCTAAGCCCGTGACCGCGACGGCTCGGGTCGCGCCGCCGCCCCTGCCCCCAAAGACCTCCGTCGCGCCTCCCCCTCCCCCGCCCATCGCCGTGCCGGTCGCACCTATGGCCTTGCCCCTCGACGGCGCCCCCGCCGCCTCGCCGACCCTGGCCTTCGGCTCGACGCCCGACGTTCTGCTCAAAACGCCGCGCCGCCGGCGCGGTCTGCCCGGCTGGCTCACGGCCGCGCTGATCGTGGTCCCCGTTTTCGGCGGCGTGGCTGGCTTCGTCGTCTTGGCCATCTCCATGGGCCACAGCCTCTGGAGCCTCCCCACCCCGGGGACCGCTCAAAGCGACGAGCAGGCCAAGGGATTTATCCAGCAGGGCAATTTCCGCATCAACCCGCCCGGCCCGCCCTGGAAGCAGGACACGGCCCTGCAGGTGCAAATGCGCGTCGATCTGGCTTACCGGCGCACGGGGCCGAGCAGCGCCATCGCCCTGGCCTTCAAAGATTACCAGACGCGCCTGCCGCGCGACGCCGAGCTGATCGACGACGCCCTGGGCAAGATCAATCTTTTCCTGACGAACGTCGAGTACGAGCAAAAGCCCAAGGGCCAGCAGAAACTCGGCGGCCGGCCGGCCCTGGCGCTGGAGTTCACCGGCGAAGACCCGGAGCACGTGCTGGTCGAGGGCGAGTGCCTGGCGATGGCCTACCGCGGCTTCGGCTACTGGTTCTTCACCTGGGGGCCGCAGGACGAACACGACAACTTGACGGACGGGTGGGCCGACCTCCGCCAGGGTTTCGCGATAGGCAAACTGCGCGAGGGCTGGATCGAGGCGCCGCCCAAGACGCTCACCCTCGTCGGCAACAAGCTCCCCTATCAATTGGACTACGTGGAGGACGTTTGGAGGAAACAAGAACTGGACGGCTACGACCGCCGCGCCGACGCCGTGCTCATGGGCTACGACCCGAAAGACAAGGAGGCGCGGCGCGGCGACCTGGCCGCGGTGGTGCAGGTGCTCCGCCTGGACAAGGCGGCCGACCTGAACGCGGCGGTCAAGGAGGCCCGCGCCTACCTGTTGGAGATGGAGAAGGAAAAGCAGGCCGACGCCGACAAGTACAACTTCCCCGGCGCCACGATGGAAGTCGTCACCGACAAGGCGCTGCCCAACGCGGACAACGACGCCGACGTGGGGGCGTTCCGCGGCCACGTCGCCAAGTTCGACGTGAAAAAGTCGGCCGACCAGCAGAAGTACGTCGTCCTGGCCGTGGTGCGCGCAGGACGCGGACGTTTTGGCGGTGGTCTGCGAATGCGCCTGGGAACGGCGGAATTACTGGGAGCAGGAATTCACTCCGCTCTTGGCGAAATTGCGGCCGGCGAAGGGGAAGTGAGTTCGGAGAACCCCACGGCCGCCGAGGTCTCATGCCGACCACGTCCGCCAGCTTGTTCGAGCGCTGCGCCGGCCGGACGACCAGGCGGCCTGGACGCGGTTCGTCGATCTATACACGCCTCTTCTCTTCCACTGGGCGCGCCGCACGGGCTTGCAGGAGTCGGACGCGGCCGACCTGGTTCAAGACGTTTTTCAGATCCTCGTCCGAAAACTGCCGGAGTTCACCTACGACCGCGACCGGAGCTTTCGGGGCTGGTTGCGCACCGTCATGCTCAACCAGTGGCGCACGAGCCGCCGGCGTCGGACGGATCAAACCCTGGAAGAAAGCGACGCCCGATTGGCCGTCCCGGACGACGCAGACGCTCTTATGGAGAAAGAAGACCGCAATTATCTGATCGGGCGCGCCCTGCGAGTGATGAAGACCGACTTCCAGCCCGCCACCTGGCAAGCCTGCTGGGAACACGTCGGCCGCGGCCGGCCGGCGGCGGAGGTGGCGGCCGAGTTGGGCCTTTCGGTCAAGGCGGTTTACCTGGCCAAGGCCCGCGTGTTGCGCCGCCTGCGCCAAGAGCTGGACGGGCTTTGGGACTGACCCGCGCGGCCCGATGGGAACATTTTCTTGAGGAGCCGGATTTTCGGGAGGAATCCTTCGCTCCAGGCGCGTACTCGGTGATAATGGGGGCGCCAAAGCAACCCGCACCGGAGTCCGCGATGGTCGCCATTTTCACTTGCCCCGACATTCAGACCCTCCAGCGTTTCCTGCTCGGCCAGGGCAGCGACGCCGAGGCCGAAGCCCTGGAACACCACCTGGAGCAGTGCGACCGCTGTCTCGCGTCCTTCCACGCGCTCGACGCTGAAGACAGCGTGATCGAAGCCATGCGCGCCCAGGGCGCCGTCCCGGAGGAGCCTCGGGACGAGGCGGTTCAGGGTCTGGCGGAACGGCTGAAGGCGCTGCGGCCGGCCGGGGCCTCCCCGAGCGGCGAGGCGACCATTGCCGTCCCGTCGGAATCGGCCGGGGAGGCCACACGGGATCAGCCGCCTCCGCCCCCGCCCCCGGCCTCGGGACCGGGCGACCGTCCGGAGGCGGTCTACGACTTCCTCGCCCCGGCCCGGAAACCGGGAGAGCTGGGCCGCCTCGGCCCCTACCACGTCCTGAAAGTACTTGGCGCCGGCGGCATGGGGGTGGTCTTCCAGGCGCACGACCCCCACCTGGAGCGGCTGGTGGCGCTAAAGGCGATGTTGCCGGAACTGGCCACCAACCCGTCGGCCAAGCAGCGCTTCTTGCGGGAGGCGCGGGCGGCCGCGGCCATCAAACACGACCACATTGTCACCATCTATCAGGTTGGCGAGGACGGCGACGCCCCCTTTCTGGCCATGGAATTCCTCGAAGGCGAATCCCTGGACGACCGCCTCAAGCGGGAAGGCCGGCTGCCGGTGCATGAGATCTGGCGGATCGGCCGCGAGATGGCCGACGGGCTGGCCGCGGCCCACAAGCGCGGGTTAATCCATCGGGACGTGAAGCCGGGCAACGTCTGGCTGGAGGGTGAGGGCGGCCGCGTCAAGATACTGGACTTCGGCCTGGCGTGCGCCGCCGGCGACGCGGCCGAGGAGGCCCGGCCCGACTCGTCCACGCTTCGGCCCGGCGACGCCCCGCTCGTTCCGGGCGAACCGCCAACCGCCCTGACCCAGCAAGGCGCCGTCGTGGGCACGCCGGGGTACATGGCGCCCGAACAGGCCGACGGCCGGCCCGTGGACGCCCGCGGCGATTTGTTCAGCCTCGGCTGCGTGCTCTACCGCATGGCGACCGGAGAGCCGCCGTTCAAAGGCGATGACCTCCTTTCGATGCTCCGGGCGGTCTCGACGGCGACCCCGACGCCGCCGCGGGAGTTGAACCCCTCCTTGCCGCCGTCCTTGTGCGATCTGATAAGGAGCTTGCTGGCCAAGAAGGCGGAAGACCGTCCGCCGTCGGCCCGCGCGGTCGTCGAGGCGATCCAGGCGATCGAGCGGGAAGAAGCTTCGTCCCGCACGGAGATCCAAGTCGCGGCTTCTGCCCTCCCTGCCGCCCCGCGCCGCCCGCCGACCCCGGCGGCCGGGGTCTCCCGGCGCACCTGGCTCCCCGTGGCGGCGGTCGTCCTGCTGGGGACGCTGGCTTATGCGGCCTACCTGTTCGGCCCCGCGATCGTGCGCTACACCTCAGACGAGGGAGAACTGGTCATCGAGATCGACGACCCGCGGGTCCAGGCCGTGATCGATCAAACGGGCGCGACCATCCACGACAAAGCCACCGGCCGCGAATACAGGGTCAAACCGGGGCGCCGCGACGTCAAGCCCCTCAAGGCCGGCGACTACGAGATTGAAGTGACCGAGGTGGGCGGCGACATGCGCCTGTTCACCAAAGAGTTCACCATCACGCGCGGCGGCGCGACGCCCGTCCGGGTCGTCTTCGACGCGGCGACCTTGGCCAAGAAGCCGATTGCTGTCGACCCGGCGGAGTCGGCCGAGAAGCCGGTCACCGAGGCGACGAACCGCGAGCTTCGCCGCTTCGAGGGGCACGGCGATCTGATCCGAACCGTCGTCTTTTCCCCCGACGGCCGTTATCTGCTTTCCGGCAGCGGCGGCGAATACCGGGCGGGCCAATGGCTGCCGGGGTCCGACTACACGCTGCGGCTTTGGGACGTTCAGACGGGCAAGGAGGTCCGCAAATTCGTGGGACACACCGGCTGGGTCACCGGCGTGGCATTCTCCCCCGACGGCCGCCGCGCCGTTTCCGGCAGTTGGGACCGGACGGTGCGGTTGTGGGATGTCAAGACGGGGAAGGAACTCCATAAGTTTGAAGGGCATACCGACGAGGTCAATGGCGTGGCTTTTTCCCCGGACGGCAAGCGCGCCCTTTCGGGCAGCCTTGACCACACCATGCGGCTGTGGGACGTGGAGACCGGCAAGGAGGTCCGCAAATTTGAAGGACATTCGGAGTGGGTTCACGCCGTGGCATTCTCCCCAGACGGCAAGCGCGCGCTCTCGGGCGGCGGGGGCCTAAACCAGAACGGCCAATGGGTGCATGGAACCGACCAGACCGTGCGGCTGTGGGACGTCGAAACCGGCCGGGAATTGAAGCGTCTGGAAGGAAACACGAATTGGGTCGATGCCGTGGCCTTCTTACCCGACGGCCGGCGGGCGCTCTCGGCGAGCCTGGACCGGACCCTGCGCCTATGGGACCTGGATACGGGTAAGGAACTGCGCCGCTTTTTGGGGCACGCGGCCGGCGTCATCGCCGTGGCCGTTTCTCCCGACGGGCGTTTCGCCCTTTCCGGCGCGGAGGACCAAACCGCGCGGCTGTGGGACCTGGAGAGCGGCAAGGAGCTTCAACGCTTCGAGGGCCATACGGGCAACGTCTTGAGCGTGGCCTTCTCGCCCGACGGACGCCTGGCCGCCACCGCCGGCACGGATCGAACCATCCGCTTGTGGCGACTGTTCGACCCGACGGCGCCCGCGAAGGCCGCCGTGCTTTACGCCATCCCTTGGCAGGACGAGCAGCAGCATTTCCCAGCCCACATTACGCAGACGGGATTCTCTCCGGACGGCCGACTCTTTTTCGGGGCGGGCGACTCCGGCCCTTCCGGCGCGGTTCGGGTATGGAACGCGGTCACCGGCAAACAAATCCAGGAATTCGTCCCCGGCGGCGACGTCTGGTTCAGCTCCGCGCAATTCCTGCCCGGCGGCAAATACCTCGTCACGAGTTACAGCAGCGACAACGATTTGTATCTATGGGAGATCGCCACGGGCAAGGTCGTCCGCAAATTCGTCGGCCACACGAAGCCGTTGCTCTCTTTCACCGTGTCTCCCGACGGCAAGCGCATCCTTTCCTGGGACGACGACCAGACCATGCGGCTGTGGGACGTGGAAACCGGCGAGGAATTGAGGAAACTGGAAGGACACCCGGACAAGGCGTCGGGCGCTTTCTCTCCGGACGGGAAGCAAATCCTCACGTTCGGCCCGGACCAGACGCTCCGGCTGTGGGACGTGGAAACCGGCAAGGAGTTGCGAGAGCTGGGAGGCCGCGTCACCGGCGGCGCCGGCTGCTTCTCGCCGGACGGCAAACAGGTGCTGTCTTACGGACCCAGCAAGACGATCCGGCTTTTGGATCTCGAAACCGGAAACGTGGTCCGGCGCTTCGAGGGGTCGAAGGCCGGCGTGGACTTCGCCGGGTTCGTGGCCGGCGGCCGCCTTGTCGTTGGCAGGAGCGACGAGCACAGCGACGATAAGAAGTTGCGGGTCTGGGAAACGGCCAGCGGCAAGCTCGTTTCCGAAATCAATTGCGCCAGGTTCGGCCCGAACGGCTGGACGATAACGGCCTCGCCGGACGGACGGCTGGCCCTGGTGAACGCCGACGGCGTTTCGGTTCGCGTATTGGATTTGGCCACCGGCCAGGAGATACACCGTTACAACGGGTGCCGCGAGGCGAAGGCCTTCTCCTTCTCACCCGACGGAACCCTGGCCGTTGCGGGCAGTTTTCGCGCCGGGATGTTTGTCTTCCAGCTGCCGTCGGACAAGGCCGGCGGCGCAGGGCAAGAATCGGGCAAGTAGCTCGCCGCTAGCCGGCCGACAACCGCCGCACGGCCGGCCGCAGCCGTTCCAGGGCGCGGGCGCGGTGGCTGAGGGCGTGCTTGACCCGCGCACTCAATTCGCCGAACGTCTGGTGATATTCCGGGATCAGAAACAACGGGTCGTAGCCGAAGCCGCCCGCGCCGCGGGCCTCGCGCAGGATGACGCCGTGACAGCGGCCCTCGGCCGTGGCCCGGACCTGTCCTTGCGGGTCGGCCAGGACGGCCGTGCAAACGTAGTAGGCGCTGCGGCGGTCGTCGGGCAACGGCGCCAACTCGGCCAACAGGCGGGCGTTGTTGGCGGCGTCGTCGCCCTGTTTGCCGGCGTAGCGGGCGGAGTAGACGCCCGGCCGACCGTTCAGGGCCGGCACGACCAAACCGCTGTCTTCGCCGAGCACCCATTCGTGGAGGTGTTGGGCCAGTTCGACCGCCTTCTTGCGGGCGTTGTCCTCGAAGGTCGCCCCGTCCTCGACCACTTCCGGCGCGTTCGGATAATGCGTCAGGTCGCGCAGCTCGACGCCGCAGTCGCCCAGGATCTCCAGGATTTCTTGACGCTTTTTCGGATTGCGCGTTCCGACGACCAGCAGCGGCATGGTTGCTCCTCGACGGCGCCGGCCGTCGCCCGAAACTCCTCCGGGGCGCGGCCCGTCTCAGTATATAATACAGGTAGTCGTTTCCGCCGTGGGGCGCGTCCCCCAAGGAGTCCGCCGATGGCGACCGATCTGGGCCAGGGCAAGTCCCCGCCGACCGCCAAATACGAAAACTTCGTCAAGGCCCAGCTAGCCCGCGCCGAAAGCCGCATCCGCACGCTCGACCTGACGGCCGCCCTGCTCGGCTTCGCCGCGGCCACGCTGGCTTACGGCGTGATCGTCGCCCTGCTCGACCGCCTGCTGGAACTGCCGCCGGTCGTGCGGCAGGGCGCCTGCGTGGTCTACCTGCTCGCCGCCCTGGCCTATCTCACGGCCTACGTCTTCGCGCCGCTGTCGCGGCGCATCAACCCCTATTTCGCCGCCCGCCAGCTGGAGCGCAGTCTGCCGGGATCGAAGAACAGCGTCGTCAACTGGCTCGACCTGCACGATGAGAACTTGCCGCCCGCCATCCGCGGCGCCGTCGGCCAGCGGGCCGCCAAGGACCTCAGTCAGGCCGACCTCGAAAAGGCCGTCAGCGCCCGCCGGGCCTACCGGGCGGGCGGCCTCACGGCCCTGGGCGGTCTGGCGTTCCTGATCGCCCTGTTCGCCCTCGGGCCGGGCATGTTCTTCGCCCGCCTGGGCCGCGCCTTCGCCCCGTTCGGCGTCAACGGAGCGGCCGCCGTCCCCGCGAACACCCGATTGACCATCCTCAAGCCGGTGGACGGCAACGCCGTCGTGCCGGACGCGCGGCCGGTCGAAATCAGCGTCCAGGTGGACGGCCGCGTCCCCGACCCGAACGCGGCCGACGCCCTCAAGCTTTTATTTCGATATCAAGCATCCGCTTCCTACCAATCTCGTCTATTGGACCGCGACGACGACGGCCGCTGGGGCGTGACGCTGCCCCCCAACGACGTGCAGGACGGCTTCTGGTACAAGGTGGTCGGCGGCGACGCCGAGACGCCCGAATACCGCGTTCGCCTGACGCCGCGCGTCGCCGACTTCAAGGCGGTTTACCACTTCCGGCCCTACCTGGCCCGCGTCCCGGAGACGCGGATGGAGCGCAAGATCGAGGCGATCCGCGGCACGCGGGTGGACGTCACGGTCCACGCCAATCGGGAGCTGAAAGAGGGTTATCTCCAGGTCGAAGACCATAACGGCGTCGCCTCGGTGGCGCGCGGTGAGGTCCTTCCCAACGACCCGGACGGCTTCCGCGTCGGCCTGACGCTGGACGAATCGGGCCAATACCGGATCTGTTTTACGTCGGTGGAAGGCGAGAGCTTCGTGGGACCCCAGCCGTCGCCGCTGATCGCCGTGCCGGACAGGGCGCCGGTGGTCGTGCTGACGAAACCGGCCGAGATGAAGGAAAAGCCCGGCTGGGTCCCGCCCTTGCAGGCGGACGGCTTGCTGAGCCTGGAAGGCAACATCACCGACGACGTGGGCGTGGCGGCGATCTGGCTCAACATGCAAGTGGTGGACGGGCCGAAACTGCCGCCGCAAGCGTATCGGTCGGGCGACAAATTGAAGCTGGAGCACGGAGGCAACCCGACGAGCGTGCATTATGCGGATTTTGTCGATCTGGCGACGCTCAATAACCCCGCCGACCCGCTGTTCAAGGCGCGGCCCGGCATGGTCCTCGAATACTGGCTGACGGCGGAGGACGCCTGCGACTTCCCCGGGCCGAACGTCGGCGAGAGCAAGCATTACCGCGTGCAGATCGTCGAGCCGCTGAACAACGACCAGGTGAAGAAGGATCAGCAGCAGGCGGCCGAGAAAGACAAGCAGGCCAACGACCAGCGGCAAGACCGGCAAGACCAGAAGGAAGACGCCGACCGCCAGAAGAAGAACGAAGAAACCGAAAAGAAGAACGGCCAGGGTTCCAACGGTCAGTCCCAGAGCGGCAACGACGGCGGCAAGCCGAAGGACGAGAAGCAAGATAAGCCGGGCGACAAGGGCGGTCCATCGAAGCCGGGCGACAAGGGAAGCGCCGGGTCGGAAAGCCCCGAGCCGTCTGACGCACCGAATCGGCAGTCGAAGAGCGGAGATAAAACGAATCCTGGAAATCCGCAAAGCGGCAAGGGCGACGTATCCAAGGACTTGAACCAGGCGATCGACGACCAGAAGAAGGACGAGGAAGGGACCGGCAAGAACGACCCCAAGCAGCAGCCGGCCGGGGAAGGCAAGGACGCCGGGACCAGGCCGAAGGACGATCCCGCCGACGCGAAGCCCGGCCCGCAAAACCAGACCGGCGGCCAGCACGACGAGAGTTCGGCCAAGGACCAGGGGCGGTCGGACGGCAATCAGCCCAATCAGGGGGAAGGCAAATCCGGCGGCGACGCCAAAACGCGGCCGGACTCCCGGCCGGGTGAGAACAAGCAAGGGGCCGACGCCAACGCGCAGCCGAACGCCCAGCCGGGCCAGGGCAAGGAAAACAAGGCGGCCGCCTCGGCCCAGCCCGGCGCCGATAAAGGCGGCGGCAAGCCCGACGGACGGAAGGCGGCGGGCGGGGACAAGCCGCAAGACGGCACCGCCGCGCCCAATGCCGACAAGGCCGAGAGCAAAGGAAGCAATTCGCCGGGCGCCTCCGCGGACTCTCGGCCGGCCGGCGAGGCGAAGGACAAGGCCGCCCCCGAAAACAAGGCGGAAGCCAAGGGCGGCGGCCCACAAAAACCCGACAACAAGGACGCCCTGAAGTCCGAGGCCAAGGCGGACGGCGCACAGTCGCCGACGGGCGATCACAAGCCGGAGGCGGAGTCCAAACCGGAAGGGAAGAAGACCGACCAACAGGACGTCGCCGAGAAGAAGCCGGAAGGCGGCGCGGGCGAACCGATGTCGGTGGAGGCCAAGCGCGAGAATTTGAAAAAGGCCGTCGAACAGTTAAAGGAAGATCTGAAAAGCAACGACCCGCAACGGCGGCGGACGGCGGAAGATTTTATCAAGCGCTACATGGAAAACGCCCCCGACCCGGAGGTGCGCGAGGCCGGCAAAAAGGCGCTGGAAGAAGCGGGGCTGAATCCGGGCGACGACGTGAAAGTCGCGGAGAACAAGCCGAAGGAGCCGGCGGGTTCGGACGGCCAGCCGATGGGCGGCAAGGACAAGGCGCCTCCGTCCGAAAACAAGACCGGCAAGGGCGGCGACCCGAACGCGACCGCCAAGGACAATCCCAAGGACGGCGGCGCCAAGGGAGAAACCAAGGGCGACGGTCAACCGAAGGGCGGCAAGACGCCGATGGGCGAAGGCAAGGCGACGACGCCGGGCGAGGCCAAGGGAGGCCCCGGCAACGGCGGCCTGAACCGGAGCAGCGACCCGAACCGAGCCGACAACGCCGCCGCCCCGCCTGCGACGCCGGAAACGCCTGTGAAGCAGAAGGCGTCGGTGCTGCAGCTGCGGAAGTTCCTGGATACGGTGGACAAGAAGGTCTTGGCGGACGCCAAGCGCGACCCATTGGCGATGAAGAAACTCCAGGAAGAGGCGGCCAAATGGCTGGCCGAGCACCCGCCGCAGGGCGACGGCGGAGCGCCGGTCGGCCCGCAACGGGGCGGCGCGCTCGGCAGCACGGCCGGCCATAAGAGCAACCCGGACGGCAAAACCGCGGTGGACGACCCCGACCCCGACGCCGGCGGCCGGCCGCTGCCGCCGCCCGGCTACCGGGATCCGTACAAAGAGTTCACCAAGCTGCTCTCTCCCGGCGGGGACAAGTAAGGGACGTATGACATTTCCCCTCCGTTATCTGGTCCGCTTCGGCCCGAAGCAGACCACGCACGTCTTCACCGACTTGCTGGTGATCGGCGGCGGCATCGCCGGTCTGCGAGCCGCCCTGGCGGCGCCGCCGGACATGCCGGTGCTGGTGGTCACCAAGGACAAGCTGCGGCTGAGCAACAGCAGCTACGCCCAGGGTGGCATCGCGGCGGTGCGTTCGCCGGAGGACCGTTTCGAGAACCATATCGAGGACACGCTCACGGCCGGGGCCGGTTTGTGCGACCGCGACGTGGTCGAGATGGTGGTGCGCGAGGCGCCCGGACACATCGACGAGCTGATCCGTTACGGTGCCCATTTCGACGCGGAAATCGGCATGGAGGGCGGCCACAGCCACCGACGCATCGTCCACGCCCTGGGCGACGCCACCGGCTGGGAGGTCATGCGGGCGATCATCGACCGCGCCAGCAAAGCGCCCAATGTCGCCATTTGGGACCGCACATTCACCATCGACCTGCTGACGCACGCCGGCCGCTGCGTCGGCGCCCTGGTGCGGCGCGGCCGGCGCGACCACCTGCTCATCTGGGCGAAGCAGACGATCCTGGCCAGCGGCGGCGCCGGCATGGTCTACCGCGAGACGACCAACCCGCCGGTGGCGACCGGCGACGGCATGGCCGCCGCCTACCGGGCCGGGGCGGAGCTGCGCGACATGGAGTTCATGCAGTTCCATCCGACGATCCTCTATGTCGCCGGTTCCAGCCGTTACCTCATCAGCGAGGCGGTGCGCGGCGAGGGCGCCTACCTGCGCGACAAGGACGGCGTCCGCTTCATGCCGGACGAAGACCCGCGCGGCGAGCTGGCCACGCGCGACGTGGTGGCGCGGGCGATCGTCCGCCGCATGGAGAAGACGAGGCATCCCAACGTCTACCTCGACCTGTCGCACCTGAACCCGGAGCGGGTGCGCGGCCACTTCCCCGGCATCGACAAGGTTTGCCGCGAGTTCGGCCTGGACATCACCACGGACCTGATCCCGGTGCGACCCGGCGCGCATTACATGGTGGGCGGCGTGACGGTGGACGCGCGGGGCCGGACGACGCTGCCGGGCCTGTGGGCGGCCGGCGAGGTCAGCTCCAGCGGCCTGCACGGCGCCAACCGGCTGGCGTCGAACAGCCTTCTAGAGGGTCTGGTCTACGGGGCGGCGTGCGGCCGAGGCGCGGCCGGGGAGGCGGCGCGGACGCCGGACGCCTTCGTGGTCCCCCCGGTCCAGGGCGGTTTCACGCCCGCCACCGACGGGCCGCATCTGGACGTGGCCGATCTTACAAGTTCTCTTCGCAGCCTGATGGTGCGCAACATGGGCATCGTCCGCGAGCGGGCCGGATTGGTGGAGGCGGAGCGGCAGGTGGCGTTCTGGTGCCGCTACGTGCTGCGCCGCGAGTTTTCGACGCGGGCCGGCTGGGAATTGCAGAACCTGCTCACGGCGGCCCGGTTGATGATCTGGTCGGCGATCCAGCGAACGGAGTCGCGCGGCGTCCACTACCGGGCCGACTTTCCGGAGCGAGACGACGCCCATTGGCTGCGGCGCGTCGTCTGCCCGGCGCAGCTGCCCACCCCGTCGGGGGCGCGGGCAGGCGGCTAGGAACGTCGGCCAGCCCTACAAACGGCCGCTACTTTCCGGGCGGCGGGATCGGTAAGGGGGCCGGCGCCGCGATGGGTTCGGCCCGCGTGAAATCCACGCCAATCAGGGCGTTGGCCCGGACGATCACGGCTCGCGTCTGGTCCACCACGCGGCCGGCGTCCGTCCATTTGGCCCTGATTTCATACTGGTAATCGTGGCCCGGAGTCAGGGCGGGGGACACGAACTCCCGTTGGCCGCCGCGCTGCGTCGTCGGGTTGCCGTTGAACCAGACGTCGGCGTCCGCGGGGACGAGCACCTGCACGCGGGCGCGGCCGTCGGTCGGGGGCGGAGGCGGCGTTTCGGCCGTGTCGGTCGGGCCGGCGTCCGGCGAGGCGGCGACGACCGTCGGCACGGTCGCGTCCGGGGAGGCGACGACGACCGGCGCGGCGCCATAAACATAGGTTGGTCCGTAGTCGTAGTCGTAGGGGTCGCCATAGAGGCCGATGCCGATGCCAAAACCGGGGTAATACCCGTAGCCGTAATAGCGGCCGCCGCGGTAGTATCCGCCGTAGCCGCCGCGGTAGTATCCGCCGCCGCCGCGGTAGTATCCGCCGCCGCCGCGGTAACCGCCCCCACCGCCGTGGTAACCGCCGCCGCCGCCGCCATGACCGCCGCCGCCGCCGCCGCCGCCGTGGCCGCCGCCGCCCCCCGCGTCGGCAACCGGCGCCGAGATCGAGAACAGGAGGAGGGCCGCCGTCAACGACGCGATCCTCAGGGCGAATTGGCTTTTGCCGGACATGAAACGTCCTCCCGTGGGACGGGAAATGGGTGTGGAAGGACGCCGTGACCACGGCGGCCTCCACCCCAATATACCTGAATTGTCCGGCCGCCCTTACAACCTCGCAACAGAAATCCCGTCGCTGCCCGCGACGGCGCGGCGCCCGGGGTCGGGTCGCGCCGATTGCCGCGTTTGCGCGGGCGCCTCGAACGATCGGCTCCGTTCTTTCATGAGAAAGCGCATACGATGAGGGGAAGGCCGCTCGCACAACGGAAAGGCAGGTTTATTGTGGAGACAACGGATCGGCATACGGCGGTGGGCGTCTTCCCGGACCTCACGCACGCCGAACACGCCGTCGGCGAGCTTAGCGCCGCCGGGTTTACGGCGGAGCAGATCGGCTGCGTGACGCCCGACGCATCGGCGAAGACGGAAACCCCGCTCGGCCGCGGCACGATGGTGGGCGAGGGGGCGTCGGTCGGGGCCGTGGCCGGCATCACGGCGGGGGCGTTGCTCGGCGTCGTGCTGTCGAACCTCGTGCTGCCGGGCGTGGGTCCGGTGTTGGTCGGCGGGCTGCTGGCGGGGGCGCTCGGCGCCGCCGCGGGCGCGGCGGGCGGCGGCGTCCTCGGCGCCCTGATCGGCATGAACATTCCGGAGGAAGAGGCTCGCCTTTATGAACAACACTTCCATTCCGGCCGCACTCTGGTGACGGTTCGGGCGGACGACCGGTACGAGGAGGCGGTCGCCTTGTTGCGGCAGGCGGAGGAGTGGGAACCTGAACATCACGCCGTCAGAGGACGGCTGGCCGGGCTGGAGGAGGAGACCGGCGAATCGGAAGGCGGAGGCAGCGCGTTTGTGCCGCGGCCGTGAACCTCTCGCGCTCCCCTCTCGGGTCGCGGCTAACCGGGTGCGTCGGCGCCGTCGTCCGCGGGCGGCGCCGCCGCCTGCCCGTCCACGTCCACCGTCTCGCCCTCCTCCTGCGCCACCTTGGCGATCGACGCGATCTTGTCGCCTTCGTTCAGGTTCATGATGCGCACGCCCTGCGTGTTGCGGCCGACCACGCGGATCTCGCTGACGTGCGTGCGGTTCACCATGCCGCCGCGTCGTGATGAGCATGATGTCGTCGCCGTCGCGCACCGACGACGACGCCGACCACCAGGCCGTTGCGTTCGCTGGTGCGGATGTCGCGGACGCCCTTGCCGCCGCGGCGCTGCTTGCGATAGCGCATCGCCGAGCGACTCGTCGACGCCCTCCTCCCCGGCCTCGCCGTCGGCCGGCGGTTCCTCCGCCGGTTCCGCCGCTTCGGCCGGCTCCTCGCCGTCGGCCTCCGCCGGCTCGACGCCGGCCGTGTTGGCGCCGAACGGCGTCCGCTTGCCGTAGCCGTTCTCGCACACCGTCAGCAGATAGCCCGTCCGGGTCGGCCACCACCATGCCGACCACCTCGTCGCCCTGCAAGGCGATGCCCTTGACGCCGCGCGTGTTGCGGCCCATGGCGCGGGCGTCGGCCTCGTCGAAGCGGATGGCCATGCCGTTGCCGCGTGCACAGCAGCACCTCGTCGCCCGGCTGCGTCAGGGCCACGCCGATCAGCGTGTCGCCCTCGTCGAGGCTGATGCCGATGATGCCGCCCGCCTTGGGCCGGCTGTAGTCCGCCAGCGGCGTCTTCTTCACCACGCCGCGGCGCGTCGCCATGAGCAGACAGCGGTCGCCCTCGAAGCGGCGCACCGGGATGACGCTGGTGATCTTCTCGTCCGGCTTGCAGCGACAGCACGTTGGCGATCGCCCGGCCCGTCGCGGTCCGGCGCCTGCTGCGGGATGTCGTAGACCTTGAGCCAGTAGAGCTGGCCGCGGTTGGTGAAGCAGAGCAGGTAGGCGTGCGTCGAGGCGACGAAGAAATGCTCGATGAAGTCGTCCTCGCGGGCCGCGCCGCCGGAGACGCCCTTGCCGCCGCGGTGCTGCGCTGCGGTAGGTGTTCAGCGGCAGCCGTTTGATGTAGCCGTTGTGGCTGATGGTGACGGCGTTGGTCCTCCTCGGCGATCAGGTCCTCCATGTTGACGCGGCCGACCTCGCCGGTGATCTCCGTGCGCCGGTCGTCGCCGTACTTGTCGCGCAGCTCGATCAGGTCGCTCCGCGATCACGCCGAGGATGTTGCCCTCGCTCGCTCAGCAGCTGCTCGTAGCCGACGATCTTGCTCGCGGAGATCGTTGTACTCCTTGATGATCTCGTCGCGTTCCAGGGCGGCGAGCTGGCCGAGCTGCATGCGCACCACGGCCTCGGCCTGGGCCTCGGTCATGTGGTAGCTCGGTCTGCACGCCGATCTCGCGCTGCAAGGCGGCGAAATGCTCGTCGCCCAGCGCCCGGCTCGAGCACGGCGGCGGCCGACCGCCAGGTCCTGCAAGCGTCTGCTTGGCCTCGGCCCGGCTCGGCGACTCGCGGCAGATGCGGATCACCTCGTCCAGCGACGAGATGGCGATGAGCTGGCCTTCGAGGACGTGGCCGCGCCGCTTGGCCTCGCGCAGCAGGAACTCGGTGCGCCGGCGGATCACCTGGACGCGATGCCGCAGGAACTCCTCCATCATCTCCTTGAGGCCAGCGTACCGCGGCCGGCCGTCCACCAGGGCCAGCAGGATGATGCTCACCGTCTTCTGCAACGGCGAGAACTGGTAGAGCTGGTTGAGGACGAAGTTGCGGGTCGGCGTCGCGCTTCAGGTAGACGACCAGGCGCACCGGCTCGCCGGTGCGGTGCGCTGCTCTCGTCCTTGATGTCGCGAGATGCCCTTGATGCGTTCGTCCTTGACCAGCTCGCCGATCGCCTCGGCCAGGCGGTTGCGCGTCTGCTGAACGGCACTTCGTTGATGATGATCTGCGGCCGACTGCCTTCCTCGTTGATCTCGGCGCAGGCGCGGAGGGTGACCTTGCCGCGGCCGGTGCGTAGCCGTCGAGGATGCCCTGCCGGCCGCAGATGATGCCGCCGGTCGGGAAGTCGGGGCCGGGCATGCACCTCCATCAGTTCGAGCGACCGTGGCCTTGGGATCGTCGATCAGGCGGATCAGCGGCGTCGCAGACTTCGCGGAGATTGTGCGGCGGAATGTCGGTGGCCATGCCGACGGCGATGCCGTCGGAGCCGTTGACCAGCAGGTTGGGGAACTTGCTGGGCAGGACGAGCGGCTCGCGGTAGCTTGCCGTCGTAGTTGTCGATGAAGTCGACGGTGTCGTGGTTCGAGGTCGGTCGAGCATCTCCGCGGCGACGGCGGACAAGCCGCGCCTCGGTATATCGCATGGCGGCCGGCGGCAAGCCGGCGATGGAGCCGAAGTTGCCCTGCTTGTCGATGAGGACGTGGCGCAGGTTCCAGTCCTGGGCCATGCGCACCAGGGTCGGATAGATCGCTGGCCTCGCCGTGCGGGTGGTAGCGCTTCATCGTCTCGCCGACGATGCCGGCGCACTTGCTGGTGGCCGGCGTTCGGGCCGAGGTCGAGGTCGTTCATGGCCACGAGGATGCGGCGCTGCGACGGCTTGAGGCCGTCGCGCACGTCCGGCAGGGCCCGGCTGATGATGACGCTCATGGCGTAGGTGAGGTAGCTGTCCTTCAGCTCGTCCTCGATGTTGAGCGGGAAAGAACCGTCGCCGTTGGCCCCGTCGTCGGCGGGCGTTTCGGGGGGAGTCGGCGGGGCGCCTGGCGGGGAAAGGTCGTCCGGCACGGATGCGATCCTCGGTGTTCATGGGGACGCCGGCGGGGCGGGCCGGCGGCTTAACGTCGCTTCATTTGACCAGGTTTATCTTACCAGAAACGGGGGCGTTCCTCCATGCCGGTTGCCCCTCCCGGTGGAACCAATTCGCTTTGTCGCCCGACAAAAACCGTGTAGGATAACCCTCGATTCGCCCCCGCTTTACGGAGGTACGACCGTGCGCCGAATGATTCTCCTCTCCGCCGCCCTCGCCGCCCTACTCGGCCTTTCCGCCGGCCTCCGGGCCGCCGACAAGGG
>CAWFBG010000040.1:0-15989 GCA_963813925.1 uncultured Planctomycetaceae bacterium
AGGGCGCACGACACGGTCTGTAGCTACCCGACGCGGCGGTAGCGACGATGTCCGGTCGCCGCCGCTTGGCGGCGTTCCCAGAAGGCCTCCAGCGGCTGGCCGTCACCCAGGTAGTCCGCCCGCAGTTGCAGCACGGCTTCGCTGCCCTCCTCCGACCAAAACTTCTCCGTCCCCTTCACCCGATGGTTGATCTGCTTCACCACCGACTCGACGTGGCTGCTCGTGATGGGAAGACCCTGCCGCCGATACTCGTCATAACGCATCTTGTCCTGATGGTTGCCCAGGTACTTCAACGTCTTGTCCACTACGCGTCGCGGGCTCGTCTCCGGCTCATCCTTCTGGGGCAAGCCCAACTCGGCCTGGCGCGCCTCCAAGGCGGCGATGACCGCGACCACCCGGCCTTGCCACACCCAGCGGATCCACCGCCGATACACCGCCCAGCCCGCCGCGAAGCGTCGCCCGGCCGTCGCCGCCGCGAACACGTAGGACAACGCGTGAATGAAGTCCAGGATGGGGACGAACGACCCGAAGAAGCGACGTTGCAGCTCCCAGTTGTTCGCCGAGCCGTCGCCCACGAAGGCCTTCCGCGCCGCCCCCTGGAACCCCGACGCCCACGCCGCCTGCGCCAAAAGCGACGCGAAGGCCGGCCAAGTCTGACGCGAGGCGACGACCTGCCGATGCCGCACGACCGGGGGTCGGTACGTCGCCTCCGCCTCCAACGCCTCCGCCGCCGCCTCCGGTTCCACGGCGTCGCTCACGGCGTCCTGCCCTTCCCGGACGTGCTTGTGCAGCTCCCGCACCAGCTTCGGGATGCGTACCACGTCGAGGAACGACGCCGGGATCTCGGGACAGGGATCGGCGGCCGCCGCCTCGCTCGTCATGGTCAGCAACAGCCCGACCTTGTCTTCCCGCCAGTGGCCCACCCGCGAGGCCGCGGTGTTTTCCTCTTGCCAGTCTTCCGCCTCGGCGGCCGTCCCCGCGACCGCGGTTGCCGCGGTCGGGGCGGGCTCGGGGGAAGCCGAGCCGCTCCCCGGCGCATCGCGGATTTGCAAGCGGCCGCCGTCCGCCATCACCACGGCTAACGGCGGCGGCGTCACGCCGGAGGGGACGGCGAACTTCTCGACCAGCGGCAAGGCCGCGAACGCCGCCACGTCCGCCTCACGCTCGGCGACGCGTTCGGCGCCGATGCGTCGGGTGATCCGCTCGACCCGTTTCTCCGGCACGGGCAGGTCGGCCAGCTTATCCAACAGGACACTGCCCTCGGCAAACGAGCGGCTGGCCGTCCCGGCATAGGTGATCTTCGCCAGCAGCGCGGGACTGGTTTCGCCCTGGTCAATGCCCAGACTCTTGGACTGAGGGAAAAAAAGCCCGCCGGCAGCGGTCACAGTAGCCTTCCGGCTCGGGCCACTCGGCCTCGCCGGCCCGCGTCGTCAGGATGCGGGGATTGGCGTCGGCACAGGGCAGCGGGGCGTGGCACGCCGGACAGGTGCGGAACGGCGCGGGCCGCTCGCCGGCCGTGGCCTGCCGGGCCAGGGTCTCATCGAGCATTTTCTCGGTGAGCATCTCGCGGATTTCGAGGAAGACGTCCTCGATCTGGGTGAGTTTGGTCCCCCAGGCCGGCCCCTGGGGGCCATAGAGCTTCTCGACGAGGTTTTTGGCGACGCCCTCGACGTAGGATCGCAGTTCTTCCACCGGTGCAGTGCGCTTTTTGCCTCGCGCCATCCCTGGCCCCTTTCGGAACTTGGGTCAAAAGAGGGAACGGATTTGCCTCAGCCAATGTACGACCCGTCCACGCCAGCTGCAAACCGTGTCGTGCGCCCCCTACGCGATCATCCGGCCGGCTCGCCTTGTGGACGACGACGGCGAATCAGTAATATGGACGTTAACATGGGTTACGAAACCACCGGGGAGGGCCGCGCCGTGAGCATGATCTTTCCGGGCATGGACCCCTACCTGGAATCGCCGCTGCTGTGGCCCGGCCTGCACTCGGCCCTCATCGTCTACATCCGGGATCAGTTACAACCTCTGCTGCGTCCCCGCTACCTCGCGTCCATCGAGGAGCGCGTCTACCTGGAAAGCCCCGGCCGCGACATCGTTCCCGACGTTCGCGTTCATCACCACCGGCCGGACGCCGCCCGCGCCGCCGTCGCCGTACTGGAGGCCGACGCCCCAGTAGTGATCCGCACGCCGCCGCGCGATGTGCATGAAACCTACGTTGCCGTTCTGGATCGTCAGTCCGGCCAGCGCGTCGTGACGGTCATCGAGGCGCTCAGCCCCGCCAACAAGTACGCCGGGCCGGGCCGCGCAGTCCTACCTCGCCAAGCAGGAGGAACTCCTGCGCGGCCCCGTTCATCTCGTGGAAATCGACCTGTTGCGCACCGGGCCGCACGTCCTGGCCGTGCCGGAACACGCGGCGCGCCTGGCGGCGGAATACGACTACCTCGTCTGCGTGAATCGGGGCGCCGAGCCGCGCGACACGTTCGAGCTGTACCCGCGCCGCCTGCGCGAACGGCTGCCGCGCCTGCGCATCCCGCTGGCCGGGAACGACCCCGACGTGGTCCTGGACTTGCAGGCCGTGTTCGAGAAAGCCTATGAGGCCGGCAGCTACGCCGACCGCATCCATTACGACCAGCCCTGCGTTCCATCCCTTCGGGCGGACGATCAAGCCTGGGCCGACCAACGCATCGCCGAGGCGCGACACAGCTCGAATCCTACTTCTTAACAGTTCCTAATACTCCGATATAGTGGTTCGGGGCAGACTCCCGCTCGACATTCTCCCTGACCTATAACCCGCCGTTTTCGCGGAGTTTTGCTTGACGGCCCCCGGTTCGGGTGTTGTACTGTCCCGTGTCGCACCGGGACGACGTGGACCGCAAAGCGCACTTCCAGAAGGGTGAGCGATGAACAACAATGCCAATCCGGCGGGGCTGTTATGCGTGCTGGCGGTGGCCGTGGTGGTCGTCGCCCTGGTCATCACCATCTGGTGGAAGATCTGGGACAAGACCGGCTACGGCGGCGCCCTGAGCCTGCTGATGCTCATTCCCGTCGTCAACCTCATCATGCTCCTGGTCCTGGCCTTCGGCGACTGGCCGGTCCAGCAAGAGGTGCGCCGGCTGCGGCGAGAGCTGGCGGAGCGCGACGAATACGGCGGGCGTGGATTCGGAGGCGGGTCGGCGGGGTTCTTGAAGAGAGAGCGAGAGGGCGAGGGCGAAACCGGATACCGGCCATAAGGACGACGGGTCCCGTCCATTCCGTCGGTCGCGCTCACGCCGGCCGGCGACTCGTTCCCGAACCGTTGGCGCGGCCCGGAAGTTGCATCTCCGTTGGACCAGGACCAACCAACGGAGGACGGATCATGCCGAACAACCCGACGCTGCAACCGCCCGTCCAGCCGGGGCCGCCGCCGCCCGTCATCGGGACGGCCTCGCCGGCCGGCGGGGCGCTTCAAGACGTATTGCCCGAAGTCCATGCGCTGGCGCAGAAGTGCGGCGGCCTGGACAAGCTGGCCGAGATCGTCGAGAACCTCCGCACCAACAAGCCGGTCTGATTCATGGTTCGTAAGCGCCGCCGGTTAGCCGCGACCCGACAGGGGAGCGCTCTGGCCAAGCGCTCCCCTTCGGGTCGCGGCTAACCGGGCTACTTCTTCTCTGGCTTGAGATGCTTATCGAAGAAGGCGAGCAGCGCCTGCTCCGCCTTCTGGGCGTCGGCGCCGTGGAAGCCGTGGCCGGCCCCATCCATCGTGAGCAGCTGCGCCTCCACGTCGGCGGAATTGAGCCGGGCGACCATCCAGGTCGCCTGTTCGTAGTTGACCAGTTCGTCTTTCGTGCCGTGGATGCACAGCGTCGGGGCGGCGTCCGGCGTCACCCAGTAGAGCGGGCTGGCTTCGATGTGTCGCTTGTACGCCTTGGACAGGTCACCGCCCAGGTAGAGCGGAAGCACCTCGGCCGCGTCCTTGCTGCGGCCGTAGGACTTGGTGAAATCCTCGGGGCCGAACTCGTTGACGACGCAGGCCACCTTGCTCGACTGGTCGGGGTTGCCGTCCTCGCCCTCGAACTTTTTCACGCCGGCCGTGACGCCGAGGAACTGCGCCAGGCAGCCGCCGGCCGAGCCGCCGGTGACGCCGATGCGTTCGGGGTCGATGTGGTACTTGACGGCGTTGGCGCGGAGCCAGCGGACGGCGGCCTTGCAGTCGAAGACGGCGGCCGGGAACGGATACTTGGGCGCCAGGCGGTACTCGACGGTGGCGGCGACGTAGCCGTGCTGGGCGAGGCGGAGGCAGAGGCCGTCGTAGCCGTGGCGGTCGCCGGCGCGGAAGCCGCCGCCGTGGATGCAGAGGACGGCGGGGAAGGGGCCGTCGCCCTTGGCGGGGAGGGCGACGTCGAGCGGGAGGTGTTGGCCGTCGGGGTTGGCGTATTCGACGTTCGGCTGCCAGGTCACGCCGTCGGGCACGGCGAGCGGCTTGGGGGCGGCGGCGCGGCCGGCCGGCGCGGCCAACAGGCCGGCCGACAGGGTCAGGCAGAAGGCGAGGCGTTGCGTCACGGCGGATCTCCTTGGGGCGGGACTTCGGGCAGGCCGGCATAATACCACGGCAGGGGCGGCCGTGCCAGAAATCGGCGAGCGGCCGGCGTGAGCCGGCTGGTGTAGCATAGCGCCCCAGCAATGACGCATCAGATAGAAGACGCACCAGCCGGCTTACGCCGGCCGCTCGCCTTCCCGGAGCCGCCGCGCCGCCGCCGCGATGCGACGCACGGCCTCGTCGATCTCCTCCGGCGTCAGCAGGGCGCTGAGGCTGAAGCGCATCGCCGAGAGCAGTTCCGACGCCCCCATCGCCCGCAGCACCGGCGACGGCAACAGTGAGCCGCTCGAACAGGCCGAGCCGGTCGAACAGGCCACGCCCGCCAGGTCCAGGCGCATCAACAGCGCGTCCGCCTTCAGTCCGGGGAACGACACGTTGACCGTGTGCGGCGCGCCGCCGGACGCCGGGCCGTTCAGCACGACCGGGCCGGCCGTCTCGCGCAGCCCCGCCAGAAAACGGTCGCGGAGAGAACGGACTCTCTGAGTCCGCTGTTCCATGTCGCGGCAGGCCAGGTCAAGGGCGGCGGCCAGGCCGACCGCCAGGGCGACGGGTTCGGTGCCGGGCCGGCGGCCCTGCTGCTGATGGCCGCCCCACGCCCGCGGCCGCAGCTTCGTCCCGCGGCGCAGCAACAGGGCGCCGACGCCCTTGGGGCCGTGGAACTTGTGGGCGCTCAGCGTCAGCGTCGTGACGCGAAGGTCGCCGAAGTGGACCGGCAGCCGGCCCACCGCCTGCGTGGCGTCGCAGTGAAACGCGGCCCGACCGTCCAGCTGTCGCGCCAGCTCGCGCACCGGCTGGACCGCCCCGGTCTCGTGGTTGACGAGCATCACCGCGATCAGGCGCGTGTCGGATCGCAAGAGACGGAAAAGCGCCTCGGCGTCCACGACGCCTTGGGCATCGACGGGCGGTTCATCGAGGGAAAAGCCGGAGGCGGCCAGCTGACGCAGCGGTTCGGAGACGGACGGGTGTTCGACGGGGCTGGCGAGGAGACGGCCGGGCGGGTCGCCGGCCAGGCCGAAGAGGGCGAGGTTGTTGGCCTCGGTGGCGCCGCTGGTGAAGACGACCTCGTCGGGGCGGGCGCCGAGCAGGGCGGCGGTCTGTTCGCGGGCGTCTTCCAGGCCGCGGCGCGCGCGGCGGCCGGCCGCGTGGGCGCTGGCGGGGTTGCCGTAGGCCTCGACCGCGAAGGGGCGCATGGCCTCCCAGACGGCCGGGAGGAGCGGCGTCGTGGCGTTGTTGTCGAGGTAAATCAGGTCCATCGGTCAGCCGTGAGGGTGCGGGACAGGGGACGGTTGGCGGCTCACGGTGACGCCGCGCCCTGCCCGCCGGTTGACCTCATTGTAGCTGCTTCTCGTTGGGCTGGGGGGACTGGCTGGGCTTGCGATTCCACACGAAGTAGATCGCGCCAACCGCGGCGGCGCACAACACACACACCAGGGCTACCAGCAAAATCGGGGTCATGAGACGACATCTCCTCGCGGACCATGGGCGGGCGAACATCGCACACAACCATACGTCATAAATCGGCGCCCTGGCGAGCGGGGGGCGTCAGCCCCCTGATTTTGCATGCCATCGGCGACCTCATGAAGAATCAGGGGGCTAACGCCCCCCGCTCGCCCCGGTAACCGCCAGCTCCAGTACGCGGCCCGGCAACATGCCGTTAAAGCCGCCGTTGTCGATCTGCCGCGAGTATTCGCAGATATACACCTTGCCCTTTCCGGAAAGGTGCAGATCGACCGGCCGGGCGATCGGCGCCAGCAGCGTCTTGACCGTGGCCGTCTCGCGGCCGTCGGCGTCGCGGCCGAGGACGACGTGCAGCACGTCGAAGCCGACGCGCGGCGTTTCCACCAGGTTGCCGAAGCGGGCCACGAGGTAGCCGCCGCGGTACGGCGCCGGGAAGTCGTCGCGGAGAAAGACGATGCCGGAAGGCGACGAATGCGGGTTGAACGTGTACAAGGGCCGGTCGGGCGAGCCGCCGGCGTCGGGGCCGAGGTTGGCGACGGGCGGCGTGAAGACGAGGCCGGGCGGCGGGTCGGGCGTGTAGACGTAGGGCGGCTTGACCCAGTCGGAGAAGCGGTAGGGGAAGCCGTAGTGACGGCCCTTCTCGATGTGGTTCAGCTCCTCCGGCGGGTTGGCGTCGGGGCCGTTGTCGGTGGCGTACATGGCGCCCTTGTCGTTCCAGCAGAAGCCGTAGGCGTTGCGCAGGCCGCGGGCGTAGATTTCGATTTCCGGCTTGTCCGCGTTCGGGTCGAGCCGCCAGATGCAGGACGTGAGCCGGTCCTCGCCCTCCTTCGAGTAGCGCGGGTCGTCGCCGGTCTCGTCGCCGTCGGTGCGCGAGCCGCTGTTGACGTAGAGCATCCCGTCGGGGCCGAAGGCGATGTGGCCGACGCCGTGGTTGAAGGGGCCGATGCCCCAAGGATAGGAGGTCTTGAACCACGGCTTCGGGGCCGCCGGGTCGCCGGCCGCCGTCGTCTCCGTGGTGCGGTAAATGACCACGCGATTCGTGACGATTTTAGGCCGCTCGTCGCGCTGGTTGGCCACGAGATAAAGCCGGCCTTTTTTATCCAGCGTCATGCCGACGAGCATCCGATCCGGAATGTCCGGATCGAGGTATTTGTCGGCGAAGAGGATCTGTTTGAGGGCGCCGGTCGCCGGTTCGAGCCGCCACACGTCGCCGGTGACGCCGAGGACGTAGAGGACGCGGCCCGTGCCGTCGCTGGCCAGGCGCGACGGGAAGTTCGGCAGCCGGGCGACCTCGCGCAGCGTGAAGCCGTCGGGCGGTTTCGGCAGCGGCGCGAAGGCGGAGGCGTCGATCAGGGCTTTCAGGTCGGCGAACTGGGCGTCGCATTCCACGTCGCGGCCGTCGGGTTTGGGCTGTCGGCCGACGAGCCAGCGGCCGGTGTCCGCCTCCTCGACGTAGACCGTGGGGCCGAAGGCGAAGATGGTTTTCGCCTTGATCGGCTTGCGTTCGCGCTGCCGCTGCGGGCCGAGCACCCATTCGATGACGTCGTGGTCCTTCGGCGCCATCCGCCGCGACGGCAACGGCGGCGCGACGGCCTTGATCTGCTCAAAAGCGCTGGGTTTGTCGCCGGGCGGTTCGGCGGACAGGAAGACCGCCGGCACGACGACGGCGAGGAAGAGACACGCGGTCGGGGCGAGGCGCCTGGACATGGGGGACTCCGCGGCAGGGAGAGGGGCGACGGGTCACACGGGCGGGGCGGGAGCGTCGTCGCTCATCATATGTTCGCCGCCGACGCGCTGGTACAACTCGCGCAGGGCGGCGGCCGCCTGTTCGGCCAGTGCGTACCACTCGGCGTTCTGGAAACAGGCCGGATGGGAAAGGATGTACTGTTCGACCGCGTCCGCGGCCAGGGAGGTCCGGTCGAGTAATTCGTGGCAACCGAACGACCCCGGCTTGTACTGCTCCGTCCATGCCTGGCCGAGTTCGGACGTCATTTCGCTGACGCGCTCCTGTCGTTCCTGTTCCACGTCAGGAGGGTTCACGGTCGGTGCGCCCATGTTTATTCCTCCAGGCCCGCCTGGCGAAAGATACTTTTCAGAGTGCCGGTCGGCACATCGTCTGACGGACGCCCTGGGACGGTGACCTTTCCGGGCTTGGTGGGATGCCGGAACTGCCGATGGCTCCCTTTTTGCGCCACCTGGACCCAGCCGTCGTCGGCCAGCACCCGGAGGACGTCCCGGACTTTCATGCACAGCCCCGTATTCGGTGGGACCGCCTGCCCTTCAGTTTGCACGCCGCCGTCGATCCGGTCAACCGCGGGCCTCTGCGAAGCCCTATTTCCCGCCGACCTCGACCTCCACCCGCACGATCTTGTCGCCGTCCGTGCCCAGCAGGTGCAGCTTGTCCGGCCCGTCGAAGACCAGCCGGCCGCCGACCAACGGGCTGCCGTAGCCCTTGCTCTCCACGCCGTCCACCACCACGACCGACGCGGGCACGGCCGCCGTGATCTTGAAAACCGTGAACGCCGCGTGCTTGCCGTCGGGTCCGAACGTCACGGAACGGCCGTCCGGCGCGTCCAGGCCGTAGGCCGTCGTCTCGGCGCCGTCCAGCACGAACCACCGCGTTATTCCCCCCGTATTCGGATCGCCTTTTTCCATGGCAAAGTACGCCAGACGTTTCCCGTCGGGGCTGAGGCGCACGCTGGAATCGTCGATGGTCAAATAGGCCTTCTGCTCCTTGCCGTCCAGGACGACGGCCGCCGTGGCGTCGTCGCGCAGGGCGCGGTAGGCGACGTGCTTGCCGTCGGCGCTGAGGCAGAGGGCGCCAACCCCCGCATACAACTTGCCCTCGCCCTCGTTCGTCACCACGGCCTGCTTGTCGCCCGCCCTGGCCACGTAGGCGAAGCGGCCGCCGTCGGCGGACAGGCGGACGCCGACCGTCTCGTCGCACTCCTTGCCCTCCTTGCCGTCCACCACCGCCGCGTACTTCTGGCCCTTGAGGGCCGCGTAGGACCAGTGGCTGCCGTCGCGGCCGCACCGGATCGAGTCGGCCTTGATATCGTCGTAGGCCGGCCCTTCCTGATCGTCCACCACGAGCATCCATTTCTCACCCCGCCGGGCCTCGAAGGCCAAGTGCTTGCCGTCGGGGCTGAACCGCAGCACCCTGTCGCCGTTCGGCCCCTGTTTCACGTCGTCGTACTCTTGCTTGCTCGGGGCGCCGTCCACGACGACGCGGACCTGCCCCAGAGAGGAAGCCGTCGCCAGGGCCAGACGCTTGCCGTCCGGGCTGAGCTGGACCGACGCGGGAACGATCTGCGGATACGGCTTCTGCTCCACGCCGTCGAGGACCACCGCGTCGTCGATGTGGTTGTTGAGGGCGGTCCCGCGGGCCGCGATGTAGGCCGAGTGCTTGCCGTCGGCGCTGAAGACGAGACCGTTGACGCCGCCGTAGAACTTGCCCACGACGCCGTCGATCACCGCCGCCTCCTGGCCGGGCAGCTCCGCGACGTAGCCGACGCGCGAGCCGTCGGCGCTGAAGTGAAGGCGATCGACGGCGTCGTAGGTTTTGCCCTCCACGCCGTCAATGACGGCCGCCCACTTGTCGCCGCGCTTGCCCGAGAACGCCCAGTGCTTGCCGTCGGCGCCGAACAGGAGCTGGCCCAGCTGGTCGTAGGTCGTCTTGCCCTCGACGCCGTCCGCGGCGACGCCCCACTGGTCGCCGTCGGCCGTGCTGTGCTGGACGCCGTAGAGGACGTGGCTGCCGTCGCGGCTGACGGCGACGGGGGCGCCGACCTGGTAATTGCCCTTTCCCAGCGGCGCGACGGTGGTTTTCAGGGAGACGGCCGGCGGCGCCGCGCCGGCCAGCACGATCAACGGGAGCCAAAATGTCGTCATGGGTTCGCCTCTCACGCGCCCGGGCGCGGCGCCGCGGAGAAAGGAAGATGGGCCGTGTCCTGAATTGATGTATGAGACGGAGGCCGGCCGGCAAGCGGGGCGGACGCCCCGCTTGCGGGCCCACGGTTCACGGAGGTTGCGGCGGAATAATCAGCCCCGGAGGCGGCGACGCGACCGTTGACGGGTCGAGGGCCGTCACGCCGGGATAGCGGGCGAAGTCGGCGGTGTTAAACGTGAGCACGTGCGTTAGACCGTGTACACTCATCGCCGCCGCCAGCCGGGCGTCGTGAGCGCTCTTGCCCGAAACATTGTGCGTCGTGACAAGCCGCTCCCACTCGGAGAAAAGAGCGGGCGGGTCGAGTAGGAGAGGAAAGAGAGACTTGATGCGGTTTAATTCGGCCGCCGCCGCCGGAACGGCGAGACCGAGGCCGTTGGCCGCCGGCGGCCGGGTGGCGACGACCCAGAATTCATAGAGGACCTGGGGAACCAGGCAGAGGACGTCGCCGCGAAGCCGGAGAACGGCGATAGCGCCCGATGCCGTCGAGTACCGCGCCGACGCCGGCAGGGCCGACCCCGTCAAAAGGTTCGTGTCGAGAAGGACGTTCATTCGCCACGGCCGTCGTAGATGCTCTCGCGGCTGTCGTCCACGAAATGATTCACGGGTTGGTGGCTCGCGGCCCACTCCCGAAAGGCCTCGACCCACTCCTCGGGCGAGGCGAATCCGGGCGGATACGAAAAGGGCGGCGACGCGGCCACGTCGCGCACGGCGAGGCCCCGGAGGTATTCCTCCAAGGTCTGGCCGCCCTTCGCGGCCCTCTCCTTCAGTTCCCGCTCGATGGCCGGCGGCAAATCGAGAGTTACCATCCTCGTCCTTACCGGTTCATGGGGCGTTCTCAATACGCCCTCCATTTTACCCGGAATCGAGGCTTGAGACCAGTCCGCCGCGCCGCGGGCCTTCCCCGAAGGAAATCGCTCACGGATGCTCCGGCGGAATAATCAGCCCAGGAGGCGGCGACGGCGGGTCCTTCAATCCCATGCTCGGCCGGATGGCGCCGCCGACGCCGATCAGCTCCGGGTGACGAGCCAGCTTGTCGGCGAACGTCTCCAGGTCCTTGAGGATGAGGTTCAGCTGCGGCGCCGCCTTGGCCGCCTGGCAGGCCGCGTCGTCGAGGTGGTTGTACAGCGATGGGTCGGTCAACAGCTTGTTGAGCGTGCCGTTGCTGTCGCCGACCGCCTGCGTCAGCGCGCTCACGTCGGTCAGCGTGCGGTTGAGCTTGGACAGGCTCTCGTCCAGGTTGCGGGCGATGGGTTCGCCGCGGTCGGCCAACGGCTTGGTGATTTTCTGGAGGTTCTGGATGAGGTCGTCGGTGCGCATCAGCGTGGCGTTGAAGCGCTTCAGCGCCTCGCGGCCCTCCTTCATCGTCTCGTCGGTGTTGCGGGCGATGCTCGGGAACGACTGGCTGGCCGTCTGGGTGTTGCGGAGGATGCTGGACATGTTGCGCACGTTCTCCTCATTCAGGAGGGAAGAAGTGCGCGATAGAACGTCGTTCAAGTTGCTGACGACCTGGGTGATCTTGTCCTGGTTCTGGCGCAGCAGCAGGTCGGTGCGTTCGGCGACCTTCTGGATGGCGCGGGAGGCGGCGGCCGCGTCGTCGGCGTCGCGGGTGATCTGGTCGGCGTCGCGGGTCACCTTCGGCACGGCGTCCTGGGCCGCCCGCACCAGCTTGTCCACGTCGTCGTTGGTGCGGCGCAGGTCGGGCATCGAATTGTTGAAGGAGCGGCCGAGGTCGCGGTATTCGCGGAACGTGTCTTCCACCAACGGCGACATCTTCTCGATCCGCTGCATCGACTTGCGGATGTCGTTGAGCGTCTCCTGCGTGGTCGGCACCACCTCGGAGGCGCGGCTGATGAGCTGGTTGACGCCGGTGGGCCGGACGCCCAGGACCACCGTGCCCGGCGGGATCGGCGTCCGGTCGGGCGCCTGTCCCTCCGGCGGCGGCACGGTGACAAGGTCGATGGCCGCGTCGCCGCCCAGGAGGCTGGCCGTCAGGGTCACCTGTTCGTCCTTGCGGATCAGGTGCGGAGCGTCCAGTTCCAGGCGGACATTGACTTTGCCGGTCTGGTCGTCCAGCGCGATGTCGCCGACGACTCCGATCGGCACGCCGGAGCGTCGGACGGGCGCGCCGGGGCTGAGGCCGGTGGCGTCGTCGAAGCTGGCCGTGTAGACGTTGGTGGCCCGGAACATGCGGGGCAGGCTGTTGAACAGCACGATCAGCGTCCCCAGCAGAATCAGCGCCAGGGCCACGAAAACGCCGATGCCGATGCGCATCCATCGCCGTTGCATGTGTTCGCTCCGCTCGCAGTGGTCAGTGGTCAGCCAGAAGCGTTCGCGCTGACCACTGACCACTAACCTCGTTCCCAAGCTCTGCTTGGGAACGCCTTCCGCGAAACTCCGTTTCGCGTCTGCACACCACCCCCGTTGGCATTCCGACGCGAAGCGGAGCTTCGCACCCTGGCGTTCCCAAGCAGAGCTTGGGAACGAGGGAGGCGCTATGCCGCACCAGCCGGCTCACGCCGGCCGCTCGCCTAGTTTGCTTGCGCCAATTCCTCAAGCCGGTCCCGCGCCTCGCCCTCGACGAACTGCCGCACCCGCGGGTCGGCGCACGCGCGCAGCGCCTCCGGCGAGCCGTCGAAAAGCACCTGGTTCTCGCCCGGCGTCAGCCGCGACAGCGGATAGAGCATGACCACCCGGTCGGCGACCTTGAAGACCGTTTTCATCTCGTGCGTCACCACCACGCTCGTCACCGGCCGCCGCTGCCGCGTCTGCAGGATCAGCCCGTTGATCACGTCCGTCATGATCGGGTCGAGGCCGGTGGTCGGCTCGTCGTAGAGCATGACCTCCGGGTCGAGCGCCAGCGCCCGCGCCAGGCCGACGCGCTTCTTCATGCCGCCGCTTAGCTCGGCCGGCTTCATCGTCGTCACCGACGCCGGCAGGCCGACTTCCTGCAACCGCTGCCGCACGACCTCGCGCACCTCCGCCTCCGGCCGGCCGCCCTGGGCGTGCAGCCCGAAGGCCACGTTGTCGTACACCGTCAGGCTGTCGAACAGCGCCGCCCCCTGGAACAAAAAGCCGAACCGCCGCCGCTGCTTCGTCAGCTCGCGCTCCGGCAGGTCGGCCAGCATCTTGCCGTCGAACAGCGCCCGGCCGACCGTCGGACGCAACAGGCCGATGATGAGCTTGAGTAAAACCGTCTTTCCGCATCCGCTTTCGCCGATGACGGCCAACGTCTGGCCGCGGGACACATTCAGATCGACGGCGTGCAGCACCCGCTGGCCGCCGAACTGCATCGACGCCTGTTGAAGCGAAATCAACGGCGGGGCGTCGGCCTCGCTCATATCCGTCGTCTCCAAAAACGAACCACAGAGGCACAGAGGACACAGAGAGAAGAACCACAGAGAAGACAAAAGAGTGAATCCCGAAACTTGTCGCCGCTGTGCAGATGTCTTTGATTTCTCTGTGTTTCTTCCCTCTGTGTCCTCTGTGCCTCTGTGGTTCGTTCCTCTTACAGAAATCCCTTGCCCATAGGCCACAGGAAGTCGTGCATGTTGTTGAGGAACAGCGCCAGGAAGAAGTCGAGCGCCAGGATGGCGATGAACGACGACACGAAGGCCCGCGTGGCCGCCCGGCCGACGCCCTCGGCGCCGGCGCCGCCGTGAAAGCCGCGGTGGCAGCTGATGATCGCGATGGCGCCGCCGAAGAACATCGGCTTGATTAAACCCACCGTCACGTCCCACAAGTCCACGAAGCCCTGCGAGTTGTGCCAGTAGAAATGGGCGTCGATATTGTACACTTGCGTACATACCAGGGCGCCCCCCATCACGCCCATGAAGTTGGCGACGATCGTCAGCAGCGGGATCAGCAACACGCACGCCATCAGCCGCGGCGCCGCCAGCCGGTGGATCGGGTTGGTCCCGAGACAGGCCATGGCGTCGATCTGCTCGGTGATGCGCATGGTGGCCAGCTCGGCCGCCATCGCGCCGCCGACGCGGCCGGCCAGCATCGTCGCCGCCAGCACCGGGCCGAGTTCGCGCACCACTGACATGTTCACGACGGAGCCAAGGCGCGTGGCCATGCCCATGGAGTGGAACTCGGCGTAGGTCTGCACGGCCATCACCATGCCGATGAACAGGCCGGTCACGGCCACCACCGGAATGCTGCTGACGCCGACGGAATAGAGGATCGGCGTCAGGGCGCCGGGCGCCGGGCGGCGGAACGAGGCGGCGATCATCTCGCCGCCGAAGGCGCTGAGGTCGCCAAACTCGGCGAACGAATCGCCGAGGCGACGCAGCAGGGCGTCGAAGAACCCGGTCGCGGGTGTGGAAACGGTCGCCATCGGGTTCCTCCCGGGTCGTGCCGTCTTTCCCCCCTCTCCCCCGAAGGGAGAGGGGAGAAAGATTTGCGACCCTTCCGTTTCTATCGGCTTGCCGTCGTGGGGAAACGGCACGGAAAAGGCCGGGAGGACCGCCCCCGGCCTGTCGCGCCTTCCTTCCCGACGGGACACGGCGGTTATTCCGCGCCGCCCTGGTACACCTCAATCGGTCGGCCGTTGTGCCACAGCACCCAGACCTGATAATGCCGGTCCCAGCGGAAGCCGGAGAAGTCGGCGCGGGGGGCAGGTCGTAGCCGTCCGTCGTCGCTTCCGGGAACGCCCACCGGGCCTGTTCGGCCTGACGGCGGACGAAGAGCACTTCCTGCCGGCCGGCGTAGATGAGGAACAGGGCCACCAGCAGGATGAGCGGGTTGTATGTCACAAACACCAGCAGTCCGATCAGCACGGCCATGCCGAAACCGACGGCCGCCGCGATCTCCGTGGCCCGCACGCGGTTGAAGACCAGCGACAGCAGGGCGCGGAAAATGCGGCCGCCGTCGCTGGGGAAGGCCGGCAGCAGGTTGAACAGCATCAGGAGGACGTTGGACGCCATCAGCAGGAAGGTGAACTTGGCGGCCGTGACGCCCAAACCGTCGCCGACGTGGAATACGATGGCGCCGACGTTGGCGAGGAGCGGGTAGGCGAGAACGACCACCGGCAGCAGCAGGCAGGCAATGACGAGATTGACCGCCGGCCCGGCGATGGCTATGAGCATTTCCTCGATCGGACGTTCCGACATCCGTTCGAGACGGGCGACGCCGCCGATCGGATAAAGGGTGATGTCGCGCGTCGGAATGCCGAAGGCCCGTGCGGTCAGGGCGTGGCCGAGTTCGTGCAGCAACACGCAGCCGAACACCACGCCGACCAGGGCGGTCATGAGCAGGGCGTTGAACCAGCCGTCGCCGGTCTCGCCGAACAGGACGAGGGCCGGCAACAGCAGAAACGTCGGATGGAGATAAAGGGGGATGCCGAACGCGGTCCCCAGTCTCCAGGAACGAAACATGAGTCGCCTGGCTTTCATGGTTGAGGTTAAGGAATGTCGGCGAGCGGCCGGCGTAAGCCGGCTGATTCAAGCCTCATCAGCCGGCTTACGCCGGCCGCTCGCCCCAAGCGTTGGAGCCTGGGCAAGAGGAAAAGGTTCTTTCTCCCCACGGGGGCGATTTCCTCAAATTTCCCGTCCCGCCGACGCGCGCCGGCCGGCGGCCGGACCTACAATAATTGTAGGGGGAAGTTCCAGCGGGAGCGCCCCGAAAGCATGAACCGGAGGGCCGGGTGGGAAGGGGTCCACCGCGAACCTCGTCCGAACCGGGAGCCCTCTGTCGAATAGACCAGCCGCGGGCGGCCCGTCCGCGCTAACCATTTGGCAGGAGAACACCCAATGAAGCGCAACTCCAAGGGGGCCAAGAAGCGGAGCAAGACCATTCAGGTCTGGACCCTCAGCCAGGCCCGATCCGCCGCCCCATACCTCACCTCCATCCTGCGCTCGCTCCGCGAACATACCCTGGAGGCGTCGGCCTGTCGCCGCCGGGTGCGCCAGATCGACGCCCGTCCCGGCCGGCCCGACCGCGACGCGCTCATCGCCATCCAGGAAGCCGAGAACGCCGCCCGCCGCGCCGAGGACAACGCCTCCCACG
>CAWFBG010000041.1:0-8526 GCA_963813925.1 uncultured Planctomycetaceae bacterium
GGCCGCGGACCGCCTCGCCCCGGAAAGGAACCATGACCCATTCCCCTTCCCCGACTTCGACCGCACCGTCGCCCTGGGCCGCGTCGGCGGCGACGAGGATCTGCTGCGAGAGCTGATCGGCGATTACCTCCGGGAGTCGCCCGGCTGGCGAGACGATTTGCGTCGGGCCGCGGCCGCCGGCGACGCCGGCGGGTTGCACCGCGCCGCCCACACGATCAAGGGGGCGCTCGGCTACTTCGGCGCCGACGCGGCGGCCGCGGCCGCCGACCGCATCCAAACCCAGGGCCGGGCCGGAGACGCCGCGGCCGCGGCCGCCGACTTGCCCGAACTCGAACACCATCTGGACCGGCTGGCGGCGGCGCTCCGCGCCTTCGTTTCCGACCGGCCCTCGTCTTCGGAGAACCTCTCATGACCCCCCACGAAACCGGCGCGGCGGGCGCCGCCGACCCCAACGCTCCCGACCTCCGCACCGTGCTGGTGGTGGACGATTCCGCGATGGACCGGCGGCTGGCCGGCGCCATCATTCAGAAGGCCGAGGGCTGGAAGGCCGTCTTCGCCGGCAACGGCGTCGAGGCCCTGGAACTTATCCCCCGCGTTTCGCCCGACGTGGTGCTCACCGACATGCTCATGCCGCAAATGGACGGCCTGGAGCTGGTCGAGGAGGTGCGCGCCAAGTACCGGCTGACGCCGGTCATCCTGATGACGGCCCACGGCAGCGAAGACCTCGCCATCCGCGCCCTGAAGAAGGGGGCGGCCAGTTACGTCCCCAAACAGAGCCTGGCCCAGAACCTCGCCGAGGTGCTGGACGCGGTGTTCTCCGCGGCCCAGACCAAGGTCAGCGAGCGGCGCATCCTCGACACGGTGATGCGCTCGGAAACGCTATACGAGATCGAAAATGACGCTTCCATGGTGGCGCCTCTGGTCAGCCACCTGGAGGGCGACCTGTCGCGCATGGGCCTGTGCGAACCGAGCGGCCTGATGCTGCTGGGCGTGGCCCTGCACGAGGCGCTGACCAACTCGATTTTTCACGGCAACCTGGAGCTGAAGTCGGAGCAGCGCGAGACGGACGAGAAGGGCTATTACCGCATGGCCAAGGAGCGCCGCTACCAGGAGCCGTACCGCGACCGGCGCGTGCGCGTGGCGGCCACGCTGACGCGCGACGAGGCCACGTTTCTGGTGCGCGACGAGGGGCTGGGGTTCGACCCATCGACGCTGCCGGACCCGACGGACCCGGCCAACCTGGGCAAGGTCAGCGGCCGCGGCCTGCTGCTCATCCAGACGTTCATGGACCACGTGGAACACAACGCGACTGGCAACCAGATCACGATGGTCAAGCGGCGCGGCGGGTGAAAATGTCGAGGCCCCTACGGATTTAGCGTCTGTTCGGTAGCCGCGTTCGCCAGCACGCGGGTGAACTCCGACCCGCGTTCTGGCGAACGCGGCTACGGCTTACCGACCTTGGAACTCCGACCCGCGTTCTGGCGAACGCGGCTACGGCTTACCGACCTTGGTCGTCAAAACTCATGAGGACCTATGGAACAGACTCTTACAGAGGAGACGCGCGATGAAACGACCATGCGGAGTGTTGCTGTCGCTGGTCGCCGTAACGGCGCTATGCGGAGCGGACAAGGAGACGAAGCCGGCGGGCGACGACGCCGCCGGGAAGCTGCTGGCGGACGCCCGCGCCGCCCGCGCCGTGTGGAAGGGCTTCCCCGGCTTCACGGCCGACCTGGAAGTCAACGTGGAAGGCAAGGTCGCCAAGGGCCGCGTCGCGGTCGGCCCCAAGGGCGACGTGACGCTGAAGCTGCCGGACGATGAAAACGAGCGCCGGGCGCGGCGCGCCTGGCGTCGATGGTCGGCCACCGCCTGGACGACGGCGGCGCCCCGACGGCCTGCGTCTTCGAGGACGACAACGCCGACCACCCGCTGGGCCGGGCGATTCGCGTGCTGGACGACGCCTTCCATTCGAGCTACCGCATCCGCGACCGGCAGGTGATTGTTGTCAACCGCGACGCGCCGGGCGCCCGCTTTACCATTACGGTGATGGAAAATGTGGTGAATAAGGAAGGGAAGTTCCTGCCGGCGTGCTTCGTCGTCAACACCTGGGACGCCAAGACGAACGCCCTGGCCAGTTCCGAGGCGCACCATCAGACGTGGAAGCGCGTGGGGGCGTTCGACCTGCCGGAAAGCCTGACCGTGGCGAAGGCGACGGCGGAGAAACAGGAGGCACGGAGTCTGAAATTGTCGGAGGTACGGCTGACGCCGGCGGCCGGGAAATAACAAACCGACCAGCCGCGAGCGCGAGCGAGCGCTTCGGCCGAAGCGCTCGCTCGCGGCTGGTCGGGTCGATTGCGTCACTTCCCGCCGTCGGGCTGCAACCTCCATTGCTCGTCGAAGAACCCGGCCGCGGCGATCGCCCCCGGCCGACGCGACGACGGCGGCGTCCGCACGTCGATGACCGCGTAATCCGGGAGTTTCGAGATCTGCCGGGCGTTATTGAGGTAGTCGTACTCGCGGAAGGTGAAGCCGCTGTTGAGGACGACGTAGCGCTTCGGATTGAGCGGGTTCGGGTAGATCAACAGCGGCACGTGGTCGGCGGCCGAGTAGGGGTCTGCGCCGACCACGATCTTGTCGCCGTCCCAGCGGATCGGCAGCTTGTCGGCGATCTTGGCCAGCACCTTGTTGCTCGACGGGTCGCCCCACAGCACGAGGTTGGAAGAGGCGATTTCCGCGTCGGTCAGGGCGTCGTCGGCGACCACCCGCGCCTCGCCGCGGAACTGCTTGCGCCAGTGGGCGACGGCGTGCTTCATTTCCCGGTCCACCCACGCCCCGACCTTCTCGTTCATCGGCTTGCCGGTCGGCTTGACCATGACGAAGCTGTCCATGAAGGCGTCGTCGATCGGCCCTTGCAGGCCGTGCCGCTTGGCCAGCGAGCCATCGTCGGCGGAATCGACGCGCTTCCATTTGCCGTCCACCTTGCGGAAGTGGGCCGTCCACGAGCGGTCGGCCGCCGCGGGGCCGCCCGCGATCTTCGCGCCGTCGATCGTCACCGTCGCCTTGTCGAACGGGCTTTTGCCCGCCGGCAACGCCAGCGTCAGGGCCGTGACGTTTTTCGTGTCGGCCGTTATGCCGCCGGCGGCGAGCTTGGCGTTAACCTGCGCCCGCTCCCAGTGCTTTTCCAGGCCGTCCACCGTCACCCAGGCGTCGCGGTTATAGCGGAGAGTATACGTCGTGAAACGGACCTCGGCCGGCGTCTCGTCGCGGCCCTTTTCGGCCAGGGCGTCGATTTCCTTGGCGAGTTCCTTCTTGGTTTCCGGTTCGTAGGCGTGCTTGGTGTGCGGCCCGATCAGGTACGCGAACGTCAAGCCCTCGCGCTTGGCGGCGGCGACCATCATGTCGGCGGCCTGCTTCTGCGTGTCGTCGGCGCCGCTGTAGGCGACGGTGGGGCAGTTGAACAAGTTGCCGGCGTAATCGGTGGAGTCGTACATGTGATAGAGCTTTAGTTCGTACCACGTCGGCTTGACGGCCTCGTTCTGGAAGACCTTGAGGAAGTCGGCGGTTTCGCTGAAACCGGCCCCCGGCGCGGCGGCGGCACCAGACGCTCGGGTAATGGACGGCGAGGTGCCAGCAGGCCGCCCCGCCCATCGAGAAGCCGCGGACCACCACGCGGTTGACGTCGATGGGGTAGTGCTTCTTGACGCTGTCCATCGCCTCGAACGCATCGACCTCGCCGGCGAATTTGTTGGCGCAGCAGTAGCGGCCGTAGAGGCGCAGGACGAAGGCGCCGGCCGGCATGAACTCGGCCTTCGATTTCTGGCAGCCGTTGATGAAATTCAGTTCGGTCAGGTTCTCGCCGCGGCCGTGGCACCAGAGATCGAGACGGTGTTTGTCGGTCGCGCCCGCCTTGAACGACGCCGGGACGACCAGCCCGTAGGGCTGCACGGAGCCGTCGATGCGCGAGACGTAGCCGCGCGCGATGAGTCCCGTGGCCGTGGTCCAGGGCGCCTTGCCGTCGCGCAGCGCCTCGGCCCGTTCGTGACCTTCCTTCAGGAACGCCCTGGCCGTGCCGGTTTCCTTGACGTTGTAAAACTCGTCGTAGGCGAGGGCGTAGCGGACGGCGTTGTAATAGATCTGCACGTCCGGCAGCAGATCGAGCAGGGCGGGCTTGTCCTTCAGGGCGACGCGGAGGGCGTCGATCTCCTTGCCGAGGTCGTTGACGCCCGCCTGGAGCGCTTCCCTGTCGGCGGCGGGGATGGCGACGCCGGGCGGCGGGACGGGACGGACCTTGTCGGCGACGTTGTCGCCGGGGCCGTCGGCGTGGAGGGCGACGGCCGCGAGGGCCAGGGCGGACAGGGCGGCGAACCAGCGTGCGGTCACGAAATTCTCCTTGTGTGGAATGCCATTCACTTATGCGTGAATCGTGCCCCGCGAGTCCGCAGCGCCAAGCAAGGACGAGCGGAAACGCCCTTGCTTGGCGCTGCGGGCTCGTGGTGGTGGCGACTTCACAACCCGAGGAAGCGATCGATCCGCCTCCCCTGTTCCTCGCCGGCCGGTTGCAGCGGCGACACGGGGGCGCCGCGGCCGACGCCCAGCCTGGCGAGCACGTACTTCGGCCCCGCCACGAAGCAGGGGCCGCTCAGAACTACCTCTTCGACGATCCGGTTAATGCGCTCCTGCCGACGCGCCAGTTCCTGGTCGTCGCCGCGGACGGCGGCCTCGTACAGGCCCAGGTATGTAGCCGGCTCGACGTTGATACACAGGTTGACCAGGCCGACGGCGCCGGCCTTCAGCCCGGCCGAGGCGGTCACCTCGTCGCCCATCAGCACGCGCAGGCCGACGGCCCGCCCTTCGACCACCAGCCGGCTCAGGTATTTCAGGTCGCCCGAACTCTCCTTGCAGTGCCGCATCCAGCCGCGCCGCGCCGCCTCGCAAAACGTCTCCACGGCCACCGGCGCCCCGACCACCTGCGGGATGTTGTAGCCGATCATCTCCATGCGTCCGCCCGCCTCCCGACAGGCGCCGAACAGCCGCAGCTGCTCGTCCGGGGTGCGCGACGGGATGTAAAAGGTCGGCGTCACCACGAAATGGCCGTAGCCGATGTCGAGCAGGCGGACGATCTTATCGACCACTTTGCGAGTCGAGGTATCCTGCACGCCGCCGAGGAGGGGCAGCCGGCCGGCCGCCTCGTCGAACGTGATTTCCATGAGGCGCGTCCACTCCCGTTCGGTCAGGAGCGGGCCTTCTCCGGCCGTGCCGCCGACGAACAGGCCGTGGACGCCGGCCTCGATCAGCCGGCCGACCGACCGTCGCAGGGCCGGCTCGTCCACCCGGTCGTGGGCGTCGGTCGGCGTCAGGAGCGGCGGGATGACGCCGGACAGATTCGTCGTTTCAGGCATTGGCTGTCCCCAAAGGCTCAACCTCGACGGGGTTGGTCAGCGTGCCGATGCGGCCGATTTCGACGCTCACCTGGTCGCCCGGCCGCAGCCAGCGCGGCGGCTTGCGGGCGAAGCCGACGCCGTGCGGCGTGCCGGTGAGGATCACCGTGCCCGGCAAGAGCGTTGTGCTGCCGCTGAGAAATTCGATCAGCGACGGAACGTCGAAAATCATGTCGTCGGTGTTCCAGTCCTGCAAGACTTCGTCGTTGATGACCGTGCGGATCAGCAGGGTGTTGGGGTTGGTGATTTCGTCCGCGGTGACGAGACAGGGGCCCAGCGGGGCGAAGGTGTCGAACGTTTTTCCGCGGCACCACTGCGAGCCGCCCTTCCTGTTCTGCCAGTCGCGGGCGCTGACGTCGTTGGCGCAGGTGTAGCCGAGGACGTAGTCGAGGGCGCGGTGCGCGGCGCGTTCTTGCAGCGCTTGCCGATGACGACGGCCAGCTCGGCCTCGTAATCGACCTCGTCGGTCGCCAATCCGCGCGGCAGCTGGATGGGGTCGCCGGGGTTCTGGACCGCCGTGACGGCCTTCATGAAGAGCACCGGGTACTGGGGGATGGCGGCGTGGCCCTCCAGCGCGTGCCGCTTGTAGTTCAGGCCGATGCAGAGCAGGGCGGCCGGCGCGACTGGCGCCAGCAGCTTGCGGACATCGGCGGGGCGGTCGGTGACGGTGTAATCGCCGAACAGGTCGCCGGCGATCTCGCGCCGCGTCCCGTCCGGCCCCTCGGCGGCGCACTTGATTTGATCGGCGCCGTCCCGGTAACGAACGATCTTCACGGTGTCAGCCCCTCAGTGGAGTTTAAGAGTCGATTGCGAACCCTTTCAGCGGGACGCCCAAATCGTCCGAAAGGCCCGAGACGCTGGCGACCACGTCCGGCGGCAGCACGATCTTTTCCCGCAACGCCCGCTCGCGCCGCTCCCATTCCATTTCGCCCGGCAGATAGATGCGCTCAGCATCGCGGGCCTTCGGGGCCGCCCGGATTTCGCGAGCCAGCCCATCGACGCGCCGCTTGAATTCCTGAACCGGCATCAATGCCGCAATATCAATGGCAAGAAACGCCGCCCCGTGGCCGGTCGGCAGGGCCGGGTCGCCGACGATCCAGGGGACGATCTGACGCGTCAGGAGCGCGCCGGTCAGCACGCCGGACAGCGTCTCGATCAAAAGGGCGATGCCGTATCCTTTATGGCCGGCCATCGGCCGCAGCGCCCCGCCTTCAAGGAAGGCCGCCGGGTCGGTGGTCGATTCGCCGTCGCGGTCCACGACCCAATCGGCGGGGATCGCCTTGCCGGCCGCGTGGGCGGCGGCGACCTTGCCGCCGGCGACGATGCTCGTCGCCATGTCCAGCAGGATCGGCTTGCCGTCGGCGGTCGGGACGGCGTAGGCCAACGGGTTGCTGCCGGTGACGCGGCCCCGGGCGCCCGGCGCCGTGACGCTGGGCGTGTCGTTGGCCATCGCCAGGCCGATCATGTCCGCGGACGCGGCCATGTTCGCGTAGTAGCCGGCCGCGCCGAAGTGGCAGCTGTTGCGGACGCCGGCGTAGCCGACGCCGCACTCCCGCGCCTTGGCTATCGCCGTCCGCATGGCGAACACGGACGTCACCATCCCCAGCGCCGAATGGCCGTCCACCACGGCCCAGGCCGGGCCGGCGGCGACGATCTCCGGCCGGGCGTCCGCGCGGAGCCCGCCGGCCCGCAAACGCCGCACGTAGCCGCGCAGCGCCTTGACGCCGTGCGTGAAAACGCCCCATGTGTCGGTCGTCACCAGCACGTCCGCCGTCGTGCGGGCGTCGGCGTCGCTGACGCCCACCTTCGTCAGCGCCGCCACGCAGAACGCCTCCAGGGCGTCGGCCGAAACTCTTGCCGACGCGGCGGTGCGTTCGGTGGTCATGGTTCGCCTCCTCGGTTAGCCGCGACGCGCAGCGGAGCGCCTCTCCCAGCGCTCCGCTGCGCGTCGCGGCTAACCAGTGCGGTACACCCCATTGACAACATTCTCCAACGGCTCGCCGCGCAGCGCCCGCGCCGCCGTCTGCGCGACCTGCGTCCGCAGCGACGACACCGCCGGCACGCTGGCCGAAGCGACGTGCGGCGTCAAAATGACGTTGCCCATGCCGAGCAGCGGACTGCCGGATGGGATCGGTTCCGGATCGCATACGTCCAAACCCACCCCGCCGAGTCGGCCCAACTGCAACGCCTCGATCAACGCGGACGTATCGACCAGGTTGCCGCGGCCCACGTTGATGAGCAGGGCGCCCGGCTTCATTTTCTCCAGGGCGACGCGGTCGATCATGCGCACCGTGGCCGGCGTGGAGGGGCAATGCAGCGTCAGCACGTCGGCGGTTCGCAACAGCTCGTCCAGGGCGGTCGGGACGCAACCGGCCCGTTCGACCTCCACCGCCGGGACGACCGGGTCGAAGACAACTACCTTACTCTTAAATGCTCTCAGTCGGGCCGCCACCTCGCGGCCGATGCGGCCGAAACCGACGACGCCGACGGTCAGCGCCTTGAGGGCGTGCATCGACTCCAGCGGCGCCGGCAACGACCACCGGCCGCCGCGCAGGTGGAGGCAGGTCGGGACGATTTGACGGGTCAGCGCGAGGATCAGGGCCAGCGTGTGGTCGGCGACCTCGTCAATGCAGTAGGCGGGGATGTTGCAGACGGGGATGCCGCAGGCGCGGGCGGCCTCCAGGTCCACGTTGTCCACGCCGATGCCGTAGCGGACGATGACGCGGGCCTTGGTCATGGCGGCGATCACGTCGGCGCTGATCGGCGCGAACTGCGTGAGCACGGCGTCGGCGTCGGCCGTCAGTTCTTTCAACTCTTCCGGCGTCTTGCAGCGGCGGCCGACGAGGGTGCAGCCCAGCGGCGCCAGGACGGCCGTCTCCGTGTCGAGCGAGTCAAAGGTGTAGTCGGTGACGGCAACCTTCATGGGGTGGACCCGGCGCGGGGAACAAGAGCGCGGCCTCGCAAACTGGATATATGCCGAATGCGCGGGCCGTCAAGTCGCCTTGTGGCCGCCGGCCCGGACAGTCGGGTAGACTGTCCGACCAGGAGGGAATCAATGGAGATCTGGAGGGGCGGTTCATCGAGGCCACTC